>OZ257140.1:0-3278329 GCA_965279165.1 Bacteroidia bacterium
CAATGTATTTGATGGCGACGGATACTAATATTAAAACTAAAATAACAGATTTACAAAATGGGAAGGGTTTTTGAAAAACGTAAACATAAAATGTTTGCTCGTTATGCAAAAATGAGCAAAGCATTTACCCGTATCGGAAAAGAAATTGCAATTGCGGTAAAAGCTGGAGGTCCTGACCCCGATGGAAACCCGCGTTTGCGCATGATTTTAGCCAAAGCTAAAATGGTAAATATGCCAAAGCACAATCTCGATAACGCTATTAAACGTGCAATTAATAAAGAGGAAGGCGATTTAGAAGAACTAGTTTACGAAGGAAAAGGCCCGCATAGTGTAGGCTTTATGATCGAAACGGCAACTAATAATCCAAACCGCACGGTAGCAAATTTACGCTTGTACTTTAGTAAAAAAGGCGGCGCTTTAGGCGTTAAAGGGTCGATGGAATTTTTATTCGAAAGAAAAGGCGAATTTAAAATTGACGCAACAGGGATAAATATGGAGGAGTTTGAACTCGATATGATTGATTTTGGAGCGGATGAAATAAATGTGGATGAAGGCGCAATTTATATTACCACTTCTTTCGAAGATTTTGGGCGGATGCAAAATGCATTGGAGGATAAAAAAGTAACCATCCTTAATGCCGAATTAACCCGCGAACCAACCAGTCCAACCGAACTAACTCCTGAACAAGAAGAGGAAGTAAACGCTTTAATTGATTTGATTGAAGAAGACGATGATGTAACCGGTGTTTATACCACCATTGCTTAAAAAACTAGCTGTAGTATTATCATTTTATATTTAAAATATTTATTTGAAACTTAGATCTACATTATTAAGGCGGGCTGGTCGCCAAAACGGCGGGGGTAAGCGTGGACAAGTGCAGTGGGAGCTTCGTGGCGCCTGTCCGACGAAGCTTAGCGGAGGCGGAGCTTGTCTTTTTTGCCTACTTTTTTTGACTAAGAAAAAAAGTAGGGGCGGGTTTGGGGCGCATAGCCCCAAGATTAGAACTTTGTATGTTCATACTTTAATTTTTAATGACATACTTCTTCTATTGTTCGGAATTCAAATAGATTTAAAAGAATATTAAATAATTGCTTAAACGCAAAATCACTTTAAAACAAAATACACTAAATGCAAGGATTGATTATGGCGGCCCAGCTGATAGCGGGCATTTCTCTACTGGTTATTTTACACGAATTGGGACATTTCTGGGCAGCACGTGCCTTTGGTATCCGTGTCGAAAAATTTTACCTCTTTTTTGATGCCTGGGGTAAGAAAATTATATCGTTTAAAAAGGGAGATACCGAATGGGGGATAGGATGGTTACCATTGGGTGGTTATGTAAAAATCGCCGGAATGATCGACGAGAGCATGGACAAAGAGCAAATGCAAAAACCTGCCGAACCTTGGGAATTTAGAAGCAAACCGGCATGGCAACGTCTGATTGTAATGGTTGGTGGTGTGGTGATGAATGTGATTGCCGGTATCTTTATTTTTGCTATGCTTTCTTATTATTATGGCGAGCAACGTACTTTAAACAGTTCGGTTAAATATGGCATTATTGCATCTCCACTCGCCGAAGAGGTTGGTTTTAAAACGGGTGATCAGTTGATTTCCGTGAATGGAAAACCAATTAAATATTTTGAAGATGCAATTGATATTGATGCTTTAATTGGAGATAATACCACTTATTTGGTAAATCGAAATGGGGAAGAAGTAAGCATCACCCTGCAAAAAGATTTTGCAAAAAAATTATCCGAACAGGCCAAACCTGATTTTATTTTGCCTCGTCAAACATTTTTTGTTTCGGATGTAGTACCCAATAACAACGCTGAAAAGGCCGGAATTCAATCCAATGATAAAATTCTGGCAGTTGATTCTTTTTCTTTTCAGTTTTTTGATGAATTTCAGAAAATACTCCGTGAAAACAACAACAAAACAGCCACATTTACCATTCTTCGCAATGCCGATACCGTTCGTTTACCGGTAGAAATCGATGCCAATGGAAAGATTGGAATTGGTGTTAATTCAAATGAATTGGTTTACGATTCGGTTCAATTCGGATTTTTCGAATCCTTTCCAAGTGGATTGGATAAGGCCAAAGAAACCATTTCTTTACAAGTAAAAGGTTGGGGTAAAATTTTTAATGGGGATATCCCGGCAAACAAAGCCGTACAAGGGCCAATTGGCATTGCAAAGTTTTATGGAGGAACCTGGGTTTGGAGTCGTTTTTGGTTGTTTACTGCTTTAATTTCGCTTGGACTTGCATTCATGAATATCCTGCCAATTCCGGCACTCGATGGTGGACATGTGGTATTGTTGCTCATCGAAATGGTAACCGGACGTCCACTTAGCGTAAAGGTAATGGAGTATATTCAAACCATTGGAATGGTGATTCTTTTATCACTCATGGTATTGATTTTTGGTAACGATATTTGGCAGTTGATTGCGAAATAAAGGGGGTTGTTTGCTCATTTTTCTCGAGCATTTGTAATCCGTGAAAACATTTCTTTGGTAAGAAATGTCAGCAACGAATTTACTTAATCGTATTCATAATTTCCCCGCGTCGCGATGTTGAATCCCTAACGGGATTCGAACATTCCATTTATTTAATCTACCGATATTTAATCCCTGACGGGATTTGCTGTAGGCGATTGTGATTTTGGATGGGTATCAATTACATGGCGGGATTCGATCATTCCATTTTTATTTCGCTACCGATATTTAATCCCTAGCGGGATTTGCGGCAGACGATTGAAATTTTGGAAGGGCATCATTTCACAGGTCACGCGCATTGGTAATATGTGAAAACATTTCTTTGGAAACGAATCGTTGGCAATGAATTTACCTAATCATAACCATAATTTCCCCGCGTCGCGATGTTGAATCCCTTGGTGAGAATAATTAACTCGAATCCCGTCAGGGATTAAATATCGGTAAAACTAAAAGAGAAACCCCTGAATCCCGTCAGGGATTCAACACCGCGACTATCAAATACAAATCGACAACAATAGATGTCAGCTCTATCGCATTTGTAATGCGTGAATACATTTCTTTGTTATGAAATGTAGGCAACGAATTTACCTAATCGTATTCATAATTTTCCCGCGTCGTGATGTTGAATCCCTAACGGGATTCGAACATTCCATTTATTTAATCTACCGATATTTAATCCCTGACGGGATTTGCTGCAGACGATTGTGATTTTGGATGGGTATCAATTACAAGGCGGGATTCGATCATTCCATTTTTATTTCGCTACCGATATTTAATTCCTAGAGGGATTTGCGGCAGACGATTGAAATTTTTGAAGGGCATCATTCACAGTTCACGCGCATTGGTAATGTGTGAAAACATTTCTTTGGAAACGAATCATTGGCAATGAATTTACCTAATCGTATTCATAATTTTCCTGCGTCGCGATGTTGAATCCCTGACGGGATTCGATCATTCCATTTATTTAATCTACCGATATTTAATCCCTGACGGGATTTGCTGCAGACGATTAAAATTTAGGATGGGTATCAATTACATGGCGGGATTCGATCATTCCATTTTTATTTCGCTACCGATATTTAATCCCTAGCGGGATTTGCGGCAGACGATTGAAATTTTGGAAGGGCATCATTTCACAGGTCACACGCATTTGTAATGCGTGAATAGATTTCTTTGTAATGAAATGTAGGCAAGGAATTTACCTTATCATAATCGTAATTTCCCCGCGTCGCGATGTTGAATCCCTAACGGGATTCGATCATTCCATTTTTATTTCGCTACCGATATTTAATTCCTAGCGGGATTTGCGGCAGACGATTGAAATTTTGGAAGCGCATCATTTCAAAGTTCACGCGCATTGGTAATGTGTGAAAACATTTCTTTGGAAACGAATCATTGGCAATGAATTTACCTAATCGTAACCATAATTTCTCCGCGTCGCGATGTTGAATCCCTTGGTGAGAATAATTAACTCGAATCCCGTCAGGGATTAAATATCGGTAAAACTAAAAGAGAAACCCCTGAATCCCGTCAGGGATTCAACACCGCGACTATCAAATACAAATCCACAACAATAGATGTCAGCTCTTTCACATTTGTAATGCGTGAATACATTTCTTTGTTATGAAATGTAAGCAGGAATTTACCTTATCATAATCGTAATTTTCCCGCGTCGCGATGTTGAATCCCTGACGGGATTCGACCATTCCAATTATTTAATCTACCGATATTAAATTCCTAGCGGGATTTGCGGCAGACGATTGAAATTTTGGATAGGTGTCATTTTTATTCAACTTCAACACTTAGTACTTCAACACTTTTCCTCAAAACCCTAACCTCACCTGCATCCTTATTTCCTGCACTGTATTCCCTAAAATTTCCTCATTTCCTGTTCCGATAGTTGTGGTATCAGCATATCGTGTGATGCTGTATTTAATCCAACATTCCATGTTTCTGAAAATAGGATAGTGTAATAAAACATAAAACCGATTTCCGGTATGGTTTAATGCCGGAACTGCATACTGATACAAAACATCGTTTTCGACCATATAAATTCGCGCATTGTAACCATGAACCGAAAAGAGGGTAAACCTGGTGTTACAAACCAATTTGGTGTTGGCAAACGCGATTTTAAAATCTTGAAATAGCATGGTTCCTAATTCGGCAGGTTGAAATGCTGTTTCGTATTTCGAAAACTCTAACCTGGTTTTGGCGCTTATTAATTCAGTTGCCTGATACTGGTATTGGATTCTGAGATTTCGTTTCGTGGCTTCCGTTACGGCAATTCCAACTTCACTTAATCCTTTTCTTTCAAATCGATACCGTAAATGCAAAGCTGCTGTTTTGTTGGGTTGATATTGCAATTCGGAAAGAAACTCTTTTCCATGCGAAGGTCCATCCACCCTGTACTTTAGCCAATCTGATTGGTAAAAATCAACATACGTATGCAAACTCCAATGTCGATTTATCTTATAAACAAATGCAGTATACATACCACTTTCATTGTTTCCTTGGCCATTTTCGCCAAATGTGTTTGCATACAAAGCATGGTAGTTTTTATCGTACTTGCGATACAATAAAAGCAAATCAAATCGGGGATGTAAAGGAACTGCCAAGCCACTTAACATGCCATTACCTCCGTTAACTTGTGTCGCTACTTCACCAAAGAAAAACAAATTCTTCCACCGGAAAGTATAATCGGTGCCAATATTGCTGATTTGCTTTTGTGTTGGTTTAAAATATTGGTATGCTGCTGTTGGTTTTTCGAATGGCAAATCAAAGGAGCTAGTCACCGCTGTAAATCCAACCGAATAACTTTGGTTACTTAAGTTTACATTCATTCCGTAAGTGGTTTCATTAATTTTATTTTTCTGTGCAATTTCATTTGCGGTTCGGTGCAATCCAGAAACTTGTATGGTATTTATTGCTTCCGTTGCCGAATCGGAAATGACAATACCCGCGCTGGCTTTTTTATACGAGAAAAATGGCGTTACTGCTATCTTTCCGAATTTACCGGTGCAGGCAACCCCACGCATAAAACCACTTTCGCTTAACGACCGAAATGGAGCCAAAGGTTGGCTTGTACTTCCAGGCGACAAAACAAAAGCAGACTTCTTTGATACCCTTCCTGTTGAAAAGGTTAAACCTTGGCCAAATCCCAAACGGTAATCTCCTACTGCTATTGAAGTAATCCATTTATTGGCCGGTTTATAAAAAAAGTGAACCGAGTTAAAATCGAATAAACCGTTTTTATTTTGCCACGGCGCGGGTTCACCGGCATCTTTTTCGCCACTGTAGCCAAATACCAACTTATCGTTGTATTGAAATCGGTAACGCAAGGCCAGGCGATAAGATGGACCCAAGTATCCTTTATCCTGCAATCGGGTTTCCGGTAAATACCCTTTTTTTACTTCGGGCTCTGCCTCATAAAGCAACAATACCTGCTGTTTCCCTGTTTTGAGTTTATGCATAAAAGGAGTCGCATCCTTGGTCCAATCGGCATCGGTTTGTACAAAACAACGCAATAGGGTAATGGTATTATCATCCAAACAAGCAATGCTTTGCAACTCGAGCAACGAAAGGTAATTTCCAAAACGGATACGGTGGGTAAGTATGGCTTTCCTTTGCTGTTCGGTTAGAAAAAATAATGGAAGCAAATCACTTTCAACTGCTTTGTTGATATTGATTTTGTGCGACATGAAGAATTGCAATTCATCTACTATTTGTTGGTAATCCAAATCGGCATCGGTATTCTCGGTCAACTGTTCCATCAATTGATCCAATACTTTTTTTTCGTTAGGAAAACTTCCTTGTGCATGCAATTCAGTTATAGTACTGATGTTTACAAGCAACAACAGCAATACATATACATTCACTTTCATGGTATGCTGTTCGGTTTAATAGGTAAGGTCAACGAAAGGCGAGGGGTGAAGCCTAAAATTTGGTGCATCGCGATTGCTCCATCGATTTGCAGTTTTTTGATGGTGCACGATATGCCATAATGATAAGTAAATGGCAATTCTGAAATTCCCAAAGAAATTTTGCAGGCATTGGCTATGGCATAATTTAATCCGGCTTTTAAGGATGCCTGCTTCTGCATTGGTATTTCGTATTCCAAATGCAAAACCAACACGCTTGATACTTCGTGCTTTACTCCTAATCTGCCAAAAGAAGCAATAGGGTCGGTGTTTTGGTTGCTATATTTACGCTGTTCGGGATTGAAAAAATAGAGAGAAAGATAAGTATCCTTGCGTATTTTGCTTTGTAGACCAATTCCTCCTACGATATTGCCATTTGAACCATAATCTGCAATTCGGGTATATACATAATTAAATTGTATGCCTACAGATACCTCTTTGAAAAGCATTTTCGACATAGAAAGACAAAATCGCTGTTGGTTATAAGCCGGTATTCCAAAGTAAGCAATCGACGAGCCAATATAAAAGTTGCGGAATTTGGTAAATCCCGCAACGGCTCCAAGATTGCTTTCCCGAATACCGTATTTTTGTACAGAATACAAACCAATGCTTTGTTGGGGCACAAAACACATTCCGGATGGGTTATTCACAACTGTCCACAAATCATTAGCAGTTACCGAAACCCCACCTTGCATATGGGAAATTGCACCAAAAGGCTCGGTAATTACTTGAGATTGAACATTGTTAAGCCAAATTGCCATCAAGGCAAGCGGCAAAATCAAAAGTTTCATAGGCGTTTTTAATTAGGCGTTGTTCAAATCTAAATTTCTATTGTGAATTTTTATCTTATTTTTGCCCACTTTGTTAAAAAAAGTAGATATAAGTAAACTATGGAAAATTTAATTTATTTAATTCCCGCACTTGGCGTTGTAGGACTGATTGTAATGGCTATTAAAAGAGCTTGGGTAATCAAACAAGATGCAGGAGATGAGAAAATGACAGAATTGGCAGGTTATATTGCCGATGGAGCGATGGCTTTCTTAAAAGCGGAATGGAAAATCCTTTCTTATTTTGTGGTAATTGCAGCCATTTTATTAGCTTGGAGCGGAATGGCAACAGGAACACCTGAAAATCCAATCCACAGCAGTCCAATTATTGCCATATCCTTTATTATAGGTGCAGTATTTTCTGCATTTGCAGGTTATATTGGAATGAGCGTTGCTACCAAAGCAAATGTTCGTACTACGCAAGCAGCCCGCACCAGCTTGGCACAAGCACTTAAAGTTTCGTTTACCGGTGGATCGGTAATGGGATTAGGAGTTGCAGGTTTAGCTGTATTGGGTTTAGGCGGATTGTTTATTGTTTTCTTTAAAATGTTTGTTCCTGCCGGAGCAGCTATCAATGGCGAAGAAATGAAAAAAGCCATCGAAGTACTTGCCGGTTTCTCGTTAGGAGCAGAATCTATCGCCTTATTTGCCCGCGTGGGTGGTGGTATTTATACCAAAGCAGCTGATGTCGGTGCCGATTTAGTAGGTAAAGTAGAAGCCGGAATTCCGGAAGATGATGTTAGAAACCCTGCAACCATTGCCGATAACGTAGGCGATAACGTAGGTGATGTGGCCGGTATGGGTGCCGATTTATTCGGTTCTTATGTGGCTACCATACTTGCTACCATGGTACTTGGACAAGAAGTAGATGCCTCCAACGATAAATTTGGAGGATTATCCCCAATTCTATTACCAATGATGATTGCCGGTTTGGGTATCATTTTCTCGATTATCGGGATGTGGTTTGTAAAAATTAAAGACGAAAAAGGAAATGTACAAGGTGCATTAAATATGGGTAACTGGAGTTCTATCGTAATTACCGGTATCGCTTCTTATTTCCTTGTGATGTGGATGCTGCCTTCCGAATTATCGATTCGTGGGGAAGTTTTCACCAATATGCAGGTGTTTTATTCAATTGTACTTGGATTGGTTGTTGGTACTTTAATGAGTATCATCACCGAATATTATACAGCCATGGGCAAACGTCCAGTACTATCAATTGTAAAACAATCGGGTACCGGACATGCAACCAATATTATCGGTGGCTTATCGGTAGGTATGGAATCAACTGTTGCGCCAATTTTGGTATTGGCAGCTGGTATTTATGGATCATTTGAATTTGCCGGTTTATATGGCGTAGCAATCGCTGCTGCAGGTATGATGGCAACAACCGCCATGCAATTGGCTATTGATGCTTTTGGACCAATTGCAGATAATGCAGGTGGTATTGCCGAAATGAGTCAGTTGCCGGAAGAAGTTCGCGGACGTACCGATAACTTGGATGCAGTTGGAAATACAACAGCAGCTACAGGAAAAGGATTTGCGATAGCTTCGGCAGCATTAACATCTCTTGCTTTGTTTGCAGCATTTGTTGGTATTGCGGGAATCGATTCTATTGATATTTATAAAGCTAATGTACTTGCCGGCTTATTTGTTGGTGGTATGATTCCATTTATATTCTCTTCTTTGGCTATTGCAGCGGTAGGAAGAGCAGCAATGGATATGGTAAATGAAGTTCGTCGCCAGTTCCGTGAAATACCTGGTATTATGGAGTATAAAGCCAAACCTGAATACGAAAAATGTGTGGCTATTTCAACCAAAGCATCTATACGCGAAATGCTTGCTCCCGGTGCAATTGCTTTAATCGTTCCAATTATTGTTGGATTTGCGTTTGGTCCGGAAGTGTTAGGCGGATTACTTGCAGGTGTTACGGTAAGTGGTGTATTAATGGGAATGTTCCAATCCAACGCAGGTGGCGCTTGGGATAATGCAAAAAAATCGTTTGAAAAAGGTGTGTTGATTAATGGCGAAATGTTCTACAAAAAATCAGAACCGCACAAAGCTTCAGTAACCGGTGATACAGTGGGTGATCCTTTTAAAGATACTTCCGGTCCATCGATGAATATTTTGATTAAATTGATGAGTATCGTTTCTTTAATTATTGCTCCGCATATTGCGGTAGTAGGTGGTTTGAAATCGGATAAAGCAATGATGCATGGGGCTAAAATGGAATGTTGCAGCGAAGGTGGAAGTGAAATGCACAATAGCGGTAAATGCGATATGACCTTATGTGTTAATATGAGTAAGGAAGAATGCGCTGCATATTGCGATTCGGTCGGTTGTACGGAAGAAGAAAAAGCCGCTTGTTTAAAACATGCGATGTGTAATACCAAATGCAAAGAGCTTTGCAAAGATGGTTCAAAAGGATGTTCGCAAGAATGCATGGATGCGTGCAAAGCCGACGGAAAAGATTGTGGACAAGGATGTTCACATGAAAATACCGGTAAAAAAGATGCTTGTTGTGAAGAAAGCAAAGAAGAAGGAAAGATGGAACACCACCACGACCATCATTAATTGTTGGTAAGAAAAATATATAAAAACCCCGGTTGCTTGCGATCGGGGTTTTTTGTTACGCTACGATTAAATACGAGAAACACCGACCCTCCACATTTGTAAAACAAAGAGTGGAGGAAATGGCCATTTAATTAAGAAAACAGCCTGCACTCCTGTGGTTTTACATTGCGGGAGACACGCCAAAAGGAAGCAAAAACGCACTTTATTTAAAACTTATATCACCTCCATTAATGATTACGGTCAATTTAAAGTAATGCTAATTAAGACATCTTTGTCTTAAATTAAACCAAACCAAATGACCATTGATAAAGAACAAACCGTAGCCAAAACGGTAGCCGAAGATTTTAGAACTGCCGCTGTATTTTCGAAATATGGCATCGACTTTTGTTGTAAAGGAGGAAGAAGTATTTCATCTGTTTGTGAAGATAAAGAGGTTGAAATGGATATACTATTAAACGAGTTGAAGGAAGTGGTGAGCGCACAATCCAACAGTGGAATGGATTATTTACATATGCCGGAAGATTTGTTGGCCGATATACTGGAAAAAAAATACCACCGCGAAATCCGTGAGAAAACACCGGTAATTTTGGCTTATTTAGAAAAAGTTGTAAAAGTTCATGGCGAGCATAATCCTGAAGTGAAAGATATTTTCAATTTATTCTTTGAATCTTCAATCGATCTAGAAAATCATATGAGGAAGGAAGAAATGGTATTGTTTCCGATAGCCAGAAACCTTCATCATACAAATAGGGTAATGAGTGAAATCGAAAAACAAGTAGAAAGTCCGATTTCGGTAATGCATATGGAACACGAAAAAGAAGGCGACCGATTTAGAGAGATATCTCGGTTAAGCAGTTCGTATACTCCGCCGGAACATGCATGCAATACGTATCGGGTAGCCTATCAAATGTTACAGGCATTCGAAAAAGACCTTCACGAACACATCCATATCGAGAACAATATTTTGTTTCCTAAACTGGTGGCTGCTTCTAAAGCAATGTAAATAAATTCGTAGTTCCTATCGGACGTTTAACGGTGTACCCCTCAGCATAACGAACGCCAATAAAACGACCGAAATGCATGGCCCGCGACTCCAAGTATTCGATATAATCTTTGGATGAAATCGCAGTTGCAGGCTCTTTTGATTTTGGGTCGTAAAATTGCGAGCTAAAGGCCATCACACTTTTCATTTTTTGTTTAAAGTAAGGTGTAATGTCGATGATAATATCGGGATTGGTATAATAATCTTGAATGTAATGGTAGGTAGATTTTGGTCTCCAAGCATCCTGGTTTTTACCTTGGTACTTGGTGTTAATTTTAACCAGTCCTGATAAAAATGCCGCTTCGTGCACCAAATCTGCGGCTCTTCCGTGATCAACATGTCGGTCGAATTCGGCATTGCACAGAATAATTTCCGGTTGGTACTTGCGAATCAAGCTGATGATTTTTAACAAGTGTTTTTCGTCTTTAACAAAAAAACCATCTCGCATTCCCAGGTTTTCTCTCACTGTAATGCCTAGTATAGCCGAAGCTGCTTTGGCTTCCTTGCTGCGCAACGCAGCATTTCCTCTGGTACCTAATTCTCCTTTGGTTAAATCAACGATTCCAACTTTCTTTCCCAACGCCATATGCGACAATAAAGTTCCGCTACAGGATAATTCTACATCATCGGGGTGGGCAGCAAATGCTAAAATATCTAACTTCATGCGCCGAATTTAAACGAACTATGTAATATTGCATCAGAATAAATTCAAATTTTTAATTCAGTTACCTTGCTAAAAACGCATAAAGGATTTTTAAGAATTGGTTTCGACGCCAAACGCGCCTTTAATAACCACACAGGTTTGGGTAATTATAGTCGTTTTATTTTGTCTTCCTTATTGCAATACCGCAAGGATTCGGAATTGCTTTTGTTTACACCCAAAACAGATCCTGCTTATGAAAATCTATTTTTAGACGATAAAAGAGTAAGCAGAATAACCCCAAAAGGAATCATTGGAAAATCATTTCCTGCTGCCTGGCGAAGTTTTACCATGGCAACCGAACTGGAAAAATACCATGCCGATGTTTTTCATGGATTAAGCAACGAACTACCGTTAGGTATCGGTAAATTTAAAGGTAAAAAAGTGGTCACCATCCACGATTTAATTTTTATTCGTTACCCGGATTATTACAACAATATCGACCGATATATTTACACCAGAAAGTTTAAGACGGCCTGCGACACTGCCGATGTGGTGATTGCGACAAGTGCCCAAACCAAATCGGATATTGTCGACTTTTTTAAAATTGACCCCAAAAAAGTAACCGTCTTATTTCAAAACTGCGATGCTCGTTTTGATCGAGAAATTGGAATAGAAGAAAAGTTACGGATCAAAAATACGTACAAATTACCTGAACAATTTATTCTTTGTGTTGGAACAATTGAACAGCGGAAAAATCAACTTACCGTTTTAAAGGCCTTCCATCAGGCAGGAATAAAAGACATGCATTTGGTTTTTGTTGGAAGGCAAACAGACTATGCAAAAGAATTAACAGATTATATAGCGTTAAATACATTGCAAAAAAAGGTTCAGTTAATTGATTTTGTAGCAATGGATGATTTGCCGGGGATTTACCAGCATGCCGAATTGTTTGTATACGCCTCCGAATTTGAAGGATTTGGTATTCCGGTTGTCGAAGCATTTAGAAGCAAGGTGCCGGTTATTTTATCAAATAGTTCATCGCTTAGTGAAGTAGGGGGTGAGGGGGCAATTTATTTCACTCCTAACAAAGTGGATGAATTAACTGCTTTGCTGCAAAATTTGCATGGAAATGATTCCGTTAAAAAATCGATTGTAGAAAAAGGGTGTAATCGTTTGGTGGATTTTGATCCTGAGGATTTAATGGAACAATTGATGCGGATATATTTGCGATGATTGATTGGTTATAGATTTAGAAGTTTTAATATTAATTGAACCACAAGAAAGACAATTAATACTTCACAATCTTTCTATAAAATCTGTTTTGTGCTTGATTTATCATAATAAAATAGGCACCGGGAATTAAGTTGGAGAGGTCAACCTGGTTTAAACCTTCTTTTAAAATGAAACTAAAAACGAAACGACCAAGTAAATCGGATATTTCCATTGCTGTTCCTTCTATAGCATTATGTGTATCTTGAACATATAAGATGTCATGAATAGGATTAGGAGATAGAATGATATTATTCGGGTTTGATTCTTGTATTGAATTGTAAGAAACAATTACATTTAGATTCGAAGAGTCAAGGCATTGACTAGCATTAATGGCATGGACGACAATTCGATTAATTCCATTAGAAATCCATTTTAATAAAACAGATGAACTACCTTGTCCTGTTTTAATAATACCTCCAAAAATTTCCCATTCATAGCTAACGCTTGGTTCATTTTTAACAGAATAAGTAGCAGTATCATTAAGTAACGCGACCTGTTTTCCAATTATATTACCAATTTCAGGTAATTGCAATAATGTCAACACAACATTCGCTGAAGTATCTTTGCATCCATTTTTATCTGTAAGTATAACTTGATAGGCTCCATTTAAATGGGCAAGAAAAAAGGAATCATTAGCACCGCCAATAATTTGGGATTTATACAACCATTGATATTTATAGCCGGTATCTGCTGCGATTCTAATATTCTTTCCTTCACAAAAAGTAGTTCCATTTGTATTGTATCTTAAGGAAGTATTTGGCATTGGATTCACTTTTAATAATACAAATTCAGAATCGGTACAATTTGCTGCCATTATAATTAGTTTAACTTTATAGGTGCCTTCACTATCAAATTTCACATTAATTGTCTGCTCTGAAGCCGTGTCGATTTGATTTTCATTAAAAATCCATTTTCGATTTATTGGACCAAGCCAAGATGTCGTATCTCTTAATAAAAAACTATTATTTTGGAGACATTGGCTCGTATTATTAGGCCACAAACCCACCTTGGGTCGAATGCTTGGGAAAACCGGCATTTCAACCGAATCTTTACAACCGTTTACTGAAGTAACTACAAGCTTAACTTGATATTCTCCGGGATTTTTATACGATTTATTGGCAACAGGAGAACTTGAGGTGTCATTATTAATTTCTCCGAAATCCCATTGCCTTGAAAATATTCCTTTTGGTATAATAGATGAGTCAATAAAAATAAAATAATTATCGGTAAAACATTGGTAGGTTGAGTTAATGGTAAACTTTGATTTCGGACTTTGTTTCAGTTGAAGAATAAAGGTATTAGAAAATGTATAACAGTTATTATTTGTCACTTTTAAAGTATATGAACCAGAATCGTTGAGATTGCTAATTGCCGAATTGTTTTGGTTCACCAAAATTGAATTGTTTCTATACCATTGATATGTTCCATTTCCTGTTTTAGTAGTAAATAAAGTAAACTGTTGTCCTTCACAAAAATTGGTATCTGATCTGGTGCTGTTGATAGTTAAATCATTTACATATCTGGTTGTATCAGTGCCTGTAAGGTAAAAGTTACGTAAATAGTAAATATGATTAGAATCCGCATTGTATTCGAAAATAGAAATAAAGTATGGGGTGCATTTTTGTAAACCGGATATTATTACAGAGGTACCTGTATCATTATAAACTACCCAGCTATTACTATCTAATTTTGATCCAGATTTAAATAAAGCAATTCCTGAATAATGTACATCATCTTCTGGGAAATTATAAATCGGAGCTGTTCCACAGACTACAAGTCGTTTTTTGCCTTCTCCTTTGGTGAAATCTATTTTAAAAGAAGTACTATCTTCTTCTGAAAATTTTAAATTTGAAGATGGTTTCATAGGCACAGGATTTTTTAAATACATCAAATATCCTCCTGCTGTGTCATTATGACCCCAATACAAATTGCCATTTGGGTCACTGTAGATATGGCCTCCAAATGCACCATAAGTTATTTCTTGGTGTCCTCCAAAATCAATCCATTTTTTACCATCAAACTTTGCTATATAGGTATATCCATTACTTGCTATTGTAAATGCAGTAACATAGATATTTGAATATGGATCAGAGGAAATTTCACGAATTGCAGAGTCGGTTATTAATGTGCTTAATTCTGACCAAATTTTACCATCCCATTTGGCTACATAATGTTTGTAGTTTGCATTTTTGAAATTACCAGCTGCATATAAATTGTTATTTAGGTCCACACTAATGGCATGAATAATTGAACCTCCTGATGAATAATTTATTTTTGGTAGTTTGGTCCATTTTAATCCATCCCATTTGGCAATAAAATAATCTCCTGTGTTTCCTTTTAAACTACCTGCAGCATAAAGATTACCTTGCTTGTCTACGCAAATGCTTGAAATGTGGCCATATGCATTTAATGCATTAGAGTCTGTTCCAACTTCTACCCATTTGTTGCCTTTCCAGGTTATTACACAATCAAATCCATATATGTTTTTTATATTACCTGATACATAAATATTACCAGATGTATCGATTACTATTTTATCGATATCATTTCTTCTTCTAATAAGTGAGTCAGAGAATGTATTTAACTTGGACCATTTTATACCATCCCATTTAGCGATATAAGAAAACCCATCAAACCAATTTAATGAATCAGTAAAATAACCAGATACATATATATTTTGCTTACTATCATTTGATATTAAGAAACATCGTTCATTTGCATTAAGACCATTTTCACCTACTCCTACTTGAGACCAAATACAATCTTTATAGCGATAAACATTGGATTTATTTTCATGATTAATGAAAATACCAGAAACGTATAAAAAGCCCGAATCTCCTAAAACAACTTCTGTTAAATGTTGATTCGATGGTGGAATGCATAGTTTTTGCCAATTTGGTGATTGTGCTAAACAAATAATGTTTGTTGTTAGAAAAAGTAATAATAACTTTAATCGATTCATGTTTAAATACATATCGAATTTAATTAAAAAATTTGAACATTATGGTTGACTCTTTAATTAAAGGTGTCGATTAAAGCCACCTTAAGTCTTGAAGTGACACTTTATTATCTACATTACTTCAATAATTGAATCCAAATTTGATTATGAAATTATTATTTATTTAAACCAACATTCATCATGAAAAAACATTTACTATTAATTGTTGCATTCGTAACTCTATTTTGGGGCAATATTAATGCCCAAACAGACCCCTGTGGTTGTACAACCACAAATACTGCACTTACTTATTGGTATGATACCGACCTTTTGGACTGTGATAATAATCCAATTTATATTATAATAGCATATGATTTACTTCAATGTGGACCAAATTATGGAATTAATTTTAAAAGCGCCACTGTGACTGAAAATTATAGTTGTACTCCACCTCCCATTTATGCCGTCCAAATAACTATTTTAAATCTTAATACATATTATCGTCTAGCTCAACAAGAGGTGCTTGATTTATATCCAAGTGGTAGTATAATGTATTGGGTTTATCCAGCAGGGTGTTATTCAATTTCTACAATAGATTGGCCAGATAGTGCTTGTTATACTTTTCCACTTGAAGGTCCTGATACATTAATTGCGAGTGATACAATGTTTCTACAAGATAATGCTGTTTCATTACTGCCTTGCGATGGGGAAAATTGTTGTACCTTGTCATATACTTTTAATATTGGCACAGGTATGTATGTTTACCTTTCAAGAACTTCAGACATACAATGTGATTCCGATATGACTGACACTATTTTTAAAATTACTTGTTATGATATAAATAAAGTCCCTAGGACTATCACCGGTACAATAGTATCTCATGATCCTTGTACTTCATTTTGTAATGAAACACTTAATGCACTTATAAAAACAGACAGAAGTGATAAGGACTTATCAATTAATCAAATATCTGGCAAAGGAAAATCTATTAATGGATTTATGCCTTTACCTGATCCCTTTGATTTTTCGATAGTTCCCACAAGAGTACATGATCAAGTTATATTCTCAAATGTTAGTGATATTGCTAAAATTGAAATATTTGAAATAACAGGAAAAAAAATATTGGAACAAAATAATTTTGAAAACAATGTAATTGATGTATCTAAATTGAAAGAAGGAATATATCATATCCGGATTTATTTTAATAACTCTGGAATTAGAACACTGAAAATATTGAAAGACTAATGGATTCAGTATAATAACAAACAAAAAAGACTGGACTTAGCATGTCAGTCTTTTTTGTTTGTAAGTTATCCCATTTACTAACTAATCAATTTTGCATCCTTTAACAATTGAATAATTTCATAATCAAACAATTTGCAGATTTTTAATAATTTCCAAATACTTATTTCTTTAATTTCCCCTCTTTCAAGTTTACAATAACTGCTTTTGTCTTTATAGCCAAGTTTGAGTGCAACCCAATCAGAAGTTATATGTTTAGAAAGCCTTAAATCACGAATAACATTACCAAGTATTTTAGCATCAAAAGGTCCTAAATGAAATTCGGTATCCATATTGATTTGTTCCAGTGAAATTTAATGGGTAATTTTAGTTAGATACAAAATGTAAAACTAATAGGCTTTTAATTAAATTAATAAAATTGCTTGCAATCGTTATTTTTAGTTTATAGCAAAGGGTGACTATTTAAACAAATATAACCTTTATATCCTAATACAGCCTTTAATAGTGCAAATAAATACATTAAGCCTAATTTAATTTACTAATTATTGGCAGTTTGGATATCATATTTGCTACAAAGAAATAGGTGAAATCAGTTCTTAATTTTTATATCTCATTCAAATTTACTTATGATGTATCAGTCTATTATAGGTTTGAGCTCATGATAAATGCCAAATCAAGTACTTATCCTATATCGTTCCATTACCCATTCCGGTAATTTCTCTGCTCGGTTGTTTTTTATATTGATAAGCGTATACAAGAATTCCCCTTCACAACAAAGCTTGCCGGTTTGTTTATTCAGAATTTGAAATGCTACTACAACATCAGTGAGGTTCGCTTCCTTCAAGCTGGTTTTTACTATCATCCAATCTCCTAATCGCAGCGGTCGCTTGTATTGAATTGTACACGCATTAACAACCCAACCCAATCCTTTATCAAGGTATTCTTGCATCGGGTTACCGTAACATCGGTCCATCTGGTCGTACCTGGCTGCCATTACATAATCCATATACCTCGGACTATGCACATGTTGAAACATATCAATATCGTCGGGTCGTACCTGCATTTCGGTTTCGTACCAATTGTGGTTTATCATATTGGTAAATTTATCTAAGTTTAATATTTAACCCAATTCTTTTTTTGTTCGTTTCATCAATACCATTGTTTTATCATCACTTTTCCGGTAACCAAATTCATAACAAAAATAAAAACGTGAACCGTTGTTATTGGTCATGCTATGGGTATAGAATCCAAAATTAAAACCACTTTGGATAAGTTTTCTGATTGGTATTTGTAGTTTCTCTGTTTCATTTGAGAACATCCTTTCCATTATTGACCTGTTTTTGCGAAGGGTATTGTTTATTTGTCGCAGTATCGTATTGGATGCCTTTCGGCAATTATGAAAAGCAGTTCTACATTGGTCGTCACAAAATTTTTTGTCGGTTCTCGCGCATTTGCAATGCGTGAGTACCCTAGTCATCTCGCATTTGCAATGCATGATTTTCGATTCAATAACCTACAACTTCAAAACCCATTCCACGATAAAACTTTAATAGGTGAGTCCTCACTTGCTGAACTCAACCTGTAATGTTCAGGTCTAGCAACAAGTCCTAAAGCAACAGGATTCTTGTGAATGTAAGTTTCTTTTTGGGCATAAAATTTATCTGAATATAATTCTACTGGATGATTCGTCTCCCTCCAAAAACAAAAGTTCTTATGACGACGGCTATACATTGCTTCGTTTCTGAAACAGGTTAAAAACAACTCTCGTTTACTTTCTCTAGGATTATTCTCTATGGCAGTCACAATTGCTTTCGATGTGTATTTTTTCAAGTCCCTGAGTATAGCTCCAAGCTTATACGAAGTTGATGCGATCATGTGTACATGACTTGGCATGATGCAGTAAGCATAAATTTCAAGTCCTTTTTGTTGCTGACAAAATTGTATACTGTTTACAAGAATATCTGAATATTCAAGCCTGACAAATACATCTAGCCATTTAACAACAGTGAAGGTTATGAAGTAACATTTACCTTCTTCCATCTTTAAAAATTCTGACATAGAATTTGAGTTGTGATTTTAAAATAGATGATTTTGTTGGTTGTGCATTGCAAATGCGTGGGACCTTAATGTTTAAGATTAATGTTGGCTGCTGTCACGCATTGCAAATGCGCGATAACTTCAGTTTTTTGTTGACTTCTGTCATGCATGGCAGATGAGCGATAACTACAGTAATGTTTTTTCACTGCCTAAACATTATTTAACCCATTTCTTTTTGCGTTCGTTTCATCAATACCATTGTTTTATCATCACTTTTCCGGTAACCAAATTCATAACAAAAATAAAAACGTGAACCGTTGTTATTGGTCATGCTATGGGTATAGAATCCAAAATCAAAACCACTTTGGATAAGTTTTCTGATTGGTATTTGTAGTTTCTCTGTTTCATTTGAGAACATCCTTTCCATTATAGACCTGTTCTTACGGAGGGTATTGTTTATTTGTCGCAGTATCGTATTGGATGCCTTTCGGCAATTGTGAAAAGCAGTTCTACATTGGTCGTCACAAAATTTTTTGTCGGTTCTTCCTTGCAACTTATTGTTGCATTGCAAACATGTTTTGGTTTCCATAGGCGTGGATATTTCATTCAAAACAAATAGGAGGTTATTGCATTTACAAGGAATAAAATATTTGGTAAATGATTAAATTATGCGGAAAAGTAATAAGTTATGAATTATAAGTTATGAGTTATGAATTATGAATGGGGTTGCGGGTTAATAATTTCTGGAGTTATCCATCGATTAGGGATTAGTGTTCTCCTGAAAAGAAAATTATCCTTAACAAGGTTCGCGACGTAGACTTTAAAGTGGTTAGTAGTTAGGGATTAGAGGATAGTGTTCTCCTGAAAAGAAAATTATCCTTAACAAGGTTCGCGACGTATACTTTAAAGTGGTTAGTAGTTAGGGATTAGAGGATAGTGTTCTCCTGAAAAGAAAATTATCCTTAACAAGGTTCGCGACGTAGACTTTACAGTGGTTAGTAGTTAGGGATTAGAGGATAGTGTTCTCCTAGAAAGAAAATTATCCTTAACAAGGTTCGCGACTTGGCCCCATTACCCATTACCTATTACCCATTACCCAATTACCCTACCTCAACAAAGTTACATTTCCCTTAACCTCAATTCTTTGACCCGAAGGACCAGAAGCTTCGGCTATATAAACATATACATCCGCTGCACATTCTTTGCCGTTGGAGGTTCCGTCCCAGCTGTTGTTAATATCGTCGCTAGTGAAAACTTTTGCACCATAACGGTTGTAAATATCCAAATGAAAGACATCAATAAACACACCACCTAAATCAAACTTTTCATTTAAATTATCGTGGTTTATTGTAAATACGTTGGGTGCAAAAAGCCTTGGTGCAGTGGGTAAACACACGATATTGGATTCGCTGAAAATATGATTCGAATCCTTTTGATAGCCGATAATTTTATAACAATATTCAAATTGCTGGTCGCTTACATATTTATGCGACCAATTCAGTTCTTCTGTTCCATTTCGCATTCCAATGTTTTGAAACGTCGACAAAGAATCGTATCTAAATTGTATGGCATAATAATCAACACCCGTTGTCCAATTTTCATACTTTGTCCATTGTAAAAATGGATCGTATTTTATCCGGTCGTTTTCTTTTAAATCGGCTTTTAATAGGATTGTGCGAGCAATATTACTTACCGGACTCAATCCACCGCAATTGTCTTTTAAATAGGTGGTATAAGTGTAATGGTGTTCATCTACTTTAACTTCATAGTCGCTTAATACCGTATCAGTGGTTAAAATTTCTTTCAGAAAAACCGGGGTTCCATCATCTACACTTTTATAAATTAAAGTAGTAAAAGGGAGTTTATAGTTTCGCTTTTGCCATTGCAATAAAATATGGTGGTCGTTAACTACAGTAGCGCGAATATTATGGGTTGCAGGTATAACGGTTTCAAATAATGGAACTGCACCACTACTGTCGCTCCAACTTATTTGTGCATTGAATGGGGTTGATTGTATGGCTTTAATTTTATAGAAGTAAGTTACAAAGCAGGTAATAGCGGTATCGGTATAGGTGGTTTGATTGCCACTTACATCATCTAATTTTTGGTATTCTTGTTGGTCGTTCAATCGATAAATTTCATATCGTTCAACAGAATCCCAACCGATATAATTATTCCAGTTTAGTTGAATGGCATTGGTAACACCGGTTGCTGTTAATTCGATGGTAGCATGCAATGGCGATAAAGGAGACTCATTTAAACATACATCCGTTGCCGAAATGCGGTATGCATAAACTTGGTGTAAGGTGTTTAAACCATCTTCTATAAATAAGGTATCAATTATGGAAGATTTGTTTTTGTAAGCGGTTGGTATTCCTTGTATGTATTGATGGGCAATGGTATAATAAATAAAATCGGTTTCTGTATTGCGGTTAAAATCCATCTGTACATGTTGGTTGTCATTAACTGTTACACGCAACAATGCAGGTGTTTGAGGAGGTATGGTATCTTTCAAAACTTCTATCAAAGCCGATTTAACCAAAGAATCTTTACAGTTTAACGTATCGGTTGCAGTCAAACTTACCTGAATAAAACCTTCATTGTGGTAGGTATGGCTGAGTTGCACATCAAATGGATATTCATCGGTATAAAAATCGCCATCCCCAAAACTCCATCGGTATTGCTTCATAGGGATATCATGCAAAGTCAAGTTGGTAAATTTGGTTGAATTATCTATGCATATAATCGTTTTATCTGCAATAAAATTTGGTTCAGGTAATGGGTAAACCATGATGCTATCCGGACTTATAATTCCTCTTTTGCAACCGGCCGAATCGGTAACCGTTAAATTGGGTTTATAGGAACCACCGCGTATATTTGGTCGGGTATAACTATGGTTATGAATAGCATTGGTATCTACCCAACCATCGCCTAAGTCCCATTCATACCTTTGAGCATTAGCTGAGTTTGCAATAAAATTAACCGCCAAAGGAACACAACCTGTTTTAGGAAAGTATTGATAATCTGCCACCGGACCGGCAATGATGATATAACCCGGTTTATAAATACTATCGGTACATCCAACTGCGTCTTTAATTTTATAAGATAAATTGTATTTACCCGGATTCAAATAAGTTTTTGCAGGATTGGCAAGGTTTGATTTTGAACCGTCTCCAAAAGTCCATTCATTCAATACCAAATTTCCTGCACCTAAAACAGTGGTATCATAAAAAAACACCGGTGGTCCCGGACAATCAATTCTTGTTGGATTTGCAAAAAATCCGATTCTCGGTTTGCGGGTATCTAAATCAATTAGTTTTTGAACAGAATCTTTGCATCCATATCGATCAGTTTTGATAAAGGTAACCAAGGTAGAGGTTTCGTTGTTCGAAAAGGTTTTGATTACATGAGGGAAGATGGAATGGAAAATCGAATCAACATACCACTGGTAGTTAAAAGGACCAAATCCAAGAGTAGGGTCGGCTTTTGCCATGAGTAAAATACTATCCACTCCGCATTTCTTAAAAGATGTTTGTGTGAACTCAGGTATTGGTTTGGTAGGGTAAATAAATTTTACACTGGAGAATTTACATCCTGCAGCATCGGTAATCGTATAAATTACAGGAAATCCGTTCGATTGGATGGTCGGTGGATTCCGGTAAATATAGGTTGCCATTCCTGTGTCGGAGGATGTCGTGTCTCCATTTCCCCAATTCCAGTGGTGCTTAACAATGGTGTTTTCTGCAATAGGAATTCCTTCTGCCATGGCAACCAAAGGAATGCAACCGGTAAAAGGGTTTATTTTAAAATTGGCAGAAGCCTGATAAATATGCAATGCAGAATCTTTTCTTAAGGAATACTTGCAGCCTAATGTGTCGGTAAGCCTTAAGGTCACAGGAAAATATCCTTGTTTAAAAAGTGTAATAGATTGGTTTTTACCTGACGTTTTCAAAGTATCGTAAAAAATCCATTCCCAATTGGTAATTAATCCTGCTGCATATTTGCCGGTATCGATACAAGAGGTTGTTAAGGGAGAACATCCGGTTGTATTGGTTAATTTGAAAGCAGGTTCCGGAGCTTCCGGCCTGAAAATGGTCATGCTGAAACTATCCATACATCCGGTTGCCGAATCAATAACCAGCAACGAAACTTTATACAAACCTGATTTTGGATACACATAATTAAAACTTGCTTGATTCTTGATTACACCATTGCCAAGATTCCAAAAATAGGTATTGTTTTTTCCATGTGATTTGTTTTGAAAACGGACAGTATCCTTCGGACAAACGCCTGCTATCAAACTAAATTCGGCAATTGGACCTAATATTTCCAACTCTCCATTCATCGGAGAGGATACCTCACATCCATCTTTGGTGGTTTTTATGGATATTTTATAAACGCCCAGTTCTTTGTATTGATGACTCGTTCCTGTCCCGGTATTGCCGTCACCATAATCAATATAATATTTAGGATTCCCTGCTTCAGCAAGGCCTTTAATTTTAAAATATGCCGTAGCATTGTTGTAACAAAGTGCGGTATCTTCCGTTTCAACTGAAATGCCACGTGAGGTATCTCCAACAATAATTACATAGGTATGAGAATCAACACAACCGTATGTGTTGGTACCAACACATTTTACTTCGTATGAACCTGTTTCTGTAAAATTATGGGTATATAAAGTGCTTGAATTGGGTATCAATAGATTGTTGATATACCATCTCCATTGAGAGAATTTTAACATTCCGGTATCGTAAGCAATAAAATCAACTTTTAGTGGTTTGCATCCCTGTAATTCGCTTGCAAAAAAATTGAAACCGGACTTACTAACCTTAACAGCTTTTTTAAACAAAACAGAATCCTTGCAACCGGAAGTGTTGGATGCGATAAGCTTAATATCATAAGTGCCATATTTAGTATAGGTTTTAACCGGATGTAAAACGGTACTTGTACTACCATCTCCAAATGTCCAATAAAAACTAGTGGCATTCTGTATATAGGATTGTATATGTATGGTAGCCGGAACATTACAAAAGGAACCTGAATCAATATTAAACCCTAGAATAGGTTTCTCAAATACTTGAATATAGTCCTTTAATACCAAAGAATCCGAACAAACGCCGGGAATTGTTGCAATTAAGGTTACCGAATACTTTCCGGTATTGGCAAAATTTATCACCGGATTCTTAATTGTTGAAGCAAAGTTGGCACTGGTTTTCCAAAGAAAACGCAAGTTGTTGGTATCAGCCGAAGTACTTTTGTTGAAAAAAGTAACTTTCAAAGGCGCACATCCTGTTTGCAGATCGGATGTAAAAAGTGCTTTAGGATCGTGCACCTTTATTCGGTTTGGTTTGGTTAAACTACGTTTACAACCTGCAGCATTAGTGACCGTTAAGGATACCGAATACAATCCTTTTTTATCAAAAACCTTTAACGGACTCTTTTGTGTTGAGGTGGTACCATCACCGAATTGCCATAAATATTGGTAAACTCCGGCCGGTGTAGTTCCATCATAAAAATTCACAGCTATAGGAGCCCTGCAGGTAACCGAGTCGCTTGCGGTAAAGTTTACCTTCTGTGCAGGTGTTATTTGAATAAGGTTGTTTCGTATGATGGTATTCATACATCCATTGATATCTGTAATTACCAGTGAAACCGAAAAGGTATCAGAAAATGTATAAATATTACATGGGTTGTTTACAACAGAACTATTGCCATCGCCAAAATCCCACGACCATTTGTTAATCATTCCGGTTCCTTTAATAGATAAATCAGTGAAGCAAATTGTATCGCCTTCACATCCACCGGAAAAGTTATTGGTGAAATTAGCAATAGGATTCGCAAATACAGTAAAGGTTTTTACAACCGAATGCGATCCTGTATTATCAGTTGCAGTAAGTTTTACCTGATAAGTACCTGCAGTGATAAAAGATGCTGCAGGATTGGTGAGCGTAGAAGTATTGCCATTTCCAAATTCCCAATAATAAGTAGGAGAGTTACCTGTTGATGTATTGCTGAAGGTAACCAGTAATGGACTGCATCCTGAAAATTTATTGGCAGTAAAATCTGCATTGGGTAGTGCATATAGTTCTATTGTTGACAACACAGCGGCTATCAATATCGAAAAGGAAAGGATTCGGTATAACAAATATATCCGATGCACCCTCAAATATACTTAATTGCCTGAAATAAAATTATTTAAATAAGTAATTATAGGGAATTAAGTAAATTTTAATATGCTTAATATTCTATTTGATAATTGCTGTACCAAATAATTTTGTTAGCTCTTTACGCATTTCTTTTAATTGCATATCTGCTTGCTGTAACCCATAAATTTCTTCATCTGTTGTAGCTTTTCTAAAATCCTCTTGGTTATGAGCAATCATCTTTTCTATATGCTTCAGTTTAAGTCTTGCTATTGCTGAACGAATGTCAAGTTTATAATGTTCTTCTGCTGTTTCAATGATGATATCAAATTTCCTTTCCCAAACCGGGCTCAACTCATGTTTTTCAGTTAGTATTTCGGTAATAACAGCTGCAAGTCGATTGTCTGGCTGTTGCAGCAGTTTCATCGGGTCAAATTTATTTTCAACCAATTGTGTATGCAATAACTCCAAAAGTTCGTGAATCACCGGATTTTCAATTTCTATTTCTTCGGCGGCTATTTCTTGAAATATGAATTGTGCAGCATTTTCAAAACCTTCATACGGATGGTCGCCAAATTTGATTAATACCCTTAATAAATCCTTTTCTTGGCTATCCTGGCTATTAATTTCTACCAGTTCTTTTATTTCATCAATATAATTTAATCCCTGATCTTCTGGAGCTTCAATTTGGGTTCTGGCTTCGCTTGCGTGCCGGTTCCGAAGCATTTTGTTAGCTTCATTTACCAGCAATTGTTCATCTGTTTTAAGCAGACTGCTACACTCTTTTATAAAATTAGAACGTTTAAATGCATCCGGAATTTTTACGATGCTTTCAACTATTCCTCTAATCAATTCTGCTTTTTTAACAGGATCGTTTCCCGCCTCCTTGCTTAATAATCCCGTTTTAAATAAAATAAAATCCTGTTTGTTTTCTTGTAAAAATGCCTCAAAAGCCACAGGACCTTGCTTCTTGCAATAGCTATCCGGATCTTCTCCGTCGGGAAACAAAACTACTTTTACATTCAATCCTCCTTCCAGCAACATATCTATTCCCCGAATGGATGCTTTGATTCCGGCCGAATCTCCATCATACAAAACACAAACATTATCCGTGAATCGTTTGATTTGTTTAATTTGATTTTCTGTTAAGGATGTACCGGAAGAAGAAACTACATTCTCAATGCCGGCCTGACTTAAACTAATAACATCGGTATAACCTTCAACCAGATAAACCGAATCGTTTTTTAAAATGGATGTCCTGGCAAAATATAAACCGTATAATTCGTTGCTTTTATGGTATAATTCGGTTTCAGGTGAATTAACATATTTGGGACTTTTTTCATCTTTCGCCTTTAAAATTCTACCGGCGAATGCAATCGGCTTGCCATTGATACCGTGGATGGTAAAAATAACCCGATTGCGATAAGCATCATACAATTTGCCTTGTTCACTTCTTTTTACCAATCCGGAAGCAACCAGTAAATCCGGGTTGAAACCTTGCGCAGTGGCCGTTTCTGTAAAATGATCCCAGTTTTCCTTGGCGTATCCGAGTTTGAATTTTTTAATGATCTCGGGACGAAAACCACGTTCTTCAAAATAGGAGAGACCTATGGTTTTTCCTTCTTCATCTTCTTGAAGAATCTCAGCAAAATAATTCTCAGCAAAATTGTTGATGATTTGAAGGCTTTCTTTTTCACTGCGCTTTCTTTTCTCTTCTTCTGCTTCTTCTTCTGTTACTTGTATTTCCGGCCATTCGATTCCGAATTTTTCAGCAAGGTGTTTGAGCGCTTGAATATAATTAAGATGCTCATACTCCATGATGAAATTAACCGAATTTCCACCTTTTCCGCAACCAAAACATTTGAAAATACCCCTGCTAACCGAGACATTAAAAGATGGTGTTTTCTCGTTGTGAAAAGGACATAATCCCAGCAAACTGGATCCTCTTTTTTTAAGTGAAACATATTCTCCAACCACATCCTCTATGCGCGCTGCATCTACAATCTCTTCTATTTTGCTTTGGGGAATCATGTATTTACCTACAGGGTGAAATTAATTTTTTTTTGAATCTGTACAAAGATAATCTGCATTGGACTCCCTTTATAGCAAATTGACTTTTATTGTTTATACAATATTAATGCTCTCTTAATTTGATTCAAACGATTGAATTAAAATTTTGTTAATGAGATACTTATCTTAATTACCATGCTAACTTTGGGTTATTAATACCAACGAATATGAAAAGCAAGATTTCATTTTTGACTTTATTTTTAGTCCTTGTTTTATTTTTGAAAGCCCAAAACAATTTTGTTCCATTAACCGGGTTGGTAGGTTATTTTAAACTGGATGGAAACGCAAACGATTCATCCGGATTTAACAACCATGGAACGGTGAATGCCTCACCGGCAGTTTCCAATCGATTTGGGCAAGCAAGCAGTGCATCATACTTTAACGGCAGTTCCAGTTATATGTTAATTCCAACCAGTGCTTCTTTACAGCCCAATACAGCAGTAAGTATATCAGCCTGGATAAAACCCGAACAAACAACCTTGCCTGCAACAGTGGTTTCAAAAAGATTCTCAGTCGCATCCAATCCGCTCAATTCTTATGCAATCACCACTTCACCCGATACTCCCATTTCTAATAAATGGAGCTTTGCCCTTTCTAAAGGATTAACAGGAACCGAAAAATTATTAACTGCAAAAAACTTTCAACCGTTTGGCGTATGGATGTTTATAGCAACCACCTATGATGGTTCACTAATGAAAATTTATATCAATGGTGTTTTAGATACCGGCATGGCATTTACCGGAAATCTTGGTTATAGTGCCATGGGACTTGGTATAGGTTATTCGGGCAACGGGGTTAATGATTATTTTAAAGGAGCCATCGACGAAGTTACTATCCACAACCGGGCTTTAACTGAATCTGAAGTGAATGCAATGTACCATGGAACAGTAGGGATAAGTGATATCGAAACTATACGCCATACCAACCATATTTATCCAAATCCGGTTAACGATGTCCTTGTTTTGGATTTTGATGCAACACAAACCCGTAACATTTCCATAACCGATATTGCAGGTAAACAAGTGATAGAGCAACCGGTTGCAAAACAAATTTCAACAACCAATCTCCATCCCGGCATCTATTTTATTCATTTCATCAGCTCCGACCAAACCAAACAACAAACCTTTCGATTTGTAAAAGAATGATTTATTTATTAAGTAGTATGTGTTTTGGTGCTTAGTGTTTTAGTTCGTGATTCTTTAGGCATTTCGGTTGTTTAAAGATGTGTTGAGGTGTTGAAGTGTTGAAATTGGTGCAAATAAATTACATAGTTTCAAATGAAATACCGCCTCAAACCCCTAACCCCTAATCCCTAGTCCCTAACTACTACCCCCTTTCCCTTGCAACCCTATCCCCAAAAAAGGGGACTACCATTTAACTTTCCACCAATAAAGGTATTTTTGAATTTATGAATCGTAAATTATTCCTTCTCTCATGCTTATTTATTTATCTGGGTAATGTTTCTGTAAAGGCACAATCCGTTTGTGCAATGGTAAAATCCTCGGGTTTAACCGGTACAGATGCAACACAAGCCGACATAGCCAAAATGCACCAATATGATGTACATTATTACAAACTGGATTTGCATATTGAAAACAATACCCGATTTATTCATGGAAATGCGATTGCTATGGCCACGGTTGTCGGTGATTTAAATACGATGGTTCTGCAATTACATCCTTCCTTAATTGTCGATTCTGTTTTTATCAACGATAGTTTAACATCCTTTAGTCGCGTTACGGATGCTTTAAGTATTGAATCAGCAAAGTTACTCACTGCAAATTCATTGGTCAAAACACAGGTTTATTATCATGGAACACCGCCTACTACCAGTAATGGTGCCATAGGCCTTGGCTTTTCAAATAATGCTGCAAATAACGTCACATGGTCTTTAAGCGAACCATATGCCGCACTCGAATGGTGGCCATGTAAACAAATATTAACGGATAAAGCCGATTCATCCGAAGTATGGATAACAACCGACTCTGTGAATAAAGCAGGATCAAATGGTTTGCTGAAAAGTGTCACGCCAATGGGAGGCTCAAAAGTGAGATACGAATGGAAATCGACTTATCCAATTGCCTATTATTTAATTTCGGTTGCTGTGGCACCTTATGAAGAATATAATCTGTATGCCCATCCGGCAGGTGCCGATTCTATTTTGATTCAAAACTATATTTATAAAAATGCCGCATCGGATGTAAAAATGTCCATTGATTATACTCCGGCGATTTTGGAAGTGATGTCGGATAAATTTGGGATGTATCCATTTGCCGCCGAAAAGTATGGACATTGTCAGGCTGAAATAGGAGGCGCCATGGAGCATTCTACCATGACCACTATTGGGTATTTTGATTTCGATATTATTGCACACGAATTGGGACACCAATGGTTTGGAGATTATGTTACTTGTGGCAGCTGGACCGATATCTGGCTTAACGAAGGATTCGCCAGTTATAGTGAATATGTGGCTATAGAAGGAATAAGACCCGAATTCAAAAGAAATTGGCTACTCAATTCCATGAACACAGCAAAGAATGCCGAAGGTACTGTTTATGTAACCGATTCTTTGAATGTACCTGTTGTATTTGACCCTTATTCAACCTATGCCAAGGGAAGTGTTTTATTGCACATGTTACGATACGAATGCAACAACGATTCTTTATTCTTTAAAGGAATCAGAGATTATTTGCAAGATCACGAACACAGCAACGCTTTTGCATTAGATTTTAAAAACAGAATGGCTGCAACCATGGGTAAAAATCTGGATTATTTTTTCGACCAATGGTATTACAATCCGGGTTTTCCAATAATAAATGGAAAATGGAACCAAAGCGGCAACCGAATGTGGTTACTATTAAAGCAATCGCCAACTGTTGGAAATACCATTTTCAAAACATCCATCGACATCACATTCCAACATTCAACAGGAGATACAACCATCCGTATTTGGTTTGACCAACAAAGCCAAGAGTTTCCTTTCGACATGGGAGCCTATAAAATAGAGTCGATAAAGATTGACCAACAAAATAATCTACTTAAAGAAGTAATCAGTATCGCAAAGGATGTAACCTTGGGAATATCGGAAGGGGAATTTGCTGCCATATCTAATATCTTACTTTATCCAAACCCTTCCAATGATAGAATAAATATTCGTAATGGTAAAGGGGGTAAAATGGAAGTTTTTGATATGTCGGGCAAACTAAAAGAAGAACAAGTTTTAACCGGAGATGATACAGGTTTATCGGTTAAAGATTGGGATAATGGTATCTATTTAGTGAGGTTCAGTAAAAACGAAAAAGTTTCCCATCTCAAATTTGTAAAAAATTAAATCATGCAGTATTACCAAAAATATTTAAGCAAAATGTACCGTTCAATATTCTTATTATACATGCTAATTGGCACTGCTGATTTTGCGAAAGCACAACTTCCCGGCACACTCGATTTATCTTTCGAAGGAAAAGGATTTGTCCATTTTCCGATGCAATGGAAACCGGATGATTATTTCTACCTCGACAATTATACCATGCAACGGGATGGGAAATTACTCGCTATAAACACAAACTATACCTATATCGATTCGATAGATGCATATAACGCAACGCTCTTGCTTTATCGATTTTTACCCAATGGAACACCGGATCCAACCTTTGGAACAAATGGTGCATCAAAATTACCTTATCCGGTAAGCAAAATATTATTACCTGAAGATGGTTCCATTTTATTGGTAGGATCTGTAGATGATGTATTTGTTGCAAAATTAAATCCAAATGGAATTATTGATTCCACCTACGGAACAAATGGAATAGTAAGGACAGGATTATTTTCAAATAGTTACGCTGCAGCGCTTGGACTTGGCAACAAAATAGTGGTTAGCGGTTCTGTTTTAGCGAGTACCAAAATAATGGTTGCTTGTTTGATGGCAGATGGTAGTCGCGATTTTAGTTTTGGCGAAGATGGTTATGTATTGGTTGATTTAGATTCAATCTATTCCGAATGGCCATCCACCATCATGTTTCAGCCGGATGGAAAAATTTTGTTAAGTGGATATATTTACAAAAATGGTTACGTAACGGCCTTATCGCGTTTATTGCCAAATGGATCATCAGATCCGACCTTTAGTTCGGATGGAAAAATGGCTATAGGATATGTTGGTTTTATGATGGCCAATATGGTTTTACAAGGCGATAACAAAATTGTATTAACCGGTTATTATAATTATAACAACGGAGCAAGAGCCAGCGGATTGGTTTGCAGGGTAAAAGAAAACGGTAACCAGGATAGTACTTTTGGAGTAAATGGTGTCCGAACATTAAATTTTAACGGACAACAAGATATGTTGCATGATTTGGTAATGCAGCCCGATGGAAGAATTTTAACCTGTGGTACATCCGATGGTAAATTTGCGGTTGCACGATTAACAACCGCCGGAATTTTAGATCCTTCATTTAATACCACCGGAAAAACAACCACTAATTTATCAATACCGCCCATAGTATACGCCAGCGGAGCAAATCATATTTCCCTATTGCCGGATGGTAAAATATTGTTGGCCGGATTTTCACAACAAAACGATTCGATGGGAGCTTTTAGCATGGCACATTACCATACCGGAATAAATGTTGGTTTAGAAGAAACAGAAACAGAAATTTTTGCATCGGTTTACCCTAATCCGATACAGAATGAAATAAACCTCGGTATTCATTTATTGGAACCGGGTAATGTCTCTGTTACTTTAATGGATATAACAGGAAAAGAAATTGCGTCATATAGCTTGAAAAACCGCATAGCCGGTCATCACAATGAGGTGCTTGGATTGCCGGTAAATATGTTACCCGGCATGTATTTTTTAACAGTGACAAATAACAAAACTAGCAGGACAATAAAGTTGTTAAAAGAGTAGGGGATTTTAAACTTTTTTAATTGGTAACATGGCATTTATTATTGTGAATAAAATGGCCATAGTGCGCAGGTTAACTTTCCCTGTTAACACCTTTTCCAAAAAACTAAATGTCTAAAACGATTCTGAGGTTTTCTTTTAAGTTTACTTGTTGGTCTTTTGTTAACTTACCGAGTCGGTTAATTAGTCTTTTGTTGTCAATTGCGCGAATTTGATCAACCAAGATATCACTTAACTTGTCGAGTTGATTTTTTCTTAAATGAACTCTTAAGATGTCAATATCCGTTTGCACATTTGTCGTAATTGGACAAACAATCGTCGAAGGATGTATGTCATTTAATAAGTCTGTTTGTACGATAACAACAGGACGAGTCTTGCCGGGTTCGGTTCCCCGACTTGGATTAAGGTCTGCAAGCCAAATGTCGAATTGATTAATTTTCATCCAGTATCTTTTCAAATTCATGAAGAATATTCATAGAATCTTTACTAATCAATAGTGATTCTTTCGTCAGTTGTTTTTTTAGCAGACGTCTTTTATTAACTCGATTGTAAATACTAACAGCTTCATTAATATAACGATTTCGAGTTAAATGTAGCTTACTTGTAATTTCTTCAGTTTCATTAAATATTTCGTCATCTAATTTTAAAGATAAATTTTTCATACTTCAAAGGTATATATTTTTAGTATATACTCAATTCATTTTTTATAATTCGTTTCTAAAAGTGTTCAGCAATCAGCGGTCAGTAAAAAGTAAATGTTAATTGGTAATAATGAGGCTGAGATCCTTTGCGTTCTCTGCGAAAAATCTTCGTGTGCTTTGCGGTTAAAAATCTGTTTAATCTGTGGCTATAAAGCGGTCAGTATTCAGGGGATAGTGGTTAGTGAAACCGCTCACATTTTGGCTTCATGCCAAACGAGAGAATTCTTCTGTGTAATCTGTGAAATCTGTGGCTAAAAAGCGGTCAGCATTCAGGGGATAGTGGTTAGTGAAACCGCTCACATTTTGGCTTCATGCCAAACGAGAGAATTTTTCTGTGTAATCTGTGAAATCTGTGGCCAAAAGGCGGTCAGCATTCAGGGGATAGTGGTTAGTGAAACCGCTCACATTTTGGCTTCATGCCAAACGAGAGAATTCTTCTGTGTAATCTGTGAAATCTGTGGCTAAAAAGCGGTCAGTATTCAGGGGATAGTGGTTTGTGAAACCGCTCACATTTTAGCTTCATGCCAAACGAGAGAATTCTTCTGTGTAATCGGTGAAATCTGTGGCTAAAAAGCAATCAGCAGTCAGTCAATGGTCATACGGTGTCTGCAATCCTTAGCGCCCTTTGCGTAAAATCTTCGCGTCCTTTGCGGTTAAAAATCTGTGGCTAAAAAAAGGACCTAGTTGTATCCGTTAATGACATTTCGGAAGTAAATAATGTAAGTATTACCGCTATTATGTAACAAATTCGGTTTCAGCTAATATTAATCTTGTTTGGTTTCTAATCCAATAAACCCAAACTGAATAATATGGCAATTACCTATCATATGTTACAAATTCCGGCCACTTTGTTGTTTAACCTAATGGTATTAACAATTGGCATTGCTGCTGGATTTGGGACCTACTTTTTCAATAAATATATCCGAATAAAGCTAATGCGATCGCATAACGAAGTAACCGGATTCCTTTTTCTTGCTATTGCCAGCTTTCAGTCTTTGCTTTTGAGTTTTGTGGTATTTTTGGTTTGGGGCGAGTTTATCGAAACCCAAGCAAATATGACCAAAGAGGGTAGCTCGGCGATGGGACTTTACCGTGATATCAAAAATTACCCTGAAATAGTCGATTCGAAAAAATTAATGGTGACTTACTTGCATTTTATTTTTTTAACGATAGAAGATGAAATTCCTGCAATGAAAGTACTCAAGCCTAGTCCAAAAACCGACGAAGCATTTAATAAAATGTTTTATGAAATGGAAAGAATACAACCTAAAAATAACATGGAGGTTCAATTGGTATCCGGTATGTTTCATCATTTAAATGAAGTTTCTAATTTGCGAAGCATGCGCATTTCATCGGTGGAAAAAGAAATTCCTGCTCCATTATGGTTGCCAATGGTTTTGGGTGCTATTATTACCATCCTTTGTGCCATGTTATTGGATATTGAGCATGCGAGAATGCATGTGGTATTGAATACCATGTTGGGTATGTTTATAGGACTTATTTTTTTTATGATCATCCTTTTAGACCATCCATTTACCGGAAGTTTATCCATCAATCCAACTTCTTACAAACAAATTATCCTTTTAGAAAAATCGACCCAGGATGCTATAAAACCGATCCTAAAATCAACATACCAATGACCAATTTACATTCCTCTTTGTCTTCCATTTCAATTACATTATTTGTTTTTGTAATCAGTTTAAGCATGGTAGGCGCCTGCGAATCCGACTTGTCTAAATCGGATAAAGCGTATGAAAGTGTAAATGAACAAGAGCTTTTGGCTAAGAATGCCAAAACAATAAAATCCGCATCCATTCACATACCGTTAGTTCATAAAGCAACAACAGATTCTTTGGATCCTGTTTTGGTTATGAAGCTCAAAATGGAATCGAATAAAAATAAATTTATGGCCTTAAAAAGAAGGCCGGGAATTGAAACCCGGGAATTTAGAAAGGCAGAAAATCTATTAGAAGAAAACGCTGAACTAGAGCAACTATTAACTACTTTCCTTAAAACAGAAAAGGAAAACCACGCAAGATTTAACCAAAAATTACAAGATGATTTATTGGAACTCGACAAACAATATACTGCATTGTCGATTAAAGAGAAGTCGTTGCAATAGGAGATATATCAATACAATGACGTTGGACTGACTTTAACTTTATAATCCCAAAACAAAAAAGGATTTTAAATTTGGACTATTGGGCTACGAATAATTAAAGTGAGAGTCCCGATAGATATCGGGAGAGTGCGTGTGTGAGGTAAAATGATTGTAAAATGCTTTAGTCTTACACTCTAATCTCACACCCACACTCATTTTGTAGTCCCTCGACGACAATATTCGAACCATTGCAGGACGATTTGATTCTAACTTTCGCTCTAAAACCATATTATTATGCTGTTCGTCGATGATTGGAAGGGATTTCAATCATTAACTTACTTGATCACAAGTTCTATTCGTATCATTGATATAAGCGGTAAAACCGAATCTCGCCGAAGTAAGATTGCCTCAGGCGTTAATAAGCATGTATTGCCGACGCAAGGGCTTGCAAAAGGAATTTATTTTGTAACTTTGAGTAATCAGGACAATCTAACGATTGCCCGACTTAAATTGATATTAAAATAGAAACCTTCCAATAGAATAGGAGAAAATCAATCTCCTATTCTATTGTTTTAATTTATGGTGCCGGTAAATAGAATATTCAAGTTATTGTTTTATACTTTTTTAATGCAGGGAGCACTCTCTGTAAACGGGCAGAATATGATTAAAAATGGAGGGTTTGAAAGTTTTCCAACATCAGTACCACCTAATTCAAATCCATGTACATCATTTGGCTGGAAATGCGATAACCGTAGCATTAATCCATGTGGATTGACTAATAGGATATTAAATCTAGTATATGATGTTGGGGCTTATACTTATTTCGACTCGACTTATTTGTCAGGGAATGAAAGAAACAAAATCTTTGCTGATACTACCTGCACTTTTATACCAAATCCAAAAGCTTTTAAAGGATTTTGCGGGCAAAGATTTGCAGGAGTCCAGACACGGCAAAAAACATGGCCAGATGTCAATTACAATTATATTTTCCAAAGCGGATTCACTTTCTATCTTAACAAGTCAATTGACTCTTCTAAGAAATACTTAGTTCGTTTCTCTCTTTTAACTGTGGATTCAAACACTATTCCAGTCTACAAAAGTCCTTCGGGAACTCCTGTTTATAATAGCACTTCTGTTGATAGTTTTAGTATAAGTATTGCTCATACAGATTCATCACTTGGAACTGTACTTTTTGCACTAAAACCGGTTTTTGATAAATGGACCCATTACACCCGGATTTTTATCGCACCAGATAGTGCTAGTTTCCTTGGAGCCGGTAATTTGGGTATTACGAATGGAACTAATTATATGGACAATTTCCAGCTTTTTGAATACAAAGGCAGTCAAACAAATTATCACTCAATTTGTAAAGGCGATAGCATTAATCTGACTACCACAGATACTGGTACATTTTATATCTGGAATGACAAAGACAGCACAAGAAATATTTGGGTATCGGATTCCGGCTGGTATATCGGATATACACAAAGTAATTACGGGGTTTTTATTGATAGTATACATGTTGGATTTGGTGCACTTTTAAAAGGCGGATTAGCAACAAAAGATACAACTATTTGTAGATATGACCCGGTCCAATTCATCAGCAACTATTCCACTAATGTCACTTGGAATTGGAGTTCCGGTGATACAACGGAAAAGATTGTTCCTGCTGATTCAGGAACATATTGGTGTAAAGCAATATACCCTAATACTTGTTTTGCAATTGATACCTTCACACTTCATTATGCATCGATCCTTCGCAGTCATTTCAACCACGACACCACCATATGCGAGAATCTTACAGCACAACTGAAAAGCTCATTTGCTGGTTGGTCATCATACATATGGAACACGAATGAAATGACCAATGCAATTACGCCAACTTCAACTGGAGGCTATTGGTGTAAAGCAATTGATAATAGCAATTGCTATTCAATTGACAGCTTCAATTATACAAAGGAAATTATATCCCCTTTACCTTTAAAAGGCGACAGTTCTTTTTGTAGCGGTTTAATAATTACGCTTGACGCTTTTAATGCCCAGTATAATAAATATCTATGGAGTACAGGAGATACAAGTAGAAGTATTATAATCTCTAAAGGAGGACTTCATACTGTCACTGCAACCAATGGAATTTGCACAACGGATGCTACTGTGAATATGCATGAGCTTCCTTTACCTCAATTGCATCTTACAAGAGATACTTCAGTTTGTTTTGATGAATTGAAAGCGATTTTACTTGATGCAGGTCAATGGAAATCATATACGTGGTATCCAACGGGTGAACATAGTAGAACTATCCATGCAACTTATCCAGAGATTTACAGAGTAGTGGTTGCGGATAGTAATGATTGTATTGGGACTGACACGGCTTTGATAGAAGAAGAATGTCCTGATGGCATTTACATGCCAAATGCGTTCACTCCTAACACTGATGGAATAAACGATACTTTAATGGTTCAGGGTACTGGTATAAAAGAAATCGAATTGCATATTTTCGATAGATGGGGCTTGGAAGTGTTTAGAAGCACAGAATTAATAAAGGGTTGGGACGGAAACTTTAAGGGCCAGATAGCACCCGAAGGTGTTTATTCATATAACCTTATTTACAAATTGAGAAAAAATAACAGCACTCATAGTAAATCAGGTACAGTAACTCTTTTAAGATAATAACAGCAAAATTGCTTTTTGCAAAATCTCAAAAGGCAGTAAATGAGTGAGTGTGTATGGTAAAATGAGTGTAAAATGCTTTTATCTCACACTCTAATCTCACATCCACACTCATTTTGTAGTCCCAGCAGGATTCGAACCTGCGACCTACGGTTTAGAAAACCGGTGCTCTATCCAGCTGAGCTATGAGACCATTACGTTATTTACGTATTTAGGGTTGCAAAGAAATACAAATATTGGCTGTGATGCAAATGTATTTGAATAAACGTAAATGGGAATTGGTAATTAGGTAATTGGCCGCGTCGCATCCTTTTCGAATCACGCAACCCCAATCCGTCATTCGCAATAATCATAGCCCGCAACCCAAATTCGTAATTCCCAATCCGTAATAATTGTATTCCGCAACCCAATCCGTAATAATACTTAAACCTTATTTCTTCGGCTTAATCGCATCCTCCACATTTAACACAAATGGCAACATTGTCGTTTTCCCACCTTGAACAGTTAGAATCACTTTGGCATATTTGCCCTTTAATGTGATTGATGTTAAGTTACTTATACTTGGAATAATCCAAGGGGATTTGCCTTTATATTTGGTAAAAAAAGTGGTTCCTGTTTTAGGAATGAAAAGTATATTCCATTTTAAAGTATCCTTTTCGTTTCCAAATCCTTCAAGATCCATACGCAAAGTATCGTTTTGAAAGAATGAGTTATCTACAGTGAATGGTAGGTTTTTGGGATGTTTGGCTGCTTCATAAATTGTAATTTCTTTGTTCCCACAACGGAACCTAACCGTTTGGGCAGAACCAACCACCACAACCAAGTTTACTAAAAACAACAGCTTTAGATGCTTCATATCGACTACAAGGTATACTAAAATAACGTTTTAACACATTGGATATTTCATTTCTAAAGGATGTAATTCTAACCATACCCATAAAATCCTTTATCCTTCTTGGCACTTAGTGATGGATATTTAAATAATCCTAGCCATTCAAATTTAGTTATACAAAAAAATCAAAACTATAGTCATTCCTCGCGTCGTCCAAATCCGTAATCCGTAATTCGTAATAATCATAGCCCGCAACCCCATTCATAACTCATAACTCATAATTCATATCTCTTTAATTATATTTGCCGCCTCACATGCAAATCGAACAACAACTTAAAGAACATATATCACAAGCACTTAAAGCGCTGTATCAGATAGATAGTCCTCCAATTTCCATCGAGCCAACCAAAGATGATTTTGAAGGGGATTATACCTTTGTGGTGTTTCCTTATCTTAAACAAAGCCGTAAAAATCCGGAGCAAACTGCAGAAGATATTGGGAAGTATTTGATCGAAAACATGCCGGAAGCAGGAGCTTATAATATCATTAAAGGGTTTTTAAATATCAGTTTAAAGGATAGTGTATGGACCGGGTTTCTTCAATCGAATTGCAATAACCCACAATTTGGTTTTAATACAAATCCAACCAAACAAAAAATTGTTGTCGAGTATTCGTCGCCAAACACCAATAAACCCTTGCATCTCGGACATATACGCAATAACTTATTGGGATTTTCGGTGGCTCAAATTCTGAAGGCTAACGGACATGAAGTAAGCATGGTTAACCTGGTAAACGACCGCGGGATTCATATTTGCAAAAGCATGTTGGCTTGGTTAAAAACAGGCAATGGCGAAACACCGTCAACCTCGGGATTGAAAGGCGACCACCTGGTTGGAAAGTATTATGTGGCATTCGATAAACTATATAAAACCGAAGTTGCTACTTTAGAAGCAACAGGATTAAGCAAAGAAGAGTCAGAAAAACAAGCTCCAATTATATTGGAAGCCCAGGAAATGTTGCGCAAGTGGGAGGCAGGTGATGAAGAAACAATTCAAATCTGGAAAACCATGAACGATTGGGTTTACGCCGGATTCGACGTTACCTATAAAAATCTTGGGGTTTCATTCGACAAATATTATTATGAAAGCAATACCTACATTTTAGGAAAAGAAAAAGTGCAGGAAGGTGTTGCCTCAGGTGCGTTTTATACCAAACCGGATGGTTCAGTTTGGATTGATTTAACGGCCGACGGATTGGATCAAAAATTATTGTTACGTGCTGATGGAACTTCAGTTTACATCACACAAGACATAGGAACAGCCGAATTAAAATACAACGACTTTCATTACGATAAAAGCATTTATGTTGTAGGAAACGAGCAGGATTATCATTTTAAGGTGCTTAAACTCATTTGTAAGAAATTAGGGAAACCCTTTGCCGATGGCATATTTCATTTGAGTTATGGCATGGTTGAATTGCCTGAAGGTAAAATGAAAAGCAGGGAAGGTACTGTTGTGGATGCCGATGATTTGATTGCTGAAATGGTGAATACCGCACGCGAAACAACCATTGCTCTTGGCAAAACAGAAGGATTATCCGAAGTAGAGCTCGAACAACTATACCAAACTATCGGACTAGGGGCACTTAAATATTTCCTGTTAAAAGTTGAACCAAAAAAGAAAATGATGTTTAATCCGGCCGAGTCGATCGATTTTCATGGCAATACCGGACCGTTTATTCAATATACACACGCTCGCATTCGGTCTATTTTACGCAATGCCATGCCGGACGCAGACATGGTAACCAATTCCATAGAATTACTTCCACTCGAAAAAGAAGTGATTCGAATTTTAAGCCAATACCCAAAAGTAGTTGCCGAGGCAGGAGAGGAGATGAGTCCGGGACTAATTGCAAATTATGTGTACGAGTTATCGAAAACGTTTAGTCATTTTTACCACGAATTATCGGTACTCCGCGAACCTGATTTACAAAAAAGGAATTTGCGGTTACAAATAGCGTTACTAACGGCAACGGTAATTCGTTCGGGATTTGCTTTGCTTGGTATCCATGTTCCTGAAAGAATGTAATGAAAGACACAAAATTGCGTTTAAAGGATATTCGAAAAAGTAATTTTATATATGCCGCTTTTGCGTTGTTGTTCCTCATAAATATTGGTTGCAATCCTGCAAAAAAGTATACCCAAACCGGTGACAAGCTAGCTGCTGCAGGCAATTATGAAGACGCCACCGGATATTATTATACAGCTTTGCTAAAAAAACCGGGGTATGCACCTGCACAATCCGGTTTAAAAATCAATGCGCAAAAAGTGTTGAACGATAAGTTTGAAATATTCCGCAAACAAGTGCAAGATAACCAGATTGAGCCTGCTATTAAACAATACCAGAATAACCAGAAGTTCTTTGATAATGCAGAAAAAACGGGAGTGCATTTAGAATGGAAACATGAATTTGATGAGGTGTATACAGAAATCAAACATGAATACGCAAGAACACTTTTTGATGATGTAATTCATCTGATAAACCAAAAGAAGTTTGATCAGGCAGAACGACAATTACACGAATTGGCATTGTTGGATACTGCATACAGTTCTGTTTCGGTACTGCGCATGAATACTGTATTACTGCCTTTGTACAAGGAAGGAGTAACCCATTACCAGCAAGGTAACTTTAAAGAGGCATACGCTACTTTTTCTAAGGTTGCAGAAATTGATGACCAATTTGAAGAGGTAATTACCTATCGAGAGAAATCATTAACAAAAGCTACGATTAGATATGGAATTTTTCCGGTTCATAGCGAGGATCAAATGGTTATGGAGAATCTGGATGAATTGTTGGATCGACAGTTGAATAAAAGAAAATCTACTTTTACCGAAGTGAATGGTTACCGCAAAGTGCAATCCATGTTGGAATCACGCGGATGGAATCGCATTAAATCGCCACAGGATGCAATACAGGCAGCTAAAAACCTCGGTTTACAAAATATAATCTTTATCGAAGTGAAAACATTGTTGGATCAAGTTCAACCCCGCATTGCCGAAAAAAAATCAGCCTACGAATCCTTCACCGAAAATATACCCAATCCATATACCGACACCTATACCTATATCACAAAGTTTAAAAAGGTGGAGTATACCGATGTTTCGGAAGGCCAAAGAATTAAATACAATGTAAGCATCCAAATATTGGATGTTGCAACCGGCTTGCCAATTTTTAGCGATAATTTTGACATGAACCGTGTCGACGAATTGCATAAACTCGAATGTAAATGCAATATCAATAACCTTTACCAGGACTTACCCGAGGGAAATTATTTACCTCCTTCAAACAAAGAATGGAGGGAACAATTTACGGTTGGTAAAGCGGCTTTAATGCCAAAAAATACGTTCAAACTTTCGATTCTGACAGAAATGGCAAGTCAGATCTCCGCAAAACTGAAAAACAAATATTAATCAGTCAATCTGGCTGCAAAAATCATATCATTGCATGAAATTAGTCAATTAACCGACATATTGTCTGTCTTTTTTGATTGGAATACCTTTTGAAGGTTTATAAATATCCAATAAAAAACAATATGACACTTATAAAATTTAAACCTACCCGCGAGTTGCTGAGGGATTCAGTGATTCCGTCTGAAATGATGAATTTATTCGACAATTTCTTTAATGATTCTGTTGGAAAATTTGAACGCAATGTATTTTTCACCCCACGTGTAGATGTGATTGAAAAAGACAAGAAATTTGAAGTACATGTTTCTTTGCCAGGTCTGAAGAAGGACGAAGTTAAAGCTGAAATCGATGGCGATCGTTTGCATATCAGTGGAGAACGCAAATTTCACAACGAAAACAAAGACGACAAATACCATATGGTAGAAAACTATTATGGTTCCTTTGCACGATCGTTTACTTTACCTGAAAATGTAGATAAAAACGGTATGGTTGCCGAGTTAACCGATGGCATTTTAAAAATTGAAATTCCGAAAACACCGGTAAAAGAAACAAAAACCAGCATAGAGATTAAGTAAGCGCTGGAGTTCGAATAACTATACGTAAATTGCCGGGGGAGCAGAAATGTTCTCCCGGTTTTTTATTTCAAAATGAATAAAAACAGCAGTAAAAACGGTGTTCTTGCAAATTCGTACCCGGTAAAAGCCTTGATTTACAGCAGAAATATTCATAAATAATCCCAATTGAATTGGTTTATTCCCAAATAAGGCCTATTTTTGCGCTCCTTTATATAAAACCCAAATAATGGCGGCTAAAACAAAAACCAACGAAAAAGTTGGCCTAAACGATTATGAATCTGTGATAATTTTCACACCCGTACTCTCAGATGAGCAGCTGAAAGATGTTGTCTCTAAATTCCGTAACATGATTAAAGAAAACGGAGGAGAGCTGGTTCATGAAGAAAATTGGGGGTTAACCAAATTGGCATATCCTATTGAAAAGAAAACGACCGGTTTTTACCACATTTTCGAATTCAAAGCCAATCCTGAGTTTATCTCTACCTTCGAACTGGCATTCCGACGCGACGAAAGAATCATGCGTTTCTTAACTACTGCATTAGACAAACATGCATTAATCTACAACCAACGCAAACGCAATGGTGAATTTAACCAGGGCAAAAAAGACAAACAACAGGAGGGAAAATAACATGAGCAAACCACACGGACAAACAAATCCAGCCATGGTGTTTAACACAACACCTGAGGCTCCGCAAAAAAAGAAATACTGCCGCTTCAAAAAAGCCGGTATCAAGTATATCGATTACAAGGATCCTAACTTCTTAATGAAGTTTGTGAACGAGCAAGGTAAAATTTTACCAAGACGTATTACCGGTACTTCCTTGAAATACCAACGTAAAGTGTCGCAGGCAATCGCCCGTGCCCGTCACATTGCAATCTTACCTTATGTTGCAGATCAATTAAAATAACAGGAGAAAAGGAACATGAAGATTATTTTAAAAGAAAACATGAAGAACCTTGGTGCGCAAGGTGATGTTGTAACTGTAAAAGACGGTTATGCAAACAATTTCCTTTTTCCTAAAGGAATGGCATTAATGGCAACTCCTTCTAACATGAAAATGATGGAAGAAAACAACCGCCAGGGTGCTAAAAAACGCGAAAAACTAAAAGTGGATGCAACGGATATGGCAACCAAATTGGAAGGAATGACCATTACCATCGGAACAAAAGCCGGTGCAAATGATAAAATCTTCGGTTCCATTACCCCGTTACAAATTTCCCAAGCTTTAAAAGCCAAAGGAATTGAAATCGACCGCCGTAAAATTGAAGTTGCTGATATTAAATTATTGGGCAAATACGACGCTACCCTTAACCTACACAGAGATGTAAAGGTGAATATTGGTGTAGAAGTTGTTGCTGAGTAATATAATACCACACATAACTATTATAAAAGGCTGCCTTCGGGTGGCCTTTTTTTATGGGTATTTTATTGTAATCTTGAATAACATCAAATCATGATCGATGAATAAAATCATACTTGCCTTGTTACTTTTCGTATGTTTAATTTCCTGTCGCAGGAACACTTCAGATAAAAGCAAGTTGTCAATCAATGATAGTTTATTCAAGTACTATACAATTATTACCTCCTCACCTAATTATTTTCTATTGACATACAAAACAGATAGTACAGATAAAGGCGTGCAAATATGCGTAGATACAGAGAGATTCGGTAAAGTTATCAAACGCAATCATCTTAAACATTTCTTGCAATTTGATGAACACAAAATGCCTTATATTATTGATAGTGCGAGTTTCTTTTATAAAAAACTAGCCGTTGCTTATTATGATTTTACCTTAGTCGACAGCCTGGATAAATTTCTGCTTCCAACTATAGCTGATTCTATTCGCAAGGAAAGTATTAATCCGCATCCCAAATTATTATGGGATTACTATATCAAATTCGACAAATACTTTATTCATGCTTTATTGCGCCATCAATTTTCTGTTTACCAAAATAAAATAACAGGATTCCCGATGTTACTTGAAAACAAGAAATAGGATTATCCATTCGGAAAAGCGTGTTTTGAATGGTAGTTTTAACATTATAGTATATCTAAATTAAAAGGTAATATTGTATTATATGCTTCGTTTATCAACCATGAAATTCCTCCTAATTTTATTTACAGTTTTAACGGTAGTCTCCTGTAAAAAGGATGGAACAGGATCCGGCGGCAATTACAACCAAGACCAATATCCTCTAAAAGTTGGCAACAAATGGACCTATTATACTTCTATTAAGGATACCTTAGGGAATACTTTACATAGCTATAATTTATTTTGGGAAGTAATTAGAACGGATACTGCCTTAGGGAAGCAAGTTTTCGTATTGGAACAAGTTTTGCATTCCGTTAATGCCAATACATATGATACAGTATATGAGTACCTGTTGAACGACCAAACGGGATTATTTGGAATAGCAGTGCAAGGCAATGGTGGTTTTAGTTTTTTTAAAGCCGGTGGTCAATCCTTTTCCAAGTTTTTCGGGTCTGATTCAATCGGACGATCAAACGAAAAATTTTATCCACCCGGTGGTGCGATTCAAATTCTGAAATATCCTTATAAAGTAGGTGTTAGATGGAACCGGTTCAAAGCAGAACATTCCCTTTGGTTTACTTATATTTCGTTAAATGAGAATATTGAATATAATGGAATGAATAATAAAACAATAAGGATGGATTTAGAAGGTGGGAGAGAACATTATATCGATAAGGAAATTGGTCTTTTATTGGAAAAAGAAGTTTTGTGGCAAACCGATCTTAATGCAAATAGTAAGAAAGTAATTTATACGAATACCCTTGTGTCGCATAGTGTTCGGTAGATGTTAGTCATTAGTCAATGGACATTAGTAATTAGTCAATGGACATTGGTCATTAGCTATTCGGTAATAAAATTATCCTTAAAAAGATTCGCGACGCGTGCCTAATTACTTCCCGCATGTAAAAACTACGTCGTACCTCCTTGTTTTTATCGCGCGGGATTTTCAACATTTACTCATTTACCCAATTACTCATTTCCTTAAATCCGGATGTCTTCGAGAGCCTCAGACACCTTCATTCTGATTACTATTAAGCCTAACTTTTTAACGAGTTTTCCTTTGGTGTCATCATTGGCCAAATCATCTATCAACTTTTCAAGCGACGTCGACATATTTACTCACTTACTCATTTACTCAATTACTCATTTCCTACAACAATTGGTTTGCCAAATTCGCCAACTCACTTCTTTCCCCTTTTTCTAACGTGATATGCGCATGCAAAGGATTATCGCGTATGCGGTCGATTAAATAGGAGAGTCCATTGGATTGTGAATCCAAGTAAGGTGTATCAATTTGGAAAATATCGCCGGTAAATACAATTTTAGTTCCTTCTCCGGCACGGGTAATGATGGTTTTTACTTCAAGCGGAGTGAGGTTTTGCGCTTCATCAATGATGAACATGATATTGGATAAACTTCTTCCACGTATATATGCCAAAGGTGTAACCAGCAATTTTTCCTGGTTAACCATATCTGTAATTTTTTGGTATTCCTTGTCGGTTTCTTTCCATTGGTTTTGAATCAATTTTAAATTATCCCATAATGGTTCCATGTAAGGATTAATTTTTGATTTGATATCGCCCGGTAGAAATCCAATATCTTTATTGCTTAATGGAATGATTGGACGTGCTAAATAAATTTGTCGGTAGTCTTGTTTTTGCTCCATGGCAGCCGCAAGTGCCAGCAATGTTTTTCCGGTACCTGCAACACCTTGTATGGTTACCAGTTGTACATGTGGATTAAGCACAGCATGCAAAGCAAACGTTTGTTCTGCATTGCGTGGTTTAATTCCATAGGCATTTCGTTTGTCAATTCGTTCTATACTTTCGTTGATTGGATTATAATAACACAATACAGAAGCTTTAGCGGTGCGCAACAAATAATAATGGTTTGCAACCGGTTTTTCGTCAAACAACAAATCAAACGAAATAAAACCTTCGGCATAAATCCGATCAATTACCGATTGCTTTACATTTTCGATAATGGTTTTCCCGGTATGTAAATGGTCTACATTCTTAATCTTACCTGTTTCATAATCTTCTGCCAAAAGGTTTAATGATTTAGCCTTTAAACGCAGGTTAACATCTTTGGTAACCATGATTACTTTACGGCCCGGAAATTCTTCCCGCATTGCCAAAGCAGCATTCAGAATACGGTGATCTGCCTTGCGTTCGCCAAATACTTTTTCGGCGTCGATGCTCGCGCTTTGTTGCATGACCACTTTAAACTTACCACGACTCCTTCCATTAATCGGAATCCAATCGCTAAGGGTATATTCTCCGGATAGTTTGTCGAGGTAACGGATAAATTCCCTTGCCTCAAAATTGATGGTATCGTTGCCTTTTTTAAAATTATCTAATTCCTCTAATACCGTGATTGGGATTGCTACATCGTGTTCCTGAAAATTCTTTATTGCATTGTGATCGTAAAGTATAACAGAGGTATCGAGTACAAATATTTTTCTCTCTTCTTTTTTCGCCATGGTTTAAATCAATAATAAGTTCAAGATATAAGGTGCAAAATCAAGATGCCCTAAAAAGTTGTAAACAAATGTGCAAAGCTTGTAATCGCGTTAAATACAAGTAACGTGGTGTTAATACATTCTAAGATATTATATACATTTACAGCCAATTCACTTCCATGAAATTCAAACTAGATTTTGAAATACCTGCTTCTAAGCAACAAATAAGTATTAAGAAACCAATATTACTGGCAGGTTCGTGTTTTGCCGAACATATCGGAAACAGATTACAAACCAGTAAATTTAATGTGGTCCTTAATCCGAATGGAATTTTATTTAACCCTATAAGTATTTGTAAAAGTATTGTAGATATTGTGGAAGAATCAATCCCTTCTGGGTTGGATTTATTTGAATACAACGGAGTTTGGTATTCGTGGCAACACCATGGAAAGTTTAATGCGCCAACAAAAGAAGTGCTTTTTGAACGTATTGTAAAGGAAAGAAAAGAGGCATTAGAACAGTTTAAAAATGCGGATTGGTTGGTAATTACATTTGGTAGTGCTTGGGTTTATGAACTTAAAGACAGCCATCATATAGTAGCAAACTGCCATAAGGTTCCTCAAAAACAATTTAACAAACGGTTATTGACCATTGAAGAGATTTCAAATGCATGTAAGTCGATATTAGAACATGAAAAGCTAAAAAATAAGAAAATTTTGTTTACGGTAAGTCCGGTAAGATATATACGCGATGGATTGGTGGAAAATAACAGAAGTAAGGCCCACTTACTTTCTGCTGTCCACCAGATTTGTAGCACCTATTCAAATGCGTATTATTTTCCTGCGTATGAGATAGTTTTGGACGAACTACGGGATTACCGTTTTTTTGAAAAGGATATGGTACATCCGAATGAATTGGCAATTGATTATGTATTTGAAAAATTTGTTGAAACTTATGTGGATGCAGAAACGCAATTATTCATAAAAAACTGGACTGAAATTCAATTGGCCATGCATCATCGGCCAATTCATCCCGAATCAAATCAACACAAGGAGTTTATACGCAGTTATCAATCAAAATTAGACCAAATGATAATAAAGTATCCGGAACTGAATCTAAAGCTGCATTAGGATACTCTTCAACGCATGAATAGGGTAGAGGTGCAATGGATATGATTTGAAATAGCTTTTGTCCATTTTAAGCCTTAAATTCGCCCCACTTTATTGGTCTCGTAGTACAACGCCTGCCCGACCGACATAGTCGGGCGGGGATAGTATACCTGCCTGCTAATAAGCAGGGAAGTTTCCGAAGCTTTTGATTCAGGTTCCCTGCCCGACTGCGTCACGCAGGCGGGGATTCCTGACAAAATCAGTAAAATTATGTTCATAGTTTATATCATAGAAAGTGAGAAAGATGGAATCTGGTATACTGGATTTACACAAGACCTTCAAAGAAGAATCAAAGAGCATAACACAGGTAAATCAAAATTCACTTCAGGTCATATGCCTTGGAAACTAATTTATTCGGAAACAGTTGAAGAAAGAATTGACGCAAGAAAGAAAGAAAAATATTTTAAGAGCGCAGCAGGTAAAAAGTATATTTCAATACAAATTTCAAAAAGTTAACCTTAAATTCGCCCCACTTTATTGGTCTCGTAGTACAACGGATAGTATAGAAGTTTCCGAAGCTTTTGATTCAGGTTCGATTCCTGACGAGACCACATATTTATTCTTGCGTAAGCGCTTAACATAAAAGATTATTTCAATTCAGGTTCCCTGCCTGACTGCGTCACGCAGGCAGGGATTCCTGACGAGACCACGATTTATTCGCGCATAAGTTCTAAGAATAAAAGCAACTTTCAATTCAGGTTCCCTGCCTGACTGCGTCACGCAGGCAGGGATTCCTGACGAGACCACGATTTATTCGCGCATAAGTTCTAAGAATAAAAGCAACTTTTAATTCAAGTTCCCTGCCTGACTGCGTCGCGCAGGCGGGGATTCCTGACAAGACCACATGAATCAGAGTGAGAGTGAGAGTGGGAGCGGTTCCAACGATTGAATTGTATCAGAAGAAGTGTGAATCATGTAATTTAATTACTTGATAATGTAATACCCCAACAAAACTTGAAGCAGACATTTGGAAGGTGAAAATATTTTCACAAACATCATCCAAATGAAAATTATACTTCGCCTTGTGTTGAGCCTGTTTCTTTATATGCCAATACTAAATGCCCAGGTTTCTGTTCAAATAAATATTGGTAGTCCTCCAATGTGGGGCCCCGTAGGTTACCAGGAAGCACGTTATTATTACATTCCGGATGTGGAGGCTTACTATGATATCCATACCTCTATGTTCATTTACTACAGTGGCGGAATATGGATGCATCGCAGCTATCTGCCAGGTCGTTATCGGAATTATGATTTGTACTCAGGTTACAAAGTGGTTTTAACCAATTATCATGGCGATAGGCCATATTCAAATTATTCGCATCACAAACACCAATATGCGAAAGGCTATAAAGGTTCGTACCAACAAAATAGAGGTCATAAGCCGGGAAATAACAATGGCAATGTACACCAAAACAGTTCATCAAATCACGATCAACATGCAGGAAATAATGGCAACAAAAATCAAAAACAATCTAACGGTAAAGGAAAAAGCCAACACTAACAAGTGAGTTAATCTTTATTCAATTTCTTATCCCCTCATACGCTTTAATTAAACCAAACACCCGGTCAGATTGCCCGGGTGTTTTTTTTAAGGTGTGAATCATGTAACTAGTTTTATTAGTTCTATAACACTTGGAAGAGCATATACCCTCACTTTTGAATCTTAATTAACCATTTCAATAAAAATCAAATACAATGAAAAACACAACAGAATTAACAGGTAACTGGAATGAAATCAAAGGGAAGCTAAAGCAAAAATTTGCCTTGTTAAGCGACAATGATTTATTGCTTGTGGAAGGTAAGAACGAAGAGTTGCTTGGCCGTCTGCAAATTAAATTAGGCAAAACCAAAGACGAATTAGCTAAACTAATCTCGGAATTATAAACATTAATCAAGTTTTAAAAATAACACCATGAAAAAATCATTTTTAATTATATTACTTATTCTGTCTGGATTAGGTAAATCACATGCCCAAGAGAGTTATGGCAATACTTTAAACTTCGGAATTGGGGTAGGCGGATACTCCGGGTATTACGGTTATGTTAATCGTTCAATGCCGGTATTGCACCTTAACTATGAGTTTAATGCTGCAAAAAATTTCACCCTGGCTCCATTCATTTCTTTCTACACATACACCAATACTTATTGGTGGGGAAATAACAACAGACCGTATGCATATTATACTTACAGAGAAACCGTTATTCCAATTGGCCTAAAAGGTACATTTTATGCCGATCAATTGCTGGCCTTAAACAACAAATGGGATATTTATTTGGCCGGATCCTTAGGATTTGCATTGGTAGAAGCTTCTTGGGAAAATGGGTATGATGGAGATAAGAATTATTACCATAGAGGTAGTAACTTATTTCTTGATATTCATATTGGTGCCGAATACCATTTTAGCAAGAGAATAGGTGGCTTTGTTGATTTATCAAGCGGAGTTTCTACGATTGGAATTGCCATTCATTAATAAAATTAAATAATATGAACAACTTACTTTATGCAATTGCCGTAATTCTGGTTATAGCATGGGCCATTGGATTTCTTGGCTATAACTCAGGTGGTATCATCCACATCTTATTGGTAATTGCCTTGATTGCCATCATACTTAGGATTATTCAAGGAAAGAAAATTATCGATTAACAACTCTCATCTAACAATCATTATCATGAAAAAAATAACAAAAATAATTCTGGGACTTAGCATTTGCCTGTTGGTTAATGCACCTTTAACATTTGCAGGGTCGGCTCAACCGGTAGATTCGAGAACCCAAAGCATTGTGCTTATTCATCGTTTAGATCAAATTCAAAAAATGGATAAGTCAAAATTAACTTCTGTTGAAAAGAAAACCCTTGGCAACGAAGTGAAAAGCATTCATAAATCTTTGAAAACTATGGATGGGGGAATCTATATTTCAGTAGGTGCTATCATTATCATTCTGCTTTTATTAATCATTTTATTATAAAGTAAACCCAGGATATTCTTAACATTAATCTATAACAAAATTAAAACAATCAATATGAACAACTCAAACAACAGCGAAAAGCTGATAGGAGCATTATTAATAGGTGGTGCAATTGGCGCTGCCCTTGGAATTTTATTTGCACCGGATAAAGGTAGTGAAACACGCCGTAAAATAGCGGCTAAAAACGATGAACTTACGGATGCAATGAAGCAAAAACTCAATACTACTATCGAAGAAATTAAAGAGGAAATGAATGCGATAAAAGAGAAGACAAGAGATCTCATGGAAGAAACAGCCTAACACGCTATGGCAAAATTCTGACACCTATTAAAAGCAAAACCACAAACCAAAGGTAAAATGGAAACACAATTAAAACTATTTGAACCCCTTATTAAACACCTCGAATTGTATGGAAAACAAAGCATCGAACTGGTAAGGTTAAAAACAATCGATAAAACAGCCAATTTGTTTTCAACTTTGTTTGCAAAAGTGTTGTTGTTTTCATCCTTATTGTTAGGTCTGGTTATTTTAAGTATTGGAGGTGCTGTTTTTCTTGGTGATTTTATCGGTAATATGGCATTTGGCTTCGTTATTGTCGCAGCATTTTATCTTATTATTGGCTTGATTCTATTGCTAATACAGCCTACTTTAAAATCCTCTTTTTACAATTCATTGATTGAGAAACTAAACCATTGAACCAAATGAAAAAAGTAAACCATATTAATGAACTGAAACAAGAAATTTTACGATTGGAATCTGATCAGGAGTTTACCAAATTGAGATTAAACGCAGTGCTTGGCGATACAATGGAACAATTAAATCCATTGCAGATGCTTAAACTATCCCTCAACGATTCAGGTAACTCAAAAATACTTAAAAGTGAAATTTTAGGGGCAACTGCCGGTTTAACCATCGGAGCTGTTGCTAAATTTTTACTTGTAGGTAACTCTAAAAATCCTTTACGTATCGTATTCGGTAATTTAGCACAGGTGGGCTTATCAGTACTTGTGGCTAAAAATCCAAAGACAGTAGCCAAGGTTACAACCGGTATCATAGGGATGATTAAGAATTATGCAGAAAATGTGCTTGAAAAACATCCTGTAAGAGAATAATTCCAGGATTTCAGACTGCTTTTTTTATGGTTAAAAATTGCTTTACGTATTTGAAATGGATGAATTTGCGTATACTTTTTATCTGTATAATTGTAGGCGTCGCTTTCTTTTTTCCATACCAATCTCAGGCGCAAAATGGAAAAGATTCGGTTGTATTTTACAAAAGACTCTTTGAAAAAGCAAACAAGCATGCATGGTCACGATGGTTATATAATATTACCATTAAAAGTTCAGTCGTAAAAGGAAAAGACAGCGTTTTTATAGCAGTTGTAAAAAACAAAAAAAATCCCTTTCAGTCAAGTAAAGGAAAATATATCCGGAGTATTAATATAGTTGTACTCGATCCTTTCGGGTATTCTGTTGATGAATTTGTCGGAACCAAACCTTCCTATATGGAAAGGGTTGGTAATAAACTACACAGTACATCTAAAGAAAAGATGATAAATAATATGCTTCTTTTCAAAGAAGGAAGCATAGCAGATCCACTAAAAATGAGCGAATCTGAACGTTTACTTCGCCTTTCTCCTTATGTTTATGACGCACGTTTGTATGTTTATAAACTTAAAAAATCGTCTAAGGACTCAATAGATGTATTGGTGCTTGTGCAGGATAAATGGACCACTTTTGTATGGAGTAGTTTCAATATTACGGTACCAAATTTAACCATCAAAGAGTCCAATTTTCTCGGTCTCGGACATCAGATCGAAGAAAATGTGAGTTGGCAAACCGGTAGGGGATATATAGAAACCAGAGGTAAATACTCAATTTACAATATAAAACGCTCGTACATACAATCCGATTTGTTTTATGCCGACTTAACCGATAGGCAGGAGTTTGGTGCCGCTTTGAATCGACCCTTTTACTCCCAATTGGCAAGATGGGCAGGTGGTATAACTACAATTAGAAACAATACAATTATTGCCCCGTTGAATATTGAAGGTAGTATCGTAACTCCCTATGCCATCAATTATAACACTTTCGATGTTTGGGGTGCAGTAGGTTTTGCCGTCAAAAAACCACTTATACCTGTTGCCGATCTTCGCATCATTAGACTATTAACAGGGGCTCGTTACTATAATAAAACATATATTAAACGCCCTTCATTTGATATAGATACCGGGCTATACAATCAAAATGAAAATTTGTACCTAATCAATTTCGGAATCACTAAACAATCTTATTACAGGGATAGGTATTTGTTTCGCTTTGGTGCCAATGAAGATATTCCTGAGGGGGCTTACTTTGAAATCTTACCGGGTTATTTAACCAAAGAATTATCTGTTCCATTGTTTTATACCGGATTCAATATTGGAATAGGAAACCATATTGAAAAATTTGGCTATCTATCCACCAATTTAGGTTTCGGAACCTTTTATGAAAATGGAAATGCCAGAAATGGAGTGCTCAATTTGAGCGCTCTTTACTTTACTGATTTACTACGCATAAACAGATGGCATTTTCGACAATTTGTTCGTTTCAAATTTGTAAATGGATTTCGCCAGACCAATAATGCAATGCTCTTGTTTAATAGCGATGAAATGTATGGACTTTCCAGCGACCTTATAAAATCAAAATCGAAGGTGGTGCTCAATTACGAATTTCTGATTTATGCACCGTACAAATTACTTGGATTTCAATTTGCACCTGTTTTGTTTATAGGTTTGGCAGGATTGGCAAATGACTACAATTTATTGCTTAAAGGTCAGATTTATCATGCCTATGCCATCGGTATCCTCATACGGAATGAATACTTAATTGCAGGTACCTTTCAAGTGTCTATTGGAATATATCCCTATATGCCCGGCAGCTCTGATTTTCTCATCAAAACCAACCCAATATCCAACTACAATGTCAGGGCTAGGGATTTTAGAATCTCAAAACCTGAATTGGTACCTTACAACTAACACATTTAAAACAACTAAGAAATGAAAACGATAAAACTAAATGATTGGTCCACTATGCCACCATCTACCGCTGATAAAGAAACATTGAAAAAGGAATCTAAAAAGCTGGTTGTCGATTTAGCTTTGCTTCAAGAAAAGCTATTCGCACAGCATAAATATTCTGTATTAATAGTCATTCAGGGAATGGATACTAGCGGTAAAGATAGTGCAGTTAAGCATGTGTTTTCAGGGGTAAATCCTGCGGGTTGTGCTGTAAAATCATTTAAAAAACCAACTGAACTTGAATTGAATCAGCATTTTTTATGGCGTATCAGCAATAGTTGTCCTTCTACCGGAATGATGCAGATTTTTAACCGGTCACATTACGAAGATATTTTAATTCCCTTATCTCGAGATACTATTTCAACTAAGGCTTTACAGGCAAGAATGAAGGAAATAGAATCGTTTGAAAAAGGGTTGGTAGAAAACAATACCTTATTGTTTAAGTTTTATTTGCATATTTCTTACAAGGAACAACTGATACGACTTGAATCCCGGAAGAGCAATCCAAATAAGCAATGGAAGCTGAACAAAGAGGATAGTAAAGATATTAGTAAACATAAGACCTATCGGAAGATTTACGAATATATATTGTCGCAAAGCAACAAAGTACAACCATGGGAAATCATCCCTTCGGATTGTAAATGGTATAAAAACCATACCATACTTAATTCTCTGGTAAATCGATTGGGTAAAATGGATATCGAATTTCCAACTTTATCTAATGAAGCATAATTATGTAACAACTAAAATTTCTTATGTAACATACTTTTATATAAATAAGTAAACATTCGTGTTAACAGATTTATAAATTATGAAAAGGAAGTTAGAAAACAAAACAGTTGTTATTACTGGTGGTTTATCAGGAATTGGAAAAGCCTGTGCTATGGCTGCTGCTCACGAAGGGGCAAATATTGTACTGATAGATATTTATTCGGAAGGAGAGGTTAATATTATGAACCAACTGCGTACAATTAACCCAAATGCCATTTTTTTAGGCTGCGATGTGTCATCGTATGATAGGGTGTTAAATACCATGGATAAAATTACCGATCATTTTGGAGGTATTGATATTGCTTTGAACAATGCCGGAATTGGCGGAGAGGCCAATAAGGTAGGGGATATGACTGAGGAGGCTTGGTTGAAAGTAATAGGTGTAAACTTAAATGGGGTGTTTAATTGTATGAAACACGAATTGAAACAAATGGTTAAACAACAACAGGGAGTTATTGTAAATATGTCTTCTATACTCGGCAAAGTTGGATTTGCCTCTTCAGCGCATTATGTAGCCGCAAAACATGGTGTAATCGGATTAACCCAATCTGCCGCCATCGAATATGCCTCAATGGGCATTCGCATAAATGCAATTTGCCCGGGATTTATCAATACCCCACTGTTAACCAAAGGTGGTATAAATGACAATGCAGATATTAAACAAGCTATTATGGATATGCATCCAATGAAACGATTTGGAGAAGCAGAAGAAATTGCCAAAGGATTTATTTTTCTCGCCTCAGCTGATAGTTCGTTTATGACAGGTACATGCCTGGAAATAGATGGAGGTTATTTGGCTGTTTAATTAATTTTTTTATAAAAAACAAAACAGAATCTTTCTTCTCTATAATAAAATGTAAAATGATACTACAAATACCAAAAGCGGCTCCTGCGATAACCAAGTTACAATGGAAGGCCGGAATATTAATTTTTATTTCTTATGTACTGTACTTTCTTGCAATGAAATATGCCGGTTTGCTTGAAAGTATTTTAATCAGATCTTTGAATTTTCTAATTCTAATTGTCGGTATTTTATTGGCATTACGCAAGTACAAATCAATCAACAATAAGCCAACAATGTATTTATCGGGTTTATGGTTTTGTTTTATAACCGGATTTATCAGCGTTGTGCTATTCTCTTTATTTATTTCATTGTACTTTAATTATACTGATTCGGAACTTTTGTTGCGAATAAAAGATAATTCATTAATGCTGGAAAATTACACTTCACCTTTCTCTATTTTTATAACAACAATGATAGAAGGTGGATGCTCTGTTTTGGTCATTTCCTTTTCTATGATGCAGTTCTTTATAAATGATCGTACCCATCAGTAAGGATATCGATTTTGCTTTTTCTATCCCCGAAATAAATGTGGCAATTATATAACTATTAATTGCTTAAATGTAAGCGAATAGCAGCTCGTAATCTTCAATTTTGAAGTGATTTACGACTCTTATCCAAGATGAAGAAATCACAACTGTTTTAATAATAATAACAAAAAAAATGAAACCCGAAATTGGAATTAAGGAGAAATACTTGCGTTTAAGTATCGACTCTCTTACCATCATTCTAGCAGATGAGATGACCCTTTATGTGAAGCTCCGTAAATTTCATTGGAATGTATCCGGAGAAAGCTTTATGGAATTGCATAAATTATTTCAAAGCCAATACACAGAATTGGAATTGTCTATTGATTTGATTGCAGAAAGAATTAACAAACTTGGTGGCAAAACCATCGGTACAATGTCCGAATTTTTGAACTCAACCCGTCTCCATGAATCGGTAGGAAAGTACCCTTCACAGAAAGAAATGTTGAAAGAAATATTGATGGACCACGAAACAATTATTATCGGACTAAGAAAAGACATTGAAGAATTGAATGTAAAGAATAAGGATGTCGGAACATCCGATTTTATTACCGGTTTGTTAGAAGAGCATGAAACAAATGCCTGGATAATCCGAAGATATATCAGTTAATCTAAAGGTGTTATTCATATGCAATTATCCCAGCAAAATAAAACAAAGAATATACTAAGTAAGTTACCTAAAGCTATTGGCAAGAGGTACAATCTTATGCAATCATTTTTTTTAAAGGTTGCTGATTTTTCACTTTTTACCGGGCGTTATTTCAAATTGTTGTTTCAACCTCCGATTGAATTCAACGAATTGCTCAAACAAAGCTATTTAATAGGATATAAATCCTTGCCTTTGGTTGGCATAACCGGCTTTATCATGGGTCTTGTATTAACCATTCAATCCCGACCAACATTGGCAGAGTTTGGCGCCGAATCGTGGCTACCAGCTATGATTTCCGTTTCAATTGTACGTGAAATAGGACCTGTAATTACCGCCTTAATCTGTGCCGGTAAAGTTGGTTCAGGTATCGGTGCTGAATTGGCTTCAATGAAAGTTACCGAACAAATTGATGCAATGGAAGTATCCGGATCAAACCCCTTCAAATATATTGTTGTAACCAGGGTAACAGCAAGTATGTTGATGTTGCCCTTATTAACCATTTTCAATGACGCTATTTCTATGTTTGGTTCTTTTGTAGGAGTCAATATAAAAGGTGACGTTAGTTTTCATTTGTTTTTTGCCCAGGCATTTACCCAATTAAGCTTTACCGATATTATACCTTCTCTGGTTAAAACTATTTTCTTCGGTCTTGCTATTGGACTTATTGCAAGTTACAATGGTTATTACGCCAATAAAGGTACGGAAGGAGTCGGGGCCGCAGCAAATTCTTCGGTGGTACTTGGGTCATTAATGGTATTTATACTGGATATAATAGCGGTACAGGTAACTGCATTATTTGTGGTTCAATAAATTCGATTATGGAAACAAAAGCGGAGAAAAGCGAGGGAAATAGTATCATTCGGATTAAAAACCTGCAAAAATCTTTCGGTTCAAAGCAAGTTCTTGTAGATATAAATCTGGAGATACCAAAAGGGCAGAACCTTGTGGTATTAGGTAAATCAGGAAGTGGCAAATCGGTTTTAATTAAATGTATGGTAGGCTTGATTGAACCGGATAATGGTTCTATGGAAATTCTTGGAAAGGATGTAGAAAGTCTCAATATAAAAGAACTGAATGATATGCGTAAGAAAATCGGATTCCTCTTCCAAAGTGGAGCCCTGTATGATTCAATGACCGTAGGCGAAAATTTAGCCTTTCCACTACGGGATAGCAAAACCATCGACAAAAAAGAAACCAACCGACTGATAGAAGAAGTTTTACAAAATGTTGGACTTTCAGATACTATCGACAAAATGCCCTCTGAATTATCGGGGGGTATGAGAAAACGGATTGGATTAGCAAGAACCCTCATTTTAAAACCTGCAATTATCCTTTATGATGAACCAACCACAGGGCTTGATCCTATCACATCAGGTGAAATGAGTCAGCTTATTTTAAGCATTCAAAAACAATACCAAACAACCAGCATTATTATCACTCACGATATGGAATGTGCCCGTATAACAGCTAACCACATGGTTATACTAAAAGATGGATTAATCCACTCTTCAGGTACCTATAAGGAATTGTCTGAATCAAAAGATCCATGGGTACACTCTTTCTTCAACTAAAAATAAATTACCATGAAAACCGAATCAATCAATAAAATAAAATTAGGTGCCTTTGTAACTTTGGGTATTATCATTCTTGGAACAGGTATCTTTTTTATGGGAGATACCAAAAAACTATTCAGTACTACTTTTCGTATAAGTGCTGTTTTTAAAGATGTAAATGGTTTACAAGTGGGCAACAGTGTGCGGTTTGCCGGTATAAATGTTGGAACCATTGATGCCATCGAAATCATGACAGATACCGTGATTAAAGTGGATATGGTCATCGATGTAAAAACACAAAAATTTATCAAGAAAGACGCCAAAGCCACCATCGGTTCAGATGGATTAATGGGAAACCGCATCATGAATATTTCACCGGGAACTACCCCATTTGAAAAAATAGAAGACAATGATTTAATTGGTACAACCATTCCGGTAAGTTTTGATGATATGCTGTTAACCTTTAAGGAAACGGTTGATAATACAGCCCTCATAACAGGCGACCTCGCAACTATTATGGGTAATATCAAATCGGGTAGGGGTACCATTGGTAAACTTTTTATGGATACCGTTTTTGCAGATAACCTCGATAAAACTATCCTGAATGTAAAACAAGGTACAAAAGGCTTTAAACAAAATATGGATGCTGCACAGCATAGTATTTTGTTGAGGGGATTTTTCAAAAAAACAGACAAAGCAAAAAAGAAGTAATTCTTCCATTCTGATTTTTTTACGTATTCTGCTTCAATCGATTTCAAAAAATACTTAAGAACTGCCCTTTTGAATAGGGATTCTCAATCAAACAACCTGTATCTTATATTCTGTTTTCTGGCCAATAGATGCATTAAGTTTCATTGATAACAACAGTTCTTACTACAACATTCCCTTTTCAATCTGTGAATGATGTAAATCAAAATCAAAGTTCTGTAATACTTAATCTTAGGTAATAAGGGATTTTTGAAACGTAATAAATTCATTACATCTAATACAACATATTGTGAAAATACATCAACCAACTTTTTCAACTTTATGGAATACCAAATTCTATAAACAATTCTTTTTTACCCTGCTATTTTCCACTCTGATAATAAGTTCTTTTGCACAAACAAGCGATAGGAAATATAACTTTGGGTTGGTAGCCGGTATTAGTACCTATTCCGGAGATTTAGGAAGTGGAATTTTTAATTTTAAATCGAGGGATTTCCAACAAAATATATTAGGAGGAGTTACATTTTCCAGGTATATCAATAAATCATTTGATGCAACATTAATGGCCACATTTGGCACCTGGGGTTATTATGATGCAAAGGCTCCTGCGCAAAACTTTAAGGCTTATATGCTGCAAAGCAATATTGCGGTTAAGTATAAATTTAACAATGGTTATCTGATTCCCGAAAATTCAAGAATTTCACCTTATGTTTTTGCTGGTTTAGGTTTTACCAGTTTAACCGGCGACCGCGTTAATAACGATATTAGTTTTCCATTGGTAACTGGTGGTGGACTTAAAGTACGGATCAACGAAGTGCTTAATTTTAGCTACCAGGCAACCCTTGGTTTTATGGGCTCGGCTCATTACCACCCGAATGATCTAAATCCCCCAACCGGAAATGATATTTTTCTTTTACATACAGTCGGACTTGATTTAAATCTAGGATCAGGAAAGGATGCGGATAAAGATGGTATTGCAGACAGAATGGACAAATGTTCCGGTACGCCTGCAGGTGTTAAAGTGGATGCAAATGGTTGCCCACTAGATAGAGACCAGGATGGCGTTTTAGATTATTTAGATAAATGCCCGGATACGTATGGTTTAAGCAACACTTCCGGTTGTCCCGATTCTGATAAAGATGGAGTTTCTGATAAAGAAGATTTATGTCCTGCCGAATTTGGACTTGCATCTTTACAAGGTTGTCCGGATGCTGATGGCGATGGAATTATGGATAGCAAAGACAAATGCCCAAATGTTAAAGGTACCCTTGCTTTCGATGGCTGCCCGGATAGAGATGGCGACGGGGTTAGAGATGAAGAAGATTTATGCCCTGACGTTAAAGGTGTAGTAATGTTTAAAGGTTGTCCGGATACCGATAGCGATGGAATTGAAGATACAAAAGATATGTGCCCAACTTTAAAAGGACCGGTGTCAACCAATGGTTGTCCGGATACAGATAACGATGCGGTACACGATGGAATTGATAAATGCCCTCAAGTTGCCGGTGATCCCTCACATAAAGGTTGTCCGGATACCGATTTGGATGGCGTGTTTGATGATATCGACAAATGTATTACCATCCCGGGAACTGCAACTAATTTTGGTTGCCCTGAATTGAAAAAATCAACCAAATTATTGTTCCAAAAAGCTTTACAAGGTATTCAGTTCGAAACCGGAAAAGCTATCATCAAACCTGTTTCATTTGGTATATTGAATGCTATTGTGAATGTAATGGCCGAAAATCCAAGTTATAAATTATTCATCTCCGGTCATACCGACAATGTGGGTGATGACGCAATGAATATGACTTTGTCGCAAAACAGAGCATCTGCTGTAGCCGATTATCTTATTAAACATGGAGTAAGTCCTCTACGGGTTACTTCAGAAGGTTATGGAGAAACCGCGCCTGTTGATACCAACAAGACTGCTAAGGGTAAAACCAGAAACAGACGTGTTGAATTCAGGGTTGAATTTATGGAAGTAGCAAAATAGTTTTTGAAAGAAAATTAAAAAGGTGCGGGTTTTTCCTGCACCTTTTTTCATTTTAACGAATACCCATTCACAAAATGAAGAAGTTTAGCCGTTTTATACAATTGAATATATGAAAGCATACGATACCTTATCTGAAACTCTAGAGGTTCTGGCTTACAATGGATATATACTCGATTTTAACCTGATAACCCGACAAACATTTAATAAACAGGGTAGCTTACCAATCGATGATTTTGAAATAATTCATATATTTAGATTCGAAAACAATAGTGATCCTGCAGACGACGCAGTTCTTTATGTTATCATTTCAACAAAACATCAGATGAAAGGAACACTTGTAAATGGTACCGGAATCTATTCAGATTCTTTAACAAATCAGTTTCTTGATAGTATTAACAAACAAATGGATAAAACCTAAGATATAACTACAAAGTTGCTGCTATCTTAAGTTTACAATTCAAATTAAATCAGGTTTGAAACGCAAACTAATTGACACCAATAGTAAAAAGTCTTCATCATTTATAAATCATATTGGATTGACAATATGAATTTTATATATTTTATGTGGAATTATTCTAAATAATAGAATAAGTTTGTTCAACCTAATTTAAACAAACCATGAGATTCTTTCATCCATATAAAGTCGGCATTTTTTCATTTTTGATAGTTTTACTTTTTATGCCGATAGGACATGCCTTAATGGTACTAAATGAATTATTGTTTCATCATGGGAAATTTATTGGCGCATTTTTTATCGGATTGCTAGGTATCCTTTGTTTGGTATTTGGGTTGATAAAAAACAAGAACCATGGACTGGCTACCATACTTGGATTTTTAGCAGGGGTTTTGGTTTGGACAGGTTGGGTTGAATTTTCGTTTGTATGGATAGCAGAAAAATTACAAGTACAACCATTGGTTGAAAATGGGGAAGTAGTAACAAAACCAGAGTATCTCATAATGTTATCTTCCTTGGGATTAATGATATCTGTGCTGGTTTACTTTATATTCAGCGTTACCAAATGCCAGTTTTTTATTTGGATACAAAAGGCAGTTGGTTTACGCAATAATTTTCAATCTACAGTAAATCCAAACAAACCAATTTCTACTACCACCTTTATCGAAACCATCATGATCCTATGGATTTTCTATTTGATTCTGTTGCTGGTTTACGACAAAGAAATTGCAGGCGATAAACATCCTGCCACTTATATCGTAGCATTTGGCTCTCTTATTTGGTCTGTGTATTTATTTCTGAATCTGGTTCGTATTACAAAATATGATTATGCCATTAGATATGCTGTTCCAACAGTTATAATTTTCTGGAATTTTATAGAAGTAATAGGAAGATGGAATTTGTTCAACGAAATTTGGATTCACCCGTTCGAACATTGGTTTGAAAACATCATTATACTGGTTATTCTGGTTGCATTTGTTACCTATTATTTACGAGAGACTTTTTTACTGAAGAAAAAAGTTTAAAGCAGCTCAAACCATAATCACTTGCTTTCTTTGAAGTGGTAACATTATTCTTATTCTTTGAGAATCAGAACATAGTGTATTTTCATAACCGTAAGTAAGCAATTTTAACATCCTGAATAATAAATTCGGGTCTGTGGAATTTAAAGGAACTGTAAAATCGAAGCTGCCTAAAACAGGTACAACCATCTTTTCTGTGATGACATCACTGGCAAACGAACACAAGGCAATAAACCTTGCCCAGGGATTTCCTGATTTTGCCTGTTCGCCACAATTAATTGAAAACGTAAACCATTATATGCAGGCAGGGTATAACCAATATGCACCCATGCCCGGTGTCTTAAAATTACGAGAAAAAATTGCCCAAAAAACAGAAGAAATTTATTCGGCCAAATACAATCCGGAAACAGAAATTACCATCACACCCGGTGGAACACATGCTTTGTATGCTGCCATTTCGGCCTTTGTGCACGAAGGGGATGAGGTAATTGTAATCGAACCATGTTACGATTCCTATGTGCCTGCAATCGAATTAAATGGTGGGCGTCCTATTTTTGCCGAACTCAAATTCCCGGATTATAAGGTAGACTGGAACGAATTAAAAAAACTGGTGAATTACAAAACCAGAATGATTATCATCAATACGCCACATAATCCAACCGGAACGACGTTGAACGCTCAAGACATGATGCGTTTAGAAAAAATGGTGAAGAATACCGAAATCATTATTTTGAGTGATGAAGTTTACGAGCATATTATTTTTGATCAGCTCGAACACCAAAGTGTTGCACGATATCCGGCATTGGCCGAACGAAGTATCATCGTTTCCTCCTTTGGAAAAACTTACCATACAACGGGTTGGAAAATGGGATATGTTTTAGCTCCCAAAAGTATAACTGCAGAATTCAGAAAGGTACACCAGTTTATGTGCTTCAGTGCCAATACTCCCGTTCAATATGCCATCGCTGATTACATGGATAACAAACAGGCATACCTCGAACTGTCGGCCTTTTACCAAGAGAAAAGGAATCTATTTCAGAAACTATTAAAAGGTTCAAGATTTAAACTCATGCCATGTGAAGGTTCCTATTTTCAATCCCTTAATTATACCAAAATTACCCAGGAAAAAGATACCGATTTCGCTTCTCGTTTAACCAAGGAATTTAAAGTGGCTAGCATTCCAACTTCGGTTTTCTACCATAAAAAGAACGATAACCAAGTGCTTCGTTTTTGTTTTGCAAAACAGGATGAAACTTTGGAGAAGGCAGCCGAACAATTGCATAAAGTTTAAGAATGCTAAAAGTAACACTGATACAATCCGAATTAGTATGGCAAAATATTGATGCCAATCTTGCTCATTTTACCCGGCTAATCGACCAACTGGATGAAACGACGGATTTAATTGTATTGCCCGAAATGTTTACCACCGGTTTTAGTATGGAACCCGAAACCTTTGCCGAAGGTATTGAGGGAAGAGCCATGCAATGGATGAAGAATATGGCGATATTAAAAAATGTGGCAATTACCGGAAGTGTGATGTATTCTGAAGAAGGAAAGTGTTTTAATAAACTGGTGTTTATGTTTCCGGATGGCAATTTTCAATCCTATAATAAAAAGCATCTATTTAGTATAGGAGATGAAACCAACCATTATACTGCAGGAAACAGACAAGTAATGGTAGAATTTAAAGAGTATAAAATATTTTTAGCTATATGCTACGACCTACGGTTTCCGGCTTGGTTACGCCGCACGGCTGAATATAATTACGATGTAATGTTGCTGGTTGCCAATTGGCCCGAACGCCGCAGCAACCATTGGAAAACACTTATACAAGCCAGGGCAATCGAAAACCAGGCTTATGTTATTGCCGTTAACCGAATTGGAAACGATGGCAATGATGTACATCATTCAGGTGATTCGGCTTTAATCAATGCCAAAGGAGAATTAGAATTTCCATTTACATCGGAAGCTTTTGTTAAAACATTTACCATAAATAAAGAAGAAACACAAGCTTATCGCAACTCCTTTAATACGATTGCCGATGCAGATACGTTTAATTTAGAGATTCAATAATCCCTATCTTGCAACCTAATTTCGATTAATTTCATCCATAATTGATATGATCAAACAAATTCTGGTATTATTTACCTCCGTTTTTCTGATACAACCATCATTCGCTCAAAAAGCAATACCTAAAACCAAACCTTTACCTGCTTTCAAAGGTGCTCCTTTTTTCGAAACTACTGCATTCAATTTCGGACAAATTGAAGAACAAAATGGCAAGGTGGCAACCCAATTTAAATTTACCAATATTGGCAAAGGTAATTTAACCATTAGAAGTGTTGAAACCTCCTGTGGATGTACTGTGTCAGATTGGCCAAAAGAACCGCTTAAACCGGGTGCAAAAGGTATAATAACAGTAGAATATGACCCGTTAACCAGAATTGGCGAATTCAATAAAACTTTAACTGTTGTGTCGGATGGTGATCCCGGAATCGTATTTCTTACAATTAAAGGAGAGGTATATACCGAAACAATGGAGGTACGCACCATGTATCCTTTATCCCAGGGTCATTTGCGTTTTACCAATTATAACCTGCAACTTCGAGATGTTTCTGAGTTCGAAAAAGACTCCATTGTTTTTACCGTTTACAATGCATCAAAAAGGGATTTGATGATTACCAAAATTGTTACTCCCGAACATATCACCACTAAAGTATACCAAAAAATGCTTACTCCGGGCAATGTAACAGATATCATCTATTACTTTGATGCTGCCAAAGCCGCCGACCTTGGACCACGTATTGATCAAACATTTATTTATACCACAGATGATACGCTTGCTAAAAAACTGGTTACCTTAAAAACCAATATTAAGCAAGATTTTAGAAATGTATCGGAAGAACAAAAAAAGTATCCTCCTGTTGCAGCTTTTAAACAAAATACATTTGACTATGGGGAAGTATATTATGGGGAAATAGTATCACATGAATTTGTAATTGAAAATAAAGGCAAATCAGATTTACGCATACGAAAAGCAGAGTCTACATGCGGTTGCACGGTAAGTTCGTTTAGCAAGGAACCCATCAAAAAAGGCAAAACAGGTAAAATTAAAGTAACATTCAATGCCGGTAAACTTCGTGGTGTGCAAGAAAAATCCATTGTAATTTACACCAACGATCCGTCAAATCAATTCATCACCTTGAAGATAAAAGCAAAAGTAGTGTTGCCCGGTGTCGATCCCCTCACAGGAAAATAAATTGTTCTCGCGCAATTGTAATGGCTTTCACGCATTTGTAATGCGTGATTAATTTACATTACCGTGCATTTACAATGCACGATTTGCCAAACATTATTTATTATTCGTAAATCCCTTGAACTTTTCCGTTTCGATACCTTATTTTGCAACAAAATGGTTCCTTTAGGCGTTACCATTTCTTAGCTAATAATTACTACAGCATCCATGAAGAAATTAATTTACTTTGTTTTAATCGCGTTTGTTAGCGGAATCGTCGGCGCATTTGCCTTTCATTTGTTATTACCCAAATATGTTTTAATGCAATCCGGTGCATCCATACCAAACAACGAACCCTCTATCAACAATGCATCCTACCAACAGGCACTTTCTTCCAGCGAGGATATGATAAAGGCTTCTCAGGTAAGTACACCTTGTGTAGTGTTTATAAAAACGATAAGCCAACAACAAATGTATAACGATCCTTTCACCGACTTTTGGTCGAATATGGATTTCTTTGGTAGAAGAGGCCCTGTTACCAGCTCAGGATCCGGTGTTATCATTTCAGCAGATGGGTATATTGTAACCAATTTGCATGTGGTTAAAGATGCCGATCAAATTGAAGTAATTACCAACAACAACAAACATTCATACAAAGCAAAACTTATTGGCTCCGATGGCTCAACCGATTTGGCCCTTTTAAAAATTGAAACCAAAGGCCTTGCCCACATGTCGTTTGGGAATTCCGATAACTTGAAAATAGGAGAGTGGGTACTGGCAGTTGGAAATCCATTTAACCTTACCGCAACAGTAACAGCCGGTATTGTGAGTGCTAAGGGTCGAAATATCAATATTGTAAATAATCGTTTCCCAATCGAATCCTTTATCCAAACCGATGCTGCAATTAATCCCGGTAACAGTGGAGGAGCCTTGGTAAATCTACAAGGCGAATTAATCGGAATCAATACTGCTATCGCAAGCAATACAGGCTCGTATAACGGTTACGGATTTGCCATTCCTGCCAATATCGTTTCTAAAATTGTGAAAGATTTGGTAGAGTTTAAAGAGGTTCAACGCGGATTTACGGGAATGGATGTGAAAGATATCGATGCTGCAATGGCCGACAAATTAAGCATCAATGATAACCTCGGGGTGTTTGTACAGTATGTATTACCCGGCGGACCAAGTGCTGATGCTGGTGTACAAAATGGCGATGTGATTGTTAAAGTGAATGAAAAACCAATTGATAGCAAAGCTATATTCGATGAACAGATCAGTTACTATCGTCCGGGCGATAAAATTAAACTTGGCTTATTAAGAAATGGAAAACCAACCGAAGCTTATGTCAAATTAATCAACCGTGAAGGCAATACAGCAATCGTTAAAAAACAAAGTGTTGGTTCTGAATCCATGGGCGCCGATTTTCAGGTAATTTCGAAAATGGAAGCCGAAAAATATGGCGTACGTTCCGGTATCAAAATTATTAATGTGCGCAATGGCAGAATAAGAAATATGGGAATCCCGGAAGAATTTATTGTAACTTCCTTCAACCGCAAAGAATACCAAAAAGCAGAAGACCTGATAAAAGATATGGAAACCGCTCGTGGACAAATATTGATAGAAGGAATACATCCCAATGGTTCTCGAGGTTTCTATTCCTTTTATACCAATTAAATAATGGCAAAAACACCGCCCTTTAAACAGATGATTATCCATGAAGATGAAAATCTGATAGTGATCAACAAGCCTTCCGGAATATCATCTCTCGACGAACGCAACAACGAATCTCCTTCTATATTGAGTTATGTGCGTAAATACGAACCAAATGCACAATTATGCCACCGTATCGACAAAGAAACATCCGGTATTCTTGCCATTGCCCGTAACCCTGAAACATACCGCGAAATGGCTATCTTATTCGAAAAAAGAACGATTCAGAAATGTTACCATGCAGTGGTGAATGGACAACTTGCAGTAAATAACCAGGTGATTTTGTTACCCCTTGCTACCACCAAAAATGGTTTGGCAAAAGTAGATATGAAAGAAGGTAAACCTGCCGAAACCATCATTAACACACTTAAAATTTATAAGCATTATACCTTATTAGAATGTAAACCCATTACAGGAAGATTGCATCAAATAAGAATCCACCTTGCATCCCAAAATTTTCCTTTGGTAGGTGATGTAAGTTATGGAGGAAAAATACCATACCTGTCAAAACTGAAACGCGATTTTAAAACATCAAAATGGGAAAACGAACAAGGCATGTTCCAGCGTGTTGCATTGCATTCCTATCAGTTACAATTTACCTTGTACGAAAAGGATTATAATATCATTGCTCCTTACCCAAAAGACTTTGATGTTCTCATCAAACTTTTAGAAAAACACGATAGCTAATGGTATGCTTATAAAGCTTTGCAAAAAAGTATGCTGATTTGAAAATAATGCCAATCATACTTGTCTCATTTACTAATACAAACCATTAAGCTTGACTTGTCAATCGTCTTATAATCCCTTCAGTTTTTAAACATTGATATTTTATACACCATTAAGCCTTGCTTACCACTCTTCTTATAATCCCTTCAAAGATTAAACACGATTAAACCTGAATTCCCATACGTCTTAAAATCCCGTCAGGTATTAAACATTGATATTTCATATACCATCAAGCCTCGATTGCCATACGTCTTATAATCCCTTCGGTTATAAAACAGTGATAGTTTAAACAAGATTAAGCCTCACTTGCCACTCGTCTTATAGTCCCGTCAGCGATTAAACAATGATTGTTTTAAACACGATTAAACCTGAATTCCCATTCGTCTTAAAATCCCTTCAGGTATTAAACAATGATTGTTTTAAACACGATTAAACCTGAATTGCCACTCGTCTTATAATCCCTTCAGGTATTAAACAGTGATAGTTTAAACAAGATTAAGCCTCACTTGCCACTCGTCTTATAATCCCGTCAGGTATTAAATATTGATATTTCATACACCATTAAGCCTCACTTGCCACTCGTCTTATAATCCCGTCAGGTATTAAATATTGATATTTCATACACCATTAAGCCTGACTTGCCACTCGTCTTATAATCCCGTCAGCGATTAAACATAGATAATTAATATACCATTAAGTCTGACTTGCCTCTCGTCTTATAATCCCGTCAGCGATTAAACATAGATAATTAGTATACCATTAAGCCTCATTTACCACTTGTCTTATAATCCCGTCAGGTATTAAATATTGATATTTCATACACCATTAAGCCTCACTTGCCACTCGTCTTATAATCCTGTCAGGGATTAAACATAGATAATTATATACCATTAAGCCTGACTTGCCACTCGTATTATAATCCCGTCAGGGATTAAACATAGATAATTAATATACCATTAAGCCTCACTTACTACCCGTCTTATAATCCCGTCAGGGATTAAATATTGATATTTCATACACCATTAAGCCTCACTTGCCACTCGTCTTATAATCCTGTCAGGGATTAAACATAGATAATTATATACCATTAAGCCTGACTTGCCACTCGTATTATAATCCCGTCAGGGATTAAACATAGATAATTAATATACCATTAAGCCTCACTTACTACCCGTCTTATAATCCCGTCAGGGATTAAACATCGGTAACCGATGCGGAACGCATCGGACTAACTAACCTGCGACAAGATCGAATCCCGTCAGGGATTCTACATCGCCGTAATCATTAAAAAACAGATAAACATAATCCGTCGTGTAGACTGTTTAAATATCTCCTAAACCCATTCAATTTACTTCATCTACCAACGCAACCACCATCACTTCCTCATTTCTAAAAATCTCTTTTTTGATAAATGGCGTCCATCTTGTATCCTTCATCTCTGCATTATCCGTCACATATGCATACTTAGCACCTCGCTCAATAGCATCTTCTATAAAAGTTTTGCCATTCCATTGCAATGCAAACGCATCCCCGGGTTTATCAAAACAAAATCCTTTCTTATGTAAGAAATAAAAATTAATACATCCCGAAACATCAGGCCCGGTTACAATAAGTTCTTTGTTGCCGATTAAATTTTCTAATGCGGCTCTTGTTTTCGGTTCGTAAAAACTGGCTTTAATTCCTTCCTGGCCCTTTGCCCATCGTGCAGGGATAATTCTAATGGAAGCAAAAATAGGGGATAGCAAGAGCAAAAGAATTGCTACCCACTTTAACTTTTCTTTCAAATAAGAAAATCCAAGTGCTGCTACCAAAAACAACAATGGAAAATAAGGAAGCATATAATATTGGTGAACGCCCATCTGACCCAATTCAATGAGGTGATAGACAATTAAAGCAATAGTCCATACCAATATTGGTTTAAATAAAACATGTTGCCTTATATTCTTTTTAAAGAAAACATATACACCAGCTGTAAAAAGAATAAACGAGGAATAACCAAGCAACAGTTCAGGTAAATCGCTAACCAGGTTTTGCTTTAAAATACCCAAACCTTTTATCAAATCTGTTTCAGGATGAAAAACAATTCCCACATCCTGTAACCCTGATTGATTAATCAAATACCGAGCGTAAATGTACCAGGAAACACAAGCTGTAACGCCAATCAATCCGGTAATCAAGGCAATAAATATGGATTTGCCGGAATACTTTTTTTTAAGTATATCTTGTATAAAAACCACAAATACCGGAATCCCTGCTGCTAAATATTGTAGCTTGGTTAAACCAGCCAAACTAATCAGCAAAAGCGAAGCAACCAATGCTAGATAAGATTGTTGATTTGTTCGGAATTTAAAAAAGAAATACATCCCCCAAATACTACAAGCCATTGCCAAAATATCGGGCATGGCATTAATACCATGGTAAAAAAGTTCCGGACTAAAGGCCAATAAAAAACTTCCTGCAAATGCGGTGGTTTCATTTAATGCTATCGATTGTAACCAGCGATAAAAGCCAATAATGGCCAATAAATACAATGCAAGACTGAACCACCGACTAATATTTTCATGTATGCCAAAAATCTTGTACAGCAATGCCAGCAGCCATTCATAGCTTAAAAACTGACTTCCGGTAATTCCTTTGGTATCCATTCTCCGATCTACTTTTGGCTCCAGAATTTGCATCCCTTCTTCTACAAAATTCCGCGCCATAGATAAGGTTAACGTTTGTCGCCAAACATGGATGCTCCTTGGAGGTTCTTGCATAAATGGAAGATGCAATAAAGTGGCCAATGCAACCAACCAAAATAGTTTTCTGTTGCCGGCAAAAATCCTGCTTAACTGCATAGAGATGAATTAAAAATCATACCGTCTTTCTGCAATATTCCACCGTAAACTGGTATTGATAAAAATGGCTTCACTTCTAAATTGTATATCATCGCTGCTTGTTTTGCGGTAATAAACTTGAAAGTCGAGAAATACATTGTGCTTTACCATCCAACTTACCATGAGGTCGGTTAATAATAAATCTGTTCGAACTCCTTGTCCGATATAGTTTCCGTATTCGCGGTGCGGATTGGTATAACTCTTACGAATATCTTTACCCCAGTTGCTGTTGGCTGTATCGTTACCATAATAGCTATAATTAAAAGTGGCTTTTAAAAACACCCGATTCATGGGTTGAAAACGAACCACGCCAATCCATTCCCTGAAATTAGCACCATAAGGATGAGCCATATTCTGGTTGTAATTTGCCCAGGCATTTTTCGAGTCGAAAGAGGTATACATATACGGACGACACACATTGTATTCAGCTTGCAAATCTAAATTTTGAACGCCAAAGGCATCAATATACTTCAAACCTGCCTGCACCGCCATTTTGTTACCCCACCATCCATTTGCAGCTAGAACTTCATCCATCACAAATTCCGAAATCACAAATTGTCCATAGGCCGAAAAATGCTGTAAAAAATTGTATTTCATATCCAGTCCAAGAATCGCTTTATCCGGACTGTTCAATCCATTTTCAATAGGCTTATATAATATAATTGGATTTAAATATTCAACATCCATACCACCATTTGCATAACCACTGTCGCGCTGGTAAGATATGGTTTGAAAGATTCCGAGGTTGAAGTTCTTGGTGAAGTTCATCGACAAATGCGTGGTGGCATAATAATGTCGTTTCGGTTGATTTCTTTGATTAGGGTTTGTATAATCATACATCATTCCCCAGATATTGGTGTAGTTAATTTTCCATATATGGGTATTGATCCTCGTAAAAAAATGATTCCTCGAAAAATCAGATAAATAAAAGGATCGATATCCATTCCCTAAAAAGTTACTGCCATGTCCGAATTGAATATCGATATACTTGCTTACATCAAAAGTGATATAACCACTCGCCAACCAATAGTTGAATGTGCGTAGGTCATCTGTTTTCATAAAACCAACGCCGGGTATTACGGAGTCTTTATGGTAATAATCCATCACCCAGCTGTGGGGTGTGTTAATTTCATCGCTAAACTGCGTGTAAAAACCAACCACTCCTTTTATCGATCCCCGAATTTCAAGACCGCGGTTATTAAGTAAAATAGTTTCTTTTAACCTGTTATCGTATCCTGCCGATAAATAGGTAATCGGATTAATTACCAAGTTAAAATCCGGATTTTGGAATTCGTATGCTGCTGCTTTGTGGCGAAAAAACGGACCCAATGGCTTTTTGCTTTTGGTGTTTTCTGAATTGCTCCACTCAAAATTGTCGTTTTGCAGATAATCTAGGTTAAAATAATCCTGCTTGCTTAGTTTTACTCCCGAAACATTGAAACTGTCTACATACGATGCAATAGATTGTCGACGGTAAGCTTTGGTTAAGGTGTTAAAAACAATGGCCTCTGTTAACTTACCCGATTTTATCTCAAAGCGGTCCATCATGTGCATACTTTGTGAACCCAATGGTAAATAGGCACTTTGCCCTTGTAAGGAAGGTACAAACCATATAAATAATCCGGCCAGTAGTAAACAGAAATATCGCATCAAGCAAAAATGCAGCAATAATCCCAAATTTTTATCGCCAATTTTTTACTTTATAAAATTAAAATTGCTGATAAACAATGATTTAGATTAATCACATTGCTAAATCATGTACTATGTATTGCATAGTACTAAAAGTTCTAATACCTTTGTTCTGTCATTAAGAATAAAAGCACATGAATCTGGAAAACGCAAGGCAACAAATGAAAAAAGGGGTTCTCGAGTATTGTGCTCTATCTATTATTTCGAGAGGAGAAGTTTATGCCTCCGATATTTTGGAAGAGATGAAAACTGCAAATTTAATTGTGGTAGAAGGAACCTTATATCCCATGTTAACCCGTTTAAAAAATGAAGGTTTGTTAACGTATAAATGGGTTGAATCCAAATCAGGCCCTCCACGCAAATATTTTCAATTAACCGAACAAGGAACCTCTTTTATGCACGAATTAAAATCTACCTGGAACGAATTGGTAGAAGGTGTTCAAACAATTACAAACAACAAATAATCTAACCCATATGAATAAAGTAGTAAACATCAACCTCAATGGTTTCATTTTTACCATTGATGAACAAGCTTACGAGTTACTAAAGAATTACTTGGAAAGTTTAAACAAGCATTTTAAAGACAATGAAGGAGCACCCGAAATTGTTTCTGATATCGAAACCCGAATCGCCGAATTACTACAGCAAGGATTATCCAATGCAACGCAAGTAGTTCAAATATTGGATGTACAACGCGTAATTAAATTAATGGGCGAACCATGGCAAATAGAAGGAGAAGAAACCAAATCGGAACAACAACAATATACCGAAACGTCGAATGCTGCAAGCCACACTACTTACAAATTGCGTCGCGACCCTGCCAATAAGGTAATTGGTGGTGTATGTGGTGGAATTGCTAATTACCTGAATATCGACCCGATTATTTTTCGGATGATTTTCGCTGTTTCATTTTTCATTTTTGGAAGTGGATTCCTGTTGTATTTGATACTTTGGATTGCAATTCCTAAAGCAAAACCAGGAGAATTAAATGCGACTTCATTAAAAAACAGAAGAATGTTCCGTGATCCGGATGATAAAAAAATAGGAGGGATTTGCGGTGGACTTGGTAACTATTTCGGAATCGATCCGGTTTGGTTTCGTATCGGATTTCTGGTGTCGTTTTTTGTTTATGGTTCCGGATTCTTGTTATACCTGGTATTATGGATTGCAATTCCTAAAGCCAGAACTGCAGCCGAAAAATTACAAATGAAGGGCGAACCGGTTGATATCAACAACATCGAAAGGGTGGTAAAGGATTCATTCCCAAAAGCCGGCGATAATATCAATCGCGCCGGCAATTTAATTACCGACTTGCTTAAAAATATTTTCGGATTAGTTGGAAGATTTATCGGTTTTATTTTTGTTTCAATCGGTATTTTCTGTTTGATACTTTTATTCATGATTTTGTTTAATCATGAGGATATTGGTCACTTAACAACCCTCTCCAAACTGGCTCTTAATTCCTCTATCTATTGGTATGCAAAACTTGGAATATCCTTAATACTTGTTTCGTTTTGTGTAATGATTCTAATTTCCGGATTAAAATTACTATTCAATATCAACTTCAAATCCCGCATATTATACCTCATATTTGGTGTATTGTTTTTGGTTGGATGTGTGTTTCAAGGCATAGCCGTTTCCAAAACAGTTTATCGTTTTCATGCCGATGCATCTAAATCAGAAAGGAGAACTTTCGATAGTTGTCCGGATACCCTTTACCTGCATGCTTTTCCCGGTGATACTTCCTTGGTCACAAAAAAGTGGTCGATGGACACCGACAAAGGCTCTTGTAATATAGCTTTTCATGAAGACAAAGCAGTTGTATCTGTTAGCTTTCAAGAGTTAAATATAGTGGCATCCAAGGATGGAAAAATGCATATTGATGTTTACAAATCAGCAAGAGGCGCATCCAAAGTTGAAGCAGTTAAACACGCAAACGACCTGATTTATTTGTTTGAAGTGAAGGATAACCAAATTTGGTTGAGTAATAGTTTAACCATTGATGAATCAAACCCGTTTTATTTTCAGAATGCCAATATTAAATTGAAACTTCCGGCTGGAACCATAATAATTGCAGACGAACAAATTTCTGAAATGATCGACAACAGCGAAGCCTACGACGATGAAAGCAATTGTTCCATCTATAAAGTAACACGTGATGGCCTCGAATGCCTTAGCTCTTCAGAAAATGAAGATGATTCGGAAGGCGATAACGAAGATGAAATTCATGTTAAAATAGAAACCACCGAAGATGGTGTAAAGGATAGCTCAGAAGTTATTATCAAAAAAGAAGACAAGGAAATAAAAATTATCAAACGCAAGAAAGGGAGTAGGGAATAGTAATTAGGGGTTAGGGAACACTGAGTACTTAACACTAATTAAGGCAAGAAGCTGAAAGCATAATTTTTGTACTTAAAGTTTGATTTGAGAGGGACTTAAACACATAAACACTCACTACTAAGTACTAGACTGGCAGAAAGTATAACCTTTGCACTTAAAAGCTTGAATCTAGAAGGACTAAAACACCAAAACACTAAGTACTAAAACACTAGATAAAAACAATCTTATGCTCAATCGTACAAGCTTTCCGCAACATAATAGTTACCCCACAATATTTCTCTTGCGATAGGTCAACTGCTTTAAGCATTTTTTCTCTATCCTCATCGGCAACCTTAATGGTATAAGTAATCAGTATATGGGTATAAACTTTAGGAACTTCTTCGGATAATGTACCAACTACATCTATGGTGAAATCAGAATAAGGAACACGCATTTTATCCAAAATAGAAATTACATCAATACCGGTACAACCCGAAATTGCGGTTAACAAAAATGGTTTTGGCATTGGTCCTGAACCTTGTCCGCCACCTTTAACACTATTGTCCATTCTAACTATGTGCTCACCGATATGTGCATCAAATGCCATTCCTCCGGCCCAAACAGATTTTACTTCATGTGTCGACATAATATTCTTTTTTTTATGGAACAAAAGTAATCATCCGATGCGTTTTCAATTGTGACTAATGATACAAAAGACTCATAATTCAGATGAGTTTTGTCATCCTAAATGGAAAAGGGCATCCCAATTGCTCGGAATGCCCTTTGTCTTTTGTAAAACTATAAGCCGGGTTCTGTGATTATCCGGTGTTGCAAGCAACGTTGGATAACTTCTGTCATTTATCTGGCCTCGAAATCACTTTCGAGATCTTGCAGTCTACCCATTACACGATATTACAGCGAGTAACTGTATCCGTCCGTCAGCTGACAGACGGAGTGTAACCTATTTGACCTTGCAATCCGTGAGGTTTGCCATGCCTCTGTTATCACTAACAGACCGGTGGTCTCTTACACCGCCTTTTCACTATCACCCCAACGAATCGAGGCTACATATTTTCTGCGGCACTTTCTGTTAACCTGCCATTATAGCAAATTACCTACCCGTTAGGTAGCACGGTACTCTGTATTGCCCGGACTTTCCTCTTCCAACAAGTTAGAAGCGACAGAACATTTTACAGGGCAAAGATACAATTTAAATTGAATTGTGTTTGTGTTTCAAGTAATCGTAGGTTTCGTATTGGGCACGATGTTTAACCGCATCAGTTGTAGGAATATATTTGTTGTTAAACTCATTGTCGATGAGTCTTGCCTTTGTATTATCCCGCAATTGTATATCTATTAAATCCCGAATTTCTTTCTTTAAATCTTCTTGATAAACCGGAAAGGCACATTCAATTCTTCTGAATAAATTCCGTTCCATCCAGTCGGCCGACGACATATAAATTTTTTCATTTCCGTCATTTGCAAATATAAAAATGCGGGCATGTTCTAAATAACGGTCAATAATACTGATGATACGAATATTTTCACTTAAACCGGTAATGCCCGGTACTATTGCGCATATTCCACGTATGATGAGATCAATTTTCACTCCGGCTCGGCTTGCATCATATAGTTTCTTAACAATATTAGCTTCCATCAAACTGTTCATCTTGGCTATAATATAGGCCTTTTTACCGGCCTTTGCATGGATAATTTCCTGGTCAATTAAGGCTATAAATTGTTTCATCATATCATCCGGTGCAACTATCAGGTGGTTAAATTTTTGTTTCCGCGGACTTTGAAACAACATATCAAATAGCTTATCGGCATCTTCGGCTATACGCTCGTCAACCGTAAACAATCCGTAGTCGGAATATAATTTTGCAGTAACACCATTATAATTGCCCGTCGACAAATGAATATATTTTTTAGGCTTGCCATCTTCCGTTCGGTTAATCATACATATTTTGCAATGTACCTTTTGCCCGGGCTTGCCAAAATGAACCCTGGCTCCGGCTTCCTGCAATTGATTGGTCCAGTAAATATTCGATTCTTCATCAAATCGGGCTTGCAACTCCATTAAAACAGTAACTCGTTTCCCGTTGCGGATGGCATTAATTAAAGCATTCACAACATTTGAGTATCGCGCAACACGATACAATGTAATTTTAATCGACTGTACATTCGGATCAATCGCTGCTTCACGCAACATCCGAATCAAATAGTCAAAACTTTGATATGGATGGTGTAGTAAAATATCCCTTTTCGCAACGATTTCAAACATGGTCTTTGCTTCATCTAATTCAAGAACAGTAACAGTAGGCAACGATTCGTAGTAATCCGAACTGTTTCCTACTTTAGGGAAATCCATAAAATCCTTGAAGTTGTGGTAACGACCTCCGGGAATTAAATTAACATTCCGCAATTGTAACTTATCAATCATTAAATCAAGCATACTTTTAGGCATGCTGCTATCGTATATAAATCTGGTTGGACTCCCTTTGGATCTTTGTTTGATGCTTTTTTGGATTTTATCCAAGAAATTACTTTTTATTTCGCTGGTATCTTCGTTGTCAAGGGTAAACTCAGCATCACGGGTAATCTTTATCGTGTATGCATCAAAGGTGTCGTAATCAAAGATTGCGAATACCTTATTCAATGAATGACGGATGATATCATCCATATACATGATATAGGTTTTATTATCCGTTTTTGGCAATAGATAAAAGCGGGAGAGGGGTTGCCTTGGAATTTCGAGCAAAGCATATTTAGGTGCAATATTGTTTTTGCTGTTACTCATCCTTACGGCAAGGTATATCGAGGTATCTTTGAGTTGTGGCGCCTGCTTTAGACCTTCAATCATTACAGGAAATACATAAGGAAGAATGTCTTTGATGAATAAATTAGAGGCTATTTCTCTTTGTTTTTCATCCAGTTCTTGTTCATTGCAAATGAAGATGTTTCTGGAAGCTAATTCGCTGATAATATTATGGTAAACTTTATTAAATCGTTCTTGTTGTATTACGGAAATACGTTGGATTTCGCCCAATACCACATCCGGATGAAACTGATATTCGTTCATGTCCTTCGGTTTACTCAGCTTTTGTAACCTCCGAATGGAGGCAACCCTAACACGAAAAAACTCATCGTTGTTGGAGGAAAAAATAGCCAGAAATTTCAATCGCTCTAACAAGGGTACTTCCGTATTCTCAGCTTCCTGCAGCACACGCTCATTAAATAGCATCCAGCTGATTTCTCTATCCTTAAACAAATACCCTTTACTTTCTTTTATCATCGCGATTTCGATGCAAATTTAATCGAATTCTTCTTTTTTGAATACCTCCAAACATACAATTAAACAGGTTTCTTCTGTATTTATACCCTCGAAACCGAAAAATTAATATTAAGATAACATGTAAAAATCATGTGGAAAGATGCCATAACTTCGTTTAAGTTTGCAAAAACTAAAAAGACCCGTAAATATGAAGAAGTTACTTGTTTTGTTATTGGTATTTGGAATACTCGATTCCTTTGCCCAGAAAAGCAATATTGAAAGCGCAGTAATCTACCTGAGAAATTCGGAAATAGAAGATGCCAAAAAAGCCATCGATGAAGCTGCTGTGAATGCCGATACCAAAGACGATCCAAAAATGTGGTCGGTTCGCGCCGCAGTATATGATTCAATATACCGCAACCCGGAACTTAAAGGCTTGGATAACAATACGGAGGAGAAATTTGTAACCGCATGTATCAAATGCATGGAAACCGATGTAAAGAAAAGATACGAAGATTATTGTGGATTTGCAGTTATAAACGGGGCATTCGCTGCTTATAACAAAGCAATCGAATATTACCAGAACGACGATGCCGCTAATGCACTTAAATACTTTCAATATGTAATTGATGTTTTTCCTTACGATAAAAATGGCGACCTGAAAAAGAATAATATCAACGAAAAGACCATTACCTTAAATATGGCTAGTCTGGCCCTAAAAACCAAAAACAATACGGATGCCAAAAAGCATTTGCAAAAACTTATCGACCTGGATTATAACGACCCGATTATTTATCTCCTAATGGCAAATGTGTATTATACCGAAGGCGATACAACCAATGGTTTGAGTTATACTGAAAAGGGCAGATTACGTTTTCCTTCCGACAAGGATTTAATTAACCAGGAGCTAAACATTTATTTGGCACAAGGCAAACAAAATATTCTGATGGATAAGCTGAACGAAGCATTGGCGCAAGATGAAGAGAATGCGACATTGTTGTTTGTAAGAGGAAATGTATATGATAACTATTCGGTTACTGCACAAAAAGAGTATAAGCATGCACGCGACACGGTAGCCAAATTAAATAGCAAAATGAAAGTTGAAAAGGTGGCTGTCAATAAAATCAAACTGGATGCCTCTATAAAAAAATACAACAAAAATGCTGACTCTTTAAGTAAAGTACAAAAGCAATTTAGTGCATTGGCTGAAAAGGATTATTTGAAAGTAGTTGAAATTAATCCGGAATACCTAGATGGATATTACAACCTTGGTGCGTTAAACAACAATAAAACAACCGAAATCGTTGAAAAAATGAATGCGGTTACATCAACCAACCAAGCCGAGTACGATAAGAAGTGGGGCGCATTAAAAAAAGTACAGGATTCAATTCTTAATGTTTCTGTTGGTTATTTTATGAAAGCATTGGAACTTGCCGAAAACTTGCCATCAGATGATGCCGAAAAGAAGAAATATAAAAACGCTACCTTAATTAGTTTGTACTATAGTTTACAACAAGTATATGCCAATTTAGGTAACGAGAAGAAGACCGTTGAAATGATGAAGAAACGGAAAGAACTCGAAAACGAATAACCTATAAAGGAGGATACTATAACATGTATTCTCCTTTTTCTTGCTATAGTCTATTTAACATAATGTAAATTATGAGAATAAACAACATCTTGTAAATGCCTATCAAGCTTGGATTCTATCCGTGTTTACTTAATTGCCTTTTCAATACCAAATATACAATTGTGGTTGAAACGAGTCCAATTGTTCCATACCATGTGAGGTAAGAAAATAGAAATGGTAAAAAGGGTGTTTGAAAATTTTTAACATGTGAATGATCAAAGCCGGGTACTTTAAAATACAAAATAAGATAATCCAGTGTCGCTATTCCAATGCCGGTTGCCAATGCAAAAAGTACTCCGGCAATCAGAATCCTCCAAAATTTAAGTTGATAATTCCAGTGCAAGGCCACTAACTTTTTCATGGTCATATAAAGCATAATCGGCATGATAATAAGAATTAAAGTAAACAACTTGTATTTCCAAGTTGTTTCAAGCTGCTCCACCAATAAACGGTACACAGGAATTGCCACTAATGTTTTACACAGTCCTGCTGAAAAAATTAAAAAGACCTTTCGGTTATTCAAAAATGCTTGTAAATTCATTTCGGTTGGTACAATTAGCCTTTTTATAAATGTTTCGTATATGGGTTTTTAAGGTATTGTGTTCTATATAAAGCTCACCGCAGATATCTTTGTTTGATTTTCCTGCAATTACCAGTGTAGCTATTTCTTTTTCACGTTTAGTAAATGCAGACTGCAAGGCATGTTGCTTTCCGTTTATTGCGAATTTGTCGCGCCAGGCATGTCCTACAAGTAAACAAGAAATACCAGTTACGGCCGAACCAACCCACACCTGTATAGGAAGGTGAAAATTCCAAGGTTGGCCCAGACCGAATTGGTTAAGTATGCAACCAAAAATCAATAACAACACATAGTACTTCCAAACAATATGTAATGCCTTACCATTTATATTCATGCAACAATTAGGGAGCCAGAATTTTTTTAACACACCTCTCCCCGTTTACAAGTGTTATTTCTGCATAAAATAGTTGGCTATCGGATGGCAAAGTTAAATCGCCCCCTCCTTTTTGAACCAAAACCAACTTGCCTGTTACAGAATAGATTTTAATTAGACCAATAGTTTCTGGTGATGAAATATGAATCTTCTTGTCGATGGAAGGATTAGGGTAAATTCGGATTCCCTCAACTCCTACAGCCTCTTTCATACCCACACTTGTACGTTTTCGGAAGGTATATAGCTGATTTGGAGCCGGAATGCTTGTCATACGAGCGTAGTTGCTGCTATACAAGGGGTTTGCCGGGTTGCCCGAAAGGGTGTTGAACTCATAATAGTTACTGAAATCTGGATAAAGTAATACTAACATTACCTCCGGACCTGTATTTGACGGATTCATAAATGCGCTGTCGTTACTTATTCTCACATAATTGGAAGATCCGTAATGGTAAGTTACCGTTTCCTTGCTAAGGCTAATACTTACTTGGAAATTAAGGAATTCATTGTCAGGATGCCCCTTCAAACCTATTTGTTTCCATTGCACCAACAATAGTGTATCTGATGAAGTGATGATTTCCTTAATACTCACGCTACTTTGTCCGGGAATTTTCCTGAATACGGTACCCATCATTGGATCTAGTGCAAATCCATATTGTGGACTTGCTGCCACGAGATATCCGGTTTCAACTCCTATCGAAAAGGAAGTTATCCCTGTTTTACCGAAAATTTTAAACGGATGATCCGGCAAAAAAGAAATATAATCTTGCATCGCTGTGTCGATAATATCAGCTCCTGTGATATCTGCATAGTTTTGAGTAGATTTTGAAAAAGAATAATACTGCGCTTTGGCCGACATACCGAATGACAAGCCAATAATGAGGTAAATGAATTTTTTCATGTTAGATTTTATTTATGCTGGAGTAGACACAAAGAAAACCTTCAACGTTCTGATTTAATACAAATATTGAGGGGTGAAATTAGGGTGAGATATTGGTAATGAATGAGTTAAATTACCAATCAGATACAATCTTTCTTTATCATACATAAATGAATCGATATAATCGCATTGGTATTAAAATAACCTATTCAATGAATAATGGTTATTACTAGCCTTTACTCGAATGATTTTTTCCGTGGTTGCTTTTGCCTTTATAACCTCCTACTGATTTGCTGTTGGAGGAATTCCCTCTCGGCTTAAATGTCCTTGCAATTCTTTTTTCGGGTTCGTATAATGGCGCTTCTCCAAGCGATGCCGGTAATGCCAATTTTGGAATTTCTTTGCCTATCAAACTTTCGATTTCAAAAAAACGACGTTGGTCTTTTTCGTTGATGAAAGTTATTGCAGTTCCGGTGTTTTCCGCTCTAGCTGTTCTTCCAATTCTATGTATATAATCCTCAGGATCGGGTGGCACATCAAAATTTACAACCAAACTGATACCATCCACATCAATTCCCCTCGATAAGATATCGGTTCCAATTAAGGCTTGGATCTTTTTATTTTTAAAATCCTGCATGATCACTTCCCGCTCGGCTTGCTCTAAATCGCTGTGAAATGCTTTAATGGTAATTCCCGAACGACTTAACTCACGGTTTAATTCCTTGACTTTTTCCTTGGTACCACAGAAAATGATGATGCTATCGTGGCTTTTCTCCTGAAGTAAATAACGCAACAAGGCAACTTTTTGGCTGTCGTATGCCAAATATGATTGTTGTAAGATGCCTTCTGCAGGCTTACTCAAGGCTATATTAATTTGTTCAGGTTCGTTTAAAATTCTTTGTGCGAGTGTTCTGATTTTAGGCGGCATAGTTGCCGAAAACAACAAGGTCTGTCGTTTTGCCGGCAAATACGTTATGATTCGCATGATATCGTCATAAAATCCCATATCCAACATTCGGTCTGCTTCATCTAAAATTAAATGTTGCAAACTGGATGTGTCAACCGAGCCTGCTTGGGTTAACATAGCCAACAACCTTCCGGGAGTTGCAATGATAATATCCGCACCTTCTCGGAGTGCTTTTTGTTGCTTATCCCAAGCTGCGCCATCTCCCCCACCATAAACCGGTATCGAACTTACACCTACAAAATACCCAAATCCTTCAATTTGTTGGTCGATTTGTTGTGCTAATTCACGGGTTGGTGCAATAATTAAGGTATTTAACTTACGCGCCGAATGGTCGCTCTGAACAATCTTGTTTAGTACAGGTAAAACATAAGCTGCCGTTTTCCCTGTACCGGTTTGTGCACAGGCAATAAGGTCTTTGTTCTGCAGAATTAAGGGAATTGCTAGCTCTTGAATCGGGGTTGGTTTATCGTAACCCATGGAATCTAATCCATCCAGAAGACTTTGGTCGAAATTAAAATCAGTAAATGTCAGAAAGGTAATTATTTAGGTGTGCAAGATACAAGATATTGTGGGTTTATCGCATTAAATACCCCAATCGTTTAAGAAACCTTCTGAAAAGTTCGGTTAATTAAATATACGCCACCAATGGTTAACATTACTGCAATAGCCATAACGGCATTCAATTTCTCATCCAACCATAACCAGCCTAACAATACCGCAACAACGGTATTTAAATATGCATAGGTAGAAACAATTGTAGCCGGCATATGCTTTAATATATACATATAAGCACCATAAGCAATTACTGATCCGAAAATAACCAGATATGCCAATGCAATTATGGCGTCTTTTTCCGGATGCATTTGACTCCATTCTCCCATAAATGTTCCAAAAACGTCCAAAATAAAACCGCCCACTATCATTTGGATCCCTGCACCAAATAAAGGATTTACTTCTGATTTATGGTTTTTAGCATAAACCGAACCCAATGCCCAAGATGCATTCGCAATCAATATAAATATTATACCTAGTGTATAATCCCTGTTGGCAAAGTCTTTCATATTGTCATGAAAAATCAGAAATTGTCCGGTTAAACAAATTGCCAGACCTGCAATTACCTGCAAGGTTAATTTCTCTCTGTGGCCGCTTAATGCGGTAAATGCAACAATCCAGATTGGAGTTAAGGAACATATCAATGCTGCCAAACCACTGCTAACATATATTTCGGCCCAGGTTACCAACCCATTGCCAATCACAAGCATCAAGAATCCATTGATAGCAAAAACCTTAAGCGATTTAAGTGGAGGGATCGAATATCCTTTGATTAAGAAATAAGAACAAATTAGGATACCACCAATCGAATGCCTGAATCCGGCCATGAGAAAGGGCGGAAAACTGGTAACCCCAATTCGTATAACCATAAAGGTTGTTCCCCAGAAAAAACAAACTGCTGCAAAAGCCAACCACGCATTACCCGATATCTTATTCATTTTCTATCCCGCATTAGGCTATATGCCTTTCTGCATGGTAAGAAGAACGTACCAATGGTCCGGATTCTACATATTTAAATCCCATTTTCAATCCTTCTGTTTTGTAAAAATCAAATTCTTCGGGCGTCACAAATCTTTCAACATTCAAATGCATTTTGGTTGGTTGTAAATATTGACCCAAGGTAATCACGTCACAACCATTAGCCACTAAATCCTGCATAACCTCCAAAACTTCCGATTCGGTTTCGCCCAACCCCAACATCACACCTGATTTGGTGCGTAATCCCCTAGTTTTTGTTTTTAAAATTTGCTCCAAACTACGGTCGTAGCGGGCTTGCGGACGAACTTTTCTGTATAAACGTTTTACCGTTTCCATATTATGGGAAACTACTTCCGGTTTTTCGTCGATAACCTGATAAAGCAAATCCCATTTTGCCATAAAATCCGGAATCAAGGTTTCCATGGTCGTTCCCGGACTTAATTCTTTTACTTTTCGAATGGTTTCTGCCCATACCCATGCTCCTTTATCCGGTAACTCATCTCTGTTTACGGAAGTTAATACAGCATGCTTCACCTTCATTAATTTGATGGCGTCGGCAACGCGTTCCGGTTCCGATTGATCGTAAGCGGCATTTCGGCCGGTTGCAACTGCGCAAAAGGAACAACTGCGGGTGCAAGTATTTCCTAATATCATAAAGGTGGCTGTTCCTTCGCCCCAACATTCGCCCATATTCGGACAATTACCACTTTCACAAATCGTGTGCAGTTTATAATGGTCAACCAGATTTCTTACCCGTCTGTAGTTTTCACCGGTTGGTAATTTAACTTTAAGCCAAGATGGTTTTTTAATGCGTTCTTCGGTTAGTACCGGTAATTCTATCATGTTACTTATTTATGCCGTATGTGTATCCTACAAATAAAATAAAAAATAAACTCCTGCGAGGCGAATTGGCCATCAAAGGTAATGGGTCAGGAAAAACATCCACCGTACATCCCGCCTCAATGGTATGAAACTCATCGGGATATTGACCAAATTGTACCGATAAACTGGTTCGTCCATACCCGCCAAACTTGGCCATGGTATTGCTTGCTCCATAAAAAAAGGAAGCATTGCCCAAAATATTTTGTGGATTGTTATGTACATCCGGATCGTAGCGAACCGACGAAACATAACTACTACCCGAACCCGTATTATCATAAGTAATATTCAGATAATCGATATAAATTGGTTTGAGGATAGCAGTAGTAAGTCCAATATTGTAATTAAAATGCAATGCAATGGCGTTTTTATATGGCCGATCCGTAATGGTGTAATTTCTTCCAAATCCGGTTCGTAAAAAAAATGCCATATATATCCGGTCGTAGGTGTAGCGTTGTGGATTTTCCGACGCTCCATATACCCTAGTTTCTTTGCTGTCGCGAACCCTTGCAAGCTCTAGGTCCAGAATGTTTTTTATTCGGTCTGTTTTATGCCAGCCAAATTTGAGGTTCAATCCCCCAATCCCGGTGCTGTTTAAATTTGCCCCATATTGAATTTGCTTGCGATACATCAACTGAGGTTCCGTTATCGCTTGATTTTGCGCATACGTTTGGTGCAAGGTAGAAGATACCAATAATGCAAAAACAACCAACCTATCCTTCGTCAACATGAGAATAATTCAAAAGTAAGAAATTTTTTAGATAAAGATACCTATTCTCTATAACAAGGTTGTATGGAATTGGTTTAATACTATCGGTAAATTTTCAATCAAATCAGAAGCAAGCATGGTTGCTTGATTTTGTCGTGTTTCATCACCGGCTAACCCATGTAAATATACGCCGAAAAGTGCTGCTTCTTCCTTGTTAAATCCTTGTGCAAGCAGGGAACCCAAAATCCCCGTAAGTGCATCTCCGCTTCCGGCTGTGGCCATTGCGACATTCCCTGTCGAATTAAAATATACGGTTCCATTAGGCATAGCGAGAGAGGTATGTGCTCCTTTTAAAACCACCACAATTTTATACTTTACAGCAAAGTGGATTTGCTTCTCCAATCGCTCATAAGAGTTGACAGAAATTCCGGCAAGCCTGTCGAATTCTTTTGGATGAGGTGTAATAATGCAGTTGGCAGGAAAAGCAAAAGTTTCGTGGTGCTCTAAAATGAGTCGGGAACAAATATTTAGTGCGTCGGCATCTATCACACACGGTAATTGAATGGTTGGTAACCATCGGTAAAGTGCTTGGATGGTTTTTTCGTGCAAACCAAGTCCGGGGCCAACGCATATTGCATTATAACCGGATAACTCGTTTGGAAAATGCCTTATTTCGGTCATTTCATCACCGGTTAAAACCATGCATTCGGGAATCGATTGTTGGAGAATGGTATACCCTACTTTCGGAACAAAGGCAGTAACCAATCCACACCCCGTTCTTAAAGCTGCTTTATTCATTAACACAGAAGCACCCATTTTACCGTAGCTCCCACCTATGGTTAATAAATGACCGAATATACCTTTATGACCAAATTTACCTCGCGGCTTAATGAATTGGTTTACTGTTTCAGCATCGGTGAAATAATATCGAAAATCCTTTCCGGAAAAGAATCGCTTTTCTAACCCAATATCCAGAACCTTGAATTCACCAACAAATTCGGCACTTTCGGCATGCATGAAACTAAATTTAGGTGCTTGAAAGGTTAGCGTAATATCCGCTTTAATGATTGGTAAACGCTCTAGATGAACATGATCTGCTACTTCACCCGGTAAACCGGAAGGCATATCGATTGCTATAATTTTACTTTTAAATGTATTGATATGACGAACCAAATCTGCACTTAATCCGTTAAGCGGACGATTAATACCTGTTCCGAACAACGCATCAATTACCAACGTGTTTGCTTCTGGAATTGGAAAATTGTCGGGTTGTTTCAGGTATACTTTACGGATATTATTTATAGTATCCAGCTTCTTCTCATTGGCAATAAAATCATCGCTCGCACTATCAATGTATTCCAGTATATAAACTGTTATCGGAATCGAACATTCTTTGGAAAGTAACCTGGCTATAGCCAATCCATCTCCTCCGTTATTTCCTTTTCCACAAAAAATATAAATAGATTCAAATGGCTTTTGAGAAGCAAACAACATCTGTGTGATGGCTGAGGTACAAGCGTTCGCAGCCCTTTCCATCAAATTTAAAGAGGTAATGGGTTCGTTGGTAATGGTAAACTTATCCCATTCTTGTATTTGTTGTGTGGTAAGCAATCTCATCGCTTATATTTGTGCAGATTTACATGAGCAAAAATACCATAAATATAACAAACAGAAGGGTAACTTACGAATATCATATAATCCAGAAATACACAGCAGGGATAATACTTCAGGGTACTGAAATAAAGTCGGTTAGAGATGGCAATGTGAATTTATCCGAAGGTTTTTGCTTTTTTAAGGATGGGGAACTGTTTATCAAAAATTTGCAAATCAGCCAATTCAAACAAGGAAATATTGCTAACCATGAACCCCTGCGTACCCGAAAACTGTTACTTAAAAAAGTTGAACTAAGAAAAATAAAGAGTAAAACCGAAGAACAAGGAATGGCAATTGTGCCCGTTCGAATGTTTGTTTCGGAAACCGGATACGCAAAAATTGAAATTGCTGTAGCAAAAGGCAAAAAGGTTTTCGACAAACGAGAAGACATCAAGAAGCGCGATGTTGCAAGAGAAATAGCCAGATATACAAATTAAGTTGGTACTTTTTTTACTTTAATATGATACCCTTCTATATAAATTTTACGTTAAGCCGTTAAAAAATAGATTTTTTTCCCTTTTTTCGCACTTCTCAACTCAGACATAAATATTAAATCCAATAACATGAACAAAGTTCAAACTCCAAAAAAAGAAGATAGCAAATTAAAAAGCATGTTTGCTTCTTTCGCAATTCCAGTATTAGTACTTGTAGGAATCTTTATTTACATTTTTGTAATGGGCAACTCTTCTAATTTTGAAGGTGGTGATCCTAAAAACCATCCGGTACCTGATGGAATTGGTCATGTATTAGGCTTAATCTACAAAGGTGGATTTATTGTTCCTATCCTATTATCGCTAGTTTTAATGAGTATCACTTTTTCTATCGAACGTTTTTTAACCATTACCAAAGCTTCTGGAAAAGGTTCAGCCGAAGTGTTTGTTCGCAAAGTACAAGCGCAATTAGCAGCAGGTAATATCGATGCCGCTCTTGCTGAATGCGATAAACAACAAGGTTCGGTTGCCAATGTGGTAAAATCTGTATTGCATAAATATAGAGAAATGGCGAGCAAACCTGATTTTGATACCGATCATAAGGTTTTAGCTATCCAAAAAGAATTAGAAGAATCCGTTTCTTTAGAATTACCTATGTTAGAAAAGAACTTGGTAATTATTGCAACCATGGCTTCGGTTTCTACGTTGATTGCCTTATTAGGAACAGTATTGGGTATGATCAAGGCGTTCTCGGCTTTGGCTAGTGCAGGTTCGCCCGATTCAGTGGCGTTGGCAAACGGTATTTCGGAAGCCCTTATCAATACCGCTTTAGGAATTGGTAACTCAGCTATTGCAATCATAATGTACAATGTATTTACTACCAGAATTGATAAGATTACGTATACCATCGATGAGGCAGGATTCAGTATTTCACAGCAATTTGCAGCAACTCATAAATAAAAAGTTATTTTAATCGTTTAAGATATACTTAACCGATTGTTTTAACCCTAACTATTAAATACAATTAAATGCCTAAAGTTAAAGTTCCTCGTAAAAGTACAACGGTAGACATGACGGCGATGACCGATGTGGCGTTTCTGTTGTTGACTTTCTTTATGCTTGCTACCAAATTTAAGCCCGACGAACCGGTTATTGTAGATACACCATCTTCTATATCTGAAATAAAATTACCCGAATCGGATGTGATTTTAATAACCATTGATAAAGACGATAGGGTGTTTTTTGGTGTGGATGGTCAACCAACTCGCGAAACAGCATTAAAAGCAATGGCCGAAAAGTATAAAATTACTTTTACCGATAAACAGATAAAAGAATTTTCACTGATGTCGACATTCGGTGTACCAATTGCGCAACTACCGCAATTACTCGACTTAAAAACAGAAGAAAGATTAAAAATTACACAAAGTGGTATTCCATGCGATTCCTTGAACAATGAATTGGCTGATTGGGTTTGGCAAACACGTCTTGCAAATAAAGATGTGAGGATTGCAATTAAAGGCGATCGCGAAACAAATTATCCGATTATTAAAAGGGTGATTGCAACCATGCAGGAGAAAAATGTAAACCGGTTTAATTTCATCACCAGCATGGAAAAAGCCGAGTAAATAAATTATTAACGTATTAAAAAGTAAAGAATGGCAGAAATAGAAGGCGGCGGTGGCGGCGGACATAAAGGCGGTAAGAAAAAAAGAGGCAAAAAACTCTCTACCAGGGTAGATTTTACCCCAATGGTGGATCTTGGTTTTCTCTTGATTACTTTCTTTATGTTAACTACTTCCATGAACAAACCGCAAACCATGGAAATTAATATGCCCGACAAGAAGAAGGATCTTCAGGAAGAAGAGAAAACTGTTGTTAAGGCATCCCAAACAATGGTAGTGCTGCTTGCAAAAGACGATAAAGCAGTTTACTACTTTATGCAACAATCCGGTGAGCCGGGAACTCCAATGATTACCGACTTTTCGCCAGGTGGAATTCGTGCCAGTTTGATAAAAGAAAATAAAGCCCGTAATCCGAAAATCGATTCGATTGCTATTTATAAGGCGCAATTAAACATCGGTCAAATAAACGAAGCTACTTATAAAGCGCATGCCAGTCAGATTAAAGCCGATAAAAACGGACTAATTGTAATTATAAAAGCAGCCGACAAGTCGAAGTATAAAAATATGATCGACATCCTGGATGAAATGCTGATTTGCAATATTGGTATCTATGCCATCGTTGATATTTCGGAGATTGAGAATGAAATGTTAAAAACCGTAAACCTCGAATAATATGGCAATTGGAAAAATAAATATATTCGAAAACAACTGGGTTGATATCGTTTTTAAAGGACGAAATCATGCTTACGGAGCATACGAATTAAGAAAGAAAAGCAACGACTATACCGTAAAAGGAGTGGTTTTTGCCATCGTGTTTTTTACCTTGGTAGTTTCTGCACCGGTATTAATAAACCTCATTAAAGGACTCGTTCCAAAAGAATTGGAAGAAGTACGTGTGGTAGAAGTAAATACCCTGGAAGAACCACCGCCGGTTGATAAAGACCAACCACCTCCTCCTCCACCAGAACCACCGCCACCTTTAAAATCAACGGTTAAATTTACTCCTCCTGAAATCAAACCGGATGAAGAAGTTCCGGATGAACCACCTCCAACACAGGAAGAAATGAAGGATAAAGAAGCCAGCACCAAAACCGAAGAAGGAGATGCCGAAGGAGTTGACGCTAGTTTATTGGAAACTGGAGATGGTGTAACAGGTGAGGCACCTGAAATTATGACATTTGCAGAACAAATGCCCGAGTTTAACGGGGATTTGGCGAGATACTTAGGCGATAACATAAAATACCCTGCTCTTGCTCGTGAAAATGGAATTGAAGGACAAGTTGTATTGCAATTTGTAGTAGGAAAAGATGGTAAGATTGATGAGAGTTCGATTACTATTGTTAAGAAAGTAGGTTGGGGATTAGAAGAAGAAGCCGTTCGTGTTGTTAAGGGTATGCCTAAATGGAAAGAAGGTAAACAGAATGGAAATCCGGTATATGTAAAATGTACCTTACCAATCCGTTTTAAATTGGATAATTAATACATACAAGAAACAGGTTTGACAACAGAAGAAAGCAGAGAGGAAGGGATAAAAAAAGTTAACGGAATCATGCAGTATTTCGGCATAACGATGTCGGTTCTATATATTGTAATAAGCTTGCTTCTCGTATTTACGGATATTTTTGGCAATGTAGATTGGAATACCCGACTTGTTTTTGGAGGAATATTATTTTCCTACGGACTTTTTCGCTTGTACCGTGTTTTTAACATTCGCAAATGAGAAACTTACTTTTTCCTGTTGTAATTGCCATAGTTTTATGGGGCTGTAATTCGGGCAGTAAAAAAGAAAATACCGATTCGGCAACAAGCGGTTATATTACCATTAGTGCTGATGAAGGATTAAAACCCATTATAGATGCTGAACTTGCAGTATTCGAAAGCATCTATCCGGATGCTCATATCCAAATAAAATACACCAATGAGTATGATGCAATTGCTATGATGTGTGCCGATTCGGCCCGTATTGCAATTGTAACACGCGACCTTTTGCCGGAAGAAAAACAATATTTCGACAGGGATAAAATAACCCCTCGATACTCCCCTTTTGCTTATGATGCCATTGCTGTTGTATTGAATAAAGATGCATCTGATACCATTTTTACAACCAATCAATTGGCTGAGATGCTCATGGGGACAACAAATAGACCGGATTTAAAAGTAGTATTCGATAATCCCAAATCCGGAATAATTCGGTATTTAAAAGATAGCATTTTATTGGGTAAAGAACTTTCGAAACATTGTTATGCTGTAAATAATAACGCAAACGTGATTGCTCAGGTGGAGAAAGATCCAAATACCATTGGCTTAATTGGCGTTGCTTGGATAAGCGATCAGGATGATTCGTTGTTGCATAGTTTTAGTAACAGGGTACGAATAGCAAGTCTGGTTCCACGGAATACCGAAACCGCAGAAGCACCAACCATGAAACCTTTTCAAGCCTATATTAGCTTAAAACAATATCCTTTATGGCGAAAAGTACAGATTATCAGTCGCGAAGCCCGCGTAGGACTTGGCACAGGTTTTGCAAGCTTTATAGCCAGTGATAAAGGCCAACGCATTGTACTAAAATCGGGATTGGTACCGGCATTAGCCCCAATTCGCATCATCAATTTAAACAATAACTAAAATACGATATACCCATGCTTAAGACTAACCGGATTTTTACCCTCGCTTTGTTTTTTATCACTTTTACAGCTTCTTCACAATCGCTGCAAGATGGAAAAAGAGCAATCGAATACGATAAAAATGAACAAGCAAGAAAAATATTTCTTCAACTAACGGCACAAGAGCCTTTAAATGCAAATAACTTTTATTATTTAGGACAAGCATATGCCAATCTATTAAACAATGATTCTGCCCGTATTGCATACGAAAATGGTATTAAGGCTGATAAACTGAATCCAGCTAATTATGCAGGTTTGGGTGAATTATATTTGGATGAAGGAAAGGTAGAAGAAGCAAAACAACAATTCAACCAGGCTCTGTCCATGAGTAAGGGAAAAGATGGAAGAACAAAAGACGTAAATGCCTTGAGATTTGTTGCAAAATCCATGGTATTTGGAGAAACCAAATTAACCGATGATGCTGTTTTATTAATCGAACAAGCGCTCGAATTGAAGAAAACTTACGATAATTATATTACTGCGGGTGATGTATACCTCGAAAAAAATGATGGTGGTAAATCAGCCAGCATGTATGAAAAAGCAATTGAACTTGAACCCAAAAATCCCAAAGCATATGTAAAAGTAGCGGAGATATGGTTACGTGTTAAAAATGCAGAAGCAACTTTTAATGAACTTAACCGTGCATTACAAATAGACAGTAATTACGCTCCGGTTTTAAAAGCATTAGCCGAATATTATTCGCAAACAAAATCCTATGTGAAAGCCAAAGATTATTTTGTTCGCTACTTGCAGAATTCGGAAGAAAGTAGTTCAAATAAATCGCGGTTTGCCAAAATATTATTCAGAAACAAAGAATATCCTGCTGCCTTATATGTAATTATTGATTTACAGAAAACCGATGTTTCCGATGTATATATGTACCGACTTGCCGGGTATTGTTATTATGAAACTGGTGTTGAAAGAAAAGATACTTCGATGTTTCGTCCGGGAGCATTGTCATTAGAAACGTTTTTACAAAAAATTGATACAGCTAAAATCATTACAAGCGATTACGAATACATGGGCAAATTGTATTCCCGTATTCCCGGTAAGGACAGTCTTGCCATCGTTTTTATAAACAAAGCTATGGAAAAGGATCCGCAAAAACTGGAGCTATTAAAAGAGTCGGGATTGATATACAACCGCACCAAACGATTTGATAAATCCATTGTTTGTTTCGAAACCTATATAGCAAAATCGCCGAAAATTGTGGCTGCCGATTATTATTTTTTAGGAATGGCATCATATCTTGGTAAGCAATTCCCTAAAGCGGATACAGCATTTGGTAAGGTGATTGAAATGAAACCTGAGTATGCTGATGGTTATTATTGGAAGGCAGCAACCAATGTGCAAATTGATATAGAAGGTAAAACTACCGTTGCGAAGGAAAATTATGAGAAATATATTTCTTTGGCAGAAGCAACACCGGATAAAAACAAGAAGAACCTGATTAATTCATACAATTACTTGGCAAAATATTGCATCAAACAAGACGATAATGTGAAGGCAAAAGAATACCTGAATAAAATTATCGCATTGGATGCCGAGAATAAAGAAGCAAACGAAATCATTAAACAGATGGATGCTCCTCCGGCAAAAAAGACCAAGTAATTAGTTTTGTTTTAATACCGAATTGATATCCTGAACAATCAGGTCTATTTCTTTACCCAACGCTATTACTTCCTCATTTATTAGGGCAATATCCGTATTGGCTTTAGCCGAATGTTCGATGAATACAATGCTTTCGGTGGCTTTGGTATTGCCAATCATGGTAATAGAAGACTTAATTTTATGTGCTGCAGAAGCAATTCTGTTATAATCTTTCTCCGCACAACAGGATTTTAAATAGGCAAAATCAGGAACTGTATGGATAATAAACATGGTCAATATCTCTTTAATAAAGGTGAACTCACCGCCTGATACTTCTTTTAAATAGGTTAGATCAATATGTGAATTTGTTGATGTCATGTTTGACTTGCATTTTTAATGAAGCACAATAATAGTTACATTTGAAAAGTATGGTAAAAGGAATTTGTACACTTTCTAACATCCCAATGCGTAAGGAAGCAAGTGGTACAGCAGAGATGACCAATATGTTGCTTTTTGGTGACGTTTATGAAGTGCTTGAATCAGGTTCAGAATGGCTATACATCCGCCTTTTACATGATGGTTACGAAGGTTGGCTAAATGCAAAACAATTTGAATCATATAGCGACAATCCACTTAAACAATCTGTCGTAACCTGTTTTCCGTTAACAAGCTGTACAGCTCTCCATACCACACATTATCTCTTACCCGGAAGCCGATTACCTGATTATGAAAACAATACATTTAAGGTAAACAATTTGGAATATCATACTGCCGAAAATGCAACTGTATTAAAAAGTGGTCATGATATCCCGTCCCTCTCCAACTTATACCTCGAATCGCCTTACCTGTGGGGTGGTCGTTCGCCTTTTGGAATTGATTGTTCGGGATTTACACAAGTAGTGTTTGCAATGGCAGGTATTTCCTTAAAAAGAGATGCCTGGATGCAAGCCGAACAGGGTGAAACCATAACTTTCAGAGAAGCAGCAATGGCAGGAGATTTGGCATTTTTTGATAATGCAGAAGGTAAAATAACCCATGTTGGGATACTGCTCTCCCCTTCTATTATTATTCATGCCAGTGGCAAAGTAAGATTGGATGATATCGATAACCATGGTATCATGAACCGCGAAAAAAAAGATTATTCACACAAACTCAGAATTATAAAACGAATATCCTAATTTCTTGTTATACAATACAAACACCAAAACACCTTAATTCATCATTCATAATTCATAATTAAACATCAATTACATGACACTACAAAAAGGCAACCCGGCTCCTGCATTTACCCTATTTAATACCGAAAAACAAGCTGTTTCTTTGGCTGATTTTAAAGGTAAAAATCTGATTATTCATTTCTTTCCACAAGCTTTTACCGGTACCTGTATCGAACAATTGTGTACCGTTCGCGATGCCATTTCTTTATACCACAACGATAAAGTGGATGTGGTTGCTATATCTGTGGATTCGGCATTTTCGCTTGGCAAATTTAAAGAATTACAAAACCTCAACTTTACCCTGTTATCTGATTTTAACCGAGAAGTTGTTCCTAACTATTCCGGATTTTATGAGAAGTTTGCCATGGGTATGAAAGGTGTTGCCCGTCGTGCTGCTTATGTGGTTGATGCGGAAGGAATTATTCAATATGCCCAAGTACTGGAAACACCACCCGAATTGCCTGATTTCAATGCAATAAACGAAACATTAAAAACTTTAGGCGCATAAGCGTTTGATTAACCCAAAATAGTTTATATATTTGCCACCCGTTAAAACGGAATGGTTTCGTAGCTCAACTGAATAGAGCATCTGACTACGGATCAGAAGGTTACAGGTTTGAATCCTGTCGAGACCACAAAAGCCATCGCAAGATGGCTTTTTAATGAAATATTAAGAAAAAATTAATTTTTTGATTAATTTGCAAAGCCATGAGATTAGAAGATGAGTTGAAACAAAGAAAATTCACCAATGAATACGAAAAGCTATTTGTTAATATACTCTATACTGCCGGGTATTTTGAAACCATGGCTATTCACCGCTTTAAACCATTTGGTATTTCAATCCAGCAATACAACGTTTTACGCATATTAAGAGGAAGCAATCCTAAACCATTGATGCTTGCAGATATTGCCTCACGTATGATTGATAAAAATTCAAATACCACCCGCTTGGTCGAGAAACTACGCATCAAAGGTCTGGTAAAACGAGAAATTTGCTCGGATAACCGCCGCCAAGTAGATATTAGTATCAACCAAAAAGGCCTCGACTTATTAGCAGAAATTGAAAAAGATGCAGAGAAATTCCATGGATGGCTTAAGGTTCTATCGCTCGATGAAGTGGTTAAACTTAATGATAACCTTGACAAGCTAAGACCTTAGCTTTTTTTTATCCTTATACTTGTATATACATTATTTGTTAAAACAATATTATACTTCATTTTGTTATACTTTTCATCAACACTATAAATATGACAACTCAAACAACGAGCAATTGGACACTCGACACAGCACATTCAGAAATCGAATTCAAAGTTAAACACTAGATGATTTCAACAGTTACCGGAAAGTTTAACCGGTTTGCAGCAGATGTACAATCTACCGAAGATTTTACCCACCCACAAATCCGCTTTACAGCAGATGCAGATTCTATCTCTACAGGAAGTGAACAACGTGATGGACATTTAAAAAGCGATGACTTTTTCAATACTGCTTTGTATCCGCTGTTATCTTTCAGCTCACGAAGTATGGAAAAAACAGAGGTTAACAAATTCAAACTTTATGGCGATTTAACCATAAGAAATAAAACCAAAGAAATAACCCTGGATGTGGTATTCAATGGATTAATGACAGATCCTTACGGACAAAACAAAGCCGGTTTTGAGGTTACCGGAACGATTAATCGCAAAGATTTTGATTTAAAATGGAGTGCAACTACCGAAGCCGGTGGTTTGGTAGTAAGTGATGAAGTTAGAATTGCATGTAATATACAATTGGTTAAACAAGCTTAAATCCTCACACCCTGTATTTTTTTTACAGGGTGTTCTGTTATCTTTGAGGAGTAAGATGCTTCCCTTTTATTTTGCGTATTACTCCTCTCCTCTTGGCTCAATTCGTATAAAGTCTACAGAAAGTAGTATATACGAATTGATTTTTGTTGGTGAGTCCCAAGAAAACGATATCCATCAACCATATATCATGCAATCCTGTTTGCGACAGTTAGATGAATATTTTAATGGGATTCGCAAACAATTTGATATTCCCGTTAATCCGGATGGAACTACTTTTCAATGTTCGGTTTGGGAAAACTTAAACACAATTCCTTATGGGTCGACACAATCTTATGAAAACCTTGCTAAATTATCAGGCGGTATCCATCATATTCGAGCGGTTGCCAATGCAAACGCAAAAAATCCGGTTGCAATCCTTCAACCTTGCCATAGGGTTATTGGAAAAGGAGGCGATTTAAAAGGATATGCCTGGGGACTGGAACGAAAAAAATGGTTGCTTGACTTTGAGGCAAGAAACAGCGGAACTTATATGAAGCTATTTTGAATCGGGAGCCAAAATCCATGCATCCGCATTTTCCGAATCTTGTATTTCCTTTAACTTTTGTTCCGCCTGCCCTCTTGATGCATACGATGCATAACTCACCCTCCGGCAATTTAGTTCAGGATTAATCAAAATTTCGGAATGGTAACCTTTTTCTATCAGTTTATCTTGAAACTGTAAGGCGTTTCTTTGTTTACAAAAAACTCCTCCAATAATGTAAAATGCATTTACACCGGTTACTTCTGCTACCGGTTCAGGTTTATCTAACAGCACGTTTTCTGTTTCAACAATAGGTGAAGTGGTATCAGAAACCAGTAGCCCATCTACATGCCATTTTTGTTTACAAACGGCCAATGTTTTTCCGAATTTTTCAAGTTCAAATACGTATGTCGCATTAGGATCTTCTACAACAGATACCAAGGTATCAGTCTTATTTTGCAACGAATCCGCCTGCGTAGTAAGTTCCGACAATTCGGGCAACAAGATTGGTAATCCGGTTTCAGGATCTATTTTTATGGAGGTATCGGTAATGGTAATAATTTCTTCTTTTACAACCTGCAAAGGTTCTTGTATGGAAGTCTGTTCCTGCTTGTTAAAAACAGAATCAAACCAGGTAGAGATTTCCATTCCTGCTGTACCAATCTGTAAATCTTTTATGGAGTGTTCACGAAAAAAAATCCAGCTGTTTGCAACCAACATGAGTAGCAAAGTGGTAACCAATATTTTTGGTCCTAAATTCTTTACCCTTCCTCCGATAACTTTATTGCCTTTTTTATTTTTGAAAATCCTGGTTCGCTTTATACGTGCGTATCCTGTAGAGATATATTCTGCCTGAATCGGCTGTAAACCATAAGAAGCAAAAAGGAAATTATTTTGTTTATCGGGCAAGAAAACAAAGTTTGCTTCAGCATTCAATCTAAAACTACCAAATGAATCGATGCTGCATTGTTTCTTATCCTGTAAAGTAGATAACAGCGCGTTAACCAATAATTCGATTTCATTAACAGCTTGAATATACGGAATTGCCAGTTTCTCGGCAAGATTACCTGCAAGAAGACCATCGTTAGATTTCAGGTTCTGGTTAAATACAATTCTTTTTCCGGGAGGCAGGATAACATGAGAAACCTGGTCTATTCTAGCTGATTCACGGTTGCATACGAATCCACCAAATCCCGGCACAATCACGCAATCGTGGTTATGCAGCAAACTTTTAATCAATTCCCAAATATGGTTGTGGTTTTGGATACTCACCGATGCAATTTATCGCAAACAAGTAACTTTAGAAAATAAAAATGTTAACTCAATGGTATACAAACCATACGGTTTGCCAGGCAAAGTGAATGGCAAAAAAGCCTTAATCTGTCTTAGCCTTTTCAGGATAAGGCAGATTAAGGCTTAAGTATATTAAATCCAGACAGAAATATCCATCTGTTAATTAGGGAATAGCGTTATTCCTTCCTCAAAATTACCTTAGTTTCAAAGCAATTATTCCGGAGTATCCGTTGTTTCGGTTTCTGCAGTTTCGGTTGTATTATTCAATTCGTCCAAATTCTCAGCATCTTCCGGGATTTCGTCGCCTTCAATGTTTACAATTTTAGCAATTGAAGCGATTTCATCTTTGTCGTCGATATTGATTAAACGTACGCCTTGGGTTACACGTCCCAAGACCCTAAGGTCGCTGATGGCCAAACGAATGGTTATACCTTTTTTGGTCATAATCATCAAATCGTTGGTATCATCTACTTCCTTAATTGCAACTAATTTTCCCGTTTTATCGGTAACATTCATGGCCATAACACCTTTACCTCCTCGGTTGGTTATACGGTAATCTTCTACTTCACTTCGCTTTCCTAGTCCATGTTCTGAAACAACAAGTACGTTGGTAGTTTTGGGATCTTCAATAGCAATCATACCAATTACCGTATCCTTTTCACCTAAACGAATCGCACGTACTCCGGTTGCAGTTCTACCCATTGGTCTAACTGTACTTTCGTTAAAACGAATGGCTTTACCTTCCTTGCTGGCAATAATTATTTCTGATGTTCCGCTGGTTAACCTAGCTTCTACCAGCATATCTCCTTCACGCACATTAATGGCATTAACACCATTTGCACGAGGACGGGAGTATGCCTCTAAAGTAGTTTTCTTGATGGTACCTTGTTCGGTACACATCATCACAAACGTGTTGTTGATGTATTCGGCGTCACTTAGGTTTTTTACATTTAAGTAAGCCATTATTTTATCTTCCCCTGTAATGTTTATCAGGTTTTGAATGGCTCTACCCTTCGAAGTTTTATCTCCTTCCGGTATTTCCCAAACTTTTAGCCAGAAACATTTTCCTTGGTTGGTAAAGAATAACAAGTAATTGTGGTTGGTAGCCATAAATACATGTTCTACAAAATCTTCATCTCGTTTAGAAACACCTCTGGAGCCTCTGCCACCTCTATTTTGTGTGCGGTATTCGTTCAGTAAAGTACGTTTTACATAACCCATATGCGAAACCGTAATTACCACTTCATCATCCGGAATCAGATCCTCCATGCTCATTTCGTCGCCACTCATTACTATTTCTGTTCTACGGGCATCGCCATACTTTTCTTTTATTTCAGCCAACTCATCTTTGATGATTTGCATCCGTAAAGACTCGTCGTTCAAAACAGAATTGAGGTATGCAATCAGTTTCATCAATTCGGCATACTCATCCTTTATTTTATCTCTTTCTAATCCGGTTAATTTTTGCAAACGCATATCCAGAATAGCTTTGGCCTGAATTTCACTTAATTTGAAATTAGACATTAAGCCGTTTCTTGCATCTTCTACCGTACGTGCTGCACGAATCAATGCAATAACAGCATCCAGGTTATCCAAAGCAATCAATAATCCTTCGAGGATATGGGCTTTCTTTTCTGCATCCTCCAAATCGTAGCGGGTTCTACGGACTACCACTTCATGGCGATGTTCAACAAAATAACGAATCTGATCTTTTAGGTTCAACATTTCGGGGCGACCTTTCACAAGGGCCACATTATTCACACTAAAAGAAGTTTGTAGGGCAGTATATTTATACAGCAGGTTTAAAACCACATTAGGAACTGCATCCCGTTTCAAGTCAAAAACAATACGCATTCCATCTCTGTCCGATTCGTCTCTTAAATCAGAAATGCCTTCAATTACCTTCTCGTTAATCAATTCGGCTGCGCGTTCAATCAAAGAGGATTTGTTGATTTGATAAGGAATTTCGTTAACCACAATCTGGTCCTTCCCTGTTTTGCTCGTTTCAAATACCGCTTTTGCACGCATCATGATACGGCCACGACCGGTTTCTAAGGCTTCTTTAACGCCCTGATAACCGTAAATAATTCCTCCTGTTGGGAAATCAGGTGCTTTTACATGTTTTATCAACTCGGATATTTCCACATCCTTGTTGTCGATATAAACCAGAATTCCATCTATCACTTCACTTAAGTTATGGGGAGCCATATTGGTGGCCATACCTACCGCAATACCGGATGCACCATTAACCAATAGATTTGGTATTTTCGACGGCAATACCGTTGGTTCGGTTAAACTATCATCAAAATTCGGTCTGAAATCAACGGTGTTTTTATCGATATCTACCAATAATTCTTCCGCGATTTTACGCAAACGAGCTTCTGTATAACGCATTGCTGCCGGTGGATCACCATCAATCGAACCAAAGTTTCCTTGTCCATCAACCAAAGGATACCTAACATTCCAGTCCTGAGCAAGCCTTACCATGGCATCATAAACTGAAGTATCTCCGTGTGGATGGTACTTACCAAGCACTTCCCCTACAATACGCGCAGATTTTTTATGGGGACGATTGGAGGCAAGTCCAAGTTCTGTCATTCCATAAAGTACCCTGCGATGCACCGGTTTCAAACCATCTCGTACATCCGGTAATGCCCTTGAAACAATAACCGACATCGAATAATCGATGTAGGCAGTCTTCATTTCGTCTTCAATGTTGATTGTAATAATCTTATCTTCAGCCATTCTATTAAGTAATTATTTTTAGTATCTGTTTTTGGTTCCGGATATAACTCCGGTTGAAAGCTCTGCAAGATACTATTATCAAGGCTTTAAGCAGTGTTTTTTATGAGAAAATACCCACAAAAAAAAGAGGATTTGTGGATAATGATTTTGAACTCTTTTTGATTTATTAAAATGATATAATTGTATATGCTAATCTCCAGAAATTTTATACTTATTGTACTCTCGTTCATAGCACTTTATGCAAAGGGAGCAAACGACACCCCATCCATTCAAATTTATCCTAATCCTTCTGATGGTAAATTTCACTGCATTGTTAACTATGAGAATGGAAACGATAGCCTGGAATTAATCATCTACAACCTACAAGGTCAACAAGTATACTCCAAGTATATGCAGGTAAGTGGGAAAACAGATATTTATATTGATTTAAGCAACCTTAACCAAAGTGGTGTATACATTGTTACTTTTCATTTTTTCAAACTCAATATTACTTTAAATAGAAAGGTAATTATCGACAAAACCGGAGGGGATAATCGCAACAATCAATTCCGGATTTCCCATTACGATTTAAATTTATCGATACGAAATCTAAGCAATAAGCATATAAGCGGTACCGCAGGGTTACATATTATTTCGCAAACCGATAGTCTAAAAACCATTAGGCTCGATTTATTAAAACTACCTGTATCACGCGTATACAGTACAACAGATTCCATATTGTTTAGTTACAACGACACGCTTTTAACCCTAAATCTAGAACACTCTTTAATGCAAAATGATAGCATGCTGGTATATATCGATTACAGCGGCAACCCGGTGATGGATGCAAAGTGGGGTGGTTTTTATTTTAGTGGCAATTATGCTTTTAATATGGGAGTAGGCTTTCAGTCTATTCCACATAATTTTGGCCGGTGCTGGTTTCCTTGCGTTGATAACTTCACCATGAAATCGACTTATTCTTTTCATGTTAGAACCGATAGCAGTTGGAAGGCCATTTGCAATGGTTTAATGCTTCCATCCCAACCCCATATCGATGGAAGCATTACATGGAATTGGCAGCAAAATCAACCCATTCCAACGTATCTGGCATCGGTTGCAATTGGTAAATATGAAATTATTAAGTCGGAATATGTCGGTATAAACAGAACTATTCCTGTTTGGATTGCAACCGAAGCAAAGGATACCGCTAATACAAAATTGTCGATGAAGAAATTGCCTGATGCCATAAGGTGTTTTGAAGAAAAATTCGGTGCCTATCCATTCGACAGGGTTGGATTTGTTGGCGTACCGTTTGGTTCGGGAGCAATGGAGCATGCAGCAAATATTGCATACCCGTTGTATGCACTCGATGGAACAACCAACAACGAAACTTTATTTGCACATGAACTGTCGCATATGTGGTGGGGCAATCTGGTTACCTGTAAAACAGATGCTGACATGTGGTTAAATGAAGGATGGGCTAGTTTCTGCGAATCCTTGTTTCTTGAATTTGTTTATGGAAAAGAAGCCTATAATGCTGATATTAAAACAAAATTGGATTATGTATTATTAAATGCGGCTAAAAGAGACTCCGGCTTTTATCCTGTTTCAGGAATTCCGAAAAACATCACGTATGGAACGCATGTATACGATAAAGGTGCGCTTGTAGTGCATTCCTTACGCTCGTTTATGGGAGACTCGGTCTTTTTTGATGCATGTAAACAGTACCTTAAACAATTTCCATATGGCAACGGAACTTCGGAAGATATGCTCCAGGAATTTCAGAAGTTTACCGGTAAAGATTTAAGTAATTTTTTTCAAGGTTGGGTTTACGAAAAAGGATTTGAAAGTATTTTCCTTAAGCAGGTTTCTGTAGTCAATAGAGTTGTATCATTAACCTTAAACAAATTAATTCGTTACCGATCATACCCAACAAGTGAAATATCTGTTCAGGTCGATCTTTATGCATTGAATGGTGCTCAACAAACGGAATTGCTACATCTTAACAAGGCCGAACAAACATTTGAAATTACCTTACATGGACAAATGAGGGATTTGGCTTATGTGGTTATTAATCCATCTAATTTAATGGCATTAGGTCGCACACAGGATAAACTTTCCATTAAAAGTAACGGGACTTATTTGTTAAAAAATCAATACACCACTATTACTGTTACCGCTTGTCCGGATAGTGCGCAATTGGTTAGTGAAATGCATTTAACCGAACCGACTCAGTCGGGTTTACGAGAGAAAGGAATCCGGATTTCCAAGGAACGTTTTTGGCATATGGATGGGCATTTACCCGAAAGCTTTAAGGCAAATTTGGCATTTGATTATGATGGTAGAAAATTTAGTTACCTGGATGAAGAATTGCTTTCAACCATGTCTACAGAAGATAGTTTGGTTTTACTTTATAAATCCCACGACATGCAGGAATGGCAAATACACACGGACAATACGTATTTACCGGGTGCATCTAAAACAGATAAATCAGGTCGGTTTAAAGTAAACGAATTAAAGAAAGGCTTTTATGCTTTTGGATTAAGGGATTATAAAACAAGTGGCATACAATCGATTGACAAGAAAATTCCGAATGCAATTAACCTATATCCGAATCCGGCAAAAGACAAGGTGCAAATAAGTTTTGAAAAGGCATTTACCGGTAACTTAATCGTGTCGGATATACAAGGTAAAATTGTTTATCAAGAAATGTTGAAGCAAAGTAAAAATTTGGTTATAGATGTATCTGACTATCGAAAAGGTGTTTATTTTATTACTACAGATGCTAATTCGGGAAAAATAAGTACCCGATTCTTGGTTAAATAAAATTAAATTCTTTCGCATGCTGCATAATCGCTATCCGACTTTATTTTCTGATTTGATTGTTTGCGGAAGTGAGAACCAAGACTTTCCACCCTTCGAATGGCATGATTTGCAATAGACAAGCCGGTTTCAACCCTGTATTGCAAAGACTGCAACTGTGGATGATGCGCAAATGGCTCTTGCAAACAAGAAATTTCGTGGTGTAAATGCTGAAGGGTTTTTCTGCCTCTTTCCATTTCTTGCGTGTTGCGAATAATTCCAAAATCGTTCCACATCGTGGATTTTATTTTATGCATAATATCTTTAGCATACCAACTATAATCGTTGGTAGATAATACATGCTTTGGTTCAACATGCTTGTTCGGGTTAGGATTAATTTTTTGAACAAACGCTGCTACTCTTTTCGAAACGACCAATAATTCCATCAGCGAATTGCTGGCAAGTCGGTTGGCTCCATGCAAACCTGTTCCTGCCACTTCTCCGATTGCAAACAAATTCGCAACAGCAGTTTTACCATGGGTATCGGTTTCGATACCACCACAAACATAGTGTGCTGCGGGAGCTACCGCTACCCTTCTTTGTATATGATTTGGTAACGACTTCAAAATCGGAAATAACGCCGGAAAATGTTTTTTAATGGAAACATCTGCAAGTGATGAATAATCCAACCAAAGAAAATTACTATCCTGTGATTGCATGACCGACTTCATATTCCTACTGATAATATCCCTCGGCGCCAAACTTCCAAGTGGATGAATCTTATCCATGAATGCATTGTTTTGGGTATCTCTTAATATGGCGCCGGCACCTCTAAATGCTTCTGTTACGAGAAAATGTTGGTTCTGGTTTTTTAAATCGATAGCTGTTGGATGGAATTGAATAAACTCCATGTCTCTTAATTTTGCACCGGCCCTAGCTGCAATTGCATGTCCTTCCCCGTTGGCGAATGGAGCATTGGTATGGTTGGCATATAAGGACGCACAACCTCCAGTTGCCAGAACAACAGCATCGCTTAATATCACTTTATATTTATGGTTATTCCGGTTAAATACTTCTACTCCAAAACAACTATTTGATTCAACCAGCAATTCCATCAAGGTATGATGAAATAGAAAACGGATATTTGGTTTTACTGCCACCAATTGATGCAATTGTTGCATGATTGCATTTCCCGTTTTATCGCCGATATGCAGGATTCTTGACTTGTTATGTCCGCCTTCCAAGGCCAAATGAGAATCAAATTGTAAACCTTTCTGTTTAAGTGATGTGATAGTTGGAATAGCTGCAGCAATAATATCTTCTACAACTTTTTGATTTGCATGACCATTTCCGGCAATCATGGTATCCAAAACATGTTGATGAATATCCTTATCATCCACCGGAATTGCAATACCACCTTTAGCCAAATAGCTGTTGCATTGGGTTTTGGTTCCGGTTGATAAGATAGTTAAGTCGATATCGTCGGGCAGATGCAACGCTAGATTTAATGCTGCCATCCCACTGCCAATACAAATTATATGTAAGCGATTTTTGTTGATTAATTCCATCGGTTTATTGAATGGCCAACATGTTTAACACCGGCTTTTTCGCTTTTTCAATCAGGTTGTTATCCAATGTTATTCTATATTTATTCTGGTAAACCGTTCCTATACTTTCAATTGCCAGCAAGGCCTTCTCAAGGGTATTTTGTTTCATGTACTTGCATTTGATGCAAGGGGTTATAAATTCCTTATCGGCATTCAATCGTTTCAGAGAAAAACCTAAGTCGCATTCGGAGGCAAGCAAAAACTTTTTTGCCCGACTATGTTTTACATAATCGAGAATATCGCCTGTGCTTCCAACAATTCCTTTATGTGTTGCCAATTGGGTATTTACCGTTTCGCCCGGTACTTCCCAATGCATTAATACCTCTGTATCCGCATCGGCATGTACCATTTCATTTTTAAATTGCTCGTGCACTTCACAGGTTCCATGCCATAATATTAAATGTTTGCCACAATCTTCTTTCACTGCCTTTTGTAGGTTTTGCCCCATGTGAAAATCCGGCACAAACAAGATGGTATCACCCGGCAAGGAACGTGCAATTTTTAATGCATTTCGGGAAGTGCAACAGATATCCAATTCGGCTTTGGTTTCAGCATTGGTATTGATATACCCCATCACCGGTAAGCCGGGATATTCTTCTTTAAGTGCTATGATATCGTCGCCGGTTATGCTCGCCGCCAGCGAACAACCGGCTTCGGGATCAGGCATAAACACTTGTTTTTCAGGATTCACCAGTAGGGCAGTTTCGGCCATAAACCTCACCCCGCAAAATAGAATATTACGAGCGGTTGTTTTTTGTGCTTCTAAACTTAATCCGAGCGAATCTCCTACATAATCCGCTATTCCACCATCAGCAACCAATATTTGTAACTCTTCCGGCATATAATAATGGGCCAGAATAACTATATCTTTTTCTTTCTTTAATTGTTGTATTCGCTTAAAAGTTTCCAGTCGATTATTCATGCTACAAAAGTTGGTATACCTTATTAATATTGCGTGTGATACTTCTCATTTAACCGATTGATTTAAATCAACCGGATTAGTGGTATCGCTATACGGCATGGTAATCATCCATAGGTTAACGGAATGAAAAATCACCAAACTTTACATATTTTATAAAAAAGGCTTTTAAAGCCCGATGCCTTTTATAGATTTGCGCTCGCTTAAAAATAAGACAGAATTATATATGAAAAACATTACGGTTATTGGATCCGGAACCATGGGAAATGGAATTGCACACGTATTTGCGCAAAACGGATACCTTGTTTCTTTGGTAGATGTAAACGAAGCAGCTTTAAAGAAGGCAATCGACACCATAGGCAAGAACCTCGACAGGCAGGTGGCAAAAGGGTCGCTGACAGAAGCTGACAAAGCAAAAACACTTGGTAATATCCACACTTTTACCCAATTAAAAGATGGGGTTTCGCAAGCAGATTTAGTAATAGAAGCTGCCACCGAAAACATGGCCATAAAATTGGATATTTTCCGTCAGATTGATGAAATGGCTCCTGCCAATGCTATCCTGGCATCCAATACTTCTTCCATTTCCATTACAAAAATCGCCTCTGTAACCAAACGCGCCGAAAAAGTGATTGGTATGCATTTTATGAACCCGGTACCGGTAATGAAACTGGTAGAAGTAATTAATGGGTATAAAACTTCTGCTGAAGTTACCAATCAGATACTGGCTTTAAGCAAACAAATAGGCAAAGTTCCGGCTGCTTCTAATGATTACCCTGGTTTTATCGCAAACCGTATTTTGATGCCAATGATCAATGAGGCTATTATATCGCTTCACGAAGGTGTTGGTGGTGTTGAAGAAATTGATACCGTGATGAAGTTAGGTATGGCTCATCCCATGGGACCTTTACAATTAGCTGATTTTATAGGCCTAGATGTGTGCCTGGCAATATTAAACGTATTGCACGATGGATTTGGGAATCCAAAATATGCACCCTGCCCGTTATTGGTAAATATGGTTACTGCAGGTAATTTAGGTGTTAAATCGGGCGAAGGCTTTTATAAATACACTGCAGGATCAAAAGACCTCGTTGTTTCAGCTCAATTTAAAGAAATTGGCGCAGGCTCCACACAAACTGCTTAATTAAACTTTAATAACAATCTTTTAAAAGCCCTTAACGGGCTTTTTTTTATGCTGTCATATTGGCAAAAACCAACTCCTTAATCAAATTGCTTGTCAATTGGGATTTATCATATTATATACAATATCAATGTGATATGCAATACTAATTAATCCAATACTTTAATTCTTATTGCCTCTTTTATCTCTTCCAATTTCCTTTTTATCTCCAATAATTTACCTCCTGAATGGTTCAATTGCAAATCCATCTCTTGCAAATGTAACACTTCATCAAGTAGCAGTTTATGGTAACTAATAACCGTTTCTATTGATTCTATTGGATTGGATATCTGCTCGTTAAGTTGGTTAATGAGGGCTAATTCCATGGAAAGATCCATCACTTTAGGTTTCTCCCGGTACATTTCACCCAAACCATTGATTAGCCAATCCGGATTCAAGGTTTTAAAGGTAACCAGCAGCTTTTGTATCAGGTCGAGCCCCGGTTTATTGCGCCCCGACGTAATATGGGTGATTAAAGGGAGCGACACTTCCAATTCGCGGGCAAAGGTGGATTTACTGTGGCCTGATTTGACCATAAATTCAATTATACGTTTGTTAATCTCGTCCATATCAGTGTTTACTGGTTAATTCACAAATGTAAACTCGCTTGTTTACATTTGTATTGCTAGGTTAACAAAAGTTATCTACAGTAATAACAATTGTTAATTTTGATGATAAAGCAATACTTCATATCGTTTATCGTATACTATTGTATATTAGTTAGTTATAATAATTAAATTTAGCTAAGTTTACACCAGTAAAATCATATACATTTGTGCTTTACAATTGTGCTATCTGCATTATTGGCAGAATTACCCCCTATTTTGTACTTTTGTTGGGTGGATATCAGAGAAACCTTATTGCAATCGCATAGTAAGTCAACCACAAACCGGGTAATATCCTTTGTAGGTGCTGATTCGGAGCGATTTACCACCTTAATTACGCTCTATATCGGTGGTGAATCCATTGTATCGCAGCGCGCTGCATGGCCAATAAGCTACCTGGTTATCGAGAATCCACACTTGATTGTCCCCTATTATCCAAAACTGATACGGTTTTTGTCCAAATCTGGCCTACATCCCGGTATTTACCGAAATGCGTTTCGGTTTCTTCAGTTTGTGGATGTTCCGGTGAAATATGAAGGAAAAGTACTTGAACTTGCCTTACGTTTCTTTAGAAACAAGCAACAACCGGTTGCCATACAAGCTTTTGCTTTAAGTACCGCGGTAAGAATTGCATTAAAATATCCTGAAATTGCAGCGGAGTTAATTGTTTTGATTCAGGAAGGTTTGCCTTTGATGGGAAAAGGTATGCAAGCCAGGTCGCGCAAAGAATTCGTTAAGTTAAACAGGGTAATTAATCCATAATAAACCTATCCCTCCATTCGGGTTTTGGTATAGGACAGGCATCCAGTTTGCCAAACCATTTATACCGATTGGTCGCAATAAAATCATAAACCACATTTCGAATAAAAGCCGGAATTATCCAAGCTATCAACAAAAGTTTCCAACCCAAACCAAGCATCGACAGCGCATAAATTGCTGCTGTAGAGCGCTTGAACAGTTTATGATTATGGTATAAAATAAAGGAATCAAAAGCTATCTTCTCTCCCAGGATATCTTTGGCATATTGGGATTGTAGGGTGGCAAAACGAAATATTCCCTTTTTGTCGTGGCGAATGATAAAATGAACAGATCGATTGCATAACCCGCAGATTCCATCATAAAAAATTACCGGATTTGGCCTATTCATTCGATGCAAAGGTAGGATTTATATAATTCTGTTTACTGCTAGGTTGCAAAACCTTATTTTTGCAAAATGGAATTAACTACGCTAACAGCAATTTCTCCTGTAGATGGCAGGTACCGCAAGCAAACCCTTTCCCTTGCAGCTTATTATTCGGAATTTGCTCTAATTCAATACCGGGTTTTGGTAGAGGTTGAATACTTGATCGCGTTGGCAGAAATTCCATTACCACCCTTAAAAGGAAAATTATCTGCAGCAAGTAAACGAGAGTTACGGGCTATTTATGCCAGCTTTAGTGAGGCAGATGCCATACAGATCAAAGAAACTGAAAAGACCACCAACCACGATGTGAAGGCGGTAGAATATTTTGTAAAAGCAAAACTCGAGAATCTGGGGTTGGGCTCCATTACTGAATTCGTGCATTTCGGATTAACCTCTCAGGATATAAACAATACCGCCGTTCCTTTATTGATGAAGGACTCGTTGATACAAGTGGTATTACCACAACTGGAACAGATACTAATTCGGTTACGTAAGTTCTCAAAAGACTGGAAAAATATTCCAATGCTGGCCCGAACACATGGTCAACCTGCTTCTCCTACCAAACTAGGTAAGGAAATGCAAGTATTTGTGGAGCGTTTGGAGAACCAGATATTTCAATTAAAAGGCATTCCTTTCTCGGCTAAGTTTGGTGGAGCAACAGGTAATTTCAATGCACACCATGTTGCTTATCCTAAAATTAATTGGGTAAATTTCTCTAATGATTTGATGGATTCTTTAGGATTATCCCGTCTTCAATACACAACCCAAATTGAACATTACGACAATATGGGCGCCATGTTTGATGCCTTAAAAAGAATCAATACCATATTAATTGACTTCAGCAGAGACATGTGGCAATACATTTCCATGGATTATTTCAAACAGCAATTAAAGAAGGGAGAAATTGGATCATCCGCCATGCCTCATAAGGTTAATCCGATTGATTTTGAAAACGCAGAAGGTAATTTTGGGATTGCAAATGCCATTTTCGAACACCTTTCCGCTAAACTTCCCATCTCTCGGTTACAGCGCGATTTAACCGATTCGACCGTATTGCGTAATGTTGGCGTTCCTTTGGCACATACCTTAATTGCATACACTTCGCTTACCAAAGGTATGGACAAGGTGATATTACATCCTGAAAAACTTGCTGAAGACCTAGAAAATAATTGGGCTGTTGTTGCCGAAGCCATACAAACCATTTTAAGAACGGAGGGATATCCTAAACCATACGAGGCTTTAAAGGATTTGACACGTACAAATGCTAAAATAAGTCAGAAAAGTTTGCATGCTTTTATCGATAAACTTAAAGTAAGTGCTACAACCAAAACCCATTTGAAAAAGATTACACCGCATAATTATACTGGAGTGTATTGAGGGATTAGTAATTAGTAATTGGTAATTGGTAATTGGTTCACGTCGCGGGGTTTAATCCCTGGCGGGATTTGAATTCCTCCCATTTAATTTTACCGATATGTAATACCTAACGGGATTTGAATTGCTACATTTTATTTCTACCGTTGTTGAATCCCTGACGGGATTTGGATTGCTTACATATTATTTCTGTCGATATTTAATCCCTATAGGGATTTAAAATCTATCCATCAAACTCTACCGATATTGAATACCTGACGGGATTTGAACTCCTTCCATCTAATTCTACCGATATTAATCCCTAGCCGGATTTGTGTCAAGGAATCGCATGTAAGAATGCAATACTGAAGGTCAGTCATACCTAAACACCCAGTACTAAAACACTTAGTACTAGAACTTCTTCGGCGGCATCGTTCCAAACACATAATCCCACAAAGGAGTTGAAACCCCATATGCTTTGTTCTCGTATGCCGGGTTATGGTGTTTTAAATGGTGTGCCCATAAAAATTTAATACCAGGGATAGGTTTCCATGCATGTACGATGTAATGGATAAAAGTGTACACCATATATCCACTCACAAATCCTGCCATAAATGCATAAGTAAACCAATTAAATATCAGATACCAAAATCCACTAAAAATCAAGAGAATTATTATTCCGGGAACAGGTGGCATCATCAATCTTTCCTTGTCTCTAGGATATTCGTGATGTACACCATGAATGGTATATTGAAACTTGCTTTCTTTGATATGAAATAAAAATCGGTGTAACAAATATTCCGTTAATGTCCATCCAAATGCCCCAATTATAAAGAACAAAGAAGTTGTAGCCAAAGGAACATGATTTTGGTATAGGAAGAAAACTATTGCACTTCCATAGGTAATAACATGAATAACCGGGTTGGTTCTCGTAAAAATTTCGAGGAAATTACTATCAAATATCTTACCCTGTCCTTCTTTTTTAACCTTTAACATAATCCGTTTTTTACTAATTTCTTTTTGGGTAATTGATTTTGACTTGTTTGCAAATCTAAGGAGAGATTTTATTTTTTCGGCTGATTTTAGTCAATAAATTATTCTTCAGGTTCTTCCACAATAAAATTCTTCAGTTGTATAACCTTGTTTGCCTTTACCACACCGTGTTTTCTAATTTCCCCAACTGTTTTGTCGATGGCTAGATTGAACTCATATCCGAGCAGTAAAATATAGGTATTGATATATATAAGCAACATAACAACAATGATTACACCAATTGAACCATACACTTTGTTGTAGGAATTAAATTGGTTAACATAGTAAGAAAAGCCAATGGTAGTTAATAAAATAATGATGCAGGCAAAAACGGATCCGGGCGTAATAAATCGCCATTTACGAATTCTTCTTTGTGCCGGAGCCAGATAGTAAACGGTAGAAACGATTGTTAAAACAATAAAAGCTACAATGAGATAATTGAGTGAGCCTAGCATAAACGAAATAAATCCTGCCGGTAAGGCGCTTAATTTTCCAATTTCTTTAATGATAAAATTACCTGCTGTAACCAGTAAAATAGATAAAAAGAACGAAAAAGACACCACCAAAGCAAGGATTAATGCTACCAATCGTTGTTTCCAATAAGATCTTTTTTCCTTTTGCATGCCAAATCTGTTTAAAGCTTTCATGAGGGAAACAAATCCATTGGTTGAAAAATAAACAGCCGAAAGAAATCCTATTGAAAGTAATCCACTATGTTGTTTCTTTAAAATATCCAATAAGGTTGATTTGATTGCGGCGTATGCACTTTGAGGTAAAATTCCTTCAAAAAAAAGGAGAATATCATTGTGTGCATTTTGAAAAGGGAGGTAAGCAATGAGGGTAAAAATAAAAATGGCAGAAGGGAATAGCGCAAGGAAGAAAGTATATGCAAGAGATGAAGCGCGTATATGCAAATCCCTTGTATCGACCCAACGCACAAAGAATTCGATTACCGAATACCAAGTAACTTCGTTATAAGCAGGAAATGATTTTGATTGCAAAAAACGGATGATCCATTTCACTCCGCTGCTATGCATTAATATTCTTTTAAATCGTTTCATCCGGTAAAATAAACCGCAAAGGCATCCGCAATATATGAAGGACAACGAACAGGCTTATTGGATTTCATATCCATAAACACCAATATGGTTTCACCGGAACATACCAACTCGTTTTGTGCATTTTTGATTTCATAAAAGATTTGCGTTTTCACTGTTGGCATAGCATGAAAGGATGTAATCACAGTAAGTTCTTCATCGTAAACTGCCGGCTTTTTAAACACAAAGTTCATGCTATGAACCGGCATCATAATGCCACTTTGTTCAATGCTATCATAGGTAATTCCTATTTGTCGAAGTGCTTCTGTTCGTCCTACTTCAAAATAAAGGGCATAATTTCCGTTATACACTACCCCCATTTTGTCGGTTTCGCCATACCGCACCCGTAATTTTGTTTCGCTTTTAAACATGCAATTTTACCTACCATGCTTGGTTTTATGTATGAAATTCAACTTACTTCATTAAGCAAGTTTCAACATCTACATAACAGATAGGTATGCAATAATAAAGAAGAAGGAGTAATTAGAAGAAGAGAATTTACTTGTAGTTGTAAATAATAAAAACCGCCGCACCAACCACGAACCAAACTACCATAACGGTTGTAATAATGATTTGTTCTTTTTTCATAACTAACTTAATTAGGTTGAACAAATCTATCTGTTAAGCATTTCATTTAAAACAACTTAACATTAAATAACGATTAAATTTAACTATTCCTTACCTGACCTTTAAGAAAGTCGTTATAGGCAATATTAATACCCTCTTCGAGCTCTACTTGTGGCTTCCAGCCCATGTTTTCGAGCTTACTAATATCCATTAGTTTTCGCGGAGTGCCGTCGGGTTTGGTGGAATCGAAGGTTATTTTACCTGAGTATCCCACACATTTTGAAACCATATGAGCCAGGTCACCAATGGTGATTTCTTTACCGGAACCGATATTTACAAAAAGCAATTCATTGTAATTTTGCATTAACAACAATGAAGCAGATGCAAGATCATCTACAAACAAGAATTCTCTTAATGGCTTCCCTGTTCCCCATACAACTACTTCATCTTTATTTTCCATTTTTGCTTCATGAAATCTTCGAATAAGTGCCGGTAAAACATGGGCATTTTCCGGATGATAATTATCGCCATAACCATACAAATTGGTTGGCATAACAGAGATGAAATTACATCCATATTGCAAGCGATAACTCTCGCATAGCTTTATGCCTGCAATTTTAGCGATGGCATACGGTTCGTTGGTTGGCTCTAATAATCCGGTTAACAACGATTCTTCCTTTAATGGTTGTGGAGCCATTTTAGGGTAAATACAAGAAGACCCAAAAAACATCAATTTTTTAACACCGGTGCAATAACTTTGATGGATAATATTGGATTCGATCATTAAATTTAGGTAAATAAAATCAGCGCGGTATACATTATTGGCGCCAATCCCTCCTACTTTAGCAGCAGCCAGAAAAACATAATCGGGTTTTTCCTTTTCAAAAAAATCCTTTACTGCTAATTGGTTAGTTAAATCCAGCTCTTTGGATGAACGTGTTACAATATTAGAAAATCCGGCATTTGATAATTTACGATGAATGGCTGATCCTACCATCCCATGATGTCCGGCTATATATATTTTTTCGTGGGGTAACATACTAATTGATTTGGTGGATTGCTTATTCAAAGTAATTATTGGTTTGGTAACCTGAATCCTTGAGAAATTTCTCTTTCTGCATTAATTTCAAATCCGCTAACATCATCTCATTTACTAAACCATTAAGGTTATATTTCGGTTTCCATCCTAATTTTTCTTGCGCTTTTGATGCGTCCCCGATGAGCAAATCAACTTCTGTAGGGCGGTAATAGCGTGGATCTACAGCTACTACTTCTTGTCCAACTTGCAATTTACAAGATTCGATTCCAAGCGATTTAATTTTATTTATATCAATCGATTCTACAAAACCTTTTTCGGAAGCGCCCTGGTTTTTAAAAGTTAATTGGATACCAATTTCGGCAAACGACATTTTTATAAAATCGCGAACCGATGTTGTTACACCGGTTGCAATTACATAGTCCTCGGGTTTTTCTTGCTGTAAAATTAAATACATAGCCTCTACATAATCCTTTGCGTGCCCCCAATCGCGTTGCGAATCGAGGTTTCCCAAGAATAATTTATCTTGCATTCCCAATACAATTTTTGCTGCGGCTCTGGTAATTTTTCGGGTTACAAATGTTTCCCCTCTTACCGGTGATTCGTGGTTAAAAAGAATCCCATTACATGCAAACATATTATATGCTTCGCGGTAATTAACCGTAATCCAATAGGCATACAGTTTTGCTACAGCATAAGGCGAACGAGGATAAAATGGTGTTTTTTCATTTTGGGGAACTGCTTGCACCAGTCCATATAATTCGCTGGTAGAAGCCTGATAAATCCTGGTTTTTTCGGTCAAATTACAAATACGGATTGCTTCCAATAAACGTAAAGTACCAATTCCATCAGCATTGGCTGTATATTCAGGTGTTTCAAAACTTACATGTACATGGCTCATGGCAGCTAGGTTGTAAATTTCATCCGGTTGCGTTTCCTGGATAATCCGAATCAGGTTGGTTGAATCGGTTAAATCGCCATAATGTAATTTCAGTTTAAGGTTGGTTTCGTGGGGATCTTGGTATAAATGATCGATGCGATCGGTATTGATTAAAGAACTTCTTCTTTTTATACCATGTACCATGTATCCTTTATGCAACAGAAATTCGGCGAGGTATGCGCCGTCTTGTCCTGTTATTCCTGTTATTAAAGCGGTCTTCATTTGAGTTATAAGTTATAAGATATGAGTTATAAGATATGGAATTAGGAGATTTCTTCGAAGTAACCGGTTTGGCGGTTTTTCTTCACATTATCCCATTTGAAACACCTGCCGTTCATGGCAATATAAATTCCATGGGGTAAAGTTTGTGCAAAAGCCAGCGCACTTCCCAGGTTAAACAATCCATCACTGGAACCAAATTTGTATGGTATCATTGCGCCGGTAATTACAATGGTTTTGCCTTCTGTATTTTCGGCGAGTACTTTTGCCGTATTGGTCATGGTGTCTGTTCCATGGGTAATGATAATTCTTTCTTCTTCGGCTCTTTTACAGCTTTCGAGTATAATATTTCTATCGGTATCTGTCATTTCAAGACTATCCACCAGCATCAGGGTGCGAATACTTAAATCTACCTTACATCGGCCAAGTTTCAGGATTTCCTGGATATGGGTATCTTTAAAAAAAAGCTGGCCATTTAACTCATTATATTCTTTATCGAATGTACCTCCGGTAACAAAAATGCGAACAATACTCATGGCGCAAATATATTGTATAGGTTTAAAGTTTTATGACGGATTCGATTTATAATCCCAAAACCAATGCAAGTCCAAGCAATAAAAAGCAACTACCAATGGATGTTAAACCATAAAGTATAAACAAGGTTGACACGTCGGAGTATGATTGAAAAAAGGTTAAAAGACAACTACTCAAGCATAAAATTGCACCAAGGGTAAGGCATTTAAATCCAATATTTCGTTGCTTTCGGAATTTAAGTTCCTTTACATACCTAATTAAACCATCCAACACTTCACCTTGAAATCCGTTGCGGATTAGGTGTTCTTCGATGGATTGCAATTTCATTCCTTGATGAAACAATGCCTCTATTTCCTTGGTATCTATCTCGTTGTTATTCAATTGTAAAAGCAAAATAATAAATTTTGAAAAAGAATCCAAATCATTTGATTCGAATAAGAATTTAATAGGATTAGGCGTTTAATTCTTCTTTACTTAATATAGGTTGGTATTTCATGAAATAAATGGAGCCCGAACAACGGTTTTTCATTCTTGGCTTAATTATAGGAACGAGACCATTAGTATTACAAATTCGATTTTAAATTTCATCGATTCTTTTAAAGGAAAGCTCTGCGTTAGGTCCAGAGCGGTTTGTTTGAGCTCTTTCCAGGTACTCCTGGAAAAGCGAGACCCGCAGCACAAAAACAAGTCGCCTATGGATTATGATTTTTTTTAAATAATGCACGATAAAGGCGACGTAGTTTTTGGCTTGCGGGGGAACGCCCAAAGAATAGAAAACGAACCAAACTTCTAATCAAAGAATTTAATTACCTGGTTAACACGATCCATTCCGGTCATATTGTGGCCTAATAAAGGTCATGCAATTATTAGGTTGTAATATGGTTAGAATTATTATTTTCGCTACCTGTAAAAGGACAACAAATTAGTTATGAGTACAGCAATAGATAAAGAATTAGAATCAGTAGTAATTCGGTTTGCCGGAGATAGTGGAGACGGAATGCAATTAACCGGATCGCAGTTTACCAATGCCGCAGCATTATTTGGCAACGACCTTGCCACATTTCCTGATTTTCCTGCCGAAATAAGAGCCCCTATCGGAACATTGGCCGGTGTTTCGGGATACCAAATTCATTTTGGATCGACCCGTATACATACACCCGGCGACATGAGTGATGTGTTGGTGGTAATGAATGTAGCGGCATTAAAAGCAAATATCAGAAACCTGAAAAAAGGTGGAGTAATCATTGCCAATACCGACGGATTTGATGCTAAAAACATGAGGCTTGCAAACGTTCCGGAAGGTCAAAATCCTTTGGAAGACGGCAGCTTGAGTGATTATGATGTAAAAACCATTGATGTTACTAAAATCACCCGACTTGCTTTGGCAGAAAGTGGTTTAGGAACCAAAGAAATAGACCGTTGCAAAAATATGTTTGTACTTGGTTTATTGTATTGGATGTACCATCGTCCGATAGAAAACACCCTTGCATTTATCCAATCCAAATTCAAGAAAAATGAAGCGGTGATGAATGCCAATATCAAGGTATTACAGGCAGGATGGAGTTTTGGAGAGACCACAGAAATGTTTGCAAACCGTTATACCGTTGCACCGGCAAAAATGGAACCCGGTGTTTATCGCGGAATAATGGGTAACCAGGCAACAGCATACGGATTGCTTGCAGCTTCAGTTAAAAGTACTTTGCCTTTATTTTATGGTACCTACCCTATTACACCGGCATCCGATGTTTTGCACGAATTATCGAAATACAAAAATTATAACATAAAAACATTCCAAGCGGAAGATGAGATAGCAGGAATTTGTTCTGCAATTGGCGCTTCGTTTGGTGGACATTTGGCAATTACAGGATCGTCAGGTCCGGGAATTGCTTTAAAAGGAGAAGCCATAGGATTAGCAACGATGTTAGAGTTGCCATTGGTAATTGTAAATGTGCAAAGAGCAGGTCCAAGTACCGGATTACCAACCAAAACAGAGCAAGCAGATTTGTTGCAGGCTTATTATGGTAGAAATGGTGAATGTCCTTTGGTGATAGTAGCTGCACAATCCCCTGCGGATTGTTTTATTATGGCATATGAAGCATGTAAAATTGCATTAGAGCACATGATTCCGGTATTTATTTTAACGGATGGATATATCGCAAATGGTAGTGAGCCATGGAAATTTCCAAATTCAAAGGATTTACCTGCTATCAATATTTCCTTTGCAAAAGAAAGGGCTGCAAGCGACGAAAAATTCATGCCTTACCAAAGGGATGAAAAACTTGCTCGTCCTTGGGCTATCCCGGGAACAAAAGGTTTGGAGCACCGTATCGGAGGAATTGAAAAACAAAATATCACCGGTAATATTTCCTATGATCCGCAAAACCATGAATTAATGGTAAAACTTCGCCAAGAGAAGGTTGATAGGGTCGCTGATTTTATTCCGGAACAAACCATTGATAATGGAGCTGAGTCAGGGGATTTATTGATTCTTGGTTGGGGTGGAACCTATGGCGCTTTAAAGACAGCTACCTTAATGCTCAACGAACAAGGGTATAAAGTTTCTCATGCACATCTGCGTTATTTAAGTCCATTCCCTAGAAACTTAGGTGAACTAATGGGTAAATTTAAAACGGTAGTTGTACCGGAATTAAATAATGGACAATTGGTGAAAATAATTCGCGACAAATATTTTGTGGATGCGATTCCATTTAATAAAATCCAGGGACAACCATTTATGTCGGTTGAAGTAGTAGATAAGATTAAAGAGATTCTTGCATAAACACATAACCAACTTTAGCCAAAACGCCGGACATTATATCCGGCGTTTTTTTTGTAACTGAACCCATTTAAACCTTCTTTAATTCGTATTGCGTACTTCTTCCGCCTGCTTTATTCTTCACAAGAATTCCTTTTTCTATTAAATCATGGATATCCCGAAGTGCAGTATCGGCGGAGCATTTCGACATTTTTGCCCACTTTGAGGAATTGAGGTTACCGAATATACCATCCAACAATTTATTAACCATTTTTAACTGACGGCTATTAAATAAGGAAGTAGCATGTTTATTCCAAAACCGGTGTTTGTTAAGCACTTTGGTTAGTAAAGTATCGGAAGCTTTAAGGGCATGCAACAAACAATGCAGAAACCACACGATCCATTCGGTAACATCAAGTGTTCCTTTTTGTGTTTTTTCGAGTATATCATAATAACCTTTTCGTTCTACCCGTATTTGAGCCGACATGCTATAGAAACGATGCGACATCCCATCGGAACGTGCAAGTAGTAAATCAGTTATTGCACGTGCTATTCTTCCGTTCCCATCTTCAAATGGATGCAAGGTTACAAACCATAAATGAGCAAGTGCAGCTTTTAGTACCAAATCAGTTTGGTGATTTGTATTAAGCCATTTAAGGTAGTAGTTTAATTCTTTCTTCAAAACCAATGCATCAGGGGCTTGAAAGTGCACACGTTCTTTGCCTAGAGGACCTGAAACAACTTGCATTGGACCGGTAGAATCATCGCGAAGTTTACTAACCAATATTTTGTACATTCCACTTGCTCCTGTAGGAAATAAAGCAGCATGCCATAAGGCTAATCGTTTAAACGATATGGTTTTATTGTAATGTTGTGTGGCATCCAACATCATTTCAACCACGCTATCCACATGCCGATCAGAAGGAACTAATCCGGCTATATTTAAACCTAATTTGCGGGCAAGGGATGAACGAACTTGATCCGGACGAAGTATTTCTCCTTCTATTTCTGAAGTTTTTAAAACATCGAGTGTTAAGGTTTCGAGAGAAGCTTCATTGCGTAATGCAAAGCCTAATGCTTCCATTTTACCGGTTACTTTTCCTTGCATATGGCGCACTTCCGACAACAAGCCAAGAATGGTTTCATGGTTCCAAGTAAAATTAGGCCATTGCTTTCGTTGGTATATATAGAAATTTATTCTCCGCATAATATGCGGTAAATATATGTTTTATTCTCCGCAAATAAAAAGTTATTCTCCGCAATATTTGCGGATATTATTTTATCTATTAGTCTTATTATTTCCTATCTTACCTTTTTTCAAGATATTGAATCCCCGGCAGGATTCGGATTTATCGGTGTTGATTATTACCGATGTTTAATCCCTGACAGGATTGGATATAGTTGCAACATTCAAAATTAGAAATATTAACTATCAATGGCTTTATAGTTTTTATTTACAAGTTTTTGTTTCTTATTCTTTAAGAGAATTATGTGTTTTGTTAAATCGGTTTCCCTTATTGCGTTGTGGAATTAAAGAGGAATTGATTGCCCCTATGTACCTTTCTTTCTCTGTATCCCGTCAGGGATTAAATATCGGCAAAACGTAAATTATCCACTCTCTGAATCCCGTTAGGGATTCAACATCTTGCTTAATTTTTGCCATTTCAGTTGATGTAAAGCAACAAGTTCTACCATTAATGGTTCGCAGTCGAGAGATTGAATCCCCGGCGGGTTTGAATATGCCTCTATCCTAATTTTATACAAACATTCTTTTGCTCAGTAAAGAATCGCAATGCTTCCCAACCTCCTTCTCGTCCAACACCACTATTTTTTACGCCACCAAAAGGGGTTCGCAAATCACGAAGCAACCAACAATTAATCCAAACAATTCCTGATTTAATTAATCCTGCTACGCGATGAGCCCTGGTGAGGTTCTCTGTCCAAATGGTGCAAGCCAACCCATATTCGGTTGAATTTGCCATCATCAAAACTTCTTCTTCTGTATCAAATGGTGTAAGGGTAACAACAGGTCCAAATATTTCTTCTTGGTTGGTCCTACAATCAAATGATAAACCTTCTATTACGGTAGGTTCTATGAACCAACCTTCTGCACATCTACCTTGGGGATGAACAACATTTCCGCCAAATAAAATAGTACCTCCCTCCTTTTTAGCCAATTCGATATAATGCAATATTTTATCGAAATGCATTTTGCTGGCTATTGCTCCCACTTGGGTTTCGTCTAATAAAGGATCCCCAATTTTATGGTTTTTCAGCTTTTCAATAAAGGCAGTTTTAAACTTTTCATATATCGGTCGCTCTATAAAAATTCTTGAACCACAAAGGCAAATTTCACCTTGGTTTAAAAAAGATGAGCGAACTGTTTCAGCCAGCATTTTTGGAAAATCACAATCAGCAAAAATGATATTTGGGTTTTTGCCACCCAATTCTAACGACAGTTTTTTAAACATTGGTGCTGCAACACGGGCAATTTCAGCACCGGTTTTGGTTCCTCCTGTAAATGAAATCGCCTTGATGCCCGGGTGAGCTGTTAATGCGGATCCTACCTTTGGCCCTAAACCATGCACCACATTAAACACGCCTGCCGGCAATCCTGCTGCAATACAAATTTCGCTTAATAAATAGGCAGTCATGGGTGTAATTTCAGACGGTTTTGCAACCACGCAATTCCCTGCAGCTATAGCAGGAGCGATTTTCCAGGTGAACAAATACAAAGGTAAATTCCAGGGTGAAATACATCCTACCACACCTATTGGCGTTCGTAAAGTATAATTAATCGCATGGTTCCCCATGGGATGCGCTTCGCTGGCAAAATGTTCTATTGCGGTTCCAAAAAAACGGATATTGCTGATGGCACGTGGTATTTCTCCGTTTTTAGCCAGCCATTTTGGTTTTCCCTGATCGATACTTTCTGCTTCAGCCAGTTTATCTAAATTCTCTTCCATTAAGGAAGAAATTTTAAGCATGATTTTAGAACGTTTTTCGTTGGTAAAATTGCTCCAGACCGGAAACGCATTGCTTGCGGCTTGATAGGCCATTTCTACATCTTTTTCATCACTATCCGGGCATAACGAATATACTTTACCTGTGGATGGATCAAAATTATTCATATAACTTCCCGAAAGTGGTTCTATTAGTTTGCCGTTAATATAGTTCAGAATTTTTTGCATGCGACGAAGGTAAAAAAGTTAAGGGTAATTTTTCTTCCCCTATACGCTTTATGAAAATTATTTTAATACCATATTAAACCAATTTCGATTAACTTGCTCTTACAATAAAATTAGCGTGATATGGCAAACCTCGACCGCAAATCCTTTTTGAAGCAAGCAGCAGGTGCTTTATTAGACAATCCGCCGGCAAGTAAGGTTACTTATGTAGACCCTTCTAACAAAGACTTACCAAGGCATTTAACAAAAACCACCACCGGCATTGATCCCTTTGCAGGAACGTATACGGATGCGCATATTTTGCATTTATTGAGGAGAACCTTACCGGGAGTAAGCAAATCGGATTTCGATTTTTTTAAAACAAAATCGATGAGCGATGCGGTTGATTATTTATTATCCTTACCTCCTAACCCACCTCCACCTCCCGTTAATACATACAGTTATAATACAAACCTACCGGATGCTGCTGTTCCAATTGGCCAAACATGGGTAAATGCAGCGGCAAATCCTTTACTTGAAGGTGCAAGAAGACAATCCTTAAAGTCATGGTGGATGGGATTGATTGTACAACATGATCGCACCATCAGGGAAAAGATGAATTTGTTTTGGCATAACCATTTTGCTACAGAAAGTAACGTAATCCAGGATTCGCGGTTTTTATACAAACACCATGCGTTATTACGTGCCAATTGCTTGGGTAATTTTAAAAGTTTGGTTAGAGCCATAACCATTGACCCGGCTATGTTGGTATATTTAAACGGTGAAGACAACAGCAAAAATGCTCCGGACGAAAATTATGGACGTGAATTACAAGAATTATTTACCATTGGTAAAAACCTTACCGACCATTATACCGAAGATGATGTAAAAGCTGCAGCCAAGGTGTTAACCGGTTGGAGAAATAACCGAAACGGAATTACTTCTTTCTTTGATAATACCAAGCACGATATCGGGGACAAACAATTTTCGTCCTTTTATAACAATACAAAAATTATCGGAAAAAACGGAACAACGGCAGGTGATGAAGAGTTGGATGCTTTGTTGGATATGATATTTGCACATCCGGAAGTTGCCAAGCATATCTGCAGAAAACTATACCGTTATTTTATTTATTATGTAATCGACGAAAGCGTTGAAACCAATGTAATAGAACCATTGGCGGATGTATTCAGAAACAGTGGTTATAATATTAAAACAGCGGTTAGCACCTTGTTAAAAAGCGAACACTTTTTTGATCCACTTAACATGGGCTGTATGATAAAGCAACCTATTGATTTTTTTGGAGGTGGTAGTAAAAATATGAATCTGGTATTTCCGGATAGCACCAATCTGCAAGCACAGTATGCGCATTGGTTATATATTTCGCAGTATGCAGGTTTATGCGGACAGGATATAGGCGATCCTCCTAATGTGGCAGGATGGCCTGCCTATTACGAAGATCCACAGTTTTATGAATTATGGATTAATTCCGATTCGTTACCTAAACGTAATTTATTTAGTGATTCGATGTTGTATACCGGGTATAATCGCAACAGCTTTAAACTAATGTATGATTGCATTGCATTTGTTTCTCAATTTTCTGACCCATCGGATCCGAATAAACTTATCGACGAAATTACCAAGTTGATTTATGCGGTGGATATTTCGTCGACTGCCAAAGCCTCGGTAAAAACTTCCTTTTTATTATCCGGTCAAAGTACGGATGCTTACTGGACAAGCGCCTGGCTGGCATATTTAAACAACCCTGCCGATGTAATGGCCAAATCCACTGTTACTACCCGGTTACAAGCCATGATGAAGTATTTATTTGGTTTAGCAGAATACCAGTTGTCTTAATCCTAAACAAGAATCAACATGAAAAGAAAAGAATTTTTAGGAACCGGATTGGCAGGTGGTTTATTGCCACTGATGATCAATGGTTTTTCAATTAAGGCAATGGCCGATAATCCTCTGTTGCAGTTTTTAGGAAAAGCAGGAAACGATGATCGGGTTTTGGTCCTTATTCAATTGAATGGTGGTAATGATGGGTTGAATACCGTTTTACCAATTGACCAATACGACAACTTAACCAATGCCAGGTCGAACATTATCATTCCCTCTAATAAAATTTTATCCTTATCAGGCAACACAAAAACAGGATTGCATCCTGCTTTAAGTGAAATCAGGGCATTATATGATAATGGCAATATTTCGATTATACAGAGTGTTGGCTATCCAAATCCCGACTATTCTCATTTCCGTTCAACCGATATTTGGCTAACCGCTTCGGATGCAGATAAGTTTGTTGACACGGGTTGGATGGGCAGGTATTTAGATACCAAATACCCCGGCTTTCCTACAGGATATCCAAATGCGACATATCCTGATCCACCAGCTATTCAAATTGGAGCGATGATTTCTCCGGCATTACAAGGAAACAATTCCTCCTTTGGAATGAGCATCACAGATCCAAATTCTTTTTATCAGTTTGTAAGTGGAACGGTTGATCCTGCTCCCAATACTCCGGCCGGACATGAACTAACATATATCCGATTGGTGGTACAACAAACCCAATTGTATTCTGGCTCTGTAAAAACAGCAGCGCAAAATGCAACCAACAAATCAACCTTATATACTACTGCAGGTCAAAATACCTTAAGCGACCAGTTAAAAATTGTAGCACAATTGATTGCAGGTGGTTTAAAAACAAAAGTGTATATGGTTAGTCTTGGTGGTTTTGATAACCATTCAGCCCAAGTTGTAAGTGGCGCAACCGAAACCGGAACCCATGCTACCCTATTATCTAAAATTTCGGTTGCCGTGAATGCATTTCAGGATGATTGTGAAAAACTTGGTATAGCAGATCGGGTTTTAGGAATGACCTTTTCAGAATTTGGACGACGCATCAAATCCAACGCAAGTTTAGGAACCGATCATGGCGCAGCGGCACCAATGTTCTTATTTGGCAAAAAAGTGAATGGTGGTGTCTATGGGGCTAATCCTACGATTGGTGCAACTGTTGGTGTAAATGACAATATACCGATGCAAAACGATTTCCGTTCGGTATATGCTACAATACTGAAGAACTGGTTTGAAGTTTCGGATACCGATATGGATACCGTGATGTTAAAATCCTTCCCATTGCTTGGATTTGTAAATGGCAGTACGGGTATAAATGACGATATACACCTTCCTGAAGATGCGGTAAGCAATTATCCGAATCCGTGCAAGGATTTTACCATTATCCAGTTTAAAACCACAGGAGGACTATTAAGAATTCGTTTATTTAATAGCAGCGGACAATGCCTACAAACATTAGCTGAAGCAAACTATGCAGCAGGAAGCCATGAAATCAGATTGGATACCCAATCCTTACCGGGTGGTTTGTATTACTATCAAATCCAACAAGGCGGAGCGCAAGTGATGAAGAATTTGGTTGTGGTTAGGTAACTGATTGTGTTTTATCGATTGTAAAGCTTATGTTGACATCATGGAGATTATTGAAATCGCGCATTAAAAATGCGCGAGAACAGGAGAACTAGTCTAACTTGAACTCATGAGATATAGTCCATAAATTAATAGTCACATAAAATACTTATATTCGAAATATGGAAAAGGTTCTAAAAATAACAACCTTAAGAGCAAATAATTCAGACTTTGCTTATTGGTCGACTAAAAGTTGCAATGAGCGTTTGGACACAATAGAAATTCTAAGACAACAATATTTCAGTTTAAAGAAAGATGTTCAGCCAAGACTTCAGAGAGTTTGTAGAGTTATTAATCAATCATAACGCAGAATATCTAATTGTTGGAGGTTATGCAGTCGGCGTTCATGGACACCCGCGCTATACCGGAGATTTGGACATTTGGTTAAATCCGACCCAAGAAAATGCAGAAAGAATCCTGTCCTGTGTTAACGAATTTGGTTTTGCATCCTATGGATTGAAATCGGATGACTTCACCAAAGTAGGCAATGTCGTTCAACTAGGGTATCCCCCACTTAGAATTGACCTGCTGACGCAAATTGACGGAGTTACATTCAACGATTGTTATAAGAACAAAACACAAGTCGAGATTGATGGCCTTCTTGTAAACTTTATTGGATATAACGATCTCTTAAAAAACAAAAAGGAATCAGGTCGTCTCAGAGATTTAGACGACATAAATAATCTCACTTAAGAAACGAAATAAGGCCTCTAACAACGGATTGTAATACTATCAAATCCAACAAGGAAGCGCACAGGTAATGAAGAATTTGGTGGTTGGGAAATAGGGGAAAATAGTCATTAGTCATTAGTCAATAGTCATTAGTCAATTTGTATGTCCCTGGTATAGGTTGACCATAAAAGTCAATTTATATGAAAGCAAATTTAAAACAAATTCAGAAGCAACGACATTATTCAGAGGAATTTAAAAAGGAATTAGTATCCTTGTTTGAAGGAGGCAAATTCAGTGTTCATCAACTCGAGCGACTTTATGGGGTCTCAGATGCGAGCATTTACAATTGGATTTATAAATACTCTACTTTTAATGAAAGGGGGTATCGAGTCATAGAATTTAAAACAAGTAGTATGGATAAGCTAAAGCAACTTGAGCAAAGGATAAAGGAGCTCGAACAAATGGTTGGTCAGAAGCAAATCAAGATAGATTTTTTGGAAAAGATGATTGAGATTGCTAAAGATGATCTAAAAATAGATATCAAAAAAAACTTCAACACCCCACAATCAACTGGTTCCGGCAGAACCAAGAAAAAGTAACTTATTCGATGAATCAGCTTTACAAAGAAGTTGGAATAAGCAAACAAGCTGTTAATCAATATGCCATGCGACAATTAGCTTTTAATAAGGCTACAAAAGCGCTTGTAATGGAAGCTGAGGAGTTAAGGCAAGAACACCCTGGTTGTGGGGTTGAAAAGATGTATTACACACTAAAGCCAGAATTTATTGGAAGGGATCGATTTATAGAACTTCTGATGGATTTAGGTTTTAGAATCAAGAAGAAGCGGAATTTTAGAAGGACAACTTATTCAGGCAATAAACACTATCCAAACCTAATCAAAGGGATGAGGATTAATGCCCCTTCCATGATTTGGCAATCCGACATAACATACATTGATGCTGGAGATCACTTCTGCTATGCGGTATTCATCATAGATGTTTATACTAAGAAAATCGTAGGTTATCAAGTCTCTGATAATATGCGGGCAACTGCAAATATGAAGGCTTTAAAGGGAGCATTGGTGCACAATAAAGCTCCGATTATTCATCATTCAGATAGAGGAAGTCAATATGAATATGGAGACTATGTGAATGTATTGAAGGATAATAATTGTCAATTAAGTATGGCACTTAAAGCACAAGATAACGCATATGCTGAACGAATTAACAGAACTATCAAAGAAGAATATTTAGATTATTGGAAACCGAAAAACCTATGTCAGATTAAGAAGTGCGTAAAGAATGCAGTAACTCATTACAACAATATTCGACCACATAATAATCTTGGAAAACTTAGTCCAGTAGACTTTGAAAACAAATGGTTAAATAATCAATTCAATTCTATCCCTAATATTACTATTTTTGATGATGAAGTCTTAGTTTAAACCGGTCAACCTTATTCAGGGATGTTCAATTGTAAATATGAACATCCCTGAATAAGGTTGACCGGTTTTAAGGGTTGGTGATTAATTCCCTTGCAGCTTCCTTTACTTTTTCAGAAGGGTTGTCGCCATGCAGCATGCGGGCAATTTCATCCAATCTTTCGTCGAGGTTTAACTTTTTAATAAAAGTATGGGTGGTATTTTTGTCACTCGTTTTATAAACAAAAAAGTGAGAGTCGGCTTTTCCTGCTATTTGTGGTAAATGTGTTATCGCCAATACCTGGTGTTTGGACGCATGCTGTTTCATTACTTGCGACACCTTTAAAGCGGCCTCTCCTGAAATTCCTGTATCAATTTCATCAAATACGATGGTAGGCAATGCTACCCTATCGCTAATCAAGGATTTGATGCATAACATCAACCTACTTAATTCGCCACCTGAAGCAACCTTACTTAAAGGCATTGGTGGCGCTCCTTTGTTGGCTGTAAATAATAAATCTACTTCATCCAAACCGGTTTCATTAAAATGATTTCGTGGCGTTAGTTGCACTTTTAGAAATGCATTGGGCATTTCAACCTGCTTTAATAATTCGCTAATTTTTTTCTCGATTACCGGAATAACTTTTTCTCTTTTCGACCTTAGGATGGTTGCTTGCTTGTGAAGTATTACGGTAAGTTCTGTTCGTTGCTTATCTAATCTGGTGATTTCTTCCTGTAAATTACCAAGCTTTTGCATATCTGAATTCAATTTCTCCATTAAAGAAATTAATTCTGCATTGGTATTTACACGATGCTTTTTATGCAAATTATACAATACCTGCAGTCTGGTTTCAACCATAAGTAAACTTTCAGGATTGGCTTGCGATAAATTGCCAATATGTTCTAGTTCATTGGATATATCTTTTAATTCGATAACCAACGAATCCAATCGACTTACTACATCCATTAAACCCGGATGATGTTTTGCAGGATTTACCAACGACAACTTTATTTGCCGAAGTTGTTCAATGATTGCTTGTTCATCGGCCATCAACAATTGGTATGCATTGGTTGAAGATTGCTGAATGGATTCGGCATGATTAAGTTTGTCTAATTCTTCTTCTAATTTTTCCTGTTCGCCAATTACCGGATTTGCTTCATTTAATTCGTTTAAAATAAATCGCAAATAATCTTCTTCTTTTCTGGATTGCAATTCCAACTCAACCAATTCACGGTGTCTTTTTTCGGTTGCTAAAAATAAGGTATAATTGGATTGGTAGTCGACAAGCAATTGTTGGTTATCTCCAATGGTATCGAGCAACTGCAACTGAAATGATTTTTCGTTCAATTCGAGGGTTTGGTGTTGGGAAACGATTTCAACCAGTTTGGTGCCAAGTTCTTTTAATAACGGAAGATTAACGGGAGTATCGTTTACAAAGGCGCGTGATTTTCCGGAAGTATTTATTTCTCTTCGTATGATGCATTGCGCTTCATAATCGAGTTCATTGGCAACAAAAAAATCCTGCAGGTTATAACCGGAAACCGTAAAAACCCCTTCCACGATGCACTTTTCGTCGCTATGCATTAAGACTTTGGAATCGGCACGTTCACCTAAAATCAAGCCAAGCGCTCCAATTAAAATGGATTTTCCGGCACCTGTTTCTCCGGTAATGATATTCAGGTTTGCATCGAAATTGATCTTAGCTTCCTGAATGATGGCGTAATTTTTTATGGATAATCGGGTTAACAATGGTGTATGAATTTATCGATAGGTAATTAGTTAAGAAAGTTGCATCAATGCATTTCTTAGATGGTGTAACATCTGAGGAACTTCATCGATATTACAGGTACCAACACTTAATCGGTACCAAGGAGATTCTTTAGAAGCCCCAAAAGCAAAGAACGGAACAACAGCCAAATGTGCTTCATTTAAAATATAAGCGCATACATCGGATTGGTTTTTTAATTCTTGTCCGTTATTGGTCCGTTTTCCAACCAAATCAAATTTTACAGTCAGGTAAATGGCACCTTCAGGAGATATCGCATCCACTAAAAATCCATCATTTTTTAATACCTGCAATCCTTCATAAATCGATTGTAAGCGCACAAAAACTTTGTCTTTCAATTCATGGATATAGGTTTCAATGGCAGGAAATTCGGTAAGGTAAATGGAAGCAGCTTTTTGCTCCGGCATAGGGCTCCAGGCTCCGATATGGGATAAAATGGATTTCATTTTTGCAATCACGGGTGCCGGTCCCATCGACCATCCTACCCTCACTCCTGTTGATGCAAAAGCCTTGCTCATGCCATCAACAAAAATGGTTACATCTCTCAATTCTGGCATTAACGAAACAGGATTCTCGTGCTTGATATTTCCAAAAGTGAGTAACCAGTATATCTGATCAAACAAGATGTATAGTTTCTTTTGTTCTGCCGGTCTTCTTTTGTTTTCAGCAACCACCAATTCGCAAATTTCAAGAAGGTTTTGTCGGCTAAATGCAGTGCCTGTTGGATTTAACGGGGAACACAATGCCAACAAACTTGCATCTTTAATTACTTCCTTTAGCTGAGATGCAACCGGCATGAAATTATTTTCCGGAAGGGTTTCAATGGCAATATGTTCGCCTTCTACAAAATGGGTATAGTGGTTGTTGTTCCAAGATGGAACGGTATAAATAACCTTATCTCCTTTATCCAATATGGTTCGATACACTGCATAAATCAACGGGCGCCCACCGCCTGAAATGAGAATTTCATTATCTGCATATGCAAGACCCTGGTATTTTTTTATGAATCCGCCGACTGCTTTTCGCAATTCCAAAATACCATCTGCTGCAGGATAATTGGTATGGTGGTTTTGGTATGCTTCCTGGATTAACTGTTCAAAACGTTCAGGTATAGGAAACATCACCGGGTTAAAGTCGCCTATGGTATAATTGTAAATTTGTTGGCCCTGCTTAATTTTTTCATTTACTTCAGCGGCCAGTTTAATTATTTCGGATCCAATTAGGGTCTCTGCCAATTGCGATAATGCCATACTTTATAGGTGGATAATTTCCGGCTTAAAATTAGGGGAATAAAATAATATTTAGGGTAACAAATTATTCACGTTTATGAATAATCAGCAAGAGGATTCATCAACCCTTTATTTTCTCGTATTTATTGGCATTGGCAATGTTAATTTCATTTAACAAAGCAATAACCTTGGGTTTTTCGTTGGCGGGGGCTCCCTTAAATATATTAACCAGTTCATCTGATTTCGATTCAAAGAATACCAAAAGCATCACGGTATTGGGAGCCACTTTAAATACTTTTTGTACCAATTCGAGTGATGCAAAAATTTGTTTTCTTGCGTTTTCAGGTTCTTTACCCATGCGGTCCAAACCTTGTCGGTGGTATTTATAATTTGCTTCTCGTAAAGGTTTAAACCTATCATTCATCACATTGTCGATAAGGTTATACCTCGACCTGATATTTCTTTCAAAGGGTTGCCATCCTGCCAATCCTGTTGGTTGGGCATTGTTGGCAATATTAAATGCTTTGTTTAGATATGGATTTCCGGCGTACAAACCAAACGAATCGAAGTCCATTGCAATAACATAATATACATAAAACGACAACAGCGAAATCAAGTTGGTTGAATAAGCATTGTCGTTATACACCATCGGGTCAAATTCATTGAAAATGAATTCCCAATTCTCGTCGTTGATATTAAATAAAATGGTGTTATAGGAGGTTCCAAAAACCGGTCTACGACTTTGAATTTGGCAACTTCCCTTATAACTGCTGTTATTTACATCAAATTGCGTCAGAATAATCTGAAAATTGATTTCGATACGCTCGTTTGGTTCCACTTTTTCGGTGGTCCAACGGGTATTGTTTACAAAATTGGTGATGGCTTGCTCTAACTTCCTGAAAATTCTTTTGTCGGAAAGCTGAATCTGGTTATCGAGGATGGTAGCGGTACAAATAAGCTCATCTCCTTTTACCTGTATGGCGAAAATAAATAAGAAAGAGATTAACCACCATTTACGCATGTTGAATGGAAATAATTTTTTTAACGATATCCTGGGCAACTTCATTTTTCGATTTTAATTTAAAATCTATAACGCTTTCGTCCTTACTTATGATACTTATTTTGTTGGTGGCAAAGCCAAAACCTGCACCTTTTGATTTTAATGAATTGAGTACGATAAAGTCAAGGTTCTTGCTTTTAAGTTTCTTTTTGGCATTTTCGATTTCATTATCGGTTTCCAGAGCAAAGCCAACAAGCAATTGCTTTTTGGTTTTTTTTCTACCCAATTCTGCCAGTATATCTTTGGTCTTTTTTAATTTAAGATGCAACTCATCTCCGTTCTTTTTGATTTTAGATATGGCAACTTTTTCGGGCGTATAATCGGCAACTGCAGCGCTCATTACAGCAATATCTGCTTTTGCAAATTGCTTAACCGTTTTTTCAAACATTTCTTCTGCCGACGTAACATTTAATCTAAAAATATTTGCATGTGCTTCGTGCAGCTCGGTTGGTCCTGCAATGAGGGTAACCTTGGCACCATGCCTTGCAAACTCTTCGGCAAGCGCAAAACCCATTCGTCCGCTGCTATGGTTTCCGATAAACCGAACAGGATCGATACTTTCGTAAGTTGGTCCTGCTGTGATTAAAACCTTTTTATTGTTCAAGAGGCGGGTTGTGGAAAGCGAATCCTTTAACCTTTGGATAATATCTTCGGGTTCCATCATGCGACCGGTACCATGTAAACCACTTGCCAATTCGCCGTCGGCAGGAGGCAACAAAATATTGCCATAACCTCTCAGTATTTCCAGGTTATTTTTGGTTGCAGGATGCTGAAACATATCCAAATCCATGGCCGGGGCAAAAAAAGTTTTGCATCTGGCCGACAGATAGGTTGCAAGTAATAAATTATTGCATAAGCCATGGGCCATAGCAGCTAGTGTATTGGCTGTTGCAGGGGCAATTAAAAGAACATCGGCCCAAACACCCAAATCTACGTGGTTGTTCCATTCACCGGTTTCGTCTTTCACAAACTCCGTACAAACAGGATTTTTGCTGAGGGTAGATAAGGTAAGAGGAGTGATAAATTCGTGTGCATCCCGGGTCATAACTACCTTTACTTCGGCACCTTCCTTTACCAACAAACGAACCAGCACAGCAGACTTATAAGCTGCAATGCTACCTGTTACTCCCAATACTATTTTCCGGCCGTTAAGCATTATGCTTTAGCGTCGATATCTTGTTGTTCTTTGATGCGTCTTTCTTTTTCCGGATTGCGAAAATGCAATTTGTCGGTAATAAACTCATCGGCTGCGATAAGGGTTGGTTTTGGTAAACGCTCGTAATAGCTTGATATTTCTATCTGTTCGCGATTTTCAAATACTTCTTCCAAAGTATCGCTGTCGTTAGAGAATTCTTCTAATTTGGCATGTAATTCTTCCTTAATCTGTGCCGAAATCTGGTTGGCACGTTTAGAAATAATAGCAATGGATTCGTACACATTACCTGTTTTGTCTTCTAGTTTACGCATGTCTCTCACTATCGTAGTGGTTGGTGCATTTTGAAAATTGATTCCCATAATTATTCGTTTTTATATGTTGTTTCTGTTACTTTTCTTTCGCTCAATCGTTTGATGTTTTCTTCCGATTTCTCAACAAATCCGTTGATCTCATTTTTATATTTGCTATCGGCATATTCCTCAAAAAAGCGTTGGCAATATTCAAGGGTAAGCTTATAGCGTTCAATCTTCTTTAGCTCAATGCTGTTATAGGCAAGCAGGTATTGCGACTTTACGGTTAAATAGTCTAACTCTTCCTTTTGTGCTATCTCCGGATACTCTCTAACTACATTTTGTAAGGCAACAATTGCACTTTTATATTCTTCGATATTATAATATAAGACAGCTTCTTTATATGCCTTTTGAGAAAGTTTATTTCTTAATTTATCCAATAAAGTATTGCATTCGGCAACATATTTACTTTCCGGAAAAACAGTTACAAATAAATTAATCGATTCGATTGCTTTATACGTATCGGTTTGGTCGAGGTACGCCGGTTGCGATTCAAGGTACATGCAATAACTGGTCATGTATAAACTTTCTTCGGACCACTGCCCGGTAGGAAAATTTTCGAAATACGCTTTAAACTGAAATCCTGCCAATGGGTAGTTTTTCAAGGCATAATTGCAATAAGCGCTATAGTACAAAACTTTCTCGGCCATTGCTGTTCCGTTAAAGTTGTCTTGCAATTGTTCAAATAAAGAAACAGCACGGAAATAGTCTTTCTTGTTATAATAGTGTAATGCCAGTTCGTATTTCTTGTTCAAATCCGGGTTTTTCAGCGTTTTTTGGTACTTGCTGCAGGATCCTAGAAACATGAAAATGAGTAAATAAAGAATGAGTTTGGTTGGCTTCATTATTAATGGAACGACAAACATACGGCTTTTATTCCTTCTTGTAAATAGGCAATACCACCCTATTTTAATTTTATTGAAATGATTATCAGAACATTAATGACTATTTTGGTATATTTTTTTACCCCGATTTTGTTATGCTTTACTTTGCAAAATTACCATTGAAAATAATCTACCTTATATCTATCGGTTTAATCGTTTTGGCTTGTACACAACCCACTAGAGCCCAAACCATTACTTCAATCCCAAAGGATAGTACCGATGAATTAACCGACACCACCCAATCGAAAACCCGACTCGAAATTTCGGACACGATGATGGTTAAGCATCCACAATTAAGGGTAGATAGTTTAATACAATACGCCTATAGTTTCATGGGTAAACGATACCGAAGAGGCGGAACTACCTCCAAAGGATTTGATTGTTCGGGTTATACGATGACGGTGTACAAAAAATTCAACATAAAATTACCACATACCTCTGCCGGACAGGGTTTAATGGGTATTGAAATTAACCGGGCGCAGATTTCCAAAGGCGATTTGATTTTGTTTAGAGGAAGAAGCAGACGGGGAAAAAGAATAGGACATGTAGGAATTGTTATTTCTGAAAAAGGGCAACCCGTAAGGTTTATTCATTCGAGCACAAGTGAAGGGGTTAGAATTGATCGACTAGAATATTTATATTACAAGAAAAGATATATTAAGTCGGTTAGATTACCCGAACTGTCGAAATAAAAATTTATTTCTTTCTGTGATCATTATTATTTTAAATATATACAGGATTAACTATTTTGCGACCTGATACTTTTGCGAAGTATGATTCAATAAATAAAGCAAAAAAAAACTGTTCATGAAAAGAATAAAACCAATCTTATTTCTTACATCCATTTTCCTGTTTGCAACAGCCTGCCAGAAAAATGCCAACTTTGATGAGTTATCGCTTAATCCTACTTGTATAACATCAAAATCGCCGAATGCCAATTTTAAAGAGCACAAAACTTTTTATATATCCGATACCATTCACCAGGTAACCAATGATCCTGCGGATACTATTATGTTTGATAACAATGCCAAGAAACTGATTGATGCAATTGTTTCGAATATGACCCGCAATGGTTATACAAGAACAACTATAATCGATAGTGCCGATCTTGGAATAAGCACATTATTGATGTCGGCAGATGTTACTCAAACTGTCTATTATTCGGGCTGGTGGGGTGGATATTACGGAGGTTATTATGGTGGAGGCTACTGGGGATATCCGGGTTATGGATATTATTATCCTTATGGAACAACTTATAGCTATTCGATTGGAACCTTTATTTATTCGGCTTTAGATTTAAAAAATGCACCCTCAAAAAATATGTTAGAAGCAATTTGGACAGGTTATTTGGTTGGTTATTTAGCCGATAATGTAGCAACCAATGTTTCCAGAGGGGTTGACGGTATTAACCAATCATTCAAACAATCTACTTATTTCACCAACCGCTAAGTAAAAAACGATGAAGAAATTATTAATAATATTAGGTGCAATTATCGCTACAACTCCTGTTATTGCGCAAGAAGAAGACGATAATATTTTATTTGGAAGCTGGGAAATGGGTTATTCGACTTCCAGTTATTTAAAGGATTATAGTTTTGCCGGAGGTCGGTTTGATTACCGCCATTTTATCAGCGACAATATTTCAATAGGCTTAGGCATGAGCTGGAACACCTATGAAGAATACAGGGATGCAGAAACTTACACTTCGAAAGACGGCAATACCGCTATCCATTCGGATATATTAAAAACGGTTTATCAATTGCCAATTACCGCAAGTGCCCATTATTACTTCACCAAAGAAAACAAACTGATTGTACCTTTTATAGGTATCAATATGGGCGCGCAATACAGCGAACAAAATGCATATATCAATATATTTCAGTTCTATGATGAGAATTGGGGATTTGTTGCACGTCCGGAACTAGGATTGTATATTGATACGGAAGGTTCTGTATTGCCATATTTCTCTGTTGGGTACAATATGTCGACCAACAAAAACGCCGATTTTAACGTAACCAGCTTTGAGCATTTTACGTTTAATATTGGTTTGGCAGTTTGTTTGGACTAACCATATAAATCAACATCTAACCTGTTGTTTTATATTGATTGTATTGATACATACAATATAAAAATATTTCCTACTACTTCTTATAATCTACCTGAGTGATTTAACCCATTCACTTTATCGCTTAATCCGAAAAGAAGAGTACATGCTTGAATTCAGGTAAAGAGATCTTAATTACATAATTAGTCGACCCTCAAAAAGTCCTTTTAAAAGAAATGTGTAATTTCAATATCAGATCAATTATTTTATTGAGATTTTGGAGCTTTGCGCTCCAAGCCAGCATCCCGTATAAAAACGGGACAAAAAAATCAAGGCTTCCTATTTTTATGCTGCATTTTACGAATCGCACATCCCACGCAACCCAAGCCGCCCTTGGCACCTAGCCATCGCAAGCTCGTGGGTCGCTTGCTTATCCCGGCGCATATGTACTCTTCATAAATGCTACGCATAAAAATAGAAGGCCACCAGCTCCGAAAAACTTTTTAGATAAAATGAAGATTCAACCTTAGTCGCTGATAATAGATAGAATAAATTGATCAACTGAATTTGCAAGCTTTTTAAATTTTGAACTGAAACCTTGCAAATAATTTGATGCAAATTTGTAACGAAAGTATTGCTAAATCTAACTTTCATCACATTTTGAGGGTCGACTAATTACTTTATAAAAGTATTAGATAAAACACTCTTAAAACTAACAAGGAAAGTGTCCTTTTATTCCACAATAAGCAAATCGTTGAAGTTAAGAAAACCATTAATCTTTATTCCATGGAAGTTCCGTTATGGACGATACTTATTATGATCCTTAAAGATGTCGTAACCTACTGTAAACTCAAGGAAGTCGGCGGATGCTTTATGGGCTTTAATTCCAAGTCCTACAAAGAAATGATCGCTGATTCGGTATCGAGGGCAAACCCGTTCGTAGTATGGTTTAAATTCTTCGTTATCATAATGGCGCTTCAAGTAAAATCCGATGGCAATATTCAACCATAATCTTTCGGTAAGCACCCAATCATAAGTTGTAAATACCGCATAACTCATACTTTTCTGCAAATCAGTTTCGTCGCTCACTACCCTATCCGGTCCGCTTCCATTATAAAAAATATCCAAACCACCACCCCATCTTGCCTTGTATCCTACTTGGCGCAGGTATTGTAAACTCAGCACGCCAATCGGATAATTTTCATCATTCGCTTCAAAGCTTTTTGAACCAATGGCTCCTACAATTTGAAAATGGTTATTTTGAATAAAATCAGAAATGGCTGTTTTTTGGTAGTCGGGTTTACGTTTGTCGAATGTATACACCGCATATAGCTGAAGAGGTATCAGATTAATACCTGAATTTGGTTGTTGCATTGAACCATTTGAAAAATGTTTGAAACCCAATCCTGCACCTGCACTGAAACGATCTGTAAAATTATATTCAGCATTAGCGCTTAAATGAATAAATGCATTTCGATACGAACCAATCATAAGGTTCTCATAATTCACACTATCATTATAAGGATTGAAATTATAGGAAATACCAAAGCCAAGTTCGTATGAGAAATTCCATTTCTTACCACGATACCAAGGGATGCGGGCAAATCCATAAAGCGCATTTGGATTACCTATCTTTTCGTTATGAAAGGTGGAGGAATAAAAACCAATACCATAAATAGGTGCATTATAAATCATGGAATATACATAGGGACTTTCGGTTTGCCAGTTTAAACGAAGGGTTACACCATTATAATATGAAGCTTGTATAATCGCATTTGAGAAATCGGAAACAGAAGGTAGCATAGCTCCATTTTCGAATACCAAATCAAAACGTTTAATTGTTTTGTTAGTTGTTTGGGCAAAGCTTTGCAAAGCCGCAGCGAATAAAATCAGCGTAAAAATTCTTTTCATAATTTTGGTTTAAAAACATTCAAATAATAAGATATACCAGGTCCAGTAATTTCTGCTAACGGCAGCATCCAATCCAATATTTCCATTGGTACGTTTATCAAACTTCAAACGCAAACCGGCACCGGAAGCAAGATTTATATCTGGATATCTTTGTGTATACATAGTTGCTGGAGAAGCAAAATTAATAAAAAATACCGCTCCCCACAATCCATTATGAGTAATATCAGTTCTATATTCTGCTTCCCCGGAAATTAAACCGGTGCTTCTGTATCTGTTTCTATAGATACCTCTGTTCATTCTTCCATAATTATCCCAACCATTACTGGGTAAATCCAAGAAATAAGGTTTTGCGTTAAATACCGACCAGTAAAATATGTTTAAAGCCAAAACTTTATGACGCCATTTACTTAATTTAAAATATTTCCTACCATCAACATAAAGGGAATTCCATGTTTTTGCAGATCCAGTCCAAGGTGCATTGCGCCTGAAAGTTATCCGAAGAAACTGACCTGTTTCTGCATTTAACGTATTACCTCTCGAATCAAACACCCCTTCCAAGGTTAAACCGGAGGAGAAATAACTTGTTAAACCGGTGTCGCCATATTGTTGAAAATCAGATGGCCCTTCTATAAATTTCTTGTCTTCTTTGATATTATAGTAATTGTCGATTTGAAATCCCAAGCCAAAAGCCATGTCTCTTCTAAATTTATGGGTTATATTCTGGTAGAATCGAAATTGATAATAGTCTATTCTGGACTGCACTATATCAGGTGAACCAGCGCCAATAGCATACGATTCCTGGGGGTAATTCATGTACCGATAATCTCCGGTTAGATTGTATTGGTTATTGTTGGTCCAGATATACGTTCGCATTGGAATTACCCATTGGTCGGAGAAGGTAAAATAAGGGGTAAAATAAACATTCGACATATTGGTTGTTTTTTTATCACCAAGGTAAAATGCTGCTACAAATGCCGTAACAAAGCCATTTCCTGAACTTGAAGGACCCGGAATAATTGAAAAATAAACTTTGTTGCTGTCTCTTTTGGATTGTTCTTCATCTGTAAAAGGTAATTTTCCAAATACCTCTCTGGTAACGTCAATCAAATCTTTTTGTTTAACTAACGTATCCGGATTCTGGGCTAAAACCGAATCTAAAATAATAATACCAAAACAGTACAGAAAAACTAGCTTTCGCATGAATGACGTAAATCACAATTATAGGTTAAAAAAACTGCAAGTATTAGTGATGACTATCATAAAAAACACATACAAATTAATATAAACAATTTCTTCTCTTTGCTGTTGTTAAATCAGTGTTGAAATGTAAATTATTTATTTATGTTTGCACGTCTTTTCAAAAGCAACCTATGGTAGAATCATATAATTATGCTGCGCTAGTTATTCAGTTGTTTGTTGCCCTTGGGTTTGTCGTATTTGCAATGGTGGTTTCTCACCTAGCCGGACCCAAAAGAAACACAAGTGATAAACTCATTAGTTTTGAATGTGGAATTGAAAGTCACGGCAATGCAAGATTGCCATTTTCTATTAAGTATTTTCTCACTGCGATTTTATTTGTGATGTTTGATGTGGAGGTAATTTTTATGTATCCATGGGCAGTTAATTTTACAGCCTTAGGAAGTACCGGATTTATAGAAATGGTATTGTTTATTGTTACATTGTTAATTGGATTTGTTTATATCGTAAAAAAAGGTGCACTTAAATGGGACTAATCAAATAATGGAAAAAGAATTACAAAAATCCTTAACCAATTCCGACATTAAGATTGTTGAAGCACCTGCAGGTATAGAAGGTCCGGGGTTTATGGCAACATCTTTTGACAAAGTAGTTGGAATGGCACGCGCCAATTCTTTATGGCCATTGCCTTTTGCAACTTCTTGTTGTGGAATCGAATTTATGGCAACCATGGGATCAAATTACGACCTTGCCCGATTTGGCTCAGAAAGGATGAGTTTTTCTCCAAGGCAAGCAGATATATTATTGGTTGCAGGAACCATTGCTAAAAAAATGGGGCCGGTTTTAAAACAGGTATATCTTCAAATGGCCGAACCAAGATGGGTTCTTGCAATAGGAGCTTGTGCCTCAAGCGGTGGCATTTTTGATACCTATTCGGTATTACAAGGAATAGACAAAGTAATTCCGGTAGATGTTTATGTACCAGGTTGTCCTCCTCGTCCGGAACAAATTATAGATGGATTGATGAAGGTACAGGAACTGGTTAGAAATGAACCGGTAAGAAGAAGAAACTCGGCTGAATACAAAGCACTTTTATCTCAATACGGCATACAATAATGGCAGAACTATCAAATACATTTGTACGTGAGCAATTGCAGGAGCAGTTTGGTAATGGTATTCTGCTTGCCGATGAATCGTTTGGCATGTTGGGAATTACCATTCATCCATCTATTTTATTAGAATTAGTAAGTTGGTTAGGAAACCATGAAGATATTCAGGTTAAGTTTTTAACCGATATCTGCGGAAGCCATTATCCGGATAATACAGGTGCTGAATTGTGTGCCGTATATCACATGCAAAGCATGGTAAAAAATTTCCGTATCCGCATTAAGTGTTTTCTTCCCATTCAAGAGCCAAATATTTCATCTTTAACCTCTTTGTATGCAAGTGCAAATTGGATGGAAAGAGAAACCTATGATTTTTATGGTATTGTGTTCACGGGTCATCCAAATCTTAAACGCATATTAAATGTAGAAGAAATGGATTACTTCCCTTTACGTAAAGAATATCCTTTGGAAGACGGTACAAGAACAGATAAAACAGACGAATATTTTGGAAGATAATAAAACCATAACGGAAGAAATAATCAATGCCCATGAGGATGACATGGTAAGCGAATATACTACGCTAAACCTGGGTCCTACCCATCCGGCAACACATGGTATATTCCAGAATGTGTTAACCATGGATGGCGAAATCGTGGTGCATTCGGAACAAACTATTGGATATATTCACCGGGCTTTCGAAAAAATAGCAGAACGCCGTCCTTATAACCAAATTACGCCATTAACCGACCGTTTAAATTATTGCTCCTCTCCTATTAACAACATGGGATGGCATATGACGGTTGAGAAATTATTGGAAGTTGAAATTCCAAAACGCGCTCAATACATGCGTGTAATTATCATGGAATTGGCAAGAGTTGCGGATCATTTGGTATGTAACGCAGTAATTGGAGTGGATACCGGAGCATTAACCGGATTTACTTATATGTTTCAATGGAGGGAAAAGATTTACGATATTTTTGAACAGATTTGTGGAGCACGTCTAACTACCAATATTGGCAGAATAGGCGGACTAGAACGCGATTTCAACGATGAAGTATTTAAAAAGATCAGGGCATTTTTAAAAGAATTCCCACCTGCATTTCAAGAGTTTGCTAACTTATTGGAACGTAACCGTATATTTTATGATAGGGTTGTAAATACCGGAGCCATCAGTGGAGAACGCGCTTTAAATTATGGATTTACCGGTCCCAATCTGCGTGCTGCAGGCGTGGATTATGATGTCAGGGTTATGAATCCATATTCATCTTACCAGGATTTTGATTTTGAAATTCCTATTGGAACCAATGGAGATACCTATGATAGGTTTATGGTGAGACAACAGGAAATCAGAGAAAGTTTGAAAATTATAACCCAAGCTTTGGAGAATCTTCCGCAAGGAAAATTCTTTGCCGACGTACCAGAATTTTATTTGCCTCCAAAACAAGATGTTTACAACCATATGGAAGCATTGATTTGGCATTTTAAAATTGTGATGGGTGAAACAGATGTGCCAAAGGGCGAGTTATACCATGCAGTAGAAGGAGGCAATGGCGAATTGGGATTTTATTTGGTAAGTGATGGAGGAAGGGCTCCCTATAAATTACATTTTCGCCGTCCAAGTTTTATTTTCTATCAGGCATATCCTGAAATGATAAAAGGAGGAATGTTGAGTGATGCCATATTAACCATGAGCAGCTTGAATGTAATTGCAGGAGAATTAGATGCATAAAACAAAAAATTGAATAACATTTATACGAAAAATCCGGAAATAATGAATGAATTAAACACACAGGACGCAGTTATTTTCAGTACTGAATCCGATGAACTCATACATAATCTGATTCGGAGGTATCCGGAAGGAAAACAGAAATCGGCTTTATTGCCCATTTTACATATTGCCCAAGCCGAATTTAATGGTTGGTTGAGTGTGCCTGTAATGGATAAAGTAGCTTCCTACCTTGGTATTCAACCTGTGGAAGTATATGAAGTTGCGTCGTTTTACAGTATGTTTAATTTAAAACCGGTTGGACATTGTTTAATTGAAGTGTGCCGAACCAGTTCTTGCTGGTTAAGAGGTGCCAATGATATTATTGCACATATCGAAAAACGAATTGGAATTAAAGATGGTGAGACTTCTGCTGATGGTAAATTTACTTTAAAAACAGTAGAATGTTTAGGTTCATGTGGTACTGCTCCTATGTTACAAATTGGAGAGAAATTTCATGAAAATTTAACCCTTGAAGGATTGGATAAGTTAATCGAGTTGCATAAAACCGATACTTCACACAGCAAATATTTGGATCAAGCTACTTTCCGTAAAAACTAAACCATGGAAAGAAAATTATTATTAGAACATATAAACGTTCCGGGAATAGACACTTTTTCTGTGTATCGTTCAAAAGGCGGCTATCGTTCGGTAGAAAAAGCTCTTAAAACTATGACTCCGGAATTGGTAGTGGAAGAAGTAAAGAAATCGGGATTAAGAGGCCGAGGTGGTGCGGGTTTTCCAACCGGAATGAAATGGGGATTTTTGGCAAAACCGGAAGGCGTTCCTCGTTATTTGGTTTGCAATGCCGACGAATCAGAACCCGGTACTTTTAAAGATCGTTATTTGATGGAGCATCTCCCCCATTTGTTAATTGAGGGAATGATAACTTCCAGTTTTGCTTTGGGTGCTAAAACATCTTATATTTATGTAAGGGGCGAATTTTTTTACCTGATTCGTAAATTAGAAAAAGCAATTGATGAGGCATATAAAAACGGTTTTCTTGGAAAGAATATTTTAGGAAGCGGTTACGATCTCGATATATATGTGCATCCGGGTGCTGGAGCTTACATCTGTGGTGAAGAAACAGCTTTACTTGAATCGCTAGAAGGCAAACGAGGTAACCCACGTATTAAACCGCCATTCCCGGCAATTAAAGGCTTGTATGATTGTCCTACTGTTGTTAATAATGTTGAAACCATTGCTTCCGTTGTACCCATTATCAATGACGGTGGAGATACTTATGCCAAAATTGGTATCGGTCGATCAACCGGAACCAAACTTATTTCAGCTTCCGGACATATCAATAAACCTGGGGTATATGAAATTGAAATGGGTTTACCGGTGGAAGAGTTTATATACAGTGATCATTTTTGTGGTGGTATATTGAATGGTAAAAAATTGAAAGCCGTTGTGGCAGGTGGTTCATCTGTACCGGTTTTACCAGCCGAATTGATCTTAAAAACCGCCAATGGAGAACCACGGTTAATGACCTATGAAAGTCTTGCTGATGGCGGATTTGCAACCGGAACCATGCTGGGTTCAGGAGGTTTTATTGTGATGGATGAAAGTACCAACATCGTTAAAAATCTTTTTACATTCGCTCGTTTTTATCACCATGAAAGTTGCGGACAATGTAGTCCATGCCGCGAAGGAACTGCATGGATGGAAAAAATATTACATCGGTTAATTGATGGACATGGCACCATGGCCGACATTGATTTGTTATGGGATATCCAGAGCAAAATTGAAGGAAATACGATTTGTCCTTTAGGCGATGCAGCTGCATGGCCGGTAGCAAGTGCTATACGACATTTCCGAAGCGAGTTTGAAGAGTATGTGAAGGAACCACAACATATACGCGACGTTAAATATTATTTTCATTGTAACAACTTAGATCCCGCTGTAGCATACAGCAGTTTATAAAATGGCTAAAGTAACCATCGACGGAATAGAAATTGAAGTACCGGAAGGTACCACCATTTTGCAAGCGGCCAGAATGATTGGTCCGGATGTAGCGCCTCCAACCATGTGCTATTATTCTAAATTAAAAACCAGTGGCGGTTATTGTCGTACCTGCTTGGTAGAAGTAACCAAGGGTTCAGAAAAAGACCCTCGTCCGATACCTAAGTTAGTTGCTTCTTGCCGCACAGCAGTTATGGATGGAATGGTGGTTGGAAATACTACCTCACCAAAAGTGCTGGAAGCTAGGGCAAGTGTAGTGGAATTTTTGTTGCTCAATCACCCATTGGATTGTCCGGTATGCGACCAAGCCGGCGAATGTCATTTACAGGATTTAAGTTACGAACATGGGAATTATAAAACACGTACAGAATTTGAACGGAGAACATTCGAGAAAATAGATATCGGTTCCAATATCCAATTACACATGACCCGTTGTATTCTTTGTTACCGCTGTGTTAAAACAGCCGAACAAATCACAGATGGTAGGGTTCATGGGGTATTTAATCGTGGAGATGCATCAGAGATTTCGACATACATTAAAGAAGCGGTCGACAATGATTTTTCCGGAAATATGATTGATGTGTGTCCGGTTGGTGCATTAACCGATAAAACATTTCGTTTTAAAAGCAGGGTTTGGTTTACCAAGCCTATGTATGCGCATCGGAATTGTGAAACATGTTCTGGAAAAGTAACCTTATGGTACAAAGGAGAAGAGGTATTAAGGGTTACAGGAAGAAAAGACCAATGGGGTGAAGTTGAAGAATTTATTTGTGATACTTGCCGGTTCCACAAAAAGAAAACATCCGATTGGGAAGTTGAAGGAGTTGCTACCGTTAGTCGTAATTCAGTTATATCGGCAAATAAATACACCAACAAGTTGGTGAATCCTAAAGAATTTCATTTAAACGATATTAAAGCAATCACAGAATAATGGATTGGATGTTACTTTTAGACAAAACGATTTTAATCCTGGTTATCTTTATGATAAGCCTCGGGATTGCAGCCTATTCAACTTATGGAGAACGTAAGGTGGCAGCATTTTTACAGGATCGGGTTGGTCCGGATCGTGCAGGACCATTCGGGTTATTACAACCTTTAGCTGATGGGGTTAAAATGTTTTTAAAAGAAGAAATCATACCCAATTCGTCCAATAAATTTCTGTTTATACTCGGTCCTTGTATTTTTATGCTTACGGCATTAATGACAAGTGCTATCATACCTTGGGGTAAATCATTTCAATTTGGCGACCACGTTTTTAATTTACAAGTAGCTGATTTAAATGTAGGTATTTTATATCTGTTTGCTGTTGTATCGATTGGTGGTTATGGCATCATGATAGGTGGCTGGTCTTCTAATAATAAGTTTGCATTGTTGGGAGCATTACGAGCTTCTTCCCAAATGATAAGTTACGAACTTCCTATGGGAATGGCCATTGTGGCTTTATTGTTATTTAATAACTCATTAAGTTTACGCGATATTGTAGATGCGCAAACCGGCTTTCATTGGAATGTATTTTACCAACCATTGGGCTTTTTAATTTTTATTGTTTGTGCATTTGCTGAGTGTAATAGAGCACCATTTGATTTACCGGAAAGTGAATCAGAATTGGTAGGTGGATACCATACCGAATACAGTTCTATGAAACTAGGCCTTTATTTGTTTGCTGAATACATTAACATGTTTATTTCATCGGCAATAATTTCATGTCTTTACTTTGGTGGTTATCATTTTCCCGGAATCGACAGCCTTGATTTACCGACGAATATTGCAGCCATTGTAAGTGTTATGGTATTGTTCAGTAAGATTATATTTTTCATTTTCTTCTTTATGTGGGTAAGATGGACCTTACCAAGATTCCGTTACGACCAATTGATGCGATTGGGTTGGATGGTTTTAATTCCGTTATCGATACTCAATGTTTTAATAACCGGGGCTTGGTTAACTTTTTTCAAATAATACAATCATTAAGATAATATGCAGCCATTAACCAATCGATCTAAAGTAGTAGTTAAACATGAGTTAAACTGGATAGAGAAATTATATCTACCGGCTATTGCACATGGTATGCTCATTACTTTTAAGCACTTGTTTAAAAAGCATGCAACCACAAAATATCCTGACGAAAAGCGTGAAATAGCACCGGTTTATCGTGGTATGCATGTATTAAAAAGAGATGCTCAAGGAAGAGAAAATTGTACTGCTTGTGGTTTATGTGCAGTTGCATGTCCGGCAGAAGCGATTACCATGGATGCTGCTGAAAGAAAAAAAGGCGAAGAACATTTGTACCGTGAAGAGAAATATGCCGCGAAATATGAAATCGATATGTTGCGTTGTATTTTCTGTGGTTTATGCGAAGAAGCTTGTCCAAAGGATGCAATTTACCTTACCGATAGATTAGTAAAACCGGAATACAAGCGTTCAACATTTATTTATGGTAAAGATGTTTTGGTTGAAGGTATTAAACCGGAAGATCGTATTGATATTACCAAGCGTAAAAAGAATTATGAGATGAATCCTGAACCAATAGTTAATACTTTAAAATCTAACTAACATGATGAATCAACTGCTTTTCATATTTCTTTCCTTTCTAACGTTGGTAAGTGCACTTACGGTGGTTTTCACTAAAAATCCCATGTACAGCGTACTTTCATTAATTTTTTGTTTTTTCACCATTGCCGGACATTATATCTTACTGCATGCACAATTTCTCGCCATTGTACATCTGATTGTATATGCAGGTGCAATAATGGTATTATTTCTATTTGTGGTGATGTTGCTTAACCTGAATGCAGAAACAGAACCGCACAAACCAAATAAAATCAGAATTGCTGCAGTTATTTCATCCGGTATTTTATTGTTAACATTAATTGCAGCCATGAAAACCGGTACCATAGGGGCATATCAATCAGCAACGAATACAACCATGGGTCAGGTACAAAATATTGGGCAGCGGTTATTTACTGATTTTCTGCTTCCTTTTGAGATTTCTTCCATTTTGTTCTTATCGGCAATGATTGGCGCAGTATTGTTAGCTAAAAAAAATAATCCAAAGTAATATGACAAACGATTTTATACCTATCCCGCATAATTGGTACCTATTGTTAAGCACCATATTGTTTTGTATTGGAATAATGGGTGTACTGTTTCGCAGGAATGCTATCATTATTCTAATGTGCATTGAATTAATGCTAAATGCAGTTAATTTATTACTGGTATCCTTCTCCGCATACGGTAACAATAGCGACGGTCAAGTTTTTGTTTTCTTTATCATGGTGGTTGCAGCGGCTGAAGTAGCTGTAGGTTTGGCTTTATTGATGAGCATTTACCGGAATATTGCAAGCACCGACATCGATGTTTTAAGTAAACTTAAAGGGTAACAAAAAAAGTAAAGAAAGTGGCAGATCAATTATTAATAGATGCAAATATGATTACTCCCGGGATATTAGTTCCGCTCCTCCCCTTAATTGGATTTTTAATAAATGGATTATTCGGTAAATCCTTATCCAAATCTATCAGCGGATGGATTGGTACACTTACTATTTTAGGATCCTTTATTTGCACCCTAATCATATTTCAGGGATTAGATGCCGGAAATTCGTTAAGCTTTGATTTGTTTAGTTGGCTCACTTTTGGAAAAATCCATATTGGATTCGGTTTCTTGATTGATTCGCTCACGGTTGTAATGATGTTGGTTGTTACCGGCATCGGATTCCTTATTCATCTGTACTCGATTGGTTATATGCACCACGATGAAGGATTTAACAGATTTTTCACCTACCTCAACCTGTTCATCTTTTTTATGCTGTTGCTGGTGATGGGAAACAATTACCTGGTGATGTTTATCGGATGGGAAGGTGTTGGATTGTGTTCTTATTTACTCATTGGATTTTGGTTTAAAACAGATGCCTTTAATGATGCTGCAAAAAAAGCATTTATCATGAACCGTATAGGCGACCTTGGTTTCTTAATCGGCATGTTCTTCATGTTGTTTCACTTCGGGTCGCTTGATTTTGATATAGTTTCGGAGAAAGCGGCTTTACTCGGAGTAGATTCAACCTTGGTAATTGCCATAACCTTGTTGTTGTTTATTGGTGCTACCGGTAAATCTGCCCAGTTGCCGTTGTATACCTGGTTACCGGATGCGATGGCAGGACCAACACCTGTATCGGCGTTGATTCATGCTGCAACGATGGTTACCGCCGGAATTTATATGATAGTTCGATCTAACTTATTGTTTGCACTTGCGCCAACTACTTTGGGTGTAATTCTGGTTATTGGCGTTGTAACTTCTGTATTTGCTGCTATCATAGGTTTAATGCAAAATGATATTAAAAAAGTACTGGCTTATTCTACTGTGTCGCAATTGGGGTTGATGTTTGCTGCGCTTGGCTTAGGAGCCTTTTCAAGTGGGATGTTTCATGTAGTTACACACGCATTTTTTAAAGCCTTGCTTTTCCTTGGTTCGGGAAGTGTAATACATGCCTTACATGGAGAACAAGATATCCGAAAAATGGGAGGATTAAAAAAACTGATACCGGTAACTTATTGGACATTTTTATTGGCAGCTCTGGCAATTTCAGGCATTCCATTTTTATCCGGTTTTTTCTCCAAAGATGAAATTCTGGCACATGCATTTGAACAAAACAAATTGGTTTGGTTTGTACTTTCCGGCAGTTCGCTTTTAACTGCGTTTTATATGTTTCGTTTGGTGTATTTAACCTTCCATAAAACTTACCGTGGAGATGAGGAAACAAAAAAGCATATCCACGAGTCCCCTTTAACCATGACAGTACCATTGGTTGTTTTGTGTATTCTTTCTGTATTTGGCGGATTACTTGGCTTACCTGCTGTATTAAGTCATACCCATTTATTTGGGCAATACCTGCAACCGGTAATGGCGAATGCGAAACCTTATTTACATGCTACCAGTCCTATAAGCCATGGTGTTGAAACCGGATTGATGGTATTTGCCGGATTGGCTGCTATTGCTGCCATATTATTTGCACGTCGTAAATATCTAACCAATGGAGAATTACCGGAACAAGAAGAATCCTTAACAGGATATAAGAAATGGGTTTCCTTTAAATTCTATGTGGATGAATTTTACGATAAGATTATTGTAAAGCCTATACAGGTATTATCGGATATATTATTAATTGTGGTAGATAAACTAATCATTGATTTGGTTGTAGAAACTACTGTATGGTGCATCGGATTGTCGGGAAGGGTCTTGCGTTTGATTCAAACAGGCAATACAGGAGTTTATATTTTCGCTATGGTATTTGGTATGATTGTATTATTTGTAATTAGAATATTTATTTAATGAGTTTAATATTACTTTTATGTTTCCCATTGCTTGCATCCGCGTTTGTGATGCTTGTTGGAAATAAACATGCTGCAAAAACAGCATTGGTAGCCGGTATTGCTGAACTTGGAATTACATTATATATCTATGGAATTTTTAAACAATCCGGAACAGAATCCCTATACCTTTTTAAAGAATGGATAGCACAACCAAAGATTAGTTTTCATATTGCAATTGATGGATTGAGTTTATTGATGGTGTTGTTAACCAATTTTCTAACTCCTTTGATTATCCTGAGCGCATTTAACCGGAATATTGAAAACGCAAAAGGTTACTTCTCTTTAATACTCTTTATGCAGTTTGCCCTGGTTGGGGTATTTATTGCCATGGATGGCTTATTATACTATATTTTTTGGGAGTTGGCTCTTATTCCTATTTACTTTATTGCATTGCGTTGGGGCGGTCCAAATCGGGTGAAAGTAACCCTCAAATTTTTTATCTATACCCTTGCCGGAAGTTTATTTATGCTTTTTGGTTTTATCGCCCTGTATTGGTATAACCCGCTACATTCTTTTGATATCCGTGAATTATATGCCAATACCATTTGCAGTTGCAACCAGGGTTGGTTATTCTGGATGTTTTTTCTGGCATTCGCGATTAAAATTCCGATTGTACCATTTCATACATGGCAAGCCGAAACATATAAAGAGGCACCAACACAAGGAACTATGTTACTTGCAGGCATCATGCTCAAAATGGGTACCTATTCCTTGATACGATGGTTATTACCGGTTTTGCCTTCCGGTGTAGCTGAATGGGGACCTTTGGCAATTACCATATCCGTTATCGGTATTGTGTATGCATCCATAATTGCCATCATGCAAAAGGACCTGAAAAAGTTGTTTGCCTTCTCTTCGGTTGCACATGTTGGACTCATCAGTGCCGGTATTTTTGCATTGAATTTGGAAGGATTGCAAGGAAGTATTGTTCAAATGGTTTCACATGGCATTACCGTAGTTGGTTTGTTTTACTGTGCAGATATTATTTTTAACCGTACCCAAACCAATTTTATTGATCATCTTGGTGGAATTAGAAATCAGGCCACCCGTTTCAATACGCTATATATGGTTATTGTACTAGGCAGTGTTGCTTTGCCTTTAACCAGTGGTTTTATTGGTGAATTTCTATTGCTATTCGGCATATACCAATACAATACTTGGCTTTCTGTATTTGCAGGTTTAACCATAATTCTTGGAGCGGTATATATGTTGCGTATGTTTCAAAAAGTTATGTTGGGAGAACCATCAGACGCATCCAATAAATTTGCTCCCTTGTATTGGAACGAGCAATTGGTATTAGGTATAATTGTAGTTGCTATCTTAGCTATCGGAGTATATCCAAAACCAATATTCGACATGGCGCAATCGTCGCTTGAAATCATATTAAGCAAAGCAATCATTAAATAATCAACAGGTGAATACACTTATTTACACATCGATACTTGGCCTTTTATGCATGATAGCAGAGGTTTTAAATCTTAGAAAATTACTGGTTCCTCTTTTGGTCGTTGGATTATCGGCAATTTTTTACATTAATTTAACTGAGTGGGGGCATCAGGGTGAGGTAATGGTTGGTGGCATCAGCATGTCGCACATGATGCATGTGGATCATTATTCGGTGGCATTCGGCGCCTTTTCTATATTTATTACGATGCTGATATTGTTGTTATCACCCGAATATTATAAAAACGAACCTTATCATCTAAGCGATTACCTTGCTATCTTGATTTTTATCCTTTGTGGAACTTTGGTATTGTTCTCCTTCAGCAATATGGCTATGATGTTCCTTGGTATCGAAATCGTATCCATCTCCCTTTATATTATGGCGGGAAGTCGCCGATTTGATGTTCGCTCCAACGAAGCAGGTTTTAAATATTTTATCATGGGCTCGTTTGCTTCGGGAATTTTATTGTTTGGTATAGCCTTGGTTTATGGAGCAACCGGTTCATTCGAAATCGTCAAAATTGCAAACTATGCGATGAATAGCGATATCAGTCCTATGTTTCAAATTGGCTGCCTCATGGTTATCATGGCGCTTTTATTTAAAGTAGCTGCAGTTCCTTTTCATTTCTGGAGTCCCGATGTTTACGAGGGATCGCCTGCGTTGGTAACAGCAATGATGTCGACATTGGTTAAAGTAAGCATGTTTGCTACATTTTATCGTTTAATGAGCATTGGTTTCTTTGGCGTTTATAATTATACTACCCCAATTTTAGTCATCGTGGCCGGAGCAACAATTGTGCTAGGAAATCTTACTGCATTGTTCCAAACCAATTTCAAACGTCTACTTGCCTATTCAGGTATCGCACACGCGGGATATATGTTAATGGCAATTTTAAGTGTTCCTTCAAATGCCGCTTCTTCTTTACTTTATTATGGTACCGCTTATGCAATTGCTTCTATCGGTGTTTTTGCTGTTGCAATCCCTGTATTTTTAATACAGAAAGATGAAACTATCGATGCATTTAACGGATTAGGAAAAAAGAACCCATTGCTTGCAGGAATTTTAACCATGTGTATGCTTTCCTTATCCGGAATTCCTCCTTTTGCCGGTTTCCTTGCTAAATATTATATATTCTCAGAAGCTTTTCAGAATGGATTTATCACGTTGACAGTAATTGCAATTATTACTTCCATCATTGCCGTTTATTATTACTTTAAAATTATCCTGGCAATGTATACCCGTGAACCCAACCAAAACGAAATAAAACCATCGTTGATGTATTGGTTGGTTATTGTGATTTGTGTTGTTTTAAGTTTGGTGCTGGGTATTTTTCCGGGTGCTTTAACCGGCTTACTGTATTAATATATCAAGGAGGTAATCGCTTTAGTCCGAAATCACCACGCCAAATTGTTCCAAATGGTGTTTCACATGTTTATAGTGAAACTGAAGCCATTCTTCATAATTCAGGTTTCCAAAAATATTATGTGTTTGGGTAAATCCACTATCCTCTCCTTTAAATAAGTCAATAAACAAGTCCACATCACGCTGTAATTCTTTTAAAGAATTTTCGATAGAATTGTTTCTTCTTACTTTAAACGCATCGGTAAATATCGGATTGTTAAAATTGCGTTGCAATGGCCGGTCGTTCATTAAACCGATTTGTTTTACCCGATCGATTTTATCGGCGGGTGTGGTTAAAGGCATTTGCAAATTACCATTGGATGCCTTAAAAGGCAGAGCCAGGTGTTCAATCATTTGCCAAACCGACATGGTTCCCCAATCCGGTTTTCTATCTTCAGGGATTGATTGCAGAAGGGAAACTAATTTGTGTGTTAGAAACTCCTCAATAAAATCTACTGATTTCATATTAATGCTGGTTTAAAGGTAATGTTTGCACACTTTTTGCAAATAAAACAGAAACTGAATATATGGAAGATTTCCATTTTTTAGGTGTTTTTGTTTTAAACCTAAATACGCCGGGTTGTTTCACCCTATTTCGTTCTGCATACAAAATTTTACCTGACTGGTCGAGAAACTGAACTTCGTATTTTTGAGGTGAATGACAATAAACAGTAAGGTGTACTTGGTTGTCGGAAAGCAAACGAATATCCAATAAACGGTCTGAGTTTAAACTTACCGAAGTATCCCCTCCAAGGATTTTAAGTGCGAGAAGTCCGTCCGGAATGCCAAAACCAATGTATTTATCCGGATCATAATATTGATTAGAAGCCAACCTTAATGCATCTGCAATTTGCAAGTTGCTTTTTTCGGGCGTTGCCTGTAACAAGCATGCTGCTAAACCGGCAACCAATGGACAAGCATACGAAGTTCCATTTCCATGGTAAACAATACCATCTTCCGATACCACATAAACTTCTTCTGCCAAGGCAGCAAAATCGGGCTTTACACGCTTATCTGCAGTTGGTCCCACCGAACTAAACAAGGCCGGATTAGATTTGCTATCCACTCCACCTACTGTAAATACTTCTTTTACATCTGCCGGTGTAACAATTTTACGCCAGTCTTTATCGCCCTCATTACCCGAACTATTAATTACCATGATCCCTTTATCAGAAGCTAACTTTGCTCCTCTCGCCACAAAAGTGGTTTTGCCATCCATTTCTTTTATACGATGGTTTTGCGTCATGTCGTCAAATTCATTGTAACCCAACGAAGATTGTATGATATCCACTCCAATACTATCGGCATATTCTGCTGCTAAAATCCACGTAATCTCTTCCAACAACATTTCGTTTGATTCATCTTCTGTACGCAATAAAATATACCCGGCATCATACGACGAACCTATTAAAGTATTGGGCTGGTATGCTGCCATACAAGATAAGACAGCAGTTCCGTGGGCATCATCATCGTATACATTTATACCTGACGAAATAAAGTCGCGGGTTAATAGAATACGTTTCTTTAAAAACAAATTTCTAAACACCGGGTTTCTGGGTAAATTTCTAAACCCTGCATCCATTACTGCAATCAATACATCTTTGCCTGTATACCCTTGCCGATGCAAAGAAGGAATATTTAACTGATTCAACTGCAGTTCAGATTTTCCATAAAATCCTTTGCTTCCGAAGCTGTCAGTTTCGAGATTAACCTTGCCTTCAAGGGTACTTATCAATTCATTTAAATCCTTAACAGATTCTTCCTTCCGTAGCACCTTTTGTTGACCCAAATAGGTAATTCGTTTTAATCCTACCAATTTTCGGATGGAATCGATTTCCTGTTTGGACTTGCATTTAATAACAGCTGCATTCAACCACTTGGAAACACCTGAAACAACCAACTTCTTCTCTCCTACTTGTTGCAAATAGGAAGCAGAAACCGGTATGTCGGAAAAACCAACCGGTATTTGGTATTTAATTCTACGAGCAATGGATTTTTCGGAAAGAAATAGGTTTGGAGAGGTGGTCTTAAACCGACTTGTATCTTTGTTATTCCATTCAGCCAAAAAGTAATGGTTTTTCTGTTGCGCACCTGCATAAAACATGTTACTTAACAAGATAAAACCAAATAAGGATTTAAGGTGCCACATACCCGTTTGTTAAAGCTCAAAACTTTTTTCAATCCAACCGCCACCAATCACATCATTGCCTTCGTAAAACACAGCGGATTGCCCCGGTGCTATTGCCTTAACGTGGGAATTAAATATAACTTTCATTCTGTTATCTTCTTGTTCGATGATAGATAAGGCTCCCGAATCTTTGTAGCGAATTTTTGTTGTTGCTTCCATTGTAGAGGTTAATTGTGCATACTTTCCTAAATTAATCCCCCTAACCCACATGCCGTTTCTTGATAAATCTGTTTCCTTTCCCAGAATTACCCGATTGGATTCAGGTTGGATTTCAACCACATACAAAGGTTCACCAACCGCAATTTCCAAACCTTTTCGCTGTCCTACCGTATAAAATGGATAACCCCTATGTTTGCCTAAAACTTCACCGGAAGTGGTTACAAATTCACCACCTTCTACCCTTTCTTCCAATCCATCTACTCTTCTTTTCAGAAAACCGCGGTAATCGTTATCAGGCACAAAACATATTTCGTAACTCTCGCTTTTTTTTGCAAGTTCTTCATACCCCATATCTATTGCCATCTGACGTATTTCTGTTTTCCTGAATTGGCCTAATGGGAAACGGGTATGTTGCAAACTTTCTTGTGTTAATCCCCATAAAACATACGACTGGTCTTTGTTTTCATCCAGTCCTTTGGAAACCACGAACCGATTGTTTTCGTTGCGAACTTGGGCATAATGTCCGGTAGCAATAAACTCGCAATCCAATTGATTGGCACGCTTTAAAAGTGCTTCCCATTTAATATGGGTATTGCACAATACGCAAGGATTTGGCGTTCGGCCGGCAAGATATTCTTCTACAAAATTATCGATAACAAAATCCCCAAATTCATCTCGAATATCCAAAATCATGTGGTGAATACCATGCTGAACTGCGATGGATCTTGCATCGTTGATAGAGTCGAGACTGCAGCAGCCTGTTTCTTTTTTACTCCCACCGGAGGTAGCATAATCCCATGTTTTCATGGTTATCCCAACAACTTCATATCCTTCTTCACGTAACATAACAGCAGTAACTGTGCTGTCGAGGCCGCCACTCATGGCAACCAGTATTTTTCCTTTTTTACTCATGTTTCAAAACATTACAGGGTTAATAGTCCTGGTGATTGAATAATTTAATTGGCTGCAAATATACCTGATTTTCCTCAGAAGTGAAATCAGTCCTTGGATTTTGGAATTGCAGCAACCTCCTCCTTTTTGTTATAGGTTAATAATTTTGCTGCTATAAAAACAATGAAAATACTAAACATGATTGAATAGAATCCTATCACAAAATTGATATTTCGGATTTGGAATAGATTAAAATAAATAACTGCACCAAATCCAAGTGATAGAGCAGCATTGATATGTATAAAAATACGCATTGTTTTTTGTTTGAAGGCTACTATTACCATTGCTATTCCAATTGTAAACGCCCAAAAGGCCATAAAATTCTGGTAATACACTTCTGCCTTGTTGTTTTCTACAATTAGAAAGTAGGCAATGACAAGATCAACCAAACTAATAATAAAAAGCCATATCCAGTTTGGTATTGATTTTCTCAATACAATTGAAATTCCTGCTTGTACCACTCCAACTCCAACAAACATTAATCCTAAATAGTAAAGCAAAGTACGGACATCCATATATGTTGATGTAACCGCTATAAAACCAAATAAGCCAAACAACAAACCACGTACGCCAATCACCCACCAGTATTTTTTGAATCGTTCCATTTTTTTGTAAATTAAATTTTAGGAAAAGATAGATAATACCCGTTAATAACTATAATAATTTTAAACTGTAGTTTTGTATATTTGACCTGATGTTATCCAAAATAACCACAACAATCCTTGTATTATTGTTTCATTTTCAGGTGTCTGGACAGCTATCAAAATCCGGAAAAGAGTTTAATCTACCCGAAACCCGTTCCATATTCAAAATAAATATTTTGAGTCCGATATATGGTTCCTTATCCTTTGCATATGAAAAACCGATTGACCGTCATTCGAGCAACCAGTTTGGTATCTTCTTTTTTACCGGTCAAGTTGCAGGAACGGTAATACCGGCGGGCGGGTTTGGCTTAACTTATGATTATCGTTTTTATATGAAAAATGAGAATCAGACAGGATTATACGTTCAACCTTTTTTTCGGTACCAGTATTTTTATGCAAAAGAAGGAGTTAATACATCTAGCGGAATCAGCTCAGCCACAATCAACGATGAAACCAGTGTTAATGTTTGGGGTACAGGATTGTTATTTGGTAAACAATGGAAGTTCTATAAGTTTATTTATCTAGATTTGTTTTTCGGACCAATGTATAATTATAACGAAGTAAATTCATCCGGTACAACTTTAAAACCAAAGGATTTAACCCCTTTATTATGGGGTTACTGGTATCGTTCGGGATTTACCATTGGCTTTAATTTTAAGTAAACAAGCATCATGAAAAAACATATTATTCTACTCTTATTCGTCTTTGCCATTTCATACGAAATGATGGCTCAAAACGACTCGAGCCAAAAGCCAACAAATCCTGCTAGCATGTACAATGCTCCATCACAAAAAAAGCCGGTTAAGTATATGCCTGATACTAAAAACACCATTAAACTAAATATTTTAAGTCCATTTTATAGCAACCTGAGTGTTTTTTACCAACACGCCATGAGCGGCGATTATAGTTTACAAATAGGTGCATCCTATATGGACTTTAGTGGTTTATTTGGCAACTCGAGTAGTAGCAGTCAGGATTATGGCGAAAGGACCAATGAAGTAACTACCATGTATTCGGTAACACCCGAATTCAGGTATAACCTTACGGGTCAATATCTTTCAGGAGCCTATTTCGGAAGTTTTGCTCGGTACATGCAAATGCAATATGAATTTGATGAATCTGTTTATGATCCAATTACATATACCTATCAAAATACCCAACATTTTAAATACAATTATACCACACTTGGCATCGGGGTTTTAATTGGTAACCAGATTTTATATAAACGTAGAATTACCATAGACGTGTATGCAGGTCCGGTTTATAATATTTTAATTCAAAGCAGCAACTCGGTTACCAGCAATAACGATTTAGTTAAAAGCGATGATATTCCAGGCTTGTTTATCAGGGGATATGGAATAAGAGCGGGATTCAGTGTAGGATTTGCCTTTTAAATTATTCCGGTCGGCCTATCATTTGTTTGATATTTAATTCATTTAATTCTTCAGAAACCTGTTGTTTTCTGCTTGAATCCGAATTGTTGTAAGGGAGAATAATATTTAAATCGGGTTGACCTGCATCGACCCATGCGGTAAACCACAAACAGCCAACAAGCGTTATGGCTAAACGCATCCTTCTTTCAACCATACCTGATAAGTTATGGTGATACTTTTCTGCATACTCCTTTGCATAAACTTTTAATTTGCTGTTCCCTTTTGTTTCTAATTGATAGATTTTGTCTGACGGAAATTCGGATTGTAATTTCTTTTCCATCCATAAAACAGAATCTTTGGCCTGAAAACTTCCACTACAAGCTTTCCAAATTTCTTCCTGTGTATGGTTTATGTAGTATGCCCTACCTGTATATAAATCATACTGGTTACCAAACAATTCAGGTAATCTGGATTCCCACAAACCGTGAATTCCTTTTTGCCCGGTGAGTTGACCATTGTAATTCATAGTTGCATGCAAGGGCACACAGGCATCGGCAATATAATGTCCAATATCCGCTGAAACATGGAGGATACGTTCCGAATCTTTCGCCAAAAAAGCTTCCGTTAATCGGTATAGCATTTTTTGAATATGCCAAGGAACAATGCCATATTCTTTTAAAGTGTCTTCTGAAAACTTGGCAACAGCTTCTTTCCAATACACGGGTACGGTATCTATGGGCATTGCTTTTTCATAATAATCTAGGTCGATATAATGTCGGCATGCTTCAGCTGTATCTGAATACCTGCGTTTATCGGGATCTACAGCATGTTCTGTAAGGTAATCTATGTGAAATTTATAGAACCCCATCATTTCTTCAGGCAATGTAAATACCGCAATCCGGTTGATTACTCGATGACCAAAGAAACCCCAAGAATATCCTGTAAGAAAAGAAAGAGAAAGCAGAGCAAAGGCCAGTATATGTTTATTGAACATGGATAAAAATACCGTTTAAATAATTCGGTGTAACATTAAATAAAGATATAACTTTTTAATCAAAAAAACAGCAACTTTGGGGCATATCAAAATTTTAACATGAAGCAGTTTTTTAAATTTGTTTTTGCCAGTATGGTTGGATTTATCATCGCATCTATACTCCTGGTGGCTATTGTTACCGGTATTTTCGCAGCTTTTATTAACGGTATGTCGGATAAAACGGTGGAAATGAAAGATAATTCGATACTCGAATTGAATTTTAATTATCAAATTCCGGAAAGGGAATACAGCAATTTCTGGGACGAATTATCCGGTTTGGAAGATGGAAATAGCGGAACGGATGGCCTGAAAGAAATTTTGCAGGCTATTTCATCGGCTGCTAGCGATAAAAGAATTAAAGGGATTTATTTGCACGCATCCTATTCTCCTAACAGTTATGCAACGCTAGAGGAGATTAGAAACGCTTTGTTAGAATTTAAGAAATCGAAAAAGTTTATCATCGCATATGGAGAGATGATGGAAGAGCATGCATATTATTTGGCAAGCGTTGCCGATAAAATATACCTAAACCCTACCGGCGATATGTTATTTAATGGATTTAGTTACTCGTCGGTTTATATTAAAGGAATGCTCGATAAACTTGGTGTAGAAGCACAATTAATTCGACACGGAAAATTTAAAGCTGCAGGTGAACCTTTGGTTGCAGAAAGTATGAGTGCCGAAAACAGAGAACAAATTAAAACATTTACCGGCTCGATATATTACCACTGCATGGAACAAATTGCCAAAGCACGTAAAAAATCCTTTGACGAAGTTTTGGACATATCGAATACCCTAAAAATCCAATCGGCAGCTGATGCAGTTAATTTAAAAATGATTGACGGCTTAAAATACCAGGATGAGGTTACTGCTGAATTGAAAAAGAAATCCGGCATTGGCGATAAAAAAGATTTGCATTTAACCCAGGTTAACGAAGTAAACACTGCCAATGTCAAAGGTAATTATGGTGCCAAAAAGAAGATGGCAATCATTTATGCCAATGGTGATATAGTAAGTGGCAAAAGCGACGATGAATCCATGGGTTCGGAAACCATTTGTGAAGCATTGACAAAAGCCCGAAAAGATTCAACCATTAAAGTTGTTGTGCTTCGTATTAATTCGCCCGGAGGTAGTGCGCTTGCTTCTGATGTTATTTGGAGAGAAGTAGTTTTAACCAGAAAAGTAAAACCCGTTGTTGTTTCGATGGGTGCTTTGGCTGCTTCAGGGGGTTATTATATTGCTGCGCCTGCCAATCGTATTTTTGCCGAACCAAATACAATTACCGGGTCGATTGGTGTTTTTGGTTTAACCATCAATGCACAAAAACTATTAAGAGATAAGCTTGGTTTACGCTTTGAAAAAGTAAATTTTGGTGAATATGCAGATATGGGTAGTCCGGATCGACCTATGACAGTAGCAGAAAGAGAAATTATTCAGCGTATGATTGACCGAATCTATAACGACTTTATTTCGAGGGTTGCCGAAGGTAGAAAGTTAAGCCTTGCACAAGTAGATAGTATTGCACAAGGAAGGGTTTGGAGCGGAAAAGATGCTATATCAATCCATCTGGTTGACGAATTAGGCGGACTTGAAAAAGCAGTTGCATATGCAGCCAAAATAGGTGGTTTAGGTAAAGACTACCGCATTGTTAATTTACCTGAGCAAAAAGATCAGGTTGAAGAAATTCTTAAAAACATTTCAAAAAATGCATCGGTTTATCTTACCAAACAACAACTTGGCGAAGAATACATGCATTATATGAATCTAAAAAAGGCATTGCGATACGAGGGTATTCAAGCAAGGATGATGTGGGTTGGGGAAATAAATTAAATTATATAAAACACCCATGAAGCATCCGATATTGCTGTTTATTCTGTTGTGTACTGTACCGGTATTTGCACAACAAACCATTAGTATTGCATTTTATAACCAGGAAAATTTATTCGATACCATCGACGATAAGCATAAAAACGACAATGAGTTTTTACCGGATGCAAAATTGGCATGGAACACCGAGAAATACTTGAACAAGCTCGATCATATGTCGCAAGTAATTCAATCGATGAACAATGGAGATGGTCCGGATATACTCGGAATGTGTGAAGTAGAAAACGATTTGGTATTGGCAGACCTCACAACCAAAACAAAATTAAAATCCTGCAAGTACCAATTTGTTCATCGCGAATCGCCCGACGAAAGAAGTATAGACAATGCCCTGCTGTTTAAAAGTAAAAAATTTAAATTGTTGGATGTGCGTCAATATGCTGTTAGCATCGATACAAATCCACATTTTAAGACAAGGGATATTTTATTGGTAAAACTTGAATTGAAGAATAAAAGTAGTTTAATACTTCTGGTCAATCACTTTCCCTCTCGTTTGGGTGGACAGGAAAAAAGTGAACACAAACGCATTCGTGCAGCCCAGGTTTTGAAACATATATTTGATAGCATACGCATTACAAACCCTAACCAGGCAGTTATTGCGATGGGCGACTTTAATGATGAGCCTTCTAACATCAGTATGGATTCGGTATTACAAGCAAAACAAAATGCCGATAGCCAATTGTTTAATGCCATGTATGGTTTGCATTTACAAAAAAAGGGGTCGTTACAATACCGCAACAACTGGAACATGTTAGATCAATTTATCTTGACTTCTAATTTGGTAAACTGTCAATCAACCTTATGTTATGAAAAAGAATCGGCAACAATTTACCAGCAACCTTGGATGCTTGAAACAGAAGAAAAATATAAGGGATCCCCAAAACGAACATTCGGCGGACAAAAATACCTGAATGGTTATAGCGATCATTTACCGGTTTTAATCCGATTGCAAACTTCCCGTTAATCTATTTTTTTAAACAATTTATTTCCTACCAATGATAAAGGATATTAAATATGCTTTAACGAACCTATAATTGTATTAGCTATGGCCCGAACAATATTTTCCAAAAAATTGCATTTTGAAGCCAACACAGGATTTGGAGCTTCGGCAAATGCACAGGGAAATCGCCTTTTAAAGCGCGATGGCACATTTAATGTACGAAGAAAGGGACTACATTTCACTGACAGACTAAATTTTTATCATGAATTAATAAACATGCCTTGGTATAAGTTTGTCTTAATAATTTTTGCAACTTATACCTTTATCAATATTTGTTTTGCGAGTGCATTCCTTGCAGTAGGAATGGAAGAAATTGAAGGCGACAGAGGACTTACCACAATTGATCATTTTTGGGACGCATTTTTCTTCAGTTCACAAACCCTAACAACAGTTGGCTATGGAAGAACCAGTCCAATTGGATTTAATGCCAACCTGGTTGCCGCTTTTGAGTGCCTGATAGGATTAATGATGTTTGCAATTATAACCGGGTTGTTATATGGAAGATTTTCGAGACCCAGAGCAAAATTAATTTATAGCCACCAGGCGATAATTGCCCCATATAAAAATGGACTTAATGCATTGATGATGCGTATTGCGAATGGGCGACGAAATCAATTGATTGAATGCGAAGCCGAATTAATGATGAGTTTTATAGAAAGTGAAACCAATATGAGAAGGTTTGTTTTTTTGGATCTTGAAATTAAAAAAGTTACCGCTTTGGCTTTAAGCTGGACAATTGTGCATCCAATACAGCAGGAAAGTCCGTTGTATTTGTTGAAGGATTCCGACTTAAAAGAAATTCAGGCAGAATTTGTTTTGATTTTTAAAGGATTTGATGATACCTATTCACAAACTGTGCATACCCGTTATTCGTATACCAGTTCTGAATTGGTATGGGGTGCAAAATTTGTTCCGATGTTTCATAGTAACGACAGCAAGAGTGCTACTATATTAGAACTACAAAGAATCGGAGAAACGGAAGAAGCTTTACTTTTTGATTACTCGCAGAATAACATTCAAATCAGCCCTGGAACATGATTGTATTAGAAAAATATTTTACTGATTTAACAAAATCACAGCGCATGCAATTTGAAGAATTGCAGGAATTGTACACCGAATGGAATGAAAAAATCAATGTAATATCAAGAAAAGATATTGATAGTTTATACGAAAAACATGTTTTGCATTCGTTGGCATTAGCTAAGTTTATTTCATTTAAACCCAAAACAAGAATTCTGGACATTGGCACAGGCGGAGGGTTTCCGGGCATCCCACTTGCGATATTATTTCCCGAAGTTTCGTTTGTACTTTGCGATTCGATTGCAAAAAAAGTACATGTAGCCGAACAGATTTCAGAAACTATAGGATTACGGAATACCGATTTTGTAATCGGACGTGCTGAACAATTAAGGGAACCATTTGATTTTATCGTGAGCAGAGCAGTAGCTCCGATGGTAAAGTTATATCGGTGGACACATAAGTTACTTGCAGAAAAAAATTTCAATTCCATTACCAATGGTTTTATTTTATTAAAAGGTGGAGATCTAAGAGAAGAAGAAAAGGAATTACTTGCATTGAATAAAAAATTGCTCATTCAGGAGGTATTATTACCATCCTATTTTGAAGAGCCGTTTTTTGAAACTAAAAAAATAGTTTATATTTCCAGATAATACTTAATCCCACTCCTTTGAAAAGATTAGTAATTATCCTTAGCCTGGTTGCACTCTGCTTGGGTGTCGAAGCACAAACAGACTCGAGTCAAAAGAAATTTCAGATGACTCCCCTACCTATTTTGTTGTATAATCCTTTTACAGGATTTGGGTATGGATTGTTATTGAATACTAATTTCTTAATTGGCGATCCCAAAACTACCAGATATTCCAATGCACAGGCCTATGTGGTTTATACCACCAATAACCAAATGGCCATTCAATTGAACCATACCATTTTCACCGAAAATGAAAACTGGTTGATTCAAGGAAAAATACAGTATTTGGATTGGCCGGAATATACGTATGGTATTGGCGGAAACACCTCCGGATTCGAGCCTACCAAAGAGCTTATAAGTTACCAAGCGGTCGAAATTGAAGAACGAGTAATGAGAAAAATTTCAGGTAAGAACTTCTTAGGTTTGCAATTTCGTTCGTTCGACTGCTGGAATCTGGAATCAGATCAACCATCTAATCTTAGTTATTTTGATACCGCGGCTGTTGGTAATCCGAAATTTACTTCCACTGGAATTGGTGTTCACTTCATACACGATAGCCGGGATAATGTTCAAAATACATATGCCGGAAATTATGTCGAGCTGGCATATAATCCCTATTTAAAAAAGTTTGGGAGCACCGAAAACTGGACCAATTTCAGGATTGATGCCAGAACATTTTTTCATTTAAATCACCTTGAAAACCATCCAAAAGTTCTTGCTCTCCGAGGACTTTGCGAAATTGCTTCCGGTACAATACCTTATATGTTGATGCCAATGTTTGGACGATACAATGCCACTAGAGGATATGTTCAAGGACGGTATCGGGGGAATTTGTTTTTTGCCGGAGAAGCCGAATACAGGGCTCATATATGGAGAAGTTTGGGTTATGTTTTGTTTGGCGGTATACAAGGAGTTGATGAACCCAATGGTAAAGTAATGTATTATAGTCCTTCGTTTGGTGCAGGAATTCGAGTTATGTTGAATAAAAACCAAAGAACCAATTTACGCATCGATTATGCCAAAGGATCGAATAGCAACGATGGCGTATATGTGCAGGTAACAGAAGTATTCTAACTCCAAATAAGTAAATAAAATAGTTTTCAAACCAAAGAGGCATTTTTGTGTTAATCACATATGCGTCCACATATTTTACGAACCAAATCTATTATTCACCGTCCAATACAAGAAGTATTTACCTTTTTTAGCAAAGCAGAAAACCTACAGTTAATGTGTCCTCCCGAACTGAGTTTTACCATCCTAACCCCTTTGCCAATTGAAATGCAACAAGGAACCATTATAGATTATAAATTAAGCTTGTCGGGATTTCCTTTTTACTGGAAAACAAAAATTACCGAATGGAAAGACGGGGAATCATTTACCGATGAACAAGTAAAAGGACCTTACCGCATGTGGCAACATACCCATTTTTTTAAAGATTTAGGGAACCATACAACAGAAATGACGGATGAAGTTTTATTCCTTTCACCCGGTTGGATTCTTGAACCTATCCTGCATCATCTCTGGGTTAAACATCAAGTGGAAAATATTTTTTCTTACCGCGAAAACAAACTAAAACAACTATTTCCTTAGGGTATCTGCCGCATATCAAATTCTTGTGTAAATCAGGATAGAATTCATAAATTGCAATTTATCTTGATTCGATATGAAAAAATTATGGTGTATAACCCTTTTGTTTGTCCGGATTGCTTTTGCCCAACAAACTTTAACTCCGGAATTGCTATGGAAATTAGGAAGGGTAAATAATCCTCAGTTATCTCCCGATGCAAATCAAATATTATTTGAAGTAAAACGATACGATCTTGCAACCAACAAAGGGAATAATATACTTTATTTAATACCAACCCAAGGTGGTAATCCTAAAGAGATTACCAATGCAAATCAAAATGCCTTTGATGCCCAATGGTTACCCAATGGTAAAATTGCATTTTTATCTTCAGAAAGTGGAAGCAGCCAATTGTATGAAATAAATTCGGATGGCAGCGGCATCCAAAAAGTAACATCCATAGATGGAGGTATCAATGGATTTAAATATGCTCCTGACTTAAAGCATTTGGCGTTTTGTGCTGATGTTATATTAGACAAAACGGTTGCTGAACTTTATCCGGATTTACCTTTAACCAAAGCACGCGTAAGTGATGGATTGTTTTATCGCCATTGGGACACCTGGCATGATTATGCATTTAGCCATATGTTTATTGTTCCATACAACAATGGCAAACTATCCGGTGAACCCAATGATATTATGAAAGGAGAAAGATGCGATGCTCCTTTACAACCATTTGGTGGAGATGAGCAATTTAACTGGAGTGCCGACAGCAAAACACTCGCTTATACTGCAAGGAAATTAAACGGAACAGCCGAAGCTGTAAGTACCAACTCAGATATTTATTTGTTCTCGATAGCCGATAAAAGTACAACCAATTTAACTGCAGGTTTACCCGGCTACGATGAAGATCCATTATTTTCATCTGATGGAAAAAAAATAGCATTTACCAGTATGGCAAGGGAAGGAAATGAATCGGATAAAAAACGCATTTTGGTTTATTATTTCGACAGCAAAAAAATGGTTGATGCTACCCTCGACTTCGATTATACAACCGAGTTCTTCCGATGGAATTCGGCAGGAAATGCTTTATATTTTATTTCTGTTTTTGAAGGAACCAAAAATATTTATTATACCCGTGAAGTAGCCGCGAAAAGTGGTTTTAGTTTTACTGCTGTTAAACCGCTTACCATGGGTGATCATGATTATTTGTCTTTTTCCTTGCAAACCGGTACTTCCGATAAATTTTTGATGGTAGGTGCAAAACAAAACCATGCATTACCAACAGAAGTTTTTGGTATTAATATGCAAGGCAAGGAAAGCCAACTAACATTTACCAACCAAGAATTATTAAAGAACATTCAATGGGGGAAAGAAGAAAAGCGATGGGTAACAACAAGCGACAATAAAAAAATGCTAGTTTGGGTAACCTTACCCGTTGGATTTAATCCCGAAACTAAATACCCTACTTTATTGTATTGCCAGGGTGGGCCGCAAAGTCCGGTATCTCAGTTTTTTAGTTACCGATGGAATTTTCAGTTAATGGCAACCATGGGATATATCGTGGTTGCACCAAACAGGCGGGGATTACCAGGATTTGGAAGCGAATGGAACGACCAGATTGGTGGGGATTATGGTGGCCAGTGTATGCAGGATTTATTAAGCGCTATTGACGACATGAGCAAAGAGTCATATGTCGACAAAAACAAACTTGCTGCAGTGGGTGCAAGCTTTGGAGGATACTCTGTTTATTGGCTTGCCGGAAACCACCAGAAACGATTTAAATCCTTTATTGCCCATTGTGGAATGTTTAATATGGAAAGTTGGTATGGAAGTACAGAGGAAATGTGGTTTGCCAACAACGACAACAAAGGGCCATACTGGCAGGTACCAACGCCAAAGAATTTTGAAGCCTCCCCTCACAAATTTGTGCAGAACTGGGATGCTCCTATTTTGGTAATTCACAATGAAAAAGATTTCAGGGTTCCATTAAATCAAGGAATGGAAGCTTTTACAGCTGCTCAACTCAAAGGAGTAAAAAGTCGTTTCCTGTACTTTCCAGACGAAAACCATTGGGTTACCAAACCACAGAACAGTGTGCTATGGCAACGGGTATTCTTTTCCTGGTTAGATGAGACTTTGAAATAAGTATAATAATAAATCGTTACCCTTAAAACATAAAACAAATGAAACAGTACAAATTATTTCTTATCTTATTGATTGGATGGTTTATCACCTTCCCTTCTTTTGCTCAAGAGTTACCCGAAGCTGAATTGCAACGAACCTTAGAGTTATTCCCTAACGTACGTACCGGAAAACTACCAAACGGATTAACGTATTATATCATGCAAAACAAGAAACCGGAGAATCGTATGGAACTTCGACTTGCAGTTAATGCCGGCTCAACATCCGAGGATCACGAGCAAGAAGGGTTAGCTCATTTTGTTGAACATATGGCGTTTAATGGTACAGCACATTTCAAGAAAAATGAGTTAGTTGATTATTTGGAATCGATAGGTACAAAATTTGGTCCTCACCTAAATGCCTATACCAGTTTTGATGAAACTGTTTATATGATGCAGGTACCAACCGATTCGGCACAACAATTCAATAAATCATTTCAGATTTTAGAAGATTGGGCACACGGATTGAGCTTTGATTCTGTTGAAGTAAACAAGGAAAGAGGAGTTGTAATTGAAGAATGGCGTTTGGGACAAGGGGCTTTTGAACGCATGCGCAACGAATACTGGCCTGTATTATTCAAAGGTTCAAGATACGAACAACGGTTACCCATTGGAAAAAAAGAAGTTCTGGAAAAGGCACCTGTAGCTAAATTAAAATCATTTTATAAAGACTGGTATCGACCTAATTTAATGGCCGTAATTGCGGTGGGTGATTTTAATGTGGATGAGGTAGAACAAAAAATTATAGCCCATTTTTCTAAGTTGGTTAATCCTGCAAAACCACGCCCATTAACCAATTGGGTGATTGCCGAGTCGCCAACCGTAGAAATAGCGAAAGCAAAAGATAAGGAAGCTCCTTATACCATGATTCAAATTATATACAAACACCCAACGGAAGATGTAGTTACAGAAGCGGATTACAGAAAACAATTGATGTATCGGTTATACAACAACATGATTTCATCTCGTTTGGAAGAAATAATCAATAAACCGGACGCTCCATTTAATTATGCAGCTTCTTATTATGGTGATTTTGTGCGGTATAAAAACGCCTATGCATCTTTTGCGATTGTGAAAGAAAATAGCATCATGAGAGGACTTACAGCCTTGGTTGATGAAAATGAAAAGGTGATAAAATTTGGTTTTTCACCCGGCGAATTGGAAAGACAAAAGAAACAGATGTTGCGCGATTTGGAGAGACAGCAAAACGAACAAGACAAAACAGAATCTAGTCGCATTATTCCAAAAATTGTTTCTTACTATCTCGAAAAACAACCTTTTATAGGTCCTGCGAAAGAACTCGAATTGTATAACAAATATATTGGCTCTATTCGAATCGATGAATTTAACCAATTGGCGAGAAAATGGATTTCAAAGGATGGTTCCAATTGTACCGTGATCATTCAATCTCCGGCAAAACCGGGTATTAAAATCCCAACCGACGACGAAATAAGAGACATGATTTTAACCGTAGGTAAACGCGATATTAAACCATATGACGATACAGAAAACAATACTCCTTTTATTGCCAAAATGCCCGTTCCCGGAAAAATAAATGCTGAAAAAAGAGACAAGGAAACCGGTGTGGTTGAATATACCCTTTCCAATGGTGCAACAGTGGCATTTAAACAAACTGAATTCAAAAATGATGAAGTTCAATTGCGTGCTTTAAGTTGGGGAGGTAGTTCACTTTATCCATTAAGTGATGATGTAACTGCTTCGGAAGCATCCGGTATTATCAGTAATTCCGGACTAGGCACCTATACCAATGCAGATTTAGATAAATATTTGAAAGGTAAAATTGCCAATGTTCGTCCTTATATCAGTGAAACCTCCGAAGGCTTATACGGCAGTGCAAGTCCCCAGGATTTAGAAACCATGATGCAGATGATTTACCTGTATTTTACTGCCCCACGTAAGGATACTTCAGGATATAAATCTTATATGGATCAGCAAAAAGCGTTTGTAGAGAACCGCTCGTTGGATCCTGAATCGGCTTACGATGATACCATCGAAGTTACCATGTCGAATTACCATCCTCGCAGAAGACCTTGGACACCGGCTTTATTAAAAGAGGTAAACCATAACAGGGCATATGAAATCTTTAAAGACAGATTTTCGGATGCTTCGGGTTTCAACTTTATGTTTGTTGGAAATATTCAGGAAGATATATTTAAAAAATTATGTACCGATTACCTCGCGGCATTGCCTTCAACTAATAAATCGGAAACTTGGCAGGATATTGGAATAACTACTCCAAAAGGAAAAATTAAGAAGACTGTAAAAAAAGGTACAGAACCCAAAAGTACGGTAACCATGAAATTTACCGGCAATGCAACCTGGACTGCCAAAGAAAATATGGATATGAAAGTATTGCTCAAATTAATGAGCATTCGCTTACGTGAGGTATTAAGGGAAGAAAATAGTGGTACTTATGGGGTTAGTTGTTACGGAGGCCTTAATCGCATACCTAAACAGGATTTTGCGGTAACCATTCAATTTGGATGTGCACCTGAAAACATCGACCGTCTCACAAAAGCCGCATTAAAAGTAATTGAAGAGGTACAAGCAACCGGTTGCGATGAAAAAAATCTGGTTAAAGTAAAAGAGACTTTCCGGCGTGAAAGAGAAGTGAACCTGAAAGAAAACAACTGGTGGATGAATACCATCAGCCAGCATTACGCGATGAAAGACCCCTACCCTTCACAAAAAGAATTTGATGCCTATTTTGAAAATTTGAAGTCAGAAGATTTTACAGCCGCGGCGAAGAAATATTTTGATAAAGAAAATTACGCCTATTTCACTTGGGTTCCTGAAACCAACTAATAACGTTGAAAAGATTTGTTTTGTTTGTGTTTTTCGTATGCGGAGGGATTTCCTTCCGCATACTGGCACAAACCGACAGTCTTGCAATAGATGTAAAGCCTAGGGATGGCATAACCAATCTTAAGGCTATTACCAGCTGCCAACGACAAATAATTACCGCCGAACAAATTCGTTTGAGTGGTTATACGCAAATAACCGATTTACTGCAACTGTTGGATGCCGCTACCTTTATTGATAATGGTAAAGCATATTGGAATATCCAATTAAACGGAACATCAAACTACCAGAATCCTGGAATAATCCTGATGTTAAACGGTCAGAAGATTATGTACCAGGGTAATTTATCCTTGGCAATGCAACAACTCGGAATTAGCATACAGGAAGTGGAAAGCATGCAAATCATCCATACTCCGGATATGTATTTGGGAGAGTACGCGGATAAAGGAATCATCCATATCCTTACCAAAAAGAAATTTGAAGGATTCTCCTACCGTGGCTTTTTAGGAACCGGAATAACCGGTAAAGACAAAGAACTTGATGGAACAGAACTAATCAACTACCATACATTTGGCTATGCCAAAAAGAATTTTACATCAAATTTTTCAATAGGCATTCAGCAATTAAATAATTCTAAACAAGATTATACCAGCAGATTTGACCTTGGATACCAAAGTAAGAAGATGTTACAACAATTACAGGGAAATTTTGCTATATCGGATAGAAATATTTACAACAATAAGTTCAATTTAGGACGATACAATTTAGGTTATATTAATCAGTATAAAACCGGAGTGAAGAGTTATCTAAGAGCAAATATTAACCTTCATTCTTCAGGTTATACATATCAATTAGGAAGATACCTTTCCGTTAATTCAAATGTTTTTTATCAGTTGAATCAACCTTACAAAAAAGACTTTATTCGCTTTCAAATAGGGTTTGCTCACGAATATTCTCATCAAGAAACCGATTACTATTTACTTAATGGTGATTTTAAGTTTCAACTATTTAAACCATATTTATCTTTTAGCCATCCATTAACACGCAAATCCTGGATAAGTAGTGATGTACAAATAATTACCAATCAAAAAAATATTGCCTATAAAACATCCTTAAGTTTGTACAAACGAATCAGTATTATTTCCAATTGGAGTTTGGTGGCTTCGTATGCAGAGAGGCTAAATGAAGAGGATTTGTCTACCGGATTTCGGTACCCAAGTATATATTATTTTAACTATTATACTTTGGAAATATTTCCAAGCAATGGGCCTAATTTTATCAACCCATATTACAAAAGCAACCAATTTACTTTTGATGCCAATTATGCCATGAATATTGGGAACAATTTTAAATTTTACCTTACCTCGGGCATAAAATACTTGTTTAACCAACCGTATTATGAAAACGGAAGGATTATTTATGGCATCCAACAAGTTAGTTATGTATTGCCTAATTTTTACCACGATATGCAAACCTTCAATTGGGTAAATCGCTTCAACCTGCATTATGATGTATTGAGCAATATGTTTGTTGATTTTAACTATCTCTATACTTCCCAAATGAAAGGAGATGAAATTTTCATGTCGACCATTCCGAAACATAAAACAACCTTTATTATCAATTATAAGCTGCCTAAACAATTCCATTTGTGGAACCGTTTCTTTTATCAAAGTGCTACTACTAACTGGAATGGCTACAATTACAACGATGGAAACATTACCTATCCTGCCACATATGCCTCGCAATTTCTTTGGGATTTGGGCTTTTCAAGAAGTTTTTGGGATAACGCGCTTCAAATCAACCTGACCGGTAGAAATATACTCGACAATGAAAATCCTTATGGCGATTTTGGGCATACGAGTATTATCCTTGGAATTGGCTTGGCCATTCGTTAATAGGTTTGTTAGGCTGAGGCTAAAACGATAAATTCGCCGCGTGATTGTTCCATTGCACGATAAGATATTCTCTGAAATAAGCGAAGTGGCTACCAAACAAAATGCGAAAGTATTTGTGGTTGGCGGATATGTGCGTGATATTTTCCTGAAACGCAATTCGAAAGATGTTGATTTGGTAGTTTTGGGTGATGGAATTGCCCTGGCAAAAGCGTTTGCCGAAAGCCGGAAAGAAAAAACAGATTTTGCGTTTTTTAAAAATTTCGGAACGGCAATGGTACAAACCGGTGGCTGGGAGGTAGAATTTGTTGGTGCAAGAAAGGAATCCTATACACCCGATTCAAGAAAACCCTTTGTTGAACCCGGAACCTTGGTTGATGACCAATTGCGAAGAGACTTTACCATCAATGCCCTTGCCATAAGTTTAAACAAAGAAAATTATGGTGAATTGATAGATCCATTTGATGGACTTGCAGATATTGAACATAAAATTATTCAAACACCAACCGATCCGGATATTACTTTTTCCGACGATCCGTTGCGCATGATGCGCGCCATACGATTTGCAACCCAACTGCATTTCGAAATTGAAACACATACTTTCGATTCCATTTGCAGAAACAAAGACCGTATCTCCATTATTTCAATGGAAAGGATCAGCGACGAATTGAATAAAATACTGCTTTGTAAAAAACCATCCATCGGTTTAAACCTTTTGTTTGATGCCGGATTACTTGCATTGATTTTTCCGGAATTACATGCCATGCAGGGCGTTGAAACACGCAATGGCAAAGCTCATAAGGATAATTTTTACCATACCCTGATGGTATTGGATAATTTATCAAAAGAGTCAAACGACTTATGGTTGCGATGGAGCGCCTTGCTGCATGATATTGCCAAACCGGTGACCAAAAAATATATTCTATCAGATGGCTGGACCTTTCACGGACATGAAGACAAAGGCTCGCGTATGGTAAAAGGAATATTCAGGCGTTTGAAATTGCCCTTAAACGAGAAAATGAAGTTTGTTGAGAAAATGGTTAGTCTTCACCACAGGCCAAAAGCGCTTGCAGAAGATGGCGTAACCGATTCCGCCATTCGTCGTTTGATTGTAGATGCCAACGAAGACTTAGATGCCTTATTTACTCTTTGCCGAGCTGATATGACAACCAAAAACAACAGCAAACTAGAAAACTACCGTGAAAATTTACGCAATGTGCAGCAAATGGTTGCAGATGTAACGGAAAGAGACACGCTAAGAAACTGGCAACCGCCAATAGATGGTTCACATATCATGGAAACTTTTGGTATTGGTCCGGGCAAAGAAATCGGAATCATAAAAAGTGAAATAAGGGAATCTATACTGGAAGGCAAAATAAAAAACAACTTTGATGAAGCTTTTGCATTGATGTTAGAAATAGGAAATAAATTGGGATTGAAACAAATAAAAATATGAAAAAAACGATAGCTATATTTCTCTTTCTTGGTATGCTGGCAGCCTCTTGCAGCAAGTCGTCAAACGACGATGCGTTTGTAGACCCATGCGGAGGAACTTCTCCCGGCGGTTTGGTTAGCCTTTTAATTACTCCGGAAGATGATATAAAAATGGGGGAACAAACCAGGGATTATATTGAAAGTGATTCGAGTGGCATGAAGGTGATGGACTCGATTCTGTATGTTGCGGCATACAGACATATTTACCGCATCAGGGATTCCATTCTTAATTCAGGAAAGGTTTACTATAAAAAAACATTTCCTTGGCGTATCCGATTGATCAAAGATGATTCTACATTAAATGCATTTTGTACTCCAGGTGGCTTTATTTATGTGTATACCGGCATCATTAAATACCTTGATAATGAAACGCAATTAGCAGGAGTTATGGGACATGAAATTGCCCATGCCGACAGAAGGCACAGTGCCAATCAAATGATTAAACAATATGGGGTGGCCGGTTTGCTGGGTATTTTAACCGGAGGAAATCCGGGTCAATTAACCACACTTGCAACCAATTTATTGTTGTTAAAATACAGCCGTGATCACGAAAGAGAAGCCGACGATTATTCGGTTAGATTTTTATATCCTACCGTTTATGATCCAAGAGGTGCCAAATACTTTTTTGAAAAAATAGGAAGTAGTGGTGTGCCTGAATTTATCAGTACCCATCCGGATCCGGGTAACAGGGTAACAGCAATTGAACAGAAATGGAATTGTTTGGGTGGAAGAACCGACGGACAAACTTTTGATGCTAGGTACCAGGATTTTAAGAATTCGCTTAATTAGAGGGGAAAGGGATTAGAGTACAATATTTACAATTTTCCCTTTCACAAAAATCACCTTTTTGGGTGTTTTTCCTTCCAACCATTTAATTACTGTTTCATCTTTTAAAACAGTTTCTTCGATTTCTTTTGCATCGGTTTGCAATGAAAATTCGATATTGGTTCGGTGTTTTCCGTTTATGGAAATTGGGTAGCTAAACGTATCTTCAATTAAATATGCTGCATTAAATTCAGGGAATGTCGCATTCGCAATTGTATCAGCATTACCAAGCGACTTCCACAATTCTTCAGTGATATGCGGGGCATAGGAATGCAAACAAATAAGCAGGTTTTCTAAAACACTTTTCTTGCTGCATTTAAGTTCGGTTAACTCGTTTACACAAATCATAAAACTACTCACTGAGGTATTAAACGAAAATCCTTCGATATCCTCTCCTACTTTTTTTATTAGTTTATGGAGCGCCTTTAATTCTTTCTTTTCTGCCGATGAATCTTTTACCAATAACTGTCCGTCTTGATCATAAAACAAGCGCCATAATTTTTTCAAGAACCGATGAACACCTTCAATTCCTTGTGTACTCCATGGCTTACTTTGTTCTAAAGGACCTAAAAACATTTCATACAAGCGCAAGGTATCCGCACCGTAATCTTCTACAATTTTATCCGGACTAACTACGTTGTGTTTTGACTTGGACATCTTTTCAACTTCGCTGCCACAGATATATTTCCCTTCTTCCAGTATAAATTCTGCAGTGTTATATTCCTCTCTCCATAATTTAAATGCGTCAATGTCGAGCTCATCATTTCTTACCATGTTTACATCAACATGCAACGCTATGGTTTGAAAATCTTTGATTAATCCAACAGAAACAAATGTGTTTTTATCTTTTAAACGATACACAAAATTACTCCTACCCTGTATCATTCCTTGGTTTATCAGCTTTTGTGCCGGTTCCTGCATGGGAATAAATCCTCGGTCAAAAAGAAATTTGGTCCAGAATCTTACATACAATAAATGACCTGTTGCATGTTCGCTTCCACCCAGATATAAATCCACATTTTTCCAATATTCAATAGCTTCCTTCGATGCAAATTGATTGGGATTATGTGGATCCATATAGCGTAAAAAATACCACGACGAACCTGCCCAACCCGGCATGGTAGTAGTTTCCAATGGATAGCCGCTAATGTCTGTACATCCCTTTTCTTCGTTCCATTTCCATTTATCCGCTCTTGCCAAAGGTGGTTCACCATCCTCGGTGGGTAAAAATTTATTTACCTCCGGTAACACCAAAGGAAGGTTGTTTTCAGGAATACAATATGGCATTCCATTCTTAAAATACACCGGAATAGGTTCGCCCCAATACCTTTGTCTGCCAAAGATGGCATCGCGTAAACGAAAATTGGTTTTCCCTTTTCCTAATTGTTGTTTCTCTATATATTCAATTGCCTTTTTGATGGCATCTTTCACTTCGAGTCCATCCAAAAATCCGGAGTTTATCAATACACCTTCTTTTGCATCATAGGACGATTCTTCAATTGAAACCGGTTCATTATCTGCGGGCTGAACCACTGCAACAACCGGCAATTCGAAGTAACGTGCGAAGGCAAAATCGCGAGAATCGTGTGCCGGTACTGCCATTACAGCCCCGGTTCCATAACCTGCCAGCACATAATCAGCAACCCAAATTGGAATTTCCTTGCCGGTAAAAGGATGGATGGCATAAGAGCCGGTAAACTCACCACTGATTCGTTTCACCTCTGTTTGTCTTTCACGTTCGCTGCGGTTTTTTACTTCATCCACATAGCCAATTACATTATCCATGCAATCGGCAGCTGTTATGGCTTCAAGCATTTCGTGTTCGGGTGCAATAACCAGAAAAGTTGCTCCGTATATGGTATCCGGACGGGTAGTAAACACTTCGATTTCTAGATTGGCATCCTGCACTTTAAAATTGATGCTTGCACCTTGCGATTTTCCAATCCAGTTGCGTTGCGATTCTTTGATACTTTCTGTCCATTCAATGGTATCCAAATCCTTTAATAACCTTTCGGCATATGCCGTAATGCGCATGCTCCACTGGTTCATCAATTTTCGTTCAACCGGATAACCTCCTCGTTCACTGACTCCGTCTTTTACTTCATCGTTGCTTAAAACCGTACCTAGTTGCGGACACCAATTAACATAAGCTTCACTCAAATAGGCCAGACGAAATCCAAGTAAAACTTTTTCTTTTTTGATGGCATCATAATTATTCCAATCAGAAGCTGAAAAGGGAGGAGAATCCAATTCAATACCCCCATTTAACGTGTGATCGTTAGAACCTTTATACCCGCTTTTAGAAAATATATCCACCAAAGTTTCGATTGATTCCGCTTTGTGTTTTTTATAATTAAACCAGGAATTAAACAGTTGAATAAATATCCATTGCGTCCATTTGTAATAAGATGGATCACTGGTTCTAACTTCTCTTGTCCAATCGTAACTGAAACCAATTTTATCCAATTGATCTCTATATCTGGCAATATTGTTTTCGGTAGTTATAGCAGGATGCTGACCGGTTTGAATGGCATATTGTTCGGCCGGTAACCCGAACGAGTCATAGCCCATTGGATGCAGCACATTAAAACCTTTCAGTCGTTTATAACGGGCATAAATGTCGGAAGCTATATATCCTAATGGATGTCCAACATGTAAACCTGCACCACTTGGATATGGAAACATATCTAACACATAGCATTTAGGCTTTGCAGTATTTTCAGAAACTTTGTATACCTGATTTGACCTCCAGTAATCTTGCCAGAATTGTTCTGTTTTTTTAAAATCGTACTCTTTCATCCCGTAAACATTGCAGATAAAGGTATATGCCTTTATAAATTAAGTTAGAAATAATTAATTACCGCCTCTGTTTCTGTTGTTGTTATTCCTAAAATTTCGGTTGCGGTTATTTCCACCGCCACCCCCGCCTCCATTGCGGTTACGGTTGTTATTGTTGTTACTTCTAAAATTGCGGTTGTTGTTGTTTTGTCCCGGATTATTGTTTTGACGGTTACGCACCGGCAAAGCATTAAACTGAATATCGTTTGATTCGGTTGACATTTTTATTTGTCCACCCGAAAGTTTTTCGAGATGAGCCAGAATTTCTTCATCGCTAAGCATTTCTTCATTCCAGCTTCTGCATGATTGTTTCATAAACGAACCAATCAAATTGATAAATCCGGATTTCAACGGACCATCTTCCATCTTGGCAGCCGATTCAATCATCTTTTCTATATTCTTGCCATAGAAACGGAATTTTATTTTTTGTTGCGGATATGGCATGGTATCCGGCTTGGTAGTTAATGTTTCGCGTGTTGGCTTGGTATACGGACTATCTACATCCAATTTAAAATCAGAGATAATAAATAAATGGTCCCATAATTTATGCTTGTAATCTGCCACATCACGCAAATGCGGATTCAGATTTCCCATCAGGGTAATTAAGGCGAGAGCCAGTTTGTTGCGCTTTTCACGGTCTTGTTCGGCAATCGCATATTCTACCATTTTCTGGATATTGCGCCCGTATTCGGAGATATATAAAGGTCCTCTGTCTGTATTGTATTGGGGTAATGACGTCATAGGTTCGCAAATTAGCTTTTTTTTCTGATTTATGATGCGATAAATAATTGTCAGAATGTTGTTAAAAATTTCTTAATTATTTCTTCGTTTAGACGCAATAAAACCAGCATTTTCAATGCATTTCATCCATTTGCATTTTATCTACATTTTAATGTGGAAGCATTCGATGAGAAATTCACATTTTTTATCTATTTTAGCACCTGAAATGAAATGCACTAAAATTAAGCACCTGATTGTAGGTGCATTAATGATTGGATTGGTTCAACAAACCAACGGGCAAAATCTTATTGCCACAGGAACGAGTGTATATACAGTCGAAAAAATCGTAAGGGATTTTCTTTTTAACAGCAACAAAGATGTTACCATTAAGAATATCAAGTATAAAGGTGGTTTTGGTGCTATAGGTGCTTACGATGCAATTGGTACTTCTTTTGGTACCACTACCGGAATGATATTATCAACCGGGTCTATTTATCGGGTAAACGGTCCTTATATAAATGATACTACTTCCACAGCTTGGACCCTTGTTCCTGACCAGGATGCCGAAGTTCTTGCAAATGGAGGAAATCCAATATCACCTCCCTTGCCACCGGATCCTCCTGCACCACCACTCACAACCGATCCTGCAGTAATTGAATTTGATGTTGCCACAGCAGGTAATGGATTGGTTTTTAATTTTCAGTTTGGTTCCGATGAATATGCAGACACTTTGTATACCGATACCACACAGGATATGCCGAGGGATATCTTTGGTATTATGATTCAAGGTAAAGGTGTTGGCGATGGGTATAATTATGTTAATTTCGGAACAGTTACAGAATATCCGGTTCCTCCACCAATTCCGCCACCGGATCCATTATTGCCTTTCGAAATACCAATTAATTCATATAGTGTTAACAATGGACCAAAAAACCAAGGTCCTTGCCAACGTTGTGATATGTTTTATGAAAATTTCAGTAAAGGAGGTGCCTATAACTTTACATCCATGGCCGGATTTACCGGTGTATTCAGCAAAAGTGTAAACGTTATACCATGCGATACTTACCATGTAAAAATATTTATTGCAGATAGAAAAGATCAATTAAAAGATTCTCATCTTTTCATCAATATCGATACCAAGAACCCTCCACTTTATGAGGTATTGGATAAGTACAAAATTGGTGTTGCTTCGTATCCTGTAGATACCGTTGCTTTTGAAGGTTGTGACCATGCCGAAATTAGAGTTGAAAGATATACAAACATCGGAACACCCGGTAGTACTACACTTACTTATACAGGTACTGCCATTCCGGGTGTAGATTACGAATCCCTGCCTTCTGTCGTAAATTTTGCTCCCAACCAGCGCGTTGCCGTTATTCCATTAATTGCTAAAAAAACCGCTTCCGGTAACCCCGATAGAACTGTTATTGTAAATAGTTCGAACGAAATCTGTGGTAAAATTAGGACTTATACTAAAAACTACTTCCTGCGTAAAGATTTATTAAAAATCAACCTTGGTCCGGATACCAACCTTTGCGAAGGGGATAAGATGATATTAAACGCTACCAATACCCCACCGGCCGAATATTATGTTTGGAATGATGCCAGTAGCGGACCGGTTAAATCTGTAACCACAACCGGCTTGTATAGTGTGCGTGCCAGAATCGGTACGTGTTTGCGGTCCGACACCGTAAGTGTTTATTTTAAACCATTGGTTAAATTTACACTTGGTCCGGATTCTTCTATTTGTTTTAAAGACAGTTTAAAACTAGATCCTAAATTAAACTTAGCAGATACGGCTATAAAATATAACTGGTACGATAATACCAACAAACCAACAAAAACAGTAGGATCGAGCGGTACATACTGGCTACGAGTAAGTAGGCTAGGCTGCCACAACTATGATACCATGCAACTTACCGTTAAGCCACTTCCAATTGTGGATATCGGAAAAGATACCACCTTTTGTTATCTTGGTATACCCGGTTACACCATTGATGCAACTACCGACCCTACCAATACCATTTTATGGAGTACCGGTTCTAATAACCTAAGTATTAAAGTTACCCAGTCAGGTACGTATACAGCCAAAGTTACCGGAAATGGTTGTAACAATTATGATACAATTAAAGTTAACATGAACCAAACTCCTCCGGTAAACCTGAGGGATACCTTGCTTTGTGAAAATTATTTATTGAAACTCAGGGCTCCAAAAGGATTTGCTTATTTATGGAGCAATGGTTCTACGGATTCTGTTATATCAGTTTACAATTCGGGACAATACAGTGTAATTGCGATGAATGGTAGCTGTATAGCATACGATACTTCCAATGTTTCTCGTAAGCCAAGTCCGAAAATTAATTTAGGAAACGACACTGCTCTTTGTAAAGGACAAGGCGTTTTATTGGATGCCACGTACAACGGAGATATAGTGACCACCTTATGGGGAGGTGCCGGTAATGGTTGTGGAAATGAAACCAAATGTCAAACCATATCATCCGGTAATTATTATGTAACCTTAACTTCGCAAACAAATGGCTGTATTGCAAAGGATACCTTCTTCTTTTACGCTAAACCATTGCCTGCTCCAAATTTAGGTATTGATACCGCAATTTGTTTTTATCAGTCGGCAACCATTGCTCCGAATTGTCCGTTTGATAGTTTATTCTGGTATGATGGTTTACCTGTGCCGGTGTCAACGGCATCTACCTTTACTTATACCAAACCTGGTACTTATTGGGTGAAAGTTTACCGCGATAATTGCTCGAATGTTGACTCGTTGAAAGTTAAATTATCCGTCAACTCCCCTCCATTTACCTTGAATCATGATACCGGTTTCTGCAAAGGAAAGTCAGTAATATATGATGTAAGCTGCACCAATTGTACTTATTTGTGGAACGACAACAGTATTTTACCGATGAAAACCTTTAAATCATCCGGAACGCATATTGTAACCATTGATAACCAATTGTGTAAACGGATTGATACGATTACAGTAGAAGCTGTTATTCCTGCCTCTGTATTCCCTAGCGACACCTTTGTATGTAACGGCAAGTCACTTTTATTGGTAAATCCTATTCCCGGAGCAAGTATTCATTGGTACGACAACAGCATTTCCAATAGCAAAATTATTTTAAATCCCGGTAAGTATTGGTTAACCATTTCACAAAAAGGTTGCAAATACAACGATACCATTCAGGTAGAATATGTTGGCGGACCAGTAGTGGATTTAGGTCCGGATGTAGTAACCTGCTCTTCTGAAAAATTATTCTTAGATGTAACCAACCGTGGTAATACCATATATGAATGGTCGAATGGTGCCAATACTCCTATAATTAGAGTAGATAGCGGTGGCTTGTATAAAGTAAATGTAACCCGTTGCGGAATAACCGAATCGGCTCAAGTTGATATCGATTATCTTTCAAAGGAAATGCAGTTATTTATTCCAAATGCATTTACACCGGATGCCAATGGGTTGAACGATGTATTGGTTCCGGGAGGAAAAATCAAAGAGCCTACTACTTATCAGTTCAGCATTTATAACCAATGGGGACAAAAAGTATTTGAAAGCAACGACATCAGCAAAGGTTGGGATGGAACGCACAACGGGGTTAAACAACCGGGTGGTGTTTATATCTGGACCATTGATGCCAATTCGGATTGTTATGCAGAGCCGTATTACCATGCAGCCGGTAATGTTACTTTGTTAAAATAATCTTTTTGACCAAAATCTGATAATCAGAAAATAATTTTTGGCACGGTTATTCGTAATAATGGTATTAAAACCTCACGATTATGAAAACCAAGGTAGTAAATTTAAACTTCATGCTTTTTAAAGCAGCTGCTTTAACCCTTTTAATAATAAGCGCATTTTTATTTTCCGCTTAATGCAGATGCAACAATTCTTTTGCATACCGACGGGTTTCTAAATCGGTTTGTACAAGATCTTCCAATCCCGGCGATTGGATAAACGAAACTTTTTGCATGCAAGCAGCGTTAAGTTCAGCGATACCTAAAAACTTTATTTTATCCTGCAAGAAAGCTTCTACTGCTATTTCATTTGCTGCATTTAAGATGCATGCCAGGTTTCCTCCTCTATTCATTGCCTCATAGGCCAAAGCCAGGTTATAGAACGTTTCGGTATCCGGCTCTTCAAAATCAAGTCGGGCCAAAGTTGCCAGATTCATTCTTTTTACACCACTTGAAATCCTATCAGGATAAAAAAATGCATAATGAATGGGTAATTTCATATCCGGCAATCCTAATTGTGCTTTTACACTTCCATCGTTAAATTCAACCAAACTATGGATGATACTTTGGGGATGAACCACCACTTCAATTTGATTCGATTTCAAACCAAACAACCATTTGGCTTCGATAACTTCCAAGCCTTTGTTCATCAAGGTAGCTGAATCAATGGTAATTTTGGCACCCATTGTCCAATTGGGATGTTTTAATGCCTGTTCCTTCGTAATTTGCCTTAAATCGTCAATCTTTTTTCCTCGAAACGGACCACCTGAAGCAGTTAAAATAATCTTATCAATGGTATTAAAATCTTCCCCTACCAAACATTGAAAAATGGCTGAATGCTCTGAGTCGACCGGAATAATATTTACTTTGTATTCGTTGCAAAGTTTGGTTATCAATTCGCCTGCAACCACAAGGGTTTCTTTGTTTGCCAGTGCTATTTGTTTCTTTTGTTGAATTGCCCTGATGGTTGGTTTTAATCCACTATATCCAACCATAGCAGTTAAAACCATTTCTGCTGAAGTAATGTCCATTATATCCGTAATAGATTGTTCACCGGAGAACACCTTAATATCCAGATCGGCAAGTGCAGTTTTAACTTCATCATACTTGGATTCATCTGCTATCACCACATGAGAAGGTATAAATTCGCGTGCTTGAGAAACCAATAAAGATGCATTGCTATTGGCGGTTAGCACTTCAATTTTAATTTTATCGGGATGACTCCGGGCAATGTCCAAAGCTTGGGTCCCTATACTTCCTGTACTGCCCAGGATGGCAATTTTTTTTATATTCATGCGCCAATATTCTTTGGCAAAATAAGGAGATTAAACCAAAACGGGCTGCAAAAATTGCAACCCGTTTCTATTCAATTAAAATAATTTTACTCACCTACTTCCACTTTTGCCTGATAGCCACCGCCAAAAGCACGGTCTTTAATTTTTGTTTCCAGTTCATCGGCCAGTTCCGGATTATCGGTTAGCAATTGCTTAACTGCATCCCTACCTTGACCTAGTTTGGTATCGTTATAACTAAACCACGATCCGCTTTTCTTGATGATATCCATTTCCACTCCAATATCCACTATCTCTCCTACTTTAGAAATACCAAGCCCATAAATAATATCAAATTCAACGGTTCGGAATGGAGGAGCCATTTTATTTTTAGCTACCTTAACTTTGGTACGGTTACCAATAATATCGTTGCCATCTTTCAATTGGCCGATGCGGCGGATATCCAAACGAACCGAAGCATAAAATTTCAAAGCATTACCTCCGGTAGTAGTTTCGGGGTTACCAAACATCACACCGATTTTATCGCGAAGCTGGTTAATGAAAATACAGATACAACCTGTTTTGTTGATCGTACCAGTAAGTTTACGCAATGCCTGACTCATTAAACGAGCCTGTAATCCCATTTTAGAATCGCCCATTTCTCCTTCAATTTCTGCCTTTGGAACCAATGCAGCAACCGAATCAATAACAATGATATCTATGGCTCCTGAACGGATTAATGCATCTGCAATTTCCAATGCTTGTTCCCCATCATCGGGTTGTGAAATCAATAAATTATCAATATCAATACCCAAACGTTCGGCATAGTTTTTATCGAAAGCATGTTCCGCATCAATAAAAGCTGCCATACCGCCCGTTTTTTGAACTTGGGCAATAGCATGTTGGGCAAGGGTCGTTTTACCTGAAGATTCAGGACCATAAATTTCAATCACCCTACCTTTTGGCAATCCACCAATACCAAGAGCCATATCCAAACCAATAGAACCTGTAGAAATTGCTTCTACTCCTTCAATGGTTTTATCGCTCATTTTCATTACGGTTCCCTTACCGTATTCTTTTTCCAGCTTATCAATCGTTAATTGTAATGCTTTCAGTTTTTCTTTGTTGTCGGTCATGTGTGTGTTGTTTATCTTTTTAGTCATTCGAATTTCTTTATATCTATTTAAAAGTAAAAGGGATGTGTATAACTATATTCCCGATTACACTACAAACTTAATCCGGTTGGTTCGCAATGTATCTGCGAAGTATGCACAAAAAAAAAGGTTGCTTGTTGGCAACCTTTTCTACTATCATTTGTAATCGAACTATTTTTTCTTGGTATCACCGGCTTTCCAGTCAACCAATGCCTTCTCAACTTCTGCTTTAAAAAAGAAACCTTGGGGATTTTTATCTCCCAAAGTTTTTGCTTTGGTGGCAAACTCCAAAGCACCCTTGGTATCGCCTTTACCGGCTAAACACTGGGCTTTAATCCAATTGTTAAACCACTGATCAGATAAAGAAATGGATTGATTTACATAACCCAACGCTTTGTCATATTCTTTGCGATCGAGGTGATAACGTGCAGCGTTATTGTATACTTGCCATGTACTTCCAACTGCTTTATCAATAGCTTCTAATGCTTGTTTTTCTGTAGCGCATTCCACTGTAAACGAAATACGAACTTTCTCCCACATCATATTAACCAAGCCTTTTTCGCCTGTAAAATCAGTAATGGTAAATGCCAATCTTTCGCTGAACATATTGGCAGCCGGCACTACATCAAAACGACATACATCGCTTTCTTGCTTGTATTGGTCGGTTGAAGCAGAAGCATCTTTATTGATTATAACGGTCCAGCTGGCCTTACCTGGAATCATAAAGATAGAATAAGATCCTTTTGGAACATTTGCACCATTTACAACCACATCTTTTGAAAAGGTAATTTTGGTTGCTGAATTTGCACCTACTCTCCATAATTTATCGTAAGGTACTAATTCGCCCCAGATGGTTCTGCCTTTAACTGCTGGACTACTATAGTCGATGGTAACTTCGGTATATCCGATTGTTTGCAATACCGATGCCTTCGGGCTTGGTTGTGGCAATTGTAATTGGGCGTTTGCCGTGAATAATCCGGCAACTAATGCCAAGGATAACAAGAATTGTTTTTTCATATGTATGTATTTAAAATTTATAAGTTTGGTGTTCGTCCTCCATCAACCGGTAAATTAATACCGGTTATATAAGCAGCAAATTCGCTTGCCAAAAATGCGGCAGCAAATGCCGTTTCTTCGGGTTGTGCAAATCGGCCTAACGGAATTTCATTGGTCATTTCCTGGCTTACTTCCTCGAGCGAGTGGTTTTGTTTACCGGCTTTGTTTTCAATGATTTGTTTTAATCGGTCGGTAGCTGTAGCACCCGGAAGAATATTGTTTACGGTTATATTGTACTGTCCGAGTTCGTTTGCAAGTGTTTTAGCCCAATTGGCAACAGCACCGCGAATGGTATTGCTAACTCCTAAGCCCTTTAGTGGCGCTTTTACAGAGGTTGAAATTATATTGATAATTCTTCCGTAACCGGAAGCCCGCATACCATCTACAACAGCCTGTACCAAAATTTGGTTGCATAATAGATGGTTGGTAAAAGCAGCGGTGTATTCTTCCAATTCTGCATCTATTGCTAAACCTGCGGGAGGTCCACCGGTATTGTTCACTAAAACATGGTACACTTGATGGGCATTTGTTTTCTCCAACAACAATTCGCGCAATAACTCCGGCTTAGAAAAATCGGCAGCGATAAAGTCATGTTTCTGACCACTGGAGACATCTAGGTCTCGTACAACCCTTGCGAGTAAGTCTTCATTTCTGGCAACCATGGTAACATTGGCTCCCAGTGAAGCAAACAATTTAGAAATAGCAAATCCTATTCCTCTTGAAGCGCCGCAAACCAATGCGTTTTTACCGGTTAAATTTATCTGCATCATAATATCCTGCTAAGTAAGTAAATTCCTGAACAGCATTTCGAGTTTTTCTTTTGCAATTATTTTTTGACCTGTTTCACCGGATGCAATTCTTCTGTTACCGGAAGTTGCCTCAAAAGTACAAACAACTTCATTTCCTGTTATTTGTTTAATTGTTGCAGTAAAAATCACCTCTTCATTAGGCAAGGCAGGCGAATGGTGGTTTACATGCAAAAAGGTACCGATTCCTTCTTCTTTTGCATCCTTCATTTCGAGAACAAATAAACGACAAGCCCATTCGGCATCTCTACCAAGTGCAAAAGTTGCATAAACCGGATGCACAGCACCCGAATCAAAGGTTGCCGTATCCAACATACCGATAATTTTGCGAAAAATTTTGGTGTCTCCGGGTTTAAAAACCTGTTTCATATTCTCTCTAAAAGTCGTGTCCAAGACGGCTACGCTTGGTTTCCATGTATTCCTGGTTATGCAAATTCGGTTCGGAAGTAATGGGAACATTTTCCACTATTTCGAGTCCGTAGCCTATCAATCCGGCCCGTTTGGTTGGATTATTGGTCATTAACCGCATTTTATGAACCCCAATATCCCTAAGAATTTGTGCACCTACCCCATAATCTCTTTCATCAGCCTTGAATCCAAGTTTGATATTGGCATCTACTGTATCCAAGCCTTGTTCCTGTAATTTATAAGCACGTAATTTATTCAGTAAACCAATACCTCTTCCTTCCTGGTTAATATACAGGATAACGCCTTGGCCTACCGATTCAACCATTTCCATAGCTTTTTGCAATTGTTCGCCACAATCACAGCGCATCGAATGGAAAATATCCCCTGTAACACAAGATGAGTGAACCCTTACCAATACAGGCTCGTCGGGTTGCCAATTCCCTTTTTTCAATACCATATGCACTTGTCCATTGTCTTTTTGTTCGTAGGCAAGCAGTTCAAAATTACCATAATGGGTAGGCATATCTACTGAAATAATACGTTTAATCAGCGACTCTTTTTGCAGGCGGTATTCTATCAAATCTTTGATGGTTATTAATTTCAGGTCGAATCGTTCGGCTACTTTAATTAAATCGGGCAAACGCGCCATGCTGCCATCTTCGTTTAAAATTTCAACGATACAACCGGCAGGTTCAAATCCGGCCAAACGCGCCAGATCTATTGCTGCTTCGGTATGACCGGCACGTCTTAAAACGCCATCTTTCTGTGCTTTTAGCGGAAATATATGTCCGGGTTTACCCAAATCATCTGGCACTGTTTCGGGATCGATCAATGCCTGAATTGTTTTTGCTCGGTCGTGTGCCGAAATTCCGGTACTGCATCCTTTTCCAAGCAGATCAACAGATACCGTAAAGGCCGTTTCGTGTAAGGCATTGTTATCTTTTACCATCAAGTTTAATCCTAAGGCCAAGCAACGTTCTTCGGTTAATGGTGTACAAATTAATCCCCTGCCATGGGTCGCCATAAAATTAATTACTTCTGGTGTAATATTTCTGGCTGCTGTTAAGAAATCTCCTTCATTTTCGCGGTCTTCATCATCTACCACAATAATCAATTTCCCATCTTTGATATCTTGTATTGCTTCCTCTATGGAATGAAATGTAAAACTCATTTGTCTTTTCTTAAATCATTATAAAAAGATAACACCCGTTCGATCACTTTTGTGTTATCGTAAAAATCTTTTGCCAGTTTTTGAGCTGCCAGTTGCATACTTTGTAGTTTTTGCGGATTACGCAGTAACGATACAATTGCAGAGGCAAACTCCTCGGCATTTTGGGCCAACAACAAATGTTCCCCGTTATTGACCGCAATTCCTTGTGCGCCTAATGGAGTTGACACGATTGCTTTACCTAATGCCATTCCTTCCAATATTTTAACCCGTATGCCGCTACCGGCGAACAAAGGTACAACCATTATCTGTTTCTGTTGCATAAACGAAACTGCATTTTCCACTTCCCCCACAATGGAAATGGATGATGATTTGTATCGATTGAAGGAATCAGGCATACCACGTCCGGCAAGGTATAAATGTGCCAAAGGAAATGCCTCGGTAACTTTGCTCCAAACATCCTGTAAAAACCATTCCATTGCTTGTTGGTTGGGCTGCCATTCCATCGACCCCAAATGAAAAACAGAACCAGTTTCCAAGTTCGCATGGTTAGGAATTAAGCGCTCCATATCAATACCGAAAGGTGACACAAAAACAGGACGGCTACATCCCTCCTTTTTAAATTGGGCAGCATCTTCTTCGGTTACAGTTGTTAAGGCATCAAATCGATTAAGGTATCCCAATTCTACCTTTTTCATTCTGCGCGAAAGCAAATTCAAGTAGGTCCGTTTAAGAAACTGTTTGCTATTTTGGGCGAGTGTTTCCCAAATTCGGTACTCTACATTGTGTTCTCTTAATACGCAAATTGCTTTGGAATGGAGGCGCACCAAAGCTAAGTATGGGGCAACAAAAATCCCTTCAAAAACCACTACATCAAATTCTTTTTCGTTGAGTGTTTTTTGAATTAATTTTTCGAATGCAACCGAATAAAAGCGATCGATATTATAGGAGCTACCGGAAAATAAATTCAGAAATGCGGGCAAAACACGCACATCTGTTTGGATATCGCTTGTTCTCCAATCGGCAAGGGATTTAACTTCTTGAGGAAGTGTATCCATGTTTACATGATGTTTATTGGTATTTAGAGCGCAAACCGTTACATCAACCCCGGCATGATGATACCCTTTGGTGTAATTATAAAAACCAAGGGCTCCTCCATCTTTTAAAGGCCATGGTACACGGTGCATTATTTGAAGAATTCGCATCAGGATATGGAAGAATTAGATTTACGAAATAGTTTTTTCCATGCAGATGGATCAAATAACCCGGAATCGTTAGCAGCCTGGTAAGTAAGGAAAATACCAATTGGCAACAATACCAAAATAGAAAGCCAGATTCCAAGTGCCGGTGATGCTGTGCCGGTTTTGGCCATTTTTTCGCCAACAATCGATACAATATGAAATACGAGGTATAGAACCACTGAAATCACCACCGGCATACCAAATCCACCTTTGCGGATGATGGTTCCAAACGGTGCTCCGATAAAAAACATGATCAGACAGGCAATGGATAAGGTAAATTTGCGGTGCCACTCGATTTCGTGTCGGATTAACAGTTTGTAATTGTTTTGGGTATCGCTCACCACAAAATCTTGTGCTGATTTTAACACCCTTGCATTATTTAAAGCAGTGCTGATTACCTGTGCCTTGTTTCCTTGATAATGGTGGATGCTAAATGCCGAATCGAGTGGTTGGGCTTGCTTTTTGTCAAACGAACTATCCAGTGTTTTAAAGTAAGCGGTATAGTAATTATCTAAGGAAGTAAGACGCTTGTTATTTAAGGTTGAAATCGAATCCATTTTATCTCTCAATTGAAAGATATTGAGCATTTGGAATCCATCCTTGAATAAGTTTTCGTCGGTACGGTTTAATTTAAAGGAGAACAAGTCGAACATGATTTGCTCCTTTCCAAACGAATACTTGGTATGGGGCATGGTTTTACCATAATTACTGAGTTTATCCATTTCCTCGTAACGGGAGCCATTAAAGAGGGTGAAAAATAGATAACGTTCGTCGGCACTCATATGCATCTCCCCTTTTTCGGCAGTCATCACAATGGGATGCAAGTTTGAATAGCGGTTATCGTAAATCAAAATATCATACAACTCTCCGGTATTGCTGTTTTTGCTACCAATTCGCATGCTAATTCCCTCGATGCCATTGTAAAACACCCCTTCTTTAATCATGAGGGCAGGTTTTTGCTGGCGTATATCGTACAGCAAAGAAATATGCTTGAGCTTGGCCTTAGGGATGATGATATTGGAAACAAAAAAGGCAAATCCACTTAATAAGAACATAATAAGAAACATGGGACGAAAGATGCGCCAAATGGATACACCGGCTGATTTCACCGCAATGAGCTCATAGGATTCGCCCAGGTTGCCAAAGCTCATAATAGAGGCCAGTAATATAGATAAAGGCAACGCCAAAGGAATTATGCTGGCCGAAAAATAAAATATCAATTTAACAATTACGATCCAACCCAATCCTTTTCCTGCCAACTCATCGATATACAACCAGATAAATTGCATCACCAAAATAAACAATACAATAAAAAAGGTAGGCAGAAAGGACCTAAAGAATTGGAGGGTTATAAGATTATCAATTTTTTTCAAAAATCCGTTTGACTATTATTGCGGGTGCAAAAATCACGAATTATACTGACAAAACAGCAACTCGATTTTGCATCGAAGGAAGAATTTCCATTAATCAAGAGGCAGGTTATGGAATCAATTTCCAATATGTTTCATGAATTGGGGCTTGCCTTAACTACCGAAATCGACCAATTGCCTATAGATTCACCCAAAATAACAAAGGGTGAAAACTATCTGCATATGCCTTATGTGGTATTGGATTATCCCAAAATTAGAGACAAACATTTCCCAATTGTATTACGAACATTATTCTGGTGGGGGAATTATTACTCTTTAAACGTGATTTTAAAGAAGGATTTACTCGTAAATAAAGCAATAAAACTCGATGCAAAGATTTATCTGCAAAACGACGATAATCTATGGAATAACCAGGTTAAATCGGGCTATACTTATACCCAAACCATTGATCCGCATGCGATAAAGGGTGAATATATCCGCATTGCAAAAATCTTACCGATAACCAATCAATCTTTGGTAAAGGAAGGCTTAGATTGGTATAAACAAATTTTAGATCAGCTACTAAGAAAGGATTAAGCTCCTATATTCTTTTTCAACTCGTGTACCTGACTTTCCCATAATTTAGAAGTATTTACCTCATCGGCGGGTTCAACAAAATCGGTCACAACGAGAGCCACATCATCGGTAAGCTCGTCTTGTATAATTTCGAGTTCAAAATATTCGTCGAGGGGGGTGTCTAACCAATGAAATTTAATTAAACGATTAGGTACTTTTTTTAATACTTCAGCAATCTGTTCGTCTTTATCCCATTTAAATTTATAGGTATTGTTGTATAAATCTACATCATCCGCAAACCACTCTGATAAACCGGAAGGGCTGCTGATATAGTTATATAGCATGGCCGGCGAAGCTTTAATTTCAAATTCTAACCGTATCTTTTTCCTTTTTGTAGTCATTTTTCCAATTGCAGATAGTCTGCCTGTGGGCAAATATATGTTTTTATAGCTTTTTACAAATTAATAAATGAATTATGAGTTATGAGATATAAGATATGAGATATAAGATATGAGTTATAAGATATGAGTTATAAGATATGAGTTATAAGATGTGAGTTATGAGATATGAGTTATGAGTGGTGGGTAAACAACCTCTTTGTTCCGGATGATAAAGCAGGGAAAATAAATTCAGGATAAGATTTCAACATTGATAGGGGTTCATTTTAAAAGGTTTTAATTCGCAGTAAACTATACCAATTGACGGATTCACTTGCCATATTTGTTCATGTAATTTTGCCATTGCCATTGCCAAAATTATACACCTACCGTGTTCCGAAGGATATGGAGAACAAGGTTTCGCGTGGCAAGCGTGTGGTGGTTCAATTTGGAAAGAAAAAATTATATGCAGGGATTGTGCGGGATATGCAGGACTCCCCTCCTTCCGGATATGAAGCAAAATATATTCTGGATGTATTGGATGAATTTCCATTGGTATCGGATGAAATGCTGCATTTTTGGGACTGGATTAGCAGTTATTATATGTGTTCGGTAGGTGACGTAATGCAGGCCGCCTTACCGGCTGCTTTTAAGCCCGAAAGTGAAACATCGGTATCCTTGCATCCCGAATTTGATTTACAGGATACGGCAATATTAGGCGACCAAGAGTACTTAGTAGTGGAAGCCCTTACCAAGCAAGAAGTTTTGCGTATTGAAGAATTGATGGAGATAACGCAACTGAAAAATGTGTTTCCCATGTTAAAGTCGCTGTTTCAAAAAGGGGCAATTTTAATGCAAGAAGACTTAAAGCAATTGTATAAACCTAAATTTATTACCTGTATTCGGTTAACAGAATCCTATAAAGAACCTGCTGAACAGGAGAAATTATTTAGCTTGTTAGAGAAAAAAACAGCCCAGATAAATTTGCTGATGGCGTATTTGGTTTTGAAAAATGAGCAACTTCATGTCGAGAAAAACACTTTAATACAAAGAAGTCAGTCGACCGACAGTCCGTTAAAAACATTGGTAACCAAAGGGGTTTTTGAACTTTATTCACTTCAAGTAGATCGGTTGCAAACCGAAGAAACCCCAACAGATACCTTCACCTTAAACGAAGGACAATTGCAAGCCGTGAACCAAATTAAGGAACAATTTACCAAACAGGAAGTTGTGTTGTTACATGGTATAACATCCAGTGGCAAAACCCATATTTATGTTAAATTGATTGAAGAGCAGATTGCACTTGGCAAGCAAGTATTGTTTTTATTACCTGAGATTGCACTCACTTCACAAATTATATTCCGATTACGGAAATATTTTGGAGATAATGCAATTGCCTTCCATTCCCGATTTTCACAAAATGAGCGGGTAGAATTGTGGCATAAGGTTAAATCCAACGAGGTAAAAGTTATTATCGGTGCACGTTCAGCTGTGTTTTTACCATTTGAAAATCTTGGGTTGGTAATAGTAGACGAAGAACATGAAACTTCTTATAAACAACACGATCCATCTCCACGTTACCATGCACGAGATGCTGCCATTTATCTGGCATACCAACGAAAATGCAAAACATTGTTAGGCTCTGCCACGCCATCCTTCGAAAGCTATTATAATGCGATGCAAGGAAAATATGGTTTCATCCACCTCTCTCAACGTTATGGCGACATAGAACCTCCCCAAATCGAAACAGCAAATATTGCAGAAGAAACCCGGGTTAAAACCATGTATGGGCATCTTACTTCTGTATTGCACGAACGAATTAAAACTGCATTGGACAAAAACGAACAAGTTATCTTGTTTCAGAATCGTCGCGGATATGCGCCCATCTTAGAATGTTTGCAATGCCACCATGTGCCGAAATGTAAAAATTGCGATATCAGTTTAACCTACCATAAATACAACGACTTATTAAAATGTCATTATTGCGGGTATTCGGTATTGCGGATGAAAAACTGTGTTGCCTGTGGTTCACACGACTTAAATTTAAAAGGAATTGGCACAGAAAAAATTGAAGATGAATTACAAATATTTTTCCCGGAAGCAAGGATAGCTCGTTTGGATTTGGATTCGGCAAAAGGGAAAAATGGTCATTTCGAAATCATTCGAGGTTTTGAATCTCATGAATCGGATATTTTAGTGGGTACGCAAATGTTGAGTAAAGGACTTGATTTTGGCAATGTATCGGTTGTCGGCATTATCAATGCCGATCAGATGTTGTATTACCCTGATTTCAGGGCATACGAAAGGGCATTTCAGTTACTTACCCAAGTGGGAGGACGAGCAGGCAGAAAGAACAAACAAGGCAAAGTAATTATACAAACTTCGGTACCAAACCACCATGTAATTCAAGAAGTGATTCAACATCGGTATGATGTTTTGTATACCAATACCATCGAAGAAAGAAAGCAATTTTATTATCCTCCGTATTCGCGGCTTATTAAAATAATAATCAAACACAAAGACATGCAATTGGCACATCAGGCTGCATTTGATGTGTACCAAGGAGTTTTTAAACGCATGGGCGAACACCTTGTTGGTCCGGAGGCACCAACCGTTTCGCGGATAAAAAATTATTATATCCAGGAGATTTTGGTTAAAATAGATCGGGAAAGCAAATACTTGCTTGCTTCCAAACAATTTATTGCCGGATGCATTCGCACCACTTTACAAAACGAACGGTTTAAGAAAGCGTATATTTATATGGATGTGGATCCGGTGTAGTACTTAGAGTTTTAGTACTAAGTGTTTTAGTATTTAAGTTGTGAGGGGAGCTTTCGGTTTCTTAATAATGCTAATTTCAAGAATGGTGTTGAGGTCGCAGAAAATTTTGTAAACTGATTTCCAATGGAGAGTACCAGCATATATTAAAAATCCCGTCAGGGATTAAATATCGGTAGATTAAAAAGCAAAAGGATCGAATCCCGTTAGGGATTCAACATGGTGACGCGATAAAAGTTGTGTCGCAGGAAATTACACGTAAATTATCAATCCTTTCAAATAATAATGACCAAATACCAATTAATTCTAATTTGTAAAAACAAGGATTTTTTATTGGCGCCACTTAGTACTTAAACACCCAGCACTAAAACACTATCTCACTCAAACCTCAAATGCTTCACACTTTTACCTGAATCCCTAAGTTCGCAGAGGGAGTCAATGCCAATGCTGCGGTGTTTTAGTTCATCTTAAATTAAAAAATTGGTATTCAAAATTTCAATATCAATTGATATTTATCTTGAATTCGATAAGGTTACAAATAATTCATCATAACAACTAGTAATTTGCCTCTTAAGTTTTGATATCCAATTTAGCATTTTACCTAAACACACTTTAATAAACGCCTTAAAAAAACTATAAATTGTCTATATTTGAGAAACCAATACTAATATGACCACTACCATTCTCAAAAACGAAATAACAAAAGCGCTAAGTGACATTAACGACAAGTCATTTTTAGAAGGACTGTATACTATAATTAATGCACATGCAGATAAGTTAGCATTTGAACTGAGTGACGAAAATTGGCGCGAAATTGAGGGCAGGAAACGAGATTACAAATCTGGAAAATTGAAAGGATTAACAATGGTAGATGTTCGCAAGAAGGTAATGAAAAAACTTGCTACATGAAATGTCGTGTCATTGTTCTTGAGCCTGCCGCGGAGGAGCTTGTTGATGCTGCAATGTATTACGACTCGAAGCAGACCGGTTTGGGGATTGCATTATTAGAAGAATGGGATGAATCGCTTATTCAGATTCAACGATCACCAGAAGGATATCAAAAGAAAAAGAAGAATTTTCGCCAGGCTCGATTAAACCGATTTCCATATCTGATTATTTTTGAAATTGAAGGTTCGGATATTTTTATTAACTCTTTTATTGATGCTCGAAGACATCCAAATAAACGCTACGCAAAAAAGAAGAAATAATCTTGGAATTAATATGGTTGCTGAATAACTTCAACACACAATAAGCAGCAAATTACGGTACGATTCAAATACATCAAGATTCATCCATCATAGTTTTAGAAGGAGGTTTGTAACATTCAACTACATACAAATCCTCGTGTGAAAATTGATTACTGTTTTAACCATATTTCATTAGAATTGAATTTAACTTTTAATATTCCATACATAGGATTGTATAATAAAGAAGGAAGACTATCCTGTCCATCACCAAAAAGAGTTAGTCCATAGTACAATTTACCATTAATGCTAACACTATCATTGAAATCCAATGAATCACTAATTCCAGCCAAAATATAACCATCAAATAATAAATAATCATTCACTTTAATATCTATTGCAGCAAAATAATTCCCATTCGAATAATACCCAACTGGTATATAAATTTTATATTCCAACATGTTTAATGAATGTTTAATATCTGCCTTAAAGGAATTTCTAATATTTTCATAATAATGTTCCGGTCCTTTACATTCGGGATAGATACCTGTTGTTTCGATATAATATTCATAGTATTTATACTTGTCTTTGCCAATTAATATTGCTGTATCTCCATTTGTACTAACATAAGTAAGCGTATCTTTTCCTAAAAAGGATATTAAACTTTTAGACTTCTCTGAAATATTATAATAAGTAGGTGGAGAATAATAATCATCACAATCAACCTTAGATTCAGTAATACAAGAACTGGTATTAATCAATACAAATAAAGCCATAACAATCTGTTTGGTCAGTGGTGATTTCATCACGTAATTTTTTGTAATTTTTAAAGTAAAGGTTTCAAACCATTTTTCAAAATCCTGGGTAATAATACCATTAAGTATACCTATCAAAATTAATTATTCTAGCAAATTTTTTATTTAAAAAAACAGATCCAAGAAAGAGACAATATCAATGATATTCATTTAACGAGTCACTTCAACACATTAACACTTCAACACCTTAACACTTCAACACTCGTCCACCGTAGCATTTGCGAAGGTGGGCAACACCTCACTCAAACCTCAAATGCTTTACGCTCTCGCCGGAGTCGCGAAGCTCGCGAAGTGAATCAATGCCAATGCTAAGGTGTTTTAATACAAATTTTTCGGTTACCGTTTTATCGCTTTTCGAAGTCTTCACTCCTTCCGGAATCATCGGATTATCGCTTACCAATAACAATGCTCCTTTAGGAATTCCATTGACAAAACCAACGGTAAAAATGGTGGCTGTTTCCATGTCGATAGCTAGTGCCCTTAATTTTTTCAGATAGGTTTTAAATTCTTCATCGTGTTCCCAAACCCTGCGATTAGTAGTATATACGGTACCAGTCCAATAATCGGTTTTATATTTTACGATGGTCGACGAAACAGCTTTTTGTAAACGAAACGATGGCAATGCCGGGACTTCCGGAACCATATAATCGTCGCTGGTACCTTCTCCTCTGATAGCTGCAATAGGCAATATCATGTCACCTAGTTTGGTTATTTTTTTCAGTCCGCCACATTTACCCAAAAACAAAACTGCCTCAGGAGTAATTGCCAATAACAAATCCATGCAAGTGGCTGCCATGGCGCTTCCCATTCCAAAATTAATAATGGTAATACCTTCGTGGGTGGCAGTTTGCATTGGCTTGTCGCGCCCCATTACAGGCACATTAAATTTGTTTGCGAAAAGTTCTACATATTGAATAAAATTGGTTAGTAAGATATATTTACCAAACGATTTCAAGGGTATTCCGGTGTATCGAGGTAACCAGTCTTTTACAATTTCTTCTTTGCTTATCATAATCCCTAAGATACAAATTAGATTTCACAAATAAAAAAAGCAGCCCTTAAGCTGCTCTTTCGTTTCTTTAGTTTTGACTTTATTCAATCACTATTTTTCGAATCACATGATCTTCCTCTAATTGTATATGGGCAAAATAAATTCCTTTATTTAATGCGGAAACAGGAATTTTAGTTTGGTTCTTGAAATTCTCATCCATGGTTAGAACCAATTTACCGGTGATATCCATTAATTGAATGGAAGAAATACGTTTCGTTTTGTCGGTTAATTCAATTTGCAAAATATCACAAACCGGATTAGGATAGATTTGTATGGAAGCATCTGCATGTAAGGATTCTTCAAGTCCATTAAACTCATTAAATAGGATTCTTTTGTCGGGAATAATGCTCCATTCATTGTTGATAAATGGATATAAATATCCTAGTGCTGCTTCATCTCCGGCATCATATAAAATCATTGTTTTATAAGTATATTTCCAGTTATCATTTAACCATTCCATGGTTTGAATTTCAGATAATTTATTGGCCAATGTGTAAGTATAAATTTCATTTGAAACCGGTTTAAATTCAACACTGGTTCCATTCACCACCGTTAACTCATAATGAATATGCTCGATAATATTGTTGTTCGAATCGTATGCAAATGTATCTGCAGAGGAAGGGGCAAATTCTCCCAAGTCCGAATCAAAATAAAGGTTATATCGATACATTAAATTATTGTTATAGTAGGTAAAATAAGTTTTGGTAATGGTATCCTTTGGAGCGTTTGGATCTGTGTTAATCCAGATTAATGCGATTAAATCTCCATTTACATCATAGCTGTATGTTCCAATTGTTGGATAAATATTTTGTTCAAAGTACATGGTATCGGCAATGCGTTTACCGTTTACATCGTAAGCTATAAAATATTTGAGGTAATCCTCATAATTATTGGATGTAACCGGTTTAGCCGATTTATTGATAACTGCAACCGGACGGCCATTGGCATCGTAAGTAAATGCATAGGTATATTTATTTTTTACCGAAAATCCGGGATACGTATAGGCAACCTCTTCGTACACCATATCGATATTATTCTGGTTGTTTAGGATAAAGCTATCGTTTTCCAATAGAAAATCCTTCCATTTGTTATCCGACCAATTTTCGATTCTTTTTTGTTTGAAATAGCCGGGTACCTGCGAACGAACAAAAGAGCTTTTATCTTGGTTAAGCCAATTTACTGCATTGGCAGGATCCGAAATTTGGGTGAGCATGTAGGGATTAGTTTGTTGCAGGTATTCTAATCCGGTTGGAGGTAATTCTGTAATAGAAGGAATAATTGATTTTTGGGCAAAGCCATTAATCGCACTTGCAATTAATAAGCTGAATACTAATTTTTTCATGGTTGTTTAAGCGTTTAGTTAGCTTAATGACAAGATGAAAACTACTTAGGTTGCCTGTATTCTTAGAATAAACTTTAAAGGTAAAATGAGGTGATGATTGGATGAATAAATGAGTAAATATGTAAATGAGTAAATGAGTAAATGTGGTAACGTCGCGAAGCATGTCGATTGGTATTTTTACCACAGAGACACGAAGACACAGATTTCGAATTGTCAAATGACCACTGACTACTGACGATTCTTTTTAGCCACAGATTTCACAGATGACACAGATTTAAAAACCCCAGAGGGGTGACATTATTGTAGAAAAAAAATGTGTGTCGAAAACAGAAGCCTGTAAGGGTGACATTATTGTTTGATTTTTATGATCACAAAGTTCAGCGGTCAATTGGTTAATTCATCAATCTCCATTCAAAAAAAAAGCAGCCCGAAAGCTGCCTTTTTCCTACGTATAGATTGAACCCTTATTCTATTGCAATTTTACGGGTAAGGTATTGGTCTCCGTAAAACAGGCGAACAAAATAAATGCCTTTATTTAAATCCGTTGTAGGGATCGTAATTTCTGTCTTCGAATCCTGCATATTTATATGTAACACTTCAGCACCGCTTATATCCATGATTTGAACAGCAGTAACGCGAGTAGATTTGTCGGATGATTGGATATGCAACATATCGTTTGTCGGGTTTGGATACAATAGAAATAAATCGTCGGCTGCCAAAGCTTCTTTTACTCCGGTAAATTCATTAAACAAAATACGTTGGTTTGGCACCACACTCCACACATTATTTTCGAATGGATACACGTAACCAAGACTTGGTTCATCGCTGCTGTTATACAGAATATTTGATTTGCGCACATACTTCCACATATCATCTATCCATTCTTGGGTTTGCATTTCGATTAATTTATTGGTAGTTGAATACGTGTAAAAGTCCTTGATATATGGCCTGAATTCAACACTTGTTCCATTGATAGAAAACAACACATATCGCGTAGTGGAGATAATACGGTTTTGAGCATCGTAAGTAAATGAATCGGCTGATTGGGGAGTATAGTCACCCAAGTCAGCATCATAATACACATTATACGAAGCAGTCATATTATTACCGGCATACGTATAATAACTAATATTGGTGGTATCCTTTTCAGCAGCCGGATCGGTATCAATCCAAACAGATTGTATTAAATGGTTGTTGTTATCGTAGGTATATTTTGAAATATAGGGTGTGGTACTTTGTTCGTAATACATGGTATCGGAAATACGTTTGCCAGAGATATCATAAGTAAGAAAATAAGTTACATAATCCACGTAATTTTCGGAGGTAACCGGACTGGCAGATTTCATTACAATTTTAATAGGTCGATTATTACTATCATAGGTGAACTTATACCTATATTTATATTTACTGGCAAACCCTGGATAATTATATTCAATATTTTCAAATACCATATCAATTCGGTCCTGGTTATCGAGTATGATACTATCATTTTGCACCACAAAATCTATCCATTCGGTAACATCCCAAGAAGAATTTCTTGTCTGTTTAAAATAACCGGGAACATGGGAACGAATAAAGGTGTTTTTCGATTGGTTTATCCAATTGCCGGCACTAACCGGGTCGGCATTTTGTGTGAGTATATAGGGATAAACGGAACGAAGATATAACCAACCGGATTTAGGCTGGTCGACCACTTCCGGAATAATAGACTTTTGCGCATAGCCATAAATAGCGCATGCCATCATCATACCAAGTAATAATTTCTTCATATTGGTTAACGTTATATTTTTAAACTTAAGACAAAATTGTTAACGGGAAGGTTGCGTTTTTATTTCTTAAAATAATTGAACGGTGAAAAAAAGAGATTTGCGGATATCTTTATTATAAGTGGAAAGAGAAGTGCAAAAAAAAACGCAACCCTTTCGAATTGCGTTTTCGTTTTAATTATTTTCAAGAAAATTACCCGTTACTTAATGCAGCAGCACCACCAACGATTTCAGAAATCTCGGTTGTAATGGCAGCTTGGCGTGCGCGGTTATATTCCACTTTTAATGCTTTCAAGATATCGCCTGCATTGTCGGTTGCTTTGTCCATGGCCACCATACGGGCACCATGTTCTGAAGCAAATGAATCGAGCAAGGAACGGTAAATTTGTGTTTTTAAAATTTGGGGAATTAACGATTCTAGAATTTCTACATTATTCGGTTCAAATATATAGTCGTTCTTTTTGCCTGCAGTTTTTACAAAAGATGCAGGGTCGATAGGTAAAAACTGATCGGCAGACAAAACTTGGGTAGCTGCATTTTTAAACTGGTTGTAAACCACTTCAATTGCATCGTATTTACCCGATTTAAATGCACCCAATAAATATTCTCCAATTGCAAATCCGGCATCTGCATTCAGGTGTTGAAATGTTTCGCGGAAATCATCAACCATCGTTGCGTTTGCACGTCCAAAAAATTCAAATGCTTTCTTACCAACAGGTAAAATGGTAACATTTTTACCGGCGTACTTTTCTTGTACCAAACGTCCGGCTAATTTAACTACGTTGGCATTAAACGAGCCACATAAACCACGATCAGAAGTAATCACAACAATCAATGCATTTTTTACTTCACGCTTATCAAAATAAACTTTTAAGGAATCAACATCCACCGATTCAGAAAGATTTCCAAGTACGGCATTTAGCTTTGCAGCATAAGGACGCATTTGTACAATGGCATTCTGAGCCTTTCTCAGCTTGGTAGCTGAAACCAACTTCATCGCCTTGGTAATTTGTTGCGTTGAAGTGATGGAAGTGATACGTATTCTTACTTCTTTTAAGTTTGCCATTGTTTAATCTTGCTGGTTAACCACTATTTAAAACGCAATACAATTGCGCATGAACCGGTATTTCCTTATTAATATTTTGAACTTAAATCTTTTGCTACTGCTTCTAAAACCCCGGTTATTTCGTCGTTAAAAATACCTTTCTTTAATTCGGCCAATACATTGCTGTGTTTGGCTTCTAATAATTGCAGGTAAGAACTTTCAAATTCTTTGATTTTATCGATTGGAACGCTATTTAACAAACCTTTGGTTCCAAGGTATATGATCGCAACTTGTTTTTCAACGGTTACCGGCGAATATTGTCCTTGCTTCAAAATTTCTACGTTACGTGCACCTTTAGATAATACTGCTTTGGTAGCAGCATCTAAATCCGAACCAAATTTCGAGAAAGCTTCCAATTCGCGGTATTGTGCCTGGTCTAATTTTAACGTACCGGCAACCTTTTTCATTGATTTAATCTGAGCGTTACCACCCACACGCGATACGGAAATACCTACGTTAATCGCAGGACGAACACCCGAGTTAAACAAGTTAGCTTCAAGGAATATCTGCCCATCGGTAATCGAAATTACGTTTGTTGGAATATATGCCGAAACGTCGCCGGCTTGTGTTTCGATAATTGGTAAAGCTGTTAATGATCCGCCACCTTTCACCAAATGTTTAATGGATTCAGGAACATCGTTCATTGCTTTAGCGATTTCGTCGGTTGAGTTGATTTTAGCAGCCCTTTCTAATAAACGGCTATGTAGGTAAAACACATCACCAGGGTATGCCTCACGTCCCGGAGGACGACGCAATAACAAAGAAACTTCACGGTAAGCAACTGCTTGTTTCGACAAATCATCGTAAACAATTAAAGCCGGACGACCCGAATCGCGGAAAAATTCTCCGATAGCAGCACCCGCCATTGGCGCGTAAAACTGCATAGGAGCCGGATCCGATGCGGTAGCTGCAACGATGATTGAATAAGGCATTGCACCTTTTTCTTCTAACGTTTTTACTACTTGCGCAACAGTCGAAGCTTTTTGTCCGATTGCTACATAAATACAATATACCGGTTTACCGGCATCGTAAAATTCTTTTTGGTTGATGATGGTATCGATACAAACCGCAGTTTTACCTGTTTGGCGATCGCCGATAACCAACTCGCGTTGTCCGCGACCGATTGGAATCATCGCATCAATTGATTTGATACCTGTTTGCAATGGCTCTTTTACCGGTTCACGGAAAATTACTCCCGGAGCTTTACGTTCCAAAGGCATTTCGTATAATTCGCCGGTTAATGGACCTTTTCCGTCAATTGGTATACCCAATGTATTTACTACACGACCGGTCATCCCCTCACCTACTTTAATAGATGCAATACGTCCGGTACGTTTTACTGTATCACCTTCTTCGATTCCACCTTGTGAACCCAACAATACCGCTCCCACGTTATCTTCTTCAAGGTTCATCACAATGGCTTCTGTACCATTGTTAAACTGAATCAACTCTCCTGATTGTACTTTGGTTAAGCCAAAAATACGGGCAATACCATCTCCAACTTGGAGCACAGTACCTACTTCTTCCAACTCAGCAGCCGATTTAAAATTGGTCAGTTGCTCTCTTATGATTGCGGAAACTTCATCAGGTCTAATCTCTACCATAATTTATTTATTTTGAAATGTACGTGTTTAATAATTCTTGTTTTGCTTTTACCAGACTTCCGGAAATACTGGCATCGTATAATTTATCTTCGGTATGGATAATAATACCACCGATTAATTTTGGATCAACAACTGTGGTAACTTCAATTTGTTTACCGGTAAACTTTTCGATAAAAAGCTTGATTTCGTTGTTTGTTTTGGCATCCAAGGCAATTGCAGATCTTACTTCAGCAACGCCAATATTTTTTATCAATTGGTATTGGGCTATAAATGCTTCTGAGATAGCATTTAAATAATACTCTCTTTTCTTTTGGATAATAATATGAAAGAAACCCATGGTTTCCTTCATGAATGATTTTTCGAAAATGGCATTCAATACAGCAATTTTCTTATGTCCGTGAATAATCGGACTTTTCAATAAGCTGGATAATGGCGGTGTTTTAGCCAGAATATCATGAAACTCTTTAATATCCCTAAATCCCTGATCGAGCATATTTTTCTCAACCAGAAGGTCTATCAGGGCTTTTGCGTATCGATTGGCTACTCTGTATTCCGACATATTAGTTTACGCTAATGGATTTCAAGTTTTCGTTCACAAATGCTTCTTGTTGGGTGCGATCTTCCATTTTAAGGCGAAGAATTTTTTCGGCCATATCCACCGATAGAATTGCTACTTGTTGTTTTAGCTCATTCATCGCATTGATTTTCGCTCTTTCGATTGCTTCATTTGCATTGGCAACAATTTTGCGCGACTCATCATCAGCCGATTTTTTAGCCTGAGAAATGATGGCATCCTTCATATCGTTTGCCTCTTTCATCATGCGATCGCGTTCTTTGCGGGCTTCAACCAGTAATTTTTCGTTATCTGATTTCAACGCATCCATTTGTTTGCGTGCCTCATCTGCTGCATTCAATGCATTGTTAATCGAGTCTTCGCGTTCTCTGATTGATTGAAGAATCGGTTTCCATGCAAATTTAGACAATAGATACAGCACGATACTGAACGTGATGGTCATCCAGAAGATTAAGCCTATACCGGGTTTAACTAACTCCATTTTTTTGTTATTGAACGATTAATAATTGTGTACAACAAATGCTGTACTTTGGTTTTGATTAAAAATAATTACAGGAATACCGCAATTGGGCATTCCTGTAATTTTTTATATCGATTAAATGAAAACGATCAAAAGACATACCACGATGCCAAAGAATGCAGCTCCTTCAACCAACGCAGCTGCAACAATCATGTTTGCTCTCAAATCGCCTGAAAGTTCAGGTTGACGAGCAATTGATTCTAACGCGCTACCACCGATACGGCCAATACCGATACCAGCTCCGATTGCTGCTAATCCTGCACCGATACCAGCTCCCATTTTTGCAAATCCCGGATCAGTTACTGCCTGTAATAGAATGTTTAAAAGTGTCATAGTTGTTTTGTTTTAGTTGTTATAGATTGTTTGTATTGAATGTAAAATTAATGATGCTCTTCGTGGTGGTGTTCTTCAACAGCTGCACCAAAGTATAAAGAAGATAATAAGGTAAATACATATGCTTGTAAGAATGCTACCAGCAATTCAAGAAAGCTCATAAAAGTTGTAAATGCTACCGAAAATGCTGATACTCCAAGTCCAAGACCGGTATTCATGGCTCCAAAGATGAAGATCAAACTGAAGAATCCTAAAATGATGATATGACCTGCAGTGATATTAGCAAACAAACGAATCATCAATACAATTGGTTTATTGAATAACCCGATAATTTCGATAGGAATCATCAAAGGCAATAACCAACCCGGAACACCCGGAGGCATAAAAATATGCGACCAATATGCTTTGTTACCGTTAAATGCTGTGATGGCGAATGTAAATAATGCCAAAATCATGGTTACCGCAATATTTCCGGTTACATTGGCTCCACCCGGAAAGAATGGAATCAAACCAAATAGATTATTGATAAAAATGAAAAAGAATATGGTTAACAAATAAGGAAGGAACTTTTCGTATTTCGGACCGATGGATGGTTTAGCAACTTCATCACGAAGAAATATGATGAGTGATTCAATCATATTATTAAAACCTTTAGGGGCTTTTTTATTTGTTTTATAATGATTGGCAACTGAAATCATGATGAATAAAAGAAAGAAAACCGCCAAAAACATAGCAGCTACATTTTTGGTAATCGATAAATCATAAAACGAAGCATGTTCGTTAACTGTTCCATCTTCATTCAAGGCAACCAATTTATTCTCTTCAATTTTATACCCCATGTATGCCGAATGGCCATGGTGAAAATTTGAAGAAGAGAAAATATGAACGCCATTATCGTCTTTTATTATCACCGGTAATGGAATAGAAATATGGTGATCGCCCAATGTCGCAATATGCCAATCGTGAGCATCAGCAATATGTTCCATGATGGTTTTACCTGCGTTGAACTTTTCCGGTTCCCCATGTTCGGCAGTAGCCTCATGGTTGTTAGGTTCTGCATGGTTCACTTCCGAAGTGGTTACTTCGTGTTCCGATTCTTGCACTTCTTTTTGTTCTCCTTCTAAAGTTTGGTGGCTGGTAGAAGAGTGCTCCTGGGCGTTAACGTATTTTAAAGTTGCATATCCAACATATAAAACAACAAGAAAAACGGGGATTAAATATCTGAAAATCTTTTTGTTAGTCTGCGCCATGAAGCGTTTTATTTTTTATAATCGGGGCGCAAGTTAACCACAAGGAAATAAATTTCAAAAGAAGTATAAAAGAAATACAGCAAAATATAAATTACAATGAGCGTGAAGTCGCGACTGTTGCTGAACAACAAATATATCAACAATGGAAATAAAGAGAAAATAAAACGAATACCGATAGCGCCATAGGTTCGCGACATAAACGTTTTATTGTCTTTTTGCAGTCCGGATTGGGTAATTAAACCGGTTGCCAGCGACAACAAGAAAAAGTATAATAAGGCGGCCCAAGCCCAGGTAGATACTTGTATAGTATGGCTGAATTGAGAAATCAACAACATTAATATAGCAATCGTTAAGGTAAAGGTTATTAGTTTTTTTAGAAAAAGGGCTGGATTCATGGACGGCAAAAGTAGCAAAATGTCCATTCGAATTGAAATCCTTTTTCAATTCACGTATAATTTGTGCATTAACTTATTAGGGTAATATGCAGTTAAAATGGGGACAATATGAAGTGAGTTATTTTGCTCAAACAAAAAAAACATGCAGACAATCAATCGGAAAAACTTTTTTAAAACGTTGGGAATCATGGGTATTGTAAGTATTTTACCGGATAAGTCAGAAGCCAAATTTTTACAACCATTAAGCCTATTCGAACAAACTCTTCAGAAGAAAAGGGTTTTACGGGTTGCTCATTTAACGGATATACATGTTAAGTCGGAAAAGATTTCAGAATATGGAATGGCTTCAGCTTTAGAAACGGTAAATAATCTTTCCGACAAACCTGATTTTATCATAAACGGTGGCGATTCCATCATGAATGCTGCTTCATTTAGCAAATTAAAAGTAAAGGAACAATGGCAAGCTTTTCACCGATTAATGCAAAACCATAATTCATTAGAGATTAGGCATTGCATTGGCAACCATGATTTATATGGTTGGGCATTACCCGGTTCTGATTGCGAACATGGAAAACAATGGGCAATGGATGAATACAATTTACAAATGCCTCATTATTCTTTTCAACAAAACGGGTGGAATTTTATCGTTTTGGACAGCATTCATCCGCGCAAGACATTTCCCGGTTACTTTGGTAAATTAGATGAATTTCAACTGCAATGGTTGAAACAAAAACTATTAGAAATACCGTCCGAACAACCTATTTGTATAGTTTCCCACATACCGATTCTTGCCATATGTACTTTTTTTGACGGAAGTTATGTAAACCACAACCATTGGTTTGTACCCGACAATGCGTTGCACAATGATGCCATTGTATTACGAGATTTATTTAATACGCATAAAAATGTTAAGGCTTGTATAAGTGGACATATTCATCTAATTGACCATGTTAACTATCTTGGAACAGATTATTATTGCAATGGTGCTGTATCTGGAGCCTGGTGGAAAGGCAATCACCAACAGTTTGCACCCTCGTTTAGTGTGATGAATTTCTATTCAGATGGGAGTTCAGACAGAGAAGTGCATTGTTACAACTGGAAATGAAACACGTGATTATTAATTAATTACCATACTTATTCAGATTTCTTTCCACAGTTATCGTTAAAATATGGCGTTTTTTTTCGGATAAAATAATATCTTTGCCGGCTTAGTTGGAATATCTGTGAAGCGAAAAGAGTATATTATTGAGTTTAACAAGGTAAGAAATGGCGACAATACCTATGTTTTTCAACTCCATAACGAATTTCTGGAGGCGATGGGTACCAATGAATACGGGAAAGTAGATGTTGTAGCAAACATTTTGGTGACCAAAACAGAGAATATGTATACTGTTAAGGCTAACTTTAGTGGAACTGCAGAGGTCGTTTGTGATATTTGTTTGGATGAATTTAGCTATCCGGTAAACGGAAACTATGGATTCATCATTAAACAAAGTGAAGTGGAAAAGTACGATGACGATGAAATTATCTATATTACACCGGTAACAATAGAATTTGACTTGTCGCAGTTTTTGTTTGATAGTTTTGTATTAAGCATTCCTTATAAAAAGACCTGTTCGCTGGTAAATAAGAAATGCAATGCAGAAGTGATGGCAAAACTAGATAAAATGAAACAAGATTTAGAAAAAGAAAACGGTCCGGATCCGCGCTGGGAAAAGCTAAGCGGGATGAAAGACGATAGTAAATAAACAACAATTATAAAAGAAGCAATATGCCTAATCCAAAACGAAAAATGTCTAATTCTCGCAGAGACAAGAGAAGGACCCATTACAAAGGAACAGCACCTACATTATCTGTAGATTCTACATCCGGCGAAACCCATTTGAGACACCGTGTAACTGCGGATGGTTTCTACAAAGGAAAACATGTTTTTCCTGATATGAAAAAAGACGTATAATTGTTTCTTATAATTAATCCAATACATGAGAATTGGTTTTGATATCATGGGGGGAGATTACGCCCCCAAAGAAGCAATAATAGGTGCTATTAACGCACTTGAATTCCTTACCAAAGGAGAGAAAATCGTAATGTTCGGCGACGAAGAGCAAGCCCGTTCGATGATTAAATCCAATGGTATAGATCCGGCAACTTTCGATTTTGTAAATACATCGGAGGTTATTGGAATGGGCGAACACCCAACCAAAGCCATTTCACAAAAAAAGGATTCGAGTATTGCCGTTGGTTTTACCCATTTGGCAGGTAAGAAAATTGACGCCTTTATCAGTGCCGGTAATACCGGCGCCATGCTGGTAGGTTCGATGTTTTCGGTTCGCGCCGTAGAAGGCGTAATTCGTCCGAGTATAACCACTATTATACCAAGGCCAAATGGCAAATTTGGTTTGTTGTTGGATGTTGGAGCAAATGCCGATTGTAAACCGGACGTATTATACCAATTTGGTATTTTGGGTTCTTTGATGATGAAACATGTGTATGGAATTGCAGATCCACGTGTTGGTTTATTAAGCATTGGTGAAGAAAAAGAAAAGGGCAATCTAATTACTGTTTCTACCCATCAATTAATGGAAGAATCGGCTCCGTTTCATTTTATCGGAAACGTAGAAGGAAGAGATTTTCTTTCCGACAAGGCTGATGTAATTGTTTGTGAAGGTTTCACAGGCAATATAGTATTAAAAACTTTCGAGTCTGTATATTATGTAATGAAGAAAAGAGGAATAAATGATACTTATTTCGACAGTCTGAATTACGAAAATTATGGCGGAACGCCTATTTTAGGGGTGAATGCTCCTGTAATAATCGGACATGGAATTTCGAATGCCAAGGCATTTAAAAATATGATCTTATCTGCACGAGATGTAGTTAATTCAAAATTGGTGGATATCATTCGTGAATCCTTTCATGATTTTGTTCCTCCGGTACAATAACAATGAATAAAATAACCGCTGCTATTACTTGTGTGAACGGATACGTTCCACCAGATGTTCTCTCCAACAAAGACCTCGAGAAGATGGTTAGTACCAACGACGAGTGGATAGTAACCAGAACAGGAATTAAAGAACGACGCATACAGCGTGCGCCGGGACAAGCAACTTCGGATATGGCTGTAGAAGCCGTAAATGGCTTGCTTCAAAAGCGCGGTATTACTGCCAATGATATCGATTTAATCATATTTGCAACGGTAACCGGCGATATGATATTCCCTTCAACAGCATGTATTCTGGCTGATAAAATAGGCGCCAAAAATGCCTGGGGATTTGATTTGATGGCCGCTTGTTCAGGCTTTTTATTTTCCCTTGAAACCGCTGCTAAATTTATTGAATCCGGAAAACACAAAAAGGTGTTGGTGGTGGGAGCCGATAAAATGTCGTCGATTATAGATTATACCGACCGCAATACCTGTATTATTTTTGGTGATGGTTGTGGTTGTGTTTTGATGGAACCAAACGAAGAAGGCAATGGATTAATCGATGCCGATTTGCATATTGATGGAGAAGGTCGTCATTATTTACACCAAAAAGCAGGTGGATCCTTAAAACCACCTACCCACGAAACAGTAGATGCCCGCGAACATTTTGTTTATCAAGATGGAAAAACAGTTTTCAAATTTGCAGTTAAAGGCATGGCCGATGTTTCTGCAAATATCATGGAACGGAATAACCTTACTTCGGATGATGTAACTTGGTTGGTACCACATCAGGCTAATTTACGCATCATTGATGCAACCGCAGAACGCATGGGACTATCCAAAGAAAAGGTAATGATTAATATCGACCATTTTGGAAATACAACCAATGGAACCTTGCCTTTGTTGTTATGGGAATGGGAAAAGAAACTTAAGAAAGGCGATAACTTGGTACTTTCGGCTTTTGGAGGTGGATTTACCTGGGGCGCCGTATATTTAAAATGGGCATATAACAGCTAAAAATATTCAAATTTTCTTGTTTTAGGAGAATTTCGGCTTCGTTTTTACAAAATTTACATACTTTAGCATAAATATTCACTAAAAATCATGGAATTAAAGGAAATAAAAGAACTTATTAAACTGGTTTCGGAAGCAGGAGTTTCTGAAGTTGATGTTGAAAAAGGCGATTTTAAATTATCTATCAAGAAAACGGAAGAAAAAACCATGGTGGTGCATGCGAGTCCGCAAGTTATTGCACAACCACAGGCCAATCCTGTTCCTTATAACAACCAGGCAACACCTGCATCCATGGAACGCTTGGAAGCACAAACAACGGTTACAGAAACGCCTTCCGGTGCAAATTTAATTACGATTAAATCGCCAATGATTGGTACTTATTATAAATCGGCATCTCCGGATAAGCCTGCATTTATTCAGGTTGGAGATGAAATAAAACCGGGAAAAGTATTGTGTATTGTTGAAGCAATGAAGTTATTCAATGAGATTGAATCCGAAGTATCGGGTAGAATTGTGAAAATTTTAATTGAAAATGCTTCGCCTGTAGAATACGATCAACCGTTATTTTTAGTAGAACCGGCTTAATTGAATAGAAGAATCTCGAATTGGGATTTGTTTCTCTGTAAAAATAATTGACACATAACGATGTTTAAAAAAATACTTATTGCCAATAGAGGAGAAATAGCACTTCGTGTTATCCGAACGGCCAAGGAAATGGGAATAAAAACCGTTGCCGTTTACTCAACAGCAGATAAAGAAAGTTTACATGTACGTTTTGCGGATGAGGCAGTTTGTATAGGACCTCCACCCTCGCCGCAATCCTATCTCAATATGGCTAATATTATTGCCGCTGCCGAAATTACCAATGCAGACGCCATTCATCCGGGTTATGGATTTTTAAGTGAGAATGCAAAATTCTCACAAGTTTGTCGCGACCATGGTATTAAATTTATTGGTGCGTCGCCGGAAATGATCAATGCGATGGGTGATAAAGCCAATGCAAAAGCTACAATGAAACGTTCTGGTGTTCCTGTAATTCCGGGCTCTGAAGGATTATTGGAAAGTGCGGAAGAAGGTATCCGCTTGGCAGAAGGTATCGGTTATCCGGTTATCATCAAAGCAACGGCAGGTGGTGGCGGACGTGGAATGCGCATCATATGGAATGCCGAAGAGTTTGAGAAACATTGGGATTCGGCCCGTCAGGAATCGAAAGCTGCTTTCGGTAATGATGGCATGTATATGGAAAAATATGTGGAAGAACCACGTCATATCGAAATACAGTTAGCCGGCGACCAATACGGCAATGTTTGTCATTTGAGCGAACGTGATTGTTCGATACAACGGAGACATCAAAAACTGGTTGAAGAAGCTCCTTCCCCATTTGTAACTCCTGAATTACGCGACAAAATGGGAGCTGCAGCCATTGCAGGTGCCAAAGCAATTAATTATGAAGGATTGGGTACGATAGAATTTTTGGTAGACAAACACCGTAATTTCTATTTCATGGAAATGAATACCCGTATTCAGGTAGAACATCCGGTAACCGAAGAAGTAATCAATTATGATTTGGTTAAAGAACAGATTTTAATTGCGGCAGGTGTTCCAATTAGCGGTAGAAATTATCTCCCGGTGAAACACGCCATCGAATGTCGTATCAATGCCGAAGATCCTTTCAACAATTTCAGACCAACCCCAGGCAGGATAGATTATTTACATAAGCCAGGTGGACACGGTGTTCGTGTGGATACACATATATACGCAGGATATACCATTCCTTCGAATTACGATTCGATGATTGCCAAACTGATTGTGTGTGCCCAAACCCGTGAAGAAGCCATTATTAAGATGGACCGTGCCTTAAGCGAATTCATTATTGAAGGTCCGGGAATTAAAACCACCATTCCATTACAAATTAAATTAATGCAAAACGAAGATTTTAAAGCCGGGAATTTTACAACGGCGTTTATGAATACGTTTGATATTAATAAATAGGCATTAGGCATTAGGCAGTAGGCAGTAGGCAGTAGGCAGTAGTTCATTGGTGGTGTGCATTGGTGGCTGTTAAAACATAATTTGTTATCTGGTAACTTTATTTGCATTTGAATTCATCGAAAACGATACTGATTAATATAGTTGGACCTACGGCGGTTGGAAAAACTGCCCTTGCGATTCTTATAGCCAAACATTTTAAAACAGAAATCATTTCTTCGGATTCGCGGCAGTTTTATAAAGAGGTTTCTATTGGAACTGCAAAACCAAGTATTGCGGAATTAGAAGCCATACCCCATCATTTTATTGATACTTTATCGGTAACTGAAACCTACAGTGCCGGAGATTTTGAACGGGATGCATTACACACTTTAGGTATTTTATTTAAGCAGCATCCGGTGGTGGTAATGGTAGGCGGTTCGGGATTATACATTAAAGCGGTAACAGAAGGTTTGGATGCCTTACCTGCTGCGAACGAAGACTTACGCATTGCATTACATGCCTTATTGGAGGAGAAAGGAATAAAAGCTCTTGCTGAAAGATTGTTGCTGGCTAATCCTACCCTTTATGAAAAGACACCCAAAGACAATCCGCAACGTTTGATGCGGGCCATAGAAATTGCAGAAGGAGATGTCATTGAAAAGTCTAAAGCCAAACGTGATTTTACTACCATTTCCATCGGAATTAATTTACCAAGGGAGCAATTGTATACTCGAATAGAAAGGCGTGTTGATGCCATGTTTGAGGCAGGATTGTTGGATGAGGTAAAAAGGATGGTACCATTTAAAACTAATTATGCGATGCAAACCGTTGGTTATAAAGAGTTGTTTGCACATCTTGATGGAGAATATGGTATCGAGAAAGCCAAAGAATTGATTAAACAGCACACCCGCAATTATGCCAAGCGGCAGTTAACTTGGTTTAAACGCGATGCGTCGATAAAATGGTTTGAACCATCACAAGAAGAAGAGATTATTCAATACCAGATCACACAAATTGGACTTTAACCCTTTTTCCAATTATCTTCGCACACTTTAAGAAAAATACATGCTCGAATTATTTAGTCAACCCGAAACCTGGTTATCGCTCATTACCCTAACCATTATGGAAATTGTGTTGGGTATCGACAATGTTATTTTCATTTCGTTGGTGAGTAGCAAATTGCCAAAAAAAGACCAAAACAAAGCCCGTAAAATTGGATTGTTTTTGGCCTTATTCATTCGGATTATTTTACTTGCTTGTATTAGTTATATCGTAAATGAAATGACCAATCCAATTATGCACTTGGTTGGTCATCCAATAAGTTGGCGTGATATGATTTTATTATTGGGTGGTATTTTTCTTATCTATAAAAGCACCCTCGAAATTTATGAAGTATTAGAGGCGGAAGGCGAGCATAAAGGAAAAGATGCCGTTGCAGTATTTTGGAATATTGTGTTTCAGGTGATATTGATTGATATCGTTTTCTCCTTTGATTCGATTATTACTGCCGTTGGATTGGCTAAGGATTTACCGGTAATGATACTTGCGGTAGTTATTTCGATGTTCATTATGTTGTTCTTCTCTTCGATGATCAGCGATTTTATCAACAAACATCCAAGCATCAAATTACTTGCGCTTGCATTTTTAGTGGTGATTGGAATCATGCTGGTAATTGCAGGATGGGATGCCAAGACAGCAGAAGAGGCTAACCTGAAGAGCTATTTATATTTTGCTATGGCATTTTCGGTATTGATCGAATTACTAAATATGCGCATGCGAAAAGGCAAAAAGCAAAATCCGGTAAAACTGAAAGACATATACAAATAATATTCAGCGATTATCGCTACGCATGAAAAAGGTAAATTTTACCGATTGGGGCTTGATCGATTATAAACAAGCCTGGGATAAACAGGAAGCTCTTTTTCAGGCAAAAACCAATTTAAAATTAGTTAACAGAAATCCGGAAACAATTCATCCCATATTACCTGTTAACGACCTTATTTTTTGCGAACATCCGCATGTATACACTTTGGGAAAAAGCGGTAAGAAAGAAAATTTACTGGTAAACGAACAACAACTCGAAGATTTAAATGCCACCTTCTACCCTATCAATCGTGGTGGCGATATCACTTACCATGGTCCTGGACAAATTGTAGGCTATCCAATTTTTGACCTGGAACAATTTTATACCGATATACACCGCTATTTAAGAACCCTTGAAGAAGCAATCATCCTAACCATTGCCGAATACGGAATAAAAGGAGAACGGTTAGAAGGTTATACAGGAGTTTGGCTGGATACACACGACGACACCAAAGCACGTAAAATTTGTGCCATGGGAGTGCGATGCAGCCGTTGGGTAACCATGCATGGATTTGCTTTTAATGTGAATACCGATCTCTCCTATTTTAAACATATTGTACCGTGTGGAATTGATGATAAAGCTGTGACTAGTATGCAGCACGAGTTAGGTAAAGAAATTTCTATGGAGGAAGTGAAACAGAAATTATTGGGGCATTTGATGGAGTTGTTTGGAGGAGAATACCAATTGAAATAATATAAGTAAGATATTTGGATCTTGAGTTGCAAACTCAAGATAGCGGGGGCTTGGTTCTTGTGGTGTTTGGAGTTTAGTACGATTAGATTTTTTATAATAACGAGTTAAGTTTATCGGCAATAACACGTGTGTTGCTTAAACGAGGTACTTTGTTTTGTCCGCCTAGCTTACGAATTAATGGAGATAATCTAAGTTAGGTATTTGATCTTGAGTTGGAAACACAAGATAGCCGTGAGCTTACGAATTAATGGAGTATATTTATTAAAGTGATTTGATTGAAATTGAGTTACAAACACAAGATAGCACAGGGCGGAGGTAAATAGCACATCACATTATATTTGATAATTTTCAGTTGTTTCATTAAAAATAAACAATAGTTTTACTTATCAGTTTTAACTTAATTTATCATAGTTTGTTCCTTAAAATAACTAATTATTTTTAATATGAAATTTATTAAAAGTTTATTTAAACCAAAAAATATCTACTTCAGGATAAACATGGATATTATTGAGTTTCCTGAAGGCTGGACTCCTAAACTGGCAATACTTATTAGAAATTTGACCGAATTCGAAAAAAGAATTATTATTAATATACTCAGAATTTTACAAAGACACCTTGAACGACATTTTGTATTTTGGATGAAATTCGAATTTACAAGAATCAAGTTCAATAATGATCAATCCATTTTATTCAGAAGTTACTTTGAATTAATAATGATTGACTGGACGATAATAAGTTCTGAATTCACCAAAAGAGAAATTAGATCTGAAGTGGGAAAATCGTTGTGGTGGATTCTATATTACTCATTTGATGGATATGACTCTATGTTATATTCTAAAAAAGTATTCAGGAACTATGAGGCAGCTTTTGAAGATAGAAGGCAACTTTATCCAGGAATATTAACGAAATTATTTAGTACTGAAAGTAGTCAAAATTTAAATTCATTAAAAATCCTTTATATTTTATTAGTTGTGAATCCATTAGAAATTGACAAAGGTAACTTTGAAAACCAACCAAATGAACTTAAAGATCACCAAGATTTTAGTGAAATGGAAAATTGGTTCGAAAACAGATTGAATTTGTTAACTTTTGGACAAGTATTTGGAAAATCTTTAAATCACCTGAAGAGTGAAATAAATAAATTGCAATTTAAATAATAATGAATCTGCTTTTCAATTAAGTTGTTCATTCAAGAAGGTTTGCCAATGATTTTTTTATTTGATAAATTCACAAAACAATTGAAATTCATATAATGGGAAATTTTAAAGACTTAGAATCTGAGTTTATTGAACGGACATTGCGCCTTCTTTCACAGTATGAGGGTATAACTTACAAATACAAATTTGAAGAACAATTTAATCACACTTTGCTTGTAAACTGTTTACTTGGATTAATTGTATTACCAAAAGAAAAGACTATTATTTATTTGCCAAATACAACCTGGAGTATGGAGTTGAAAACCAAAATGGGCATAGAAAATTCAACATTTAACAAAAATATCACTAATCTAAAAGATTTGATAATTGCATTACGACATACTGTTGCACACTTTGACATCACATTTGAATCAAAAAGTGATGAGTTTTTAATTGACTTTATAGTTTTTAAGGATAGAAAGAAAGGAAAAAACTATGTTGTCGCTTCCTTTGTACCATTAGAACTGATTTGTTTTCTTCGATACTATGGTAATTGGTTAGTAAGTATAATTCGTGAACATCAAGGAAATATTAAATCTTAAAATACAAATTGTTAAATAATTTAGTGAGATAAAGAAATACTTATATTTTTGTCACAAACTCATCTAGCTTAACGTAACTGTTTTTATTTCAGAGATTTTAAGACAGACTTCTATTTCGCCTATTGATTGATAAAAGTCACTTTTTAACATCAAATTTTATCTAGGTATATATGTTGTTTAAATAACTAAAATTAATTTTAAGGTTGCGAGATAAAGTGTACATTAAATACATCTAATTTAAATAAGATTGGAGTTTATCTGCTATCGATCGTGTGTTGCTTAAACGCGGTACTTTGTTTTGTCCGCCGAGCTTTCCCTCCTGCTTCATGTATTGAATAAATGTAGATTTCTGTAGTGACCTAATTTTTAATGGCTGTAGGATATTACCGGCAATTAAATCTTTGTAGTATATGTTTCGTTCTTGCATTTTCACATCTACTTCCTTTGCGAATGAATGAATATCGTCGGGTTTGTTTTCAAATTCAACAAACCATTCGTGGTATGGTAAACCTCCCTCAGGTGGATTAACTTGTGGAGCAACAGTAAACTCTATAATATTGATTTTGTATTTATTTGCTACCGAAAGCAAGGCCTGTTCTACCTCTTCGCCGATTACATGTTCGCCGAATGCGGAAATAAAATGCTTGATTCGTCCGGTAACAACAATACGAGGCGGATTAAGCGAAACAAATTTAATGGTATCGCCAATACTGTAACCGAAGAGTCCGGCATTGGTATTCATGATAAGGGCATAATTACAATCCAGCTTTACTTCTCCAAGGTGTAACCGGGCAGGATTTGGGTTGAAATATTCTTCCGTAGGAATGAATTCATAAAAGATGCCGTTGTTGGTCAACAGCAACAAACCCTTCTCTTCACGGGTATCCTGATAGGCAATAAATCCTTCGGAAGCCGGATAGGTTTCGAGGGTATCAATCCTGGTTCCTATGGCATTTTCGATCTTAGCCCGATAGGGTTCAAAATTTACCCCACCATACACAAAAAGTTTAAAGTTGGGAAAAACATCCTTTATTTTCTTTCCAGTTAGTGAAGTTATTTTATCGAAATACATCTGCACCCAAGGCGGAATACCACTTATCAATGTCATGTTTTGGTGGATGGTTTCGTTTACCACCGCATCCACTTTTTCTTCCCAATCCTCGATACAATTTGTAGGAAACGAAGGCAACTGATTTCCTTTTAGGTAACCCGGCACATGGTGGTTTACGATACCACTTAATCGTCCAACCGGAATACCATTTTTGGATTCCAATGCCGGACTACCGGATAAAAATATCAGTTTACCATTTAAAAAATCTGCTTTACCGGTTTCGGCGATATATGCTAGCAAAGCGTTTCGAGCCGATTGAATATGAAACGGAATAGAATCCTTGGTGATAGGAATATATTTTACTCCGGAAGTAGTACCTGAAGTCTTGCTCCAATAAGCCGGTTTGCCGGGCCAAAGGATATCCGCTTTGCCGGAAATTGCTTCATCGATATATGGTTTTAAATCTTCGTAATCAATAACCGGGACTTGTTGTTTAAAATCATCATATGTTTTAATGGTTTGAAATGAATGATCGATTCCAAATTTTGTTTGAGAGGCAATGGCAACCAATTTATGCATCCAATCCAATTGAAAGGAAACAGCTATGGCGCTTTGCCGTTTTACCTTGTTGGTTATAAAACGAGCAAATGGTATGGCCAGAATTGATTTTAAACCCATAAAACAAAGGTGCAAATTGTGTATCAATATTTAACTATCGCTTTTTCGAAATAATTCAAATTTGATTGTTTGGGCTATTTTAGCTACTCAGGTTTAAGTACTAAATGTTCTGGTACTGTGTGTTTAGTTATCGTGTTGCATCAATTGCATTTACAAAGCATTATATGAGGGATATTTCGCCCTTTCAGGGCTTTGAACTTCGGTTGTACTTTTTACATCCGGCTACACCGGATGTTTAGAAATGTCGCCCTAACAGGGCTGCATACGACTTGGTCTTTTATTACTGCCTAGAAAGTTTGGATACAACGCCTTTAAGGGTTGCTAGGCGTCAACTTAAATACCTAACTATAAAATTAGTTTCCAAATATAGAAACTTTTATTACCTTTGTTTAAGACTATGAATAAAATGTATGAATGAGATTCTTTGAAACGAGATTTATGGAAGAAGCGAACGAGTTTATTTCGAAACTAGATAGAAAGTCAATTCGTAAGATTTTCTATAACATCGACCTTGCCGAACAAACCAATGATCCCAAATTGTTTAAAAAACTTCAAAACGATATCTGGGAACTTAGAACAAAATTTGGTGGACTACAGATTCGGCTTTTAGCCTTCTGGGACAAGACAGACAATAAGAAAACACTGGTAATAGCGACACATGGCTTTGTGAAAAAGGTCGACAAAATTCCAGCTAATGAAATTGAAAGAGCAAGCAGACTTAGAGATAAATATTTTGAAAACAAACGTAAAGACTAATCATATGGCAACCAAAAAAATGAAGACTTATTCACTTGCCGAAATGAAAGACAAATTCATCGGTAAGGTTGGAACAACAGAACGTGACGATTATGAATACGAGCTTAGAATGGACGTTTTAGGAAAGATGATTAAAACTGCTAGACTAGAAAGACATTTGACACAAGAAGAACTTGGAAAATTAATTGGTGTTCAAAAAGCTCAAATATCCAAATTAGAAAGCAGTGCAAATAGCGCAACCATTGATACAGTTATAAAAGTATTTAAAGCATTGAAAGCAGAAATCAACTTCAATGTCAAAATTGAAGACGACTATTTGACTCTTGCGTAAGAAAAGCCGAACGCCTAACAGCAAGACAGCGCAATTTTTGCTATCTTTATGCAAAGCTACACTTTATGCAAAATGGAGCGAAAACAGCGGCTTGCAAAACGTTTAACATGGAATGTTATTCGTTTATATCGGATGCTTGCATTGGCGCCTTTACAGTGCTGTATACGACTTAGTCTTTTACTGCTGTTATATGGCAACCTAGAAGGTTTGGAAAGGTCGACCTTTACGGTTAATAAAAGATATACGGTAAGCACCGCTTTACATCAAACGATCTATTTGTATACTTGAATAGCCGATGATAGCATGATTTCGTCTATATCTTACCATATCTTATTGAATATATTATGTAAATAGGATAAGTTCAATATTGATATGGATTATTACTATAAACTTCCATTCATAATTCCAGTCAAAAGATTTAACTATTTTTAAAATCATATTCTGTGACTATATTGATTTTTTTTCATGGTAAACCTGACACATTATTTTAGGTCCTATTCCTACCGTTACAGCAGCTTTGCATTTCTGCTTAGCATTGTGTTTATCTGGTGGCATGGATACCTGTTTAATACAGGCGACCAAGCCGAGCATTTACCACAGGTATATGCCATGCTGGATCCAACCCTGTATCCAAATGATTTTTTTCTAAGTTTATACAACCAAACTTTTACGGTAAGGGAATATTGGGTTTGGTTGGTATATGGAGTAGCAATTGCTATTGGTGTAGAAACAGGTTGTTTTATGCTTTATTTGGTATGTGTGTATTTAACCATTTATGCCTGGATGTTGATTACCCGGCATATTACAGAAAATGCATTTGCTCCGTTTATTGTTCCGGTTTTACTTTTCTTTATATTCAATTCATTTACTGTTGGCGGAAACACCTTACTTGTAAATTCATTTGTTGGAACGATACCGGCAGAGGCATTAGCTAGTTGGGCCATCTTATTCGGACTTAAAAATTCGCCTTATAAAAGTGCCATATTACTCGGAATTGCAGGACTATTTCAACTGTTGGTTGGATTGCATGTTTTTATACTTATCAGTATTGTTCAATTAACTTTTGTAACCAATTCGAGATCCTTTTTTAAGTTCGTTAAACAATATTTGGTTTTCGGATTGGTTGTATCGCCAATGGCATTACCTATTTTCTACCGACAATTATTTGTACCGGTTTCAAGCGAAGACCTCTCCGTATTTTATCAAACCTTGTATTACCAGCGAGCACCTTGGCATTATATACCTTCTCTATTTTCAATTAAAGATTATCTGCGTTTAATTGGATTGGCTCTATTAGGATTAATTGCCATACGAAAACTGAGAAGCAATGCGCGTTTATATGAAATTAAAATAACAGGTATCGTTATTATCTTCGGTTGTTTATTGTATGAAATTGCATTGGAATGGTTAGGAATTTCATCCGTTGGAAAATGGCAATGGTTTAAAACTACCGTATGGCTAAATGCCTTGAGCTGTGTTTTAATTGGCGGTGCAATAGCACAATTTGCGGGATTAAAAGAGCAGGTAAGTCGGAAAGGTAGATTATGGAATATTGTATTTCTGGTTTCGGGAATGACAGGATTGTTATGGCTCACTCAAACAGAAATACTATTACCGGAAAAAATAAGTAACCGTTATCAAATTGGAAATTATAAAAAAACCGACTTGCAAAAAATGCACGCTTGGATATCGGATAGCACATCAAAACAAAGTTGTTTTTTAATTCCACCGGATAACGAATCTTTTGGATGTGAAGCCAAACGCGCTACTCCGGTTAACTATAAGGCATTGGTACATGAAGCATTTTACTTTAAAGCTTGGAGGGAAGGCATGGAACGATATTATAAGGTCGATTTTGAAGCGGTTGGGAATAATCCTGTATTGCCAATAGCAGTTAGTAATTATTATGCCTATCCTATTAATTCAACAATGGATATTGAATATCAATTATGCAATCAAAAGTTGATGAAACATCAATGGAATAAACCCAATATTGTGCATCAGGAAGGAATTTGGGTTTTGTTAAAGAAATAATCACGAGCGTGACGCTCGCGAGAACGGAGCGTGACGCTGACTAATAATACGTGAGGCCTAAATTTATTTAATAATCACGAGCGTGACGCTCGCGAGAACGGAGAGCGTGACGCTGACTAATAATACGTGAGGCCTAAATTTATTTAATAATCACGAGCGTGACGCTCGCGGGAACGAAGAAGGCGAATGGGTGTTGTTAAAGAAATAACCACGAGCGTGACGCTCGCGGGAACGGGGAAGGCGAATGGGTGTTATTTAGGAAGTAATCACGAGCGTGACGCTCGCGAGAACCGTCACATAGAAAGCACTATTATTCAAAACGAATCACGAGCGTGACGCTCGCGAGAACGGATTATCAATTATGCAAGCATGACTTGGTAAAGTATGCACTTGATGAAACTAAGGTGGTACATCGGGAAGGCAAATGGGTGTTGTTAAAGAAATAACCACGAGCGCGACGCTCGCGGGAACGGGGAAGGCGAATGGGTGTTATTTAGGAAGTAATCACGAGCGTGACGCTCGCGAGAACCGTCACATAGAAAGCACTATTATTCAAAACGAATCACGAGCGTGACGCTCGCGAGAACGGGTGTTTTAAAATTAATCTCGAACGTGACGCTTTCGGAGACGGTTGTAGATTAGACATTAATCACGAGCGTGACGTTCGCGGGAACGGTTGAGCGTAAGGCTAGTTGCACAACTTTTGGCGGAAAACTTTGGACTGATCACTTTTCCTTATCTTTGCCCTTTTACTATGGAAATCATTCATTTTACAGAAGCAGCACTTGTCGCAATCAATCAATTTAAACAAACATTACATGTACCTGAAGATCATTATTTACGCATTGGAATCAGACAGAAAAATGAAAGCAACAAAAGGTTGGTTATAGGCTTTGATGAAAAATCAGAAAAAGACCAATTGAAAACCGTGCAAGGTATTGAAATCATTTATTCGCCAGGAGAAGTCTTTTTCTTTGCAGGAATGGCGATTGATTATTCGGAGAAAGATAACCGTAAAGGATTTACATTCGTAGAACAAAAAAACATTGTTTCTTGATTTTCAGAGATAAAATAGCACTATCGTATCAGTCCATCAAAGGTAATAAACTCAGGGCAATCATAACTGCCTTGATTATATCCATTGGAATCATGGCATTGGTAGGAATACTTACGGCCATTGATGGTATAAAATCATCCATCAACCAAAACTTTTCGGACATGGGGGCCAATACTTTTAATATCAAAAACAGAGGCAGTAATGTTCAGTTTGGAGTTAAAGGAAAAGCACCGAAGCGCTACCAAAAAATCACCCGATATGAGGCTTATGAATTTAAGGAATCGTATACGTATCCATCGGTAGTTTCATTATCCGTTAACGCATCCTTTGCAAGCACCGCCACTTATCAATCACAGAAAACTGAACCCAATATTATGGTGATGGGCGGTGATGAAAATTACCTGAAAATAGCAGGATATAATATTGAACTTGGCAGGCCATTTAACCGTCAGGATATTACTTCAGCTGCCAATGTTTGTTTGATTGGTAAAAGTGTTAGGGATAAATTATTTAAGAAGAAGATACCAATAGGAGAAAGCATTCAGGTTGGTAGTGCCAAATACCGTGTGGTTGGCACTTTGATGGAAAAAGGTTCATCCATGGGTTTTGGAGGCGACAGAATTATTATCGTTCCCATAGAAAATGCCAGGCAGGTTTTTGCAAGACCTAACATGAGTTTTGTAATAACAGCAGCTATTGATAACGTGGGTCAAATGGATGTTGCCGTAGAAGAAGCCAGAGCGGTATTTCGAAATATTCGCAGGTTAACGGCTAACCGGGACGACAATTTTGAAATTGTAAAAGCAGATAATATCGCCGAAGATTTGATAGATAATTTAAAATATGTAACATGGGCCGCAACGATTATAGGTATCATTACCTTATTGGGTGCAGCAATTGGGCTAATGAATATCATGCTGGTATCAGTAACCGAACGTACCAGAGAAATAGGCATCCGGAAGGCAATTGGTGCAAATAATAAAACTGTACTTGCTCAGTTTTTATACGAGGCAATTATGATTTGTGTTTTTGGCGGTATTGGAGGAATTATACTGGGAATAGTTATCGGTAATATTGTGTCGTTACTTTTAAATGGAGGATTTATCATTCCTTGGTTATGGATTACAGGCGGTTTAATAATTTGTATACTCGTTGGATTGGTATCAGGAATTTACCCGGCATACAAGGCCTCGAGATTGGATCCGATTGAGGCACTGAGGTACGAGTGAGGAAGTGTTGCCCACCTTCGCAAATGCTACGGTGGACGAGTGTTGAGGTGTTGAAGTGTTGAGGTGTTAAAGTGTTGAGGTGTTAAAGTACAGTGTGTTTAAGTGGGGGCTTCAAAACACCAACTTATATCTTATATCTTATAACTTATATCTTATATCTTATAACTTATAACTTATATCTCATAACTCCTCAAATCCCCATCCTAATCTTTTGTTGTATTCTTTCCAATACTCTTTGGCATCAAGGGTTGTACGTTGAGTAAAAGAAGGTTTCGGACCACGAAAAGATTCATTGCTGATGTCGTTCCACATGCCAACCATTGAAAAACGAATTTCATCTTTGGTTGCATTGTGTCCGCTTTGGTGAAAGAGATGGCCATCAAAAAACAATACATCTCCTACCTTCATTTCAAGCACCACATTCTGGTATTTGTTAACCAGATCCTGATCGATAATAATTTGGGTTGCTCTACCGGGTATCTCATTCCAGGATTGTTTTGCAACACCCTCTTTATGTGAAGCAGGACAAACATGTATGGTTCCATTTTGGCTCGTTGTATCTCTTAAAACCGGGCACCATGTTTGTAAATATCGGGATTCGGGAATGGTGTAAAAAACTTCTTGATGCCAGCCATACGTTCTTCTTTCGTCGGCAGGAGGATCAATACGAACCCTGTTGGTCCAGCCATATAAGGCAGCGTGCTCCGGTAAACCAAGTAGTTCCCTAGTTATGGCCTCAATCTTTTTATTGGATAAAAAACGCATAAAAGTACCAGAATAAGAAACGATATCATAACCCTCTCCTACCAGATCTTTGCTGTAATTAAATACATCTAGAATCAGATGATCGAGTATTTTTAAATCAGCAGGATATTTCAACTCTGCTATTGTGTTAATCGGATGAGAAAGTTGGATTTTGTTTTTGTGTGCAATGGATTTAAAAACATCCAAAAAAAGATAGAACATTTCCCCCATATCCGATTCGGAGTATACGTTTGGAATGATACAATAGCCATTCTCTTTAAAAATTTCGCGATTTCCCATATTGCAAATACAAGAACAAGGATATACAATTATATCACAATAAAAAATGACACTTATGCAAACTACCCATTTTGCATTTTTAAGGATGATTCGAACGGAATAAGTTTGATTTGGTTAAACACTGACATTACCTTTCCCTTATATTTGGGCCATGTGTATTTTGTTATATGTGCATCAAGCTACCATTTCAAATTGGTCGGTTATTCCTTTTGTTACGCTATTGCTATTACTATCGACAGGTAGTATTATTTTCCCAAAATTCTGGCACGAATCCTATAAAATGGTATCCGTGTCGCTTGGATTGGTAGTGGCCTTCTGGTATATTTACTCGTTTAAGCAAACCGATATTGTAATCGAAACTTTTGCGGAATATGTTTCCTTTGTTGCCTTACTTTTTGCCTTGTATGTTGCAGCAGGTGGCATTTTTATATTTGCCGATTTCGAATCCAATACAAGGAACAATATTTTATTTTTATTGATAGGAGCGGCACTTGCAAATCTAATCGGCACAACAGGAGCTTCCGTATTGTTAATCCGACCTTTTATGAGAATGAACCGATATCGTTTACAGCCTTATCATATCGTATTCTTTATTTTCTTTGTTTCGAATATTGGTGGTTTATTAACTCCAATTGGTGATCCGCCATTGTTTATTGGCTTCTTAAAGGGAATACCATTTTTCTATACCTTAATAAATTTATACCTTCCATGGATATTAACCCTTATTCTGTTGACTTTATTTTTGTATTGGTTTGAAAGCAAGAATGTTGCATGGAATGAAATAGATATTTCGAAGCATTACAGCAATAAAATTATGGTGAAAGGTAAACGTAATTTTATATGGCTTGGTTTAGCCGTACTTACCGTTTTTATTGACCCGGGGATTATACCAAATTTACCGGCTTACAACTTAAATGGTCATAAAATCTCCTTTATTAGGGAAGGCCTTCAAATATTGATTGCATGTTTGTGTTTGTATACTGCCAATAAAAAAGCCTTACGCAGCAACCAATTTAAATATGAACCGATACGTGAAATTGCCTTTTTGTTTTTCGGGATATTTATGACGATGATACCTGCACTGCAGTTATTGCAACAATTGGGTAAGAATGGAATGATATTAAACCTCACGCAAACCTATTTTGCCAGTGGATTGGCCTCAGCATTTCTAGACAATGCTCCTGCCTATTTAAATTTCTTAACATTTAGTATGGGAGGACAAAATCTGCAAGTAAATCAGGTTAATGATGTAGTTGCTTTTGCCGATGGTTCTTTTATGCCATACGTACTTGCTATCTCTATTTCCTCTGTATTTTGGGGTGCTGTAACGTATGTAGGCAATGGCCCAAATTTAATGGTAAAATCAATTGCTGAACATGCGGGAGTTAAAATGCCTTCCTTTTTTGGTTATATTTTCAGGTATAGTATTCCGATCTTACTACCGATACTGATACTTATTTGGTTGGTTTTCTTTTAACCATTCCAAATCGAGTACAATAGCAGACACGACGTTAAAGATTTTTTGTAAGTTTAATATGTAAAGACTACTTATAAGTTGTTATGTATTCTAACTATTAATACCCTGCATTACTGACAACCAAATTTTAATTTAGATTTCTCATTGGTTTGGTCTTCCGAGCTATTCCAAACTGCCTTTCTTACTGTAACAGTTACATCCACAAGAATGCTGGTTGGGTTGGTAATATTAAAATACTTACGAGGAATCATGGTGATTTTAAAACGACCATCACTCATTTTTAACATGCGTAACATTGGGTTGTTTTGCACTTGTAAAAATTTACTCGGTTCAATTGTAGTCACAATTGCAGTAGCAGTATCTTTAACTGTAGCAACCATATGCATATAAACCTCACCATCATTCAGGTTTTGCATGGTAGTTTTGGTTTCGAGCGGATTATCATAAACAAGCGATGTAATTTGTGTTTCTAACATAATAGCAGGCACGGTATATAATAAACCCCTATCTAATTTTGGTGGTTCAACCGCTACATTAAAGTCTTCTGTTTTAACATCAGGATCGCCATAACCGCCTCCATCTTTTGGTTTAACCAAGAAAGAAATATCACTTGCGTAAACCGTATTTGCATCGCAGTTGTAGAATACAGTTGGAACCATTTCATAATACCAAACATTTGCTCCTTTGGTATCGTCCTTGGTCATTTTCAATCGTTCGTTAGAACTTTTCCATGGCTTGTCGCCTTCTCCATTTACCAGTGTATCAGCGCGTTCCGTCTCGGTAGGTTTCCAAGTCCAGATATAATATGGTCCAACGGGGTCGGCCTTCATGGCATCAGCAGTTGCCGCAGTAACTTTATTCAAATCACAATACAAGCGAACGGTTTTTGTAACATCCGGATTTTCGGGTTCAATCCAAGCTGCCTGGGCTGAAACATGTTGGTTTACACCCAATATTACCGATAGAATTAGTATATACTTTTTCATGATTTATTGTTTGGCAAATTGAAGTTTAAAAGTCATAACGGAAGAGCCTGAACAGGAAGCTGATTCTTGGTATTCCAGGTATCCGCCGGGTGCCTGAATATTTGATCCAATCGGGATTACGGTACCTGAATTCAGAATAATCTTTGTTGGATAATTGTTATCATCATAACTCCATGTACCGGAACTTCCAAAATAACTAACCATCACACCAGTTGTATCGGAAACAAAAGTTTGGTTGGTGGTATTGAAAGTAATATTTGGTTTTTGGGTTGCAGGACTCATAGAATAAAAGTCGGTTATATCAATACTCTCTTTGGTCAAAGAAAGTTCGTCGACTTGTGAGGCTTTTGACAATACCCACTTACCATTAAGAATGCTGTTAAAATTCTCGGCAGAGTATATTGGTGGACCAATCTCTTTGTCCTTATCGTATGGCTTTTCGCACCCGAATGCGAGTAAGCAAATAAAACCGGAGATAATATATTTTTTCATATCGTATTAATTACAAACTGCTAAAGGATTATACACAAACAAACTGGAGGTGCCGCAGGAAGATGGAAACTGTAGCACCATGCCATTGCAATTCCAAATAACACCACGTATGTATACCGGAGAACCGGAACCGGTGCGATTAACATCTGCTCCTATTCGTTTCAATTGATGAATACGGTCGCCTTCACAAACCATTTCCCGACGTCGCTCATTACGAATATTCTCAAGCAAACTTGGGGTATTGATAGCCGCTAAAACAGGTGCCGGATTATAATAAGCCCTGTTTACAATCTTTGTAATTTCGGTTGTAGCACCTGCATTATCACCTTGCATCGCAAGAATTTCAGCTTTCATCAGTACCAAATCTGTTAAGGTTAAATAGGGAGTTGCAAAGGTAGTTAAATTAAACTTGGTTGAAGCCGCAAGCTCATCAGGAGTCCCGGCATTAAATAAGGTAACCATTTTGGAACGTTTGTCGTTGGTATCTTTTAACAAGTTATACATATCGGTTGAAAGGCCCATCAGGGGAATTCCTAAATCACTACGGTATGCTGCTTTAAATTCTCCGGAACGAGCGCTATTTTCATATGGATTATCCCCTGCTACAAATCCGAATATAATTTCGCTTGCAATTTCATCCCGTTTAAAACGATTCAAACTATCGCTTAGGGTATAGGTTCCGTTATTGATAAGTTCATTTATTAAGGGAAGGGATAAAGCATATTGACCGCTTAAAAAGTAAACTTTTGCCAATAGTGCTTTAGATGCATTTTGACTTGCATAAACTCCATTCGTTGGAGGTAGTTTAGAGATCGCGGTTGTTAAATCCGAAACAATCATCTCATATGTTTGCGCCACATTGGAACGAGGAATTGCTTCATTTTTGGCTCTTTTGCGAAGCATCACACCTAGGTGTGAATTGTCTGCAGTATAACCAGCCGGTTGGGCAAATAACTTAACCAATTCGAAATGACATAAGGCTCTTAGAAAAGCAGCCTCTCCTTCCATTCTTTGACGTTCAGCCGTACTTAAATCTGTAACATAATCATAGTACAAATCCATTGTATTAGCCCTGTATATGGTATAATAAGGCTGGCTAAACACACTGCCTACATAAGAATTAAATTGATCGATATTGTGTTTATAAATTGCCATTCTAAAAGGGTCGTTATTGGAAGGAGGCGTTACATCATCGGCGAGTAAATCACCCGAAATTTGAAACATTCCATTCATCATATTGGCACAATTGTCGTAGCATGAATTTAACAAATTCTGCATGTCCTGTGGCGTTTTTATCGCATCTTCAGGTGAAAGTCCCAGACTTGGATTTTTCTCTGCTTCTACTTCGAGATTTTTTTCACAAGACGAAACCAGTGTAAATAGTACAACCAGAATCGGGATTAATTTTAATGTATTTATTTTCATATTTCCTGTGATTAAAATGAAATGCTGATTTGGAAATTATAGGTTCTTTCCTGAGGGGCGTTGAGATAGTATACATTTTGCGCCTGCAGGTTTCGCGATTGATCGATATTACCTTCACCATCGCGAGCAATTTCAGGATCCAGTCCGGGATAATTGGTAAACACAAACAAATTGGTTCCGATAAAGGCAAGTCTTGCTTTTGATATATGTGTTTTTTCGAGGAATTTCGTTGGAATATTATATCCTAGAGTGATGCTCCTTAAACGAACAAAACTTGCGTCATATAACCACATTGGCGTATTGTATTGCCATTCGTTTGGCAAACCATAGGTAGCAGGATCGAGCGTTAAACGTGGGAAAGTTGCATCATCGCCCGGTTTTTGCCATCTGTCGGCAATTTCGGAACGCATATTCCAATAAGTAGTAACTCCCATTTGGCGCTTTGCTGATGCATCGTAAATACTTCCGCCGAGTTGAAAAGTAAATAAGACCCCTAAATCCCAGCTTTTCCATTGGAATGTATTGGTAATACCACCTGTTGCAAGAGGCAAAACTGAACCAACAGGAACGCGGTAATCAGGAGACCAAGTATATGTTTGGTTACCTTGTTTATCGAGGTAAACAGGTTTTCCATTTTCTTTATCGACATGGGAAAATCTTACGAGATAAAATGTACCTACCGGTTTACCAACAACTGCACGGGTATCGTTGGTTCCACCGCTAACTGCATCTTCTGTATAATTTCCGGTACTGGTTAATTCATTAAAGTTTCGTGCAATATTAAAATCGGTTGTCCAACGGAAATTTTTATGGTCGATATTTCTTGTCTTGATGCTGAATTCAATTCCTTGGTTGGTTATTATACCGATATTGTCGTAATAAGTGGAGAATCCATTTGAGGGATCAATGGTTAATTCAGCAATTACATCAGCAGTACGTTTATGGTAATATTCCAAGCTACCACTTACCCTGTCGTTAAACATTCCATAATCAAGACCGATATCAAATGTCCAGGTTGTTTCCCACTTCAAATCCTGGTTTTCGAGTTTGCTTGGGTATAAAATAGGTTGGTTGTTATAGGGTTTAGACGGGTCGTATTGAAAGTAGCCATTTTTAGCGTTGGGGTCAAAACCAGAGTTTCCTGATTTACCATAACTGGTGCGGACTTTAAGAAACGTAATGGTTTTGTTTCCTTGTAAAAAATCTTCTTCACTGATAATCCAACCAATAGAAGCTGCCGGAAATAATCCGTATTTATTGTTATCTCCGAATTTAGAAGAGCCATCGTAACTAAAAGTTAATCCGGCGAAATATCGTCCGTTATAATTGTAATTCACCCTTCCGAAAAAACGTTCAAAAATCCATTCCTTTGGTATCGTATAACTTTTTACTGCCGTTGGGTTGTTCGGATCCTTTTCGTTGCTTGTAATAAATCCGGTTGTATTTAGTGCATCATTGATAATGCCTTCCTTGATATTTCGTTGGCGTTCATAGCCCCCCATAAAGGTGAAATGGTTTAATACATTTAAATCATATAGATAATTTATGGTAGCTGAATAGTTGCTGTTCGATGTGTAGTAGGTTTCGCGTCGTGAGCGGGAATTGGGTGTTCCAGGTGTAACTACCTTCATCAATTCCTGTGGACCATACTGGTTATCGGTAACATCCTGGTAATCGTAATTACCTTGAATGCGTGCAGTTAGATTCTTTATTATTTCATAGTCGGCAGCACCACCAAGAAATACGCGATTTTCGACCGTGTTCCATTTGTATAAATCCTGCATCATTACCGGATTGGATTTAAAATTTGCATCCGAATTATTAAACAAGAAATAGGAACCATCCGGATTGTACACCGGATAAAACGGCATAGCGGTAGACATCACCATTCCGAATCCTCCCGACCAACCGGAATAAACCCGGTTGTTGTTTCCATAGTTGTATGACATATTTCCCATCAGGTGTAATTTTTTATTTACCTGATAATCCAGGTTAATCCTTTCGTTGATTCTTTCGTAGGCATTGCCTTTTATAAATGTTTCGTTGTTGGAATAAGAAAAACTATTCATGAGGGATAATTTTTTCCATCCTTTAGATAGAGAGATATTATGGTTTTGTTTTACGCCAACTTGTGTGGTTAAATCGAGCCAATCGGTATTGTACTTACGGGCATCATCCCATGAAATTGGAATTCCTGCACCTTGCAAATCCGGTTTACCGGTGTTACCATCGTTAATCCAAGCTTCTTCAAACAATTGTAAAAACTCATCGGTACTGAGCATATTGGGTTTTGCTGTTGGGGTAGAAAAACCAACCTGACCGGTATAATTAATTACCAATTTACTTCCTTCCTTGGCACGTTTGGTAGTTACCATAACAACACCGTTAGCACCTCTTGATCCATAAATAGAAGTAGCAGCGGCATCTTTCAATACTTCCACCGATTCGATATCATCCGGATTTAAAGAAGAAAGCGGGTTGACATTAAAACCACCACTGTTTCCATATAAACCATAATCCTGAGAAATTGGAATACCATCAATTACATATAGCGGATCGCCGCTTGCGGCAAGAGAAGAAATTCCACGGATACGAATTATGGAAGGTGAACCAGCCAATCCGGAACCTTGTGTAACCACAACACCTGCCAATTTTCCCTGCATACCTTGCTCAAAACTTTGAACCGGAATATCGTTCAATTCTTTCCCGCTTATTTTACCGATGGCAGAAGTTAGTTCACGTTTGCGTTGTACACCGTAACCAACTTTTACAAATTCGTCTAATTGTTTTGGGTCGTCTTTTAAGATAAAATTTCCCATTTCGATATCGGATACCCCAACCTTAATTTCTTGGATACTGGAGCTTAATCCGGTGTACGAAATTTTAACCTTGTAGTTACCTTCCGCAACTTTAATCCTGAATTTACCATTGAGGTCGGTTGTGCTTCCGTATTTTGTTCCCAGAACTTGAATTACGGCACCAATTACGGGTTGTTTCTTATTGTCGAGTACCTCACCCGAAATATACTGGGCAAATGCACCTGTTGAGACAAAAAGTAGAATAATCAGCAGTAGTTTTTTATGCATATCGTTTAATTTTAGTCTTGAATAAATATTTTTCTTGTATCCACTTTTCCTTCTGATTTAATCTGCAAGAAATAAATTCCGGCTTGGAGATTTTGTGTTTCCATTTTATACCCATCCTGTGTTTTCGTAAAGTCACTTGAAGAGCGAACACATTTTCCGGAAATATCATACAGATCCATCCGAATTTCTTTTTGCCAACCGTTCGGGTTTCGGATAAACAATTTATCTGTTGCAGGATTAGGGAACACTTCCAAATATTGGAAAGCATCTTCCACATCATTCACCGATACCGGGGTAATAACCGGTTGGGTTAACTTGGTACTTGTATACAATCTGTATTCGGCAGGTTTTAAAAGAATGGCGGTATCGATAGCCTGTACAAACAATGAATCACCTGTAAAATATTCATACCACCAACCACTTTGTAAGAATTGGGGTTTCTGCGAATTGTTTGATACACCCAGATTGGCAATGGTCATTATTTTAACGCTCGAATCATTTAAGCGAATGGTTTTGTAATTGCCTGTTAGGGTATGGCTGAAATCTTTGGTATCAAATCCGGAAGTATGGATACGTATATCCATCATAGCGCGGTAAACATCGTGCAAACGTCGGCGATTGGGGTTTTGCATATAATCCCATTTAATTGGCTTGTTTGCTAACCTGCATGCATCGCTAATTGTTCCGTTCGGACAATAATTAATAGAATAATCGTAACCCAGTTCACCAAATTGCCATATCATTTTTGGACCGGGAACACTAAAATATACCACTGCAGCTGCTTCATTTCTGGAAAGTGCGGTATTGGTATCTTTTGCATTATAAGTGGAATTGCTGTATCCGAAATTTACATTTTTATATTGCAAACGTTCTTCGTCGTGGCTTTCCATATAAACCACCAGGTTAGGATCTGCCCAACCAAATTGTTTGTAGGACGAACCGTTTAAATCGCTTGAGTAACCCATGGTTGCCTGGTTATATTGGTAATTCATATTCCCCCAGAGCATGAAACCATAATTGGATAGAATGGTTTGTTCTTGGTTATCGGCAAAGTGTTCGAGAATCATATAACAATCGCTGCATGTGGGTTTGAATACATCATATATTCGTTTCCATATAGCAACCCGGGAAGGATCGTAAGCGCCCATGGCAGCAACATCGCTACCGGTATATTTTTGGGTAAATCCTTTGGATAAATCGAATCGGAATCCATCCATTTTAAATTCCCTTACCCAATATTGAATTACGGTATCAACCAAAGCTTTTGTATAAGGACTTTCGTGGTTAAAATCGTATCCTACGTTAAACGGATGGGTAGGGTCGACATTAAACCATGGGCTATTGGAAGCAGGTTTACCGGTAGAGGCATCAAAATACATTCTTGCAAATGTGCTCTGACCAAAATTGTGATTAAGCACCATATCAAAAACAACTGCCATTCCACGTTTATGGCATTCATCCACCAATAATTTTAATTTATCTTTTGGACCGTAATACTTATCCGGAGCAAAATAAAACACAGTGTTATAACCCCAACTTTCATTTCCTTCAAATTCGTTAACCGGCATTAACTCTATTGCATTGATTCCTAATTTCTGCAAATAATTCAAGGTATCGATAATGGATTGATAATCGTGTTTTGAAGTAAAATCGCGTACCAAAAGTTCATAAATATGTAATTTGGTTTTGGCAGGCTTTACAAAACCAGCTGCATATTGCCAGTTGTATGGTATTTGAGCTGTTTGAAACACGGAAACATATTCGGTAGTTTTTCCAACAGGATAACCAATTAAGTTGGGATAAACGGATGAAGGAATTAAGTGGTCGTTATAAGGATCCAATAATTTATCGGCATAAGGATCTGCAACTTTTAATTGCGTTTGATCGATGAGGTATTGAAAACGGTATTCTTTCCCGGGGATTAATGAACGCAAGGTTATCCAATAACGTAATCCATCCGGGGTTTTGATCATATCAAAAGCGGTATCCGTTTTCCAATCCGAGAAATCCCCAATTGCATACACAAAACTTTTATAAGGGGCAAATAATTGCAAAATAACGGTAGAATCGTTGATGTAATTAATGCCATCTACTACACCTTGGGGTGCATTTTGTATACGAACATTTCGAACCACATAATTAACCGAATCGGTATATGTTTTAGTTTGATACGTGGCAACAATGCGGGCGTTATAATTATTAATATCTGTAACTTTCTGGCTATACGACAAGATACTATCCATGGTTTCTTCTTTGACCAAAGAATCATTCAGAAATAGTTTGAGGTTAGCTTTCGCCGAAGTAACCGCATAAATCTTTATGCTATCGGCTATATTTATAATATTACTTTTATTGACCGGATTTTGAAACTGAATTTGAAACTCTCCGGTACTTATGGGGACAAAAATATCCGAGCCATCGGTATTTCTTCCAACCAAAGATCCGTTTTGGTTGCGAAATACGAATGCTAATTTTAGAATTTTTTCTGTTGAAGGAACACCATAAAAGGAAAGGATATTATAGGAAAGGGTGAACTTATTATTTCCAATAGAAGTCATTTTAACTTTGGTATCATCGGTACCCCAGTTACCTTGTACATACTTCCAATCGGAAGGCGTTGAACTTTTATCTGTAATCACACCTGTATGCGCATACACAACAGATTGACCTGCCAATTCGCCATTACCCAATACCGCATCAAATGTGATGGTAATATTATCCGTTCTACTTGCAAAAGCAGGAGACATAACAACAACTTGTGCAGAAGAAGAAATGCAGGTAATTAAGAAAATGGGAAGTAGTATTTTTTGGATCAACATAATTAACTTAACGTATTTTGTACACTTACTTGAGTATGCGAGATAAAAAAAAGAAAGTGTATTTCCTACACTTATTTGCTTTTTATATTTTTTTTACTTTATATTTGAGTATTCTATTTATTATCAAATTATGAAAAAACTATTACTTATTACAGCATCACTTGCTTTTTTTAGCGGTGTGTATGCGAAGAAGGTTAAATTCCAAGTGGATATGACCGGAAAAACTGTGGATTCTACTGGGGTTCACATTGCAGGTGATTTTCAAGCAGCAGCCGGAGTTTCGGGAGGCGATTGGCAACCCGACAAAACGGTATTGACCAATGGTGGAAGCGGAAATATTTATTCGGTTATGGTAGATATTCCTGCACATACCTTTTACAGGTTCAAATTTATCAATGGAAACTCATGGAGCAAAGTTGAGTCGGTACCAGCCTTAAATCAAAAAGGCCATACCAACAATGGCAATTCAGACGACAACCGTTGGTGGTATATCGATTCGATTGCAAATGACACATCGGTATTACCTGCTATTATGTATGGAGGAGAAGCACCGGCAAGCAAAGTTGCCATTCGTTTTGCAGTAGATATGCAAAAAGAAGTTTCGGTAAGTGCAAATGGTGTTCACATTGCTGGAAGTTTACAAGGATGGGATCCGGCAAAAACTTCTATGGCAAACCTGTACAATACCAATAAAATTTACGAATGGATTGGTTATTTAGACACAGGAAATTACGAATACAAGTTTGTAAATGGAAATGGCTGGAATTCGCCAAATGCTCCTGAGAATATACCAAGTGGTTGTGTAGTTAATGGCAACCGTGGTATATCGGCAACTGCTCATACAGCAGCTGCTAAGGTGTGTTTCGGATCTTGTACTGCTTGTCCTGCTGCTCCACTCCCACGTTATTTTGCAACCTTTGTTATAGATATGGCAAACTCCAATTGTGATGGTGGATTTGATTCGGTATCGGTTGCAGGTGGCCGTACAGAATTAACCAACTGGGGTTCCGGTGTTAAATTGATGGCTGTACCAACTACAACTTTCTATGCAGGAATTATCCAATTGGATTCGGGCGAGGTGAACTTTAAATTCCGTTACCATAAAAATGGAACTACCAACTGGGAAGGTGGCGATAACCGTATCTGGAATTTAAGTGCAGATGATACCATGGATTTACATTGTTTCGGAACCCGCGCAGCTTGCGTTACAAAGCCGGCTCCTTCTAATATTACTTTTAAAGTAGATTTATCGAATGAAACTCCTGATGCCCAAGGACGCATTTATGTAATGGGTACATTCCAAACACCAAACTGGAAAGAAGGTGCATTGCGTATGTTACCGGTTAGCGGTCAACCTGGTGTTTACTCTATGACAGTTAATAATGTTTGTCCAGGAACCTTTAATTACAAATTTGCCAATGGCGATTCGTCGTTAGATGCAAGCGGAGAAAACTTCCCTGATACTACCGATCGCGGTTGTGTAGAACCAAGTGGCGTTGGCGGATTTAACCGTGTATATACTCGTACTTCAGCAAATGCTGTAACTTTATCTTATGTGTTTAACACATGCCAGGTAAGTAATTCAGCTGTACAGGAAATGGCTGCATTAAATCAGTCTATCGGATTGTATCCAAATCCAATGAAAGAATATGCAGTTGTTACCTTAAACAATGGAAGCAACCTAAAAACTATCGACATTTTAGATATTACCGGAAAAACTATTCGTAGTTATAATGATATTAACCTTACAGCAGTTAAAGTAGAAAAAGAAAATCTGAAAGGATTATACTTTATCAAGGTGAAAGACATTCAAGACAGAGTTGGCATTGTAAAACTCATCGTTGAATAATTGGTAAGTTAAGTAGGCAAGAAGGCTCCCGATGGGAGCCTTTTTGTTTTTATACCTTTTTCATTCGGAACTTTTATCGCTTTCGGCATATCCTATAGAATGCATTATTAATACTGATTTTTATTTTATATAATTGTACAACATACACTAAGTTAATTAGCATGAAAAAAATAGTACTGTTTGTTTGCCTTGCAATTGTGGTTATACCTGGATTTGCACAGAAATTAAATCAAAGTTTAGGTAAACTATCCAAACTAAACCAGGATGTAAACGGAGGGGTAATCACAACTGAAAATGGCAATATCCAGATACAGGTATTTTCTCCCACTACGATTAGGTTACAAATCAGCAAATCAAATCCATTTCAATCTTTTAGTTATGCGGTTATAGCAACACCAACTAGTGGCATACATCGATGGAAAGAAGATGCGAATGCATGGACATTGGAAACCGATTCGTGTAAACTTATCATTTCGAAAAATCCGGTACGATTTGGTTTTTATAATGCCAAAGGTGAATTATTAAATGAAGATGAACCGGCATTTGGAACCGGATGGATAGGAGAAGAAGTAACCACCTACAAAAAAATGCAAGATGGGGAACGATTTATAGGCTTAGGTGAAAAGACCGGTAACCTTGACAGACGTGGAGAAGGATACACCAACTGGAATACTGATTTTTTTGCTTACCCCTCTAACGGTGATCCTATTTATGCTACCATTCCTTTTTATATTGGAATTCATCATCAAAGGGTATATGGTTTATTTTTAGACAATACGTATAAAACCCATTTCAATTTCGGTGCATCCAATAACCGTTTCAGTTCTTTTACTGCCGAAGATGGCGAAATGAATTATTATTTAATAGGAAACAGTTCGGTAGCAGGAATAATAAAAAGCTATACTGAATTAACCGGACGAATGGAAATGCCAAGCTTATGGAGTATAGGATTTCAGCAATGCAGATACAGTTACTATCCGGAAGCGGAAGTAATCGGATTGGCAAAAACGTTCCGTGAAAAGAAGATTCCTGCAGATGTAATTTATTTTGATATTCATTATATGGATCAATATAAAATTTTCACCTGGAATAAAGACAGATTTCCGCAACCTAAGAAGATGCTCGATGAGTTAGAAGGTATGGGTTTTAAAAATGTAGTAATTGTTGATCCCGGAATCAAGGTAGAAGATGGATACTCGGCTTATGAAGAAGGAAAATCGAAAGATATGTTTATTAAATACCCTGACGGAACCAATTATACCGGACAGGTTTGGCCCGGCTGGTGTCATTTTCCAGATTTCACAAAAGAAAGTACACGTAAATGGTGGGGTAATAGTTTTTCTGGATATATAGCAGATGGTATTGACGGATTTTGGAACGACATGAACGAACCGGCAACCTGGGGACAACGTTTTCCGGATTTGGTTGAAGCAGATTTTGACGGCAGAAAAGCTTCGCATCGGGAATGGCATAATGTATATGGCATGCAAATGGCAAGAAGCACATTTGAAGGAAGTAAGATACTTTTAAAAGGCAAACGACCATTTATTTTAACACGTGCAGCCTATTCGGGTATTCAGCGTTATTCGGCAATATGGACCGGCGATAACCGTCCGGATGACGACCATATGATGGCGGGAATCCGATTGGTAAACAGTTTGGGATTAAGCGGCGTTGCCAATTCGGGATATGATGTTGGTGGATTTGCAGGAGAAGCATCGAAAGAATTATTTTGTCGCTGGATGCAGATAGGTTCTTTTTGTCCGTTTTTCAGAAGCCACAAAATGATAGATGCCAAAGACAGTGAACCCTGGAGTTATGGCGAAAAAGTAGAAGAAATTGTTCGTAATTATATTTCCTTGCGATACAAACTCATGCCTTACCTCTACTCTGCTTTCTATGAAGCCACGCAAACCGGAATGCCTGTAGCGCGTAGCTTGGCAATTAACTATACCCATGATGCTTTGATTTACGATTGGAAATACCAAAACCAATATTTGTTTGGTAATGCCATAATGGTTGCCCCTGTTGTGAGTTACAAAGAAATTAATAAGGTATATCTACCTGAAGGAAATTGGTACAATATGTTTTCCGAACAACCTTATAATGGAAAGCAAGAAATCTATGTGGAAACCCCGATGGAAAGTTTACCTGTTTATGTAAAAAGTGGAAGTATAATACCGATGCAAAGTGTGGTACAATCAGCAAAGGAAATACCATCAGATACTTTATTTGTTCATATCTACCAAGGTGAATCCAGCGAATCATTTATTTATTATGAAGATGCAGGAGAAACATATGAATATGAAAAAGGAAAATTCCAAAAACGTGTTATGCGTTATGATGCCGGCAAAAAAGAAGTGGTATTTGAAAAAGTGGAAGGTAGTTTAACCAGTAAATTCAAAACCATGAAAGTATACTTACATGGTTTTGCTTCCTCGATAAGTTTAAAAGTAAATGGAGGAGCTACTACTATTAAGCAAGAAACTTTTTCGATGCTTCCAGGCGTAAGTAAATTTGACCCGATTGGGGCAAGTATTGAGTCTAAGAAAACAGAGATTTTAACCTTTCATATAAAAAACAGCAGCGATAAAATTACGTTGGGATGGTAATTCCGAATTAACTAAAATTGCTGTATGCAAAACGAGCAGCATACTTTTCCGGTAGCTTTAACTTTACGTATTGATTGGAGTGAGATGGATGAATTCCGTCACGTAAACAATGTAATGTTTATGAAATATATTCAATCAGCAAGGGTTAACTATTGGCAAAAGGCAGGCATATACGATCTTTTCACATCCGACAAAAAAGGACCAATGGTTTTATCGTTAACATGCCGTTTTTTAAAGCCTTTATATTTCCCGGGAACGGTAACCATCAAAACCAGTACGGCTTCGATGCACCAAACCAGTTTTCATCTGGTTCACCAGCTATTTAATGAAGCAAATGAATGTGTAGCAGAAGCTACCGATATTTTGGTTATGTATGATTTTACTACCAATCACAAGTTGATTATACCGGAAGGAATCAGAAGCAATATTGAAAAGCTTGAAAACCGAACCTTTACGGCTTCAAATGAAAGTCGACCAAATCCTTCATAGGCGACTGAATTACCTTCCCCATTTTCATGTCGTAGCTGTCGGCAACTTCTTCTAGTATATCTTTAAAAATAAATCCAACGGAACCGATGCAATTGAAGCTATAATTTTTATAATCCGGATATTTGCTTACGAGGTTTTTAAAAAAATCGCGGAATGAATCCCTTACTTTATTGCGTATATAAGGATGGGTCACAAACTCATCGGCAAATTTGCAAAAACTCGCCAAATAACGATTTGGAAATTGGGTGGTATAGAGTGTGTGAAAAATTTGCTCGTTGTTTTCGATTTGAAAACGTTCTTTAAATCGCTTCTGCAATTCAGGTTCGAGGCGACGGCGCATAAAATCGCGTACAATTTTTTTCCCGATATAGGAACCACTCCCTTCATCACCTAGGAGATATCCCAAAGAATCGATATTAACCGAACAATCATTTCCATCATACAAACAACTGTTGGCGCCGGTACCTAAAATTGCAGCAAATCCTATTTCTTTACCCAATAATGCCCGGGCAGCTGCCAACAAATCATGTCCTACAAAAATTTCTGCAGCAGTTGGAAATGCCCGATTGAGCGCCTTTCTAACAATATCTTTTTTAGCATCTGTTGAGCAACCTGCTCCATAAAAGAATACTTTAGAAACTTTAGAGGCATCAAATTCGCGGAGCAAATTTTCGGATATGGAATAATAAATTGCTTCGGTATCGATAAAATATGGATTGTAACCTATGGTATGAAATTGGTTGCTAACTTTTCCATCGGTTAAGGTCCAGTCGGTTTTAGTTGATCCGCTATCGGCGATTAGTAACATATTTGATGATGGATGTTTTAGTGATTAATGATTGGATGATTGGATGATTGGATTAAATTGATTCTTTGTGTCCTTTTAGTCCGTAATAAATAATATAAACATAGCAAATAACGGGTAAAATAAATGCAAACTTAAGAGAAGTAGCATCGCTTAATACACCATAAAGAAAAGGAACGACAGCACCTCCTACAATGGCAGTACTTAAAATTCCTGAGGCTGCATCGGTGTATTTGCCAAGTCCTTTTACAGCTAAGGTAAATATGGTTGCGAACATCAACGAATTCATCAAACCAACACCTAATATAGTCCACATTGCCAAACTTCCTGTTGTAGCCATAGAAACGAGCACTAAAATGGTTGATAAAAAGGCATTAAAAGCCAACACTTTTCCGGGATCATATTTTCGGAGTACAATGGCACCAATGAATCTACCAACCATTGCACCTCCCCAATAAAAAGCGACATATTTACCTGCTTCTTGCATGGTAAAACCCATCACCGAACTTTCGTGCAAATAACTTGTAATATGGCTACCAATAGCTACTTCCGCTCCTACATAGGCGAAAATACCTATAGCACCAAGTTGCAAATGTTTATAGCTCCAGGCACTACCTTTATCCTTGCCCTCCAACAATATTTCGCCTTCACCATGACCGATGGCAGGCAATTTTAGAAAATATAAAATTGCTGTTATAACCAATAAAATTACGCCAATATACAGGTATGGTATTTGGACCGCGCCCACATCAATGGCAGCAATATTGGATATGTCGGTAGGTAAATTGGCAAGGATTAAACTCGCTCCAACAAACGGAGCAACCGTGGTTCCAACCGAATTAAAGGCTTGTGTTAGGGTAAGTCGGGCTGAGGAAGATTCGGATGGACCTAATACTGCCACATAAGGATTTCCTGCAACCTGCAGCATGGTGATACCGGAAGCAAGGATAAATAATGCAGCCAAAAATATTTCGTACACTTTACTGGAAGCAGCCGGATAAAATAAAAAGCAACCCAATGCAGCAACAATAAATCCTGTTATCATACCGCCTTTGTATCCAATTTTACGGATTATCCATCCGGATGGAATCGACATGATAAAATAAGCACCAAAGAAACATAGGTTTATAAAATTAGCCTGGGCATAATTTAATTGAAATATTGCCTTCATATAAGGAATGAGTATATCGTTTAGACAGGTAATGAAACCCATCATAAAGAACAATATCATTAAAGAATACAGCGCGAGTGAATAACTTTTGCTACTATCGTCTATCTTTGCGCGGGTCGAATTTCCGGGAGTGAATCCTGCCATAGTTTAATTTAATTAATGTACAATATACACTAAGGTTTTTAAATGTGACATATTTTTTCATCTTTGACCTAAAATTAATATCCAAAATATGCTAAAGTATCTATTCTTGTTGGTTTTACAATTTCCGTTATGGTTTGCAACAGCTCAACCTGTGTCGGAGCAAAAAGGGGAAGTGTTTTATGAAATTTTTATTCGCTCCTTTTATGATAGCAACCAAGATGGCATTGGTGATATCAAAGGCATTACTCAAAAGCTTGACTACTTAAAAACGCTTGGAATTACAGGTATTTGGATAACACCGATACACCCCTCTCCTACTTATCACAAGTATGATGTGATCGATTATATGGATATCGATCCGGAGTATGGAACGATGGAAGATTATAAGCAGTTGATTGCAGAAGCACATAAAAGGGAAATAAAGATTTTACTTGATCTGGTAGTGAACCATACCAGTAGTATTCATCCTTGGTTTATTGAAGCATGCCACAACAACCCAACCTATCGCAATTATTATGTTTGGGATACCATAACCCAGAAAAATGGCTGGCATAGTAATCCTTTAAATCCATCCGACAGGTATTATGGATTCTTTTGGGAAGGCATGCCGGATTTAAATTTTGATAACAAAAAAGTAAGAGAAGAAATAAAAAAGGTTGGCCGTTTTTGGTTAAAGGATATAGGTGTAGATGGATTTAGGCTGGATGCTGCCCAACATATTTATGAGGCAACGGATTTAGATAAAAACAATGCTTGGTGGACAGAGTTTAGAAAAGATATGCAGCAAGTAAAGCCTGATATGATTTTATTAGGCGAGGTGTGGAACAAGAATGCGATGGTAGCAACTTATTTAAAGAGTAGCATGGATGCTTGTTTTAACTTTGACTTATCCGGTGCCATTGTACAATCCATTTTAAAACAGAATGCGGATAGTGTTTTAGACAAGTTGATTGGAATCGATAGACTTTACCGCAGTTACAATCCAAAGTATATGGATGCTACCTTTATATCCAATCATGATCAAGACCGCTACCGAAGTACATTTGAAGGAGATACTGCAAAAACTAAGTTGGCATTTGCAATACTCATGACCTTACCCGGTACACCTTTTATATATTACGGCGAAGAAATTGGTATGATTGGAAAGTTTCCGGATCATTATCGCCGCGAACCATTTATTTGGAGCAACAAGGGTAATACAAACTGGGAAAAGGCAGTGCATAGCAAAGCGGGTAAAATAGAACCATTGGAAAAACAAATAAACGACAAGAATTCCTTTTATACCTATTACGCACAAATGATAGCATATAGGAAATCCAATCCGATTTTTACATTTGGCGAACTAAACAAAAGTGCCATTGCCAGCAAACTGCCTAAAGAATTGTTGGTATATGAATTAAAACTAGAAAAAAAGAAAATTATCGTGATACACAATACTACCGGTAGCGTTGTAAAATTACCGAAGTCGCCAAAGTTCAAATTAACCTTATTGAATGGCGCTTATCTGCAGAATGTTCATGTGGTAGTGCCGGCAAATGCGAGTGTGGTGATGGAGTGAGGAAATGAGTGAATGAGGAAATGAGTGAATGAGTGAATGATTGGATGATTGGATGAATGGATGAATGTCGGGTCGCGATGAAGGTAAATGGTTAATATTTTGATGTGCGCGATTTTTGGGTATTTCGCTTTTGCAGTGCCATTGGTTTTTGAAATTTTTTTTAGTCATCGCACTAGGCAAGATGCTAGTATTTGTAAACCTTTCAGTGCTAGAATCATAAAGCCAATACATTAAAACTAAGTACTACTTATATAATTATTGCAATGACTTTTTACCAAAGAAATGTGACTAGTGACCAATGACTAATTACCCTCTCATGCTATCAACCCAATTTATAGAAAAATTAACAAGAACCTCACTTCTGCCTTCTGCCTTCTGCCTCTTGCCTCCTGCCTTTTGCCTTCTTCATTCTGCCTTTTATCTTAGTCTTTCTTGGGCTTTAACTTAAATTGATATGCAATAACTACTAGTGTTTAGTTGACTTGAAGGTATACAATTGAGCAGGTTTGTGCATTACCCCTTTTTGTTTTTCACCAAGTAAAATCAATTCTTCGTCGCGTTTAAATCGTTTAACAAAGTTGCGTTTATCGAAGGTCATGTTCAATACCACTTCATATAGGTTTTGCAATTGGCGGAGGGTAAATTTTTTGGGTAATAAACTTTGCGGAATATGGTTTTGAAAAATTGCTTCTTTCAGTTCTTCGAGGGCTTTTTTAACAATTTGGTTGTGGTCAAATGCCAGAGGTGGAACCCGTTTTACGTTACGCCAAACTACATTTTTAGCAAAGGATCCTGGTTCAGCTTTAATGGCTTCTTTGCGGATTAAAGTATAATAAGAAACGGTAATTACCCTTGCATCCGGGTCGGAGCGATAGAACTTTAACCATTCTTTATCTTTGTCTTGTTTGATACGCATTGGATCGCCAAAACTATAGAATTGTTTGAGGCGCAAACCTTCCACATGTACCAATTCTCTTAATACGCGGTTTGCCGCAAAATCTAGACTTTCTTCTTCGTTCACTAAATCACCGGGAAGAGCAAATTGTGGGACATAATTATTTAACGATTGGTTTGCCGGTCCCATTTGTTCAATCAACAACACTTCCAGCTTATTTTGCTCTTCATTGTAACCGAAGATTACACAATCCACAGAAATATGGTTTTTAAAAGAAGTTCGTTTCATGCATTAAATGTACTTTGTACAATTACTATTATTGTTTTGCAAAATACATATTTACACGTAAATAAAAACCTATCAGCAAAAAATTGACCGGTCCAATCATGCATTCTTACCCTTCTTGTAAAATTCTCTGATAAATAAAGTAGTTTTAGTATACTTGTATTTCATCCCCCTCACCATGAAAAAAACATATATCCTTGGTTCTGTATTCCTTTTTATTGGCTTGTCGGCATTTGTATACAGAAATTACTCAAATGGCATCGATCCTAAAACCATAGATACCAAAACCAAACCTGGTAATGATTTCTTTACCTACGTGAATGGAAACTGGTTAAAGAGTAATCCAATTCCGGCTGCAGAAGCACGTTGGGGTAGCTTTATCATCCTTAGTGAACAAAATAACGAATTGTTGCGGAAGATTTTAACAGATGCAGCGGCTAAGCAGTATGATCCAGGCAGCAACATGCAAAAAATTGGGGATTTTTGGCAAATAGCCATGGACACGAATAAGCTGGAAAAAGATGGCATTTTGCCTGCTACATCCGAATGGAATGCCATTAATGGTATTACAACGCGTGCAGAATTGTTCAAAGTACTATCTGATTTTCATATCCGGGGAATTGGCGGATTTTATGGTTCATATGTAACCCAGGATATTAAAAACAACGAACGTAACATGGTTTATTTCAGTCAGGGCGGATTGGGATTACCGGATAGAGACTATTACCTGAAACAGGACGAAAAATCAAAAAAAATAAGGGGAGAATATTTGCTCCATCTTGAAGCTATGTTTGGGATGTTTGGGGTAAACAAAGAAGTTGCAGCCACGAATGCCACCAGTATACTTGCATTGGAAACCGGACTTGCAGAAAATAGCATGAGCAGGGTTGAAAACAGGAATCAAGATAAGAAATACAATCCTCGATCGTTGGCTGATTTAAAAAGCACTTATCCTAACATAGCATGGGATATTTACTTTGAACATATTGGGTATAAGACTAAGGGAGTTGATACCATAATTTTATCGCAACCACTTTATTTTGCTTATCTCAATAAGGTATTGGAAACCGAATCAATTGAAAATTTAAAAACCTATATGAAATGGAAATTGATGGCAAGTGTTTCGGGCTATCTAACCAACGCGTTGGGAAAACAGAATTTTCACTTTTACTCTACGGTAATAACAGGCACCAAAGAACAGAAACCTAGATGGAAACGTGTTGTAGGTTCTGCCAACGGTTTAATAGGTGAGATTGTAGCACAAGAATATGTGAAAGTTGCTTTTAGTGAAGAATCGAAAAGAAAAGTAAATGAAATGGTTGATAATTTACGTGAAGCATACCGTTACCGAATAGAAAACCTGGAATGGATGAGTGCTGAAACGAAGAAAAAAGCGTTAGAAAAACTAGCCTCATTTAAACGCAAATTAGGCTATCCGGATAAATGGGAAGATTACAGCAAACTTGAAATTAAGAAAGACTCTTATCTGGCAAATTATTACCGTGCACAACAATTCGGACATAATCAAATGTTGGATAAACTGGGCAAGCCTATCGACAAAACCAAATGGGGTATGTTACCGCAGACGGTAAATGCATATTATAGTGGAGTGATGAATGAAATCGTATTTCCTGCAGCAATCATGCAACCACCATTTTTTGATGCGAAGGCAGATGATGCTGTAAATTATGGTGCAATCGGGGCTGTTATCGGGCACGAATTTTCGCATGGATTTGATGACCAAGGAAGCAAATTTGATGCGAAAGGTAATTTAAACAGTTGGTGGACGGAAGAAGATAGAAAAAAGTTTATGGAAAGAACCAAGGTGATAGTAGACCAATACAGCAAATTTAAAGTTGCCGACAGTGTATATGTAAATGGAGAATTAACCCAAGGCGAAAACATTGCTGATATTGCAGGATTACTTGTTGCTTATGATGCTTTCCAAATAAGCTTAAAAGGAAAAGAAAGAAAAATAATTGACGGATACACACCAGAACAAAGATTCTTTATTGGATTTGCGCAGGTATGGAGAGGTCATGCACGTCCGGAGTATGTGCGCAACCAGGTACTAACCGATCCGCATTCACCTCAAGAATTTAGGGTAAATGGAACCCTGAGTAATATGCCTGCCTTTTACAAAGCATTTGATGTAAAAGAAGGTGACAAATTATACCGAGCCGAAAAAGATCAGGTAAAGATTTGGTAGCCTATTGTTGATGCAAGATCGAAAAGTTATTTTGTATATCTGTATGAGTCTTGATGGATTTATTGCCACCAAGGACGATGATATTTCATGGCTCTCAGTTGCAGATAAAGATGGTGAAGACTATGGCTATGCAGAATTTACAGCAAGTATTGATACCTATGTTGTAGGCAGAAAAAGTTACGATAAAGTAATTTCTATGATTGGAAACTTTCCGGCTGCTGATCAATTTAAATGTTATGTAATTACCCGAAGCAACAGAGAACCGAAAGGAAACATTAGCTTTTACAATGGACCGATAAAGGAATTAATTGAATCCATACGAAGCGAAAAAGGCAAGCATATTTATTGTGATGGCGGTGGTGAGATTGTACAGTTATTGCTGCATGAAAAGTTGGTAGATGAATGCATGGTGTTTATCATTCCAACTTTGCTTGGGGATGGTAAACGGTTATTTGAAAGTGGAATTCCAAGGCGGAATTTACGTTTGGTTGATAGTAAATCTTATGACACCGGATTGGTTAAGGTGCATTATCTAATTATTTGATGGAGGAATACTTGCTAATTTTACCACACCACGCGAAGGGATTCGCGCGGTAACGGGGATTATACTAGTTGAACTAATATTTGTGATGCAATTCCCCTTTCAGGGCTGTAAAAGTTATAGATTTTTACTGTATGGGGACTAAACGAGATGTATGGAAATGTTATAGGTAAAGCCATGACTCTCAAATAAGTATTGGCTTGACGCTAAAAAATGTTATATTTACGCTGTGAAAATAAAAGAAGAAAAATCACAAAAGACAAGTAAAGAATTGAGACAAGAAATCCTCAACTCAATGATTGCATCTTTTAAAATTGAAGGGATTATTATTTCTTCTGATTTTGCGACTTCGACCCTAAAAAAGCTCGAAGTTACTCTTGGAAAATCGACCCGATAAATTCAATCATTAAATCGTAATTTTTATCTGCTGACTTTTGTACAGCCAACACATACAATTCAAATTCATCTTTGCCTACTTTTTCAAATTTTAGTGAGTGGTAACCTTGCTTACGACACATTAAGTTAGCCAATATCCTCGCTGTTCGACCATTCCCTTCTCTAAAAGGATGAATAACCAACAACTCTCCATGGACTCGAGCTATATCTACAATTAAATCATCGACATTTTCATATTTATTGGGCAGCACAGACAACAATTCCTTGTTGAGATTCTCCATAGTTTGTGGCAAAAACTTGGCTGCGGCAAATGGGAAACCTCCTTTAGATAGGTTGACATCACGATATTTTCCAGCAAACGAATACAAATGACCGAAAGCCAACTTGTGTATTTTTAGAATGTACGCAACATCAAATTTGGTTCGACTTGACAATTTCTCAGTCAGAACAATTTCTGCTTTCAAAAACCCTTCAAACTCAGACAATGCAATCTCATCGACGGTTTTAAGTTCAAGTAAATTTGGAAGGACTTCAATTTGATTGTTTGGAGTTTCGTATTTCATCTTGAAATGACAAATATAGAATAGTTTCTGTCATTCGTGAAAAGCCCAACCTATCACAGCGCACTCGCTTAATTGCCGTTAAATCCTGTCTTTGAACATTCTTTTATGCTTTTTCAATTTACTTGTTTGACAATTTTTCGTTCCGCATTCGTCAACTAAGCAAGTGCGCAAAACGGTATTGATTTAATTAAATTTTAAGCATGTACATGCCTAAAAGCTAAGGGTTCGATTTAAAGAAAATTTGGTCGGTTGAAAGAACTTCCCATGAACCGGTATGTTGTACATAACCAATTAATGCAAACTTAGAAAGATCCTTGGTAGGGTCGATTGGAATTTGATATACCCCTGAATATTCATTCTTAATCGGAATGGTATACAGATTGCGAGCAACATTATGGTGGGTAAGTGTTTTCCCTTTGTTCTCCCCTGCTGTTACTTTGCTTACAATTTCTTTTTCAACCAATACCAATACAATTTGTACACTATCAATTTTATTGCTCAGGTTATAGGAGATGGTTAATCCTTTGCCGTTATTCAACATATTGGCATTTAAAGTTAAACCAACTTTTGCCGCGGTAACCAGTTCTTTATAGATCGCTTGTCCTATTTCCTTCTTATAACTAGCCGGCATACCATATTGGCCATTTACGAACATCATTGGGGTGAAAAGTGCTACTTGTTTGGCTTTGGTCATATAGGTTTGCTGGCGTTTGGTAAATTCGGCAGTAGAAAACGAATCCACCCATCCTGATTTATTCCAGATATCTACATGGTAATCGATAACGAATACCGGAGAATTAGTAGAATCCGACAAACGCAGTATTTCTTGAGCAAATTCATCAGCATACGGACAGCTTTCGCAACCTTCCGAAGAAAACAATTCGAGCAAAACAGAAGGTGTTACCCCCATATTATTTTGCGCAAACGAAGGTGTCCAAACAGCAAAAAAGGAAATAATCAGTAGTAAATTTTTTCTTATCATGGTATTCAAATCAAGTAAAGGAATGGGAATTCTGCAACTAAAAAAACGTTTAAAGACATTTAAAATTGTTTAAAGTAAGCTTGTTCCCTAGATTCGATCGATTGAAACAATTAACTATATAGTAATCTTCGTATTGTAAATGCTGAACAATAGGTAACAAAAAAAATCCCATCAGGAATGACGGGAATTTCTTATAAAATTTTAATTCGAACTCGTTTACCTATAAATTACAATTAATATAAACGTATTCTAATTTCAGATTATTGTTGGGTCAAAGTAAGGTTATCATTCTGTAATGAGGTGTCATTTAAATTGCCGGGACTTGCATTTCCCAAGGCAGACATTCCATTACCTGAATTACCGGAAGTACCTGTATAATTATTAATTGTACAACCCCAAATCCGAATAACTGAATCGTCAATTTGCGATTTGAATACAACCCAGAATGCGCATGTATTGCCATTCCATGCTTCAGCCCAGACAATAGGTTCATTGTTTGCTCCATAGGTACCAGAAGTTGTACTACTTAATTTCAAGACTCCATTTGAGCCGCTAGTTTCATGATGAATACTCCAATTTGTGTTTTGTAATGTTGGCATTTAATTTCCTCCTTTTAATTTAGTTAATTAGTTAATTTATTTAGAATTATACTCAAATAAAATAATTATGAATCATACTTCCTAATCAAATAATCCTTAAATTATCATTTCCTTTTACACCACATTACAAATGAGGTAAAACCTGACATAAAAAAAGCGGGACTAGCCCGCTTTTTCTTTGTTTATATATGCTTTAGTCCAGTTTGAAGTCGACTATTTTGTATCCTAATTTTTCGAGGTTACCTTGGATTTTATCCTTATCACCCACAACCACGATAATCATTTTTTCGATAGGTAATAATTCTTTAGCCAAAGCATCAATTTCTTCTTTTGTTAAGGAATTAAGAACTTTATTTTGTTGGTCGATATAATCAGCCGGCAAATCATAATAAGCCAATTGGTTAATAAAACCAGCTTTTGCAAATGGTGTTTCGTAGCGCAATGCATCACCTTGGCTCAATGATTTTTTAGCATACGCAAGCTCTTCCATGGTAATACCACTTTCGCGGTATTTCATCAATTCGGCTGTAATTTCCTTTAAAGCTGTATCGGTAGCGGTAGCACGAACGGCAACGCTAACGGTGTAAGGTCCGATATTTTTGGTTCCACCGAAACCTGAACGAATTCCGTAAGTTATCCCTTTATCTTCGCGTAAGTTCAAGTTTAAGCGACTGTTAAAGTTGCCACCAAGCGGATAATTCATCACGGTAGATTTAAAATATTTACCGTTATAATCGTAAGGCAAAGCCAGGTAACCGATACGAATTTCCGTTTGCGAAGCTTTGTATTTATCAACCAGGTAAATTTGTTGTTTTTCAGGCAATGGATTAGGAGCAATGGTATTTAAAGCAACGTCCTTTTTTGCCCAAGTTTTTAAGAAATTCAACTTCGGTAAAATATCTGATTCACTCACATCACCAACTACCACAACAGAAGCAACGGTAGGTGAATAGAATTTGTCGTAATACATTTGAACATCTTTCACGCTCATGGCTTTTAATGTTTTAATGGTACCTTGAGCAGGTTCGGCAGCAATTGATTTACCATACAACAAACGGGAATAAGCTTTTGAAGCCATATCACCGGCCTGTACACGTTGCGAATTAATTTGTTCGGCAAGACGTTTTTGATTCAATTTAAATTCGTCGGCAGTAAATTTTGGGTGCAACAATTTTTCTTCCAACAATTTTAAGGTAGCATCCAAGTTTTCTTTACGTGACACAATAGATATAGAAGAATTTTCTTTACCTCCGCCAAAACTGATATTGCTTCCTAATTTGGCCAACTCATTACTGAATTGCTCTGACGTGTACTTTTCTGTAGATTCTTCCATCATTGAAGCTGTTAAGGCAGCCAAACCGGCTTTTGTAGGATCATTGGTTACCATATTTCCACCTTTCATGGTAATTAAAATAGTTACCATTGGCAATTCAGCATTTTGTGTACCCATTAAGGTTAAACCATTCTCGAACTTATGGCGATATACAACAGGAACCACAGGAGTAACACTTCCAACCACTTCGGGCTTTTTACTTCTATCAAAATTATCTACTCCTTTGTTATAAGACAGACCTTTGTATTCCAGTTCAGTGGAAGCAACTCCTGAAGAATTGGTAAGTTTTGTTTCTTCTTTTGTAGCTGCTCCGTTGCTTTGTTTAGCAAAAACATTAACTACAGCCGAATATTTTCCATTCACGTACTGACGAAAAACACGCATCACATCTTCTTTGGTAACTTTGTTGTACCGAGCAATTTCATCGTTGATATTCATTGGCTTATTTGGCAATGTATAGTTCCATAAACTCAACATAGATGATTTGCTAGCAATACTCGACATAGCTTGAATCATTTGCGTTTCGAAAACACCTTTGGCACGTTTTAAGTCATCGTCACTGATACCTAAGCGATCAAAGTCAGTAAACACTTTCTTCAATTCTTCTTCCGGATTGGTTTCCGACATTGGATAAGAAACATATTGAACAGTAAATTCACCCGACAATTCGGATGTACTATTAAATGCACCAACTTGTAAAGCTTTTTCAGTTTTTACAAGATTTTTATACATCAATGAATTGTTTCCATCACCTAAAACAGAAGCTAGGATATCCAAAGCCGGTTCATCTACATGGTAAGATGGAACACTTGGGAACACCATATACATTAATGGAACTACGATATTATCTCCAAAATTTGCATAAACATTATCCGGCAAGCGAACCGGTTCAACACGTTGTTTTTTAACTTCCGGTCCACGAGGAATACTTCCGAAATATTTCATTGCCAAATCCACCACTTGTTTGGTATTTACATCTCCGGCAACCACTAAACTGGCATTGTTTGGTCCGTACCAGCGCATGAAAAAGTTTTTTAAATCTTCTACATTAACGCGGTCAAGATCCTCTACATATCCAATAGTTGGCCAGTTGTATGGATGACGGGCAGGATATAGAATCTGGTCTTTGATTTCACCAACACGTCCGTAAGGCACATTGTTTACACGTTGGTCTTTTTCATTTTTAACCGTTGCACGTTGTACTTCAAATTTCTTTTGGGTAACTGAATCTAATAAAAAGCCCATGCGATCCGCTTCTAACCAAAGTGCTGTTTCGAGGTAATTCTTAGGCATGGTTTCGAAATAATTGGTACGATCGCGGTTGGTAGTACCGTTCATGTCGCCACCGGCACCTTCCACAATTTTAAAATGTTCTTCGTCTCTCACATGTTCACTTCCTTGAAACATCATGTGTTCGAAGAAATGTGCAAATCCTGATTTACCGGGCGTTTCGCGGGCAGAACCAACATGATAAGTTACCTCCACATGCACAATAGGATCAGATTTATCTTCGTGTACAATAATGGTTAAACCGTTAGGCAATCTCCACTTTTCGTAGGCGATTTTCATTTCATTTGGTTGGGCTGTTACCTTTTCAACCAATTGAGGTTGGGTTGCTGGATCAACGGCCGCTGTTGCTGCAGCAGGCTTTGTTGCGGGAGCCCCGGTTTGCGCAAAAGTAACAGCACCTAATGCCATTAATGCGATGGATAATATTTGTTTCTTCATAATTTTTAGTCGGCAATTTGAACTGGCGCAATTTCACTGTTTTATTGTTAATCTGAAAACATTTTTTTGAGCGGATAAGGAAACCGATAAGCGGAGAATATGCGATGTGGAAATGTTTTGTGTATTACAGCCTGCAATTCCTTGTTTTTTTAGCGAGGGTGGTATACTTTCGCAATTGTAATAAAGAAAGAAGATGAGTAAAAAATTAATTACCGTAGTTGCTATTGTATTTGTAGCTGCAATGAGCCGTTTACTGCCACATGCCCCTAATTTCACTCCGCTGGCAGCGATTGCACTATTTTCGGGTGCATATATTAGCAACAGATTACTTGCATTCTCCCTTCCATTATTGGTGATGCTAATAAGCGACGCGTTAATGGGATTTAATGGATGGGTATTTACCGAACAGGTATTAACTGTATATGGCACTTATGCCCTCATTGCCTTACTTGGCATGCAATTATTACGTAAGAAATCCATTTTACGTGTTGGTATTGGTTCACTTTCTTCGTCGGTTCTTTTTTTCATTACCACTAATTTTGCTGTATGGTTAGGTGGATATTTTCATCAGCCGGCCTTATATTCGATGAATATGCAAGGCTTAGCCAGTTGTTATGCCGCAGCCATACCTTTCTTTCAAAACACCTTGAGTGGAGATGTTTTCTATAGCGCCCTCCTTTTCGGTGCGTATTACCTGGTTCAGGTTAATATTCCCGCATTAGCAAGAGACTAATTTTTTTCGTACAGAAATTTCGCATTTTTTCGTTAAGTCTGTAATAAACTGATGCGCCATTTATTTTCCGCATTCTTTTTTCTATTCGTTTTTGTACATCCATCCGATGCACAAAATCCATTTACGGGAACAAATAACCCTAAAGCAGAAAAGTTATTTGTTCAGGCTTTGCAGGCTTCGAATATGGGTGAATACACAAAAGCTGTTGGCCAATTAAAATTGTGTTTAAAGGCCGATTCCAATTTTATCGATGCCATATTGCTATTGGCTGATTTAAGAGAACAGAACGAACAGTATGATGAAGCCGTTATCTTATATAAACGAGCCATACAGATTAACCCGGATTTCCAGATTCCTTATTATAAGCTTGCGGCTGCACATATGCGAACAGGCGAATATGCCGAAGCACTTACCTTTATTGATCAATATTCCCAAAAAGGGGGCAAGGCAATTGATCAACAGAAAGTTGACCGGTTGCGAAAAAATGCTTTATTCGGTAAAGAATCGGTAGAAAACCCGGTGCCCTTTGAGCCCATAAATCTTGGACCTGCTATTAACTCTCCTTACAGCGAATACTTTCCCGGAGTAACAGCCGACGACCAAACTTTGTTGTTTACCAGGCTTGATATTGCCAATGGCAATAGAAACGAAGAGTTTTATTTTAGTAAGAAGGTACAAAACAAATGGGCCTTTGCAAAGAACATTGGACAGCCAATTAATACCGATGAAAATGAAGGTACTGTTTCCTTATCCGGAGATGGTCAATATATTTTTTATACAGCCTGTAACCGTCCGGATGGTGCCGGTAGTTGTGATATTCTATTTTCTGCTTTGGACGGCGACCAATGGGTAAATCCGCGCGACCTTGGATTTCCGATTAATACCAATGCCTGGGAATCGCAGCCATCGTTGTCGTTTGACGGAAAAACCATGTTTTTTAGCAGCAGTCGTCCGGGTGGCTTTGGAGAGAGTGATATATGGATGACCACGTATGCCAGGGGTAAATGGAGTGTTCCGGCAAACTTAGGCCCTGAAATTAATACGCCGGGAAGTGAGCAATCGCCATTGATAGCCAAGGATGACCAAACCTTGTATTTTATTTCGGATTACCACCAAGGAATGGGTGGCATGGATTTGTTTATCAGTCGAAAACAGGCTGATGGCAGGTGGGGCAAGCCACAAAACTTAGGTTATCCCATTAATACGCAAAACGATGAAATGTGTTTGGCCTTATCAGCAAATGGGGTGGATGCTTTTATTGCTTGTGAAAGGAAAGAAGGTTTTGGTGAATTGGATATTTATTCGTTTCAGTTATACGATTCCATTCGTCCGAAGAAGACCGGCTATATTAAAGGGGTTGTATATGATGGAAGGAACCAGTTAAAATTAAAAGCCCGACTTGAGCTAATTGACCTTGAAACCGGTAAAACAGTAATTGAAGCATCTTCCAATAAATTAACCGGCGAATTTTTATTCTGTTTACAGGGAAATAAAAATTATGCATTAAATGTAAGTTGTGAAGGTTACTTGTTTTATTCGGAAAATTTTTCCTTAAAGAATCAATCGGTAGCTGAACCTTTAAAATTGGACATTCCCCTATACCCTATCCAAGTTGGAGAAAAGATGGTTTTAAAGAATGTGTTTTTTGATGTAGATAAATTCAGTTTAAGGAATGAATCAAAGATTGAACTCGACAAACTGATTGGTTTTTTGAAGACCAATGCATCCATCAAAATTGAGGTAAGTGGCCATACAGATAATACCGGATTGAAGCAAAAAAATCTTGAATTATCCAATAACCGGGCAAAAACCGTATACGATTATCTGGTTTCGAAAGGAATAGAGGGCACAAGGGTAAGTTTTAAGGGGTATGCAGATGCGCAACCAATTGCTGATAATAAAACAGAAGCCGGCCGTCAAAAGAACCGAAGAACCGAAGTGAAGATTACAGGCAGATAGATAAGTGGCACGGCTATTGAGTCTGACAAGAACCAACCTTTTAATGTAAGTAAAATGGCATTTAACAAAGAAAACGAAAACTTATACATTCCTTCCCTTATCAGTGATGAAAACGAGTCGCAGGACTTTATTTCCCTTCTTTCGCCGGAAGAAGAGGAAGAGATGAATAAGGAAAAAATGCCCGATGTTCTGCCAATATTACCGCTCCGGAATACCGTTTTATTTCCCGGAGTAGTAATTCCGATTACGGTTGGCAGAGAGCGTTCTATCAACCTGATAAAAGATGCGAATAAAGGCGATAAAACGATTGGTGTTGTTGCACAATTGAATCCCAATACCGAAGATCCCGGGTTTGATGAGTTATACCGAACCGGAACAGTAGCTAAAATCATGAAGATGTTGCGGATGCCGGATGGTAGTACAACGGTTATCATTCAAGGCAAAAGAAGGTTTGTATTAAATGAATGTATCGCAACAGAGCCCTATATTAAAGCCTCTATTATCCCAATAGTGGAAGAAAAAGCCGGAAACAACAAAGAATTGGGGGCCTTGATTTCTTCGGTTAAAGATTGTGCTTTGCAAATTATTGACTTGAGTCCGCATATCCCTTCTGAGGCTTCCATTGCGATTAAGAATATCGATAGTCCAACCTTTCTATTGAATTTTATTTCATCGAACATGAATTCCGACATTCAAACCAAGCAAGGAATTCTTGAAATTGAGAAGATAAAGGCAAGGGGAGAAAAATTGCTCGAACACTTGCAAAAAGAAATTCAGGTTTTGTTGTTAAAAAACGAAATTCAAAATAAAGTAAGGGGTGATTTGGACAAACAGCAACGTGATTTTTTTCTTCAACAGCAAATAAGAGCGATACAGGAAGAGCTTGGGGGAGAGAATCCGGAACGGGAAATCGAAAACCTTTTAAAAACCGGTGAGAAGAAAAAATGGTCGGTTGAAACTTTTGAAGCTTTTAAGAAAGAAATAGATCGTTTGAGGCGGATGAACCCTATGGCACCTGATTATTCGGTACAGATAAGTTATTTACAGTTGTTGATTGAGTTGCCATTTGGTGATTTTACAAAAGACAATTTCGACTTAAAGCGTGCAAAGAAAATTTTGGATGAAGACCATTTTGGGCTTGAAAAAATAAAAGAACGTATACTGGAATATTTGGCTGTTTTAAAATTGAAAGGCAATATGAAGAGTCCGATTTTATGTTTATACGGACCTCCGGGAGTTGGTAAAACCAGTTTGGGTAAATCGATTGCAAAATCGTTGAATAGAAAATATGCACGGATTGCATTGGGTGGATTGCATGATGAGAGCGAGATACGTGGACACCGCAGAACCTATATTGGTGCGATGCCCGGAAGAATCATTCAGAATCTAAAAAAAGTAAAATCATCCAATCCGGTTTTTGTATTGGATGAAGTAGACAAACTGGATTCGAGTTACCGAGGAGATCCATCGTCGGCACTACTGGAGGTACTTGACCCGGAGCAGAATATGGCATTCCATGACAATTATGTGGAAATTGATTACGATTTATCGAATGTGATGTTTATCGCCACAGCCAATTCGCTTGATACCATACAGCCTGCGTTGCTTGACCGTATGGAGGTAATTGAAATAACGGGATATACCACAGAAGAAAAGATACAAATTGCGAAGAAATACCTGATACCGAAGCAGCTTGCTAACCATGGTTTAAAGAAGAATGATTTGCTGATATCGGATATCATTCTCGAAAAAATTATTACCAGTTATACGCGTGAGTCAGGCGTTCGGAATTTAGAAAAACAAATTGCATCCCTTTGCCGCAATATTGCCAAGGTAAAAGTAATGGAAGGCAAACCCAAGAAAATACAAACCGTAGAAGATGTGCATCAAATCTTAGGGGTTGAACGGGTAGAACCGGAAAGTTACGGCGACAATTCTGTTGCAGGTGTTGTAACCGGATTGGCGTGGACATCGGTAGGAGGAGAAATTTTATTTATAGAAAGTACTTTAACCAGAGGCACCGGCAAACTTACCCTAACCGGTCAATTGGGAGAGGTGATGAAAGAGTCGGCAATCACTGCATTAACCTTTTTAAAAGCGCATGCAGATTATTTTAAAATTGATACCAAGGTATTTGATAAGTGGGATGTGCATATTCATGTTCCTGCAGGAGCCGTTCCCAAAGATGGACCGAGTGCAGGAATTACGATGCTTACTTCATTGGCTTCGGTATTTACACAACGAAAAGTTAAAACCAAACTTGCCATGACCGGTGAAATAACCTTACGTGGAAAGGTGTTGCCAATTGGTGGGGTGAAAGAAAAAATATTGGCAGCGAAACGCGCCGGCATTACTGATATTATATTATGTGAGGCGAACCGAAAGGATATAGCCGATATCAAACCTGATTACTTGAATGGTTTAGAATTTCATTTTGTAAAAAACATGTTGGAGGTAATTGATATTGCTTTGACGAATGAATTTGTAGAAACACCATTGATAATTGGGGAAGAAATGAGTAGTTAATTGATTCCTTAACTACTCTTTGACTAATTTTAGATAGAAAAGAGAAGGGGAATGAAATATTTTAAAAAATCCTAATTAATTTCCATCTAAAATTGGTTAGTTATCATTGTCAAAAAAATAAATAACTTTGCTAAAAGTTATATATATGATAACTAAACTCCAAACATATGGTTGGTTCAATGTTGGGATATTATTCTTAACTATTTCTTTAGGGACGAACTGTAAAAAGTTATACAATACTAATAACGAATGTTCTTATGATTTTGATCCAGGAAAAGTTACTGCGGAAGCTACCGTCGGCACTTATAATTGGAAAGCCACCTATGATAAATCATTTATGAGTAGTAATATTTCTGCTTACAAAATTAAATGCGCACCCAAAAGCGATTCTTTAAGTTTTTCTTTATTGGGAAATATTAACAATACAAAAACAAGTTATTTAAATTTTGAATGTATATTGAATGGCACTACCATTAGAAGATTTTCTGATTTGGTATTATTAGATTATCGTTCATTCGTATTAGATGATAAAATAAATTATATTCTATTACACCATTATCGAAAGGATGGTGTTTTAAATGATACCATATCAAATACCATTAAAATAAGCGAGGGAAAATTAACTTTTTCGAGGTCATTTGTTACTTGTACAGCAAATTATCATATAAGTTCTTCCGAAGAATCTAGGTCAATTAGAACCTATGGGAAATTCAACTTTAATATACCTAATGGTACGGAAAAAATACCGGTAAACGGAACTTTTGACTTCTTATTAAACCCTTTAAGTGACGATATAAATTTCAAGAATTAACAATTAATCTGAAGCAACCATTCATCAATCGTTTTGGCATCTTCCAATTTATAATTACCGGAACGGGTGCGACAAAGAGAGTTCAGGTAGGCACCGGCGTTTAGCGCTTTTCCGAAATCATAAGCCAGGGAACGTATATAAGTACCTTTGCTGCAGACAACTTTAAAATAAACCAGTGGCAATTCAATTTTTGTAATTTCGAAAGAATGAATGGTAACCGGTCGGGCTGCAATCTCTATCTCCACTCCTGCCCTAGCCGATTCGTAAAGTTTTTTTCCATCCTTCTTCAAGGCAGAATAAATAGGGGGAATTTGCATGATATCTCCTGTAAACTTCTTAACCGTTTCGTATATTTTTTCTTCGGTAATGGATGTAGTTTCAAAAGTTTGGTTCACTTCCGTTTCCAAATCATAGGAAGGTGTAGTTGCACCAAGAAAGAAGGAACCTGTATATTCCTTTTCGGTTGCCATATACGAATCGATATTTTTGGTTTCCTTTCCCACACAAACAATTAGTAAACCTGTAGCCAGCGGATCGAGGGTACCTGCATGACCGACTTTAATTTTTCGTTTGGTGGCAGGTGGGTCTACATAATATTTGTGCAGATTTTTTAACAAGGTATAACGCAACTTGTTTACTACATCAAAGGATGTCCATTCAAGTGGTTTATTAACCAATAACACCGCACCTTTTTCAGGATCCAGATTCATATTAAGGGATAAAGATATGGATTTAATGATTAGAGGACTTCCAAATTGATACCAAGCGAATACAGTGTGATAATAATTAATCCTACTGCTATGCGGTACCAGCCGAACATTTTAAATCCATGTTTGGTTAAGTAAGTGATAAATCCTTTAATGGCAATCATAGCCACCACAAAAGCAACCAGATTACCGACCAATAGAATCGAAACATCTTCCATCACAAAACCTGTTTCGGTTTGGTATTTATACATTTTATAGACTGTTGCTGCAAACATGGTTGGCACCGCAAGAAAGAAGGAAAATTCGGCGGCTGCTTTTCTCGAAAGTTTTTGTTGCAATCCACCAATAATAGTAGCGGCGCTTCTCGAAACACCCGGAATCATGGCAATAACCTGAAAACAACCAATGATAAAAGCCTTGGGATAGGTTATTTTATCTTCCTGTTTGTTTTCGTTGTTCAACCATTTATCGATAAACAATAAGATGACACCGCCAACCAGTAGGCTGATTCCAACTACCAAAGCATTTTCTAATAGCGCGTCAATCTGGTCGTTGAACAATTTACCAATTACGGCAGCCGGAATAAACGCTACACCTAACTTTAGGTAAAAATCAAAACTTTGCAAAAAACGTTTCCAGTACAAAGCTATTACGGATAAAATAGCACCAAACTGAATGGCAACCGTAAACATTTTCACAAAATGATCGGACGAAATTCCCATCATGCTTGATACAATAATCATATGCCCTGTAGATGAAACCGGAAGAAACTCGGTTATACCTTCTACGATGGCGAGAATGATTGCTTGAATTGTGGTCAAATGAATAATAAATGATGAATGATGAATGATGAATTCATTCTCAATTCGTGTAAATTAGTCTTTGGATTTGTACATTACTGCGAAGGCTTCAACAATAAAACCAATCACAACTACAATGGGGGCTACCGTTAATTTGGTTGCATTAAAGATATCCTCTGTGCCGGACATCAGAACAAATCCTATGGTAATGATTACCATACCTACCAGCATAAGGATATAATTTTCCTTACCAAATACAAATTCGAAAGGTTTTGTTGCTGCGGCATCTTTATCAGCCTTTTTAACTTTTTTATCCGACATACTTTTACTTATTAATATAAATCATCGATTTTCATTCGCAGGTAATGGTTTGTAGATATAAAACTACTCACCATGCTGATGATTATCCCTGCAATAATAACCACAACAAACAACATTGCAAACTGTGTATTGTTATAAACGGTTTGGATACCATCAACCCAAAATGGCAGCCAATATAAAATGGATGCCAATAGCAGACAGGAACCTAATCCGCCAAAGAGTCCGTTAATAAAGGAACGCATCACGAACGGACGAATAATAAACCCATGTGTTGCGCCGACCATCTGCATACTTTTTATAATAAAACGCATGGCATAAAGATTTAGTCTGATGGTGCTATTAATTAAGGTAATGGCAATAATCAGAAAAACCACACTTAATCCTACCATGATGCTGCCTATGGTGCGAACATTTTTATTTATTTCTTCGATGATTGATTTTTGGTAAACCACTTCCACCACTTCTTTGTTTCGGCGCAATTCGGTATCAATTTTTGAAATCGCATCGGGTTTGGCGTATTTTGATTTAAGGAATAATTCAACGGAAGGTAGTAAAGGATTAAACCCCAAGAAGCTTACAAAATCTTGTCCTATTTCTTTTGTAAATTGTTTGGCAGCCTCTTCCCTGCTTACGAGGGTTGCTTTTTTGGCATATTCAGACTGTTTAATTTGGTCGAATATTTTACCCAATTCTTTTTGTGACAAGTCCTTTTGAAGGAATACAGTAATCTGAAAATTTTCGCGCAAATGGTTGCTTAAATTTTTACCACTGATTAAAATAATACCCAGCAAACCCAGCATAAACAATACCAAGGCTATACTTATAATAGAAGGAAGATTCGAAATCCTCCTTCGTTTTTTTATTTGTGGTTCTGTACTCATATCACCTACTCTTGATTCAACGAAATTACGCTATTGACCAAGGTTCCGACTATCTTTAATACACAGGTAAATTGTGGAAAAGATTGGAGAATGGGCGGCTAAAAGGTCAATAGTCGACATCTGACCATTGACCTTTGCCTCTTACTTATCTTCCAATCCGAATCCGTAATAACCTTTTGAACCATCGGGATTAATGCCTTCCATCAGCACACCTCCTTTGGTTCCTTCGAGGGCTGTTTTAACGTCGGATACGGTAGATACTGCACTCTTATTGATAGAGATGATAACAAAGCCGTTTTGTACACCTGCTTTTTTAAGGATACTTTTCTCTCCAACTTTCTTCACTCTAACGCCATTTGCGATACGTAAATTGAGTCGTTCTTCTCGGGTCAGGCTTTCAAATTCGGAATCCAGCACTTTATTAGACACTACTTTTTCTTTCACGTCAATGGTTGTTTTGCCATCACGGTTTCGCAAGGTAACATAAACAGTTTTTTCATCCCCACCGCGTAAGAACACCACTTTCACTTTATCGCCAGGGCTGCGTTTACCAATTTGCTCCTGCAATTCGGATGAAGTATTAACTTTTGATTCATCAATTGAAATAATCACATCTTTTTCTTTTATACCGGCATCGAGTGCTGCGCTACCTTCTGTAACCTTGGTAACAAAAACGCCTTTAACCTCTCGTAAGCCTTCTTTATCGGCAAGTTCGGCCGTTACATCTTGAATCTGAACACCGATATAACCACGTTGGGCTTCTCCATATTTCAATAAATCATCGATTATTTTTTTCATCAAGTTAGATGGAACCGCAAAAGCATAACCGGCATATTGTCCGGTATTGGAAGCAATAGCCGTATTGATACCAATTAGTTTACCATCGGCCGAAACCAATGCACCACCGCTATTTCCTGGATTTACAGCAGCATCGGTTTGTATAAAGGATTCGATTGAATATTGCGATTCGGGGCGATTCGGATCTTTTAGTAAATTTAAGTTACGTCCTTTGGCGCTAATAATTCCGGCGGTAACGGTTGAGTTTAGGTCGAATGGATTCCCTACAGCCAATACCCATTGACCCACTTTTGCCTCATCCGAATTACCAATCATGGCAAACGAAAGATTTTTTTCATCGATACGAATTAAAGCCAAGTCGGTATTTGGGTCGCGGCCAATCAAAGTGGCATCATACTGCCGTTTATCTGACAAAACTACTTTAATTTTAGTAGCACCATCAATTACATGGTTATTGGTTACTATATATCCATCCGAAGAAATTATTACTCCCGATCCGGATGCGGCCTGTGGACCAAATGGCATTCCTTTAAAAAAACCAAACGGATCCATTTGTTGGTTGGTTTCAGGCTGTTTTTGCTCAATCAAAGTTTTTATATGTACAACGGTAGGGGTAACCAATTCTGACACTTCTACAAAATCGGGGCGTGAACCTACCTCAGTTAAGCTGGCATACCTTGCAAGGTGATTACGCTCAAATTCAACAGTATCCTCATTGCTAATCAATCTGTTAAGACTCAGAGCCACAAGTCCACCCAGACTTGCTACGGCAAAAATTAATAGGTATTTTTTCATTTTTCTAATTTGTCTTTGGTATTCCTTATCAAAGTTTGTTCCAAAACTTTATGTTAACCATAACGCATATTACAAACAGTTCGCATACCTTTCAAAAAAATAATTTTACGGTTCAATTTTTTATTGAAATTTGCTCCATCATACATGGCCCACGATATCCATCAATATTATTTCGAAAAATACCTGCGAAATGAAATGTCGATCAAGGACAGATTGACATTTGAGGAAAAATTGACGGTAAATAATCAGATTCGTTCATCCTTTGAGCACTATAAATTAAACCGCCAACAATACCTTAGTGATTTTGCAATAAAAGAGCAAAAGTCGGCAAGTCACAGGAAGTTAAACAACTGGCTATACCTTTTAATATCTGTTATTGGTATCGTTTTAAGTGTAAATTTTTATCTGGATAATAAAGAACTGAAGCAATTGATTTCGTCGAATTCCGGAGAAAATGTTCCATTTTACAAACGCATTCCTTTCTTTTTTAACGATAAAAAGGAGGCGAAACAACCGGTAAAACAAGCCAACCCGATAACCACTGAATCAGATACTTTGATAGAACAATCGGAGACCGACACAACTGTACAGAACGAAAACAGTTTACTTTTTGAACAAGACGAAATGTTACTGGATACAACCATGTTGGTTTATGAGAAAAGTACGTTTGAAAGTGTTTACGAAATGGTGAAACTGCAAGATTCGGTTAGCAGCGATAGTATCTTGGAACAGCTTACGTTGCAACAATACCAGAACGTCAAAACGGTTTTTAAAACAATCCATATAAATGTAACCTATTGGCGATCGCCTAGTGGATACATCGGATATAAATTTAACGGAAAGAAACTTATGCTTTTTGGTATTACTCCGCCGTTTCGCCTCACTCTTTTAAAACAAGAAGATGAAATAGGAATCCGGGAAGAAGAGGGTAATATTTTTTATTTAATTAACGACGATAATTTTCATAAATTTTGACATTACATTTTTACAAATACCAGGGAACGGGAAACGACTTCATTTTATTGGATGATAGGGAGAAAGAATTTCCTGTTAACGACACCAAACTGGTTGCAGAACTTTGCGACAGAAGGTTTGGCATTGGAGCGGATGGATTAATCTTGTTACAACCCCATCCAACTACCGATTTTTATATGCAATACTTTAACAGCGACGGACGTGAAAGTAGTATGTGCGGCAATGGAGGAAGATGTATTGTTGCTTTTGCCAACCGTATTAAGGTTATACCAAATCGTACAAAATTTACTGCTATCGATGGCATTCATGAAGCCATTATTGCCAGCAACAGGGTAGAACTTAAAATGAATGACGTTCATGTTATTGATAACAGGTTGGATGATGTGTATGTCCTAAATACAGGTTCGCCACATTATGTTCAATTTTTAAAAGAAGACACTGCAAATACCGACATTGTTCAAATGGCCAAAACGATTCGCTACAACGCGGAATTTACCGAAGAAGGAATCAATGTAAATTTTGCCAATAACCTGGGTCCAAATTCCATTAAAATGCGCACTTACGAACGCGGTGTGGAGGATGAAACCTTATCTTGTGGCACAGGAGTAACCGCCACCGCAATTGCATTGGGCTTAAAGAATAAACTTACCTCGGGCGAACAAACCATACATGTTCAGGTTATGGGTGGACGATTGGAAGTAAGTTATATATTGGATGCGGAAAACCATGCAGCAAGGGAAGTTTGGTTGAAAGGGCCGGCGGAGTTTGTGTTTGAGGGAGAAGTGAGTAAATGAGTAAATGAATAAATGAGTAAATGGGCCGCGTCGTGCGGTGTGTCGACTTTTTTTAGCCACAGATTTCACTGATTACACAGATTTTTAACCGCAAAGTATGCAAAGATTTTTCGCAAAGGAACGCAAAGGATTTAAGACACAGGATAACAACTGATGCATAACTTTTGACTGATGGCTGATGGCATTTTTAGCCACAGATTTCATTGATTACACCCATTATTAACCGCAAAGTATGCAAAGATTTTTCGCAAAGGAACGCAAAGGATTTAAGACACAGGATGACAACTGATGCATAACTTTTGACTGATGGCTGATGGCATTTTTAGCCACAGATTTCATTGATTACACCCATTATTAACCGCAAAGTATGCAAAGATTTTTCGCAAAGGAACGCAAAGGATTTAAGACACAGGATGACAACTGATGCATAACTTTTGACTGATTGCTGATGGCATTTTTAGCCACAGATTTCACTAAGTACACTGATTTTTTAACCGCTAAGGACGCGAAGATTTTAACGCAGAGATCGCAAAGGTTTTGCAAATGGGTTTACGTTTGGCATACAGCCAAAGAATTAGACACTTTGTAAAGATTTCCTGATTGCTGTAAACTGAAAACTGTGAACTTTTAACTGACCGCTGATTGCTTTTTGCCACAGAATACACAAATTACACAGAAAAAATAACAAATAAATTTATTCTATTTTTTTAGAAGATGCCGGTGTGTGAGCCTGTCGAACACATCCGGATGAGGGGGAAGTGAGGAAATGAGGAAATGAGTGAATGAGTAAATGAGTGAATGAGTAAATTTGGGGAATGAGGCGGTTCATTAAAATTTAATAAACAATTTGTTTTGTGGTTTGCGAACTATGGCATTACTTTGACTCTATTTAATTAGGGTAAATCTTGCTTGTAGTAAATACACAACCATTTGATCTCGTTTATACCTTGGTAACCCATGCCAAACTTGGCTATGTTTTGGAACCACATGTAGTACAGATTAACTCATTGGGAAAGTATACCCTTACACACCAAAGGATTTACCTTAAAACTGCCGATTATTTTCAGAAAAAAATTACAGAGGAAGATTTAAAAATAATAGCAATCCTGGATGAGCTTAACGACGATTTTATTTTCAAGAAATTTTATACAGAAGGAAAAAAGAAAATCAGGACAGCCGAGTTTTTTGATAAGTATTGTCCGGAGGAATTGGTAAATGAGCGTATACGCCCGTTTATAGAGCAACGCATGACCAAAGCATTTAATATGCTAAGAGGCAAAGAAATCTACAAAATGGGTAATGACAATAACCCTACTTCACAAGCCATACATGTTTCCAAAGAGAAGGCAACGGTATTGTTTCATTTCCGCAGGAACGAAGAAGGAACTCGTTATTTTCCCACTATAAAATACAAAGGCGAACGGGTAGAGTTTATGTATAAAGGTGCCGGTATAATCAACAACCAACCGGCCTGGTTGCTTCTCGACAATAATTTATTTGATTTCGAAAAAGAAATAGATGGTAAAAAACTGCAGCCGTTTTTAAACAAGCGTTATATCCAAATTGCGAAATCGGGTGAAGAAAATTATTTCCAGAAATTTGTTTCGAATCTAGTGGAGAAATATGATGTTTATGCTGAAGGGTTTGCTATTGTTACCGAAAAAAATGATGGTGCAGCCACTTTAAAAGTGCAACCTTACCAAGACAGCGACAATATATCAATGAAGCTTAATTTTCATTATGGAAAAGCGGAGTTTGAATATGGTTCGGATCAAAATATTTCAGCTGTACTGGAACGAGAGGGAGACCAATATACCTTTAAACGGATAAAGCGAAACAGAAACTGGGAAGACGAAAAGAAACTAGCAATCGAAACGTTGGGTATAAAAGAATTAAACGGTCCGTATTTTACCTTAACCAGCGAAACCAAACATTCGGTTGCCGACCAATTAATACCGCTCGAAACCACCAATAAATATGCATTTCTTGAATGGTTAAATGAACATGTAGCTGCATTAAAAGATGCAGGCATTGAATTGGAACAGAGCAATGAATTTAACAAATATTTTATAGGCGCACGAGAAATTAAACTGGAAGTAAAAGAGCAGAAAGACTGGTTTGATATAAAAGCAGTGGTAACTTTTGGTGCGTATACATTTCCATTTATAGCACTAAAAGAAAATATACTGAAGGGCAAACGCGAGTTTATATTACCCAATGGTTTGGTTGCAATTATACCGGAAGAATGGTTTGGAAATCTGGCGGGAATACTGGCATTTTCGAATTCAGATGATGAGATAAGGCTCGAAAAGCATCATGTTGGGTTGATAGCCGAATTAACTTCGGATGGTGGAAAATACTTGCGAATCAGCGATAAACTGGAACGAATTAAATCATACGGACAAGTACGGGATATGGCATTACCACTCTCTTTCAGAGGAGAGTTACGTCCATACCAGAAAGCAGGATTTGATTGGTTCTATTTTCTAAAAGAAAATCATTTTGGTGGATGTTTGGCAGATGATATGGGATTAGGAAAAACCATACAAACCTTGGCTTTGTTACAAAAAGAAAAGGAACTTTATGCGATTACCCGTAAGATGAATATGCAGGAAGGTAATCCGCTCATCATGCCTCTCACCGACCCATCTCAATTGGATTTATTCGATGCCAACCAAACGCCTCATGCCATTGTTGCAGATGAAAACAAACAGCAGGAAGGGAATACGATTCCGGATAGTTTAAAAACCTTTATTCGTACCTCTTTAATTGTGGTTCCAAATTCGTTGGTTTATAACTGGTACCACGAATCAAAAAAGTTTACACCAAACATTAAAGTATTGGTTTATACCGGTATCAATCGGGAAAAGAATCCGGCAATGTTTGCCATCTACGACCTTGTAATAACAACCTATGGTACCGTACGGGTAGATATAGATGTATTAAAGGAACATCGTTTTAATTATATTATTTTAGACGAAAGTCAATCCATCAAGAATCCAAATTCGTTATCGGCAAGAGCGGTGAAACAACTTCGCTCCTCCTTTAAACTGGTTCTTACCGGTACTCCTATTGAAAACAGTGTTCAGGAATTATGGAGTCAGTTTGCTTTTATCAATCCCGGATTGGTTGGCAGTTTGCAATCCTTTAATGAGCATTTTGTTACTCCAATTGAAAAGGGAAAAGACATTCATAAACTGCAACAATTGAAAGCAGTAATTAAACCATTTTTATTGCGTCGAACCAAGGATCAAGTGGCACAGGATTTACCTCCAAAGATTGAGCAGGTTAAGTTCTGTAATATGACTGAAGAGCAAGCGGAAGCATATGAAAAAGTGAAATCCTATTTCCGTAACGAAATTTTGAAATCGATTCAGGAGGTTGGGCTAAATCGTTCGCAGATGGCTTTGTTACAAGGATTAACCAAACTGCGACAAATAGCAAACCATCCCAAATTAACCAATCCGGAGTATGATGGACAGGCAGGAAAGTTTGATGAAATTGTAGCGATGGCAGAAACGGCAAAAGCAGAAGGTCATAAGGTTTTAATTTTTTCACAGTTTGTAAAACAGTTAGAAATTTACCGAACCTATTTCAACGAAAAACATTGGAATTATTGCTATTTGGATGGTAGCATGAGCAGCGAAGAGAGACAAAAAGCGGTAACCGAATTCCAGAATAACAACGCAGTTTCTTTCTTTTTAATTTCACTCAAAGCAGGAGGTGTCGGATTAAACTTAACTTCTGCAGATTACGTATTTATTGTTGATCCATGGTGGAATCCGGCTGTTGAGCAACAAGCCATCGACCGTACGCACCGCATTGGGCAAAACAAAACGGTATTTACGTATAAGTTTATTACCAAAGATACCGTGGAAGAAAAGATACTGGCGTTACAACAACGCAAAAAGGAATTAGCAGGAAGCATTATTACCACCGACGAAAGTTTTATCAAGACCATTGATGTGGATGAGATATTGGAGTTGTTGAGCTAAATTGAATGAGTAAATGAGTAAATGAGTAAATTTTGCCGCGTCGTGAGGACTGTTGAAAGTTGATTTAGCCACAGATTACACAGATTTTTAACCGCAAAGGGCGCGAAGGGTTTTAGCGCAGAGGTCGCGAAGAGTTTCACTATAGGCACAGAGGTCGCAGAGTTGTACAAAATAGGCTTTTGGTTAGCATAAAGCCAAAATAGGAGCAATTGATTTATACAGCACTAAACTGAATACTGATTGCTTTTTTTAGCCACAGATTACACAGATTTTTAACGCAAAGGACGCGAAGAGTTTCACTAGAGGCACAGAGGTCGCAGGGTTGTACAAAATAGGCTTTTATTTGGCAAAAATCAAAAAAAGGAGCAATTGATTTATATAGCACTAAACTGAATACTGATCGCTTTTTTTAGCCACAGATTTTTAACCGCAAAGGGCGCGAAAGGTTTTAACGCAGATGACGCGAAGAGTTTCACTAGAGGCTCAGAGGTCGCAGAGTTGTACAAAATAGGCTTTTATTTGGCAAAAACCAAAAATAGGAGCAACTGATTTATATAGCACTAAACTGAATACTGATTGCTTTTTTTAGCCACAGATTACACAGATTTTTAACGCAAAGGACGCGAAGAGTTTCACTAGAGGCACAGAGGTCGCAGGGTTGTACAAAATAGGCTTTTATTTGGCAAAAATCAAAAATAGGAGCAATTGATTTATATAGCACTAAACTGAATACTGATCGCTTTTTTTAGCCACAGATTACACAGATTTTTAACCGCAAAGGGCGCGAAAGGTTTTAACGCAGATGACGCGAAGAGTTTCACTAGAGGCTCAGAGGTCGCAGAGTTGTACAAAATAGGCATTTGGTTGGCATGAAGCCAATGTAGATGCCAATGATGTTAAACGTACAATTAAGCTCCTTTAACAGAATAAGCATTCCGGCAAAATTATTCTTGCCTTATGCCTTTTGCCAATACTAACCACTGATTACTGAAGGCATAAAGCCAAATTAGTTGTAATCATGACAATTGACCAATGACATTAACCTCTAACCCACAAAAAGCTTTCCTTGAAAATAAAATCATATTAGCACTTGCCTCTTGCCTCCTGCCTTTTGCCTCTTGCCCTTAAACCCCAATCCCTGAACCCTGAACCCTGACCCCTTTACCCTAACCCCTGAATACTGATGCAAAAGTTGTGCATTAAATGACGATAACAATGTGTTAAAAAAATGTTATTTGCGCATAACTGATTTTAGCAAAAATTATGGGTAAGATATTAATTATTGATGACGAAAAAGCGATTCGCAATACACTGAAAGAAATACTGGAATATGAAGGATACCAGGTAGACGAGGCTGCTGATGGACAGAGCGGATTGGAGAAACTCGAGAACGAAGATTATGAAGCGGTACTTTGTGATATTAAGATGCCAAAAATGGATGGTATTGAGGTTTTAAGCAAGGCAACCGAATTTTCGAACGATATTCCCTTTATTATGATTTCGGGTAATGCTACCATTGATACGGCAGTAGAAGCAACGAAAAAAGGAGCATATGATTTTATATCCAAACCACCGGATTTAAATCGGTTGTTGGTAACCTTGCGCAATGCCATCGACCGCAAGTCGATGGTAATCGAGAACAAAGTTTTAAAACGTAAAGTTAGTAAAACACGAGAAATTATTGGCGACTCCCCTGCCATTCACAATATAACCGAAACCATAGAGAAGGTTGCTCCAACTGATGCAAGGGTGATGATAACCGGTGAAAATGGAACCGGAAAAGAGTTAGTTGCAAGGTGGATTCACGAAAAGAGTTTGCGTTCCAAGAATCAGTTAATCGAAGTGAATTGTGCAGCTATTCCAACAGAATTGATAGAAAGTGAATTATTCGGACATGAAAAGGGAGCGTTTACATCTGCCATTAAGCAACGAATCGGCAAATTTGAACAAGCACACGAAGGCACATTATTTTTAGATGAAGTAGGTGACATGAGTTTATCTGCTCAGGCGAAGGTATTACGTGCTTTGCAGGAAAATAAAATAACCAGGGTTGGTGGTGATAAAGACATAGATGTAAACGTTCGGGTTATTGCAGCAACGAATAAAGATTTATTAAAAGAAATTGAAAAGGGCACTTTTAGAATGGATTTATACCATCGGTTAAGTGTTATATTAATCCATGTTCCATCATTGAATGAGCGCAAAGATGATATACCCTTATTGGCTGAACGATTTGTTAAAGAGATTTGTGATGATAATGCCATCCCTCGTAAATCCTTCTCTCCTCCGGCTTTAAATGAACTGAAGAAAATAAGCTATAGCGGTAATATCCGGGAGTTACGAAATGTAATTGAGCGCTTGGTGATTTTAAGTGGAGCCAAAATCAGCGAAGAAGATGTGGTAAAATTTGCCAGTCCGTTGCACCAGCAAAGCCAGGAAAAAAGTGTGTTCGAAAAATTCAATACCCTGCAGGAATTCAAAGACCATGTAGAGAAAATTTTTATCGAAGAGAAACTTAAAAAGAACCATTGGAATGTGGCAAAAACAGCACAGGAAATTGATATTCAACGTTCGCATTTATACAATAAGATAGAGAAATACTCCCTTCGCAGAGGCGAAACCGGTAGTATGGAATAAACCTTGAAACTACCAATTTATTGGCTGTAGGAACCGATATATACCAGGCAATTGCCTATTTAAAAAATGGCGAATTGGTTGCCATTCCAACCGAAACTGTTTACGGACTTGCTGCCAATGCATTTAAAGCGGAAGCCGTAACAAAAATATACCATGCAAAAAACCGGCCCAGTTTCAATCCATTAATTATCCATACAGATAAGCTGGAAAAATTAGTATCCTGGGGTTTGCATTTACCAGATAAAATGTTGCAACTCGCAGCACATTTTTCGCCGGGTCCGCTTACTTATGTAATTCCGAAAAGTGATCGCATTCCGGATATTGTAACAGCAGGAACCGATGCAGTTGCCGTTCGTATTCCCAATCACCCGATAATTCTTGACTTATTAAGCAAACTCGATTTTCCACTCGCTGCTCCCAGTGCCAATCCCAGTGGTTTTATATCGCCAACCAATGCTTGGCATGTAAATGAACAATTGGGCGAAAAAATTGCTTACATTTTAAATGGAGGAGAATGTAAAGTTGGCATCGAATCCACTATTATTTCCTTTATGCGTGATGTTCCCGAAATATTGCGTCATGGTGGTATTGCAGTGGAAGAAATTGAAAAAATAATTGGACAGATAAAAGATTTGCCCCTGGAAGAAAGTCTAGGTGCCTTAACCATTACAAACCCTGTAGCACCCGGAATGTTGGCGAAACACTATGCTCCCAACCACCGTTTAATTTTCGGGGATGTAAAAAAATACCTCTCTTATTTTCCAACCGAAAGAATTGGTATCATCGCTTTTAGTGCCGTATATGAAGATGTTCCTGTAAAAAACCAATTCGTTTTGTCGCATGACAGAAACTTGGATGAAGCTGCACAAAAATTATTTGCTGCCATGCGAAACGCAGATAAACTGGATGTGGATGTAATACTGGCCGAACGGTTTCCGGATGAAGGTTTGGGGAGGGCGATTAATGATAGGTTGAAGAGAGCGGGGAGCTAATTATGAGTTATAAGTTATAAGATATAAGATGGTGGTGGATTACGGATTACGGATTACGGATTACGGATTACGAATTGGGAAGCGGACGATGAATTACAAAATTACGCAAATACGTAATTACGTAAGTATGTAATTATGTAAGTATGTAATTACGTAAGTATGTAATTTCGGGTTGTTCAAATTTATACCTATTAAAATGAAGTGTTACAAACTGAAAGTGTATTTGTTTCTTCTCCTGGGATTTTTATTGGTTACCGGGACGTTGCAGTCGCAGAACAAGTATTTGAACGGGGATATCCTATTTCTGGATTTGGATTGCGGAGAATTGTGTGATGCAATTGAATCGGTGCATACCGGATATGATAGTTTGCGTTTTTCGCACGTGGGAATGGTATATCTAATGAGCGATTCGGTATATATTATCGAAGCAATCGGAGAAAAAGTACAGCTTTCGCGACTATCAACTTTCCTAAACAGAAGCAAGAAACCTGCATTGCACATGCGATTAAAGGAAAATTACCGCAATTTAATTCCGGCGGCAATCGATTATGCATTGCAACAAATTAATACACCTTACGACTTTGCTTTTATCTATAATAATGGAAAATATTATTGCTCCGAACTTATTTATGATGCCTTTCGCATTGCCAACGGTTATGAACCTGTATTTGATTTGGAGTATATGAATTTTAAATTAAAAGGAACAAACGACTTTGATCCGGTATGGGTAAAATACTACAAAAAACTAGATATGGCGATTCCCCAAAACGAACCGGGGATAAATCCGAATGGGATGAGTAGGTCGGAGAAGATGGAAGAAATGAGTAAATGAGTGAATGGGGAAATGAGTAAATGTTGCAAATCCCGCGCGATAAAGACAAGGAGTTACGACGTAGTTTTTACATGCGGGAGGTAAATATGTTGCGTCGCGATAACGGTGGTGCGTGAATTGAGACAGAGACTATCCAAATTTAACCACGGAGACACAGAGACACAGAGATGCACTCGATTGGCATGAAGCCAAAATTGATATTATAGATTTGAGATTTAATTCACCACTTACTAATAACCATTGACTAATGACCAATAACCATGACGTTTCAGCCACAGATTACGCAGATGACACAGATTTTTACCACAAAGCACGCGAAGTTTTTTCGTATAGGGACGCAAAGGATTGCAAGCATCGAATGATAACCGACTTTTCAGCCACAGATTCCACAGATTACACAAATGGATGCTCTCGTTTGGCATAAAGCCAAAAAATAAGCCATAGATAGAAAATTGTATTTGCAATTGACCAATGACCGATGTCTATTGACGTATGGAAAATGCCAATTATAAATATAATTTTCATTCTCAGGAAACTAAGTACCAAAACACCCAGCACGTAAACATTTGTATTAACCCACCACTGACTAATAACCATTGACTAATGACCAATAACCATGACGTTTCAGCCACAGATTACGCAGATGACACAGATTTTTACCACAAAGCACGCGAAGTTTTTTCGTATAGGGACGCAAAGGATTGCAAGCATCGAATGATAACCGACTTTTCAGCCACAGATTACGCAGATGACACAGATTTTTACCACAAAGCATGCGGAGTTTTTTCGTAAAGGGACGCAAAGGATTGCAAGCATCGAATGATAACCGACTTTTCAGCCACAGATTCCACCGATTACACAAATGGATGCTCTCGTTTGGCATAAAGCCAAAAAATAAGCCATAGATAGAAAATTGTATTTGCAATTGACCAATGACCGATGTCTATTGACGTATGGAAAATGTCAATTATAAATATAATTTTCATTCTCAGGAAACTAAGTACCAAAACACCCAGCACGTAAACACTTGTATTAACCCAGTACCAAGCACTATTCCCTTAGCACTCATCACTAAACTTCTCCCTTGTGCAATAGCGGTAAATTCTGCATTTTTGTAAGGATATGGAAGAACAAAAAAGTATACATGCTTCGGAGGCGCCGGAGCCGGTTGGATTGTATCCACATGCGCGTAGGGTTGGAAATTTATTGTTTTTATCGGGAGTTGGTCCGAGGGAAAAAGGAAGTAAGAAAATTCCCGGTGTTGAATTAGATGAGCATAACAATATTGTTTCCTATGATATGGCTACCCAATGCCATTCGGTATTTAAGAACGTAAAATTAATTTTAGAAGCCAGTGGCAGCAGCTGGGATAAAATAGTAGATGTAACGGTTTTCTTGACCAATATGAAGGATGATTTTTCAATCTACAATAAGCTTTGGGCAGAATATTTTGCTTCCAATCCACCATGCCGAACTACCCTTGAAATTAATTGTTTGCCTACTCCGATTGCAATCGAATTGAAAGTTACGGCAACCATCGAATAACTAAGCCTGTGCCCTACCCTATTCATATCGAACAGAAACTGGAATTTGACCAGATACGGATTCTATTAGGAAAAAAATGCTTGTCGGAACTAGGCCTTTCCTATCTCGAAAAAATAAAATTTGTAAACCGATTTGATGTGCTGGAGAAGATGTTGCTTCAAACCCATGAGTTTAAAGCAATATTAACAAGTGATACTCCTTTTCCTTCCGAACATTATTATAATGTTGAACCCTATTTAAAGAAGGCATCCATTTCGGGAATGTTTTTACAGGAAGAGGAATGGCATCAGTTAAAGTTATTGATGCAATCGTTTCAACAAATTTGTAAATACTTTGAAGATCGTTCTGAAATATATGTTCAGTTGTTTGCCTTATTTGGCGGTATTAGTGTGAATGTATCCATCATCCGGAATATCGAGAAAGTTATTGATGAAACAGGAAAATTAAAACCCAATGCTTCTCCCGAACTGGCCAAGATATCCTCTAAAATAAACGAAAAGGAAAAGGAAATCAGAAAAAGGGTAAATCAGATTTACGAAAAAGCCAATGCTGCGGGATGGGTTGCAGATAGTGGTATCAGCATTAGAGAAGGCCGATTGGTAATTCCTGTTTTAGCCGAATTCAAACGCAATATTCCGGGCTTTGTTCACGACGAATCGGCAACAGGTCAAACCGTATTTATTGAACCTACCGAAGCATTTGAAAACAACAATTTGCTACGCGAATTGCAAATTGCCTATCGAAGAGAAAGGGAAAAGATATTAACCGACTTAACCGATAAACTTCGTCCGGATATCCCTGAAGTTACCCGCTATATGACACGTATGGGATTAGCGGATTTTATCAGAGCCAAGGCATTATTTGCAATTGAGCTGGATGCTAGCATGCCTATATTAAAACGGGAACCGAAATTAAACTTGCAACAGGCTTTTCATCCCTTGTTAAAAATCAGTCATGCTAAAAACGGACTGCAAGTTGTTTCCTTGGAAGTAATTTTAAACAAGGAAAATCGGATACTGGTAATATCCGGTCCGAATGCCGGCGGTAAATCTGTATGTTTAAAAACCATAGGATTGTTACAATTCATGCTACAATGTGGACTCCTTATTCCTTGTGCGGCACATAGCGAATGTGGTATATTTTCGGAAATTATGGTGGATATCGGTGATGAGCAATCCATCGAAAACGATTTAAGCACCTACAGTTCCCACTTAAAACACATGCGTTATTTTACCGATTTTGCAAATGGCAGCACCTTATTTTTAATCGATGAATTTGGAACCGGTACCGATCCTTTGTTTGGCGGTCCGTTGGCAGAAGCAATTTTAAATAAATTGAACCAAAAGGCCGCTTATGGTGTGGTAACAACCCATTATAGTAACCTGAAAAATTTTGCATCGAATACAAAAGGTCTTGAAAATGCGTGCATGTTGTTTGATAACCAGCAAATGATACCGATGTACAAGTTGGAAATGGGAAAACCGGGGAGTTCGTATGCTTTCGAAATCGCTACCAAAAGTGGTTTGCAATCCGATGTTATTGCTTATGCCAAGTCAAAAGTGGGCGACAAACAAAAGCATCTGGATGATTTGTTGATAGAACTGGAAAGGGAGAAAAAACATATTAATGAATTAAAGGCACGCTACACCAAAAAAGAAGAAGAGTCGAAAAAATTATTGGAAGTTTATTCCATTCTTAAAAACGAACTAGAAACAAACAAGAAAAAGTTGATTTCTGATGCAAAAAAGGAAGCCCTTTCGATTATTTCGGAAGCAAATAGCCGCATTGAAAACACCATCCGCGAAATCAGGGAAAAGAAGGCAGATACAGAGATCATACGCAAAGTCAGGAACGAATTAAAAACCGAAACCGAAGAAATTAAAACACATATTATTCCTACTGCCAAACCTAAATCCAACTTCATAAATTCGTCAACCCAGGAATTAACAATTGGTGCTACCGTTACCTTGGAAGGACAAAAGGAAACCGGAGAAATAGAAGAAATCAACCGCAACAAAGCATTGGTGGCATTTGGAAGCTTTAGAACGTGGATTGAATTGAATCGATTAATTGTGGTAATTAAACAGGGCAAAACCACTACCAAATCTTCCCTTCAAGGAATAGACATCAACGATAAACTCAAACATTTCAATACCGAACTAAATATTATTGGTGTACGAGGTGAAGAGGCAATTAAGCAGTTGCAACAATATCTCGATGATGCTTATATACTCGGATTTAAACAAGTTAAAATAGTACATGGAAAAGGATATGGGATACTGCGCAAACTGGTTCGGGAGTATCTAAAAAAGTCAAAACATGTTGTGTCGGTTTCGGATGAACATATAGAAATGGGAGGAGATGGGGTGAGCGTGGTGGAGATGAAACAATGATTGGATGATTGGATGATTGGATGTTGGATGATTGGATGATGGATGTTGGATGATGGATGTTGGATGATGGATGTTGGATGATTATTAACTGATAAAGGAATACCAATCCTGTCAATAACCTTCGTACTATTATACAGATTTGTACGTTTAAACGAATATGATAGCATATATTAAAGACCAGTTTCGTTTCAAGAAAACGGATATTCCTTATTTATGGATACTGTTTGGGGTATTACTTTGTTGCGTGGTATTGTTTGGTTTGGACAGGGAAACGCATTCGTTTTATGATTTACTTACCCCCGGAAATCTGGTGGCCCTTTTTATTTACTTCTCTCCTACTTTTCTGCTTTGCTTGGTTTGCTACGAATATATTTTCGTTTCCCGTGGTATTCCAAAACGTTTGGTTTTGTCGTTGGTGACAGGAATTCCGTTGGGATTTATTTTGGTTATTTTCTTATTAAGATAACTTACTAAAACTAGTTATTTAACAAGTAATAGGAACTCGTTTTTTTGGGCGTGTCCTCGTTGGAATCATGCTTTGAGGAGTAATACATCGTTATTATTCCATCGAGGTCAGGCTTTTCTCTGTAGTAGAGCGAGTACGCACACTACAGGGGATTTCCGCTTCAATCCTTGACGCGGCCTGCAATCAGTGATATCTTTTATTTAGGGCATTCCATGCTATAACCTGTATCCCTTGAAAACAAGTGGAAACATATTTTGGATGCTTACCCATTCGCATCATTATGCAAAAAACATCTTCCGATCCATAAACTTTCATCAACGTGCAACTATTTTGTATACTTGAACAAACACCTGTCATATGGAAATTAAACAAATAGAGATTTACCAATCACGGATAAAGCTAATTGATCCATTTGTGATTTCGTTGGGCATGCTTACCCATGCCGAAAATGTAATTGTATTGGTAAAAACAGAAAGTGGTATTATCGGGTACGGTGAATGCAGTCCGTTTAAAACCATACATGGCGAAAGCATGTTAACCTGTTTTGAAGTGGCAAAATTACTCGCGGAGGTATTGTTGGGAAAAGATCCATGTGATATTGAATCGTGCCACAAGTGGATGGATTTGTGTATTTATGGTAATACCAGTATCAAGAGCGCATTTGATATTGCCCTGTATGATATTGCTTCGCAACATGCCGGGTTGCCCTTGTATCAATACCTGGGAGGCAAAAAAAGCAAGGCATTGTTTACGGATTATACAGTAAGTATAGGAGAGCCCGAAAGGATGGCATTGGATGCCTTAAAAATTGTGAAAAATGGTTTTCCTGTTGTAAAAGTGAAACTGGGGGGAGAAATGGAATTGGATATAGAACGAATTAGCAGTATCCGAAAAGCAATTGGCGATAGGATACCAATTCGTATTGATGCGAATCAGGGATGGGATTTTGAAACCGCTCAAACTATTCTGCCCCTGCTGGAAGCATACGATATTCAGCATTGCGAAGAACCTATTGCCCGCTGGGATTATATGCGGTTACCGTTAATAAGAATAGCCAGTAGAATCCCCATTATGGCTGATGAAACCTGTTGTGATCACCACGATGCCGAACGATTGATTCAAATAAACGCTTGCGATCAGTTCAATATTAAATTAGGCAAATCTTCGGGGATATATAAAGCGTTAAAAATAATTGCAATGGCCGAACGAGCCAACATAAAGTTGCAGGTAGGTGGATTTCTGGAATCGCGCTTGGGATTTACCGCATCTGCACATTTGGCCTTATGCAGCGATCAAATTGTTTATTGTGATTTTGATACCCCTATGATGTTTGTGGAAGATCCGATAGTGGGAGGAATTGTGTATGGCAAGAATGGATTGGTGGAGGTACCGGATGGAATTGGGTTGGGGGCGAGTTTTGACGAGGCTTATTTGGGAGATTTGGAGGGGAAAGTTGTTAGGGGTTAGGGGTTAGGGGTTAGGGTAATAAAATATTTAAAAATCGAATAAAGCTTTGTTGGGAAAGTTTGTTGGTGGTGTTTAAATTGCTTGTGCATTAAACAAAACTACCTATGGAAACACAAACAGTAACGCTGAGCCGTGGGGTTCATCGCGGAAAACCGGTATTATTTATACGGTTTACCATCAATTTTTCTTTAAACAATTTAATTCGGAATATCCATGTTGCCACTTGGTCGGATACCAATAAGTGTTGGATTACACCATTAAGTGAAGCTTATGTTGAAGCGGTAAAGTTGGTGATGAAAGATGTTGCGGATGTTATTTTGGAAGATATTTATGTTCCGGATATTTTAAGAATTTCAAATGAATCTTCGGAAATTCCCAATTCCCGTTTCCTTGCAGTTTCAGATTCAGGAAAAGAAGAGCTGAAGCAAGAATTGCTTAAAGCAGAGGTGTTGCAAGATTTAAAACGATTCAGGGAATGGTTACAATCCAAAAGGTATAGCGAACGCACGATTGACACGTATATGGGAGCATTAACTGTTTTTTTAAGGCAACATACCGAAATTGCAATTGCTGAAATATGCAATGAACATATTATAAAGTTTAACAATGATTATATATTAAGTCGAAAATTATCGGCATCGTATCAAAACCAGATGGTGAATGCCATTAAGTTATTTTTTAAAATCATGCACCAATCAAAAATTGATCCGGAACTTATACATAGGCCAAGACAAGCGAAAGTACTACCCAATGTTTTGGATAAAGGAGAAGTAAAACAGATTTTAGAAGTGCATCAGAACATTAAACATAGAACGATGTTAGCACTTATTTACAGCTGTGGTTTGCGTTGTGGTGAGTTGTTGCAACTAAAGCCGGAACATATCTTATCGAATCGCAACCTATTGCATATAAAAGGAGCGAAAGGAAACAAGGATCGGGTTGTTCCTTTGGGTAATAAGATAATACAAGTTTTGCGTGATTATTATAAAATATATAAGCCAAAGGTGTATTTATTTGAAGGTCAAATTAAAGGCACGCCTTATGATGCAAGAAGCTTACAACAAATATTGAAGTCAGCATTGTTAAAATGTGGTATTCGCAAGCCGGTAACCTTGCATTGGTTGCGCCATAGTTATGCCACACACTTGTTGGAAAATGGGACTGATTTACGATATATACAAGAGATCTTAGGACATAACAGCAGTCGTACAACAGAGATTTACACCCATGTAAGCAACCGAAAAATCCAACAAATTGTATCTCCTTTTGATGATTTATAAATTCACAAAAATTATTATCTTTATGCCACAATACTACCAAATATGTATATATTAGAGCTATGTTTACGCGACTACAAGTAAGTTAGTGGCAATTTTATGAAAGACACGGTACTAATAAAATATAGTAAGATTTCGAGTTGGTTCGGACTTATATTTATTATAGGTCTTATCTACATGAGCTACTCTAGCTTCATTAAATTCTATCAAAATAATGAAACAATAAATTGGATTCTAATTGTATGTTTCGACTCTATGTTAATTCTCTTTATTTACTTCCTTATAATCAAATATTTAATACCTGGACTTACTGGCAAAGTTGCAATAGAATTAAACAATGTTGGTATAATTGAAAACATTAGAAAACGTCAAATGACTTGGGATAACATTTCAAGAATACGTCTGGTTTACTCAAAAAGCAATGTCTTCATTGCAATAGACCTAATCGATGACTCACTTGTAATTTATAAATCGAAAAATATTTTTCAAAAACCACTTGCCTTCATAGCCAAATCTTTTTATGGAACTCAAATTTTAATATCGACACAATATATTCAAGGAAAAAATTCTGACATTCTGAAACAAATACAAACCTATCATGAAGAGAAAACTGCCACTAACAGCGGCTTAGCAAGAGCAGGTTTTAGTAGTTCTAATAAAAATCGGTAAATTAGCGGTGGCTTCGCCGGGCTTTAGCATAAAGTGGTTCTAAAAATTATTCTGCTTCAAACTCCTGCCCTCGCCAAGCCGCGGAACGTTAGCTGCAACCGTAAGACGAAGACTCAACAAAATGACATCGGAAGAAATAAAAGAAATAATTAATCTTGAATTACAAGTTGAAGTAGACATTAAAAATGTGCATGGACTTGACTTAACAAAATGTTTAATTGAACCAATAAAACAGAAGTATAAAAATGCGAATGACCCGAACAAGGTATACGAAATATGGACAGTATTGGAAGAAGCAGGAAATGGGAATGGGTATAAGATATACTATGATGACGAGACAAAAATGTTTGGACTTGGAATAAAATCTAACAAAGACGAATTCATTGACATTGGGAGGTGTAGAACATTTCTAGAAGCTTTGAATTCGATATAAAAATGGCAGCAGCTAACACAGGCTTAACGCGAGCAGGGCAATTTCCCCGTAAAGAAGATTTTGGTATATTTGAGAATAAACAGGTTTCGCAAAGGCATTGTAGTAAAGTTCCCTGCCCGCGCCAAGCCTGGGAACGTTATGCCCAATTTTAGGACGACACTCAAAATGACAATAAATGGACGACCTTAAGACTTATTTTAATCCTTTAGTTCCTATTGGACGACTTGCATTTTCAATATTCTTTGGTGGCTTGACTTGTTACATCATTTACCTTTTTTTTCGAGACTTTAAAACAAATGGATTTAAAGAATACTTTTTTATTATTCTCGGGGCTACAGTTTTTGCGGTAGTTTTTCAAATGTTTTATAAAGCTTTAATCACAACGACCAAAAACTATATAATTACCGACCAGACAATTAAAGAGTTTAACTTATTGACACAAAAAACAAAGACAATTTATAAAGACGACATTAAAGGTTTTAGCACTTCGACAGTTCCATACCGTATTTGGAACATCAAACTAGTAATTATCTATTTAAAAGACGGAACTAAAATTGACATTATGCAATTCGCGTATTTCAATTTTAAAAAAATTAAGCCTGCATTGGTTGATAAAAAATATAAATGCCTTGGACACGAGCCATATATTTGGAAATGGGTTAACAGTAGAATTTATAAATATGACTAATGAAAGAAAAACTGGGCATAACAGCACCTACCCAAAAGGCGGGGTTTCGTGTTCCAAAGACGGTTTTGTGGTTATAAATTATTTTAGTATTTTTAATTACGTTTTGTGGTAAAAGTCCCGCCCTTCGGGTAGCTGCGGAACGTTGGCAGCAATTAACATAAATCGCAATAATATGACATCAACTAAATTAGTTATAGTGACTTGTTTAACAGCACTTGCTTTTATCACAAGCATTGGCTCTTTTTTTATTGGATTTTTTGAAGGACCACAAATTGCACACTATATCAATTTGACCTCACTTACATTGGCTACGGTATTAATTTTTGCTTTAGTTATTAGTGCATTTAGAAAAGAAAATGAAGTATTTAAAAGGCAACCTGTATTGTTTGTCATTTTAATCCTCGGGATTTCAATAACACTTTTTGTTAATATTACATTTATTAATATTCGTTATGGATATTCAAATTGGAAATACAAGAATATTTTTGAAATGCAATTTGTTGATTGGAGTAAATAGATTTAACAGCTGCCAACAGCACATTTGCTCAATTGCTGGTTTGTTCCCGCCGGAAGCGATTTTTTAATAACAAATTTTATCTTCGCCGGGAGAACCAAGTTCCAAAAGACCGCAACTGAGCAAATCTGCGGAACGTTGGCAGCAATTAACATAAATCGCAATAATATGACATCAACTAAATTAGTTATAGTGACTTGTTTAACAGCACTTGCTTTTATCACAAGCATTGGCTCTTTTTTTATTGGATTTTTTGAAGGACCACAAATTGCACACTATATCAATTTGACCTCACTTACATTGGCTACGGTATTAATTTTTGCTTTAGTTATTAGTGCATTTAGAAAAGAAAATGAAGTATTTAAAAGGCAACCTGTATTGTTTGTCATTTTAATCCTCGGGATTTCAATAACACTTTTTGTTAATATTACATTTATTAATATTCGTTATGGATATTCAAATTGGAAATACAAGAATATTTTTGAAATGCAATTTGTTGATTGGAGTAAATAGATTTAACAGCTGCCAACAGCACATTTGCTCAATTGCTGGTTTGTTCCCGCCGGAAGCGATTTTTTAATAACAAATTTTATCTTCGCCGGGAGAACCAAGTTCCAAAAGACCGCAACTGAGCAAATCTGCGGAACGTTAGCGGTAATTCAAGAATCCTCCAATGAAAATAATTAGAACATTAATCATAGGCTCTCTTCTCTTTAATAGCATTGACATATTTGCCCAGTCACAGAAATATCTTGTTGGCTTTGAAGGAGGGCCAAGTTTAATTATTTTGTGGGGAAACGAAGGTTTAAAGGATTATCATAAAAACACAATTGGTTATTCGGGCGGGGTATTTTTGCAGCATAATTTGACGGAGAAGGTGAGTTTGCGTACAACACTTTCATTTGAAAGAAAAGGATCCCAAACAGTGTTTGATAATCCTACAACTGTATTAAAATTAGATTATCTGACTCTTCCTATTCTTGCTCGAATACATTTCGGAAAGAAAAAGAACTACTTCTTTGATGCAGGCCCATTCATTGGTTATTTGCTAAAAGAAACTGAGGTGACAACAGGTGATAATGTTGCAAAAATAACATCTGACAACACCTCCTACTTTAGTAAATTTGACGCTGGTGTTTCCATAGGACTTGGATTTGCTTATCCAATTAAAGGAAATATAATCTTTTCGGTAGAGATAAGAAATAATCTTGGGATATATAATATACATCTAAGTTCTATATCATATAAGGATGCGCCAGTCAGAACAAATTCCACAAACTTACTTTTAGGAATGGCTTATAGAATTGAAAATAATTAATTGATCTATTTGGACAAGAAAAATTAGAACTACCGCTAACAGCACCTACCCAAAAGGCGGGGTTTCGTGTTCCTAAGACAGTTTTGTGGTTATAAATTATTTTAGTATTTTTAATGAAGTTTTGTGGTAAAAGTCCCGCCCTTCGGGTAGCTGCGGAACGTTATAGCCAATTGTAAAAGACATGAAATTAAAATATCTTTTCTCATTTATCATTTTAATTAGTACGCAAAATATATTCGGCAAGACAATTGTGAATGGCTACTATGTGACTCTTAATGGTGACACAGTTAGAAGTAAATTCGTTCTCAAAGACTTGTTTGACTTACATAGACAGATTGTTTGTATCGATTCTTTAGATAATCAAAAGCCATTATCACCTCACGACATCAAATCGTTCACTTTTCGAATCACTAATTTCATTGAAGATTCTAGGGAAGTTAATGAATTAGATCACTCCTACGACCAGATTATAACAAACAAAGGGTACTTATACAAGCGAAAATCATTTAGTCTAGACGCTGAGATAAATGCAATTCCATTTCTTGGAGATTCGGTTGAAAACTATAAAAGTATAGATATTGGTGACGGAAAACTTCTCTTCTTGTCAATCGACAATGATGGTAAACATATTCAAACAGCAGTATATCATACAAAACTTCATCCTGACAAGCCATATCTTACCTCTTCCATTTGGTTACTTGTTAAAGATAATCAAATTGTTGTCCGAGGTGATAAGAAACTTAACGATTGGGTATCTGAAGCTGTTAGTGACTATAAGACCTTAAGTTTACTGATAAAAGGCAAGAAAATAAATGCTTTCCCTTGGGACTTTAAGCTTGTTGTTAATGATTATAACAATTGGTTTTTAAGTAGCAACCCTGACACTACATTCTATCTCAAAGGACTTATAGACGCAAAAAATTATTATAAAACAATAGTACCGTTTTCTTTAAGTTATGTAACAGGAACAGCCTTCTTTTTACCCGGACTAATTACTGCTGTGATTGTTTCTCATAATCCAAAAGAACGCAATATAAAAATTCCGGAAAGGTTCGAACTAAAAGACAATATTGACTACGTTAGTGGTTTCCAACATAGGGCTTACGACAAAAAATACCGAGCAGCGGGTAAAGGTGCAATTTTCGGTGGCCTAACTTGCATAGGTTTGCTTATTGTTCTACTTTAATTTGACAGCTATTCAGACCATAAAGAACAACTGGCTATAACAGCGGTCTCGCGCCATTGCTGGTATATCGCTAAATTTCAGCATTTCATTTCGCATTTATTTTTATCTTAGCTTGACAATTAAACGGTACGAAGCGGCAACAGCGCAAGGCCGCGGAACGTTATAGGGCAATTTAGGACGACACCGAAACAGACAGAAACAAAAAATTGGACGCTTATTTATTCATAGGACTTTTAGTATTAGTTTTCGTTGGACTTCCAATCGGACTTGGTTGCTTATTTTATTTCGTTCCAAAAAAACTTGGCTATCCAAAGACAGCAAAATATTTGACGATTGCTTACGGACTTATTGTTTTGACAATCGGACTTTTTATTGCATTCGAAGACCAACTTTTCACAAAGAATAATGCAAAAGAATTAGTTGAAGAGCAAAACATTAACCTGACAGACGAATTTGACTTACTTAAAAATGAATCTTTCTCAGCAATTGGTGACTATTATCACACTTTTACTTTAAAAATATCAGAACGTGACAGACAAGAAGCAATTCTAAAAATTAAAAGTTCAAATGATTTTCACACAAGCAAAGACGTAATTGACAATCATCCATATAACCACGACAGATATTTTGGACCAAAAGTTACTTGGAATTATGAAAATGAATATTGTTACGTTAGAGAATATTTCCTACCAGCAGGACAAAAAGGTTATGCACCGACTTTTAGACGAATATCAATAAGTAAAACCAAAAATGAACTAATATTTGAAGACATTGACGAATAGAAATACGCCCTATAACAGCACATTTGCAATAGGCGGGGTTTCGTGCTCCGCAGACAGTTTTGTGGTTATAGAAAGTGCAGTGCTCCGAATGAACATTTGTGCTGAAAAGCCCGCCCATCGCAAAGGCAAAACGTTATAGCCAATTGCAACCGATGACAACAAAAATTTCCATTCTGACAATTATGTGTATGATGTTGGCAACATTAGCTTTCGGTCAATTTCAAGCAGACTCGATTTTTATTTATAAGAGATTCAGTGGACATGGCACAACTGCTAAACTTTGGAAGAATCATAGATATCTGGACTCTATAAATTCTGAAAAAACAATGATTGAAGAGGCAGATTTGATAGCTATGAGAGACATTTTCGCAAAAACCAAAAACAAAAGATTTTACCAGCAAAAACATGGAGGGCCTGAGTGTTACGCATTAATTTTTAAAAATGGCAGAAGGTATAATTATGTGTTTGAAGGTACAGACAAATGGGGTCGACTCATAAATCTGACAAAAAGGAGAAGCTTAACAATAGATCCAATTGACAGTCTAGATTCGAAAAAATTAAACTTTCTTAAAAAAAAATATTGGCCTTGAAATGAAAACAACTGGCTATAACAGCACCTACCCAAAAGGCGGGGATTCGTGTTCCAAAGACAGTTTTGTGGTGAAAGATAATTTTAGTATTTTTAATTAAGTTTTGTGGTGAAAGGCCCGCCCTTCGGGTAGCTGCGGAACGTTATGCCTCATTACAAATGACAAGACAATTAATATTCATATTATCCATTTTATTTGCTGCTTGTGGACAAAATTCACATTCGGTCGCTAATACTTCACCTAAAATTAAAGCAACTACTATTGACAGTTTGCAGACTTTTCAAATTACAAAAGCCACGGCAGAGGACTTTAATAATGCAAAAAAATCATTCGTAGATAAAACGCTTTACGACACGATAACTTTTAGAAAAGTAAACGGAGAAATCAAATTGCCGACTAACGAAAAATGGAGACCTTTTGTAACATTCAAGGATACTTTATTAAACACAGATAATTCAGACGTTAGGCAATACTATTATGTTGGACAATTTGATAAAATAGGATTTTACATTGTTGGAGGTAGCTTTTGGGAACATTCTGAATATTATCTCGTAGACAAAAGAACTGGCAGACGAACAACAACTTGGAGTTCGCCAACACTTTCACCGAAAGACAAATTTATAGCAAACTTATCTATGACTTACGGACTTGAAGGAGTTCCTAATGGCATTCAAGTTTGGCGTATTGACAAACACGAAAACAATCAAGTTGAGCCAATTTCCTTATCTAAACACTTAGAACTTGACCAGCAAATTTGGGCACCAGATGATTTTGTTTGGGAGTCAGACAATTCAATAATTTTAAAAGTTGCAGCTGTGGACAAGTACATGAATGAGAGTGGGCAACCGAATGAGACTGACTTCTACTATCTAAGGCTAAAAATCCACTGACGACAGAGAAAGTAACGAGGCATAACAGCACATTTGCTCAATTGCTGGTTTGTTCTTGCCGGAAGTCATTTTTTCAAAACAAATTTTATATTAACCGGGAGAACCTGGTTTCACAAGACCGCAACTGAGCAAATCTGCGGAACGTTAGTGGCAACCCTTACAGACGAACAAACTACATCAACAAAATAGAAATATGGCAACAGAAATATCATCATTAAGAATTAAAGCCGAAAAACTGGGGACAGTTTCTGAAGTGACGACACTGCTTGGACTCGTGACACAAAAGATTTCAAGACAAGTTCACTACCTACCCTGACTCCGAAAGAAGCGTTAACAATGGTTGAAAGCACGGGCCGCTAAAAGCCCACTTGCTCAATTGCTGTTAATTCGCTGTATTCGAGCTTTCTTTTACGCTTTTATCATTATATTAGCTTGATATTAGCAGTAATTTTATTACAACTGCATTCAGACATATTATCCTTACAATCTTGACCTTTTTGGGGCTGACAGCTTATGCCCAAAAACAGACTACTGAAAACTTAAAAATCTCTCATCTAACAGGCGACTACTACATTTTCACTACTTACAAACCAATCAACGGAAATCCTTTTCCATCAAACGGAATGTATTGCCTTACCGACAATGGAGTAGTATTGTTTGACACACCTTGGGACACAACACAGTTTCAGCCTTTGCTTGACAGTATAGCCAACCGACACAATAACAATGTGTTGGCGTGTATTGCCACTCACTTTCACGATGACCGCACTGCGGGACTTGAATACTATAAAAGCAAAGGCATTAAAACCTATTCATCAAAGCGAACTTTTGACTTATGCAAAGAGCATAATGAAAAACAAGCTGAGTTTTATTTTACAAAAGATACCACTTTCACAGTTGGCAATCACAGTTTCCAAACATACTATGCAGGCGAAGGACACTCAAAAGACAATATTGTAATTTGGTGCAATGATTCTAAAATTATTTACGGTGGTTGTTTAATCAAAAGCACAGACAACAACGGACTTGGAAATATTGCCGATGCAAATTTGAATGAGTGGTCAAAGACAATCAAAAATGTGATGAAGAAATATCCGAAACCGACCTATGTAATTCCCGGACATTTCGGCTGGACAAATAATCAAGGATTGCAACATACACTAAAACTATTGCGACAGAAATGAGAAGAAAAACTACTGGTAACACACGTTTGGCGCAATGGGGGCTAACATCGTTCATTGAAACTTTGTGCTTCTATTGTAGATTTGTGCAGTCAGACAATTTAGATTTACAAAATCCCCCACTGCGCCAAGCGTGGGAACGTTAGTGGTAATTGCAATAACAACCAGTAAAATATAAATGAGCATAATTTCAAGAATAGCGGAACTAAAAGACGCAGAATGTATTACTGAACTATCCAATCAATTGGGTTATAAAACAACCGCTGAAAAAATTCAGGTTCGACTATCTGAAATTTTAAACAACACCGATCATTGTATTTATGTAATTATCGAAAATGAAAATATTATAGGTTGGATTCACGGTTTTTATTCCTTTAGAGTAGAATCCGACCCTTTTGTAGAAATCGGCGGTATGGTAGTACATGAAAATTTTCGAGGAAAAGGGATTGGAAAAATGCTGGTGAAAAAAGTTATCGAATGGACTCATTCAAAAAAATGCGATAAAATCAGGGTAAGGTGTAATACCATTCGCAAAGAGACTCATGTTTTTTACAATAGCATAGGTTTCAATGAAACGAAAGAGCAAAAAGTATTGGACATGAATTTAGATTAACAAAACAACTACTGCTCACAAAGGCTTTATCCAAGCAAGGAATTTTACGTCTTAAGAAAGAAAACGGTATATTTGAGATCAAAATGGTTTCACAAAGGCATTAAGATGAATAAAGGGTACAGCAACATATCGTTTAAAATTATTACCAACATCATCATAATTTCAGTTTTCGCTGGAATCAATTTTATATCGGCCTGTAATAGGGACCTTAATTGCCCAGAAAGGCAAAACAGGGTATTTTTACTTGATGGATCTGATAAAAGCCGAATCGCCTCAACCGGCACAGACACGGTTGCTTTTGTAAACGACTTGAATGACACCACAGTTCTAATTGGGCAAGGTAAAAAGGTAATGTTCAGAACTGAAAATGGATTGGGTAATCCGGATTGCGGCTATGGTCAAGATAGCTTTGAAATAAATATTTTTAATTATAAGCGTATTAAAGGCTTAATGAATTTAACCATCTCGCTTACGAAAAACCAATATAATGGAGACTTGGTTGTAACTGCGGATAACTATAATTATTATTTAAATTACAATTATTATATGAAAACTTTTGATTCACTAGTGGTAAATAACAAAACATATTATAATGTAAGTTTATATCGTGAATCTCATTTATATGCAGCACCCTTATTTTACAGTGCATCATATGGTGTTATAAAAGTTAGTAATATAGGTTATACATGGAGTAGACTTTGAAATGTCGACTATATTTCAATATGATAAATGGGGAACTTACAGGTTTAGAAATGTAAAAAGTCATACGCTTAAAAAAATGGGTATTACCTCGTTCAACACTACCTTTCTGTATTTCTAATCACAAATGTTTTAACTTAGCTTAAAATTAAACAATTCGTCACTGATCATCTATGTAAAATTGTAAAAGAATTACGATATTGTGCAGTGAAATAAATTTTTATATAAATAAACATTCAAGAATGAAAACATTAAAATGCGATTTGTGTGAAACAACAGCCCAAGGCGAAACTTTTGAGCAATGGATGCAAAATCTAATGCCACATTATATGCAAGCCCATGCAGAAGTGATGAACGACCCAAATAAAACCAAATCAGACCAACAACAATGGATGGCTGAAAATAAAGCCCGATTTGAAGAGGCTCCTCACCACTAGAAATTACATTATAAGAATTAATAATATTATAAAATCAACCAATATGCCACGTATCAATCCTCATATCAACTTCAACGGCAATGCAGAAGAAGCTTTTAATTTTTACAAATCTGTATTTGGCGGAGAGTTTACAAAGATTATTCGTTTTAAAGAACTTGCTGGTCCTGAATTTCCGGTAGCCAAAGAAGAAGAAAACAAAATTATGCATATTGAACTCCCAATTGGTACATGGAATAAGTTGATGGCCAATGACGTTCCTGCAATTTTTGGCAAAACCAATGAAAACGAGAACAGAAGTAAAATTGTTCTTCATACAGAAAGCAAAGATGAAGCGGATAAGTTATTTAACGGGCTTTCGGCCGGAGGACAAATTGAAATGCCAATTGGGGATAGTCCTTGGGCTACTTACTTTGGCATGTTTAGAGACAAATATGGAATAGAATGGATGGTGGAATTTGACCCCGAAATTAAATAATAGGAAGAATCGTTAACAATTAAATTGTAAACTTCCTTTCTTGAATACAACAATTTCACTCTACTCTTACTTTTAAATTGCAAACAATTAATATTCGAACACATGAGAAAAATAATATCCTTTATGCATGTATCCCTAGATGGGTTTGTTGCAAAGGAGAACGGCGAACTGAGCTGGGTAAAAGTGGATGAAGAACTTTTTAGGTATGTAGGAAAAAGGATAAGCGAAGGCGATACCGCTTTATACGGACGGGTAACTTTTGAAATGATGGAAAATTATTGGCCCACTGCAGCAGATCAACCAACAGCTACAAAACACGATATTGAGCATTCGAAATGGTATAAAAACGTTCGCAAAGTTGTTTTATCTAAAACTATAGAGAATAACGATTTAACCAATACCGATATCATTAAAGACAACCGCTTTGATCGCATTCAAAAATTGAAACAACAAGAGGGTCCAGATATCTTACTTTTTGGCAGCCCTACAGCAACACATTCGCTCATGGAACAAAACTTAATTGACGGATACTGGCTATTTGTAAATCCCATTATACTTGCGAAAGGAATTCCGTTATTTGAAAACACAAAAGAAAACACAAAACTAAAACTTTTGGGTTCTAAGCAATTTACAAATGGGGTTGTAGAACTGAATTATATCATCGAGAATTAATACAATCAAATATGACACATTCCCTTTTCGCCTGTTTATGGTATAACGGACAAGCCAAAGAAGCTGCTGATTTTTACTGTTCGGTTTTTAAGAACTCGAAGATTGTTTCCGCAAATCCAATGGTTGTGATCTTTGAACTTAACGATACAAAATTTATGGCATTAAATGGGGGGCCGCAATACCAATTTTCGCCGGCAAACTCTTATGTTATTACCTGCGACACGCAAGATGAGATTGACCATTATTGGGAAAAGCTTGGCGAAGGCGGTACATACAGTAAATGCGGTTGGTTAGATGACCAATTTGGTGTATCATGGCAGGTTGTACCTTCCATTTTAGGAGAACTAATGAATGATCCGGAAAAGGCGCCAAAAGTAGTGCAAGCATTTATGCAAATGAGTAAATTTGAGATTGAAAAATTGGTTAATGCTTAAACGTATTTAAGAAATAATCCTTATTCCGTAACTTATTGTTGGTACATGGTACACAGAACTACAAGGAACAGAATAAATAGAGTAATTACGCCGACAAAATTGTAATTATAACCTGTCAAATGCCAATTCCGAAAGCAATTCCACCTCTCTGTGAATTTAACTGAAATTCAGTCTGCTATCCAAACAATAGAATAAAATGACGAATGGAAAGATAAGTTACGAATTTACCGCACCAACCTGGCAACATAACTCCCCTTCGGGCTGGTATTTTGTTTCACTTCCTGTTGCCATGGGAAAAGAAATAAGAGCAAATCTGCAATGGCAAGAAGAAGGCTGGGGAAGACTTAAAGCGATTGCAGAAACCGGAAAAACAAAATGGGAAACAGCCATTTGGTTTGATACCAAACACAAAACCTATCTACTTCCGCTCAAAGCGACAATTAGAAAAAAGGAACATATTGAGAAAGATAAAAGCATTAAAGTTATCCTTTGGATTTAAATACCATTTATGAGAAAAATAATTGCAGCAATCAACCTGTCGGTTGATGGATTTTGTGACCATACCTCAATCAATCCGGATGATGAAATACACCAACACTATGCTGATTTAATCCATCAAGCAGGTGTTTTACTTTATGGCAGAATAACTTATCAACTCATGGAATACTGGAGAACTATTTTGGAGCAGCCTACAGGCAACGAATCCACCGATAACTTTGCTAAGGTTATGGATAAAATACCAAAAATAGTTTTTACTCGCGCACAACAAAATGGAGAAGCCTTTCGTATAGATTGGGAAAGTGCAACGTTAGCAGAACAAGGACTTGAGGAAACCGTTAGGGAACTCAAACAACAAACGGGTAAAGATGTTTTTATTGGCAGTCCGGGATTAATTACGCAACTAACCAATGCCAATTTAATTGACGAATACCAGCTTTGTATTCACCCGGTGATAGTTGGTAAAGGTTTACCACTTTTCAAATCAATAAAAGAATCTGTGAACTTATCGCTCATCAAAACTAAAGTATTTGCTTCCGGTGCTATTATACTTTACTATAACAGAACTCAATAAGTACAACGAATAGCATGGCATTCACCCTACCCTGCTGTTAGTTATTTTATTGAACTTTCACCAAATTTAACGAAGGGAGAGCAAAATATCTTACCAAAGAAGAAAATGAGATGAAAATGCGAGTAAAACGCAAAACGAACACGTATCCATTAAGTCCATCTTTGGGAGTTGAGCCTTCAAAAAAATAAATGTGAATCGTGTAAGATTTCCAAACAATCACGTAATAAAGCTTCAAAAACAATACTTCAATTTTGTGCTGTGTAATTCGAACCAATTTGAAAACACAAAATTAAACATGAAAACATACAATTTTATTTTCTTAACTTCTTTATTAGCTATTGGCCTATTAATTGTTCTGCCTTCTTGTAAAAAGGGTGATGACGACCCTGCAGTTTCGGTATTCTCAAGAAAAGATCGTTTTACCAATACCTGGACATTAAACAAGTACGAAAAAAATGGGGTGATGCAAGATATTAATGGGACTACGTATACGTATGTAGCCTTTAATAATGGCACCCTTACACAAACCATTGAAGGTTCTATTTTTGGATTTCCAACCAGAAAAGTTACTGATGGTACATGGATATTTATGAATGACGATGAGGATGTTAAAATAACCATTTCGAATGATGCAGAAATTTACAATATTCAACGGTTAGCCTCTAAAGAATTATGGCTAAAAAGAACATTAAATGGCGATACTTACGTATATTATTTTAACGGACTTTAGAACGAAATTACTCTTTCCATATAAGCATGTAACCGGGTATTGATTAACATTAAACCCATATTACATCAAACAATACAAGCCACAAATGACTAACAATTAGGTTTTCGGATTTTCCGGAAACCTAATTTTTTGTACCCCTATTATAGACTAACATCATTTCTCGGTACTGGTGCTATAAACAATGTTTAATGCGTTAACCTGAGAGTTAAAATTTAATTAAGTATTTCATTTTAAACAATAAACGGATAATTTTACCTTGAATTAATGGGTAGACATACACATTGATTCAGTTTGATTATGATAGAAGAACTATTAAGTAACAAAAAATGAATGTAGAAATACATGCTTACAACCAAAAACAAATTGAAATTGACCAAATAATTTGCTCTAAGTTATCCCATATCATTGAAAAAGAGTTAACCGAAGCCGATTCTAAAATATGGCACTCCCACCCGGTTTGGTTTTTAAACGAAAACCCAATTGTTGGCTATAGCAAGCAAAAAGCCGGAATAAGACTAATGTTTTGGAGCGGTGCCGATTTTAAGGAAGTGCATTTAAACGTTAAAGGACTAAAATTTAAAGATGCTTCTATCATCTATCAAAGCGAATCCGAGATTAATGTAGACGACTTAAAAAGATGGTTGCAAAAATCTCGGGAAATTCAATGGGATTACAAAAATATTGTAAAGCGAAAAGGTAAATTGGTACGTTTAATAATTAACTAAGCTTATTTCCATGAAAATAACCGACGAACACAATGAACGAATGGCTAAAATAACTTTTGCTTCAGTTTATCCGCATTATGTCAAGAAAGTAGAAAACAAGGGCCGAACCAAAGCCGAATTGCATGCGGTAATTACCTGGCTAACCGGATTTAATGACAAGCATATACAAGCATTAATAGACGACAAGGCTACGTTTGTTACTTTTTTTGATCAGGCTAAACTTAATCCCAATGCACATTTGATAACCGGATTAATTTGCGGATATCGCATCGAAGAAATCGAAAATCCTTTAACCCGCAAGGTGCGATATTTAGATAAGATGGTAGATGAATTAGCAAAAGGGCGAAAAATGGAAAAGATTTTACGAACTACTTCTTAAAATTAAACAGAGAATATCAAACATCCTATTTCAGTAAAACTTTATTTTGATTTAAAAATATTTATCTTCCATTAAACCTTTAAGGCAAAAGTCTATCCAAAGAAAAAATACGAAACCATGTTCAATCAAATTAAACCGTCGGGCATTGTCATCTTTACTATTGTGATGTTAACTGTATTGGCTTGCAGCAAGGAGGAGGACACCTCCAACAATACAGGAACAACCGTAAAATCAGCCATTGAAACAACTTTCAAAGGTTCTATCGATTTGCAAAATCTCTATCATTATTCTAATCAGACTATTCCTTCATACATAACAAAGGATAATAGCATTGCCAATCCAATCACCGATAAAGGAGCAACATTGGGTCGTGTTTTATTTTATGACAAACAATTGTCGGTTAACAATACCATTGCTTGTGCCAGTTGCCATCAGCAAGCCTTTGCTTTTAGTGATACCGCTGTTGCGAGCAAAGGAGTCAACGGAACTACCGGACGACATAGCATGCGTTTAATCAACAGCAGGTTTAGCGAAGAAGTTAAATTCTTTTGGGATGAGAGGGCACTGAGTTTGGAAGACCAAACCACCAAACCTATCCAAGACCATAATGAAATGGGCTTTAGCGGTCAGAATGGTGACCCATCATTACAGGATTTGATAACCAAACTTGGTGCAATTGATTATTACAAAGAGTTGTTCGCATTTGTATATGGCAGCGAAGAAATTACCGAACAAAAAATACAAAGTGCCTTGTCACAATTTATACGGAGCATACAATCGTTCGACAGCAAATACGATATTGGTCGGGCACAGGTTGCTAATAATAATGCTAATTTTCCCAATTTTACCACCCAGGAAAATACAGGAAAATCCCTGTTCTCAAATCCACCCATTTTTAACGCCAACAGCGAAAGAACCGGAGGCGGATTAGGATGCCAGGGCTGCCACAGAGCGCCTGAGTTTGATATTGACCCCAACAGCAAAAGCAATGGTATCGGTGGTAGTATTAATGGAGGACCAGATTTTACCAATACCCGTGCTCCATCGTTGCGAAATCTGGTTAACCCCAATGGAACGGTAAATGGCGGAATGATGCATACGGCTGTAATTACTGACCTACAAGCAGCTATTGGGCATTATGGAAATTTAACCAATGCAGCAACCAACAACACAAATTTGGATAACCGCTTAAAACCAAATGGCACTGCAGGTCAACAATTAAATCTTACCGGACAAGAAGTTAATGCAGTGATTGCTTTCCTAAATACCCTTACCGGAAACGACGTCTATTCCAATTTAAAATGGGGTAATCCTTTTCCATAAACTGAAAATTTAAGATTGTCAATATCGCTCTATAAAAAACAATTCAACCGGATGAAATTCGAAGTGAATAATTAAAAACGGATACAATTTCATCCATTTTCAACTCAAGAATCATGTACTATTACAAACAAATTTCTTAACAACCAACCAATAGAATATGGAAGACGCATGGACTGCAAGATGGGATGATCGTTTCAAGGATGATACATATGCATATGGAGAAGACCCAAATGAGTTTTTGCAACAAGAGTTGATAAAGTTACCACCCGGCAATATTTTGTTTCCTGCAGAAGGAGAAGGTCGTAATGCTGTATTTGCGGCCAAACTCGGGTGGAATGTTACAGCTTTCGATATCAGCAAAGAAGGCAAACGCAAGGCCGATAAACTTGCCAATAAACATGGAGTAAGTATAGATTACCAAATTATATCATTGCCTCATTTGGATTATAAGGAAGGACAGTTTGATGTGGTAGCCTTGGTGTATGCCCATTTCCCTGCTCTTATTAAGTCGGATTACCATAAGGCTTTGGATCATTTTTTGAAACCCGGAGGTACCATCTTATTTGAAGCATTTAGTAAGAAACACCTTGAGTATAATCGCGTGAACGAAAAAGTAGGTGGCCCTCGGGATATAGAAAGTTTGTTCTCGATGGAGGAAATCAAAACCGATTTTTCAACATACGATATCCGGTTGTTGGAAGAAAAAGAAATACAATTACAAGAAGGAATTTATCACCAAGGAATTGGCTCGGTTATTAGGTTTATCGGAAGTAAACAAGCAACCATCTAATCTTTATTACCCTTCCGTTTTTCATACAATGAAATAGCTGAAGAAGATGTTACAATCCTAATGAATAACGCATTGTGACCTACCCCATTTGTAATTCTCACTTGTTGTTTATAAAATTGTTAGTAATGAATTAATACAAGTCTATAAACCGATTGTAACAAAAATTTGAATCCTATGATGTTGAGAAAGCAACAACTCGCAAACCAACTTCGAGAAGTTTTTATCGATGGCAAATGGATAGCCAATACCAATTTCAAAGAGCAACTGGAAAGTATAAATTGGGAACAAGCGGTGCAAAAAGTTTATGACCTGAACAGTATAGCTTTACTTACCTACCATATCAATTACTATTTGGTTGGTTTAATCGGGGTATTTAACGGCAAAGAGCTAAATATAAAAGACCGATATAGTTTTGATATGTCACCAATTCAATCGGAAGCAGAATGGATGGCCTTGGTTAATAAATTCTTGTTTAACGCCGAAGCTTTTGCAAACCAAGTAGAGCAAATGGACGAAGCATTATTGAATCAAGTTTTTGTCGACGAAAAATACGGAACCTATTCCAGGAATATCGAAGCGGTGGTGTTACATGCTTATTATCATTTGGGACAGATTTCCTTGATCAAAAAAATCATCCGTTCAAAGTTTAATAACCATACCGGCAAATAACAATAACATTTAGGGTGTTTGCTACTTTGCGTTTTCGTTGGGTAATACTTCTAATTTACCACCCTTTTAGGCTGATTTAAGCCTGTTTTTGTACAAAAAAACAAAAAGAATTAACTGAATTAAACTTTTTACATATTTTTACCGAAATAGCATTCGTGGTTAAGCTTCCATATCAAACACTTAACAAGTTTGCAACAACAATATCAAAATTAAAGTAAACAGGAATGGCATTACAGGAAGAATTCGAAAAACAAGGAAATTGGCTTTTTATCCGCAGAAGTTATATTCCATTAATCTTATTGGCAATAGCGTTTGGATTATATGTAAACAAGGAACTACATCCATCTGCCTTTTGTTTAGAGAACACGGTATATGAATATTACTATGAACTTGCTTGTTTACTGGTAGGAATCGCAGGACTTGTCGTAAGAATCTATACGGTTGGGTTTACGCCAAAAAACACTTCCGGAAGAAATACCAAAGAAGGTCAGGTTGCCGACACCCTAAATTCAACAGGAATATACTCCGTGGTACGTCACCCACTTTACCTTGGCAATTTTCTGATGTGGCTTGGTCCGGTAATGTTAACAGGCAATTTTTGGTTCATCATTTCTTTTATCTTATTTTATTATTTGTACTATGAAAGAATCATGTTTAGTGAAGAACAATTTTTAAGAAAAAAATTCGGAGATCGCTACCTTCAATGGGCTGAAAATGTTCCGGCTTTTATTCCAAACCTACGTTTATTTAAGCAATCAGATTTATACTTTAGTTGGAAAAAGGTTCTAAAAAAAGAAAAGAATGGTCTTTTTGCTTTGTTCCTTATATTTTGTTTTTTCAATACTTCAGGTGAATACGCAAAAAACGAAACCAATTATAATTACTTTTTTATCTATATGTCGGGCATAACAGGAGTAGGTTATTTCATTTTAAAAGCAATTAAAATGTATTCCGGTATACTCGACGAACAAGATAGATAATAGTGCCACTAGGGAAATCCGAAGGCAGCATATTCCTTAGAATGCAGCTTTCACCGAAAGGATAAAATTTCTTCCTGCACCGGATATCCCCGAACTATACATGCGATACCGTTGGTCGGTGATATTCTCGATACCTGCGCTGATACTAAATTTTTCGGTTAATATGTACTGCGCTTTTAAGTTTAACGTATACCATTGAGGCGAATAATTATTCCCTTGTTGGTCTTTGGCATAAATCTCATCCTTTTGTTGTTCTTCGAGCGCCAAGTTTGAAAAACTCTTCTCCGCCTGGTAATTAATATAGCATTCGAGCCAAAGTTTTTTGGTTTGATAACGCAACCTTCCTACTCCAAAAAAAGGTGCTGCATGTCGCGAAGCATTCATGGATCCATCGATCAGTTCTTCCTCTCCTACTTGGTAATTCATATCTGTTAAAACCATAAACCCGGCCGGCAGTTTCCATTCTAATCCCAATTGTAATCCGTAAACATTTGCTTTTGCCGCATTTTGTATGGCTTGTACCTCACTCATTTGTCCATCATATAAAATGCTATCTTGGCCGTTTAAGGTATAAGGCCGTAAAACCAGTGCTTGCTGTAGAACAGTATAAAAAGCACTTAAATCCATTTTAAAAACATCGCCAAACAATTTGGTAATTCCAAAATCGAAATTATATGCATATTCGGCTTCCAGATTGGGGTTAGGAACCGTAACCGAACCGGGTGATGAATCAAACACTTTCCCGATATCATCTACATTCGGAGAACGAAATGCAGTACCCAAATTGGAGCGAACGACCATCGATTCGGATGGTTTAAATACAGCGCCTAATGTACCGGTAAGAGCGCTATTTTGGATACCAACAGTTTTAAAAGGAAAAGGATAGAAAGCAAGGTTATTGCTAAAATCCCCATTCAATTGATATTGATTGTACCTCATTCCGGCCTGCATATTTAATATTCGCGACACTTTAAAATCGTTGCTAATATAGGCAGCTAAAGAGTTCCATGTCGATTGTGGATAACGTGAAGGTCCTGTTTGGGATACTCCTGATACAATATCAGTAAGCAAACCGCTTGATGCCACATCATTGAAAACATATTCGAAACCATATAGCAACGTGTTACGTGGTTGAATACTTTTTATAAAATCTAAGTTTAAGGAATTAGCTTTAACCTGTTCTGATTGGGTATTGCGTTCGTTACTATTCAAAGAACGATCGATTCTACTTTCTTCAAATTTTTGTTGTGCTAATTTAATAGAGAGTTGATCGTACAACCACATTTTGCCCTGATGTGTTATATTGAAGTGATGCATCATCCACAATTGCGGACCATAATTCCATTCGCTGTAACGCGGGGTAACATTCTTCATTCGGTTATGCCTGTCGTATCGGCCATATGGGGAGGTAATTGAATAATGGAAAGCATATTGAAAATCCCAATGTGCATCCGGTTTAAATCTTACTTTTTGCATGATATTCATCTGCGAATAAGCGGTTGGAATTTGTAACAAAGGATCCTCTTGGTTAATGATAACATCAATACTATCCTGTCGTTCCACGTAGATACTTTTTATATAGTCGTCGGGGCCGTAGTTACCTTGTTTTAAGTGATCGAAGTCCCATGAACTGAAACTGGTTAATACCGACCAGTTTTTCCAACCGATATTCACATCAAAATGACCCGTATTTTCCTGGTTGGCCGAGGCATATCTTGCCACCGCCTTACCGGTTATCAAAGGTTCATCTGAAAATGAAAACTGTGGCGAAATCGATTGAAAACTCATTACTCCACCAATCGCATCGCTTCCATAAATAACAGAGCCGGTACCAAAAACAATTTCTGTTTTTTCGGTTGCAAACGGATCCAGGTTAATCACATTCTGAATATTTCCTGAACGATAAATTGCTGTATTCATGCGGACGCCATCTACGGCATACAACAAACGATTTGTAGCGAATCCACGTATCATCGGACTTCCACCACCCTGTTGACTTTTCTGAACAAATACTTTACCCGACAACTCCAATAAATCGGCGGCAGTTTGGGGATGATAAAAAGCAACTTCCTTTTTCGAAATGGTTGCGATTTTGGAAGGCATATTCTTGGAGAACTGATTCCACCGAGCACTTGCAACTACCACTTCATCGAACCAAATCGGAGAGTAAGTTAACCAAACTTCAAAAAGCTGATTCTCCAATTCCATATAAGATTTAACTTCGGGTTGGTAACCGGAAAGCCGAATTTCGATACGCTCTACACCTTTGAACAGATTCAATTCTGCCTGGCCACTGGCATTGGTAGTAGCAATAATTTGAGGCGATTCGCTTATCAGGATAACCATTTCGAGTGGTTTGCCTGTTGATTTGTCTTTAATAGTTATAGTTTGTGATTGCACAAAACTTGTTGTACAATACAAAAACCATAACAATAAAATATACTTCATTGTTGGTATGAAAATTAAGATGAGAAGTTTCCTGTTTTAGAAAACTAAATAAATAAAAGGTGTAGCGAAATTAAAGCAATTCAGGGGGTGGACTAGGAGGATCGAATGCCAAACAAGAATATACAGGTAAATTTTGCAAAGCTAAAGTAGGTAATTCTGTGTTGGCTATAATATGATCGGGCTCGATTTCATTAAAAAAAAGCGTCTGCAGGAATTGTACTAATTGATGGCGGTTTTGTTGGTTTGGATGGTTGTTTCCAAATGCCATCGAAACCAAATGGTTTAACTTTTTACTAACTTTTGTTTCTTCATTATCCCACCAACACCAGTAATACGTAGTATCTCCCGAAACACGCTTGTCTACCACGTCATACATCTCCCCTTTAAATTCAAATTCTTTGGCATGTTCCCATTTTACGTCATGTTGCAATTGATCAGAAGTAAATATAAGTAAAACCAAATCTGAACGATTCATTCCTGCAATCATTTTCTTTTTAACCGCTCGTTTTACTTCTTTCTTTTGGTATTGTAGCAGAACAAAGGTTGTTGTTAACGGAACAACAAAACAAAACAACAACCAAAAACTTATCATCCGGCTTTTCAAACCTTGTACTTTTTCAAAGCTAAGTTAATAGAATTTGTTGTAAATAACGTTTTTATAATAGTCAATGATGAATTATGAATTATGAATGATTGGATGTTGATGAGCGGAAAGCGAATTAATCCCGCGCGATAAAAACAAGGAGGTACGACGTAGTTTTTACATGCGGGAATGAATGATGGATGATTGAATGGAGTAGCAACTACTGATTTGGTTTTTCTAAAAATTAACTACTTTTATCTTCTAGTTCCATTCACTTTAGGTTGAAGCGATACCGTGGTTAATAAACTAGATTATGGTAGTAAACGAATTGAATCAAAATTAAAATTTTAGAAATGGCGGAGAAAAAATCAAAACTTGTTGAAATTAAAACCAAACCAACCAATGCAAATGTTACCGATTTTATAAACAAGGTAGCAGATGAACAAAAGCGTAAAGACAGTTTTATTTTGCTCGATATGATGCAAAAAGCCTCGGGAGAGGAACCGGTTTTATGGAGCAGTTCCATCATTGGATTTGGCAATAAACGGTACAAGAGTCCTACAACCGGCCGAGAGGTTGATTGGCTATTGATCGGTTTTTCACCCCGTAAAGCCAATTTATCCTTGTACCTAAGTGTTGGCATTAAGGAGCACGAAAATGCCCTTAAAAAACTTGGTAAACACAAAACAGGGGTAGGCTGTTTGTACATTAACAAATTGGAAGACGTGGATTTAAAGGTACTTCAAGGAATGGTAGAAGCATCTCTAAAAAGAAAATAATGAACTATTACCAATAAGAAACAATCATGAGAAACCTAAAAGCATTTGTATTCACAACCCTCAATGGATTTTACAAAGGGCAAAAGGATGATATTAGCTGGCATATTCACGGAGAAGAAGGAAGTTCCTTTTCCGAATCACAATTGGCATCCAATAATATCTTGTTATTTGGCAGAAAAACATTTGAAATGATGTTTTCATTTTGGCCCACTCCTATTGCTTACGAATTATACCCGATTGTTGCAGAGAAGATGAACAGGGCAGAAAAACTGGTGGTTTCAAATACATTAAACAAAATCGGATGGGAAAATTCAAAAATTATCGGAGGAAATGTTGTTAATCAAATCAAAAAGTTGAAACAAGTACCCGGAAAAAATATCACTATCCTTGGTAGTGGCATGTTGGTTAAATCATTGGCTGAAGCAAAGCTAATCGACGAATACGATATACTAATTGATCCGGTAATTTTAAAAAAAGGCACTCCCCTTTTTGGAGAAATGAAAGATAATATCGAATTGGTTTTAACCGGTCAAAAAATATTCAAACAAACCGGTTCTGTTCTGTTACAATACAAAAGGGCTTAATAAAATTCATTCTAAGCTAAAATTCGCATTTTAAGAATGATGGTTTTTTATATCTGATTAAGGTTATATTTGATTAACCAATAAAACTAGTCATTATGAAAAAAGCGTTTACAATCGGCATTGCACTGGTATGTACTTTTCTGTTTTCGCAAGCCCAAACCTATCATTCGGTAGCCGCATTCTCATACAGCGTCGACAATTTAACCCCAAAAGTTATTAAAGTAAATCCCAACAAACCCGGAGTAATCTATGTTGGTTCACAAAATGTAAATTTAACCTATAAAGGTTACTTCGATACCTATGATTTTACCATACCCGATTCGGTAAAAAGAATGAAACGAATGGGAATTCAAACCGATTCGTTTGGCGTTACCGATTTTGTTTTTCGCGGATCCGATATCTATGCTATTGGTTCGAAAGGATTACAGATAATTAATGTGGCTAATCCTACCAATCCGGTATTAACCAAAAATATAAAAACATTTAAAGATGGTGCAACAACAAAAACGATTGGTTATTTTACTGCATCCATACTAGTTGAAGGAAACCGTTTGCATTATGGCGGTTCAAATTACTATTTGATTGATATCAGTGATTTAAACAATCCTACTAAACTAGCCGAAAGAAGTTATCCCGGTATAAACAGTGGCAGTATCCAACAATTAAGCGCCAATAAGGTATTGGTTGGCGATGGTTACAATGTAAATATTTTTGATGTAGCCTCACCGCCCACAGTTACCAAAACCACCCTTACCAGTTTATTTGGCGATCCAAGTCAATTGCTTTACGACAAACCAAACAAAATTCTGTATACCGCATCCGGAACTTCCTCTCAAAGCTTTGTTTATTCGGTAGACATGAACACCAACAACCAACTGGATTCATTCAATTATTTGAGGGTACCGGGGTTTGATCCGTCGGGACATTATGGATTATGTCTTTTTAAAGATACCTTGTATGTGGGCACTTCACAGGGAATTGCATTATTTGATGTAAGCAATCCTTCAGATTTACGGTTTCTAGGGAAGTTAACTACCAATGGCTCTAGTGCGGTTTATGTGGATGATGAATTTCTTATCACAAACAACAACCTGCAATTAAACTTTTACCGAAGAGGTCCGGCACAAACCACTTCGCTACACGAACAACTTACCTTATCCAACATAGAATTATTTCCCAATCCTGCTTATCAAACGTTAGGGATAAAATTTGGCACGCCATCACAACCTCAGATTCAAATCATCGACCCCTTAGGTAAAGTGATAACTGAATGGCATGCGAATGCAATTGCTGAACAACATGAAATCGACATATCCGAATTAAAGCCCGGAATTTACATCATTCGCTTGTTTTCTGATGATGAATGGGTTTCGAGAAAATTGAAGATAGAATAATCGCGCTATGCAAATTCTTCCTGACTGAGATGATGAAAATGTTAAAGCCATCTTTTTTTAAAAAGAAATCATACATAGGAATAATTAAGCTACCATTAGGTGATTTGCAATTTTGATTGAGCGAAAAAACGGTTGGATAAAAATCATACGACACTTGCCTTATAAGATGCCGATGGTAGTTTTAACAAAATATACATAGGTATATTTAAAATATCCTGTTTATTGTTATTTTTACCATGAAACCAAAACCAAGTTGAAACGAATTAACCATTTAACCTGTGCCTCAAACCAGTTAATTATTACCTTATGGTGTTTGTTCATTTCTACGGGATTATCGGCACAAACCGAACGTTATATTTACAAGAGACTTGGCATTGAAAATGGATTATCGCAAGGTGTAATAAACGACATGACACAGGACCAATATGGTTTTATGTGGATTGCAACCAACGATGGATTAAACAAATATACGGCAGAAGGATTTCGCATATTCAGACCAAAATCAGGCGATAAAAATTCGTTAAGTGAAAACAATATTAAAAGTATATGGGCTTATCGCGACTCAAGTTTATGGATTGGTACGGCTTCAACCGGTATCAATATTCTTGACCTGAAAACAGGTAAAATCAAATACTTAAACACATCCAATTCGGCATTAAGTAACGACAATATCCGATGTATTTCAGAGGACCGTAAACACCGTATTTGGATAGGAACTTCAGATGGGGTAAACTGTTACGAACCCACGAAAAATAAAATTACGGTATACTATAAATCTTTTTTTAAACGTGCACCAAGAGCCAACTTAATCAACAAAATCATTGAAGACTCCATCCGAAATTGCTTTTGGGTGTTTATCGATTTTGATGGGGTTTACTGCCTTAAACCCGGTTCAGGAAAACCCATGGAACGGGTAATATTGGAAGACGATTTATATCCAAATACTATCAATACCGGTATTATCGACCAATACGGAACCGTTTGGGCAGCAACCGGAAACGGGATTTATTACTTAGAAAAAGGATGCACTTTTTTCAGGCGTATGGAGATATTCAATTCGAAATGGAAGCAATTGGAAACCGGAAGTTTGTTAATTGATGGCGATTTACTGTGGACCAGCATTTATAATACCGGATTGTGTTACCTTAATATTAAAACCAAACAATTTATTTACCAGCGTGCCTACTCGGTAAACGACCAACTTGTAAATCCCTTATTGTATAAATGCATGTTTCAGGATGCTTCGGGGATCATTTGGTTGGGAAGCAATGGTGATGGTATCGAACAAGTTGATCCAAAACTCAACTTCCAACTCATTTATCATGGAGGCAGAGGCAAACATAAAATTTCAAGTATTAGCGTGCGTTGTATTTTAGAAGACCCTGACAACAATGATATACTATGGATTGGTGGATACGGAGGATTGGATAAATATTCCAAGAAATCGGGTTTACTTAAGAATTATAATTCTCGTAGTTATAATCAATATGGACTGAAGCATGATCCCATTTATACCCTCTTTCAATTAAACAAAGATACCTTGTTGGTTGGATCAGAAGGCGGTTCTATGTATGTATTCGATCGAAAAAGGGAAAGGTTCAGTCATTTTGAACACGACAACAAAAATCCCCTCTCCATTAGTGGGAACTTTGTTTACCATATGCTACGCAACAAGGAAGGGAAATTGCTGGTTGGTACCGATAATGGTTTGGCTAAACTCAACCAATCCACTTTTACGTTTAAGCGATATTTGTTTGATAGTACCAGGGTTAACCGCATCAATATCTACAAACTAATTAAGCACAACAACGCAATATTGTTGTGCACCTCGCGTGGTTTATTTATTGTTAAGGAAGGGGAAGAAAACCCGGAACCTTTAGAAATAATAAATTTCAAAGCCAGAAAGTACATTTTTTATAATGCTTGTATCCGAGATAGCATTATTTGGATTGCAACAGATGGGTATGGTTTATTAAAATGCAGTTTAATAAAGCAGGGCAACACCAATAAAGTAACATTGTTGAAAGAGTTTAATGAAGACAATGGTTTAACCAATAATGTTGTTTATGGATTGGTTCAAACATCCGGTAAAGATCTTTGGGTAAGTACCAATAAAGGATTAATTAAAATCAACGAACAAACAGAGCGAATCCGGCATTTTGTAAGCTCCGATGGTTTACAAAGCAATGAGTTTAACAAAGGAGCAGATTATACCACACGGGATGGAACGGTTTATTTTGGGGGTATTCATGGCATTACTTTTTTTAATCCCAAAAAAATCCATTTAAACACCCAAATCCCACAAGTTTCGTTTACCCAAGTTAGCGTAATGGGTGTGGAAGTTGCGGATGGATTTCAGTTAAACAACAACAAAACAATCACTTTAAATTATGACGACAACCTAATTTCGGTGCATTTTACCGCTACCGACTACCATGCCATTGAAAAAAATAATTATGGTTTTGTTCTATATGGATTGAACGATAAGTACCGTTTTATCGGGAGCCAGAATTCGATTACCTTTACCAAACTCGACCCAGGTAAATATACCTTGAAAGTTATTGCTGCTAACAATGATGGATACTGGAATTTAAAAGGAAGAGAGATTAATATTGTTATCGACCCTCCTTTTTGGCTTACCAACTGGTTTAAGATTGGCGTGCTGGGGTTAGCTGCACTTTCCTTTTTAATGCTTGGTATGAGTCGCGCACAAGGCGCTCGAAAACGTGCTTTGTTACTGGAAACAGAAGTAAGGGAACGTACCTATCAACTCACTGAGAAAAATATTGAACTGGAACATGCCAGAGAAGTTGCCGAAAAATCGGTAAAGGCCAAAGCCGATTTTCTGGCCATGATGAGCCATGAAATTAGAACTCCAATGAATGGTGTAATTGGAATGGTGAGTCTGCTACAAGGTACCGTTTTAAATGAGGAGCAACGTAATTACTTGGATACAATTCGCTTTTCTTCTGATAACCTGTTACAAGTTATCAACGATATACTCGACTTCTCCAAGATAGATTCGGGAAAATTCGAATTGAATATTCAACTTATTTCCTTACACGACTTGCTGGAAAATATCGTTGATTTATTTAGTAGCCTGGCTAATGAGAAAGGGATTTTACTTGGCATGATAATCGATAAAACCGTTCCATCAAAAGTATGGTGTGATGAAATGCGTGTTGGTCAAATTATTAGCAACCTCATAAACAATGCCATCAAATTTACCAACGAAGGTTTTGTTTTGGTACGTGTAAATACAGGTGAATTGCAGGACGCCAAACAAACCGTAATTATTTCGATTCAGGATACCGGAACTGGCATTATGCCGGAAAGACAAGAACATATATTTGACGAATTTATCCAGGCTGATATTTCAATCACCCGCGAATTTGGCGGTACCGGATTAGGTTTAAGTATTGTTCGATTGTTAACCAAGCATATTGGAGGCAGTATCCACTTTGAAAGTGAATATGGCAGAGGTTCTACTTTTTCTCTAACCCTTCCATTCAAAATAGATGATGATTTAAACCAATCTGCCCTTACGTTGCCTCCATTTGTTGTTGCTTTGCACCATACCGACGATATCTTACAATTGGTATTATCCACTTATATCCGAAATTTTGGGGGTACCATAAGTAGCAATGAAAGCTTTTCCGGAAATGAAATTCATATTTTAAATTCGCCGGGGTCGACCAGAAAAGGGGAAGAATTGTTGCGAAATATCCGCAAACAGGTTCCACGTGCTCAGGTTTTGGTTTTGGTAAATAAGCAAGAACAAAGTGGATGGACATACCAACGGAATGTTTCCGTATTAAAAAAACCGGTTAAGCTGGCTACATTGTTTCAAAACCTGGAACAATTAATTAGTGGAAAACCTATTGTTAAAGAATCAACCATTTTAAATATACCGATAGTTGCCAAACATCCCGATTCGCAATTAAGGATACTCGTTGCAGAGGACAATGAAGTAAACTATATCGTAATTTCTAAAATGATAGAACGATGTGGATTTAAAGCAGATTATGCAGTGAACGGAAATATGGTACTCGAGAAAGTGAAGGAAAATGAATATGATCTCATCTTAATGGATATTCAGATGCCACAAATGGATGGGGTTACAGCCACCAAAAAAATCAAAGAGATTACCCCTGCTTCTAAAACACCAAAAATAATCGCACTTACAGCCAGTGTGGTTGAAGACCAGGTAACAGAATATTATAAAGCAGGGATGGTGGATGTTATTGCCAAGCCGGTTTCTCTTAACGAATTGTCAAGAAAATTGCATTATTGGGCAAGAAAAATTTATGGAACCGATAAGGAATCCGGTGATTAATAATTCGTAAACTATTTTGTGATTTAATGATAAACCGGATGCAACATCCAATAATTTTAAAAGGGAATCAAGTAACTTTATTCCCCTTGGAAGCATGTCACTTTGGGGAATTACAATTGTTGGCAAAAGACAATCGTATTTGGGAATTTTTACCCGCTGATTGTAGCAAACCTGAAACATTTCAAATCAATTTTACAGAAGCCTTGGTTGAAAAGGAAAAAGGAACACAGTATCCATTTGTCATTACCAACAATAAAAATGGCAATCTAATTGGATCCACACGGTTCTTGGATATACAAATGCAGCATAAAAAACTCGAAATAGGGTGGACATGGCTACATCCGAACTTTTGGAGAACACCGATAAACTTGGAATGTAAATTATTGCTTCTCGCTTTTTGCTTTGATACTTTACAAATGAATCGGGTGCAATTAAAAACCAGTGATACCAATATGCGATCTCGAAAAGCAATTGAAAAACTAGGCGCAACATTTGAAGGCATACTGCGCAAAGACAGGATCAGAGATAATGGCTCCATTCGAAATTCGGCTTATTATAGCATCTTAGATAATGAATGGATTACTATTAAGCAGGATTTGTTAGCCAAACTCAGTTTATAAAATAACCCTCATCATCTACCCTTTCATCCAAATCAAATTACAAAGTATTGATATTCAATACCAAATCTAACCACACATAAAATAATTCAAAATAAATTTTGAGAAACCATTCGGTTGCATATACATTTGCAACCGATTAGTTTCCTATTTAGTCAAGTATATGAGAAGAGATGTATTTCAAGCCATAGCAGACCCCACCAGAAGAGCTATTATTTTATTGATAGCTTCACAGATGATGACTCCTAATGCCATAGCCGGGCATTTTGACACTTCCCGACAAGCAATTTCGAAACATTTAAAAATTTTATCCGAATGTGAATTATTAAAACAAGAACAATCGGGAAGAGAAATTTACTACAAATTAAATGGCAACAAAATGAAAGAAATAGATAAATGGCTTGAACAATTTAGAAAAATATGGGAAACCCGATTTAACCAATTAGATCATGTTTTGGCAAACCTTAAAAACAAAAAAAAATGAACCCTACCCTACTATTTGAATTTATCGTAAACAAAGAAAACAACACCATCCATGTTAAAAGGCAATTTGATGCCGAAATTAAACTAGTATGGGAAGCTTGGACAAATCCCAAACTGCTAGACCAATGGTGGGCTCCAAAACCTTACCAAACAAAAACCAAATCCATGCGCTTTGAAGAAGGTGGAACCTGGTTATATGCTATGGTTGGTCCGGATAATGATACCCATTGGTGTAAGGCCGACTATCAGAAAATAAATCCTTTGCAATACTTTACCGCATTGGATGCATTTTGCGATGCAAATGGCACCAAAAATTCCGAGTTCCCCAGATCACTTTGGTCAAATACTTTTAAAGAAATAAACGAAATTACCACAGTGGATATAACCATAAGTTATTCGAGTTTAGATGATCTTGAAAAGGTAGTTTCCTTAGGGTTTAAAGAAGGTTTTAGCATGGCAATGGATAACCTGGATAAATTTTTTATGAGATATAAGTTATGAGATATGAGTTATAAGATATGAGTTATGAGTTATGAATGATGAATTATGGATGATTGGATGTTGATGAGCGTTACGCGAATCAATCCCGCAAGATAAAAACAAGGAGGCACGACGTAGTTTTTACATGCGGGAATGAATGATGAATATCAACAATGCATTTGAGTAGATTTAAGATTATTGCTTTTGAGAATACTAACGCCAATGATTGTCGAAGGCGAGTGCCTGAGCTTGTCGAAGGCTGGTGCCTGAGTTTGTCGAAGGCGTGTGACTGAGCTTGTCGAAGGCGGGATCATTAAGCAATAACTAGGATTTAAGCCATGATAATTTAACCGGCTCCCCGTACTAAAGCTCTAAAATATCCAGCACTAAAACAGTTAAAAAAATGATACATATGAAAAAAACAAAAATTATCTACTGGACATCAACTATTCTATTCGCGGGATTAATGATCTTTTCTGCCATCCCCGACATTGCTGTTACCGAAGAAGCCAAACAATTTATCATGCAATTAGGTTATCCGGTATATTTTATGCCCTTAATTGGAGTTGCCAAACTACTTGGCTGCCTTGCCATACTTACCCCGGGATTTAAAAGAATAAAAGAATGGGCTTATGCCGGATTGTTTTTCGATTTAATCGGTGCCGTTTATTCGGTCATCATGAAATTCGGTATTGATCCTTCCATGTTGTTCTTCGTATTTATTTTGGCATTAGGGACTACTTCATACGTGTTTCATCGGAAGATGAATGATGAATTATGAATGATGAATTATGAATGATGAATGTTGAATGATTGGATGTTGATGAGCATTATGCGAATCAACATGATATTTGGCATCCGAAAACAGGAAGGACTTAAACACTTAGTACTAAAACACTATAAAACATGAACAAAAATTTACAATTTGATTTTTCGGTTGATCGTAAAAATAATTCGATTACCGTAAAACGAGAATTTGCTGCTGCGCTTTCTCTGGTATGGGATGCCTATACCAAGTCCGAAATACTCGACCAATGGTGGGCACCAAATCCGTGGAAATCCAGAACAAAATCCATGGATTTTAAAGAAGGAGGTACTTGGTTATATGCAATGGTTGGTCCGCAAGGAGAAGAACATTGGGCACGCGCCGATTTCAAATCCATCGTGCATCAAAAAAGTTATACCGGTTTGGATGCATTTTCGGATTCGGACGGGAACATCAATAAGCAAATGCCGCAATCAGAATGGGAAGTAACTTTTACCAACAAAGGCAATATCACCTTGGTTGAGTTCCAGATTTCCTATGGCGATTTAGCCCAGCTGGAAGCCACTATTGAAATGGGCTTCAAAGAAGGATTGTCGAAAGCAATGGAAGGCTTGGATGAATTATTGTTGCGGACCCAAAACGGTAATTAGGATGTGATTCGTCGTATCCATACCTGATGAAATTCATGTTGGGGATTACCAATTGGTAATTAATATTGTTTGTACTTATATTTCGTACATGAATCGCAACTTTCCGAGAATAGTCATTTACTTCTATTTTTGTTTTTGCAGCAATTTATTTGCTCAGGAATCCAGACCGATACTACGCGATACCTTCGACAATAAATTTGATGTAAGTAGTTTCCTGGTTGATATGAATGGGTTTATTCCTGTTGCTTCCATTATTACAGAGCCTGCTCTTGGAAGTTTTGGATTTGTAGTAGCTCCGGTTTTTATCAGTCCGCAACGAAACAAATCCAATACCGACCGGTTTCACTTTCCGGATATTACAGCCGCTTTTGGAATGTATACCTTAAATAATAGTTGGGGTGTTGGTGTTTTTAGGATGGGCTCCATTCCAAAATATGGATTAAGGTACCGCATTGGAGGAGCATATGCTTCTATTAACATGAACTTCTACAGAACCTTGCCTCTTATCGGAGAAAAAGAATTCGGATTGCATATGGAAGTTGCCGGATTGCTATTGGAGTGCAGTAAAAATATTTATAGGAACCGAGTATTTACCGGCTTAAATTATTCGATTGCCAATACTTTGAGCGGGTTTACCAATACAAGCGATAAACTCGACAAAATATTTAGCGACAAAGAAATGAAAAGTACGATTGCTAACTTGGGTGTATTTGTTGAACTTGATTACCGCAATTCGATTTTCACTGCTGATAAAGGTGTGAGATTAATGGCTACTTACCTTACCAATGGCGAATTTACCGGAAGCGATTTTACCTTTAACCGTCTTAACCTTTTGCTAAATGCCTATGTACAACCTACCTCAAAATGGGTTGCCGGATTTAGAAGTGAAGCATCAGCCATTACCGATGGTGCACCTTTTTATGCCAAACCGTTCATTGTGATGCGTGGCATACCAATCATGCGTTACCAGGGAGATCAAATATTACTTTTTGAAACCGAACAACGTTTTGATTTGGATAGCAGATGGAGTTTAGTTGCATTTGCAGGTACGGGTAAAGCGTTTAATTCAAACGCTGAAAACTGGAACTGGGCAGGTGGTACAGGATTTCGATATTTATTATCCCGTCTTTTCAAAATCAGAGCCGGGGTTGATATCGCACGCGGCCCTGAAGTTTTTGCCTATTATATTGTATTCGGGCATAACTGGAATCGGTAAGAAAAACTGTTCTTATTGCATTTTAATATCTCCATCAATTTGTATAATCCCTGCTATATTATTTCAAATCAACTTCATTAAAATTTACTAATATTGTTATTCCAACCTCTGGCGTAGTTTAATTTATACTGTATTTTTATTTTTGAATAGAATTATATAATTAATTTATGAAGCATTTAATCGTTATCGCAGGAATTATTTTTACAGGAAATGCATTTTGCCAAAACTGGGCTACCGATGCGTCAGTAAATAATCCAATCGCTGTGGCATCAGCCAGTCAAGAGCTTTCGAATATTACAACCGATGGCAAAGGTGGCGCCATCATCTGTTGGCGTGATTTTAGAAGTGGGTTATCAACCGACATCTATGCACAAAGAATTAGTGCAACTGGAGCTATCCTCTGGACAACCAATGGCATTCCAGTTTGCAATACAAATGATGATCAGTATGAACCTACGATTATCAGTGATGGAATGGGAGGAGCCATAATAGCATGGTACGATACCAGGGTTAGTGTTGGAGGCGCTGTTGGATTGTACATGCAAAAAATTGATTCCACGGGTGCTATAAAATGGACCACCGATGGGGTTGAGATTACACCTGATTCTGTAGTTTCTGACCCTGCCGAAATGTTATCGGATGGCGCCGGTGGGGCATATATAGTTTGGGAAGATATCAGAGCAGAATCCGGAATTACCGGCGATATCTATATGCAAAAAATAAACAGCAGTGGTGTTGTTCAATGGCAACCAAAAGGCATCGCTGTTTGCAAAGCCTCCGGTGACCAACAATATCCTTCGATTGTAACAGATAATGCAGGTGGTGCAATTATAATTTGGGAAGACAGCCGCATGCCCTTTGATCTGGATATTTATGCACAGCGTATAAATGCAAGTGGTAATTCTTTGTGGACAGGCAATGGCATAAAAGTTTCGATGGGTCCGGCTAATGATACCTATCCTGTTTCTGTGGCGAATGGACTAGGAGGTGCAATCATAGCATGGACAGCCGGAACCGATGCCATAAAATGGATTCAGAATATCAACAATTCAGGTGCACTTACATGGAATGCAAATGGGGTTGGTATCGATACCTTACTGATGTATAGCTATAAACTGCAAATATGTACCGATGGCGACGCCGGTGCTTACCTAACATGGGAGTCGTTGGTTACCCCTGTTTCTGTACAACATATCGATAAAAACGGTCAAATTTGGGATTCGGCAAAACCGGTAACCAATCCAATAACGGGAATGCAAAAAATGCCGGTTATAATTTCAGATGGTGCCGAAGGTGCGATTATTGCTTGGGAAGATGAAAGAGATGGATTTTATAATTCACATATTATGGCACAACGATTCAATAAAACAGGAAGTATGCTTTGGGGCAACGATGGTTTATATATTTCGAAAGCTACATCTTTAACGACCGATTACGACGATAAGCGTATGCCACGAATGGTTAGTGATACCAAAGGTGGAGCAATCCTTTGTTGGGATGATTTAAGGGCAAATGATGGATTCAGGGATATATATGCGCAGCGAGTAGGTGCACAAGGAATACAGGCTCCGGTTTCTTCCGGTTTAAGGCAAACCGAAAAAATTACCAATCCTACTATTCAAATTTTTCCGAATCCTTTTCACTCCTTTACCAACATCCAAACCGGCTATTCTGGCCCTTGTACCCTTACTGTTACAGATTTTAATGGCAGAGAACTAACCAAAATTGAGATTAACGAATCCAATTTTAAGTTAGAAAGAGGAGAATGGAAGGCCGGTATGTATATACTAAAATGTATGGATGCTCAAGGAAATTTAAGTGCATCAAAACTGATAATTGAATAATACACCCCTTTGCGGTTTTCCAATGAATATCCTTGCTACAACAAACCTCAAACCACATCAATCATCTCAAATAAATGAACTGTGGGATGAGGCATATCCGATTCAGTTAAACAACAGATTTGGAAAGTTGCTTGAGGATGTAGAAGAATATACCCATTATTTGGTTGAAAATTCGGACGAGAAAATACTTGGGTGGGCAGTTGTTTTCAGGAAAGACAATGAATTGCGTTTTTCTATTATTGTAGAGGAAAAGCAGCATCACCAAGGAATTGGAAGTATCTTAATGGAGAAACTAAAAAACGATTACACAGAACTGTATGGTTGGGTAATTGACCACAACAACGACAAAAAAAGAAATGGAGAACATTATATTTCTCCCTTGCCTTTTTACCAGAAACTTGGATTTGAAATCCTTTATGATGTCAGATTGGATTTAGACATGTTAAAAGCGGTAAAAATAAGATGGTCAAAATCAAAGCATATTTAAACTGATTAAATTACCTTGGATTGATTTGTAATATGCATTGCTATGGATATCTTAGCACAAAATACCATTCCATGAAAACTAAATTTATTTTTATTTTACTGATAGGCCTCCTTTTACCTACTTCCTACACCTTGGCAGAAGTGCCAGACTCATTGGGTTTACCGGGCGATAATTTTAACTTGAATGTTGTATTGGATAAATTTCAACAATGCAAAACACTGGAAGAATTTGAAACGGCTTTAAACACAGAAAGCAATAAAATAAACAACCTCGATTTAAACCAAGATAAGAAAACCGACTATATTAAAGTGGTGGATCAGGTAAACGGCAATGCACACAACATCATATTACAAGCTGTGGTCACCGAAAAAGAGATACAGGATATTGCAGTGATTATGGTGGATAAAACTACCAATGGCGATATCACCATCCAGATTATCGGCGATCCGGATCTCTATGGAAAAGATTATATTCTAGAGCCTGGTACTGAACAAAAAGAAACGGCAAATGAAACACCAAAACAAACACCCAACCCCGGTTACAAACCAACTGCAACCGATACAATCAAAACATCCGACGGTCAAACCGTAATAAATAATTATTATAATACCACTGAAAATTCATCTGCAGGTACAACAACCTATGTTGCAGTAAATACATGGCCGATGTGGGGATATATGTATGGACCGGGTTACGTTGTGTATGTTTCGCCCTACTATTATGGATATTACCCACCCTATTACCATCCGTGGCCTCCTGTGTATTTTCATGTGTATTTCGGATACCATCCACCCCATTATCCTTATCACTACCATCACCATTATCATAATGCATCCTACCATAACCATTACGTAAACAACAGCCGCAATGTTTCCAACACCGTTGTAATCAACAACAAAAACGGCAATTATAAAAACAATGCACCCAAGCCCGGCACGTCCGATATCAACAACAACCGTCAACCCAAACCCGGAACCTCGGACATAAGTAATAACCGGCAACCAACTAACAAACCCGCTACTTCCGACAAAAACAACAACCGGCAGCCAAGTAGCAAACCTTCCAATGGCTCCATGGATAACAAAGGAAACAACAACTTAAAATCAAATTCAAACATCCAAAACAGTCCTTCGCAAATGCCTTCCAACAACAGGTCATCCGGATCCGGAACGAGGCGAAGTTCAGGTGGAGGTAGAAGACGTTAAAACAAAAATCTTATGATTCAAAAAACACAAATTATGCGCTTTGCATTGTTTTTCCTGTTGCTATTTTCAGCAATTCAACAGCATGCCCAACCTGCATTTGTGACAGATTCCCTTCAAAGTTACATTACGAGGGAAATGCAAAGGTGGCAAATACCCGGACTTGCATTAGCCATTGTTAAGGATGGAAAAATAATACATGCCAAAGGATATGGCGTGCGTAATATTGGAACAAAAGAACCTGTTGATGAATATTCGTTGTTTCAAATTGCTTCAAACAGCAAAGCATTTACCGGAACAGCAATAGCTTTACTCGACTACCAGAAAAAATTATCCCTTGATGAAAAAGTCACCAAATACCTGCCCTATTTTAGGTTATACGAACCAACCTCAACTGAACTTTGCACAGTAAGAGATTTATTAACACATCGCATAGGTTTAGGTACATTTCAAGGCGATTTTTTAAACTGGGGAAGCAACCTGTCACGAAAAGAAATTATAGAAGGAATGGCTCGTACCAAGCCAAAAAATCCTTTCCGATATAAATATGGTTATTGTAATGCAGGCTATATCACTGCAGGAGAAATTATACCTGTAATAACCAATCTTACTTGGGATGAATATATCAAAACATATTTTTTCGATCCACTTGGCATGGTACATACCAATAGTTCCTACCTAAGCATGAAGGACGATAAAAATGCATGTGCACCACATTCCATTTACAAGAACAAACTGATAAAAGTTTCGTTAACCAATATTGACAATATGGGACCTTCGGCCAGTATCAATTCTTGTGTTGCGGATATGAGCAAATGGCTTTTAATGCAGCTCGATAGTGGTCGTTATAATGGCAAACAAGTGGTACCATTCGCTGTACTGCAGGAAACACGCAAATCACAGATGGTAAACGGGGATATAAATTCAGGCTTATTCCGCAGCAAACATTTTTCGAATTATGGATTGGGTTGGAACAGCTACGACTATAATGGCAAAAGAGTTTGGGAACACAGTGGTGGTGCCAATGGTTTTGTAACAAAAACAGAATTTATTCCGGAAGTTAATTTGGGTGTTATTGTATATACCAACAGCGACGCCAATTCATTATACGACGCGTTGGTTAAACAAATAATTGAAGCTTATATGCAAATGCCATATCGCAATGTGAGTGAAGCTTATTTCAACAGAAGTAAATATGGCAGGGAAAAAGAAAAAGCTGAATTAGACAGCTTGATTTTATTGGCATCTAAGAAAAACCCCACTCCTCTCCCATTAGAAAGTTATACAGGAAAATATACCAATAGTGTATATGGTGAAATGTTTGTAGTGATAGAAAAGGGGATTTTAAAACTAAAGTTATCCCATCATCCTGATTATGTTTCAACACTAGAATATCTTGGCGACAACCGTTTTTTATGTACTTACGGTGATCTAACTTGTGGAATTGAAGTATTACCGATTACCATTGAAAACAACAAAGTAGTTTCGATTGGGGTAAAAGTAAACGACTTTATAGATTACGAAAGATATGAATTCATCAGAGAATCGGTAATTCGTTAAACTTGGCTTCTGATTCATCTAACTAAATAGGAAGATGCATAAAGTAAATATTCCCGAAAAACTGGAATTGTTCTCCGATTACTGGTCGCCAAAAATAGTTGGCGAGCTCAACGGCCAGCATGTGAAACTCGCCAAATTAAAAGGAGAGTTCATCTGGCATAAACATGAGGAAGAAGACGAACTTTTTTATGTTTTGAAAGGAAAATTTAAAATCGAATTCAGGGATAAAACTTTGGAAGTGGGTGAAAACGAATTTGTAATTGTCCCAAAAGGGGTTGAACACAAACCTGTAGCTGAAGAAGAAGTTTCCATCTTGTTGTTTGAACCGGCTTCCACATTAAATACAGGAGATAAACAAGATGATCTTACTAAAGAAATCTTAGAATGGATTTGAACAGCAAAATTCAACAAAAGATATACTGCTATTTACTGATAGGGCTCTTTGTATTATTTAGCAGCAGTAGAGAACTACATGCAGCAGAATTAAGGCAAATAGAAATAAACAATACAACCTTATACTATCATTTTTGCAAATCCACTAAACCTTCAAAAGGATTACTCTTTTTTATGCATGGAGCGGTAGTTAGGTATATGGGACAAACAGAAAGTCTTCCCAAGGATTTATCCGGGTTGTTGGAATCCAATACAGATCTTATTCCTGCTTGCGAAAACAATGGATATGATTTAATTGTACCCATATCCTATAACGAGTACAATTGGCTGGATAAAAGCGGAGAAATGTATATTGAAAAACTGGTTGGAATGTACCGAATCAATTATCCTGCAATTTATTTATCCGGATTTTCGGATGGAGCCACCGGTGCTTACCGCATGTTTTACAAGCAACCGGAAATATATGCCGGGGTGATGATTTTTAATGGTTATCCTCAATTACACAATTACAACAAACAAGTAGACTATACCCGAACCATTGATCGGAAAATCATTTATATCAGTCAATGGAACGATAAAATCATTCCCTATGAATTTTTACTCACCGAATACCGAAGACAAAAATTAACCAATGAAGCAACGTATATGATTCTTGTAGAAGGCAAACATGGATTTGGTTCCTACCATACCAAGGATTTCTTACACTGTTTTTCTTTACTGGAAATGCCTAAGTTAGAAGTGTATAAAAACCGGGATTCTATCTGTATCTTTCCTCCGGTTGATGGTTTAATCATTGCAGGTAAAGTGGAAGCGTTATATCCTTTTCGTAAATCTGTTGCACGCAAGTTTGGCATGAATGCAAGCGAATACGAATTAAATAATGAAATCTATACCTTATTTAAAAAATGGATGGTTTCCGATGTTATTTATTGTTTGCCTAGAATAATTAGCAAAAACGATTTAACCAATGATTCATTTAACTTTACATTCAAAAAAGGGGCTTTAACCCAAACATATAATTTTAAAAACGTGTTGGTATATCCTCCTTGGGGTAAAATATAAATTGAAATATACAGGCAATCAAATTCACACCTTGCAACTCTTAATTATCCTTACCTGGATAAGCTGTTCTGTAGCGTGTAATAAAAAAGACCAGCCGGTAAATGATTCCATCTATAAAACGCACGAAATAGTTGGCGCAGATATGTCCTTTCTACCTGAAATTAGAAAAAGTGGCATACCGATATATAACCGGGAAAATAAGCAAGAGGATATGTTACTCACTTTGAAAAAGGCAGGAGTAAATGTAATCAGGCTTCGTATATGGAATGGAACTTTAGACAGCAATTCTACCTTTGAAACGGTAAATGCAATGGCAAAAGAATTGCATCAAATGGGTTTCAAATTATTGCTTAGCGTTCATTACTCAGACACATGGGCCGATCCTTCTAAACAATCAAAACCAAACAATTGGAATAACACAAATTACTCCGGATTAAAGGACAGTATATACGCTTACACCAAGAAAATTATATCGATCATTCAGCCTGATTATATTCAAATTGGCAATGAAATAAACTCCGGATTACTTTGGCCTGAAGGACATATTTCAAATCCTGCTCAAATGAAAGAATTACTTGGCATCGGAATTAAAGCTGTTCGGGAAAATAATCCCTCAACAAAAATCATCATCCATTATGCAGGATTTACAAATGCAAATCAATTTTATGCTTTAATAAATGAATTGGACTATGATATAATAGGATTAAGTTATTATCCTATTTGGCATGGTAAAAATTTAGAAGCTTTAAAAATAGGTTTAACTAATCTGGCTACAACTTTTAATAAAAATATTCTGATTACAGAAACTTCTTATCCGTTTACATTTGAATGGAACGACTTTACCAACAATATCATAGGTTCGAGCGATCAGATTTTACAGGATTATCCGGCAACGGCAAAAGGACAAAAAGCCTATTTGCAGCATTTATCAGCCATAGTGAAAGAAGTTGATCATGGAATTGGATTTTGCTATTGGGGCGGTGAATGGGTTAGTTATAAAGGAAGTCAGGCTACCAATGGATCGAGTTATGAAAATCAGGCATTATGGGACTTTAATAATAAAGCTCTTGAAGCAATGGACGCCTTTCATTAATTAATTTGATTGTTCCCAAAATTAAATCACGCAACCAATCTAAATTGAACAGAAAGCACCATAACCCTGTTTTAAGTTTTTACTTCCATAAACATTTTATAATTTAAGGCCCGAAATTAGATGGTATAAATAACTAACTTTAAATTATACAATTATGAATCCGATTTTACGAAATATTCTAGCAACCATTACCGGACTGGTTTTTGGCAGCATGGTAAACATGGGAATAATCATGATAAGCGGCAGCATTATCCCTCCACCGGAAGGTGCAGATGTAACCACCATGGAAGGATTAAAAGCTTCTATTTCGCAGTTTGAACCCAAGCATTTTATTTTTCCGTTTTTGGCACATGCACTGGGCACCTTTTCCGGGGCCCTTTTAATGTCCTTACTTGCATCAAGTCATAAAATTAAATTAGGCATGCTTATTGGCGTTTTCTTTTTAGCAGGTGGAACGGCAAATGTTTTTATGTTGCCATCACCCATGTGGTTTAATGTAGTGGATTTGGCAGGTGCATACTTACCAATGGGCTATCTTGCTGCTAAATGGGTAAATTCTAAGTCAACCAAGAATAAGTATTAATTCATTCTATTCTCCTATTGATGGCTAATAGAGTGAAGTAACTTCACCTTGGTTAAATTTAAAAAACAAAATCAGAAAGTATAACCAATAGAAGTTACGATACCAAAATCGTTATTGGCTTTGTTATCCGAAATATTTCTGCTATCGAGTTTATCATAAAAATCGATGCTAAAAAACAAGTCGTTGATTAATTCATACTTTGCCGTAAGGTTATACTCTAAGCGGAAGCGGTTATCAATTGTAAGACTTGGATAATAATTCAAACCACTGGTAACATCAATTTTAGGATGTCGGTATTGTACCCAATGAAATTGCAAGGAACCTATCCCCTCTAAATTAGTTGATTTTACAGCTGTTTCAATGGTTTGCTCGATATTCTGGCTGACACCAACTATACCATAAAATCGTATTTTATTATTACGAACAAAATCATAACCCGGACCAAGCGATGTTTGTATACGGTATGCAAGATCAAGCTCGGTATTATGCTGATACTTTTCATTCACAATCAAGAACCATTTATTTGGCAAAAAGCGGGTTAAACTCAAACCAAAATCGTTGTTGTTGGTTGCAGTATTATCGCTGTTTCTGGTATAAATAGAACTCAAGGCTATTCGGGTTGCATAATTCTCAACCCGGTGTGTAACTTGTATATTGGTACTGTATTGTAAAATATCACTTGCCTTGGTATAACTCAAGCCCAAACTAATGGATCCATCCAACCGATCTATAAAAGAGCTTTTGATTTTGGCTATACTTACAATATCCCACATCTGCTTTTGAATACTATCCCGTCCAATAACCAATAATATACTTGCAATATTTTCCGATTTGGCAATGGTACCAAAATACCGGATTCCTGAATTGGTAATTAGTTCATAAAACTTGGCCGAATAAATGGTATTTATCCTGTCGTATGGCATACTTACCGTTAGCATGGCATCTGTACCAACAAACAACAAACCGGCTTCAAATTTCTTGATTTCACCGGTTATCCGATCTCCGTTCAGTAAAAATATTGTGTCGTTTTTTTGGGCTTGAACCTTTTGTACCATAACAAGCAAAAGCATGGTTGCAACAAGTATTTTTACCTTGTTTTCAAAACGATTCAATAAGTAAAATGTATGGTATAATCTTTGTTTCAATCCCGGATTCATTTCATTTACTTTTCAAATATCCTGCTTCTTGTTCTTTAAACAAACTCTCTACAATTTAACCTATTTATATTTGCTCCTATTAATGTTATAAAAATAATATTGATATGAATCACAACTGATTTCGCAATAATATGGTAAATTACGATGGTATTAAAATGGTGATCAACATACATAAAAACGAAAAGCAAATTAAACCTTTGCTATTGTTCATTGTAATGCTTTTGCTTTTTGCACCCTCTGCATTTACCCAAAACAAACAAGACGGTACGGAAGGAGAGGTATTTGACAGTTCTAAAATCGCCAGAAAAAACTGGACGATGTACAATTTCAAATTCACTACCTTAAAAATTGGTGCTGCCATCATACTGGATTATGCAACCTATAAACAAGATGCAACCAGCAAACAACAAATTTCGATGCAACCCGGTTTTAGTATCAGAGATATGCGGGTTTTACTTAGTGGTCAACTGAAATTCAAACGGAATATTACTTGGAAAGTAGGGCTCATGTATGATGGGCCATCTAAATCCTGGTTTGCACGTGAATCCGGCATATTAATTGGCGTTCCGGAACTATCCGGCAATATTTTTTTAGGCCGGACAAAAGAAGGATTTTCGATGAGTAAAATAATGGTAGGTTATGCCGGTTGGTGTATGGAACGTCAGATGGGTATAGATTTAATTCCCATTTTGGCTGATGGAATAAAGTATATGGGATATTATCCAACTACTAGAATACTTTTTAATATTGGTGTATTTAACGATTGGCTTTCAAAATCCGAATCCTTTAGTACCTACCATTGGCAAACAGTAGCCCGAATTGGATTTTTGCCGATTTTCAATGAATCAAAACAACAAGTATTTCATGTCGCATTCAATGGAAGATATGGAAAAACCGAAGACAATGTGATTCGTGTAAAATCGAAACCGGAAGTTGGTCATGCACCTGTATTTGTTGATTCAAAAGCTTTTACAACGGATTACTCTATCCATTATGGACCTGAAATTTATTACAAAAATGGGTCTTGGTTGTTCGGTGGTGAATATTATTTCAATAAATTTTCTTCAATTTCTTCCAGCAATCCATTCTTTCATGGAGGTGAATTAATGACCTCCTGGATATTAACCGGAGAGTCAAGACCTTATCATACCGGAATCGGTTCATTTGGTTTTGTGCCTGTTAAACGACCTGTTTTTAGTGGTGGTCCGGGAGCTCTGGAAATTGTTGCAAGAATTACCAATATTGATTTAAACTCAGGAAGTATAGAAGGTGGGAAATTCTGGCGGTTTACGCCAATGGTTAATTGGTATTTGTCGTCTAATATTCGTTTCGAACTCGAATATGGTTATGGTGTATTAAGTCGGTTTAACCAACAAGGCGGGACTAATTTTTTTCAATGCCGGTTACAGGTTTTTTATTAACCTTTATCTACCGCCGAATCTAACTTGTTTAGGATATCGATTCACCATTAAAACATAACGAATTGAAATCGTTACAACCCGAACCTGTATTGTGTTCCAATCAGAAACTGAGAACGGGATCCAAGGAATCCATATTCACCTCTAATCATCCAATGTTTGTTAAATTGATATTGGGAACCAATAATGAAATTCCACATATCTTTTGGCCTTTTATCCATGGCATATTGCACTGTTGACCCTCCTACTTTATTAACTGCTCCATCCATTGCACTAACTAAATTTCCGGCAGCTTCCAGGGTTCTGTTTGCTGTACTATATTTGGCAATGTTCACAGGATTTTTTTGTTCAACCGGTGTCAAACCTGCCCACCAGGTATCCACTCCGGTCTGAGTTTCTTCAATTTTCACAGATGCATTATCCACTTTGGCTTGCATTCCGTTTATATCTAATGCTTCACTAAACGGAATTGAACCATCGGTACCTGAACTGATTTGCACCCTGAATCCACCGGCCCACATTGCAAAACTGCTTCCAGGTTTTTTCAGTCGGATTGATTTTCCAAACCTTGGACCAAAAACAAATGATTTTGCCGGTTTAGTCAATTGTGGAACGTCGGTCCATGCCACATTCATGTCCAATGCCAGAAAAAATCCTGCAACCCCTATAGTAGGTGTCATACCAATACCAAAAGTATTGGTGGTAAACTCAATAGTAGAACCCGCATTCATAATATTTATACGTGTACCTGTACTATCCTGCACATAAACACCAAATCCAACATCAGTAGAAGCCTTTGCTATACCTAAAATTCCATATACATTCAAAAACGGGAACAACCAAACATCAGGTCGAATTGTTATAGCTCCTGCAGTGGCAACGGCCTTATCAAACTGAACAATATTATCGATATTATACATGGTATCCCCATTAAATCCGACCCTTAAATTTTCAATAATCAAATCTGAAACCTGTTGAAAATATTGCATACTTATACCGGCAGAATAAGGCAATTCAAATCCCTTTTTGGTTGCCCCTGCACCTAAAATCGGCAAAATATAGGGATACTCCGTTTTGCTGATACTATCAATTAAATCCGATTGCTTTCTCGGTGCCGGTTTATTGCTATACACCTGGGCAAAACCAATTTGTGATAATAATTGTAACACTAAGAATCCGGTAATAGCGATAAAACCTCTTATTCCACTACCTTTTTGAACCTTGCTTTTCATATTCAATATTAATTATTGTCTCTTTAATGTTGAATGATATTCATCATTCAAAATAATATTTCTCTTAATTTAAACTTCCTTACAATGGTAACTTTGTAAATTCAAATTCCAAAGACTTTTATACTTGGATTTGGGGTCAACATAAAAAAAAGTGGGTTGGGAGGTAAATTTGGAAGAATCTTATTAGGTAAATGAGTAGGTGAGTAAATGAGTAAATTTGTAGTAGGAATAAAACACTGCTTCAATTAATAACAATGAAACAATGGATATATTTAACCGAAAAAAACACTGGGAAAATATCTATCAAACGAAATCGTTAAAGGAAGTTAGTTGGTATGAACCAACCCCTGAAACTTCGCTACAGTTTTTTAAAGAATTTAAAGTTCAACCAAGCGCAAAAATTATAGATGTGGGTGGCGGAGATAGTTTACTGGTGGATCATTTGGTAAAACTTGGTTATAAGGATATTACTATCCTAGATATTTCTGAGGCAGCTTTAAATCGCGCTAAAATCAGACTAGGTAAAGCGGCGGAGTCCGTTAAATGGATTGTTGCGGATGCAGCAACTTTCGAACCAACCGAAAAGTATGATTTCTGGCACGACAGAGCCGCTTTTCATTTCTTAACCGATGAAAAGGAAATTACCCATTATCTTGAAACCATTCAAAATCATATCAATCCCCAAGGAATTTTAGTGATAGGAACCTTTTCTGAACAAGGCCCCAAAAAATGCAGTGGCATTGAAATAAAGCAATATTCTGAAAATAGCATGACAGAAAGATTGAAACAGTTTTTCGAAAAAATTAAATGCATTTCCATTGACCATAAAACACCCTTTGATACCATTCAAAATTTTATTTTTTGCAGCTTTAGAAAACCGGTTTTGGATAAGGGATAAGTATATAAATCTTTTTAGGTTATATTGTAACTAAATAAAGAAAGTATACATGCTACCAACCGATTCTTTGATGAAAGCTTCTGTAAATACAGAATACGGCAACCCGGAAGTAATACAAATCAAAAATGTACCGATTCCCATTCCTAAACCGGATGAGGTCCGTATAAAAATTCATGCCACAACAGTTAACCGAACAGATTGCGGATTCAGAAAACCTGAGTACTTGATTGTACGACTTATCAGTGGTTTGCGTAAACCCCGCAAACATATACTGGGAACCGAATTTGCCGGTACAGTAGAATCTACAGGATCTTCGGTTACTTTATTTAATACCGGCGACAAAGTATTCGGGTTAAGCACCTTTAAATTTGGCACCCATGCCGAATACATCTGTTTATCCGAAAAAGGATCAATTGCGGCAATGCCATTAAATATGTCATTTGAAGAAGCCGCTTCTGTTTGTGATGGCTTGATGCTGGCAAATAATTATATCAAAAGAATAGATTTTAAAACACAACCAGCCATTCTTATCAACGGTGCTTCAGGTTCAATTGGCTCTGCTTCTGTACAACTTGCCAAAGCAAACGGCGCCAATATTACAGCGGTTTGTAAAACAAGCAGCATGGTTTTGGTAAAATCCCTAGGCGCGGATATGGTTATAGATTACACCAAAGAAGACTTTACCCAACAAGATAAAAAATACGATGTGATTTTAGATGCAGTTGGTAAAAGTAGCTTCTTCGCTTGCAAAAAAATCCTTAAACCCGGAGGCATTTATTACTCTTCTGAATTAGGCAAAGGTTCACAAAATGTATTTCTTGCGCTACTCTCTCCTTTTATTGAACGCATTCCCGGCTTAACCAATTTAAAAAAAGTTAAATTTCCTATTCCAACCGATAGCAAAAAAGACATCCAATATTTTAAAGAACTTATTGAAGCAGGTAAATTCAAAGCGGTGATTGATCGTGTGTACCCGCTCGAGCAGATTGTTGAAGCCACACGTTATGTTGAAACAGGGGAAAAAACAGGAAATGTGGTGATTACCATTTAATGGCCATTTTAAATCAATAAATTAATTTTTAACTTGTCCCCTTTTTATTAATTTTAAGGCAGATTATGGCTAAATCAAAACTACCCTTAATTGTGAAAGATTATATAGATGAATTAAGTCATCCCCTTACCCAAGTTTTAATTGAATTGCGTCACATAATTTTAAACACGGACCCCTCAATTGGCGAGCAAATTAAATGGAATTCACCTTCCTTTTATTATACCGGCCAGATGAAAGAATTCGATCCCAAAACCTACCAACGAGATTTGGTGGTGATGAATCTGCATAAAATGGATAGCATACTGTTGGTATTCCCTACGGGTGCGAAAGTGAAAGATAAAACAGGTTTATTGGAAGGTAAGTACACCGATGGCAGGAAAATCGCACTGTTTCGTTCGTTGGAAGAAGTTCACCAAAAGAAAAAAGATTTGATTTGGGTAGTGAAAGAATGGTTGCGATTGTTGGAAAAATAATATGATTGGGATAGAACAAATACGAAAAATTGCTCAAATTTTTCCTGAAATATCTGAACAACCGCATTTCGAAAAAATCTCTTTTCGCGGAGGATCTAAAATTATTGCAACCTACAACAACCAAGAAAACCTTGTTTGTGTTAAATTTTCGGAAACAGAACAAGATTTGTTCGCTCTGTATGACAAAAAAATAATTTACCCGGTACCCAATAAATGGGGCAAACTCGGTTGGACCTATATCGATTTGCAAAAAGTAAAACTTGCTGTTTTTAAACAAGCATTTGCCTCGGCCTACAAACACGTAACCAAAGGAAATAAGATGAATAAAGCCAATACAATGGATGCATACCTGGAACAATTCCCGGAATCCACAAAAATATTACTAGAGAAAATCAGATTAACCATTCAAAAAGCTGCACCAAAAGCCGAAGAGAAAATCAGCTATGGGATGCCAGCCTTTTCTTACAAAGGCAATTTGGTTTATTTTGCAGGGTATAAAAACCATATCGGATTGTATGCCCTGCCTTCAGGAACAAAAGCCTTTGCTGCCGAATTAACCAAGTACAAAACCAGCAAAGGAACCATACAATTCCAACTGGATAAACCGATTCCGTATGCATTAATTACCAAAATTGTGAAATTTAGGGTGAAAGAAAATGAAGAAAAAGAACGAGTTAAGGGTAAAAAGAAACCATAAAAAATAACAAATTCAGGTTTAATAACACTTCTCCCCCTGCAATTTGTATATTTGACCTTCGCTTTGAGAAGAAGAATCAAATTACAACGCTTAATCTGGCTTAAACACGATTTACCCGCCGGTCTCTCCGTATTTCTGGTTGCGCTTCCTTTATGTTTGGGAATCGCTCTTGCCTCAGGTGCACCATTAGCCGCAGGCCTATTATCCGGTATCATTGGCGGTATGGTGGTATCTCTCATCAGTGGCTCGGCGCTTGCCGTTTCCGGTCCGGCAGCAGGATTATCCACCTTAGTTGCCGCCTCTATTATTTCGCTCGGCGATTACCGGTTGTTCTTATTGGTAATCGTAATTGCCGGCTTTTTTCAATTGGTTTTGGGATTGCTTAAACTGGGTGTGATAGCCAATTATTTTCCTTCCTCCGTAATTAAAGGAATGCTAGCCGCCATTGGAATTATCCTGATATCGAAGCAAATTCCGTTGGCACTTGGTTACGACCAACCCGACTTCTGGACCAGTGGTTTTTTGGATTTGTTTTCTTCTTCTAACGTTCTAGGTAACATCCGCCATTTTAACCAGGATATCACCCGTGGTGCAATCCTGATTACCGGTATTTCGATTGCCTTGCTGGTAATTTTTCAATTACCGGTTGCAAAAAAATGGAAAATATTACCGGCTCCTTTGTTGGTGGTAGTTGTTGGGATTTTGGTAAATGAAGTATTCGGTAGGATATCCTCAGGCTTTTCCTTAAGGGAAACCCAACTCGTAACAGTTCCTTCCAATATATTTTCTACCTTAGTATTTCCCGACCTAACACTGATATTTTCGAACCTGCAACTATGGAAAGATGGAATCATTATTGGCTTACTTGCTACGCTCGAAACACTCCTTTGTATTGAAGCAATCGACAAGCTCGATAAACACAACCGCATCACTCCGGTTAATCGCGAATTGGTAGCACAGGGAGTTGGCAACATGGTTTGTGGTTTGGTAGGTGCCATCCCAATGACTGCGGTTGTGGTTCGTGGCGCTGCCAATGTTGACGCCGGTGGCAGAACCAAACTCTCTTCTTTTACCCACGGATTATTTCTATTGTTGGCTGTATTGCTAATACCATTTTTACTTAACCGAATTCCATACGCTTCTTTGGCAGCTATCTTACTAGTTACCGGTTATAACCTCACCAAACCCAAACTGTTTAGGCATATGTGGAGTCTTGGATGGAAACAATTTCTACCCTTTGTCTTTACCATTCTAGTAATCTTATTTACAGATTTGCTTATTGGCGTTAGTATCGGTTTGCTCATTTCCATCTATTTCATTGTTCAGGATAACTTCAAAACTGAATTTAAAATTACCAAGAATGTTTTTCAGGGATTAGAAACGTATACGATAAAACTGCAAGGCAATGTTACCTTTTTAAACAAAGTTAAATTACGCAAAACACTCGATGATATTCCGGAATATGCTGTGCTTAATATAGATGGAACCGATTGTGCTTTTATTGATTTCGATATCTTGGAGATTATCAGTGAATTTGAAGGAAAGGCATTTGACCGACATATTGATATGCGGTTAAAAGGAATTGAAAAAGTGAACGTAACTGCGGTTCATTAATCCTTATTCGGCTTAATATAATCTTGTTTGAACCTGCAAAAAAGGTAACAATTGTCACTATACAAACAAACTATTTCGACCTAAATTTGTTTGAACATAAACCTCTATTACCATGAAAGATTTAAATGCAATCGGTTTAAATACCAAAAAGGCTGCACAGCTATCCGAAAAATTAAATACACTACTTGCCAATTACTCCATCCTATACCAAAACACACGTGGTTACCATTGGAATATCAAAGGAGAAAAATTCTTTGAGCTGCATCTTAAATTTGAAGAAATTTACAACGACCTGCTGTTAAAAATCGACGAAATTGCTGAACGTATCTTAACCTTGGGTTATGCTCCAAACCATGCCTATTCCGAATACCGTAAAAGTTCAACCATCAAAGAAAGCAAAATGGAAACCAACGGGATTAAAGCGCTGAGCGATATGTTGGAAGCATTCAAAATTATTATAAAATTACAACGCAACATACTCGAACTTGCTGCAGATGCAGGCGATGAAGGAACCAATGCTTTGATGAGTGATTATATCAGGGCACAAGAGAAAATGATTTGGATGTATGCCGCTTTCTTGAAAAAATAAATTAATCTTGTCTTTGCCGAAATTGGTTACCAGAATCTATACCTCACATCCCAATGGCTGATTTACTATTTTAGAAACCACAAATTCTGCTGTTTAACTGTTCATCCTGAATGTATATATTTTCAATTATGATATAATATATTTGAAGATATATGCAGTTTGAATATTTAGAAACCAACAGAATGAGGTTGAGAAAAATAGGTCCAAAAGAAATAACCTATTTCTTCACACACCTCTGCGAACCCGAAATTAAAAAAGAAATGGGGTTGCAAACCGATGCAGAGTTTTTAAAAGAAAAAAATCGATTTAAATATGGCATTGAATCCTTTAACCGTACCGCTCGAAATTTCCAACTCATGGATAAAAATACCGGGTTAATAATCGGATTTTGTGGGTTTCATAACTGGTGTCTCGACCACAAGAGGGCTGAGATTGGATATGTGATGAATCTGGAAGAATTTAAAAACAAAGGATTGATGAAAGAGGCGTTAAAAAGGGTAATCCGACATGGATTTGAAGAAATGGATCTACATCGAATGGAAGCATGTATTGGTCCTGAAAATACCTATTCCAAAAAGTTAATCCAGGCAAACAACTTTAGCAAGGAAGGATATTTAAGAGAACATTATCACCGAGACAATAAAATCTACGATTCTGAAATCTATTCTTTGCTAAAAAAAGAATGGAATCCGATTCCTTAACCTACAAATAGGTTAAGGAAGGCAACCCATATAACTGATGGAAACGATCCGTCGATTTCATTTAAAACCGGTTAATTAAGCTGCATTACGGATAACCGAAAAATAATATTGGATTTGTTGCCAAATCAGTATTTTTGATCGATAAATCGAGTCAATAAGCATGAAAAAAATCCTTGTTCTATGTACCGGTAACAGCTGCAGAAGTCAGATTGCTGAAGGATACTTGAGGCATTTTGCAGGTAAAGAAACTGAAGTATACAGTGCAGGTGTTGAAATCCATGGGGTAAACCCAAGAGCCATTGCCATCATGCAAGAAGATGGAATAGATATTTCGAAACATACATCGAATAATGTACTCGAATATTTATACGTAGATTTTGATTATGTAATCACGGTTTGCGACAATGCGAATGAACGATGCCCTGTATTTCCAACAAAAGCAAAAAAATTCCATTATAATTTCCCTGACCCTGCTAAAGCGCAAGGCAACGAAACCGAAATCATGAATGAATTTCGCTCGGTTCGCGATTTAATTAAAACATATTGTCAGTCATTCGTTAACGACCACCTGCAAACGCAGATTGCATAAAACCGTTACCTAATCTTCCGCTTTAAATATAAAGTAAGGTTAGTCCTATGGATTATTCAACAAAGATTCGTAACATTGAATTCCAATTTTGAAATACCTTTTATGAAAAGAAACCTGATACTCCTTGGCATCATCCTATCTCTTCTTTCTTCCTGTGCACCTAAAGTATACAACATAGGCGTTTGGTTTAACAAAGATAAAGTTAAAAAACCTTACCAAAAGGTTTATATCCTTGCCATGCTCGACAATACCGTTTCTAATTATACCATTGAAACAGATTTTCAAAATTACGCCACTAGCCGCGGATTGAAAACTATCAAGAATGGAGATATTTTCCCTACGTTTTTCAATAACAGGGAAACAGCCAAAGAAATTATCATCGGTAAAACCAAAGAATTAGGCTGCGATGCCATATTTACTGTTGGACTAAAAGATATCAAAAACGAAAGCAGGTATGTTCCGGGTCAAAACACATACCAACCCTACTCTACTTATGGCTACTACAACCAATTTCCTGGTTATTACAACAATTATTACAATACGACTGCAACACCGGGTTATTATGTGAATGATGAAGTTTATTTTATCGAATGCAACCTGTTTGATGTGGAAACACATGAATTAATTTTCTCCATTCAATCCAAAACTTATAACCCAACGGATATCAAATCCATCAGTAAAGCTTACTGCAAGGAAATTGCGAAAACTTTGCGAAAAGAAGGAATTGTAAAATCCGAAAAATAGACCGAAAGAACTTCTATTAAAAAGTGAATTGAATTATTCTTTGGCTTCGTACTTACGCAAACAATCCAATCCCTTGCGGATGAAATCACGATGATTTACCAAAATAAATTCCTTTAATTCCGTATTATACATAACCGAAATATCGGCAACATTAACCTTTTCCAAAACTTCTATTTGTTCAGGCATTAGTTTATACAATAACCGTATCGAACTGTCTTTGCTCTGATAGGAGGAATTGTGAAATTCGAGATCAACAGAATCCTTGGTCTCTAATTTAATATGCAAAATCCCTTCATCAACTTTAATTTTAGACACCGGTGATACAGACAGAACTAAAAACATATCAGACCCTACTTTTCTTATTTGATTTCTGATGGTATAGTGATTATTAAAATAAATGGTATCGTTGGTTGTGGTTAGAATCAAAACACCACTTGGATTGATCTCGTTATTAATCTTACATTGTGCCAACAATTGAAATTGACAAAATAGCACTAAACTTGCAACCAAATACCTTTTCATCATTGACATGGATTAAGCATATAACGAATATAAAAGGAAACTTTGGTTTATCCTCCTTCTTTGCTCTATTATCTTATCTATTTATTTGTTTGGGCATAGCCATCCCAAAGCAAGGATTTTCTCAAAAGGATGTGGCGATTAAAACAATAAATCCGGGACAGTTTTGGTCTGAAGTTTGTTTTGGACAAGCATTTAATCAGAAAATCGCATTTGAATTACAACTTCAAAGAAACTTTAGTAACAGTTCCACAAAGGACTACAATATCCTTCACCATACCATCAGCAATACACTAGTGGGTATTTTACATTACTATTTTAATCCAACCATTAAACTAAGTGGATTCTTATTTTATACAGCAAATCCGGAGGTTTCGGATATACTGCAACCCAAGAGCAATGAATTACGTCCTTCCATACAACTGCAACATTCCTATTTAAAAAACCGATTTACCTTATTCAATAAAGTTAGGTATGAGTATCGCTGGGTAAATCAATTTAATCCCGATAAAAAATCAGAAACCACCCGATTTAGGTATGCCCCAAAAATATTCGTTAACCTGAATGGCAAAACCATTCAAGCCAAATCTTATTATTTGGTAGTTTCGGATGATGCAATCAAAACAATCGGTAGCGAAAATTTAATTGATCTCAATTTGTTTGCAGCGGGATTTGGCTATTGTTTTACCGATAATATCTCTTTGGAATTAACTTATATTAACAAAAAAGAATTTCAGAGTACGGCGAATCAAATTACACACGCCCTTTCTGTTTCCTTCACCCTAAATAACATTTTCCCAAGTATATCAAGGTTTTAAAGCTATTTGTAACTGATTTGCATCAGTATTTATGGTATTTTATTATTTTTATACCATAAACCAATTACCATTTAAAATTTGTTACTTGTTCCTGCATATATTGCAGCAATTATTTACCAGATTAAAACAAATTCATATGAAAAAAGCACTTTTACTTATTCTATGTATTCCATTGATAGCAAACAGCGTTTGGGCACAAAAGCTCAGAATGAATCTGTATACCACTTATGTTTTCGATGATAAAGTAGATTCCTATTATGACCCATCTAATTTTTACCAGGGTACCATAAATGGCGGTTTAATGTGGGGAGTAGGTTTAGAATACCGAATCCGCCCAAGTATCGGAGCGGAGTTATTGTATTTAGGCCAATATACCACAGCACCTTTAACCTATTACAACAAAGGGAATAAATTAAGCGTATTTGATGTTAACATGAATTATATAATGCTTGCATCAAATCATTATGCCACTTTTATCGAAAACAAACTGGAAGGTTATGGAGCGTTAATGCTCGGAGTTGATATTGTTAACATCCATAATCCGGATCTTGATATTTCAGATTCAAAAACAAAATTTGCTTGGGGGTTAAAACTTGGATTAAATATCTGGGGTTCAAAAAATCTGGGATTGAAGCTCCAAACTGGTTTACTTTCTGTGTCACAAGCAGCAGGTGCCGGAGTTGGCGTAGGTACCGGTGGAGCTGGCGTATTTGTAAGCAGTTATTCTACCTTCTTTCAATTTAATATAGGTGGAGGATTGGTTTATAAATTTGGAGCAGCAGAACCTGCATCCCCTAAGACACCATAATCCGAGTTTGATTTGAAGACCATGCATCGCTTATTTTTTCTTGGCTTTTACTTATTAGTAATCATACAAAGTTATGCCCAAGAAAGTGAGTTAAAACAACGCGACCTAACCGATTTACTTGCATCTAAAAACAAGGTGAAAGTTGAAGAAACCGAGTTTAGAATTGGTAAATTATACAAAAGTTATTTGCCTATAATTGGTTATGCACCTGCCTTGGGATTTGTAGTCGGAGGCGGCGTTGGACTAGCGATGTTAACAGGAGATGGAGAATCTACGCACCTTTCTTCCGGTATGCTAAATGTAACCGTTACCACCAAGCAACAAATCAATATCAATGCACGGTCCAATATCTTTTTGCCCAACGACAAATGGATTTTACAAGGCGATTGGCGTTTGCTTATTTTTGCACAACCAACCTACGGTTTAGGAATATACATTGACAAACCCGAACCTTTTAGCTTTAATGGTTTGTCGGTTAATACCACTGCTTCAGAACAACCCATGCGTTTTAATTACGTAAGATTTTACGAAAACGCATACCGCGAAATTGGAGAGAACCTTTATGCCGGTTTAGGATTAGCACTCGATCATCATTACAGCATTAACGACCAGAATTTACAACTTGATTCTCCTATCAACCATACTTCTCATTATTTGTATTCTACAAATTATAATATCCCCAGAGACAAATACACTTCCTTTGGGGCAACCATTAATATGATATATGATAGCCGTGATAACGCAATAAACCCCGGTGAAGGTCAATTCTCTCAAATCACTTATCGGATTAACCCTGAATGGATGGGAAGTACCAAGGCCAATAGTTCCTTGTACATTGAATACCGAAATTATTTCAATTTGAAACAATACAAATACACCCGACATTTAATTGGTATTTGGACCTGGGCACAATTCATGACCGCTGGAGTAACTCCTTATCTTGGCTTACCTTCTATCACATGGGATATGTATAATCGTTCAGGAAGAGGTTACGTACAAGGACGATTGAGGGGACAAAATTTTTGGTATTCTGAAGCTGAATATCGCTTTCCCATTACCTCAAATGGTTTACTTGGTGGGGTGGCATTTATCAATGCTACTTCTGCAAACAATCCAGCTAGGAATCAGGAATTAGGAGATGAATTTGCCTTTGGATATGGTGGTGGAATTCGTATTAAAATGAGCAAACAAACCAATACCAACCTTGGCATTGATGTTGGTTTCAGCCAAAACGGTTCAGGTGCAGTATACTTTAACCTTACAGAAGCATTTTAACGTGTTTGCTTTTTAGTTATGGAGAAGAGGTATGCTAGTTAAACCTGTAAATTATATAAGATATTCTCCGGTAAATACTACAAATTATCGCGTTAAATAGTAAAATTTGTGGCTTTATTAGTGATAAAACCAATTTCTGCTAACCAATTTCCATGCATACATTAAGCAATATTATACTTAAAAATCTTTTGATCTTTTCACTGGGAATTGCTGTTTTGTACATTGGCAGCAGCTTTTTTATTCCCATTGCGCTTGCCGGGGTTCTTGCAACCTTGTTCTTGCCCCTTTGTAAAGCATTCGAAAAAATAAAAATTCCAAGAGCAATTGCTTCTTTCTTGTGTTTGGTAATTCTGGTTTTATTAATTTCAGGGGTAGGTGGAATTCTGGGTTGGCAAATCAGAGAGGTAAGTATGGATATGGAAGGCATCAAGGACAAGCTATACTCGGTGATGGATACGGTTCAAAAATATTTGTTTAATCACTTCGGCATAACCAACCGCGAACAAATGGAGCTTATCAAAAATCAACAAGATTACTTTACTAATTTTATCAAAACACTTGCAGGATCGCTTGCTACCATTTTAACCAGTGTGCTTTTTATGATGGTCTATCTTTTTCTTCTCCTGTTTTATCGCAAACACATTAAACTTTTTATCCTTCGATTGGCGCCAATTTCAAAAGTAAATGAAGTAGAATCTATATTGTATAGTGTTACCAGGGTTTCGCAACATTATTTGATTGGACTTTTTAAAATGATAGGCTGTTTGTGGATATTGTATGGCATCGCATTTAGTTTGTTAGGGGTTCCCAATCCCTTCTTCTTTGCCGTTTTATGTGGCATCCTCGAAATTATCCCGTTTATTGGAAACTTAACAGGCACGGCAATAACTTTGTTTATTACCGCAATGCATGGTGCGGGCTTACCGGTGTTAGGCGGAATACTTGCTTCCTATGCAACCATACAGTTAATACAAGGATGGATCCTTGAACCTTTAATATTAGGTCGTGAAGTAAAAATAAATCCTCTTGCTACCATTATTGCCTTAATTCTGGGCGAATTAATTTGGGGAATACCGGGAATAATTTTAGCTATACCGCTTACCGCAATGTTTAAAATAATTTGCGATAACGTTGAATCGTTAAAACCTTTTGGTTTCCTGATTGGAGAAACTCACAAGCCTAAAAAGCCAATCCTTTTTAAATCTGTTTTACCGAAGAGTTAAATTCCCTCCAACAATTTCTTTGAGCTCATTCGCTATCTTCACACAACTCGATACACTTGTCAAATCCATACAATAAGCCCTCATATCATGGGTATTTCCCGGATTACATTCCAACATCTCGAAATTGATTTTAGCTATTCTATCGTCGAATTCACTGCTCAATTTACCCAACGATAACATATCCTTTTCGCCTGTTATCAACTTATTCTTTTCCATGAGAAATGCCCCCAACAAATCGGAAATAATTTCTTTGGTGAGCTGGCAAACCGCAAAAGCTATTACATCTTCTTCCGGACGATTCAATTCTTCGTTAACATAATCAAGTCGTGCCACAGCCTGATTATACAATTCTATTGCATTATTCATTGGTTAAAACTTTTATGGTGTTCTTATTTAAAAAATCTTCTCTTGTTATTTCTCCTTTATCCATCTTTGCTATCAATTCCTGTTGTGCCTTATAGTCTGAATTTACAATACCCGCTCTGCTCTGCATCATACGCCATGCCTTTCTTCTTTCGACACAGAACAATACCATTTGACGAGAAAGTAGGTGTGGACGTTTGCTACCATCCTCTTTATACTCATACGTATAAACTCCCATTTCCGGAATAAAGGAACGATGATTAGGTAGCAAAAACCGACGGTGTATGATATCATTTTGGGTTATTAAAGATAAAATATCCTCCAATGGAATACAACCTGCAATTTCTTCTTCTTTCACTGTTTTGTGGTGGTTTCGGAATCGCGCTTCTGTAAAAGCCCAATGTGCCGGAGTAAACATATAAGGCACTTTGGTAACCGGCGCAATTTTCATATACCAATCACCCATATAATTTGGATTCCCTTTTATATTCAGTGTTTCCGAAAACGATTCACCCAATTGTGGGTTAAATATAAATTCAGGTACACCTCGGCTATCGCGAACAAATAATGCCTGTTGTGGACTGGCATGGTCAGGTACACCATGTTCCGGCTGACAAGTAGTAAATACTTGGAAGAAGGCAGTTCCACGATAACACAAACCATCCAGAATTGCTTTATACAAAGAACCTGAATTTGCTAACGAAACCTGCGCAACAAATGGAGAGCCATGTCCACCTATAAATGCTTCCGCTACCCATTTTTTCTCGGTTAATTTTCCGGAAGTTGCTGCACCGATTTGATTCATATCAAACCCTCCTGCCATAACCGAAGATTCAGAATTTTGTCCTCCGGTATTCGAATAAACTTGCGTATCGAGCATGATCATTTTAATGTTCGGACGATTTTGTAATACAACTTTCGATACATTCTGAAAACCGATATCGCCCATACCTCCATCACCACCAACAACCCAAACCTTAGGGAGTTCTAATACTTCCTCATCGGTCATATACGTATCCGTAAAATGAGTAAATCGGAAATAATCGTCTTCCGAAAATTCTTTTTCAAAATCTCCTAACAATAAATCTGCTAACCGCTCCGGAATTACGGAACGTATGGCATGGTCACGGATAAAACTTTCTCCCATCAACCAACCTATCGTAGCTCCATCCTGAAACAACGAATTCATCCATGGATAAGGATGCGGATTATTTGGAGGCGTTGAACCAAAAACGGTATTGCAACCGGTATGTGCAGCCATTGCCATAGCCGACATGCCATTTGGAGCCATCCCTTCTAAAGCCCTTAAAGTTGAATGATTTGTGGCATCAGTTTCCATTACCATTTTCAAGGCTAGGATCAAATCTTCGTCACCTCCCTTAAATTTTTCGGCAATAACCCTTTCGGTTTCACTGGTCATTTCAGTTCCAAAACCCATGAGTAAATGCAAAATAGTTCTTCTGTATAAAAGATATTTTGCTTCATCAGCTACTTTTAAAGCCTGCAACTTTTGCATACCTTCTTCTGCAATTCGTTTTGCCTTGCCTTGCACACGAGCAGCCTTGCGGTGAAATATCGGACGCATTAAGGTCTCAGTTAAAGTGGCTACCGAACGCAAAACAGATTTCTCGCCACAACCTGCACAAGCGCCATCTCCCGATAACAATGCATTGTATTTGGATTGTAACATCAGATGAAATTTCAAAGCTGCTGCTTTCGAATTCTCCGGATTATCTTCGTCAAAAACCCCTAAAAATTTTCTTGGTGTATCATATAGCAATTGGAAGAATTCATGCGCCGATTCCATATCGGCATGATGTTGTTCTGTTTCTTCCACCATTTTTAAGGCATTATGACTTCCACATGCTTCCACACAGGCTGCACAACCTTTGCATAAATCTCTTACATTAATTGAAAAAATTCCTCCCGAACCGGGCTCCTTCTTTTCAAGATTGGAGAAAATTGCTTTGGTGTTTAGATAAGCCATTGGAACCACCCTTAGAATAGCTTCCAGTTCCTTTAAGGCACTGTCGTTTATTAAAGGATGATTTAATTGCCTGAACGCATCAATAACCAGATTTTTAAAATCAGGCGTATCCATTTTCTCCTTGGTATTTGCAAATGCCAACATCTTTTCCCTCACCACCTTTTCTACTTCTGTAGAATTTTCGAGCATAGCTTCTCTACCTTCTTTATTTTTTACATAATTTCTTACTGCTGTATTTATTACCACTTTAATCTCTTGTGCAGTATTGGGTAAAGCGGTATCCGGACAAACCACCATGCATTCCATACATTGGGTGCAGTTTTCGGCTATCCAAATCGGAATCTGCCTGCGCGAAACATATTTGCTTCCTAAACTACCCGTACCCGAAGCAACCAATCCAACAGAAGATAGTGCACTTGCCGGTTGGTGGTATCCTAACCCTGCCCTAAATTCACTATCAAATGTAGATGCTCGAAACATGGGTGGTTTCTCTGTTTCCGAATCTCTAACCGATGGATGTGATGGCAAACAATGAATTATTCCTCCAATAAAAAGGGAAGTGTCGGGAGCATCAACATCACCATATGGAACTGCAACCACATTTTCAAAACCTGCTTGCATAACAGCCATATTGGATTGAACAACTGCTTCACCAAACCGACCAAATTTTTTCTCGTATTGCTTGCGTATGGTCGACTGATATTCTTCAACCGGTATATGGTATGTTTGCAAGAATGGTGAAACATGAAAGAACGCACCCAAAAAGGCATTTCCTTGCATACGGGTTTGCAAATCCTCCCTGTTGGTAGCTTTCTTTGCAATCCCAAAACCATTCAGTATATATACTTTAATTTTCCTATCGATGATAAACTGACGGTGTTTTTTAGGAATACGTTGCCATGCTTTTTCCGGCGAATCTTCATTCGATTCCCAAACAAAAGATCCCCCTTCTTCCATTCCATCCAATGGATTTGAATGTAAAAAAACTTTGGGATCACAACACAAAACAGTATGTACATGATGCAAGTCGCAATTAACCCGAACCCGCTCCGGCGCTGCAACAAGGAAATAATTAGTTGGTGCGCCTTTCTTTTCGGAACCATATTTTGGATTGGCACTAATATGGATTACCTCTTTGGGTGTGCCATCCATTTCTACCAGTTTATCGCGTTGGGAGATATAGCTAGAAAAAGCTCCCAACACCTCACTTAAATTCTTACCGGTGGTTATCATTCCCCATCCTCCGATAGAATGAAATCGAACCGCAATTGAATTCAATGGTAAACAAGACGGATTTTCTTTCGATATTACCGCATATGGATGGTCAATACCTACATAAAAGAAACTTGCGCCTTCACCTGCTTTTTTTCCATCTTTACGTGCAATCCTGCCTTCTACAAAATCAAGTGCTCCTATGATTCCTTCCGGTCTGAAATCCCTTGACCCTAAACCATAGGAACCACTATAAATAATTGGTTTCTCCGTTTCAGGATTCATCGAAGGAATTCCCTCGAATGCATTGCCGTAAAAATTTGATTCTGCTTTACTAAGTGCAACTTTTATATCTCTCGTTAATGGATTATCACCCGACAAAGATTCATCTGTTCTCTCCAACACAATAACCTTCTTTTTGCCTGTCAGCGCTTCTACAATGGCTTTTTCCGGAAATGGTCTGATTAAATTAATATGGATAACCCCTACTTTTTCTTTTCTTGTTTCGTAAATATAATCAACTACTGCTTCTATATTTTCAGCCGCCGATCCAAGTGCCACAAATACAGTATCAGCACCTTCGCAATTATACGAGCTAATCAATCCGTAATTGCGACCGGTTAATTCACCAAATGCCCTACTCGATGCCTCAAACATTCCCAATATATCTTCCGAAAAATTATTTCTTCTTGCGGCTACTCCGTTCATATAATGTTCCTGGTTTTGAACAGGACCTAATAACAAAGGATTCCTTAAATCAATACCTGCTGGTATTCTTCGGCGCTTTGGCCCAAATAAAATTCTTTGTCCTTCCGTTGGCGTATCAATCATATCAGCAGGGTCGCCTAAAAACTCACGAATCAATGCGGCCTCAGGCTTCTTAAATGTTCGTTCTAAATGGGTTGTTAAAAATCCATCCTGCACATTCATTCCCGGATTTAACGATAGCTCAGTAACTCTTCTTAGAATGATTGCCTGATCTGCAGCCTGCTGAGCATCCTTGGCAAATGCAATTATCCAGCCGGTATCCAATGCGGTATACACATCATCATGTCCGCAATGCACATTCAATGCATGTTTGGTTAATGCGCGTGCACCAACTTCAATTACCATCGAACTTAATTTTCCCGGCGCATGAAAATATTGTTCTAATCCATACACCACACCTTGTCCGGATGTGAAGTTTACGGTTCGCTTTCCGGTAACCGACATGGCTATTGCTCCACCTTGTGCCGCATGTTCTCCTTCCGTTTCGATGGCCAATAATGGTCTTCCAAAAGCATTCAATTGACCATGTGCGTATGCATTCTGGAATAACTCGCCCATTTCGGTTGAGGGTGTTATCGGATAAAAAACACCTGCGTCGCTGATGAGTTGTTCGGTTAAACAAACAAGCGAATTTCCATTGGTTGTGATTTGTTTACCTGGATATTTGGGATTTACTTTGGTTTCCATGTTTGGGCTATTTTGCTTCAATAATTTTTGATCCGTTCCAACCGAAAATTTCTGCTGGATTTAACGATGAAAAGTTAGTACCGCTTCTTTGTTGGTAATATGACGGCGGTCAACTCTGTAACTGATATTGCCTATCGAATTCCAAGCATAATAATTTGTTTATGAAGGATTAAAGCTACATTTGATGAAACATAGTTAACCTTATCCGATATGAAGTTTTATTTCTCGATTTACCGCCTTGTTGTATTAACTAACAGTTTGATATTGGCCGGTCTGTTTCTCGGGCGGATAATAAATGGTTATTCTTCCACAACCTCATGGATATTATTCTTAATGATGGCTTTACTTGCTTCGGATAATATTCGTAGAAGTATGATCAAGAAAAACAAACCGAACCCAACCCCGCAATATTAGTTAAGTTCAAGCCCCTATTTGTTCCAACTTCCCTTATTGACCCCGAACAACCCTTACCACACTAATCTCTTCACCGTGTTTAATATGCATTAAATAAATGCCTGATTGTAGATTACCAAGATCCAAAGCATAGTCTAGCTTTTCAACCGTACCCAATAATTTCCGTATCACTTCTTTTCCTGTAATATCAAAAATCATTACCTCTGTATTGGCACTTTGGTTAAAGTCTGCTTCTATAAAAACGCGGTTAAACACCGGATTAGGGTAAACCAAAATTTTGTTGTTGCTTCCGTATACTATTGGCACCTTTACATGATAATAACCAAATGTATCCGATGTATTGGAACACCCTTGGTTGGTAATGGTTACTTTGTAACTACCGTTTTGCAACATCAGATGTTTTTGATTCGTAGCTCCCGTTATTGCATTGTTATTCAAATACCATTGGTAATTATTGGCCAAGGATGCAATCAACGTATCCTTTATCCTTGTTATACTCGGTTTTAAAGGAGTTGGATTAATCGTAAGTGAGGCTATTGCTGTATCCGATGGCTTGGTAACACATGTTGCTTTTGCATACAACACACATTTCACTTTGTCGCCAAACGCTGCTGTAATGGTATACTTGGTGCTATCCGAACCAACCTTCACATCATTTCTAAACCATTGGAATGATTTTGAGGTTAGAAGAAAACTATCCTTCGCCGTAAAGGTTATGATATTTCCGATGCATGCAATATCCGGATTTGCTGTTACGGATACTTCCGGTGTTTCGCTTACCAAAACTTTAATTCCAATTTTATTGGAAATGGATTGCAATGGACTTGCACATTGAACCGAAGAAGTCATTTTAACCACCATGGTATCTTTATCCGATAGCGAATCGGTTGCATAATTCGCAATATTGGTGCCAACTGCAATTCCGTTTTTCATCCATTGGTATACCGGTGAAGTCCCTCCATTTACAGGAGTTGCACTAAATATGACAGTTTTCCCTTTACAAATATTGTTTGAGTTTTCGGCAATACTCACCGATGCCGAAACCAATGGAATGGACAACATTAATAATTTATTGGAAACCACAGAAGGAGTTGTTGCACATACTGCATTGGTAGTTAAAACAGCATAGATGGTATCTCTGTTTTGTATGGATGATGCAAGCAGATTACTGGAATCTGTTCCAATATCCACGCCATTCTTTTTCCAACTATAATGTGGCGTTGATCCTCCGTTGGTAATGCTAGCTTGAAAAGAAACCGGTGTATTTTGGCATACCGGATTTATCGGTGTTGAAACAGATATAGTTGGTGTAACACTAGGCGTAACGGTCATAATGATGGATGCCGAAGTATCTCCATCCTTTGTTTGACAAATCGCATTTGATTTCAATATCACCTGAATGGTGTCTTTGTTATTGATGAAGTTTGTTGCATACACTGTATCATCCGTTCCAACCACCACCCCGCTTCTGCGCCATACAAAATGTGGCGTTGGACCGCCATTTACCGGTTTGGCCGTGAAGATTGTATTCGTTCCCGAACAGATAGAAGTAGCAGAAGGTACAACCGTAACCAGAGGTGTTACGAATGTATTAACCTGCATTCCTATCTTGTTGGAAAATGCAACCGGCGAAGGATGTACACATGTGGCGTTGGATGTTAATTCCATGTACACCGAATCCAAATGATTCAGGTTACTTAATACAAGACTATCTGCACTTACTCCCAAATCGGTTGTGTTTTTAAACCATTTACGCAACGGAGTATTTCCTCCTCCGGATATGCTGGATCGGAACACAACCGTTTCTCCTGTACAGATACTATTTTTTGTTGCACTAATGGTGGCCAATGGCGTTATCTGTGGCAAAACAGCAATTCCAATTTTAGAAGAGGTAGCTGTATTTTGGGTAAGACAACCCGCATTGGATAGAAGCGTTACATAAACACTGTCCTTATCTTTCAATATTGAAGTAATATATTTATTGCTATTTGTCCCAACCGGAACACCATTATTGATGCGCCATTGGTAAATTGGATTGGTGCCTCCGTTGGTAATTACAGCTGTAAATGTATCACTTACGCCAGCGCAAATACTCGTCGACGAAGCTGAAATGGAAACAGTTGGCGTGAGAAGTGGATTAACTTTTAAGTTGATATACTTTGAGGTATCTGCACTTTTGCTTGCACATGAAAGACTGGTTGACATAATGCATCTAACCGAATCATTATTCACCGCACCTGTTAAACGATATGCGACAGAATCGGTTCCAACATTCATGCCATTTTTTTGCCATTGAAAATGTGGTGTCAATCCTCCATTCTGGATTGTTGCTTTGAAGTTATTTACGGCACCGGCACAGATTATGGTATCCGGTGTAGAAATGGTTACCAAAGGAACAAGCGATGATCCTACTGTCATTTTCAGCAAATTAGAATTGGCAGTTGTTGCCGATGCACAAGCTGCATTGCTCGTTAAAATACATTTTACGGTATCACCATTAGCAAGTGTGTTGGTAGTGTATAAGGTATCATTGGTACCAACCGGCGTACTATTTACAAACCACTGCAATACCGGAGTAGTTCCTCCATTGCTGAAGGTTGCTTTAAACGTAACCGGAGCATTCAAACAAACTGTTGTAAATGGTGTTGAAACAATAACTGCCGGAACCACCGTAGGCGTAACATTGAAAATAACTTTAGCAGTATCATTCGAACTTTTGTTATCGGTTAAACCCGCATTGAGGGTAGTATGCACGGCCAATACATAATTGCCTCCAGTAAAATTATAATTTCCTATATTGATTGGTCCACTTGTTACGCCCGGTGCAAGGGTTCCTGTCCATGGATATGTAAATGAATAATTTCCGTTCACGGTAACTATTATTCCGGAATAAGTTATATCGAGCATACCATAATTTTTTATTCTTACGATGATACTTCTCGATTGTCCGCAAAAAGATGCTGTGGTGGGTGCATCAATAGACGCAACACCAAGGTCAATTGGAATTTCGTCGGCACCGATATCCGGTAACGAATTTCTTTTATCCCCATCCAAATCTGTCGTAACACCTGTTGTGGAAGTGGAAACACCTTTATTTCCCGCTGCAAGTAAATGTAGGTTTGTTACCGATGCATTACCGGTTGCATTGATAAATCCGGGATCCATAAAATAACTATTGGCATCGCCTGAAACCCAATTTGCTGTATAAGAGGTTACATCATTGGTACCATTATTGGCAGATGCAAACACACCACCTGTTCCATTGGCATAATAAATATTATTGTTCAAGGTTAAGGTAGTTGTATTCACTAAAACAGTACTATAATGTTTACCGGTACTTGTTGCATTCGAACGGTTGTTTACAAAAATATTGTTCCTTACATCATCGGTGCCGGCATTGTATCTCCAGTATGCGTAGGTTGGATTGGCACCTGTAGTAACACCAGACCCTCCAATGAATACCGAATTGTGGTACACATTATGCACGGCAACAGCTTCTGTTAAAAATGCATAAATAAATATGGGATAGGTAATACCGGTTCCATCAGGTTTAATCCCCAATCGAATCATATTATTAAATACATTGATTGGACCACCGATAATTTCAATTCCCCTGAAACTACATCCGGGATTATTGGTTACTAAATCAAAGCTATGTACCAGATTATTTGATACAATAGTAGTTGAGGTGGTTGTGCCAAAATAAAAAATACCTGTCATCAACATATTTTGTCCGCTAGTTCCCGACGATTGTGTTGTAGAAACCATGGAGTCGACAATATTATTTGAAATGATAGTTGGATTACCTCCTGCCGCTACGGTAGCAATACCTACCAAAACAGTATTTGCATAATTCGATAAATGAAATGCAGCGCATGCCAGATTTTTAATTGTATTCCCCGAAATCTCTTTTACAATCTGCGTGGCTGTTGTTGGACCTGTAATTACAATTCCACCTGTTTGTGAAATGCTGGTATTGGTAATTCCGGATGATTGAAGTGTACTGGTATTGTTATTGTTTAAATTGGCTATCACATTATTGGTTATGGTTAAGGTTGCCGAACCCGACGAACACCGGATACCGTTTACAAACAACACATATGATCCATTTGGGTTATTTGCATAAATGCTATTATTTACCAAGGTACTACCCACCAGGTTACGATCGATAATAACTGTTGGTGCAGTAGCATTACAAAAAATACCGCTAAATGCATTTCCTGCACCATTCAACGTAATACCTCCTACTACGTTATTCTGAAATAATATGGTTGTAGTTACAGTTGCAGGACCTGAAATAACTAAAATTGGATTGTGGGTTAAACCAACTCCGGCACTGTTTAATACAATCGCATCTACTGCTGTTGCTGATCCAATAATATTTCCATCCGACACCAATGGTCCGCCAACATTTACATTACCATTATTCTGACACCAAATACCATGAAACAAATCACTGGTTGAAGCTTTTTGTGAAATTCCAAGATTGGTAATGGTATTTGATTTCACATTAGATGCTAATCCACCGGATACAGTTAAAGTGATTGCATCAAATAAGGAATTAAACCCACCGTTTGGATTAATGGTCAAAGCACTTCCGGTACATTTAGGAGCCGAACCACCAATAAAATTTCCAATAACCGTAAATCCATTGCCTACTCCTCCTGAATTGGTGGTTGCAAGATAAATACCCCTGTTTGCAACCGCTGCCGTTAAGGTAGGTGCACGTGTTTCAGTTTGAAAAATACTATTGCCGGTAATAAACCATGCATTGGTGCCTTTATCACACTCAATCGCTGCTGTTGTTAAATTTTCTCCGCCATACATATTAAATATATTGCAGTTCGAAACTGTATTGCTATCGTTAAATGTTGCTGTTATGCTTGTAGATCCGCTAGGACCATAGGAATATACACCCATGGTACAAACCAAAGTATGGGATGGTGGATGAATATTGCAATTATCTATGGTATTAAAATCATTTCCGGTTGAACCACTTGTACTTCCTATAAAAACGATTCCGGCTTGCGTTCCAGGTACTTGTCCGCTAGTTTGGTTCTCTCCCTGCAAATCGCAATACTTAATGGAATTATACATGGCATCGTTGTTCATTTTAACTGCAACACCACCTGAATTCGTATTCGCTATGGTTAGATAGGTTGTGTTGCTAACAGAAATGGCAGATCCGGTTCCTCCCGGACGGCCATCAAAAATGACATACTTGCTGCCACTAAAATCTAGTGTTCCATTCACATTTGAACTGGTTATGATTAATCCATTTGCACCGGATTGCGGACGAATGGTGATGGTATTCACTGCACTCACACCACTTATTAAGGTAATGGATATTGGATAAGTTTCACCGGTGCTGCTATAAGCCGGTAGTAATTCTAACAACAATGGCCCGTTTATTCCCGCATTGGATGCTGCTAAAAAAGCAGCTGTTAACGTGGCATACGTTCCACCTGTTCCTATTGTTTTTGTTCCGGAAATCTGACCCTTAACTCCTATTGATATAAATAGAAGAAACAAGATGAAAAAACAATTGCGAAATTGCATTCCAACATTCTGAGGTATAATTAATTTCATAGCCATATTTTTTTTGGTATACATATATACAATAAATTTCCGACAACTCGTAAGGACAACTCGTAGGGACAACTCGCGAGTTGTCCTTACGAGTTGTCCCTATGATGTCGTCATCACAATCACCAAATCATCCTGTTCAACCAAAACACCTTCTGCAAGAACAACCTCTCCTATCACTCCATCTTTCGATGCCAGCACCGTACTTTCCATTTTCATGGCTTCAATAGCAAACAATGGGGTGTTTTTTAAAACCGACTCCCCTGCCTTCACAAATATTTTGGATAATTTACCTTGTAAAGGGGTACCAATTTCATTCTCTTTTCCGGCTTTACGGTTTGCTTCTTTTAATACTTTAAATTGGTTATCCTTTACTTCAATTCCGCGTGTTTGTCCGTTTAATTTAAAAAACACAGTACGCATACCATGTTCATCCGGTTCGGTTACATAAAGCATTCTTACCAAAATACTTTTCCCTGGTGCCAGTTCAATCAAGGTTTCTTCACTTGCATTTAATCCATAGAAAAAAGTAGTAGTAGGCAAGTAAAAAACATCGCCGTATTTTTCTTTATGTGCGGCGTATTCTTCAAATACTTTCGGATAAAACTTATAACTCAGAAAATCAAGAAAGGTAAATTCGCTATCAAATTTTGATTTAAACGCCTCAAATTCTACATCAAAATCTATCGGTGTCATGTGTTCGTTCGGACGGTTGGTATATGGTTTTTCATCCTTCAGAATGATGCGCTGCAATTCCTCCGGAAATCCTCCTTGCGTTTGTCCAAGGTCGCCTCTAAACAAACCAATTACAGAATCCGGAAAAGAAATGCTATCTCCCTTAGTAAAAATATCCTCTTTGCTGTAATTATTTGCGGTCATAAACAAGGCCATGTCACCAACCACTTTTGAGGAAGGGGTAACCTTTATAATATCACCAAACAATTCATTTACCACCACATAATTCTCTTTAATTTTTTCGAATTTATCTTCTAATCCAAGTGCTCTTGCTTGCGGACGAAGATTGGAATATTGTCCGCCCGGAATTTCATGGTAATACACTTCTGCTGTACCTGATTTCAATTCACTTTCAAATGGATAATACCATTCCCTCACATCCTCCCAATAATTCGAAAACTCATTTAATTTTGGCAAATTAATTTTGCATTCGCGTTCGTGACCTTCCATCATCGCAACCATGGCATTAAAATTTGGTTGCGAGGTTAAACCACTCATACTGGCAAGCGACACATCCACAATATCTACATCCGCTTCAATTGCTTTTAAATACGTTGCCGGTTGTATTCCTGCAGTATCGTGTGTGTGCAAATGAACCGGAATGTCGATTACCTTTTTTAATTCACGAACCAACACTTCCGCTTGGTATGGTTTTAATAATCCTGCCATATCTTTAATACCTAAAATATGGGTTCCTGCATCTTCTAAGGATCGGGCCAAATCAAGATAATACTGCAAATTAAATTTCTTGTTTTTCTTTGGATCTAAAAAATCGCCGGTATAACAAATACAGGCTTCACTAATTCCTTGTGTACGTTCGTTAACCGCTTTGATGCTTACTTTCATTCCATCCAACCAATTCAGCGAATCGAAAATGCGGAATACATCTATCCCATATTCCCAACTGTTTTCAATAAATTTTTCTACCAAATTATCCGGATAAGCAGTGTAACCAACAGCATTGGCGCCTCGAATCAACATTTGAAACAAGGTATTAGGAATTGCTTCACGTAATAACTTTAATCGTTGCCAAGGATCTTCATGCAAGAATCGCAATGCCACATCAAAGGTGGCTCCTCCCCACATTTCTAAACTAAATAATTGCGGATGATTCTTAGCAAAACTTTCAGCAACTTTTAACATATCAATGGTGCGAACCCTTGTTGCAAGCAACGATTGATGTGCATCCCGTAAAGTTGTATCCGTATAATAAATGCTTTTTTCGGAACGAATCGATTCGATAAATTTTGCCCTACCCAAGTTATTTAACTTATCCTTTGTGCCTTCCGGATAGTCGGCATACTTATCAAATAAAGGAACAATCGGTTGTCTGAAATTTACATTCGGATTAATCGCTTTCACATCGTCGTTACCATTCACTACAATATTGGCGAGGTACTTTAATGTTTTTGTTCCGGTATCCTTTCGTTTTGCAAATAAAAATAACTCGGGATGTGATTCTATAAAATTAACCCTTGCTTTACCCTCCATAAATTCGGGATGCTGCAAAACATTCTCTAAAAATGCAATATTTGTTTTAACACCACGAATCCTGAATTCGCGTAATACCCGTTGCAAACGCTCACAACTTTCTTTTAGTGTATGTCCGCTTGCCGTAACTTTAACCAACAACGAATCAAAAAATGGCGAAATTTTCACCCCCGGATAACTACTGCCTTCATCCAATCGTATACCCGGACCACCTGCATTACGGTATGCGATAATGGTTCCAAAATCCGGTTTAAATCCATTCGCCGGATCTTCTGTTGTAATTCTGCATTGAATAGCAAAACCTTGGCATCTTATGACAGATTGCGATGAAATATTAATTTCCGGAGAATCGAGTCGAAAATCCTGGGCTACCAATAGTTGATTTTTTACAATATCAATTCCGGTGACTTCCTCTGTTACGGTATGCTCAACCTGAATGCGGGGATTTACTTCAATAAAAAAAATATTCTCTTCTTTATCTACTAAAAACTCCACCGTACCGGCATTGTTGTATTTTACTTCTTTGCAAATGGCAATAGCATATTCATATAAATTATTTCTGGTTGTTTCACTTAACGACAAACTCGGTGCAACTTCTACAACCTTCTGAAAACGGCGCTGTACCGAACAATCGCGTTCAAAAAGATGCACAATATTGCCATGGTTATCACCCAATATTTGAACTTCAATATGCTTGGGTTGATCAATAAATTTTTCAAAGAAAACAGTACCATCTCCAAATGCTTTTTCTGCCTCTTGTTTCGCTTCCGGAAATGATTTTTCGAGTTGCACCAAATCTCTAACAACCCGCATACCTCTTCCACCACCACCTGCAGCTGCCTTAATCATAATCGGAAATCCTATTCGATTAGCCTCCGATATAGCAGTTTCCAAATCCGTTAATTCAGCATGGCTATCTTCTATAACCGGAACATTTGCCTTTCTTGCTACTTGTTTTGCAAGCACTTTATCCCCCAAACTTTTCATCACTTCCGGTTCAGGACCAACAAATAAAATACCTTCGTCTTTGCAACGCTGCGCAAACACAGCATTCTCGCTTAAAAAACCATAGCCGGGATGAATGGCGTTAACCCCTTCGTGTTTGGCTACACGAATAATTTCCTCAATATCCAAATAAGGTTTTAATGGCTCCTCATCGTCACCAATCTGATACGACTCGTCGGCTTTATACCGATGCAGCGAATAACGATCCTCGTAGGTATAAACTGCAACTGTACGAATATGCATTTCATTTGCGGCCCGTAAAACGCGTATGGCTATTTCGCCGCGGTTTGCTACCAGTAGTTTTCGAATTTTCATAAGAGGAAAGTTAAGTTCTTCTAAGAAATCGAATTGCTTTGGATTTACCAAATGATTTTTAATCTATTTAAATCTTCTAGGTTACGATCCATAAAATCCAAACCCGGCTTATCTTTACATTACCTTATTGTAGGCACTATTTGCTACTATCAGATAAATAAGGTATCTTTGCACCGGTTAAAATTCTTTACCGTACGTTTAATTCCGTAAAACGTTTACGAAGAGAGCCACCAGACAACGCAGGTTCAATTTTAATTATACCTTTTGAACTGCTAAAACAACGTTTATATTATGCAATTTAATTCGCTCAATATCGTAGAACCGATATTAAAATCGCTTCAGGAAGAAGGCTATACAACTCCTACACCTATACAAGCTCAATCTATTCCAATCATATTACAAGGAACCGATTTACTCGGTTGCGCACAAACCGGTACAGGTAAAACTGCAGCATTCGCCATTCCTATTATTCAATTACTCAGTACCGCTCATCATAACGATAAAAGAAGAACCATTCGCAGTTTAATTGTAACCCCAACTAGAGAACTTGCGATGCAAATCGACGAAAGTTTTAAAGCTTATGGTCGCCATACCGGTTTAAAGAGTACCGTTATATTTGGTGGTGTTGGACAAACACCGCAGGTAAATGCCTTACGCAATGGAGTAGATATTTTGATAGCTACACCCGGTCGTTTACTCGATTTAATGCAACAAGGTTTTATTTCGTTACGAGATATCGAAATATTTGTATTAGACGAAGCAGATCGCATGCTCGACATGGGATTTATTCATGACGTAAAAAAATTATTGGCCGTTTTGCCTAAAAAACGCCAATCCTTATTTTTCTCTGCAACCATGCCACCCGAAATTGTAAAGCTGGCAAGTACCATTTTAGACCATCCACAAAAAGTTACAGTTACTCCTGTATCTTCTACAGTCGACATCATTAACCAATGCATCTACTTTGTAGACAAAGGCAATAAAAATGCGTTGTTGATTGAGCTGCTAAAAAACCAGGATATCAAAACAGCTTTGGTATTTACCCGTACCAAACATGGCGCCGATAAGGTTGTTAAAATCTTGCATAAATATAATATTAAAGCAGAAGCAATTCATGGCAACAAAGCCCAGAATGCTCGCCAACGTGCCCTAACCAATTTTAAAGCACAAACCACCCGCGTATTGGTTGCAACTGATATTGCTGCTCGCGGAATTGATGTGGATGATTTAGAATATGTAATCAATTTCGAAATGTCGAACATCCCAGAAACCTATGTACACCGCATTGGCCGTACAGGTAGGGCCGGAGCAAAAGGTACTGCAATATCGTTTTGCGATGCCGAAGAAAAAGAATATTTGCGCGATGTAGAAAAACTGATTGCAAAGAAAATTCCGGTGATCGACAACCATCCGTTTCCTTTGATGGATCACAATCCGCCAAAAGCACCTAAGCAACAACAAAGAAACCAACACAACGGACACCAACGTCCAAAACCAACCAATTCCGATAAACCAAAACAATGGTCGTCGAAACCCAGGTCGGGTGGTTCGTATCGGTAATCAAGAAAACTTTTAAAATTAAGGAGTCTTAATTCTTGTTCCTAACGCTGATGCAAGACTCCTTTCTTTATTAATAATTCGTTAAAGTTTGGTTGTACCTATTGGGTTTAATACCTATTTAGGTTACTTGCTAATATGAAAAAGCAGCTGTTTTATTTTCTATTGCTTTCTTTTATTTGCCATTTCACGGTTCATGCGCAATATCAACCCATCAAAAAACTGCCTCATATCAGGATGACCGGAGATAGTGTGAAAAATGTGAAGCTCATCTTAAATCTGAATGCTTTCCTCCGTTTGAAAGACTCCACCCATATTTCAAATCCATATATTAGAAAACGGAATAAAATGGAAACAACTATTTTATTGGATGAAATGAAAGGAATGGAAATCCATTCCCAAAAAAAAGATAGCAATTATTATGATGCCTTTCTGTTAAACAAAATCACCATGGACTCGGTTAACATAATCCTACAAATAGGCTATTCCAGCAATAAAGACGATACCTTAATTACACGAGCATTGTTTGAGTTGCATGCAAGTTACGAAAACGACACCTTTAGATTTTATTCTCCACTGATGCAAAAAACCAGTTTATGGAAGCATTATTCATCCGAAGAAATTACCTACTTTTTTTCACAAACTTTCGATACCATAAAAGCCAAGGAATATCAATCTTACCTACATTATTATGACAAAAAACTTGGTATAAAAAGTCCTTCCACTAACTTTTATATCTGTCCGAATTTGATGGAAGCTTTTCAGATAATTGGTGTACAATATAAAATGGACAATAATGGAAGCAGGTATGCAACCATGCAAACAAAACAGAATCAACAAATCCTGTTTATAGATGGAACCAATACCAAATATGCATGGGATCCACATGACCTATGGCACGATCGGTTGCGCATGGCAGTACCCCGTGATAGCATAAACCGTCCGGTGGACGAAGGTTGTGCCTATTTGTATGGTGGCAGTTGGGGCTTAAGTTGGAATGAAATTTATACGCAATTTCAACAAAAAGTTTCGGGTAAACCGAATCCTGATTGGTTGAAATTATACGAGGACTTTTTTACCTTCAACGAGAATAAATCTGCTCCGCTAATGGTTACCTATGTAATCAATGCATTAATTATAGAACGTATTGAAAAAGAAAAAGGATTTGGGGCAGTAAAAGAATTACTTACTTGTGGTAAATACAGAAAAGACAATATGAATTACATACACGTTTTGGAACAGTTAACTGGAATCAACAAAAACAATTTCAATCAAGAAGTGGACAAGCTGATAGCTGCAAAAAAATAATCAGTTATTGTGAGTTTGAACGCAAGATAAAATTATAAACTACGATTATTACTTTCGATTAATTCAAGCAGAATAATTTCACCTACTATATTAGGTTTACTTACGAATACGTAAGACTATGTATATGTTATGTTACCCTTTCAACAATTCAAATAAACGAACATTAACATAAAGAATATCTCTTCCTATTTTTTCCCCTGTCAAAACACCGATATCTTCAAGTTCCTTTAGGTATTTACTGGCTGTAAAACGTGAAATTCCGAGTTGCTCCTCCAAAGTTGATATTCTAGTGTATGGTTGGTGAAATAGAACTTCTACCAATTCCTTCGAATATATTTTAGGCAGTTCCGATTTCACTTTTTGTATGGTATCATTCAATAATAATTTGATGCCTCGAATGGTTTTGATGGTATCCGTTGCCGAATATGCAACAGAATCCAGCATATAAATAATCCAATCCTCCCATTTCCCATTTTGGCGAACGTCATCCAATCCTTGATAATATGCTTTCTTATGTTTAATAATAAAAGAACTCAAATAAAGAATTGGTAGTTCAAGCAATCCTTCATTTATCAGGTAAAGAACATTTAGTATACGACCTGTTCTACCATTTCCATCGTAAAAAGGGTGAATGGATTCAAATTGATAATGCATTATTCCCATTTTAATAAGAGGATCCACATCATCTTTGTTTTCATTGATATATTTCTCCAGATTTCTCAGCTTTTCTTCGATCACCTCTTTGCCAAATGGCGGCGTATAAATCACTTTACCTGTTTTTGCATTCTTAAGAGCTGTCCCCGGTTGATTTCTTATTCCGGCATTATTGCCCATCAAACATTCTTGTATTTTCAGAATTTCCCTTGTGGTAATCAGCTTTTTCTTTTTTATAAGTTCATATCCCAACCACAAAGCTTCTTTATAATTCAAAACTTCTTTAACCGCTGCATTCAGAGTTGGACTTTCAACCGAAAAGGCTTTAAAAAGTTCGTCCTGCGTAGTCAAAATATTTTCAACTTCCGAACTATCTTTCGCTTCTCGCATCACCAAACTATTTAAAATAATCACCTGGTTAGTTATTTGACCTGCCATGCCTTTAAGTTCAGCCAATGCTTTATTAGCCAGTATTGCCTTATTATAAACCTTTGGCGTTAACGCTATCTTGGGAGGTAATAACGGAAGTTTGTTATACGGCTTGTTTGAATTGTACACGGCTTCTAATTTATATAGGTTGAAATTATTCTGTTTTTTCAACCTATTCAAAGATATGTTAATTAATTCAACATATCCAACTTATATGTTGAAATTATTCCATTTTTTCAACATATATCTAAAATTAGTTCGTTCAGGCAACATATCCATAAATTTACAACCTTCCATTAAATAAACCAGAATTAGCCATGTTTACTTTTTGCATTTTACTATTAATATTATGTTAAAGTTTAACAGTAAAAACAGGCATATTCCTAATAATCGTTTACTTGCAGACATGAATTTAAATGCAAAATGCTTCGCAATTCACTTGCTCATTCTTTTTTTGCCAATGCTCGTATTTTCCCAAAATACAGATTCCATCAAAGTGGCAAATTATTACCACAAAGCCAACGAATTTGGTTATTACCACCACCAATACCAAGTGTATATGGATAGTGTTTTAATGGTGCAACCAACCAATGCCTATTACTGGCAACAAAAAGGCATGCCATTATTAAAAGCCAATAAAGCCGAACTTGGAATGCCATACCTCGATAGTGCTGTAAAATACAAACCCGATTATATCGATTACCGCGCTTTTATGAAATGTGTTTTTCAACGAGATTACAAAGGTGCCATTTCCGATTTCGAAAAAGCCATTCAATTAAAAGGCCATTCCTTTATCATGGATCATTCGTTTGAATTTTATATGGGACTAAGTTATTTGCAGCTCAATAATCTAACAAAAGCCGATTCGTTGATTCGTTTGTCCACCAAATTTTATGATAAAAGAAATATAACGCCACATTATCTCGAATTATTTTACCTCGGTATCATAGAAATGGAAAAAGGTAATTTCCAACTCGCCATAAACCAATTTGATGAGGTGTTAAAACAATACAAGCAATTGCCCGATGCACATTATTATAAAGCTTGGTGCACCGAATTATTGCATCTGCATGATGTCGACCCGAATGCAATAAATAAGGACGTATTACAGCTCTATAACCAGGGATTAGAGAACTTAAAACAAGGTTATGCCATAAACGAAGACAGCTCCTTTTACATGGATTACCCTTATCAGGTGAGAAAAACAAGGTACGAATTCGCGATTAAGCGATTGACTCAAAAGTTGTAAACATCGAAAAAATTGAAGAGCCACAGATTGCACAGATAACACAGATTTAATCGATTGAAATAAATTAAACCACAAAGCACGCAGAGGTTTTTCGCAGAGAGCGCAAAGGATTTCAGCTACCGAATGACCAATGCCATCTGACCAATGACTTGACTAATGACTTTCGACTGAATGCTGATCGCTGAATGCGCTTTTAGACACAGATGACACAGATTTTAACCGCAAAGGACACAAAGGTTTTTCGCAGAGAGCGCAAAGGATTTCAGCCACCGAATGACCAATGACAACTGACCAATGACAAATGACCACTGACTAATGACTTCTGACTGATTACTGATCGCTGAATGCGCTTTTAGACACAGATGACACAGATTTTAACCGCAAAGCTCGCAAAGTTTTTTCGCAAAGTGCACAAAGGATTTCAGCCACCAAATGTCCAATGACAAATGACAACTGACCAATGACCAATGACTTCTGACCAATGACAAATGACCACTGACTAATGACTTCTGACTGATTGCTGATCGCTGAATCCTCAATCAATAAAATCCCCTCCCATCATTAAAAGTGCTTAAACCATGAAACAAATGCTCATTTATCCATCATTTAGGTCCTTTCGCCTATTTATTGTTTTAATTGCCAAACAAAATTGAATTATTGCACCTACCATTTATGAAAGGTCTTAAAACAAGCATGATAATAATATTAATAAGTTTGGTGCTTTCTGCTCTTGCAGGATTTGCTTTCTTACAACATCCAAAGTTTGGCAAAAACCCAACCGGCAAACGTCTCGAACGAATTATCAAATCGCCCAATTACCAAAATAATGCATTTCAAAACCTGCACCCCACTCCTATGCTGGCAGAAGATGCGAGCTATTTTAAGGTAATGAAAGAATTTCTGTTTGGAGAAAAGAAACATAAAACGCCATCTCAAAAACTACCCGGAATTAAAATCAATCTGCATCAATTGGATGCGAATCAAAATATATTGGTGTGGTTTGGACATTCGTCTTATTATATGCAATTGGATGGCAAAAAATTTCTGGTCGACCCGGTTTTTAGTGGTGCAGCTTCTCCTTTTAGTTTTATGGTAAATGCATTTAATGGAACCGATTTATACACCGTCGAAGATTTTCCGAGTATAGATTACCTAATCATTACCCACGACCATTGGGACCATTTGGATTATGAAACCATTTTAAAACTAAAATCGAAAACAAGTAAAGTAATTTGCGCATTGGGAGTTGGAGAACATCTAGCCTATTGGGGTTATGATGAAACTCTCATCACAGAATTGGATTGGAATGAATCTGCTTCACTCGAAATGGGCTTTGCTATAACGGCTTTACCGGCACGGCATTTTTCGGGGAGAAGTTTGGTACGAAACAAAAGCATTTGGAATTCCTTTGCTCTGCAAACTCCTACGCAAAAAATATACCTGGGAGGCGATAGTGGCTACGATACCCACTTTGCCGAAATCGGTAAAACCCACGGTCCATTTGATTTAGCCATCCTCGAAAACGGACAATACGACCAAAGTTGGCGCTATATCCATATGTTGCCCGATCAGGTATTGGTTGCAGCAAAAGAGTTAAAAGCCAAAAGACTGTTTCCGGTACACAATTCTAAATTTGCATTGGCAAACCACAATTGGAACGAACCTTTAATTGCAATCAGTGCATTAAACAACCATTCACAAATTCCTTTGGTAACGCCAATAATAGGTGAACCTGTATATTTGGAAGATACAACGCAAACTTTTTCCAAATGGTGGGAAGGAATTAATTAAACATTATTTTAAATATGGCAAAAGAAATCACAACCAATATTCTGATCAAAGCATCTCCTGAAAAAATATGGCATATCCTAATGGATACCAAATCATACCCACAATGGAATCCTTTTATTGTTTCCATGGAAGGTGATTTAATGGTAAACCACAAAATAAAGGCAAAGATTCAACCACCCGGTGCAAGTGCAATGACCTTTAAACCAACATTACTTGTAGTAGAACCCAATAAAGAACTACGCTGGCTTGGTCATTTACTTATTCCCAGACTTTTTGATGGCGAACACAAGTTTGAACTTGCCGACAATGAAAATGGAACAACCACCTTTACCCAAAGCGAAAAATTTACCGGTATATTGGTTCCATTGTTCAAAAAAATGCTCGACAACAATACCATAGCCGGATTTAATTTAATGAATGAAAAACTTAAAGAAAGAGCTGAAGCCGTAAAAACGTAATTACGTAATTATGTAAATTTCGTAATTACGTAGTTCGTAATAACTCCAAACCGCTACCCAAATCCGTAATTCGTAATAACTCCAAACCGCAACCCAACTCATATCTTATATCTTATATCTTATAACTCATATCTTATAACTTATATCTCCAATGGACTTTCTCGAAAAAAACAAACAATCCTGGAACAACCGCACCGAACACCATTTGGCATCCAACTTTTATGATGTTAAAGGTTTTATTGCCGGAAAATCATCGCTTAACGATATCGAATTAAACCTATTGGGCGATGTAAAAGGAAAATCCATTTTGCATTTGCAGTGTCATTTCGGACAAGATACCTTATCCTTATGTCGATTGGGGGCAAACGTTACCGGAGTTGATTTTTCGGACAAAGCCATCGATGCTGCAAACCAACTTGCCATTCAAACCGGTTTACCGGCAACCTTTATTTGTTGCGATATTTATGCTTTGCCCGAAGTTTTAAACGAAACATACGATATCGTATTTACCAGTTATGGAACAATAGGTTGGTTACCGGATATAAACCAATGGGCAGCGGTTGTAAGTAAATATATAAAGCCGGGCGGACAATTCATTTTTGCAGAATTTCATCCCGTAGTTTGGATGTTTGATAACGATTTTACCAAAATTCAATACCGTTATTTTAATTCGGACCCAATTATCGAAACGGAACCCGGAACCTATGCCGATAAAGACGCGCCTATCAAAGATGAAATCATTTCGTGGAACCATGGAATGGCCGAAGTGATAAACAGTTTAATCAAACAAGGATTAACTTTAACCGAACTACAGGAATTTGATTATACGCCCTATCCGTGTTTTGCAACTACCGAAGAATTTGAACCCGGAAAATTTAGAATTCCATCCATGGAAAATAAAATTCCAATGGTTTATGCGTTGAAAGCAATAAAAAAATAAACAATTTAGCATCCTTCTTGTTGTTGTATAAAAGATGATAAAATGCATATAGAAATCTGGAGCGATGTGGTTTGTCCATTTTGTTATATCGGCAAACGTCGATTCGAAGCGGCACTCGAACAATTTAAAGACAAAGAAAATGTTACCATAGAATGGAAAAGCTATCTACTTAATCCGGATTTAAAAACCAATCCCGATATTTCAATCAACCAATACCTTGCTAACCATAAAGGAATTTCATTAGAGCAGGCAACACAAATGAACGAATACGTAACCAATATGGCTTTGCAAAGTGGATTAACCTATCACATGGAAAAAGCCATTGTTGCCAATTCGTTTTTAGCCCATCAGTTCATTCATTTTGCCAAAGAAAATGGTAAACAAAACGAAGCGGAAGAAGTATTATTCCGTTCATATTTTACAGAAGGAAAAAACATTGATGATATGCAGATATTGATGCAATTGGGTGAAGAAATTGGCTTCGAATCCATTGCTGTTAAAGTAGCCTTGTCGAATGGCAATTATCAATCACCCGTGCACCACGACCTCGAAGAAGCACGTCGCATAGGTATTCAAGGCGTACCATTTTTTGTTTTCGATCGTAAATATGCCGTTTCCGGTGCCCAAGAAATTGATGTATTTTTAAAAACGATGGATCAGGCTAATTAATAAAAACACACTATATCGTTTGACTAGTTACATTTACTGATTCCAGCCATGGACCGTCGTCCGTGGCTAATTTGTTTAATGACGATTGCCAGTCCTCAATATCCTCCCATCCTCCATTTCAATCACCCGATGCGTTCTAGTAGCAAATTCGTTGTCGTGGGTAACAATGAGCAAGGATTGGTTATAAACACGAGATAATTCTTCGAAAATATTGAATACAATTTCGCTGTTCTTTTTATCGAGGTTACCGGTTGGCTCATCACCCATAATAATTAATGGATCGTTTATCAATGCACGGGCAATGGCTACACGTTGTTTTTGTCCACCCGACAATTGGTTCGGACGTTTTAGTGCTTCATTTTCGATTCCAAGAATCTTTAATTTTTCATACGCCCTTTCCTCAATTTCTTTTTCGCTGTATTTGCTCAATTTGATTCCGGGCAACATAACATTTCGCAACACCGAAAATTCATTCAACAAATAATGAAACTGAAAAACAAAGCCGATTTTTTCATTTCGAACACGGGCGAGTTCTTTTTCTTTTCTGTTGCGCATTGATTGTCCATCCAACAATAGGTCGCCTTCATAATCCGTATCCATGGTTGAAAGAATATACAATAGCGTGGATTTTCCGCAACCCGATTTACCGATTACCGAAACAAAATCTCCTTTATTCATCGAAAACGAAACCTCTTTCAAAATCTGAATGGATACAGGATCATGAAAATATTTGGAAATCTCTACTGCTTCTAAAATCTGCTCTTTCATTTATTTCCCTCTTATAATGATTACAGGATCTATTTTGCTGGCTTTACGCGCAGGGAAATAACCAGCGAAATAGGTTGTTACCACCGAAAAAATACTACCGATGATATAGAACTTAGGATTGTAATTTACCGGAAAGGTTTTAATGGTTGGCAATGCTTCGGTATTAAAAGGTATATTATCGATTACATTGGAAAGTCCATACCCCAATAACAAACCAAGTGTTCCGCCAAAAATTCCTATGGTAAGCGCAATCGAAATAAATATGGCATTTACATCTCTTCCCGAAAAACCGGTAGCTTTTAAAATGGCAATCGAATCCATCTTTTCATAAATCATCATATTCAGTATATTGTATATCCCAAATCCAGCAACAATTAACAGAGTAATTCCTACTGCATACGAAATCAGATTTCTAACATTGGTACCTGTTTCAAATTGTGCATTCGCTTTTTGAATATCAATGGCATCTACTTCAAATAATTGTTGAAATTCGATTGCCATGGCTGGTGCATTCAAAATATCATGTAATTTAATCTGTACATCTGTTACATAATTATTCGATTCGCCTAAAAGCTTTTGCGTAGTGTTAATGGAGGCATAACTTTGAACCTTATCAATATCCGTTAATCCAGATTGAAAATAACCAACTACCTTTAGTTGCATTCTTTCACCTTTTGCCGTTGTAACCTGAATTACATCCCCGATATTGGCAAGCATTTTATCTGCAGCCGCCTTCCCGAGTATGATACTGTTTGGTACATGCTTCAAATCAATATAATTTCCGTAGGTAACATATTCACTAAACTTAAATAATTTGTTTTCCAACTCAACATCAATACCATTGATAACACCGGTTAATTCAACCGAACCCACATTATAAAACACTTGTGCAGTTATTTTTGGTGCAGCACCCAATACCCGATTATCTTTTCGTAAAGCTTGCATCACCGAACCTATATTATAAATTTCTATGCGTTCATTTTTTGGTTTAACCGAATGCACAAAATTTTTAAACGATTTATATTTCTCAGAAACATCAATTGGCTGCATTGCTGATGCTTTTACTTCCTTATACAAGCGTATGTGTGGAGAACGGTTCAGAATCAACCCATCCAGCATCCCGTTTAATCCCGACATAAAACTAAGCAAAGTGATAAACATGGTGATACTGAATGTTACCCCAATGGCTGCTACCAAGGTTTGTCGCCATCTTGCGAGCAACAACGATTTCGAAACATCAGCAATCAGTTTTATTCTCATGGAGCCGTTTTAATCAGTTCATCATTTTCCGTAATACCTGATAGTATCTCGATTTTTTGATAATCCTTCAATCCGGTAGTAACCCTAACTTTTTCCCCATCCTTATTCATTACCAACGAATCCTGCAACAAATAACTTCGAGGAATAAGGAGGGCATTTTGCTTGGTTTGTAAAATTATATTCGCTTCAAAAGTCATATTGGGATACAACACATCCGGAGGCTTCACAAATTCTGCTTCTACCAAAAATGTTTTAGACCTTTCATTCATCACCGGATCTATTTTTGTGACCGTTGCTTCAAAAACTGAACCTTTATAACTATCAAACATTACAATCACTTCCTGTTCTTTTTTCACTTTAATAATATCATATTCATCAACCTGTAATTCGAGGATAAACTTTTTTAAATCTCCGATAACTGCAAGGGGTGTTTGTGTATTTACCAGTTCCCCTTTTGATTTAAGAATCTTATAAACCATCCCGTTTATCTCGCTTTTCACCGTAAAATCGCCGGCAAGGCGTGAAGAAATTTGTAGGCTCTTTTTTGCTTGTGATGAAGTAAGATTTAACTGGCGTTGTAAATCTTTATACCTTACTAGCGAAGAAAAATAAGCAGTTTTTGCATTGCGATAATTCAATTCTCTCAGTTCCAACTCTGCCTTTGTTCCAACTTGCTGATCCCATAAATTCTTTTGACGGATATAGGCCGTTGAATCAACTTGCAGCTTATTGTACGACAATTCAATCATCAATTTGGCTTCATTTAATTTGCCCTGGTTGGCATTGATATCGGCATAAGCAGCATTTAATTCAGCATTTTCGCGGTTTAGTTGTTGTGCTTCGTTGGATAACGATAAAATTGGGGTACCTATTTGAACGGTATCTCCTTCGGTAACATAAATATTTTCGATAATACCAATAGCATTGGCAAATGCTTGATACTGGTTATATGCTTTTACGGTACCCGAAGCATATACGGATTCGGAAATGGAATTAATCTCAGGTTTAACCGTTTCTACTTTTTTACCGCAGCCGTAAAGCGATACTGCAAGTAAGAACAAGATGTTTTTTTTCACTGAAACAAAGGTATAATTAATCCGTATTACCTTGTATATGATAGTTATCTCAAAAAAAGACTGCTACAACCCGGTTTTAATCCAGCGTTTTAAACAACAAATCGGAAACAAATTGGGTGGCAAACTCTGGCGATTTCTTTTGGTTGTTGTCGGTTAAACGTGGAAGATGATGGCTAAAGTACTCCTGTTGGTGAGCCGTTTCTATCAATGTGGTACTGAGTGAACGTGGATATTTGTATCCGGGTTTATATTCTTTGATAACATTGGCAATTCGCATACACAAATCCTTGTATGGTTTAAACACTTGATCTTTGTTTATCTCGTTGATTTCCTTAACCAAGTATACTTTACTGCTCTCGGCAATAACTATCTGATGCAAAAACTTTTTATTGTATTCCAATTTGCTGCTGCTATCAGGAAATTCGTGCGTCAACAAGTCAACTATACATTTAAGTTGTTTCCCGGTATCCTTGATCCCCTCCAATTCGGTAACAACCAAAAATTCGAGATACAACCAATACCAATTTAAAATATAAAGCAATAACCTGTGTTTGTTTACAAAGTACCGATAAATGGTTGCTTCGGTAGTGTGCATGCGCGTTGCCAGCTTTTTAAAGGTAAACGATTCGAAGCCAAGTTCATAAATTAAATCGATACTTTGCTTTACGATCTCCTTACCCAACTCCGAACTTTCAGGATCTTTCAGGTATATTTTATCGTTTACATTAAACCTTAATTGATATTCCATAAAACTTTATTCTAGGTAAATATGTTAGGTTCAAATATAATAGTAATATTCTTTTTTACAATAGTATTACTATCATTTTAAAAAGTAATATTATATTTGTACACTTTCTAAATTAAAACAATGCTAATAACAAGTAAAATACCACCTTCCTACATTTTCAATAAAATAAAATGGGATTTACTTTATGTTTTTCTTACGGCCATAACGGTTAATTATATAACCCATCACTTCGAAACCCATTTCCCGGAAATGCCTCTTACCATTCCGGCATTTATCGGTACTGCTATTTCAATTCTTCTTTCTTTTAAATTAAACCAATCGTACGACAGGTGGTGGGAAGCGCGTAAAATATGGGGAAGTATTGTGAATGATTCAAGGTCGCTTATAATCCAATTGCAAACCCTACCCTTTGAAATTAAAAAAGAAATTATAGATAGGATAGCTTTTCGCCAGATAGCCTGGGCATATGTATTTGGTGATGCCTTGCGTGGTTTACAAACACTTCCAACCCAACAACATTTGCTTTCTCAAAAAGACATAAACGAATTGCAAAAGCAATCGAATAAAGCACTTGCTATTGTTCAATTAAACGCATACGAAATTGCAACCTTAAAATCGGAAGGTAAAATAGATTCGATTGCCCACGTGCAAATCGACAATACCCTTACACGGCTTGTAGACTCAATGGGAAGAGCAGAAAGAATTAAGAGTACAGTGTTTCCTGTTACTTACCGATTGTTCTTGCATTTTATGATCTATGTTTTTATTGTCTGTCTTTCTATCTCCCTAACGGATATAGATGCTATTTTCGAAATCCCATTGCTAATGGTTATTGCTGCAACCTTCTTTTTACTTGAAAAATCGGCAACCTATATGCAAGATCCTTTTAGCAATCGGCCATCAGATACTGCTGTAACAGCGATTGCTAGAACCATCGAAATTAATATCCGCGAATTAATCGGAAACCAAGAAGTCCCCGAACCAGTTAAACCAGAAAAATTCTACTTAAAATAAACATAAACTATGCGTACCCATTCAAAAGAATCACAAGCAAGTTTAACGCCAACCTTGGCTTTAGACATCCTTAAAGAAGGAAACCAACGTTTTGTAAATAACCTGAAAGCAAACAGAAATTTATTGCAACAAGTAAATGATACCGCATCCGGTCAATTTCCGTTCGCAACTATTTTAAGCTGCATCGATTCGCGCACCTCTGCCGAATTAATATTCGACCAAGGATTGGGAGATATATTCAGTGTTCGCATTGCCGGAAATATCCTCAATGATGATATTCTTGGAAGCATGGAATTTGCAACTAAGATAGTTGGGACTAAAATTATTTTGGTACTTGGTCATAGCCGTTGTGGGGCAATTGTTGGTGCCTGTAACCACGTTGAAATGGGTCATCTAACAGGATTACTTAAAAAAATCGAACCTGCAATTGCCATGGAAACAGAAACAAAAGAAAACCGAACCGGAAGCAATACCGATTTTGTAAACCATGTAACCGAAAACAATGTGCATCTGGCCATCCACAATATTCGGGAACAAAGCAGTATCATTAAAGAATTGGAAGCTGAAGGCAAAATTATGATTGCCGGTGGAATGTATAATGTAGAAACAGGCGTAGTAGATTTCTTTTTGAATTAACCTGTTTCTTGCTTATTTTCACTTTTTAAAAAACTTACTAAGTCATAGTATGTTTATTGGATAAGTAAAATCGTAAATAAGTGGTTATGGAAAGAAAAGACTTTATACGAAAAGGCATCTTAGGTACCGGAATATTTGTTACTTCACCGGTATTAGGCAACTTAATTCAAAATAATATAGATGAATTAAAGGAACTGGATATCCTTGGTTTTAACCATATACCACCAACTAACTCTTCAATTATGTCAAATACAATCCTGCACAAAGCAGATTCTCGTGGCGATGCAAATCATGGCTGGCTGCACAGTCGCCATACCTTTAGTTTTGCCAATTATTACAATCCAGAACGCATGCACTTTGGTGTTTTGAGGGTTTTGAACGATGATTTTGTTGCACCTGGAATGGGTTTTGGCACACATCCCCATGAAAACATGGAAATCATCAGCATCCCGCTCGAGGGAGATTTAGAGCACAAAGACAGCATGAATAATGTTGCTGTGATTAAAGATGGTGATATTCAAGTGATGAGTGCAGGTACCGGAATTTACCACAGCGAATACAACAAAAACAAAGACAAACCGGTTAAATTTTTACAGATATGGGTTTTCCCCAACAAGAAAAATGTAACCCCTCGTTATGATCAGATTACTTTAAACCTAAACGACCGTCACAATAAATTACAGCAAATTCTTTCACCAAACCCCGACGATGAAGGAGTATGGATACACCAGAATGCCTGGTTCCACCTTGGCAAATTCGACAAAGGAATTTCGAAAGATTACGCGCTAAAAGATGCCAACAATGGGCTGTATATTTTCAACCTTAATGGAAAAATAAAAATTAACGATCAATTACTTGAATCGCGCGATGGACTTGGCATTTGGGATACACCAAGTGTAACCATAAACGCCGAATCAAATGCCGAATTTTTGTTGATGGAAGTACCTATGAAGGTTGGTTAGGTGTTAGGGAAAAGGGGTTAGGGATTAGGGGTTAGGGGTTAGGGGTCGTTTAAGTAAGTTTCAAACATAAATTAGCCTAGGCAAATGGCATGAGGCAAAAGTAATTTACCGGTTTGATTTTTCTGATAAGGGTAATTCATGGTGCATTTAATATCCTTTACTCCAATTTTGACTTGATACCAACTTTATGATTTAATCTGTTTATGCTAAGACTATAAAAAGGGGTTAGTGATTAGGGGTCAGTGATTAGGGAATAGGGATTAGAGGTTAGGGGTCGTTTAAGTTTCAAACATAAATTAGCCTAGGCAAATGGCAAGAGGCAGGAGGCAAAAGTAATTTACCGGTTTGATTTTTCTGATAAGGGTAATTCATGGTGCATTTAATATCCTTTACTCCAATGTTGACTTGATACCAACTTTATGATTTCATCTGTTTATGCTAAGACTATAAAAAGGGGTTAGTGATTAGGGGTCAGTGATTAGGGAATAGGGATTAGAGGTTAGGGGTCGTTTAAGTTTCAAACATAAATTAGCCTAGGCAAATGGCAAGAGGCAAAAGTAATTTACCGGTTTGATTTTTCTGATAAGGGTAATTCATGGTGCATTTAATATCCTTTACTCCAATTTTGACTTGATACCAACTTTATGATTTCATCTGTTTATGCTAAGACTATAAAAAGGGGTTAGTGATTAGGGTTCAGTGATTAGGGTTCAGTGATTAGGGAATAGGGATTAGAGGTTAGGGGTCGTTTAAGTTTCAAACATAAATTAGCCTAGGCAAATGGCAAGAGGCAGGAGGCAAAAGTAATTTACCGGTTTGATTTTTCTGATAAGGGTAATTCATGGTGCATTTAATATCCTTTACTCCAATGTTGACTTGATACCAACTTTATGATTTCATCTGTTTATGCTAAGACTATAAAAAGGGGTTAGTGATTAGGGGTCAGTGATTAGGGAATAGGGATTAGAGGTTAGGGGTCGTTTAAGTTTCAAACATAAATTAGCCTAGGCAAGAGGCAGGAGGCAAAAGTAATTTACCGGTTTGATTTTTCTGATAAGGGTAATTCATGGTGCATTTAATATCCTTTACTCCAATGTTGACTTGATACCAACTTTATGATTTCATCTGTTTATGCTAAGACTATAAAAAGGGGTTAGTGATTAGGGTTCAGTGATTAGGGTTCAGTGATTAGGGAATAGGGATTAGAGGTTAGGGGTCGTTTAAGTTTCAAACATAAATTAGCCTAGGCAAATGGCAAGAGGCAGGAGGCAAAAGTAATTTACCGGTTTGATTTTTCTGATAAGGGTAATTCATGGTGCATTTAATATCCTTTACTCCAATGTTGACTTGATACCAACTTTATGATTTCATCTGTTTATGCTAAGACTATAAAAAGGGGGCAGTGATCGGTTAACTGTGAACCGTCAACTAGGATCCTATTTTGGCTTCATGCCAAACGTAAGCTAATTGTTAATACTCTGTGTCCTCTGTGACTATGTGGTGAAAATCTTTGCGTCCTCTGCGTATAATCTCCGCGTCCTTTGCGGTTTAAAAGAAACGGTGTGGCCCAACTTCGCAAATGCTATGATGGACAAGTGTTGAAGTAGTCGGCAAGCTAGCTTTATGATTCACATTAAATTTCATAAGACATTATGCAAACGAGCCGCAAAGCTCCTTTGGTCTAAAATTTCCCAAATACCCATCCAACCATCCAATCATCCATTCATCCTATCATTCATTTACTCATTTACATATTTACTCATTTACTCATTCAATTGCTTGTATATACAACAAAGTATATTCAAATTAAAATCCTTTAAATATTCAATTAATTTACCATTAAAATTACGTTCTGCTATTGTACAAGTCTAATAAATAGTGAAGCTTTGGCATATCAATTTAAAAAAATGAACCGAATTTTAGCTCTGTTTGTATCCTTCCTCATCCTTGCATCTTGTTCCAGGTTGCAAAACGGAGAATCAATGATACAGGATGATGAAATCGGAAAATTTGTTACTTTACAGGATGATCAAAACCCTTCTATCACGCAAACCGGATACAAAACAAACAATGCGAGTATTCCTTCTAAATGGAAAAATATTTCGGAAATAGAAGGCGTTTGGACCAGCCTGCAGAAAGATGATAGTGGCTATTTGGTTTATTATCCGGCTAATGGTACCATTCCTCAAATCTTGGTAAAAGAATTAACCATCACCATTAATTGGTGGTTAGAAGGCCAACATTCCTTTCGCATTACAGGCTCCAAACTGGAAGATAAAAAAATATTAATAGACGCAGTGAATGACGAAGGTACCAAGGCATCCTTTACTGTTAGCATTTATAACCAGGAGAAAAAGATGGTATTATGGAATTGGGTAATTAACTGGCCGGTAATACAAGGTGGACAGATGAATTACCAATGGCTAACCACTCCGAAGGTTAATGAAACCGCATTTCGTTTGGTGAACAACAGCATCAACAATCCACAAAAGCTGGAAAGACAATTTCAACCCATAGAAATTAATTAAGGTAAAATCGAACCAAAACCTAAAAACGTATTCGTTTTTGGTAGTTCCCCTTAAAGAAAATCAATCTTTTTATTTCGCGTTTGCCACAAGAAACTACTGCCTGAATTAAACTAATCCATTGCCCGTTTCTGTTTTCGATATTCTGATTTCAGATTTAAAAATTATTATTGCACAAATCAATTATCCATGACCTACGAATTTATCTTGGCAGAACCTGCTTATAAACCACAAATCGCATTAATTCAACTCAATCGACCGAAAGAATTAAATGCCTTAAACCTACAATTGATGCAGGAGTTAAAGCATGCCTTATCCGAATTCGACAAAGATGAAACCATCCGTTGCATCATAATCACCGGAAATGAAAAGGCCTTTGCTGCCGGAGCAGATATCAAGCAAATGGAAGGCCGCACTGCAATCGACATGCTTAAAATCGACCAATTTGAAACGTGGGATCAAATACGCAAAACATCCAAGCCGGTAATTGCTGCAGTATCCGGATTTGCCTTGGGAGGAGGCTGCGAATTATGCATGACCTGTGATATGATTGTAGCCAGTGAATCGGCTCGTTTTGGTCAGCCCGAAATTAAAATTGGCATTATGCCCGGAGCCGGTGGCACACAACGATTAACCAGAGCAGTTGGCAAGGCATTAGCAATGGAAATGGTTTTAACCGGTAGATTTATAACCGCAACCGAAGCCTTTGATGCCGGATTAATAAACAGAGTTGTGCCAGAAGAATTATACCTGGATGAAGCCGTTAAACTGGCTAATGAAATTTGTCAGCAATCACCTGTTGCTATTAGACTAGCCAAAGAATCCGTCTTAAAAGCGTTTGATTCAGGTTTACAAGAGGGTTTATACTTTGAACGGAAGAATTTTTATATGTGTTTTGCCAGCGAAGACCAAAAAGAAGGAATGAATGCTTTCGTAGAAAAAAGAAAACCGGCATTCAAAGGAAAATAAAATTCACCTTGCACCTGAAACCAATAAAATTTTGCATCCAAAAAACATTTCTATACGAGATTACACCTACGAATTACCGGATGAGCGTATCGCAAAACATCCGTTGCAAAATCGCGACGAATCTAAGCTCCTCATTTATCGCAATAGCGAATTAATATCCGGTCACTTCAAAGAAATCGATTTACATCTACCCGATAAATCTTTATTGGTATTTAACAATACCAAAGTAATTCACGCCCGCTTGTTGTTTAAGCGTGAAACCGGTGCATCAATTGAAATTCTTTGTTTGGAGCCGTTCGGCAACCATTCCATTCCCCAAGGTATGTCGGCCACAGGAAGCAGTATGTGGATTGCCATGGTTGGGAATGCAAAAAAATGGAAACAGGGAGAAAAACTTTATCGTACCATCTCCACTCCTCACGGAGATATAAATCTAACGGCAATTCAATTAAACAAAGTTGATGACGATTATATTGTTGGCTTCTTTTGGGAACCTTTTAACCTACCCTTTTCTGATGTATTGCAGTATGCCGGAATTTTACCATTACCGCCTTACCTTAACCGCGAAAACGTGCCGGAGGATGAGGAACGTTACCAAACCATTTATGCCATACAACAAGGATCGATTGCAGCACCAACAGCAGGTTTGCACTTTAGCTTTGAGGTACTCGACAAATTAGTTGCAAAATCCATCGATATTTGTGATATCACGTTGCATGTTGGTGCCGGCACTTTTAAACCGGTTAAAGCCGACGCCTTATCCGGACATCAAATGCATGTAGAACAAATATCCTTATCCCTCGAATCGATAAAATTATTGTATGCTGCCAAACTTGAAAATAGAGCAATTGTAGCAGTAGGAACCACGGTTGCGAGAACGCTCGAAAGTTTATATTGGTATGGTGTTAAGCTACTCAATAACGACAAACAAACTACCTTACGAGTTGGACAATGGGAACCCTACGACCAAACTACCAATTGCACGGTAACCGATGCTTTGGAAGCAATCATTGCCTGGATGGAATACAAAGAAATCCAATCGCTATCCGGCTCAACCGGTATAATCATTGCCCCGGGTTATACGTTTAAAATGACGGATGTTCTTATTACAAATTTTCACCAACCTGATAGTACTTTATTGTTGCTGGTAGCTGCTTTTACGGGCAAAAACTGGAGATCTATCTATAATTATGCACTTGCAAACGGGTTCCGATTTCTCAGTTATGGTGATAGTTCGGTACTGTATCCGCATTCCTGATACGACTCTTACTTTTTCATTGCTTCGATGTACAAGCGGGTAAGTTTACGTTTGGTATCCAACGAAAAATCGCCATCCATCATCCACTTGTAAAAACTCGGTTCACTTTTTAATACCTCTTTCACCGGTTTGTTTTTGTGTTTGCCAAAATTAAACACAACCTGGTCCTTTGTATTTAATACCATACGTCCGGCCAAATCCACGTTTTTATCCATTCCCAGAAACTGGTGTAAGAAATCAACTTCGTTTTTTAATACCGGATACTTCTCCAGTTGGGCCAGGAGAACTTCCAATGTTGCCCTGGTATCGGCAGCCGCACTGTGTGCATCTACCAACTCTTTGTTGCAATAAAACTTATATGCAGCAGTTAATGTCCGTTGTTCCATCATATGAAAGATGCGTTGTGCATCTACCATTTTTCGGTTATCGGTATCAAATTCAATTTCGGCACGTAAAAACTCTTCCACCAGCATTGGCAAATCAAATTTCGTCGAATTAAATCCCCCAAAATCACAACCCATGAAGGTATCAGCCAGCATCCGAGCCTTGTCTTTAAAAAATGGTGCGTCTTTAATATCCTCCTCATAAATACCATGTATCATCGACACTTCGGCTGGAATTGGAATACCGGGATTGAATCGCATGCAATCACTCGTTTCGCTGCCATCGGGTAATAATTTGATATAAGCGAGTTCAACAATTCGATCAGCAGATATATTGATTCCGGTAGTTTCTAAATCAAAAATTACCAAAGGACGTTTTAAGTTAAAAGCCATCATTAAAACTAGGATTGGGTGTGGTGTGTATGTGTCTCAAAATGCGAAGATGTGTGGCGATGTCCGTTTCCATCCGGTACTTTATATCCTTTACTCACTAACCATGACCAGCCAAAAATAAAACCCAATCCACCTAATGGGGTAATGGCTCCAATCCACGAAAAGGCTACTCCTGCCCAAATCTGACTGGTTGAAAGAACATACAATGAACCACTAAAAAGTACAATACCTGCTATAAAAGCACGAAACACTACCACAGCAGTTTTTTCGTGTAATTTTCTCAGAAATGAAGCCATGAACAAAATCCCTAAGGCATGATAAAACTGATAACGAACCCCTGTTTCAAATGCTTGCATCATATTAACAGTCACTTGGTCTTTGATATAATGTGCTCCAAATGCGCCCAATATTACCGAGAGACCTGCAAGGGAAGCTCCGGTTTTAAAAAGTTGTCGTTGCAGTGTATGGTTCGTCATGTTTTAACAAATATTTGTGAACAAGTTACCATTCAAAGCATATAGCTGCAACTTATTTTTGATAAATAATATTATTACATGAGCAGATCGCTGATAATCGGCATAATAAGCACCCTGATTCTGATTTCCATATTGGCTTCGGTATTTTATTACTCCTATATCAAAGAAAAAGAAAAACCATTATTTGATGCTATACCCAATAATGCGGCACTTGTAATAGAAGTAAAAAACATATCCCTAAACTGGCAAAAGTTACAACATTCAGAAATGTGGGAAAGCCTAGCTAACAACGAAGTGGTTCAAACCTTTTCGTCTCAAATTACCCGACTGGATTCTATACTTGCTTTAAATCCTCTCTTCAATGAAATGATAAGCTCCAAAAAAGTAGCGGTTTCCTTTCATAAAAGTAACCATATCGGTATACTGGTTGTTGCGCAGGCAGTGCAGGATGCCAATCTACCAGAAGCCATTCAACAACTTTGTATCCAACAGGATTTGGTGCTTCAGCGTCATAACTTTGAAAAAGTTAAAGTATATGATATCAAATCAAAAAACGGTGAATTAATTTGTTCAGTAGCACTTAAAGACCATTTATTAATTTGTTCGACCGATGGCAGTTTGATGGAAGAATCTATTATGAAATTAACCTATAAGTTGGTTAATCCGGTTCGCCGTTTAGAGAATTTGACAACACTGGCAAGAAATGGTTCTGAGTTCAACCTCTATATTAACTACCATACTTTGCCTGCTTTACTTTCCGACTTCCTAAAAACCGAACACACACTTTTGTTTCATTACCTGCAACGGTTTGCCAATTGGAGTATCCTTAATCTTGAATTTCAAAAGGAATATATTTCCATGAAAGGGGTAACGGTAACAGACGATTCCTTGTTTCAATACCTCGACTTGTTTAACAACCAAAGTCCGGTTATTTCGAAAATGGATAAGTATATCCCGTCCAATCTTGCCTATAAAATCCAAATGGGCTTTAGCGATTATCCTGCATTTAAAAACGATTTAACCGAATACCTGCAGCAAATCAATAAATACGAACCGTATGTAAAACACAAGGACAGTATTGAAAGTCTATACGATATTGACCTCGATAATTCATTCGAAAATATAATTGGAGAAGAAGTGCTGGTGGGTTCTCTGGAATCAGGAAGTGAAGATTTAAACAAAAATAGTTTTGCCATGATCCGGTTGCGCGACTTGAATTTTGCTTCCGGATTACTCGAGCAGCTTGCCCGTAAAGGAAATTTGCGAAACAATTATACCGATACAAACGCGGTAAGTATTGCCAAAAATAAACTTCCTTTTGGAAGTTTTTTGATGTATTATTTTGGAGGTCCATTCGAACATATCACTTCTCCTTTTTACACGTTTATCGATGATATTCTTGTTTTAGCAAATGATGAAAATGTGTTAAATAAATTGGTGTCCAATCACCAATCAAAAAATACTTTATCCGAAAATCCGGCATACCCTTCTTTTGTACAAACTATAGGAGAGTCTTATAATCTAAGTTTATTTATTCAAACGGCCATGGCCATTCAATTACCATCTGCATTTGTGCATGAAACTTTTTACAGCCAGCTCAACCGTTACGGAAACGACTACAAAAAGTTCGAATTTATACAAGTACAATATGCCTCTTCTTCTAACAAATCGTTTTATACCCAAATTCATTACAGATACAACAGCAAAAGGGAAGAGGAAACAAAGTTACTGTGGCAAACCAAACTGGATACAGGAATCGCAATAAAACCCGCAATTGTTCCATTAAGTATAAGCCGACAGAATGGAATACTGGTGCAGGATTACAGCCATTCGCTCTATTTGGTATCAGATCAAGGAAATATCCTTTGGAAAACCAAATTATCGGGTAAAATAGTGAGCGAATTTTATGTTACCGATCCCGATAAAAACGGTAATTTTCATTATTTGTTCAATACAGCCACCCAAACCTATTTACTGGACAACAAAGGCGTAAACCATACCGGTTATCCCGTGCGCTTTCCCGGGAAAACAGATTTTGGTTTACTCTTGATAGACATTTTTGGTGATAGTTCGTTTACTTGGTATGTAACCTTAACCAACAACCGAATAGCCGGATATGGTTTAGACGGCCGACCATTGAGAGGTTGGAATCCTAAAACGCATCCCATAGCATTAACATCCGGTATGCAATACATCGTTTCGGGTACACAGCATTTATTAGGTACCACAGATAAAACAGGATTACTGATTTTATTTAATGAAAAAGGGGAAAGGCAAAAAGCCGACTCCATTTATGTAAAACCAGGTAGTGCTGCCTTTATGTATGCTGCTGATACTGCTACCACCGTTGTTTCAGGAATAGATAGTACGGGCAATTTATTCCGTATGCAATTGCATGCTAATTTACACACCGATGGTTATACACGATACAACAACTACATCAACAAACTTATTCAGCCGTTGTATTATGCACCAACAAGCGAATTGTATACCCTTGTTTCGGATAGTTTTGGTTATTCTTTGATCCATCCGAATGATGGTGTATTATTTGAAAAAACAGAGATTGATACCTTATTTATTCCACCATACGCTACAATTACCTACGATGGTAAATTCATGATTGCCCAAATCAATAAAAAACGCAATGAGATAAGTTGGTTTGATACCAAAGGCTTGTCATACCCTTCGTTTCCACTCAAAGGAAATAGTTATTTTACCGTTGGAATGGTATTAAATAATGGCACAAAAAACCTGATAACGAGTGACATGAATAACTACCTGTTACTTTATCGATTGAAATAAGCAAAATTTAATTATTTTCGTATCAAACACTTATTATTAATGACACGTAATAATTTTCGAAGTATACTTGTTTCTGCCGGATTAGTTTTTTCTCTCTCCTCTTGTTTAAAAGAGGCAACGGATGATATTTCTGCCATCACCAACGTGGGTGGAATTCAATCGGATGTAGGGATTACTCTTCCTTTATTGGATGCACAAATCAGTATTAAAGATATCTACGACAGCACCGGTTCAACCTTTGTAAAAATTGAAAACGACCAGTCGTTTACCTTTGTTTACAGCAGCAGCAGCGCACTCGAACAAAGAGAATTTATTACCATGGAACCATTGGGAGTAAGCTACGAACTAAATGTTGATGCAAACACCGCGACTGTTTTTAACGCAGCGGGATCATTCAGTAACTCCATTAGTAATTATGCTGTTTTTCCAACAACCAACGGCGAAAAATTAAAGCAGATTTTTATTAAACGTGGAAGCTTTAGTTTCAATGTTACTTGCGATATCCTGCACCATACCCGATTAGTATTTGTGTATCCGACCATACATCGATTTGGTAAACCATTAATGGACACCCTTGATTTGGTTTACGAAGGCACCAATCCAATTGTAGTTAACCGCGAAGTTTCGTTGGATGATTATGTAATCGACCTTACCGATAATGGCATTTCCTATAATGTTTTACCTTACTTATTTGAACTATCATTGGATAAAGTACCCGGAAATCCACCGGTTGCAGCAGGCGATGCGGTAAAAATTGTGCAGTCTTTTGAAATTAATGAAACAAGGGGTATTAATGGATATGTAGGGAAATTTTTACTTCAAAAATTACAAAGTGAAAACCCAATTGATTTGTTTGAAGACCAAAAAGATATTAGCGTTCAATTGAAAGATCCACGTTTGAAATTTAAAATTTACAGCGGTTTCGGAATTCCAATTACCATGAAAATCAATAAAATTGCCATGGTTAATAATGACGGAACTGAGTTCCCGATTCAAATCGGCTTCTTAGCAGACACCTTTTCTTTGCCGGCACCAACCACAATTGGTGGCTATGCCATTGGTGATTTTGTTATCGATAGGAATAATTCAAACCTCGATCAAATTATTAACAATGCTTTGCAAAATGCACCCAAGGCGGTAAAATACGATGTTGAAGTTTATTCGAATTACAACAATATTGAAGTAGATAATTTCATGTTCGACACCAGTTCACTTAAGGTAGATGTCGGGATGGAAATACCGCTGGATTTAAAAGTAGGTAATTTCTCCTACACGGCACAAGATACACTCACTCTACCAAATGACGCAGCGTTTGAGCTCAAGGAGATTAAATTTGCCACCTTGGCAACCAATACTTTACCATTGAATATCCGTATTCAGTATTACTTTGGCAGATACAATCCATTGGTGAGCGATTCAACCGAATTTGAAATTGTCGATAGTCTATTTAATAATGGATTTGTGCTGTCAAAAGCAACGGTCGATACCAATGGCAATGTCGTCCAATCGCCACCGGTATTAAGTGAAGCGATAATGGATAGAAATAAATTTATTTATCTGAGGGATGTGGCTAAGGTTAACAAATCGATGTTTAAACTGAGTTTTGAAACATCCCGAGATGCTTCCAACAACCAACAGTTTGTTAAAGTATACAATACCCAGGGTTTGGGATTGAAAATGGGTATTTCAGTTAAAGGTAAACAAAAACAGAAATTTTAATGAGAACAAAAAGCCTACTTTTCAGTGTAATTCTGCTTTGTTTGTCTACGTTTAAGGCATTCTCGCAGTTCGAAACCACCTTGCCATCTATGAGGGGATTGTACCAGTCTTCTTACATTAATCCTGCATTTACCCCTGAATATAAATTCTCGGTTGGATTACCGGTAACCAATAATATCGGTTTGCGATTGAATATGTATGGTATCGATTTAAATACCATTTCATCTAGTATCGATCCGGATAGCAACTATCTCGACTTAAACGTTTTATACGACAAATTAGATGGTCCAATTGGTTTTAATATTCCTTACCAAGCCGATTTGTTTTATTTCCGTTTCCCTATCAAGGGATATTATATTGGTATCAATAATACCATGAAAACCGACGCGACTATTTATATCGCTAAGGAATTTATAGGATTTCTTTCTCAAGGTAACGACTTCTTTATTGGTAAAAACCAGGATTACGAATTGTTAAAAATCAAAACGGATATTTACAATGAAACCGGTTTGAGCTTAAGCAAAGAATACAAACGGTTTTCATTCGGTATGCGTGTAAAATACCTAAAAGGTATTGCAAATGTTCAAACCACCGATGTTAAAATGCTTGTAAACACATCGAATACCCTTCCTTATTCCCTTACTTTAAGAACCAGTGGAAATATACAAACTGCAGGTTTACCTCTTAATGCGGTGCAAGATTCAATTAATGGCCAACCGATAGATACTGCAGATACTAAATTTGATGCTTCAAAATATTTACAAGCGGGAAATGATGGCTGGGGTTTTGATTTTGGACTTACCTATCAGTTCAGCACCCGCTTAAGCGCATGGGCATCTGTCGTAGATTTTGGTTCTTCCATTACTTGGGATCACCAAACCTATAATTACAAATTAGATGAATCGAACATCGAATTTGGCGGTTTAAATTACGACCAAGCAACCGACAATTCTCAAATGACGCAATTGATTGATAGTCTTTCCGCCAAGCTTGGAGATGCATATGTTACTTACGATTCTTATAAAACAGTAATTCCAACCAAGTATTATGCAGGTATTGATTTTGATTTAAGTCTTAGAGACCGTATTGGTGGTATGTTTCAAGGATTAGAGTATCTCGGTAAATTCAACACCGCTTATACGTTTAACTACATGCACCGTTTCTTTAGAAACACCCAGGTTACAAGTAATTTGTCTTTGATAAATAATAAGAACATGGATTTCGGATTTGGTACCACTACCAAATTTGGACCAATTCAATTTTTCTTTTACGCCGATAACCTGATGTCTGTGGTAAAGCCATCTACTTCCAGAAATATTTACTTCCGCCTGGGAATTCAACTGGTTCTTGGTCAAGTGCATAAAACCAAGAAACTTTTCCTTTAATACTACCCTTTTCTTCATTAATTTTTATCTTCGTTTCCTGCTGCACCGTCGGCAATTAAAGAAAATGTATGAATAAAATCCTTGTTGCAAACCGAGGCGAAATAGCCATTCGTGTAATGCGTACTGCCAAAGAAATGGGTATTAAAACTGTTGCGGTATATAGTGAGGCCGACAGAAATGCAATGCATGTGAGATATGCCGACGAAGCCGTTTGTATTGGTCCACCGCCATCCGCTCAATCCTATTTGGTAATGGATAAGATTATTGACGCAGCTAAAAAATGTGGCGCGGATGCTATCCATCCGGGATATGGTTTCTTAAGTGAAAATGCTGCATTTGCTGATTTGGTTACCAAATCCGGAATCTTATTTATTGGTCCAACCGCTGAAAGCATGCGTGTAATGGGAAGTAAACTAGGGGCCAAACAAGCCGTTGAAAAATTTAATGTACCAATGGTTCCAGGTACAAAAGAGGCAATTTCTGATATCAATGAAGCCAAGAAAATCGCTTCCAAAATTGGTTTCCCAGTTCTCATTAAGGCGTCGGCAGGTGGTGGTGGAAAAGGAATGAGGGTTGTTACCAAAATGGAAGAGTTTGAGGAGCAAATTCGATTGGCTCAAAGTGAGGCTACTTCTGCCTTTGGAGATGGTTCCGTTTTTATCGAAAAATATGTTGGTGCTCCTCGTCATATCGAAATTCAAATCTTAGGTGATACCCATGGAAATATTGTGTATCTGTTCGAAAGAGAATGTTCTATCCAACGACGACACCAGAAACTGGTAGAAGAAGCACCCTCTTCCGTACTTACACCCGAATTGAGAAGACAAATGGGTGAAGCTGCTGTGAATGTTGCAAAAGCAGCCAACTATATTGGTGCCGGTACTGTCGAATTTTTGGTGGATGAAAACCTGGACTATTATTTTCTGGAAATGAATACCCGTTTACAGGTTGAACATCCCGTAACCGAACAAATAACCGGCTTGGATTTGGTAAAGGAACAAATTCGAATCGCTCGTGGCGAATCTTTAGGTTATACCCAGAGCGACTTAAAAATCCATGGTCATGCCTTTGAGTTGAGGGTTTGTGCAGAAGATCCTGCTAATAATTTTTTACCGGATATTGGTAAATTACTTACGTACGCAACTCCTCAAGGATTAGGAATCAGGGTGGATGATTGTTTTGAAGAAGGTATGGAAATTCCGATTCAATACGACCCAATGATAGCCAAATTGATTACATTCGGCAGTAACCGAGAAGAAGCACGATTACGTATGATTAGAGCAATTAAAGATTACCATATAACCGGTATTGCCACTACCCTCTCCTTTGGTAATTTTGTAATGCAACACCCCGCTTTTATTTCCGGAAATTTTGATACCAAATTCATCGAAAAACATTTTACTCCGGAACAGATGCTTACCAAAAACCCGGAAGATTATTTGGAAGCAATCATTGCCGCTGCAGTTTTTAATGCACAACAAGAATCGAAAACAACAACCGAATCCGTTAAATCGGAAAGCAATTGGCATATAAACAGAAAATCTTACACAGGAAAATGACAGATACCAATTTTCTGCAACAACTGCGTACACCCTCAGCCGATAATCCCTTGCGTATTTTAATGAGTGCTTGTTTAACCGGTACTTTATGCGGATATGATGGCACTGCCAATGGTGAATATCCTTCGGCTTTAAAATTATTAACGTATACAACAGCCAAGATATTTACTTTCTGTCCGGAAGAATTTTCTTTTGGCGCACCCCGCGAAATGTGTGATATACATGGAGGCACCGGAATCGATGTGTTGGAAGGCAGGGCGAAAGTGCTAACCGATTCAAATGTTGATTGGACGGAAGGCATGGTAAAGGCTTCCGAAAAGATGCTTGAATATGCCAAAGCTAATCAGGTTGAATTATGTGTGATGATGGATATCAGTGCTGCTTGTGGCAGCCAAGTAATATACGATGGTAACCGATTCGCGAAAGATAAAAAATACCAAATTGGTATGGGTGTAGCCGCAGCACAATTAAGTCGTGCAGGTTTTCAAATAATCAGTCAGCGAGATTACGCATCTCTTGAAATACTTTACGCGAAATTAAACCCTTCACATATGGTTGCAGAAAATGTTCGCGATCACCATCAAACGGAATGGTATCGACAATATTTCAATAAATAAACCAGGTATATTTAAAACCAATAGTAATGCAGCAAAAGAGAAGTTTTTCTGAGAAATTAAGACATACCATTGGTGAATATTTGTTGCTATCAGAAATAAAAAAGAAGCAGGTTAAACATACCTTTACGCCACTTGATATTGCTAAAGATATCGGCATCATTTATCATGCTACCCACCGCGAAGAAGAGGCTGCTATCCATCATTACGCTAATGAACTAAGAAGCCAAGGCAAAAAAGTGTTCCTAATGGGTTATGTGCATGCCAAAGAATTACCCGGTAACAAGAAATTTAGCTTGCAAAGCGAATATTTCTGGAAAGAAAAACTAACCCCTTTCAACTTACCTGAAAAAGGGAAAATCGGAAGATTTCTGGACATTGAATTCGACCTTCTATTAAATTTATATACCGAACATCTTTTACCGATGCAAGCCTTATCGGCTTACACAAAATCCAAATACAGGGTTGGACCAAAGATGAAAAATGGCATTTATTATGTTGATGCGATGATTGATACCGGATCGAATCACCAACTGGATTTTTTAATTGAACAAATTGATTTTTATTTGCGTAATATTTAAGAAAGGGATTAGGGATTAAGGATTAGGGAACAGTGCTTAGTGAACAGGGCTTAGTGAACAGTGATTAGTGCTTAGTGCTTAGTGAACTGTGAACTGTGAACTAAGAACCGTGAACCATTTACTTAAACATAGAACAAAACAATATAACAGTATGAAAGGTACAGGAGTAGCATTGGTAACACCATTTAAAAGCGATATGCAAATCGATTTTGATGCGTTAGAAAAAATTATAAATCATGTAATTAATGGTGGGGTTGAATATGTAGTTGCTTTAGGAACTACAGGAGAAGCTCCCACTTTATCCAAAGACGAAAAGAAAAAAGTATATGCTTTTATTGCTGAAAAAGTTAACGGTAGGGTACCTTGTGTAGCCGGTATCGGAGGCAACTATACACAGGAAGTTATCGAAACCATTAAAGCATTTAATTTCGATAAATACGACGCCATTCTGTCGGTTAGTCCGTATTACAACAAACCAAACCAAGATGGCATATACCTGCATTATATGGAAATTGCTAAAATTGCTCCCAAGCCTGTCATTATTTATAATGTTCCCGGACGAACAGGCTCTTCTGTTTCGGCTGCCACAACTTTAAAACTGGCAAATGCATCCGGCAATTTTATTGCAACCAAAGAAGCATCCGGTAATGCCGAACAATTCATGGATATCCTCAAAGACAAACCGGTTGGATTTTCGGTGATTTCAGGCGACGATAATTTAACCCTCCCCTATCTTTCTATGGGTATGTCGGGTGTAATTTCTGTGATTGCCAATGCATTTCCAAAAGCCTATTCGGATATGGTTCGTGCAGGTTTGAAAGGAGATTTTGAAACCGGTAGAAAATTGCATTTCCAATTGTATGATGCGATGAAAACCATATTTATGGATGGTAGTCCGGGAGGTATTAAAGTTATTTTAAATGAAATGGGTTTATGCGAAAACTATGTTCGTTTGCCTTTGGCTCCGGTTAACAAAGAATTAGAAGCTAAATTGCGTCGACTCGCCAAAATTGCTTAAACTTTAGCAAATACTTTTTTTACCAAATCGGCTACATACCGATGCATTGGCTTTTCTTCATCCAGCAATGGATTTACTTCCGTTATTTCAAATCCTATCAGGTTTTTGAGTGGAATAAAGGTTTGAAGCAAATACTCTGCTTGCTCAATGGTTAATCCGTTTTCGACCGGCGTTCCTGTTCCTACAGAAATAGAGGGATCCAAACTATCCACATCAAAAGACACATAAATATAGTCACAATTCTTCAAGTGTTCTAATGATTGGCGAGCTATTGTTTCTATTCCTATTTGCTTGATATCATTTGGGTTAAACACCTTCACTTCTTCTTTAACAAGAATACGATCTTCTTCAGTTTCGGTGCTGCGCAACGCAATAAATACCAAGTCACTTCCTTGAATTTTTGGTGTAATTCGTCTTCTCCCCAAACGTTTCAAATCTTCCCATAATTTTCTCGTTATGTCTTTTGGTTGATTCTTACCAATATCCCTGTGGTCGTCGCCCATCAATGCTGCTATTGGCATCCCATGTATATTGCCAGATGGTGTCGTATAGATGCTGTGTAAATCGGCATGTGCATCAATCCAAATTACGCCTATACGACTGTTGGCATAATAATCCTTAATACCCGAAATTAACGCATTGGCGCTGCTATGGTCTCCTGAAAAAATGATAGGAACCTTTTTTATCTGCAAGAGCTCCGAAATATTGCGGCAAATCTTGAACTGAAAATCATAAATATTTTCGATATTCTTACCAAAAGGAGTTTCGGTGCTCGCCGGTGATTCTTTGGGCACCAACCTTACATAATTATAAATATCAAATCCCTCAAATTGCAGCGATTTCAGTTCATTTATGAGGGCTTGAGGCCCTAAAGCGGCGCCGCGTTTTCCTGCTCCGAAATCACTTTCAACGGTTACTAACTTAAAACGCTCATCGCGCATATAACTTTATAAATGGTACCCTGCAAATTTAACCAAATTAAGGTAGTGTGCTTAAAATGTTGATACCTCTGTTACTGCACCTTAACATTTTTGCATTCATTTGAAGCACCAACAAAGTATATTAAATGTCGCAGATTACCTCCACTATATTGATGATTCGCCCCGTTGGGTTTGAATTTAATGAACAAACAGCTTCAACCAATGCCTTCCAACGCAGCGAATCGAAAAGGGAAAATATTCAAGAAAGGGCACTAAAAGAATTTAACCAAATGGTTCGCTTGTTGCGCGACCATGGCGTAAATGTAATTATAGTAGATGATACCATCGAACCACATACACCCGATTCTATATTCCCAAATAATTGGTTTTCAACCCACGAAGAAGGTTTGGTTGTTATTTATCCGATGCATGCCGTTAACCGCAGGTATGAAAGACGAGCAGATATCCTGCAAACCTTATCGGATCAGTTTGTGATGTTTGATATCGTGGATTTAACCTCTGCCGAAATGGAGAACAAATTTCTGGAAGGTACTGGTAGTATGGTTCTCGACCGCGAGGCAAGGATATGCTATGCCTGTTTGTCGCCCAGAACAAATAAGGAATTGCTCGAACAGTTTTGCAATAAATTAGGATACGAATTAATGGCATTTCATGCGGTAGATGAAAACAACAACCCTATTTACCATACCAATGTGGTAATGTGTGTAGGGGAAGAATTTATGGTGATTTGCATGGATTGTATTCCCGATAAGGAAGAACAACACCGCATTCACCAATCTACTTCCAAACAAATCATTCCAATATCCTACCAACAAATGAATCAGTTTGCCGGTAATATGCTCGAAGTAACCAATAACAAACAAGATCATTTACTCATCATGAGTACTACTGCTTATCAATCCTTGCAACCCGAACAAATTACCCAACTCGAAAAATTTGCACATATCATTCATTCTTCCATTTCCACAATCGAAGAACATGGCGGAGGTAGTGCGCGTTGTATGATGGCGGAGATATTTTTACCAGTGAAGGGGAAGTAGTTAGGGGTTAGGGAAGAGGCAAAAGGCAGGAGGCAAGAGGGTGGTATATTAACATTTAGGATTTCAGTTGAAACCCACTTCAACACCTCAACACCTCAACACATCAACACCTCAACACTTCAACACTTCAACACCTCAACACTCGTCCACCTTAGCTTTAGCGAAGGTGGGAAACACTTAGTACTAGAACTAGTAGAACTTCTTCAATCCAACCGCTGCCCTTACTTCCTGCATGGTTTTGGAGGCACTTTCGGTTGCTTTTTCGGCACCCATTTTAGCTACTTTGGCAAGGTATGCGTTATCGGTAGAAATAGAGGCTATCTTTTCCCTGATTGGTGCCAGATAAACTATCATGTCTTCGGCTATTTGCTTTTTAAAATCGCCATATCGTATGGTGCAACTTGCATAGTCGTTTTGGAATTGTGTTAAAGTTTCAGGACTGGATACCATTTGCATCAGGTCGAATAAATTTTTAACAGAGGGAGGTGGAATTGCGTTTTGTTCAGTTGGTCCGGCATCCGTTACTGCTTTACTTAACTTCTTACGAATCAAATCTGCAGGATCACACAATTTTATTACGCTATTTTCTCCATCACTTTTACTCATTTTTCCTCCACCGGATAATCCGGGAACTTTTACCAATTGAGTACCGTAATTAAATGCAAAAGGCTCCGGGAATATTGCAGTTTCATAGATTCTATTAAACCGGTTACCGAATGTGCGAGCCATTTCCAGATGTTGTTCCTGATCCTTTCCAACAGGCACCTTGGTAGCTTTATGGATAATAATATCGGCTGCCATTAAAACCGGATAAGTAAGTAATCCTGCGTTGATATTATCAGGTTGTGTTTTTGCTTTTTCCTTAAATGAAGTTACCCTTTCAAGTTCGCCTTTGTATGCATGCATATTCAGCATCATATACAATTCAGGAATCTCAGGCAAATCACTTTGGATATAAATGGCACAAGCTTCGGGATCAATTCCACAAGCAAGATATTCGGCTAAAACAGTTTTAACGCTTTCGTGTAAATCTTTGGGATTAGGATGCGTAGTTAATGAATGATAATCTGCAATAAAAAAATAACAGGTATACTCGTGTTGCATTTTTATAAAATTCTTCACCGCCCCCATATAGTTGCCTAAATGGAGATTGCCGGTTGGCCGTATACCGCTTACTACTATTTCTTTGTTCATGGAAAATAATCTTACCGCAAATAAAGTAAATCAAATCGTAAATAATGTAATTGACTAAATTCAAAAAAAGTAACATCCATTTTTTGCTATATTGCAATAAATAAATACGGCTATGAATCGGCTACTTTTAACCATGATCTTATTGCTTCAACTATTTGGGGCAAAGGCACAAGAATGTTCTAACAACTGCGAAAAAAACTATCATAATACCGATAGAGATATATCCGTTGGCAGAAATGAAGTGGTTTGTTTAACAGGAACATTCAAGGGAAATATTAAGATGAAGGGTGGTGAACTTTATGTTTGTGCCAATGCTACCATCTATGAAATTGAAGTTACAAATCCTTCAAGCATTTATTTGATGCCGGTTCAAACTACAACCATACAAACTATCAATGCCAATAATAATATTCTCTCCATTCATAATTTTTCTGATTCCGTAATTATTCAAAATGGAAACTTCAATTCAACCTTTCAGTTATTTAATTTCGGGAAGTTGTATTGCAATTTCAGTAATTTCAATAATCGGGTAGAAATTACCAACTCGGGCAATCTAGTATTCAGCAATGGATTAAACTTGAACAATACCGGTTCGATTTTCAACACTAAATTTATGAAAATTGTTGGGAGGTTAAACATGAATAACCCCGGTGTTATCATTAATAGTTCCTGTAATTTCGAAATTACCGGTGGACTTAATTTGGGTGGTCAACAACTAATGTTCGACAACAACGGAATCTTCAAACTGAATGGTGGATTGAACATTAATTCGGGGAGTATTACATTAAAAGATGCAACCATGATGCAGGTGGATAATATGACTGTAGGCGGTTACATAGAAGGTATAGGAGGCCGTTCCACGATTGAATGTACGAATGCACCAAACTTAAATCAACCCGGATCCATTAAAGGCAATATTTCTTTATGTGTAAAAACTGGTACCTTTAATCCCAATTCGGGAACAGTGGTTGCTCCAGCCACCGTAGATTGCAACAACCCATTGGGTTCTAATGATTGTCGGGATTTAGGTACTAGTAATGCAGGAGAAATATTCCGTCTCAAAACCAACAATGCTACCGATTGGAATAACTCCTCCAATTGGGAAATGTTTTTTAATAACCAATGGCAAAATGCACCTTTGGGAAGATATCCGATGAAGGGAGCAAGCGTTTTTATTGATGGAAATAAAAAAATCAATATTATCGGTTCTGTTTTATCAAAATCTATCACCTTAGGCAATGCAACATCGTATGGAATTATTGAATCAACAACCGGCTCAAATATGATTACTTCCACCGACTCATTGAATTTTGCAAATCCCAATTCGCTAATAAAAATAGCAGGATTAACAGCTGCAAAAAATGTTTCAGGAACTATTCAGTTATTTGGCTCATCAAGCACCAAACTTATTTTAAACCTTAATACAAGTACAAGCGGTACAGTTAATCTAAAAATGGATAATTCGACTTCGGGTTCATCCAAATTATCGGAACTGAATTACAATATAGGAGCAGGTACACTATTGCTAATGGATACCCTTAAGATCACCCGATCTATTCAACCCATTACCGGAACATTAAACACAAACAACAAGCTCATTTTACTTTCCGACAACCAACTTTCAGCCAGTATTTTGAAAGGTAGTGGCAATTATCTAACAGGTAAGGTTAAAATTCAGGATTATATACCGGCCATTGCAAGAAGGTATCGTTTCTTAAGCTCTCCGGTTGGTACAAACTTAAAAGACTGGCAGGAAGAAGTTTTTATTACAGGGAATAACAGTGCCGGAAATGCAACAGGTACCACTCCTGGGCTTCTAAACTCAGCAGGATTTGATGCTACACCAAGCAACAATCCGGGTATATATTATTATGATGAAACTGTATCAGGCCACATGGATAATGGTTGGATGGCTATAACCAATGAAACGAATACATTAGCAGATATTCCCTTGGTTATCGGCAAAGGATACCGCATGTTTATCAGAGGCGATAGAAGTGATATTGGCAGGTTGGATGGTACAAATCAAACCCAAAACGAAGTAACATTGGATCTCTATGGTAACATACATACCGGTGATTTTAATTTTCCACTTTTATTCTCCTCTTCAGGATTGGATAAAAACAATGGTTGGAATTTGGTTGGTAATCCTTACCCTGCTGCCTACGATTTTAAAACCTTTTATGAAACAGAAGAAGCATCATACGATAATATAGATCCAACCATTTGGATTTATAATGCGAAAACAAATTCCTATGTAAGTTATAATTTCAGGTCGGAAGCCGGCAGCATGGGAGGAGGAATTATTCCTCCAGGACAAAGTTTTTGGATCAAAGCAAATAGATCAAATCCAATTTTAACTTGGCATGAAAAATATAAAATTTCGGATAATGGCGTTGATTATCGATCAGTTGAACAAAGTACCGACGAAATTAAATTCACCTTGATAAAGGATAGCATCAATTCTGACCAGTTAATTATTAAATACATGAATGGTGCTACCAAGTTAAAAGATGAATATGATATTGAGAAGTTCTGGAGTTCTATAGGGATTGGAACGTTTGGAACAGATAGCGTTTATCTTGATTTGTCTGCTCGTCCGATTGATTATTATAATACAGATTTTGTACCTGTCTATTTTTATGTAGATGCTTCAGGTACCTATAAACTTGAAATTCAACATAATTTAAACCAATATACCCTTGGTTCCAGTTTGTACTTGCTGGATGATTATACGCAACAATATATCAACCTCAAAACAAATCCTTCCTACACATTTACAGTAGATAAAAATATTCCTGCTACAGAAAATTATAACCGATTCTATTTGGTTTATTTACCTGCTGTTCCAAGTCCTACAAATATTACCTATTTTATAGGAGAACGCGACAAGAGCAATGTATTGTTAAACTGGGGAACAGACATTGAACCTTTCCCTTTAACCATGGATATAGAAAGAGGTGAAACGTTTAATAGTTTTCAAAAAATTGGTTCCATATCTGGAACCGGAAGTACAATAGAAGGTGCAGATTATGAATTCATTGATTCTACAGCCATATTCAACAACCAATTATATTACCGTCTAATTCTAAATGATTCTATATACGGAAACCGTCCAAGTACCATTATCATGTTAGATTACACCGGAATAAAAAGCATTTCGGCAAAAGAAAATTTGTTTAATATCTATCCAAATCCGGTTCATGCTTATGCAACCCTTAATTTTGCTGAAAACTCTTCAGCGAATTCATACAACATAAAAATTTATACCATTAATGGATTGCTTTGTTATAGCTTGAAAACTGAAACTACATCTAATGCTAAAATAATAATACCTACAGAATTACTAAGACCGGGTATGTATTTTATAGAAGCAACCGATAAGGAAGGAAAAGTTTCTAATGCTAAATTTATTAAAGAATAATCCTGTTACTTACTTATTGTGATTTCGAATTTACGAATATTTACTACCCAAATTTTTGAAAGCATAAACTTTGCCGTTATTGCATTAAATGCAAATAAAGTTCGTGCTATCCTATCTACTTTAGGAATAACGATTGGTATTTTTTGCATCATTATGGTTTTAACATTGGTTAATTCCCTTGAAAAAAATGTGCAACAAAGTGTTGAATCGTTAGGTAAAGATGTGGTTTTTGTAGATAAATGGCCATGGATTTTTACGGAGAATTACCAGTGGTGGAAATACATGAACCGTCCCAATCCAAAATTAGATGAACTAAAACATATCCACGAATCCTCTTTGCTCTCCGAAGCCTCAGCGATGGTAGTAACCATGGGAAACATAACTGTTAAATACCAAAGCAACTCCATTCAAGGGGTTAATATCCTCGCGGTTTCTCAAGAATACAACCAAATAAAAACACTTGAATTTACCGAAGGCAGATATTTTACAGAAACGGAATCATTACATGGCACGGATGTTTGTATAATAGGAAGTCAGATTGCAGAAACCTTATTCCCGGGATTAATTACTTTTGAAAGACCAATACTTATAAAAGGAAGAAAATACCGGGTAATAGGTGTGTTAAAAAAAGAAGGCGAGAGCATGCTAGGAGGAAGTATGGACAACCAGCTTATTTTACCGGTAAAGTCCGTGGCTTCTTACATTCGGATTAACTCGGATCGAATGAACGCACAAATACAAGTTAAGGCTATCCCCTCTTCTTCTGTTGATCAGGTTGAAGAAGAATTGAGAGGTATTATGCGGGCAAAGAGAAAGTTAAAACCGGGACAAGAAGAAAATTTTGCATTAAACAAAACAACCTTGATAGCCGAACCAATCAAACAGCTATTTGGGGTAATAACTTTTGCAGGTTGGATTATTGGTGGCTTTTCCATGATTGTAGGAGGTTTCGGAATTGCCAATATTATGTTTGTTTCGGTTAAAGAAAGAACCAATCAAATTGGAATCCAAAAAGCATTGGGTGCAAAAAACTATTTTGTGCTTACCGAATTTTTAGCCGAAGCCGTTTTGCTTTGTCTAGCCGGTGGAACCATTGGATTGTTATTGGTAGCCGGGTTAAGTTATATAGCAACCAATTTGTTGGATTTTAAAGTTTATATGAGTACCGGAAATATTATAACCGGACTAATGGTTTCTGTAATAATTGGCCTTGTATCAGGATTTATCCCGGCTTATACCGCTTCACAACTCAACCCAATCGACGCCATTCGCGCCAAATAAATGGTATTGATGTTTTCTCCCCCATCCAACATCCAATTCCCGCATGTAAAAATTGTATCGTACCTCCTTGTTTTTATCTTGCGGGATTGATTCGCTTACCACTCATCAACATCCAATCATCCAATCATTCACTAATTTCCTTTTCAAAATAATGTCACCCTTTCAGGGTTTCGGTTGCTACTATTATTATTTTTCTACAAAAATGTCACCCTTTCAGGGTTATAAATGCGGAACTTTATCTGTGGCTAAAACACCTTTCAACATTCCCCGCGACACGGCCAAACTTACTCATTCACTCATTTCCTCAATTTATTCCCTCCGGATGTGTTCGACAAGCTCACACACCGGCATTCCAATGACAATCAAGATTTGTCAAAAATTAGATACCCTTTTGTCTCTATCATAAAAACACCAATTAACATGCTTCGCGACGCGGCAATCATCCAATTCCTGCATGTAAAAATTGTATCGTACCTCCTTGTTTTTATCTTGCGGGATCGATTCGCTTACCGCTCATCAACATCCAATCATCCAATCATTCACTCATTTCCTCACCCTCACATCCACCGCCACCAATTCATCCTTGCATCCCAACAACGGATTCATATCCAGTTCCTGAATTTCGGGAGCAACAGCCAATAAAGCAGATAACCTAACGATGGTTTCTGCAATTAAAGTTTCTTCCACCCCTACTTTGCCTCTTACCCCTTTAATAATCGGATAGGATTGTAAATGACGAACCATTGCCAAGGCTTCATCAAAACCAACAGGAGCAAGAGCTGATGCTATATCTTTAAAAACTTCAACAAAAATTCCACCAAGTCCGCATAAGATGACGTGACCATAACCTTCCTCATAGGAAGAGCCTATAAAAATTTCGATCCCTCGTTTTTGTTGTTGTACCAAAACCGATTCAGCTCCGGGAATTACCATTAATTCGGTAAAAACCCTTTCTGCTTCCGCCACCGAACTAATATTTAATACCACTCCTCCAATATCTGATTTGTGAATCGGACCATTTGCTTTCATTACCAAGGGAAATCCAAATCTTTTTGCAATACCTTCTATTTCGGTAATCCAATTAACTGTTTTTTGCTTTACCGTTGCTATTCCAATGGCATCTAATAATCCCTGTATTTCTTCAGGGTTCAGGTAACCATCCGTTGCATGATCCATTATGGCTCGGATTTTTTTCGAATCTATTTCTATTGGTTCAGGATCTTCGTAAGGTATCGTAGTTTTACAAACCCGTGCCAACACATACCCAAAACTAACCTCATCGGTAAAATTGATATGCCCTTTCGAATGAAAGTGACTAACCTCTTCGGCAGCTTGAATGACGGATGGTAAAATGGGAAAAATCGGTTTTTTAAGTGTGTTTATTTTTTCATGTAAAACCTGATACACATTATTAACACTCCACATTCCTGTAGTACCAAACACAACCACCGATGCATCAATCTCTTCGAATTCCTTGTCTACATAATCTAAAATTTCACCCAATTGCTCAGCCGTACCGGTGGCAAGAAAATCAATCGGATTGGAAACCGATGAACCGGAATGCAATTTTGATAATAGCTCATCAGCTTTTGGTCCTGATAAACGAGGAACTTCCAATCCTCCTTTAATTAAAATATCCGTTAACATAACTCCCGGACCACCTGCATGGGTTATTACAGCTATTCTGTTACCATGCAATTGTTTCATCGAAAATATGGCGGCAACATATACCAACTCAACCCGGCTGTAACACCTTACAATTCCTGCTTTACGAAACAACGCACTTACAGCAGTGTTCGAACCCGCCAAAGACCCCGTATGCGATGTTACAGCATGTGCGCCTTCTTCTGTTGAACCTGCTTTAATTGCAGCGATACGACACCCTTTTCGAACCAATGATCGGGCATGTTGCAAAAATTTAGCCGGATTATTTACCTGCTCCAGATACAATAATTTTATGCGTGAACTTGTTTTTGGATCAAACGTTTTATCCCAGTATTCGAGCATATCCTCCACTCCTATCTGGGCACTATTACCTATCGAAAACAAGCCTGAGAATTTCAACCCCCTCGAAATGGCTTCTTCTAAAATAAAAACCATGGTGGCACCTGATGCCGAAACCAGATCACAACCTTTGTCATCATATTCAGGAATTGGCCCGGCAAAAACACCTTTGTAACGTTTGGTGATAACTCCGATACAATTCGGACCGATTAAAGTACCACCACATTGGTTTACTATAGCAACACATCTTTCCTCCAATAATTTCCCCTCTTCTCCTGTTTCCGAAAACCCAGCAGAAAACAAAATAAATGCTTTGCAGTTTTTTTGCATCGCCAGGATACGTATTGCTTCTTCGGATTGCCCGGCAACAATCGCAATAATTGCAAGATCAACTGCAGGAATATCATTGGTGCTGGCATAACACGCTATACCTTGAATAACTTTTTCTTTCGGATTTACTGGAAATATTTGGCCATTATAACCATGATCGAGTATGTTTTTAAGCACCTTACCTCCCGGTTTGGAAATATCATTGGAAGCGCCAATAATGGCAATACTTTCCGGATTTAATAACTGCTCTGTAATCATATCTGCATTGGTTTCTGTTACCCTTGCAAATTAGTTGCTAAAAGAAGAATAAAATTTGATATGTGTCAGTTACCGAAGAATTTATTTCCACTTCTGACAATCGGTTATCTGATAATCAATTTTTACGACCCATTGCTCTTTGGTGTAAAATGTTATCTCCATAAACGGACAATTTGATTTATACGTTTCTATGGAATAAACCAGCTTCATGGAAGCGGAAATTGCCGCTTTGCCAAATATCTTTCTTATGTCGTTTCTGCTTATGTTTAAAATATCAACTCCATTTTGTAGGTATTTAATGGTTGCAATCAATTCATCCACCAATCCCGTTTTCTCATTTATAAAATAATTCTTCTGCCTTAACTCCTTTTCATAAATAATCATGCGGTTCAGGTTGTATTTGATAGAATCAATTTTATGGGTTAAAAACTGTACCTCCGATTTGGATAACATCCGTTTATCAGTAGATTGTGCATGCAGCAAGTGCAACGAAAAAAGAAACAAAACAAATAATAGAATCCTTTTCATAATCGGTTATTCTACATACAAAAGTAGTCCTTTTAAATATTCGCCTTCAGGATGGTAAATATTTATAGGATGGTCTTCGGATTGAGACAATTGTCGAAGTACCCGCACGTTTCGTCCAGCATCGGCTGCAGCACCAAAAACAATTTTACGAAACAAATCCTTATCAATATGTTGGGAACAGGAAAAAGTAAAAATCAATCCCCCCGGTTTAATTTGTTGTATTGCAACTAAATTGAGGTTTTTATAGCCTCTTGTGGCATTCTTAACTGCTTTTGCACTCTTTGCAAATGCAGGAGGATCAAGAATGATCATATCATAATCGGTTTGATTTTGTTTCAGGAAGTCAAATACATCTTCTGTAAATCCTTTATGGTTATCTGTATTAAATCCGTTTAAATGCACATTCTTATCGCACATTTCCATGGCATCTTTCGAACTATCTACCGAATGAACCAAAGTGGCACCTGCCTGCAATGCATACAAACTAAATCCGCCTGAATAACAAAATGTATTCAATACTTTCTTGTTGGTAGAAAATTCTCCCACAATTATTCGATTCTCCCTTTGGTCAACAAAGAAGCCTGTTTTCTGTCCTTTTTCTACATCGACCATAAATTGCACGCCATTTTCTTTGGCAATTACCGGCATCACTTTTGGTTCACCAACCCATCCACTCGACACCACCGATTCAAGAATCTGAGAGCTTGATTTTGTTTTCAGGTAAATATGCTTTACGCCACATGCCCTTAAACCCTTGCAAATAACTTCTCGGATATGTTCGGTTCCCAGTACCAACAATTGTACCACTGCAACATCGTCATACACATCTACGATAACCCCAGGGAAGAAATCACCTTCGGCATGAATTAACCGATAAATATTGGTGGTTTCCATATTAATGATGGTCTTACGTAAACGAAATGCCAACTCAATTTTTTGTAGCCAGTATGCTTCATTTATCTCAATTTCATCCTGGGTAAATTCGAACATCCTGCAAGTAATCTGACTGATTGGCGAAAAAAATCCATATCCCATTAATTCATTGCTATGGGTTAATACCTTTATTATTTCGCCACTTTCCGACTTGGGTAATTTGTGTACGGCACCCGAAAACACCCATGGATGACGGTTCAACAAGGATCTTTCACGACCCGATTTTAAAATTAATTCTTTCACTTAATATTGCCTTTTTGGATAGTTTACACGTACAAAAATGTAGTTTCGAAAGTTAGTAATGAAATCTTTTTTGATTTTTGAAAAATATATTCCACATACTAATTTTCTTTTTTCTGTTTTCGAGTGCCGCTTTGGCTCAAAAAAAAGCGATAACAGGAATTGTAATCAGCGACGAAAATGCCAAACCAATAGCATTGGCTAATATTTTACAGATGAATGCCCAAAAGCGATACTTAACCAATCGTAAAGGCATCTTTAATCTCCCAGAAGCTCCAACGGATAGTTTCCGCTTCACTTGTGTTGGATATGAACCATTAACTATCAAGGGTATCGATATGATAAATTTAAATGCAGATACCATTTTGATTCTGTTGCGTACAATTAATTATCGTTTAAAAGATGTTACCATCACCTATTCGAACCGAAAACGTGATTCGATAGCACGTATGGTTGCAGATATGGTTAAATACGATGCATTGTTAAATAACAATCGTCGAATTACAAATCGTCCCAGAGGCCAAGGCCTTGAAGGTGTTTTATTAGAAATTTATTATGAATATTCAAAAGAAGGGAAAGATATGTTTCATTTCGACGACTTTGTAAAAACCTACCGATCGCAACAAACTTCAGATAAACGTTATAATAAAGAATTCATTAAACGTACAACAGGTTTGCCGGATGATTACCTGGACGCGTTTATACTTTTCTGCAGATTAGACCGAAACTTTATTCTCCAAGCAAGCGACTATGACTTCATTTGTGCAATAAAAGATTGTGAAACCAAATTCAGGGCAATAAATCAAATTAATACCGACTAAAGAATTATTTCCACTTTAACAGATTAAATGTATAAAAATGTAGTTTCGAGCGTTAGAAATGAAATCCTCCCTTGATTTTGAAGCAATATTTTATCTTCCTTATTTTATTTAACACTTTGGTTTGGCCTTTGCATGCCCAAGAAAAAGTGATAACCGGCATCGTATTTAGCGACGATCACGCTCATCCGATGGCATTGGTAAATATTCTACAAATCAATACACAAAAAAGATACTTATCGAGTCGCAAAGGAATTTTTCGCATTCCTGAAGCACCTACAGATAGTTTCAGATTCACTTCGGTTGGTTATAGCCCTGTTACGATTACAGGAAGCGAAATGCTAAAATTAAATACGGATACCATTTTGGTATTAATGCATTCGGGAAGTTATCTGTTAAAGGATGTTACCATCACCTATTCGAAACGCAAACGAGATTCGATAGCGCGAATAGTAGCCGATATTTTCAGAACCGATTCGTTGTTAAACAACAACAGAAGAATCCTTAACCGTCCAAGGGGATGCGTCGGTTCAGACGTTGGCTTAGGCTATACCGGAGCTTTAACAGAAATGTATTATGAATATTCGAAGGAAGGAAAAGACATGAAACATTTTGAAGAATATGTGTCGTTTTACCGATTAAAACAGGAAGCCGATTATAGGTATAACAAACAAACCATAAAGCAAATGACAAGTCTTCCCGATAATTACCTTGATGCCTTTATTCTATTTTGTAAAATGGATCGAAACTTCATTATCCAGGCAAGTGAATATGATTTTGTAAAAGCCGTAAAGGATTGTGAAGCCAGGTTTAGGGTGAGTAATAAGGGATTAGGGAAAAGTGATTAGGGAATAGGGATAAGGGATTAACTTAAAAAGTTAGAGCACTTTGATACGAACACTTCAACACCTCAACACCTCAACACTTCAACACCTCAACACTTTAACACTTTAACACCTTAACACTTTAACACCTCAACACTTCTACACTTTAACACTCTCTGAGATTAGTGAAATCTCTTTTATCTTTCAATTCTGCTAATTTTGTTGTTAATATTGTATAAACTAAGTTATTGGCCAAACGGTTGTTAACAATAAAAAAGATATGCAGCATTTTGAATCGGCACCTATGCGTTGGAGACGGTTTAACGGAGAATTTATCCAAACTTCAATTCTCGATGAAGTGGAATCTCTGATTTTAAAAGAACGTGCTGCCGGAAATAAACTCAAAGTGTGTATTGGAACCGATTCGCAGGTAACCAATGCCGTAACAGAATTTGCTACGGTAATCGTATTTGTTCGACAAAAACGAGGTGGATTTATGCTTATCAGCAGTGAAAAAACAAAATTTAAGTTCAGTATAAAAGAACGAATGCTGCAAGAAGTAGCAAAGAGTATTGATATTGCCTATAAACTATGTGAGATACTTGACAAATATGAAGTAGATCTCGAAGTTCATGCCGATATCAATACCAATCCTCAATTCAAATCCAATAGTGCCTTGCACGAAGCGATGGGTTATATTTTAAGCATGGGATTTGTGTTCAAAGCAAAACCGGATGCCTATGCCAGTTCGTATTGTGCGAATAAAATTGTGCATTAGGCAGGAGGCAAAAGGCAGTAGTCATTAGGCAATAGGCAGTAGGCAATATGTATGTCCCTGGTATAGGTTGACCATAAAAGTCAATTTATATGAAAGCAAATTTAAAACAAATTCAGAAGCAACGACATTATTCAGAGGAATTTAAAAAGGAATTAGTATCCTTGTTTGAAGGAGGCAAATTCAGTGTTCATCAACTCGAGCGACTTTATGGGGTCTCAGATGCGAGCATTTACAATTGGATTTATAAATACTCTACTTTTAATGAAAGGGGGTATCGAGTCATAGAATTTAAAACAAGTAGTATGGATAAGCTAAAGCAACTTGAGCAAAGGATAAAGGAGCTCGAACAAATGGTTGGTCAGAAGCAAATCAAGATAGATTTTTTGGAAAAGATGATTGAGATTGCTAAAGATGATCTAAAAATAGATATCAAAAAAAACTTCAACACCCCACAATCAACTGGTTCCGGCAGAACCAAGAAAAAGTAACTTATTCGATGAATCAGCTTTACAAAGAAGTTGGAATAAGCAAACAAGCTGTTAATCAATATGCCATGCGACAATTAGCTTTTAATAAGGCTACAAAAGCGCTTGTAATGGAAGCTGAGGAGTTAAGGCAAGAACACCCTGGTTGTGGGGTTGAAAAGATGTATTACACACTAAAGCCAGAATTTATTGGAAGGGATCGATTTATAGAACTTCTGATGGATTTAGGTTTTAGAATCAAGAAGAAGCGGAATTTTAGAAGGACAACTTATTCAGGCAATAAACACTATCCAAACCTAATCAAAGGGATGAGGATTAATGCCCCTTCCATGATTTGGCAATCCGACATAACATACATTGATGCTGGAGATCACTTCTGCTATGCGGTATTCATCATAGATGTTTATACTAAGAAAATCGTAGGTTATCAAGTCTCTGATAATATGCGGGCAACTGCAAATATGAAGGCTTTAAAGGGAGCATTGGTGCACAATAAAGCTCCGATTATTCATCATTCAGATAGAGGAAGTCAATATGAATATGGAGACTATGTGAATGTATTGAAGGATAATAATTGTCAATTAAGTATGGCACTTAAAGCACAAGATAACGCATATGCTGAACGAATTAACAGAACTATCAAAGAAGAATATTTAGATTATTGGAAACCGAAAAACCTATGTCAGATTAAGAAGTGCGTAAAGAATGCAGTAACTCATTACAACAATATTCGACCACATAATAATCTTGGAAAACTTAGTCCAGTAGACTTTGAAAACAAATGGTTAAATAATCAATTCAATTCTATCCCTAATATTACTATTTTTGATGATGAAGTCTTAGTTTAAACCGGTCAACCTTATTCAGGGATGTTCATTAGTCATTGGGCAGTAGCCATTAGCTATTAGCCATTAGCCTATACCTATTGCACAACCACTTTTCGCACCAGCGTTTTATCTCCTATACGTATATTAAGAATAAAAATTCCACTGAGTCCTTGTAAATCAAACTTGGCTGCTCCTTGCATGGTAGTTGAAGTTGCTACCAATTTCCCTGTGATATCAAAACACTGCACTTCGGCTTCATCTGTTGTATTTTCTAAACCCACATAAAACACGCCGTTACTTGGATTGGGATATACATCCGCTAAAAGTAGATTGCTACTATTGAATGAAACACCACTTAAATTATTAGAGTAAGCAGAATCCATCGCTGCTAAGGAAGTATTATAATAAGTACCACTTGGCGTTAGTTCGAGCTTTACCGCTTTTACCTGGTAATAGTTAATTCCCATATCCGGATTTGGGTCAGTAAAGGTCAAAGTGGATGCATCCAATCGTGTCGAAATTTGTTTGTATTGGCTGTTGTAAGCACCAGAACGTAGGACGATGTAATATGCAGCATCCGGACTGGCTTGCCAAGTAAGATTGATGGCAATATTATTGGTTGCACTCACTGCATCAACACCTGCTGGTGGTTTTATGGCATGCAAACGCAAACTTGGGTCGCCCATCAAGGCAATATGAATAAAAGTTGGTGCAGTATTATAAGCATAGCCCAAAGTACCTGCCTGACTAAAATTGGAATAATTATTTTGGGCAAGCAAGGCACTGAATCCAATATTTAAACCCATTGCCATGTGATGAAAAGTCCAGTAAGGACGTCCACTCCATGCACTTGCTAAAGTAGTTTTGGTACACAACGGTGCACGTAAAAAGTTGTTGGTTGCATCCCAATCCCCAAAATAACTCCCAAACATTGAGGTGAAGGTAGTATTGATTGAATCGTTGTTAAAATTAGCTGTTGTACCTATTCCTCCTGCACTGGTATAACTTCCGCCACCACATCCGTAAGAAAACAAATAATTACCTTGTTTGGTACTGGTTAAATAATCACGTGCAAACACCGAATCGCCAAACATCACCGAAAAATTACGCCATGCAGTAGATGCAAATGCTTCTCCTCCCATTGCACCAAAATTATCGTCGATTAAACTTCTACGAACAGTAACGGTATTTCCTACTTTAAATTCGTGTGCCTTGTTCAAATATTGTTTTACTAAAGCCGTATCACTTTTCCCGAATTGTGTCATATTGGTTAAATCAACCCTGCCAATTTGAAATGCTACCGTATCAGCATAAATATAAACTTGGTCAAATTTCCCATCGCCCGGAATATTGTCGTTTTGGGTACGTGAAGGTGTAATGTCATTTACCTGGTTATCGGTCCAGATACTTTCGTTTAAAGTTCCATAATACAAATCTGCCGGCCACGCACCGCCATGATCGGGATGTCCATCAGGAGGATAATAGGATCCAGATGTTGAAAAAGCACCCGAATAAGGCACCGGGATTCGTCCCAACAAATAAATTGCTTTAACAGATTTATCGGCTGCATAGGAACCGGTAATAATGGTTTTAACGGATGCAACTGTGGCCGATCGATCCACGTCGATTCGCTTAACCTGCCATCCATCCGCTATCAAATCGGTAACTAATGTTTCGATTTCTGTGGCCAATGGAACCGCATAATTGGCATCTACCAACAACAACATTTTACCTTTCAGCGAAGTTTCGGGCAACTTGATTCCTGCCATTACATAACCATGAGCTACCCTACCACTATAGATACGTCGTACATAATATTCATAAGATTTTCCGGCCACAACTGCATTGTCAATATACTGCGAAGCTGCATTTCCCAAGGTTGTTAAGGGTGTTCCCCAATCCTTTGCTTCTATAGATTTTCTATAAATTACTTGGGAAGTGGACAATGCATCTGCATTCCAGTTTAAAGTAATGGAAGCCGGCGATTCGGAGGTTGAGACTTGAATCATGACTGCATAATCTTTTGTAGATTGCGCATGAACCATTCCGGTTATAAGTAAAGAAAACAGTAAAATTTTATTCTTCATATGTTTAAATTGCTTCACCCAAAAATAAACAAGTTACGGTAAAGATACTATGCCTGCAAATATTAAATTAGAAGAAGGTTGGAGAAATTTGCTTGCAAACCAATTTGACCAACGATATTTCGACCAATTAAATAACTTCCTCCTGCAAGAAAAACAAAAAGGAGAAATTGTTTTTCCTCCGGAAAATCAGATTTTTGCAGCCCTTCACTTAACTCCTCCTGAAATGATTAAGGTTGTAATCATTGGACAGGATCCATATCATGGCCCCGGACAGGCGCATGGTTTATGTTTCAGTGTTAACGACGGCGTTAAATTCCCTCCATCCTTACAAAATATATTCAAAGAATTAAAGAGCGATTGTAACATCCAAATGCCGATTTCAGGAAACCTTAGTCGTTGGGCAACACAAGGTGTTTTACTCCTAAATGCAACTTTAACGGTTCGAAAAGACCAACCGGGTTCGCATCAAAAACAAGGTTGGGAAAGTTTTACCGACCAAATAATTAAAACTATCTCTGATCAAAAAAACAATATTGTATTCCTCCTTTGGGGAAAATTTGCACAAGGTAAAGTTGCTCTTATCAACGCGAACAAACATTTGATTCTGATGGCTGCACATCCATCTCCACTTTCAGCCTATCATGGATTTTTTGGATGCAGGCATTTCTCCAAAACAAATGCATTTCTTAAAAGCAAAGGAATTCCCGAGATACAATGGTAAATCTAAATTATCTCCATTCGAAATCATTTCATAAGAGGACGGATTTTTGCTAATACCGCTTTGTCTTGCACAAATTGCCAGTTTAAACTTTTGTAGGTGGTCGTATTATCATCGCCGGCGTGAAAGAATACCACACTCTTAATCAAAGGATACTTCTTAAAAGAAGTTATGGCATCTTTATACCAAATGGATCGGTTACCTCCAATCCCCAAACTGGCAAATTCGGTTACCATAATTGGCTTTTTAAAAGCCGAAAGTTGTGGATAATACTTTCCGAAAATTTGTTCAAACGTCCACCATTGACTCCATGAAGCCACCGTTCCGTAATTCAATGCCGGTATTCCTACCCAATCAACCAACGAATCTCCGGGATAATATTCATTATAATTGGTGTAGGCAGGATGTGGCGACCACATCCATATCACATTGTTTGCTCCATTGTTTCTGAATCTTTCCACCACATGTTTCCAGGCATCTATAAATTCAACACTCTTGTTGTTTTGCGGTCCCCACGGATATCGATAAGGGTCATTCATTTCATGTGCAAAACGAATAAACAAAGGAGCGCCGAATCGTTTAACGTCTTTAATCCATTCGTCAAGATAGAAATCATAATCGCCTTTTGCAATGGCAAGCAAACAACCGGAAGGTCTGTATTCTGGTGGTGGTAAGGATGGATGTTCTTCTCCATCAAAATCATTGAGCCATGGCTCCCAGGTGATAAGTGGAATGGAACCAAGATCATATATCGCCTTTGCTTTATTAAAAGGAAATTTTTGTGTGGTTTTACTTCCCCACGCCACATACAATTGTATGATTGGAAATTTGGTTTGCAGTGAATCTTCTAGACTAACTATTTTCTCAAATCCATTTTTTGTATCATCATCGTAAGCACCCCAGAAAATATTTCTATACCTAATCATCTTTTCAGGATGATTGCGGTAACCATTAAACCAACTTAATGCTTCCTGTCGCGTTTCTTCACGTGCTTCCTGAATAAATGAATTTTCTATCTGGGTAACATTTTCACTTACCTGTTGCATAACATCTTCCAATGGTCCTTGACTTTTATTGCCAACATATGTTAATCCGATTACGATGGCTATACCCAAACCGATGGCAACCATGGTTGCGAGTATCCGAAGTATAATTTTTCTTTTTCTTTCCATGATACTTAAGTTTTATGTTGAGGAATTACATCCCAAGGGTCTTCTTTTGTTAAATTGCGAGATTCGTACGCAGCATAAATCCCACCCAATGCCATCACACAGGCTATAGATGAAAATCCAATCATTGCCCAGGTTTTTTCGCTGGTCATTTCGAGGGAAGATTCTGCACTAAAATAAAAACGGTTAATAATAACATACGACACACTAACCACAAATAGCATAACATGCAACATCATTGGTTTTGCAAATGGGCTCAGCCCTTTTACTGCTTGTTTTGCTGTTGGGATATATGGAATTTTTTTATCGACCAGCGATAGGATAAAGCCAAGAAAAAACACAGGCCAACAGGCAAATTTTAATACCGAACCCCTCCAATGCAATCCTTTTTCGATCGACCTGTCGCATAACCATCGCTGCACATACAAATAAATTACAACAGCAATAATGGCGATAGGTAACCAATGTTTTAAAAAGGGTACAAAATACATTTGAGCAGGAACAATATCGAACCAAAAAAACAAATATGGTATCAATAAAAACACCATCATGATAGTACCGGTTAGGTAATAAGTACCGATAGTAAAGTAAGATAATCGTTGCCAAAAACTAAGTTTCTTAAACAACCTCGGTAACTCAGCAAATAAAATCTCATGTACCCCCCTTGCCCATTTCAATTGTTGTTTGCAGAAAGAACCAAAATCTTCAGGAACAAGTCCCCGGCTCACAATGATAGGCGCATAAATGGTTTTCCAACCTTCTGCATGAATCCGGATGGCGGTAACCATATCTTCTGCCAATCCAATGCCATGTCCGCCAATACTTTCTAAAGCTTTTCGTCTGAATGTACAATTCGCACCAATCGCAATACAGGTATTGGTTCCATACATTCCCATTTGCGTTGGACCATAAAACGAATAGGTTTGTTCGGCAGCAGCCAAAGCTGTAAATGAACGATACTGGTTATAGTAAGCTTGAGAAACTTGTACATAACCAACATTTTCTTCATTAAAATACCCCAATACCTCATCCAAAAAATTATTGAATGGAATATGATCCGGATCAAGCACCAAAATAAAATCTTCGGTGGTTTGTTTCAGTGCAGCATTTATTTTTCCGGCTTTTGCTCCCGGCAATCCAACTAATTCTAACCAAATAGCCCCATGTTTTTCAGCCACTTCTTTAAACCTAATATCCTTTGTATCATCCAATAAATAGGTAGTATGCGGATAGGTAATTTGCGCACATGCTTCCAAAGTTTTTTCGAACATCGATAATGGTTCACCCGGCGAACTCGTGGTAAATATTGCAACCTTTAATCCCTTTTCAGGAATTTCTTTTGCTAGTTTTTTTATATGCAAATAATTAACCCATAAAATTACCATTCGAAGAATTCCCCACCATAAAATAACCGACAACAAAACATACAAAGTAAGATTGGCAATATGTTCTTCACGAAACCACCAATTGGCAAATCGAAAAACCAATATGATACCTGCAATAATTAAAGCCAATAAGATATACTTTTCATGCGTACGGGGTGTTCCCGACTCCTTATACTCCCAAAGCCTATTGTACTTATTATTTCTCATAAGCAAATAAAATTTTAGCCGAAAAATAAGCGTATTGAAAGGTGTAGAAATTATTTATGGTATAATCATATCCGAAATCATAACCGATAAAACTATTCTGTTTTAAATTAAATTTTACAGAAATATCATACGGATGAAACTGCATGGGCGATGTTCCGGATTCGACTATGAGATTACCTGCAGTATTACGGTTGTAATAAAGATAAGGAATTTGTGCATTGGCAAATACTCCATAGCTTACTTTTGCTGTTGCAGAAAGTCGTTTAGTAACTTTAAAGATTCCTGTAAATAACAAGGAATGGATGGTTTGATTTAGCGGCGTGAAATATGGATTATACTCGCCTTCTACTTGCCATATTGTGTTTTGAAAATCTTCAGGAATAAAACGGGTTTCGTCGCTATTGCTGTAATTAAACCCATAACCGCCTTTTAACTCTATCGTTTTATTTTTATATATTCTTTTTAAACCCCATATGTATATCGTATGTACCGCATTGTTATCATCAAATCCATTTCGTAAATATCCGGCATTGCCAATCCAATTATCTTTATAGTTAAAACCAAATACAACTTGTGATTCCCATTGCGTAATAACATCAGCAATACTATTTATATTCGACAAATAAGGCTTTCTTTCGGTACTTAGTTCAAGGGTAAAATAAGGGATAAACAACTTTTTTAAAGCAATGCCTCCAATAAATACGGCACTTTGACTATTGTTAATAAAATTAACATATATGCCTGCTTTTGCTTTTAGATACAATAAGGTAGCAGGAAAGAAAAAATTATTGGATGCCGATGCTTGCAGTTTATTAAGGCTACTATAACCAAAACCGCTGTTGTAATTGTTGTTTGCCAGAAAAATACCGGGATTGAACTTAGCCGATATTGCACGCAAATAATTTAAGGCAATGCCACCGGTTGCTATAACTTGGTTGTCCTCCGAAAAGCCAAATTGCGCATTTAATTCAGGAGCCGAGGCAAAAAGGACGTTTTCTTCAAGTTGCTTTCCCATTCGAGAGTTTCCAGCCTCCTGGTTTTGAAGCAATAACTTGTTTGCCTTTTTATAATTCCCTTCCCACGTATACAATTTTGCTTTTAATAAGACAGCCTCTGTATTGGATGGTTGTAGGTATAGAATGGTATCAATTTGCAATAAGGCCTCTTCATAGTAGCTTATATCCAATAAAAAATCGGTATAGGATAAACGTATTGGAATATTATATGGATATTCTTTTACCAAGGATTGAAATAAATTTCGAGCAGCTTTACGTTCGCCTTTATAAAATAAGACCTTTGCTCGCCATACACCCGACTCAGGGTGATTTGGGTGTGCAACTTCATACGTCAACAATAAATTTTCTGCCGAATCATACGATTCACGTTCGATATGACCATATAGCAATTGCAACGTATCCGTATTTATCTGTGCCTTTAACGTGCTTCCAAAAACAGTTACCATTAAAACCATAACAAACAGAAACCTTTTCAAGTATAAAGTTAAATTGTGATGTACAAATGAGGCGTGAAATTCCACTTTTAGTGATGCATTACCATTCTCTTTTCAAAACAGGATATTGGTTTGACAATTTAGACGAGTAAAGGTTTAAAACAAATGATTTAAACCATGTTCTGTAATTTAAATTGACATTTCACTCGTAAATCACTTAAATTTGTATTTCTGAAGAAAACGATAGCCATATTATTGTTGGGTGTGCATTTGTTCACATCAACCGAATTGTTTGAATTCGTGAAGATGCCTATGTTGGTATTGCATTATATCGAACACAAAGAATTAAACAGCAAAGAAACATTGTTTGATTTTATGCATGCCCATTATGCCGATTGTGATAACCACAATAATGACAAGGAACATAAACATCAATTGCCCTTCAAATCCCATGAGGGTTGCGTGAATTTAAATATACTTATTGGTTTACCTACTTGCAGCGAAAACTTGTTTCAAAAACCAGAAGCGGATCATGACACTGAACTGCTTGCTGCCATTCCTCAATTCATCTCTTCTGCCTATTTAGCTTCTATCTGGCAACCGCCAAAATTTAGCTAATTCTTATTTCTCAACCATCACAGCATAAGCTGCGCTGGGCTCATTCTTTCTTATTTATTATTTTAACGATTAGTTATACAATTGTATGCTGAATAATATTATTGAGTTTTCTGTAAAGAATAAACTCATCATCGGGTTATTTGTATTAACCCTTATCGGATATGGCAGTTATGAAGTAACGCGATTGCCTATTGATGCCGTACCGGATATAACCAATAACCAGGTACAAATCATTACGGTCGCACCTTCTTTTGGGGCAACCGATATCGAAAGGCTGGTTACTTTTCCCATCGAACAAGCAACTGCCAATATCCCCGGAACGATTGAAATAAGAAGTTTTTCAAGGTTTGGTTTGTCGCTTGTAACCATTGTTTTCAGTGATGAAACAGACTTGTATCTGGCACGACAACAGGTATCCGAACGTTTATTAAAAGTTCAGAATATCATTCCCAAAGAATTCGGAGTTCCTGAACTTGGTCCGGTTACAACCGGTTTAGGCGAAATTTACCAATACGTAATAAAAGCTAAGCCGGGATACGAACATAGGTATGCCCTAACTGAACTTCGCTCGATACAGGATTGGTTGGTACGTAGAGAATTACTAAGTGTTGATGGAGTTGCCGAGGTTAGCAGCTTCGGTGGCAAGCTCAAACAATATGAAATTGCCGTAAACTACCATAAACTGCAGTCCTATCATATTTCGATGCAGGATATTTTCACGGCATTGGAAAACAACAATCAGAATACGGGTGGAGCTTATATAGAAAAAGGTCCCACCTTACTTTTTGTAAGATCGGAAGGATTAATTGGTACCATTTCGGATATTGAAAATATCTCCATTAAAAATCTGGATAATGGGACTCCCCTTTTTATACGTGATGTTGCCGAAGTGCGATTGGGATATGCTGCCCGTTATGGTGCCATGTGTTATAATAATACCGGAGAAGTAACCGGTGCAGTTGTTATGATGCTCAAAGGAGCGAACAGCAGCAAGGTGATTAGAAACGTAAAAGAACGGGTAGAACTAATCAGGAAAATATTACCTGAAGGTGTTACCATAGAACCTTTTCTTGATCGCAGTAAAATGGTAAAAAATGCGATTTCAACCGTTTCGTATAACCTGATGGAAGGAGCTTTGATTGTGGTATTTATTTTGGTTTTATTTCTTGGAAATTTCAGGGCCGGTTTGCTTGTGGCTTCCATCATTCCACTTTCAATGTTGTTTGCCGTAATACTCATGAATTTTTTTGGAGTAAGTGGAAATTTAATGAGCCTGGGCGCATTGGATTTCGGTTTGATAGTTGACGGTGCGGTGATTATTGTAGAAGCCACCCTTCATCAACTAACCCATTCCCGTAAATTCAAACCGCTTTCTATATTAAATCAACAAACCCTTGATAAAGAAGTTACCACTTCGGCCGGTAAAATGATGAATAGTGCTGTGTTCGGACAAATTATCATATTGATTGTGTATTTACCCATTTTTACACTTCAAGGTATTGAAGGGAAAATGTTTAAACCCATGGCACAAACTGTTGCATTTGCATTAACCGGGGCATTTATACTCTCCCTTACCTATATCCCTATGATGAGTGCATTGGTTTTGAACAAAAAAATTCCCGCAGGCGAATCACTTGCAGATACTTACTTTTCTCGTTTACGCAACATTTACAGCAAATACTTGAAACGTGTATTGCTATTTCCTAAAACGGTTGTATCGGTTGCCATTGGATTGTTCCTTGTATCCTTGGTTGTGTTAAGTCGAATGGGTGGCGAATTTATCCCTGCCCTAGAAGAAGGCGATTTTGCCGTGGATGCCAGAGTACTAACCGGAAGCAACTTGAATACATCCATCGCACATGTAACCAAAGCATCCGAAATATTATTAAACCGATTTCCGGAAGTGGAAAAAGTGGTTACAAAAATCGGGAGTGGTGAAGTACCAACCGATCCAATGCCAATTGAAGCCAGTGATATGATGGTGATTTTAAAAGATAAAAAAGAATGGACTTCTGCAACTTCATTTAATGAATTAGCCGAGCAAATGGGCAATGCATTACAAGCAATTCCCGGATTAACAGTTGGATTTCAGTACCCGGTTCAGATGCGATTTAATGAATTGATGACAGGTGCCCGTCAGGATGTAGTTTGTAAAATATTTGGCGAAAATCTCGATTCGCTTACCCACTATGCCAATCAACTTGGGAAAATAATACATACCGTAGAAGGTGCCGAAGACCTTTATATTGAATCAACACTTGGAATGCCACAAGCACTCATTAAATTCAACCGATCAGCTATTGCCCAATACCGATTGTCGATTGCAGATATTAACCGAACGATTAATACTGCCTTTGCAGGTCAAGTTGCCGGACTGGTTATGGAAGGAGAAAAAAGATTTAATCTTTCTGTTCGACTTGCAGCCGAGCAACGAAGGGATATAGAAAACGTTAGAAACCTGTTAATACCTACTCCGGATGGCAATGAAATTCCACTTTACCTGCTTGCAGATATCACTTTAATCAACGGACCAAACCAAATTCAACGAGAAGATGCCAAACGCAGAATTGTGGTAGGCTTCAATATTCGAAATCGGGATGTTCAAAGTATAGTGAAGGAATTACAAATGAAAGCCGATAAAAATTTACATTTTTCAAGTGGATACTATATCAAATATGGGGGCACATTTGAAAACCTGAATGCAGCAAAACGACGATTGATGATTGCAGTGCCGGTTTCATTGCTCCTCATCCTATTGCTTTTGTACTTCGCTTTCGATTCGGTAAAACAGGCATTACTGATTTACTCCGCCATTCCATTATCAGCCATCGGAGGTATCTTCTTCCTTGCTTTACGCGGAATGCCTTTCAGCATCAGTGCCGGAATTGGCTTTATTGCTCTTTTCGGGGTATCCGTATTAAATGGAATAGTTCTGGTAGCCGAATTCAGAAGACTGAAACAGGAAGGATTATTAAGTATATACGAAATTGTAATCAAAGGAACAGGTATTCGATTGCGTCCGGTTTTAATGACTGCAGCAGTTGCCTCTCTTGGATTTTTACCAATGGCACTAAGCCATGGTGCCGGAGCCGAAGTACAACGTCCGTTAGCAACTGTGGTCATTGGTGGACTTCTATTCGCCACATTCCTTACGCTATTTGTGTTACCTACTTTATATATTTTATTTAATAAAATGAAGCCAATCAACAACAAAATTGCAATAATGATTTGTTTATCGGGTTGTCTTTTTTCAACCGGACTATCCGCACAAACCCCTATTTCATTGCAACAAGCAATAGATACAGCAGTGTATAATAACCTGTATTTAAAAAATGAAGTCTTGAAAATCCAATACCGAAAAAAATTACTCAAGTCGGAAAACGGATTACCCAAAACAGTGGTAATGGGAGAATACGGACAAATAAACAGTGCCTATAACGACAATAAAATAAATATTACCCAGTCGATGGCATTTCCGACCGTATACACCAACCATAATAGGCTTAGGAATGCCGAAATAAAAAATGCCAATGCCTTGGTTGCAATGAAACAAAGTGAATTGATAAAACAAGTGAAACTTACTTATTATTATTTTCTCTACCTGCAAAACAAGAAGCAATTGTTGTTGCGTATTGATAGTAATTATGCTCAATTCTTACAAACTAGCAGATACCGGCACAAAGCAGGAGAAAGCAATATACTTGAATTAAAAATGGCCGAAACCCAGAAGGAGTCAATTTATATGCAATTGATGGAAGTAAACCAGGATATCGAAATTATTACCCAAAAATTTCAAATGCTGCTACAAACAAACGATAACCTGATGCCGAAAAATGAACCTTTATTATTGCCGGTTGGCCATGTTACCGATTCTATGGATTTAAGCAGTCATCCTTATATTAAATCTCTCGCTTACCGACTTTCAGCTGCCGAAGCCCAAAAACGTTGGATTAGATCGAAAAGCTATCCTGATATATCCTTTGGCTATAGCAATATGACCATTAAGGGATTTGGTGCCGATGGATTACAATATGGTTCCTCTTCTAGATTTCAGGCTGCCCAAGTTAGTATTGGTATTCCACTTTTTTTTGGTGCATCCAAAGCTAGGGTAAACGCTGCTGCACTCGAAACCAAAATGGAAGAAATCAACTACCAAATTGGAATTCGTGAAATGCAAACCGAATACCGAAAAACCGGTTTGGAATATACATTGTACAAAAACAGGGTAGCATATTATGAAACCACTGCATTGAAAAATGCTGAACTCATTTTCGCCACTGCTGATTTCCAGTTTAACAAAGGCGAAATCAATTACCTGCAATGGGTTGCCGTAACGAACCAATCTATAACCATTCAAAGCAATTATCTCGATGCAGTGAAACAGCTCAATGAAATTATCATACAATTACAATATTTAAACAGCCAAACACCATGAACAAATTATTTCTATTTATAACGCCATTGCTTTTAATATTGGGGTGTGGACAGACTCCCAACACAACAGGCAATGAAACAGAAGATACTTCTACGAACGAAATTACACTAACCAACGACCAGCTGAAGAATGCAGGAATTCGTACCGAAAATGCCATATTACAGGAGATGCCTGAAATATTAAGAACCAATGGTATAATTGATGTGCCCCCACAGAATATGGTATCTATTTCATTGCCCCTTGGTGGTTATCTGCAAACCACCCAATTGTTACCGGGTATGCATGTGGTAAAAAATGAAGTGATTGCAACCATCGAAAACGAACAATTCATTGAATTGCAACAAAATTACCTGATGGCAAAATCAAGGTTAACCATGGCAGAGAAAGAATATTATCGCCAAAAAGAATTACAAGATAATAATGCCGGTAGTGAGAAAATTTTACAACAATCTGAATCCGCTTTTCTATCCCAAAAAATTGAAGTGAAAGGACTCTCAGAAAAGCTGAAACTGATACACCTGAACCCGGATCAAATATCTGAAAAAACCATTTCCAGATCAATAAAAATATATTCTCCTATTGATGGTTTTGTGAAACATGTGAATGTGAATATTGGAAAATATGTATTGCCCTCCGAAGTTTTGTTCGAACTGGTAAATCCGGAAGACATACATCTCAACTTGAAAATATTTGAAAAGGATTTAAATAAATTATCCATTGGTCAGCAATTGCTTGCTTTTAACAATAATCAACCTCAGGTAAAATATCCTTGCGAAATTATACTCATAAGCAAAGACCTGAAAGCCGATAGAAGCGCGGAAGTGCACTGTCATTTTGAAAAATATGACAAAACCCTCTTACCGGGTATGTTTATGAATGCCGAAATAACCCTTCGTTCGGTTAAAAACTTCACTGTACCATCAGCAGCCATACTTTCTTACGACAACAAACAATATGTATTTATTGCCTTATCCGAAAATCGGTTTGAAATGAAAGAAATCAAAACAGGTAATTCTGAAAATGAATTAACTGAAATTTTTGGCGATTCAACCTTACTTAACCACAAAACTAGGTTTGTAACCGGTGGCGCCTATTCCTTGCTGATGCAATTAAAAAACACGTCGGAGTGAAGAAATGAGTAAAGGAGTAAATGATTGAATGAGTAAATGTTGGATGATTGGATGATTGGATGTTGATGAGCGGTAAGCGAATCAATCCCGCAAGATAAAAACAAGGAGGTACGATACAATTTTTACATGCGGGAATTGGTTGATTGCCGCGTCGCGAGGAATGTTGATAGGTGTTTTAACATAAATAAAATTCCATTTCAAAAACCCTGAAAGGGTGGCATTATTGTAAAAAAATTGTAAGAGCCGCAACCGAAACCCTGAAAGGGTGACATTTTTGTGAGAAGGAAAGCAAGAAACGACTAAAGGAGTAAATGAGTAAATAATTGAATAAGCAAGTTCCCTAATCACTCATCCCTAACCCCTAACCCCTTATAATTCATCATTCATAATTCATAATTCATTCCCGCATGTAAAAACTACGTCGTTCCTCCTTGTTTTTATCGCGCGGGATTAAAAAATTCATCACTTTCCCCTTACATTTGCGCGTTATTAAAATAGTACATGAACGAGACGATATTTCAGGGGGAACACCTCATATTTGGTAATTTAGGACACTTTGCGGTGGTTTTGGCTTTTGGAACATCCATCCTATCGACAATTGCTTATTTCTTTGCAGCAAATAAAGAAGCAGATACCGGTTGGGCTAATATTGCAAGAAATTCTTTCCATGTCCATACTGTTTCTGTTTTAAGCATTGTTGGCATCTTGTTTTACATTATCCACCAACATTTGTTTGAATACCATTATGCTTGGCAACATTCATCGCGTGATTTGCCGGTTCAATATATGATTTCATGTTTCTGGGAAGGCCAAGAAGGAAGCTTTTTACTTTGGATTTTCTGGCAAATGGTTATTGGAAATATCCTCATTCGTACTGCAGGTAAATGGACCAGTCCGGTTATGGCTGTGGTGATGCTTTCTCAGATAGCCTTAACATCCATGCTTATTGGGGTAAAAGTACTTGGATACAAATTAGGTAGCAGTCCGTTCGAATTGTTGCGCAATGCAATGGGCAATGCCCCAATTTTTAAAAGAGCCGACTACTTAAGTAAAATTACCGATGGCAACGGCTTAAATCCGTTATTACAAAATTATTGGATGGTGATACATCCTCCTACCCTATTTTTTGGATTTGCAACTACCATTGTGCCTTTTGCTTACGCCATTGCTGCCTTATGGAAAAAAGATTACAGTGGATGGTTGAAACCTGCTTTACCATGGGCATTGATAAGTGTGATGGTTTTAGGAACCGGGATTATCATGGGTGGATTTTGGGCGTATGAAAGTTTAAGTTTTGGGGGATATTGGGCTTGGGATCCGGTTGAAAATGCTTCCTTAATCCCCTGGATTATTTTGATTGCAGGAGTACATGTACTGATAATCTATAAACACACAGGTAACGCGCTTAATATCGCATTTACGCTCATTCTATTAACGTTCATACTTGTGCTTTATGCTACCTTTTTAACCCGCAGCGGAATTCTCGGTAATGCATCCGTTCATTCATTTACGGATTTAGGAATGAGTGGACAATTGTTGGTTTTTCTGATGTTATTTATTTGGTTACCTGCTTTTGTGGTATTCGAAAAAATCGCCCACAAAATATATTATGTATTGCTGTTCCTCGCTTTCATCGGCAGCATTATTGCTGTCGAAAAATGGGATATAACCAATTGGCCATCCATCATTATTGGTATCGGAATGTTGGTTACCAGCGTGTGGGCATTGTTTAAAACCATACCCCGTTCAGGTAAAGAAGAAGAAATTTACACCCGCGAATTTTGGATGTTTATTGGTAGTTTGGTTTTATTGGTTGGGGCATTTCAAGTTGCATTTACAACTTCCATTCCTGTGTTCAGTAAAATGTTTGGATTAAACATTGCCCCACCGGTGGATGTGATAAGCCACTACAATCGTTTTCAGATGCCAATTGCGATTATTATTGCCATTTTAACCGGTGTTGGACAATTATTAAAATATAAAAAGAATACAACTGCATTGGTTCAGATTGGCATACATGCAATCATTGCTTTGGTTATTTCCATTGTGTTATTTTTTGCTTTTGAACTGAATAATTGGTTTTATCTAGGTCTGTTGTTTGCAGCATGCTACGGATTATCGGCCAATGGAGCAATTCTGATTTCACAATTAACCGGTAAAATTAAAATGGCGGGGGCATCGATTGCTCATATCGGATTTGCAATATTATTAATGGGCGTATTGGTTTCATCGGCCAATAAAGAAGTTATCAGTATCAACCAAAGTGGCATGATGCTCAATCCCGAATTTGACCAAAAAGCAAATACCGAACATGTATACCTCGAAAAAGGAAAACCATTGCGCATGGGCGATTACGAAATAACTTATATAAGCGACTCGATGCAATGGGTGAACAATTATTACAGGGTACATTACAAAAAAATCAACCCGAAAAGTAACCAAGTTGAATATGAATTTGATTTGTATCCAAACGGACAAATCAATCCAAAAATGGGATTGGTTGCTAATCCGGATACCAAACATTATTTATCGCATGATGTGTTTACGTATATCAGCTCAGTTCCCAAAGAAAAAACTGCTTCCAAATTTATCAATCCGAAATCGTATCAGATGAAAAAAGGGGATACATTGGTTACCGATAAGGGATACATTGTGTTAGAAAGTATTACTTCCAATATAACGGATCCGAACACAAAAATTGAAAAGGAAACGATGCAGGTATTACTTGCAGCAAAGTTCGCCGTAACTACTTTACAAAAAACGTATTCGGCTGAAGCAATTTATGGAATTCAGAACAATAGTGTTGCAATCTATCCTGCAAATATTGAAGAAGCAGCCATGCAAATTAAATTTACAGGTGTGGATCCGCAATCCGGAAATATTTCCCTCGAAGTAGCAGATAAAGACATGTCGAATGAATTTATCATTATGAAAGCAATTATGTTCCCCTGGATTAATTTGGTTTGGGGTGGAACAATTATTATGGTGATTGGATTTATGGTTGCTATATTTAGAAGACTTAAAACGTAATTGTGTAATCACGTATTTGTGTAATTACGAAATTGTGTAATTACGTTGTTACGGTAAATAATATTGGGACCTTCCCTTCGGAAAAGCCAGAAATGCATAGTATCAAGTCATACAGAAAATTAATAGACATGTTAAAACCAATAAAATGAAGTATTTTGGTGACATTGCAATTAAACTCTACATAATAATAAGTAAATAACATCTAAAAAAACCGTCAGACGCTAAGTTGGCCTATTGCGCTGCCAAGTGTCAGACGGGTAAAATTGAAAATAAAAAAATGAAAAAAATAATAATATTACTATCAATATTTTTGCTTATAACATATAATTCTACTGCACAGCTATGTTTATCAACTCAAAAAACAATCCCTGTTTCATCACCTAATAAAATTATACATACAGACTTAAATGGAGATGGGAAAATGGATTTGGTAACTTCAAATTCATCTAATCCAAAAACTATTTCTGTAATGTTGGCAGATAGTTTTGGAGTCTATTCAACAGCTACAAATATTTCCGGTATAATTTCCGGTTTCAGTCCCATTCAATTATTAACAAGTGGTGATTTTAATTTAGATGGAAAAAAGGATTTGGTACTTGACATTTCCAATGATAGTCTAATACTGCTTTTAGGAAATGGATTAGGTGGATTTTCAACTTCAACAAAAATATTTGTAGGTTCCAATACTTTTGCAATAGATTTAATTAATGCTGATTTTAATAATGATGGGAAAGCTGATTTAGCTGTTTCACTTTATGGTAAAGATTCAATTGCCATTTTTTTAGGAAATGGAATGAGTGGCTTTAATACTGTCAAGTATTTTGCTGCAGGAAATCAACAAAGGGCATTTATTAGTTCTGATTTTAATGCTGATGGCAAAATAGATTTAGCAACTGTAAATGAAGGTTCAAATAATTTTTCAATTTTATTAGGAAATGGTTTAGGAGGTTTTGTAACCACTAAATTTAATTTACCATCAAATGCAAGACCGAATTCTATTACAAGTGCAGATTTTAATGGTGATAATAAAAAAGACTTGGCAATATCTTGTTTAGGTTTAGATTCCAATGTGCTTTTATTTTCAGGAAACGGAACAGGTAGTTTTACCATTTCAAAAAAAATGAAAACAAATTCAGCAAGACAAATTTTTAGTCCTGATATTAATTTAGATGGTAAAAATGACCTTGTTATATCAACAGTCTATAGTATTGTGTATCTTGCATATGGTAATGGAATAGGCGGATTTTCAAATTTATCTACATTCTTATTGGATACAATAGTAAACTCAGTACCAAATTATATTCTATGTGCTGATTTGAACAATGATAATAAGTCGGATTTTGCTTCATGTTTTGACAATGGTGTGAATGTTAGTTATGGCATATTAGATTATACCTTGACAAAAAATAATGCAAGTTGTAATAAATCGAAAGATGGAAGTGCTTCTTTAGTAATTATCTGTGGAAAACCCCCTTACAGTTATATATGGAATACAACTCCTGTAAAAACAACATCCTCAATCAACGGTCTTTCCCCAGGATTTTATTCTGTAAAAGTAACCGATGCCAGTAATTCATCAAAAACAGTTTTCTTTGAAATAGAAAATGGCCCACCGCTAGAGATAGAAATGACCACTACTCCAAACACTCAGTGCAGTGGCAAGTTTAATGGAACAGCAAAAGTTAATGTATTAGCAGGAACACCACCTTATACTTATTTGTGGGATTCTTTTGCTAATAATCAAACAACCCAAACTGCAATATTACTTTCGCATGGTTTTTATCAAGTTAAAATAACTGATGCTAATGGTTGTACTTCTAATGACAGTATACCCCGTGTTGCAGGTGTTGATTTAACACCTCAAACCAACCCTAATGTATACCTTACCAACCTCGCTGCCATTGATCAATTAAAATTATCTCCTGCTTTTGCCTCATTTTATAGTTATAATTTACCAACTAATATCAATGCAAATCCATCTAATCCTAGAAACTTTGTAGATCCGGGAAAAAAGGCAAGATTCAAAGTAGAATGTACCAATCAAAAAGCAAATGGCCAATCAATTGTAAGTGGAATTTGTAAAGTAAGAAGTAATAGTCCTTATATAAAAATTACAGATAGCTCGTCTGCATTAAATAATATTGGTTGGAGTAACAAAGCGTGGTCGGCCGATGAATTTGAAATAGATATTGACACTGCAATTCCACCTGGAAATAGTGTTTTTATAGATTTTATTGTACAGGAAAACGGTCAAGATTTTGCTACAACATGTATTTCAATTCCTATTTCTCCATTAGTTTACTCGCCCACCAACGCTGCAACTATTGATGACGACAATAACCCTGATAGTAAAGGAAACAACAACGATACTTGTGAACTTAATGAAATAATTGAATTTTATCCATTGTTAGATAATAACACAGCATTAAATGCTGAATATGTGAGAGGTCAATTTGAAAATTTAGACAATCATAGCTTTATAAAAATTTGGAACGATACACAAGGTGTAAATACAAGAGTTTTTGATGCTACTTGGTGGAATTATTCATTTGCAAAGCCACAAACTATAAATTTTATGTCAACAAATACTGCCCCTGAATATGATTTTGTTTTTGATTATAAAAACAATACAACAGCCAGTGATTTTAAATTATACATGGTAATGGCAGGCGGGTTTAAATTGTTCAATGGAGATGCTTTGTCTTTGGTTCAATGGTCGTTACCTTATTCATTTAGTGGAATAGTAGTAAAAGACAGTATAACAATTAATCCACAGAATTTAAGTTATGCATCAACAGCAGGTAGTAAGCAAGTTACCATTAACTGTAATAGAACTTGGGCAGTAAATGCCAACCAACCATGGTTAACTTTTAACAAAACTTCTGGCAATGGAAATGACATCTTAACATTTAATGTTACGGCCAATACCAATAATAGTCAAAGAACAGCAACCGTAACTTTTACAGCAGGTAGTTTAACTCAACTGTTAACCATTACACAAGATAGCACACCTGCAACAGCTGATCAGTTAAGTTTAAATAAAGACTCCATCATTATAGGTTCATCAGGTACTAGCACAACCGTTCAATTACAAAGTAACAGAACTTGGTCCATTACCAATCCAGCATCGTGGCTAACAATTACACCCATGAATGGAACCAATAATGCAATACTTAGTGTAAACATTTCGGCTAATAATACATCAAGTATTAGAACAGTAGATGTGTTGATTTCAGCAGGATCTATAATAAAAGAGTTACATATTAAACAAGATGCTTCGGTTGGAATAAATGAAGTAAATAATTATAATCATATGAAAATTTACCCTAACCCAAGTTCTGGAATATTTACCATTTCATCAAGCTTAGTAATAAAAAATATTGAAGTATTTGATGTAACAGGTAAATTGGTTTATATCCAACAAAACAACAATAAACAAACAATCACATCTCTCGATTTATCCCAATTAAATAATGGCATTTATTTTATACATGCTCAAACCGAAAATTGTGGAATAAGTAAAAGTAAAGTAGTGGTGAATAAATAAATTTAAACCATCAAATACTTATTTGGTTAATTTGATTATTGTAAGGTATTTATTTTTCCAAGCGCGGAGATTGAGGGACTCGAACCCCCGATTCCAAAAATATTATCCCATATAAAATCTTTAAAACCCCTGGAATTACGTAATTGTGTAATTGCGTAGTTACGTACTTACGTAATTACGGTAAATACGACAATGTGAGTATCAGAAACTGATCCTTTGAAACAGAACTAATCAATTAAATAGAAGACTAATTTACACCATTAAATAGCATTTTAAATTTTTTTTGAAAAATGACTGTACAATTAAAAATCTCAATATCAATAGACAATATAAAACTTACCTGTTTGAACTAATAACTAAAGTTATTGAATTTGTTTTTATGCACTTTTAAGTTTTCTTTGACACATAATAAAAAAACCTCTATGAAAAAAACTATTGCCTTTTCTCTTGGCTTAGTACTTAGCCTATCATCTTTCGCAACTTTACGTACAGTATGTAATGGCCCAATTACAGCAGGCCAGTTTACCGATGTGCAATCGGCTATTACTGCATCTGCATTTGGAGATACCATTTATGTGCATGGTTCAGCTACTTCTTATGGTAATATAACTTTAAATAAGCGTTTGGTGCTTATTGGGGCTGGTCACACACCAAGCGGAACGCAATACAATTTACAAACCTTATTTGGAACTATTATCCTCAATCAATCTTCGTCTACAACCTTGCCAACCGGAAGTATCATCAAAGGAATATCATGTTATTCTATCGGTGGAAGTGGAAGTGGAGGTACTACTCAGGTGAACAACATTACTATTGAAAGATGTTATTTTTCTGGTTATGTTAGTTTTATTGGAAATGGATGGATTTTTAGGAATAATTTTTCGGGGTACCTATCGCTAAATGATTTCAATAATCTAATAATAAGCAATAATGTTTTTGCGGGAACTGTCAGTATTTACACTTCTAATAAACCGAGTGTAGTAATTACAAACAATATTTTTCTTGGAGGTGGTTCCATGAATGACGTCAATTATGCAAGTATCACTAATAATTTTTTCTTAGAACCAGCAGCTTTGTCTTCATATACCGGAACACAGAATACCTGGAATAAGAATATTTTTATATATGCAGACTCCATTAATTACAAATTATTCCCACCTCCCGGAAATACTGGTGTTGGTAACCTGAATACGGTAAATCCTCAGTTTGTATCAACAATTCCATTGACTATTGGCTTAGCAGCTTCCCGTTTTTACGATTGGAACCTATTAACTACATCCTTAGGTAAAACTTATGGAACAGATGGAAGCGACGTTGGTATTTATGGAGGAAGTTTCCCAATGCCCAATTTAACAGGAGCCACTAACATTCCACAAATGGTTAGAATGGATATTCAAAATTCTGTGATCCCTTTAAACGGAACACTTAATGTTGAAATAAAAGCCAGAAGCCAGAAATAGAATTATTAATTATTACCTGACCTATCCTTTATCTTATTACCTAAGATAAGGTGCATTTCTATTGGTATTTCCAACATGCAAATAAGAAACACATCTAACATTTAAATAATGAAAATATTCAACCAATATATTCTCCTACTTATTTTAGTAATCAGCGGGAAATTTGTTTCAGCGCAAAACAATCCACCGTTATGGACCTGGGGTCAAAATTTAGGAACAACAACGGCAAGAAGCGTTGCCACCGATTCAATCGGAAATAGTTATGTTACGGGCGGATTCAATGGCACTGTTACTTTTGGCAGCACCACACTTACCAGTTCAGCTCAGGACGTATTTGTTGTGAAATATGATTCTGCAGGAACAGTATTATGGGCCCGCAAAGCAAGCAGTGGAGCGGCTAATGAAATTGGAAATGATATAGCTGTGGATGCTGCTGGAAACTATTACATAACCGGAGAATATGGATCCGGAAATGCTGTGATTGGAGGCTCTTCACTTGCTTCAAGTACTGGTTCCGTTTCCGATCTTTTCGTAGTAAAATTTAATGCGGCAGGCTTAGCCTTATGGGCTCATAAACTTGGATCCTCAAATGTAGATACCTACGGGAAAAGTATTGCTGTGGATGCAGCGGGTGATTGTTTTGTTGCTTCAACGGGAAGGAGTGGCACTTCCTATAGCCTTGGTTTTAAAAAATTCACCTCAACTGGTTTAGTAGGAAGTTTTTTTGCAAATTACAGTTCTGTTGCGATTGAACAAGCAGGTGTGAGTGTGGATGGTTTTGGTAATGTGTATGGCACAGGAACAGCGGTTGGAACATTTGGCTGTATAATAATAAAACTGGATCCTTCTGGTAACCAAGTTTGGAACCGGACTATAGCAAACGCAAAAGGTCGTGATATTGTAACCGATCAGTCTGGAAACAGTTATATTACCGGCTCTTTTACCGGTACAAGCACATTCGGTGGTTTTTCTCTTACAAGTGCAGGTTTAACCGACATTTTTCTGGCAAAATATGATGCAGCCGGTCAACCGGTATGGGCAAAAAGTGCCGGTGGAGTTGACTCTGATTACGGAGATGGAGTAGCTTTAGACAGGTTTGGGAACAGTTATGTTGCAGGCAGGTTTCAACAGAATGCAGCCTTTGGAACCATCAATATTTCAAATCTTAACAGTGGCATCAGCGATATTTTTTCTGCTAAGTATACTTCCATTGGAGACGTGGAGTGGGTAAAGCAGGCAGGTAATGGCGGAGCGGATGGTGGAAATAAAATTGATGTCGATTTTGACGGAAATAGTTATATATGCGGCTATTTTACCACAAGCATTAATTTTGACGGAAACAGTATTGCTGGGACGAATAATTCTTTTCTGGTTAAAGCTAAATCTTCTGTTCCTGCTGGAATTGCTATTTTTACAACTCCATTAACAAGTAATGTCTATACTGCCGGAACTGCGGTATCAATTTCTTTTACCGTTTCGGGCGTTTTTGCAGCAAATAACTTTTATACGGTAGAGTTATCTGGTCCTTCGGGATCATTTTTCTATCCAATTTCAATAGGCACAGGATTGAGCAGCCCAATTAATGCGGTAATTCCTGCATTGTCAATACCAGCAAGCGGATATCGTATCAGGGTTGTTGCAAGCAATCCAAATACACCAGGAACTGATAATGGAAGTAATATTTCGATCAATGGCAAGAGCCAACAAATAACCCCACAATGGACCTGGGGTCAAAATTTAGGAACAACAACGTCAAACAGCGTTGCCACCGATTCAATCGGAAATAGTTATGTTACGGGCGGATTCAGCGGCACTGTTACTTTTGGCAGCACCACACTTACCAGTTCAGCTCAGGACGTATTTGTTGTGAAATATGATTCTGCAGGAACAGTATTATGGGCCCGCAAAGCAAGCAGTGGAGCGGCTAATGAAATTGGAAATGATATAGCTGTGGATGCTGCTGGAAACTATTACATAACCGGAGAATATGGATCCGGAAATGCTGTGATTGGAGGTTCTTCACTTGCTTCAAGTACTGGTTCCGTTTCCGATCTTTTCGTAGTAAAATTTAATGCGGCAGGCTTAGCCTTATGGGCTCATAAACTTGGATCCTCAAATGTAGATACCTACGGGAAAAGTATTGCTGTGGATGCAGCGGGTGATTGTTTTGTTGCTTCAACGGGAAGGAGTGGCACTTCCTATAGCCTTGGTTTTAAAAAATTCACCTCAACTGGTTTAGTAGGAAGTTTTTTTGCAAATTACAGTTCTGTTGCGATTGAACAAGCAGGTGTGAGTGTGGATGGTTTTGGTAATGTGTATGGCACAGGAACAGCGGTTGGAACATTTGGCTGTATAATAATAAAACTGGATCCTTCTGGTAACCAAGTTTGGAACCGGACTATAGCAAACGCAAAAGGTCGTGATATTGTAACCGATCAGTCTGGAAACAGTTATATTACCGGCTCTTTTACCGGTACAAGCACATTCGGTGGTTTTTCTCTTACAAGTGCAGGTTTAACCGACATTTTTCTGGCAAAATATGATGCAGCCGGTCAACCGGTATGGGCAAAAAGTGCCGGTGGAGTTGACTCTGATTACGGAGATGGAGTAGCTTTAGATACGTTGGGCAATTGCTTTGTTTCAGGCAGGTTTCAACATTCAGCATATTTTAATGGTGTTAATATTTCTAATTATAACAGCGGAGTTAGTGATGTGTTTGTTGCTAAATATAGTGCTTCGGGAAACATCCTATGGGTAAAGCAAACTGGGAAAAATGGTGTAGACGGTGGTGCTAAAATAAGTACAGACAAATCCGGAAACAGTTATGTCTCCGGCATTTTTGGATTTAGTATCAGTTTTGATAACCAAACGTTTACAGGTCTTTCAAACAGCTCTTACCTTGCTAAAATTGGTAATTATTCTCCTGTTTCTATAGGCATCGCTTCTGTTATTGCAAGTAACAAAATATGTGGTGGAGCTGTGGTTAAAATTGAATATCCTATTACAGGAGTGTTTAATACTGGTAATGTTTTTACAGCTCAGTTATCTGATGCTTCAGGATCTTTTGCAAATCCCCAAATTATAGGAGTAGAAAATTCAGCAACCAACAATGCAATTTATGCAATAATGCCTGATCCTCCAACAGGGACAGGCTATAAAATTAGAGTAATAAGCTCCAACCCTGCCCTTACCGGAAATAATAATGGTATCAATATTTCCATCAATCTTGGGTATTGTGATAGTGTTGTTCCTATACTTTTAACTTATCCATTGGTTGCTGGGGAATATTTTTTTAATACCGACCCTGGTATAGGAAACGGAACACCAATTAATGTAACATCATCAGATAGCATTTCTATCGTTGCCCCTATTTCAGTTGTTGGACTTGCTTTAGGTTTTCATAATCTTTTTATCAGATTTAAGGACACCAGAAATGTATGGAGCATGTATGAAGGAAGAGTGGTTTATGTTGCACCTTCATTTGTTAGCAAGGACGCTTCTCCTATCGTTTCTGCCGAATACTTTTTTGATACTGATCCGGGAGTGGGTAATGGAACATCCATTGCCAGTTTTACCAAATCGGATAGTATTAATCTGGTGAGTGCAATTTCTGTTACTGGGTTAAACTCAGGTTTCCATAACGTATTTATAAGAACAAAAGATAGCTTGAACCGTTGGAGCATGTATGAAGGCAGAATTATTTATGTACAACCGCCATTAGTCAATTTGAACGTTTCACCAATAATTTCTGCTGAATACTTTTTTGATACTGATCCGGGAGTGGGAAATGGAACATCCATTGCCAGTTTTACCAAATCGGATAGTATTAATATAGTGAGTGCAATTTCTGTTATTGGATTATCTACAGGTTTCCATAACGTATTTATAAGAACAAAAGATAGCTTGAACCGCTGGAGCATGTATGAAGGCAGAACTATTTATGTACAACCCCCATTAGCCAATCTGAACGTTTCTCCAATAATTTCTGCTGAATACTTTTTTGATACCGATCCGGGAGTGGGAAATGGAACATCCATTGCTAGTTTTACCAAATCGGATAGTATTAATCTGGTGAGAGCAATTTCTGTAACAGGCTTATCAGCAGGATTTCATAACTTATTTATTAGAGCAAAAGATAGCTTGAACCTTTGGAGCATGTATGAAGGTCGACTAGTATATGTTCAACCTGCCCCGGTGGTAATTCAAAATGGTGGCCCAATTGTAGCTGCCGAATATTTTTTTAATACTGATCCCGGAATAAATCAAGGAATTGCCTTTAGCACTGGCCTACCTGCCGATTCCATTAGTATCAATCCCCTGAACATTGCTGCAACTGGGTTAACAGCAGGAACTCAAAAACTGTTTATTAGAGTAAAAGACAGTTTAGGCATGTGGAGTCTATATGAAGGAAGACAATTTTTTGTTTGTGCTACCACCTTATTGCCTGCTCCCGTTATTACAGGTGTTACTATGCATTGTCCGGGGAGTACGCTTTCTTTGGCTGCAAGCACTGTTGTAGGTGCTACATCATATTCCTGGAAAGGGCCAAATGGCTTTACAGCCTCCACTCAAAATATTACCGTTCCAAACCTATCATCACTCACAATTGGTCTTTATAAAGTAAGCGCTGTTAAGGGCACCACAACATGTGATACAGGTAGTTTCGCAAGTGTTAATGTAGCTTTTATTTCAACTCCTATCTCTCAAAGTCTGATGGTAAACGGTTCATTGAACTTGTGCACAGACGATAGTGTTAGCTTAAGCATTCCATCTCAAAATGATTTCAGTTACAGATGGTTAAGAAACGGCACAAATACTACCAATAATGCCGATACTTTAAATTCATTAATAGTAAAAACAAGTGGAACTTATACAGTAAAAGTAACCAATACCAATGGATGTTTTAGCAACATGCGTGATACCATAGTTACTGTAAATCCCAAACCTAATACTTCAGTAATAAATGGAAATGGAAACGTTTTGGTAAATTCAATACAAACTTATTCTGTAGCGAATACTTCAAGTTCTAGCTATAATTGGATAGTAAGCAATGGAACTATAAATAGTGGAAATGGCAGCAACAGTATTTCTGTAACTTGGCCCACATCTTCCGGAACTGGAAGCGTAAAGGTTATAGAAACAAGTGCGACAGGATGTAAGGGTGATACCCAAACTAGAGGCATTACTATAAATAGTTTTACATTAAATGTAAATCCATTGAGTTTAAGTTATACCAATAGTGCTTCTTCTAAAAAAGTAGGGGTATCAAGCAATACCAGTTGGAGTGTAAGTGCAAATCAAACTTGGGTTACGTTAAATAAAACCAGTGGTTCAAATAACGACAGTGTTACTGTTAGTTTATTAGCTAATGGCACTACAGTTCAAAGAACTGCAACTGTAACTTTTACAGCAGATAGTTTAACTCAAGTGGTAAATATTACCCAAGCAGGAACGCCGCCTAATCCTATTGACAGCATACAATTAAGCACAAATAATTTAAGTTATGCTGCTAGTGGTAATACGCAACAAGTACAATTAACAAGTAACAAAAACTGGACTGTAAGCGGAAATGCAAGTTGGGTAACATTATCACCTAATAATGGAAATGGAAATGCAACAGTAAATGTTACTACAACTACAAATGCCAGTTCGCTTAGACGCACTAATACAATTACTTTTACAGCAGGAACAGCAACCCAACTGTTAACCATCACACAAGATAGTACACCTGCCACCGCTGATCAGTTAAGTTTAAATAAAGACTCCATCATTATAGGTTCATCAGGTACTAGCACAACTGTTCAATTGCAAAGTAACAGAACTTGGGCCATTACAAATCCAGCATCGTGGGTAACAATTACACCCATGAATGGAACCAATAATGCTATACTTAGTGTAAATATTTCGGCTAATAATACTTCAAGTATTAGAACAGTAGATGTGTTAATTTCAGCAGGCGCTATAATAAAAGAGTTACATATTAAACAAGATGCTACTGTTGGAATAAATGAGGTAAATAGTTATAATCATATAAACATTTACCCTAACCCAAGTTCTGGAATAGTTACCATTTCATCAAGCTTAGTAATAAAAAATATTGATGTATTTGATGTAACAGGTAAGTTGGTTTTTAACCAACAAAACAATAACAAACAAACCAAATCCGAACTCGATTTATCCCAATTAAGCAATGGCATTTATTTTATACATGCACTTACTGAAAATGGTGGGGTGGGTAAAAGTAAAGTGGTGTTGAGTAAATAAAGCCGAACGGTCACTGAGCGGAGTAGAATTGGTGTTTCTGCTCCGCTCAACGACCACTTCGACTATCAAAAGACATGAACAGGATTCAACGCTTAGTTGAAAGACAACATTATTTTTTAGCAAAAAATCTTGCCCAGAGAGTGTGGGATTCGAACCCCCGATCCCAAAAATATATTCCCTATAAAATCTTTAAAACCCATGGAATTACGTAATTGTTTAATTACGTAATTACGTAGTTACGGTAAATACGACAAGGAGAGAATCAGAAACTGATCCTTTGAAACTGGATTGTACCAATAGGTACTAAACTTGAAACTTTTGAACCAGAATTCCGAAAGGAAACCCTTATGCATTTCCTTTTCGGAATGATACAGTTTGGTTCGGTTGGCACTAACTCCAAATGCAAATCTATCACTAGGTCCATATACAAAATCTGTCCAGTTATAAATATAATCATTCGAAAAATTATGATAGTCTAACACAATTTCTGATTCGGTGTAAAGTGAAAAATGAGCATATTCAAAACCAAATTCAACACCGGGTGCAATCCCGTTTGTATTGCCAATCACCAAACCTAACATGGGAGTAAAATTCACTTCAAGATCTCCTGTACTTGATAAATTATAACCTATCCAACCCGAAACTGTTCTGTAATCCTCATAATTGTAGCGAGCCTCCAAATGCAATTTATCCTTATCAGCCCGAACAACAGGTAATAAAAAGTAATTATCCGGAATCAGATAAAAATTCATGTCGCCGTTCCATTCCCAAGTTGATTTCTTGTTCTTTGAAACCGTTTGTCCATTTACATTGTAATTAACAGAAATTAAAAGCAACAGTATGAAAACAATATTTTTCATCCACCCAAAGCATAGGTTATTGATACCAAAAGAACCCCAATTAATGTGTATGCCAAAGCAGTAAGCAAAGGTTTAAACCCGGCATATTTGGCTAAAATGTACCCGCAAATAAAAAGTAAAATTAATGCAACCCCGTTTGAAGCCTTTAAAGCAATCGCTACTTCATCAAATAGGATAAATGGAATTGCAACCGGAAAAGTGCATAAGAACACCAATAGAAATATAAATAAAGCAGATTTAAAATCATGAATCGTTAACAAATGTTTGTTGGATGGTTTTGGTAATAACTTAAGCTTCTCGCTTAACATATTCATTTCCTTATCATCCATTAATGCTGCTATTAATGGTTGTATTTCACTTCGCAACAATTGATTTGATTCTTGCTTATTATTGGTTTTTTTTAAAGCATCAATCAAGGTAAATGAATGTCCACGTTCAATCATGATATTCATTAAATACCAATTGGCATCCACCAATCCCCATGCAAGGTTGCATCCCAATGCCGCCCATAACAACTCTTTCAATTCCTGTTGATCCTGATTCGAGGCACTTATGGCTCCGGTAAAAGTTAGCACCATGATTAATCCGAATAAAACTTCTGATATCCTGTCGACAGGATTTAATACTCCGGATTCTTTTACACGATTCGACCAAAACGATACTGTTTCTTCCATTTTTACTAACAACTTAACTATCGGAAGTAAGGGAGTTAATTCTTGTATTTTATTTTGTCGCCTCCGATTAATATATAATCTCCCGCTGGGTATTCGGTGGTAATATTATTTTTATCTGTAATTGAAAAATAGGAAAATATGCCAACCGTATTTTCTTTATGAGAAGGCTTGTATATCTCGTTCTGGTCTATCCCTTCAGGTAAAGCAACTATAGTTACAAAATTATCCGTTCTCACCAAAGCCGGACAATAAGTATTATCCAAAGTAGTACATACCAATTGGATTTCTACTTCACCGGACAAGGTTGATGCTAATTTAGTGCCATTAATTGAAACAAGATACAATTCAGAAGCATTTGAATTTGTCTTTATTTTAATTGTATCGTTTTGTCTGCTCATATTCCCATTACAATTGTAGAATAAAAATTCATTTTGATGAATTCCTTTTGTCCCCCTCACATCAGAAACGATAACCTCTCCATCCATGAATAACTCTAAATGAAATTTTACGCCATCATATGCGCCTCGTTTAAAATCACCTACCAATTCATGTTTGGAAACCTTTGTTCCGTTATCTTTATGTTCTTTCAAATTCATATGCCGATCATCGAACGAAACTACTTGATCTGGTTTCAATTCATAATTGGTTAATTTTTCTTGGGCAAAAATATCTTGATTTTCAATCAAAAAACACGTTAATAGCAACATGCTAAATTGTAAAATTTGTTTCATAAATAATGATTTTACCAATTCGTAGCGATTACATTACCAACAATCAAAAAAGAAAAATAATGAATTACTCTTTAAATTTGAGCTTATTACCTCCTACCAACACGTAATCCCCTGCAGGGTAATATTTAATATTATTTTCCTTGTCTTTAATTTCAAAAAACGAAAACACACCAACAGTTTTGTCTGCATGTCTGGATTTATATCTTTCTTCCGGATCCACTTTTGAAGGTAACGCCCAAAGTTCTACAAATCCGGGTGTGTTTAATAAAGTGGGACAATATTCTTGTTTTAAGGTAACAGAAACGATTCGTATTTCAATTTTTTCTTTATAAACATCGGCTGGCACTTTTTCTTTAACCGGTATCAGGTATAATTCAGTTTCGTTTGATTGGGCTATAAGGTTTATTGTATCGTTTAATCTGGTAATATTTCCCTTGCAATTTAAAAGCACAAAATCATTCATGTGTTGGCCTTTAGCACCTCTTACCCCGGAAACCAAAATCTGGCCTTTTTTATCGATTTTTATCTTAAAAGATGATCCGTCGTACGCTCCTTTAATGATTTGACCCGAATAATTCAGACTCGAATCGTTTTTCCCGTTATGAAATGCAATCGTTTCACCTTGCTTTAACTCATAATTTTCGAACTTTGATTGGGCTTGAACAGAAGCAGATAATAGCAATAAACAATATACTGCTATGATACATTTACTTAGGAATTTCTTCATAGGGGTATGAATTTACTATTCGAATATACTCTTTTATCTTTTTTAAATTTGTTTCAGAATATTTCCTTTTCCATATTAAAATGTACAATTTCAACGTGTTCCCTTCGACTTATCTGTCTGGAAAGTACAGTAAACCCTTGTTTTTCAAAAAATGGCTTTGCTGTTATACTCACATTCGCATGAATTAATTTCGCCAGTCGCTTTTTTGCCTCTGCCTCTAACTTTTGTATCAATTTAAAGGCAATTCCTTTGCGCAAATTATTTTTTTCTACATACAACATATCCACGCTCTGCATATTATCCAAGGATGCAAAACCTACCAAATTACAATCGTTCATAGCAACCAAAAAATACTGATTCTCTAGTTTCTGTATCCATTGCTGGGTATCGATGGAGTCATCTGACCACATAGTTAATTGTTCAGGTGTATAATCTTTATTGCAGGTAGCTGAAATGGTTCCTGTAAATAACGACTGTATATCTGCAAGATCGCCGGAAGTAGCCACCCGCAGCAAAAGGTTTTCACTTTGCATATTCAAATCTCTGTGAAGATAGGTAAATGCGACTTAGAAATCTATGAAAAATATGTAATTAAGTAATACGATTAAACGTTTAATTCTTCTTTACTTATTTACTTTGGTATGTTATGAAATAAATTAAACCCGAACAAAAGTTTTTCATTCTTGGTTTAATAATAGGAACAAGTCTATTGGTAAAACCAAATTCGAATTTTAATTCCATCGAATCTTTTAAAAGAGACTCCTGCGTTAGGTCCAGAGCGGTTTGTTTGAGCTCTTCCCAGGTACTCCTGGGAAAGCGAGCCGCGAGGACCGACCCCCGCAGCACAAAAACAAGTTGCCTATGGAAAATAACCTTTAATAGAATAATCCCGATAAAGGCAACGTAGTTTTTGGCAAGCGGGGGAACGCCCAAAGGATAGCAAACGAAATTAACGTCTAAACCTATTAAGTAAATACCTATTAACTCACTATTTTGATATTAAACGCTCCGTTGTTGGTTGCACCATAAATACTCAACCATAAAGGAAGGTACATTTCGGTACCACGTGCTTTGGTAATATCTCCCAAATCCAAAATATTCTTCTCAGCCCATCCAAAAGACTTGAGTAATTCTTTCACTTTACCTTTTGCATCTGTATCATTTCCACAAACAAAAGTAGCATGGTCGCCTCCATTCACCAATCCCGGATTTACCATTAAACCGCACCACATGGTATTTAATGCCTTTACAACAAAACTTTGCGGAAATGTTTTTTGAATTTCTTCACCCAACGAATTGGTATTAACAATCGCCAACGATGGTGGCATGCCTTTTGAAAAATCAAGCGAATTGGCAAGGTCCAAAATTATTTTTCCATTCAAATTTTGTTCACCTGCCATGGTTAAAGCAGCAATGGAACCCATACCGGCAGTACAATTAAATACCATTTCGCCAAATAGCGCAGCCTCTGCAAAGGTTCCGGCACTTGCATTTGTATTGTGTTTGGCAACAAATGCCAAAGCCTTCTCATTGTTTGCGGTTCTGGAACCCATCATTACTGAATGCCCCAATTCAATTAACTTTGAACCGATGGTGTCGCCCACGTTTCCGGTTCCGAATACTGCAATTTTCATAATTTTTAGTTTTTAATATTAAGTAAAATTAGTTCCTCTCTATTTTGGAAATAATAAAATCGACTGCATCTGCTCCCTTCTGACTTAAATTAAATAAAATTAACAAAGTAAATACCAACATGGAAGCATAGGTGTTCATAAAACAAATCGCTATTGCCAATACGGCACAAAATACCGGAACCAAAAGTCGAATATTGGCGTGACGCTTACTTTTAGTGGTCAATTGAATGTCGTCTTTGAGGTGTACTTTAAGGATAAATTTTCGCATACGAAATAAAGAAAGTCCGATCAGAACAATGTTTAATCCATACAATACGATTGCCAATTGTGTATAATGATACCTCCCCAATAAATGGGTAGTGAATGGTATCAATCCGACAAAAAACAAAAAGAAGGCATTGTAGTTGGTAAGCTTAACAGAAATCGAACCTGCATTTAACATCACGAAACAATGTGCACGCCAATAGGTGAATAACAAAGCAAAACTCAATACATAACCGAGGCACAAAGGCGCCAATTCGGTTAATGCATGCCATAACTCTCCATTATTCACCGGCAGATGAAATTCAGGAACTTTAATTTCAATAATCAGTAAAGTCATCACAATTGCAAATATACCATCTGCCAATCCATCCATTCTGCTTCCTTTCATTCGTCTTATTCGGTTTGAACAAATATAACTTTTCACCGAAAGTTAAACAGTACCGGAAAAATAAATGTCACGGCAATTGCCCACAAAAGATAAACCGGCAGGAATAAAGCAATTCGCTTTTGAACAGTATCGATTGTTTCATTATTATTAATTGCTCTAAACAACCGATAAGCTACCCATACTAAATTTATAAGCACCAATAAGTTACTTCCGAACACCGATAAACGGTTAGGTGTAATACCCCATTCGTTGATACGAAATACTATGGCAGAAAGCGCAATACCATTTACCATGATAGTAACCAATGATAATCCCAACAATACCAGTATAGCCATTTTAATGTATTTGGTTTTGGCTATTTCAGCAATGGAGAAAAAAATTATTGCCATAACCCCAACCAACAACAAATTAAAAATCAAAAGAAACTCACGATCGTTGTATGGGTCTTTTCCTGAAAATAGGATAGCTACCAAATACAAAACCAACATAACGAATACCAATGGTGCAAATATTCCGGCAATTACAGGCGACACTTTATTTACCAATTGAGGATTGAATTGTACAAGAAAAGTAGCAAATACCGGCAATGCAGCAAGGCCACTAACTACAATATAATCCCTGTAAAATTCCTCTATATGGATATCAATTAAGGAAAACAAACCAATGGTAATGGCGGAGAGTATTCCTCCCGCAATTGCCAAAAGAGCCATCATCACCAACAAATCTCCATTGTACCGTAAAAAATCCAAACGTCGCAAATCGTTGTTTCCGGTATTTCCAACAAATGCAAAACCGGTTAGAAACCACAAAACAAACGGAAGATGGATACAGGCTAAATTCAAGGTATCACTATGGTTATTTGCTGGAAGCCAGTTGATATACACAATTGAAAGGAGTAGAAGTATACCAACTCCAACGAGCTGCTTTAAAGGTATTAGCTGTTTCTGTATAAAAAATATAGCCAATAATGGAAACACCATAAACCCAACATTTCGGGTGAAAAAGAACTCCTTTTCAATAGAAAATATATCAGGTAATTTAGCTAAAAGTGCCGCCAATAAAGCAAGAGCAAAAACAAATAACAAATCATTTAATTTTATTACGGACTCGTTTTTGGTTTCAAAATTCAAACGTTCGAACCATATTGGTGCGCAGGTATGCTCTTTAATTTCGGGATACAGTTCGTTAAATACAATACCGAATTTAGCCTTATTCTTTCGATACAATAATTCCAGTTCTTTCGGATTATCGAGGTATTGAAGTATTTCTTCTTTCATTTTACAGTTGATTTAATGCATTGTAATCACCTTAATGAAATACCAATATATATAAAGAAATAATAAAATCAGATTAAAGATACCCTACTTGAGCCGACAAGTTTCTGATGTAATCTTCTATCTGCAATTCGAAACAGAACCAAATAACCCATTTGGCCCCTTTGGTTTTCAAAAAGAATGGCCATTTGGAATTAACTATTCCAAATGACCATTGTTATATGAATATTGTCTTTTGCCTCAAATTTGAGCGCATTTTCTTTTCAGTTATTATTTATTCGACCCTCAATAAGTGATGAAAGTTAGATTTAGCAATACTTTCGTTACAAATTTTCATCAAATTATTTGCAAGATTTCAGTTCGAAAATTTAATAAACTTGCAATTTCAGTTGATCAATTTATTCTATCTATTATCAGCGACAAAGGTTGAATCTTCATTTTATCTAAAAAGTTTTCCGGAGCTGGCGGCCTTCTATTTTTATGCGTAGCATTTGAGAATTGCAAATTTGGGCTGGGACTTGCAAGTAACCCACGAGCTTGCGATGGCCAGGTGCCAAGGGCGGCTTGGGTTGCGTGGGATGAGCGATTCGTAAAATGCAGCATAAAAATAGGAAGCCTTGATTTTTTTGTTTACTTTTTTTATCAAGAAAAAAAGTAAATGCTGGCTTGGAGCGCATAGCTCCAAAATCTCAATAAAACAGTTAATCTGATATTGAAATTACACATTTCTTTTAAAAGGACTTTTTGAGGGACGACTAATTATAGCGAATGCTCCTAACAGATTTATTTAATAGCGAAAGCAGCAGTTTTAAGTACCACAACCATTCCGGGGTAATTTCCTGTGGATTCGTCCTCTGCTGTAATAAATAAGCTATTTGGCTTATATGCGGTGACCGTTTGCAAGGAGCTTGTCATCATTTTCGAAAACCCTTTGGTGGATGTTTTCAATTGACCCAATTTTTGCACTCCATTTTGGCTGGTTTCTATCCAAACAACATAAAGTTTTTTAGGTGGGGTAAGTCGATCGGGTTCAGCAAGGTTGTTCACCACCAAATCAATTGAATAATTCTTGTTGTTATCCTGTTTTACATATACGGTACCATCGGCACCCGGAACTACAGGAGAGTTTAAAAAAGCTATTTTTTTACTGCAACTGCTGAATAATAGCACCAACGACAGCATAACTAAGGTACCTTTTAATGTCCCATTCATCAAATTTTTCATTGTTTAAAGTTTACAATTGTGAAAAACAAAAGTGATTCAATAAACCTTACAATGACTTATATCTACCCGAGAAAAAATTGCATAATTAACACCTCAATTATAAATACTAAGGAATATCCAAATATTTATGAACCTGCAACGAAATTTCCCATTGGGGATGTTGCTTTACATATTGGATGATGGATTGTGTAACTACATTTCGTTTATCCCATTCGGGTTGTAAAAATAATTTACATCCCGGTTTGGTATTTTTTGCCCATTTCTCAGCCCAGTCAAAATCACTTGCATTAAACACCACTACCTTCAATTCATCGGCTAAAGCAACCACTTCAGGTAATGGCGCCTTAAATTTTTTGGGCGAAACACATATCCAATCCCATTCCCCACTCATGGGCCACGAACCGGAAGTTTCGATATTGGTTTGGATACCTGCCTCATGGATTGCTTTTGTTAAATGATCCAATGAGTGCATCAAAGGCTCACCACCGGTAATTACAGCCAGTTTTGCTCCGGCTTGAGTCATAAAACTTACAATCTCATCCACTTCCATTTTAGGATGTTTGTCCATATCCCAACTATCCTTCACATCACACCAAACACAACCTACATCACAACCTCCCAAACGCACAAAATAGGCGGCTTTTCCACTATAATTTCCTTCACCCTGAATGGTGTAAAAATGTTCCATAACAGGCAAGGAAGAAGGGAGAAGAGAGAAGTCAGAATCTGGTTGTTGATTTTTTAGCATTTTTCAATATTGCAACAAAAATAGCAGTTAATTCATTCGCTTCATTGATAATTTCTTCTATTTAATTGAATTGGATAAAATTACTTTTTATCAACATTTCTATCCAAAATAACGATTCATCCGCTTCTTCAAGAACTGCATTAATTTTATATATAAAATCAGATTTCGATTTTGTTCTGCATGCAGCTCGATAATTTGCTGCCACAGATGTTGACGATCGAATGCGCTATTTAATTAATATTTCTGAAACAAACCTCGTTCAGTTTGTCCTAATATTTTAATTTTATCAAGTGAAAAATCTTGCGTCCATGTTTTGAGGTCAAACGCTTTCAACGCCTTTGGTTATTCTTCAAAAAGTAAATCTCATTTGTAAAAGTTACCCCTACTCCCTCACCCCTTATCACTTACCCCTCATCCCTCATCCCTAACCACTTACCCCTCACCCCTTATCCCTTACCCCTCATCCCTTATCCCTTCTTACTTCCCCTAAGCGTATTCAACAACAAACCAACCCTGGTCATTGGACCAACACCACCGGGAACCGGAGTAATCCAACTGCATTTGGGTGCTACTTCTTCGTAAAGTACATCACCCTTAAGACGGAAACCATTTTTCGCAGTCGGGTCATCGGTGCGGGTTATTCCTACATCGATTACAACAGCTCCTTCTTTAACCATATGTGGTTTTACATAATCCGGAATGCCAATAGCCGCAATAATGATATCGGCTTTTTGCATGTGTTGTTCAATATTTTTTGTTTTGCTGTGACAAACCGTAACAGTGCAGTTTTTTTGCAGCATGAGTGCACTCATAGGTTTCCCAACGATATCACTTCTTCCAATAACCACGCATTGTTTACCCGACGTTTCAATTCCATAATGTTCGATGAGTTTAATTACTCCCATCGGTGTTGCAGGTAAAAAACATGGCAGTCCTTTAAACATTAATCCCACATTCATGGGATGAAAACCATCTACATCCTTTCGCCAATCGATTGCCTGGGTAACGGTATTTGTATTGATATGTTTGGGTAGGGGCAATTGTACAATCAACCCATCAATATCCGGATTTTGGTTTATTTTTTCTATTTCAACAAGCAACTCCCCTTCCGAAATACTTTCATCCAATCTCAAAACCGTTGAATCAAATCCAACTTCCATGCAATCCTTTTCCTTGGCATTAACATAGGTTTTACTTGCACCATCACTACCTACCAAAATAGCGGCAAGATGCGGCACCTTTTTCCCGGCTGCAATTAACTCATCTACCTCTGCTTTAATCTGTGAACGGATATGTTTGGAAACTTCGTTTCCGTTTAAAATTTGTACTGGCATAATTTATACTCCAAATTGTCTTAAATGGTGATCGATATGTTTATATTGTCCTAGCCCATGTTGTTCGGGTGTAAGTTTACCAAAAAACGGACTCGGATGTGTGGTGGCATTTTCAGGACCGCCCTTAGAAAAAGTATGCACCAATAATGTAAGTCGTAATTTTGTTTTTTCAAAATCCGGTGTTCCTATTACCTTAAATACTTCTGCTGTTCGGGTATTTTTTCCCCAAAGGGTATCGTTGTAATACATGGATTTAAATAAAGGTCCTAAAATTAAACCAATAAACATGCGGGGTTCCTTGGTTTTACCGGTGGCATAATCGAGAGCACGAGCGCAATGCTCCATCATTTGCGACACATTCATTTGACCCCATAAGGCTTTTGTATCAGGATTTAACTTTTCAATCCTATTCGATACTTCCACCAGTATTCCTTTATCGTATAAACTTTTCATTATTGCTGCCGCAAAATACACGGATTTTTGATTCAAAAAAGTAATTTAGGTCAGGAACGGAGATGAGTGTTTTAGTGCTGGGTGTTTTAGTACTTAGTGTTTTAGTATAATGTGTTGAGGTGTTGCCCACCTTCGCTAAAGCTACGGTGGACGAGTGTTGAGGTGTTGAAGTTACTCTCCCAAACTCATAACTTATATCTCATATCTTATATCTCATATCTTATAACTCATATCTTATAACTTATATCTCATAACTTATATCTCATAATTCATCCCTCTTTCCTCAACTCAAACACCGTTATCTCCGGCAAAATCCCTACCCTACCAGGGTATCCCAAAAATCCATAACCGCGATTAACGTAAAGTTGCTGATCCCCTTGCCGGTATAAACCGGCCCAATGCGGGTAAATATATTGCGATGGACTCCATTTAAAAAAAGTATTCTCCACACCAAATTGAAAGCCATGGGTATGTCCGCTAAAGGTGGCATTAATATTTTTATAGTTTATATCCTTTGAAACGATACTATCAAAATGAGAAGGATCGTGCGATAACAAAAGTTGTACAGGAACATCAGGCATCCCGATTCTTGCCTTATCAATATTTCCGAATTTCTGAAATCGTCCGCGATCCCCCCAATTTTCAACACCAACCAAACCAATTTGTTGTCCGGATTTTTCTAAAATAACATGGGTATTTCGCATCAGATTCCATCCCATATCTTTATGAACAGTTACCAAATCCTCCAGGTTTTTTAATTTGGCTTCGGCAGAATCCCAGCTGATATAATCGCCATAATCATGGTTACCCAAAATACTGTAAACACCCATTGGAGCCTTTATCTCAGCAAAATGATCCATCAATTCATATGCTTCCGAAGTTTCGTTGTTTACAAAATCACCGGTAAAAAAAATCACATCAGCCTTTTGAGCAAGCGCCAATTGAATGCCTTTATGAACCGAATCTTTATCAAACAAACTTCCAGTATGAATATCGGATAACTGCAATACTTTTAACCCTTCGAAGGCAGATGGAAGGTTTTTTAAATACAACGGCACGTTGCGAACCTGGTAATCATAAGCACCTTTAAAAATTCCTTTGCTTAACATTACCATTGGGATTGCACCGGCAACAGCAGCAGTTTGGGAAATAAATTTAGACCTACTGATTTTGGATTCACTAACAGGTACTCCTTCCTTTTTCACATTAGCCACCAACAAAGTTTTTAAACGGATAAATATCCAGCGAAATAAACGAATGGTATCTTCCACCAAAAGAAAAATACATACCAGCAATTTTGGCAAGTAAATAACAAATATGACGGCCAATAAATAATATCGGAAGACCACATTTTTCTCCAAACTAACAAATAAGTTTAAAGACAAAAATAAACTGAGGGTGATAACAGTGAAAGTAAAGAAGAACCTTTTGGTCCAAACCTGAATCACATCACTCTTATCTCTGATTAATGTTTTCACTGCCTGCCACGAGTAAAGGTCAACCAATAGGATAAAAGCAACAAAAGATAATACAAGCCACACTTTGAATTCGGTCATCTGTTAAATATTTAGTAAGATTGAACCACAATAATAAACATTAAATGATTGCCTTTCCGAAAGCAAAAATCAATTTAGGTCTGCATGTTATAAATAAACGCGAAGATGGTTTTCATAACCTTGAAACCACTTTTTTGGCGGTAAACCTATGCGATATGCTGGAGGTAATTGAACAAAAGGAAAAGGTAAACGATAAGATAACGATTGCTTATGGAGGAATTCCGGTACCAAGCAATGCAACGGATAATCTGGTAGTACAGGCATATAAATTATTGGACAAAAAATTTAGCCTTCCTCCCGTGCAATGTTTTTTATACAAAAAAATACCAATGGGCGCCGGCTTGGGTGGCGGCTCGAGCGATGCTGCAAGCACCTTAAATTTGCTCAATACCAAATTTAAATTAGGAATAAATACCGCAGAATTACGCAATTATGCTGCACAACTTGGAAGCGATTGTGCATTTTTTATCGATAACAAGCCGGCTTACGTATTTGGCCGCGGACATGAACTCGAACCTATTCCATTAAACTTAAGTGGCTATTATTTGGTTTTAATATGCCCGCCAATTCATTCCTCAACAGCCCTTGCCTATCAACATGTTTTGAAAAGAGAAAAACTGGAACCACAAAACTCTGTAAAAATCATTCTCACCCAACCGATTGAAACATGGAAAGAAAAATTAAAGAATGATTTTGAACCTTCGGTATTCAACCAATTTCCTGAACTGTTAACCATTAAAAACGAATTATATCAATCAGGTGCTCTATATGCATCCATGAGTGGTAGCGGATCCAGTATTTTTGGAATATTTAAATCAAAACCATTGTTAAATCCTTCCTTAAACGATTGGATAACCTATTCAGATTATTTGTAAGTAATAAATTACAGCGTAGGCTTTGGGTAGGACCTAATCCTCCGGTTACAACATGTATATTTTATTATTTACCCAATAGGGTATGTCGTATTGTTCGTTTTCTTTCCTTTGGGCGTTCCCCCGCTTGCCAAAAACTACGTTGCCTTTATCGGGATTATTCTTTTAAAGGTTATTTTCCATAGGCAACTTGTTTTTGTGCTGCGGGGGTCGGTCATCGCGGCTCGCTTTCCCAGGAGTACCTGGAAAGAGCTCAAACAAACCGCTCTGTCCCTAACGCAGGAGTCTCCTTTAAAAAAATTTATAAATTTTAAATTCGAATTTGTAATACCAATGGACTCGTTCTTATTATAAAACCAAAAATGAAAACCCATGTTCGGGTTCCATTTATTTTATACAATACCAACGTATTTAAGTGAAGAAGAACTATATACCTAATTCTATTACCCTATTCCTTACAGTTTTAACAAACTTTCTCTTAACACATTTATCTTGGCATCTGCATCTGCTCTCTTCTGGCGTTCTTTTTCTACTAACTCCGGCTTCGCGTTTGCTACAAATTTCTCATTCGAAAGTTTTGCATCTACGGATTTTAAGAATCCATGCAGGTATGCTATTTCTTTTTCAATTTTCTCCTTTTCCTCTGCTGCATCTACTTGTAAGGTTAGGTATACAAATAACTCATCGGTATTTACCGGCAACAATTGGGTGCCTTCAGGTTGAATGGTTACAAAATCAATCTTAGAAATATTTGCCAATTTCTTTATTAAAAACAAATGGGGTTCATATAGATCCTGATGCAATGTTTTAATAGCAATTGCAAAGTTTTCCTTTGGACTAATTCCCTTGCTGTTTCTTAAATTTCTAATCTGTGTAATCGATTCGAAAACCCTGCTCATATCCGGTTCTTCAACCAATATCAATTCCGGATACGATGCCACACAAATCGAATCTCCGTTCTTTCTTGGTGCAAGTTGTTGCCAGATTTCTTCGGTAATAAATGGCATGAACGGATGCAATACCTTCATTAAATTTTCGAACAGTACAATCGTTTTGGCATAGGTACTTTCATTCATTGGTTTCCCAAATTCGGGCTTAATCATTTCGAGGTACCACGAACAAAAATCATCCCAGATTAGTTTGTAAATACCCATGAGTGCTTCACTCAATTTATAGCCGGTATACTTATTTTCTATTTCTGCTAAACAAGCATTAAATCTGGCTTCAAACCAATTAATCGAATTTCTATTGTTTGCAAGAATCATCACATCAAACTCCGAATCCGGTTTTACCTCCCATCCTTTAAGCAAACGAAAAGCATTCCATAATTTATTTCCGAAATTTCTGCCCTGCTCTACTTGTGATTCATCAAATAAAATATCATTACCGGCAGGCGAGCATAACAACATTCCCATGCGCACCCCATCTGCTCCGTATTGTCCGATTAAATCCAAAGGATCCGGTGAATTACCCAATGATTTACTCATTTTACGTCGTTGTTTATCCCTTACAATTCCGGTATAATACACATTGCTGAAAGGTTTCTTACCCATCCATTCGTATCCCGACATAATCATTCTTGCTACCCAGAAAAACATGATTTCGGGTGCAGTTACCAAGTCGTTGGTCGGATAATAATATTTGATATCCGCATTGTTTTTTTCTTTAAATCCATCGAAAACACTAATTGGCCATAGCCACGACGAAAACCATGTATCCAGCACATCTTCATCCTGACGAAGCACACCAATTTCCAATTGCTGATTTCGAATTTCAAATTTGGCTATTGCATCCGGCTCGGTCTTCGCCACAACAAAACTACCATCCGGTGCATACCAAGCGGGTATCCGTTGACCCCACCATAATTGCCTGCTAATACACCAATCCTTAATATTTTCTATCCAATGTTTATAGGTATTTTTCATGTTGGCCGGATGAAATCTAATTTCATCATCCATCACAGCTGTTAACACTTCCGGATTTTTGGCTAGAAATTTTTTCATATCAACCCACCATTGCAAAGTAAGGCGGGGCTCAATTACTGCACCGGTTCGTTCGCTTGTACCAACTTGATTTTTGTATTCATCTACTTTTAAAATATGACCTGCTTCTTCTAATGCCACCACAATTTCCCTGCGAACAGCAAAACGATCTTTCCCAATAAATCTTGCATCTACAGCCTGTTCATTTAAAAATCCTTCTTCCGTTAAAATATCGACAACTTCCAATCCGTGCTTTTTTCCAAGATCATAATCATTTCTATCGTGTGCCGGCGTAACTTTCAAACAGCCGGTTCCAAAATCAATGGCTACATATTCATCCGCTATAATGGCTATTTCGCGGTTAATAAAAGGAACCGATACTTTTTTACCTACTAAATGTTTGAATCGTTCATCGTTTGGATTGACACAAATTGCAGTATCTGCTAAAATTGTTTCCGGCCTTGTGGTGGCTATTATCACATGATTTGAGTTTCCGGTGATATCGCCTTCACTATTCCGCGTTTCATAACTTTCATTTCCGGTAAAGAAATACCGGATATAATATAATTTGCTGTTTACTTCTTTAAAGATTACTTCTTCATCACTTAAGGCAGTTTTACCCTGCGGATCCCAATTAACCATGCGCAATTCGCGGTAAATCAAACCTTTTTCAAACAAATCAATAAAAACATCGGTTACCGCTTCACTCATACTTTCTTCCATGGTAAATCGGGTTCTATCCCAATCACAACTGGCACCAAGTTTTTCCAGTTGTTTCAAAATTATTCCACCATATTTCTCTTTCCATTCCCAAGCATATTGCAAAAATTCTTCTCTGCTTAAATCCGATTTTTTAATTCCTTTTTCACGCAACATTTGCACCACCTTGGCCTCGGTAGCAATGCTGGCATGATCGGTACCCGGAACCCAGCAGGCATTCTTACCTTGCATACGCGCCCGGCGAATTAACACATCCTGTATGGTATTGTTAAGCATATGTCCCATATGCAATACTCCAGTTACATTTGGAGGAGGAATTACTATGGTAAACGGTTCTCTTTGATCCGGTGTGCTTTTAAATAGTTTATTTTCTATCCAATACTGGTACCACTTGTCTTCAAATGATTTTGGTTCGTATGTTTTTGCTAATTCGTTGCTCATGTATTATATCCGCTGCAGTTTCAAAAAAATGCATTTCTTTTAAGGCGGTGAAGATAATAAGAATACCACTTTAGCCCAAAAAGTATAAGCTGCTTAATTTTAAAAGTTTTTCCGCTATGCAGAGGTTTCAAATATAACCCGGTTCATGCAATTGATATTCTATAACGACACAAAACTCCTTCAATTCCTGATATATATCCTCGATTTGATAAAAAGATTTAGCGAAATTTGATAGCATGTTACAGCAAATAAAAGAAGCAACGGAATACCTCAAAACTTTTAACCTTCAAAATGCTGAGATTGGTATTATTCTAGGGTCTGGACTAGGTAATTTCGCTTCTGCGTTGGAGGAAAGTATTTCCGTTTCCTATTCGAACATTCCACACTTTCCACAGTCTACCGTAATTGGTCATGCCGGAAAATTAACCTTTGGCACCCTACAAGGTAAAAAAACACTGGTAATGCAAGGTAGATTTCATTATTATGAAGGATATAGCATGCAACAAATTGTTTTTCCGATTAGGGTAATGAAACAATTGGGAATAAAATATTTGATAGTAACCAATGCAGCAGGCTGCTTAAATCTAAACTGGAATCTGGGTGATTTAATGTTAGTGGAAGACCATATCAACCTCATGGGTGGTAATCCATTAATTGGCAAGAATGAAGATGAACTTGGTCCGCGATTTCCTGAAATGGGAATTCCATACGATACAGTTTTGCAGGAGCTAATGATAACTGTGGCAAAGGAAAAAGAAATTGAAATACGTAAAGGAGTGTATGCAGCAGTTACCGGACCTTCTTATGAAACCAGGGCCGAATACCGATACCTGAAAACGATTGGCGCTGATGTGGTTGGCATGAGTACTGTACCCGAAATCATTGCTGCCCGGCATATGAATATCCAATGTCTGGCAATTTCTGTACTAACCGATATGTGCGACCCGGATACGTATCGCAAGGTTACTCACGAAAAAGTAATTGAAATTGCCAACCAGGCTGAAAATAAATTAAGCAGTTTATTGGTAACCTTTATCCAACAATTACCTTAAAATAAAAAGCCCCGTTTGTTTCCAAACAGGGCTTTCCTTTAATATAAGATGAGAATTAACTTCTTTTCTCTTTAATTTTTGCTGCTTTACCTTTTGCTTCGCGTAAGTAAAACAAACGTGCTCTGCGTACTTTTCCTCTGCCAATAACTTCTATTTTGTCGATATTTTGACTGTGTACAGGGAAAATCCTTTCAACTCCTACTCCATTGGAGATTTTACGTACTGTAAAAGTTGCACCGGTTCCCGCTGCATTTCTGCGTTGTAAAACAACTCCTTGGTACTGTTGAATACGTTCTTTAGCACCCTCTTTGATTTTATAATAAACATTTACAGTATCTCCGGCTTTAAAAGCAGGGATAGTATTGGAGGTAAATTCTGATTCTACTAATTTTATGGCATCTACAGCGTTCATGTCTCTTTCCTTTAAAATGGAGTGCGAAAATAGCCTTTTCTTAATTAATACAAAAAATAATTTGCATTTTGTTTCACTTAATCAAACCGGGCCTGCGCTCTTCCGTTCTTTTCACACTTTGTTCGTGGCGCCATGCTGCTATTTTAGCTTCATGACCGCTCAATAATATCTCAGGCACTTCCCACCCTTTGTATTCAGCAGGTCGTGTATAAACCGGAGGACTAATCAAATCATCCTGAAACGAATCACTTAGGGCTGATGTTTCGTCGTTAAGAACACCCGGAATAACCCTTACAATGGCATCCACAACAACTGCAGTTGGAAGTTCGCCACCGGAAAGAACATAATCCCCTATTGAAATTTCTTTGGTAACCAAATGTTCTCGTACTCGCTCATCCACTCCTTTATAATGTCCGCACAAAAACAGCAGATTCTTTTTGGTAGAAAAATGATTTGCCATTTGCTGGGTAAATTGTTCCCCATCCGGACTTAAATAAATCACCTCGTCGTACTGGTTAGAAGATTTAAGATGCTCCATGCACCTGTCGATTGGTTCAATCTGCATTACCATACCGGCGCCACCTCCAAATGCGTAATCATCCACCGATTTTTGCTTTTGCAAACTGTAATCGCGGATATTGTGTAAATGAATGGCTACCTTACCTTTTTCCTGGGCGCGTTTCATGATGGATTCGCTAAACGGACCATCAAACATTTCAGGAAATAATGTAAGTATATCAATTCTCATTTCTTTAATGTAATTACGTAGTTACTTATTTGTGTAATTACGTAATTTCAAGTAAGCCATCCGGTAATTTAACGCTAATTTGTTTTGCGGTATCATCAACTTTCAAAATAATTGCATCAACTGCCGGAATTAACAATTCCTTGTTTTGATAACTCACTTGTAAAAGCAATTGTTGCGGTAATTCCATCAAACCTTTTACGATTCCGATTTCTCCAAATATTACATCCACAACCATATACCCTTCCACTGAGTCGGCACCTTCCACTGCTTTTGTTTTGCTAGCCACCTTCGGTTTTAACAAAACAATCCCTGTAAGTTTCGAAGCTTGTTGCGGATCATTAATTCCTTCCAGTTTCAGAATTGGGTCTTCTTCTCCGCCAAAAACAGATTCAATATAAAAAGGAACGGGCTTTCCTTGCATTTCAAGGAAAGCCCATTTTTTTAATGAATAACGATGGGTAAGTGATGTTTTTACTTCACCCTTTGTTCCATGTACTTTTACAATACTTCCTACTTCGATGAAATCATTTCTGTCGATGGACTTCATTCGAAGATTACATATTACTCTGCCGGAGTTTCGGTAGCTTCTGCTGCCGGAGCCTCAGGAGCTTCTGCAACCGGAGTTTCTTCAACAGGTGCTTCAGCTGCTGCTTTCGCTGCTTCTGCTGCTGCAAGTTTTTCGGCAAGTTTGGCTGAACGTGCTTCTTTCACTTTGGTTTCTTCCACTAAGGCAGCTGCTTTGCGTTCAGCAATAGTGCCTTTATGACGTTCGCCATGTGCAATCACTTTGTTTTCTTTTTCCGATGTCCAAGCTGCAAATTTTGCATCTGCTTGTTCCTGGGTTAATGCACCCTTACGAACCCCAATTTGTAAATGGTGTCTGAACAATACTCCTTTGTACGAAAGGATGGCTCGGCAAGTATCAGTAGGCTGTGCTCCTTTTTCGAGCCAGGCTGCTGCCTTGTTTACATCCAATTCAATAGTTGCGGGAACGGTTTGCGGTTTATAATAACCAATGTTCTCAATGAACTTACCATCCCTTGGAGCACGTGAATCCGCCACCACTATGTGGTAATAAGGTGCTTTTTTGCGTCCTTGACGCTGTAATCTAATTTTTACTGACATATATTTTATGTTAATCCATCGGTTCTCCTTTTCCGACGGGCGGCAAAGATGCGAAAAAAATTAATAATTTCAAAACCCTATATATCAAACTCTTTTTTTGTATCTTACCCTCAGTAAAATCAACACCATGAGACACCTTTTTTTCGTTTTACTAATTTTAACCGGAAACCGTGCAATATATGCCCAAAATCTGGCCTATGCACCCCAAATGGAAAACAAATCTGTAACCAAAAATGGCAGAGACGATGGTTTTTATAAACCCAAACCAATCAGTTATACTGCATTAGGTTACCTCGCCCCCTTGGATGAAGATGAACTAATCATTGGAGGCACAAGCGCGGTTTATAAACGTTTTGGAACTTTTCTTGCGTACAAGGTTGGACTTAAAAATTACACCATGCCGGAAGGCGAAAAAGGAGATCTAACCTATTTAAATGTGAAAGATAACGGTTGGACCATCACCTCCAATTCGCAAAAAGCAGTTACTTTTATGTTAAGTACCGGTTTAACCTTTGCCATTTGGAAAAAAATGCCCATTTATGTTGGTGCAGGCTTTACCCGTTACCGCTATTTCTTCGAATATCTCGACCCTTTTGATAACAACAAACCCAAATGGAACGTAAATTCAGACAAAACCGGATTTCAAATTAATTATACCGCAGGATTTATGGTTCCTCTCTTCAGCCGTGTAATTTTAAACGTGGGATACGACTACAACCCCAAAAGTATCTTTATTGGTATTGGTATACGTGGCAAAGATGTGTACAAGGATATGGATGATTGGAATTGAAGAAATGAGTAAATGTTGATGAGCCGTATGGCGAAGAAATCCCGCGCGATAAAAACAAGGAGGAACGACGTAGTTTTTACATGCGGGAAGTAAATGTGTAAATATGGCCGCGTCGCGAACCTCCTGCCTCTTGCCTCTTGCCTTCTGCGTTCAGTCCAAAGCAATCAGTCCAATGCCTAATGTCTATTGACCAATGCCTAATGCCCGTTGACAACGGCCTTCTGCCTCTTGCCTCTTGCCTTCTGCGTTCAGTCCAATGCAATCAGTCCAATGCCTAATGTCTATTGACCAATGCCTAATGCCCGTTGACAACGGCCTTCTGCCTCTTGCCTCTTGCCTTCTGCGTTCAGTCCAATGCAATCAGTCCAATGCCTAATGTCTATTGACCAATGCCTAATGCCCGTTGACAACGGCCTTCTGCCTCCTGCCTCTTGCCAAACAAACAACCTATATAAATACCATGGTGCTTAAAAAAAGTATATTCTTCGGTTTTTATACGAAATTGCACCCTTTAAAACCCATCTGCTATGCGTCAATCCTTTGTAAAAATCCTACTGTTAGGTGTTTTGTTTCCTATCCTTTCTTTTCAAGCAAAGTCGCAGGCTGCACTGCTAGTTTTAATTTTTGGTGATAGGGTGGCTACCGAACAATTTCATTTAAGTATTGATGGTGGATTGAATATAGCTAAAATGCCCGGTTTAGATGCCCAACAACCATTTTTTGGCATAAATTTCGGATTAGGTACCTTTATAAAAATTAACGATAAGTTTGCTCTAACTCCGGAGTTTAAACCGCTTTCACGAAGAGGAGCAAGAGGTGTTGCTCCGATTAATATCATTCCCGTTACCAACCGCGAATTAACGTACGATATTAATTTAGGCTATATTGATGTTCCGGTTTTGCTTCAGTATAAAATCAAACCGGACTTTTTCATTTCTACCGGTTTTCAGGTAAGCTTCCTAACCTCTGCCAACCAAGTTGCTGCCGGCGAACATGAAGTATATGGAGATGTAACCATTAGCCAGTCTAATAAGCCTACGTTTAATTCAACTTATTGGGCAATACCGGTCGAAGTTGGATTTTCACTCTCTCAAAAGTTGGCAGGAAAAGCGGTGGATGTTAAGCTGCGTTATTGCTTTGGAATAACCGATATGATTGCAGATGCAAATTATGGCTCTTCCATGGGTTCAACTTTCCAAACAATCCTATCCTTTCCATTTGTTAAGGAACCCAAATAAATTTTTAACGTCATTATTAAGATATTTTTTAAATCTTAAATACTTTTTTATTGTTATAATCGTAAGTTCATTAAAGTTAATATGAAAAATAGTAAAATTTTAGTTGCCTTGTTGGGGTTATTTCTGATAACCACTTCTTTTAAACCGTCTAACGAATTAAAGTGGATGGGTTTTAACGATGGCTATGCGTTGGCAAAAAAGAAAAATAAATATGTTTTGGTTGATGTATATACCGATTGGTGCGGTTGGTGCAAACGAATGGATCGCGATACTTATGAAAAAACTGAAATAATGGACTTGTTAAATAAGGATTTTGTTGTGGTAAAATTTAATCCCGAAATCCCCAATGTTATATACAAATTTGAAGGCAAAGAATACAACGGACAGCAGCTTGCAGCAGTAATCAGTAAGAATCAATTAACCGGATACCCAACTACCATTTTTATGAATCCTAAGAATAAAAAATCAAATGTAGTTAGTGGTTATTATAATGCCGACAATTTTAAAGGATTGCTGCAATCCGTTGTGGCTGATCTTGCTAAGAAATAATCTTAATTACCATTTCACTTCCTTCGGTAGATAGCTAGATGTATCGCCACCATTGCGAATCAAATCGCGAATTACAGAAGAACTTATTGGTGTATATGCCGGATCGCACATGAGGAATACCGACTCTATCTCAGGATAAACCAACTTATTCATCTGGGCAATATTTTTTTCATAATCGAAATCCGACATATTGCGCAAACCCCTTAATATGTAATTTGCCTTTATTTCTTTGCAATACGCCCCGGTAAGTCCTTCATAAGAAGAAACAAAAACCTTTGGATTGTCTTTATAAATTTCTTTTATCCAATGCACCCTTTCATCCAGTTGAAACAACGTGGTCTTACCTGCATTGTGTCCGATTCCAACATGGATTTGATCAAAAAGCTGCATTGCCCTTTCAATTATATTTACATGTCCTATGGTTATAGGGTCAAATGTTCCCGGAAAAAGTGCGATTCTACTGCTCATAACTTGCTATTTATTGGGTGCTGCGAAAAATGAAAATGCAGATTGTCCATAAATCCGCTTATCAAAAAAACCGCTTTGGTTACTCATTTCCAAATTTGACTCGTGTTCTAAGATTAACCAACCACCCGTTTGCAGGTGACCATTTGCTAATACCAACTCCGGTAACGTAATTAAATCCTTTTGTGCATAAGGTGCATCCGCAAAAATTATATCATATGGCCGGTGAAACTGTTTTAAGTATAAATATACATCTCTTTTTTGTACCTCCAAGGTATCCATTTGATACTTCTTCTTCATAGATTGTATGAACGAAACACATTTAAAATGGTTATCTACCGAAACCACAGATTCGGCGCCCCTCGAACAAAATTCATAGGCGATATTTCCGGTTCCGGAAAACAAATCCAAAACCGATTTCCCTTCAAGATTAAAGTTGACTTCTAAAATATTAAATAAACTTTCCTTTGCCCTGTCGGTGGTTGGACGAACAGGAAGATCTTTAGGTGCTTGAATAATAGCTCCTTTGTATGTACCGCTTATGATGCGCACAAGATGGCGGATAATCCCGCGAAATGATTTTGCTCCTGAAACTCCCTAAAAGCAGCCGGATAGTCAAATACATCCGGTCGCTTAGCCAATACTACCCTTGGTATATACTTTTTCATCAATTGTATCAAACTGTTTTCTGCTGCAATTTCTCCCGACAACATCACTTCCCAATTATCCGAAGGCAAACTTAATATTTCGGCAACCGATAATAAAAAGTATACCACATCTGTATCCGATTCAAACGGAAAATAATTATGGTAGAAAAGCTTGTTGTCTTTAAAGTAAAATATATCCATGCCTTCCCCTGCAAAATGAACCTGAACCCTGTATGGTTGTTTCTTATCACTCAATAATGCAAAGGTTTCAGCTAACATTCCGGTATAATGGTGCATCACCATTCCTGGCAATACCAGACGAACTGCATTGTAAAACAAATCATTTACAGGGTATACAATTACCATTTCACCTTTGCGGTCGAAATAAGTACTTTGCAATTTCCCTATTGCGTGTACCAATTGTAAATAAGTTGGTGCTTCTGCGGCATCAAAAAGTGCATCCGGTACAAAAGTATATTTCGAATCTACAATGATAACGTGGGTTTGTTGAAACTCATCTCCTTGGTTGTCGAATGCAAGGATGGCATTTTTCAGTTCCGATAAACTCATCCCAAACACGTTTTTAACCTTCTGAATTTGTAATCCCACCACCTTTTTATGCGCTGCATCTGCAATCCATTGCTGAATTTCGTTGGCATAAAACAGATACCAGACCTCGCATCTACCACTAACTCGTGCATACAGTTCCTGATCGATATACCTTTTTAAACCACTTACTTCTTGTGTTTGCATCCTTAGTTTTGCTACATTCGTGCGCACCAAAAATAACATAAAAAATGAAATGGGTTCCCAACGAATCAGATTTTAAACAAATGGTTGCCGAAAAAATTGCCGGTAACCACTTTACCAACCATATAGGTATCAAAATCACCTCTGTTGAAGCAGGGGAAGTAGAAGCCGAACTCGACCTCGAACCTTTCCATATGCAACAAATGGATTTTGTGCATGGTGGTGTAACTGCAACATTAGCGGATGTGGTGATGGGATTTGCCGCTTTTACCCTTGCAAAAAGAGGAAATGGTGTAGTTACCGTCGACCTTAAAGTATCTTACCTAAATCCCGGAATCGGCAATAAACTATTTGCGAAAGGATTCATCATCAAAGCCGGTTCACGATTGCTATTCTGTGAAGGTGAAATTTATTCCCGTTTACCTACCGGCGATATACTAATCGCAAAAGCTACTTCTATTATGTCGGTAGTTACACCGGAGGATATTGGTAGATATAAGTTATAAGATATAAGTTATAAGTTATGAATTATGAATGATGAGTTATGAATTGGGGAAGCACTTCAACACTTCATACTTAAACACATAGTACTAAAACACTAAGTACTAATATTAATCATCTTTCTAACGTATTACCAAATTCATCCTAAATCGCTATTTTCGCGGCAGAAATAAAAACTATGACAGATTTATTCGAGAAACTTGAAAAACGCGCCGGACCACTTGGTCAGCATGCCGATGAAGCATATGGATATTACATGTTTCCACGCCTAGAAGGGGAAATCGGGCCCAGAATGCAATTTAGAGGAAAAACCATGCTCAATTGGAGTTTGAATAATTATCTTGGACTTGCCAATCATCCCGAAGTACGCAAAGCGGATGAAGATGCTACCAAGGAATATGGTTTGGCCTATCCAATGGGAGCACGAATGATGAGTGGAAATTCTGTTTTTCATGAACAACTGGATCAGGAACTTGCTGCTTTTGTGGGTAAGGAAGACGGTGTATTACTAAATTACGGTTACCAAGGTATGGTTTCTGCCATTGATGCCCTTGTAGATCGCCACGACGTGATTGTATATGATGCAGAAAGCCATGCTTGTATAGTTGATGGCGTTCGTTTGCATATGGGAAAACGCTTTGTTTTTGGACACAATGATATTCCTAATCTTGAAATACAATTGCAACGAGCCACTAAATTGGTTGAAAATACAAATGGTTCTATTCTGGTAATTACCGAAGGAGTATTTGGTATGACAGGAGAGCAAGGCAAAATCAAAGAAATAGTTGAACTGAAAAAGAAATTTAATTTCCGCTTGTTTGTAGATGATGCACATGGATTTGGTACCATGGGTAAACTGGGTGGCGGTATAGGTCAGGAACAAGATTGCAACGATGGAATCGATATTTATTTCGGAACCTTTGCCAAATCAATGGCTTTGATTGGTGGATTTGTTGCCGGTCCTAAGCCGGTGATGAAATATTTACGGTATAACCTTCGCTCTCAAATTTATGCCAAATCGGTACCTATGCCTATCGTGAAAGGCGCACTTAAACGTCTCGATTTAATTAGAAAACATCCTGAATTTATTGAAAACCTTTGGACCATAGTGCATGCCTTACAAAACGGACTTCGCGAAAAAGGCTTTAACCTCGGACATACCAATACCTGTGTAACTCCGGTTATATTAAATGGTACCGTTGGTGAAGCAACTGCTATCGTAATGGACCTGCGCGAGCATTATAATATTTTCTGTTCCGTTGTGGTTTATCCTGTAATTCCTAAAGGAATGATATTGCTTCGTTTAATACCAACAGCAGTGCATTCGTTAACGGATGTAGAAGAAACGATCAAAGCGTTTTCGGAAGTAAGAGAAAAGCTGCTCGCCGGCAAATACAATATCGAAAAAGGTATTGTTGCTATGGGGGATAAGTAGTGATTAGTGCTTAGTAATTAGTAATTAGTAATTAGTAATTAGTGCTTAGTATTTAGAATTTAGTGCTTAGAATTTAGTGCTTAGCACTTTAACACTTGTATATAATTACTTCTTCAGAAACTCTCTTATTGCCATATAAACGGCGCCAAATACGGATAATAATGTGCCTATTAAGGTAAAAATTGGGAACGTATTGTGCATGTTGCCATCCAGGTATTTACCTCCAAAAGTACCTGCTACTATGGTTAAAATCATCTGCATACCCAAACCGGTATACTTCAGGATATCATTGTATCTTTTGGGCTCCGGTTTCAAAACTTTTTGCTGGGTTCATCTCCGTTAAATTGGTTGCTTTCAACGAGTTTTTATGGTCTTTCATGGAGCATTTGCCATTAAATTCGGCACCGGATTCAATAATTAATTTATTGGAAACGATATCGCCATTTATTTTGGCAGTTGATTTAACCGTAAGCAACTCCGTAACAAAAATATTACCGTTTACCTCTCCTGAAACTTCCAGATTGGCAGCTTTGATATCGCCATCAACCTTTGAAGTTGGACCTAATACCAATCTAGCTTTAGATGAAATATAACCTTTTACATTACCATCCAATCGCATATCCCCATCGGAACTTAAATCACCGGTTATGGTAGTTCCAACATTTACTATATTAAGTGAATTTGGATTGATAGGGGTGGAATTGGATTTATTGTTGAATACTGCCATAGTTGCTAATTAAGGGTTTTTTATACTGGAAAGAATTGACAAAGATATTGTTTTTTGTAAAACTTCCCTTAATTCAATTACAAGAAACTGACATCTAAACACTTAACTATGCATAAAGGGGATAATCCTCAACGGGCACCTTAATTGTCGACCGTGTCCTTATCCAAAACGATACCTAATATATTCTTATAATAGGCGTCTCTTTCTTCAATTACCTGCTCTAATGAATCGGTCTTATTCATCAATTTGGTAAGATTTCTGCGCATCTGCGGATCGGCATATCCGGGTATGTATTCTTTAAGTGGGGTAAAAACGACAATAAAAACAATAATGCAGGTAAAAAAGACAAGAAATGAGCTGAATCCTACAAACACATTCATGGGTTTGAGGCTGTAGGAGAACTTTTCCTCGAATGTTGCATCGTTAATAATCACAAGCCTGAAGCGGTTCTTGAACTTATTTATTAGTTTTTTTTGTTGTTTTTTCATCCTAAATCGTTTTCAAAAGAAACATTTTGTTCTTAGATGCGATAAAATATTTTTGCGTATCCAAAGTTAAGTATACATACCACAACCTAAAATTCGATTTTTGCAGCGTCACCGACTTATATATATTTCCCTTGCTTTTGGCATTTTGCTTTTGTTCCTATTTTCATGTAATCCCACCAAGGACCGTAAAATAAACCGAGCATGGCATACTTTAACAGGCCATTATAACGTGTATTTTAATGGGGAACAAAAAATACTGGCCATATTTGAATCCCTAGATGCCGGAACCATCAATGATTTCACCAAATTTCTACCCATATTTAATTATGGAACTGAAGCCTCCGCAAAGTCGATTGGCGGACAATTGGATGAAGTTTTGAAAAAAGCATCCCTATCTATTCAAAATCATACGGTAGGCCAATATACCGACGACAGTTATCTTTTAATGGGGAAAGCCCATTTTCTGAAACGCGATTATTATGCGGCTATCGAAGCATTTCAATACCTGAATTCGAAATATAAAGACAAAGGTTTAAGGCCTATTTCAACCGTTTGGATCGCCAAAAGTTATTCCGGACTCAAAAAAAACGAAGAAGCCGAAGCCATTATTGGATTGTTATTAAGTGAATTTGGACCAAAAGTTTCGAAAGGAAAACCGGTTAAACCTACTTTTAAACAGAAGTGGTTTCCAGAGTACCCCGATGAATTTTACCGTGAATTATATGCCACGGCCGCCGATATCGCGATAAAGCAAGAGAAATTCCATCCTGCTACCATATACCTCGAGCATACCTTAAAATATACCCACAAAAAACAACAAAGAATCCGATACTCTTATGTTTTGGGCCAGTTGTATCTTCATGAAGATAGTGTAAAACAGGCGAATAAACTTTTCAAATCTATTCTTGCATCCAATGCACCTTACGATTTTGAATTTAATGCAAGTATCAATATAGCGAGGGCATACGACCCAAAGGACAGGGCAGCTGTTAAACGCGTAAGAAAATCGTTGAAACGCATGTTAAAAGACGACAAGAATGATGGCATGTACGATCAGATTTATTATGAACTTGGTAACCTAGAGTTTAAAGAACACAATACCAATGAGGCTATCAAATACTATAAATTATCGGTTGGTAAAAGTGTAAACAATCCGAATCAGAAAGCGCTTTCATACCTTGCTTTAGGAAATATTTTCCTTGCAATGCCTGATTATCCGTTGGCACAGGCATATTATGATAGTACCGCAGGATCTTTAAGCAAGGATTATAAAGATTTTGCGAAAATTATTGCCAAGAAAGAACTGCTAAGCGAATTAATCGATAACCTGGTTGTGATTGAAACAGAGGATAGCTTACAGGCCATATCAAAATTGAGCAACAAGGAGCTTGAATTAAAAATCGACAGTTGGATTTTGGCCCAGAAAAATGCCAATATCCAGCAGGCCAAAGAAAAACAACGCCAGAAAGCCTTGGCTAAAATGGCGGAACAAAACCAACAAAATATACCAACCCCAAGTCTATCAACAGGGTTTGGAACCGGAGAAGCCGGGGCATGGTATTTTTACAACCCATCCCTGATTGCAGCCGGTTCTGCTGATTTTTTTAGCCAGCGTAAATGGGGCCGACGGGCAAATGATGATTTCTGGAGGTTATCGAATAAGGAGAAAGAACAATCAGCGGATGAAACGGGAGCAGTTAAGCAAGATACATTGGCAAATGAAGTAACAGACGATGGGAATGAACCACCGGTAAAAGGAGAAACTAAATTACCAGAAATGTCGAACGACCGACAAGCTTGGATTGCGAATGTACCTTTTGAAGAATCGGAACTGCAGAAATCCAACACCAAAATTCTGGATGCTTATTATAATATTGGCGTTTTGTACGATGAAAAATTACTCGATTTTAAAGAATCGGCTAAGGAATTCGAAAAAATGAATGAGCGGTTTCCGGGCAATGCCTACGAACCGGAAGTACTTTATAGGTTGTATAAAATTTATTTATTCCAAAAAGACAGTGGCCGAGCAAATTATGCCAAAGCAAATTTGATAACCAAATATCCGGAAAGTCCTTACGCTTTGATACTACAGAATAAAACACTAAAAAGCGCCGAAACGGATTCGAACAAAGAAATTGTTGCCCATTACGAATTAACTTATTCCTATTTTATCTCAGGCGATTACAACCAGGTAAAACGCATGAAGAAAGAAGCAGACAAGGCTTATCCGGGAAATTCGCTCCAACCTAAATATGATTTGCTCTATGCCTTGAGTGTTGGCAAAACCGATTCGCTTTCTGCATTTAAATCCGAATTAGAACTGCTAACCAAATTGTATCCCGGAACCGATGTTGGTGAACGAGCTACCGTTATATTGGCTTATATTAAAAAGAAGGAAACAGCAAGTCGCAAAGACAGTGTGGTAGTAGCCGCCGAACCGGATTTTAAAATGGAGCCTGCCTTGCCACATTATTTTATTTTCGCTACCAAGGATGAAAAAATCGATAACAACGAATTGTTATCCGGCTTTAATAAATACAACGAAGAATTTAGCTCTTTCGAAAATTTAAGGGTAAATAACTATGTTAGTCCGGAAGGATACCAAATGATCATGGTACGGGAATTTTCTGATTTGAAAAAATCGCTGGATTACATGAAGGGCATACAAGTTTTAGATATTATTAAATCGCAGATAAAATTCAGCGGAAAGTATATCATATTTGTAGTGTCGGCCGGTAATTTTAAAAAACTACTAAAAGAACAAAAGCTAGATTCGTACTTTGGTTTTTTCACAGAGTATCAGACTAAAAATGCACCCAAACAGTGAACTGGAAAGAATACTTATTTAACAACGAATACCGAAACACCATCCGTTGGCTATGGATTGGTGTGATTGGTGGCATGGTTTCATTCTCCTTGTTTATCTGGATGATCAGTGCAGGTTGGTTTGGCGAATTGCCTTCACTTGAAGAACTCGAAAATCCTAAAACCTACCTTGCCTCTGAAATCTATACAGAGGATGGTATTTTACTTGGGAAATACTATATCCAGAATCGGAGTAACGCCAGTTACGAAAGCATCAGTAAAAATGTAATGAATGCGTTGATTGCTACAGAAGACATCCGCTTTTATAGTCACTCAGGCATTGACTTCAGAGGAGCTGCATCCATTTTATTTTATGCAGCAATTGGAAAGAAAAGAGGCGCCAGTACCATCACACAACAATTGGCTAAAAACCTATTCCCGCGAAAACGATTCGATAACATCTTTAATAAAGCAACTACCAAACTTAAGGAATGGATAACTGCCGTTCGCATCGAACAACGATACACCAAAGAAGAAATTATCACCATGTACCTGAATACCGTTGAATTTGGTGGCAATGCATTTGGTATCCGGTCTGCTTCCAAAGTTTTTTTTGGAAAACAACCTGCCGATTTAAACGAATGTGAATCGGCTTTATTGGTTGGAATGTTAAAAGGTATCACCCACTTTAATCCCATTCGGAATCCCGCCAATGCAATTGCAAGAAGAAATACCGTACTCAATCAAATGCGGAAAAACGATTTTATATCCGACGAAACCTACGATTCACTTGTTGTAAAAGATATCGAATTAGATTACCAGGAAGATGACCATAACGAAGGACTTGCTCCTTACTTCCGTGAAATTTTGCGAACCGAATTAACGGATTGGTGTGAAGAAAACGGCTATAATTTGTATAAGGACGGATTAAAAATTTATACTACCATCAATTCGAAAGCCCAGCGTATTGCCGAAGAAGCTGTGAACAAACATATTCGCGAAATGCAGGGCAAGTTTTATTCCCATTGGTCGGGCAGAATACCGTGGGGTGAGTTTAAAGAACTTATAACTGCTTCCATGAAACGCAGCGACCGATACCGGATATTAAAACTGCAAGGTTTATCTGAAAAAGAAATTCTTGCTAACTTTTCGAAACCGGTGAAAATGAAAATATTTTCATTTAAACGAGGGGTAATTGATACGGTAATGACGCCATTAGATTCTATTAAATATTACAAATACTTCCTGCAATGTGGTATGATGAGCATGGATCCGCGCAATGGTCAAATAAAAGCATGGGTAGGTGGAGTAAACCACAAGTTTTTTAAGTACGACCATGTTAATATCCATTCGAAACGCCAAGTCGGTTCTACCTTTAAACCCCTCGTGTATGCTTTGGCAATTGATAATGGATGGTCGCCTTGCTATATCGCACCTAATGTTCCGGTAAAATTTGAAGATTATCCGGATTATAATCCAAAAAATGCTGATGCCAGCAAATACAATGATCCGGAAATGACTTTGTATCGGGGATTACAGTTTTCAGTAAATAATATTGTATTGTACCTGATGAAACAACTTGGCCCTAAAGGTCCACAATCGGTTATCGACCTGGCACGAAAAATGGGAATTCAAAGCAATATGGAACCCTATCCTGCGCTAGCCTTGGGCACATCCGATATATCGGTATACGAAATGGTTGGGGCTTTTAGCAGTTTTGCAAACAAAGGTGTATGGACCGAACCCGTTTATCTCACACGCATTTTGGATAAAAACGGAAACAGCCTGAAAGAAGTTGTTCCTAAAACCATGGAAGCAATGAGCGAACAAACTGCTTATATCATGCAAAAAATGTTGCAAAGGGTTACTACCCATGGTACGGCCGCAAAAATCAAATATATGTATCAGATTCCGGGTGCCGTTGGTGGTAAAACCGGTACAACACAAAATTACAGCGACGGCTGGTTTATCGGCATCACACCAACTTTGGTAAGTGGTGTTTGGGTAGGCTTTGAAGATCGGGCCATCCATTTCAGAAGCATGAATTTGGGTTCGGGATCAGCCATGGCAATGCCAATTTGGGCATATTACATGCAAGGTGTTACCAAAGATACGTCGGTATTTGAATTGGTTAATGAATTTGAAGCACCAAAGCAACCGCTTAACGTTGAAATCAACTGTGATACAAAACAAGTAACCGATACCAAGAAACTCGACCTCATAGAAGAGTAAAATTATCGTGTAATAAATTGGCTTCTGACAACCATTTCCCTTTATTATCAGTCTTTCTCACAAATGTTTTCGAATACTTATTATGGTAAGGAAATTTTAACATTTAACTTTTTCAGATTTTATGTACATTGTGAACGAATGCAGTATATACTTAAACGACTACTTTTACCAATAATATTATGTTTTAATCTGCAGGGTTTTAGCCAAAGCTGCACCCTGTCTACAGATGCCAATGTTATATGCGCCAATTCAGCTCTAACTTTTACCGCCACCAATACCCCTTCCGGAAATGTAGTTTCTTACAAGTTTGATTTTGGGGATACCAAAACAGATTCGACAAATTCCAATCAAACCGCACATCCTTATAATACACCCGGAACCTATCCTACCAAAGTTACCGTTTATCTGGTAGGAGGAACTACTTGTACTGCCATTGGACCAACGATTAAAGTGAATCCATTACCCAACTGTGATTTTGTAATCACCTCCCCTGATACCGTTTGTTATCGCAATAACCAGATTTGTATTCTCGACCTTTCTACTCCCGGTGCTGCTTCGGCTGCAATTACCAAAAGGTATTTTCAATACAGCGATGGTGGTTCGGTAGATGAAACAGCTCCTTTCTCCCCTACCATTTGTTACCACGCTACTTTCCCTCTTGGATTTTTGTATTCGTTAAAAATGGAAATTACGGATGCCAATGGTTGTGTGAGTTACCTAGAGAAAAAAGATTCCATTTACCTGGCTCCTGCTACAATCCCTCCCTCTTTTCGGTTTATTGATAGCATGCGTTGTTCCAATACCTTGGCAACATTTACCAATACATCACTGCGTCCTCAGTCAGATTATCGATCCTTTCAATGGGTCTTTGGAGATGGTCAATTTAATACCACCACCTGGACAAACTTAAAACATATTTATACACCCCCGGGTTCCGTGCCAAACCTATATACCATCGACCGTTTTGGCTGTAAGGATACGGCTGTAAAAAATCCGGGAGACACCATTCGTTTTATAGTGGTAGACCCCAATCTGAATCTCACGACAGCTACTACACAATGTTATAAAAATAATGTTACCAGATTTGTTAACTATAGTCAAAATTATAAATCAAAAATATATTCAATATTCGACAACAATACAAACCAGAAAATCTACACGTTTAACCGCGATTCGTTTATCGTGTTTACAAGCTGTGGCGTTTATCGACTTAATTTAAAAGTTACCTTTCAAGATACCAGTTGCAATGTAAATAGAGATACTTTAATTTATATCAATGGGCCAAAAGCAATCATCCGAAACGACACCATTAGGCCCATCAACGCAACCCAATGTGAAGCACATGATACAGTAAGAATTATTTCGCCAAATCCTTACCTGTCGTGCCACTCCGGCAATACCGGAATGAAATGGTTCTGGGATTTTAGCGATGCATTTGCGCCACCATGTACAACCGATACCAAACACAATGTAAATGTTGGATTAAATTGTCGTTATTCACTCGATTCAATTGAAATCAAACATTTTTACAGCAAAGATGGTTGTTACGGTGCAAGGTTAACCATGACTGATACCATTTCGGGATGTACTTCAAGTGATAGTGTTACTTTTGCGCTTAAACAACCGGATGCCGGCTGGGATTCCAGTTCTGTGCCAATTAGAAGAGGTTTATTTAACAACCAACCGCAACGGTATATTTGTCCGAATACTTCAGTTGAATTTTATTTTAGCGAATTACTTCCCGAATGTGGTTACGAAAGAATCTGGCTCAATTTTGATTCGGCATGCGGCGCCAATAACTGGCAATTAATGGACACGGTAAATCCGCAGCCATCTACCGGACATGTTTATACGGATGTATGTGATAGCTTAACCGGTTGGATTACAGTTGGCGTAATTGTAAAAAACGGTTTGGATAAAAATGGCAACGAATGTTACGATACTGCATGGTACCATCATATGTTGCATCTCGATCAATTAAAAGCCGACTTTGGTTTTACGGTTCGACCACGCATCGGTTGTGGTCCTTATACGGTTGATTTTAAATTACTCGATACCATTCAACGAGGTCTAGAATATGTTTTCTGGGACTTTGATATTTATAGTCCAAGCATGGTCGACGATACCGTTTTTCAATATATGAATGGCGACTCCGTAATTAAACGCCAGACATGGGCCTATAGTAAACCCGGATATTATACCGCTTTGGTTTCACTCAAATCCACCCATCCCGAATCTCCAAGTTCGCATTGTTTTGCTTCTTTCAGACAGGATATTGCATTGGGGTTAGCTGCAGAAGCAGGTGTATTTAGTGAAACACATTGTGTGAATGATACATTTAGGTTATATGCCTTCGTACGTTACCAAAACAGCAACAAAGATTATTGGCGTGATACTGCCAGGGCCAACGCCAACAAAGAACGTTTATGGTGGAATATTGATGATGGGAAAGGTTATTTTTACCAGGGAGCCGAACCGGTTGTTTCCTTTAAGAAACCCGGTAATTATCGCATTCGATTAATCGCACAAGATAGTTTGGGTTGTAAGGATACCTTTAGCTTGTTCGGACAAAGTTTTATTCCGCTAAACATTATCATCAGTGAACTGAAAGCTAAAATAGCCAGTACTCCCCTCATTTATTATTGTCAACCACAAATTATTCAGTTCAAAGACTCATCGTATTTTGCTGATAGTTTTGGGGTAGCTATAAAACCTGATCCATTTTTAATTGATACCACGTACTGGGAATTTGACGACAACAAACCTTCCAGTTATTTTAAAAATCCGGCACATAATTTTACAGCCAATGGTATATTTAATATAAAACTCGTTTCAGTTGCCTCAGCTGTTGGTTGCAGGGATACCGATGTGGTTCAGATTCAAATTAAAGGTCCGGAACCAAAATTTGTTATTGCAAGCGATACACAAGGTTGTGCACCATTAACCGTTCAATTTACCAATACAACTCCTTCTCCAATTCAAACCTGGGTTTGGGAATTTGGCGATCCTGCTTCGACCACAAAAACCGATGGTACCGGTGCTAATATGACTTTTACGTATACCATTCCCGGTGTATATGATATCAAGTTATTGGGGATAGATCAGGTATTTAATCCATCAACCGGAAATACAAAAACTTGTACCGGTTATTTCCCGGATACCATAACCCATCTACCAACCCGAAGGGTATATGTTTTGCCTAGCCCTGCTTTGGATATTGTGATGAACGACAGTATTTGTCCGGGACAGGAAATTTTATTTAAAGTAAACAGCGATACCTTATACAAAACTTTTGCATGGGATTTTGGAGATGGTAACACCGGAAATATTGCTCGTCCGGATACCAGCATAGCACATACGTATACAACATCCGGAATTTATAAAGTGATTGTGGTACCATCCACTTCCGCATCCATTCAATGTATCGATACGGCAGATAAATCAGTGCATGTTCAAAGTGTACAAGCTGATTTTGATATGGATGCCAAGAAGTCGCCTATGTATTCCTTTATCAATAAATCTTCGGCAAATGCAGTGCGATGGGTATGGGATTTCGGACAACCTTCAACCGGTGCCGACAACCAATCAACTGCCAAAAATCCGCAGCATAATTTCGGTGCCGAATTGGGTGATTTTATCATTTGCCTATCCGCATTTACCAGCGAAGATTGCTGGGATTCGGCTTGCAAAATGATTACCCGAGATACTGCTTATATTACCATTCCAAATGTATTTACACCCGATAACAACGATGGTTTTAATGATGCATTTGATATTTCCATCGAAGGATATACCGAATACAATTTGGTTATATACAACCGCTGGGGTGGTAAAGTTTTCTCGTCTAAAAAGGATGGTGTTGGTAATGATGGCAACAATTGGAATGGTAAGGAAGACAATGAAGGCGTAACTTGTCCTGGTGGGGTTTATTACTTTATATTTAAATACAAGCTAATTACCGAAACCGATGCCAAAACGGTAACCGGAACCATTACTTTATTAAGGGAATAATTCCAATCCTAAAACAGTAAACCTATCCAATTGTTATTATTATACAATTGCCTTCTTGAATTTTATATCAATCCGTTTACATTGCTTAAAATTTGATTACGGATTTATTTTCCCCGATGCATGACAAAGAAAGAAAAGATTTTATTAATAACACTGGCGGCCATTAACTTCACCAATATCATGGATTTCATGATAATCATGCCTCTAGGTCCGCAATTAATGCGCATTTTCGATATCACGCCCCAACAATTCGGAATCATTGTTTCCTCTTATACTTTTAGTGCAGGAGTTTCGGGATTTATTTCAGCCTTTCTTATAGATCGGTTCGACAGGAAAAAATTTCTGCAAGTGCTATACATTGGCTTTTTGATTGGTACCCTGCTATGCGGTTTGGCACCCAATTATTTTTTATTGTTATCCGCACGGATATTAACCGGAATATTTGGTGGTGTGTTAGGTGCTGTTATCTTAGCAATAGTAGGCGATACCATACCGTTTGAACGGAGGGGGCAGGCAATGGGAATGATTATGGCCGCCTTTTCGGTGGCGTCGGTTTTTGGTGTGCCATTTGGTTTATTCATTGCAACCCAATTTGATTGGCATGCGCCTTTTATTTTCCTCGCTTTGATTGCATTACCCATCAGCTATTTTATTTGGAAATTTGTTCCGGAAATGGAAACCCATATTCGAAAAGATAGCAACCGAAATGTTTTGCAAGTGTTAAAGAATGTTACTTCGGATCCCAACCAGCGAAAATCCATTACCCTGATGATGGTATTGATGTTGGGGCACTTTTCTATCATACCTTTTCTTAGTCCGTTTATGGTTGCCAATGTTGGATTTACCGAGGCACAATTAATGTATATTTATTTATTTGGTGGCGCTCTCACTATTTTTACTTCCCCTCGCATTGGTAAACTTGCCGATAAATACGGAAAGGTTAAAATTTTCACTTGGTTTGTGGCTTTATGTACGATTCCTGTATTGATACTTACCAATCTCGGACATACTCCTATCTGGCTTGTATTAGTTGTATCCTCTGCATTTTTTGTACTTTCGGCCGGACGATTTATTCCTGCTCAGGCAATTATTACGTCAACTGTTAAACCGGAATTTCGGGGAAGTTTTATGAGTATTTCTTCTTCTATGCAACAATTAACCGCAGGGGTTGCATCCTATTTAGCAGGTGTAATGATTGTAAAAGACTCCAAAACCGGTGAACTACTCAACTATAATATAGTTGGATTACTTTCTGTTATTGCCGCTTTATTTACTATTTATCTTATCCGACGTATTCGCAGTTCTGAAGGCGATAAGTTTTAACCATTAAGCCATTCCGGTCGGACCACCAAAATTCATTGGAATCGGTGGTGTTTCATTTACCTGAATAGTACCATTCAATTCTTCGTATTTGCGGATATTGTCGCCCAATGCAAGCGCTAGTCTTTTGGCATGTTCGGGTGTAAGAACAATTCTGGATTTCACCTTTGCCTTCGGAACCCCCGGCATCAGGCGTATAAAATCAATAACAAATTCCGAATTAGAATGGGTAATAATGGCAAGATTCGAATAAGTACCCTCTGCTACTTCTTCACTTAATTCTATATTAATTTGATTTTGGTTATTCTGGTTTTCCATGGGGTAAAATTACAAGATAATATGGATATTTTTAGTACAGTGTGGATAGTTCATCGTATCTTTTTTATTACCATAATAAGCCCATCAAAATTAATACCCATATCTTCTCCATTATATTACTTAATGGTAAATTATCGTTATCAGCATAGCAACCTGCTACTAAATCTAAAATACCTGTTTTGGTCTTATCCTAAAATGCAGCTGAACAATTAACTTGCTACTTATAAACCGGCTCATGAGAAACTTAATATATTTCTTTGTTTTAATTTCCGTTGTAACCATAAACTCCTGCAAAAAAGATTGTGATGGATGTGCTTCCGTTAACGCTAACAAGGACTCGATTAATCTTGGCAAAGGTTTGGTGGTATATATTCCTTTCAACACATCTATCTTGGATACCATCTCGAAAAAAATCGGAATAAACTATCATTCCATTCCTGACGAAGACCATAAAACAGATGTGAACCAAGGACTCGGAGCAGCCTCCCGGTATTTCTCAGCAAGTCAATCCAGCCATATCGATTTTGGTGATTTGGATAGTGCATCCTTTACCAATAATATCTTTTCCATTTCCTGTTGGGTTCGAATAAGCGATACTTCTTCTAAAATGGCAATTATAAGTAAACGGGAGGTGAACGGTCCTTTTGAATATAGTTTGGATAACCATTTTAGTCTTTCCCTACTAAAATTCGATAATTGGATTGCAGATGCTTCGGGGCCTGTTTATGGCATTGATCCTTTAAATGCCTCTACCCCATTTCTTCCGGATGGCAAATGGCATTTTGTTGCTTTTATAGCCGACGGCGAAAAAATGAGCAGCTATTTTGATGGCAAACTGCAAACCACTACCGATCTAAAAAAGAATACCGGTTCTTTTATAAACTCTGCAGCACGTTTAATCATTGGCAATGGTGGTGGTTTCGGAAGAAATTATTATTTCACCGGTTCGGTGGATGATATCCGCATGTATAACAGGGTTCTGAATCTAACCGAGTTGAACCAATTATTTGTGAATTATTAATTCAGGAAAATCGGAATGCAACTTTATGATGCTGCCTATTGTAATGCTTACTTGACTTTTATTTTTCTATGGCGGCCGGTCAGCCGACCGACCAACTGAACGCAGGTTATATTTGCTTTAGGTAATTCTAAAAACAAGGTGCTTATTTTTTTGTTATCTTCGGTATACAAAATCATTTGATGCATGGTTGGTTTAATATCTCCGAAATATGAATGAACAAATTCCAAGACGCAATTTTTTAACCAGGTTAAGCCTTGCAATTACCTCAGCATTTGTGTTGCCTGTTGCAGCTGTAGCCAATTCGGTAAAAGACAATTACCAAAACCTTAAAAAATCTATGAATCCGATAAAAAGCACCAAGGCCTTGGGTTTCCAATGGGAAACGTTAGATCCTTTTTTATTTTGTGTACACCATGAAGACAAATTCCCAAAAGGAAATGCTGAAATGGGTCCTCCTATCACTGCATTGGACGGAAGAAGAATTGGAGATGATTTTATTATCAAAGATGGATTTAGGATGTACCATGGCGAAAAAGTGCCCGGATTTCCCGGTCACCCGCACCGTGGTTTTGAAACGATAACCGTTGTGAGAGAAGGATTTGTAGACCATGCTGATTCGATGGGAGCTTCGGGAAGATATGGCAATGGAGATGTACAATGGATGACTGCAGGTAAAGGTGTTCAACATTCAGAAATGTTTCCATTGTTGAGTCAGGTAAAGGAAAATCCTATGGAATTATTTCAAATCTGGCTTAACCTTCCCCGCCGGAATAAAATGGTAGACCCTCATTTTAAAATGCTATGGAAAGAATCCATACCAAGGTATGTACATAAAGATAAAGCAAATAATAAAACACGAGTAGAAGTAATTGCAGGTGTTCTCGATAAAATTAAAGCACCAACTCCCCCGCCCGATTCGTGGGCCTCGGATCCTAATAACGAAGTATGCATCTGGAATATAAAAATGGAAGCCGGAGCCAAATGGCAATTACCAAAAGCATCACAAGGAATAAACCGAACTTTATTTTTTTACGAAGGTGAAAATTTACAATTGGCTGATACCATCATTCCGAAATACAGTGCCATTGAATTGGTTCCTGATATGGAAGTAATGTTACAAGCCGGTAATTTAAAAACAAGTTTATTATTACTTCAAGGAAAACCGATTGGAGAACCTGTAATTCAATACGGACCATTTGTAATGAACACCAAAGAAGAAATTAACCAAGCATTTGAAGACTATCACAAAACCCAATTTGGCGGTTGGCCTTGGCCAAAATACGACCAGGTGCATGCAAGAGAAAAGAGTCGTTTTGCGAAACATGCAGATGGGAAGATGGAAGTGAAGGGATGAGGAAATGATTGGATGATTGAATGATTGAATGATTGAATGATTGAATGATTGAATGATTGAATGATTGAATGATTGAATGATTGAATGATTGAATGATTGCCGCGTCGCAAGTAGTGTCGATCGTTTACAATCGACCGAATAAATGAGTTATTGAGTAAATGGGTAAATGTTGATGAGCTTTAAGGCGAATCAATCCCGCTCGATAAAAACAAGGAGGAACGACGTAGTTTTTACATGCGGGAATTGAATGATTGAATGTGGTCGCGTCGCGAGAAATGTCGACTGAAAAAAGATAGATTTATCGTTATTTTAAACCCCGTAGGGGTGTCATTATTGTAGAAACAAGTTAAGCCGCGACCAAAACCCTGAAGGGGTGACATTATTGTGGAGAAATGAGTATATGTTGATGAGCCATAGCGAAGAAATCCCGCTCGATAAAAACAAGGAGGAACGACGTAGTTTTTACATGCGGGAATTGAATGATTGAATGTGGTCGCGTCGCGAACCCCTTGCCTCCTGCCTCCTGCCTCTTGCCTCCTGCATCCTGCCTCTTGCCTCCTGCCTCCAGAATTATGCCTTTTGATAAAATAATTTGCAATACATAACTATATTTCATACATTTGATTTATACTTATAATTTATATTTATGGCAACCTATACCAGTAATCTGCCGGATGACCTTTTGCAAATGCTGCAAGAAAAAGCCCATGAATTGGATTTACCAAAGAATAAACTCATGGAGAATGCTTTGCGTATCTATCTCGATCAATTGAAAAAAGCAGAATACAAACTGTCCTATAAACGGATGCAAAAAGATATTGATATCCTGGTTATGGCTGAAGAAGGTATGTTGGAATATTTTAATCACCTTGACAAAGATGAAACAAGGTGAAATTTGGTACGCCAGTCTTGATCCAACCAAGGGAAGCGAACAAGCCGGCTTTCGTCCGGTAGTTATCTTTAGCGGCAACTTAATAAACGAATTTGCTCCAGTTATCATTTGTTGTCCATTAACTACCAAAACAAAACACTACAAAGGGAATCCGATTCTTAAACCAAATAAATCGAACGGACTAAAGAAACAATCAGAGATAATGCTCATACAAATTCGAAGTCTTGCAAAGGATCGTTTAAGAAAAAGAATAGGCTCAATTAAACCTGAAACAATTGTAGAAATGCGAGAAACAATGATGGATTTGTTGAGGTACTAGGGAAAATGAGTGAATGAGTAAATGTTGATGAGCCTTAAGGCGAATCAATCCCGCTCGATAAAAACAAGGAGGTACGACGTAGTTTTTACATGCGGGAATTGAATGATTGAATGTGGTCCCGTCGCGAGAAATGTCGATCGTCCACTTGTCGTATATGAATTATGAATTTTCATTAGAAATTTAATCTTCATTGCATTCGAAATGCCGGTGTCTGAGCTTGTCGAAGACAGCCGGGTTGAGAGAAATGAGTAAATTAGTAAATGGGTAAATTAGTAAATATGGTCCCGTCGCGAGAAATGTCGATCGTCCACTTGTCGTATATGAACTATGAATTTTCATTAGAAATTTAATCTTCATTGCATTCGAAATGCCGGTGTCTGATTTCTATGACGAAGACAGCCGGATAGAAAGAAATGAGTAAATGGGTAAATGAGTAAATGGGTAAATAAGTAAATGGGTAAATAAGGCCGCGTCGCGATAGGTGTCGGTAGAAGTTTAACGGTGCGGAATTTAGCACACATGGTTATACATGCTGCACGTACTAAAACACACAGCACACAGCACTTAGCACTTCCTCCTCAACACTTCAACACCTCAACACCTAAACACTTCAACACCTCAACACCTAAACACTTCAACACCTCAACACTTTTCCACTTTTTCCCTATCTTTGCCGCTCATGCAAAAAACGGTAGCATATTATACCCTCGGTTGTAAGCTGAATTTCTCGGAAACATCAACTATTGGCAGGCAATTGAAAGATGACGGTTACCAAAAAGTTGCTTTTGAGGATGGCGCTGATGTTTATGTGATCAATACCTGTTCGGTTACCGATCATGCCGATAAAAAATGCAAGAAAATTGTAAAAGAAGCGCTTCGACATAACCAAAATGCATTTGTTACAGTGATCGGTTGTTACGCGCAATTAAAACCAAACGAAATTGCTTCCATCGAAGGAGTCGATCTGGTATTAGGAGCAGCCGAAAAATTCCATATTGAAAAATACCTGACCCACGATTTAAAGAAAAACCCTGTTGCACGTGTTGAAGAAGGAAAAATAAAAGAAGTGCACGAATACCATGCTTCTTATTCGATTGGCGACAGAACCCGCACCTTTTTAAAAGTGCAAGATGGTTGTGATTATTTCTGTTCCTTTTGTACCATTCCTCTTGCAAGAGGAAAAAGCAGAAGCGATACCATTGCCAATGTAATCCATCAGGCAAACGAAGTGGTGGCTTCGGGTATAAAAGAGATTGTACTTACCGGAGTAAATACCGGTGATTTTGGTGCAAATACAGGTGAGAATTTTTACGATTTACTGCTTGAGTTGAATCGAATTACAGGTTTAGAAAGAATTCGTATCTCTTCTATCGAACCCAATTTACTGACCAATGAAATCATAGAACTGGTTGCAGCATCTGAAAAATTCGTACCTCATTTTCATATTCCATTGCAGTCGGGTTCGGATACCTTGTTAAAAAACATGCGGCGTAAATACGATACTGCCTTGTATACGTCACGAATCGAAAAAATTAAATCGTTGATGCCGCATGCTTGTATTGGAGTAGATGTAATTGTTGGTTTCCCCGGTGAATCGGAAGAATTATTTTTAGAAACCTACAACTATTTAAACCAATTGGATATTTCTTATTTGCATGTATTTACCTATAGCGAGCGAGAAAACACTACCGCAATAAAAATGAGTGGCAAGGTTAAACAATCGGATCGTTTTAACCGAAATAAAATGTTGGGAATCCTAAGCGAAAAGAAACGTCGTAGATTTTATGAAACCCAATTAGGCAAAATCACCAAGGTTTTGTGGGAAATGGAAAATGATTCGAATACCATGTTTGGATTTACAGAAAACTATGTTCGGGTTAAAACCATATATGATCCGATGTTGGTAAATGAAATCACCGATTTCGAATTGCAATCTATCGATTCCGATATGTTGGTGGCAGGAAAGCTTCTTTCCGTTATGGTTTAATGAGCGATTAACAAAGGTTTACTTGCCATCCATTCTCCATTATTCGCATATATTTTCATGACGTAATAGCCATTTGGTACGGATGATATATCAAGTTGATTTCCTTGTTGCGTCATCACCATTTTACCGGTGATATCCATTATGGTTGTTTGTAAATCTATAGCTGCATCGGTTTTAATTTCCACCTTACTTCCGGCAGGATTCGGATACACAACAAAATCATTTGCGCCATTTGTCGAAGCCAATCCGGTTGTAAATACATAAATATAATTTTCCTTGGAAATTTTATCCGATCCGGAATTGTCTTGAACATTTAACGTTACCGTATAAAATCCGGCTCCAATAAAACGAACCTCCGGATGCTGAGACAAATTGGTCGTACCATTAACAAATTGAATGTCTTGTGGATCAAAACTCCAATTCCAGCCAGTTGGATTTCCGGAGCTTTTGTCGGTAAATATAACCTTGTCATTCATGCTTGCACTTACCTTATCGGCTTCAAAATCTGCTTTTAAAGGCAAGCCTCCTGCAACAACATGTATCCTATCCACCATAGTGGTATCGTCTTTTCCGGCATTGTAAACCACATTTAACTTTACGGTGTAATCACCGGGTTGGGTAAAAAACACTTTTGCCTGAGGCGAGTTAGCATTGGTTCCTCCTGTAAATTGAAACGTATTAGGCGTAATGGTCCATAACCTGTTTTTTGCAGGATGTGAACTGTTATCGGTCAAAACACAAGTATCTGTGTTTGTATTGGCCGGAAATTCATCTTTGTTGCTATTGAATGAGGCAGTATTAACAAAAACTTCGGGACGGGCTATATCGCGGTAACGAACCGTGGTTTGTGCCCCCGCACCGGAAGTAACATCAATTTCAAGAATTGGTAATTTCTTATTTTTTGCATACCATTTGTATTCGGTTACATTTTGAGGAATTGGAATAGGAATTGGTATAAGGGTTGTTTTTAAAGTATCAACCGTTTTCAAGACACTTTTTACCCTGATGCATTCAAAAGTTCCATAAGGCGTTATTATACTCCCCCATCCATCAACGGTATTCACTCTTTTACCAACATGACGCAAAGTTGCAATTACCGCATTCACTTCATTGGATACAAAAACATTGCTATCGGTATTCCCATAAACCAAAGGAAATCTGAACATCGTATCGCGCCATGTTTGCGACAATGGAATTCCTTGAATGCTAAAACCTCTACCATTAACCACATAATTGGCCGTACTGTTTTTATAAAAATCAAACGATTCGGTTGCGGCTACAACGCCTAAGTTAAATGCTTGCTGACCGGCAGTACCATAACTTGCATTCGAAAACGAAACTGCAAATACCGGATTGATAGCCATGGCAGATTTAAAAGCAGCGATATCCTGAAACTCCGGAATAATGGCAGAAGCATTCCAAGTTTGGTTAGCACCTGATTGGTTTATTAGTGAAGTTATATCCGAATTGGAAGTACTGTATCGAAGGGTATCAGCGAGCACCGGCATATCCGACGACAATATGGTAATTTGTGCTTGTACATGGAAACATAACAAACTGATTAATAAGAAACCATATAATTTTTTCATGTATTGAAGGGATAGGTTATTCAATATTAGCATTAATTCTTGATTTAACGGTAACAGTTGATTTTCATTCGTAAAATACCACGAAACAAGAAAGGTCTTGAATAAATAAACGACCCATAATTATAGAGAATTGCCATTGTGCAATTTGGGCGTTACCCTAAAGTATGCGCGGATAACTACTTCTAATTTTGAATAAGCTGCACGCTTAACTTTAGGGTCGGGCTGTACGCTGCAATCCCTGTAGTATAGCGAGTACGCACACTACAGGGGATTTCCGCTTCCATCCCTAACGCACTTTTTGATAAACATTTCAAATAAAAGGGATGAACCACAAAGCAAGCTTTGGAAACATAATGGAAGCGCAGCAGTATTAACTTTGTAACTAAACTCTGTTCGCGCGAGCATCTTGCTCGTGCACAATAAATCAAAAAAAAATCAAACACCCCGATCGGTTCTGTTAATCATGCAACCTTTGATTATTACCCTCAAAATCGGTTTCTATTTTATTGGGATTAAAATTTCTAACCCGTATTTTATACATTTGGTTAAAACTCCTATTCATGAAAACAATAAAGGCATTTCACGGAGGTTCCTTCTTTAAGTTTCTCGGTGAAGACTTTTCGACACTCGAACGAAAGGAACAAATGATCAATGCAGATGTACTCGATGCATGGTTTGATCCTTGCCCTTCAGCAATCGAAAAAATCCACAAAGAACTACCTTTTTTGCTTCGCACATCACCACCAACACATGCCGATGGACTTATTGATACCATTGCTGCTGTGCGCGGAATCAATCGCGATATGATTGCCGTAGCAGGTGGATCTTCCGACCTATTGTTTTATCTTTTTCCTCATGCCGGACTTGAAGGGAAAAAAGTCATGATTCTTGATCCGATGTATGGAGAATACCGGCACATCTTTAATGAAGTGATCAATACGGAGCTGTTGCATTTCAACCTGCTTCCTGAAATGGATTTTAACATGGATACCAATGGATTGCTCAAAGCAGTAAATGAAAACAAACCCGATTGGCTCATCATGGTAAATCCAAACAGCCCTACAGGGAAATACCTGAACAGGGACGAACTTATCAATTTGTTACAAAGTTTGCCTGCTTCTGTTCGGGTGTTGGTCGACGAAACCTATATTGAATATGTTGGGAGTGCGTATTCGGTTGAACCTTTCATACAGGAATTCCCTCAATTGATGGTCATCAAATCGATGTCGAAAGTATATGCGCTCAGTGGTGCACGGGTGGCGTATCTTGCAGGAACCAAAGAAAGAATAAGGGAAATTAACGGGTATATTCCACCATGGTCGGTAAGTCTGCCTGCACAAATTGCAGCTATTGAAGCGCTGAAACACCCGGATTATTACGAAACGCAATACATCAAAACCCACCAAATGCGTGAACAGATGATTGCCGAACTTAGGAAAGTGAGCTGTATAAAGGTAATCGACAGTGTTGCAAATTTCTTTCTGTTGCAACTACTTCATACAAACCAAACGGCTTCCGCAATCTGTTCCATGTTGGAAAAGGAAAATATCTTTATCCGCAACTGTGATTCAATGAGTACCCAATTTCGCGATAAGTATATTCGCATCGCAGTTAAATCAGAAGAGCAAAATCGGAAACTGCTTAACCGGCTAAACGCTTACTTTGCGGGCTAAAAACTTAGGCGTTCTACTTGTTTATTAAATCTCCGATTGTACCGCTTATTGCTGGTGCTTTAAATTAGTTTATATAAATCAATCTTCTTTGATTCAAACATTTGAAAATAACCGATGAATCATATTTGATCAAAATAGAGAAATTTTAAAATCATTTGAACCAAATACAACCACTTCCTAAAAAAGGATGTCTATGTTACAAATCACTTTTCAAAAATGAACCATAAGCTCTATATTGCGCCCAAATGACCAAACCCTTACCAGCCAGATTACTCCTGCTTTTATTGGTGTTTTTTACTTGCACATACATTACCCTTGCCCAAACGGGTGAAGTGCGCGGAATTGTGTACGATAAGGAAACCGGCGAACCTATTATCTTTACTCCGGTATTTCTGGCAGAAATCATGGTTGGTAAAGCCACAGATATCAATGGTTTCTTTGTAATTTCAAAAATTAAACCCGGAACCTATACCTTAAAATGCCACTCGATTGGATACGACACTGCCTCTGCAACTGTTGTTGTAGGCGACGGCAGAATTGTTACACAGAATTTATACCTGAAAGTTCAGGCCCGTCAGTTACAAGAAGTTGAAATTTCGGGTGAGCGCGAGAAAAAACGGAACGAGGTAAAAGTTTCCAATATTACCATTACTGCCAAAGACATGAAGCAATTGCCTTCGTTTAGCGGAGAGCCTGATCTGGCACAATATTTACAAGTAATGCCGGGAGCTGTATTTAGTGGCGATCAAGGCGGACAATTGTATATCCGTGGAGGAACACCGGTACAAAACAAAGTATTGCTGGATGGAATGACCATTTATAACCCATTTCACTCCATTGGTTTATTCTCCGTATTTGATGCCGATTTGATTCGCACTGCCGATGTTTCGGCCGGAGGTTTTAATGTGCAGTATGGAGGCAGAATAGGTTCCGTTATTGACGTTACCACCCGGGAAGGAAACAAAACCCATTTTGCAGGTAAAGTTTCGGTCAATACCATTGCGTCAAAAATATTGCTCGAAGGTCCAATAAGTAAATTTGCGGATGGAGGAAGTTTTTCTTATGTCATTTCCAATAAAACTTCTTACCTCAATAAGACTTCACCTGTTTTGTATCCTTATGCAGATCCTGATGACAAACACAATGGATTGCCATTTAGTTTTAACGACACTTATGGCAAACTTTCGATGATTGGCTCCAACGGAAGTAAATTAAATCTATTTGGATTCAATTTTATCGATGATGTAAATTATCCACAAACCCAATACCATTGGAAGTCTTACGGTTTTGGTGCTAATTTTTTTATCATTCCTGAAGGATCCACCATCATCAACGGAACAGCATCTTATTCCGATTATAAAATTGAACAGGTAGAACGCGACAATCTTCCGCGTAAAAGTGGCATTTCAGGATTTAATATCGCTTTAAATTTTACCAATTTTATAGGCAAAGACGATATAAAATATGGATTTGAATTGAATGGTTTTGCTACCAATTTTCAGTATATAAATCCGTATGGTAGATTGATGTCGGAAGAACAAACCACCACCGAATTATGCGGGTATGTAAAATACAAAAAGAATTTTGGTCGTTTAATTTTAGAAAGTGGTTTACGCTCCCAATTTTATGCTTCTTTGGGAGCGCTTACCCTTGAACCACGCGTTGGAAGCAAGTACAATGTAACCGATCGTTTCCGTTTAAAAGGTGCAGTTGGATTGTATAGCCAGAATCTTTTGGCAGCCGTTTCGGATCAAGACGTGGTAAATTTGTTTTATGGATTTCTATCCTCGCCTAGTGCAGATGAAGTAAATACTCCCACCGGAACCGACCCTAAATCAACCATACAAAAAGCCATTCATTATGTACTTGGATTCGAGGTAGATCTTGGGTCACATGCTGAAATAAATGTGGAAGGATTTTATAAAGATTTTACCCAGTTGGTAAACATCAACCGCGATAAAAAATTTGATGATAACCTGGCCAATCAGGGTATTCCTGCCATTCTTAGAAAAGATTATGTAATGGAAACCGGAGCTGCTTATGGTGGAGATTTTAGGTACAAATACGAATACCGTCGTATCTATATCTGGTTGGTTTATTCGTTAACCTATGTAACCCGTTTCGATGGAAAAAGAACGTATGTTCCAAATTTCGACCGTAGGCATAATATAAATCTGGTAGGAACCTATGCTTTGGGTGAAGACAAATCGTGGAATTTTAATGCCCGCTGGAATTTTGGTTCCGGATTTCCTTTTACGCAAACCCAAGGTGTTTACGAACAACTTAATTTTGCCAATGGTGTATCAACCAATTATACCAACCAAAACGGTCAATTAGGTTATTATTATACCGATATTAATACGGGTCGGTTGCCTTATTTCCACAGACTAGACCTGTCACTGTCCAAAAAAATTACATTCAGTAAATCCAGAAATTTAACCATCACTGTCGCGGTTACCAATGTATACAACAGGGAAAATATTTTTTACTTCGACCGGGCCAATTACGAAAGGGTAAATCAGCTACCTATTATTCCCACTTTGGGGATAAATTATTCCTTCTAAAATACCGACTCCAGATAGCTTTGACGTTATTATCATAAACGTTACGGCCATGAGGAAAAGCTTTCTTTCCATTTATAGCATTTTACTGTCTCTCTTTTTCTTTACAAATACCTATGCCCAAAAAACACAGGTATACGAAAATCCGCTTTACCATTACAATCTTGCTCACGAGTTATTACAACACGAACAATTTGGCGAAGCGCAGAAACATTTTCAAACGTATATCGAAAATGCCCGCGACAGGGAAACCATGGTTAATGCTAAGTATTATATCGGTGTTTGTGCCATGGAATTATTTAATCCCGATGCCATCAATTATTTACTGGCAGTAAATGCCGATTACCCTGAACATGCAAAATCGAAACCGGCATTATTCCAATTGGGTAAGTATTATTATCGGGTAAAAGACAACAAATCGGCAATTAAGTATTTTAATTATGTTTCTGCTGAAGACTTAACTCCAACAGATGCAGATGAGTACTATTTCCTAAAAGGTTACTGCTATTTTAAAACCGATAAATTTGATGAATCGAAAAATAGCTTTGCATCAATAAAAGACAAAAAAGGCAAATATGCCGATGCTTCAAATTACTACTATGGTTATGTTGTATACAAACAAGGTAAATACGATGAAGCCATTATCCATTTTAACAAAATCCAACAATCCAAATCTTTTGGTCCGCTTGCCAGGGTTTATATTGCTCAGATTTATTTCCTGAGAAAACAATACAGCAATGTTATTGGTGTTGCAGAAAGTGTTACCGAGAAAGAAGTGCAGGACGATGCTGCAGGTATAATTGGTCAATCTTATTACCATCTCGAAAAATACGAACAGGCCATTCCATATCTCGAAAAATACAATTCAAATCCTCCGGTAGCTCGTACTTCCCAAGATATTTATCGACTTGGTTATGCGTATTTAAGAATTAACCAACCCGAAAAAGCCATCGAACAATTTACTTCGATTGCAGGTAATGTGGATACAACAGCACAATTTGCAAATTATTATTTAGGCGAGGCCTATTTGCAAACCAACCGCAAAACTTCCGCTAAATCAGCTTTTCAGCTGGCACATAAACATAACTTTAATGCTACTGTAACCGAAGAATCTTTATTTAATTATGCGAAGTTGTGTGCTGAACTTGGAATTCAACAAGAAGCGTTAAAAGAATTTGTAACCTTTATCAATACCTATCCGGAATCGAAATACAACGATGAAGCAAGAATCCAATTAGGGAATTTATTATTGAGCACAAAGAATTACAAAGAAGCCATTCGGATTATTGAAGGCATAAATAAGCTTAACGACAATACCAAAATAGCCTACCAGCGCGTATGTTATTACCGTGCCGAGGAATTATACCTCAACAACGAATACGAAGCTGCAAATGACATGTTTGTAAAATCACAAAAATATGATTTCGACAAAAGGTTATATGGTTTAAGCTTTTTCTGGCTGGCAGAATTAAATTACAGATCGGGTAATTATGATGCTGCTTTTGAGCAATATCAAACCTTTTTAACTTACCCGGAAATAAAAGACACCCGTTTCTATCCTCTTGCATTATATAACAAAGGATATTGCAAATTAAAGATGCAAAGTTTCCTTTCCTGTGCCGAAGAAATGCAAAAATTTGTTGCCACTGAACATGCAAAAAACAATCCTGAATTGTATACCGATGCGCAACTTCGGATTGCGGATTGTTACCTGGCTCTAAACGATTATAAAAAAGCAATAGAAAATTACGATGTCATTATCGGAAAAAAATTAAATGGCACCGATTATGCTTTGTACCAGAAAGCTATGGTTTACGGGGTAATTAATAAGCCGGAAGAAAAGATTGTTACCTTAAAAATAATTACATCTAAGTACCCTCGATCAACGTATATCGATGATGCTTATTTTGAAATTGCCAACGTTCAATTACAAACAGAGAAATACGAAGAGGCAATTGAAGGATTTCAATTTATCATTACCAATTATTCGAAAAGTGCTTATATCCGTAAATCGCATTTAAACAAAGGACTTGCTTACTATAATTTAGATGAAGACAAGGATGCTTTGGATGCTTTTAAAACGCTTATCATCGAATATTCGGCCTCTGATGAAGCAAAAGAAGCATTGGTGGTTATAAAAAATATATTTATCAGCAAAGGTGAAAGCGAAGCCTATCTGGCTTTTATCAGCGTATTGCCAAATATTACAGTTACCCCATCCTACCAGGATTCGGTAAGTTACGAATCGGCATTTATCTCCTATAAAAATGGTGATTGCGCCAAAGCATCAAAAAGTTTTCAAAGTTATATCCAGAAGTTTAGTGGTGGATTCTTTATCCTGAAAGCAAACTATTATAAAGCAGAATGTGATTACAAACTGAAGAATACCGATGATGCCTTGGTTTGTTATGAATTTATCGCTTCGCAAATACGAAATGATTATACCGAAAGATCAGTAAGGCAATGTGCAATCATCTATTACACCAAAGCCAAATACGACAAGGCTTTCCAATATTATGCCTCGCTTGAACGAATTGCAAGTAACCGGGATAACTTAGGAATAGCATTGTTGGGACAGGTTAAATCGGCCAATTATTTAAACCGAACCGATTCGGCAGCAACAGCCGCATTTAAATACCTGAATTCGACCATAGCCCAAAAGGATGGTATGATCGATGCAAATTATAGCATAGGAAAATACTATATACTACACCAACAACCGGATTCTGCACTTATTGCATTTCAATATGTAGTAAAAGAAACCAAGAATGCCATGGCAGCAGAGGCTAAGTATAATATTGCAGAAATAAAATTCCAGAAAAAAGATTACAAGGCATCGAAGAAACTGGTGTATGACATTGGAGATAATTACTCGGCCTATGAATATTGGGTAGCAAAATCTTATTTGTTGCTTGCAGATATTTTCATAACCGAAAAAGACAATTTCCAAGCAAAAGCAACGCTTCAAAGTTTAATTGAAAACTACGAAGGCGATGACCTAAAATCAATAGCTGCCGAAAAACTACGAACCATCATTGCAGAAGAAGAACGCTTGAAGGATGCAAGTAAAAAACCTGTAACAGAAAAAGAAATTCAAAAATTATAACATGAAGTACGTGAAAGCAATATATATTCAAATTCTCCTGGCAAGTTGTTTTGCAGGACCTGTATTGGCGCAGGATACCATGCGCATAGATGTTATCAAACCTTTTATTGCAACTTTATCGGATGCAATGAAAATACAAAGCAATCCAAATCCGGAAGTTCCTCAAATTAAAAAGGACACTTTTACCTACGAAACGCCGGTTATTGTTTTACAAGATGTACCAACAGCTTATACGATTAAACCACTGTCGTTGGGAACATCCCTTTTGCCAAAACTAAGAACCAATTATATTCGTTTGGGCTATGGAAATTACAATTCGCCGTTAACTGAACTCTATCTGAATACAACCAGAAACCGTAATTTACAAGGCGGTTTTTATCTCAAGAACATTGCCTCTAATACGACCGACAGCAGAAGTTATAGCAATACATCTGCTGCTGCATATGGAAAAAAATTCATTTCAAAAGGAATTCTGGATGCAGGAATATTATTTGAGAGGAATGCTTATAAACTATACGGTTATGAGTATGATGGCAATACCTTAAAAAACAATCCCGCACAACCCAACAATATATCGAACAAATTTACCTTATTTGAACTGAAAGGTGGATATGCCAATGTGCGAAAGGATACCGCTAAACTGGGATATGACCTGCATGCCAAATATTATAATTTTGCTACTGATTTTAACGAATCGGAAAACAATTTTTTACTGGATGGTGTATTTAGCCAAAGTATTCAAGGAAATCCCTTACGTGTTTATGCTGCCGTACAAACCAATACCATCAAAGATTCGACCGGGGAATTGGGAAGGGTATTTGTGGATTTAAATCCAACATACCAATTGCGAATGAATCGTGCTTATTTGTTACTTGGTTTTAACAGTGCTTTTGCCAGCGATAGCGATGGTACTAAATTTCATTTTTATCCAAAAGCCGAATTCGGTTATACCTTAATTCCGAATGGGGGAACACTCTATGGAGGAATCAGAGGAGATTTAAACCGATATACCTTAAGAAGTATATACTCGGAAAATCCATTTGTTCGAATGCCTGCATTTGCCAATACTTTAAATCAATTTGAAATGTATGCAGGGATAAAAGGTATCATCAGTCCGCAAACTTCCTTTGTGATCGAAGCTTCCTTATCTTCGGTTAAAAATCTGATGTTCTATGTATCCGATTCAGGTTTATATAACCAGCGCCCGATTTATGATAAATCTACTGCAGCTTTAACCCATATCCGTACCGAATTAAACCATGAATTCGGGGAGCAATTTCAACTTGGTTTCGCCATGAATTATTACCACTATTCGTTATCAATAGCCGCACCTTATTCTCGTCCAACTTTTACTACTTCTACCCATTTGCTGTATAATATTGGCAATAAATTTAATATCCGCTCCGAAATTTATACCATGAACGAACGCAAGTCGGTTATTATTAATCCGGGTAGTGTTTTAACTCCTGAAATCGAGGTAACCATGGCCGGATTGGTAGATTTGAATATAGGATTTGATTACCGCTACAACAGAAGTGTGATGGTTTTTTTAAACCTAAATAATATAACCAACAACCAATACCAACGATGGGTAAACTTACCCGTTTACGGAATTAATGTAATGGGCGGATTGACGATTTCTTTTTAACTACTAACTTCTAAGTGTTTTGGTCCTTAGTGTTTAAGTATGTCGTATGCTAAATTTTACGATTAACAACTTCTGCCTCTTGCCTCCTGCCTCTTGCCTTATCCCTTATCACTAATCCCTTATCACTTATCACTTATCACTTATCACTAATCACCAATCCCTTCCCCCTCATCACTTACCCAACAAATCCAAAATCGTTTCCTCCCCAATCCATAAAATCAAGTCAGATTTGCTATCGGTTTTCTCTTTCACCAATTTGCGCTCTTCTTCTCTTACTTTTTTACGATTTTCCTGTTCATCCAATTCTTGTTTCCATTGTGTTTTATTCAGGGTGTGATACGTTCTTGCATCTAAATCGTTGAGGTATTTAATATCTTCTTTTAAATAGGTAAACTCTTTGTTGCTAATCAGTCGTTCGGTTGCCAATCGATTTAAAGTGGCTGTATCGTACAATGTATTCAGAGCAGTAAATGAGGTACTTTGAATCTGGTCCCATTGCAAAGCAAATTCGCTTGCATCTTCTCCAAATTTAGGATGGTCGTATATGCCGGGAACAATAATATCAGGGGTTACCCCTTTGTGTTGGGTGCTGCTACCATTGATGCGATAAAATTTGGCAATGGTTAATTTCACTTGGCCAACCGGCTTGTTGTTTACCGGACGAACATATTGGTTCAAATCAATTATATCTTGTACGGTACCTTTGCCATATGTTTTTTCACCAATTACAATTCCCCGATGGTAATCTTGAATTGCTGCAGATAAAATCTCTGATGCCGAAGCACTAAATCGATTCACCAAAACAGTTAATGGACCATCATAAAATATTTCAGGATCCTGATCGCTCTCTTCTCTAATATTCTCCGTTTGGTCTTTAACTTGAACCACCGGTCCGGTAGCAACAAATAAACCGGTTAAATCGACTGCCTCCTTTAGCGATCCACCTCCATTGTTTCTTAAATCCAATATGAGCCCTGTAATCTTTTCCTTCTTAAGTTCTGTAATTAACTTCTTTACGTCTCTGGTTGTACTTTTGAAATTAGGATCTCCCTTTTGCGCTGCTGCAAAATCAATATAAAAAGTGGGAATACTAATCACGCCAACTTTGTATTTTTTCCCTTTTCTGGTGATTTCTTTAACCGAACTCTTTGCAGATTGGTCTTCGAGCACAATTTTATCTCTAATCAGTTCGATTATACGGGTTTTGTTTGGTTCTGAGGCAGGGATAATCTCTAGTCTGACAAGTGTACCTTTTTTGCCTCTGATTAACGCAACTACATCGTCAATTCGCCAATCCACTACATTTACTATTTCGCTGTCTTTGCTTTGTGATACGCCAATGATTTTATCTCCGGCATGTATTTTTTTACTTTTATCGGCCGGACCACCTTTAATAATTTCATTTACTTTGGTGTATTCATTTTCGGTTCGTAATTGCGCACCGATACCTTCTAACGACAACGACATGCTTTGCTTAAAATCTTCGGCAGTTCTTGGGGAGAAGTAATTGGTATGCGGGTCTGCCAATTCCAAAATTGCATTCATAAACATCTGAAATACATCTTCACTCTTTGTTTTAGATGAAAATTTTAACAGATTCTCATATCGTTTTTTTACCGTTTCAGAATAATTCGCATAGGCTTTTCCACTTACAGCCAAGGCCAAACATTCGAACCTCACTTTTTGGTTCCATAAAGCATCCAGTTCTTTGTAATCCTTACACCAGTTGCTTTTTTCACGGTCTATTTCAAACGAATCTGTTTCGGCAAAGGCAAACGAATCGCGCAATAAAGTTAATGCAAAATCAATTCGATCTTGTAAACGTTGTCGGTATACATTAAAAATTTCGAAAGCGAAATCTGCGTTACCATTTAACACCGCATCATCAATTGTATACCGGTTTTTCTCGAACAATTCGATATCCGATTTCAAAAAATAGGCATGCGACGGATCAATATGTTTAAGGTAATTATCCAATGCTTTGGATGAAAACACATCATCAATCCTTGGCTTTGCATAATGATAGGATGAAACAAGCTGTATACTGGTTTGAAAAGCAAGCTGGTGTTGTGGTTCCGGCTTAATGTCTATTAGCCTGATTGCAGTTGAATCTCCGGCGCATGCTATGTTCAGTTGAATAAAAAATCCAAGGGAAAGGGATAATAAAATCTTTTTAATCATGTAATTCTTATCTCGCAATTATAAATTTTCTTGTTGAAATGGTTGTGTTATTCATCCGGTAGGAATAAAAATAGATACCGCTATCAAATCCTGAAATATCAATTGTTACGCGGTTTATTCCTTGCTGTGAAGAATAACTGTTATCAATCATTAGTTTACCATGGATATCATACACTTGAATGGTAGCATCGTTTCCGGCGTTCGTCATATAGTATGGTATGGTAAGTTGGTTTGTTGCCGGATTTGGATAAGCACCAAACAAATAATCTTTCTCATTTATGGTTAATTCTTCGGTACCTACTCCAATTTGAAAATAAATTAAATAATAACCTTCGGGCGCGGTAATTGGTTTTACGGCTGTTTTTCCGTTAACGGTGGTAGCTGTTAAATAGTATTCGATTTTATCGGTAACCGCAATGCTATTATCCTGTATATTACCGATAAAATATCCTGCACTATCGGTTAAAGTAACAGTATTCCAAGTTGCTGCACCACGTTTACGCCATTTACACACAGCATTTTGAATGCCACTGTGGTTGGTAATTTTGGTAATGATATGAAAATTGGTTCCGTATGGTTGTAATCCATCAACACTAGGATGCCAAAACAATACCGGATTTTCTGCAGGTATTTGCATGGTGATACAATGTATTTCGCCTCCATACGGACTGATCGAACGGGAGTCAATTTCACGAATTTTATACCCCGGCATAATGTATTTGAAATAAGCAGTTACTGAATCGGTTTGTGTTTTATTTCCTGATACAGAATTTGAATAACTTGGGTAAATAAACATCTTGTTTACTGTAATCCCATTCACAAAGGAACGAGCATCGTTATTCACTTTAAAACAGGTGGTATCGTTGTATTTTCCGTTATCTCCTGTCGGGTGCATCACACGAAATATACGAAAAGGCCGATTATAAACAGATTTAAGGGTAGTTAAGTATTGGTAATTGTCTTCAATTATTTGCTTGTCCTGCGCTTTCATTTGTTTCGGATATTGCGCAACCATGATGGTTTGTTCGTCGATCATTTTTAGGTATAAATCTATATGACCGGTTCCTCCATCACACTCAAGGGTTCTCACATCCGAAATATCCGGTGTGCCAAACAAATTAGTAACCGAGTCATAATATTGTTGTTTGGTCCACTCGGGAGTATGAATGCCCATATTGGTATTTTGATCGGTCATCATCGAACTAAAAAAAACACGTTTAAAACCATCCGACATCAGGTTTCCACCTTCCCCATTGGTTGTTGTTTCGAAATTGAGATACCCAAGCTGATTAGCCAAAAACAAAGGAAATTTATTGTCTTTTTCGCGACCTGCATAATACTTCAGGTCGACAAATGCGATGCTATCCTTGCTTCCATAATAAACCCCATTTGGTCCAAAATCCCTTATCCACCATCCTTCTCCCGGATCTACAAAAAATCTGTAGTTGTACAAAGGTTGTCCCATATTTGCCATATAAGCAAGCACCCTGGTTGTATCGGTTGCTTTACTTACTCTTATCCAAACGGGCGACTCTTCCTGGATATGAATTGCCAACTGTGCTGAAATGTAGCCCCATTCGTCAGTGGTATCTACATTCCCTGTTGGGTTACCTGAGGAGGTATAACCTTCTGCCCACGAAATTGCCACCGCTTGTGATTCTTCAAATTCGCCCGGATAGCGAATATTGGATGGCATTACAAATCCTCCTGCTTTACTAAATTTTATATTGGATTTAGATTGCTGCAATTGCAATAATTTTTCTTCTGCGGTTTGGTAAGCAGGAAGTTTTTTCCCCTGTGCGTTTACTGCAACAGGACTAAATACTGCAACCATAGTTAACAGTAAAACAACATTTCTAATAGATTTTATCATATATTTCAATTAAAACGAAACTACTTCTTTAATCCAATTTCCTTCAACCGTTCATCCAAATAATCACCCGCAGTTATTGGTTCGTATGCAATCGGATTTGCACTATCGATACAAACCGGTAAGCAATCTAAATGCATATTCGAACGTGGATGGAGGAAAAACGGAATCGAATATCGGGGTGTTGCCCATTTATCTTTAGGAGGATTAACCACTCGATGGGTTGTTGATTTCAATTTGTTGTTGGTTAACCGTTGCAGCATATCTCCTACATTTACTACCAGTTGATTGGGCAATGCAGTAATGGAAACCCATTCATTCCTTTTATTTAACACTTGCAAACCTTCTGCAGATGCTCCCATCAATAAGGTAATTAAATTAATATCTTCATGTTCTGCAGATCTAACTGCCGAATCGGGTTCAGCAGCAATTGGCGGATAATATATTGCCCGCAAAATACTGTTCCCATTATGAATTTTGTCGTCGAAATAATCTTCCTCTAAACCTAGAAATAATGCGATTGCCCTTAACACATACTTGCCGGTTTTTTCAATAAGTTGGTATGTTTCCTTGCCAAAATGGTTAAACATTGGCAATTCGGTTACCTCGATATTTCCCGGGTATTCTTTTTGTATACCATCTCCATCCTCTACGTATTGACCAAACTGCCAGAACTCCTTTAAATCCCCAACAGTCCTGCCTTTGGCATGTTCTTTACCAAAAGAAGTGTAGCCACGTTGACCGGCCAATCCGGCAATTTCATACTTTTCCTTTGTTGCTTGAGGTAAGCTAAAAAAAGCAATTACTTCCCTGTATAAATTTTCTGTTAATTCGTTTTCCAGGAAATGGCCTTTCAATGCTACAAAACCAATATCTGTATATGCATTACCTAAATCCTGGACAAATTTTTGTTTATCGATAGGGTTACCTGAAAGAAAATCTTGCAGATCGACGGAGGGGATTCCAATTTGATTGCTCATACGTTAATTTATATTAGTTGCTTTTGTATCTTGTTTACTTCTAAACAATTCCGAAAACCTATCGAATTCCTTTGTATAATATAGACCTACACCTTGAATGGTAATATTCTTATTGTACGTTTGATCGATACCTGTATTTCTCTTACTGAATGCCCTGAATTTTAAACTGCCGTCTTTTCGGATATTGTATTGGGTTAAGAAATTATTGTTGTACGTATTGATATCGTAACTGGCCTGAACTTCTAGTCGGTTATCAAATAACTTTTGAGATGCAGATACAATATACTGAGGTTTTTGCTGGGCACCATACTGTACGTCTACATTAAAATCCAAACCCGGAACCAATTGTTCAACCCCTTTATTTACTTGTTTGGATACCAAGTCGCTGATGGTATTGCTCACTCCGGCATTGATATTTCCGCCGGTGTTGGCTTTATCATTCATTGGAACAAATTTACCAAAAACCATTAAGCTTACTACTTGTTGGTTCATCATATCCGGATTACTTCTTAAAGTAGCCAAAGTATTTTCGAGTGCCACATTATCTGCGCCCAAGTTGATCGACATTTCAGGAAAATTAAGGTCAAACTTTATATCCGGCGACAGCAAATTTCCTTTCAGGTATAATAAACATTCAACCGGAATCCTTCTGCTTTTTGAATCGTTGTAAGATGCTTCATCTACATACGGAATAATGTCGGCAACAGATGTTTTTCTAACTTTGTAAACCCCGCTGATATCCATACTTGCTTGCAACGGATTTCCTGCCCATAAAATCGTTCCTCCTTTTTTGAGAATGAACTTTTTGTTTAACACTTTCTTCATTGCAGTAAAGTTATAATCTCCTTCCTGAATGGTAACACCACCATACATATTAAACTGGCCCTGTCGGGTAAGTTCCATTTTTAATGTTCCTCTTCCTGTTCCTCTGATCTTATCGTCGTTTACCGCATCCATAATAATCTGAATCTCGGCCGCCGGTGTTACTTCAACAAACAGATTCATCGAGAAACCATATAATTTGGTAAGTTGAATGATATTATCCACTTTGGTTAATGTGTCGGTATTGATAAACTTCATCAGTTGATTTTCACCATCCGAACTATTACCCAATGGAATGTTAAATTGTGTTCCGGCTTCCGTTCTAATTCTCGCATCCATCACAATATCCAATACCGGTCCGGTAATTTTCATATCACCGGAAACTAAACCTGTACCGTAATACAAACTGTTATCGTTAAAGGTGGTATTTAATACCATGAATTTCTTCAAATTATTTAAGTGAATGTCGAATACAATATTGTTAAATGAATTGTGTTTTACAGAGCCGGTTAACAAAGCGCTGTTTCCGTTTACATCCATCAATTTTGTTGGTTTCAATTGAATGCTGGTTTTATCCAGACTTAAAACGGTTCCGAAAGTATACACTGTTTTAAGGTATTCGACCCTAGTTTTAACATCATTAAGGTAAACTTTTCCACTTAAACTATAATCTTTCAAGTTGCCGGTTATCTTACACTTGGCACTTCCCGTTCCTTCGAAAATATACAATTGATCTTTTAAAAATGCCTGGAACGAATTGAGTGGCGATTCATCAAAAGAAACATTCATATTGATGTTATATGGTTTTGAAGATGTTTCCAAATACCCGCCAAACTCAAGATTTTTCAATTTCCCGGATACGGATTTTGCATACACCATAAAGCGTTTTTGTTTTTCGTTGTAGTTGCTGGTAATCGAAAAGTCCCCAATGATATCGTTGTCGAGTTTTAATGCTGTGATATTAAGGTATGCATCTAAAAAATTAATCCCTTGGTTTCCCTTTAACTGCAAAGCTCCGTTTGATATTCCACCAAAACGGATATTGCTTCTGCGATAAACTGCATTGATGATCGACAAATCAATATTTACCATATCCGCACGAACGTTATGCTGGCCTTTTAAATCATAAAATCCGGTGAATAAAATTTGTTGTGCATTATTCTTAATCAATACCTGGTTAAAGTCTATTTGGGTGTTATTGATTACTAACTTACTGCTTTGCCCGATATTAAATGGATACTTTCTGAATTCGAAACTGGAAGAATCGAATACCACTTCAATACCTGAAGGTTTAAATACCGCTTTCGAAATACAATCAGCAAAAATATGGTTGGCTGTATCGTTGATAAAAACACCTGTGACTAGGTTGTTTAATGTAGCATTTGCAGTAATGTTTAAATTCCGTAGAACAAGGGTGTCTTTTTGGTTAATATGGTCGATTGATAAATTAAAATCTGCTTTATGTTTAACCGTTGACAATTCAGAATTAATCGAACCCAAATCATAACCATTATACAATAAATGATCAATACCCAAATCCATGGTTAATATGCTCTTTGCGGTATTAAACTTACCCTTCAATACCAACCCTTCCAGCGAGTAATTGAACACAAAAAGGGCACTTAGCGTTCTGGTATTTCTGATATGCAACTCGTAATCAAAATTTTGTTGGCTATTTTGCAAATCACTTTTTACAAAGTAGCCGGGGAACAATCCGGTATAAACATTTTTTAAACTTGGAAGTAATGTTGTAATGTTTATTTCACCGTCGAGTGTACAGTCAATCTGATCCGAATTAAATTTAATATGTCGTTTATTACCGCTAAAATCGGATTGCAATACGACATGGTCGATTCTATAATCCCTTCCATTTTTGATACATAGAATATTCTTTATGGCAATTTGCCCTTTGTTTTCGTCTAGGCTGTTGTAAGCAAAATCCATATCAATATCAGCAGATACAATGGTATTGGAAGTATCGATATGCAATGGATTTAAAAACGCCCTTTCAATTTTCGATTTAAAACGATACAGAGGGATTTCATTGTTAAAGTCAATTATCCCACCAAAAGAGAGCATTAAGTTGGTATCCTTAACAATCAAGTCGCCGTTAAACATCTTTTTGTTCAGTTTTCCAATTACTGTAATATTTTCATAATCGTAATGGTTGGCGTGTAAAGCACTAATCTTCGTATTAAATTCTGAATTCAGGGTTTGTATATTAAATCCTTCTCCCTTAACCAACATTTGCAAACTTGTTTTCCCCAAATAAGATTCCTGTCCAATCAAGGTTCCCATATCAAAACCAATTAATTCGATACTCCCCGAATAACTTGATTTATTGATATCATCAGCCAATTTCATATTTAAATCGGATCGTACTTTTCCGAGTTTGGTATCAAATTCTCCATACGCCACATAATCTTTAAAAAATCCGGTATAGTCGCCTTTAAATTTCATCACCCCAAGTTTGTTGAGCATCTCCGGAAGTTCTTGGTTAATCAAATAACTAATATCGCTTGTGGTTGTTCTTGCTTCCAAAAGATGTGCATCGATAAATGCATTGTCAATATCGGGAAATCCACTAATCGAAACCCTTCCTTCCAACAAACTGGAAGTGCCATAAGAAAGACTGATATTTTTGGCTGTAAAATCTGCCACAGTTCCTTTAAAGTCGGTACTGGCGATAAACTTCTGATGCATGCCTTCTAAGGCCGGGGCGAAATAAGCAATATCGCGCATATCAATGGAGGCATTTCTTAACTTGCCTATCATTAATACAGAGTCGTTGTATGCAGACATGGTATTCCAATCCCTGTATTCCATGCTGTAATAATTCCCAATATGGCTATACGGTGTTTTTAAATCGAGCTTACTAAACCACATTCCGGTAGACGAAATAATTGCATTGCATTTAAGATCCGACAGAGTAAATCCACTTCTTTCAATACCGCTGAGGGAGGTTATATCAAGAATTAAAGAATCGTCGATAATATGGAAATTATTTGCCACAATTCGGATATTCCCCATGTGCTCGTAAAACGGATCAAATCCGGTATCGGTTCTTTCTTTGGTAAAATCGGTCAACATAAACCTAGTATCGGTACATTCTACATCTCTGAAGAGCATATGAAAAGGTGGTCCGCCCGGCGTACTTTCTAACTTGTGCACGTAATCGAGCAGTACATTGATATTAAAAACTCCATCCTTATAGGTGGTTATTTTACATAATCCCTCCTCCACTTTCACATTCCGTAACTCAAAAAACATCGAATCGATATTCACCTCTCCCAGATTAAATGTAAGCTTACCAACATAAAACAACGTATCCTTCTTTTGGTCGCCGAAATACACATTTTCCAAGGTAAAACTACTGAAAGGATTATAACCAATATGGCCTATAGAAATGTTTGTATTAAATTGCGCACTGAGATATTGGGTTGTTTTTCCGCAAAGCCAGTTCTGAAAGGCATTGCTGTTAAACAAAGCATATCCGAGTATTACCAAGCCCAGCAATAAACCCAGAATAGAATAAACCGTATATTTAATGGTTCTTTTTATCAAATCGCTAAAAATCAAAAATACAACACATAAACCAACATAACAACAGCAACCATTGAGCCAGAAATCCATTACCATCCTTGCTATCGAATCCTCCTGCGACGATACTGCTGTAGCCATTATACAGAACGGCATCATATTATGCAATCGTATAGCCGGTCAAAAAATACATGAGGAATATGGTGGTGTTGTACCGGAACTGGCATCCAGGGCACATTTGCAAAACCTGATTCCCTTGGTAGATACCGCTATCAAAGAAGCCGGTATAGAAGCTAAAAATCTGGATGCAATAGCTTTTACTTCCGGACCAGGCTTACTTGGATCCTTGCTTGTTGGCGTTTCGTTTGCGAAATCCTATGCCTTAGCCTTAGGAATCCCGCTAATTGCTGTAAACCATATGGAAGCACATATTATGGCACATTTTATTGATGAACCCAAACCTAGCTTTCCGTTTTTGTGTTTAACCGTATCGGGTGGACATACGATGATTACCCGTAAAGATGGCTACTTTACCGGAGAGGTATTGGGTAAAACACTTGATGATGCAGCAGGTGAGGCGTTTGATAAGTCGGCCAAAATGCTCGGTTTACCTTATCCCGGCGGTCCCTTGATTGATTTGTATGCACAAAAAGGTAACCCGGCTGCTTTCTCTTTTGCCAATCCTCGAATTGGAGGGTACGATTTTAGTTTTAGCGGTATAAAAACTTCTGTTTTGTATTTTTTACAAGAAAAAACAAAAGAAAATCCCGCCTTTATTCAGAAAAACTTGCACGATCTATGTGCATCGATTCAATTTACCATCATTCGGCATTTGATGCAAAAACTGGTTTTAAGCTCCAAAGAAACAGGCATCAAAGAAATTGCAATTGCCGGTGGTGTTTCTGCTAATTCGCAGTTGAGGAAAGAATTGGAGGAACTGGGAAAGGCGAAAAACTGGAAAACGTATATTCCTGCATTCGAATATTGTACCGATAACGCTGCAATGGTAGCAATAACAGCACATTTCAAATATTTGGAGGGAAACTTTACCAGCCAGGAAATCACTGCTCATGCGGGAAGTAGTCAGTAGGCATTGGTCAGAGGTCATTGGTCAGAGGTCATTAGTCATTGGTCAATTGTTTGTTCAATATTAACCGTGATCTGTGAACCGTGAACTGTGATCCATTAACTGTGAACTGTTAACTGTGAACTGTGAACCGTGATCTGTGATCCGTGAACCGTGATCCGTGATCCGTTAACTGTGAACCGTTAACTGTGATCTGTGAACCGTGATCCGCACTCTCAAATCAATTTCCCCTGTTTACCTAAACTTTAATTCCAAGTTTCTTGTAAATAAATGCCAGCAACCAGGCCGGACCAACAAGTAAAAACTGTAAATCCTTTAGAAAAGATGGTTTTTTTCCCTCTATTTTATGGCCTATAAACTGACCAACCCATGCCAGTACAAAAATAATAAGAGCAGGTTGCCAAATTGGAAAAGGCAGAACTTTTTTAATGACAAAGGCAACCATCATACATATAACTGTAAAAGCTCCCATTCCTATGGCTATCGAAAATGACTTTGAAACGTAGAATAACAAAGCCAAGGTAAAAACAGCTGTTGTAAATGATATCCCTGTACTTAAACGGGCTTGTATGATAAAACAAACCAACGAAAAATAGATCAAAGGCACACAAATCCAATGGATTAATTTATTGGTTTGATTTTGATGGCTTTCGCCATATTCGTCGAGGAGGTTTTGCATGGATTTCATACTCATCAATTTATAAATCGAATATAATCACAACAAACCATCTATTTCAATTATTTTCGCATTTTAACAGCAGGTTAATCCGTATGACAATTTACGATAAATATGAAGCCGTAATCGGTTTGGAAGTACATGCACAGATGCTAACCAAAAGCAAGGCATATTGTGCAGATTCGATTGAATATGGCGCTTCTCCAAATACACAGGTAAGTCCTATATCTTTGGGACACCCCGGAACATTACCCGTTCACAACAAGGAAGCGGTAAAATATGCCATTAAAATGGGTATTGCTTGTGGTTGTACCATTGCCCCGTATAACTACTATGCACGTAAAAATTATTTTTATGCAGATTTGCCAAAAGGATATCAAATTTCGCAAGACAAAACACCAATTTGTACCGGAGGATCGGTAGAAGTAAAGTTGAAAGATGGTAGCGTAAAACAAATAGGCATTACCCGTATTCATATGGAAGAGGATACCGGAAAGAGTATGCACGACCAAGATGTATATGATACCTTGATTGATTATAATCGTGCCGGTACTGCATTGATTGAAATAGTAACGGAGCCGGATATAAGAACAGGAGAAGAAGCTTACCAATATGTTACGGAAATAAGAAAATTGGTAAGATATTTAGACATATGTGATGGCAATATGGAAGAAGGTTCGATGCGTTGTGATGCCAATGTTTCGGTACGATTAAAAAACGCACCTGAATTTGGGGTGAAGGTGGAAGTAAAAAACATGAACTCGATTCGAAATGTGCAACGTGCAATCGATTTTGAAATTAAAAGACAGATTGATGCCCTTGAATCAAAAGAGAAAATATACCAGGAAACGCGCACGTTTGAAGCAACCAAAGGAGTAACCATTGTTATGCGTACGAAAGAAGGTGCCAGTGATTACCGCTATTTCCCCGAACCGGATTTGCCACCTTTACAAATAACACCTAAATTTATTGAAGGGGTAAAAGCACAGATGCCTGATCTACCAAAAGTTTTGTTCGAACGTTTTACCCATACTTACGGATTGAGTGCTTATGATGCAAACGTATTAACTGAATCGAAAGATGTTGCCGAATATTTCGAAATTTTACTTAAACATACCGGCAATATCAAAGCTGCAGCGAATTGGGTAATGGTGCATATTAAAGGCCATTTGAATGAGCAAGCCATCGACATGAAAGATTTTGAATTACAACCGGCTAAAATAGCAGAGATAATTGCCTTGATAGATTCTGGCAAAATCAGCAATTCGGTTGCCTCTCAAAAAATATTTCCTGTGATGTTACACGAACACCATAAAAGTGCCTTAGAAATTGCCGAATCGCTTAATTTATTACAGGATAACAATGCTGATGAGTTGCAGGAAATCATTAACCAAGCTATCGCAAAATATCCGGAGAAAGTAATTGAATATAAGGCCGGCAAGATTTCATTGGTAGCCTTATTTATGGGCGAAGTAATGAAACTGAGCAAAGGCAAAGCCGATCCGAAGATGGCAAGTAAACTGGTAAAAGAAACCCTTGATAAAATCTAAATCCATGAGAAGAATTCTTTATTTCACAATCATCGTTTTGTTACTGCAATCATGTTCTGATTCAACTTCCGATAAACAAGGGTACCATATACGTGGCGTAGTGAAAAATATGGTAGATAAAACTATATCAATCAGCGAACTTACTCCAAAGGGTTTGGTTGTGATGGACACCGCAACGGTTAATCCCGACGGTAGTTTTGACTTATCCGGCACCATTAGAGAGAAAACATTTTGTACCATTAACCTGCCGGGTGGTAGTATTGTATTGGTAATCGATTCGGCATCAGAAATAATGCTATCACTGGATGCATCCAATACCGATAGCTATGGTATTAAAGGATCACTTGATAGTGAAACCTTACGGAAGTTGCTTCAGGTTAATGCATCCTATATTAAACAAGTTCAACGTATCGAAACAAAATATGCAGCCCTTAGCAGCAATGTTCCTTCGCCTGCAATGCAGGAACAAATTCGTAAAGATTATGATTCGATTATGCTTAACCGCAAAACAGAATTGCAACAATTTGCCTTGGATCATACCGAATCAATCCTCCCCTATTTTGTAACCAACTTTTTAATGCCCGAAAGTGATTTTACTTTCTTAGATCAAATAGATCGGCAATTGTTCACCAAATTCAGGGACTCGAAGTATGCACATGAACACCATGTACGTGTCGAAAAGTTAAGGAGAACCGCAGAAGGCAGTATGGCCCCGGATATTGTTTTACCCGATCTTTTTGGCAAAAGAATGGCGCTATCTTCCTTAAGAGGTAAATATATTTTAATCGATTTTTGGGCTTCATGGTGTAGACCATGTCGTGAAGAAAGTCCAAACCTGATTGCCCTTTACAACAAAAACAAAGGATTTGGATTTGATATCCTGAGTGTTTCTTTAGATGATAACAAAGACGCTTGGAATAAAGCCATCAACGACGATCATTTGTTATGGAACCATGTTTCTGATCTAAAGAAATGGAACTCCATTGTGGTTGAACAATACAATATTGAATCGATTCCTTTTACGGTTTTGATAAACAAAGACGGTAAAATAATTGCTAAGAATTTACGAGGCGAAGCATTGGCAAAGAAGGTGGAGGAAGCAATAAAACTGGGGCTGTAAGTATTTTTTTTAGTGCTGGGTGTTTTAGTGCTGGGTGTTTTAGTTCGTCAATGATAAAGCAGCCGCGTTTTTAAAGTTAGATGATTATACGAATACGCAATTGGTAATTCATCATTCCTCTTTTGCAACAAATCATTAGTCAATGGTGCAATAATAGATGCATAGATCATCTATGTAAAAATTTCTTAAACCTTTATTCCAAAAGTAAAAATTAACAGCATAGTCGTTGCTGTATTCGTTGGTATATAGAACCTGTCTTAACACACAAGAATTCCATTCTTTTAATTTTATTGGTTGGTTAAAACTTAATCCGTACCAAGCTATCATTTTATTTGCGCTCTTCACATCCAAAACCGGAACAATATCCACCAAGGAGTCATTAGGATAAAACTTAAAATGTATTTCCACCATTTTAAATTTTTCTGAATTATTAATATCCATTCCTCTTTTTGTAACCATTGGACCGTATTCAAAAGATTTATCAAATGAAAGCGAAGATTGCCCTGAATAAAAAACTTTCCGGGTAATCATAGATTGATCTTTCGGACTAAAATTATCAAAATCATAGCAAACAGAATCCGTTTTTAAAAAATCAACAAGTAAACCAAAATCTGTGACGGTATCGGTTTTGATAGCACTACTTACCGAATCATCTACGGTGCCTTTCATAAATATCCAGGTCTCAAAACTTCTTTCTTTTTGATAATATTGAAAATGTTTTATTGGAGTAATATTGGTATCCGAAAAAAGTAATTCGATGGGCGTCATACCTTCATAACTCGAAAAATGTGAGTCCCAAACAATAAATGTACTATCATCCAATTGGTTTAAATGTTCCCTTCCCAACGACCACATCAACATCGCTTTTTCTTCCTCAAAAGGATCCAAATCGGCTGCAATGGCAAAATGTGGATGCTGATAAAAAACTTTTTTACTTTTTACCGATGGGTCACTGAAAAATTTGGCAGCTTCATTTAACACAGTTTGTTCGCCGGTAAATTTAAACGGATAATAACTTTGACTAAACGGTGTTTGTACTACAAAAGTGACTACAATACAAAGTCCGATTAATTCAACGAATAAAAATTTAGAAGAAAGTGAAAAGCTAAATAAATTCAATCCTCTCAGTGCCAATAACGCTGAACAAGGAATTAAAACTGCCATATAGCGGAGCATTCCTAAATTATTAGTTATCCCCGGAAAAGAATACAAAAAACTATGCAAAACCAAACATCCTAAGAAACCACCAAAAATGAGTACGACTTCCTCTAGAAAAAACTCTTTTGTAATTCTATGCTGTTTAAATTTAAATAGAAAAAACAGCAAACAACAAATTCCAATTAAAAGAAGCAAGGAATAAAGAGTTCCCCAAATTTCTTGATAATGGGTAATAAAATGAAAAGCACTTCCCTTCATTCCCTCATAACCTTCACCTCTAAATTTGTAGTTGTTGGTGATAAGCCAAAACAAATCTTTATAATAAAAATAGCCTACAATACTATAAATTATGGTTGCAAGAAAAACAAACGGTACTGCATAAAATCTTTTGCGAATTAGCAAGACTAGAACAAATAATGGGAGAATAACATAGGCTTCCGGCCTTATAAATGGCAGATAAGAAACCACTATTGCACCAAATACAAATCGCTTTTCAAGAATTAACCATATTGAAAAGATAAACAAGAAGCCAAAAAAGATCTCCGTTAAACCCGAATTTATAACAGCAAAATAAATGGGAGAAAAGAACACTAAAACCGGCAATATCCATGCGTTTTTAAGGTTTAATTTATTGGCAATTCTATAGATAAGCAATGCGGTAAACAAAGCACAAATTGCCTGAAAACAGCTCATTCCTTTTAGTCCGAACTGTGCAAATGGTGAGCTGATTAACGTAAAAAATGGCTTACCCCATAAATCAAGAAATAAGTGTGGATGCAACCAAGAATAACGTGCAATTAAATAATGTTGTATGCCATCACCGGCGTCGAAGGTCACATCAACCGACAAGACAATCCATAAAACAAAAATAAAGGAACAGAAAAGTATCCCGTAAAAAAGGAGTTTGTCTGTTTTCCTGTTCATTTGTATTTATCTAGCTTGAACTAACTACCTAATCTTATAAAAGTTATAATCCGTATTAGGAATATTATCCGCAATACCTAAACAACGGGCGATGGTAATCACTTGGCCTCTATGATAGGTACTGTGGTTGATAACATGGATTATGTATTCGAAACGATTTAAATTATTTTTGGCCCAAGGTGTATTTAGCGACAAAATTTCCAAGAGATTTTCTTCTGTAAATGCAGACAAATCAGCAAGCATATATTGGGATTGCAGTTTAATTTCTTTTAAATTATCTAATGCTTGATTGGATTTTACAGACCAATCAAAATTGGTGGTATCCTTACTTGTAACAAATTGCACCCAAAATTTTTGTGCACGCAAAATATGCTGTATGGTATTATCGATGCTGTTGAAACTGGATGGTATTTCCTTATACATTAACGCTTCATCCATGGTTAGTAACCAATCTGCAATTTTTGTATTTGCCCATGCATTATATCCGGCATAACTTCTAATTAAATTCTGTAATCCCATAAAGTTTCAAATTGCTGTAAGTGAATAAATAAAGGTTATTGAAACGAACAAAGAAAGATTTAAGTGCTTATTCGGATTTTTCCTTGAAATTACTTTTCGGATTCGACATAAGCTTTAAAATTATCTAAAATAGATTGCCAGCCTCCTTGTTGCATCTCTACCGGATTTTCGTCTTCCGGATCAAATGTTTCGATTACCCTGGTATTGTTTCCTTCCCTTGAAAATAGAATTTCAACTTTTCTTCCGTCTTCCATAACATAGGCGATAATTTCTAACTGTATTACCTTGGTATATACACCTCCGAAATCAAATCCAAAACTACCATCTTTTGCTTCCATACGCGTAGTAAATGTTCCGCCAATCCGGAGATCGTTTTCTGCTTTAGGTGCACACCAGTCGGAAGACGCAAAACACCATTGGGTTATATGAGAAGGGTTGGTCCAGTATTCCCAAACATTTTCAATAGGACTATCAATAACGGCGCTAACAGTAATCGGGTTTTTCATACTTAAGTTTTTTTGTTGAATTATAAATCGTTTAAAAAATGTGGTAAATCAGGAATAAGCAATTCTAATCGAATTTAATGTTAAATGGAGAAATACAAAGGGATTCATGGTTCATGCTTACTAAATGTCAAACCGGCCTCACTTAATGCCTTCTGCATGGTAGGCAAGGATGCTTTTCCTACACCGTGCCAACTCAATACTACTTTTTGACTACACCCTGCAAGTTGTTCAACCGTATTGATTCCATGAGCCTCTAAAGCCCTACGGGCAGGGGCATAAAACAAGGTTAAAAATTCAGTTTCCGGTTTATGCTGCGCTTCACAAATAGGGCAAACCGGGCAATCACTGGTTTTTAAATAATGATGCCCCTTTTTACATGTGCGCTGGTGTTTAACAGACATTTACCAAATATCGTAAATCACTTCACCTTTTCAAGTAGATCACCAAAATAATACTGTTATTTTCTACCCCAATTAAAACCCATACTAAGGGTTGGCATTACAAGTGAAGCTGCATAAAATTTGCTGTTATAATTATCTTCGGTATCCAACCACCAATAATAAGATAGCAAACGATTCAGTTTAAAAGAAAGAGACCAGTTTTTATGAAAAGTATATTGAGCATCAAAAGCTAAATCGAATCCATTTTGAAGTGTCAAAGACATTCGTGGATCAGTAGTTTGTGAAAATCCCGGAATAATCTGCAATTCTGAATCTCCGGATTGTATATATTGACCGCCGGAAAAAGCCGGACTAAAAAACAATTTATTTGGAATTAATTCAAAGCGGTATCCAACACCAAATTGGGAAGCCAAATATGTATAATGTATGGATTGATAGAAGATTCCGTATGAATTCATACTTGTCGGTCCCATTAATGTTCCATTGTAGTTGCCAACACCATAATCTATCGAAACAAGTAAAAACCAATTGGAGTCGAGATATTCGCGAATACCGGCAAACACTCCGATTTGTGAAAGATTTAATTTTTCCAGTAGAATTAAATCCGAATAACCTGACCATACGTCCGGTTCTGTGCGCAATTGTGAAAACATACCCGAATACGAAACCCCAATTTGGATCTCATGTTGTTTTATTTTCTGTGCGCAAACATGCATGCTAAAAATTAGAACCATGATTAACGGACTATAATATTTCATAGGCAGTTTTCTCGGAATAAAGGATCTATGAAACCCTCGTATTTCCTTTAACCGAAGTCCGTTAATCATTAGGTTCTAATATTGTACATGTTGGTATATCCATAAAGCTTTCGTTTTCATGGAGCATGCCTCTTTCTAAACTATTTTTTAAGGTATCGAAAAATCGATTTGCATTTTTCATAGGTGAAGTTTTCATTTTAATTACAAATACTAGACTAGTTGTTTCTTGGCCAAATTGTAAACCAAATTTAATACCCTCAAATCACTTTTATTGTCCCCCAAAAGGGACAATTTATTTTTTTTTTAAAAAATAACTTTTCGCACATCTTATGATTTTATTAAAAAATATTATCCGCTAAATAGGCCTCGTCTATGGCCTGGTGGGATGCGTAATTCTACCATTCAACATAAAAAGAACCTACTTCAACCCTCGAAATTAGAACTTAGATTAACGGACAGAAATGTTTCATAGGCAATATTGGCAAAGAAGCATGAACCCTTCCATATACTTTACCATCTGTCCGTTAATCATCGCGTTCTAATATTTTACTTCGGGTGGGAGTTTGAAGCAATTGGCAAACTGGTTATCTGCAACATAATAATATCCCAAAGTTTCATTAACTGCAATGCCGGTGGTCATTGAATGACCAGGTGACATTAACTTTTTATTATAAACAACCTTCCCATCGTTCACATCAAAAACCAATAAGCATTTACCTTGTGTACTGAATAAATAATTTTTAAACATTCCTGAATCATTAAATCCATAATTTAAAAACTCGCCTCCATCAAGTGCTACATGTTGTTTCCAAATAATCTGACCTGAACTTTTATCATAACATGTTACCGGTTGATCACCATTACAGAGGATCATTATCTTATTTTGATATTCGTGCATGGCTACACCAAAATCCGGCAAGGTGGTTTCCCAAACCAATGAACCATCTGAGACATTAAATGACGAGATATAATACTTGTTTCCCAATTCAGCAAAACTGAATATCCTTCCTTCTGAAATGATGATTTTATTTACCGAAAAGTAACTATACTTATGAATATAACTTTTTGTCCACTCATACTTGTTTTTTGTCAAGTTATAGGCACATAACAAAGTTGGACCCACATTTTTACCTGCACATATCAAAGAAAAAATTAATAATTCATCTCCATTAGTATTTTTTGTGAATCCGACAGAACCATCACTCAATTTGTCATAAACTAATGTTGAATCAAAATAGGTAAATATTAATTTCCAATCTTGTTTATCATGCTTAGTTCTAAACATATAAAAAGTATTTCTACCAATTTCTCCTGTAAAACCATGATATATATATCCACTAAAACCAGTATAAATAAAAGGACTACCATACATCGTATCAATCCAATGTTTCCATTGAGTTGTTCCAGAAGTCATGTTTAAAGAATATGTAGCATTATTTTTACAAAGGATTAAAGAGAAATTGTAGATTGCATTTCTATTACCTGTAAATATTTGTTCATCTCTAAGATAGTCACTCCACTCCCATTTTACTTTTCCAGTTTTAAAATCATATAATCTAAAAACTTCCCTCGGTGAAGCTCCCCAACTACTCATTATTACATCATTACTTGGTGTTATTATTGGACGTATACTATATGAATATTGAGAATTAATATTAAAAGCCACTTTCCAATTATTAATCATATTGGTAGAATCAGTTACTATAACCTTATTTGCATTACTTTCCTTTTTACAATTATTATTCAATGCGAGGAAAACAAATGAGCTTAAAAACAAAAGACCATTCTTCATATTATCTAGGGTTTATTCTAAAAAACTGACCATGAAATCCTTCATATAAATTACTTAATTCATCTTTTGTTTTACTACTATTCAACATCTGTGAATGATTCATATCTTTCAAACGTACAATCTTATACGTATTTTTTATGTCCCCTTTTTGGGACAAAATTGGTTCACCGGCAGATTCCGCCAAAACAACCCCATCACTTGGTAGATATTTATAAACAAGGGTATAGTAATTCATCTTACTTTCATAATGATCACAGGTCTTTTGTTTTCCATCTATTTGTTTAGTATATCGATATGTTAAGGATGATGTAGGACATAATTCGGGACCACTTACATAAGTGGAAGAAAATGTCCTGTTAATAATCGGCAAGTCCATTCCTCCATAACATATTTCATATACAAGTTCTTTACAGTAATTATCTACATGATCTACATACTTGGCGCCTAAAATATCGGCTTGGTAATAATCATTGGCATTTACAAGCCATGTAAAAGCATTAAAGTTTGCGTTCATGGACCGTTTATGTGCCCCCATTTGCAACTCTTTATTTGCTATGCATTGAGCAATTTTAACAGCCGCAACAACTGCTCCAACACCTGGTGTAACAATTATTTTATAATAATGGTTTACAACCAAAAATAAACACCTCACGTTGTCCCATTCATGGTATCTTCTTTGATGATAATTATAAGTACCTTGAAATTCATTAATCATGCCGGTAATTTTTCCAATCAACTCCTCATCCGGATCATAATTAAAAATTAACTGGTTATTAGATAAGGCATCCTCTCCCAAATGTTGCATGCTCGACATATAACGCCAAAGTACCGGTTCTTCTTCTATCCCATAAAACTGAACAATCGGGACATCTAATTTATGTTGTGCCAGACCCGGAATTAGTTTGTATCCTGAGCCATCCTTTTCTACCCTTCCTTTAATATATTCTGCATTAAAATAATAATCTTTGGTAGTACGCTTTTCGAAATTATCCAATACCAAAGGAACAATTGCATTCGAAAAGAACTTGCAAGTTCCACCTACAACTGACTTTAAAAGTTTGTCGTTTACCAATAAATTCGTTAAAAAATTTTGCTTTACAATATTATCCACGATTGGTCCGCCTAAACTATTACATGCTTCATTCAAAAATGGTATGGCCCTATTACCCATATCCGATCTCGTGTTATTTAATATTTTTGCACCACCATGTGGCGTCCCAAATGTTACCAAGCCATGCACATAGTTAGGATAACTAGCAGGACTCAATTCCATATCGCGTATCCAATCCCTGGCTACAATTCCACCCTGGCTATGAGCTATAATAAAATCCTTATCGGTATGCGTCATGTTGATATTTGCTGCATTGGATGCCATATCCATGGTTGCCAAATCAATACCAAAATCTTCTGTATACGCCTGGGTCCCGTTTCCTCTTCCACCAAAATTATGCGAATTGGCTTTTCGAGCAGGAAATCCAATCGAAGGCATTCCATATTGGGTTAAATCAGCCGGTATTTTCCAAGTATTGGTATTCCCATTCAATCCATGAATCCAATAGATATTAACGTCTCCATCGGCCTTTGAATAAATCGGATGTATGGAGTCGCCTGTAATAAAACCACTCGGCAACTCGTCTAATCCTTCATAAGGAATTTCGTTAGAAAAATTAACGTGACCTAATCCTACCCGATCACAATTATCATCGTCAGGAAAATTATTCAGATGCATCTGATGAATATCCATTTGATACTGCACCGAATCTCCTAACGAATAAGGAGAACCTGGTATTTGTTGTGCTAATATTTCGAGATGACCCAGTAGAATTGAAACCAACCCTACAAAAGCTATTTTGTATGTTTTCATAGTTATAGATTTAATATTTAATAAAATGTTTAGTTAAAACCGAATTGGCTGTCTTTACACGTACCACATATTGTCCGGGTAAGAGCTCCGTCTTATTAATCTGAAAACTCTTTTGGGAAGGATACATAGGAACCGGAATAGTTTGGCCATTTAAAAGCCTTACAATCTCTATCCCCAATAGTTGATTGCCTTCTGCGAGTTGTATTTCCAGGTTAAAATTGCCATCATTGGGATTGGGTGATAAGCTTATACTTTCCTCTTGTTGTAAGGCCTTCAGCATTAAATTGCCAATATCGTTTACCTGATAATGATGAAAATGCCGGAGCGTAACTTCGGTAATACAAATACCTTTTTCGGAATGTTTGAATTTTTCTTGCTTTTCGATTGTTAGCAAAAATCCTTTGTTTTCGCCAAATGGAGCATAACCCAACGTTTCTATGTTTCTAATACCATCTTCATCGATCCATTCCTTTATGATGGTTAAATTATTTCTATTATAGGTTGTTGTTAATTCATTTGTTTGTAATTTAAAAACCCCGGGTTCAAGTTTCTGAATGGTTATACCACTTTCCGAAAAATTATCGGGGAAAGAATCAGACAACTGCGGAAACATTAATATACCGGGATGAAAACCATTGTCGATTATATCAAAACGCATTTGCTCTTCCTGCTTTATTTGTTCTTCGGTAAAAGGAACCGTTTTAAGCAACACACCATCCCTTCCCCAAATGCGCATTTCGTTATTTGAATAAGTAAATTTGTGTGATAAATTCATCCATGCCTGTTCGTTGCTAATTGTATCAAGGATTACTTCCTCATACGAATGGTAATTGTTGTCGATGGATTTCGAAACCGACTTCTCTGTGAATCGAAAATTGTACTTAATCTTTTCAATCTCACTGATGCTATCGATCCAGTTGTTTTCAATGACCCCATAATTGTATTCAATCTCTTTATGAGATTCTTCGTACAAATGGGTTTGGGCTTGCATAAAAGCCGGACAGACTATCAATCCGACAAGTAGTTTTAGTGTTTTGTTCATAGTGTTAGAATTTTGAAAAACAAAGATTATGGAGAATATTCCATTTGGTTATTTGTTTTTTAAATGACATTATTATTTTTGTGCATATATTATTCATTCTAGCTTATGGAAAATAAATCAGTAGGAAACTATCTTAAAACTATCCGTATACAAAAAGGATACTCCGAAGAGTATATGAGTTTTAAATTGAATGTTAGCCAATCCACCATCAGTAATGTAGAGAACGGCAAAATCAAAATCGATATCGATCGCATCAATGAGTTTTGCTCGGTACTAGAAATTGATATTCTACAATTGATGCATCAACTTGCCGACATTCCACCGGAAAACAATCATGTTGTAAATAAATCCGGATATAAACCAAACTATTACTCCATTATCGAAAAATTGGATTTGATTGCCGGCCATTTTCAAATACAAAACCAATTATTAGAAGAGTTATTGGATAACTACAAACAAACCAAAAAGTAAGTTTTCAACTTTTTGTTTTTGCACTTTTAACAATCCAAGTTGATTGAAAAAATATTGGATATCCATTGACCGTTTTTTTTAAACTTTCCATGCAATCGGGAATACTCCAATTTGGTGTGATCCCATTGTATAAAAATAAGAGAATTTAAAGGCGAAAGCCTCCATAACGTTATTAAAACATGGCTTGTACGCCATAATTAACAATACTTACAAAAAGTGCATAACATTTCCTTAACCTTTTAGTAATATTGAAATAAGGGTATTTACCGAATGTTACTAAATTTTTAAAACTATGGAAAACGGATTTAAGGTGTTGGTGGTAGATGATGAGTTGGATATACTTGAATTTATTCAGTACAACCTGAAGAAAGAAGGATACCAGGTTTTTTTGGCTCAAAATGGACAAGAAGCCTTGAAAGAAGCACATAGAATTAAACCCGACTTGGTTTTACTGGATGTGATGATGCCGGTGATGGATGGGATTGAAACCTGTAAACAATTGAAGGCTGATCCGCAATTATCCAAATCGTTCGTGGTGTTTTTAACTGCACGATCTGAAGAATACTCCGAACTCGCCGGTTTTAATGCCGGTGCCGACGATTATATTTCCAAACCCATCAAACCAAGGGTTCTGTTAAGCAGAATCAATGCTATCCTGCGTCGCAAAAGCAAAGAAGTAATAGATACCAAACTTACTGTAGGCGATATTGTAATCGACAGAGAAACTTTTCTTGCTTATAAAAATGGCGCTAAAATTCAATTGGCCCGTAAAGAGTTTGAATTGCTTTATTTACTCGCAAGCAAGCCAGGCAAAGTATTTACCCGTGAAAATATATTAGAAAAGGTATGGGGCGACGAGGTTTTTGTGGTGGATCGCACCATCGATGTACATATTCGTAAACTTCGCGAAAAAATTGGGGATGAAATTATTGGCACCGTTAAAGGTGTAGGTTATAAATTTGAAGCATGATCCGAAACCCAAAGCCGGTTACCATAGCTTTAATTATCTCGCTTATTTTAACGGTATTTGTTAGTGTATTGGCGTTGATTATTGCCAACGAACCATTGGGGTATTCTATCCTTATTGGTGTACTTACTTTCGCATTATCCTTTTTTCTTTACTTCTATGCCCTCGAATATTTTATTTATAAAAAAATTAAACTTATTTATAAAACCATCCATAGTTTAAAAACACAAAAGTACGATGCCCGTATTTCCAATTTCAATTGGCAAACCGATCCTATTGCCAATATGAACAAGGAAGTTATAAACTGGGCTCGCGACCAAAACGAACAAATGGAAGAATTGAAACGTTTGGCCGATTTTAGAAAAGAATTTTTAGGCAATGTATCGCACGAATTAAAAACACCAATTTTTAATATCCAGGGTTATATCCATACTTTAATTGATGGCGCTATCAATGATCCCGAAGTAAATGTGCGCTTTCTTTCCAAAGCCGCCAAAAGTGCCGACCGGCTTAGTGATTTGGTTGCAGATTTACTTGCTATTTCACAACTCGAAGCAGGTGAATTGGTAATGGAACCAGAACGTTTTGATATCAATGCAGTGGTTAAAGATGTGTACGAACAGTTAGAAGTTCGGGCTAAAGAACGAAACATTACCCTGCAAATAAAAGATGGTTGTAATAAACCTTTTTTTGTACAAGCTGATAAATACCGCATTCGCCAAGTGCTTGTTAATTTAATTGGAAACGGAATTAAATATGGCAATGAGAATGGTGCCGTTACAGCTTCTTATTACGATATGGACGAAAATATATTAGTCGATATAGGCGATAACGGCGATGGCATTCCACAAGAACATTTGCCCCGTATTTTCGAACGTTTTTATCGGGTTGATAAAAGTAGAGCACGTGAAAGTGGTCCGGGTGGTACCGGCTTAGGATTAGCCATTGTTAAACATATAATTGAAGCGCACGACCAAACCATTAATGTGCGTAGTAAAATTGGTGAAGGAACTACGTTTGGGTTTACGTTGAGGAAGGGAGCGGGGAATTAGAAAGCAGATATAAGATATAAGATATAAGATATGAGTTATGAGTTATGAGTGATAAGTGATGAGTGGGGCTAGTATGATTGTTATAGGCAATGACCACTAAATATAATATCCTATTTTCATCTGTGAACCGTGATCCGTGAACTGAAAACCGTGAACTGTGAACCGAAACCCGTGAACCAAAAACCATCTTCAAAAAGTATATCCTACTTTAATTCCGAAAGCTTTTTGATTGCCATTGCACCAATCCAAATTTGGCAACATATATAAACTACCAGTTGTTTTCTTTCGATCCCAATCGGCCATATTATTAACCTTGGCTACTTTTATGGCATCCGAAACATCGATAATATGAAATATAATAATCGCTACAATAGCCGAACTTGGTCCTACATAAGGATTTTGAGCCGTTGATACTTTATAAATTGCCGAACTTACACCAAAAGTTAATATCGAAAATCCAAAAAACTTGAGTCCACGTACAGGCTCACCGGCAATTGCTTGTCCTAAACCGGGAAGACAAAAAGAAGCAAAACCACAACCCTTTGGACTATATTTATCGCCGTATTGCGGTTGGTACTCCGATGCATTGTACTTGTGTTTGTTGTAACGGTATTGTGCAGATGCATCAAGATGTAACAAGAAAAAAATAATTACAATAAAGTAAATGGATTTAATTTTCATAGGTTTTAGAATTAAGGTTAGATCCTTTATGGTTGTTTCATTATTTGCAATTTAAAAATAGTTCTATTACAATTCTATTTTAATTTATACTAATACTTAATCTATAAATTTTGTAGAATAAGATTACTAGAACCTAACGGGTTATTTCCAAATCCGTAAAAATGTTTCTTGTAATTTCTACCCTGGCTTTTGCAAAATCAATATTCTTGTTTCAAACATACATTGCACATTTATTATAACATTTAGTTACATTAATAAAAATAAGATTAGGTATTACCTAATATATTGCTAAATTTTGTATAAATTAATAACTATATGAAAAACAATCTATTACAAAATAGATTATACCTCATTTGTATAGCATTGGGGGGAGTAAATTTACTCCAGATTTTACTGTTAACTGTGGTTTAAAAACCACAAAATATGGACGTAATAAATTCCGCTTACACAAACACGTATTAATGGGAATTTTTGTATTTTTGATAGAGAAAGTAATGCTTGATTTCGATAATTCGAAGCATAAAACCATAAATATTGAAAAATTAAAACCGGCATTTATTCTAATTAAGTTACAATAGAATCTGGAATAAAATCGATTAAGAAGTTTATTAAAGAATGCGATTAACTATTCGTTTGCTGCTTTTGGGATTGTTCTCTTTGGTATGGAATAACAAAATTTTAATAGCACAACCCATTATACCCTTAGGAGGCAATATCATTGCCTATTATCAAGGTGGTTCCAGCATCTTATTTTCTGTAAAGGTTCTACTTAGCAAAGGAAGTGCTATACCTGATTCTGGTTACTTTCATTTTTTTGGAAGTATAGACAAAGGTTATTATCCATTGCAAAATTTTTTCATTACCCCAGATTCAAACGTGATTGCTGAATATCAAGCTTTAATTAACCAATATAATTCGTTACGATTAGATTTTAAATTTTTTGATAATGATATTTTAGTTGGTGATTCCGGGTCATTAATAAATTTCTATTTACATTATAGATCATTTGGTGAATATCCATTACTTGAAGGCCGTTTAGAGCCTTTTTTAGGGACAATTTATCATAAACCAACTGAAGTGGTTCGAGGTAATCCGTTTATCGCATACTATGGAAAGGATTCATTAACAAACTCAAATGCGTATTTTATTTATACGAAAACAATAGTTGAACAGGATCAATCTATAAATTTACAAATTGGTACAGGAGATTTTATTTATTTTTGTGATACTTGTAATTCTCATTCTTCAGTTTTCTATTATTATTTTAATGATTTGATAGGAATAAATGCTTGCATTCATTTCAATGCAGATAGTAGCCTCAAAGGGGTTATCGAATTTGATACATCTCACCTTCATTCTTCGGGATTCATTGTTTATGAGCCTGATGGACAAGACACATTTAATATTCAATTCAAGTATCTAGACTCTACTGCTAAAGATATACAAATTTTATCATACAGTACACTTAACAGATTTGGGACAGATATTACAGGTATTACTATGTTTAAATCAGGCGATACAACGTTTATAACTTGTAAACATTTCCTTCCCGAAGTATTAAAGATACACCTTCCCGGTTCTTTAATTTTTCATATATTAGTTAAACTAAACGACGGTCGCACGGTAAGGCGAATGATCTCGATGATAATAAAAGACAAGAATACCGAATTAACAGGTATTAAAGAATTGCATGGCGACGAAAAGTTATCGATTTATCCAAATCCCACTTCAGAATTTATCCAATTAAATATGGAAGGCGAATACCTAATTATAAACTGTACGGGTCAAAAAGTTTCTGAAGGTTTTACTTTTGGTAAAATAATACTCTCGAATCTAAAATCCGGACTATATATACTTCGATTTAAAACCGAAAAAGGAGTGCAGTTTATAAGGTTTATTTATCAGTAAATAAATTATTTACAAACAATTTAGATTTAAAATTTGTCTATTAAACATATCTTTAAATACCAATTTGTGATACCAATTGTTCTACCTAGTTATCTCCAAATCCGTAAAAATACTTCTGGTTATTTCAACCCTTGCCTTTGCAAAATCAGGATTGCTGTTGGATTTGGATTGAATGCAGTTAACAAAATAATAAATATGCTCACGAAATTCGAGGATGCCAATATACCAACCTACTTCAGTTGAGTCTTGCAATCCCCAACCTGTTTTCGAACGTAAAATATAATCAGGAGTTTGCTCCATTACCATCAAATTCTTAACGATATCGATGTTGCGAAAAGCAAAAGGCAATTGGTTTCGGTTTAATTTAACCAAAAAATCAATTTGTTGTTCCGGACTAATTCGTAAGCCACCGGTTAACCAAAATCTGTCGATACCTCCACTGGTATCTGCATTTCCATAGGGTAATTTATCGAGCCACTTTTTATATCGTTTGCTTCCAACTTTTCTTGCCAATTCTTGAAAATACCAAACACAGGAAGTTCTAAAAGCTTCCGTTAAATCCATGTCCTTATTCCATACCGGATTTTGCCTTTTAATGCTATCCCATTTAAAAACATGGTGTTCATCTTTCAAAATCCCTAGCTCAAGACCAATTAATGCATTGCAAATTTTAAAAGTGGATGCCGGAATAAAAGGTTGGTTAAACTGCTTTCCGTTTACACCAACCAAGGCATCTGTATTTTGATGGTATAATAAAAATGAACCTTCTACATTCAATCGCTCATAATACTTTGTAAAATCATCTCGAATTTCAACAGGCTTATGTTGCTCTATTCGAAATGAAATTGTTATCAAAAACAAAAAAAGACTTCCAAAAACTAAAATTGAATTTCGATTCATTTTACCGAAGATATTATTTTTTGTTGATTGGTTAGTTGCCACTGCACAATTAATGCCACATAAATTAAATGTTATTGGTTAATTAGATGAAAAAAGTAATTTGTACGTCGCTAACTCCTTAACACCTCAACACCTCAACACCTCAACACTTTAACACTTCAACACCTCAACACTTTAAATCCTCACCTACGCTTCTTCCAATACGCCTTACCATAACTGCAAAATATTTCTGCTCCATTTGCAATTTTTTTAGTTGCAATAAGACAAACTACTCCTTCTGAATTGAATGCAATTTTAGCATTATTGGTATAACCTGATTTGGTAAAACCTACTGCATCGTTAGCATATTTTGCAAAACCATCTACCAATTCGGCATCCAAAGTGGAGCCATTAGGCATATTAATGAAGTAATTGCTATTACCAATTTTCTCCTTTAATTGTGCTTCTTTAGAACTGAGTTTTTTACCAAAATAAATGGCTATGATTTCGTCCTTATAAATTGGGATAGAAGTAAATAATCCTTTTCCTGAATTGCTAATTTGGGAGGCCTGAACATATAAGTAGTCAGATTCAGCTGCGTTGATGGAATTGGGGTCTAGTGCTTTCAAATTATTTAAAAATACAACATAACTTCACGTCAGCATTATATTTTATCCAAATTTACTTTATAATCAACAACTCAGCTCTAATCATCGGATTAAATGTATTTAAAAAAGGAATATTTTCAATTTTACCATTTTTGGGATTGGTTCGTGGTAAATATTTGGGCATATTGTGTCTACCCCAAATTGATTTTTCACTTCTAAGCCAATAAAAATTCTCTTTAAATTCATCTGTAACACCTAACACTTGTCCATAATACGTGCCTTTAATTGAATCCTTTTGCATATTTGTTGACCAATATTCAAATAATTCATCCTTACTTTCCGGTAACCATTCCATCGCTACAAAAAAACCATTGGTAGGTATAGCTATTCCATAATTTGCCAATGAAATATCTAACCAATTCCCATCTTGTGAACTTCCTTGAACGATTATATTCTCGCGTAATAAATCATCTCCAGGTTTACCCTGTGAGTCGACATTGTATAGCCTTACCCTAAAATACGTTTTCGGATTACCTTTTTCAGTTATAAAATATCCAACTTTATTTATGCTACCTTTTAACCTCTTTGGATTGGCAAAATATAATGCACTCTGAAAACCGGGCCTACCCATTATAGAACCAAAGTTCTTTTTTTCTTTACTGCCGAAATTTTTAAGTTTTCCATTCTTAATTGAACTATTTAAAACCACTTCATTTAATTGAAATGGGGTAGGATTAAGAAAAAATAAATTAGAATCATTTATAAAGAACTCGGTCGCTTTCACCACTCCAGCTTTATATCCAACCATCGTAAACAAAATCGTATCATCATTTTTAGATTTATTTATCATTAACCGAAACTGCCCCGAATAATTGCTTATACCGATGATTTTATTCTGAATGCAGATATTAACAAAAGGCAAATTAGCATTTGTATTTTTATCTATTATCCTTCCGTAATATAAATTTTGAGCATTGATATATGTTACACTTCCTATTATTAAGTATAATAGCAAAGTGAAGTTTGCGATCTGTTTACCAACAAAATTTAAATTAGAATATACGTTCAAATTTACCATTAACTATTCAATCACAATTCCATACTTACCCAATAAACCAGCTATTCCCTCTTTCGAAAACACTGCCTTCTTCAATCGATTATTATCCGGATCAATTCTGTAATTAAAGGAATGTCGGAAATCGGCCTTTTCTAAATTGGTATGATCGAATACTGCGTTTTCAAAATTGCAGGAATCAAAAATAGCAGCACTGCAATCTGCTTCTGTAAAATCTGTTTCTTTCAGGGTACAATTTACAAATCGGGTATTCTTTAAGTTGCTTTTATAAAAGGAAGCGATGGATAAAATACAATCCTCGAAATCTACATTAAACAACAAAGGATTGCAGGTATTGAATGGCATTCCCAATAATTTACATCCCTTAAATTTAATATCTCTAAAAGCAGTCTGGTTCACTTTTACATTGGTAAAATCACAATCGGTAAATGTGCATTCGACAAAAATATACCCCGATAAATGGCAACCACTGAAATCGCATCCTACAAATGTACATTGTTCGTATTCGCCTTTGGGCAATGGATTCGCCACAATTGATATATCCTTAAAGGATTGTCGGAAAACAGATGAATTCATCCTATAAAAATATGGAATTGAAACCTACTTTGCAAAAAACGAAATGGACGTTAAACAGCACTATCTTCATTTATAGGTAAAATACCTTTACACCTTAATACCGTCCCACGGCCGTGGGACGATTTATAGGTGAAACAACATTTTACCTTAGTACCGTCCCACGGCCGTGGGACGACTGTTAAATATTAATCCAATTTCAAGACCGCCATAAACGCACTCTGCGGAATTTCTACCGAACCAACCTGACGCATCCGTTTCTTACCTTCTTTTTGCTTTTCCAACAATTTACGTTTACGCGAAATATCACCTCCATAACATTTTGCTGTTACATCTTTTCGGAGTGCTTTGATGGTTTCGCGTGCAATTACCTTGGCACCGATACTCGCCTGAATCGGAATTTCGAACTGGTGGCGCGGAATCAACTCTTTCAATTTCTCGCAAATGCGTTTTCCCCAATCATACGCACGATCGCGGTGAATGATGGCTGATAACGCATCTACATTATCTTTGTTCAATAGAATATCAAGCTTTACCAATTCCGATTTAACATATCCTATTGGATGGTAATCGAACGAGGCATATCCTTTCGAGATTGTTTTTAATTTATCAAAGAAATCAAATACAACTTCCGCCAAAGGCATATCAAATTTTAGTTCTACCCTATCTGCAGTTAAATACACTTGGTTTTTTAAAATGCCACGTTTACCCAAACATAGCGACATAATTGGACCGATGTATTCGGAACGACTAATCATGGTTGCGCTAATAAATGGCTCTTCTATATAGCTAATCTGATTAACTTCCGGCAAATCACTCGGATTATTTACAACAACCATCTCCTCTTTGTTGGTATAACAATGGTAACTCACATTGGGAACCGTTGTAATAACGGTCATGTTAAACTCCCGCTCCAAACGTTCCTGAATAATTTCCATATGCAGCATACCCAAGAATCCGCAACGAAACCCGAAACCCAAGGCTGCCGAACTTTCCGGTTCAAAGGTTAAGGAGGCATCATTCAACTGCAGCTTATACATACTCTCCCGCAATTCTTCAAAATCTTCTGTATCTACCGGATAAATACCTGCAAACACCATTGGTTTCACATCTTCAAAACCATGCACCAAATCAGCCGTTGGATTTAATACAGTAGTTAAGGTATCTCCAACCTTTACTTCACGTGCTTCTTTAATTCCTGAAATTATATACCCAACATCACCTGCTTTAACTTCCGCACGTGGTTCCATATCCAAACGCAAAACGCCAACTTCATCTGCCAGATATTCTTTGCCGGTTGCCATAAACTTTACTTTGTCGCCCTTTTTCAAAACGCCGTCATATACCCTGAAATAGGCAATAATTCCTCTAAACGAGTTAAAAACCGAATCGAAAATTAGCGCCTTTAAAGGTTTTGCTTCTTCTCCTTTTGGAGCAGGAACACGTTCCACAATGGCATGCAAAATTTCGTGTACTCCCTGTCCGGTTTTACCGCTTGAGCGTAAAATATCTTCATGTTTGCAACCAATTAATTCGATAATCTGATCGCTCACTTCTTCGGGCATACTCGATGGCAGATCTATTTTATTTAATACCGGTATTATCTCTAATCCTTGGTCGATGGCTAAATATAGATTAGAGATGGTTTGTGCTTGTATTCCCTGCGACGAATCCACGATTAACAAAGCGCCATCACAAGCCGCGATCGAACGCGAAACTTCGTAACTAAAATCCACATGTCCGGGTGTATCAATTAAATTGAGTACGTATTTTTCGCCTTTGTACACATAATCCATTTGAATGGCGTGGCTTTTGATTGTAATACCACGTTCCCTTTCCAAATCCATATCATCCAATACCTGAGCCTCCATATCCCGTTTCGAAACGGTATGGGTATATTCGAGTAATCGGTCGGCAAGCGTACTTTTCCCGTGATCTATATGAGCTATAATACAAAAGTTGCGAATATTCTTCATCGACATAATTTACTCTAAAAAGTTAAATGAGGTGCGAAAATAGGCTTTCGAAAGGGTATTTTGAAATTTGTTGGAATATAGTAGGAATTGGTGCTTGGTTATTGGTGCTTAGTCAATGGTGCCAAGTTATTCGTGCTTGGTGCTTAGTGCCCTAAGCTTGGGCGGATTACTGTGAACCAATGACAACTGACAACTGACAATTGACAAATGACCAAAAAAAAGGGCCAACGGTATTCCTACCATCAGCCCCAATTCTATATCTACGCAAAACGTGCATAGGCACAAGGCGCTATGCACAACGCACTATTCAACCCTATTTAACAAGATTCAACTCGCCAATAATATTACCCGCTTCTCCGTATTTGTCGATTAAAAACAATACATAACGAATATCTACATTGATGGTACGTTTGTATTTTTGATCAAATACGATATCGCCACTCATGGCTTCCCAGTTCCCGTCAAAAGCAAGACCTATTAACTGTCCTTCGCCATTGATTACCGGACTTCCACTGTTTCCTCCGGTTATATCGTTATTGGTTATAAAGGCAACAGGCATTTTTCCATTCGACATCTGGTATGCACCAAAATCTTTCTTACCATACAAATCTATTAAGCGTTGTGGCACGGTAAATTCTACATCATTTGGATTGTATTTCTCCATTACGCCATCCAAAGTTGTGGTAAAATCATAATGAACCCCATCTTTGGGATCATACGATTGCACACTGCCATAAGTTAAACGTAAAGAGGAATTGGCATCCGGATAAAATGTTTTGCCCGGTTGCATTTCCATTAATCCCTTCACATACAAACGACCTTCTTTTCCTGTTGCAGCTGTAAAATCATCTACTTTGGATTTGTAGTTATTCAAGTAATTGGTATAGAATGAAACAACAACTTTATATAATATATCTTTTTGAACTGCCTTTACCGAAGGTTTCTTTAAAAACGCTTCATACTTTTCGCGGGAAGCGAACATACTTTTGGCATATACCTGAGCAGCATATTTTTTAAATGCTTCCTCCGGTGTTTTACCCATTTTTAATAAGGTAGCCATTTCTGCCGGATGCTGGTCTTTGGGTACATTCATATAATACATCAACAAAATCTGACCCATTATCTTTTCGTCGGCCGAAGGGAAAAAGCTTTCATAATAACGGTTCATGTTCTTGGAAGCCATAGCCAGCGCTTTATTTGCTGCTGCAGTATCTTTTGCGGTTTCGTACGCATACATACTAAATGCAATTCCACTGATATGGATACCAAACAATCCTTCATTTAAATAAGTACGTTGTATTGCATATGGACGATAAGCATCATAAGCTGCAGAAACATTCTTTAAAACATTCTGGTATTCCGCTTTTCCATTAGCCCATTTTGCAAAATCAGCTTCCGATGCTTGTTTGAATTCATACACTTTTAAGCGTTTTAATTGCTCGGTTTGTCCGATAAAATATTTCCAGTAATTAGCAACCGAAGCATATTGCGCAGAAAGGGTTAAGCGGTCCTTTTCGCTTTTGTTCATTACTTCTTTCCACGCCTTCAAACGAATATCGCGTAAACTCACAATCGTTGGATTAACTTGGTTTTGTGCAATTTCAATTCCTTGCGAAAACTCATATCGGTTGGTACGTCCGGGAAAACCATAGATCATGGCATAATCTCCTTCTTTTACACCTTTCATCGAAACCGGTAAAGAATGTTTTGGTTGGTAAGGAACATTTTCGGTTGAATAAGTTGCAGGTTTGTTGTCTTTTCCTGCATAAATACGAAACATGCTAAAATCACCGGTATGACGAGGCCAAACCCAATTATCCGGGTCGCCACCAAATTTACCAATATTTTGCGGTGGAGTTCCTACCAAACGGATATCTGTAAATTTCTCAAAAATGAATATATAATAGGCATTTCCTTTAAACATCTCACGAACTTGTGCTTCGTAATGCGTTCCTTTGGTAGCCTCATCCGTTAGTTTTTTATAAATTGTTTGAAGTTTTGTTGCCCTGTCCTTTTCAGCAACATCTTTCAACTCCGCCATAACTTTTTCGGTTACGTCATCCATGCGTTGTACAATAGAAACCCACATGCCTGGTTTGGCACGCTCTTGTTTCATTTCCTTTGCCCAAAACCCGTTATCCAGGATATTATCCTGCTCGGTTGACAAGGAAGCAATTGCATCGTAACCACAATGGTGGTTAGTTAATACCAATCCTTTAGAAGAAATGATTTCTCCGGTACAACCTCCGTTAAACCAAACAATTGCATCCTTTAAACTCGAATTATTTACATCATACAATTGCTCCGGTGTAAGTTTTAAACCCAACTGTTGCATCTGTTCATAATTATACTTTTTTAAAAGCATCGGCAACCACATTCCTTCATCGGCTTTTGCCACATATTGCATTAACGTACTGAACGTCAATAATCCAATTAATAGTTTTTTCATTTTTTTAATTAAAAATTGTGCGGCGAAACTATCAATTTTACCGATAAAAGCCGCAAGAATATTTTTTAAACGGCAAATATTTAAGTCTGCTGACTATTAATGACTAAAATATATTTTAGGAAACATAATAATTAATTAACATTGCTAAAATTAGTCAGCACTACATTTGACCACTTAAAATTATGTTCGGATTAGACACAACGCTCACCGCACTTCTTGTATTTTGCATTATACTGGCTTGCGCTTTTGAATTTATTAACGGCTTTCACGACACTGCAAATGCAGTTGCAACGGTAATTTATACCAACTCATTAAAACCTTGGGTAGCGGTTGTTTGGTCGGGGATATGGAATTCGCTTGGGGTATTTGCAGGTGGAATAGCAGTGGCAATGGGTATTAGTAACTTATTACCGGTTGAGGTTTTAACCGACCCCGACGTTTCGCATAATGTTGCTTTGATATTATCTTTATTAATTACTGCTATTGCATGGAATTTGGGTACTTGGTATTATGGCATACCTTGTTCAAGTTCCCATACTTTGGTTGGCTCTATTTTAGGTGTTGGACTCGCATTTTCATTTATTGCCGAAAAACCGGGTTCTTACGTAAACTGGGGTAAGGCCGGCGATATCGGATTGTCGCTATTGCTTTCTCCATTGGTAGGATTTAGTTTGGCTATTTTGTTTATGTATATCCTGCGACAAGTGGTGAAGAAAAAAGCAATTTTTAAAGAACCGGATACTACCATGCCTCCGCCATTTTGGATACGTTCCTTATTGCTTCTAACTTGTACCAGTGTAAGTTTCTCGCATGGTAGCAATGATGGACAAAAGGGTGTTGGGTTAATGATGTTGATATTGATTGCAATGGTTCCCGGATATTTTGCTATCGATCATACGCAAAGTGTACTGGAGTATAGAAAAGAAATTAAAGAAGTACAATTGGTATTGGATAAAGTAAGTGTGGAGCAATTAAATAAAGCCGATAGCTTCGAATTTGCCAAAATTGATAACCTTGTAGATGATTTAGATAAAAGGGTAAATGTGGCAAATAGTTTTCTTGCTTACAAAGATGATGAGCAGTTTGCTATTCGTAAGGACATTATTCTGATTGGAAAATCATCAAAAAAATTATTGGCTAGCGAAAACCTGAATTTGAGTTCAAAAGATAAAAAAACATTTAAAACCCATGTTGATGGACTCAAATCTCTTACCGAATATGCGCCATACTGGGTTATACTTATTATTTCGCTATCTCTTGGTTTAGGAACCATGATTGGATGGAAACGAATTGTGAAAACAATTGGTGAAAAAATAGGAAAACAACATTTAACCTATGCCCAAGGTGCTTCAGCCGAATTGGTAGCTGCAGGTACAATTAGTTTGTCTACCTGGCTCGGATTGCCGGTAAGTACAACACAGGTACTTTCATCCGGTGTTGCTGGTAGTATGGTGGCAAGCAAAGGAATCAAGAATTTACAAGGTAAAACAATCAAGAGCATATTTATTGCATGGGTACTCACATTGCCTGTAACTATTTTGCTTTCCGGAATATTGTATCTTTCCTTCCGCGCTATTTTATAGACATTTACATTTAACCTTTATTAAGGTATCCTGACTCAATAAATACATTTGATCCGGATAACATGTACTTTAGCTGCACATAAGCTTCTTGTACCCACCATTTTATTTCGATAAATCAGCCTACTTACATTCCATTCCATTTTTCTGTATTACCCATTCTTATTTAATCGTTTTAATTTATGCTTAGTATGATACTATTATTCTTACAAACATTACAACTTATCCTATAAATGATATTCGTTTAAATAGCTCGTTGTATCAGTGTCGGTTACTAATATGAATAACATTAAATATACATTATAGTAACATACATATATGATTGAATATCTATACTTTATAGAAAATTCACGAGTCGCTTAACATTAATTTAATATTAGAAACACACAAGCATAACATTGTCTTAACATATTTGCGCCCAAATAAAGAAAAACAAGCAGGCATTTATGTTAAAAAACAGACTTTTACTTCTCTTTGGCGTTTTGACCACAGGGTTTATAAACGCCCAGGTAACAGATTCTTCACATCAACAGATGCAACTGCAATCGGTACCACCAGTTGAAATTACCGGGCAGGAAAGTCGCCAAAATAACCAACTCCCCAAAGCCACCAACTGGTACGATAATATCCAGATCAGGGGATATATGCAGGTTAGGTATAACCGTTTACTCGAAACCAACGACAAACTGAAATGTGAGCAATGTGATAAATCATGGGGTAACGACGGCGGATTTTTTATACGAAGGATGCGGGTTATTATTTATGGCCAAATATCAAAAAAAGTATATGTATACATCCAACCTGATTTTGCAAGTGCGCCATCGTCCACTACTGCGCATTTTGCTCAGTTAAGAGATGCCTACCTAGATTTAGGATTAGACGATAAAAACGAATTTCGCTTTCGTATCGGTCAAAGTAAAGTGCCTTATGGTTTCGAAAATATGCAATCAAGCCAAAACAGGTTACCTCTGGATCGTAATGATGCTTTAAATAGTGCCGTTTCGAATGAACGCGATTTAGGTGTTTTCTTTTATTGGGCTCCAAAACCCAAACGTGATTTATTTGCTTCCTTGGTAAGAGACGGATTAAAAGGTTCCGGTGATTATGGTGTTTTTGGATTAGGTGCATACAATGGTCAAACAGCCAATAAACCGGAAGCCAACAACAACCAACATATTGTGGCACGATTTACCTATCCGTTTCAGTATAAAAAACAAATTATAGAAATGGGAATTCAGGGATACACCGGAAATTTCGTCATTGCACCCGATCAATTATCCAAAGGGGTAAAATATAAAACCGACTTGAATTATACCGACCAACGTGCCGCTGCAACTTTTGTTTTATATCCTAAACCATTTGGAATCCAGGCTGAATATAATATAGGTATTGGACCGGAATACAATGTTGTTACCGACTCTATTGAATCACAAAAATTAAAAGGAGGATACATTACTTTGAGTTATCAGGCACATTATAAAAAGCAGATAATTATGCCATTTGTTAGGTATCAGATTTATGATGGTGGCAAAAAACATGAGAAAGATGCCAGAAGTTATAATGTAGAAGAATATGAAGTGGGTATCGAATGGCAAATTTTTAAGTCATTTGAATTGGTAACGATGTATACGGTTTCAGATAGAAGATTTGAAGATTATACCTTACAAGCTAACCGCCAATCTGGTCAATTGCTACGCATACAAGCACAGATTAATTTTTAAGCTGATCTAGGTTTAATCAATAATCAACCGAGCTAAACATCATGCCATTTCGTTCAAAAGCAATACCTATCGGGTCTTGCTTCAAAATCAGAAATCCATCCAGATCAATATAATTAACACCGGCACACAAATGCATGGCTGAAGAAATTCCAAGAGAGGTTTCTATCATGCATCCAATCATGGTATGCATATTATTGGTCCTTGCTTCATTCAAAAGTCGAATGGCATTAATATAGCCACCGGTTTTCATGAGTTTAATATTGATGCCATGAAACTGGGTTTTAAGTAAATTGAAATCCGCATCATCGCAAATACTTTCATCAGCGAAGAGTAGGTATGGAGAATTTGTTTTTAGGTACACGTACTCATCAAATAATCCGGCCGGCATGGGCTGTTCGATGAGCGTAATATTGTATGGGGTTAATGCATGCAAAAAAGCAAGTGTAGTTTCCGGATTTTTCCATGCTTCGTTTCCATCAATGATTAATGGCTGACGTGTTATGCGGTTAATCTCAGCAATCAAATCCAAGGCACTTTCCGAATCAACTTTTACTTTTAAGCGCGCAAACCGTTCCAAATTGTTGTGCTGATAAAAGTTTTCAATCTCCCCTATTTCCATGATTGGCAATGAAAAAGAAGTCTCCAAAGCTCTCGGGCGCTCTAATCCTAAAAATGTAAATAAATCTGTTTTATCTGCATGACACAAATAATGAATATATGCCGACTCAATGCCAAACCGAAGCGCATTAGGCAATCGAAGTTCAGTTAATAATTCCTGTAATTCATGCAAATCATTGATATCACAAGCACCTGCTGCAACAAATCGATGAAATCCATCTAAAATATTCTCAGGTGTTTCGTTATACCGAATATTTGGCGCCACCTCCCCCATCCCCTTCCACATCGAATTACTAACCGTAATAATCGAATTAATCTTAAATTCACTGGCATTACGCGAAATTTTCCACGTATACTTCAATTCCAATTTTACTTGTTCTATTTGCCAGTTGAGCATAATTATTTTATTCAAACAAAGATTTTTTTTTGATTAAACGCAACAGTTAACAAAGATTTATTGCAGACCCCTCGTTTTGTAATGTTGGGGCTTCCCATAAAGGGTGCGCCTCAACAACCTTCTATAACAACCATTCGTTGCTTACCTTCATGGTCGGGCATTCCGTTACGACAAAACAATACTTTACAAAAATACCGCGCCATTAAAAGTTCATTCCGAATTACTTCCAACCCTTAAGAAATCAACTTATAGTAAAGATGTAATTAGATGCTTTTAAATTTTCCGTTGCCAAAAGTACTACCTATTCAATTTCAAAAGACTCGTCATCTCTTTGGCTCTTTCAGGTCCTTGCAATACTCCTTTTGTTCCCAACCCGTTAAAAATATATAATGACGAATGCAATGGATGTTGTTCCAAAATTGGTTTTCTGTCCTTGGTAGTCGGACGAATACCAACCTGATGCTGCATAATGAAGAAAGGCAGGTTAAGTAAATCTTTCAGTTTCGATTCCAACAACAATTTCCCTGATTCGGTTGGCTGTATATTTGCATTACCCCACTCATAAGTTGCACCAACACGGTATTGATCCAATTGCGTATTTACCATATAACAACCTTTCTTTACGATGCGATTTTTGGGACCACCTTTACATGCTACTGTTAGTACATCTCCTTTACAAGGTATAATTTCAACATGCGTAAAAAACGGATTTCGCTTTACCAGATAACCTTCACAAAATACTATTTGCTTTGCTTGTATACTTTTGTAGGATATTTCCTTATTGCCAATAACCAGTTTCCCATAATCAAATTCCTCTTCCAACAAACTCGCATGCGATTGTATATAGGTGCGGTAACTTTGCAGAAACAATGGTGTATCCAACCATCCTGATTGCAATACTTCAAAAGCGCCAAATGGCTGATTAATATTGGGTTCAGGCAACGGATTTGCATTTAAATACCCACTAAAATTAGTATCATCCAGTCGCGATGCAAAATCATTTTGTTCTTTAACAGAACCAAATGCATGGTAAATGGATTGTTCATGTAAAAATCCGGTACCTAATAAAAGTTCAATTTCTTTATACGTTGAAATGGCTGTTTTTAGTAACAAATCGGCCTCCTGGGTTAAAGCCATTCGTTTACCACTCACCGGTGTAAACATTCCGGCCGCCACATAACTAGCCGAATTTTTTAACCCGGGATCAATCACCATTACATTTTTTCCGGCTTTCTTACACGCATTGGCCAACAATGTTCCCGCCAATCCTTGTCCTACAATAATTAAGTCACGATGCATTTTTTTTTCCGTGTTTTATTACTGGGTATTTAAGATTGTATTGCAAAATCAATCAACTGAAAAGGATACCAACTACACTCCACACCCATATCTCATATCTCATAACTTATATCTCATAACTTATATCTTATAACTTATATCTTATATCTTATCACTCCTTCTTCCCTCTAATCGCCCTCGTACTAAACCTTTCATAAAAACCATGTTCGAGTGCTTCACGGTGGTTGGGATGCGCAATTTTTATCAGTTCTTTAGCCCTGTGCTCCATATTTAAACCAAATAAATTTACTGCACCAAATTCCGTTACAACCCAATGGATATGTCCGCGGGTAGTTACAACACCTGCACCCTGCTTTAAAAATGGCACAATGCGCGACTCTCCTCTGCTGGTAACAGAAGGCAAAGCAATAATCGGTTTACCTCCTTCCGAAATGGATGCTCCACGAATAAAATCCATCTGACCCCCAATTCCTGAATATTGATAGGAGCCAATCGAATCGGAACAAGCTTGTCCGGTTAAATCAATTTCGATGGCACTATTTATGGCCACCACTTTTTTATTTTGTCCGATATAATGGGGATTGTTGATATAGCTCGACTCAAGGGCTTTTATAATCGGATTATCATCCACAAAATCATATAATTTTCGTGTACCAATGATGAAAGAAGTAGCACAATATCCCTTTAATATTTTCTTTCTTTGGTTGTTAATGGTGCCATTTTGAACCAAAGGAATAATACCATCTGAAAACATTTCGGTATGCAAACCAAGGTTTTTATGGTTGGTTAAATTCTTGAGTACACAATCCGGAATGGTTCCAATACCCAATTGCAAACAGGCTCCATCTTCCACCATTTCGGCAATAATATGTCCTATTTTACTGGTTGCCGCATTCGATTTCTCCGCATAACTTACTTCAGGCAAATCTGTTTCATCCCAAACAGCCACATCAAATTTGCTAAAATGAACAAAGGTATCTCCATGCACGCGGGGCATCTTAGGATTAACTTGTGCTATCACAACTTTGGCAGTTTGCACAGCAGCAAGGGCAATATCCAAAGAAGTTCCCAACGAACAATAACCATGCTTATCAGGAGGAGAAACTTGTACTATCGCAGCATCCAGAGGCAAATAACCCTCTTTAAACAAGGAAGGTATTTCACTTAAAAAAACCGGTGTATAATCTCCCAGATCGCTGTTTACTGCTTTGCGGTTTGCCGATGAAACAAACAAGGAATTAATATAAAAGTGTCCACGAAGGGATGGATCATTCAAATCCACACCTTGCTGAGAAATACTAACCAGTTCAACATTATGTAACCGGTGTTTTTGTTCTATCATTTCGAGAATCAACTTTACCGGTGTTGAAGCGCTTCCATGAAGGAAAACACGTTGGTTTGAGTGGATAAAACTGATTGCTTCTTCGGCTGTGGTGTAGGTATAATTGGATGACATGTATGATGTTTAGTAAATTTGCGGGCAAAAATAGGGGTTTGGGTTGGTTTGATGTATAATTTATTTGTTATATCTTTACTTCACTAAAACATCCCGGTTATGGCTAATCTTTTTTTATCCTCCTTGGGTCCAAACAGTTTTGATAACGATGCGGTGTATGTCTATATCGGACTGATAACAATTTTGCTATTTATAGCATATGCAGGTAAGATTTTCCATTTCTTAAAAGCTAAAATTTCAGATTTGGGTGCTTCCCTTTATGTTAAAATAAAGGGGATGATGCATTTATAATTTGACTTTTGTAAATATATTTTTTCCCCTTCTCGTAAAGTTTAATATTAAATATATTTTCTTTTTTTAAAACCGACCGATTTCTATTGGTACTTAAAGGTTTCGATTTTGTATAATTCAAACATCGTTTTAATTAGTCTAAAGAAGTTCACGGCCGACAAGGCCGATAGGACGTGGGAAATTAGTCCCTGATTGGAATTAAATTACCCTTGATCCCAAATACTAATCCAATTACTAAACTTCCTTTGTAATTATTATTTGAATTAATTACCGGACTTCTAGTCCAAGATCCTTCAAAGATTGGGAGAGGTTGATAATAGCAAATACGAACTCCCAAAAATGATATATTTGCAACATCGATTACATATTCGCAGCCAAATGATAGTTGGAGAAAATCCTTACTTGATTTAAAAATCTGGTAGACAGATGTTGTAAGTTTATTCTCGGCTTCTACAGTAACTCTTACCGGAGAAAACCCTAACAAAGGCCGAATTTCAGCTTTAAGTCTTTTTACTGGAATCCTATAACCCATATTAAAGACCGCAGTCGACGTAGTCAGTTTATAATTATTTGTACTACCCTCCGTTGAATAAACGCTTTTCCCCCCCATAAATTCAACTGAATATTTTGAATCATCAATTGAAATGCCTATATAAGAATGAAAAAGACCAATTGGAACTTTAATAGCATCATTAAAATTCTCCTTTATATAATTAGTATAGGTATTATTATTCGACATTTCAACTGCCATATAGGCTTGGGCTTTAAAAATTGAATTGACTTGAGATTTCCTATTAACCTCTTGGGCAAAAACAGCCTGATTGCAACATAGGATTAAACACAATATGAGTAAGATTTTATCACACATACTATCATCATATTAATCTAACTTTTAAAAGCAAAAGAATCATCTAAATTAGAGAAAAATCTGGACAGCCGCAAGTAAAGTAAATCCGGAGGCCAACGCCGAAGCAACAAGCGTTACATAATACAAATGGTCATCATCCTCAACGCCTTTGATGTTATATACATATATCATTACATCCATCAAGACTGCACCGACACCAAGTCCTTGTTGTCTTGAGTTTGTAACTCAAGACAAGAAATACTAATCAATTAGCACTTTGGGCGTGCTGCAAAAACTATAAATTTAAAAGGGATTATTTCATGATCCCGTTTTGGGGAGGCATCAACCAATAAGTAATGCCCAAACTACGCTACGCTTCGTTTTAGGCATTTTTTTCTTCGCACGCCCTAAAGTGCCCTTACGCACAAGGCCATTTGAGCACTTTGGGCGTGCTGCAAAAACTATAAATTTAAAAGGGATTATTTCATGATCCCGTTTTGGGGAGGCATCAACCAATAAGTAATGCCCAAACTACGCTACGCTTCGTTTTAGGCATTTTTTTCTTCGCACGCCATAAAGTGCCCTTACGCACAAGGCTATGTGAGCACTTTGGGCGCGCTGCAAAAAAAATGCCTGTTTTCGCTATCGCGAAAACGGGCATTCCTTTTGTTTGGCGGAGAGTGAGGGATTCGAACCCCCGGACCTATTACAGTCAACAGTTTTCAAGACTGCCGCAATCGACCACTCTGCCAACTCTCCGGCGCGAAAGTAAGCCTGTGAGTTTTATTGTGCAAATTTTTTTAGAATTTGAGGGAGATATTTCCCTTTAGTTGCAATAACCTATTGAAGTGCATGGTCTTACCAATAATACATTTGGTTATTTTCAGGCATATTCATTAAATGCTTCAAAAATCGGGATTGCATCAGTTGCTCCAACTTTACATACGTGACAACTTCACAAAATTAATTTTAAGTTCTAATTATAGCCCTAAGCTCAACTGGTCATTCAACAAGGTAAATGATAGCCTATGATATTTTGTGACTCCCAACTTACGGATGGCTTCGCGATGCGCAATGGTCGGATAACCCATATTCTTTGCCCAATTGTATCCCGGAAATTCATCATCCAGTTTTCGCATGTATTCATCGCGATAAGTTTTGGCAAGTATAGACGCAGCTGCAATACTTTGAAACTTCCCATCTCCTTTAACCACACATGCATGTTGTATTTTTCGGTATGGTATAAACCGATTGCCATCAATCAACAACATTTTCGGTTCGTGCACCAATTTGTCGATTGCAGCATGCATCGCCATAAAGGATGCCTTTAAAATATTGTGCTTGTCGATTTCTTTGTTGCTTAACATGGCAACCCCAAAACTCAAGGCCTTCTCTTCAATTTCCAGCCTTAGTTCATTCCGTTTCTTTTCCGAAATTTTCTTCGAATCATCAAGCCCTTTAATGGGTTGTTTATCATTTAAAATAACAGCTGCCGCAAATACCGGACCGGCCAAACATCCCCTCCCCGCTTCATCACAGCCGGCTTCTATTTGTCCTTTGGTATAATATCTTTTTAAACCCAAGCTTTTTAAATGAGTAAATGAGTGAATGAGGAAATGAGTGAATGAGGAAATGGGTAAATATGGTAACGTCGCGAACCTAACCAATAAAGCTTTATCTTAAAATATAGCTTAAATTTACACTTGCCTTCTGCCTCTATCTTTTATCTTATAACTTATAACTCATAACTTATAACTTATATCTCATAACTTATATCTCTAACTCAGTCCCTCTATCACCCCATCCTTAAACGTCATTCCATTAGCAGCCGGAACTTTAGGTAAACCCGGCATCCTCATTATATCTCCACAAACCGCTACAACAAAACCGGCACCGGTATTTACTACCATATCCTGAACATGCAAGGTATGACCGGTAGGTGCTCCGTAAATATCCGCGTTGTCGGTAAATGAATACTGCGTTTTGGCAATACAAACAGGCAAATTACTCCAACCATTTTTTCGAATACGCGCCAAAACTGTTTGTGCCTTGCTGCTAAATTCAACTTTATCGGCACGGTAAATTTTCTTTGCAATTTTTTCAATTTTTGGTTCGATATGATCCACCAAATCATAGGTAAATTGAATTGGTTTAGATGGGTTATTTTCTACTACTTCAACAATTTTCTTCGCTAATTCAATAGCACCATCACCACCTTTTGCAAAAGCTTCGTTAACCACAAATGCTGCATTGTTCTTTTCGCAATAACTCTTAACAATTGCAATTTCAGAATCCAAATCAAAATGAAATTTATTCAACGATACAATGATACTTTGTCCGAAACCTTGCAGATTTTCTATATGCCTGCCTAAATTAGTCATTCCTTTAGCCAATGCTGCATCGTTTGGTTTTTTGGTGTCTTCTCCATCCACACCTGCGTGCATTTTTAAGGCTTGGGTAGTTACAACCAACACGGTTGCTTTGGGTTGTAAACCTGCTATCCTGCATTTAATATCCAGAAACTTTTCTGCTCCTAAATCACTACCAAAACCTGCTTCTGTAACCACATATTCGGCACAACTCATGGCCATTTTGGTAGCAATAACCGAATTGCAACCATGGGCAATATTGGCAAATGGTCCACCATGTATAATGGCCGGAGTGTTCTCTGTGGTTTGCACCAAATTAGGCATGATGGCGTCTTTTAACAAAATGGTAATTGCACCACCTACACCTAAATCTTTAACCGTAAACGGAGTATTATCCAGCTTATACCCTAAAATGATTCGTTCGATACGTGCTTGTAAATCATTAAAATTCTCCGACAAACATAAAGCAGCCATAATCTCAGATGCCGGTGTAATATCAAATCCGGATTCTTGCGGAACCCCATTGGTTCGTCCGCCTAAACCTGTAGTGATAAATCGCAACGAACGATCATTCACATCCAATACCCTTTTCCATGTGATTTGTTTTAATGCATTTGGGGTATTCAAGTTATTGTATTGGTAATTATCCAATAAAGCAGAAATGGTATTGTTAGCACAGGTAATAGCGTGAAAATCGCCGGTAAAATGCAGGTTAATATCTTCCATTGGTAATACTTGGGCATAACCACCGCCTGCTGCTCCACCTTTCATTCCAAAAACCGGACCTAAAGATGGTTCGCGCAAGGCAGCCACACATTTCTTTCCAATTTTATTCAATCCCAATGCCGAACTTACCGTTGTTACCGTTTTGCCTATTCCTGCTTTTGTAGGTGAAATAGCGGTTACCAAAATGAGGTTCGACTTTTTGATTTTCTCTTCATCCAAAACCGATAAATCAATTTTAGCCTTGGTTCTTCCATAAGGAATTAACTTATCTTCCGCTATTCCAATATAAGCAGCAATTTCATGAATGGGTTTCATTTTCGCTTCGCGGGAGATTTCGATGTCTGATTTCATAATTTTTTATTTGGTTAAAGTTTTTTCTATGCTGTTCCATAAAAGTGCAGCAGTTCTATCCCATGTGAAATAGGCTGCTCTTTCGAGGCCAAGATTAATCAATTTCTCTCTAATTTCTACCTGATCTGTATCACACATTGCGTTACAAATCTGATCAACAGATTGCGGGTCGACCAGGATTGCTGCCTCCCCACATATTTCGGGCAAGGAGGTTGAATTTGAAGCGATAACAGGCACTTTACTTTGCATCGCTTCCAAAACCGGAATTCCAAACCCTTCAAATAAAGAGGCATAAACAAAAGTATGTGCTCCGCTATATAGTTGAATGAGTGTAGCGTCGTCGACCTTACCGGTAAAGTAAACCCGCTCTTTGTTCGCCATGTTATGCAGAATCTTTTCGAGTTCGCTATTCCCGAAATATTTTTCGCCTGCAATGATCAATGCCCGTTTATGTATACTTTTCGTGCAGTAGGCGTCAAATGCCAGCAATGTATTTACTAAATTTTTTCGTGGATGAACCGAACCTACAAACAAAAAATAATCCATGCTGCCGGCATACGTATCTTTAATGGCTTGTTTTTCGGCCTCTACAGCAGGTTGAAACTTCTCCGACACCCCATTGTAAACCACATCAATCAAATTCGCATTAATCCGGTAAGTGGAAGCGATATCGGCTTTCGAATATTCGCTAACAGTAGCAATCCTCTTGCCTTTGGCTGCAAACTTAGGATATCGCGAAGCATAATATCGATAGGCACTTTTGGGTAACCATTCGGGATGATGTTCAAAATTGAGGTCGTGAATAACCGGTAAACAAGGGATTTCGGTGCTTAGGGGCAACATACCATCCATGGATAAAAACAAATCCACCGGATGCCTTTTAAGTGCCATTGGCAAAGTATAATCGGTCCAGATATTGTTTAAAAACGGTCTTCGTGTTTGTGGATATACAATAACAGGTTTAATATTTCCGTTGAATAGAAAGGAGGAATCGTATGAACGATCGAAAAAGAACACAAATTCATGTTCGGGATGTGCAACGGTGATTCGTTTCAAAGATTCATAAGTGAAACGGGCAATGCCATCAATTCTGTCTTTTATCAACAACCTGACATTTACCCCAATTCGCATAACAATGGTTTAATTTGCATTAATATTTGACTGATACCTGCGAATATATAGATTTGAACTTCATTATCATGGAATATCCAAATTAGCACATGCAGAAAAAACTCCTGTTTAATATCGTGCTGCTGTTGCTTGTTAATTTACTGGTAAAACCATTTTGGATACTGGGAATCGACAGGGGATTTCAAAATCTGGTAGGGTACGAATCCTATGGTTTATATGTAAATATGTTCAATATTTCCATCATTCTAACCATGCTGCTCGACTTTGGGATTAATAATTTTAACAGTTCAACCATCGCAAACAATCCCGAAAAATTAAGCAGTCAATTCTCCTCTTTGGTAACGTTAAAAATATTGCTCTCTGTTTTGTATTTGGCGGCCACCTTGGTTCTGGCTTATTTTTATGGCTACCATGGTGTACCAATTATATTTATTATGATCCTCGCAACCAACCAGGTTTTAGCTCATTTCAGCACCTTTGTGCGCAGTTGTATTACAGGAATTCAATTGTTTAAAACGGATGCGTTATTGTCGGCTGTTGATCGGTTTACCATGATAATTTTAGGTGTGTTCATGCTGCAAGGAATATTTTTTCCTGTTTCGATTTATGCCTTCATAGGCATCCAAAGTATTGGATACCTAACCGTTTTGGCTATTGGTTTAATTATTTTAGTACCAAAACTCACCTATTTTAATATCCATCTTGATTGGGGTCTTTTAAAAGGCTTATTGGTTAAAACAGCACCTTATGCGCTACTTGCCTTTATTATGTTGCTATATACAAGAACGGATGTGTTGTTAATCAAAAAATTGTTGACGAATGGCGATCTTGAAAATGGTATATATGCAAGTGGCGGTCGTTTACTCGAAGCTTCCAACATGATGATTGGTGCTACTGCTGTAATCATGCTGCCCTTTTTTGCCCGAATGATTGCAGCCAATGAAAATCTTACTGCTATCAGCAAAGTTCTTGTTGGTTTTATGATGATGCCGGTTGTGGTATTTGCCCTTACTTGTCATATTTATCATATAGAAATTATGCAACTCCTTTCTCCCGGATCATCCATTTATACCGCTAAAGTGTTTAGCATATTGATATTGGCTTTTATTCCTTACGGACTCATGTACACCTTTGGGTCGATGCTTACCGCCAAGGCTGAAATGAAAATTCTGAATTGGATTTGTGGCATAGCGCTTGTTGTAAATCTTATCCTAAACCTTCTAATGATACCTCGTTATGGCGCCCTGGGTGCTGCATATGCAGCCTTAGCAACCCAATGCATTGTTGGATTTGGTAAATTTATTTTTGCCATTCATAAGTTAAAACTATCCTATTCACCGGGTTATTACCTTAAATTTATAGGCTTTATTGGGTTTGGCTACTTGCTTCTTACTACTTTGCACCATTTTGGAGCATCTGTATTTGCAGGTATCTTCATCCTTATTGGCTTGATGTTATGTTGGTTAATGGTTTTTAAAATGATTGACTTTAGAACGTATGTAGGGTATGCCGTTCAAAAAATTAAATCATTTAAGAGGTAACTTTTTTATTATTGTAAATATATTTTAGTGTAATGAGTAAAAAGCATAGTAGCTACAACTTCAATTTTAATGAAGTAGTAATTTTTCTTTATAAGAATTGGAAACGCCTGTTTATTATCAGTTTTGTCGCAGGGGTGTTGGGGTTAATCTTCTCCGGACCGACATTTGTTACTCCATTATACAAGTCAACTTGTATCTTCTATCCCGGGACCACCAATTCCATTTCAAGTGCTTTGTTTTATAGCAACAAACAAAAGGCACAAGATCCTTTGATGTTTGCCGAACAGGAGATAACCGAGCATTATATGCAATTGTTGCAATCGGCCGACCTTACCAACAAAATCATTGGTAAATATAAACTATACGAGCACTACGAGCTTGACCCTACTGACTTAAAAGACCAGAAAAAAATGGATGCCATGTTCGAAGATAATATAAAGTATAGCCGAACTGATTTTAACTCCATTAAAGTAATTGTGCACGACCCGTCGCCCGAAATGGCTGCCGAACTTGCCAATGGAATAGTTCAGTTAATGGACGAAATGAAACATGAGGTGCAAAGAAAAGTTGCCAAACAGATTTTCGAAATTGTAGAAAGAGAATATGCATCCAAATTACAATATACCGACTCAATCAAAAACCGATTGAAGGAACTTGGCGCTTTAGGGGTATACGACTTACCAAATCAAGCGAAAGGAATAAGTGAAGTTACCGGAAAAGGAGGCAGCAATGCGTCTACAGAAAAAGAGAAATCAAAATTAGGCGAACATGGCGGAGAAGTTTTTATGTTGATAACGATGCTCGAACTGGAGGCAGAAAACTTAACACTTTTGCGAACCAAATATGAGCAAGCAAAAGTAGATTTAGACGGTAAACTGAGCAATGTATTTATCATCAGCAAAGGCGATATCCCGGGATATAAAGACACTCCCCGCAGAACTTTAATCGCTATTTTTTCGGCCATAGCCGCATTTGTTATGGGATGTATGTCGATAATAGGTTTTGATAAACTCCGTGAGTTCAAAGAAATAATTAAGCCCTAAGGATGCAAACCGAAGGCATCAGTAATAAACTATTTTATCTGATATCGTTTTCTTTTGTATTACTGAACGGTATCGCTGTTGCCTTTGAAAAGGAATGGGTTTCTTATATACCTTTCGCCCTTGCAGGACTTTTTCTGCTGTTATTTAAACTTGAAACTTGCTTGTTGCTGCTTTGTTTTGTGGTGCCGCTTTCTTTTCATTTCGATGATATCGGTTTTGGATTAGGCATTAGTGTACCGGATGAACCCATGATTATGTTTATCATGATTCTTGCCATTTTCAAATTTTTGATCCATTCCGAATTTGATTACAGGGTTTTTAAACATCCCATATCCATTGCAATTCTGGTAAACATGTTGTGGGTTTTTGTTACCAGTTGCACCAGCGAAATTCCACTGGTATCATTCAAATTTTTTCTATCCAGATTATGGTATGTGGTTGTATTTTATTTTCTGGGGGTAATGCTATTTCGCAATTTCGCAAACATTGGAAAATACCTGTGGCTCTATATCATTCCCTTAAGTTTTGTTATTGTGTATACCCTTGTTAAACATGCTACACAAAATTTTTCGAAAGATGCCTCTTATGAAGTGATGCAACCGTTTTATGAAGCCCATGGCGTTTATGCAGCGGTGATTGCTTTCTTCCTTCCGTTTTTTGCAATTAGTTTGCTATTCCCTCGACAGCTTAAATACAATTCCATACAATGGATGATGGTTGCTTCCTTATTGGGTTTATTTATAGCCGGACTAATCTTTTCGTACACCCGTGCAGCATGGTTAAGTGTTCTTGCAACAGGAGGTTTAATCATCCCATTAATATTAAGATTACGATTTAATCATTTACTGATTATCATTACCATTTGTGCGGCTTTGTTTTTTACTTTTCAAAGTGAATTTACTTACTTGATGTCGAAAACACAGGATGTTTCATCGAACAATATGTCGGTGCACTTAAAGTCGGTTTCCAATATCAAATCAGATGCATCCAATGCCGAAAGAATAAACAGGTGGATGAGTGCCATTAACATGTTTGAAGCAAGGCCATTATTGGGATTCGGTCTGGGAACATACATGTTTACTTATGCGTCTTTTCAGCTCTATAATTACCACACCGTTATCAGTACCAATTTTGGAGATGTCGGGAATGCACACAGTGAATTCTTAGGTCCATTAAGCGAATCAGGAGCAATTGGATTGCTATCACTACTGGCTATTCTTTATTTTAGTTTACATACTGCTTTTCGATTGTATTATGAAGCCCCGCAAATAAAAACCAGGCTAATGGCTGTGGCTGTCATGCTTGGTTTGCTAACCTATATTGTGCATGGCACTATGAATAATTACAGCGACGGTGATAAAATGGCGGTTTTATGGTGGGGAAGTTTTGCGATGATAACTGCTCTGGATTTATACCACAACAAGGCGCGGAAAACGGGGAATTAGCTAATAGCAATTAGTCATTAGACATTAGCCATTAGTCATTAGCAATTAGCCATTAGCTATTAGCCATAACCCATTAGCTATTAGCCATAACCCAATAGCATTCTGTATTTATCAGGCAAGTAGTAATTAACTTATTCTGAAACAAATTTCATTTAACCCCAAATCTACCAAGGTAGCTTATCCAACCTGTAATTTAACTTTGATTGAATTCGTTTACCTTTTGCATTTAGCATGACAATCCCGGTGATACCTGCTTCATAAAATCGTTGTACATAACCGGTGGTACTATCTCCTGCCAATTCAATTATGATCATCTGACCATCTTCATTGGTTCGATAATTCTTACCCCACACACCCCGTGTATTGATAACCTGCTCGTGGTTTGGAATGCCATCGCGATAAGTTTCGCGTAATAAATATATCCCACTGCTATCGCTTAATTCCTTGCGCATTAACCACAATTGTTGCAGTATTTCCTTGCAATCAGAACATGGTATTATTCCTTTATAATACTCAATAACTTTAAGCGAATCCGATAATTTTAACTCTTGAATTTCCTCTTTAATCTTTGTATCCGGTGACTTAATCTCCCCACATGCCAACATTGCAGTGGTAAATAATACAATTCCGAATTTAAAACAGAAATTTTGCACGATGGAAATATAGCAATTGAATTTGAATTATGCATGTCCGGCATAAGCTAAAATTTCTTGCATTATAGTTTTCGCCTGTTGAATGCCGGATACAAACTGAATCGATAACATCAAACTATTTGGTCTCTGCTTCATTTTACACCGTTGTGGATTTAACTGCACGTAACGTAATACCCTCGTGAAAATCTCTGATTGGTAATAATATTGCTTCTTTTCGTCGGGGAAATAGGCTCCTATGGCACTATTCTTTAAAATTAACTTTTCGAATCCCAGCTTCTTTCCAATCTCCCTCAGTTTAATTAACTCCAATAAATCAATTACTTGCTGTGGTAGTTCACCAAAGCGATCAATCAGATTTAACCCATATTGATACAATGCTTCGTCGGTATGTAAATTCGACAACTCGTTATACAAACTTAAACGTTCACTAATATTACGTATGTAATTATCCGGTATCAAAGCCTCCAAATCCGTTTCAATCACGCAATCTTTTGACTCTATCCGATGAACTTGTTCTTCTTTAAACAATTCGGTAAACTCATCTTCTTTTAATTCTTGTACCGCTTCATCCAAAATTTTATGGTACATCTCAAAACCAATTTCAGCAATAAAGCCACTTTGTTCACCACCCAATAAATTACCGGCTCCTCTAATATCAAGATCTCGCATGGCAATATTAAATCCACTACCCAAATCACTAAACTCTTCAATGGCATGCAATCTACGGCGGGCATCCTGGGTTAAGGTAAGTACCGATGGAACCATCAGATAGCAATACGCTTTCTTATTCGACCTTCCTACCCTACCTCGCATTTGATGAATATCGCTCAAACCAAACATGTGTGCATTATTGATAATAATGGTATTCGCATTCGGAATATCCAAACCCGATTCGATAATCGTTGTTGCAACCAATACATCGTAATCCCCTTCGATAAACTTAATCATCACATCTTCCAGTTTATCTCCTTCTAATTGTCCGTGGGCTACTCCTACGCGAATACCCGGACATAAATGCATCAACCTGTTTCCAAGTTCATATATATCTTTAACCCTATGGTGTACAAAAAAAACCTGCCCTCCTCTTTCTATTTCATGCATAATAACTTCTTTCAGAAATTCATCGTTGTACGAATGCAACTCTGTAGTTACCGGTTGGCGGTTTGCTGGTGGGGTATTGATAATCGAAAGATCCCTCGCACCCATCAAACTAAAATGCAAGGTTCTAGGAATGGGCGTTGCGGTGAGGGTTAAAGTATCTACATTTATTTTAATGGCTTTTAATTTTTCCTTTGCTGCTACCCCAAACTTTTGCTCTTCATCAATTACCAATAATCCAAGATCTTTAAATGCAAGTTCTTTGCTTAATAATTTATGTGTCCCTATCAAAATATCCAACTTCCCTTCTTTGGCTTTTTGCAAAATTTCTTTCTGTTCTTTTGCCGATTTAAACCGGTTCAAATAATCAATAGAGCAAGGAAAATCCTTTAAACGTTCTTTAAATGTACGATAATGCTGATTGGCCAGAATAGTTGTTGGTACCAAAACAGCGACCTGTTTGCTATCGCATACCGCTTTAAATGCAGCCCGGATGGCAACTTCCGTTTTCCCAAATCCAACATCCCCACAAACCAAACGATCCATTGGATTGCTGTTTTCCATATCCAGTTTCACATCCTGTGTGGCTTTACTTTGATCAGGTGTATCTTCATACATAAAGGAAGCTTCGAGTTCAACCTGTAAATAATTATCAGGAGCAAATGCAAAACCTTGTTGTGTTTTTCGTTTTGCGTAAAGTTTTATCAAATCACGCGCGATATCCTTTACCTTTTTCTTGGTATTGTTCTTTACTTTTTCCCAAACATCACTTCCTAACTTATGAACCCTTGGCTCCGTACCATCTTTCCCTACATACTTTGAAATTTTATGTAAAGAATTAATGCTTACGTACAGCAAATCATTATCACGATAAACCAAACGCACTGCCTCCTGAATATGACCACTAATTTCCACTTTTTCTAACCCTGCAAATTTTCCAATTCCATGGTCGATATGCGTAACAAAGTCTCCAGGTTTTAAATCCCTTAATTCCTTTAATGTAATGATTCTGCTTTTGCTGTATTGGTTTTTTTGTGCACCCCTGTAAAACCTGTCAAAAACCTGGTGCTCAGTGTAACATACAAGTTTTAATTGATGGTCGATAAACCCACTTGAAAGTGCATGATACACCGGTGCAAATTGCACTTCCTTATCCAAGTCGTCAAATATGGTATACAATCGTTCTATTTGTCGGCTACTATCCGAAAATATCAAATTGGTATATAATTTAGACTGGTTGCTTTTCAGGTTATCAATCAATAAGGTAAAGTTCTTATGAAAGGTTGGTTGTGGCGACAATTGAAAAGCAATTTTTTCAGCTTGTTGAAAATAATTCCGATTGCCTGTCTCCACTACATTGCGTGCTGCTATTTCATGCAAAATCACATCCGGTGTTTCCAGAATTTTATCAACCGGTTGTAAAGAATCTTCTTCCGGAACAGCTTTATAATTATCAGTAATTTTGAGTGCTTTTTCCCAACCGGCTTTTATTTGACCATGTACCATTTCCAGATCCTTTGCCCAAACCGTTGTATTTTGCGGTAAATAATGGAAAATATGTTTTCGACCCGCATGGTCAATTTCCTTTTGAACGTTTGGTATGATAAAAAAACGATCTACTTTTTTAACAGATAACTGCGTAAAAGGATTAAATGTCCTTATATTTTCTATGATGTCACCATCCAATTCAAGTCTATAAGGTTCATCATTACTAAATGAAAAAATATCTATAATTCCACCACGAATACTAAACTGACCGGCTTCGTACACAAAATCGCTGCGTTCGAAATGATGTTCCGTTAAAAAATCGATGAAAAATTCGAGATCAAATGTATGTCCCACCTTTAACTCAAAGGTGTTTTTTGTTAAATCCGTTTCGCTGATTACCAATTCACACAACGCATCTGCAGTTGTAACTATTAGTTCGCCTGCTCCCGATTGTTGGTTCAATCGATTCAAGACTTCCGCTCTTTCAAGTACTTGTGCATTCTCTAATTGGTTAATCTGAAACGGGCGCTTAAAGGATGACGGTAAAAAAAGAATGGTTTTATTCTCTGTAAGACTCTCGAGATCTGCTGCAAAGTACCTGGCCTCATCCGTATCATTAAAAATAAATAGATGAACACCTTGTAGGGATTGAAAAACCGAAATAGCCAATACCGATTCAATGGAGCCCACCAATCCCATCAGGTGAAGCTTTTGTGGGGGGGATAACCTTAACTTTCCTGCCAATTGTTGTACCTGCGCACTGTCAGTGTACACTTTGAGTAACTCCTGTAAATTCAACTACACCAATAATTTTGAGGTGCAAATATACCTAATAAAATGTATAGTATAAAACTACATTGCCTCCAAAAGTATTTTTGAGTTCAGCACCTAAAAAATATCTATTCAAACGTCTCAACATATACTGATAACTCAATTCACTACGTAACAATAAAAGTTCGGAAATTTTAAACTGAATTCCTCCACCGGCAAGCAACGAATAATCAAGATAAGTGGCATACCAGTTAGGACCCTTAAAGCTATTATGGTAGGTTCTACCATCCTTAAAACGTATATCAGTAAGAATAACTACATTTAAAGGTATGTTCATTGCGACACCTATTCCTGCGGTAAAATTTAAACGTTTAAATGATGTGGTGTATATCAATCGAATTGGAATGTCGATCATATAATGGTTATAAATTACTTCTTGTGATTTAATCGTCATTGTTCCGTTTTGATAGCTCGCAGATTTCTCATAATTATAATATTGTGAAATTGTTTTATTCGAATAACGAATGCCATAATCAATTGCCCAATTCGATTTACCAATATCATACAAACTACTTAATCCATAAGTTAAAGACAATTTCCGCTTATCGGCATCCCCATAATGATAATAGGGTAAATCAGCTTGAACCAATAATCCTAGTTTAGTTTTTCGAATCTGTATTTTGGTTTGTGCTTGCAAATAGTATGGTGCACCAAAACAGATGAAAACACAAAACCATGTAATAAACTTCATCGAAGTATTTCATTTTGTTCGGCAACATGAAATCCATTCCTGAGTATGGTTTCCCGAATACTATTGTTGTGTAAAGATGGATTCGTGTGGTTAAAATGAATAAAATAAAGCCGATTTCTTTTTTCTTTCTCCCAACCCGAAAACAAAGCCATGCTTTCTTCCATAAATGGATGCGGAATATCTTTCATGCGATTTTTACCCAACTCTTTTTCATTGTAAAATGTTCCATCAACCAATATATACTTCGCCTTTGCTAATACAGAATCTAATTTGTGCAATGTTTGTTCAGGAAACCATTTCTCCCATTTGTCAATATCAGGAATAAAAATAGTTTCGAAAGCGGCGGTACGGATAGAAAAACCGACTGTTTCAGAATACTCATCGCGATGCGGAACTTTAAAAGGAGTTATGTGTACCTTCTCTAATATTCCAACTCCTGAATCTGCAAACAAAGGCAGCAATTCTATTTGCTTTAATTGTACCAATTGGTTCCATGGTCCGTTATTCTCTAAAAACTGCCGCATACGAGGCATGGCATAAACCTTCATTTTATTTACTCCCATTACTTCCCTGCCCAATTGCATAAGTCCGCCATAATGACCAATATGTGCATGGGTTAAAAATATGCCGGATGGAAGGTGTGTACTATCTTTCAAATGCGTTCGTAACAATTGAAGTTGCTCTCCAAAATCTGGCGTGGCATCAAAAATCCAACTCTGTTTGGTCTCCGGATTGATGAGCGCAATGGAAGAAACAAATTTTCTTTTCTCCGGATGTTGCCATACCTCCTTACAACAGGCTTTATTGCATCCTGCTTGCGGAAAACTCCCATCCTGTGCAATACCTAAAATGACAATGTAAGGTTGTTGGGCAAATCCATTTTGGGTTGCTAATGCAAACAAAACAACCAAATAAATTTTCCACATTGGTTTCATGCAGTAAAGGTATCAATCGCTTTTTCTATCCTTTGCATCCCCTCTTCTGAAATATCTAAATGAAAAACAAAACGTATACTTTCAGGCGAAATCCTGCCACATAAAATCTGATTTGATTTTAAGTGGGCTATAAATTTATCGGCCCATTCTGACGAATAAGCCTCAAAAATAACAATATTGGTTTCTACTGGTAGCATACTTTTTATATCTTTTCTATTTTGTAAAAGCGCTGATATCGTTTTGGCTTTCTTGTGGTCTTCCTTTAATCTTTTGATATTATTTTCTAATGCAAATTGTCCCGCGCTGCTAGGTAGCCTGCCTGCCGCATACCTCCTCCAAACACTTTTCTTACCCGTTTTGATTTTTGTATAAAATTTTTATCACCTAACAACAATGAACCCACCGGTGCACCCAATCCTTTGCTTAAACAAATGGAAATGGAATTAAAATAACTGCCCAATTCCAATGCCTTATAATTGCTTTCAACCAAGGCATTAAATACCCTTGCTCCATCTAGATGTAAAGCCAATCCATTGGTATCACAAAGGGATTTAATCTTTCTAATATCCTCTATATCATAAATACTTCCTCCTCCACGGTTGCTTGTATTTTCCAAACATACCAAACGCGAAACCGGAAAATGAATATCATCCGAATTTATACATGCTTCGATTTGCTCAGCCGTAATTCTTCCCCTGTTACCACTTATTACTTTCGCTTGAACTCCTGAATTAAACGCAATACCTCCTCCTTCATACTTATATACATGGGCATTGTCGGCACAAATTAATTCATCGCCCGGTTGGGTGTGAACTTTAATTGCAATTTGATTGGTCATCGTACCACTCGGACAAAACAGCGCAGCTTCTTTTCCAAACATATCAGCTCCTGTTCTTTCTAGTTTTATAACCGATGGATCATCCCCATAAACATCATCTCCTACCTCCGCCGAATACATCCTATCTAACATAGCCTTGGATGGTCTAGTAACTGTATCACTTCTTAAATCAACTAACATAACCTTAATTTTATGGCAAATTAGTAAAAAGTCGACAAGGTTCTATTACCAATTATCTACCTATTGATTAGCATCCCACACTAATACCCTACATCTCATATCTCATCACTTATATCTTATATCTTATAATTCATCATTCATCATTCACAATTCAAAATTTTCTGCCTATTTTAGTATTTCAATCTATGCAAAATACCGAGGCCAATAAAAACCGCATCTTAAGCATCGACTTCCTTCGTGGATTAGTAATGATAATCATGGCACTCGACCATGTGCGGGATTATTTTCATATTACTGCCATGACCGACGACCCCTTAAATTTATCGACTACTACCACATGGTTATTCTTCACACGTTGGATTACCCATTACTGTGCACCTGTTTTCGTATTTCTTTCCGGAATTTCGGCATACCTGTCGGGATTAAAAAAAACCAAAAGCGAACAAAGCATTTTCCTTATCAAAAGAGGATTATGGTTAATCCTGCTTGAAGTAACTGTTATCACATTCGGGTGGACATTCAACCCATTTTTTAACTTTCTGGTATTTCAAGTAATTTGGGCAATCGGGGCTAGTATGATTGCTCTCGGGCTTCTGCTTCATTTAAAACAACGCCATGTTCTATTTATCTCGATAGCCATTTTAAACTTACATAACTTATTAGACAATGTTCAATTTGGAGAACGAAATATATGTTGGGACCTTTTGCATCATGGGCATTTTGTTGGTTATCCTATTTTTGGCAACCATGTTTTACTCATTGTATATCCGCTTATTCCATGGATAGGAATTATTGGATTAGGTTATGGCTTAGGGTTTATTTTTGATAAAGGTTTTAACCAGGCTTTACGAATCAAATATTTAAAACTAATCGGTTGGAGCATGGTTAGTATGTTTGTTGTTTTACGCTTTTCGCATTCATACGGCGATAGCCACGATTGGCAGATTCATGCAAATTGGATACATTCCCTATTTTCATTCATCGACACTACTAAGTATCCACCTTCTTTGTTATTTACCTGTTTAACCCTTGGTCCGGCCATGCTATTTCTTGCATATTCAGAATCGCTACAATTTAACAGTAAGAACTTCCTAGTAACCTTTGGCAAGGTGCCTTTCTTTTTTTATGTATTGCATATTTATGCCATTCACCTATTAACCGTTTTGATATTTTATTGGAGTGGTTACACTTCCCAAGATATCATTCCTACAAACGGACCTTTTCTATTTCGTCCGCAAACATTCGGTTTTTCGTTACCCATTGTTTATCTCATTTGGATTTTTATAGTTACCATTCTTTACGTTCCTTGTAAGTGGTATAATTCCTATAGAAATACAAAAACTTACTGGTGGCTGAAGTACTTGTAAGAAATGAGTAAATATGTAAATGAGTAATTGAGTAATTGAGTAATTGAGTAAATGTTGATGAGCCGTTTGGCGAAGAAATCCCGCTCGATAAAAACAAGGAGGTACGACGTAGTTTTTACCTGCGGGAAGTAAATATGTCCACTGTCACTAACCACTAACTACTGATCACTAACCACTGACTATTGCCTACTGACTACTGACCACTGACCACTGTCCACTGACTACTGACTACTGACTACTGACCACTGTCTAGTATCCAAAAATCTCTTCCAAACTCAACTCCGTTAACTTACCATACTTCTTCAAATCGTCCTGTTTGATTTTTTCTTTTGATCCCATGATGCAATAGAAAAATGGTTTATTCTGATACCGGTTTTGATGGAATGATACTAAATCTTTCACGCCAATAGTTGATAATCCGTCGTACACATCTTTTCTTCGGTCGTGATGCAAACCAAGTTTTATGGCATTTGCGTAATTAAAAATTATTTGCTCCTTGGTAATTCTGTCCGACGCAATTTGTGCTTGTAAAGCATCTGTGGTAGTTTTAAACGACTTTTCATCCACCGGCATATTATTCAATAATTCATTCATGCTTCTAATTGCATCATTCAACTTGTCGGCTTGTGTACCAATATATGCCATTATATAATAAGGGTCGGCTTTCTTTACCGGAACATTATATCTTGAATAAGTGGAATAAGCAAGTGCTTTCGACTCACGAATAGTTTGAAACACTACCGACGACATCCCTCCTCCAAAATACTCATTAAAAACCGAGACCAAAGGAAACGAATTGGTATCAAACGGAATGGTTTGTTTATTCAACCACATAATTTCTGCCTGCACCATATTGTAATTGGTAAAAAACACCTGGTTTTCATTTGTTTCCTTGCGTTTAAACTCTACCGCTTTTGGATAAGACATCATTTTAGCCGGAAGTTTATGCACCTGGGTTAAATAATTCGTAAAAGCAGCCGATTCACGTGGACCATAATAATAAACCGAATGCTCGTAAGAGGTAAGAGAACGTAACAACGCAACCAATTCGTCTGCTTTCAAAGCGCGTAATTCGCTTTCGGATAATTTATACAAGTATGGATTTTCCTTCCCATAAATCGCATAATTTCTCAAGGCGTTCCAAAATATAGATTGCTTATTTAATTTGTCGTCTTTTCTTTCTTTCAGTTTCTTTTCTATCAATTTATTCAACGCATCCTGATCCGGTTTTGCATTTGCTAAAAGATGCTCAAATAATTGTACTGCTTTTTCGAAATTATCTTCCAAACCGGAAATAGATACATAAACCTGTTCGTCACCTGCAGAAACACTAGGTGCACATGCCAGGTTAAAAAATTCTTTGCTGATTTCTTCGGCACTGTACTTTTCGGTTCCAAGATATTGCAATAACTCAACTGCAATTGGTAACTTGATATGGTTAAATTTACCCATATCCAATACATAATACATAGTAAACAAACCGTTTTCCTTGTTGCGAACATGGAAAACCGGCACCTTATCATTCACTTTCGATTTTGCAATATCTTTGTCGTAGTCAATAAAAACCGGATTTATTGCCGGCGCTTTCGACTCGATAATTGATTTGGTAAAGGCCGACATGGCATCGCGGTTCAAATCAACGGGAGTAATTTGTGGTTTATCAATTTTTACGATATTGGAGTCTTCGCCTGTCTTCTTATATACTACTACATAATCATTGGTGTAATAAGTATTGGCAAATTTTACCAAATCAGCTTTTGTTATTTTCGACAAGTCATCCAGCATGGCTGCCTGAACTTCCCATGGCTTTCCAACCACAAATGCATCCAGCATGGTATATGCCCTGCCTTGATTCGATTCGCTCGACTTTATTTTTTCTACTTTAAAATTATCGATTACTGCCTTTAACATTTTCTCATCAAATGCTCCCTGCTTAATTAATTCAATTTGATCCAACAACAATTGTTTTACTTCAACCAAAGTTTGGCCTTGGTTTGACTTACCTTGTAAATATTGTAGGCTATAATCTTTATTAATCCAGATTGCTGAATAACCCTCCAATATGCGTTGCTTTTTTATCAGGTTCAAATCAATAAATCCTGCTTTTGAATTGGCTAACAAATAATCACACAACATCATGTATTGCGATTCTTTTGCATTGGAACCCGGCATACGAAATCCTACCATTACGCTTTCTGCATTTGGTCCGTATACTGTTTTCTCTATCGGCTTTGCATTTACCGGTTCTTTTCCATACGTATAAAGAGGAACAGGTTTTGCAACCATGTTACCAAATTTCTGAGCAATTAAATCGATGGTTTTATCCGGATCAACATCACCGGATAAAATAATTGCCATGTTATTGGGAACATAATAGGTATTAAAATAATTTCTGATTTTAATTAAAGACGGATTTTTAAGATGTTCAACTGTTCCTATGGTAGTTTGCGTTCCATAAGCATGTTGGGTATACAAGGAAGCCATTAGAGTTTCAAATACTTTGTTATCGTCATCATCGAGAGAAATATTTTTTTCTTCATAAACTGCTTCTAACTCGGTATGAAACAGCCGCAATACCGGATTACGAAATCTTTCTGCTTCTATGGTTAACCAATTCTCTATTTGATTTTGAGGAATATCATTTACATAAACGGTTTGCTCTACGGATGTAAATGCATTGGTACCTTTAGCGCCAATAGTGGCAAGCATTTTATCGTATTCGTTTGCTATGGCAAATTGCGATGCCAACAACGAAACTGAATCTATTTGGTGGTAAATATCTTTCCTTTTTGCTGCATCCTTGGTTTTATTATAGCGTTCGTACAAAGCATCAATCTTATCCAGTTGTTCTTTCTCTTTAACCCAATCCTTGCTGCCATATTTATCGGTTCCTTTAAACAACATATGTTCCAAGTAATGAGCCAACCCGGTATTATCAGCCGGATCATTCTTGCTTCCGGCCTTGGTAGCAATCAATGTTTGTACCCTTGGCGTGTTTTTATTCACAGAAATCATCACGGTTAATCCGTTGGCTAGCGTATAAGTACGTACCTGAAGCGGGTCGTTGCTTACAGTAGTGTATTTGTATTTACCATCCGGAGAAGTTTGACTGTTAACGGTAAACTGACTTTGGGCAAATAATCCGGTATGGAAAATTAATAATGCTAGAAAGCTAATGGTATTCTTTGTCATAATAAAAATGTTTCTGGCTACAAGAATAAAGATTTTTTTGACACTAAATCAGTCCAAACAACAAATCGACTTACTAATGTTTGCGATTATCCATATACTTGCATGTTAACTTTATCAGCAATAATTGTTAGTAATATATGACCACGCAAACCATGAACAAATCCAAAGATAATGGCAACAAAAGGGAATTACTCACCAATATGCGCGAAGCAGCATTATTAGGTGGAGGAATCAGCCGGATTGAAGCACAACATAAAAAAGGAAAATTAACCGCTCGCGAACGCATCCATTTTTTATTGGATGAAGGGAGTTTCGAAGAAATTGGTGCATTTGTGCAACACCGTTCCAAAGACTTTGGCATGGAAAAACAACAATTTCCGGGCGATGGCGTGATCACAGGATATGGTACCATTTCGGGTAGATTGGTTTATGTTTTCTCACAAGATTTTACCGTTTTTGGAGGTTCTCTTAGCGAAACCCATGCCGAAAAAATATGTAAATTGATGGATATGGCAATGAAAATTGGAGCGCCTATCATTGGCTTAAATGATAGCGGAGGTGCCCGTATTCAGGAAGGTGTGGTTTCTCTGGGAGGTTATGCAGATATTTTTTACCGCAATACCATGGCAAGTGGTGTTATACCTCAAATTTCGGCAATTATGGGTCCTTGCGCCGGAGGTGCCGTGTATAGTCCTGCAATCACCGATTTTATTATGATGGTTGAGAACACTTCTTATATGTTTGTTACCGGACCAAATGTGGTAAAAACCGTGACGCACGAAGAGGTAACTTCCGAAGAACTTGGCGGTGCTTCTGTGCATTCGTCGAAAAGTGGTGTTGCTCATTTTTCTGCCGCAAATGAAATTGATTGTATCAACCAACTTAAAAAACTCATTAGTTATATACCCGAAAATTGTGAAGAGAAAACGCCTTTAATCTCTTATACCCCCGGCGATGAAATGCGGCCGACATTAAAAGATATTGTTCCCGAAAGTGCCAACCAACCGTATGATATTCGCGATGTAATTTTGGAAATCGCCGATGCGGATAGTTTTTATGAAGTACATAAAAATTATGCCGAAAATATTGTGGTTGGTTTTGCTCGACTTGCCGGGAGAAGTATCGGAATTGTGGGAAACCAACCTTCGCAGTTGGCAGGTTGTTTGGATATACATGCATCCCAAAAAGGTGCTCGATTTGTTCGATTCTGCGATGCATTCAATATTCCACTTCTTGTTTTTGAAGATGTACCGGGGTTTTTACCTGGAACCGACCAGGAATGGAATGGCATTATTACCAATGGAGCCAAATTATTATATGCCTTTTGTGAAGCTACCGTTCCAAGGGTAACGGTTATTACCCGTAAAGCTTATGGCGGTGCATACGATGTTATGAATTCGAAACATATTGGTTGCGATATTAATTATGCCTGGCCTTCTGCCGAAATCGCGGTTATGGGAGCTAAAGGAGCAGCAGAAATTATTTTCAAAAAAGAAATTGATTCTGCCAGCGACCATGAAAAAGTATTGGCGGCAAAAGAAAAAGAATACGGAGATATATTTGCAAATCCTTACCGTGCGGCCGAAAGAGGCTTTGTAGATGAAGTTATTTTTCCGGAAGAAACACGAAAAAAACTAATTCGTGCGTTTAAGATGCTGGAGAACAAGGTAGCTAATCTACCCCGTAAAAAACATGGCAATATTCCTCTTTAATAAACCTGCAATGCTCGTACTAGTTAAAAAATTAATTGGCTTACCAACCACCGTATGGATGTTGCTATTCCTTAGTCAACCACAGTTTGTTCAAGCAAACGAATTTATTCCGGTCTCAGGAAAAATAAAAAAAGTTACGGTTTACCCCGGACAAGCACAGGTAACCAGAATTGCGCAAGTAAATCTACCTGCCGGAATTAGTAAACTTGCCTTCCGCGAAATTTCCCCTTTTATAGATATGAATAGTATTCAGGTGGTAACGGAGGAAGGCGTAAATTTAATTGGTGTTACCAAACGAACCGGTAGTTTGGAACAACCTGTATTGCCCGAGTATATACAACAAATGCAAGATTCGCTGGAAGTGATTGAAGAAACCTTATTGCAAAATAAAGTTAAGCGAGATGCCGTGCTTATCGAAAAGGAAGTGTTATTGGCTAATAAACAAACAGGAGGTACCGCAGCTGTACTACATGCCGACGACCTGGAAGAAACCTTAAATCTTTTCAGAAAAAAAATGCAGGATATCGGTGAGGAATGGAATAAGCTGGCGAAGGCAGATAAACCTCTTCTGGCAACCCAAAAGAAATTTAAAAAAGAACTGGATGATTATCATCAAAATCACCAAAACCGATTCGAATTAATTATTACCGTTGAAACAGCCGCTGCAGGCACCAATGCAAATTTCGAATTTTCTTATCTGGTAAGTAATTGTAGCTGGACACCTTCTTATGATATCCGCATCAAGGATTTTAACTCTCCCTTACAACTAATCAGCAAGGCTTCTATTTCCCAACAAACGAGAGAAGATTGGAATAATATTGAACTTCGCCTCTCCACCTCCGACCCTAACCTGAGCGGTACCAAACCTGAATTAGATATAAACCGAATTGGCTTTTTAGAACAACAAGTATTAGGATTAGATAGAATTCAAACAAAGTCAAATAAAGCAATGATTGCAGAAATGGGTGCCCCGGCAAGTGCAGATTTTGCGGCGGTTCAACATTTCGAAACCCATATCGAATTTGTTGCTGCCTTACCACAATCCATCCCTAGCGATCAGGAATCTCATATGGTAGATTTAACTACCAGTCAATTTCCTGCCTATTATGCTTATGGATCCGTACCTAAAATAGACGCTGCTGTTTATGCAACAGCAAAAATTACAGCCAACGACCTTGCCAACCAAATTCCCGGAAATGCGAATATATATTTCAATGGAACCTTTACAGGCCAAACTTACCTGCAAACCACTTCAAATGATTCGCTGCTGATCAGCCTTGGTTTGGATAAACGCATTCCAATTGAAAGGATATTATCTAAAAGTCTTTCGAGCAGATCCTGTTTTGGAGGAACCGTAAAAGATGTTAAAGCTTGGGAAATAAAGTTGAGAAATACCCGTAAAGAAAAAATACAGGTAATAATAGAAGACCAAATCCCTGTATCAGAAAATGCGGAAATTGAAGTTAAATTATTAGAAATGAATGGTGCCCTATATGATGCTAAAACAGGAAAATTAACCTGGATTCTTACCCTAGATGGGGAAAAAAGCACAAGTGTTAATTTCTCATTTGAGGTTAAATATCCAAAAGATAAGACGATTTCCCCGTATTAAAAGCAGGGCATTAATCCGTTATAACAAAAGGGATAATGTAGATTTACCGAATGATTCCGGTAAGGTCAATGGAAAATTTAGGGCAACTGCTTTTGCACGAACCTAAAACCAATACGAAACCAATTGCCAGTAATAAAATGTACTTTTTCATCGCGATTATTTCATACAAAATTAGTGTTTTTTATTAAATTACAATCTTATTTAGAAAAGATTTAATCACAAGATGTTGACAATGAATACCTAATGATTTGTTAATTTCTCTTCAAAAGTCCTTCACGCAGCAATTCCCGAATTGAATTATAGGTATCCAACTTCTGAATGTCCAATGTTTTACGGCTAAACCATTCGGCTTCGGTAATATGTTCTTCTCTTTGAGGAATCAATTTTTCACTCCATTCGGTATACATATTAAACCAGTAGGTTATTTTTAGAAAACGATGGTTATGCAGTTTATAGGTATGATAAGTAACAGGCAAAACCGAGATCATCGATAAATCACCAATTCCGCATTCTTCCTTTACCTCACGTAAAGCAGCTTGTTCCGGTGTTTCATCCCCGTCGATTTTACCTTTGGGCAAATCCCATTTCCCCAATCGCTTAATCAATAAAATTTCATCTTTGTCATTAAAAACCAAACCTCCGGCAGCCTCAATGGCAACAAAATGGCTAAAAAAATCTTTGAATGCAAACAATTCGTCGTCGCAATGTACCACATACCCTTTGCTGCTAATAGTTTCACTTTCCTTGATCAAACTCAATGTGGTTAATGGGTCGTGCTTTACCCGTTTACATGCAGCAAACCATTCATCCACAATTTCTGCAGAGGTTAAAATGAAGGGCTTTTCGTTGATGAAAATTTTGTACATTTGCTTGATGTATTCGACCGAAACAACAGCCGCTAAGATAGCAGAATATTTATTAGAAATAAATGCAATAAAACTTAACCCCGAAAATCCATTTACTTGGACTTCCGGATGGAAATCACCAATATATAGCGACAACCGCTTGTCGTTATCATACCCGCTTATTCGTAACTTTATTAAAGTTGAATTGGGAAAAAGTATTCGAAGTAATTTCCCACAAGCAGAAGCAATCATTGGCGTTGCAACGGCCGGCATAGCTCCAGGCGCTATCGCAGCGGATGAATTAGAACTCCCTTTTGGTTATGTAAGAAGCGAACCTAAAAAACATGGTATGGGCAAACAAATCGAAGGAGATATTCGCCCCGGACAAAAAATTGTGGTGGTTGAAGACCTCGTATCTACCGGAAAAAGCAGCTTACAAGCAATAGAAACCTTACGAAACGCCGGATGTGATGTGTTGGGAATGGTATCGATTTTTACCTATGGGTTTGATGCCGCTGAAAAAGCATTTAAATTGGCCAATTGCCCCTATGTTTCGTTGAGCAATTACAATTCCTTAATTGAGGTCGCAATAGCAAAACATATAATCAAACCGGAACAAATCGACTTGTTAAACCAATGGCGAATTTCACCTGATACCTGGAATCAATAAAGCCATGGAGAAAACGGTAAACGCCTTTAAATTTTTATTTGCTGTTTGGTTTGGATTCTGGGTATTAATCGGATTTATTATCTTGTATCCCGGTTTTGCGTTAACCCTAAGCAATCCTAAATGGTACTCAAGAGCCCATCAATTAAGAAGATTTTGGGGCAGGTGGTTATTTTTCTGGGGTGCAATTAGGGTGAAACAAATAATCGAAACTCCTTTCAACCATCAATCGCCTTACGTTATTGTGCCAAACCACACTTCTCAATTGGATATAGTGTCGTTAACCGTAAAACTACGTCTTGATTTTAATTTTATGGCGAAAATGGAACTTGCCAAAGTTCCTGTATTCGGCATATTTTTTCGAACCATTGATATTGCAGTTGATCGAAAAAATATTCGCCAGGCAGCTAAGGCATACCAAAAAGCAATGTTGCATCTTGATTCGGGTAAAAGCATTGTGATTTTTCCTGAAGGTACCATCAATTCGCATACCCCGAAATTAGGCCGATTTAAAGAAGGCGCATTTAAACTTGCCATCGAAAAACAAGTGGATATTTTACCGGTAACCATTATTGGGAATTGGCAAGTTTTACCCGACCAAGGAAAATTTCATTTTCTTCCGGGTAAAGTCATTCAATATGTTCATACTCCAATATCTACAAAAGGAATGACCATTGATGACGTGGATGTTTTAAAAGAAAAGGTTTTTCAAATCATAAAAAGTAAATTAGCAGAATATGGACATTAGCAATGCACTCATCGATAAATTAGCCGACCTATCCAAGCTCGAATTTGAAGGTACAGAGAAGGAACATATCAAAGAAGACATGGCTAAAATCCTAACCTTTATCGAGAAATTAAATAAAATCGACACCACCGGAGTAGAGCCTCTTATTTTTATGTCGGATGCTGTTAATATTTTAAGAGAAGATGAGGTAAAACAAATGATTACCCATGAGGAGGCTTTATCAAATGCTCCCAAACGCGACTCCGACTATTTCAGGGTACCTAAATTCCTCGATAAATAAAAATGGCTGCACCTGTCATAGAATTAAAAGATATTACCCGTTACTTTACCGTAGGAGATGTTGAAGTACAAGCATTGCGTGGTGTTTCCTTAAACATCAACAAAGGCGAATATGTTGCCTTAATGGGACCATCCGGTTCGGGTAAATCGACCTTAATGAATATTCTAGGGTGCTTGGATACACCAACCAAGGGAGAATATATTTTAAATAACCAGGATGTAAGTCATTTGAGTGATAACGAACTGGCCGAAATCAGAAACAAAGAAATTGGTTTTGTATTTCAAACCTTTAACCTTCTTGCCCGCAGCAGCGCGCTCGACAATGTAGCTTTGCCATTGGTTTATGCAGGTTACAATAAAAAGGAAAGAAAAGAAAAAGCGGAAGCCGTTTTGGCAAGTGTAAGTCTTTCGGATCGCATGGATCACAAGCCAAATGAACTATCCGGCGGGCAAAGACAAAGGGTAGCAATCGCAAGGGCTCTAATCAATTCTCCATCTTTAATCCTAGCGGATGAACCAACCGGAAACCTAGATTCAAAAACATCCTATGAAATCATGGAATTAATTGAATTAATTCATCAGAAAGGGAATACGATTGTGGTAGTTACCCACGAAGAGGACATTGCACGTAGGGCAAAAAGAATTGTGCGACTTCGCGATGGTGTTATCGAAAGCGACGAATTAAATACAAATTAGATTTAAAGCGAAGCCGTAATCGCTTCTTTATGTATCTTCTTCACCAAACCTTGTAGTACATTTCCGGGACCGCACTCTATAAATTTGATTGCGCCATCCGATACCATTGCACGAACACTTTGTGTCCATTTAACCGGTGCAGTTAATTGCAATATTAAATTTTGCTTGATCGTTTCTACATCCCGCACTGCTGCTGCCGGTACATTCTGGTAAACAGCACAAACAGGGGTATGAAATGTTGTTGCTAAAATTGCATCCTGTAATTCTACTCTTGCCGGCTCCATAAATGGGGAATGGAATGCTCCGCCAACAGGTAATACCAAGGCACGTTTCGCCCCGGCCTGCTTTAATAGTTCGCAAGCTTTATTTACACCGGTAATTGATCCTGAAATAACCAATTGACCCGGACAATTAAAATTAGCTGCCACCACAACATCATCGGTTATTGATTTACAAATTTCTTCAACCTTATCATCTTCCATTCCAAGCACGGCAGCCATTGTGGAAGGTGCCAGTTCGCAAGCTTTCTGCATGGCAAGCGCACGTTTATATACTAATTTTAATCCATCTTCGAACGACAAAGTTTTGTTGGCAACCAATGCCGAAAATTCGCCAAGCGAATGCCCTGCTACCATGTCGGGATTAAATCCTTCATGAGTTAATGCCTTAATTACCGAATGTAAAAAAACTGCCGGTTGCGTAATTTTAGTTTGCTTTAAATCTTCCTCACTTCCAACAAACATGGTATCGGTAATTCGGAATCCCAATATTTCATTTGCAGATTCAAACCAGTTTCTAGCTGCTTCTGAATTATCATATATGTCTTTGCCCATACCCGAAAACTGTGAGCCTTGACCGGGAAAAATATATGCTTTCATATGTTGCTTGTTAAAATTTCAGACAAAAAATAACCGGATGTGTATTTCATCCGGTTACCTTGAATTTATTATATTTTATTGAAATGCTTTCATTTCATTCAGGATATCCTGCAATTTATTCACATTGATTATGTGTTTTCTTTTGCCAACCCATAAAATTACATCACTTGGGTTATTGGCATTGTTGTCCTTCGGTAAACTAATGTAAACGGTTGGCGATAATTGATAATCAACATTAATGGTTTCATTCTTCACCGGGCGGGTATTTTTATACGCAGCACGTAGTACAGGGATGTAATTTAAAAGTTTATCAATATTTTCCATCGGTACATGGGTGAAGTAAATATTTAAGTCGCCTAATTGACGAATAAAGTCATCTCCACGTACTTTAGAATATAAATTCTTTACATCAAATGTAAAAACAGAATCTTGAATGGTGAAATTTTTAGCAATTTTATGCGAACCAATAACCAGATATTTCATGGAGTCTTGTTTAAAAGCAATAAACTCTATTTGTGCATTGGTAACAGATTCACCGGCTCGGTATAATAATTCACTTTTACTTATGGTAATGGAATCTTGAATATGTACTTCTACATTATTTTTAATGTAATAATCCCAAACATTAGTTACTGAATGACCACAAGACACCAATGATGCAGTGAGTAGAAAAATACTTAGTCGTTTTAAAGCTTTTAAATTCATAGTTAATTAGATTTCGGAAACGAATATATAAATTAAAGTGTCAGAAAAAAATATTTCTTATTCGCCATAATATTCTACATAATTCCTGTCGGTTTCAACCAGCTTGATACAATGCAACTTTCCATGTTCAATAAAGGGCTCTAAGATTTCCCAAATTGCCACCACAATATTCTCGATTGAAGCCAACTTATCTTTCATAAATGCCACATCTTCATTGATATTCATGTGATCAAGCTTATCAATAACATGCTCCTTAATTACCAATTTAAGCTTCTTCAAATCCATCACCATCCCCGAATCTTCATTTGCGATTCCTTTCACAGTTACAAATAAATCAAAATTGTGACCATGATAATTTTTGTTGGCACATTTGCCAAAAAATGCTTCGTTCTCTTCTACTGTCCACTTTGGATTAAAAAGACGGTGAGCTGCATTAAAATGCTCTTTGCGGGTTATATAAACGGTTTTTTTACGATTGTTCATCCGAGTAAAAATCGAGTTGCAAAAGTATCTGTCGTTAGCCAATTAACCTAAATCTTTATTTGAAAAAGCATTTCTGCCTGTTAATTGCTATTTTTGACTTTATTAATATGCATTCATGATTGTAATTACAGGTGCTGAAGGTTTTATAGGAAGTTGTTTATTGGCCGGACTAAACGAAGCAGGATATAACGATATCATTTTGGTGGATGATTTCGGTGATTCAGAGCGGTCACTGAACTTAAAAAACAAACATTATACGGCCTGCGTGGAAAGAAAAGTTTTTTTTACTTGGCTTGAACAACATGCCAATGGGGTTCAATTTGTATTTCATATTGGAGCCCGCACCGATACAACAGAGCCCGACGAAGCAATATTTAAAGAGTTGAACCTTGATTTTAGTAAGCGATTATGGCAGATATGTGTTACCCACGGTTTGCCTTTGGTTTACGCATCATCAGCCGCTACTTATGGTGATGGTGCCCATGGCTATGACGACGATGAATCGTTGATGCCTTTATTAAAACCTTTAAATCCTTATGGAAGATCGAAAAACGACTTTGATATATGGGCCGCGCAACAAACGGTGAAGCCTTATTTTTGGGCTGGACTAAAGTTTTTTAACGTGTATGGACCAAATGAATACCATAAAGGAAGAATGGCTTCGGTGGTTCTGCATGCTTACCAACAAATAATTAAATCAGGAACGGTGACTCTTTTTCGCTCCCATCGTGACGAAATTAAAGATGGGGAACAAATGCGCGATTTTATTTATGTAAAAGACCTGGTACGTGTTTGTTTGTATTTGATGCATAACCGTAAATCAAGTGGCATTTATAACCTGGGATCAGGTAAAGCAAGAACTTTTATCGATCTGGTAAATCCGATTTTTACCGTCTTAAAGTTGCCAGTTCAAATCAACTTTATCGATACACCGATGGATATCAGAGATAAATACCAGTATTTTACTGAGGCAAAAATGAGCAAATTGAAAGAAGCTGGTTACGTCAATCCTTTTACCAGTTTAGAAGATGGGGTAAGCGATTATGTTAAAACGTATTTAATGGAGAACAAATATTGGTAAAATCAATCCTTGCTTTTTCGCAGCATATACACAAAAGCTATGCTACCCAAAAATAAAACCAGTATTAATCCATATTTCTGTTTGGTATAAAAATCAAACGATAAATATCCTATCATAAAAAAGAAAAGCAAAGCACGGAACCACTTTTTTCGCGAACCGCTTAGACTTGTTTTTTTTAACAAAAAGTAAACCAATACTGCAACCAGTACGGCTCCGATAAAAAGTGAAATTTGAATCCAATTCATTTTAATTGTAGCAATAATTTGAGTTTTTCAAACACTTCCGTATTTTCATAAATTCCGGAAAACATATACGACCCTGCACCATACGCAAATACAGGAACCATTATACCGGTATGATGCGAATAGGTATAATTGGGCTTAAAAGATTTTGGTGACTCTTTGTTCTCTAATAAAGTTAAACCTCCTGTTTCGTGATCAGCAGTTACAATAACCAACATATCACTATCGTGTTGAGCCTGATCCAGAACCATATTGATGGTTTCATTAAAATCAATTAATTCTGTCTTCATATATTCATAATCCATTGCATGTCCACCCCAATCAATCTGCGAACCCTCTATCATCAACATATAACCTGATTGTTTAAGCGACAATAATTGCATGACATTTTCAGAGGCCTTTACCAAAAAATCACCCCTGCCCTCTTTCATTGTTTTCATGCCATTATCTGCTGCAAGATAAAGCAATTTGGTTGCCGATTGTTTCTTGTAAATTGTTCCCGAATCGATGATGGTTGTAATTCCGGCTTTGTTGCATGCCGGAATAAGATTTTGCTTGTCGCTGCGGTTCTTAAAAAATCGAATACCACCGCCAATCGCTATATCGCAAGTTCCTTTTAGCAGATAATTGGCAATTTCTTCTTCGCTTCTTCGGCTGCTTACGTGTGCATAAAATGCAGCCGGTGTGGCATGCGTAACAGAGGAAGTAACAACAATACCGGTTCCGTAATTCACTTTCTTAAGTTTCTCAAATAAATTTTCATATGCCATCGAATCCGCACCAACACCGATGGCACCATTGTATGTTTTCTTTCCAATCGTAAAAACTGTTGCTCCTGCCCCGCTATCCGTTACGTAATCATCGGCAGATCCGGTTTTACTTAAACCAATTGTTTTAAATCGCTCAAAAGCATTTCTTCCTTTATACTCCGACATCACTGCCGAAATCTGAGCCAGCCCCATTCCATCGCCAATCAGAAAAACCACACGCTTAGGCATACGCATTGCCTGGGAAAATGCATCTGTAACAATAAAAAATAAAATTATAAAGTAGATATGTTTTTTCATGGGGATTGCAATTCGTAATATTTGCCCGGCAAGGTGCGAATTATATTTCTAAATTCAAGGTCAAGTAATCTTAAAGAAATTTCGCCACTGTCCATTCCCATAGAAATGGATATATCATCAATCCCTGCCTTTACCATTTGACGAATGAAACCAACCACCTTCGAATCTGTTTCATCTAAATCAAAAAGTTGTGTTTGAAGTTTTCTTTTCTTTTTCGGTTCCAGATCCCAGTTCATCAATTCCGTTAAATCTTCCGGTTTGGTAATGATGGCCGCTTTATTTTGTTTGATTAAAGTATTGCATCCTACCGAAAATTCATCTCCAACCCTTCCTGGCAATGCCATAATATCCTTGTTATACGAATTCGCAATATCTGCTGTAATCATTGCCCCACCTTTATTTGGTGTTTCGACTACCACCAATACATCACTCAACCCTGCAACAATCCGATTCCTCCTCGGAAAGTTTTCTTTATCCGGATTCGTTGTGCTTGGAAATTCGGTTACCAAACCTCCATGCTCCAGCATTTGCCTTGCCGTTTTTTGATGTGCTCCCGGATAAATGCGATCCAGCCCATGTGCCATTACACCAACAGTTGGCAGCTGATTGGCTATAGCCGACTTATGTGCAAAAACATCAATACCATATGCCAAACCACTAACAACCAAACAATTTAATGGCTTTAAAAATGCTACCAATTCCTCGGTAAATAATTTGCCGTATTCGGTTGCTCTTCTGGTTCCAACAATACCAACAGTTTTCGCTGCATTCAAGTCGAGGTTTCCTAAGGTATATATCAAAATTGGGGCATCGGTTATTGACTTTAACCTGAGTGGATACTCCTTGTCCGTATAAAATAAAGGCTTAATCCGATGCTTTTCGATGAACTTAACTTCTTGTTCTATTCTTTGATAGTCGTTAAATCGAACAATACTTTCGGCAGCTTTTTGTCCTATCCCCGGAATCCTGGTTAATGAAGATTTCTTGAGCTTAAAAACAGCTTCCACACTTCCACAATAGGTGATTAAATTTTTGGCTAGTATATCACCAACCCCATCCATAAGGGTTAAGGCAATCTGATATTCGAGTTGTTCCACCCAACGAAATAAACAATTTATTTACCAAGAATCAAAGCTACTTGATAAGTTCTTTAGCGATAAATAGTAGATACAACCATATCAATCCTTTCAACAAAAAAAACAAAAAACCCACGAAGCCGAGGCGTTTGAACCATTGCATAAGTTTCGGACTAATCTTCATTCGTTTATTAAGGGTTTAGCTATTTAGTGGGCAAAGGTAACATGCTTTTTATAAAACATAGAGACTTGCAGTAATTTTAAACTAAAATGACAGTAATGTTTAACTTTGCACCATAAAACACACCAAAAGTTGAGAAAAACAGCCCTATTCATTATCAATCCGATATCAGGAGGAAAAAACAAAAGAAATATTCCGGCGCTGATTGAAAAAACCATGGATAACAACTTATATGATATTGATATTCAGTTTACCGAATCGGCAGAACACAACCTCGAATTGGCCCAAAATGCCATCAACCGAAACGTTGATATTTTAGCTGCAGTTGGTGGGGATGGAACCATCAATAATATAGCAAAGTATGTATCGGGTAGTGCTACTTCCCTTGCTATAGTGCCTTTGGGCTCGGGCAACGGTTTGGCCCGTCACTTAAAAATACCCATGCATACCCAAAAAGCATTGGAATTAATCAACAAAGGAAATATACAAACCATTGATACCGGAATGGCAAACAACCAGTTTTTTGTTAATGTTGCCGGTATTGGCTTTGATGCACATGTGAGTTGGCTTTTTTCAACCGCTTTAACCAGGGGTTTCATTTCATATACCAAAATTACTTTGAAAGAATTTGCCAATTATAAACCGGAAAAAGTAACGGTTATCATTGATGGTATTGAAATGGTAAAAGACGCATTTATACTCTGTGTTGCCAATGGTTCTCAATATGGCAACAATGCATTCATTTCTCCCGATGCCGATTTATCGGATGGGTTGCTTAATATTTCGGTAATGAAACCCTTCAACCCATTTCATTTACCGATTATTGGTACACAATTATTTACCAAACAATTCGGAAATTCGAGGTATATTGATGTATTGTCGGGCAAAGAAATTCGCATTGTAAGAAAAGAAGATGGCTATCTCAATATTGATGGGGAACCGGTAAAAATGGATAAAGAAATCGATATTAAAATAATTCCCAAATCCTTAAAAGTTATCATTCCATAAAGCCAATGAGCAACAAAAATAAAAATCAAGGCGGAATTGTATACTCAACAGAAAGTAATTACAAATATGATCTCGCTGAAAGTTTTACGGAAACACCGGAAAATAACCAGCAGGATTTACGGATATTTTTGGATCGAAAAGGAGGAGGTAAAATGGTTTCACGCATTACCGGATACAAAGGAAAAGAATCAGATTTACAGGAATTAGGATCGGCCATCAAAAAACTTTGCGGCGTTGGTGGTTCCGTAAAAGATGGTGAAATTCTTATCCAGGGCGACCACCGCGACAAGATTCTCTCCTATCTTTCGGGAAAGAAAATTAAAGCAAAAAAAGCCGGAGGTTAACTGCTATCGTTTGAAATTCGGAGATAATTTCTATATTTACTGACGTAGTTATGGAAAACTTAAAGATTTTGGTAATTGAAGACGAACCGAAAGTTGCCGCTTTTATCAAGCAGGGTTTAGAAGAACAATCCAGCACGGTTACCCTTGCAAATGATGGATTTATGGGTCAGAAATTGGCGATTGAAAACAAGTTCGATGCCATCATTCTCGACCTCATGTTGCCTTATATTAATGGAATTGAATTGTGTAAGAAATTACGAATTCAAGGTATCAGAACCCCGATTCTTATGTTAACCGCGCTGAATACCACGGATAATAAAGTGGCCGGTTTTGAAGCAGGTGCGGATGATTATTTGGTAAAACCATTTGAGTTTAAGGAGTTAACTGCCCGCATAAAAGCTATTACAAAAAGAAACAACCAAAATAATACCACATTAAATATTCTTACGATTTTGGATCTCGAAATGAATATCGATGAAAAGATAGTGAAACGCTCCGGAAAAAGAATCGACCTCACCGCCAAAGAATTTGGGTTACTTGAGTTTTTTCTGCGTAACCAAAATCGTGTTATTTCCAGAGCTGAAATATCAGAAAAGGTATGGGATATCCATTTTGATACCGGTACCAACGTGATTGATGTTTATGTAAACTTCCTCCGAAAAAAAATAGATAAAGATTTTGAAATCAAATTGCTGCATACCGTTATTGGAATGGGTTACGTTTTAAAGAACAATTACTAAACTTCACCCAGGTAAAATGTTATGAATATCAGATTCCGACTGGCATTTATCTTTACCCTGATTGTTACCATTATTTTAATCAGCTTTTCGCTAACTGTCTATAAATTTTATGCCATTTACCGGGAAACAAATTATGCTGCACGATTAAAAGAAAAGGCCTTTTTTAATGCCAAATATATTTTGGATGAAGAACACACAGGCAATACCTTGTTTCAACCAAACAAACAATATAGTTTTAACGAATCGGTAGAACAATCCTGTTGTATCTATAATATCCGCAACGAAAAAATTGAATGCATTGGAATACCCTTGGAGGTGCCCGAAAAAACGATCAATCTCATCCGTCGTTTGCGCGAATATGAAACCATCTCCAAGGACACGCAGTATATTGGCATTGAAGTCAGGCACAAAAAAGGAGAGTATATCGTTCTTGCTTCCGGTTATGACAGTTCAGGTTTTGGAAAGCTTGAAATTTTATACAAATTAATTTTAAGTCTATTGTCGGGTAGCATATTAATTGCCGGATTTGCCGGTTGGTGGTATGCAACAGTTTCGTTGCGCCCAATACAAGAAGTTATGCGGGAGGTAGATGAAATTACCGCTACCAACTTACATAAAAGGGTTAAAAACAGAAACAGCAAGGATGAAATTGATCAGCTGGCGAATACATTTAATGAAATGCTTTCTAGGATAGAAAATTCTTTTATCATGGAAAAAAGTTTGGTGGCAAATGCTTCACATGAATACCGAACTCCTTTAACGGCGATGAAAGGTCAAATTGAAGTAGCATTATTACAACCCCGTAGCAATAACGAGTATTTGCAATTAATGAAATCGGTATTGGAAGAAATCAACCGCATGATACAATTGCAGGAATCTCTTGCCGAATTAATAAAAGCCACCAGCCAAAGCATTCAAAAAAGAAAAGAACAACATCCTTTGTTGGAGATTATTGCAGATGCTCGAACAACCTTGTTGCAATCCAAACCCAATTACCAGATTAAATTGGTAGTTAATGATTTCCCAACCGACCACGATGAAGGAATGGTAATTGGAGATTATCCCCTGTTGCAATCGGTATTCATAAACCTCATGGATAATGGTTGCAAGTTTTCAAAAGATAAAAGCGTAATAGTTACCATTACATACTTGGCCGACGAAATAATTACTTCCATTAAAGACAATGGGTTAGGCATTAATCCTGAAGATTTGGAAAATATATTTGTGCCGTTTTTCCGTTCCAATGAAGTTAGAGATGTATACGGACATGGTATTGGCTTAGCTTTGGTAAAACGCATCATCGATATCCACCATGGCACTATTGAAGTAAAAACTGAATTGGGAAAAGGAACTGAATTTATTGTTACTTTAGGTAACCTACACAAAGAATTTCCTCAGTTTGATTGATAATTTTAAGCATGTGCCGCAATCAGCAAATCAATATCCTTGTGGTAAATATTGAGGCGGTTTCCAATATTTTTATTGGTTAAATTACCCTTGTAAATATATACGCCACTTCTTGCTGCCGGATTTCCCCAAAGATAATCGGTAATGCCACCCGAATCAGCAAGGTCTAATAATATCGGAGTAAGTATATTACTTAAGGCATAACTGGCAGTTCTACTAACCCTTGAAGTGATGTTGGGAACGGCATAATGGATTACATCATATTTGGTAAAAACGGGATTTTCGTGTGTAGTTACCTCCGATGTTTCAAAACAACCGCCTTGGTCAATGCAAATATCAATTACAACCGAATATGGTTTCATTTTAGTTACCATTTCTTCGGAAACAACGGTAAGACTTTTACCATTCTCACTCCATAAACATCCAATTGCCACATCGGCTGTTGTTAATGCCTTTTGTAAAATTTTAGGATGAAGCAAAGAAGTAAAAATCTTAACTCCAAGGTTATTTTGCAATCCGCGTAATTTCTCCAAGGAAGGGTCGAATACCTTTACACTTGCTCCAACACCCAAAGCGGCTCTTGCTGCATATTCACCAATAGTTCCTGCTCCAATAATAACAATCTCTGTTGGAGGTATTCCGGTAATTCCGCCAAGCATCTCCCCTTTACCACCATTGTTGGCACTTAAATATTCGGATGCTATGGAGATAGAAGTTGTTCCTGCTATTTCACTAATACTTCTTACAATAGGATAAATCCCATCCGATGACTTAAGGTATTCAAATGCTATTGCTGTAATCTTTTTTTCCATCAACGAACGAATATATTTATCCGAACGGTTAACCAATTGAATAGCCGAAACCAATAGTTGGTTGCTTCTTAAAAAATTGATTTCTTCTTGCGTAGGTGGTTCTACTTTTACAATTACATCTGCCTTATAAACTTCTTGTGCGCTATAACAAATTCTCGCACCTGCTTCGCTGTAATCCTTATCAGCAAACTTCGCGTTTTTACCTGCATTGGTTTCAATCCAAACCTCATTGCCTCTACTCACCAGCAAATTAACAGATGATGGTGTTAAGGGTGCCCTGTACTCTTGTAAAGTAGTTTCCCGTGGAACTCCGATAAACAAAGTTTGATCCGGTTTCTTTACTTCCAACAATGCCTCTTTTGGCTGCATACTAGCCTGTCGGGCCAATTCGGAAAATATATTCTTTTTGGTTTCTTCCATTTCAGGATTTTCAATACCAAATATACAATCTAAAGGTGGTTCAAACAACAACCTGTTTAATTTATTGCATCCCAAAACAAGAAATGCGTTATTTGAATAAAATTAAACTTTGAGAATCGTATTTTTAGGAACCCCCGACTTTGCTGTTCCATCGCTGCAGGCAATCGTAGAGGCAGGCTTTGATGTTGTTGCTGTTGTTACCGCACCGGATAAACCTGCAGGCAGAGGATTGCAACCCCGTTTATCTCCGGTAAAAATTGCTGCAATGGATTTACATATTCCGGTGTTACAACCTTCCAATCTCAAAGACCCTTCATTCTTGGCCAATTTAAAAAACTATCAGGCAGATCTGCAAGTAGTAATTGCTTTTCGCATGTTACCGGAAGCGGTATGGAATATGCCTCCTCTTGGAACAATCAACCTGCACGCCTCCTTATTACCTGATTACCGGGGTGCCGCGCCAATAAACCGTGCCATAATGAATGGAGAAACCAAAACAGGAGTTTGCACTTTTTTCTTGCAACATGAAATTGATACAGGAAACTTGATTGATAGCGACTCTTGCGAAATCGCACCCGACATGAATGCCGGTGCCCTCCATGATATTCTCATGCAAAAAGGAGCCGCTTTGATTGTTAAAACCATTAAAAACATAAAGGACAAAAATTATCATACCACCCCACAACACCAAATTGATACAAACAAAACAGCACCTAAGATTTTTACGGCCGACTGTAAGATTGACTGGAATAACAAAGGCGAAAAAATATACAATCAAATTCGTGGACTTTCCCCATTTCCGGGAGCGTTTACCTCTTTTAACAATAAGACCATGAAAATTTATTCTGCCGCCTTTTTACCTGCAAATATGGAGAACTCGAAACCCGGTGATACCAATCTTACCGACCATAAATCCATTCAATTTGCGTGCCTCAATGGTTGGATAAACGCACTTGAAATACAAATGGAAGGAAAAAAAAGGATGCAGGCTTCCGAATTTCTTAAAGGTTACAGACCATAATCCTCTTTATGTAATTTAACGATAAATTACCCCTTTTAACATAAGAAACTTGGGATATTGATGCAACATTACTATGTTTGCCATACAAACTAATCTTAATGAGGACCAAATTAATTGCGATTATTTCCCTTTTGCTAATTCCAATTAGTTTTTTATTGGCCCAGCCTAATTCATCTAGTGTTTTCGAAGAAGTTACAGATACACCCGTAAATGGTGGTCTTGCGGCTATGCTTGCACTAGGTATCGGTTATGGTATAAAAAAACTGTACAACAAAGGTAAAAAGTAATTTGCCCTATATTTGGAGGGTAGAATTTGGCGACTTCCGCAATATGCCCTTAAAAAAAAACTTCATTTCTTTTCTATTATTGCTCTTGTCTGTTTACGCCATTTGGTTTGTTGCATATGAGTTTTACCTGAAACCAAGCGGAAAACTAGACCACCTTCTTACCGAATATGTAACGATTGGCATTTGTTTCTTACTCGACATAGGCGGTTATACCAGCTATTATACCATTGCCCTAAAGCCCGGCGAAACTTATATTTTTATTTCCACTCAAATATTACCTGCTGTGCGTATTGGCGCTTCTTGCAATGGATTGGAACTACTCGCCTTATTTTCGATTTTTATCCTTTGCTATCCGGGTAATTTTCTCCTCAAAATTCCTTTTATTTCCATCGGTATTTTAATCCTACACTTCCTGAATATACTTCGAAATTATTGGTTAACTTTAATGTCGCTTCACCATTATCCTTATGCAGATATTTTTCACCGTTACCTTTTTATTTTTATGGTATATGGTTGTATCTTTTTACTTTGGATGGTTTGGACAAATTATTTAAGCACCCTGAACAACCATGGCAAAAAGCAATAAAGTCAGATTGGTTATTTATTTTATCCTACTTTTACTGGTAAGCCTTGGTAAAGATTTATTTACCCCCGATTACCTTAATACTCCTACTGCTTCCTTTTTACAACCCAACCAAAACAATGGTTTAACCGACATCTTCATCCACCATCCGGGTTTCTGGGTTTTGTCATTTTTATATAGTGTTTTATTTATCATATTGCCATTTCTGATTATCCGTATTATTTACAAAAATCAAATGGCAATGTTTTCGCTTTGGATACTAATGGCTTTGGCTTTAACCATCTACCTTATGGCTTGGAGTCAAATTGACTTTTTACAACATCATATCCTGCCCAAATTTAATCGCTACTTTCATTCGCCGATTCTTACCTTTATCCTGGTAGCCATCTTTAATATTAATAAAAGAACCAACCATGTTAACCGATAAGGTTTTTTCGTTTTTGGGAAAATTCAATATTCCTGTCTCGGCCAAAACCTTTGGTTTCTTTCGTATCCTGTTTGCCACCCACCTGTTATTAATATTTTCTCAGGTATACAATTTCCGAGAATTAATCTTTGATGCCATTCCCGAAATCAGTAAAAATGTATTCCCAGTACTGCTGTTCCTCTTTATTTGGTTTATTTCAATTTTGGGCCTAGTGATGGGTTTTTTTACGAGGTGGTCAGCCCTTGCTAATTATATATGTGTGGTTCTTATTACTTCTGTTTTTACCAACTCTAATGTTGGTACCTTCAACGACGATTTGTTGCGGATGGGTAGCTTTTTATGCATATTTATGCCTGTTTCTCGCTGTTTTTCTGTTGATAATATCAGGATCCAACTTACGAACCAATCTACAACCAACCACAAAACAAGTTACCTCAATTATATCTTGTTTATTTTCCTGACACTTGGTTTGCTCTATCTTCCTTCGGGAATTACCAAAACTTATTCGCCAATGTGGGTGAAAGGACTTGGCTTATGGATTCCGATGAATATACCGCATAACAAATGGAATGCATTACCTAATTTACTCGTTAACCAATATGTTTTGGTACATGCCATTAATTACCTCGTTATCTTATGGGAGATAACCTTTGTAGTGCTTCTATTGATACCGTCTTTGCATCGATACGCGATACTACCGGGATTGATTTTTCATCTTGGTATTGCGCTTTTCTTCCCTTTCCCTATTGTTTGTACGGGGCCTTTGGTTTTTTATGCTTTATTTATTCCGGATTCCTTCTGGGATTGGCTTTCCGAAAAACTTTCTACCAAACGAATCATGATCCTGGATTATCAGCCACACGATAATTTACAAATTCGCATCATGCGCTTAATTGCTATTTTCGATTTCAGAAAAGCTTACTCCTTCGAACCATCTCCAAACACCCGATTAACTTATCAAAATGCACTTAACTCCCTAAAAATTTATGGCTTTTACCGACCTATAATTTGGTGTTTCGAAACCGGTTTTGCGAAAAAATTTATGGGTAATATATACCATACGTTTATGCTTCCCCTACAAACAGGTACAACATCCAAGATGTTTACCTATAATTTTAGACAAACCCTATTTATCTATTTCGTACTTTTTTGTTTGGTAATGCAAGGCGGCGTTTCGTGTTACCATTTATACAGCCATTTTACTACCGGACCCGAAAAACGAATGGAATATATGCGTAAAAGAAAGTCAGGTTACGACCTCAGCATGAAACCAACCAATATCCTACGCACTTTTCTGGGTATAAACAGCAGGGGGCTTTTTCTCGACCATGCCAATACCGGACAAAAAACAACTTATGCCATTGCTTTGGTTGATTCTACAGGAATGGAACAGTGGCTTCCTATGATGAATCAAAGAGGATATATTTCGGGCGACATGAACCGAAATATGGCATGGGCAAAAGTTACATTTAATCTGATGGGTTTTGGAATTAACCGCGCCGATTCTGTTGGTCTGAAAAAATTCACCAAATTCTGGGCAAGTAAAAAACATATATCCACCCAAAATCTGCATTTAAAAGTATACGGAAAAACTTATACCTACCCAACCGAATACGAAGAAAATTACTACCAAAAACTTGAAAATATTCCATGGAGACAGGAAGGCGAAATATGGTGGACCAACGGTATTTTCAGGTATTCCCAAGTTCATATCGACTCAATACGCTGAGTATGAACTAAAAAAAGCCGAATATTTTCTTGTTATTTAAACATTTTAACCTATGTTTGCCCGCTTTTTTAAGCGAAAGGAGACTATAAAACTTGATACAAGAAAACGAAAACACACAAACAACAGCACCTGCAGCTGAATTTGACTGGAGCATGGACAAAGAAGGCTTCAGCAAGTACTCAAAAGATGAGCAGGCCCGTCTCGAAGGGTTATACGAGAACACACTCAGCTCTATCACAGAGCGGGAAATCGTGAAAGGCACCGTAGTAGGATTTACCGAAAAAGAAGTGGTGCTAAACATTGGGTTCAAATCTGATGGTTTGATTGCCAGAACAGAATTTCGCGACATGCCGGACTTAAAAGCCGGTGATGTAGTAGAGGTTTTGCTCGAAACGAAAGAAGACGCGTTGGGTCAATTGATTCTGTCGCGCAAAAAGGCGGTGAGCGAACGTGCATGGGAAAACATCATGAAAGCAAATGAAAATGATGAAATCGTGAACGGTTATGTTAAATCGCGTACCAAAGGTGGTTTAGTAGTAGATGTGATGGGCTTGGATACCTTCCTGCCAGGTTCACAAATTGATACCAAACCGATTAAAGATTATGATATTTATGTAGGTCAAACCATGCAATTTAAAGTGGTGAAAGTGAACCAAATTTTCAAAAATGTGGTTATTTCTCACAAGGTATTGATCGAAGAAGATATTGAAGCACAAAAATCAGATATCCTTTCCAAATTGGAAAAAGGACAAGTACTCGAAGGTGTTGTTAAAAACATGACGTCATTCGGTGTATTTATTGATTTAGGTGGTGTTGATGGATTATTGCATATTACCGATATATCATGGGGTCGTATCAACCATCCGGAAGAAGTTCTGAAGATGGATCAGAAGATCAACGTGGTAGTATTGGATTTCGACGACGAAAAGAAACGTATCTCTTTGGGATTGAAACAACTTTCTGCACATCCTTGGGATGGAATGACAGCCAATCTGGAAGTAGGAGCCAAAGTAACAGGTAAAATTGTTAACATAGCTGATTACGGTGCTTTCTTAGAGTTAGCTCCGGGTGTAGAAGGTTTGATTCACGTATCAGAAATGTCGTGGTCACAACACCTTCGTAACCCTTCTGACTTTATGAAGTTAGGAGACGAAATTGAAGCAGTTATTTTAACCCTGGATAAAGAAGAACGCAAAATGTCGTTAGGCATTAAGCAATTAAAAGCAGATCCTTGGGTAAATATCCTAGAAAAATATCCTGTAGGTTCAAAACACAAAGGAATGGTTCGCAACATGACCAACTACGGCTTATTCGTAGAATTGGAAGAAGGTGTAGACGGATTGGTGCATGTATCGGATCTTAGCTGGACCAAGAAAATCAAACATCCTGCTGAATTTGTGAAGAAAGACCAAGAATTAGATGTAGTAGTATTAGAAGTTGATCTTGAAAATCGTCGTTTGAGCCTTGGGCACAAACAATTAGACGAAAACCCTTGGGATACTTTCGAAACTATCTTCACCCCTGGTTCTGTTCATGAAGGAACTGTTCTAAAAGTAGAAGATAAGAGTGCAATCATAGCCCTGCCATACGGTGTGGAAGGTTACGCTCCAATCAAACAACTGCAGAAAGAAGACAAGAAAACCATTAAGGAAGACGAAGTTGCTCAGTTTAAAGTAACTGAATTCAACAAAGAGAACAAACGTATCGTGTTGTCTCATACTTCTATCTGGAGAGCAGATGTGGAAGAAAAGAAAGTTGAAGATACCAAGAAAAAAGAAGGAGACAGAGAAAAAGTAACGAAAGCTGCTAAAAAGCTTAACGATTCTAACGAAAAGTCAACCTTTGGTGATATCGACGCGCTTTCTGCTTTGAAAAACAAAATGGAAAAAGGTGAATAATAACACTGAATTACATATCGAAAAAATCCCGGTCATTTGACTGGGATTTTTTTTTACTTATTTGCGTATGTTTGAATAATGAAATATTGGTTAGTAAAATCAGAACCCTCCGTTTACAGTTGGGATGAATTTGAGAAAGACAAAAAGACAGTTTGGGATGGTGTAAGGAATTATGCTGCCAGACTAAACTTGCGCGGTATGAAAAAAGGAGATCTGGTTCTTTTTTACCACAGCAACGAAGGAAAAGACATTGTAGGAATCGCGGTTGTGTTTAGGGAATTTTTTCCTGACCCTACTGCCGAAGACGGAGATTGGAGTGCGGTAGAACTCAAACCAATTAAAAAACTGCAGAAAAGTGTACCCTTGGAAAAAATTAAAACAGAAAAGAAACTAAAAAATATGAATCTGCTGAAAATCGGACGATTATCGGTTTCTTCGGTTACGAAAATTGAATTTGATACCATTTTATCTATGGCTGATAGCAAATGAGCTCGAAAATCATACTTGAAAAAAAACAATTACAAATTACCATCGACCGGTTATGCTATGAATTAATCGAACGACATGGCGATTTCGCAAATACAGCAATTATTGGTTTACAACCTAGGGGCATATTGCTTTCCCGTCGTATACACGAGCGAATACAAGAGATTTTGAAAGATACTTCGATCTTGTACGGCGAGCTCGACATCGCATTTTACAGAGACGATTTTAGAAGGGGAAATAGTCAGATAGTTCCTAGCGAGATGAATATTTCCTTTACAGTAGAAGAAAAAAATATAGTGATTGTTGATGACGTTTTATACACCGGCAGAACCATCCGCGCAGCTTTGGATGCCTTAACTGATTTCGGACGACCTGCAAAAGTAGAATTGCTGGTTTTAGTAGACAGAAGGTATAGCCGCGATTTGCCTATCCAACCTGATTATACAGGAATTGAAGTGGATACCAGGGCAAATGATAAGGTTAAAGTGGATTGGAAAGAGAATGCAAAAAATGAAATGGTACATATCGTAACGAATTAATTATTCCATACAAAAGCTATAAGTTGAATTAAGTAACGAATAACGCAACAGATGATAAAAAAATTCAGTCAGAAACATTTACTTGGAATCAAAAACCTATCCAAAGAAGATATTGAACTGGTTTTTGAGACAGCCGATAATTTTAAAGCCATCATCAACCGTCCGATAAAAAAAGTACCTTCTCTTAGAGATGTTACCATAGCTAATATCTTTTTCGAAAACTCAACCCGAACCCGCATCTCCTTTGAACTTGCACAAAAAAGACTGAGTGCCGATATTGTAAATTTTTCTGCATCCTCCTCTTCTGTTTCGAAAGGTGAAACGCTTATTGATACCGTAAAAAACATTCTGAGTATGAAAGTAGATATGGTGGTAATGCGCCATCCTGCTCCCGGTGCCTGCATATTTCTTGCAAAGCATATCGATGCCCAAATAATTAATGCCGGTGATGGAACGCACGAACACCCAACACAAGCTCTGCTAGATGCATACTCCATTCGAGAAAAACTAGGAAGTGTAAAAGGTAAAAAGGTTGTTATAGTAGGCGATATCCTACATTCAAGAGTTGCTATCTCAAACATTCTTTGTCTCAAAAAACTAGGAGCCGAAGTGATGGTTTGCGGACCAACTACCTTAATCCCTAAACATATCGAAAGCATGGGCGTTAAAGTAGAGTTCGACTTGATGAAAGCACTTAATTGGTGCGATGTAGCAAATATGTTACGCATCCAACTCGAAAGACAAGACATCAAGTATTTCCCTTCCTTAAGAGAGTATAGTATGCTATATGGATTGGATAAAGAGCGCCTGGACTCCTTAAAAAAAGAAATTGTAATCATGCATCCGGGGCCAATTAACCGCGGGGTAGAAATTACTTCCGATGTAGCAGATTCCCACCATTCCATTATTTTAGACCAAGTAGAAAACGGTGTGGCAACCAGAATGGCGGTTATGTATTTACTGGCAGGACAAAAAAATTAAAGTTCATGCTTTCCTTCCGTTCCTCTGCGCGCATCATAATCGGAATTTTCAGTATCATCATCGTATTTCATATCTTGGTATTGCTGCAAATCATTCCTTATACCATCGTTTGGGGTGGTAAGCTCCAATCCAAAGAAGATATGTATCGCTTCGAAATCGTTTCTACTCTCCTTAATATGCTTATGCTTTTGAACGTATTGTTCTATACCCAAATATTAAAATCCAATCTAAAGGAGAAGATTTTTCGCTATGGATTATGGGTTATGTTTTCCTTGTTTGTTTTAAATACAATCGGTAACCTTTTTGCAGAAAATTTAATAGAGAAAGCAATTTTCACTCCTTTAACTTTCATTTTAGCGGTATTATGCCTGCACCTTGCAACCCACAAAAAACCTAAACAAAGCGAAGATTAATTACTGGGAATAGGAAACTTTCGAATTCGTTTCAATGGTCCACTGCAATAACTTTCGTGACAGGTAATACATTTGCCAATAGCCACGTTATAAGCAGCTATCTGCTCCTCTTTTTTTACCCTAAACACTTGTTTATATGCCGATTGAAATAGCCTTGCGTTTTCATAAAACTGTGGCTCTAGAACTTCCGGTTTGGTCTGTTCTACCAAGTAAAAGCGCAAAAAAGGATAACGCATCGAATCAAGTTTTTCGCCCCTTAATAATTGTGACCGCATGCTATCGGCATTAGCAGCCATAACCCGCATCATAAGGGCCATTGGTTTAACTTCATTCGGGTCCATGATTGGAGCACAATTCTCTTCTTCCGATACCGAATCAACTGGATTGCCTTCTTCCTTTTTCAAGGATTCCTTTTGGGTTTCATTACATGCAAAAAGTAAAACAATGCATACAAAAGAAATAATTCGCGTAACCTTCATTATTGTAAAATAACGCCATCTGCTTCAAATACCAATTCCTTTTCTGGAACTGTAATTGCAGCTATCTCTTCTTTGGATTTTCCTGCATCTTTTGCATATTCCTGCAAATCAGCAACAGAGGTTTCTTCTATCTTTGCTACCCCTCTTACAATGGCCGTTTTACCGGAACAATCCTTTGGCATAAAAAAACCATAATCTTTAAAGGTTACACGCATTTTTGAGCCATCTGTTTTCTTCAAATCCATCCAACAACCTTTAGTTTGGCATACTGCTCCTATTTCTGCAGTTAATTTAATTGGCATGGAAGTTTGATCTCCCATTTTTGCAGCCAATTCGTCGATTGAAATGGCACTGTCTTCCGTTATTTTTTCACCGTAATAAGTTGCTTTTTTATTTTCCGATTCTGTAACTGCTTTATTCTGGGAGCTTTGACCACAAGCTAAGGCAAATACACCCATTGCAATAATTAGTATTTTTTTCATGTTTTATGCGTTTATAATTTTTCGAATTTAAAACATCTTAAGAAAAAACCTATATTTGCACCAATGGTACCGTGGCCGAGAGACTAGGCAGAGGTCTGCAAAACCTTGTACAGCGGTTTGAATCCGCTCGGTACCTCAATGGATGACAAAAGAACCCACCGATAGGTGGGTTTTTTTATGAGTGGTTTTTAAAGACTGCAAGTACTCTTGCAAAGTCTTTAAAAACCACTCATAAAAACCAGCGTACGTAGTACGATGCTTTTGGCATTTTGACTTTAGACACCAATGCGGATCAGCGTTAGCTAATCCCTCTTCTGCAAGTACTCTTGCAAAGTCTTTAAAAACCACTCATAAAAACCAGCGTACGTAGTACGATGCATACTGAAATGTAATTGTGTAATTACGTAACTACACAATTACGTAGTTACACAATTACGTAGTTACGTAGTTCCCAAACTAATTCCACTGCGGATCTTCGGGAGAATCGGCTAAATAAGCATAATCCTTTCCTAATTTACGAACCAATGCCGGCCACATATTTTCTAAATCATCATGAAATATCATATCCGAATCGCCTTTGGTAACCCACCAGGCTTTTTGCTCGATTTCTTCTTCCAATTGCCCTGGTTCCCAGCCCGAATAACCAATAAAAAATTTGAATTGCTCGGGATACACTTCCTTCTTTTCTAACAGTAGATTAATTAAGTCGATATCCCCACCCCAATATATTCCGGGCATAATTTCTTGTGATCCGGGAATAAGGTCGCCGGCCATATGGATAAAATGAAGGGTATTGGGTTCAACCGGACCACCATAATAGACAGGAAAATCCACACTTAATAAGTCTGGTACAACTTCCTTGGTAGTTATATTCAATAAACGATTCAATACAAAACCTACAGTTCCTTCTTCGGCATGTTCACCTAACAAAACCACTGTACGCCTGAATTTCATGTCGCCCAAAAAAGGTTCACTCAACAACAAACAACCTTTTGAAGGCTTATCAAACTTTTTCTCAATATGTAGTAAATCCAAAACGAATCCTTTCTTTTGTAATAAATAATCTTGTTATATAACGATAACAAGTTATAAAATGTTTCTAATATTATAAGAAATTCATATTCCTATGATCAAAAAAAACATCAAAGAACTGAGACAAAAATACTTGCAATCGGAAAGGAGATTTCTGGAAGGACCTCGTTCCAGAACCCGAGAATTTCTATTTGTTTTCAAGGTAATAAAGGAATTTATTCATGGGTTTCGAAAACTTCATTTTATCGGACCTGCCATCACCGTATTTGGGAGTGCCCGGTTTAACGAGAATCATCCGTATTACCTGCAAGCAATGGAAGTTGGAAAAGCATTAAGCAACCTGGGGTTTACTGTATTAACCGGTGGTGGTCCGGGTATTATGGAAGCCGCCAACCGAGGAGCTTTTGAAAATGGAGGCAGATCAATTGGCTGTAATATCCAACTCCCACACGAACAAAAAGAAAATCCTTATGTACATCGATCTGTAGAGTTCCGGTATTTTTTTGTTCGAAAAACTTTGTTGATTAAATATTCTTATGGATTCATCATTATGCCGGGAGGTTGGGGTACCATGGACGAAATGTTCGAAGCACTTACATTAATTCAAACCGGTAAAATAAAAGAGTTTCCTGTTGTATTGATGGGCAGGGAATATTGGAAAAATCTTATTGAATTAACGGAAGACATGGTGGAAAACAAAACCATTGGAATGGAAGACATCAGAAAGTCGTTGTTGGTTACAGACTCTATTGATGAAATGATTTTACATATAAGGAAATTCAGTATAGAAGCCCATGGTTTAAAGAAAGCAAGGCGAATTAAACCGATGCGCTTTATTGGAGAATGGATTTATCCAAAAAAAGCCGGTTAAACCCTTAATAGTGCAATTTCTTTTGTTAATTGCAACAATTTATTAAGCAGTAATGAATCACACTACCGATTCCGGAATAGAAATAAAACCTTTATACAACGAACCTATCCGTTTGGATGAATTACCCGGCGAATTTCCTTATACCAGAGGAATTCAAAAAAACATGTACCGTGGTAAGTTATGGACGATGCGGCAGTACGCCGGATTCTCGACCGCCGAAGAGAGCAACAAACGGTATAAATATTTATTGGCAAACGGAACAACCGGATTGAGTGTTGCTTTTGATTTACCAACACAGATTGGATATGATAGCGACCACCCAATGAGCGAAGGTGAAGTTGGTAAAGTTGGCGTTGCAATCGATACCTTAAAAGATATTGAAATCCTATTTGATGGCATTGAATTGGAAAATATTACAACTTCCATGACGATTAATGCAACCGCTTCTACGTTATTATCCTTTTATATTGCGCTTGCCAAACGCCAGGGAGCTGATCTAAAAAAAATATCCGGTACCATTCAAAATGATATACTCAAGGAGTATGCTGCACGAGGAACTTATATTTATCCGCCAAAACCAAGTATGCGGTTGATTACCGATATTTTTGAATATTGTGGGAAGGAAGTTCCAAAATGGAATACCATATCTATCTCAGGATATCATATACGGGAAGCCGGCTCAACCGCCGTACAGGAAATTGCATTTACCTTGTCGAATGCCAAAGCATATACCATTGCGGCACAAAAAAAGGGTTTGGATATTAATGAATTCGGGCAACGGCTGTCTTTTTTCTTTAATGCACACAACAACTTTTTTGAAGAAATTGCCAAATTCAGAGCAGCCCGAAGAATGTGGGCTTCGATTTCCAAAGAACTGGGAGCAACAAACCCTAAGGCGCAGATGTTGCGTTTTCATACCCAAACAGGTGGATCCACCTTACAAGCACAACAACCGGATAACAATATTATGCGTGTAACCTTGCAAGCAATGGCTGCTGTATTGGGTGGAACACAAAGTTTACATACCAACGGATTTGATGAAGCCCTAAGTTTGCCGACGGAACAAGCTGCAAAAATTGCTTTACGTACCCAACAAGTTATTGCATACGAAAGCGGTGTAACAGATACAGTTGACCCATTAGGCGGAAGTTACTTTATCGAATCCCTTACCAACAGGATAGAAGAAGAAGCATTGGATTATATAAAAAAGATAGATGCAATGGGAGGTTCGGTTAATGCGATTGAACAAGGTTATATGCAAAAGGAAATTGCGGACTCATCCTATCAATACCAAAAAGCAATTGAAAATAAAGAAAAAATTATTGTAGGGGTAAATGCATTTGAAGCAGAAGGGGAAATTAATCCACCTGCCTTTCGCATCGACGATTCAATCCGAAAAATCCAAACCGAAAAATTGCAAGCTATAAAAGCTGAAAGAGATAACAATACTGTAAATGGTTTGTTACAAAAGCTGGAACAAAATGCAACCGATGGAATTAATGTAATGCCTGTAATTATTGATTGTGTGGAAGCATATGCAAGTTTGGGTGAAATATCGGATGTGCTTAGAAAAACTTTTGGCGAATACAAATCGTAATCAGGAAATCCTTCCCCATTTATTATGCTTGCTATAAGCTATAAAATACTCGAGCAAACTCGAATTTTCAGGCTTCTTCATACCGGGATCTAAATCGATTAATCCTTGAGCAGCTTCTCTTGCCTGCATCAATATTGCTTGGTCTTTCGCAATATCTGCAATTTTCAAATCAAGTATTCCGCTTTGTTGCGTTCCTTCCATCTCACCCGGACCTCTTAAACGAAGATCTACCTCCGCTATTTCAAAGCCATTATTTGTATCGCACATGGTTTTCATGCGTAACCTTCCATCGCTGCTTAATTTATGTCCGGTTAGTAAAATACAATATGATTTTTCGGCTCCTCTTCCAACCCTACCTCGCAACTGATGTAATTGCGATAACCCGAATCGCTCTGCACTTTCAATAATCATAACACTTGCATTTGGAACATTAACACCCACTTCTATTACCGTTGTTGCAACCATAATATGCGCCTCCCCTTTCACAAACCGCTGCATTTCTCTCTCCTTGTCAACCGGCTTCATTTTGCCATGAACCATACAAACATGGTATTGTGGATCCGGAAAATGCTTGATTATTTCTTCAAAGCCGGCTTGCAAATTCATAAAATCCAATTTTTCGCTTTCGGCGATTAATGGATAAACAATATAAACTTGTCGCCCCTTGGCAATTTCATTTCGCATAAATCCATAAATAGCCAATCGGTTTGCATCAAATTTATGTTGGGTTGCAATTGGTTTTCTACCTGCAGGCAACTCATCTATTACAGATACATCCAAATCCCCATATAAGGTCATTGCTAAAGTTCGAGGAATTGGAGTGGCCGTCATTACCAATACATGGGGTGGTTTTTCATTCTTCTTCCATAACTTGGATCTTTGTTCTACTCCAAAACGATGTTGTTCGTCGATTATCGCGATACCTAAATTTTTGAACTGTACAATTTCCTCAATTAAAGCATGTGTTCCTATTAAGATATGAATATCTCCTTTCAACAATTCTTCCAGAATCTGTTTTCGCTCCTTTGCTTTCGTTGAACCGGTGAGTAATTTAACCTTTACAGGTAAAGCCTGAAGCAAACCGGTAATAGATTGAAAATGTTGCTGCGCAAGTATTTCGGTAGGAGCCATCATGCAAGCCTGGTAATCATTATCCAGAGCAAGCAACATAACTAGTAATGCAACAATGGTTTTACCACTACCAACATCACCCTGTAACAATCGATTCATCTGCTTACCACTTTTAACATCTGCACGAATTTCTTTTATCACTTTTTTTTGTGCTTGTGTAAGTTCGAATGGTAAATGCGCCGAATAAAACGAATTAAAAAAAGTGCCAACTTGTTCAAACTTTAAGGCATTATACAACTGGGTTCGTTTTAACTTATAACGCAACAGCCTCAACTGAATAAAAAATAGTTCTTCAAATTTTAACCTTTGTTGTGCTTTTAACAGCAACCCAACATTTGCAGGAAAATGAATTTGTAACATGGCTTCATATCTTCCCATTAACCGGTACTTTTGAATTAAACTATCCGGTAAATTTTCTTCTATCTGAAATCGTTTATCGGTTACAAGGGTATTGGTAAGTCGCATCAAAGCCCTGGTGTCGATACCTTTCACACGCATTCGTTCCGATACGCTATAAAAAGGCATAATTCCCAGATACTTTTTTGTTTCCGCACTATCAGGGTCATCAATGATCGGATGTGCCATATTAAAAGCTCCATTGTACATGGTTGCCTTCCCAAATACCAGATATACTTTCCCGTCTTTTATACTTTCCTTAATCCATTTGATACCCTGGAACCATACCAATTCAAGTTTGCCTGTTCCATCATTAAAATCTGCTACCAATCTTTGGCTGCGTTTCTGACCAACCAAACGAAAAGAGGTTATTTTTCCTTTTAGTTGAATAAATGGCATATCCGGTTCAATTTGTTTAACCGAATAAATCTGCGAACGATCGATATGCCGATAAGGAAAATGATACAATAGATCGTGAAAAGTGAATATTCCAGCCTCTTTATTCAAAAGCTGAGCACGTGAACTCCCTACACCTTTTAAAAACTCGATTGGTGTATGCAGAAAAGGCAGTTGTTTTCGATCCGAAGAAATATCCATCCATCACAATAATAATAATATGGAGATACAATTTAACAACATCGCATCGTTTACTTGTTGATATTTGATAAAGCTCGGCAATTGGTCAATTTGTATCTTCGCATCCATGAATAAAATACTCCTTTTATTACTCACCATCGGTATTCATCAGGTAAAATCCCAAACCAATCAACTATTTCCAATCGAAATCAAAGGGAAATGGGGCTACATGAATCAGGTAGGTGCCATGGTAATTGATCCTCGTTTCGACCTTGCAGATGATTTCAATGAAGGGAAGGCGGTAGTTGCCCTAAACAACTTGCCATGTGTTATAAATGAAAAAGGGAAGGTAATAATTGACACCGGTTTATATCGTTCGATAGGTTTATTCTCCGAAGGGTTGAGTTATGTTAAAGATTTTTATAACCATAAATTTTATATCGACGACAATGGCAATAAAATTATTGAATTATCGGATAGTATTTATGATGCTCGTCCTTTTCACCATGGATTAGCGGTTGTTGGTACCCAATTCGATTACCACGAAAAGAAATTTGAAGTTGATATCAGTACCATTGCTTTTCGCTTTGCTTATATCAACAAAACCGGAAAATATATCACACCATTTAAATTTGATGATGCCGATGACATGCAAGATGGTATTGCCCGTATCAAATCAGGAACACTTTTCGGGTGGATTGATTCGACAGGTGTAGAAATTGTAAAACCTAAATTTAATTTATTGGATTTGTTTTTTGAAAACAAAGCTGCTTTTAGTATACAAGGGAAATGGGGATTTGTAAACCGATCCGGTGAAATAGTAATTAAACCTGTATTTGACTTATGTTTTGATTTTCATGATGGAATGGCCGGTATTATGCTGAATGGTAAATATGGTTTTATTAACCAAACCGGCAAGGTTATTATTGATGCCAAATACGACCAAATTCAAGCGTTTTCGGAAGGGAAAGCTGCTGTAATGAAAGATGGGAAATGGGGTTTTATAAACACATCAGGAGAGATGGTTATTCCATTTAGATTCGATAACGCTTCAGTATTCTCTGAAGGTATGTGTGCTGTTTTAGTAAAACGCCATTGGGGATTTATCAATAACAATGGAAACCTTGTTATTTCAGCCGAATTTGATGCAGTTGGTTCATTTGAAAATGGTGTGGCGGATGTGGTTTATCACAATATTTCCTTATACACCAACAGGCAAGGAACCATACTTCCCCGTTTGAATTAAAATTCAATTGCGAATAATTTTCTGCTTATACATTTCTCCATTTTTGGCTATGGTGATAACGTATAATCCTCCTGTAAAAAATTCAGGTGATAACAAATATCGGTTGCTTTCAACCAAGGTATTCTCAATTTCTTTACCATTTAAATCATGTATCATCAAGTGGTAAGGCTTACCTGATTCGTTGTGTAATTCAATGGCACTTTCACCCATTGCAAATCCCATCGTATTTAATATGTGCAACCAAGTTGGCATTTGATTGAGTGTTTGAACCGATTGCGGAAATACACCAAACTCCCTCAGATTAAAAAAATACCCCATGGTTAATCGATGCCTTCCATCAAATAAAATACTATCCGTATCCAGTAAAATTTGTGCAGCCTGGGGCATGGTAGTTGATTTTGTCATTTTAAAAATTGAATGCAACATCAAAACCATTAAGGTATCATGTCCTACAGTATTATGCTCGGCTATGTCCAACAAACAAGAAGTCCAAATCTCACAATCCTGATAAGGATTACCGTTTTTATTCAAATACGTTTTTGACGACTGTCCGTTTCTGCCACCCCAGAACCCTGAAACTCCGGTTACTTTCGGATTCGCTCCATCGAAATTATAAATATAGCGCCAGTTAAATATGGTGGTTTTGTATGATAACATTGCAGCTGTTACGTCACACATCCCCTCTTCCATCGAACGGCGTTCACCAAACATATCCGGTGTCGGACTGATATCGAACGACATGGCATGGGTATATTCGTGGGTAATAACATCGGCATCCTCAGCATCCGGAATACCACCAATGCCGAAATTTAATGTCGTATCCTCCAAATTAAAATGCGAATCATCTCCGGTACCCGAATGTGGATCTATACCCTGTTTATAGAGTAACCGATTTGTAAATCCCAAATCATGAAAATACTTTCGGGTATTAAGTACATGATAATATGCCATCACCGCTTTAAAATCAGTTTGTCCACGGGTAAAACTAAAATCAGGCGTTAGTAAACTATCCGGAATACCCAAAAACGGAAAATACAAATCTTTGATGATTGCAAATTCACTTTCTAATCTGAACCTGCCATTAGATAATGTAGCAGGGAAACCTACCGAAATACGTTCGTCATTGAGTAAATTATAATCGCTGTCGTTAAAATGCTGGTATGTTCCTCCTTCTCCATATAATACACCAGCACGTGTTAAAGGATCATGGTTAAATACTTTTCCGGTAACCATGGTGTCTTCCAAGGCGAAATAATATTTATCTGAAATAACTTTAATCACCAACCCATTTCTATCCTTTAACAGGTTTTTATCTTTAAAAACAGGATGCAATTGTTTCTGAACAAGAATATAATAATCGGATTCCTTCTCGGAATCTACAATCGAAACATCCACTGATGGTATTTCTACCAAATGCAGGTAGGCAATATCCAGGTTACCTGCTGTATTCAGGTTTACTTTGATATAACCACCATACACTTCCTTTTGACCATACATTTGAACAAAGTGATAATGATGTCCGGTTTGGCTGGTTCTGTAATATTGTAATTGCAAATGACTGTTTCCATTGCTTAATTCAGGCATCTCCTGCTTAAAATATTCGGAAATCTCTTTTACCCTATCGCTTGCGATAAAATCCACCTTCTTTCTGAAGGTTTTGTCGGGCATCGACTCAATTGTTTGTAAGGACTTAAACAATGGCGACTCTGGCATATTGGATGCATACAGGCTATTGAAACAAAGCAATAAAATCCAAAAAACGATCCTCATGTAATAAAGTTCCCTAATGGGTTTATTTGGTTGCATAATAACTAATATTCAAATGGTGTAATTCCTTAATTGCTTTTATAACCTTGTCGGCCTCTGATTTTCTTACTTCAAATATAATTGATATCTCTTTCTCCTGTTCATGTTTCAGAACCTTTAACCCAAATTGTTTTATTATTCTGAATGCATCCTTTTCCTTTCCAAACGCACATTGTAAACGATACATTTCCATTATCATCCTACTCTCAATAACACTGCTTTGTATGGCTGCATTCGCGGCATCCTCATACGCTTTTATTAATCCGGGTACGCCAAGTAATTTGCCACCAAAGTACCGCACCACTATAATCCCTGTATTGGTTAATCCGTTGGCAAGAATACTTCTTAATATAGGTCTACCGGCTGTGTTCGAAGGTTCACGGTCGTCGCTGAACTTTTGTATTTCCTGAGAAAATCCAACAATATAAGCCCAGCAATGATGAGCGGCTTTGTCGTGTTCTGCTTTGATTTTTTGTAAGCTAATTTTAAAATCCGCTTCTGAAACAACCGGAAAAACAATCGACAAAAACCTTGAACCCCTTTCTTTTATTTCGCCGGATCCTCTCGACGCTATTGTTAAATACGTGTCATTAAACAGCATGTGTTTCTGGATTTCTAAAAATAGTAAGGGTGCTATTATCTATTTTAGTACGCTGTATTATTTCGCCGTCAATTACCGGAGCCTTAACTCCTTCTGTTAAATATTTTGGTGTAACAAATACCTGCGCTACATCCCATAATCCGGATTGTATAAATTGAGATAGGGTATATTCTCCTCCTTCAATAATTAAAGATTGGATGGAGCGTGCATACAATGCTTTTACTACTTGTATTGGAATGTTTTCGTTTACGGATAAACCAATATACTCAATATTGTTTACTGCATTATCAACCATTAAATCCTTTCCAACAAATAAGATTGTTGGTTGGCTTTGGTCAAATATTTTTAGGTTTTCTGGAATCCGTTTATGCAAATCAATTCCTATTCGAACCGGATTACGGCCAAACCAGGCCCGAGCGTTTAAAGCAGGATTGTCTGAAATAACAGTATTTGTGCCAACCATAATCGCATCTTCCTCTGTTCGCCATTTATGAACCAATCTTTGTACCATAAATCCGGTAATATGTCGTTTCTCTTCAAATTCGATGGTATTCATTTTGTTAGCATCGGGAGCAATTAACCCATCTTTGCTTTGGGCCCATTTTAGAATAATATATGGTCGATGCTTTTCAACATAACAAATAAAACGTTTGTTCAATTCCTTGCATTCATGCTGCATTACGCCAACCTTTACATCCACTCCTGCATCCACTAATTTTTGAATACCCGAACCTGAAACTTTTGGGTTTGGATCAACCATACCAATTACCACCTTAGGGATTTTCTTTTCTAAAATTAAATCCACACATGGTGGCGTTTTTCCAAAATGGGAACAAGGCTCAAGATTAACATATAAGGTACTAGATGCGAATAACGAAACATCTTTCACCGACAAAATTGCATTTACTTCCGCATGTGCTTCGCCAAAATGCTGGTGCCAGCCTTCGCCTATAATTCTATCCTTATGCACAATTACACAACCAACCATAGGATTGGGCGATACTTTGCCGGCTCCCATGGTTGCCAACTCCATACAACGTAACATAAAATGATTGTGCACCGTGCGAAAATACTATTTTTCGTATGTTGCACATAATTATGTCGGCAAGTAATACCATCATCTCTTTTAAATCTGCGGTTGCTACCCTGAATAAATTCTACGAAACAGATGAAGCAAATGCAATTATTCGAATGTTGTTTGAAGAGGTATTAATGGAAAAATACAATCCTGTAATTTGGAACACAAAGACACTTACCGATGCAGAACTCGAAAAAATAGAATCCGTTGTTACCCGACTGAAACTTTACGAGCCATTGCAATATATTTTGGGATACACCTCATTTATGGGTTTAAAGTTCGAACTCAACCGACATACATTGGTACCAAGACCCGAAACCGAAGAACTTGTAAAAAACATCCTACAATTAAATTCGTTAAACCATCCAGTTATACTAGATATTGGAACCGGAAGTGGTTGTATTGCAATCAGCTTAAAAAACAAACTACCGAATGCAAAAGTTTATGCCACTGATATTTCTTTGGAAGCTTTGCAAATTGCTGAAACCAATGCGAAAAATAACCAGGTTACCATTCAATTCATGCAGCACGACATCCTCAAACAAGATCCTGCAATCAAAAATGTAAATATTTTGGTTTCTAATCCACCTTATATAACCACCCAAGAAAAAAGTAGTTTATCACAGAACGTGGTTTCATTTGAACCTGAAAAAGCACTTTTTGTAACAAACAACGATCCATTACAATTTTATAAAAAGTTGGCAAAAACCGGAAACAAACTATTAATACCGGGTGGAATGATAGCGTTAGAGATTAATCAACTTTATTCCTCTGAAGTTATCACTTTGTTAGAATCTGAAAATTACAAGCAAGTTATTTGTAAAAATGACCTCAATGCTAATCCAAGAATGGTTTTTGGATTTAAGGCATTGGAAGGATAAAGCATAAAAAAAGCCATCCTAAGATGGCCTTCCGGTTTAAACCAGATTAATTTTAATTCGTTTTCCAATTTCTTCGATATCGCCTTTAAACTTTTTATCGGTTTCCATCAAATCGTTTACTGTTTGGCAAGCATGAATAACGGTAGAGTGGTCTCTGCCACCAAAGTGCATCCCTATGGTTTTTAACGACGACTTGGTTAAGTCTTTTGCATAATACATAGAAATCTGACGGGCCTGCACAATTTCCCTTTTACGCGTTTTTGATTTTACCAAATCAACCGGTATGGTGAAATAATCACAAACCAATTTCTGAATAAACTCGATTGAGATTTCACGGGATGAATTCTTAACGAAGTTTTTAAGTATTTGTTTAGCTAGGTCTAATGTTACTTCTTTTTTATTCAGCGAAGATTGCGCCAACAAAGAAACCAAAGCACCTTGTAACTCGCGGATATTGGTATTGATATTATGGGCAACATATTCAACTACATCTCTATTCAATGTAATTCCATCGGCATACATCATGTGTTCGAGTATAGCCAAACGGGTTTCAAAATCCGGAGTTTGCAAATCGCATGACAAGCCCCATTTAAAACGAGACAACAACCTTTCGTCCATTCCTTTCAAATCCTTAGGAGCGCGATCGCTGGTCAAAATAATTTGTTTACCCAGTTGATGCAGGTGATTAAAAATAGAGAAGAATATTTCCTGTGTTCTTTGTTTGTTTTCTAAAAACTGAATATCATCTACAATCAACACATCGATATTCTGGTAGAAATTTAAAAAATCCTGCCCTGAATTATTTCTCAATGAATCGACAAATTGATTGCAGAATTTTTCGACAGGAACATACAATACTATTTTATTCTTGTTCTGGATTTTAATTTGATTTCCGATTGCTTGAACCAAATGTGTCTTACCTAATCCGGTTTCGCTAAAAATCATCAATGGATTAAAAGCAGTACCCCCTGGTTTATTTGCAACCGCATATCCTGCCGAACGTGCCAGTTTATTACAATCCCCTTCTATAAAATTATCGAATGTAAGATTTGAATTGAGGTTCGAATCAATATTTAACTTCTTTAAACCGGGAATAATAAATGGATTTTTTATATTACTGCTCAGGTTAAGCGGCATGTTCATGTTTTGAGTATCAGATTTGGAAGAACTGCTTCCAGGTATGTTCACAACATAAGGATTAGAATTGCTGCTGCTGTTCTCTACTATAATATTATACTCCAGCCTGGATCCTAAACCCAACTCTGCTTTTAATGCTTTCTTTAATAAGGTAACATAATGTTCCTCCAGCCATTCGAAAAAAAACTGACTTGGTACCTGGATGGTCAAAACCTTGTTCTCAAGCTTAACCGGTTTAATTGGATCAAACCAAGTTTTAAAACTTTGAGGAGATACATTATCCTGAATTAATTTCAAACAATTATTCCAAATACTTTCTGCAGATTTTTCGTTCATGGTTACCATTCCTTTTTACAATTCCAATTCGTCCCGAAAGGTGACTATTTAATTGTGAATAAAAAAATTTTTTTTAGTAAATTTTTAAAAAAAAGAACTTGCTTTTTCCGAACTCCTTACTATTCAATCAAGTCAGTTAATCTTCCCCTATTTTTGTATCAACAATGAAAAAATTTTAATGTTGGCAACTTGATTTTTTCGGAAAAATTACAATTGGTTGTCCACACAAAAAAGGAAGGTGTAGTTTGTTTATACCATAACATCAATCTGGCGATATGATTGCGCCAAAGCCTTGCCGGTTATGAGGTTGAAGGTATAATCAATTTTTCCAATTCTAACACCTGCCCATCCTACCTGATTGATGGTCACATCCTTACCTTCCGCATTTTTTACAACAACAGGTTCAGGTAAAAAGGTATGGGTGTGCCCGCCCAGTATTAAATCAATACCACTAGTTTGTGCGGCCAATTTTAAATCACTTATTTTTTCGGATTTATAGCTATAACCTAGGTGGGAAAGACATATCACCAAATCACATTTTTTCCTTTTGCGTAAATACAAGGCAACTTCATTTGCATGGGCTACCGGATCCCGATAAATAATATTCCCGAATAGTTTATCCGGAACTAATCCTTTAAGTTCAATGCCAATACCAAAAACACCAATCCGAATATCTCCCTTCATAAAAATTTTATACGGCTTAATAACATCCTTTAACTTGGTTTTAGAAAAATCATAGTTGGCATTTACAAAAGAAAAGGCTGCATGTGGCAACATCTCCACAATCCCTTCAATGCCATTGTCGAAGTCGTGGTTACCAACGGTTACGCAATCATATTGCATGTCGCTCATCAATTTGTATTCAAGTTCGCCCTTGTAATAATTAAAATAAGGAGTACCCTGAAAAATATCTCCTGCATCCAACAACAACACATGTTCACTTTCCTTTCTGATTTTTGCAATGATTGCTGCTCTTCTTGCTGCACCACCCATTCCACTCAACGGACCGCCATCGGTTTCAAATGGTTCAATTCTGCTATGCCAGTCATTTGTATGCAAGATGGTTAAATAGGTTACTTGTGAACTTCCTAAAACGTTAAAGGGAGAACCGGCTAACAAACTTAATCCGCCAACTTTAGCAGAAAGCGCTACAAAATCCCTTCGATTTAGCTGCTTATTTTCGGTTGTCATTTCCATTTTCGGTTTTACGGGTTATCCGGCCTTCAATACTCAGATGTAAAGGACTATGTTCTTTCACATACTCCCCTATGGCATTTCGAACCTTATAATTTAGATCCATCCTATTCAATGGATCTTTAAAACAGAAGGTCTGATCGCCGCCATTCGCAAGATAGTCACTTGTTGCTATCGTATAAATGCTACTGTCTTGCAGTGAAATACCGTTGATTCTGATATTTATCGATTCTTTATTATTCAATTCACATGTGGCTCCACTCAGCGGCCAACCTTCATTTTCTGCAATTAACTTAAAAAGCTCTTTTACTTTATAGCCTTTTATCTGTAACAATACTATTTCGTTATCAAACGGCATCATCTCAAATAATTTACCATTGGTGATATTGCCTTTTCCAATCGACGCAATTCGGATACCACCATAGTTCAAAACTGAAAAATCAACTTTTAAAGTACTATGTTTAAGAGCGTAATCAAAAACAGCATCAGCAGCCAAGTTACATAATGTACCTTCGGGTTTTTCGCGTACCAATAAAAATTCAGTTGTCCCAATTACCTGGTTTATTTCCGCATCCATTTTATTTTTATAAGGCTGGATTTTCCTTACCATATCCGAATCAACCAAGAGAGAATCTAAACTATTAACTAAAATTTGCGACTTATTCTCTTTTACAATAACCTGTGGTGTTTTGCAGGCAAATAGCAAAACAAACAAACCAACTATTGTAGGCAACTTATGCATGTTTATTTTTTAAATTCAACGGCTATTGTGCGCCATTAATCCATCTTTGGTTGCCAGGTAATAATAAGCATGCATATTATCTGAATCATACATATAACTCCTTATATACTCAGCTTTATTTTCGTCCCATTGCATTGGCACAACCATCTTTCGGTCGATCAGTTTTTTAAGCACATCGCTAACAATGGCAGGTTTCTCCTTACATTCTTCTAAAATGTGGGCAAATGGCTCCACAAAATAAATAGCATTTAAAATATCAAATTCTATATCGCTTAACCCATTCTCCATTGTCCTTACTTTAAATTTCTTCCCTTCCAATTATAACTTCCAGAGTTAGCCCAAATACCAATTATCAAAACATACAATATATGGAATATTTCGGCAAGAGGTAAATATACCAAATATCTGCGTTTTTTTAAAAACGCAAGCACCAAGTATAAAAATAATCCTTCTACCACTGTCTTTATGGTTAACATCATTAAACCATGCATAGGAGCAAAAATAAGATGGAACAAAATTCCTGCATTAAATAAATAAGCACCTATTAAAATTACGGTTATGTATCTGTTTTCGTATTTGGTACTTTTGGATACCCACCTACGGCGTTGGTCGGCCAATTGCTGCAAGGAAGTATTTGCAGAGGTATGTACTATTGCTTCCCGATTTAAAAGAAAATGAACCTCATTGGGATAATATTTAAATATTTTATGCATTAAAAACTCATCGTCACCACTGGCAATACCATCGTTACCTGAATAACCGTTTACTTCATTAAAAACATGTTTACTAAAAATCAAATTTGCAGCACTGCACATATTCGGGTTCTTCAATTCGATTGCTGCACCTCCGATCCCGACAAGACCGGCAAATTCAAGGGATTGCAATTTTTGAAATATCGTATCGGCTTTAAATGCCACAGGTGCATACACTAATTTCGACTTTTTATGATTGATAAAACTATTAATGGTAAGCAACCATTTCGTTCCACGTTCGCAATCTGCATCGGTTAAAATAATGTAATCGAATTTAGCATGTTTAATTCCATAAGTAATCGCCGCTTTTTTATACTTTCTTTCTTCTTTGCTATCTTTCATATCCAATAATTGAACCTGCATCCCGGTGCGCTGAACAAATGCATTTACAATCTTGGATGTATCATCCGTTGAGTGATCATCGAGTACGATTATCTCAAATTTATCTGCCGGATAATGTTGGTCGGCAATATCCTGTAAACATTTTCCTATTAATATTTCCTCATTTCTGGCAGGAATTAGAATGGTAAACCCAAAATAAGTAGTACTTCCGTTTTCCTCATCCGGATGAAAATAATCCATTCGCAACCAACCGATGGTATAAGCAGCAATTAATAAAACATAGGCAAATAAAAGTATCCAAGTAAACCAGTTAATCCATTCCACTAGGATGCCCTCCTCCATTTGGTTATAAAATACAAACCTACCATACCGGGTAATAAAATATTAATTATCCAAACCGAATAAGTCATTAACAATACCGCACTTGCCTGATCGGTATATAGACCAAAAAGCCACAAGGCACTTGCTCCTCGCATGCCAATATCCAACAAAATAAACGAAGGCACAAAAGCCTGGATAAAAAGTGCGGCACACACACACATGATTGTTTCTTCGATACCAATATGAATATGATAGAATTTGACAAGTAAAATATATTGAATTACAAATACTGCATACCGCAAAAAAGAAATGGTTAACACCTGCAGTAATTCCGATCGTGTATATCCAATAAACACATCAAGGTATTGTTTAATCCCTGTTTTTTTTGTGATGCGACCTATCCAGTGAATATTTAAATACCCAACCACCGAAACGATAACCAGAACCATCAAAATGCCGTAATACATTCCTGCCAACCCGGAGGATATGATATTCCTTTTTTCTGATAACCAGATTACCGCAAACAAACCATACCCAAGTGTCATCATTACCTGGGCAGTATGTCCAATTACCGAAACCAGTGAACCCTTTATTTTGCTTATTTGTTTAAGATGAATAATTCGACCTACAAAATTTCCAATCTGATTAGGCGTTATCATCCCAAGTGCCACCCCCGAAAGTACACCAACAATTGCTTGTTTAAAACTCATTAACTCCTTTTTATTAACAAGCAAACGCCATTTCGAAGATTCAAGTAACCAGTTTACTCCCGCCAGTAATACTACCAAAATAAAAAATAGTACGGTAGGAAACGAGGTATCAAAATCAAAACCGACATACAATGATTTTAAATGATACGCATAAAATAATTTATAGAAAACAAAGCCGAATGTCACCAATACCAGAATCAACTTTATGATGTTGAGAAGTTTATTCGTAAATGGCGATTTCTGAATCAATGCTTTGTATAAATTGCGTGAACGAAAATATCGTTTACTTTCTACAAAACACAATGGCAATCCTGAACAAATTAAAAAGTTTCGATAAAATAATTCTTGGTATCGATCCCGGAACCATTGTAATGGGTTATGGATTAATTGGAATTGTAGGTAAAGAAGCAGAAATAATCAGTCTGGGTGTGGTTAAACTAAACAAAGACGACGACCATACGCTGCGCTTAAAAAGAATCTTCGAAAGAACTATTTCTTTAATTGAACAATATAATCCCGACGAACTTTCCATTGAAGCTCCATTTTTTGGAAAAAATGTACAATCGATGCTCAAACTTGGAAGAGCACAAGGAGTTGCCATTGCTGCCGCACTTAGCAGAGAACTTGCCATTTTTGAATATTCGCCTAAAAAAATAAAGATGGCAATAACCGGCAACGGTAATGCTTCCAAAGAACAAGTATCTGCTATGCTGCAACGAATTCTAAAATTTAAAGAAACTCCGGAATTTTTAGATGCAACGGATGGTTTAGGAGCCGCATATTGTCATTTCCTTCAAAACAACCACGGCTCTAATACGGAGAAGAAATTTAATTCCTGGAAATCATTTGCAAATGCCAATCCCGGAAAGGTGAAGAAATAGGGGTAAGGGGTGAGGGGTGAGTAGTTAGGGGTAAGTAATTAGGGGTAAGTAATTAGGGATTATGGGTAAGTAGTTAAGGATTAGGAATAACAAGAAAGATTTTTGATTAGGGGGCAGAAGTTGTTAACCAAAAGTTTCACTCCCGACATACTCAAACACAATGTACCAAAACACTTAGTACCAAAACACATATACTAAAACACTTAGTACTTAAACACTAAGTACTAACTAATCCCTTCTCCCCATCAACATCATTACCCAATACAACAAGGATGCAATGGCTGATAATGCCGCAACAACATAAGTCATGGCTGCCCATTTTAAAGCATCTTTTGCCATACCTTCTTCGTCGTGCATCACAATTCCTTTTGTGGTTAACCAGGCAAGTGCCCTGTTGCTGGCATCAAATTCAACCGGTAATGTAACTACCGAAAATAAAGTAATAACTGCCTGACAAGCAATAATGGTTAACAAAACTATTTCGAAAGGAAATGCCTTGAACAAAAACATCCCTCCAAACATCATCACCATGATAATGATATTTAATATACGTGCACTAGCATTTTGAATTGGAACCATGGCGGATCTGAATTTCAACATGGAATAAGCTTGAGCATGTTGCACGGCATGTCCACATTCGTGTGCTGCAATAGCAGCTGCTGTCACATTTCTGCCATGGTAAATATCTCTGCTAAGATTTACCGTTTTTTCCATAGGATTATAATGATCGGTTAACTGACCTTCTGCCGTTATGACACGAACGTCATTGATTCCATTGTCACGAAGCATTTGTTCTGCAATTTCGGCACCGCTTAAATCATGGCGTAAAACTACCTCCGAATACTTCTTAATCTTCCCTTTAAACCTCCAGCTAACAGCCAGACTCAATATGGCAAATACAATAAATATAAACAGCATAAATTATTTAATTAATAGATAGTACAATTTCAAGATTCGTACCAGATTTTACAGTACAAAAAATTTAATCACTAAAAAAACCAAAGCGACCAAAAACATCACAATCGATATTTTATTGATTCCATGCATGAGTTTTAAGTTAACCGATGCGGTTTCTCCCGATTCACTTTTCTTCCAAAAAGTGAGGTACGACATAAATTTTTTCCAAATCATGACCACGAAGGTAAAGCTAAAAATGATAATTAAACCAAAATTATTTATAAGTGACAAAAATAATTTTTAGATTTGTCTAAATTTACTATTTTTGCCCCCATGTATTCCTTTACAGAAGAAAATTATATAAAAGCCATCTACAAACTGCATGAGCAAAGTTTGGAAAGTGTAACTACCAATTCGATTGCCGAAATCTTGCAAACCAAAGCTGCTTCGGTTACCGATATGTTGCAAAAACTTTCGAACAAAAAACTGCTTAAATACGAAAAGTATAAAGGCGTTTTATTAACCGATAAGGGTCGAAAAATCGCTATTGAAATTATTCGAAAACATCGTTTATGGGAAACTTTTTTATTCGATAAATTGCAATTCGGATGGGATGAAGTACATGAAATAGCAGAACAATTGGAACATATCCAATCCGAAAATCTGGTAAATAAACTGGATGATTTTTTAGGCAATCCTACACACGACCCTCATGGTGATCCGATTCCCGACCGACAAGGTGAAATAAGAAAATCGAACTTAATGTTATTAAGTAACCTTTCTGTCGGAGTTAAATCAGTGATGTCGGGCGTTGTTGATCATGGTTCCCTGTTCTTACAGCACCTCGACAAATTGAATATCAAACTCGGAAAAACTTTTGAGATAATTGAAATTAGTGCCTACGATGGTTCGCTCAAGGTTAAGGCAGATGGCAAAAACATGGAGATGAGTAAAGATGTGGCGAAAAATATCCTAGTTAAAATGGTGAACTAACCATGAGAAAACAAGATACAAAATCGTTAAGTGAAGTAAATGCTAGTGTAGAAACCGGAAAAGGGAAAAATTTCTTCCGTACTTTATTTGCATTTTTTGGTCCGGCTTACTTGGTAAGTGTTGGTTATATGGATCCCGGCAATTGGGCAACTGATATCGCAGGAGGCAGTCAGTTTGGCTATAAACTGATTTGGATTCTGTTGATGAGCAACCTTATGGCATTGTTGTTACAAAGTTTGGCTGCCCGCTTAGGTGTTGTTAAGGGATTGGATTTAGCACAAGCATCACGCCTTAGATATCCTTCTTGGGTAAATATTTCGTTATATGTGTTTGCAGAGATTGCTATTGCAGCTTGCGACCTTGCTGAAATAATTGGAATGGCAATTGGATTAAATTTACTTTTCGGACTGCCATTAGTTGCAGGGGTAATAATCACCGCATTTGATACCTTTATACTTTTACTACTGCTCAATAAAGGCATCCGTAAAATGGAGGCTTTTATCATTTCTTTGGTTGCTATCATTGGCATTTCCTTTTTGCTCGAAATGCTTATAGTCCAACCCGCTATTTCAGATATACTTCCGGGTTTTATTCCAACATCATTAAACCATAATGCCTTATATATTGCCATTGGAATTATAGGTGCAACAGTAATGCCGCACAATTTATATTTGCATTCGGCTTTGGTACAAACACGTAAATTTTCACGCGATGATGAAGGAATTCGAAAAGCCATTAAATTTAATATCCTCGACTCAACCATTGCATTGAATTTGGCCTTTTTTGTAAATGCTGCTATCTTAATTTTGGCCGCCTCTGCTTTCTATAAAAATGGTTTGTATACAGTTGCAAGTATTGAAGATGCCCATTTATTGCTGAGTAATATCTTTGGTAATCTTGCCCCTGCATTATTTGCATTGGCATTGATAGCTGCCGGACAAAGCTCAACCATCACCGGTACACTTGCCGGACAAATTGTTATGGAGGGCTACTTGAATTTGCGTATCAGTCCATGGATACGGAGATTAATTACCCGTTTATTTGCCATCATTCCTGCCCTCTTTACTATTTTGTATTTAGGGGAAGATAAGTTAGGCGAATTACTCGTATTAAGCCAGGTTGTATTAAGTATTCAACTGGGATTTGCTATCATTCCGTTAATCCATTTTGTATCAAGCGAAGAATTAATGGGCAAATTTAAAATTGGAAGATTGACAAAAATAGGAGCCTGGATTATTGCAACCGTAATTGTAGGATTAAATATTCGTTTAATATTTGAAGAACTTCAAACCTTTTTCAATTACCTTGGTGAAGCTAATTTTTTTATTAAAATGCTAACTCTTTTGGTTGTAACATTTGCTGCTGCCTTATTGGTGTATATTGTGATAGAGCCATATTTAAAACATATCAGAAAAAAGAAAGTAAAAGCACCACATGGCGATGCAATGGTTTTGGATCAAATCAACACTCCCGTTTACAAACATATTGCCTTAACTGTTGATTTTTCGGGACACGATAAGAAAACAATCGAACATGCTTTAATGCTGGGTGGTAAAAACGCCTCCTATTTAATTATCCATGTTGTTGAATCTGCCGGAGCAATTCGTTCCGGGTCAGATATTATGGATATGGAATCAAAACTCGATAACGAAAACCTGCAACGCTATCAGCATGATTTACAAAAATTGGGGTACGAGGTAAACATTGAATTAGGTTTTGGTAAATCATCCCATATAGTTTCACGGATTATAAACCAAAGTAATGTTGATATTGTGGTAATGGGCGCACACGGCCATAAAGGTTTTAAAGATTTCATCTTTGGCTCAACTGTTGAACAAGTTCGACACAATGTAAAAATTCCTGTATTCATTGTAAAATAGAAAATGGATTTATCTCGTCTTAAGCAAAATGCCCTTACTAAAAAATCAGAGAATAAAAAATTCTTTGATAAGCTAAAAAAAAATCCGCCTAAAAATCTGGACCAACAATTTCATCAATTACACGAAGAAGCATTTAAAAAAATAGATTGTTTAACCTGTGCCAATTGTTGTAAAACCACCGGACCACTATTTACCCAAAAAGACATTGAACGCCTTTCCTCCCATTTCAAATTAAAACCATCACAATTCATAGAAAAACACCTGCATATCGACGAAGATCAGGATTATGTATTAAACGTATTGCCTTGTCCTTTCTTGGGAGAGGATAATTATTGTTCTGTATACGAATCCCGTCCAAATGCCTGCCGCGAATACCCGCATACCAACCAGCGTAAGATGCACACCATCCTGAAAGAAACTTTAAACAATATCCCTGTTTGTCCGGCTGTATTTGAAATTGTGGAAAGGATGAAGGAAGGGAATAGTAATTAGTGCTTAGTGTATAATGCATGGCTTGTGGTCATTGGTCATTGGTCATTGGTCATTGGTCATTGGACATTAGTCATTAGTCATTGTTCAGTAGTCATTGATCATTGGTGAATTTCTTATAGTTGTAGCTTTATGACAACCATAAATTCTTGATTAAAACCTTGGCACACCTTTGCGGTTCAAAACATCATCCTTAGAGATTAGTGTATGGGTTGTTTTTAATGAGATTTGGCATATGTAAAAAGCAGGAGACACGAGGCAAATGTTGCATCCTTGAAACTTTATCGTATTCGATAAACCCTTCGTAATTTTGTAATTTTGTAATTTTGTAAATCCATAATTCGTAATTCGTAATCCGTAATCCGTAATTCGTATTCCTTAATTCGTAATCCGTAATTTGCCCTCTACAATCAATCATCCAATCATCCATTCATTCACTCATTCACTCCTTTACTCATTTACTCATTTCTTCCTTCACTAAATATCTAAACTTAACTCGATCGCTTGTGTCAACTCCGGGGACAACCAATACCAAGTGTTTTATATCATTGATTAATCCTACCTCAACCAATCCGCTCACTTCCGTGCCTGGTTCTAAGGTATGCTTTGATAAAGTATTCGGAATCGATTGGGCGGAGGTCGCTTCAGAGGTCGAATAATTATTTCTATCTTCCTTGTTACAATTTTCGTTATGCGACTTCCTTCGATTATGATACGAGGTGGAGTTCTCCTCCTTTTTATTCGCATCAACAGATGTAGAGCGATTAGTTTTCTCAGACTTGGAAGAAATTACCGCAGCTGTAACCAATATTGCCAATAAACCAATTGCAACCGCTGCATCAACGGCTTCATCGTTTTTATTATTATCTGATGAGGATGCGAAAACATTTCTGCAAGGAATCATATAGGTATTATCTGATTGATTGGTTTGTATGGTAAAAATTGCTGAAGGATCAATCAGAATTGCCTGCATACCTTTGTTTACAATATGTAGCATAAATTGAACAGTAGGATTCATTTGATGTACATAGCAATCCGCTTTTAAGTTTCTAGATGTATCCGTTTGAACCTGACGGCCATAAACCCATTTATTGTTTTGTTCTGCAGCCGGAACAATTGACCGATGCGTGGTAGTACATGAAACAAGTGAACCAACCAAGAGTAAAATGAATACAATTGCATTTCTTTTATTTTTCATAACCAAGTATTTTACTTTAGTTATGCAAACACCAAACCAATTGTAAATAGGAATTAGACTTAAACATTAGGCAGGAGGCAAAAGGCAGGAGGCAGGAGTTGTATCCTTGAAACTTTATCGTATTCGATAAACCCTTCGTAATTTTGTAATTCTGAATTCTGTAATTTTGTAAATCCATAATTCGTAATCCGTAATCCGTAATTCGTATTCCTTAATCCGTAATCCGTAATTCGTAATCCGTAATTTGCCCTCTACATCCAATCATCCATTCATCCATTCATTCACTCATTCACTCCTTTACTCATTTACTCATTTCTTCACTTCCCTTCCACGTACGTCACAATAAACTGAAACATCTCATCGGTAGTTCTCATGCTCCCCCATCCCCTGTCGCGGATTATTTGTGGTGGATTAAAAGGATTATTAGGATTGGAGGAAGTATTGTCGAAAACACCTTCTACAAAAATGGTAGTGCCTCTTGGTAAGTAAAGCTTTTCCTTAAACTGATAAAAAAACTGCCAGCGAAAATCCCAACGGTGAATCCGGATTAATGGAATCGTATCTCCACTTGGTTTAACTGCGTATGCCAAATAAGATTTTCCTATCAAATGCATATGAGGCACAATGGTAAGAATCGATATATCATTAGGAAGAGTCGCTTTAATATGAAAAGCTTTAATGCTATCTGCCGGTACCGTCAGTTCTGGCACAACAGGCGCAATCCCTAATGTTCCCAGTTGAAATTCGCGAACCGGACGAACGGGTGGTTTCGGTGAAAAGTAAATTCGATAATAGGATGAGTCGGTTGCATCTATCGGACTCGGACCATAATGAAAATCGTTTAAATAGAAAGCCCCTTTCCTAGTCATTTTATATCCGCCAATTTCTTCCGGATAAAAAGCGAATTGAGCTCCCGGCAAATAATTACTTACACTTGGGGTTAAGGCCGGATAACTGCCATCATCATGTAGCAAACCCAATTCTTTATGCAAACCCTGGCTGTTTTCCTGATCTTGTTCAACATATACTTTACCTTCATATACATTTTGTTTTTTATCGGGATCATACTGCACCAAATGGGTATTTACATGGTGCACCAGTTTGCGGTTTCCGGCTACGAATTCAATAGCCTTCACAAAAGTATCTTGGGGTAATTCGTAAGGAATTTTCATCATGACAAACAAATCGGTATTATTCCCTTTTATTTTTACCGGCGGCACTTTAATGATCATATCCGGTTCAGGCAACTGTTGTTGCTTACGGTATTCCAAGGCATTTGGTAATTGAGTTGTATCACCTGGAATCATCCCTTCCTCCATCCATCGAATAATCGTTTTTATTTCCTCATCCGATAAATAATATTCATTGGAAAAATGAGAGTAGGTTGGATCTGCCGGCCAAGGAGGCATAATTCTTTCAGTTACTAAATGATGAATCAATTTGCTTTTTCGCTTAACATCGGTATACGTAAGAAAGGTAAAAGGTGCAGCCTCGCCAGGAAGATGACACGGAGTGCACGTGCGTTGTATTAATGGTGCAACATCATTAGTATAGGTAATTTCATTTCTCGAAATTCCGCATCCGGATAATATCCCAAAAAAGAAAAGTATTAAGGCAATTCTATAAAACATCCTATGGCTTTTGTTCTTTTTATTGTTACCGGTTTGTTGGCAGTAACTTCCTTTAAAGCATTATCTAAATCTTTCTCGGTAATAACACTGCGTTTTCTTCCCAATTCATACGCCCAATTATCAATCCTACCCTGATACATTACGATCCCTTTTTGATTGAGCACCACTGCTTCCGGAGTCACTTCGGGTTTAAAAACAGGTATTAACTTACCATCTATATCCACTAACAATTGAAATGCTATATTATAGGTTTTTTTAAACTCCAATAACTCATTAAAACTATAATGCATTCCGGTAAATACGCCAATTATTTTTACATTTTTTGATTCGTATTGTTTTTGCATTTTATTTAAAGTTAAGGTATAACTTTGGCATAATGGACATTCAGGTGATAAAAAAACAAAAACTGTTATTTGTTTTTTTACATCAATGCTTACCTCTTTATTGTCTAATGATTGTAATTTATAAATACCATGTTGCGCCTTTGCACCAATAGTAAACAAGAGTAACAAGAACAATAACCGCATGCACGAAAATAAAAATAAAATCACAATAATATCCAATATGTTTGCAGGTAGCTGATAGCTGATAGCTGAAGGCTGATAGCGGCTAACTCATAACTTATATCTTATAACTTATCTCTAAAAATGAAAACCATGTATTCTATGATATTAACCCTGATGACCGTACTTTCGTGTGGTGAACAGGCAACAAAACCTATACCAACTATGAGTACTGAAACCATCAACACAAACAAAACCGATACCGCTACATTTGGAGAAGGATGCTTCTGGTGTGTGGAAGCAACCTACCAGCAATTAAAAGGAGTAATTTCTGTAGCATCCGGATATAGTGGTGGTAGCGTAAAAAATCCAACTTACAAAGAAGTTTGCACCGGAACAACCGGACATGCAGAAGTTTGTCAGATTGTGTTTGACCCTTCGGTTATAAGTTACGCAGAATTGTTGCAAGCCTTTTGGGGAAGCCACGACCCTACTACTTTAAACCGCCAAGGTGGAGATATTGGAACACAATATCGTTCCGTAATTTTTTATCATTCGGAGGCTCAAAAACAAGAAGCCGAAAAATATAAAAAAGAATTGGATGCCTCCGGTGCATTTGGTGCGCCAATTGTAACCGAAATATCGCCCGCTTCCGATTTCTACAAAGCCGAAGATTACCACCAAAATTATTATAACGAAAATGGTAACCAACCGTATTGTCAAATGGTAATCAAACCAAAACTCGAAAAATTTCAGAAAGTATTTAAAGATAAATTAAAAAAATAGTCAATCATTTACAATTTGCTTTGGATAAAAAACAAGTCATGAAAACATACGGATTGATATTATGTGGAGGCCTAAGTACCCGCATGGGGACAGATAAGGCGTTTATTACGTATAATGGAAAACCGCAATGGTTGCACTTATATGAAATGTTAAAGCCTATTTGCGATGAAGTATTGATTTCATGTAACCTTACGCAGCTACATCATTTTAAAGATACGTATAAAGTGGTGGTCGATCATCCGTTGTTTAAAGATGCAGGACCCATGACCGGTTTATTAACTGCATTCCGTTTACACCCCGAAGCAGCCATGTTGGTGGTTGGTTGCGATTATCCGAAATTGGAAGTTTCGGATATGCAGTTTTTATTGCAACATGCCGACGAACAATCAGACGTGGTATGTTATCGGAATCCGGCAACCGGAATCGACGACCCGCTTATTGCATGGTACCATCCACGTTTTCATATTGCAATACAAACTGCATATGCACACGAACAAACTTCTTTGCGTGAATTAATAAAAAATGCTAAAACAAATAGATTGGTTCCGGATGAATGGAACAGGTTGTTTAGTGTGGATACACCGGAAGCAAGAAGCGCGTTGAGGAGTTAAATTTGAATTTTTAAATTATGGTTTAATAATTTCGTTTTCGCGGACGTCTCGTCCGTGGTTTAGAAATCCGAATTAATGTTGTATTATTTGATTGAAATATAATTATAAATTCATCTTTTCATTACTATGTCTTGTATCAACCATATACAAATTGAACAAAATCATTTAACTTTGGCTTATGGTGCAAACCTTAGTAAAACCGGCTTCCATTATACGTGTTGAAAATAATACAAAAACCGATGCGCGAGATTTACTTGCCTCCGAAGAACCACTCGAAATTCGTATCGGATTTGGGAAAGAAACAGAAAGACAACAAAAAAACATCTCTGTTACCATGCGTACCCCCGGCCATGATTTTGAATTGGCATTGGGATTTTTATTTACAGAAGGTATTTTACAATCAGCTGATGCAATCCAACAAATCAAATATTGCACAGAATTAAACAGCATCGAGAATAAGGAGAATATTGTGCGGGTGGAATTAAAACCGGAGGTAACTATAGATTTCAGTAAACTAAACCGCAATTTTTATACCACCTCCAGTTGTGGTGTTTGCGGAAAGGAAAGTATTGAATCGGTTAAAATGGTTTGCAAATTTCCAATAAAAGATCAACAATTTACGGTTCCTTCCGAATTGATTTTATCCTTGCCCGATAAGCTCCGAAAGGAGCAAAGTGTTTTTGAACATACCGGTGGCATTCATGCTTCTGCCCTTTTCGACCTTCAAGGTAACCTGCTTTTGATTCGGGAAGATGTAGGTCGACACAATGCCCTCGACAAGCTTATCGGGGCTGCAGTTGGCTCTGCTTTGTTTTCAAATAATTTAAATCTTACAATTCCTTTCACAAAATATATATTACTTTTGAGTGGAAGGGCAAGTTTTGAATTGATTCAGAAAGCAGCCATGGCCGGAATACCGGTTGTTTGTGCTGTTGGTGCACCCAGTAGTCTTGCGGTTGAAATGGCTGAATCGTTCGGAATTACCCTAATCGGTTTTTTAAGAGATAACCGATTTAATATTTATACAAACCAAAATAGAATTACTTCCTTGCAACCATCGTAAGGAAGATAAATAAAGCATACACTATGTCTAAAAATATAAGTGAATTATCCGGCAGAAAAGGCCTCGACAAAAACCTCTTCGAACAAATTGGCATCCTTGCTAAAAAAGAAGGTACGCCAAACAAGGAAGAAATGGAAAAATTGGCCGACGAATTTTTAATTGGCAAAGCAAACGTTTACGGTTCCGCTTCCTTTTACGATTTTACCCGCGAAGAAAACAAAGGCAAAAAAGTTTATGTATGCAATGGCAGTTCTTGTTTAACAGCAGGTACACAGGATAAACTAAAAGCCACCTTACACAAAAATTTTAAAGAGGATGAAATTGGCGAGATGTGTTGCCTTGGTAGATGCCACGAAAACGCCTCCTTTCATTATGAAGGGAAAAACTATTCGGGAAATGCCATTAACCAATTGGATGAGATTGTAAAAAACAAAACAACAGTTACCGATACCTACGAAACCAAATCTAAAGGCACACCGGTGCTTACTGAACCGGTTGTAGAAATAGGTGTTTTTTATACCATCCTAAAAAATGCATTAAAAAAATCGCCTGAAGAATTATTGGCTGAACTAAAAGTTTCAGGTTTACGTGGCAGAGGCGGTGCCGGTTTTCCAATGTCGTTTAAGTTGGAAAGCTGCCGTAATACTCCCGGTGATACAAAATTTGTTGTTTGCAATGCCGACGAAGGCGATCCCGGTGCATACAGCGACCGCTATTTATTGGAAGAACGTCCGCATAGTTTGTTGATGGGCATGGTAATAACTGGTTATATTATCGGTTCGCACCATGGCGTAATTTATATCCGTGGCGAATACCCCGAAAGTATTGATATCATCGAAGCTGAAATAAAAAAATTATACGATAAAAAATTACTGGGTGAAAATATCCTAGGTTCCGGATTTAATTTTGATTTCAAAGTAATTCGCGCCATGGGCGCTTATATCTGCGGTGAAGAAACCGCCTTATTATCCAGTATCGAAGGACAACGTCCGGAAGTACGTGTTCGTCCGCCCTACCCTGCCCAGCAAGGTTTATTTAACAAACCAACCGTAGTAAATAATGTAGAAACCCTTGCATGTGTACCTTGGATAATACGTGAAGGCGGTGCAAAATTTGCAGCTATCGGAAGAGGTAAATCAACCGGAACCAAATTGGTTTCTTTGGATGGATTCTTTAATAAACCCGGAATTTACGAAGTAGACATGGGAACACATCTTTCCGTGGTTATAGATGAATTGGGTAAAGGTTTTAAATCAGAAATTAAAGCCTTGCATATTGGCGGTCCACTCGGCGGATTGGTTCCTATGTCGAAAATAAATGAGCTCACCGTTGATTTCGAAAGCTTTAACCAACAAGGTTTTTTACTAGGACATGCTTCTGTAGTTTGTTTGCCGACTACCTATCCTATGATTAATTATTTGGAACATATATTTCAGTTTACCGCACACGAAAGTTGTGGCAAATGTTTTCCATGTCGTTTAGGAGCAACACGTGGGTACGAATTGTTAAATAAAGCACGTACCACCGACTATAAAATTGATAAAACCTTGTTAACCGATTTACTCGAAACCATGGAGATTGGCTCTCTATGTGCCCTTGGCGGTGGGGTGCCATTACCGGTAAAAAATGCCTTACACTATTTCGAATCCGAATTAAAACCATACTTCAAAGCATAAACAAAGATGAAAACAGTTGAAGTGAGCGATAAAGCAAAAACAAATTCAAACGGTATGAGCCATAACGGAATTCATTCGAATGGTACAAATACTGCTATCAAATTAGCTTATATCGATAACAAACCATACGAAGTAAAAGATGGAGAAACCATCCTTGCATTTGTAAAACGAAATTTCGGTAAAGATTTAATTCCAACTTTATGCGATGCACCCAACCTCGACCCGTTTGGTTCGTGTAGGGTTTGTAGTGTGGATGTTGCGTTGCAAGAAAATGGTCCGGTTAAAACCATGGCCAGTTGCCATACTCCTGTTATGGCAGGTTCCTTTATTTATCCATCGAGCGATCGCATTCAAAAACTTCGCAAAAATATTATAGAACTTGTCTTAACCGATCATCCGCTTGATTGCCTTACTTGTGAAGTAAACAACAATTGCGAATTACAAGAAGTAGCAGCAAAAGTAGGTGTAAGAAAAGTACGTTACCCGGAAGGCAAAAACCATTTGGATCGCGAAAAAGATTTAAGCCATGCATACATGACATCCGATATGTCGAAATGCATCAATTGTTTTCGATGCGTTCGTGCCTGCGATGAAGTACAAGGGCAGTTTGTATTAAGTATGGCAGGACGAGGTTTCGAAAGCCATATCGTAAAAAGTTCAGAAGTCTCGTTTTTCGAAAGCGATTGTGTGAGTTGCGGAGCTTGTGCACAAGCATGTCCTACTTCTGCTATCAGCGATGTATTCGAATCTAAATCCATTGCAAAAGCTGAAACAACAAGAACCGTTTGTACCTATTGTGGTGTAGGTTGTAACCTCGAAGTAGCAACTGTTGGAGGAAAAATAAAATCCATTCAGGCACCTTACGATGCCAAGGTAAACGAAGGCCATACGTGTTTAAAAGGACGCTATGCATTTTCGTTTTATAACCACAAAGACCGGTTAACAACGCCGTTAATTCGAAAAGATGGAGAATTACAACCTGCCACTTGGGATGAAGCATATGATTATATCGCAAAGGAATTAACCCGTATCAAAACCGATTTTGGTCCGGATTATATCGCCGGCATTTCATCGGCGCGTTGTACCAACGAAGAGAATTATTTGATGCAAAAATTTATTCGTGCCGTAATCGGTACCAATAATATTGATGCTTGCGCAAGGGTATGTCACTCACCTACTGCATTGGGTATGCAACGCACTTTTGGAACCGGAGCTGCTACCAATTCAGTTGTGGATTTGAAATACACCGACTGTATCATGGTTATAGGTGCCAATCCAACTGATGGACATCCGGTAACCGGAGCAAAGATGAAACAGTTTGCCATGAAAAAACCGAGTATTGTTATTGATCCTCGCAGAACAGAAATGGCAAAATACGCTACCATTCATTTACAATTACGTCCGGGTACCAATGTAGCCATGCTCAACATGATTTTGTATTATATCATTCTGGATCAACTCGAGGATAAAAACTTTATCGATACCCGTACCGAAGGATACGAAGAATTCAAACAACAGATTTTAAATCTGAATATCGATGAGATGGAAAAAGTAACCGGTGTTAACCGTGAACTTGCCAGAAAAGCAGCACATCTATACGCTACATCTAAAAATGCAATGTCGTTTCATGGTTTGGGAGTTACCGAACATTCGCAAGGAACATTTACCGTAATGTTAATTGCTGATCTAGCCATGATAACCGGAAATATTGGCCGCAGAGGTGTTGGGGTAAATCCATTGCGTGGACAAAACAATGTGCAAGGAACAGCGGACATGGGTTGTCAACCGCACCAGGGAGCAGGATATTATGATGTTACCAATCCTGAATACCATAAATTATACCAAGATTTTTATCACGCAGAATTGCCATTGCATGCAGGATATAAAATCCCACAAATGTATGATGCTTCGCTGCAAGGAAAGTTAAAAGCACTTTGGTTAATGGGCGAAGACAATGTACAAACCGACCCGAATACCAACCATGTAAAAGCAGCTTTAAGCAAATTGGATTTATTGGTAGTACAAGAAATATTTATGACCGAAACCGCCAAGATGGCGCATGTGGTTTTACCGGCAGCATCCTTCCTCGAAAAATCGGGAACTTTTACGAACGGAGAAAGAAGAATTCAAAGAGTGCAACAAGTAGTTGAACCAATCGCGGGAACAAAAACCGACGGTCAAATGGTTGTTGATATCATGAATCGGATGGGTTATACCCAGGCTGATTACGACCCTAAAACTTTATTGGAAGAAATCAGTCAAATTGTTCCATTCTTTGCAGGAGTTAAATGGGATGAGCTTGGCGATAATGGAAAACAATGGCCTGTATTAAAAGATGGAAGCGACACCGAAATTTTACATATCGATACCTTTAAACGTGGCAAAGGAAAATTTGCTTACAATGATTTCCGTGAAAGTGAAGAACTGATTGCGAATGGAAAAGACTTTCCATATATCATTACTACCAACCGTGAATTGGAACACTACAATGCAGGCACCATGACGCGCAGAACAAAAAATGCAGAAATTTTATCAGAAGATGTTTTGATGATAAATCCGGAGGATGCTTCCAAACATTTCATTGAAAACGGCGATATGGTTTGTGTAGAAAGCGCCCGTGGTAAAATTGATGTGAAAGCAAGAATAACCGATGAAGTATTACCAGGCATTTTATCCAGCACTTTTCATTTCCCGGATATGCGCATGAATGATATTACCAGTAGTATTTCGGACAGCGAAGCCATGTGTCCGGAGTATAAGGTAGTAGCGGTTCGAATCAGAAAAAGCAAAGGAAAGTACAAAAATGTAATTGCGTAAGTACGTAATTGTGTAATTACATAGTTACGTAATTACATAGTTACGTAGTTACATAGTTACTTTGACTTAACAAGAAACAATTTAAATTCTTCTTTGAGGTCGGTATAAATTTTGGTAAAAATCTCAACTTGTTCGCGCAGTTTTGGTTCGTCGAGTAAACGTTTCCTTTCTGTTGGATCATCCGGCGTTAAACTCACTTTATACTCCAATTTTTTTTCAGAAATTTTAATATCATGTAATAAAATATCCAACACTTCCTTTTGGCGGATAAACTGATTTTGAAAATGTTCTATTTCTGCTTTTACTTCCGAACGGGGATTCGACATCACAACTTCTGCAAGTCGTTTAGAAAAACTAGCCAATTCGTCGGTATAAAAATGCATCAATTCTATCCAACGTAAATGTTCGGCGTGTAATTCTGAAAGATATTTGGTGGATTCCATGGTTTTAAATTAATACCCAAAATTCAGGCATATTCAATTTAGTTACACTGATGTTTATCAGCTAGCCGCATGACAATTAATAGTTGCTTATTACAAAGGAAAAATGTTATGATGCTTGATTGGCGGAGGTAAAATCATCTTCTATCAACACACCCATTTTCCCCATTTGATAATCCTTAATTGCTTGCATCACTTCTGTTTGGTTATTCATCACAAATGGTCCATAGGTTTGCAAGGGTTCATTCAACGGTTCACCGGCAAGAATCAATAAACGGGTATCATCCATGCAACTGATAGGAACTATTTCACCATCGTGATTAAAGCATAATAAATAGTAGGCATCTACCATTCCAAAATTACCAACCATTATCCTGTTGTCGAGATTATAGATACATAAATTATAATTCGCCGGAATATTGAATTCGTAACTACTGCCTGCTTTCATTCGCACATCGAGAATCATCATTTTTGAAAATAAATGATTGAACCCTTGTGTTCCATGATAGTTTCCTGCAATTACGTTGATCCGGATATCCCGTGATGGACTATCGATATAAGGAATATCTTCTTCATGCATGGCATAATAAGCAGGTGGGTCGAGTTTATGTGCAGCAGGTGAGTTAACCCACAACTGAATAATTTCCTGTGTACCTCCCTCCTTTGCAAAACTTTCAGATGGCCTTTCGCTGTGCACAATCCCCATACCGGATTGCATCCATTGCACACCACCCGACTTAACTACCGAGTTATTTCCTCTTGAGTCGCGGTGATGTACATCGCCTTTATAAATAATGGTGACAGGCGAAAAGCCCCGATGGGGATGTGGCCCAACGCCATGATCTTTGGGATTGCTACCGGCCGGAATATCAGATTTATGATGATGTATCAAAAGAAAAGGATCGATTTGATCGGTTCCTGCATTCGGTAATGGCTGACGAACCGGAATATCTCCCATTTCTATCTGCACCGCATATAACAATTTCTTAACAGTTCTTGACGTCATCGTAATTCAAAACTGAAATTACAACTTAACCTGCATTTTAGCAATCTATTTTTTATATTCGTATATAAATATAGAATTTATGTTAAACAAGAAAATAGAAACTGCTCTAAATAAGCAAGTTCATATGGAAGGAGAATCTTCTCAGTTTTACTTGGCCATGGCATCATGGTCGGAAAGTAACGGATATAACGGAGTAGCCAATTTCTTTTATACCCATTCGGATGAAGAAAGAATGCATATGCTCAAGTTGGTAAAATATATAAACGAACGTGGAGGAAAAGCAAATATTGCTGCATTGCCGGCTCCCAATACCAGTAGTTTTAAATCTTTGGAAGTATTATTTCTGAATTTGTTAAAACATGAAGTTGCTGTTTCGGCAGAAATCAACAACTTGGTTGAAATTTGTTTGAAAGAAAAAGATTATACCACCCATAATTTTTTACAATGGTATGTGGCCGAACAAATAGAAGAAGAAGCGCTTGCCCGCAATATGATGGACAAATTAAAATTAATTGGTAACGACAAAGGTGGACTGTATTTGTTCGACAGGGATTTGGCAAGTTATCAGGCTGCTCCTTCAAGTAATACCAACAAGAAATAAACCCGTTATCATAGACGTCACGTCCGTGAACCCCGTTCTCGCGAACGTCACGTCCGTGAACCTATTCCATTCTCGCAGATGTCATGTCCATGAACCTATCTCGTTCTCGCGGACATCACGTCCGTGAACTTATACAAAGTATCACACATAAAATAAAAACAGGTGCCTATTACTTAAGAGGTGATATTTAGGCGAACAGGATTTACGATAGTAAGATAACATACCACTGAGGAGATGTCCACGGGAACTTGGTTATAAATGGATTGAAAAATATATCAATCCATTTGCATTCATTTTAATAGATACTAAATTACGGGGTCTTTGGCTCTTCAGCCTTTGGTTTTTCAGGCGCTTTTTCTTCCGGAGCTTTAGGTGCTTCAGCAGGTTTTACTTCGTCTGCCGGTTTAGGTGTTTCTGCAGGTGCAACAACCGGTTGTTCAGGTGCCTTCTGCGTTTCATCGGCTTTTTGTTCCTCTGCAGGTTTAACTTCATCGGTTGCTTTAACTTCTTCTTTCGCTTTGGTAGCAGCAGCAGCCGATGCAGCAGGAGCATTACCTTTGGTCAGTGTTTGAATGATGGAATCCATTCGTATTGAATCGCGTTTTAATCGAACAACATCCCTATATAAATTCTCGCAGTTCTTATTGTTTGCACTCACCTTGCGTTTTAAATCCTGGTATTGCGCATCTGAATACACCGACAAGGCATAGGCATCGTAATATTTCTTTTTCGAAACACATGAACTAATTGCAACAACAAATGCTAAAACTAAAATATTTATAAACTTCATACGATAGGATTGAATGACCAAATATAGCAGATAAAGCGAAAATGCAAATACTTATAGTAAAATTTCTTCGCCGGCAGCATTTAAAAATCGGTAATCACCAAAATGCAGAGCATTAATAGATTTAATACGGATAAACTTTTTATACTTAAATAGCCATTTAAATCGAGGCGATTTTAAAAAGCCTTTGGTTAAATACGCCGCAATATATGGATGTACCTCGATGGTAATTCCTGAAATATTTAAATTTTGAACCAAGTATTTTAAACGGTTTTCAATATCGTCCATGATAATTGCACTTGAGGCAATTTCTCCGGTTCCTTTACACGTAGGGCATTTTTCGTTGGTCACAATATTCATCTCCGGGCGCACACGCTGGCGGGTAATTTGTATCAAACCAAACGGACTCATCGGTAAAATTTTGTGTTTTGCCCGATCGGTACTCATTTCCTGTTTTAACCTTTCATATACCAGTTTCCGATTGCCTGCATTTTTCTGGTCAATAAAATCAACCACAATAATTCCACCCATATCACGCAAACGTAATTGTCGGGCAATTTCTTCGGCTGCCTGTAAATTTACACGCAATGCATTTTCTTCCTGGCTATTTTCTTTGTTTGTGGAGTTACCGCTATTCACATCAATAACATGCAAGGCCTCTGTATGTTGAATGATTAAATAACATCCACCCAGAAAATTTACTTGTTGTCCAAAGGCTGTTTTTATCTGTTTATCGATACCGAAATTTTCGAAAATCGGTAATTTACCATTGTAGTGCTTTACTATTTTTTCGAGTTGCGGTGCTTTATGTTTAACATAATTTTTAATTTCATTATGTATATAATTATCGTTGATATAAATACCCGCGAAATCATCGCTCAACAAATCCCGAATTAAGGTAACAGTCCGGTCGCTTTCTCCCAGTAATTTCTGAGGCGGTTTGGCAGTTTGCAATTGCCTGCACATATCCTCCCAGTTATCGCTTAAATCCCGAATATCCCTTTCAAGATCTTCTACGCTCTTATTTTCTGCAACGGTTCGTACAATAACACCAAAGTTTTTTGGCTTTACTCCTAGTACCAGTTTCTTGAGTCGCTGACGTTCTTCAATTTTGATAATCTTTTTAGATATCGAAACAGATTTATCGAAAGGAATCAAGACGCAAAATCTTCCTGCCAACGAAATCTCGGAAGTTAAACGCGGACCTTTATTAGAAATAGGTTCCTTCGTTACTTGGATTACTACTTGCTGATTGCGGTTTAAAATTTGATTTATCTTACCTGACTTTTCAATATCCGGTTCATTTTCAAATTCGTTTGGCCACAACGCAGAACTTTCGTTTCCAATGGTATTACGCACAAATTTTTGCAGCGATTTAACTTGTGGACCAAGATCGAGATAATGCAAAAAAGCATCTTTCTCATGACCAACATCAATAAACGCAGCATTTAAGCCGGGCATCAGTTTATTTACTGTACCCAGATATATATCCCCTACAGCAAAGTTATTTTCCGCTTTCTCGTGATGAAGTTCAATTAACTTCTTATCACGCAACAACGCAATATCAACTCCGCCGCCCGGGTGCGCATGTATGATTAGTTCCTGACTCAAAATTTTAATGGATTAACAGGAAAAAGAGCTATTACGGGTTAAACCGCAGCTCTATTTCCATTAATGATACCTTAATAAAAAGAATTATTTCTTCTTATGTCTGTTTTTACGAAGTCTTTTCTTCCGTTTATGAGTCGCTATTTTATGACGTTTTCTCTTTTTACCGCTTGGCATAATTTAAATGGTTTTTAATTTATTAATGATGGTCTCTATTTCTTGCTGCGCCGATTTATCCGATAAGAGGGTTTTACACTTCTCATACGTTTGAATCGCCTTATCTATCTCTCCTCCTTTTGCATACACTTCGCCGAGATAATAATAATACTCGGCATTAAATGGCTGCAAACGGATTAGTTTTTCAAATCTTTGTTTTGCCTTTTCAAGTTGTCCGGATTGGATAGATAACATTCCCAGCGTAAATGTTGCCTGTATATTATTGCTATCCTTTCCTATTACTTCTTTCAACAATCCAACCCCCTTCATGATATCATGGTCTACATCCACATAACATGCAGCCAGGGCATTTTTGGCATCGATGTTTTCAGGTTCAAGTTCAAGTGCCTTTGCGAATGCCGATTTAGCATGCTTTCCGGCTTCCATAAATATATTGGTATCGCTACTTAACATAGCAACATTATAATATTTGGAACCTGTAACCATCCAGTTATTCCCACTTGGTTCCTTTTCCGCCAACTGCCACATATAATAAGCTGCAGGTAACGGTTTCCCCAACGAATCCCAAAGAACGACAAGCCTTTTTAAATCATTTCCTGAACCTTTTAGAACAACTACCCGTTTTAATAACGAATCAGGTAATCGCTGTTCCTCTTCTTTTACCATCGACTCTAAATCCGCAACTCTTGTTGCATCATTAGTCGAAATGGAAACACCTGAACGGGATGATTTATAACCGGAAACGGTGAAAAATATCACCACTGCAAACACAGAAACTAGAACCAGAATTTGATTTCTGCTTATTTGCATTTCCGATTAAGCAGTTTGCTTAGCAGCTTTAACTTTAATTGCTTCGCTTTTCTTCACTTTTTCAACAAAAGTTTTTGCCGGCTTAAAACTTGGTATATAATGCTCGTCAATTACCATAGCAGTATTCTTAGAAATATTACGGGCAATTTTCTTCGCTCTCTTTTTTACTATAAAGCTTCCAAATCCACGGAAGTATACATTTTTACCTTCTACCATCGAGTTTCTTACTACTTTGAAGAAAGATTCTACGGATTCTTGCACCAACATCTTGTCAATTCCTGTTTTTGTTGATATTTCTGCAATAATTTCTGCTTTTGTCATCGTCTTATTTATTTAATTTACTATTAATTATCAGTTACTTATTTACTTATTCAGTTTTTAATTGAGGGTTGCAAATGTAATCAATTCATAACAATTTACATAGACGTAACACAAATTTTTCTTTCTTGCCTATTTTAGCTGCCTCAGATGCAACTACCAACTTTAATTCCATGGTACAGGTTAAATAAAAGAAATTTACCCTGGAGAGAATCCAAAAACCCTTACCAAATCTGGCTATCTGAAGTCATTTTACAGCAAACAAAAGTTACCCAAGGGCTACCTTATTACAACCGAATTGTATCCAAGTATCCTGACATCAGTCATTTATCCAAATCTAAAAAAGACGATTTCTTTAAATTATGGCAAGGATTAGGTTACTATAACCGTGCAGAAAATTTGTTAGCCACAGCCAAATTCATACAACATGAATTAAATGGGAAATTTCCGGAAACATACCAGCAATTAATTCAACTAAAAGGAATTGGAAGTTATACAGCTGCTGCCATCGCTTCTATTGCCTTTAATGAGCCGAAAGCTGTATTAGACGGAAACGTACTACGCGTATTATCCAGAATATTTGCGTTGGGAGAAGATATTGCATCTGCAAAAGGGAAAAAGATTTTCGCGGAACTGGCACAAGATATCCTCGATAAATCAAATCCTGCCGACTTTAACCAGGCTATGATGGAACTCGGGGCCTTGATTTGCCTACCTAAAAATCCACTTTGTATACATTGTCCTGTTCAAGATCAATGCCAGGCCTTCATCCAAAGAACCACTGCAAATTTTCCGGTGAAAAGCCAAAAGAAAAAACCGGTAAAACGTATCCTTCATTTTGTATATCTGATAGATAAAAATAATACTTACCTATTGGAAAGAACGGATCGAGATATATGGAAAAACTTATATGAACCTTATAATTTCGAATACCCGGTAACCGGATTAACCGAATTACAACTTTTAAACCTTTTGACCGAGCATGAGGTGGTTAAAAAGTCGACCAAAATGAAGGTAATTGACCAATATAACACCAAACATACCCTCACCCATCAACAGATTGAAGCTGTATTTTGGGTGGTTAATAATGCCTTGCCCTCTCCTTCGTTTTTAAAAAGAGCCATTACTGTCCCCATAAATCTTGTTCATACCTATCCAATTCATCGTTTATTTGATAAGTTTTTGAATTATTATAACTTGCAGCAATGATTCATCCATCTATATGTCGGTAAACAAAGTTATTTTAATCGGAAATCTGGGTAGGGACCCCGAGACCAGATACCTGGATAACAATAGGGTTGTTACTAACTTTTCGTTGGCTACCAGCGAAACTTTTACCGATAAAAACGGAGAAAAAAAGACGGATACCGAATGGCATCGCATTGAATTATGGGATAACCTTGCCAAAATCGCGGAAAAATATCTGAAGAAAGGTTCTCAGGTATTTGTGGAAGGGAAAATCAAATCAGAATCTTGGAAAGACAAAGATGGCAATGAAAAAACCGGAATAAAAATCCGGGGTATTAGTATAACATTGCTTGGTTCTCCAAGAAACAGCGAAACAAATACGCCTTCCAATACTGCTCCTAATGCAACAATGGATAGTGCTCCCGTTACTCCTGACCAAACCGACGATCTGCCTTTTTGAAAAATAATAGAAGCCATTGGAACCTCCATCTCAACATTTAAATCAAATATTAACCATTCTTAAACCATCGATTGCAGCTGCAGATTATGCAACCGTGGCGGTTTGTGTTTTTGCAATTCTAATCTTAATCGGTATGTCGGCTATGATTGCCGGAAGTGAAAACGCTTTCTTTTCGCTCTCCAAAACACAAGCCGACGAACTAACCGACGATAAAACCCTTACCGCAATAGCATCTCAATTTCTACTGAAACATCCAAAAAAATTATTAGCCACCATTTTAATTGGTAATACCTTTGTAAATATTGCAGTGGTAATGGTTTCAGGCCTCATGTTTAGCATGATTTTCGATTTCGGCGAATATGCAGGACTGGAATTTTTATTCGAAATTGTATTTGTAACATTTACCATTGTTTTGTTTGGGGAAGTAATGCCTAAAATCTATGCCTCCCAAAACAACATTCAGGTGGCACGAATACTTGCAGTTCCCATGTTTTATTTAAGTAAATTACTTGCTCCTTTTATCTGGATCTTGGTAAAATCTACTTCAGTAATTGATAAAAGAATCACCAAAAAGGGGCATATCTTGAGTGTAAATGAATTAACCCATGCTATCGAAATAACCAATGAAACCGATACCCCTAAAGAAGAAAAAATTATTCTGAAATCAATTGTAAATTTTGGGAGTATCAATGTAAAACAAATCATGAAACAAAGGCCCGATATTTCATCTTTAGAATTCGGATTAAAGTTTCATGATATTCTCGATAAGATTAACCGCATGGGTTATTCAAGAATTCCTATTTACAAAGACAACCTGGATAATATTACAGGTATATTGTATACCAAAGATCTCTTACCTCATATCCATAAAGACAACGATTTTAAATGGACCAGCCTTATTCGAAAACCTTATTTTGTTCCTGAAAGCAAAAAAATAGATAACCTTTTAAAAGAATTTCAAAGCAAAAGGGTACACCTTGCGTTGGTTGTAGACGAATATGGAGGAACTTGCGGTTTGGTTACCATGGACGATATTCTAGAAGAAATCTTCGGAGAAATTAACGATGAGTTTGACGAAGAAGAAAATGTGTATTCTAAAATTAACGACAACACATATGTATTTGAAGCAAAAATACCCATCCTCGATATGTGTAAATTTATGGATATTAATGTGGATGAATTTGAAGAAATCCGTAATGAAGCCGATACCCTTGGCGGTATGTTACTCGAACTTTCCGAAGAATTACCGGATAAAGGTGAAGAAATTATTTTTAACCAATTTACTTTTTTAATCGAATCGGTCGACAAAAGAAAAATCAAACGGGTAAAAGTTACCATCCATAATAGCCTCGAAGAAAATGAAAATTAATACGCTATTATGTTACCTCTTTTGCATTGTTTATTTGATGCTTAACCTTGCATGTAATAACGATACAACAATCCCTAAACCTAGAGGATTCCAACGTATTGAATTTCCTGAAAAACAATACAAACCATTTAAAAGCGATTGTAATTTCAGTACCGTAATCCCTACATATGGATATATTTTTCCGGATACTTTTCCAGGTGCAGAAAAATGTTGGTATAATATATACTACGAACCATTTAACGCAACCCTGCATTTGAGTTACAAACCTATATCGTCTTCAAAAAGCCTTTACAAATTAATTGAAGATTCGCGAACCCTCGTATATAAACATACCATCAAAGCCGACGAAATTTACGAAACCGTAATCAGTAACAACATTCTTTCCGGAATGCTCTATAATATTAGTGGTAATACCGCAACAAACTTTCAATTCTATGTAACCGACAGCAACAACCATTTTCTTCGTGGTTCGCTCTATTTTAATGTTAAAACCAATAGCGATTCGATTGCACCCGTATTGCATTTTATAGAAAAGGATATTTACCGAATGATCGAAAGTTTAACCTGGACTAAGAGTTGATTAATATCAACCTTATTTATTTGGGTTAACCTTATCTTTGAAAATACAATAAACAATGGCAAGTTCAGATAATATAGCGGATATGCGTGTAAATTATACGCTTCATGCATTGGATGAGAGCATGGTTGCAAACAACCCGATGCAACAATTCAAAGAATGGTTTGATGAGGCTGTAAAAAGCGAAATTCCGGAACCAAATATAATGGTGTTGTCAACTGTAAACCGTGAATCCAAACCAACATCGAGGGTAGTACTTTTAAAAGATATTACCGAAACCGGCTTAACTTTTTACACCAATTATCTCAGCCATAAAAGTTCAGATATGGAAAGCAATCCAAATGTATCTTTGGTTTTTCTATGGATAGAACTTCAACGCCAAGTGAGAATTGAAGGTACCGTTACTAAACTTAGCGAACAGGAGTCGGTTGCCTATTTTAATACCCGTCCAGTTGAAAGTCGATTAGGAGCAATTGTATCTCAACAAAGTGAAGTGATACAAAACCGTGAAGTTTTAGATCATGCATACCAAAATCTTTTCGAAGCTTATCAAAATGGAAAAGAAATTAATAAACCTGTTCATTGGGGTGGTTACCTGGTAAACCCCAACCGTTTTGAATTTTGGCAAGGACGAGCAAGCAGACTGCATGATCGCATTTTTTATCAATTATTAGATAAAAACGTCTGGAAAACAGGACGCTTATCCCCATAAATGGGGAGATTTTCGTTAAAATTAAATCAATTACATAAAAATAAATTAAGAATTATGTAATTTATTTCTTTTATTTTTGTCCCGAACCCTCCTTATTCTGCATATGCAAAATATTATACTTGTATTCTTTACCTCTGTCTTAATTGTAATTTTTGGTATACCTTCAATTATTACAGTTGCGAAGATTAAAGGCTTATATGATAATCCGGACAGCAGGAAGATTCACACCAATAAAATTCCACGATTGGGTGGTCTTGCAATTATTGCCGGGTTTTCGATAGCAATTAGTATATGGGGACTTCAAGCAGGTTTAGGTCGATTACAATACCTGCAAGCTGCAGTAATTATTTTATTCTTCTCCGGATTAAAGGATGATATTATTTCAATTTCACCCCAGAAAAAACTACTCAGTCAGATTTTGTCTGCTGGCATTGTAGTATATGGCGAACAAATTAGTATTACTGGCTTATACGGCATATTTGGCATTACCGAAATTCCGGTTTGGATTGGATACCCTCTTACCCTATTTACCATCATTGTAATTACCAATGCTTTTAACCTAATCGATGGAGTTGATGGATTAGCAGGTGGCGTTGGATTTATTATCTGCCTAACTTTTGGATTATGGTTTAATTTCATCGACCAACTTGGCTGGGCAATAATGGCATTTGGTTTAGCCGGTGCATTGTTTGGATTTTTGGTATTTAACTTTAATCCGGCAAAAATCTTTATGGGCGATGCCGGCTCCTTAACCGTCGGCTTCTTAATTTCGATTTTCACCATACAGTTTATTGAATTCAACAGCAAGGCATCTTTTAACTTTTACAAATTATCTTCTGCTCCTGCATTGGCAATGGCTATCCTAATTATTCCATTATTTGATACCATACGGGTATTTATTATCCGATTGATGAAACGTCAATCGCCATTTACTGCCGACAAAAACCATATTCACCATTCACTGATAAAAATAGGAATGGGTCATAAGGAGGTTTGTTTGGTAATGTATGTTTCCAATATACTTTTCGTGATGGTTGCCTTTTTACTAAAAGACAGCAGCACATTAAATATCATGTTGATTCTTGGCTCATTGGCCATGCTGCTTTCGTATATTCCAATGTATATTTTCAAACACCAAGTACATGATTTGGAAATGGAAAACAAATCTTCTCTGGAAAAGGAAATTGCCGAATCACTCAATGCTCCATCTAAAGGAGTTAATCAATAATCATTTCTAAGAAACTCAGCTAGCTTTTTGATGGCGATTGCCCTGTGGCTAATGTTATTTTTTTCTTTCGGTAACATTTCAGCCAACGTTTTGGAATATCCGTCCGGTATAAATACAGGATCATATCCAAAGCCATTCTTGCCTCTCCTTATTTCCGTAATAGTACCATGTAATTCACCTTCAAACAAATGCTCTTGTTGGTTTGAAACTAAATGAATAATGGTAACAAATTTCGCCTTGCGGTTGGTTATCCCTTCCAGATTTTTCAGTAACAAATCTATGTTGTTGTTATCATCCTTTTCATGGCCTGCATAACGTGCAGAATGAACCCCGGGTGCGCCATTTAACGCGTCGACCAATAAACCGCTATCGTCCGCACAACAATCCAATCCATAATTTAACTTTACAAAACGGCTTTTAATTGCTGCATTTTCTTCTAAGGTTAGTCCGGTTTCCGGAATATCACCCTTAAATCCGATATCAACCAGCGATTGCAATTGAAAGCCATCTCCTAATACTGCGGCAACTTCTTTTATTTTATTGGCATTTCCACTGGCAAATACCAACTTCATTGGAGATTTAACAACTGTTTTATCGACTCCCATAATTTTCTTTTTAATACGATATCTGTCAGATATATGCCGATACTTTCTACAGACAAAACTTCCATTTGACCGTGATTTTCTACCTTGTATAATTCAATATCTGCCATACAACCCCAATAGATTACTTTTTTTGGTTGCAACACCGCTATGATTTCCTGTAAATCGCATGCTTTATTTTCTTCCAGATTCACCAAAGCAATGTCTTCCCAACTGATTTTTATCGCATTTATGATCAAATTATCTAATAATTCCTTTGCGAGGTCGCTAATTCCGCCAACTTCACGAATAACCCAAACTATTTTTAATTTGTTACCCCCTAAAAAAATAAGTGATTTCTTATTTTTTTCGTTTTCTTTGGGGCTTGTTTGAATAACTTCATCCAACAGATAGAATTCATCATACAATGGAGCTATTTCAGACAAATTTTTAATTGAATTTTCCATGAGCAATAATACAACAGCAATTTCTATAAAAATCACCAAATCGACAAGCTCCAGAATTGATTCCGTTGACTTTGAAAATATCCAATTTGGAACCTGCTTTTCAGACCATATGTTTCGGGTAGATTATGAAGATGGTGTTTGGACCAATCCCGAGATTTTACCTTATGGGGATATTGCAGTTTCTCCTTCTCTCTCAGCAATCCATTATGGCCAATCGATATTTGAAGGCATGAAAGCATTTAAAGATCAGAACGGAAATCCACAGCTTTTTCGTCCGACTGACAATTGTATGCGCATGAATAAATCGGCCAAACGTATGGCAATGCCCGAAATACCGGAAGATATTTTTCTTGCAGGTTTAACAGCATTGGTTAAAATAGATGCCGATTGGATTCCAACCCGCGAAGGAAGCGCCTTGTATGTGCGCCCCTTTATGTTCGCAACGGATGATTTTGTTGGCGTTCGTCCTTCTAAAAATTTTAGTTTTATTATTTTTACTTGTCCGGTTAATAGTTATTACCCGAAACCAATAAATGTGTTGGTTGAAGAAAAATATGTTAGGGCATTTCAAGGTGGAATTGGATTTGCTAAGGCAGCAGGTAACTATGGCGCATCGATGTTGCCTACACTTGAAGCTCAATTAAAAGGTTACGACCAATTAATCTGGACCGATGGTAAAGAACACGCTTATGTTGAAGAATCAGGTACAACCAATTTGTTTTTTGTGGTTGGCGAAAAAGTATTAACTCCAAAACTCGACGGTACGATATTAGAAGGTATAACCCGCGATTCCTGTATTCAGTTGTTAAGAGACAGAAATATTGAAGTTGAAGAACGTCCTGTTTCGATGGACGAAATAGTTGCTGCAAGTAACCGTGGCGAACTAATGGATGCATTTGGTACCGGTACTGCAGCTTTGATAGCAAAGATTGCCTCCTTTCACTACAAAGGTAAAACATACCAATTACCTCCGGCGGAAGACAGAAAAATTTCCAACCTCTTGTATCGTTTATTAGAAGACATCAGAACTTCTAAAATCGAAGATCCTCATCATTGGATTATTAAAGCAACCGCTTAACTTACCATATCTTAAATACTTTTTGCATGCTGCTTTTGCTATAAATGCGGTATATTTGTGTGCCCTAAAATTTCATGCCATGAAAAGCAAAAGCATCCTTACTTTCTTATTAGGAGCAGCCGCAGGATCATTAACTGTTTGGTTGTTTACCAGTAAAAAAGGAAAAGAAATCCGATCGGATATTAAAGAAGAATTTGAAAAATTGATTAAGGTAATAGATAAAACCACCGGCAGTTAATATCGGTTGAAATCATGAACAGAAACCCCGAAAACAAGTATTTACTTGATGAAACCAGAAAAGATCTGGAAGAGTTTATCGATATTAAAACAAAACTGATTAAACTGGAAATAGCCGAACGCTCTGCTAAAACAGCCGGTGAGCTTGTTTTCCTTTTTATTCTGCTTATATTTTCTTTTATCATTGTTTGCTTGATGGTATTGCTCTCCGGATTGTTTTTATCCAATTATTTCGGCAGTATGATAACCGGATTTGGTATAGTAACCGGTGCAATTGTATTCCTTTTCCTTTTGTTGCTGCTATTCAGAAAACAATGGATAACTACTCCTGTGATGAATAAAGTAATTAAACTACTATTTGAAGATTATGAGTAAGCCAGTAAAAATTACCGATATCAATAGTTTATTGCTCGAAAAAAACAGACTTCGTATGTTAGAAGAGCAGAAAAAACAAACCTTGGAGCTGCATTATAAATACATTCGCGATAACTTCCGCTCGTTAATCTGGAAGGCAATTAACCCACTCGAAAACTCAAATTCAGGTATCGTTCAATTAATCCAATTTGGTCGAAAAAACTTGTTACCTGCCTTGCTGGGCAACAACCAAGCGGAAATGGAAGGCAAGTCGGATGCCGCCTTATTGGGAATGCTGCTGCTAAAATGGATTGGAAAAATTAAGAATAAAAAAGGAAAAAATGACGCGGATATACCGCAATAATATTATAATTTTACCTGTGTAAAATACATTCTTATGCAAAGTAAATTGATCGTTTTTGGATTTATTTTTCTCTTTGCCGGTTTAACTAATATCCTTGCCCAAAAATCGGGTGATAGTTATTTATCTCCGAACGACTCTTCCGCTAATAGTTATATCCCGACTGATGTTTACAAATACAATAAAATGAGCGAGGTAATTCAAACTTCAGGAAAATCATACAATGGCAAGCAACTGCAACAAATGGCAGCCCGCGATATCAACCAAATCGCTAATACCGTACCGGGTGTACAATACCGTGCAGGCGAACAAGTTATTATCAGAGGAGCAAGTTCAGGTACAGCTTATTTTGTTGATGGCATTAGGGTTTATGGCGCCTTACCTATTATAACCAAATAGGTTGGTATTCTGCTTACCATCCTTGTTATTTACTTTATCTATTTTTGAATCCCATGACAACAATTAATGATGTAATCATCTATCTCGAAGAATTAGTGCCTCTTTCGTACCAAGAACCTTATGATAACTGCGGACTATTAATTGGTAACCGCTCTATGGAAGTTACTAATATTTTGGTAACCGTGGATTGCACAGAGGAAGTATTGGATGAAGCAGTAAAAAATAACTGCAACCTCATCATTACACATCATCCTTTAATTTTTAGTGGGTTAAAGAAAATTACCGGGAGCAATTACACGGAGAGAACTGTATTAAAAGCCATAAAATCTGATATCGCTGTATATGCCATCCACACGAACCTCGACAATGATTTTGCCAATGGTGTAAACCGAAAAATCGGAGAAAAAATTGGTTTGCAAAACACTAGGATTTTGGCGCCTGTTACCGGTATTCTTTGCAAACTCATCACATTTGTTCCCGAATCGCACCGGATAACTCTTCAAACTGCTCTATTTGAAGCAGGAGCAGGCCATATAGGTAATTATGACCATTGTAGTTTTTCTAGTACAGGAATTGGCACTTTCCGAGGAAACGAATCCAGTAACCCATTTGTTGGTAACCCTGGCGAAATCCACAACGAAACCGAAGCCAAAGTTGAAATGATCTTTCCGCTACACCTGCAATCTGCAATCATTCGGAAATTAGTATCTGTTCATCCATATGAAGAACCAGCGTACGATATACTGCAGGTTAACAATGCCAACAAAATGGTTGGGGCCGGATTAATTGGCGAACTTCAGGCTGAAGTTTCGGAATCAGCGTTTCTTAACCACTTGAAAACGAACATGAATCTTCAAAATATCCGGTATACACCGTTTCAAGGTAAAATTAAAAAAGTTGCGGTTTGTGGAGGTTCAGGTAGCTTTTTGTTGCAACATGCTATAAAGGCGGAAGCCGACGCTTTGGTAAGCGCTGATTTTAAATACCACCAGTTCTTTGATGCCGAGAACCGACTATTGATAGCGGATATCGGCCATTATGAGAGTGAATTTTTTACGAAAGAGCTACTTAAAGAGTTAATTCTCAAAAAATTTACTACATTTGCGGTCCTTTTATCAGGAATTAACACTAACCCAATTAAATATTATTGAATATGCCGGCAGTTTCAGAAATAAGCGTAGAACAAAAATTAAAATCACTGTATAAACTACAGGTTATTGATTCTAAAATCGACAAACTACAATCCGTAAGAGGAGAATTACCAATTGAAGTTTCTGATTTAGAAGACGATATCGCAGGATTGGAAACCAGAAATGAAAACATTCAGATTGAGATTAAAAATCTGGAAGATGCAATTTCAACCAATAAACTACGCATTACCGAGTCGAAAGCAAATATCAAAAAATACGAGAAGCAATTAGACAATGTTAAAAACAACCGCGAATTTGAAGCCTTAAACAAGGAAATCGAAATCGCCGGGTTGGAAGTACAGGCTGCAGAAAAAAGAATTAAAAACTTTCAGTTCGAAATCGAACAAAAGAAAGAAGGCGTTGGTTCATTGGTGAGCGAACTGGAAGGTAGAAAAACAGATCTTAACAACAAGAAAACTGAATTAAATACCATTGTTGAAGAAACCGAAAAAGAAGAAAAAGAATTGAACAAACTTCGTACGGAAGCCAGTAAATTTATCGAAGATCGTTTACGCATTTCATACGAACGTATTAGAGCAAGTGTAAAAAATGGCCTAGGGGTTGCCGTAATTGTAAGAGATTCATGCGGTGGTTGTTTCTCTCAGATTCCTCCTCAACGCCAATTAGATATAAAGCAACGTAAAAAGATTTTAGTTTGCGAGCATTGCGGTCGTGTTTTAGTCGACTCAACCCTTGCTGAAGAAGTAATTATATAATTTTACCGATATGATTGGTAGGAGAAAAGCAAAAACCCTGTTGGTGTTTTTGCTTTTTTTTATAGGCAAAATTGCGGTTGCACAACCAACCGAATTTAATTTTAACAACTCGTGTATTGAAGCTGCCAAACAAATCAGTAAGCTACGATTAAAATCTGCGGCTGTGATGTTACAAGCTGAACGAGAAAGGCATCCGAACAATTGTGCTGTAGATTATCTCGAGAATTTCATTGATTTCTATTCATTGATTACGAGCCAGGATATTCGGGATTTACATGCCTTAGAAAAACAAAAAAATATCCGCATTGACCGACTCAACCAACTACCAAAATCCTCTCCTTACAAATTATATGCACAAGCTGAGATTAATCTACAATGGGCATTTAGTAGGGTTTTTCACCAGGAATATTTTACTGCTGCCCTCGAGTTCAGAGATGCCTATAAACTATTAGAAACCAACCGTGAATTATTTCCCTTTTTTGGACCTAATTTTAAAGATGTAGGTATGCTCAAAGCTATGCTTGGCGGCATTCCTGATAATTTTAAATGGGTATTGAATATTGTAGGAATGAAAGGCGATTTTAAACAAGGAATGGATTTGCTGATTAACTATATCGACCAACATTCGTATCCCGCCGATCAACTACTCGAAAAACAAAGTGCTGAATATTATTATTCGTTGTTACAACTCAATTTTGGCGACAAACAAATTGCGTGGAATTTTTGTGAAAAAGCAACCCGTGATTTCGAAACCAATTTACTTAGTAATTATTTACGGGCATTTGTAGGTATAAAAACTGCCCATAACGACTTGGCATTGGAGGCTTTATTTAAACGTCCTGCAACCCCCGAATATGCCACATTCCCTTATATGGACTACCTCACAGGAGCTGCTTTATTAAATAAATTACAAGAAAATGCCGCCATTTATTTTAAGAAATTTGTCAGTTTCAGTAAAGGAAAAAACTTAATTAAAGATGCATACAAAAAATTATCGTGGCATTACCTGATTCATAACGATAAAGAAAAAAGTGATTTGTATCTTAATATGGTTTTAAAATATGGTGTTGCTGCTAGCGAAGAGGATAAACTTGCTGTTAGAGAGGCATCTTTACGAATCAAACCCAATCTTGAATTACTGAAAGCCCGATTATTATTTGACGGTGGCTATTTTGATAAAGCAACAGTAGAATTACTCAAAGCGATTCCATCCAATATTGCTGAAAAACTCGAGTTTGAATATCGTTATGGTCGTATTACAGGCGAACAAAAACAATATTTAAAAGCCATTGAGCATTATCAGAACTGTATACGGTTAAATGTTGCTGATCTTCATTTACATTATGCTCCGGCCTCCTGTAACCAACTGGGTGCGATCTACGAGCAACTTGGCAACAAAAGCAAAGCAGTTGAGTACTACGAGAAAACACTAACCTACAAAGGTTATGATTACAAAAATAGTACAGCTACTAAAGCAAGAAACGCATTGCAGCGCATAAATCAATTCAACTAATATCCTCCCTTTATTAGATCAAACAAATTTACTTAAACCCGCATCATATGTTACGATTCGACTATCTTGAAGCCAATAAAGAACGATTTAGAGACGCCTTTTTACAAGCCAATCCATTTCCTCATATTGGAATTGAAGAAGCCTGCGAACCCGAAAAAATAATTTCGTTATACAGCCAAATTCCTGAAATAGAAACTGCAAGTGCCGACTATGTATTTGCAAAGAACAAATTCGAAAAATCAAAGTTCTGGCAAATGGGAGGATTATTCAAGGAACTATATGACGATTTGGTTTCTGAGCGATTTCAAAAATGGCTTGTTTATGTAACCAACGAAGATGTATTTATTGATTCTACTTTTTACGGAGGTGGCATACACCAAGGTAAATCGGGAAGTTTTCTGGATATGCATGCCGATTTTAACTACCATCCATTACACGAAAAATGGTTCCGAAATTTAAATCTCCTATTATATATCAATAAAGATTGGCAGAAAGAACATGGTGGAGAATTGAAGCTGGAAGATTCCAGAACCGGCAAAAAAACAGAAGTTGATGTTCCCTTTAACCAACTCACCATCATGTTGTGTAGAGGATATACTTTACATGGTTATGATGCCATACATTTTCCTGAAGGCAAATACAGAACCAGCATCGCGGCTTATGCTTATTCATTACACCATGAACCACTTGAAGATTCGCGTACAACCGTTTGGAAAGTAAATAAAAGCAATCCTATTAAATACCTTATTTCAAAAATATGGGTACCTGCTGTAAAAATAAAAAGCAAATTCAGCAAGAGTAAAACTGCAGAAAACTAACCCATTAAAACGGGTAACCTATACCGAAATTAAAGGTAATATTATCCCATAACCAGATTCCATTCATATTCTTTACTACCCAACGACTACCCGGTGCGAAGGATGGATCAACCAAAGGAATGGCAAAATCAAAACGGATAATAAAAATTTCAAAATTTAATCGCACTCCAAAACCGGCATCTGCAGCTATTTCTTTGTAAAAACGATTCATCTGAAATTCGGCATTGGGTCTGTTCGGATCAAGTTTAATAGCCCAAATATTTCCCGCATCAAAAAACACTGCACCTTCTAACCAACGGTTATAAATATTAAATCGGTATTCGGCGTTCGCCTCCAACTTAACTTCACCTGAATAATCAAAACCGGTTGGATCTACATACGATCCCGGACCAATGGAACGAGGCAACCAACCCCTTAAATCATTTGCACCTCCTACAAAAAATCGCTTCTCAAAGGGAGCAAAATCTTTTGTATTGCCATAAGGTAATGCTGCACCAACAAACAACCGGTATACTGTTGCATTATTTTTATCGTAAACCGTATTAAATCGAAAATCGATAGCCGATTTTAAATATTCGTAATATCGTACTCCTAAAATATTGTATTCTCCATTTTCGTCTTTGGGAGCATTTGTCATTTTCTTAATCAGGGAAATCGCACTTCCTCCAATCTCAATCATATCCCATTTAAGATAATAATAGTGGATGCTTTTTGCTATGGGTTTGTTGGTATAAATAAAACCAAACCGATGACTTAAAATCACATTGCTGGAAAACAAATTCTGCAGAAAAATATCGGATTCGCTTTGTTTTGCTAGCGTGTCCGACATTTTACTTTTAATATAACTGAATTCGACAGGAACAAATGTAAAGGATATCAATGGTTTGTTAAATTGATAGGTCATGTTTGTTGTAAAAATCTGACGCTGGTAATCGAAATTCAGTTCATAAATCCCCGAAACATTGAATGCTGTACGTGTACTTAAAAACTTTTCATTGCGGTCGAACTGAGGTAAGAACAAGGTACGCGGCATTATCAAACTAGCCGTTAACCGTTGTTCGGTTGTATTGAAAAACTGTTTTGTTTTCGCTCCTCCCTGTGCCTCAAAAGCAGATCGAAAACTGAATTGCAAGATTTCGGCACCGTGAAAAATATTACGGTCGCGCACTTTTAACTCCACGGCTACACCAAAATTCCTGCTACTTTGATAACTAATCGCATTGGTTTGATCGGAAGTGGTTGCTTGGGGTTCAATAGAATAATCATATTTAACCATGGGAATCATTTTCAGATGATAATCCACAAAACCTGAATCATTTCGAATAAATGTTGTAGGTTGAATATTAACAAATCTGAATATTCCTAAATCCGAAATACGGGTATAGGTTCTCGATAAAGAAGATTGTTTAAATTCATTTCCCTTAATCAACAATAAATTCCGGTCAATAATATCCGGGTTCAACTCAAAGCGATTGGGTATATAGGTAAAATTCTTAGCCGGAAAAGTATCCTTTCCACTGTATAATCCGGCATTTGAGTTTTGTTCGATAACCACTACCATGTCGTTATTATAGTACTTCTGATGTGGCGAATTCTCGGCAGGATTACGGATATTTAACCCAACTGATGCATAGAAATTCTTGTTTAGTGTATCAATATTGTAATCAATATATTCGTCGCTCATCATATAATATCCATTGTTTCTCAATTGAGTAACAACACGAGATTGTTCGTCCTCCAGCGTACTAAAATATAATCCATTTCCAATTCGGATAGAAGATTCGTTGATGTTCTTTTTTACCAAGCCGTGCACTTCTTTGTCGTCGATTTGCAAACTGTAATGACCAAATTTATATTGGCTATTTTGCTCAACCATATAGGTTACTTCAGCCCTGTATTTTCCCTTATACTTTATTTTATAATGAATATCCGAGTAGTAATATCCAACACTTTGCAAGTATGACTTCATACTTTTTATCGTCACATTTATCGCTACCGTGTCAACAAAAACACCGGGCTCGCCCAAAACATTTCTTTGAAATCGTTTGTACCATCCATCTTTCCCTTGTGAGCCTTTATAATAGTAATAGGGCCTGGTTTTAAAAAATAGCAACAGTTTGGAATTGGGCCGTTGTTTGTATAATTGCTCCAACTGCTTTTCCGTTTCTTTTTTATACGGTTTATTAATTTCGAGGTAATTGTGGTTTAACAAATGCTCCCCCGGCTTAACATACTTTCTTACTCCACACGACGAAAGAATAAACAACGGGATAACAAAGAGATACAAGAAACTCTTTAATTTGCGACATATGTTATCTAAAAATGTTATCAAATTTGTTCAATCATTAGTTGACAAGAAACATCGTGCCTCCCACGGATTATTTGTTGTGGAAGGTAACAAAAATGTTGCCGAACTGCTTCGGTCAAAAATAAAGGTTAAAAGCCTTTATACAATTAACGAATGGTTGATAAGTGAGCAGGCTTTTATACATGCTGATACGGAAGTAACGATAACCAATCCGGAAGGAATCCGGAAATTGTCCCTTTTACCCTCCCCACAAGATGTTGTTGCCGTAGCAAATATACCCCATTATCCCCTATCCATGGATTTAAATCCCATGAATCTTACCCTTGCGCTGGATACAATACAAGATCCGGGAAACATGGGTACTATTATTAGAACCGCAGATTGGTATGGAATTAGCCAGATTTATTGTTCACCGGGATGTGCAGATCCTTATTCTCCAAAAGTAATTCAATCTACCATGGGTTCGTTTACCAGAGTGGCTGTTATGGAAATTGACCTGAAGGAATTGTTTACAAAAAACAAAGATATACCGGTATATGGAGCAATGATGCAAGGAAAGAATTTATATGAAGAGCCCATTTCCGGCGGCATTGTATTGATAGGAAATGAAGGCCGTGGAATACATTCCGAACTTTTACCACATATAACCAAACCACTTACCATTCCTCGCCGCGGAGAAGCCGAATCTCTAAATGCTGCTATGGCAACTGCAATCTTGTGTGATGCCTGGGCAAGAAATATTTATTTAGGTAAATAGCGTTCCTCTATCACTTTTCGGTGGTGAATTTCGTGTCCTGCAATAATATATAACAATGCCCGAACAGTTAACGGATTGTTGTTTGCTGTTCCTGTTATATCCAGCATTTCAGGAGAAAGACTCTTTATTAGTTCGATGGTGGAAGCACGTAAAACTGAAAATTCTCTTGCAATATCATCCATATTCCTTTTGGTTGCCATGGCATAAATTGCATATTTATTTTCGTCGAATCCGGGCAAATTTACCTGCTCTCCACGGGCAATACACATAGCACGGTAAGCCATAACCCTTTCCGTATCCATCACATGTTGTATTATTTCTTTGCAATTCCACTTGCCTTCTGCATACCTGAAGTGTTGCGTTTCTAAATCGATGGATGTAATCAAATCGATGGTTTCATAATGCTCATTAAGCATCATTTCAATCAAATTATTGCCGGTAACTTTACTAATATATGTTTCGTAGTACGCCGGATAGGTGCCATTTAATGGTTTATTTATTTGCATGATAATTTATTTAAAAACTACGGTTAAGTCCTACTTGCCAACGATACCTGAAATATTGTCCGTCTTCAAATGGCGAACTATTCAACAACAGAGGGAAATCCATTCTTATTGTAAGTGGTTTGGCCTTATCCATTTGGCCCCACTTCTTAATGGTAAATGCAAATCCACCACCACCGCACGCCATTAAATCTGTTGAAACCGTCATATTTCTTGTTAATCCATATTCCCCAGTTTTAAAATCATTACTCATTATACCAGCATCACCAAAAAGATAAATATCCAAATGCAAAACATTGGCTAGGTATCTCGGTTTAAATCGAACCAATCCATCCAAATCCAATTCGAAATTAACAACACCTCCGTTTTGTCCTTTATACATATACACCTGCACATTGTCAACATTTCGTGGTATCAAGTACCCGGCATATCCTCGGATATTTAACCCACCGGATGCTTGAAAATGATTGGTATTGTTACCATACCCTAACCAGTTAACCGGAACAAAAGCCCTCGACCGAAGAAATTTATTCTCCATCATATCCTCTTCATTTGAACCACTTAGAAAAAGCTGCGATTCAGCAGCAATATTGGTTCCTGCCATAAAATGTAGGTATGCCCTCGAATGAAATTCGAGACCACTCCATTTATGGTGATTGATCCATTGAACAAACAATCTTGAATAATCATAATCAGAGAAAAATGTACTTCTTATACCTTCCTTTAATTCCCCACTTCCATTTGCATACGTATAATTTGACGTAAAATCAATATTGATGGTAGCATTAAGCAACGACAATTTCCACTGATCCGGATAAAGCAAATAATCCAAATCTCTTGAGCCTATCCTGTCAAACATTTTATAATACACTTCTATCAATCCGGGATTGGTTTCAACATTAAAACCAACTTTAAGTAATCGTAAACCATCTAGATTTCTTAAATCTATAACAGAATATATTTTATTACCAATCGGATTCTTATGCCATAAAGTATAATTAATGGTATTGTCGGCCGAACCTTCATAATTTTTCAACAACTCTGAATTATACCAAACCGAAGCCCTGAATAAATTGTTGTGGTTAAAATATCCGCCTTCCAGATGGTATCCTAATTTTACACCATCTATACTATTATACCAAATATCCGGACGGTGTTCCAACACATAACTTTTTCGATTTAACGGTAACCTACGACCTTTATCAAATACAATAACCGGATTAAAGACATACTCATTGTCGGGTTGGTAAATATCTGCCAAACGATACGTTGGGTCGATTTTTATATTCTTAATTTTATAGTCTTTTGGTATGGTAAATTTTGCAGTATACTTTTCGTTTAAATTACCCCATCCCTTCCAGGTATTCAATAATATCGTATTCGAATCACTTGATTTAAAAAAGTAAGTGTTTGGAATGATAAAATTATACATTTTCGCTGAATCATCCGTATAAACGGTAAAATCTATCGGCATTTGCATTTCCCCTTTTCGTTTAAAGGTAATTTCATAGATATTTTCATAGTTATCGCTAGTGGGTCTAACCCCAATATAATTTCCATTTTTATCTCTGATAATTTCTGAGTCAAAATATAGTTTGCCTGTTTTATGAACCGACTCTATCGAATAATCTATTGTCTTGGTAGTTTCCATCCATTGATCAAAAAACCAATTGAGGTCGGTATGGGTGTATTGTATTATCGAATTGCGAAAATCTTCAAAATAAGGATGAGCCATTTTCCACTGATCAAAATAATGTTGCATGGCAGCAATAAAAAGTTCGTTGCCCAAAACATATTGCAGGTTATACAACATGGTTGCTGTCTTGTAATATACATGTCCGTATCCTCCACCATGATTCAACGCTCCATTAAAATCATCGCTATGGGTATTTAGCGGCATATCCTGGTGTTTGATAGCATCCCGCAAATAACCGAGATAAACAGTTTGATCCATTCTAGCGGTTGGGTTTGGGTTTTTACTGGTTGGTTTAATCTCCCCAAAAATGGAAGTCATACACCAATTGGTTAAAAATTGGGTAAAACCCTCATCCAAACTTGCCCTATAAGTTTCGTTATTCCCAACCATTCCAAAAAACCAATTGTGTCCAACTTCATGTGCAAACAAACCATAATAACCGGGCGATAAGCCTCCATCCAACGTCAACATCGGATACTCCATTCCGTCTCTTGCATCGGCTACAATCATTTTTGGATAGACGTAATTGCCAATATCCCGACTATATGTTTCAATTACTTTTGCCGTAAAAGGAGCTGCGTCTTGCCATTTGGCAGCATGCGGTTCCTGTGCCAGTGAAATACAGGATACCTCACTTCCGTTTGATAATTTTACCAACGACTCTCCTATCCGAAAAGTAGGATCTGCTACCCATGCAAAATCGTGGGTGTTAATCGATTTAAAATTCCAAGTCTTAAAAGTACCATCCGGTTTTGTGATTACACTTGGTTCGGTATCCAGTTCCTTATCTTTAAAATTCTTGATATCTAATTTCATCCGCAAATCAGCAGGCATCACTTCTTCTTTGTTTTGTAAAACACCGGTCGCATCTAAAACATAATGTGAAGGAAAAGTTAACGCAACCTCATAGGAACCAAAATCGCCATAAAATTCTTTTCCCAGATGCTGGTCGGTTGACCAACCGAATTTTCGGTCATATACGCAAATTCGCGGATACCAATGAACACCATCGTATTGTTTGTTACCCCATTTGTCTTTAAACATTTTCATCCTGCGGCGTTGGTTTCCGCCATCGTCAAAATAAGTTTTAAAGTTTATCCTGAAAACAGCTTCTTTACCGGGTAACAAAGGAGCAGGTAAAACAACCCGCATAATGGTATTATCCATCGTTAAAAACTCCTGATTATTAACTTTCTGTTTTTTATAAGGAACCCAAGCCAGCGAATCATATTTAGCTTGCAATTCATCAGGCAAATTCGTTTCATTTAATTTTATACCATTCACTTCCGCTTCAAAACTGGAGATGGAAGTCCCGAGTCCATCCTCTTCGTATCTGCCAAATTTTTGCTTAAAGTCATTTGCTTTATTTAATTTTTCGAGATAGCTGCCTTTTACAAATGCATTCTGGTATAAATGAAAATATACCTCGTATAAAGTATCCGGTGAATTATTTGTATAAGTTAATTCCTCTGCACCACTAACGATATTGGTTGAGTCATCTAACTTTGCTTGTATTTTGTAGGCAATATCTTGCTGCCAGTATCCCTCAAATGGCTTTCGATTCTTCCAATAATGTGGATTTGACGCATCTTTATATGGCAAATTCTGCGCAGCCAAGCCAACCCCTAACAGGCAAAAAAAACAGAATAATATTTTTTTCATCATGCCACTAAGTAAGTTGATAATTGGTTTTATTCAAAACCGATTATCCCTTTCCGCATAATATATGGGGGAAAGTCATTTTTTATTGTCGTCCAAGACCTATATTTGCTGCAAAATTTTAACCCATCTTGTAAATGGAGAACAAAGATTATCTGGTAGTTGCATATTACCATTATGTTTATATTGAAAATGCCGAAGCTTATACCCTCGAGCATTTAAAATATTGTAAAGAAATTGGTTTAAGAGGACGCATTTATATTGCCGAAGAAGGAATAAACGGCAGTATTAGCGGAAAAAGGGAAACCTGTGAAAAGTACATGACCGATTTAAAATCCGACCCCCGTTTTACCCAAATTGAATTTAAAGTAGATGACTATCACGAACATGCATTCAACCGCATGCATGTCAGATTTAAAAACGAATTGGTTCACTCGGGATTAAGAAACAAAGCAATTATTGACCCAACAAAAGAAACCGGAATTAGCTTACGTGGCGATGAATTTCTCCAATTAAAAGAAGGAGGTGATGTTGTGGTAGTGGATGTTAGATCCAATTATGAAACCCGTTTGGGTAAATTTAAAGATTCTATCACGCTGGATATTGAGAATTTCCGCGATTTCCCTTCTAAAATAAATGAATTAGAACAATTTAAAAACAAGAAGGTGGTTACCGTTTGTACAGGGGGAATAAAATGTGAGAAAGCATCGGCACTTCTTATGAAAGAAGGTTTTAAAGACGTTTATCAGTTACACAACGGTATTATTGGGTATGCCAAAGATACAGGTGGCAAAGATTTCGACGGTGTATTATACGTGTTCGATGGGAGAGTAACTGTGCCGATAAACCATGTTAATCCAAAAGCAATTGCTATTTGCAAAAAATGTGGAGAACCAACCACCCGTAACTTGAATTGTGCCAATGTGGAATGCAATGACCAATTTAACATGTGTGAAAAGTGTTCGGAAGAAATGGAAGGTGCTTGCAGCGATGCATGTAAAATTCATCCACGAAAAAGGGAGTACAATGGAACGGGGTATTATACCCGTCCGGCAATAGATTAGCCCATTAAACCTTTTACCTGTTTGTTTATCCAACCATGTAATATTAATACCGTTGTTGGAAAACAAAACATTTTTACGCTTTAAACCCTTTCAAATCCCATTGAGGACATTAGCTTTGCCCACTTTTATGACATCAATTACCCATAAACTATTATTACCGTTTTTATTTCTACTACTTTCCCTGCAAGCGATTATCGCACAACCGGGAAGAGGAATGCCCGGAAATGGCCAACAAGCAGGCGGCAACAGAATGCCTGCAATTGGACGAATCTATGGTAAATTAATAGATGCCAAAACCAAACAACCGGTTGAATATGCAACAATCACCATCCTAAACCAACGAGATTCTGTAATTAATGGTGGTTTAAGCAAAGCAAATGGCGACTTTTCAATTGAAAAACTACCGCTAACCAAATTAAAAGTTAAAATTCAGTTTATCGGATATAAACCTTCTATTATTCCTACCACTTTAACCTTTAGTAATGCAGAAATTGATATAGGAAATATTAAAATGGAAATTGATACCAAGGTATTAAATGAAGTGGTAATATCCGAACAGAAACAAGCAGTAGTGATTGGGGTGGATAGGCGAATTTACAACGTAGACAAGGACATTTCTTCCAGAGGAGGTACTGCGGTGGATGTCATGAAAAATATTCCCGGACTAACCGTGGATGCCGATGGAAATGTATCGTTAAGAAATCAGTCGCCTACCATTTTTATTGATGGCAGACCCACTACTTTAACCATGGAACAGCTTCCATCCGAACAAATCGACAGAATTGAAGTAATCACAAACCCTTCCGCAAAATTTGATGCAAGCGCGTCAGGTGGTATTGTTAATGTAGTGATGAAAAAGAATACCAAGCCCGGTTATAATGGAATGATTGGATCCAATATTGGAACCATAAAATTTGATGATATTAACCGACTAGGTGTGAATGGCAATATCAACATAAAGGAAAACAGAATTAACTTTTTTCTTAGCTACAACCTAAATTATAACAATAACCCAACGCTAGGTTACACCAACCGAATAACCTTAGATGAAGGAGTTGAAACCGGTAGTTATAACCAGAATAACCAAAACAACCAAGAACGAAGAATGCAGAATGGTCGTTTTGGTTTTGATTATACCATCAGCAACCGGAACACGCTTACTTTATCCCAAAGTTTGATGGGAGGTGGATTTACTACTTTTGATCAGCAAACATTTAACCAAACCGGAATGAACGGCGTTAATACCGGTAGCGGAACACGTACCAACGACCAAACCAATGCCATGCAAAACGCAACCACACAAGCTATGTGGAAACATACATTTCCTAAACAGGGAAAAGAATGGACTGCAGATTTAACCTATAACATGGGGCAACACAAAAGCAACTCACTTTTTACAACCTACAATTATGATAGCCTCCTTAATCCATTCCCAAATAACCCGCAATTACAACGCAATACAGGAACAGGAAAATCGCAAGTAGCTACTTTTCAATTCGACTTTACCAATCCATTAACCGATACTGCCCGACTTGAATTTGGATTAAAAAGCAATATAAAATTATCGGAAACAGGTATGGATGTTGAACAGTTTAACCAAACCAGTGGCGAATATGTTGCCGACAGCTTTCTAACTTCCGCCTATACGATCCGTGACATGACCAATGCCGTATATGTTAATTATACCAATATGTTTATGGGAATTGGCTATCAGGCAGGACTCCGTTTTGAAGCAACCCGTTTTACAGGTGAAAACAAAGGCCTTAGTTTCGAATACCTCTACCCCGATGGAACGAAAAATTTAGGCAAGGCATTTTTCCCCAGTTTATTTTTATCGAAAAAAATTGATCCAAACAATGAGTTTCAATTCAACTTTTCCCGTAAAATAAACCGTCCGGGTTGGATGCAGATTATTCCTTTTATTATGTTTAGTGATAAAAATAATTACCAGATAGGTAATCCTTCCCTTGCACCTGAATTTACCAATCTGTCTGAAATTAATTACAACCACATCTTTGGTTTTGGCAACTGGCTTACCTCCGGATATATACGCTACACCCAAAGTCCGATTACACCTTATGTTTATCAATCACCTACAGATTCCAATGTATTAATTTCAACTTTCATCAATGGCGATAAAAATGTTGCCGGTGGTTGGGAAAACAATATCAAATTAAGTCTGGTAAAAAAGAAACTGGATTTCAATTGGAATGTTAATATTTTCTATACCCAAATTAGTGCTTCAGAAGGAACCATGGTATTAAGTAATGAAGGCATTTCATGGAATTCGAAAACGATGCTCAGCTATAAACTTCCAAAACAGTTTACCGTGCAAGTGAATGGTAACTATGAAGCACCTCGAATAATTGCTCAAGGAAAAACCAAAGAGGTTTATTCCATTGATTTTTCAATCAGTAAAGACATTGGTAAAAAACTTACCTTCAATTTCACCATTAATGATATCTTTAATACACGTGGATTTGGGTCTTATTACACAACGGATTTATTTACGCAAGAACTTTGGAGAAGAAGAGAAACACGTTTTTTCCGCTTGGGATTTACCTATCGATTTGGGGAATGGGATGTCTCTTTGTTTAAACGTAAAAACACCAAACGCCAAGAAAGCCAAGGATCAGATCAAGGCGAATTTTAATTGTTATTTCCCTCCTGTAAAGGCATACTGCATGATATTAGCACCCATTTGAAGTGCTTTCAGCCTCACTTCTTCCGGGTCGTTGTATATATCGGCATCTTCCCAACCATTCCCTAAATCACATTCATAGGAATAAAAACAAACCAACCTTCCTTCATAAATCAGTCCATAACCTTGTGGCGCCTTTCCCTCGTGTTCGTGAACCTTAGGCAACCCATCCGAAAATTTAAACTTTTGATGGTAAATAGGATGTAAAAATGGCAATTCAACAAATTCTAACCCCGGAAAAACTTTTTTCATTTCTCTTCTGAAAAATTTATCCAATCCGTAATTATCATCTGCATGTAAAAACCCGCCTGCAATTAAGTAAGTGCGTAAATTATCTGCCTCCTGGTCCGACAGTACTATATTTCCATGTCCGGTTAAATGAATAAACGGGTATTGCATTATATCTGCACTTCCTGCTTCAACTACATCCTCTTCCGGATATATATTGGTACCCAATTGTTGGTTGCAAAATTTAATAAGATTTGGCAACGACGTTTTATTGGCATACCAATCCCCTCCTCCATTATACTTCAATTTTGCGATGCGAATAGTTGGTGGCGCAAATCCCACAATCATTGTATAACAAATAAATAAAAGACAAAAAACTTTCTTCATTTACGACTACGATCAAAAACCATGTATGAATAGTCGAACAAGTTCTTTTCGTCCTTTACCTGTTTATTTTCGGAAACTAGCTGCCAAGTTTCTTTATTTAATTGCGGAAAAAAGGTGTCGGCATCAAAAACATGGTGTATCCGCGTTAAATAAACCCGGTCTGCAATCTCCAATGATTGCCGGTAAATATTTCCTCCACCTGTTATAAACAATTCTTGCTCACCTGCATTTTGTGCTAATTTCACGCCATCCTCTATTGTGTTACATATGGAACATCCATCCATGCGCCAATCAGCATTGGCCGTAATTACAATATTTACTCTTCCGGGAAGTGGCTTACCAACGGATTCAAAGGTTTTCCTTCCCATTAAAATGTGGTGACCGGTAGTGGTTGCTTTAAAATACTTTAAATCTGCCGGCAAATAACACAATAACCGGTTTTCTTTACCAATTCCATTTTGCTCGTCGGCCGCTACTATTAATGATATCCGCATAAACAATAATAACGCATTATACGTCGATTTCCATACACTACTTCGAATTCTCGATTTTGATTTTATAGGTATTAACTGCTTTTGCAATGGCAACTGATAGTTGCTCTTGGCCAGCATCCGATAAGAGGAAACTCCGCTCTGCTTTGTTGCTGATAAAACCGGTTTCGATTAAAATACTTGGCATTTTACTTCTCCATAAAACCATAAATGGCGCTTGTTTAACACCTCTGCTGTTGCGCTCTATTGCTTTAAATTGTGCTTCCACATAGGAAGACAAACGAAGACTTTGGTCCATGAAAGCATTCTGTAAAAAAGAAAAATAGATATCTGCTTCCGGTGAATTGGGATCAAATCCTTCGTATTGTTCCTGGTAATCCTTTTCCAATAAAATTACTGAATTCTCCCTTTTGGCTACATTCAGATTCCCTTCGGTTTTATTTAACCCCATCGAAAATGTTTCGGTTCCAAATACTTCTGTCTTTTGATTGGCATTACAATGAACTGAAATAAACAAATCCGCATTATTTCGGTTAGCAATTCCTGCCCTTTCATGCAATTCAATAAACTCATCCGTGGTTCTGGTAAAAATTACTTTCACTTCTGGCATGATTTTTTGTATTTCTTCACCTACCTTTAAAGCTATTGATAATGTTACATCCTTTTCTTTTGCTCCTCCATACATGCTTCCGGCATCATGTCCTCCATGTCCGGCATCAACCACCACGGTTTTTATTTTCGGCCGCATGATATCCAGCGGTTTATATGCACAAACCAGTATGCTTAATAAAATCAGACCCGTTCTGCCTGTATATTTTATCTTATTAGTAACTTTAGTTAGTTTTGCAGCCATTGTCATATATCAATTACAATTTTAGTCAACTCCGGTCGGTTATTCAGTTAGTGGTAATTAAATTTTTACCACTGCTGTTGTTAATTTGTTCAGTTGCATATGCACAAAAGGCTCCTACGAAATCAAAAAAGAACAAAAAAACAGCGGTTACCAAACCTGTAACTCCTCCCGATACCATTACAAAAGTCGTACCGAATGATACTATTCCCTTCTGGGCAAATGATAGGGTGTACTTTGATCCAATGGATACTGTTCAGAATATCAGAATTTCAAAATCTGCACTGGATAAAGAAGTCAAATATTCGGCCGATGATTCGATGCCTTATAATGCCGAAACCAGAACCATTTATTTGTACCGAAATGCACAGGTCGATTTCGGGGAGATGCAGTTAAAAGCAGATTTTATTAAAATAGAACTTGATAAAAATCTGATGACTGCAATCGGAACAAAAGACTCCTCGGGAAGAATTAGGGGCAAACCCGTTTTTACCGAAAGTGGTACCGAATACAAAGCAGAAATCATTAAATATAACTTTAAAACAAAAAAAGGAATATTAAGCGAATTGTGGACCAAAGAAGGCGATGGTTACATACATGGCAGTAATGTAAAAAGAAATGAAGACAATAACTTTGGGGTAAAATATGCAAAATATACCACCTGCGAAGACGAACATCCCCATTATTTTATTGGCGCCTTAAAGTTAAAGGTGATTCCAAATGATAAAATCGTAACCGGACCCGCAAACCTTTGGATTGAAGATGTGCCAACGATTCTGGCGATTCCGTTTGGTATGTTTTCTATAAAAAAAGGACAAAAATCCGGAATAATAATTCCACAATACGGCAATTCGGCTGATAGGGGCTATTTCTTAAGAAATGGAGGTTATTATTTTGCGTTAGGAGATTACCACGACTTACAGCTTACCGGGGATATTTTTTCGAATGGCAGTTGGGCAGGAAGAAGTTTTTACCGGTATACCAATCGCTATCACTACACCGGTAGCCTTGGTTTTAATTATAATTATAACAAATTTGGCAATGAAGAAGATCCGGATTTTCGCCTATCTAAAGATTTTCAGTTAAGCTGGCTGCATCGTTCGGACCCTAAAGCCCGTCCCAACTCTAACTTTTCAGCCAATGTAAATATTGTGAGTAACGAATACCTCGCAAATAATTCATACGTGCCTCAAAATATAGTTGCCAACCAGCTTAACTCCAGTGTTGCGTATAATAAAGGCTTTAAAAATGGCAAACACAATTTATCTACTACTGCCCGTATGTCGCAAAACACCTATACGCATGATGTATCCATTTCGTTCCCTGATATAACATACACGGTATCTAGTTTTGCACCTTTTAAACCTAAATATAAAAACACGGCTGATAAATGGTATGAGAATATTACCACCAACTATAACCTTCAATTCCGAAATGATTTGGTAACGAAAGATTCTATCCTGTTTCAGCGTTGGGGTAACGAAAGTGGCAATGCGTTACAAATGTTCCTGGATTCTTCAACCCGATTCGGAATGTTGCATACCATTCCCATCCAAACTTCATTTAAAGTGATGAAATTTTATACCTTATCTGCCAGTGTTTCCTTAAATGATTATATGTACTATAAAACAGTAAGAAGAGATACTACAGGTTCTACTTTTGCATATGGATTCGAAAATGCTATTTCGTATAGTTCAAGGTTGGGACTAAGTACCCGATATTATGGTATGGCTCAATTCTCGAAAGGAAAACTAAAAGCAATCAGACATGTGATCACTCCTACCCTTGATTTTACCTATGCCCCCGACTTTGGCGACCCTTCCTTTGGGTATTATAAAACGTATAAAAACAGCGCAGGTCAGGATATTCGGTATTCTATTTTTGAAAACGGAATATTTGGAGGTCCCGGTATTGGCCGTCAAGGAAATATTGGATTTGCTATGGACAATAACCTGGAACTAAAACTTACACCGGGTAAAAAGGACACAACCAATACCGATAGAAAAGTGCAGATTTTTGAAAGTATACGTGCCGGGGCTTCCTATAATATTTTCGCAGATTCGTTACAATTAAGTGTTATTTCATTATCCGGACGAACAAGACTTTTTAAAAATGTATCAATAAACGGTAGTGCAGCATTGGATCCTTATTACAATCAGATTACGAGTATTAATGGTTACGAATATGTTACCCGTGTAAATACTTTTTACTGGGATAAAAACAAAAGCCTGGGAATTATTACGAATGCAAATATTGGTTTAGGGGCCAGCTTCTCGCCCGAAATGTTTGGCAAGAAAACAAACAAACGAAACCATTACGATGGAGAACTCCGATATATAAACGACTTCCCAACGGATTATTACGATTTCAATATTCCCTGGAACTTGAGCATGAACTATACCGTATCTTACTATAAATATCAAACTTTAAATAATCCAACCGGTACCAATTATGTACAAACCATCAATTTTAATGGTGATGTTAATGTTACCAAAAACTGGAAGGTTGGTTATTCCTCCGGTTATGATTTCAGAGAAAAGAAAATCACGTTTACATCGATCGATTTTGTAAGAAATCTCCACTGTTGGGAATTCAAGTTGAATTGGATTCCGATTGGTCCGCGTCAGAGTTTTCTATTTACCATTAATGTAAAATCGAGCCTGTTGCAAGATCTAAAAATGACCCGCCGGAAAGACTGGTACGACAGGTCGTTGTAATATCTCCGTTCCTGTTTAGAATATATCTCCTTAAATTCCTTGTATTTAGTTCTCTTCCCTTTGTTTATTGCGTTTTAAAAGGTTAATTTGAACCTTATAAATTTTACCGGATGAAATACGTAGCTTTAAATGATTTACATGTGTCCCTTGGGGCCAAAATGATTGAATTTGCAGGATACAATATGCCTGTTTTATATACGAATCTGATACAAGAACACCTTGCAGTTAGAAACAGCGTTGGTGTTTTTGATGTTAGCCATATGGGCGAGTTTATGTTAAAAGGTGAAAAAGCGCTCGAGTTGATACAACTTGTTACCAGCAATGATGCATCTAAATTAACAAAAGGAAAAGTGCAGTATAGTTGTTTACCAAATGAAACCGGAGGAATTGTAGACGACTTACTGGTTTACAAATGGGACGAAAACGAATATTACTTGGTGGTAAATGCATCCAATATTGAGAAAGACTGGAATTGGATAAGCAAGCACAATACCTTTGGTGTAGAAATGACCAATATGAGTGATGATTTGAGTTTACTTGCTGTACAAGGACCAAATGCAATTAAGGTATTGCAGAAATTAACGGATGTTAAATTATCCGATATGGAATATTATACGTATACAACCGGTATGATGGCCGGATGTGAAGATGTTATCATATCGAATACCGGATATACCGGTGCCGGTGGATTCGAAATATATGTATGGAATAAAGATGCGCGCAAAATGTGGGATGCTATTTTTGAAGCAGGAAAAGAATTTAATATTACACCTTGTGGTTTGGGTGCAAGGGATACCCTTCGTTTAGAGAAAGGATTTTGTTTATACGGTCATGATATAAACGACGAAACATCACCGATTGAAGCCGGTTTAGGTTGGATAACCAAATTCACCAAACCATTTATTAACCACGAATACCATAAAAAAATTAAGGAAACCGGAGCTACTAAAAAGCTGGTTGGATTCGAAATGGTTGAACGTGGAGGAATTCCTCGTCAACACCATATTATAAAAGATGCCAATGGCAATGCAATCGGTGAAGTAACATCCGGAACACAATCTCCTTCTCTAAATAAAGCAATAGGCATGGGTTATGTTACGGCAGAGAATGCGAAACCGGATTCGGAAATTTTTATTGAAATCCGCGAAAAACAAATTCGCGCCAAAGTTGTCAAAATACCTTTTTTATAAGATGAAAAATACGCCGATCGTTTTATTGGTATTATTAGCGCTTTTCTTTGGAAAGGCACAAGCGCAAAACGTGACCGAAAAAAATGAATTTCACAAAGTATTACCGGGTTACTCAGAAGTAAATGTTCGTGAAATAGTTGGCGTTCCGGCCAGGGTTGAACCTTTTGTTACCATTCATAATACCACAAACGACACCACCACATTCTGGGTGTATAATAATTTATATACGATTGCTTTTAAGAACCACTTTGTTGATTATGTAGAACCGGACCGGGTTCTATTTTTACAAAAGGTTCAAAATTGGGCCAATCCCCAAAACAAGGAAGGTGTCAGAATTAAGTATGGCAAATAAATTAGAAGTTGTTCTTACTCCTGCATTATTACCACTATATCAGGTTAAAGATAAAGTAGTTGTTGTTATTGATATACTTCGAGCTACAACCAGTATTTGCGTTGCATTTAAAACAGGGGTAAATAAAATTTTACCGGTTGCAACTCCGGAAGAAGCAGCATTATTTAAAGACTTTGATTTTATAACTGCTGCAGAAAGGAATGCCGTAAAATTAGAAGGATTTGATTTGGGAAATTCCCCTTTCGAATTCGAGAATATTTTTCTTCAAAACCGCAATATTGCATTTACCACCACCAATGGAACAAAAGCCATTAAACTTGCCAAAGAATTAGGAGCATCCGAAATATTAATAGGTTCGTTTCTAAATCTGAATGCCTTATGTGACATGCTGAAATCCTTGGAGAACAAATCCGTTATTTTATTATGTGCCGGATGGAAAGACAAAGTAAATCTTGAAGATACTTTGTTTGCAGGAGCGGTTGTAGAAAACTTAATGCAAACCTTCGAAATAAATTGTGATTCGGCATTAGCCGCCAACATTTTATACCATTCCTGTTCCGACAAATTGTTGGAAATTGTAAACCAATCATCGCATGCAAAAAGATTTAAAATCTTACATGCAGGAAGTAATGATGTAGCCTATTGCCTTCAACAAAACACAATAGATTTAGTTCCGATAATGGAAGGCGAATATATTGTTGCTGCCAAACAAACAGCATCTTCAAGTCAATAATTTTTTACGCTTATTGATGTTTAAACATCGATCTTCGCGTAACGTGCATTTGCTTCAATAAACTCTCTACGTGGTGGAACATCATCGCCCATCAACATCGAAAATATTCTATCTGCTTCTGCTGCGCTTTCCAAAGTAACTTGTTTCAGTGTACGTGTTTCAGGATTCATGGTAGTACTCCATAATTGCTCTGCATTCATTTCTCCCAAACCTTTATAACGTTGGATACCTACACTGTCCACATTTCCTCCTTTTGCAAGACGTAACTGCGCTTCTTCACGTTGCGCTTCTGTCCAGCAATATTCTTCTTCTTTTCCTTTTTTCACTAAATACAAAGGTGGTTGGGCAATATAGATATATCCAAACTCCAATAATTCCTTCATGTATCGGAAAAACAATGTCAATATCAAGGTACGAATATGGCTACCATCCACGTCCGCATCCGTCATGATAATAATTTTATGGTAGCGTAATTTTTCAATATTAAGGGCTTTCACATCTTCTGTGGTACCGATGCTTACTCCTAATCCGGTGAACATATTCTTTATCTCTTCATTTTCATAAATCTTATGCTCCATGGCTTTTTCCACGTTTAAGATTTTTCCTCTAAGTGGCAGAATCGCTTGAAATGCTCTATTTCTACCTTGTTTAGCTGTACCTCCTGCCGAATCTCCCTCTACCAAATACAATTCACAAACCGCAGGATCTGTTTCCTGACAATCTGCTAACTTTCCGGGTAAACCTGAGCCACTCATTACCCCTTTACGTTGCACCATCTCACGTGCTTTTCTCGCAGCTGCCCTTGCAGTCGCTGCTAAAATCACTTTCGAAACAATTAAACGTGCCTCTCTAGGGTTTTCCTCCAAGAAATTATTCAACATATCTCCTACACACTGATCTACTGCTCCCATCACATCGCTGTTTCCTAACTTTGTTTTGGTTTGTCCTTCGAATTGAGGCTCCTGTACTTTTACTGAGATTACTCCGGTTAATCCTTCACGAAAATCATCTCCGGCAATTTCCACTTTGATATTTTTTAACAAGCCTTCACGTTCAGCATACGCTTTCAGTGTTCTTGTCAATGCTCTTCTAAAACCCGCAACATGTGTTCCTCCTTCATGGGTATTGATATTATTTACATAGGAATGCAAGTTTTCGGTATATCCGGTATTGTAAATCATCGCTACCTCAACTGGTACGCCATTCTTCTCTCCTTCTACATAAATTGCTTCCGGTAATAATTTCTCCCTGGTACCATCCAGAAAATTCACAAATTCTTTCAACCCACCATCGCTATAAAAGCTTTCTTCTTTAAAATTGCCATCTTCATCCGGACGTTCATCTTTTAAATTGATGGTTATCCCTCTATTGAGAAAAGACAATTCGCGCATCCTTGCGGCAATCGTATCAAACTTATACTCCGTTACATTAAAAATCGAAGCGTCCGGTTCAAAATATTGCATCGTTCCGTTTTTATCGCTTTCACCAACCGTCTTTACATCGTATAACGGCTTACCACAACTGTATTCTTGTTGCCAAATTTTCCCTTCGCGATATACCGTAGTTCTCATTAAAGTCGACAAGGCATTCACACAACTAACCCCAACACCATGCAAACCACCCGAAACTTTATAGGTATCCTTATCAAATTTTCCACCGGCATGTAAAACCGTCATTACCACTTCCAATGCAGATTTGCCTTCCTTCGCATGCATTCCTGTTGGAATTCCTCGCCCGTCATCCACCACCGTTATTGCATTGTTTGTATGAATGGTAACAAAAATGTTTTTACAATATCCTGCTAATGCTTCATCAATTGAATTATCAACTACCTCATAAACAAGGTGATGCAATCCTCTTGCACCTACATCCCCTATATACATTGCAGGTCTTTTCCGAACCGCCTCTAACCCCTCCAGTACCTGAATATTTTCTGCACCGTAATTGCTTCTGTCCTTCGTTGTTCCTTCCGTCATTTTTTTCGTTTTATAAGTGGGTGTAAAAATACGGCCAAAAGGGCGGTTAACCTAAATATAACACTTAATTTACCCATTGTTTTTTCCACATTTTTTCACCAAAAAAAACATCCCGTTTCTATATACTTCCATTTATAAAAAATCAGACTTGAAAACCGTTTCCTGCAACTTAATTTCACTCAGGTTTGTCTACTTTATATGGCTAAAACCATTTTGCTGATTCTTCTTTCTATCTTTCAGCTACAAGCACAAAACCAAAACAACCATTGGTTTATGGGCACCTATTTGGGCATGCGCTTTACCAACAATACCATGCAACCCATACCGGTAAATACAAGCAAAATGTACGCACCTTATGGATCTGCCAGCTACTCTGATCCGATAACAGGGGCTTTAAAATTCTATACAAATGGTGCCTATGTGTATAACCGTTTACACCATCAAATGCCTAATGGATTTTATATCAACAACGAAACATTTGCTGCACATTGTGTTATCATTCCTCATCCGGGCAATATCCATCTATATTATATCATTACCGGATCTACCTCCAGTTCAACTTTGTATTATGCTTTGGTTGATATGCGACTTAATAATGGATTAGGGGATATAACAGAAAAAGCCAAGGTATTACATAACAATGCAGATTTACATTTTACGGTTGTTAAGCAATATTATGATGCCGGATACTGGTTGATTACACATGAGTCGGGTAGTAACAAGTTTCTTACCTATGCGATAACACAGGAAGGGTTATCAATAACACCTGTAATTTCTGTAGCAGGTAAATCAAATAAAAGTAATGGCCAATATACATATGGTAAAATGGTTTCCAATAGTTCAGGAAATGAATTTATTTTCACTTCAACATTAGATGATGCTTTTAATAGTGCTTACGCAGAAATATTTTCATTCGACAAACAATGTGCGAAAATCATCTTTAAAAAGTCTTTGCTTCCTCACCCCATGCAAGGTATTGAAATCATAGCTTATCCTGCGTACAGCCAAAACGAAAAAGTAATTTATATTTCCTGGTTATTGAACACCGGTAATTCGCTTTTAATACAGTACAATTTAAATGATGACGAACCCAACTCAACTTATGTAATAGTTTCGGGTGGTAATTATAATTCAGGAGATATGCAACTGGCACCGGATGGAAAAATTTATGTTTCTTCCAGCGAAAACGGAATGGTCACTTCGAAAGTTAACGTGATAAACAATCCCAATCAAATTGGAATTGGTTGTGGATTTGTTGAATACCAAACCAATCTTGGACCGGTTGATCAGCCACTAGGAACATATTATACCGAACATTTTCCCGAATTTATTTTAGATAATTCCCGGTATAGTACAGGATTACGGAAACCTGAACTGCGCATCCTTTCTGCTTGTTTCAACGAACCGGTAAGTTATGGATTAAACGAACCTTTAACTGCTGATTCATTTAGGTGGGAATTTGGTGATGGAAAAACCAGCTCCTTAATTAACCCAATCCATATTTATGATTCGGTTAAAAGTTACGTAGTTACTTTTACCTGGTATTTGTGTGCCATTAAATTTTTCATCACAGATACCATTACTATGTATCAAAAGCCCAAGATACATATTGGAAATGACACTACTTTATGTGCTGGAGTTATATTCACCCTTACCGGACCATCTGAGGCCTATAAATATGAATGGAATACCGGCGATACAACCAGGCAAATACAAGTGAATAAACCTAATCTGTATTCACTTAAAGCCTCTATTGGCAATTGCGTGGTTTTCGACGATATCAAAATTGACTTTTATCCGAGTTTATACACCGAACTAGGAGAGTTGTATTTTATATGCGATAAAGATAAAGAATTGATTAAGCTCGATCCCGGAGAAGGTTATATGCAATATAAATGGACCCCGACAGGCGACACCACACAATGGATTATAGTAGGTGATTTAGGAGATTATTTTGTTGTCGTAAAAGATTTCAGAGGTTGTTCCGGCGAAGATGGAACGACTGTTCAAAAGAGGTGTCCCGTTACCATCTACTTTCCAAATGCATTTACCCCAAACAACGATGGAATAAATGATACCTACCAACCCAAAGGAAGTGATGTTGAATCTTTCCATATTCAAATCTATAATCGTTGGGGCGAAATGGTATTTGAATCCGCTGATTTAAATTATCATTGGGATGGAAAGGTAAACAAATCGAATGCTCCCGATGGCGTTTATTATTTTATTGCCGAATATTCAGGCTATATCCAAAAACGACTGAAGAAGTTCGACACCAAAGGGAATTTTACTTTATTGCATTAGCTATTTTCAGCAACAAAAACTATCAACCAAAAAAAATAATTTGGTTTTGTAATTTTTGATATTGCATATTTGCACCGAATGAAATCTCATACACAACATATAAACTTAGTTAATCGAATGCAAAATTGCATGCGAATGTGTATGTTTATGTTTAGTTAAAACATATCCATGGTGAACGTTACACCGAATAATTAAAAACGATTTTCATTTTAATCATTTTAAATTTTTACAACGTGTTATTACAACCCGTTTTTACATATCCAACCCATATTGCATGCAAACCCCTTTGCATGATGCAATGTCTGATGCGCTGCTTCGCAGAGCAACAACCAACTATACGTTGATTAGGGAGCAGGAAGCTTCCTGCAACACCGAAAAATTACCGGAACAATTCAAAATCTTAAAATCAAATCACAACTGGTTTTGTGTTGTACTATCTATAAAAAAACTAAAAAATAAAATCATGACAAATTATAAAACAGAAACCCAATTATTACATTTTTTACCGTCCGACGAATTAACGGGAGCAATCAGTGTTCCAATTTATCAAACCTCCACCTTCATACAAGAATCACCCGGAAACCACAAAGGTTTTGATTACTCTAGAAGCAATAACCCAACCCGACAAGCACTCGAAAATCTGGTTGCAAAACTAGAGGAAGGCGATGGCGGATTTGCTTTTGGTAGCGGACTCGCGGCCATTGATGCAGTACTTAAATTACTTGAACCGGGAGATGAAATTATTGCTTGCGACGATATTTACGGTGGCACCTTTAGGATATTCACCCATGTTTATGAAAAATTTGGAGTAAAAATAAAATATATTGATTCCACCAATATTGAAACAGTAATCGATGCAATAACTGATAAAACAAAATTCATATGGATTGAAACACCAACCAATCCAACTTTAAAAATATCAGATATTCGTGCCATTGCTGCGATTGCAAAAACAGTAAATGCATTGTTGGTAGTGGATAACACCTTTGCATCTCCGGTGCTGCAACAACCTTTAACCCTAGGAGCAGATATTGTAATTCATAGTGCTACCAAATACCTTGGAGGTCATTCGGATTTAATCGCAGGTGTTGTGGTTACAGGCAATTCCGAATTAAGTGAAAAAATAAAATACATACAGAATGCTTCCGGCGGAATTCTTGGACCGTTTGATTCGTGGTTACTTATCAGGGGAATTGAAACATTAACACTTAGGGTTAAAAAACACAATGAAAACGCATTGCAAATTGCGGAATTCTTATCTAACCAACCCGAAATTGACCGATTGTATTATCCCGGATTAAAAAACCATCCCAACCACCTGATTGCGGCGAAACAACAAAGTGGATTTGGCAGTATCATTTCTTTTTCATTAAAAGAAGATACACTTACGGCTGCCGAAAATCTGGTAACTTCAACGAGATTATTCAAGTTGGCCGAAAGTTTAGGTGGTGTGAAGAGTTTGATTTGTCATCCGGCTCAAATGACCCACAAATCGATTCCCCAACAAAAACGAAAATCTTCCGGGATACAGGATTCCTTGATTCGACTTTCAGTAGGAATAGAGGATGCCAATGACCTGATACAAGATCTTCAACATGCCTTTGCAATCGGTAAAAAAAATCACCCTTTAAAACTGCAAATACTTGCAAACAACCAATAATCTAACATCGCTTCGGATTAAAAAATTTCCGGAGATAAATAAAAAAAATATGAAAAATATAAATATCGGATTATTCGGATATGGAACAGTTGGACAAGGTTTATATGAGATAATAACAAAGAACGGAGATACAAATCTTGCCATTACCAAAATTGGTATAAAACATAGCAATAAGTCCCGAAATCTAAGCACCTCCTATTTCACCTGCAATCCAGATGATATTCTCCATGATCCTGCTATCGACATTGTGGTTGAACTAATCCCGGATAGTGAAGCTTCATTTCAAATAACAAAAAAAGCATTACTAGCCGGTAAGCCCGTTGTAACTGCCAATAAAAAAATGCTTGCCGAACACCTCGCTGAAATCATCGACTTACAAGTAATTACCGGAATTCCGGTTTTATATGAGGCCTCGGTTTGTGCAGCGATTCCAATCTTGAGAACCCTTGAAGAATATTACCGAACGGAGAAAATAAATTTTATTCAAGGTATCTTAAACGGAACAACCAATTTTATGTTAACCAAGGCACAGGAGGAAAACATATCCTATCGGGAAGTTTTGGAGAAAGCACAACTGTTAGGTTTTGCAGAAAGCGATCCGAGTATGGATGTGGATGGATTTGATGCCAAATATAAACTCATCTTATTAGCCGCCCATGGCTTGGGTATTATTATTCCTCCCGAAAACCTGTTTCACATCGGGATTGGTAATTTATCCTCTCCGGATTTGAAATTTGCCTCAGATAGAAACTTGAAATTAAAACTCATTCCATGCATTTCAGAGGAGTCCGACGGTTTGGTGGCTTCCGTAATACCGGAATGGATAGATTTAAACCATCCTTTTTACCAGGTAAGAAATGAATACAATTCGGTTTGTGTAAATGGTGTCTACTCCCAAAACCAGCAGTTTATTGGAAAGGGAGCAGGAGGCCATCCAACTGCAGCAGCTGTATTGTCTGATTTAAATTCTTTGCTATCAAATTATAAATACACCTATTCAAAAACGCAAACAAACGGAACTCGAACAATCAACAATAACCATTTCATATGGGTCTATATTCGATTTCCACTTGATTATGAAATAGGTGCACTCGAAATACGAAACATTAAAGAGTGGATTTGGAATGAAAACCATGGGCAAGTAATTGGTGAAGTTTCCCTTGCACGATTGTTACAATGTAAAATAAATTTGGTACCGGATATTTTTATTGCTCGCATTGGCGAACATATCCAATTAAACAGCTTAAAATCAAAGTTAGAAACAGAAGAATTGGTTCAATAACAAATCTTATTTCTGTTGTTCGTCAGGTAAGCGAAATGCCATTGAATAAGTGATATGGAAGCCGATGGTTTGAATGGCCGAAAGCACAAGAAAATCTTGAACAACTGTTTTCCAATTGATAAATTTATGTTTTGTTTTCTCTGGATGGTTATTGTTTGCACAATAAGTAATCGCGCCCATATCGAGAATTAATTTAGTGGTCCGGGTTAAGTGATAGCCATCCGTCATGGATACAAAAACATTTGTACTACCCATAAAACGTGGACCTTGAGCAGGGTCCATGTTTTTATACTTGTTTTTCCAACTCACTTTTGGATTCCAAAATTGGTTATTGGCATTTGGAAAAGTACGTTTAAAACCGTTATCATAATGGAAAACCAACGCTTCCGTTGTACCATCCACCATTCCCGAAAACAACATCAATGTTCCGGGTACCAAATACTCTTTCCATGGACGTTGTGCCATAGAGGGGTGTGCAAATAAAAATGCCAGAAGAAGAAAAATTCCAGTTTTCATGAGCATGATTGATTAAAGTCTATCACTAAATATTTTTTTCAATCCTAAGAAAAAGGCACTGCCATTTATATAGGATATCGGACCACTAAAATAGTTGACAAAAATCATTTCACAAGATTTATTTTAATTTTTCTTTATTCATATCGAATTTACCGCGACTTACATAACATTATATGTATATACAAGATTGAATAAAATACCAGAAAAATCGAAAATGCCTTTCGATTATGGAGTATCTCACATGAAATACTGAGACCTTTCCGGATAGAAAGTTGAATTAGCATTCTCCGGTTTAGAAAAAGTCAATTAATAATTCGGCAATTCATTGCGAAACGCCGGAATAAACGGAGAGATTAGTAAAAATATCAGGAGATTACAATAACCGATTTGGCTTGGGGACCTTTAGGGCCATCTTCAATTTCGAAGGTAACTTTATCGTTTTCTTTGATGGAAGTAGTTAAAGCGTTTACGTGAACAAAAACGCCTTGTTGGGTAATTTCATCTTTAATAAAACCATATCCTTTCGAGTCGTTGAAGAAGGTTACTTTACCTTTTCTCACAATCTCTTCGGGTGTAGGAGCCAAATGTTTTGGCGAACTAATTTGTATATCTTCTGGATTTATAACTACTTTTTTATTAGGATCCGGTGGGGTATCAGTAATATTTCCATAAGCATCCACATACGCAAGCATTTCTTCAAAACCTTTTCCTTTATTGGAATTGGCTTTTCTCTCAGCAGCTTTTTCTTCTTTATCTTTCCTCTTCTTTAAGCGCTTCTTTTCTTTTTCTTTTTTGCTGAATGTTTCCTGCGATTTACCCATATTTTTTATTAGTTACCTATGTCAATTCCTATTTAAAGAAAGAAACACGGATTTTTTTTAGGGAGCAAATATAAGGATTTTTGAGAGATTTTGGATATGGTGTTAAAATCAAAGTAGTAGAATCAATCTCATTCCCCTACTTGCTCAAATTCTTGAAAATGGAAATTTATTCTCTTTCTCGCTCTCTCTCTAATTCTGTGGAGGATATCGGTCCCGATGATTATCGGGACGAACCGACTAATTTAATTTAGGTGAGCCAAACCGAATATGTGGAGGATATCGGATTCGAACCGACCACCTCTTGCATGCCATGCAAGCGCTCTAGCCAAATGAGCTAATCCCCCTAATTTTATTTCAATCCGCTAGCCATCCTGATACTTATCGGGAGAGCTAATCCCCCAAATAATGTGGCAATGATAAGAATAATTTGATGGAATTAAAAACCTTTAAACTTCTTCAAAAGCACCCATTTTGCTGAATTTTTCAATTCTGTTATTGATTAATGTTTCAACCGGCAATTTTTTCAATTCATTTAAAATCTGATTCAATTCATTTTTTACCGTTGTAAAAATTGTTGATGGATCATTGTGGGCTCCACCAATCGGTTCCGGAATAACGGAATCAATCAATTTATTCTGTAACATATCTATAGCCGTCAGTTTTAATGCTTCAGCCGCTTTTTCTTTGTGTTCCCAACTGCGCCATAAAATAGAAGAACATGATTCCGGAGAAATAACGGAATACCAGGTATTCTCGAGCATTAGAATTCTATCGCCTACACCAATTCCCAATGCACCACCTGAAGCTCCTTCGCCTATAACCACACAAATTATTGGCACTTTTAGAACCGACATTTCCAATAAATTTCTGGCTATTGCTTCTCCTTGTCCGCGTTCCTCAGCCTCCAAACCTGGCGAAGCACCGGGAGTATCAATTAAAGTTACCACCGGTATGGCGAATTTTTCTGCCAATTTCATTAATCTCAATGCTTTTCTATACCCCTCAGGATTAGGCATTCCAAAATTTCTAAATTGTCGTTGTTTGGTATTTCTACCTTTTTGATGTCCAATTACCATCACTGTTTGGTCATTCAATCGGGCTAATCCACCTACTATTGCTTTATCGTCTTTAACATTTCGATCACCATGCTGTTCAATAAAATCAGTAAAACAATTCTCTATATAATCTAATGCATAAGGTCTTTCAGGATGTCTGGATATTTGTACCCTTTGCCAACCGGTCAGTTTAGCATAAATTTCTTCCCTTGTTCTTTCGATTTTCTCCTCAATTTCTTTCACCGAAGCGCTTAAATCAAGTTTGTTCTTTTCTGCTGTCTTTTTAAGGTTTTCCAACTGAATTTCTAATTCTTCAATTGGTTTCTCAAAGTCGAAATAGCTCATAAGATTCTATTTTAAAGGGCGCAAAATAGCACAAGATTGGGATAAAAAACTTTTTTCATTTTGATTTGTCAAAACAAAAAGGTGGTTTATATTTGCAGTCCTTTAAAGAAAACATGGAAACATGCCATCTTAAAAGAAATCACTTTTGCGAAAGCTACGGTGAATGAGAGGTGTGGTAGTTCAGCTGGTTAGAATACGTGCCTGTCACGCACGGGGTCGCGGGTTCGAGTCCCGTCCGCACCGCCAAAAATTAAAAGGTTGTCGAAAGGCAGCCTTTTTTTATGATGAAACATTTCGTTTATATAATTTATTCTTCATCTACAGATGAATATTATAAAGGTTATTCCCAAAATCCTTCCATCAGACTTATCGATCATAATAATGCAAAGTCTCGTTATACCTCAAAAGGAATTCCTTGGATTCTTGTTTATACTAAGGAATTTGATACCAAATCACTGGCATTAATTGAAGAAAAGAGATTGAAAAAACTTAATCGAAAATCAATTCTTGAACTTATACAAAAGTGAACGTGCCTGTCATCTCGTCTCGGACGAGACGGGTTCGAGTCCCGTCCGCACCGCCAAAAATTAAAAGGTTGTCGAAAGACAGCCTTTTTTTATGATGAAACATTTCGTTTATATAATTTATTCTTCATCTACAGATGAATATTATAAAGGTTATTCCCAAAATCCTTCCATCAGACTTATCGATCATAATAATGCAAAGTCTCGTTATACCTCAAAAGGAATTCCTTGGATTCTTGTTTATACTAAGGAATTTGATACCAAATCACTGGCATTAATTGAAGAAAAGAGATTGAAAAAACTTAATCGAAAATCAATTCTTGAACTTATACAAAAGTGAACGTGCCTGTCATCTCGTCTCGGACGAGACGGGTTCGAGTCCCGTCCACACCGCCAAAAATTAAAAGGTTGTCGAAAGGCAGCCTTTTTTTGTACCCTAAAATGTCCCCTTTCTGTCAAATAACCATCCCATTTTGCAATTTCTGCAATTAAAATTATCTTGCCTTAACGTGATTTCTTCGTTGACGCGCAACCAATCACATAAAAATCGAAAATGATCCATTTTAAATCTGTAATAAAAGGGAATTTAAGTGCCTTCCAAATTTGCTACACCATTAATGGGGTCCTATCAGAGCAAAACTCATTGACCAAATTATCTTTTATAATATTACCATGAAAAGTCGCTTATCTGTTGTCTGTTTGCTCTTCTTATTGCTTGTAATCACCTCCTGTAAAAAAGACAGCGATGAAGAAGATCCCAAAACACCTGAACCTAAAATTATCAATTCCATTCCCGAATTTTTTCCGGAAGCTTCTGAAGGAGATTATGGAAAATTATTACCACAAATTAAAATTATTGCAAGTTCTACCAACAAAATTGCTATTCCACAAGACTTAGATTTTCACCCTACCCGAACCAATGAAATTTGGATAGTTAACAAAGGAACAGAAGCTACCGGTGGTACCAATGTTATTATTAGCAATGCAGGTGAAACAAACCAATCGTCGATATTCTTGCAAGACGGAAATGCATGGCATTTTATGTCGTTGCCTTCTGCATTGGCATTTAGTACCAATGGCAATTGGGCTAATTCGGCCAATGTTTTAGATGCTAACCATTCGGGAGGACGATTTACCGGACCGGCATTATGGTCGAGCGATATGGCAATTTTTGCCCAACCAAGTGGTGGTAACGGAAGTCATTTGGATATGGTGCACCAAAGTCCATATACCATGGGAATAGCTGCCGAAAAAGACAATGTGTTTTGGGTTTTTGATGGGTATTACGAAAATATTATTCGCTACGATTTTGCACAAGATCATGGTCCCGGTAACGATTACCACGAAGATGCTTTATTAAGAAGGTATTCGGAAGTAAAAGTAAAACGCGATCCAAATGTTCCTAGTCACCTGGTATTAGATGATGCAAAAAAATGGTTATACATCATTGATGGCGGAAATAAAAGGATACTTCGTTTAGACATCAATACCGGATCGGTTGTATTAACTCTCCCGCCTATTGATGAAAATCTTGCCGAATATTCGAAAATGGGTGGCGCTACTTGGGAGATTTTTACAGATATTAACCTACAGAAACCTTGTGGAATTGACATTGTAGAAAATCGTCTCTTTGTAACCGATTATGCAACCGGTGAAATCATTTGTTACGATGTAAATACCAAATCAGAACTTGGCAGATTACAAACAGGCAAACCCGGAATTGCAGGAATAAAAGTTTACAACCACAAAGTATGGTTTGTAAATGCATTGGAAAACACGGTTAATGTAATTCTGAAAAACTAAAAATGAGATGCCGAATTGTAGCGTTTCTTTTTTGTATTAGTATATCACAAACCAAAGCCCAACAAATTACTTGGGCAACCGATATTGCTTGCATTATTTATACCCATTGTGGGGTATGTCATAACAACGAATCCAGCATTTCAGATTTCCCATTGTTAAGTTATGATGCCGTTTACAACAACCGATTGGCAGTCGAATTTTATACCAATGTTCGGGCAATGCCTCCTTCCTTACCGGATGATAATTTTAGCAATTTCACCCACCGAAAAACCTTAAGCGACCACGAAATTGCCTTAATAAAAGAATGGGCGCTTGGTGATGCATTAAGAGGCGACTCTTCCATCGAACCACCAGCACCAACTTATTTACCTCAATTAGGTACATTATTAAATCCCGATATTTCTATTAAAATTCCTGATTTTATAGTACCCGATTCAGTTGGACATTTTCGAAAATGCTTTGTTCTTACCCTTCCTTTCTCGTCTGCAAAAACCATTAAGTCGATTGAGGTAGTTCCCGGAAACCTGGCAGCAGTGCATGGCGTGTATATTTATGCCGATGGATCCGGCAGGCCACAAGTTCTGGATGACGCTTCTCCTGAACCCGGCTATACACACTATTTTGGAATTGGCAGCTTTGCTGCTAAACTTTTATATGGCTGGGTACAAGGCGTAAAACCTTTTACATTCCCTGAAAATACCGGACTAATTATAGACAGTGGACAACAAATTATTGTGCAACTCGAATATGCCGAAGTAGCTGCAGGCAGAATGGATTCAACTCGCATTCAAATAAAATTCGATACTTCTTCAACTTTACGTAAAGCAGATGTGTTGCCGCTTTTATCCCATCATTTTAATTTAATGAATGGCCCATTTTTAATACCGGTCGACTCCATTCTCACCTTTAAAGAAGAACATGTAATTACCGGAAACTTAACTTTGTTTGGTATCAATCCGAATGTTCATGCTTATTGTACGCAACTGGAAGTATTTGCTGTTTATCCGGATAATGACACTATCGGTTTATTAAAGATTAATGATTGGAATCCGGTTTGGAGTGAAGGAATGTATTATTTTAAGAGTCCTGTTAAATTGCCAATTGGAACAAAACTTACCGCCTTTGCTACCTATAACAATACCAAACTAAATAGCCATAACCCTAACGACACACCACATATCATTCATTCAGGATACGGAGAAGATGAAGAGGAAATGATTTTCAACTTTTTAACCTTACCATTTAATTTAGGCGATGAAGATATATTATTCGATTCTTCCACCCATTATCCTCATTATTTAGGTTGTTCTCCGGTATTTACACAACTCAACGAGGAAATTGAAAATTCTTTTTTAACTTTTAAAATCTATCCAAATCCTACAAGCGACATATTGCATATTATTCAAAATAAAAATCACCCAAGTGATTTTACACTTATTATATATGATAGAATGGGTAAAGAAATTGTGAAAGAAAATTTAACCAGATTAAGTTCCACAATTAATTTAACAACATTAGAGAATGGATTATTTTTTGGTCGAATTATTCAAAATCAATCCCTTCAAACTTTTAAATTTATCAAACAATAATCAAAATTGTTTGCCAATAAATTCGATTTAAAAAATTCGGATTAGGCCAAACCCAATAGAAACGCCTAACCCCAATCCCTCACCTAACTACCGTTAGTTTCTTTTTCCGTTTTAATACTAATTTAATCTTTTAATAATGATTACGCACCATTTTTTAACTGAAATTAATCATTTATCCTTATACATTTGATTTAGCTAATTAATTCAATAATTGATTTGATTCTATATGATATCTTTAATATAAAAACGAAACAGGCATATTTTATTATCCGACTTATTAAACAAAAACATTAAACAATAATATAAATCTATGAAAACAATCATGTCACAAACAATGCTTAAGTATCTCTTTGCTTTGGCATTTTCATTTTTTCTTTTGCAGGACACGAAAGCCCAACAAGATGACTGGTCTCAACTTGCTGACACTAGTGGAGTTGGAATTTATTTTAAAACAAGTGTTTGTAATAATGTTGAAACATTGATATTAAAAATTTCCAATACCAATAACCACTCGGTTATGATAAACTGGAGTACTTGGGGATTTGGGCCGAATCAAAATATCGAGATACCAGCAAATTCGACTATAAGTGGAAACTGCAATTCCATTAATCAACTCAATATTATCATTCCCTTTGGGACTACTGTAGCAACCTTGCAACAGAATTTTAAAATAAGTAGCATTATATCTAACGACAATTAATCGACACCTATATGAACAATAATTACTTTATTATTTTAAAGAAACTTTCAAAAGCTTTTCTTTTACTAATGGCGTTCTGCCTACATTCTGTAGTCAGTATCTCGCAAAACTTCACCATTACACCTAGTACTCCGGGTGTAAGTAATTGTATTCCATTCGGACAAACAACGTATGGATTTCAAGGATTTATTTACCGAAACATCCCTGCATTTAATTTAAATCCGGGCGATAAAATTCGCTTTGATTTAGGAAATTTAAATGATATTGATGTGAGGCGAAATATTTATTTTGCTGCAGCAAATATTAATCCAGGCCCTTGGACAGGATCTAGTCAAAATGTTAGTCCAGTTAGCTGGGTTCAAGTAGTTCCTGAATCACAAACACCTTTAAATTCTTTAGGAAACACAACTGTAGGCGACTTTGAACTTACATACACAGCTACCAACTCATTTTCATTTGCAGGTGGTGGCTTTTTTATAGGATTTGGGGCAACGCCTCCGGGAACTTATGTGGATGCAGGTTGCGAACAAGTTGGGGTAAATACTACAAGCAGTGATGCTTCTGGTTATTTTTATAAACGATTTTATAATTTAACGCATTTACAAACCGGGGTACTGGATGGTTACGGCGATAATGGTTCCATTTCAGGATTCAGAATTGAAGCCAACACCGCAAGTGCTTTGCATTTTGATGGTGTGGATGATTATGTTGCAATTAATAGCCCATTTTATACATTCAATAAAGAAATTACTGTTGAATATTGGATCAAACCTTCTTCTTTTTTACCATTCGGTTCAATCATCGGACAAGCTACTTCCGGCACTGACAATATGAGCACCAATGTTTGGTTGATGCATCCCGAAGCAACCGGTACCTCCTTAAAATTTCTGGTGAATGATGCCGGAACATGGAGAGATGCCGGGCTGATTACCCCTGCAGTTGGCGTATGGAGTCATATTGTAGGTGTGGCTAGTGCAACATCAACAAAAATATATTTGAATGGCGTTTTGATGTCTACCGGACCGGGAATTTCAACGGGAATTGTTAATAATTCAAGTTCAGTTATTCATATTGGAAAAGATGTACGACACAACAGCGGAAGATTTGGCAATTTTACCATCGACGAAGTTAAAATTTATAGTCGGGCATTATGCCAAGCCGAAATTTTAAATAACAAGAATTGCGAATTAAATATGGGTGCTTCTCAAACCGGTTTGCAAGAATATTATCGATTCAACCAAGGAAGTACTATTTTAAATAATAGCGCCATAACAACCTTAAACGACCAAAGTGGAAATACAAGAAATGGTAGCCTAAATAGTTTTGCATTGGTAGGCACTACCTCCAACTGGGTTGCACCCGGCGGAAGCATAACAGGAACATGTAATACCTACACTCCTTCGATTGCAGCAATTTCCGGTTCTTCTTCTGTTTGTATGGGATCAACACTTTCTTTATCCAATACCACTTCTGGTGGTGTATGGAGCAGCAGCAATACCGGCGTCGCTACCATTAGTGCCGCAACAGGTTTGGTTACTCCGGTATCAACAGGTACCACAACCATATCTTATACTACCGATTGTGGTGCTGTTACAAAAGCAATTACTGTAAATGGTTTACCTGCAGTTGCAGTTTCTCCTTTTGCATCAACAATCTGTGCCGGTTCATCTGTTACCATCACAGCAAGTACTTCTAATAATCTGGTTGCATATTATCGTTTTGATGAAACATCCGGTAATACCGTTACGGATATTAGTGGCAATAACCTTACCGGTACTTTTGTTAACTCCCCAAGCAGAATTAGTTCAGGTGCAGGAATTAGTGGAGCCGGTAATGCTATAACCTTAAACAATCCTAATTATATCAATATCCCGGATAACGCTGTTTTTAATACCATGCAAAATAAACTTACGATTGAAGCATGGATATATCAAACAGATGCAGGTGACAATACCATTATAGACAGAGGGGATTATAATTTCTTATTTATGGCCAGACCAAACGGACAAACCGGCCTTGGTTTTTATAACAATGGAGGTGGATGGACTTATAGTGCAGGGGATATTCCTGTTGGCGTATGGTCACATGTTGCCGTTACTTGGGATGGCTCAACCAATACCATTAAATTTTATCTAAACGGTAATTTATTAAGTACACATAACCGCGGCACAAGTTTATATTTTGGAAGCGGAGGTCCCGTTAATATCGGACGTCAGTCGCCTTATACTTGTGCATGTAATATCATGACAGGCAGTATCGACGAATTAAGACTTTGGAGCACAACAAGAACACAAGCTGAAATTCAAGGTGCCATGGGTGTTACCATTTCGCCGGTTGTTGCAACAAGCTTCTCATGGAGCCCTGCATCCGGTTTGAATACTACCACTGGTTCAACTGTAATAGCCTCCCCAACTTCAACAACCACTTATTCGGTAACAGGTACCAGTGCCGCAGGATGTGTTAAAACAAATAATTATTCTACGGTTACGGTAAATGCGGTTCCAACCACAACAGCTAGCAATACCGGACCATTTTGTGTTCGTGATACAATCAAATTATTTAGCTCAACACCCGGAGCAAGTTATAGTTGGACCGGGCCTAATGGTTTTACATCAACACAACAACATCCGGTAATCTTAAATGCAATTCCTGCAAATGCCGGAACGTATACCGTTAATATTACTTTAAATGGTTGCACCGGAACTTCAACAACCAATGTTGTAGTAAATCCATTACCAACAATATCAGCCTCCAGTAACAGTCCGATCTGTAGTGGACAAACATTAAATTTAAATGCTACAGGTGGTGTTGCTTATTATTGGTCAGGACCAAATGGATTTAACCCGGGTGGCACTTCAGCATCAACCTCAATTGCTTCTTCAACAACTGACGCAACCGGACATTATGTTGTTAAAGTGCAGGGTGCTAATGGCTGTAGAGATACTGCATCAACTGATGTTATCGTTAATCTAACCCCTGTTGCCACAATAACAACCAATGGCCCAACTACATTTTGCGGTACAGGTTCAGTTAGTTTACAAGCCAATGTTGCATCCACTTATTCTTACCAATGGAGGAACAATGGAGTTGATATCCCAACTGCTACATCCAGTATGTATACAGCTACATCAACCGGAAATTACAGTGTGATAATTACTTCGACAGCCAATGGTTGTGTTTCGGCAGAATCCAATAGCATCGGTGTTACCATAATTACCGGACTTGATACAGATGGCGATGGTTTACCAAATGCATGTGATGCAGATGACGATAACGATGGAATCACAGATGCTGCAGAATGTAACCAATCTAATTTCTTCTGGTCAAATCCGCCTTCTGTAAGTGGAAATACTGCCACAGGTACTATTAATGGCATTAGTTATACTTATACTTCTTCTACCCCAATTTTTACAACAACAAATTTGTATTCACATGGTACATTTCCATCCACTTATGGTGTTCCAAATGCAAATCCAACTATTCAAAATATTGCCATAAATACAAATACATTAACATTTGCAAGTCCAATGACCAATCCGGTTCTTGTATTTGCATCTATTGGTCATGGAAGTTTATCGGTTCCAATTTCATTTAGTGCACCAATACAAATTGTATGGTCACATAATGTGGTTCTCAATTCAACAACCCAAATTACAGGAACTGAAGGATATGCCATAATTCGTATGATGGGAACTTTTTCAAGCATTACGTTTAATTATCAAACAGCAGAAAACTATTGCAATTTTGCTTTCGGGGCCGACTTCCAAAACTGCGGAGATAAAGATAACGATGGCACAGCTGATTATTTAGATATAGATAGTGATAACGATGGTTGTATTGATGCAATTGAAGGAAGCATGAGTTTCTCGGTTAGTCAAACCAATAGTGGTCGATTAACAGGAACAATTGATGCCAATGGAATTCCTTCTATTTCTAATGGTGGACAAGGTGTAGGTACAAGTAATACATACATCGCAAATTGTTTCTGTCAGCCTGGTTTAGATGAAAACAAACCAAATGCAATTACACAAAACATTGTAGTTAGTTTGGATGGAAATGGAAATGCAACCATTAACGAATCACAAGTTAATAATGGCTCAACTGACGATTGCGGTATTGCAAGTATGGTTTTGTCAAATACAAATTTCAATTGCAGTAACTTAGGTGCAAATACGGTAACATTATCGGTAACCGATAACCAAGGAAATGTAGATATTGAAACAGCAACCGTAACTATCCAGGATATTACGCCACCTTTCTTCACATCTTCATTTTCAATTTTAACACCAGTAAATGGCTCAGGCGAAGTAGCAGCTACTGGTCCTAGCGGTGCTGTTGTAAATTATATTACACCATCGGCATCCGATAATTGTCCTCCGGCTACCGTTGTATCTGTGCCTGCAAGTGGGTCGGTATTTCCAATTGGAAACACACTAGTTACTGTTACTGCAACTGATCATGTAGGATTAACCACAACCAACAACTATACGATTGTGGTTTCTGGTCTAGCTCCAAGCATTTCATGCCCGGCAAATATCACAGTAAATAACGCTCCAAATCAATGCGGTGCCAACGTAAACTTTACCGCTACCGAAACAACCGGCATACCTGCATCAACAATTACTTACTCACCGGCATCAGGAAGCATGTTCCCGGTAGGAACAACTACTGTTACAGCTACCGCTACTAATCCGGTAGGCACATCCGTATGTACCTTTACGGTAACCGTTTTAGATGTTACAGCACCAACTATTACATGTAATTCAAATATTACTGTAAATACAGATGCCGCCCAGTGTAATGCGAATGTTACTATTCCATCTCCTTTAACTTCCGACAATTGTACCTTAAGTCCTTCATCAATTCTTCCTCCATTTAATCCCAACGATAATCGAATCGCTTTATGGATTGATGCTACTAAATTTAGTACAGGAAATGGCAGTTCATTAAGCGGCATAATTGATGATGCAAGTATTAATAACCGAACATTAACAACCAATGCAACTTATGATGCTTCCGGATTTAATGGACGTCCGGCAGTTCGTTATAACAACAACCAAACGGCCACCAATACTGGCTTTAGTACAAATGCAAATACTTATATTTTTACAACTGTTCAGGTAATCGCTCCTTCTAATAATTGGGCTTCTGTATTCTATCATTGGAATCGTGATGGTGGATTAACCATTGAGCAAAATCCATTATCGCCAAATGGCGCACCTGCCGGAACTGCTCAGTACCATTTCCAAACAGGTAACGACAATGCGAATGTTGAACAAAACATTACTTATGGTACAACCTATATAATGGCTGCTAAAATTACCGGAGGAAATGTGCGAACATTTAGTTTATACAAAGACAATGGAGGATCATTACAATTAGTAGGAACTTCATCAAACAGCTCCTTCACATTACCAAATGCTGTCGGACAATTATTCTTAGGAAGAAGTGATGCAGGTGAATATACCAATATGCGTATGGGTGAATTTCTATACATACAAGGTTCTTTGCCGGCTTCTGAAAGTAGTATAGTCGATTACTTACATGCTAAGTGGTTTGGAACTGTTTCAACAACACTTACCAATAATATTACCAATACAGCGAACGCTTCCGGTATATATCCTAAAGGAACAACAACCATAACATGGACTGCAAAAGATGCTGCAGGAAATACGTCAACTTGTAACCAAACTGTTACTGTAATTGATAATATTGCCCCAACCATAATATGTCCGCCTAATATTAATACAATAGCTACTTCAGCTACAGGAGCTATAGTTAGTTATGCTACCCCATCTGTTGCTGATAATTGTAGTGCAACATTAACCAGAACAGGTGGTTTAGCTAGTGGTTCTACATTCCCAATTGGAACAACAACCGTTACCTATCTTGCTACTGACCCAGCGGGTTTAACAACTACCTGCTCATTCACAGTTGAGGTAATCGGATTGCCTCCGGTTATAGTATGTCCGCCAGATATAACAGTTAACAACACTCCAAACCTATGCGGTGCTAATGTAAATTTCAATGCGATTGAAACTACCGGAATTCCTGCATCAACTATTACTTATTCGATTGCTCCTGGCAGCAACTTTGCAGTTGGAACAACCACTGTTACTGCAACCGCTACTAACCCTGTTGGTACTTCCAGCTGTACATTTACGGTTACTGTTATAGATAACCAAGTTCCAAATGTAGCAACCAATAATGTAACCGTTCAATTGGATGCAAGTGGAAATGGTTCCGTTACAGCAGCTCAAATTAACAACGGCTCAACTGACAATTGTGAGATTGCTAGTGTTACTATTTCACCAAGTACATTTAACTGCTCTAATATTGGTGCTAACACAGTAACTTTAACAGTAACAGATATCCATAACAATGTTGCAACGGCAAATGCAACTGTAACCGTAAAAGATATGGTTGCACCTGTTGCTTTAGCTCAAAATGTAACCATATATCTCGATGCAAGTGGCAATGGTTCAACAAACGCCAATGCAGTTAATAATGGTTCTACCGATGCATGTGGTATTGCAACTATGGCTCTTTCAAAAACCAACTTCAATTGTTCTAATATAGGACAAAACAATGTTACTCTAACGGTAACAGATATCAACGGAAACATTTCAACTGCCACAGCAATTGTAACAGTGCTTGATCAAATTGCTCCGGTTATAACATGTCCAGTTAATGTAAATACAACTACAGATGCCAATCAATGTGGTGCGGTAGTAAACTTTGCACTTCCAACTGCAACAGACAATTGTTCCGGAGGATCAGCAAATCCGATTGTAAATGGTAGTTTTGAAAATAACTTTAATGGATGGACAATTGCTTCGAATACTTGTGGAATTTGGGTAATCGGAAATGCAGGACAAACCCTGAATGCAAATCAAACCATCTTTAATTATGGAACTGGTTCAAATTCTCAGGTAACTTATCCTCAAGGATTACCTCTAACCTTTAATCCAACCGATGGAACTAAAATGGCAGCATTCTTCCAAAACTGTGGCGCTACACATCGGTTATACCAGGATGTAACGCTTCCATCTGGAAATGTAAATCTCAAGTTTGATCTTTCATACCGGAATTTTGCTGCTAATTTTTCCAGCTCACAGTATACTGCAGTTGAAATAAGAAATCCTATTACAAATGCATTGTTGCAAACCTTATTTAAAACCAATACAGGTGACCCGCAATCCATACCATTTACTTCCTTTAGTTATAACCTGAGCGCATACGCAGGACAGACTGTTAGGATTCAATTAGTAGATGCCGTAATTAATTCAAATCCACTCAATGTATTTATTGACAATGTAAAAGTTACCGGAGGTATTTCTATCGTTCAAACTGCCGGTATATCTTCAGGTAATTCATTCCCTGTTGGCACTACAACCAATACATTTGTTGCAACAGACTCTTCAGGAAACTCAAGTACTTGTAACTTTACTATAAACGTTACAGACAACCAACCACCTGTGGTTATTTGTCCTCCTAATATAAATGTTTATGCAACAAGTGCTGCCGGCGCAATGGTTAACTACCCTACTCCTACAGCAAGCGACAATTGTAGTATTGCATCTATTAATTTGATTTCAGGTCCTGTAAGTGGTTCAACTTTCCCTATTGGAACTACTAATGTTACCTATAACACAATTGATATAAATGGTAATATTTCAGTTTGTACTTTTACAGTTACCGTAACAGGATTACCACCGGTTATTGTTTGTCCACCTAACATCACCGTTAACAATACAACTAACCAGTGCGGAGCAAACGTAAATTACAACGCTACAGAAACAACCGGAATACCGGCCTCAACAATTACCTATTCGATTGCACCAGGTAGTAATTTTGAAGTTGGCACTGCAACAGTAACCGCAACGGCTACTAATGCAGTAGGGTCTTCTACTTGCTCATTTACGGTAACCGTACTCGATAACCAATTACCTAATGTACTTACTAATAATGTAACTGTTCAGTTGGATGCAAGTGGTAATGGCTCTATTACTGCTTCACAAATCAATAATGGCTCTACCGACAATTGCGGAATAGCAAGTGTAACAGTTTCCCCTTCTACTTTTAGTTGCTCTAATGTTGGAGCCAATACAGTAACATTAACAGTAACAGATATTCATAACAATGTATCTACAGCAACAGCAGTAGTTACTGTTGAAGATAATATTGCTCCGGTAGCTATTGCACAAAATGTAACGGTTCAACTCGATGCAACCGGCAATGGTTCCACAACAGCAACTGCAGTTAACAATGGATCATCAGATGCATGTGGAATAGCTTCTATGGTACTTTCAAAAACCGACTTTAATTGTTCTAATGTTGGTCCAAATGAAGTTACCTTAACCATTACCGATGTAAACAACAATGTATCTACAGCAACAGCAATCGTTACCGTACAAGACAATATTGCACCTCTGGTATTGACACAAAACATCACCATCCAACTGGATGCCAATGGCAGTGCAAGCATAACACCATCACAGATTAACAATGGTAGTTCGGATAATTGCGCAATACAGCAAATCGTATTGGATAATACCAATTTCAACTGTTCTAATGTAGGAAGCAATACCGTAACCTTATCCGTAATGGATGTAAACGGCAATGTGTCGTCGGCTGATGCAACAGTAACGGTACAGGATTTAATACCGGCAACTGTTGTAACACAAAACATCACCATCCAACTGGATGCAACCGGTAATGCAGCGATAGTTCCATCACAGATTAACAATGGGTCAAGCGACAATTGTTCGATAGCAACCTATGCTGTATCACCAAATACATTTAATTGTGGCAATGTAGGAGCCAATACGGTAACCTTAACCATCACCGATGTAAATGGCAATGTATCATCAGCCGATGCAGTGGTAACGGTTCAGGATATGGTAGCCGCAGTGGTGGTTACCCAGGATATTACCATCCAACTGGATGCCGCAGGTAATGCTTCCATAACCCCATCGCAAATAAACAATGGAAGTTCAGATGCATGCGGAATACAAAGTATTGCATTGGATAAAACCACCTTTAACTGTTCGAATGTGGGAAGCAATATTGTAACCTTAACGGTAACGGATGTAAACAACAATGTATCCTCGGCAACCGCTACGGTAACGGTTCAGGATGTAACACAACCGGTAGCAATTGGACAAGACATAACGGTTCAGTTAGACAATACCGGTAATACATCCATTACGGCATCACAAATCAATAATGGATCAAATGATGCTTGTGGAATAGCAAGTATCAGCGTATCACCAAATACCTTTACCTGTGCCAATGTTGGTAGCAACCAGGTAACCTTAACGGTAACGGATGTGAATGCAAATGTATCTACGGTAACAGCTACGGTAACGGTTCAGGATTTGGTAGCTCCGGTAGTAATAACGCAGCCATTTACAATTCAGCTTGGTTCAGACGCATCGGTTACCATCACCCCGGCAAACGTTAACAATGGTTCATCGGATGCATGTGGTATAGCAAGCATGAGCGTTTATCCAAATACCTTTACCTGCTCAAATATCGGCAGCAATACGGTAACCTTAACGGTAACAGATGTGAATGGCAATGTAGCCAGTTCAACAGCTGTAGTTACGGTAATCGGACATGGTATCACCAATGCCAACGGCGTAATATTCATCAACCAGAGCAATGTGGTAAAATGGAATAATGTTCCTCTGACAACCAATGGACAAAGCGGAACTATTCCTGTGGCATCTTCATACAATGCAACAACGGTTAACCTATCAGCAAAAGGTGGAAATATCTATGCCACCAATTGTGATGGTATCGGAGTAACCGGAGGATATGTATCGCAAGGATGCAATAACACAACCGACTTCAAAAACAGAACCATCAACAAAGACCAGAGCTTTAAGATGAGTTTATCCAATGCCAACCTTGGAATCTACAAACTGGTATTTACTACCGGATATACCGGAAGGGTTAAAGTAACAGCCAAACGCAATGGCAAGAGTGTGGTAAGCTTTACCAAACTAATGACTGCAAACGACTTTGATACGTTTGACTTTACAGCATCCTGCGCACTAAAAGGAATATGTGTTGTAGACGAAGTAGAGTTCTCTCTAGCAGAAAACAAACATTGCGGTCAGTGTGGAAAACACCACAGATGGAGAGGTAAAGGAAACGGACACGATCACCATTATGGAGATTACCGCGATGGAGACGACCACGATGAAGACAGAGATGATGACGAGAACGATTACGATGATGAATCAAGTTGCTCAAACAACTGTGGTATATCGGTTAAATTCCCGATACTGTTTGTTCAGGAAAAAGAAAGCTGTGGACTTAGCACTGCTTCAGAGTGCGGAACTCCTGAACAAGTTGGAAGAATTACAGGATTGAGTGGAACCTTATCGGTAAGTGCATATACAGGTAATACAAGCGGATCAAACTCGGATGGTAATTTCACCACCGGAAATCCGAATACTACCAACTATGCAAAACGCCTGTTGGTTGGATATGATTATAAAGGAAGACCGGCAGCATGGGAAGTATCAGCTAAATGCGATATACGTTCCATCCGTCAAGGTAGATATTCTAACAAACCACAATTGCCATTAGGTAACAGCTGCAATAATTATCGCTTTACTGTAACCGGAGTGGATGCAAATGGTCAATATATCTATGGAACCCGCAAACAAATCAATAACAATACAGTGGTAAATATCCGCTGGAGGGTAACAGAGTTTTACCAACGTGTTTGGATATTGAGTTATGAAGTTACCGGTTCAAATATGGGTAAAGGAGAATCTGAAATTATCGAAACTACTACCGACCTGAAAGGTGCAGATGCACATATTTATCCAAATCCATCGTTTGGAGAATTTAATGTAAGCATCGATACCCATAGCGATGAACTGGTAGATGTGATGGTAATGGATGGTTTGGGTCGTGAAGTAATACAACTCACCAACCAATCGCCGGGCGTACCTGTGGTTATCACCAATGAAATGTTACCTGCAGCAGGTATCTATTTTGTAAGTGTTAAACAAGGTAACTTTAACAAAGTGATTAAGATTACCAAGGTGAACTAACCTGACATACAAGACACCATAAAAAAAGCCACCTTCGGGTGGCTTTTTTTATTTGTTTAATAGGAAACAGCTTTCATCTTTTATAATTCGTAACATCCTTGAGAAACAAGGATTCATTAATACTTCAGGGCAGGAATATTTAAAAAGCTTAGGATGCAAATTGGAGTAATTTGATTCTTTCCGAATAATAAAAAAGCCTGAAAGTTTAAATCTTTCAGGCTTTAAAAGGAAACAGCAATCGCTTACATCATAACCAAGATAAAAGCCACCAATAACAGAGATACCAAATGATAACCTGTATTGATAAAAAACAAAGTCCATGATTTTCTTTCCCATGCGGTAGACCCTAAATCGCCTGGAAAATAAAATCCAAGCCAAGTGAACACTGCAGCCATAATAGCGTTGGTAGAAGCCGACTCTGCTGAAGGTGGTAATCCCCAGGTAAGTGGATTCCATACGGCAATATTGTGGGCAAATACCCAAGCCATAAGAAAGTTTCCAACTACCATGAAAACCATTCCTTTTGCCAATTCGGATCCGGGTGGTTTAAAATTGGGATCATATCCCATTTCTTTGCCCCATACTTTTCCAAATAATGGGGTATACCAAACGAACCCCAAGATAAAATTTGCAACCACTGCTACCATTAGTGCAGTCATGTTGATGTGAATGTCAGGTGTCATAATTTTTCCTCCTTTTTTTAGTTTGTAAATAGATACACTAAATTATATAAACTCGCTCAAATACAAGCATTTACATCTAATACATTATGCACAATCTTTGAAACAAGGCATCCTGTCTAACAAAGATTGTGGATAACAAGTATCTGACTATCAAAGCATATAAACGCAATTGGTTGTATGCGATAGATGGTCTTTTTACTATATGACGGAAAGAACTTAATATTGACAATATTAATTATGTCGATAATCCTAAATCGTTTCGCATTTTTCTTTTTCACCTTATCTGTGATTGGCTTGTTTTTGGCTGAATATGCAAAAGCAGTACCGTCCATTGCTATGATAGGATTAATCTTATGCGCTATCACTTACTGGATCATCCATAAAAAAATGTTTCAATTCTCAACTGATATGGTAATTTTATCCGGAGGAGTGGTATTATTATATGCCATTCAATTTATCACCTCCGACAACTATGATTACTTGTTTGAACGGATTCGAATAAAACTACCGTTTATTTTTCTTCCACTTTCCTTCTTATTCATACAACCATTCAGCAAACAAAACTTAACGCGATTAGCCTTGGTTTTTATAACCATAACAACCACAACTGCGGCCTATATTACCATAAAATTTATTTTGAATTATGATGTGTATATTGAATTAATCAAACAATCACAAATTGTCCCCGGACCAATTAACCATATTCGATTTAGCCTAATGGCTGCATCCTGTGCATTTCTCTCCTATTTTTTACTATACGACCAAAGTATAAAATTCCATTCCTATGTCGAATTTGGTTTAAAAGCCTCCATGATTTTTCTAATCCTATTTATTCATATTTACTCTGTAAGAAGCGGGATGATTGCTTTGTATGCGTTGATATTTTATTTTCTCATGAAATTTCTATTCCAGAAAGGAACTTGGAAGCAATGGATTATTTATGTCGGCTTATTTTTAGCCTCCCCCTTTATTGCTTATTATAGTTCCAATTCCATTCAAAGTAAAGTTAATGCTACGTTAGCGGATATTTCAGAATACAAACAAAACAAAGGCAATGAGTTTAATTCGCTTGGCAAACGCATGGTTTCTTATGAAGTTGCCTTTCAGGTATTCCTTGAAAATCCATTATTTGGTTGTGGAATTGGAGATTTGGAAAATACCAATCGTCGGATTTTTAAAGAAGAGCATCCCGACATTCAAACGGTAATCATTCCGCACAACCAATTCATCTATCTATTGATGGGTAGTGGATTAATCGGTACCCTTATTTTTAGTTTTGCTTTTTATTTTCCATTATTCTTCAAACAAAACTACCACAATAGTTTGTTGGTTGCACAATACATCATACTCACTTTATCTTTTCAAACAGAACCAATGCTTGAAACACAATTAGGCGTTGCCTTCTCCATACTTTTTATTCTGTTTCCTTGGCTTTGGATTAGGAGTTCAGCCGACGTAACTCCTTCAGTTTGATATACTTTTTATGCACTTCCAATGCCGAATACCATGCGATAACTAATCCAAAATAGCCATCCAAAAATCCTCCTTTAAAAATGTAATCCCGTATAAATCTAAAACAAGGATTGAACCACACGTTTACAACACCTGACTTTTTATTGTTCTTTAAATAGGCCGTTGCCGCTAATTCGGCAAACTTTTCAATTTTCTGTCGATGCGAATCAATGGTTGGATACGATTGATGTAAAATAGACAAAGGAACATACTGAATCTTCGCAGTTGGTTCCATAACAAATTCATCGTGTGGGTTCATCCCTTTCCAAGCACCTTTCCTGCTATCCCATAACCTTAATTTCTTGTCGGGAAACCAGGCACCATGTTTGATCCATTTGCCACAATAATTATTTAACCGATTAAATATATAGCCATCTGCCAATGGATTTTTCTTAATCTCTGTTATTCTCTCTATCAATGGCAACTCGAGCCATTCATCTGCATCCAACGAAAGTATAAATGGGAATTTTGCAGTTGTTATAGCATAGTTTTTCTGCTCAATATATCCTTCAAATGCATGTAGAATTACCTTTGCTCCCAAATCTTCTGCTATACTTTTTGTACCATCGGTTGAATACGAATCAACAACAACAATCTCATCCGCAAATGTCCTTACCGAATGAATGCAACGCGTAATATTCGCTGCCTCATTAAACGTTATAATTACAACAGATAGAGGTGTCATTTATTCGTTCGACAAATATTGAATTTCGACCCTACAATAGGTAACATCACCGGTTAGTAAGATTTCTGCAACTTTCTTATCCAATTGAATAATTACCTCCTCAGATGCGCTCAAATTTTTACCAATACTTGGTTCAACCGGAATAATACATTGTCGGAGGTTTGCCATATTGGTAATTTTTACCCAACCTCCTTCCGGTATCCTCGACATAAAATTCCCGGGTAATGCAGTGATTAAAGCCAATCCGGTTTCGGTAATATTATCCGGCATCGTGGTATCTGTCTCAAAACAGTTAATAGTACGTTCATTTTCAGGTAAATTTTTATTCCATGGCTTATATGGCAAACCCACACCTGACGCATGCACTACTATTATTTGTCCCGGTTCCGGCCTCCCATCTTTAAGGTTATTCCATTTCAATATATCGGTTGATGAAATTTTATACCTTGATGCAATTTTCTGTATGGTTTCTCCTTGCATTACTTTATGTTTCGTAGTTAAAATAGAAGTAATTGCTTCGGCATTAGCATGGGCTTGATCCACCAAATCCTTAGAATAATTTTGAGGGTTTAAGTTTTCATTCATTGGCACCAAAACTTCCGATCCTGTTCGCAAATTCTTAACTTCTTTATTTACCACCTTAATACAATCCATTGCAATATTATAACGTCGGGAAATCGAATACCAAGTTTCCTTATTTTCCACTTTATGAATTACAAACATTTTACCCCGAATCGACTTAATACCAACCGAATCCATTGGTAAAACAGCAAACAAATTATTTACAAACAATACAAAAAGTAAATGGATAATCGCCTTCATTTTACTGTTTCAATAATATTAACTGACCATGCGGCCGGTTTGGCAGCAAATAAAACCTTAGTTCTTTCCCATGTTGTGTTAAACAATTCTGATTCTCGATACCGGTTCAAATCCTCCTCCGAATCCCATTTGCTGTATGTAAAAAAAACATTTGTATCCCATCTGTCATTTAACAATTTCAAACCTTTGCATCCCGGAAAAGAAGCAATCGAAGATTTGGAATCATCAAATACTTTAACAAACTCCGCAACAAATTCCGGTTTAAATGTGAGTTTAACTATTCTCTCAATCATAAAACTCAATTATAACATTATTTCCGGGTTCGAGGCCTAACAAACTTTTTGCATTTCCTTGTTTAATGGCAATTTCCAAGTATCCAAAACTATTAAATAAAGCGATGGTATCTCCACTCCTATCTTCTTCGTAACTTTCAGAAATTTTACGAATTCCGGATTTCCTGCGGTACAACAACTCAAACCCGGAGTACTTCAATTGCATCATGTCAAATTCTTTTCGGGTAATATCGGTTATAACATTTTCATAACCATCGATAAATATTACCGAACCTTTAATCATATTGCCTTGAATTACCGGACTCAAAGTCGCTCTTTCCGTTTGTGTTGATGCTTTCACTGCAATTTGATCGATTGGCTTATCAGACAATAAATGCGAAACAATGAAAGGAAAAATATCTTTTTCCGGAAACACTTTATTTACTTGCAAAATCTCTGTTTTTAAAGCATAAACTGAACATTCTTTGTCGCGAAACAACAAGGTACCTAGTCCATTATCTGCAGCTATAAAATACATTTCATGGCATGCATAAATCAAAATCTGTTTGTACTTCACGATATTAAACTCCACACCTACCAAGTGTATTGTTCCCTTCGGAAAATAAAAGGCTGAAGTTTTTAACAGATAAGAAGTGGTAAGAATATCATTAAAAGCAATTTCATTAGAGATATCAACGATTGTTATCGACGGGTTTTTAGTTAGTAGCAATCCCTTTAATGCAGCTGTGTAAGGACTTTTATTTCCATACTCTGTAGTAAATGTAACAACTGAATTTTTGTTCATGTAAGGTTGAAATCTATAAATTTTATAACTTTGGTTTCAGATTTATACAAAAGTACTTCCTAAAGAAGAACAAATAAAAAAAATAACACATTGGTAAACAAAGAAATCGTTATCGAACATTTTGAACCGGCTGACATACTGGGAATCAACAACAAGAATTTAAAATTACTGCAAGAGTTCTTTCCCACTTTAAAAATCATTTCAAGAGGATCGAATTTATATGTAAGCGGAAGCCTCAAACAAATCGAACAACTCGAAAACAAATTGGATGAAATTATTGCCAGTTACAACGCATACGGTAATATTACACCCGGCCGAGTAGAGACCATATTGTCTAAAAAAACACCAACTGTGGCGGAAGATTTCGAAAAGAATCCGGAGAATAACGAATCGGATATCATTGTTTATGGCAACAATGGCAAGGTAATACGTGCTCGAACACCGAATCAACGCAAAATGGTCAGTTTATTAAAAGACAATGATGTGTTGTTTGCAATTGGGCCTGCCGGAACCGGAAAAACCTATACGGCAGTTGCCATGGCTGTAAAAGCCCTAAAAAATAAAGAAATAAAAAGAATCATTCTTGCAAGACCGGCAGTAGAAGCAGGAGAAAATCTGGGATTCTTGCCAGGCGATTTAAAAGAAAAGATTGATCCTTATCTGCGGCCATTATATGATGCCCTCGACGATATGATTCCTGCAGAAAAACTTAAGCTATACATTGAAACCCGGGTAATTGAAATTGCACCAATGGCATTTATGAGAGGCCGAACACTCGACAATGCTTATGTTATCCTTGATGAGGCACAGAATGCAACCGATTTACAGTTAAAAATGTTTCTGACCCGAATGGGGCCAACAGCAAAATTTATCATAACAGGAGATTTAACCCAAATTGATTTGCCAAAATCCCAGCAATCCGGTTTGCTTAAAGCAGTTAAAATTCTCACCAATATCGAAGGAATTAAGTTTGCTTACCTAACTTTTGAGGATGTGGTTCGACATAGATTGGTTAAAGACATCATTCGTGCATACGATGGAGACAACCCAAAAACATAATCTATATATCTGATATTGTTGCACATAAGCCTTTAACAATTTCTCTAACCGATTAAATACGGATTAAAAGCAAAAAACGCACCTTACATAGCAAAAACAACCGTATGCATTTTCACATTTAATACTAAATTTGAGGTTCAATTATGGAAAACGCATTAGTTTCAACAAACTATTTCTTTAAAAATCAAAAGAGCTTTTACCGGGGTAAGGTTCGCGATGTATATAATATCAGCGACGAAAAAATGGTAATGATTGCTTGCGATAGAATATCTGCTTTCGATGTGGTCTTAAAAAGAACTATCCCTTATAAAGGACAAGTGTTAAATCAGATTGCTTCTTACTTTTTGGATATGGTGGCTTCCGAAGTTCCAACTTGGAAAATTGCAAGTCCTGACCCTAATGTAACCATCGGCCATTATGCACAACCGTATAAAGTTGAAATGGTTATTCGCGGGTATCTATCCGGACATGCATGGCGAGAATATCGGAATGGGATCCGGGTTATTTGTGGGGTAACAATGCCGGATGGTTTAAGAGAAAACGACCCGTTTCCTGAGCCAATTATAACGCCCACAATAAAAGCAAGTCATGGACATGACGAAGATATTACCAGGGAAGAAATCTTAAAACAAGGATTGGTAAAAGAAGAAGAATATGCGCAACTCGAATCATATACCCGAACTTTATTTAAAATTGGAACCCAAGCTGCCAATAGCCAGAACTTAATTTTGGTGGATACAAAATATGAGTTCGGAAACAAAGAAGGTAAAATTTTATTGATTGATGAGATTCATACTCCGGATTCGTCTCGATACTTTTATAAAGATTCCTACGAAGCGATTCAAAACAAAGACCAGCAGCAGCGACAACTTTCTAAAGAATTTGTGAGACAATGGCTGATAGAAAACGGCTTTCAGGGAAATGAAGGGGAACTTCAACCCGAAATGAGCGATGAATATGTTGAATCCGTAACAAATCGATACATCGAATTATTTGAACACATAACCGGTAAACCATTTGTAAAAGGTGATTATACGGATATTGAAAAACGAATTGAAAAAAACATCAACGGCTTTCTGAAACAAACTGCCTAAGTTTTCATTTTCTTTTTCTTGGCGCTCGGAAATAAAATATTATTAAGTATTAGTCGATAACCCGGTGAATTGGGATGAAGACTAAGGTCAGTAGGTGGTTCGCCTACCTGATGTTGGTAATCCTCAGGATCATGTCCGCTGTAAAAAGTCCAGGTACCTTTACCTTTTGTTCCATGAATATACCGGGCTTCCAACAATTGTTTATTTTCCCCCATAACCAATACATCACTTTTTATAAATTGTTTCCTGAAAGCTGTGGTTTGACCATAAAATCCTTTAATTGTTTGGGTATGGTTTTGGCATAACATAGTTGGAATAATATCCCATTTTGCAGAAAAATCAAACAACGAAAATAAATCGTTTTGCTCGCTTACAGGTCTGGTTTCTTGGGTTGCATCAATATAAGAATACTCATAAATATATGGATTCATGATTAGCCGATAATCTTTAAAGGCAAATGTTTTATCGAAATCCAGTTTGTTATCTGAAGCAGGGTCAGCCGGATCTCCGTCAAAAACACTTTCACAAATATCCACCCCATCGGCACTTAATGCAATATCATAAGAATCGGTTGCTGAACACATGGCAAAAAGAAAACCACCTCCATATACAAAGTCGCGGATCTTTTTTGCTACAGCAAGTTTCAATTCACTCACTTTTGTATAACCATGCTTTGCTGCCATCGCTTCATTCTCCCTCACCTCTGCTTGATACCAAGCAGAATTGTTGTAATGCGCATAAAACTTACCATACTGACCTGTAAAATCCTCATGGTGGAGGTGTAACCAATCATACAATGGCAATTTATCATGCAGAACCTCATCGTCAAAAACAACCTCGTATGGGATTTCTGCATAGGTTAAAACCAGGGTTACGGCATCATCCCAAGGTTGTTTTGTTTTAGGTGAATACACCGCAATCTTTGGAGCCTTGTGTAATTTCACCAATTCCATATTCACCTCAGGTTTTGCAATCTCCAATAATATCTGTGAATATTGGCCCTCACTGATTACTTCATAACTTACATTTCTTATCCTGCATTCTTTCTCTGCAATTGGGTCGTATAAAATTGCAAAACTTCCATTTCGATAATTCAATAACCAATCAACATCATGCTCACGTTTCAACTCCCAAAATGCCACACCATAAGATTTTAAATGATTCTTCTGTACGTCATCCATTGGTATCAGTATTCGTCCTGCAAATAAATTTGCTGTAGTTACCAGAAAAGCTATCAGAATAATGAAACGTTTCATTCCTTTTAATTATTGATACTAACGTTTTTGTTTTGTCGAAAAGTATGTTGTACCCGCATTACCTTTTCAATAATATCCCTAACGCAACCTTTCCCTCCCTTTTTATTAGAAACAAAAAGAGAAATTTCCTTAACCTCATGAATGGCATCCTGCGGACAGCAAGGTAGGCCACATAATTGCATAACTTCATAATCAGGCCAATCATCGCCCATATAAACAATTTGTTCCGATGTAAGTTGTAAATCAGTCATTACTTGTTGCAGGGTTTCAGACTTATTCTTCACACCAAGAAAAATATGTTTAATCTTTAAAAATTCGAGTCGCTTTTGAACCCCAATTTGGTTCCCACCGGAGATAATTACTATATGATAACCGGCAAGTAAAGCCATTTCAATTGCATAACCATCCTTAACCAGAAAACTTCTTGCTTGTTCTCCTGATTCCAATGCCAATACGGTACCATTAGTCATAACGCCATCTACATCGAAGATGAAACATTTGATTGACTTTAATTTTTCGAGGTATGTTTCCATAAAATTCTGTTATCTCAAAACTAAGGTTTATTTCCCTTTCGATTCTTCTATTCCTGCCGAGAAAAGTTTATACAAAACCTGCCAATCCGGATGTTCGTTCAGCAAAGCCAGGTGTTTTTCCATTGTTCCAATATCCCCTCTAATTGCGGGTCCGGTTTGAACCTTTTTTGGAGATGCGGTTTGTATTCGGTTTGCAGTTTCTAGTATTAATGGTCTCAACAAATCAAACGACAAATTTTTACTTGCAGTTAATTCCTCCGCCATTACCGACAAAAAATTTCCAAAATTATTAACCAAAACTGCTGCCAAATGCAAATACTGACGTTGTTCGCTCGAACAAAATTGAAATGGCATGCCTAAATGAGTGGCAAAATTTCCCAACATTTCTTCCACTTCTTTCTCTAAAGATTCAATTAATACCGGTATCGGAGCTTTAACCTCTGTAAAATCTTTATGCAAAGTTTGTAATGGATACCAAACTCCTGCATGTTTATGTTTATTTGAAAGGATGGATAAAGGCGTAATTCCTGACGTATGCAAAACTAGTTTATCTGTATGTATCTGGTCTGAAACTTCCCCTATAGCGTGGTCGTTAACTGCAATAAAAAAGATATCAGCCCTTGCATCCAATTCTGTGATATCGGCACAATTCTTTGCTTCACAGATTTCGGATAGCCTTTTTGTATGTTTATCGGTTTTGCTGTATACAGAAAGTACCTTAACCTGGTGAGCGGTAAATCGTTTTGCCAGGTGAAACGCCACATTTCCTGCTCCAATGATATTTACGGTTGGTATGTTAAACATTGCTATAAACAAAAAACGGAGGGCGTTTACCCTCCGTTCTTAAAAATCATAAAGGACTATTAGTTAGCTGTTGCAATGATTGCAGACACTATTTTATCCGGAGCACCTTGTTTTTTGAAACGTACATTATTCATACTTAAAATACAACTATCTGTAGTTACCCTAACATCCACGCTTCCACCTGAAACTGCATTGTAATTAAGTACTTGGTTATAAGTAAGGGTCAGCTGTATATTATTTGAATTTGCAACCGGAGCACCTGGAATGATGGTATATGCACGGTCAACATCCGGAAAAGGATTCACCAAACAACGCATATCAATGGTTCCGGCTGTATCCAAGTAATTACCATAAAAGGAATAATCTCCTCCTGATTGACCTAATCCATATCCGGTTATATCCATCAATACATTATCAATAACAAAAGTATTATAGGATGCAACTACTGTATTGTTGCCTGTTGAAGATGTAGATGAAGTGGACGAAGTAGATGAAGTTGTTGAAGTGGTTGTTGTTGAACTGTCGTCATCTTTCTTCTCGCAGGAGAAAATACCGGCAATCATTAATGAAGTAAAAGCCAAAAGCAAAGTTGATTTTTTCATATATTGTTTTAGATAATTTAAGTGGGTGCAAAATAGGGATTAAATCCCAATAATTCAACCAATTAATTAATCATTTCACCTAACAGATATTAGTTAACTATTAGTTTATGGGTGAACACCATGGCATTGGAGAATCCTATTTTCACGAAATAAACACCATTATGTAAGTTAAGGGCTTGTTTATCCACTACTAATTTTTGTTTACCTATTTCTTGTGTTCCACTAAATAAGGTCGCAACTTCTTTACCCACCACATCATATAGTTTAACCTCAATATCTGCTTTTATCGGATTAAAATATTCTAAGGTTGTGGTTAGGTTAAATGGATTTGGATAGGCAGAGAACTGCAAATTATTTGCAGTAATCTCATTCACTCCAACACTCATTCCAACCATCAAATTGTCTATATAAAAATTATTTCCCCCTTGATCGTTAAAGGTAATTTTAAATCGAATATTATTTGCAGCAGAAATATTTGATAATCCTTGAACCGAAACGGATTTCCATTGCTCCCTCGATCCCGGTGTAAATGCTACCGTGCTTGGTATGCCTGACGTTCCACCGGAGGAAGGCAAGGTACTCATAGGGTTGATTAGGGTTGGATTGGATGGATTACCTGAAACTTTGAAGCGTTGCAACCATGACTTACCACAATCTGTAGAAACATATACCATTAAACCATCCTGGCTATCTCCGGTTTGGTTGCTATTGTTAATACGTAAAGAGGTTAAGGATGGGGCAAAAGAATACACAAAACTGATGTATGGATTTGGTGCGTTGGTTAGATTATAAGAAGGTGAAATAATGGAATAATTAAACTTAGTTGATGTGGTTGTAAAATTCAATCGCATCGTTGCGTTGCCATCATACAAAACCTCTGTTGTACGAACCCAATGATTTCCTTTTGTTTCATTCTCAAAATACCATCCTTTTTGTAAGAAATCATTTACATAATCCCAATCGGCAGTATGTACAGAACCCGAATACGAATCCGTTGATCCTTCAACATATAAATAATTTTCTTTGGTAATGGTTGTGCTGCCATTTGGACCGGTAACTGTTAACGTAATTGTTTTATAACCGGATGTGGAATAAACAATACCGGTTGGATTGGCAACGGTAGAAGTTTGCGGGGTAGCACCTTCTCCAAAATTCCACGACCTTGCTGATATGGTGCTATTGTAAGAATTATCTTCGAATGCAACCGATTTGCCCATGCATGTTCTATATACGTTTATACTTGAATTGGGGTGCATATCAAAAGAAGCAACAGGTAAAGTAGGATTTGGTGCCGCATATGTCGAATCGTCGACTCCTGTTCTTTTTGCATTATCGGTTGAAATTAATTCAGGTCGGTAGGTTTCCAAACAGAAATGCATACGTGCTACTTGTTGGGAAGTAAACATATTATTGGAACATGAACCCGTAAAATAATCCATATAATTTTCATATTGATCTGGTAAATCCGGGTTATCATTGGTACATGTATTTGAATCTTTATTAACCGAATTGCAAAAATTCGGATTGTTATTAGATGGATCATAATTTCTTGGAGGAGTTTCGTTTATCCCATCATTCTCAAGATCGCAACTATCACCTTGAAATGGGTGATACAAACCTAGCCAATGACCAGCCTCATGTGTCGCGGTTACCCTATATACACCATCGGGTGGAGCAACTACACCTGTTTGCCCAAAATACCTATAGTTAATCATAATACCATCTGTTGAAGCGGAAAAAGGTCCTCCGCCAAAAAATGGGAACTGTGCATATCCGAGAATAAGCCCATTAGGATTTGCTGCATCTTTTGAAATTTTCTTTACAATCCACATATTGAAATACCGTTTCGAATCCCAAACACTTTCTTTCTTCAGGTTATCATCGCCCCTGTCGGTTAACGGTGAATAATGTCGTACAATACCATCTGTTCGATTACCATTTGGATCTTTTCTGGCAAGACGAAATTCAATATTGGCATTACCGGCAATATCCCTAAAAATTGGGCGGGTATTGGTTGTATCTGCATTTAATCTTTTGAATGACAAATTAAGAAAATCTATTTCGCTTATAATCTGAGTATTGCTAATATTCTCTTCCCCATAATCATGGAAAACATGAACAACCACCGGAATGATATATTTAGGTGGTGCTGATTTACCAAATTTACCTGAATTCCTTACCTGATCTAGGTTATACCCTTTCAGATATTCTTTAAACTGGGCATCAAATTGTTGCTTGGCTTCCTTGCTTCCCACCAATTGTTGCATCAAATCTTTGTTGTAATCATCTGTTGCACAGGTGCGCTGTGCCATAACTACATTTAATTGCAATGCACACACCAAAGCTAGGGTAAATATAATTCTCTTCATATTATCGATTTAATCAAATTTCAGTTTTGGAATAGAATGGCAAAATAACAGTTTTTTTAAATTCAGACAACCGAAGTTATAAAATGGTTGCTTATAACTCTGATCTAGGCTGTTCCCATACCTCCAAATCAAACATTCGTTTTCCATCCAATTTCAACCTAAGTGCGGTGCTTTTCGTGTGAAATCCTGACCTGCCGGCTGCACCAGGGTTAAAAAACATCAATTGATTGGTTGGGTCGCGCATTACTTTTAGGATATGTGAATGCCCGCAAACCATGATGTCAATCTTTTTTTCTTTTAAACATGACGCGGCTTTTGCACTATATTTTCCGGGATATCCACCAATATGAATCATACATACCTGTAAATTTTCTGCCATAAAATAATTCACCTCCTCCGTATGTTGGCGAACCTCCCTCCCATCAATATTCCCATACACCGATTTGAGTGGTTTGAATTGTTTTAACTGAAGCAAAACCTCTTCTGAACCCCAATCTCCTGCATGCCAGATTTCATCGCAATCCTTAAAGAAAGTGAACAATTTCGGATTCAGAAATCCATGGGTGTCGGACAATATTCCTATTTTAAGCATATGTTTGCAAACATGACCATACTGCTCATTTTATTCACTTCTGCGATAAGCATTTTAGCCTTTTACAGCAGCGAACTTATGTCAAAATTAATATTTGATCCCTATGCAATTCGACATAAAAATGAATGGTGGCGTTTTATAACCAGTGGATTTCTTCATGGCGACTTTTTTCATTTACTCATAAACATGTTTGTACTATACTCTTTTGGTCAAGCAGTAGAGTATTATTATGATATAGCCTTTGGTACCCGGGGTGGGATTTTATTTTTAACGCTTTACTTTTCCGGCATCTTTGCGGCCAATGTCTCTACTTATTATAAATTTCAGAACCAAGCTTTGTACCGCTCGTTAGGTGCTTCAGGAGCTGTATCGGCAGTAGTATTCACCACCATTTTATTCAATCCATATACCAAAATTTATTTATATGGGATTATAGGGCTCCCTGGTATTGTGATGGGGGTTGTTTATCTGATTTATTCCTTCTATATGAGCAAAAAAGAAGGGGAACATATCAACCATGAAGCTCACTTTTATGGTGCTGTGTATGGTATGTTGTTTACCATTGTATTTAAACCGGCTTTGTTTATCGTATTTATTCGGCAGCTGTTCTTTTTAACTTAAAACATAAAACCAATCCTTATATTCCAAGGACTGGGATAAAAAGAGCGCGAATAACTTTTAGGATCTGATGGTGTTGTTCGCCATAATACATCATATAAAACAAGTGCATATGCACCCGACTGATTTACTCCACCTCCTAAATACATGGCGTGTGTCCAGATTCTTTTAAATTCATTCAGAGCATTGTAAGAATTGAAATTCATCGGTTGATATTCAGCATGAACAAATACAGGTCCGAATAAGGTACGGCGCGTAAAAAAATTAAGTCCGAAAACATTGTCACTTATTGTTTTACTTGGTTGCGGCACACCACCGGGCGAATAGTAAGAATACTCCTGACTCCAATATATATAAGTAATGCCGCCTCCAACCATAAATTTATCGGTTACCTTATATCCAACCAAAGGTTGAAGATACAACATCGAATAAGTGCTGGAAAACGTAAACCAGAAATTTCCTCCATACGTCATTTTATCCTGCCATCTTACCTGCTCCGAATTAGTCGCTTCTTGTTCCATTTCTTCCCGTTGCGGATCCATCTGTTTTATTTTACGCTGTCCGTAAACATCATATTGACCAATAATCAACAGTGAGAATGCAAGGAAAAATATTCTATTCATAATAGCCATAACCTTTTTGTTGGTGGACAAAAATATTTAAAAAATTAGCTAAAGTGAGCTAATAAAATTTATTTCGCAGCACATTTAACGCCAAGCAAATGAATAAAGTACATAATTTCTCTGCCGGACCGGCTATTCTTCCACAATCTGCAATAGATGCATCGATTGAAGCACTTAAGAATTTTTCAGGAACCGGTTTATCGCTAATTGAAATATCACATCGCAGCAAAGAATACGAAGCAGTGGTTGAGGAAGCAACCCGGTTGGTTAAAGAAATCCTGAAAATAGGTGACGAATATGCAGTGGTATTTTTACAAGGAGGAGCAAGTATGCAATTTGATATGATACCCATGTTTTTTCTGGATGAAAATGAATCAGCCGGTTATTTAAATACAGGAGTTTGGGCTTCCAGGGCTATCAAAGAAGCAGGGTTATTTGGCAAGGTTGACGTTTTGGCATCCAGTGCAGATAAAAATTATAGTTACCTTCCTAAGGATTACTCCATTCCAAACCATTTAAAATATTTTCATTGCACTTCCAACAATACTATTTATGGAACGGAAATGTTTTCATTCCCGGAAACCAAGGGTATTCCGATGATTTGTGATATGAGTTCAGATATCTTCAGTCGGCCATTTGATGCCACCAAATTTGATATGATTTATGCGGGTGCACAAAAAAACATGGGCCCGGCAGGAACAACCTTGGTTATTATTAAAAAGTCGTTTCTTGAAAAAAGGGCTAAACGAATCATTCCTACCATGATGGATTATAAAGTGCATATTGAAAATGGTTCAATGTACAATACACCAAGCGTTTTTGCCATTTTTGTATGCATGCATACCCTTCGTTGGATTAAAGAAATGGGATTGGAGGCTATGGAAAAAAGAAATAAAGCCAAGGCCGATTTACTCTATGCCGAAATAGATCGAAATCCATTGTTTGTAGGTACTGTAGCAAAAGAAGACCGCTCAAGAATGAACGTTAACTTCGTTTTGAACAACAAAGAACAGGAAGAAAGTTTTCTTCAATTATGTAAATCTAAAAACCTAAGTGGATTAAAAGGACATCGGTCGGTTGGCGGCTTAAGAGCTTCCTTATACAATGCTTTACCTATCGAAAGTGTACAAGTATTGGTTGATACCATGCAGGAATTTGAAAATCAACTTAAATCCTAATTGTAAATTAACACCCCTTCCCTTTATCCTAACCAAGAAATTCAATTAACTCAAAACATAATTCAGCATTATAAAATGACCAAAATATTAGCAAACGACGGAATCGATTTCAATGGAAAAAAAATTCTGGAAGAAGCAGGATTTACAGTTGTAACAGAAAAGATTAACCAGGCTGATTTAATTGATAAGCTGAATGGATTTGACGCCATACTGGTAAGAAGTGCAACCAAAGTTAGAAAGGAATTGATAGATGCCTGTCCAAATCTGAAACTCATTGGAAGAGGTGGTGTTGGAATGGACAATATAGATGTTGAATATGCAAAAAACAAAGGAATTAAAGTAATAAATACGCCTGCATCATCTTCCATATCGGTTGCCGAATTGGTGTTTGCTCATATTTTTTCCGGCTCCCGATTTATTCAAATTACCAATCGGGTTATGCCAACCAAAGGCAATGAAGAATTTGGCAATTTGAAAAAAATTGCATCAAATGGCATTGAATTAAAAGGCAAGACAATGGGCGTTTATGGCTTTGGACGTATCGGACAAGAAGTAGCTAAAATTGCTATCGGTTTAGGAATGAAGGTACTTGCATTCGATCCATTTGTTAGCACCGTAGATTTAAGTTTGGACCTACCGGCACTTGGTCATACCAATTCAAGGATTAAACTATCCATACATACAGTTAGTGAAGAATCCGTAATTGCACATAGCGATTTTATCACTTTTCATGTTCCTTTTAACGAAGGCGATAAGGCGATCATTGACGATGCTAAAATGAAAAAAATGAAGAGGGGCGTTGGACTAATTAACTGTTCGCGTGGCGGTGTAATAGATGAACAAGATTTGCTAGCAGCTCTAAACAGCGGCCAAATACTATTTGCAGGACTCGATGTGTTTGCCAAAGAGCCTCCAATTTACACCGAAATTCTTCAGCATCCACATGTATCCTTAAGTCCGCATATTGGTGGCAGTACTATCGAAGCCCAAAATCGCATAGGTATTGAACTTGCAGAGAAAGTTATCGAGTTCTTTAAAAAGTAATTGAAATTAAAATTCTTTAAGCCAATTAAAGCGGTATGGCAATTATTAAACCATTCAAGGCACTTCGACCAACAAAGGATAAAGCAGGATTAATTTCTGCGCCTTCCTATGATTCGGCAAGCAGAAACAAATCGAACGAAGAAATAGAACAAAATCCTTATAGTTATTTACATATTGTAAAGCCATATCTGCATTTCAAAGGAGAAAAAAAGAATCCTGAAAAACATTTTCCACTGGGGTTAAAATACCTGCAAGAATTTAAAGAAAAAGGTTGGTTGGTAAAAGACCACATAGATTCCTATTACATATACCGGGTAATCAAAGGAAGTGAATTTTATACAGGAATTATCGCTTCAGCAGCGATAGATGATTATTTAAACAACATTATTTTAAAACACGAAAACACCCTAACCGAAAAACAAAATGAACTAGCCGATCATATCCGATGGTTTAGTCAGTTAGGAAATCCTGTTCTCCTAACTTATCCCGATTCCTCTAAAATCGCAGATGTAATTACCCATTATATCGAAAATCATATTCCGGAATATAACTTCATCAGCAACGACCAATTAAAGCACAACTTATGGGTTGTAAACGATGCAGATGATGTTGCTGTAATAAAGAACGAATTCGGAGCCATTCCTAAATTATATATTGCTGATGGGCATCACCGAAGTGCCGGTTCAGCTGCTTATTGCGAGTGGATTCGAGAATCAGAAACAAACACAAATCCGGTTGACTTACATCACTACTTTCCAGTCTGCCTTATCCCATTTTCTGAATTGCGTATTTTTGAATACCATCGCTTGGTAAAAAACACACATTTGGTGGAGGATGATTTTTTAAAGCATGTAGAAACCTATTTCGAAATAATTCCTAGTGGACACCTTCCTGTTCAACCACTAAAACCAAAAGAATTCGGCATATATTTTAACCATACAGCCTATTTGTTAAGATTAAAACCTGCAATCCAAGAAAAGTTAACTAACCCTCTGGATTTATTGGACGTTAGTATCGTCGAAAATTTTCTTCTTAAAGAAATTCTAGGCATAATGGACAGTAAAACCGACGACAGAATCTCTTTTCTGGATGGCACAAAAGGTATTGGAGTGATGAAGGATATGATAGACCAGAATAGCTACCAACTTGCCATTACGCTTTATAAAACCAGTGTTGACGAAGTAATCCAGATTGCGGATTTAAACCTTATTATGCCACCCAAATCAACTTGGATTGAACCCAAGATCAGATCGGGTTTGGTTATATATGAAACAAGATAAGCAAATACTTTTCTGCATTTCCATCCTTCTCTTTATCTTTATCCCATACAAAACAAATGAATTCAAAAGATCAAAAACTGGAAGCGTTTTCGAGGCTCCTGGATATTATGGATGACTTAAGGGCAAAATGCCCATGGGACCAGAAACAAACGTATGAAACACTGCGTCACCTCACCATTGAAGAAACCTATGAACTATGCGATGCATTGTTGGATAAAGATGAAACAGAAATAAAAAAAGAACTGGGCGATGTACTGTTGCATATAATATTCTATGCCAAAATCGGTAGCGAAAACAATGAATTTGATATTGCAGATGTTTGCAATGCATTATGTGATAAATTAATCCATCGCCATCCGCACATATACGGTGATGTTAAAGTAGAAAACGCGGAACAGGTAAAAGAAAACTGGGAACAACTTAAACTTAAAGAAGGAAATAAATCGGTTTTAAGTGGTGTTACCAAAGGCACTCCGAGTATAATAAAATCCTATCGCGTACAAGAGAAAGCTGCTCAGGTTGGCTTTGATTGGCCAAATGCCGATCAGGTATGGGATAAAGTATTCGAAGAACTGGAAGAACTGAAACATGAATTCAGCATTTCGAATAACGAAGAAAAAAGAGAAAAAGAATTCGGTGACCTTTTATTTTCACTTATCAACCTGGCTCGTAAAACCAATATCAATCCGGATGATGCCCTTGAAAAAACTAACCGTAAATTTATTGAGCGATTTCAATACATTGAGAAGAAAGCCAACAAGAATAATACGGTAATTTCTAAAATGACATTGGAAGAAATGGAGGTATATTGGAATGAAGCTAAAAAATGGACCCCATAAAAGGCAGAAATAATTCGGTCGATTAGGGCATTATTCCTATATTTGATACCATATTATCATGCTATGTTAACCGATACTTTCGGAAGATTTCACAACTATTTACGCATATCGTTAACCGACAATTGTAATTTTCGTTGCTTCTATTGTATGCCTGACGAAAAAATCAATTTGTTGCCGAATCCGCATTTGATGTCGCCAAAGGAAATCGAAACCATCGCATCAGCATTTGTGGCACACGGAGTAAATAAAATCAGGTTAACGGGAGGTGAGCCATTGGTAAGAAAAGAAGCAACCGAAATTATTGAAAGACTTTCTGCCTTACCTGTTGAACTTACGATTACTACCAATGGCATGTTGCTTCATAATTTTCTGAACACCTTTAAAAAAGCGGGAATAAAATCCATTAATATCAGTTTAGACACTTTAAATCCGTTAACCTTCAAGCAAATTACCCGTCGCGATGAATTTAACCGGGTTTGGGAAAATATCCATTTGTTTTTGCAAGAGGGTTTTCATGTTAAAGTTAATATGGTTGCAATGGAAGGCATCAATGACCATGAAATAAATGATTTTGTAGCTTTAACAAAACAGCTGCCACTTCATGTACGTTTTATAGAGTTCATGCCTTTTACCGGTAACAATTGGATGGGAGCAAAAGTAGTTTCATTCGAAAAAATCATGCAAATAATTGCCGGAGCAAATGACTATATCCCTATGCAAAGCAATCCAAATGATACAGCCAAGAAATTTACTGTTGTTAACCACATAGGAACATTTGCAGTAATCAGTACCATGAGCGAACCTTTCTGCAGTTCTTGTAACAGGTTGCGTTTAACGGCAGATGGGAAATTAAAAAATTGTCTTTTTTCAAAAGGAGAATCAGATTTATTATCTACCCTTCGCACCGGTGGCAATATCGACTCCATTATTGCCGCTACCATATTCGAAAAAGAATTTTCGAGAGGAGGGCAAATACCAGTTTCTTATGAAAACATGGATGCTGCTACCATTACTAATAGAAGCATGATTTCAATAGGAGGTTAAATATGATTTCGGTTGAAGAGGCTAAAAATATTATACGTTCTCACCATCAAAAACCTGTAGTTTCTTCACAAAAACTTGACGAATCTTATGGTTTGGTTCTAGCCGAAGATATTTACAGTCCGGTTGATTTACCTCCTTTCAATCAAAGCGCAATGGATGGTTATGCTTTGAATTATGCTAAATATAATGCGGGAAATAAAGTTTCAATTATTGGCGAAAATGCTGCCGGTAATACCTATCCGGATTTGGTACAATCCGATTCCTGTGTCCGAATTTTAACCGGCGCTGAAATGCCGGAAGGTACAGACTGTGTTGTTATGCAGGAGAAAGTTAGTATCGACGGCAATTCAATTCTTATAGCGGATCAGCAACTAAAACCATGGACGAACGTGCGTTTAAAAGGATCCCACATTGGCAAAGGCAACCTAGCTTTGAAAGTTGGCGAGAAAATAACACCTGCTGCAGCAGGATTTTTATCCTCTATGGGAATTACTCGTTTGCAAGTAAACCCTAAACCAAGAATTACCATTTTAATTACAGGAAATGAACTGATAAAACCGGGCGAACTACTTACACCGGGCAAAATATATGAAAGCAACTCATATGCTTTGGAAGCAGTATTGTTCGAAATGAATATTAAACCTAAAATCATTTTCTGCAGCGATACAGAATCAGGTATAACCAATCAAATTGAAACAGTTTTACCCTTGTCCGATATCCTGATAATTACCGGAGGCATTTCTGTTGGGGATTATGATTTTGTTTTACCTGCACTAAAAAATAATCAGGTTGACATTGCTTTTCATAAGGTGAAGCAAAAACCGGGCAAGCCAATTTGTTTCGGTCATAAAGACAACACCTTGATTTTTGCGCTTCCCGGAAATCCGGCTTCGGTGTTAACCTGTTTTTATATGTATGTTGCAGAATCTATTTTATCCTTTTCCGGAATAAAAGTAAAAAAAGAATCCTTCATACAATTACCTATGGTTGAATCGTATGCTAAAAAACCGGGATTAACCCATTTTCTACATGGAAAAATTTCAAATCATTCGGTTTTGGCATTGCCTGCACAAGAGTCGTATCGCCTCAACTCCTTTTCGCATGCCAATTGCATCATCGAATTACCAGAAGATTGCACCCAAATTAATATAGGAGAATTGGTAACAGTGCACACTTTACAAAACAAGATACATTCAGATTCCTATGCATGTTAATGTAGAATTATGGGTTTATCCTGCTATCCTGTTGGTTGCTTTTATTTATGCATCTATCGGTCATGGTGGTGCTACCGGTTATCTCGCTATTCTAACTTTGGCCGGAAGTGCTATGTTATCCATGCGAACAAGCGCATTAATTCTAAACATACTAGTTTCCGGATTGGCATTTTATCAATTCCATCGCTTAGGTTATCTTAAACACAATTTATTTCTAATCCTGGTTGCCGGTTCAGTTCCATTTGCATTTTTAGGTGGATTAACACCAATATCAGATGGAACTTACAAAATTATACTTGGACTACTTCTCCTTGTACCGATTTTAAAATTTTCGGGGGTGTTTAATCCAATTGCATCGGAGTTCAAGCAAAAACCTGTTAGTACATTAACAGCTATTCTCATGGGATGCACAATCGGTTACTTCTCAGGCTTAACAGGAATTGGAGGCGGTGTTCTTTTGTCGCCAATACTATTAATATTACAATGGACCAATATGAAACAAACCGCTGTAATTAGTGCCGGTTTTATTTTTCTGAATTCGATTGCCGGTTTAAGTGGTCTCGCATTTCATGGGTTTAAATTGGACAATCAAATCATCAGTTATATACTTCTTGCATTAACCGGAGGAATCTTAGGGGCATATTTCGGTGCAAATAAATTTAATGTTTTAACTTTGTCGAGAATTTTGGCAGTTGTACTTGGGATGGCTTCCTTAAAATTAATTCTATTTGCATGAGTTTAAACATCATTTTTTTCGGCAGTTTAACTGAAATTGTAAAGACAAATTCAATTGAATTGGAATTTGATTCCGATTTAACCATAATTATGGAATTACTTTTATCCCAATACCCCGGGTTAAAAAATTCAACTTTTCGGGTTGCAGTAAATGAAAAGTTCGTTTCCAAAACACATACCTTAAATGATGGGGACACCATTGCATTTCTCCCTCCCTTTTCAGGTGGTTAAATCGAACATCAATGACTCCGGAATATTTAAATAAATACCAACGACAAACCATGTTATCTGAAATAGGAATAGCAGGCCAACAAAAATTATGGAAAGCCAAAGTGTTGGTAATCGGTGCAGGAGGTTTAGGCTGTCCTGCCCTTCAAATGCTGGCAAATTCGGGTGTTGGCAATATCGGTATTGTTGATTTTGATTGCGTTGAAATTACCAATCTCCACCGACAAATTTTATATACGGAAGCGGATATTGGACAACAAAAAGTAAAAGTCGCAGGTAAAAAACTACATGCCATCAATCCAAACCTTCATTTACAACTATTTGATGTGGAATTGAACAGAAAAAATGCAGTTGAAATTATTTCCCCTTTTGATATGGTAATTGATGGTACCGATAATTTCTTTTCTCGTTATACCATCAATGATATTTGTTATCTATTAAAAAAACCATTGGTATACGGTTCGGTTTACAAGTTTGAAGGACAAGTTGCTGTATTTAATGTTAAGGACTCGAATGGAATCGAAGTTAATTACCGGCATTTGTTTCCAGATCCTCCGGGAGCGAATGAAGTTCCAACTTGCAACCAAACCGGTGTGTCGGGCATATTAACAGGCATAATTGGAAATTTACAGGCAAGTGAGGCTGTTAAAATAATTACAGGCATCGGCAATCCTCTTGCGAATAAAGTATATACCTTTAATCTGTTGCAAGTAACAGGAACTACTTTGGCGATAACCGACCAACCATATATTCCGGAAAAATTACCACTAACGATTGAAGATTTCAAAGCTGATTCAACTTTACAAACATGCGATTCAACTTCAGGAGAAATTGACCACGAAAGGTTTTCAGCCCTATTGAATGATCCTACTTATACCATTATTGATGTAAGAGAGAAAGGTGAAATGCCGGTCAGTATTTTTCCGAGACAATACCAAATTCCTCTTTCAGAAATAACCCAAAACCATGAATTGGTAAGTAGTTACGATAAAATTATTTTCGTTTGTAGCAGTGGTGTTCGGTCTAAAAAAGTTGTTTCATTATTAAAAGAAATAAAATTCGGCCATATTCATTATTCGTTGACTGGAGGAATAAACAAGTGGCTTATGCGAAATCAAAACAAATATGACGGATAAAAAGTATAAAAATATTTTTAAACAAGGTGCAATTGATGCTGCTCTAATTGCTGAATCCATCCATGCGCATCGTACTAAAAAAGAAATAGGAGCTCATAGCATTTTTCTTGGCCAGGTTAGAAACGACAAAATAAACGGAAAGGAAGTTGTATCCATTGAATATACCACCTATGAGAAAATGGCTTTGGCACAAATGCATGAAATAAGAGAATCCGTTTTTGCTAAATTTCCTTTAAACTGTATGCATGTATACCATAGTATTGGCAATGTTGCCGCAGGCGATATAAGCTTGTTTGTATTTACCTCGGCTCCTCATCGAAAAGCAGCAATTGACGCCTGCGAAGAACTGGTCGAAAGAATCAAAAAAGAACTTCCGGTTTGGGGAAAAGAAATAATGGAAGACAAAAGTTCCGAATGGAAAGTTAATTTTACTGCTTAAACATGATTGACATAACCCATAAAATAAACAGCCATCGTACAGCAACCGCACAAGCCATATTAACGGTAGGAAGTCAGCTGACAATTGATGCCATTAAAAACAAAGAAATTGCAAAGGGAGATATTTTCGAATTTTCGAGAGCTGCCGGTTTACTTGGCATTAAACAAACCAGCAACTTAATTCCTGATTGTCATCCATTGCCAATCGAATCTGCTTCTATTACCTATGAAATAAAAGAATTGCAAATCCATATTTGTTGCAAAGTACAAACCATTTACCGTACCGGAGTTGAAATGGAAGCATTAACCGGTGCTACGATTGCAAGTCTTACCATACTCGATATGCTTAAACCAATCGATAAAAATTTGGAAATAGTTTCGGTTAAATTACTGGAAAAAAAAGGAGGCAAATCCGATTTTATGGATACACAAATCAAAGCAATAAAAACGGCGGTACTGGTTTGTTCGGATAGCGTATCAGCAGGTAAAAAGGAAGACAAAGCAGGTAAGGTAATACTTGAAAAACTACTTAAATGGAATATTGATTCCTCTGATTACAGTATAATTCCGGATGATATAAATACTATCCAAGAAAAAACTATTACCTATGATAAAACGGGATACAATTTATTACTGATAACCGGTGGCACCGGACTTTCGCACCGCGATAATACACCGGAAGCAATTCAACCATTAATAACCAGAAACATTCCCGGCATCATGGAAGCAGCAAGAAACTATGGTCAAGACCGAATGCCATATGCGATGTTATCCAGAGGAGTAGCCGGAATGATAAATAATATGCTTGTGATTACCTTGCCAGGATCAACCAGAGGAGCCAGCGAAACCATGGATGCATTATTTCCGGCGATTCTTCATATATATGCAGTTCAAAAAGGCAACAACCATTAAATAATTATGGATTATAAAATTCAACTACGCTCAATCGGATTCGGTTTGTTATCCGCTTTTGTAACCATATCCGTAGTAGAAGCTATCGGACATATGATGTATCCTGTTGCATCAGATATTGATTTCAACAACAAGGAAGTAATGAAAAGCTTTGTAGCAACTTTACCCTCCGGAGCACTTTATTTTGTAGTTGGAGCATGGCTAATCGGATCGATGGTTGGCGGCTATGTAGCAACCCGATTCGACAAAATAAAAGGGCGACTCAACTCTGTTTTAACAGGAGGCCTGGTATTGTTATTTACCATTTTAAACTTGGTGATGATTCCTCATCCAACTTGGATGTGGATTACCGCTATTGTCGGAATAATACCATTTTGTTTGCTGGGAAATTATCTTGCCGAGAAGAAACCATCTGCAGACTAAATCATTTTTTAAACATCTCTAGAATATCATTCTCCATACTTATTTTGGTATCTTCAACAATGCGGCCAATTTCTTTCTTCTTATAATAAACAACTATGGTAGGCAGGTATTTAAATTTAATTGCCTTTATTTCTTTTGTGATTACCCTTTCCTTTTTTCGATTAACCGCATACACCACAATTTTATCTTCCCCAATTAGCAATGAATCCATTAATTTATAAAAGGCAGGAATATGTTCTTTGCTATCACTGCACCATGTTCCAATAACCAAAGTAAACGATAGAAATTCAGCAAAAGCTTTCAACGACTGAACAGCAGTGTCATTCAAATAATATTTTTGATAATTCGTTTTAAACCATGGACAGTTAGATGCAATTGCTTGCCGGTTGGTTACTCCCAAAAGAATGGTATCTTTTTTATGCGAATTTTGTGCAACCAGATTAAAGGTACACAAACATGCAAATACCACCATTATCCAAAGCCGATACACAGGCAACAAATTACTTGGTAAATTCGAGTGCCTTTTTTACCATATTTTCAGAGCCAATATAAATTGGAACCCTTTGGTGTAATTCGGTAGGTTGGATATCCAAAATTCTTTCTGTTCCTGTTGTAGCCATTCCTCCTGCCTGTTCAACGATGTAAGCCATTGGATTGCACTCAAACAACAAACGCAATTTGCCTTTTGGCGCTTTGGATGTTGGTGGATAAATGAAAATACCGCCTTTACACAAATTACGGTGTAAATCAGCAACCATCGAACCAATATAACGTGCACTATAAGGTCGTTTGGTGTCTTTATCTTTTTGCTTGCACCAATTGATATAGTTGGTTACACTTTCCGGGAAATCGAGCATATTGCCTTCGTTGAGCGAATAAATTGCACCATCTTTCGGAGTCTTGATATTGGGGTGCGAAAGGCAAAATTCACCAATTGAATTATCGAGTGTAAATCCGTTAACCCCTTTGCCGGTAGAGTATACAAGCATGGTAGAGGAACCATAGATAACATATCCTGCTGCAATTAACTTATTGCCCGGTTGCAAAACATCCTCGAGGGTTGGTGGTGTTCCTTGCGGTGATAGTCGGCGATAAATAGAAAATATTGTACCGATCGAAACATTTACATCGATATTGGAAGAACCATCCAAAGGGTCGAAACAAACCACATAATTCCCATTCATCGAATATTTACCTGTCAATGGAACCATATGTTCTTCTTCTTCACTTGCAAAGGCACAAACTTCACCTCCCCTGGTTAATACCGTATGAAACATCTCATTACCAATAATATCCAGCTTCTTCACATCTTCACCTTGTACATTTACTTCACCGGTATCGCCAATAATTTCGGCTATACCTGCCTTGTTAACCTCTCTACTGATAACCTTGGCGGCTATACCTATATCTCTTAACAAACGCGAAAGCTCTCCTTTGGCAAATGGGAATTCGCTTTGGCGTTCTACAATAAACTGACCTAGGGTGGTAAAATTAAACTGTGACATAACTTATCTCGATTTTTATAAAGTGCGCAAATATAAGCAAGTAAATAATTTGTAATGCATGATATTCGCATTCGGTAAACTCAGGGGATATTGTTAAAATTGCAATTTGAAAATCTATTATGCAGAGAGTGAAAGTATTTAAGTTTGGTGGTGCATCTGTAAAAAATGCGGAGGCCGTTAGAAATGTGGCAACAGTTCTCGACCGGTTTAAGGGAGAACCTTTACTCATAGTGGTTTCGGCAATGGGCAAAACTACCAACGCAATGGAAAGGCTGGCATCGGCATACTTTCAAAAAGAAGAATCCGTAAAAAATCAGATTTACTTGGAGATAAAGCAATTTCATCAAGAGATTATTCAGGATTTGTTAAAAAATAGCATTAGCCATTCTTACGACGATATTGAAAACCTATTTATCGAACTGGAATGTTTGTTAGAAACGGAGCCGGAATTCGATTTTAGTTTTAATTATGATCAAATTGTTGGCTATGGCGAATTATTCTCTACTAGGATTGTTAGTGCTTTTTTAAATGAATATGGTATTAAGAACAGATGGATGGATGCCCGCAATTTTATCAGCACCGATAATACCTATCGCGAAGGAAAAGTTAATTGGGATTTAACTGCAACCATAATGGATAAGAAACTGCATCCGATTGTTCAAAAACAAATGGTGGTTACACAAGGATTTATCGGCCAGGCTAAAGATTATACTACCACAACACTTGGTAGAGAAGGTTCGGATTATTCGGCGGCTATATTCGCATTTGGACTAAAAGCCGAAAGCGTAACCATTTGGAAAGATGTAGCAGGTGTGATGAATGGAGATCCGAAAAAATTTGAGGCAGCAATAAAACTGGATGAGTTAAGTTATTCCCATGCTATCGAAATGGCTTATTACGGCGCTACGGTTATACATCCTAAAACCATCCAACCGTTGCAAAGTAAGAATATCCCATTACATGTAAAATCCTTTTTAAACCCGGATACTGCCGGCACTTTGGTTTCAAACGTAGTAGAAGAAAACAGAATACCTGCCTTTATTTCTAAATCCGAACAGTTTTTGTTTTCCATTGCCAGCAGAGACTTTTCATTTATCGTAGAAGATAATCTGAGCCGGATATTCTCCATCTTTGCCAGCCATGGGGTAAGAATTAACCTTATGCAAAATTCGGCAATCAGCTTTACAGTTTGTGTAGATAACAAGGGCGAAGAAATAAATCGTTTAAAAGATGAATTATCGATTCATTACCATATTCGTACCAATCAGAATGCAGAATTGGTTACCATCATGAACTATGATGAAGCATCTATTCAATCAGTAATTAAAGGCAAAGAAATTCTGATGGAACAACGAACCCGTTCCACAATTCAGTTTGTTATCAAATAAATGACGGTTACGGATCCTATGAATCATGCGTACTTATTAACGGGTAGCAACCGCGAAAACCCTCTTTTACAACTAAGTATAGCTGCCAATAAAATAAGCCAATCAGTTGGATCTATTTTGCAGATTTCTTCCATCTATAAAACAGCACCATGGGGTAATACCGATCAAGATTTGTTTTATAACCAGGTAATGCAAATCGAAACAAAACTCGAACCCCAAAAATTGCTGGAAGTAATTCTTGCCATCGAAACAAATATGGGAAGGGTTCGAGAAAAAAAATGGGAGCCTAGAATTATTGATATTGATATTTTGTTTTTTGAAGACCGTATTCTTACCGGTGAATTACAAATACCACATCCTTTGCTCCATTTAAGGCGATTCACCCTTGTTCCTTTGAAACAAATTGCTCCTGATTTAATCCATCCCGTATTGGGGAAATCCATAACTTTTTTGCTGGATGAATGTCCGGATAAAGGAATGGTTGTACCAAATTAGTACATTGCCGCATTATCATGTCAACCCAACCACCATATCGCTATATTACAATCGAAGGAAATATCGGTGCGGGAAAAACTTCACTGGTGAATAAACTGGTAGCCGACTTTAATGCAACCGGAATTTTTGAAGAATTTGAAGACAATTCATTTCTGCCAAAATTTTATGATAACGGTCCTCGATATGCTTTCCCATTAGAAATGAGTTTTCTTGCATCGAGGTTTAACCAATTAAAAAAACGGTTGATTGAAACCGATCTTTTTCAACAAACTATCGTAAGTGATTATATGTTTCCTAAATGTTTGTTGTTTTCGAAACTCAATCTCGATGATGATGAATATGAATTATACTTAAAATTATTTGAAATTATAAACTTACAACTTCGTCCTCCTGAATTGCTCGTTTACCTCCACCATCCTGTCGAAAAACTACAATGGAATATTGCCAATCGTGGCCGACTTTACGAAAAAAACATTACAGACGAATATCTTCAATCAATCACCGACAGCTATCTTGCCTATTTCAAAGCAAATAGCCAACTCCGAATTGTGATAATAGATTGTGCAGCTTTGGATTTTACAAATAACAACGACCATTACGAAAATATAAAAGCCCTCCTTTGTAAAAATTACAACCAGGGTATTCATTATATAAACTGGTTAATTGAATAATCCATTCGCACCCATTGAGTATACTAAGCTTACATTATTTGCCAAATTTATACTGGTTCAGACAATTGCTTACCGAAGATTGCATAATCGATACGCATGAACACTTTCTCAAACAAACCTACCGCAACCGTTGCACTATTTTAACCGCAAACGGACCATTAAACCTAACTATACCGGTACATAAAAAACAACATATGCCTGTTGCCGATATACGAATTGATAATTCATTCAGATGGCAAAAACAACATTGGGATGCGATTGTTTCGGCATATAATTCGTCGCCATATTTTCTGTATTTCCGACATCATTTCGAAAAATTATACCATACACAGTATACTTATCTGAAAGACTTTAACACCGATATCCTCTTTATTTGTTTAATGCTATTACAAATCGAAAACAAATTAAATTTCAGCACCGCATACTTGGAATCGCCTGCGAACGACCTTAGGGAAATGATTCATCCGAAAAAACCAATTGATTTTGCATGGAAGGCATATCCTCAAGTGTTTTCAGAAAAATTTAGTTTTTATCCCAACTTGAGTATACTGGATATTTTAATGATGCAAGGAAAAGAAGCAGTAGACTATTTGAAGTCGTAAACTATTTCTCTACCACTTCATACATATCCAGTCTGCGGTCCTTCCAATTTAAAACGGTTCCTGTATTACGTGCTCTTTCTAATGCAGCAAGATCGAGATCAGCAATAACCACCGTTTCAATATTGGTACTACACTCCCCTGCTATGGCATCGGGCGGAAAAGCAAAATCACTTGGTGTATAAATACCGGATTGTGCATAGTTTATATCCATATTATCTACCGAAGGAATATTACCAATAGTACCGGCTGTTGCAACAAAAATTTGATTTTCGACAGCACGGCTTTGTGCGCATATTTTAACACGTAGATGCCCGTGTTTTTCATCTGTGGAGAATGGCACAAACAATATTTTTGCACCCTTTTGGCAAGCCACCCTGCTCATCTCCGGAAACTCTACATCATAACAGATATTAATAGCTACTTTGCCACAATCGGTATTAAAAACTTTAATTTCATTACCGGCTTTCACTCCCCACCACTTTGCTTCGTTGGAAGTGATATGTATCTTATATTGTTTTTCAAAAGTGCCATCCCGTTTAAACAAGTAAGAAATATTATACAAATTCTCGTTTTCTACTTGCAAATGTGTTCCTGCAATAATGTTGATATTGTATTCCATAGATAACCTAGAGAACAATGCAATATAATCTTCTGTATACTCATCAATTTTTCGGATACTATCCTCCGGACTCATCTTCTTATACTCATGTAAGGAAAGCAGTTGGGTTGTAAATAATTCAGGAAACAATACAAAATCTGATTTGTAGTTGGATGCCACATCGGTAAAATATTCGCACTGTTGGGCAAATTCTTTAAATGATTTTATCTTTCGTAACTCATATTGAATGGAACAGATTCTCACCTTTTTCATCAACACACTTCTTTCCCTGGTTTCAGGAATATAATCAAGGTTAATCCACTCCAATAAAGTAGCATTACCTAAACTCTCCATATCATCCGGGAGATAATCTTTAATTATTCGCTGAATGGTAAATCCCTGTGATAACTGAAAAGTTAAAACCGGATCTTTTATTTTCTTATCAATAACTCGTTTAACATAAGCCCTAACACCTAATTTATCTGAATGCCTGTGGTAATTTGGCAATCGCCCGCCAATTAAAATCGCTTTTAAATTTCTTTCCACACACAATTGGCGGCGCATATCATATAAACGACGCCCAATTTTCAATCCCTGATAATCCGGGTGAACCATCACTTCAATTCCATAAAGGGTATCTCCTTCTTCATCGTGGTTAGTTATATAGCCATTATCGCAAATCTCTTTCCAGGTATGGTCATCGTCGTATTCATCCCAACTAATTATCAAACTGGTTGCAGATCCAACAATTTTTCCTTCGTATTCTATCACTTGCATCCCATTTCTAAAATACCGATATTGGCTATCGAGCATTTCATATGTCCATGGTTCTGAATCCGGAAAACAGATTTTGGATAAACCAATAATTTCATCAAAGTCGTGACGTTCGGTAAGTCTTTCGATTAATTTAGGCTTTCGGGATGAACGTGTTTTCATTGCTTATTTTTTTTCAAATATCTGTAAGTATTTAATATATCTAACTAGTTAACCGTTTTTACTTTCCGTTTATTCAAATCATAAATCATCCATAAATACCCTAAAGTTCCTGTAACAAACGTTAAAACAGCCTGCGCACCATGAATAACTATTGCCAATGCATTTCCTGTAACCAAGGATAACCCCATTAAAACCAGTGTCCGACTTACAATAAAATGATAAGCTCCCATTCCTCCGCCTTGTACCGGTATCGATCTACCGAAACTACCAACAACCATCACCAGAAATGCATCCTTCCAAGTTAAATGCATGCTGCTATCAAATAAATAAAACCATAGAAATGTCATCAAATAATAGCAAATCCAAATTCCAATGGTATAGATCCAAAAATCTATACGCAATACTGCTTTTCTTAATCCTTGTATGGCATTTCGGTATCGTTGCATGAGTTGATGGAAAACCTTTTTACGAATTCCTACATAAAGTAGGATTACGATGGCGCTGATAACCAATAGCAATACAATATAAAAAGATGATGTATTAGCCAATGGCCTCCAGCTATTTCGATTGAAATCAAATACTGCCAACAACAAATTACCATTCATAATTACAGCAACCAATAACAAACCAAACAAAACTATGGTATCCAGAATGCGTTCAATAACAATTGAAATCAGGGTAAAATCAACTTTTATATTATCGGTTTTCTTGAGAATCAATGCCCGAGAAACTTCTCCTAAACGCGGTACGATAAAACTTACCAAATAACCCATACATAGCGCTGCGTACAAACTTCTTTTTCTACAAACTTCCCCCATTTCCTTTAACATCAGGTTCCATCGTAAAATCCGCAATCCGTAACCCGTCATCGATATCGCAAAAACAGGTATACAAATAAAATAATCACCTGTTAGTAATTCCTGCTGCAATAAATCAAGATTAATTTTGCTGAGCGAAAACCAAATCAGCAAAACGCCCACCAAAAGTAGAACCATAAATTGCACGCTATTTATCAACCATTTATTCATGAAAACATTTTCAACTTTGTGCATTTTAGATAATTTTCAGTAAATTCGGCAACTAACTATAGCATGACGATGAAAAAAATATCAATACTATCCTTGATTCTTGCACTTTTTGTTCAATATACAACAGTAGCACAAACAGGATTTCCGTGGAAACCCGCAAATGCGGATACAACTTTTCCGCGTACCATTATTCATAGCTGGGAAATTCCGGATGTAAAAGCATCCTTGGCTGCAGGACAAAACCTAGATGTTTATAAAAATTTATATAGTGCAGCAATTGTATCAGTTCCATCCGGGAATAGTACTATTAGCGAACGATCGGACCGCGCCACCATTGCTAAAAATGCTGCCTATGTATATTTACTCGGCATAAAACCAAACGGCAACACCACTGCCAATTTATTACCTGCCGAAAAAACAGCATTTAAAAACAAAGCAATTTCTTTGTTAGAACAAACCAATACTTACGTATACAGTTTAAGCTTGGATAGTCCGTTAAATTTCGACTTATGGCAATATCTTTCCAAGTACATGATCATGGAAATTGAAGCATACGATTTTTTAAAAGGAGCCGGCGTTCATGATTCTGAATTGGTTGTTTCAAAAAATGCACTGAAGAACTGGATAGGTAATTTATACTATAATACCACGATAGGTATTGCCGGTACAAATTTCTTTCAAGGGGCAAAAAACAACCATGCATTAATGTCGGCAGGAGCTATTGGCTTAGCAGCAGTAGTATTCAATGACTTAACTGACACTGTAGATAAATTCAGGCCAATCAATTGGATAAACTGTGCGATGTGGAATATACACAATGTGCTATGGTGGGATATTCGGCGAACATCCGATGTAAAGAAAAACAGTGGCTATGCAGAAGGAACCTATTATTTCCGTTATGCCTTTGTAAACTTACTTCCCTTCTTTAAAGCAATGGGAAATTTTTTACCGGATACAACGGTATATTATAACTTTAATTTAATCGACCGCAAAATTCGTAATCCATGGTATGATACCAATTATGTAAAGTTGTATGATTGGATTGCTTCTATCAGGTTTCCGGATGGAAGAATTCCTCCAATTGAAGATTCTTACGTAACTAAAATGTTTCCTGAGTTAGCCATCTTACGCCAACAAAAATATTTGTGGCAAATGAATTTCTCTAATCTTGACTCTTTACAGGATAATACTTTTAACAAACAAATAACCGGTATCTATGATATGCGTGCAGATTATATTTCCGCTAATCTAACACCTCAACCAAGGGTCGACAGTTCATTTGTAACCTTGCCGGATGCAGGTATTGCGGTATTTAGAACCGGCAATGATTCAGCTGCAACTTATCTTGCACTATTAGGCAGAAATGGCGGCTCCTTGTTTGCATCCGAATCCCACAACCAAGCAGATGAAGCCAGCTTTATGATGATGGTTAATGGCCAAATGATGGCAATGGATCCCGGATATTTACACTATGTATTACGTGACAGTGTTGCAACAGCAGATCAACATAACACCATATTGGTTGACGGAAAAGCTACGGATATTGGATACCCTGGCAAATCAAATGGAGCAAATGCTTATATCGAAAAATATTTTAGTTCTAGTGTACAGAATTATGCAGAAGTAAGAACAGCCTACCAACAGGCAAATATCAACCGTAAAATTATGCATGTCAGAAATAAATATTTTCTGATGATTGACCATATGAATAGTGCTAGTCCACGCGAATATTCGATGTTGATACATGGTTATGGAACCAACGGTTTAGACAGTGTTTATAATGGCAAGTTTTTTGATTTCACCAACAACAAACGTGCGGCTTGGAAACGCAAACAGTCGGGACTATACACCTATACCAATAGTGATTTACCTTTTTCCATTTCCACTAAACAAGGGCGTCATGAGCATACCTATTTTTTTATTCAACACCATATTTATACCAGTGCCAATAGCCAGCCTAATACGAACATGAGTTATATGACCGTGTTGCAACCATTTAAAAACATGGCAACAGATACATTTCCGGTTACTACTTTCAACATGAATGGCGCCTTGGGATATAAAATAACGGAAGGTTCTAATTTAGACATTGCCATTTCTAAATCCTTTGGTAACGCAATTACCATTAACAAAGCTACAACCGGATTAACCTATACTTATGCGACAGATGCACCTTTCTTCTGGTCTTCTGAAGTACCGGGTGGCGCAGTTAATGATCTGTTTGTATATCAAGCAACTCATTTAACAAAAGACAACGATACCTTACTCACAACCGATAAACCATTTAATATCCAATATTTATCTAACGGAAATAAATCGTATAAAGGTTTTGCCGGAGATTCCGGAATGGTGCATTTTCATACCGGTGGTTATCCTTACCAAGTATTAGGCCCTGGTGTTTGGTCAATGAAATATGATTCAATCCGTAAAATCGGTTCTGTTTATTTCGGAAAAGCTACCAACTTCGTTATTAATATAGATGATTCTAAAGTTGGATTAAATGAAGTAGAAGAACAACTTGGTCTTACCGCATTCCCTAACCCGGCTTCTGATTTTGTAAATATCCGCTTGGATCAAACTACCAACAATGGCAGTTTTATTCATGTATATGATATATCCGGCAAAATGGTGGTGAACCAGGAATTACCTTCCCGTACCAACGAATTTCAATTACCAACCGGTCATCTTGATCAAGGAATTTACTTCCTGCGCATCACAGATCCATTTGGTCAAAGTTCGAAAACGATCAAGCTTTTGTTAACGCGCTAACCTTTATTTACAATCGGCCGTTAAATACATTGGCAGAATGTAACATGGATAAATTAAATGCATCCATGTTAATTCCTGTTTCCGTATTTAATTGACTAAAGTATTGTAATAAATTCTCGGTAGGCATATTCCCGGTTAAGGTATCGGAAGCCATCGGGCATCCTCCATATCCTTTGATGGCACCATCAAATCGCAAACAACCATTGCTATATGCTGCATGTACCTTTTCTTCCCATGTATTTGGAGTGGTATGCAGATGGGCTCCGAATTCAATGTTCGGAAAAGCCGGAATAAGATTTTTAAATAAATAGGAAATCGAATTAATATCCGCAATTCCTATGGTATCGGAGAGAGAAATGGTTCGTACACCTATTTGGTTCATTTCTTTAACCCATCTTTCAACCGTTTCCACATTCCAAACATCACCATATGGATTTCCAAACCCCATGGAAATATATATAACCAACTCTTTGTCTTTAGAAACACATAATTCTTGAATAATTTTTACATTTTCCATGGATTCCATCATACCGGTGTTGGTGTTTCGCCGTTGAAAGGTTTCAGAAATCGAAAATGGAAATCCTAAGTACTTAATCTCCTCATGCCTAAGTGCTTGCTCCACCCCTTTCAAATTTGCTACAATAGCAAGAAGCTTTGTTTTCGTATTACTTAAATCAAGTTTTGCCAAAACTTCCTCTGTATCTGCAAGTTGTGGTATAGCTTTTGGAGAAACAAAGGAGCCAAAATCAAGTGTATCAAATCCAACCCGGAGCAAATGATTGATATACGATATCTTTAATTCCGTTGGAATAAAGTCGTGAATACCTTGCATGGCATCTCTGGGACATTCGATAATTTTTACATTCATATTAAAAAAATAAACAATCTATTGAGGAAACAAAATTATTCAATTATTACATACCTTTGACATCCTTTGCTTTTGCCAATATGCAAGAGTAAAAAGACAATATCTAATTATGACCGAACTAATGAACCCTGAATTATCCGGCTCTGAGTCAATCCATGAAGAGCTGACTACCCCTGCGACAGCAATAACCAAAACTGAAGAAGCAGAAAAAAACGTAGAACCTGTTGCACAAACAAAAGAAGCAGATTCACATACAACAGTGCCAATTCTAACAGATGAACATGTCGAATTAACCGAAAGTTCTGAAGAAGAAACCGTACTACATGAATTAGAAGACGAGTTACCTAACTTTGGAACTTACCCTAAATCAAAACTTTTAGAATTACTTGTCAATTTGGGCGACAAACCAATTGAAGAATCTGCACGAATTCTAAAAGCAGTGAAACCAGTGTTGGATGGGATTTTACAAGATGAATACAACAATGCTTTACATAAATATATCGAAGATGGTGGTGAAAAAGATGATTTCAAATACCAGGATAAAGAATTTGCCCGCGAAACTTACAATAAAGCTGCAAAGGACTTAAAACTAAAACGTGCCGAAGAGAAAAACAGACAGGATGCAGAAAGGGTTGAAAATCTAGGGAAGAAAGAAAATATCCTTCAACAAATTCGTCAACTAACAGAAGACGAAGAAACAGAAGGAAGTCTGAAGAAACTTAAAGATTTGCAAAACGAATGGAAACAGATTCGTAATGTTCCTAAGGACCAAATTGAAAGACTTTGGGAATCCTACCATATACTGATTCACCAATTTTATGATCGCCTTTCGATATACAATGAATTGAAAGATTTGGATCGAAAAAAGAATCTGGATCATAAAATAGAATTGATTCAAAAAGTAGCAGAATTAGCATTGGAACCAAGTGCCAAACGTGCCTTGATACTTTTGAAGAAATTCCAGGAAGATTGGAAAAGTATTGGTCCGGTACCACAAGAATCGAACGAAGAAATATGGAATAGATTTAAACACGAAAGTGATAAAATTTATGAAATGATACGTTCGGTTCAAGAACAGAATCAAAAAGTTAGAGAAGAAAATCTTGCAGCCAAAAAAGAATTATTGGTAAAAGCACTTACCCTTTCCAATTATCAAACTGCTAAAGTTAAAGATTGGTTTGAACAAAATGTGGTAGCAAATCAGTTGATGGAAGATTGGAAGAAAATTGGAATGGTTCCTTTGAAATTCAGAGAATCATTATGGAATGAATTTAGAAATGCCCGAAATCAATTCTACTCCAATAAAAACAATTTCTTTAAAACATTGAATGCCGAACGAAATGCGAACCTAAAAGCAAAAGTTGAACTGTGCGAAAAAGCGGAGCAAATTTCCAATAATCCAATTGATTTAAACCGTCAAACCGATGAAATAAAACGATTACAAGATTCATGGAAAAAAACCGGTGCTGTACCTGAAAGATACTCAGATGCCATTTGGAAAAGATTCAGGGCCGCTTGCGATTTATTTTTTGAGAAAAAAGCTGCAAGTTATTCTGCTCAAATAGAAGAACACAAAGCCAATCTTACCATCAAGAAAAGAATTATAACCGATTTGGAGCAATTGTTGCAAAAAGATGAATCTACAGATATCCTTACCGAATTAAAATCCTTACAAGACGAATGGAATAGTACAGGTTATGTTCCATTAAATGAAAAGGAAAATCTGCATAAACAATATAGTAATTTAAACGACCAGGCTTTTCAGAAATTTAAAGAAGTAAGCAAAGAGTTAAAAGAAATTAAGGAAAAATCGCATTTGGAAGCCCTGTTAAATTCGCCAAATGGAGACATGAAAATTAAGCGTGAAGAAAAGCAGTTAATGGACCGTATTCGCGGTTTGCGTAATGATATGCTTACATGGGATAATAACCTTGGATTCTTTACCAAAGGAAATAGCAAAACAGAAAACCCGATGGTAAAACAAATTGAAGAGAAAATTGACCAGGCGAAAAAACAACTCGAACATTTGGAAGTTAAATTAAAAACCATTAGGTCGTTCCTCCGTCAAACCAATAAAATTTAATTACCCTTTTGCAGGGAATTCGATATTATTATTTGCTTGTAAGGCATTATACCACGGCACTTCCCGTTGATATCCTGCATTCGCCTTTTGTATTTTCATTATACAATAATTGTATGAAACAAAATGCACTTCGAAATCGATTTGCAACTAAGGTATACCCAAAATGGTTTCAGGTAATTGCCGCCTCTATTAGGTATTTCAACTATACAATCGGATATGCTTTTGGCTTTGACAAAGAAGAAATGCAACAGTTGCACCCTAACGGAAAAATAAGCGATGGCAAGCAGATTAACCATACGGATGATTCATTTGTAAACTACCTCGATTATCTCATTATTCGCTGTAGTCAAAATATTACCGACCCATATCCTTTATTTAAACAATACTTAAGTAGCATGAAAAATGAAAGCATGGTTGCTATATCCGGTATTTATAATACACGCAAAACAAAAAATGGTTGGAATCAGATAAAAGAGATAGCAGAGGTAAAAGTTACCGTCGATTTATTTTTTGTCGGTTTGGTTTTCTTCAGGAAAGAACAACGTAAACAACATTTTGCCTTGCGTTTATTTTAATCGGAAATCTTTTTGTACAAATCCGGCATTCGCCAGTTTCTATAATAAGCCCCAATACGAATTAAAATTATTATTATTCCTGAAATGATGCTGGATAGATTTGCGCTATCGGTAATATTAAACACCATAAAATATACCAATCCTCCGGCTATACAAGCCGATGCATATACATCCTTACGAAAAACATAAGGAATCTCATTTAACAATACATCTCTTATTATACCCCCAAAACAACCCGTAATGGTACCTAAAGCAATACAAATGATTGGATGTAAATGATAGTGAATTCCTTTATCGATTGCCACCACGCAAAACAATGCCAGTCCAACCGTATCCAACCAAAACATGGTATGCCTCATTCTCCTGATATACCTGCTAAAAAATATTGCAATAAAGAAGGAAACAGCCAATGTAAAAACTACCTGCAAATCCAAAAGCCAAGCAACAGGTAAACTACCAATTATTAAATCTCTTACTGTTCCGCCACCTATTGCAGTTACAAAGGTGAGAACCAAAACGCCAAATACATCCAGTTTTTTCTGCATAGCAGCCAAAGCTCCTGAGAATGCAAATGACATTACCCCTAAAATCTCTATCAAATCTAAAAATCGCATGTTACTTTAATTTGGTATTGGTAGCATGCCGTTCGCTATCCCTATTCGTTTTCTTCTCCAGATTTTTCAGCCATGCTTCTGTTAGGTTTACCCCTGTTTGGTTTGCCAAACATATCAGAACAAACATTACATCAGCCATCTCATCCGCCAAATCAACAGCCTTATCACTTTCTTTATAGGATTGTTCGCCATATTTTCTAGACATAATTCGGGCAACCTCGCCTACCTCCTCCATTAATATGGCTGTGTTGGTTAGTTCATTAAAATAACGAATACCTGTGGTCTTAATCCATTGATCGACCATTTGCTGTGCCTGCTGTATGCTAATTTCCGGGTGTATCATTTCTGTACATGAATGTCCTCAAAAGTATTCAATTGCCAATAAACTCCATCCTGCGAAGTAAAATGCAATTTTTTATACTTTGATTTTCAACACATTATATAAATAAATCGCAAAACAACCCAGACTGGCACGATAATGCATATATAAATGGCATAAGACTTTTTTCATTGATAAACCTATAAGCCCCGGTTAGTGATTTTCCCGGGGCTTATTCTATTTTACCAAATCTGAAGGGCATAAAGTGCAAATGATTATTTTTGGCAAACACTACATGTTCAAGAATAACAAACTATATAACGCCTTAACCTTTTTTACTTTACTTATTTCCCTGATTATTCTTGTCAGGATTGAATATGTAATGAACCGAAACCGGTCAAACCAATTACAAAAATCTTACCAGAGTTTGCAGCGGAAAATAATCGACAAACACCTTACTTTTATTGATTTTTACCAGAAAGAATTACAAGACACCATGGCCCTGCAAAGAAAGTGGGGCCAATTATATCAAATTGCCAAACAGAAAAACATTCAAGTTACCATTTTAGAAAATGGCAAGCCTGTACTTTGGAGCGACAATGCCTATTCTATTCAGGTACTCGAAACCGGAAAAGATACATTAACGTTGGTTCAAACTAAAAATGCTTATGTATTGTTGTATCAGATAAAAAGAGGAACCTACACCTATCTCCTAACTTATCTGGTAAAAACCAATTATTCGTTTCGCAACCAATACATCAGAAACAAATTTAACGACGATCTTTCCTTTATCAAGGAAGGGGTAATCAGTATACATCCACTCGGTCATATGATGCCGGTATACGATCTCACCGGAAAACCAATATTTCATATTCAATTATTTTCTTTCTCTCAACAAACTCCTTTGTGGTTGGTTGTTTTGATGTTAATAAATATTGGTGGCTTGGTAGTGGTGATTCATTTACTAGCTAAAAACCATATTAAGTCACATTTTACCTTAACAACCTTATTTTTCTTCGGCTTCTGGATTATTATCCGAAGCATCAATACTTTTTTTCATCTCCCCCAATTTATTTATAGCTTAAAATTATTTAATCCCATTGTTTATGCTTCCTCTTTTCTATTGCCATCCCTTGGCGATTTATTAATTGCTTCTGTTATCCTTTTATGGTTTTTTATCATCCTTGAAAGTGGTAAGAAAAGGTATTATCGGTTTACCACTTTAAACCGAACAGGAAGAACCATTACTTGGTTCATACTTGCTCTGTTGGCCTCACATCTGTGTATTTCGTCTATAAAAAGTTTGATAATCGATTCGCAGATATCGTTTGATATAAGCAATGTACTAAGCAATAATTACTTTATTTATATCAGTTTACTCATCATCATTATTCAACTGTTGGGGGTATATTTTATCATAAGGAATTTTACCCGATCACTTGCGGCGTTTAAAAAGGTTAATTTAAGATGGGTAGTGATTTATATATCCTGCGGATTGCTGGTATATACTGCCACTACCTTCCAATTTGTACAAATTACGCCGTATCAGATTTTTTTAACCATACTTTTATTTCTTTCATTCAGTACTTTTAAACTGATAAAAACCCGCCAAAACCGGTTTCAGCAATACTTCGTAGTAATTTTTATTATTGCTTCCATTTCCGCACTTTCAATACAACATTGGGTTAAGTTGAAGGAACATGAAAACCGAAAACTCTATGCCAATAGTCTCACTTCACAAAATGATATTACTACCGATTATTTCCTGCGAAACGTTGAAAAAAAGATCATAACAGACCAATATGTCTTGAATTATTTCCAAAATCCTCTTATACCTAAATCCCAATTTGAAAAAAGAATTCGCCAGATCTATTTTACCGGTTACCTTAGTAAATATGAAGTAAATGTGCTCGATTATGAATCGATGGGTTATCATTTCAGGCAGCGAAATATTTATCCGTACCAACGCATCAATAAGATGTATGAGGAACAAACCATGGAAACCATCAACAACTATTTTAGGTATATTAAAAATAGTGAAGAGGTAAAAGGTTATATCGCAAAATTTGTAATTAGGAAAGGCAAACAAATATCGGGCATCTTATTTATCCTTTTAAAACCGAAATTAATCCAAGACGAAAATCGCTTTGATGATTTATTAATTGAAGGCTCCAGATCAAACAAGAAAAAAGACGTAAATTATTCGTATGCCGTTTATAAAGACAAGTTTCTTATATATCAGAGTGGTAATTTCCCGTATCGTACCAATAATATCTGGGGAGAAACTAACAACCAATTCAAATTCTTTGTTGAAGGAAATGTTGAACATTTATTATATACCGACAACCAATTATTAACGGTGGTAGTAAGTAAACCAACCGATTCTATGATGGAAGTGGTAGGTTTATTCTCCTTTATATTTACTTGCTGTACCATATTTTTAATTTTGATTCTCTTTCTGCATGTAGGGATAAATGCGCAATCGATATATGGCGAGAATCGCTTTTACCGTTACGTAATCTTTCCATTAAGAAAGGCTTTCAATAAAATATTACTCATACAAAAACCGGAAACTTTATACATCCGAACCCGAATTCAAACTTCCATTATCTTCATCTTATTTCTAACCTTATTATTTACATCCTATTTCACGATTAATTTTATCACCCAAAAATATAATACACGACAAACAGAGCGTTTATTAAAGAAACTAAGAAATGTGGTACTAACCATAGAGAATGAAAACATCCATCATTACGACCAAACTAATTCGAGTGAAGTAGATGCGTTTATTAACCAGATTGCAGATTTTTATGACACCGATATTATTCTGTTTAATGCTGAAGGCAAGGTTAAAGCCTCCAGTATCTCAAAGATTTATGATGAAGGAATAGTAAGCAATCGTATGCCTCCGATGGCTTATTATCATTTACACCAACTTCGCGAATCACAATTTACCGAAGATGAAAGTATAGCCTTGTTGAACTTTCAAACCGCCTATGCCCCTGTGTTTCTTAATAAAAAAGAAGTATTGGGGTATGTACAATTACCCTATTTTAGTCAAACTGCTGACCTTTCTGAAGAAATTTCAACCATCGTTGTTGGGTTTATCAACTTATATGTTTTGTTGTTTATCATCATCGGATTAATCGCTTATCTTATCTCGAGAAACATTTCTTATCCCTTAACTTTAATACAGCAAAAACTAGGTAAAACAGTACTTATTGGGAAAAACGAGCCCATCATTTGGCAGCGCGACGATGAAATCGGGGAACTGGTAAAACAGTATAATGCCATGATAACCCAATTGGAAGAAAGTGTGCGGAAACTTGCAGAAACTGAACGGGAAGGTGCATGGCGCGATATTGCCAAACAAATTGCACATGAAATCAAGAATCCACTTACTCCGATGAAACTAAGTATCCAACATTTACAAAGGGCATTTAAAAACAACGACCCGAATATTGCAGAGAAAATTGATCGTACCACCCATTTACTGGTCACACAAATGGATACCTTAAGCGACCTGGCAACCGAATTTTCATCTTTTGCCAAGATGCCACCTCCTACTTATGAGAATATTAATGTCTGTGAAATCCTGCACCAGATAAAGGACTTATACAGTTTAAACAGTGGCATTCAAATTAAACTCACTTGTAACCTGGAAGAGGAAATCTATTTCGACCCGTCCTATTTAAATCGCATTATTGGTAATCTGGTAAAAAACGCCATACAAGCGATACCCGAAAACACAGAGGGAATGATAGAAATGGAGGCACTAGAAGATAATGAAACCATAACCATTGTCGTTAAGGATAACGGTAAAGGTATTTCGGCGGATGAGGGAGATAAGATATTTATGCCTTATTTCAGCACCAAAGTTACCGGAATCGGTTTGGGACTTCCCATTGTTAAGAACATGGTGGAAAGCGGACATGGCGCTATTTCATTTTCTTCTAAACCCGGTGCCGGAACTATATTCCGGGTAACCTTACCCAAGAAGGGATGAAAACCAAATGGAAAGTTTATTTAATTCTGCTTTTTACCGGGTTCCGTTTTGCGGATGCCCAGGAATTTCCCAATAGCCATTCAAAATCCTTTGTGATAACCGGCGATACCATTTTGCTGGATACAAACTTTATTTTACGTGGATCCATTCAAATCCACACATCGGATACCACTTTAACTGAAGGAGTGGATTATGCAATCGATTATATGTTTGGTAAGTTTATTCCTCTCCGAATTAAAGAAGGGGTTTCGATTACCATCAGGTACAAAACTTTGCCGCTCGAAATCAACAAACCTTATTACCATAAAAGCCGGGCATTAATCAACCCTGTTTATGAAGAAACTAAAAATCCTTTTCTGTACCAAAGTGGTTTGGAAGAGCAATACTTGTTTGATAAAAATGGATTACAAATGAACGGTAATATTTCACGCGGAATTTCCATTGGCAATAATCAAGATGTGGTGGTAAATTCAAATTTGAACCTTCAACTTTCAGGTAAACTTGGCGACCTGGATGTTATAGCGGTAATCAGTGATGAAAATAACCCCATTCAACCGGAAGGTAACACCCAACAAATTCAGGATTTCGACAAGGTGTTTATTCGTTTAGAAAAGGAAAATAACCAATTAACTGTAGGTGATTTCGAAATGAAACGTCCGAATAAAAGCTATTTCATGAATTACTATAAAAAATCGAGAGGTGCACAATTTGCCGTTACTATACCTGTTAAAAACAAATTGATTATTAAAACCGGCGGTGAAGGCGCTGTGTCGAGAGGAAGATTTGCAAGAAACACCATTAACTGTATCGAAGGAAACCAAGGACCATATCGGTTAACCGGTACAAATGGCGAAACATATATTGTTATTATCTCGGGAACTGAAGCAGTTTATATTGATGGAGAGCGGCTTAAACGTGGCGAACAAAATGATTATACTATTGATTACAACTCGGGTGAAATTACTTTTATGCCCAAACGTTTGATTACCCAATACAACCGTATAATCGTTGAATTTCAATACGCCGATCGCAATTATGCCCGATCTGTATTTCATTATAACCTGGACATCGAAACAAAAAAATATGCATTACGATTTAACTACTTCACCGAACAGGATAACAAAAACCAACCTTTCCTTCAAGATTTGAATGATAGCAACAAGCTTACTATTGCTGCTGCAGGAGATAATCTATCCGCTGCTTTCACATCAGGTGCAACAGAAACAACAATCTTTACCCCTTCAAAAATCTTATACAAGAAAATAGATTCGTTAGGCTATTCGATTTACAGGTATATTTCTACTGCCGGTTTGGATAGTGTTTTCTATGAAGTACAATTTAACTTTACAGGTGCAGGTAAAGGAAATTATATCCTTTCTCCCAATGCTGCAAATGGCCGTGTTTTTGAATGGGTCTTACCAATCGCGGGAATCCCTCAGGGCGAATACGAACCTATTATTCCTTTAGTTAGTCCGAAACAAAATCAAATGCTCACCTTGGGAACCGACATAAAAGTAATGCCTTCGATGACGGTTTCGGTTGAATATGCAAGAAGCATCTACGACAAAAACACCTATGCCACAAAAGACAAAGCCGATGATGGCGGTAATGCAATTAAAATATCTGTTAACCACCAATCCAATACTTCTAAAACCGGTCCGTGGACAATAGAAACAAATCTACAGCTCGAAAACGTAGATAAAAACTTCCGGTATATCGAGCGCTATCGGGATGTGGAATTTGATCGTACTTGGAATCGTATGATCAATAATCCTTCGACAGCAGATACCGGTTACGAAGAATCCATTGTAACTTTTAAAACATCCGCAAATCATCGAACCAACGGAAATATATATTATCAGTTAGGATACTATCATAAGAACAAAAACTTTACAGGGTTACAACATTTACTTGGGACCTCCCTCCAGTTCTCTAAAAACCATATTGACGCCAATACCGAATTTGTCCAAACCACTGAAAACAATGCTACCAATGCCAATAATACCATTCGAAATATTCACCTTACCTATGCCAGAAATTTTCTCACCTTACTTTCCGGGGTTAAGTATGACCAAGAACAAAGTGTTTTTAAAAATGCAGGAGATTCTATTAATGTCGGAAGTTTTGGGTATAACCAATATACTTTCTTTATAAAAAATACCGATTCGAGTGCACTTAAATACCAGACTGAATACAGCCAAAGAGAAGATTATATCCCTACTACGGGCGATAACATCCAAACTACCTCCGGTAAAAAATTAGGTGCATCTCTGGATTGGCAGCAACAAAACAACAACCGATTATCGGCTCATTTTGTATATCGAACGCTTGAAGTAAAAGATACCGGAAATACCTTGTTGCAACCGGAACAAACCATCTTAACCCGTTTCGAATATGATTATGGTTTTCTGCAGCGGGTAATAACCGGAAATACATACTTTCAACTTGGTTCAGGAAACGAATGGAGAAGAGATTACCAATACTTGGAAGTTTTACCCGGACAAGGAACCTATATATGGAAAGACTTCAATGGAGATGAACAACAAAGTACCAATGAATTTGTAGTTGCTTCCTTTGCAGATAAAAACCAGGCTAATTATATCAAAGTATATTTACCAACCAATTCAAGCTCTAAAGTTAATACCAACACTTTCAGTCAAACTTTAAATATAAATCCATCTTCGGTTTGGGCAAACCGAAACGATTTTCGAAAAACGCTTGCAAAATTCAGTAACCAAACCGGTATAAAACTAGATCGTAAAACTGCCGACCTGTCCTTTGGCGACTTTACCAATCCGTTTGTAGACCTGAACGATACGCTTCTAATTTCAAAAAGTGTTGTCTTTCGCAATACTTTATTCTTTAACCGAAGCAACCCTGTATATGGCTTAGACTATACGTATATGGACAACAACAGCAAAAACTTTTCGTCGTATGGTTTTGATTACCGTACCCGCCAAGAAAACACTGGTAATCTCCGGTGGAATATAAATGCTACGATAGGATTTCAATTAGGCTTAACTGTTGGTACCCGAAAATACTTTTCAGAATTTTACTCTGAAAATGATTTCCATTACACGTTTCAAGAATGGAAACCAAAAATCACCTATCAGGTTACCCGAAACTTCCGATTGCTTTTTATATATGCGTACTTTGAGGGAATAACCATACCTGCTTATGGCAATTATACAGGAACGAATGAAGAAAAAGGGATGGAATTACGGTATAGTATACCCAAAGCCGGGGCAATAAATGTAAAATTCTCGAGTTATATGGTTGCTTTTAATGGAAATATTTCATCCCCTTTGGGGTATGATATGTTATCCGGGTTGGTTATAGGAGAGAATAGTTTATGGAATATTAACTACCAACAATTAATTGGAAACAATGTTCAATTAACATTTAATTACGATGGACGAAAATCTGAAAATGGACCAATGGTACATATTGGAAAAATAGAAGCCAGGTATCTTTTTTAAATTTAAGTAACCGATTAGTATATTTTTGTAACATGCTGCTCTCCCAAGAACAAATATCAAAAACCGAGAATCTAGAATTACTGGCAAGGCAGGTAGTAGAAGGATTTATTACCGGTTTGCATAAAAGTCCTTTTCATGGATTTTCTGTTGAATTTGCCGAACACCGAATATACAATACCGGAGAATCAACCCGCAATATCGATTGGAAATTGTTTGCAAGAACCGATAAACTCTTTGTTAAAAGGTATGAAGAAGAAACCAATCTAAGGTGCCAATTGGTAATCGATAATTCATCTTCCATGTATTATCCTGCAGGCTCATTCAGTAAACTAAACTTTTCGGTATATGCTGCCGCATCCTTAATCTATTTATTAAAACGCCAACGCGACTCTTCCGGTATAAGTATTGTAAACGAAACGATTGAATTCCATTCCCAAAGCAAATCCAATTCGGTGCATCTAAAATTGCTATTTAATAAATTGGAACAACTAAGAATGGCCCGTCAGAAACCATTAAAAAGCAATTTGGCAGCCAACCTTCATCAGATAGCCGAATTGCTGCACAAACGTTCCATGGTTATCATTTTTAGCGACATGTTGGATACCCAAGTAAACCAGGAAGAACTTGCTTCTGCTTTACAACATTTAAGGTACAACAAGCATGAAGTAATACTTTTTCACATCACCGACAGAAAAACAGAAGTTGCCTTTGATTTTGAAAATCGCCCTTATTTATTTACCGATAGTGAAAGTGGCGAAAAAATTAAACTTTTTCCTAACCAAATAAAAGATTCCTATATCCAGCAATCAGAACAATTCAGGCATGAACTAAAACTAAAATGTGCCCGTTATAAAATAGAATTGATTGAAGCAGAAGTTGGAAATGATTTCTCACAAATATTGTTGCCCTTTTTAGTTAAGCGAGGCAAACTCTTTTAGGAGGAATGAAAGTTACTCGTGGTGATACGGTTCGTTTCGCATAATGGTATAGGCCCGGTACAATTGTTCCATAAATATCAGCCGGATTAATTGATGCGAATAAGTCATCGTTGATAACGAAACTTTGGCATTTGCTCTTTCATAAATATCATGATGAAACCCAAAAGCTCCACCAATTACAAAAACGACTGAAGCTTGTTGAATAGACAGTTTTTCCAAGTAAGCTGCAAATCCAATCGAATGATACTCTTTTCCTCTTTCATCCAACAGAATTAAAAAATCATTCGGAAGTACTTTTTTAAGCAACAATTCTGCTTCGAATTTTTTTATTGAATCAGGATCTGCAGATTTTAATCGCGTTGGCAATTCAATTTGGGTGTGAGAAAACTTCGTATAATGTTTTAACCTGTCGGCATACATCGTAAATCCATCCTCTACAAAACGAAAATGTGTTTTACCAAATTGAATTAATGTTATTTTCATGTTAAAAAAATAGCGCACCATAAGATGCGCTATATTAACGTACAAGATTTACTTTACTCGGCTTTATCCGGTGTAATATCCTTTTTCTTTCTAGGTTCTTTCTTTTTAACCAATGCGATTTTCAATTCAGTTGCACCTTCTTCAAAATCCACTTCAATGGTAATGCCTTCCGAAGGTTCTCCTTTCAATAACTCTTCTGCCATAGCATCTTCTACATGTTTTTGAATGGTTCTTGCCAATGGTCTGGCACCCAAATCCGGATCAAATCCTTTGTCGGCCAAGAATGATTTTGCTGTATCTGAAATTTTAAATCCATAACCAAGCTCCTCTACTCGCTTAATTAATTTAGCAAGATTTAAATCCAAGATTTTAATAATGGCATCCTTATCCAATGTATTAAATACAATCACATCATCAATGCGATTTAAAAATTCAGGTGAGAAGAATCGTTTAAGTGCATTCTCAATTACAATTTTGGTATTGCTGTCGGCAGCGGCATTTTTGCTTGGCGTACTAAATCCAACACCTGCACCAAAATCTTTCAATTGACGCGATCCAATATTGGAAGTCATGATGATGATGGTATTTCTAAAATCAATTTTTCTACCCAAACTATCGGTTATAAAACCTTCATCTAACACTTGCAATAATATATTGAATACATCCGGATGGGCTTTTTCGATTTCGTCTAGCAATACGACTGCATATGGTTTCCTGCGAATCTTCTCTGTAAGTTGCCCACCTTCTTCATAACCGATATAACCCGGAGGGGCACCTACCAATCTGCTTACAGCAAATTTCTCCATGTACTCACTCATATCAATTCGAACCAAAGCATCTTCGGTATCAAATAAATATTTTGCAAGTACTTTGGCCATCTCCGTTTTACCAACTCCCGTAGGTCCAAGGAATACAAATGAACCAATTGGTTTATTCGGATTTTTTAAACCGGCTCTTGTCCGTTGTATCGCACGAGATAATTTCTTAATAGCCTCTTCTTGTCCGATTACCTTTCCTTGCAGTTCGGTTCCCATATTCAATAACCGTTGTCCTTCACTTTGTGCAATTCGCTTAACTGGCACTCCGGTCATCATCGCAATCACTTCTGCAATATCATCTTCGGTTACGCGGTAACGTTGCGATTTGGTTTCATCTTCCCATTTTGCCTTTTCAGTTTCCAATTGCTCCAGCAAATGTTTTTCCTTGTCGCGAAGCTTTGCAGCCTCTTCGTATTTCTGACTTTTTACAACTTTGTTTTTTTCTACTTTAATGTCCTCAATTGCCTTTTCAAGTTCAATTACATTCTCCGGAACATGAATATTACCTATATGAACCCTAGCTCCAGCCTCATCCATTACATCGATTGCTTTATCCGGTAAATGACGATCGCTGATATAACGGTTGCTCATTTTAACACAGGCATCCAAAGCTTCATCATCATAAGAAACCGAATGGTGGTCCTCGTATTTACTTTTAATATTTTGTAAAATCTGAACCGTTTCTTCCGGTGAAGTTGGATTAACCATTACCGATTGAAAACGACGTTCCAATGCGCCATCCTTTTCAATATACTGGCGATATTCATCTAAAGTGGTTGCCCCAATGCATTGAATTTCGCCTCGAGCCAAGGCAGGTTTAAACATATTGGATGCATCCAAAGAGCCGCTTGCGCCACCTGCTCCAACAATGGTATGAATCTCATCTATGAATAAAATAACATCCGGGGATTTTTCCAATTCATTCATTACTGCTTTCATTCTTTCTTCAAACTGTCCGCGGTATTTTGTACCGGCAACCAGTGAAGCCAAATCGAGCATGATTACCCTTTTATTAAAAAGTACACGCGAAACTTTGCGTTGTACAATGCGCAATGCCAATCCTTCAGCAATAGCCGTTTTACCAACTCCCGGTTCACCAATTAAAACAGGATTGTTCTTTTTACGTCGGGATAAAACTTGAGAAACCCTTTCTATTTCTTTTTCACGACCAACAATAGGATCCAGTTTACCTTCTTCGGCAGCCCTTGTAAGGTCGCGGCCAAAATTATCCAATACAGGAGTTTTTGATTTGCTCTCGCCTTTGCGAATAGGTTCCGCCGGCTTGTTTCGCTCTTCGCGGTAATAATCATCTTCCGGATCCGAAGTAATTTCATTCTTTACTTCCGAAATATTATTCTCTACCGCGGATTTAAAAATATCATAGGCAATGCCATACTGTGACAGTATTTGAGAAGCCAGATTGTCTTCATCACGCAATATTGACAGCAACAAATGCTCTGTTCCTATAATATCTGTTTTAAATATCTTGGCTTCGAGGTAAGTAATTTTAAGTACTTTTTCAGCTTGTTTGGTAAGTGGTATATTAACCAGATTGGCATGGTTTACGGCTGTTCCCCGTATAGATTCCTCAACTGATTTCTTAACCCGTATGATATCAATATCAAGGGCCTTTAAGGTTTTAATGGCTTTTCCATCCCCTTCCCGGATTAATCCAAGAAGTAAATGTTCTGTACCAATATAATCATGTCCTAGTCGTATTGCTTCTTCGCGACTATAACTGATAACATCTTTTACGCGTGGTGAAAATTTAGCTTCCATATAGGTATAGACAAAATTAAGGTTCGGTTTGTTTATTGTATAGTCAAATATAGTTCCAAAAAATGGATAATACAATGACAGGATATCGGTTTTACTGTTACATTATTTGATCTTAAACTCTGATTTATAGCAATCTAATAAAAATTTAAGATAATTATTCAATTCGCTCAGTCTTTAAAATAAGTCCTCCTAATCTTTAAAATATTTCCTCCGAAACCAAAAGGCCACGTTCACCAATGCAATCAAAGCAGGTACTTCAACCAATGGACCAATTACACCAACAAAAGCTTGACCGCTGTGAATTCCAAATACACCGATAGCGACTGCAATAGCCAATTCGAAATTATTTCCGGTGGCAGTAAAAGCAATGGAAGTGCTCTTCGAATAATCTGCCCCAAAATATTTGCCTATAAAAAAACTCACGACAAACATTACCACAAAATAAATTACCAATGGAATGGCAACGCGGATTACATCAAAAGGAATCTGAACAATCAGTTCTCCTTTTAAACTAAACATGATAATAATGGTAAACAACAAGGCAATTAAAGTTATTGGCGAAACTACCGGAACAAATTTTTGTTGAAACCATTCTTCTCCTTTCCATCGTATTAAACTATATCGACTGAGAATTCCGAGTAAAAAAGGGATACCAAGGTAGATACCCACACTCTCGGCGATTTGGCCAATATGGATATCTACCTTAAATCCGCTGTAACCAAAATACGGTGGCAAAATGGTTATAAAAAACCAGGCATAAACCGAATAAAGTAAAACCTGAAAAATACTATTCAACGCAATTAAACCGGCTGCATATTCTCTGTTTCCATCCGCAAGATCATTCCATACCACAACCATGGCTATACATCGGGCCATTCCAATTAGAATTAAGCCTACCATGTATTCCGGATAGTCGTGTAAAAAAAACAAAGCAAGAAAAAACATGAGCACGGGACCAACAACCCAGTTCAAAAAAAGAGAAGCAAATAGCACCTTGGTATTGGTAAATACTTTGCCCATTTGTTCATACTTGACCTTAGCCAATGGCGGATACATCATTAAAATAAGTCCTATAGCCAATGGAATATTGGTTGTCCCACTCGAAAATGAATCAATCAATTTGGCACTTGATGGATTGATATAGCCAATAAAAACGCCAATTGCCATAGCTAGAAAAATCCATAGGGTTAAATATCGATCTAAAAATCCAAGCCTTTTGCGTGGCATTGCCGGCGTACAGTTTTCTGCAGTCATACGATTAATTAAGGGTGTAATATCAAGAACAACAATTTGGTCCACAACAAGCTTCCTTCTCAAGAGCAGGTTTTTCGGCGTATACTGTTATACTATAAATACCGGTTCCTGAATCTTTAAAAGCTTGAATTTCCTCTTTTGACAAATACTGATTTAAAATATCATCCGGAACAACAATTGCTTTTTCCTTTTGCACGGTAATATTGGTAAACCCATTAATTTTTACCAGTTGCAAATAAACATCTTTTTGCAAAGCACCCGAGATGCAACCGGCATACATTTCGGCAGCGTTTTTTATTTTGTCGGGTAATTCACCAACCAAAACAACATCCGAAATACTAAAATGTCCTCCGGGTTTTAGTACGCGGAATATTTCATTGATTGCTTTTTGTTTATCCGGTACCAAATTTAACACACAATTACTCACTACCACATCTGCTACATTAGATGTTACCGGCATTTTTTCGATATCCCCTTGGCGAAATTCAATATTGTGAAAGCCTAACTTTTCGGCATTAATTCTTGCTCGCTCGATCATTTCGGGTGTAAAATCTATACCAATTACTTTACCTGTTTCCCCTGTTTCCTTTCGAGCAACAAAACAATCGTTGCCTGCACCCGAACCCAGGTCGATAACCACATCCCCTTTTTTGATTTTTGCAAACTGGGTTGGTAAGCCACAACCTAAACTTAAATCGGCATCGGGATTATATCCTTCCAATGTCGAATAATCGTCGGTCATGATATTGTATACTTCTGTACTACAACCTCCCGAACCGCAGCAAGAAGCAGCGTTGGTGGCGTTGTCTTGTAAAGCTATTTCAGCATATTTAAGCTTTACCATTTCTTTGATTTTTTCCGGTATTTCCATATTTGTTTGTATTTATAATCGTATTTTTACGATATTATTAGTGAAATTTTTTTAGCAACAATTATTTAATGGGTTATACGATTTAAAAAGGACAGTTAAGTAGCTTTCAGCCAGCTTCCATTCTTTTTCATCGATACAATAACATATTTTCTTTCCGTCAATATCTCCTTTGATTAAGCCGGCGTCTTTCAGCTCTTTTAGGTGTTGTGATACTGTTGACTGTGATAAAGGCAAATCTTCAACAATATCGCCGCACACACATGCTTGTCTTTTAATTAGTATTTGCAGAATGGCAATACGAGCAGGATGCGCAAGGGCTTTGGCATATAAAGCGATTTTGTTATCCTTTATGGTAAATTCTTCTGATTTGGTAATTCCCATTGACTGTTTGATGTAATTATTCAATCGCAATATTACGATAATAAATTAAAAACACAAAATAAAAATTAACTTTCTTATAAATACCTTTTAAATCAAGGCAAGAAAAAGAAGAGAATCAAACCTCGTCTTCCTATTTATCAAATGCGTTAGATGATTAGATTGTCTGATAAATGTTGAACTTATAATATTAAATAATTACTAATTGAGTGCGATAAAAAATGAGTGGATTAGATATTGTCAATGTTGAACAATCAATTTTTGTTCGATGAGGATACTATTTAGATTATCCATGAATTGAATAAAGTATAATCCATTATTCAAATCTGAAATGTCAAAATGTGAAGAAAAAGATTTACTTATAATTTGCCTCCCAAGTATATCAAATATCTTAACCTGCGTACACCCTTTACAATGATTGATAGTGAAATATGTATGTGCGGGATTAGGAAAAATTCCTTCGTAATATGTCTCCTTGTCCTCCAAATTTTCAGTACCGGTTAATTCACTTAGTGACCGTTTAAGCACTCCATAGTTTGCCGTACCAACATAAATATTGGTTTCATCAACAGCTATTCCGTTTAAATATTCTTCCGGGAGATCATCTGTAATTGACTCCCATTTTGACTCATTTTTATTCAATATAAAAATCCCTTCCTCGCCTGCACAAATCAATAATCTGTTTCCACTTACCGTAATTCCTTTAACATTTCCATATTGAAGTCCATCATTTACTGCAAACCAATCAATCCCATTGTTTTCCGATTTATAAACCCCATAACTTGTAGCAACATAAATTGTTGATCCTTTCACAACAATATTATTGATATGGTAAAAAACAACTACTGACCTAATAAAATTCCACTGATTACCATTGCTTGTAAACATAAACAAACCACGTTCAGTTCCTACATAAATAATATCGTTAAATGAGAAAAGTGAAGTAATTTTAAATATAGGTGTATCTGTCGTAATAACCGACCAATTTTGTCCATTGTCTTTGGATTGTGCAAAATTATAATTTCCTGTTCCGAATGCTATAATTAAGTTGTTATCACCCCAAATGGCTTTGACTCGGTAATACAACAAGTTTGAGGATACTTTTTCCCAATTTGAAGTACCGGTTCTAGATCTGAATATTCCATCATAGCTTCCATAAAAATAAAAAGAGTCATTGGCTGTAAAAGTGATAGGTTCATCAATTGTATCAGTATAATTTAACCATTTGCTTCCTTTATCAAAACTATAAAAGGATCCAGCATTTGCTGTCGTTGCTTGCAGAGAACCATTTATTCCGAATAAAGTCCTAACTTTTTGATAGCTAAAACCATTATTAGCAAAATGCCATGTAATTCCTGAGTCATTTGAGATCTTAATTCCTTTATTATATACTCCTGCAATTAATAAATTATCCTTCAGATCAATCTTTCTTACCATACAGTTGCATAACTTTTCCCAATGTAAAGATGCAGTGTCTGACCTAAAAATTCCAAAATCGGTTTTAACAATTAAGTATTTACCCAACACAAGTAAATCTTGCATTGTATTAGAATCGATAGTATCTGATGGATTAATTTTAATCCAAGAGTTTCCGTTGTTGATTGAAGAATATAATCCATCTCTATATGCTGTTGCCAGAAGTTTGCCATTCACTTTACATATTGATTCCACAAAACCATAAACTATGCCGCTATCAGCTGACATCCATGTAATTCCATTGTCGGTAGATTTATAAAGAGTATTTCCCGGTGATGGTCCAGCTGAAGCAAGGAACAAAGTTGAATCAAACTTTGTAATCATATGAGATTGATAATAATGTTCGTTGTTCGTCATGATTTCCTGAAAGGTCAGGTCGCTTTTCGAAACAAAGAGGCCATTGTTTGTCCCAACAAAAATCTTTTCGTTTGATTTGTAAATGCAATACAACATTCCAAAATCATGATTTGTGATAGTACTCCAGGATTCACCATTATCTTGTGTTACATAGAGTCGACTATTGGAACCAGCATATAAAATTCCATCACTAAAATGTAGAGACCAAATTTGGTCATCCATCAATTCATGTGAAATTAAAATCCAATTTTGGCCATTATCTTTTGATCTATAAACACCGTTTTGAGTACCTACATATAAATCATTGGAACTATGACAAATAGCATTAATCTGCTCACCAAATGGCCCATTAGTTTGTATCCATTGCGAATTAGCATTGGTAAACTGGAAAATTAGAATTGTCAGGTACAGTACTTTCATTATTTTTCTTAAGAAAGGTTCTGAAAACCAATTAACTTTTGATAAAGGTAAATATTTTCAAAGGATAATAAAAAGATATATTTTAGTGTGAAGTAAGAGTGATTGAAGAAAGAAAATCAAAGAAATGTATTCGCTTTAATTTTTGATTAAAAAAGAAAAGTGCGAGTGCGAGAGCAGGTATCTTTGGGAAAATCAGCGTGAGGTGTTCGCTCTCACACTCACTTTCACTCTGATTTTGTACTGGCAAACGGTGAAATGTCGAATTTTTTTCACATAGTTACTATCAAATACAAACAATGAAAGTGTAGGCTCATCATGAAAGCCTAGCATTTGTCTTAACTCTAAATATCGGGATCTATATTTTTACCAACTTACGAACGCGCAACTCACTGTTGTTCCTGATGATAATCCAATATAAGCCGGGAAGCAAATCTTCCGTATCCATTTGGTTCCTCGTGCCAGATAAACTTACTATTATTCGCTCTTTTCCTTGTGAGTCGATCAAAGTTGCCTCCCCTGTAATTCCTCCTTCAATTGAAATACTGGAAGTAAAAGGATTCGGACTAACGGAAAATAAATCAGGCAAAGATTCATTCATTCCCATTAATGGCTTTGTTCCGAAGGTCTCTGACCCTTTCTTGTAATAAACTAAATTGTTCTGATAAATGGCAGTATGCGTACCTTGTGCAGTTTCATCACTGTATTGATAAGCGAGGCCCAATCCGGCAACATAATTGTCATACCCCCATAATGGTTCAAAAACGTGAAAACAGCTATCTACCATCCACACAATGGCATTCCATCGAAATATCGAAATTAAGGGACGAGAACCATAGCTCGAATGCTCTATGATTGTGTCAGTCCAGTATCCGGTAAAACCTGTGGTATCGTTAAAACAGGACCCATAGAGCAGACTATAGGGTTTTGCCCCAAGATGCGCTCCCAATGTATCATCTAGATGAGTATAAATTGATATCTTACCAATTGTTGAATCTTTAATATCACTACATGTATCGCAATTTCTTGCCCTGAAATAATATTCGTTTGTTAAATAATACAAGCTATCCCCACTTGTGTTGGAATATCTTTCTCGAACAACTGTTTTATGATACGAATCAGGACCATATTTCCTCACCTGCCAAATGAAAACATCTCCAACTTGAAAATCATAAACTTGTCTCGGCGTAATGATGGTCTGAGCTTTCAGATATGAACAGTCTAAAAGCGTCAGGAATATCACCAATGTTTGAACAAAGTGTCTCACAATCATTATACAATATTACTTCATTAAACATGAATTAGATTAATTTTAGTTGACGCACAACTAGAGAAAAAGATTTGTGAGTTGTACGATTAAAAAAGAAAGTTAGTGTGCAATGTTCAATTACTCAATAAAAGCTTGAAAACCATTGCACTGCAAGGATTTTCAAGCAACAATGCTCGTAAGCGGGGAAAAGTCGAGTTTCAGCTTTATAGAAATTTCTTGAATGGGTGAGTGTGTGAGCGAGTATTGTGGGAAAATCAGATCGATGTGCTTGTAATAATTTGATTTAAAAAAATGAATTTGTGAGTTTGAGTGCGAGTGTGAGATAAAAATGAGTGTGAAATATAGATAGTTCTCACACTCTAAACTCACACTCACACTCATTTTTGTACCCAGGATCGGGGTCGAACCGATACAGGGGTGAACCTACTGGTGTTTGAGACCAGCGCGTCTACCAATTCCGCCACCTGGGCATTTTTTTCTCACGTTTACCACCCCGATAGCTATCGGGGCCGCCACCTGGGCATTTCCTCTTTCATCCTTCCTATTAAAGGAATTATGAATCGGGGTGGCAAATATAAGCGAATATAGAAATCTGCAAAAATTAAATATGAAAGTTTCACCTATTCCACCCATTCTGATACAAACAAGGTAATTAATTGCAGTCCTGAGACACAAATACCAACGGTATCATCATAAAAACAGATTTTAATAATAAATATTTCTTGCATATATAATTTTCTTATATATCTTCGTTTAACAATATAAAGACAACTATGGCATCATCTGATTTATTAAAAGGCATGTTAAAACCCATCATTCTTAAATTGCTTCAAGAAAGAGGCAGGATGTATGGATATGAAATTACACAGTTAATTAGTGAAATTACCAATGGGGAAGTAGTTCTCACCTTCGGGGCATTATATCCTATTCTGCATAAACTGGAAAGTGATGGAATAGTAATTACGGAACAAGAAGTAATCAATAACCGAAACCGAATCTATTATTCGATAAGCAAAAAGGGAGTTGGAATGGCGCAAGAAAAAATTGCGGAACTCGAAGAAATTGTACAAACCCTTAAAGTATTCCTCAAACCAAATTTTGGACTTAAATATGAAACTACTTAATCCAAACCAAATTGAACAAATCAGGAAAGATATCCTAAGTGTTAACCTTTCCATTCACTCTTTACAAGAAGAGTTGATTGATCATGTTTGTTGTACTATAGAAGAAAACATGAACCACGGGAAATCGTTTGAAGAAGCTTACCAAATCATCAAAGTACATATCGGTTCACAGCATTTAAAAGAAATTGAAGAAGACACCTTGTTATTAACCAATAAATTATACCATCTCATGAAAAACTTGTTGAAATTCTCAGGAACTATTTCTCTTTCCTGTATTGCTATTGGAACCTTAATGCGTTTCATGTATCTGCCCGGTGCCGATTTGATATTGGTAGTAGGTTTCTTGTTATTAACCTTTCTGTTTATCCCAATTGCTGTGTTTTTAGACTATAGTTTAACCGCAGAAAAACAATGGATAAGGAGAATTACATTATTGTTTGGCTGTTTGTTTTTAAGCAATGGAATCCTCTTTAAGGTAATGCATTGGCAAGGCGCAAATATGTTGATTGTTGGGGGATTCTTTTTCATGCTATTTCTCTTTGCTCCTGTAGTAATTTCCAATGAATTTAAGAAGGAATCTTCCAATCGGGCAAAATCCATCATAGGACTTGGGGGAATCTCCTTACTTATTTTTGCAATGGGTATTTTATTTAAACTGATGCATTGGCCAGGAGCCGTCGTGTTCTTTGTAACCGGAAGTTTGCTCTTTTTCGGAATTTTTATTCCATTATACTGTTGGTTTATTCTGCAAAAAAAAGAAATATCCTTTGCCCCTTTTATCTATGTTATTATCCTATCTGTTTATGTAATAACCATGACCGGTTTAATCTCTATCTCACCTCAAACAAACCCGACCACTCAAAACCAAACTTCACCTATTACTCATTCTCCTAATTAATAAACATGATGAAAAAAACAACCTTCCTATTGGGTATTCTGGTAATACAAAATATGTTAGCAGGTACCTTATTTAAAGTCATGCACTGGCCGGGCGCCAACATTCTTCTTACTTTAGGCTGCATGCTTTTTAGTTTTATTTTTCTTCCTATTGCCCTTTACATTAGTTACAAAGAACAACATCAGTATTTATGGTTACATGTAATTACTTTGTTTGTATTCTCGATTGGCATTCAAAGTATCCTTTTTAAAGTGCTCCAATGGGATGGAAATCAATTGCTACTTCAAATTGCATTTCCTTTGCCCTTTATTCTCTTTTTGCCGGTATTTCTATATCAAACAAGGCTCAATAAAAAACTCGATGATACAAACTTTTTAGGTGTTTTGTTTGGGTTAACTTTTATAGCTGTGTTTAGTGTATTGTTGGCGATGCGTATTGGTTGATATACTGGTATTAGAATCTAATTAAGCATGTAAATTATGTAATTCAATATTTCTTATTTACAACAATATTGCCCTTTGATTCTTTTAACCTTTGTACCATGAACCTAAAACGAATATTTGGTGCTGTATTAACTATCCTTGGTATAAGTGGGTTAATCTATGCTGCGGTGCTGTTTGCCAATTCAACCGGTGGACAATTCAATCTTAAAGGCTTTGCAATTTATGGCATACTCAGTGCTGTATTCTTTGCAGCCGGTATTAATTTAATCAGAACAACAAAAGACGAATCATAATGCTTATTTGGATCATAATCGCTGTTGCAGTAGTTTTTGTTGGATTGGGATATTACCTACATAAAAGATAATATAAAATTATTAAACCCTTTCGCACAATATAACAGGAGGCATGCGCTAACGGGTAATTTCAATAAAGGAAAACTATTTTACTAATTTTTGTATTACTTCTCGACCTTCTTTTGTTACTTTCATAAAGTAAACTCCCGATGCAACTTCAGAAGTATTAATCAGCCTTTCACTTTCTCCATGCATTACCTTTTTCCCAAACATATCGATCAGTTCCCATTCAAAAATTCCATCCACCTGCAAGTGGATAGTTTCATTAAATGGATTTGGAAAAATAGACAAAGTACCTTTTGCTGTATTATCCAATAATCCGGTACTAGGAAATGCGAAAGTGATTACCGTACCGGATGGCGGAAAATTAAATGCACTATAAAGCCCGGAAAAGGAAGTAGGATTTTTTACCTGCAACTGCCCGGGTTGAGAAGCATCTCCATATAAATTAGTGGCATGTGTTAATTCGGTAAAACCATTATTGGCCCTGAAAATACTGAAAACTCCAACATCCTGCGAATCAGTTACCATGTTTGAAGGTCCGTAATGATAGTTTACTGTTTTACTTGCTTCATCAAACCAAATCTGAAAATTCACAAATTCATTGGATGCGTGATTTTCAATCCCTAAATTCTTCCATTGAAATTTTAACAATTTGTTCCCAGTAGTTCCGGTTAATTGAACCGCTATCGAAGAATTTGCATCTCTATATTTAAGACCCGGATTATAATACCCATGAAATATATCCGTATGTGCAAATCCGGGACTTTCGTAAACAGCCAAATATCCAAACCTGGTTACATATGCCCCATTACTTGGCACAGAAGGTCGGATATTAAAATCAGCAAAAGCGCCAAATGCCGGAAAAAGTAAATCGGCATTCACATAATAAGCCGATGCAATCGAATCCGGACCATTTAAATAAACAGGATTTACTAAATCGACATATGATTCGTTAAGGATGGTATGCACATAATTTTGTTGCGCATTAACTTGTAAACCCGAGAACCCAAGGAATACAAAAATGTAAAGAATTCGTTTTTTCATGATTACTACTTAAGACAAACACTTCGGAAATGGCGTTGCATAATCGTAGCAGATGAACCGATTTTCGGACTTCAAATTAATCGGTTAAATAAAGGAATACCGTTTATCCCAGGTATAACAGGCAAGGGTTTGCATTTGATTTGACCGTGTTTTTATTACATTAATTTTTATAGATACCGTTTATCACAATACAACTTTTGGGGTTACTATACCTTCAGGAGATGATGAAGTTCACTTTTAATCTATTCCAAAACCTTTAAATTTGAGCATAATTAAACAAATGCTACGCATCCACTACTATATTTTCCTGTTTATTCTATGGATATTCAGTTGTTTGTTAAATCTCTCTTTTGCAATAAGAAATATTGGACATAATCAAATTATTGAAGAATCATGTAACCGATGTGGGCGCAAAAAAAAAGACTGGAAGTATTGCAAGCGTTGTGGCAATCCAAAATTAGCCCATCGCCACTAAACGATAAATTTCATTAATTTTCTTGGGTATAAATATGTTTCTCATTTAACCATACCAACAATCATTCCGTTATTTTTCCACATTTCTTTCTATTCAGCTTCTCTATCCGGTAACTTGCTTAAAACAATTTCTGGTATGAGGCAAATTTTAAGTAAAACAACTTTCTTGTATGGATGTCAATGCCCGAAAAGATTGTATCTAAACAAATTTCATAAAAATCTTGCCGATCCGGAAGAAGAAGCACAACAAATAATTTTTCAAAGAGGAACGGATGTCGGTTTGTTGGCTCAGCATTTATTTCCGGATGGTGTCAATGCCCAAGGCAATGAAGAGTGGCATAGTTATAAAACGGTGCAAAGAACCGAAAAATTATTACCGGTTCATTCTATTATTTATGAAGCAGCCTTTATGCATAGCGGCGTATTGTGTGCTGTTGATTTATTAATTAGAAAAGGCAAAAAATATTATGCCTATGAAGTAAAAAGCACCAACGATGTAAAACCCCAACATATTACAGATGCTGCTTTACAATACCACGTTTTAACGCAAGCAGGAATTGAACTAGCAGATTTTAGCATCGTTCATTTTAACCGGGAGTACACCAAAATTGGAAAGATCGATGTGCAACAATTGTTTATGGCCACTTCGATACTCGAAAATATAAGAACCGAATTACCGTTCATCGCCCCAAAGATTGAGGAATTAAAATCAATTCTTTCATCTGAAAATATTCCTACTATCGAAACCGGTAAACATTGCATAAAACCTTATCCCTGTAATTTCCATGGGTATTGCGGATATGTCTCGGCAAATACGGAAAAAGCAATGGCCACGGATCAAACGATACATTTTAACAATTCAGAAATCAGTTCATTTGTTCATTTGGTGAAATATCCCATTTATTTCCTCGACTTTGAAACCATTATGTATGGTATTCCTGAATTTGATTATTCAACACCATACCAACAAATACCTTTTCAGTATTCCTTGCATAAAATAAACACCCCTGATTCTAAACCGATTCATACAGCTTTTCTGGGAGATGGAACTACCGATCCACGAATCCCACTTTTGGAGCAAATGCTGTTTGAAATTGGCAACAATGGAAGTGTGTTGGTTTGGAATAAAACGTTTGAGAAAAGTTGTATCCTTAAAATGGCTAAACAATTTCCAGAATATGAATTGCAATTGTTATCGATAGTTGAACGAATGGAGGATTTAATGACTCCTTTTCAAAAGAAATATATTGCGTCCGACTTATTTTACGGAAGCTATTCTATCAAAAATATTTTGCCGGTTTTGGTTCCCGAACTCTCCTATTCCAATCTTGAAATCAACAATGGTACACTGGCAAGTAGTACATATGGTTTATTAAATTCAATTTCAGCTGAACAACAAATAGTCATTCGAAAACAACTATTGGAATATTGCCATCTAGATACCCTTGCTATGGTTAAAATTTGGGAGAAATTACAATTCCATATTTAAACCATTACTTTTCCTTTTGGCATCCGTTTAACTATTATTAAAGGTTAATTTAGCATTGCAAGTTGCTTGTTACCCAAAATGCTTATTTCTTTAAAAGTTAACTCATATTGCTATTTCGGCAATTAAAACAAAATTAAAATGGCGCTTAAATGCCCATTTGTTAAAAATAATTTTGTCTGTTTTACAATTACTTACGAAAAACACACATCTATTTTGCAGTATAAGTGGCTGTTTTTACTATTTATATAAAAAATATCTGCTATACTTGCTATCATAATGACGATACTAATAAACATCCACTCATTTTTAATAAATGCCTTTTATACTTTATTTATCATTCAACCAACACAAAAAACAACAAACCATGAAAAAATTGCATTTACCATTCAACATTATTGTGATTCTTTTATTGTCGATTAATTTCTTGCATGCACAAAGTACAACCAATCCGGATTCGGTTTGTGTTGGTGCAACAAACAAAAGTTATAAAGTTAACGGTACGCCAGGGAGTACTTATTTATGGGTTGTAAATGGGGGCACTAAAACCAGCGGCGCTAATACTGATTCTATTACAATCGATTGGTCAACAACTCCGGGTATCGACACGTTAAAGGTAGTTGAATACAACGTGATTGGTTGTCCAGGAGATACCATTTTACTTGCTGTTGTTCGAGTTCCACTACCAACTGTTGTTTTGGCAGGAACCGACTCCATTTGCAACTTCTCCTCAACCGTTTTGTCGAAATTACAACTTGATTTTACCGGATTAGCTCCATGGGTAGTTACTTATTTAGAAGATGGAATTACCCGAACCGTAACCACTTCTTCCAATCCATATAATTTTAATTCCCAGGTTTTTACTACACCCGGATTAAAATCATATAGTATTGATACCATTACCGGTCGTGTTGGTTGCTCGGGTTCAGGATCCGGCGCAGCTGAAGTAACTGTTTTTCCAAAGCCTTCCACCTCTTCAATTGCACATTACTAGTATGAAATACTATGTTACAAAACTACAGGATTGTATTATGCTTTTGGATGTACTTATGTGTTGCATGCTTCAATTGCTTAAACGCCCAAATAATTGACACTACATGTACGGGCACTAATAAAGGCATCTACTCGGTTCAAAACCATCCCAACTCTAAATTTTTTTGGAAAATTGAAGGGGGCGAAATTGTATCGGGTAATGGAACCAATCGTATTGAGGTTAATTGGGGCAATACTCCCGGGGTTTATCCAATTGAAGTAGTAGAAAAAAATGTAACCGGTTGTTTTGGCGATCCTGTAAAAAGCTATGTTTGGTTAAGAGGAAAAGAATTCAAAACCTATTATCCTAATGCTGTTTGTATTTACGACACCGCTACTCTGGTTGCAAGTGGAGGAATTAAATATTTATGGAACAACGGCTCAACAGATAGTATTATTCGAATTCCGATATTAAAGGATACAACGATAAAAGTAATAATCTCAGACACTACCTGTAAGGCCACAATAGATACTTTTACAATGCCAATAAAAGCGATACTTAAGCCAATTGCAGATTACGAAGCCGATACAGAAAATGTATATCTGAATCAGGAATTTGATTTGGTATACAAAGGTAAAAAGAACGACAAATTATTATGGGAGTTAGAAAAAGCTACAACCAAGTACAGAACAACGCAACGCGTAAACGTGATCTTTAATGATACTGGAAATGCCACTATCAAATTGGTTGTAATGAATGCAATGGGATGTTCCGATTCCAGTCTCCGATATTTTAATGTAAAGGATGAACATATATACTTTCCTAATGCCTTTACCCCTAATGACGATGGCCTAAATGATGTTTTCTTACCGGTAACCCATGGCATGAAAACATATACTTTACAGATATTTAACCGTATCGACCAGCTAATATTCACATCAAATGATACCACCATTGGTTGGGATGGAAAGCTTAATGGAGAACCGGTTCAGCAGGATGTGTACTTGTACAAATGTGATGCTATAGGTAATTCGAATAGAATATATTCGAATAGTGGTCAAATTGCAATTCTACGATGAATTTTATGGGGAACAAATCCAATCAAACAGAAATCAATGCTTATGTGAAATGGACCATTTTACTATGGGTTTCATTTTATATGGTATTACCAATTGCTGCTCAAAATTGTAATTTAAGCACCCCTTCATTTGTCATAAACTTAACCGGTGATCCTGATAGTGTTTGGGTTAGTCCGAATACTTCGCGAGGCGGTAATTGTTGCGCTACAAATAATTGTGTTTCGTTTACGGTAACCATTGATACCAATGCAAGTGGCTTGAAACTTGATATTATTTCGGGAGCTATGCCCGGAGGTGCATTAACGTATAGTATAAATTGCGGTGCCACCTATAATATCGGACAAGAAATTTGTTTAAACGGCACCGGTCCACATCAGATTACTTTTTGCAAACCGGGTGGAAATGCAAACGTATACCGTATTACTTCTGTTGCAAAAACTTACATAAGTGGACAACTAATAATCAACAATGGTTGTATTGCTCATGTTGCAGCATCCGGTTATGTAGAGAATACGTTGCATTGGGAGTCTGTACCTTATAACACAACCTATAACAGCTATTTGAATTGTGATACAGCATGTGATTCGGTTTCGATCACACCCGGACTGAACCATCCCGACACTGTCGTGTACAGGGTATATGGAAATGTTTCAGGTGCATGTTCCAATAGCTATTCGTGCGATACTTTTGCTATCCGTTTTGTTTCGAATACACTCGCAAATATTACCCCGGAGACTCCAACCATTTGCTATGGGGATGGTTTTATTTCTTTAATAGCAAATGCTTCGGGCGGAATTGCCCCCTACTCTTATCTGTGGAATACCAATGCTACTAATTCAAATATCAATGCCACCGCCGGAACCTATTCGGTTGCCATTCGGGATTCACTTAATTGTATGGTTGCGAGAGATACCGTAATTGTAACCGAATACCTTAGTCCAATTACTGCATTTGCCGGAAACGACTCATCTATTTGCAGCAACAAACAAGCTCAACTAAATGGCAGTGTGCAAGCTGCAGGGGGTGGATTATGGACGGGTGGTAACGGAACCTTTAATCCTTCTGCAACAACATTAAATGCGGTATATATTCCTAGTGCTGCTGAAAAACTTAGTGGCACAGTCACCTTGTACTTACTAACTACAGGCAACGGCTCTTGTATAGGAGATACGGATACTTATATTTTAACAATTTACGGAGCCCCAAATACTAGTTTAAATATTTCCAACGCTGCATGCGCCAACCAAAACAGTGTATATTTTGTAAATTCCATCCCAGGGGCTCTCAATCTATGGAATGTAACCGGAGGAACTATCCTTGGAAATAACACCGATACCATGGTACTAATTCAGTGGGGAAATGCCGGAATAGGAAATGTCCAAATACGTCAAACCTTCTTTAATGGATGCGATTCATTGGATACAGAAAATATTACTTTATATGACAAACCGGCCAATCATCCTATAATCCATGAATAACTTAATTAATATTTCTCAAAGTCTTTCATCTCGTTGAGGTTAAGCAGGTAATACAGCAAATAATTGCTTAATAATTTTTTCACTTTGATAATTCAAAAAAAATATATTCATTTACCTTGTATTAAATTAAAACATATGAAATCTATTTTATCTAAAATCTCTTTGGCGATAACCTTGTTATTCGCTATTCAATTTACCAATGCTCAAGTTGCAAAAGACGAAGTTCAACTCGTTCAAAGTATCTGGGGAATGGAAAAGCGTGCCATCATAAATGACTACATGAAATTTACAGAAGCAGAGGCCGCAAAGTTCAATCCAATTTATGACATGTATGCCGATGAATCAAAAGCATTAGGTGCAGAACGTATTCAAATTATATCTGAATATGCAAACAATTACAATAACCTGACCAACGAAAAAGCAGATGAATTGGTAAAAAGAACGTTAAAAAACAATGCTTCTATGGATAAACTGCAATCGAAATATTATGATAAATTGAAGAAAGAACTTGGAGCATTACGCGCTGCACAATTTATGCAACTAGATTCCTACTTACAAACTATGGTTCGTGCAGAAATACAAAACAATATTCCATTAATCGGAGAGTTGGACAAAAAAGCCAAATAATATCGTTTCAGGATTACGAACCTACCGATATTGTAGTTTTAAATACTACCTACAATTTTAAATATAACCCTTCAACATATAAAGAAGGTTTTTCGTTAAAAACATAAAAAGGGAATTGGATTAAAATTTATCCAATTCCCTTTCTTTTTTTAACTATCCTTATCTAAGATTTTCTCGATTTGGTATTTTTTTGCAATTCCTGGAACTTGGTTTTAAGGTTATTCAACTCCGTTGTTACAAATTTCAACACCTTATTAATTTCTTGTATATCTCCCTTGGTGGCATAACCAACCTTTACATGATCCTCTTCTACTTTTACTTGAGACTGTTTGGTTTCAAAAAAATTATTTACCTCTACACCAAGTATTTTAGCTATTGCCATAAGTCTCTCTACAGAAATAGCTGTAACTCCTCTTTCGATTTTTGAATATGCTCCTTTGGTGATTCCTAATTCATCAGCCATATTTTCCTGGCTTAATTCTTTATTCTGACGGGCACGTCTGATTTGTTTTGAGATAGATTGATTCACGGTACGAATTTCTGTCTCCTTTTTAACTCCTTATATACACCATTTCTCCTTTTTGGATACTTTTGATACTCTTTTGTATACTTTTAATATCTTTTATGTCGATTAAAGCAACCAAACAGTCTCCTAATGATCCTCCTAAGTTTAAAAAGAATCAATTGTCAATTCCTGCATTTGTAAGACTAAATCGCAAATCACTTCAACTTACTCAGCCCGAATTTGCAGCATTAGCAGGAGTTGGATTAAGATTTATCAGGGAATTAGAAAGAGGCAAGGAAACACTGCGATTGGATAAAGTAAATAAAGTACTGCAAGTGTTTGGATTTGAAGTGGGGCCGGTAAAGACAAAAAACTGAAATAATAATTTTTTGATTAACTAGTCGACCCTCAAAATCTGATGAAAGTCAGATTTAGCAATACTTTCGTTACTAATTTGCATCAAATTATTTGCAAGGTTTCAGTTCAAAAATTTAATAAGCTTGCAATTTCAGTTGATCAATTTATTCTATCTATTATCAGCGACAAAGGTTGAATCTTCATTTTATCTAAAAAGTTTTTCGGAGCTGGTGGCCTTCTATTTTTATGCGTAGCATTTGAGAATTGCAAATTTGGGCTGGGACTTGGAAGTAACCCACGAGCTTGCGATGGCCAAGTGCCAAGGGCGGCTTGGGTTGCGTGGGATGAGCGATTCGTAAAATGCAGCATAAAAATAGGAAGCCTTGATTTTTTTGTTTACTTTTTTTATCAAGAAAAAAAGTAAATGCTGGTTTGGAGCGCATAGCTCCAAAATCTCAATAAAACAGTTAATCTGATATTGAAATTACACATATCTTTTAAAAGGACTTTTTGAGGGTCGACTAACTACAACTGATTCTATTTTTCATTATTCACAAAAAAAGGGAACAGTTAGTACTGTCCCCTTTTTTGTTTTTCAATTATAACTCGGTATTAGTTCACCTTGGTAATCTTAATCACTTTGTTAAAGTTACCTTGTTTAACACTTACAAAATAGATACCTGCTGCAGGTAACATTTCATTGGTGATAACCACAGGTACGCCCGGCGATTGGTTGGTGAGTTGTATTACTTCACGACCCAAACCATCCATTACCATCACATCTACCAGTTCATCGCTATGGGTATCGATGCTTACATTAAATTCTCCAAACGATGGATTTGGATAAATATGTGCATCTGCACCTTTCAGGTCGGTAGTAGTTTCGATAATTTCAGATTCTCCTTTACCCAGATTTGAACCGGTAACTTCATAACTCAATATCCAAACACGTTGGTAAAACTCTGTTACCCTCCAGCGGATATTTACCACTGTATTGTTATTGATTTGTTTGCGGGTTCCATAGATATATTGACCATTTGCATCCACTCCGGTTACAGTAAAGCGATAATTATTGCAGCTGTTACCTAATGGCAATTGTGGTTTGTTAGAATATCTACCCTGACGGATGGAACGTATATCACATTTAGCTGATACTTCCCATGCTGCCGGTCTTCCTTTATAATCATATCCAACCAACAGGCGTTTTGCATAGTTGGTAGTATTCGGATTTCCGGTGGTGAAATTACCATCCGAGTTTGATCCGCTTGTATTACCTGTATATGCACTTACCGATAAGGTTCCACTCAATCCTGTAATTCTTCCAACTTGTTCCGGAGTTCCGCACTCTGAAGCAGTGCTAAGTCCGCAGCTTTCTTTTTCCTGAACAAACAGAATTGGGAATTTAACCGATATACCACAGTTGTTTGAGCAACTTGATTCATCATCGTAATCGTTCTCGTCATCATCTCTGTCTTCATCGTGGTCGTCTCCATCGCGGTAATCTCCATAATGGTGATCGTGTCCGTTTCCTTTACCTCTCCATCTGTGGTGTTTTCCACACTGACCGCAATGTTTGTTTTCTGCTAGAGAGAACTCTACTTCGTCTACAACACATATTCCTTTTAGTGCACAGGATGCTGTAAAGTCAAACGTATCAAAGTCGTTTGCAGTCATTAGTTTGGTAAAGCTTACCACACTCTTGCCATTGCGTTTGGCTGTTACTTTAACCCTTCCGGTATATCCGGTAGTAAATACCAGTTTGTAGATTCCAAGGTTGGCATTGGATAAACTCATCTTAAAGCTCTGGTCTTTGTTGATGGTTCTGTTTTTGAAGTCGGTTGTGTTATTGCATCCTTGCGATACATATCCGCCGGTTACTCCGATACCATCACAATTGGTGGCATAGATATTTCCACCTTTTGCTGATAGGTTAACCGTTGTTGCATTGTATGAAGATGCCACAGGAATAGTTCCGCTTTGTCCATTGGTTGTCAGAGGAACATTATTCCATTTTACCACATTGCTCTGGTTGATGAATATTACGCCGTTGGCATTGGTGATACCATGTCCGATTACCGTAACTACAGCTGTTGAACTGGCTACATTGCCATTCACATCTGTTACCGTTAAGGTTACCGTATTGCTGCCGATATTTGAGCAGGTAAAGGTATTTGGATAAACGCTCATGCTTGCTATACCACATGCATCCGATGAACCATTGTTAACGTTTGCCGGGGTGATGGTAACCGATGCGTCTGAACCAAGCTGAATTGTAAATGGCTGCGTTATTACTACCGGAGCTACCAAATCCTGAACCGTTACCGTAGCTGTTACCGTAGATACATTTGCATTCACATCCGTTACCGTTAAGGTTACCTGGTTGCTACCAACATTGGCACAGGTAAAGGTATTTGGTGATACGCTGATACTTGCTATTCCACAAGCATCATTTGATCCATTATTGATTTGTGATGCCGTAATGGATGTATTACCGGTATTGTCTAACTGAACCGTTATGTCTTGTCCAATTGCTACCGGTTGTGTTACATCCTGAACCGTTACCGTAGCGGTTGCCGAGGATACATTGTTGTTTACATCCGTTACCGTTAAGGTTACAATATTGCTTCCCACATTCGAACAGTTAAAGGTGGTTTTATCCAATGCAATACTTTGTATTCCGCATGCATCTGAACTTCCATTGTTTATTTGAGATGGGGTTATGGAAGCATTACCTGCGGCATCCAATTGGATGGTAATATCCTGGGTAACCACCACTGCGGCTACCATATCCTGAACCGTTACCACTGCATCGGCTGATGATACATTGCCATTTACATCGGTGATGGTTAAGGTTACCGTATTGGCTCCTACATTGCCACAATTAAATGTATTTGGTGATACAGCATAGGTTGCTATCGAACAATTGTCGCTTGACCCATTGTTAATCTGTGATGGAACTATCGCTGCATTACCGGTTGCATCCAGTTGGATGGTGATGTTTTGTGTTACAACAGTTGCCGGTATTAAATCCTGTACCGTTACTGTTGCATCAGCCGACGACACATTGCCGTTTACATCCATTACGGATAAGGTTACGGTATTGCTTCCTACATTAGAACAGTTGAAATTGGTATTATCCAATACGATTTGCTGTATTGCGCAATTATCCGAACTACCATTGTTAATCTGTGATGGTGTTATGCTTGCACTGCCATTGGCATCCAGTTGGATGGTGATGTTTTGTGTCAATACCAGAGGTGCAATATTGTCTTGTACGGTAACGATTGCTGTTGCTGTAGATACATTGTTGTTTACATCGGTAATGGTTAAGGTAACTTCATTTGGACCAACATTAGAACAATTAAAGTCGGTTTTTGAAAGTACCATAGAAGCTATTCCACATGCATCTGATGATCCATTGTTAACTGCAGTTGCTGTTGTGGAACCATTGCCGGTGGCATCAAGTTGAACCGTTACATTTTGTGCAATAGCTACTGGAGCAATATTATCTTCAACAGTAACTACTGCTGTTGCTGTAGATACATTGTTGTTTACATCGGTAATGGTTAAGGTAACCTGATTTGAACCAACATTAGAACAATTAAAGTCGGTCTTTGAAAGTACCATAGAAGCTATGCCACATGCATCTGATGATCCATTGTTAACTGCAATTGCTGTAGTTGAACCATTGCCGGTGGCATCCAATTGAACCGTTACATTTTGTGCAATAGCTACCGGAGCAATATTATCTTCAACAGTAACTACTGCTGTTGCTGTAGATACATTGTTATGGATATCTGTTACTGTTAATGTTACTGTTAATGTTACTGTATTGGCTCCAACATTAGAGCAACTAAAAGTAGAAGGGGAAACTGTTACACTTGCAATTCCGCAATTGTCGGTAGAACCATTATTGATTTGTGAAGCAGTAATAGAGCCATTACCACTTGCATCCAACTGAATAGTTACATTATTAGTAAGTACATTAGGTAATTGGTTATCGAGTACGGTTACTGTAAATGAGCAAGTAGAAGACCCTACTGCATTGGTAGCCGTTGCGGTTACTGTTGCAGTGCCAACTTCAAAATTACTACCTGGTGCAATCGAATAGGTAATTGTTGAGGCCGGTATTCCGGTTGTTTCTGTTGCGTTGTAATTTACGTTTGCTCCGCACTGATTAGTTGTATTGTTTACGGTGATGTTAGGTGGACAAACAATAACCGGTGGTAATCCTGTTACGGTAACTGTAAAAGTACAAGAAACTTTATTACCGGCAGGATCAACTGCTTCATGGGTTACTGTAGTAATTCCGATTGGGAAGGTTGCACCACTGGCAAGACCGGCAATTCTAGTTACCGACGCAGAACAATTATCAGTTGCAGTTGGTGTTGCATAGGTTACTACCGCTCCGGAAGCACTGCTAGCTATGGTAGAGATATCGGAAGGACAAGTAATAACAGGATTAATATTATCTAATACCGTAACCTGGGCACCTGCAGTTCCAACATTACCATGTATATCCGTAACAGATAAAATTACATTAGAAGGATTGGTAACAGGATAAACAGCAATAGTGAAGTAACGTGTGTCGTAACCTGCAGTATTCCATGGATTACTCCATATATATTTTGCACCTGAGCTAATTCCACCGATTGAACCCCATATACCATGGCTATTGCCTGCGCTCAATTCTAAAGGTGTGCCATAACCTGACCATCCACCTGAAGATACTTTCCAATCGGTTGCATTACTCTTTGCACTTTGTGTACCATTGGCAAACTTAAAGCCTCCGGTTAAAGAAAAATCACCAAGGAAAAACTCAGGTCCACCAACATCATCGGCCTTTACATGGATATAATTAATTACTCCCGGAGTTAACGAAGTTGTATGATTCTGTGCTAGTGTCCAATTATTGCCTGATCCAAACTGAGTTCCTTCTGAATTATCGTCCGTTGTCACATATATTGAATAAAGATTATCTACAGCCATATTAGCAGAGAACGAACCTGCCCCTCCATTAACAACCGAAATATTATTACAAGCAAGCGTAGAAGGACTCACACTCATAGAAGCAATTCCGCAAGCGTCGCTTGAGCCGTTTTCAATCATGTTAGGTGTTAAAGCTACCTGACCGTTTGCATCCAAGTAAACAGTAATATCTTTTGTAACCACAGTTGGAACTGAATTATCAGTAACGGTGATTGTCTGGTTGCAGGTTGAAGTATTACCTGCTGCATCTTTTGCTGTCCAGGTTATATTAGTAGTTCCAACAGGATAAGTACCTGAAGCGTTCGATGTACTTGTAAAATCATTAGAAAGTGTTAACGAAGGTATACCGGTAGATCCACTCACAAAGTTTGAAGTACTTCCACTGAGAGCGAAATTAGTCATGGTACCATTGTTACTTCCGGTTGAACTTACCAATGTTTGATTAAGCACATTAAGATTATTAGGAGCACCTGCAACACCTTGGTTACAGTTATAGTTGGCTACAAGTCCGGTTGCTGCAGGAATTGAAGCGTTCATTGAAGTTTGAATATCTGATGCTGAACGAACCGTATTCCATATCCTTACTTCATCCAATGCTCCGTTATAGTAACCATAAGCACCAACAGTTTGAAGTGTGCCCATTCGTATAACCGATGGAACATCCAACAGGCTGGTATTACCGGTTCCGGTTGCTTCCAGAGCTCCGTTAATGTATAGTTTTATTACTCCGGTCGACATACTTCTGGTAGCAGCTACATGCACCCAATTTCCTGTATTCACAGGGGAGGTTGAGAAGATACTCACATCAGGTAATCCAACACCGAAACAAAGTTTATTTCCGTTGAGTGAAGTTCCAAAGTCTCTGGTGACACCGCCAACTTCAGCATCCACTAATCCGATACCATTGTACCAGTTGAATTGACCTCCAGAAGGTCCGGTTTGTGTAGTCTTCATCCAGTATTCAATGGTGAAATCACCAGAAACACTTCTTGGTACAGTTACATAATCATTGGTTCCATCAAAAGCAAGACCATTATCAAGTGCTGAACAATTGTCTGAAACTTGCGGAGGAGTAAGTGTAATAATTGCATTACAACTACTTCCTGATGAACTTACATTAATGTCTGATGGACAAGTTAAAACAGGTGCTGTTACATCTTCAACAGTAACAACAGCTGTAACACTTGAGCTGTTATTGTTAACATCTGTAACTGTTAATGTAACTGTATTCGGACCAATATTTGAACAGTTAAACGAAGAAGGAGTAACAGTCATTGATTGTATACCACAAGCATCATTCGAACCATTATTAATCTGTGCTGCAGTAATGCTTACATTTCCTGAGGCATTAAGGGACACTGTTATATTTTGTGCAATGGCGATTGGAGGATTGTTATCAACCAAATTCACCACCATTGTTTTACTTGAAACACAACCTTTGCTATCTGTAACTGTAACTGTATAACTTCCGGCATTTAACCCGCTTCGGCCTGCAGTAGTTATGCCTCCTCCCCAATTGTAAGCATATGGAGCAGTTCCACCGGTAACATTTAGAGAGATACTTCCATTAGCAGCACCGGTACAAGTTTCATGTGTAATTGATTCTGCAATTACCACACGTTTGTTGTCTATTTTTATGGTAGCTGTTGAAGTACCTGTTGAAGCTACAGCACCTTCCATTCCACCATACTCAACGATGTAACCTGTAATATTTCCTCCAACATTATCCGGATAATCGTTCCATACCCCACCGCCATAGAAATGTGCGTAATGTTCACCACCACGGTTCGGATCAGTTGGTGAGTACTGATTTACATAAGCACCACAATCGTTTGGCTCAGAGCCAGACCAATTAGCATATTGACCTATTAATGCAGGTGCAGTTGATGCAGCACACCAATCGTATTTGATCTGATTGGAGAAATGACGTCCCAATCCGCTTTCTTCGAGTCCTTCCGGACCGGTTACCCATCTCCATTCTCCTTCATAAGCTCTGTCGCTTGCACCCATCCATCCTGCTCCCTGAAGTTTGTTAGAAACGAAATTCATTTCAGCAGCAGATGTAACGGTAACCAGGTAACCTTGCATTCCATTATAATATCTTTGAGCAGCACCAATGCGCGCTGAATTCCATGTAATAGCATAGGCCGGTACCCATTCGTAAACGTGTCCGTTGCCTGCGTATGCAATTGTTCCATCGTTCTTTTTAATGGTATAATTAAATTGATCCACCCCACTAAAGTTTGCATTCGGTGTGTAGGTTATAGAAGACCCATTGTCTACAATTGTTCCATTAGCCGGCTGAGCTACATCCATATAAATATTGACGTTCCATGGATTGGCATCGTTACTTAACAAAGTCGATTTTTGAATGGTAATGGATTGTCCCGCACAATTATCCATTGAATCATTTTGTGCTTGTAAACAGAAAGGTTCAACCAAAGTTATTTGGTTTTGAACCGCGGTACAATTGCTCGCATCTTTTACCGTAACGCTATACACTCCGGGAGCAAGATTGCTATAAGAGTTATTGCTTTGAAATGCATTCCCATTTAACTGATATAAATAAGGAGCATCCCCTCCGTTTGCAGTTACATTTATTGATCCGCTATTTGGTCCGCTACAATTGATATCTTTTGTAGATGTAACTGTTAATACCGGTGATTGTGTAATGGTAACGGTTTGTGTATCTCTAGCTAAATTACCGTCGCCATCAGTTGCTGTCCAAACTATAGTAGTAGTTCCTACTCCATAATTAGATGGCGCATTATTGGTTACTGTTGCTGTACAATTATCAGATGAAGTTGGGGAACCTAAAGAAACTGTAGTATTTCCGGATTGACAAGAAGGAATTGCCAAAGCAATATCAGCCGGAGCAGTAATTGTTGGAGCTACATTGTCGTTTCCTGACTGGCAGAAACAATTTGCAGCAGCAATTTTGCTATTACCAATACCTTGACCTGAACCAGCGCTAACAGGAATACCATTTGAAGCTACCGAACCTGTTAATACCCCATTTAGCATTTGAGCCAATGTTAAGCTAGCAGCTCCTTCCAAAGCATCCGGACAACCATCGTTATCACTGTCTAAATCTGCAAAATCAGGAGTACCATCGTTGTCGGTATCTCCACAAGTTTGAAAATCGGCACCAAATGCAAAATTGCACCAGTTTTCAGCAGTATGATAAGTAAAGGTAACACTAGTAAATGTTCCCATCATTCGTACAATTGCGTAACCTTCCGTTCCGGTTATTTGAGTTGAAGTGTTAAGAATCACATTTTGCGACCAAACAATTTGTATAGGTGCGCTAAATGTAATTGGTACAGCAGTGTTTCCATTTCCAATAGAGGCAAAAACAAATACCGGATTGGTCATAGGACTTGCGAAAGTTAGTGTATTGGTATTAGCCGCAAGATTTTGAATAGTTGGATTTGCATTTGGCACACCATAATTAGTTGGAAACACGTTATGTGCATACATAGTAGTAGTTCCAAAAACTTGAGTTGAAGAATTATAAGTATAATTTATTCCATTAATAGTTCCGGTAGCTGAATTACCGCTAATTGTTGGGGGGCTTGACCAATAGAAATTCGATTGGTTACATTCCGCAACATCCGTAATTCCATCATTGTCATCGTCATCGTCACATGCATCGGCAACCAAATCCCCATCTTTATCTGCAACTGTTACATTAATTATTGAAGTAGTAGTAACCGTATTTCCATTTCCATCATTAGCAGTGATTGTAACAGTTGTGTTTCCAACTGCGAACATAGAACCACTTGCAGGTACTGCAGTTACAACAGGATTGGAATTGCAATTATCGGTAGCCGATGGCAAAGTATAATTCACTACAGTTCCACCACATGAAGTCGAAACAACAGAACCGGAACCATTTACCGGATTCAAAATTTGCAAAGCTGATGTAAATTGTGGTGCACTATTATCAGTTACCGTAACCGTTGCATTACAAGTACTGTTACCTCCTTTGTTGTCACTAACTGTTAAAACAACATTGGTTGTACCTAAAGCATATGGTCCAACAGGTGAAGCAGAAAAGGTGATTGGATCATTATCCGGATCCGAACTTCCATTATTAAAATCAGAAGCGGATGCCGCTGCTGAACAATTAGCAGATGCCGTTAAATTTAGATTTTTACATACCGCAATAGGCAACGCATTAGGACACCAAGTAGGTACCGAAGCCGTTTGACTTCCCGAAATAGTGGTAGAGGTACCTCCATTATTTACCTGCGATGCTGTATTATAAAAAGTATTATTTAAAACTTGGGTTCCGCTTATCTGTATATTGTTAATGCTGACTGCAGCATTGGTAGTATTTGCAAAAGATGAATTGATAACTTTATTACCGGATACATTAAACCCGGATGAAATATTCACGCCAATAGTTCGTCCACAAGAAGTGTTACCATCAACTATACAATTATTGCATCGGTCCAAACTTACTCCTACTCCACCGTTACCATCGGTAACTGCATTTTGAACTGTAACACCATTCGAAGTACTCAATTGGATAGTTATGCCTGTTTGACCACCAAATGTATTGGCACCGGCAGTTAATGTATAGTTAGATGCGTTAGCAATGTTGATTCCATTTACTGCTCCGGTAAACACATTTCCGGTTATTATTCCAGGCGTACCATATTGGTAAGCAACACCCCAACCCAATACATTGCTAAAGTTATTACCGGTTATGTTATTGTTATTACTTGGACTTCCATCAATAAGAAGTGCGATATTACTACATCCGCTAAAATTGTTATTGGTTATAGAATTGTTATTGTTATTGGCCTGATTGAAGTATAATCCGTGGTAATATCCACTAAAATTATTGTTGTTAAAGGTGGAATTATAAACACTACTATTGGTAACCGGAATCTTTGTGTTACGAGGAGAAGGCATAAGGGTTGTAAAATCCCAATTACTAATATTGATTCCATTACATCCTACAAAATTCAATACCCTGGAAGAATGATTTCCATACGTATTTTTATTTGGCCCCGAAGCGGCAGTTGGTGCTGTTAAAACAAAATTTACGGCACTCGATAAGGATATGCCATTTACCGAACCGGTGAAATTATTATTATTGATGGATGCAGGAGTTCCATATTGGTAAGCAATTCCCCAACTTAATCCATTGGTGAAATCATTGTTATCAATGATATTGTTGTTGCAAGGATTTCCATCAATATTAAGCGCAATATTACTACAACCACTAAAATTGTTATTGGTAATTGAGTTGCCATTGTTATTAGAACCATTGAAGTACATTCCATGGTAAAATCCACTGAAATTGTTGTTATTAAAGACACAGTTATATACAGAACCATTCGTAACCGGAATTTTATTGGTGCGTGGTGCCGGCATCAAAGTGGTAAAATCCCAATTACTGATATTAACCCCATTGCATCCCCTAAATTCAAGTACCCTACCTGAATGGTTTCCATATATATTTTTATTCGGACCCGATGCAGCTGTTGGTGCTGTTAAGGTGAAATTTACAGCATTCGCTAAATTAATTGCATAAACAGAACCGGTAAAATTATTATTATTGATGGATGCTGGTGTTCCATATTGGTACAATATACCCCAGCTAAGTCCATTGGTGAAATCATTGTTATTAATGGTATTGTTATTGGAAGGATTTCCATCGATATTAAGCGCAATGTTATTGCATCCGCTGAAATTGCTATTGGTTATTGAGTTGCCATTGTTATTAGAACCGTTGAAGTACATTCCATGATAAAATCCACTTAAATTGTTGTTGTTAAAGATGCAGTTTACTACGGAACCATTGACTACCGGGATTTTATTGGTAAGTGGTAACGACATCAAAGTTGTAAAATCCCAATTACTGACATTTACACCGTTGCATCCCCTAAATTCAAATACCCTACCTGAATGATTTCCGTAAATATTTTTATTCGGACCTGAAACAGCAGTTGGTGGTGTTAACGTAAAATTTACTGCATTCGCTAAATTAAGAGCATAAACAGAACCGGTAAAATTATTATTATTGATGGATGCCGGAGTTCCATATTGGTATAAAATACCCCAACTTTGACCATTAGTAAAATCGTTGTTATCAATGGTATTGCTATTAGAGGGATTTCCATCAATATTTAGCGCAATATTCTTACATCCACTAAAATTGTTATTGGTTATTGAATTGCTATTATTATTAGAACCATTGAAATACATTCCGTGGTAAAATCCACTGAAATTGTTGTTATTAAAAATGGAATTATATACATTATTATTGTTAACCGGAATTTTATCGGTGCGCGGTGATGACATCAATGCTGTAAAATCCCAATTACTGATATTGAGTCCATTGCATCCCCTAAATTCAAGTACCCTACCTGAATGATTTCCATATGTATTCTTATTCGGACCTGAAGCAGCGGTTGGCGGTGTAAGTGTGAAATTTACTGCATTCGCTAAATTAAGAGCATATGCCGAACCGGTAAAATTATTATTATTGATAGAGGCAGGAGTTCCATATTGGTATACAATACCCCAATTTAACCCATTGGTAAAATCATTGTTATCGATTGTATTTCCATTACAAGGATTTCCATCAATAATTAGGGCAATATTCTTACATCCACTAAAATTATTATTGGTGATCGAATTGTTATTGTTGTTGGCTTGATTGAATGATAAACCTTGGTAAAATCCACTGAAATTGTTGTTGTTGAAAATGGAGTTAATTACAGAACTATTGGTAACCGGAATTTTATCGATGCGTGGTGTTGTTAACAATGGGGTAAAATCCCAATTACTGATATTGATTCCATTACATCCTGTAAAGTTTAATACTCGTGAAGAATGGTTTCCATAAATATTTTTATTTGGTCCAGATGCGGCAGTAGGTGCAGTTAAGGTAAAATTTATTGCATTTGACAATGATAAAGCATTTGCACATCCGGTAAAATCATTGTTATTAATCGATGCAGGCGTACCATATTGATAATATAAGCCCCAACATCCATTAGCAGTATTACTATGGGTAATGGTATTATTATTAACAGTATTACCATTGCTTCCGGTTCCTTCTATATAAATTCCGATATATTGGTTATTGGAGAAATCGCAATTCGTAATGGTATTATTTGAACTATTGTCCAATCTTATTCCATATTGGCCATTCTTTGCAGTTAGATTAGTAAAAGTACTGCCGGATACCGCACTTGCATAAAAGCCATATGTAGTGGTGGATCCAATTAACCAAGAAAGATTATAACCCGACCCTCCGTTTAAATGTAAGAATGCACCAGAGATGGTTATTAATGCTGCACTGCTAAATCCGGGTTGTGTGCTACCATCTATGATTACCCCCTGTGTGATTGTTATATTGGAGGATAGCGTAATGGTTTGTGCTCCACCGGCTCCAATATTGAATGCAATATTGTCGATTCCCACAAGACCATTTGCGTCGGTCACCGCTTGCCGGAGAGAACCTGCTCCCGCATCACTGGTGTTTGTTACAGTAAAAGTAGCAGCAAAGCTACTTGCTAAATTGAGTAAGATTAAACCAGCTATTAAAATAAAATAGCGGAATTTCTGCATGGTAAATGTTGTTTTCATATTGGTCTATTTAATAAATATCAATTTCTGCTAAGGATAAGTATATATTATATATACTCCTGAATTACCAAATCAAGTTTAACACATTACCATTATACAAATATTACGCTGTTGTAAACGACAGAATTTTGTATGTAAATAGCAGAAAAATAAACCTAATGACCGTTAGGTTGATTTCAGCTTTTGTTTTAATTCAGATAGGTATTTTCGTGAAATCGGTAAAGTATGATTTTCGATTATCACCTCAGACCCGGCAATTTTCTTTATTTTAGCTAAAGGTATCACATAGGACCGATGCACCCTCATGAATTTTTTATCTGACACTTGCTGCATAAACCACTCCAAAGAATGTCGCAGGCTTTTTTTGGAGTTTTCTGTTATAATATCAATGTAGTTCCCTTCGCTTTCTACATATAAGATGCTGTTCAAATCAAATTTCACCATATCAAAACCATCTTTAATGGTGATATAATCTTCTTCTTTGTCTTTAACCTGTTTGATGGCAATATTGATGGTAGCATATACATTTGCTTGGTTAAAGGGTTTGGTTATATAACCAGCCGGTTGGCACTCCAAAGCTTTGTTTAAAATTAAAGGGTCGGAATGTGCTGTAATAAATACAAATGGAATATGGTATTTCTCATGTACTATTTTAGCAATTTCGATTCCATCCAGGTGTTGCTTCAAGTGAATATCAAGTAAAACCAGATCGGGTTTAAAGTCTATGATACCCAATAAAGCATTTTCTTTTGAATGCGCTATCTTTATATGATCAAAACCATATGAAAACAATATCATTCTGAGATGTTCGGCAATTATACCCTCATCTTCAACAATAAGAATTTTCACTTTTTGCGTCATGCTTGAGGTGGAAATATAAACGTAAACACGGTTTTATCCAAACTGTCTATGGTATAAGTACCATTCAATTGTGAAGTAAAAATATCCACTAAACGGTGACCGAGTCCATGATTCGAATTCTCCTCGCGGATAAAACCACTTCCATTATCCCTTATAACCATCATAATTTCTGAAGTATCTTGTAATCTGCGAATCGAAATACCTATTTCAGGATACTGTTGTGTTTTAAATGCATATTTAAACGCATTTGCTATAAGTTCTGAAGCAATCATACCTATTGCAATACATTGATTGGCATCAAATCGTATTTCTTCTGCCTCCAATTCAAACTTAACCCCAAGTTCCTTTGAATTCAGTAAAATATCGAGATAATCGATTAAGTCGCGGAGGTATTTTTTTGCAGAAATATTTTCAATATTGTCTTTACTATACAACAACTCATGCACCAACGACATTCCCATAATCCTACGTTGCATTCCCAATAAAGAGGAATTCTCCTTCTTCTCTTTGTTGGCACTAATTTCAAGCTCCATTATTGAATAAATAAATTGAAGGTTATTTTTCACCCGATGATGTACTTCCTGAACCAAAGCTTCAATTCGAAGTAAATTAGATTTTAACTGTTGGTTTGTCAATTCTATTTCTGCGTTCCTTTGGTTCAACTCTCTAAGGTTTCTCGATCTTTGAATCAACAGTATGGAAACTACCATACAGAACAACAATACGCCCACAAAACCGATCCACAATCCGATCGTTTCCTTTCGTTTATTTTGAAACTGGATATTGGCTAGGTTAATCTGATCCTGTTGTTTTTTAAGCAGGTATTCATTTTTATCCAAATGGTATTTTGTTTTTAGCTCATCCAATTCACGGGCATTTTCTTCTTGGTATACTTTTAATCGGGCATCCAATCGCAACGCTCTAAATTTGTACATTCTCGTTTCGTCTCCCAAAATGGCATAATTCTCTTCCAAGTTCCGATAAATTGCTTCGCTATTTGAATACCAACCATTTTTTTCTGCTATATCAATGAGCGTATACAAAATTTCGCTGCTCTTTTTGTATTCCTTTAATTTATGGTAAACCCTTGCTATATTCCCTCTAACATTTAACAGGTAACGCGCCGATTGGCTTTTGGTCCATATTTGATTTGCCCTTTCGTAATAAATTAAGGCTTCTTTTAATTTATTTTTATTTTCCATCATAAAAGCAATTTCGTTGTAGGAAACTGCCTCAGAACTTACTCGGTGTATCTCTTTGCTAATTTTAAGCGCTTTAAATGAATAGTAAATTGACGAGTCTGTTTTGGCTATTTCAGAATATACTGCAGCCGCTCGGTTATATAATTGAATTTGGAGGAATTTGTCTTCTCTAATTTGTTGGGCTATAGCAAAACTTTGATGAATATAAAACAAAGCTTCTGGATATTTATTTAGGTTCCGGTAATACTCGGCCAGGTTAACGTTAGCCCGCAACATTCCTTCCTTATCGTTCACCAATTCTAAAATATTTAATCCTTTGGTTAAATTTTCCAAAGCAGAAGCATAGTTCTGACTTAATTGATAACACCTGCCTCTGGCTAAATAAATATTTCCTTGAAAACTTGAATCATTTTCAATAACTGCAGTTTTTAAAGCATCGTCTAATAAACCAAAGGCAATTGCCAATTTCGAACGTTCTACATTATATCGGGCAAGTTCGTATTGGGCAATAGCCTTTTCGCCCGGAGTTGTGGCAATATTGTATGCCTCTGTAGCAAACCCAAATGCACTATCTAAATCGTTAGCGTTTTTTGCAAAATGGATAAGTTCTTTAAACGACCATTCATTTTTGGCTGAAACCGAAATGCCTGCTAACATAAAACAAAGCATTCCTATTAATAAACGATAACCTCCTTTGGTGGTAGGTAAGCGCAATCCTAAATGGGTAAAAATATTCTTGGCTACTGGTTGCGAATTTTGCATTGGCAACCACAAATTTATACTTTCGCATCACTATTAAAAGTAGGACACCTATTCTTGCTCATAATAATTTGATCCTGTAGTATAAACTGCACGAAACGACCCAATACCAATATCGCGAAAAATGATAAAAAGGCAATACCTACTTTTTATGTGCTATTTTAATGTGGTGTAAGAACAACCTATATTAAATCGGTACTATATTCGGTTAACTTTCAGAAAGGTAAACATCCCAAAAGTAACCTCATTTTATTCGACATAAATATTTCCCGATTTAGCTTTGCCAATAACCTGAACTTTACCCATACGGATATAAATGTTGGATTTTTTTATGGCTAAAGAATCTTCTTTTGCCATCGAAATTATGCCGTTTTCGGTATCGAGATCATAGGTTAAATCCTTCTCTTCATTTACAAGCTTCAAGCGAATATCTCCATACGAACTCATCAACAACAAACTATCGGCAATATTGGCTTCATGAACCCTAATATGACCAGAGTTCGCTGTCAATGTCATATTTCCCAGAGTACCTTTTGTTAGAATATTACCATAACTCGAATGCATACTTGTATTGCCTGCAAAATCTCTCAATTCGATATCGCCACTATTCGATTTTGTTTGCATATTCCCTGTTATGTTTTCCCACCATTGTGAACCATAAGCTGTATTGCAGCTCACATTGCCTTTTGCATCTTGAACATGAACATTTCCCGATGTTGCATTAATTTTAATATCGCCTATGGTTTCACGTATGTTTATATCGCCATAACTAACGGAAATACTACATTTTTTGCCATTCCAGTTTCTCAAATTTACATTTCCGGATGACGCTTTTAATTCCAAATCACCTTGCAGTTTTAGCAAAGAAGTATTCCCATAATAATTATTGGCAACTGTATTTCCGACTACCTCACTTATATCTAAATTTCCGGATGAACATTTGGCAAAAAGATTCCCTGAAACCCCTGCAATCTTCATATTACCATAGGACGACTTGGCTTCTGTATTTCCACTAATTTGAGATAGTTGAATCTCTCCTGAATTCGTTGAAACGCTTAGTTCACTATGTAAGTTGGATGCCGTAATATTACCATAATCGCTGGCTAATTCACATAATTTGCCACTAACATCTTGTACGACAATATCACCACTGGCGTTTTTAATTTTCAAATCCGCATTTGCCGGAATGGTTATCGAAATAAATCCTTCCAGTTTGTATTTATTTGCATTGAATACCCAATTTGAATTCTTTGTCAATTCGACTACCACACGCAACGAATTCCCTTTCCGGATATAAAACATCTCAAAAGAAGCTTTGCGATTTTTTTTCATTTCTCCAATGATGGCCATTTTGCCTTTTATCGTTAAACGACTGCTATTATCGGTAACTACCTTAATTGGAAAATACAAGGAGGATAACTCAAGACTTGTTATACCGTTAAAAAAAGTATCAATTGGTAATTTTATGGTGTCGGACAATACCATCATCTCTTCACCTAAAGGGATGGAAGCATCCATTATATACGCACTATTGGCATAAGAAGGATATTCGGCAATTGATTCGCGTTTGGTTTCATCATTAATCGAAGATGTTATATCAATATCTGCAGACTGAACCGATGGATTCAGAATGTTTGATTGTGCAGTAGGTTCCTTATTTAAGGGAGATTCATCTGTAAGTATTGGTAATTCCTTTGTAGGTAAATGAGTAGTTACTACTGCATCATCTGCATCATGCTTTACCAGTAAAACATAAAACAATAAAACCACAGAAAAAGCAGCCATCCATACAAACAATCGTTTAATCCAAACCTTACCTGAATTAGAATCTTTTAGTTGTTGCTTTAGTCTTAGTTCTTTGGTTGGATTCGGAATAAGCATCTCCTGTTGACCAAATACAATAGATGCTTCTAAATCGATTAAGGGTGAAGTTTCCGATTCATTTTCCTTCTCATCCAACAAAATTTGGTTGAGCAGGTACCTTAATTCCGCGTCGGTTATATTTTTTTCAGGATTGCTCATACAATTTAATACTTAATGATTTTTTTAATCTCTGGTAGTATACTTTTAGCTGTTCCTCGGGCTTGTTTACATAATTGGCAATTTCTGCATAAGTCCTACCATCGCTCCGCATCAACAATAAAATTCGTTGCCAATCTTCCATCCCCTCCAGTACTTTTCTTAATTGTGCTAATTTCAGGTTATTGTTTTCCTGATCTTCTTGCTCATGCAATTCCGATTCTTTTATGGCTATACTTTCCGCGTCCTTTACATCTGAAGCAATCACACCTTCCATTCTCATCTTGTTATCTCTGTAATGATTTCGAAGCAGGTTTATGAAAATCCGAAAAATGAAACCGTTAAATTTTTGTTCATTTTCAAATACATATTTTTTATGATTTTCGATGACCTTATACAACGTTTTATAAATTATATCCCAGGCTTCGTCTTCATTAACTTTCCATGTATGCAAGGCATACGACAAAAGCTTTCTTCCGTATTTATTATAAAGTTCCGTTAAAAACGCATTGCGATTTTTATCTAAAGGAATGAGCGTCTGTTTTTCTTTGGTTTGCACGAAGTTTGGAAGCCTTTACGTATATAACACATTCAGGTAACAACCGCAGTTAATCAGGCCGTTTAAAGCAACTAGGTAAGTTTCAGGAAAAAGAAAACAATTCTTATTTTTTAGCCAACTTACTATGGTTCTTGCTATAAATTAAATACACTACGAGTCCAAGTATCATCCATAAGAATGCACTTAACAAGGTTGGTCCGGGTAATCCTATAATCATGGAAAGACATACCAAAATACCCAAAATTGGCACCAATGGAACCAAAGGAGTTTTAAAAGGTCGTTTCAAATCCGGATTGGTTCTGCGTAAAATCCAAATACCGGCACTTACTAAAACAAATGCCAATAACGTTCCGATACTGGTTAAATCGCCGGCAACACTGCCCGGAATAAAAGCGGCAAACCCGCCAACAAATAAAAACAAAATCAGATTCGACTTATACGGTGTATGGTATTTAGGATGAAGGTCGGAGAAGGCTTTTGGCAATAATCCATCGTGCGACATGGAATAAAACACCCTCGATTGCCCCAATAACATAACCAGAATAACAGATGAAAATCCGGCTAAAATTGCGATGGTAACTAATGTTGCTAGCCATTCGTAACCGGGCATGTATTTGGAAATTGCAAATGCAACAGATGCTTCTTTGCCTTCTTTTACAAAATCGGTATAGGGTGCAACGCCGGTAAGTACATGGGAAAATAAAATATAAAGGAAAGTACAAATAACAAGCGAACCTAGAATTCCAATGGGCATATCTTTCTTTGGGTTTTTAGCTTCCTGGGCAGCTGTCGAAACAGCATCAAAACCGATGAATGCAAAAAACACAATTCCTGCTCCGGTTAAAACACCTCCCCATCCGTGATGCCAGAAATCGGAATAATCAAAAAAGTTTCCATCCGGCATTAATGCTGGAGCAGCATCTGCAGGAATCATATAAGGTATGTGGTTTGCGGGATTAATAAAATTCCATCCAATAGCTATAAAAACCATTACAATTGCAACCTTAATAAAAACAATTACAGCATTAACCTTAGCTGATTCGTGGGTGCCTCTGATAAGCAATAAAGACAAGAGCAACAAAATTACAAGAGCAGGTAAATTCATGATACCACTGGCCATTGAACCATCTGCCAGTTTTATCGATTCCAAAGGCGAATGACACCATTCATAAGGAATTACACCTCCGAGTAATTTGTTTAAATATTCACTCCATGCAATCGACACAGTTGCGGCTCCCAAGGCATACTCAAGAATTAATGCCCAACCTATTATCCATGCCACCATTTCGCCCATGGTTGCATACGCATAGGTGTATGCGCTCCCTGCAATGGGAATCATACTAGCAAATTCGGCATAACACAAACCTGCAAATGCACATCCCAATGCCGCAATCATAAACGACATGGTAACCGCATTTCCTGCATGTTCGCCGGCTGCTGCAGCTGTTCGTACAAATAAACCTGCGCCTATAATGGCACCTATTCCTAAAGCAATAAGATTTCCAACTCCAAGTGTTCGTTTAAGTTTGTGCCCTTCTGCATCCTGTAGCAAGGTATTAATATCTTTTTTTGAAAAGTATCCCATGAATAGATTGTTTATGAATTGTAAATATAGGAATTTACTTTAATCCTCATAATTATTCATGTCGCGTTCATGTAAATCCTGTTTTTGTTTTTCTGCTGCTATCAATGCTTGCAATCCGATTCGCTTTACCTCCGGATCGTCCATGATCGAATAATCATGCATGTTTGAAACTTTTACAATAAAACTTCCAAATCTTCGCTGCTCAAACCAATCATCCATGGAAAAAGTACTTCTGCTATTGTTCGGATTAAACAATATTTGCTTTAACAATACATTTCTGCAAGTAGCTTCCTTTTGCTCCTTATCGTAATATTTTAACCAACAAATGGGTTGCATTCCCAATTCAAAACCTTCTATTTCCCAGTTAAACAAAGGTGCAATTGCTATAATCCGTATTACCTCACGACTCATTTTCTTATCATAATACATTTCTTCCATCAGCAATAGTTGTTCTATTCTATCTTCCGGTATAAATGGATCATACACGGTATCCGTAATATATAAGCCATCTGATTCGTTTGGATCAACCAGTTTTTTTACCAGTATTTTCTTGCTTCCCCGATTTGAAAAAGTTTCAATATCATACACCGATTGTAAAGAATCAGACTTGTACGGTTTTAATTGTTGTGATAAAGCTGCTTGATACAATGCTTTGCGAATGTCTGATTTTGGCCAAGTGATAATGGTGTTTTGTTTTTCACGCAGATCAATCACACGCCATACCCTTTTACTAAACATCACATCTGCTTCTCTCGGGTTTACCGGAGGAATTGGTGCTACTTTATTGGGTTGTGCAAATAATATCCTGGATGTTGTGCCGAGTAAAAGGAATATGAATAAAAACCTAAGAAACATTATCCGTTTAAGTTTAATGCTTCTATCTCTTCCAATAACTTATTTTTATCGATAGGTACCACACCAACATCTTCGCAAACCAATCCACCTGCCAGATTTGAAAACTCAGCTACCTTATGGTTATCAAACTTACCGGCAATGCACAAGGCTGCAACACTGATAACGGTATCGCCTGCACCACTCACATCTGCTATTTTACGGATATGTGCCGGAATATAATCAAATGTTTTGCCGTCGGTTATCATCACACCACGTTCACTCATGGTAATCATCACATTTTGAATGGCTGTTTCACGCATAAAATCTACAATAGATTTTTCGAATACTGCTTTGTTATCCGGATCCAGTTCTTTATGCAACCCTTCTCTAAGTTCCTTCAAGTTCGGTTTAAATAAAGTGGCATGATGGTAAGCATTGAAATTCCGTTTTTTTGGATCAACCACTACCGGTACCTTGTGTTTTATTGCTGCTTCCGTAATTGTTTGAATATTACTTTCTGTTAAAACCCCTTTATCATAATCCTGAAAAATTAATGCATCGGAATTGGGCAGAATATTTAAAATAGCCTGAACCATTTGGTCGGATTCAATACTATTTATTTCCTTGGTCATTTCATGATCGATGCGCAACATTTGTGTTTGTTGGGCGATAACCCTGGTTTTAACAGTGGTGATTCGTTTTTCACTTTTCACTATTCCATCGGTACTAACTCCGTTTTTATGAAATAATCCAACCAAATCTTCTCCTTCTTTTTCATCGCCGATAACAGAACAAATGATTGGCTTAGCACCAAGCGAAACAAGGTTCAAAGCTACATTGGCGGCTCCACCCAAACGATTTTCTTTTTCTTCAACTGCAACAACCGGAACAGGTGCTTCCGGAGAAATTCGATCCACCCTTCCAAAATAATAGGCATCAATCATCACATCACCTACCACTAAAATTTTTTTGTCTTTAAATATGTCGAGAATGTTTTTCATACTGTTAAATTTCGAATATCACGGTTACACCAACTGATCCAAACCTTGTTTAATTCTTTTCATTGCTACTTGTAATTTCTCATCACCGGTTGCATAAGCAATTCTTATACATTCGGGTGCTCCAAATGCTTCACCTGTTACCATCGAAACATGAACAGTATGTAAAAGATACATACATAAATCGGTTGCCGTGTGTATAGTGAATCCATTGGCTGTTTTACCAAAAAACCGATGTATATCAGGGAAAACATAAAATGCTCCATCCGGTTTATTACAAATCAAGCCATCAATTTGTTTCAATCCTTCAATTACCAGTTTTTGTCTTCTTTTATACGCATCACGCATGGCATAGGTTGGCTCAAGAGATCCATTCAAAGCAGCAATACTTGCCCTTTGGGCAATAGAATTAGTACCCGAAGTAAATTGTCCCTGAATTTTTTCGCAAGCTTTTACTATTTCTACGGATGCAGCAATATATCCAATTCTCCAACCTGTCATAGCATAACCTTTACTCATTCCATTAACAACAATCACTCGTTCACGAATGGATTCAAACTGTGCTATGCTTTCATGTTTGCCATTAAAATTGATAAATTCATAAATTTCATCTGAAATAATTGCAATGCCGGGATGTTTTGCAAAAACCTCTGCTAGCAACTTTAATTCTTCATAAGAATAAACAGTGCCGGTTGGATTGCATGGTGAGGAGAATATAAAAGCTTTGGTTTTTGGTGTAATCGCTTTCTCTAATTGTTCGGCGGTAATTTTATAATTCGATTCAACAGTTGATTTAATAAATACCGGCACCCCTTCCATTAATTTAACCATTTCGCTGTAGCTAACCCAATAAGGTGTTGGTATAATTACCTCATCTCCTTTGTCAACAATTGCCATTACGGCATTAATAAGCGATTGTTTGGCACCGGTCGAAACCACAATGTTTTCGGGTTTATAAAAGAGGTTATTGTCGCGCGATAATTTGTTGCATACGGCTTGGCGCAGTTCAGGAAGTCCGGCTACCGGCGTATAAAAAGTTTGTCCTTCATCCAACGCCTTTTTAGCTGCTTCAATAATATGAGATGGGGTAACAAAATCAGGCTCCCCCAAACTTAAGCTAATAATATCCTTGCCTTGGGCAGCTAGTTCCCTTGAAAGTTTTGCCATTTCAATGGTTTGTGGCTCATTAATATATTGAAGACGATCGGCTAATTTCATGTATGTGATTAAAATGCGAATATATGTTTCTTAACGAATGCTATCTCTTAAATGGTCTATTTTAGAGCGTAAAATATTAAAAAACTGGTTGCGTTGTTTCTCTGAAACGCCACTGATTAATATGGATTTCCTTATCAGGTTCTTTAACCATCGTTCGCTTTCATCTACAAATTCAGGATTGGTGGTACTCATCATGTTTATAGAATTGATACTTACATAAGCAATCTTATTGTTCCCAATATTTACCACTATACTGTTGTTTCCAATCATCACTTCACTACGGTATAATTTAAAATTGGAGTTCGACAACCCTTTCGAATCCAATAGTTTGGTTTCTCTTTCGGCCTTTAAACGGATCAAATCAATTTCGCCTTGAATCAAATCACAAACATGCAAAGCGTCGGCTTTCGTTTTAAAAAAACCCGATTCCCAATAGTATTCAACCTGTTTGAGGGTAGCATTTAGGGTATCTTCATTCCAAACTTCTACAGAATTAATTTTATCGTAAGAGGTTAATAATTCTCGTGCTGTGGCAATCAACTCCGGATCTACTAATGTTGGGTCATATTGCTTATCGGAATAAGCCGGATCATTAATAATACTTTTAAGCCAATAAAATATTTTAAAGGTTGCAAGGTCGTCATGATAAAAATGATGCCAAACAGGGGCATCATCGGCCGAATACAAAATATCACTTTTGGAAGCCGCACCGATTTGTTTCACATTTTGACTGAGTTGCATAAACCAGATTTTAAAGTTCTCCTGTTTACCTTCCATCCTAAAATAACTGAAATTAGCAGAAGGTGTATTGGTTTGCGAATTGGTTTCGAACGCTACCTTAAAATGGGTACATATTTTAGCAATTTCATCGATGCTCAACATCGTTTCACCCCGTATCCGACGATATGCACTATCGTTACTGGTACTCAGTAATTCAGCTAATTCATCCACCAGAGAAGTATGTGCAGGAATGCTTTCTTTTAACCGGTTTATAAAAGCCAATTGAATTTCTTTTGCCTGATTCATCGCAGTGATTATATGCGCAAAATACGTATAAAGCCTAAGGATTTGCAAAAAATGCAAATTTTCGTAATTGCTTCCCTAAACCTTGCGCCTTTCCTTAAACAAATGCCGGCAACCTGCAGTATTCAATTTCATTGGTAGGTGCCGCCAAGTCAACTTTGTATCGTTAAATCAAAACACCATGAAAACAATACAAACCCTCCAAAAAATGCTGCTAATCGGATTAATGATTTGTAGTTTAAACGGATTTGCAGAGAGTAAAAGACCAACCATCACCGTGTTGAATATCGATGCAAAAGGTATTCAACTGGATCCACAACAAATGGGTAACCTCGTTCGAATCGAACTTGAAAAGATGGATACATTTGATGTTACCGACCGCTACGATGTGGTTTACTTGATCGAAAAGAACAAACTTAATGTGGCTAACTGCTATGGTAAAATGTGTTTGCTGGAAGTTGGAAATATCATCCAGTCGGACTACATGTTTACAGGAAGTGTTGAATTATACGGACAAACCATCGTAACCACTTTTCGCTTGATTGATGTAAAAAGTGGCACCATTAAACGTACTTCGGTACTCGAATTTCTAAATCTACCTTTAGAAGTACAATCCATGGTAGGTATTGGGGTACATAAAATGTTTAACCGTAAGATTGACGAAGAACTCGAATTGCGTTTAACCAAAAAATTCGATTATGAAAACTCCATCAACAATCCCGATAAAAATAAACTTTCATTAAACGGTCCACGTTTTGGGTACACCTTTATTTTTGGAAAGCAAGCAAAGCGTTTGGCTGACGATAAAAACGAAGGTGGTTTTGAAGCCTACCCTGCCATGTTTCAGTTTGGTTACCAGTTCGAGAAGCAATACCTGAACGAAGGAAATTACCAAGCGCTGTTCGAATTTATTCCGATGATATCAGGAGTGGATCAACAAATGTTTATTCCGAGTTTAACTATTTTAAACGGTTTTAGAGACAACAAACGTGGCTGGGAAGTTGCGATTGGTCCATCCTTTAGTTTGGCTACTTTCAAAGACCTTGCTTATGTAAATGGTAAATACATGACCGAATCAGAATTAGAAGAAGCTGAGATTACCGATTATACCATAGAAAAAACTTTAGATAGCAGAGGTAATGTTAAAATTAGTTCGGCTTTGGTTTTAGCCGTTGGTAAAACTTTTAAATCAGGTAAAATGAATATACCGGTTAACTTCTGGGCTACCATACCAACCCATGATGGTTTTAGGATAGGTATATCTGTAGGATATAATTCTAAGAAGTAAAACAAAGAATAAACAACAAGGTCTAACCATTAAACTATACAACCATGAAAAGCTATATACAAAATCAATTGGTGGTACTGATAATAGCCACCACGTTACTGTCAAGTTGCGCACCGGTATTCTCCGATATGCAAAGCGCAAGAACGGTGGGTAAAAACAGAGTGGAATTAACCCCGTCTTATTCAAAAGTTAAATTCAATTATGATGGCGAATCGGAAGTGTACCAGACACAGGCAGGAATGCAAGTTGCTTATGGTTTAACTTCAAAAATAGACATACGAGCAAGGTACGAATATCTCCGTTTTGACATGTTAAATAGTTTTGCGATTTTAGGTAGCAACAACAAAGCTCAGGTCTTTGGCATTGGACCTAAGTTAAATGTGATCAATCAATATTTGTCCATATATCTTCCATTTGGTAGGGCTTTTGGAGAATATGCAGATGATTCCTGGCAATTTCATCCAACCATTATAGCAACCATACCGGCGGTTAAAAACAAACTGGATATTAATTCCTCGGTTAAGTATCTGGTGCCACTTCAAGCGGAATCGCAAGACAATTTGCTTGCATTCAATTTCGGATTGGCCTTAAGCAATAACTTAAACCGATGGGCAATCCGACCGGAATATGGTATACTAATGAATCCAACCGGAGATGGTTATTTCAATCACCTAAGTCTTGGCATCTCTTATGTTTTTGGAAAGTAACCCGGTGAGCAACTTAGCCTGTGGTTTCGATTGCATGGGTTAAGCCGGTTTGAACTTTGTTCGACCGGTTTAACCACTCTGTAGTTGGCAAACAGATTCAAACAAATATCAATATTAATGTTTCGATAAATAATATACTTTTGTTATCCCTATGAAGTTATAATGGGATGTTAAAAATGTAAAACAGAAGTTTTTCTTAATAACACACACATGAAAACCAAGTCGATATTATTGCTCAGCAAAATAATTGTTTCGGGATTTTCACTTTTTTTCCTGTTGTTTTTAATTGGCGAGGGCCTACCGGATTTATGGAATAAAGTGGATCCAATGCTGTACTATTTTTTACCTTTATTTTTTATCACCATTCTTTCCTTCTTTTTAAGTTTTACGTCGAACACATATGCGATTTATATATGTGGTATTGGAGGATTAATTCTATTACTAGACCGGTTTATAAAAATGGATTATTCAATGGGGATTTTATTTGGATTTCCATATATCGTATATGCAATAATTGCGTGGATTAACCTAAAAAAATAACCATGATGAAGCAACTTGTTATTATGCTGCTATTGGCGTTTGCAGTTGATGCGCTAGCACAAAACGAACCGGTAACCGGTAACCGAAAAGCTACTGTTTTATTAACCGATAGCACGGTAATTTCGGGTGCTGTTATCTTTGAATCTGACACCCTCCTTATCCTTAAAGATGAGGAAGGCAAAGTGCACTCCTTGCACCCATCAGAAATACGCAATACCAAATTTGAATCGTATCGAAACAAAGTTAATTATGTAAACCAGCCAGCCGAACTTATTTTAAAAGATGGCAGCATTTTACGGGTACAGATACTCAAAGAAACTACAGATAGCATTACTTTTACTACAGAGCTAACCGGAATCCGAACCATTGAAAGAAACAGAATACTGGAACTAAAATATATTTCGGATATTACTTCAGGAAGCAACCAGGTTTATATCAATTTATCGAGTCGGTATTTTTATTCTCCTTCGGCCATCAACATGAAAAAAGGAGATGGCTACTACCAGAATATTTATGTATTAATTAACTCGGTAAATTATGCCATCACTGATCATATCACCATAGGTGCAGGATTAGAAGCCTTTTCGCTCCTATCCGGTCAACCGATCTTTTTTATTCAAACCAAAGGAGGAATAGAAGTATTAAAAAACTTACATGCAGGAATTGGATACCAACATGTAAACTTCGCTGCTCTTGGCGAAAACATTTCGTCTTTTAATCTTGGATTCGGAACCTTAACTTATGGAAACCTGGATTATAATATATCGGTAAACTATGGAATTAACATGGGAGCTTCGGATGCAGCACTGATTACATTTAGCGGATTTGCAAGGGTTGGAAACAAATTTGGACTGATTACCGAAAACTGGATTATTGATGCAGAAGAAAACGTTCTCTTCAGTAGTTTTGGGGGCAGGGTAATTGGAAGAAAAAACTTATTCGATTTTGGAATTATTACCAATGGCGATATTTTAAGCAACGGTCTAATCGGGATTCCTTATCTGAGTTACACTTTGCGGTTTTAGCCAATTTGTCTGAATTAGTCCTTTTAACCTAAAAAAATTGCCGATAAAACAAGTCAACTTTACCTTGTTTTCAGCTGTTTATGCCAAATATACCACTTCTATTAGAATGGAGTTGATGTTGATGCTTAAGGTTAATTGCCGGTTTAACAATGCGGCAACATAACTACGTAATCAACCAAAATATGAACTTAAATAATTTAACCATAAAATCGCAGGAAGCAATTCAGCATGCCCAGCAAATTGCTTCCGGATTTGAACACCAAAGTATTGAAACAGGACATCTGTTAAAATCCTTAATAGAAACCGATGAAAATGTGGTTTCTTTTTTACTGAAAAAGCTAAATGCCAATCCTACCCGAATCGAACAGGCAACAGATGCCATCATCAAGGGATATCCAAAAGTATCGGGAGGCAATGGACAATATCTTTCCAATGCTTCGAATCAGGTATTAACAAAAGCCCAAACCTATTTAAAAGAGTTTAAAGACGAATATGTTGCTATCGAACATCTCCTGCTTGCGATGTTATCGGCTGGGGATGCAATTTCAGGTTTGTTAAAAGATGGAGGGATAAATGAAAAGGATTTAAAACTTGCTATTAAAGAATTAAGAGGCAATGCTAAGGTTACCTCTCAGAATGCAGAAGCACAATACAATGCATTAAACAAATACGCTAAAAATTTAAATGAACTGGCACAAGCCGGCAAACTAGATCCGGTGATAGGGAGAGATGAAGAGATTAGAAGGGTGCTGCAAATTTTATCCAGAAGAACCAAAAACAATCCTGTATTAATCGGAGAACCCGGTGTAGGTAAAACTGCGATTGCAGAAGGATTGGCGCATCGAATAGTAAATGGTGATGTTCCTGAAAATTTGAAAAGCAAACAAATATTTTCGTTGGATATGGGCGCATTGATTGCAGGCGCCAAATACAAAGGTGAATTTGAAGAACGACTAAAAGCGGTAGTAAAAGAAGTGATTGATGCTGATGGCGAAATTGTTTTGTTTATTGATGAAATTCATACCCTCGTAGGTGCAGGTGGTGGCGGCGAAGGAGCAATGGATGCTGCCAATATTTTAAAGCCGGCTTTAGCAAGGGGCGAATTGCGCTCGATTGGAGCTACTACCCTTTCCGAATACCAACGCTATATTGAAAAAGACAAAGCTTTAGAAAGACGTTTTCAAAAAGTGTATGTGGATGAACCGGATACCGAGAGTGCCATTTCTATCTTGCGTGGATTGAAAGAACGTTATGAAGTACATCATAAAGTAAGGATAAAAGATGAGGCAATTATAGCAGCCGTTGAATTGTCGCAACGCTATATCTCCGATCGTTTTTTACCGGATAAAGCCATTGACTTGATGGATGAAGCGGCATCGAAACTAAGACTTGAAATTGATTCGGTACCGGAAGAAATAGATCAGATGGATAGGCGCATTATGCAACTGGAGATAGAAAGAGAAGCCATCAAACGCGAAGGAGATGATGCAAAAGTAAAATCGTTGAGTGAAGAAATTTCGTTGTTGCAAACAGAAAGAAATTCACTGAAAGCAAAATGGCAAAGCGAAAAACAAGTTGTAGATGGCATACAACAATCCAAACAAGAAATTGAAAATCTTAAACATGAAGCTGAACTTGCAGAACGCAATGGAGATTTTGCCAAAGTTGCTGAAATACGCTACGGTAAAGTGAAGGAAGCAGAAAAGAAGCTAGAAGATTTTCAACAAAAGCTAACCTTGCAACAAGGCGATAACGCGATGGTGAAAGAAGAAGTAGATAGCGAAGATATTGCAGGAGTAGTTAGCAGATGGACAGGAATTCCGGTAACCCGTATGTTGCAAAGTGAACGCGAAAAATTATTGCATTTGGAAGATGAGTTGCACAAACGCGTGGTTGGCCAGGAAGATGCCATTGAAGCCATTGCCGATTCGATTCGAAGAAGCAGAGCAGGTTTAAGCGATCAGAAAAAACCGATTGGTTCGTTTATATTTTTAGGAACAACCGGAGTTGGAAAAACCGAATTAGCCAAAGCACTGGCTGAGTTTTTATTTAACCAAGAAAACTCGATGGTACGTATTGACATGAGCGAATACCAAGAAAAACATACGGTAAGCAGGTTGATAGGAGCTCCTCCGGGATATGTTGGATACGAAGAAGGCGGACAATTGACAGAGGCCGTTAGAAGAAGACCCTATTCTGTTGTTTTGTTGGATGAAATTGAAAAAGCACATCCGGATGTGTTTAATATTTTATTGCAGGTATTGGATGATGGAAGATTAACCGATAACAAAGGACGTGTAGCTAATTTTAAAAACACCATTATCATAATGACCTCCAATATCGGAGCCCATGTAATACAAGAGAAATTGGAAGATTATAATGAGGCAAACAAAGAAGAGAAAATGGCTGAAGCAAAATCAGCGGTGATGGAGATACTGAAGAAAACCATTCGTCCGGAATTTTTAAACCGCATCGATGATGTGATGATGTTTACCCCATTAAGCAGAGAAAATGTTCGGGAAATAGTAAATATACATTTTAGAAGTATACAACATACCCTTGCCGAACAAGATATACAAATTGATGCGACAGATGAAGTATTGGATTGGCTGGCGGAACTTGGATTTGATCCACAATATGGTGCAAGACCTTTAAAACGTGTATTGCAAAAACGTTTGTTGAATGAGTTATCGAAGGAAATATTATCCGGAGCCATTCAAAAGGATGCACATATTTTAATTCAATTGGATGACAAGAAGCAATTTGTTTTTGTGAACCAGGTAGAAGTGGTTGCTTGAACATCGCGCAAACACCGTGGCAATTAGGAGAACCATTTTCATGCATTCAACTCTATTGCATGCCGATTATAAAATTTGAATAATTTAGTGTAAAATTGTTCATGAAAAGATTTTTCTTCTTGGGCATAATTTTATTCGTAGTTTTTATCGGATGTGAAAAAGAAAAAACAGAGCCGGAGCCTGAAAAACCTACAAATACAAATCCAACCGATACTTCAGAAGATTTAATAGAAATTAAAACTTCTTTTGGAAGCATGTATATGTGGTTATACCGCGAAGCGCCTTTGCATCGCGCAAACTTTTTTCAACTTGCCGATTCAGGATTTTTAGACGGAACCACATTTCACCGTTGTGTGCCCAATTTTGTAATTCAAGGAGGAGATCCGAATTCAAAAGACAACGATAGTACCAATGATGGCAGTGGCGGTCCGGGCTATAAAATTCCTTCCGAAATAAATACAGCGAAACTTAAACATATTTATGGTGCTGTAGGGGCAGCCCGTGATAATAATCCGGCAAAAGAATCGAATGGCTCGCAATTTTATATTGTATTACCGAAAGCAGGCACTCCAAATCTAAATGGAAACTATACCGTATTTGGGCTAATTATTGGTGGTATTCAATTTGCAGATTCCATTGTGAAACAACCACAAAATGCAAGCAATCGTCCATATACCAATATTACCATGGATGTAAATGTGGTGAAGAAAACGAGGGCGCAGTTACGAAGTGATTTTAACTTTTTTGGATACTGAGGAGATATAAGTTATGAGATATGAGTTATGAGTTATGAGTTATAAGATATGAGATATAAGTTAGATGGCAGGTAATACAACAGGAGATTTATTTAGGGTAACAACATTTGGGGAGAGTCACGGGGTGGCTTTGGGTGTGGTGGTTGATGGTTGTCCGCCGCAATTGGTGATTGATGAAGCCTTTATTAAGAAAGAATTAGCAAGAAGAAAACCGGGGCAATCTTCCATTACAACCAATCGAAATGAAGCAGAAGAATATGAAATTCTTTCCGGGGTATTTGAAGGAAAAACTACCGGTGCACCGATTGCAATAATAGTGAGGAACAAAGACCAGCGTTCCGGAGATTACGATGCATTGAAAGATATCATTCGTCCATCGCATGCCGATTATACCTATCAGGAAAAATACGGGATTCGCGACCATCGTGGAAGTGGCAGGGCATCAGCCAGAGAAACCATATCGAGGGTTATAGCAGGTGCAATTGCTAAATTATATTTACAACAGTATAATATTACCATTCAAGCTTATGTGCAGCAAGTTGGAAATATTGCGATTCAAAAAAACTACACGGAATTAAATATCGAGGAGGCAGAAAATAATATCGTTAGATGTCCTGATCTTGCAGTTGCCAACAAAATGATTGCAGCAATTGATGAAGCAAGAAACAACGGAGATACATTAGGAGGTATTATTTCTTGTGTGGTAAAAAATGTTCAGGCCGGTATTGGTGAACCGGTTTTCGATAAACTGCATGCCGATTTAGGAAAAGCAGTTTTAAGTATTAATGCATGCAAAGGCATTGCATTTGGAAGTGGTTTTGAAGGGGCTTCCAAAAAGGGAAGTGAACAAAACGATGCCTTTGTTTTGGATCAGGCAAATCAAATTAAAACATCTACCAACCGTTCAGGAGGTATTCAAGGAGGAATTTCGAACGGAGAGGATATTTATTTTACCTCTGCCTTTAAACCGGTATCGAGTATTGGCATGAAACAACAAACGGTTACAACAAGTTTAACAGAAACGGAATTGGAAATAAAAGGGAGGCATGATCCATGTGTTTTGCCGCGAGCGGTTGTAATTGTGGAGGCTATGGTGGCGATAACCATCGTTGATTTTGTTTTACGGCAACAGGCGGTGCGTATGAGTTTTACCGATATTAAATCCCTAAAGGGATTTTAATTTCATTTGTTATTCCATTGTTGCTACCGAGATATCATCCCTAAAGGGATTTTAATTTATTTGTTATACAGCTGTTACCAATATTTAATCCCTAAAGGGATTTTAAATTCTTACGTTTAACATTTTCTACCGATATATCATCCCTAAAGGGATTTTGATTTCATTTGTTATACATCTGCTACCAATATTTAATCCCTAAAGGGATTTTAATTTCACTGGCATTATATTTTCTACCGATATATAATCCCTAAAGGGATTTTATTTGTTTTAACGTTTATGAATGGATGCTTTCAATTACCGGAATGGGTTAAATCAGGTTGATTTAAATCATAATACTACCATTCAGACAATTTTGAATGCAGAAGGATGACATGGTATATCCTTTTAAGCGGCGCCAATCCTACTATTTTCGAACGAACTGTTTTTGTAATATTCGTGTAAGCAAGACAGTTAAGACAATAGAATGCCATTGATTTCGATTAAATTGCGCACCATTTTACTCGATTAAATTAATGAAAAAACTAATTGGACTTTACCTGTTGGCTCTCCCTTTTTTGGCATTTTCGCAGCAAATTGCTCCATGTGCCACGGATGAACTATACAGACAAGATATCATAAAGAATCCCGGTATTTTTAAAATTGAAGAGGAAGCTAACGCAAAGATTCGTGCGGCTGTAAATTCGGTGGTGATGAACAAAGCAGGAACTGTAAGATTTATTCCGGTTGTATTTCATCTCATTCATGGCAATGGTTATGAGAATATCAGTCAGGCACAGATGATGGACCAAATCCGGATTTTGAATGAAGATTTTAGAAAGTTGGCAGGGACAAATGGATTTAGCACCAATCCTTTGGCAGCGGATGTAGAGTTGGAATTCAGATTGGCACAATTTGATCCTAGTGGTAAAAAACATGATGGGATAAACCGTATTTATGAACCAACTCTTACAATGGATGCGACCAATGCTGTTAAATCTTTAAGTTTCTGGGACAGTAAAAAGTATTTGAATATATGGGTGGTAAACACCATTAATTCTTCAAGTGTGCCAAACGGAGGGACAATACTTGGGTATGCGCAATTCCCATGGTTATTAAGCAGCCAGGGATCAACGGATGGCATTGTAATTCGTGCAGATCGGGTTGGAACCATAGGATATGGAAATATGAGTGATGCCGGAAGAACGTTAACTCATGAAATTGGACATTGGTTGGGATTGCTGCATACCTTTCAAGGAGGATGTGTTGGAGGAACCGCATCAAACTGCAATTCGCAAGGGGATCAGGTTTGTGATACTCCTCCTGTATTAGATGCTTCATTCGGATGTCAGACAACCAGAAACAGTTGTACCAATGATGTGCCGGATAGTACCGATATGGTGAGAAACTATATGGATTATTCGGATGGAGGCTGTATGAATTTATATACCAACGGACAGAAGGCAAGGATAAATGCTTCGATGTCCTATAGAACCGGAATTTTCGGTGCTTCTCCATCTTATGTTCAGAATTTAAATTATGCCGGTATAAGTACCGATGGATCGTACGCTCCTACTGCAGCTTCGGCAATAAAAGCGCCTTATTTTTATAGTTTTGAAGAAATTAGTCCGGTTGCATCGGGATGGAGAATAAATAACTTTAACAACCCATCTAATGGGTGGCAAGTAAATGCATCGGTAGCGCATTCCGGGTCGGGATGTTTTTATATGCGCAATTACACCAATACACTTGCAAAAATAAATTCGAGGGATGGGTTTCAAACTCCGGAGATTGATCTTACAACTGTTGAAGACCCGACCATAGAATTCTTTTATGCCTATGCCCAAAAGTCTACTTCTTCCAACGACTCTTTTAATGTATATATCAGCAATGATTATGGGATGAATGAAACACAGATATACCGCAACGCAGGTGCTGCAATGACTACAGCAGGAATACAAACGGAAGAATATATTCCGGCGCCTCAAAACTGGAATAAGGTTTCGGTTAATTTGTCGGCTTTTAAATTTTATACCAATGCCAGAATTCGATTTGAATTTTTAAACCGCAGGGGAAATAATATCTATTTTGATGATATGGCAATCCGCAATGGAAGTACTGGAATAGACGAATTACAGGAAAGCATCCAATTTAAGGTATATCCAAATCCGATGGAATCGTCGACTACAATGACATTCAACTTACAATCAAGTAAGAACTTGCAAATTGACATTTATGATTTACTGGGAAACAAGGTGGTTGAATTGTCAAACAATAAATTTGCACCTGGTGTAAATCAAATCACTTTAAACAAAAACCAGTTGGGCAGTGGATTATATATTATACGTGTAAATGAGGGAAATGCGTCATTTAGCCAGAAATTGTTGATTAATTAAAATATAAAAAGCATTTTTGGAAACTTGCTGTGAGGGAATTACCTGATAAACAGCAAGATTTAAACCGAACCAAACCCAACCTTTCAAAAAAAGGTTATTATTGAAGATAAAGGAAAGAGTGCTATGACGAAAAATCTTGTGATCGTGGAGTCGCCTGCGAAGGCTAAAACTATAGAAAAGTTTCTGGGTAAAGATTACCTGGTAAAATCTTGCTATGGCCATATCCGTGATTTGGCGAAAGGGGATGAAGCAATTGATGTTAAAAACAGTTTTAATCCACGCTATGAAGTTCCCGACGACAAGAAAGCGGTGGTTGCAGAATTAAAGAAATTATCGAAAGCTGCGGAGGTTGTTTGGCTTGCTTCCGATGAGGACCGTGAAGGGGAGGCTATTTCGTGGCATTTATCGGAAGTGTTAAACCTGGAAGAAAAAAATACCAGGCGTATTGTATTTCATGAGATTACGAAACCGGCCATTTTAAAAGCGATAGAAAATCCAAGAAAAATCGATAAAAGTTTGGTAGATGCCCAACAAGCAAGAAGGGTTCTTGATCGTTTGGTAGGTTTTGAATTATCACCAGTTCTTTGGAAGAAAATAAAAGGAAATTTATCGGCAGGAAGGGTTCAATCGGTAGCGGTTAGGTTGATTGTAGAACGCGAAAGAGAAATCAACAATTTTGAATACAGCTCGGCTTTTAAAGTAGTAGCCCGTTTTAATGTTGGTGGTAAGACGATGGATGCAGAATATGGCAAACGATTTAACAAAGAGTCGGATGCGATGGCTTTTCTAGAAAAATGTAACGGAGCCACTTTTACCATCAGGAATTTGGAAGTTAAGCCTACCGAAAAATCTCCGGCACCTCCTTTTACTACTTCCACTTTACAACAAGAAGCAAGTAGAAAAATTGGGTATTCGGTAAGTACAACGATGAGTATTGCACAAAAGCTTTACGAAAACGGTTACATCACCTATATGCGTACGGATTCGGTGAACTTATCAGAAATGGCAATTGGTGCTGCTCAAAAATATATTACCGATAATTTTGGGGTACAATATAGTCGTCCGATGCGCTACACCACCAAAAACGACAGTGCACAAGAAGCGCATGAGGCTATTCGTCCGACCTATTTCGACAGTGTAACCATTGAAGGAACACCACAGGAAAAAAGATTATACGAGTTAATATATAAACGTGCAATTGCCTCTCAAATGAGCAAGGCACAGATCGAAAAAACCATTGCAGCAATTTCCATTTCGGGGATGCAAGAAGAATTAACCGCAACAGGTGAAGTCTTGAAATTCGATGGATTTTTAAAAGTATATTTAGAAAGTTCGGATGAAGAAACAGAAGATGACAACAGCAAAATGTTACCGCCTGTTTCGGTTGGTGAAGTTTTGAACTTTCTAGGTATGGATGCTATTGAACGATTTTCGAAACCATCGGCACGGTATACAGAAGCAAGTTTGGTTAAAAAACTTGAGGAACTAGGAATAGGACGTCCTTCAACCTATGCTCCAACTATTTCGACCATACAAAAAAGAGGGTATGTAATACGAGAGGACAGAGAAGGAAAAGAAAGGGATTTTGTTACCTTATCGTTGCTGAATAACCATATTAGCAGAGAAGTTAAAAAAGAAAAATATGCCAGCGAAAAATCGAAACTATTTCCAAGTGATATTGGCATGATAGTAACGGATTTTTTATTGAAACATTTTGAACATATCATGGATTTTCATTTCACCGCAAAAGTTGAAAAGGAATTTGATGAGATAGCTGCAGGTGCATTGAAATGGAGTAAAATGATTGAAACTTTTTATACCCCTTTTCACAAAGAAGTTTTGTCGACCACTGAAAATGCAGAAAGACAAAGCGGTGAAAGAAATTTAGGTATTGATCCAACAACCGGAAAAACCGTTTACGCCAAGGTGGGAAGATTTGGTCCGTTTGTACAGTTGGGCGAAAACTCGGAAGATGAAAAACCACAATACGGTAAACTTCGTCCGGGACAAATGATTGAAACCATTACCATAGAAGAAGCTCTTGAATTATTTAAATTACCTCGGGTAGTTGGTTTGTTTGAAGACAAAGAAATGAAAGCCAATGTGGGCAGATTTGGACCATATATTATCCACGACAGCAAATTTTATTCGATTCCAAAACCGGATGATGCATGGACGGTAGACAATGAAAAAGCGGTTACCATTATCGAGCAGAAAAGAATCACAGATGCCAATAAACTGATCAAGGTATTTGAGGAAGACAATGATTTAAAATTATTGAATGGTCGCTGGGGTCCGTATATCGTTTATGGCAAAGACAACTACAAAATCCCAAAAGGAATGAAGTCGGAAGATTTAACTTTTGCAGATTGCATGGTGATCATTGAAGCAGATAAGAAATCCGGCAAACGCCTATCCTCATCGAAAGGTAAAACAGCAGCGAAGAAAGCACCTGCTAAGAAAACTGCGGCGAAGAAGACTGCGGCAAAGAAGAGAGCGGTGAAGAAGAAGTAAGGGAAATGTTGCGGCGGATTTTTAATTAACATTTATGATGCTTAATGACCGATGACTATTGACCGATCACTGAGCGCTTTTTAAGCCACAGATTTCACAGATTCAATAACTAAATGAAAACCCCGAAGGGGTGACATTACTATAGAAATTCAAATTTAGTCGTAACGAAAACCCCGAAGGGGTGACATTATTATTTGATAAATTATCCGTAGAAATTCTAACCACTCGGTTGCAGACATTTTACACCGAGAATACGAAGTTTTTTTGCCACTGATTTCACAGATTCAATACCTAAATGAGAACCCCGAAGGGGTGACATTACTATAGAAATTCAAATTTAGTCGTAACGAAAACCCCGAAGGGGTGACATTATTTTTGATAAATTATCCGTAGAAATTCTAACCACTCGGTTGCAGACATTTTACACCGAGAATACGAAGTTTTTTTGCCACTGATTTCACAGATTACACAAGTTGATGACTCAAGTTTGGCATACAGCCAAAATTCAGGTAATTGATTTGTTAAAGTATTGCAATGACCAATGACTTCTGACAAATGACTTCTCGTTTCAGCCACAAATTACACAGATTTTTTAACCGCTAACGACGCGAAGATTTTAACGCAGAGAACGCAGAGGTTTTGTAACGGTGTATTAGTTTAATATAAAACCAAAAAATTCTGTTATCGGTAACACTCAGGCCAATGACTTATGACCTATGACTACTGACCCTATCCCCTCTTCACTAAGAAAAGAATATAAAGTAAATAAGCAACTATTTTCTTTTGAATTCTATGGCTAACTTGCGTGTACGTTAGAATTCGACATGCTCAATAACAAAGAAGTAATATCGCTGATTGCCTTGCTGGATGATGATGATACAGAGATCATGCACCATGTGGAGGAGAAATTACTTTCGTTGGGTACCGATGTAATTCCAATTCTGGAGCATGAATGGGGAAGTATCCATAACTTGAGTCACCAGCAGAAAATCGAAAATATTATTCACCGCATCCAGTTCGAAAAGTTATTGAATGAATTGCGTAATTGGCGGGATAGTGTAGAACAAGATTTATTGGATGGCGTATATATTATTGCCAAATACCGTTATCCCGACCTCGATAAACAAGTAATTGTAAACGAAATTGATCGGATCCGGTTGGATATCTGGTTAGAATTACATTTTGACCTAACCTCCTTTGAAAAGGTCAGAATTGTTAATCATATATTATATCAGGTACATGGATTTAAAGGCAATACCGACCAATACCATGATCCGCAAAACTCATTCATTAATGTGGTATTGGAAAGCAGAAGAGGAAATCCAATTATGCTTGCTGTGGTGTATATGCTCATTGCACAACGGTTAAATATTCCGATATATGGGGTTAATTTACCCCAACATTTTGTATTAGCTTATAAGGAAGAAGGTAGCATACAAAATGCACAAGATCCGTTTAACATGAAACCGAAATTAGATTATCGGGAAGGAAAGGTTTTATTTTATATCAACGCGTTTAACCAGGGTGCTGTTTTTTCGAAATCGAATCTCGAACAGTTTTTAAGACAAATAAAAATAGAGCCCAAAATTGCTTTTTTTGAAGCTTGCGGCAATGTTGATATTGTAAAACGTGTTTTGAGAAATTTGGTTGTTGCATACGAAAAACAAGGCAAAACCAATAAAGTTAGTGAAGTGCATGATATGCTATCGGTTTTGGGTGAACCGCCGCTGAATGATTTTGAGGATACGACGCCTGAGGAATAGTAATTAGTGCTTAGTAATTAGTAATTAGTGCTTGGTGCTTAGTGTTTTAGTAAGTCATGCGTGAAGCTTATTGGTGGTTTAAGGATTATTTTACACTTACTCACTTATTCAACATCTGAAATATTTCGCCTATCTAAATAACTTGTTTGTTTCTCTTATATCTCATAACTTATATCTCATATCTTATAACTTATATCTCATATCTTATAACTCATATCTCATATCTTATATCTTATATCTCATACCTATTCCCTTATTATCACTTTGATTCTCGTGTTCTAAGAAGCAATAGGATTTCATTTGAAATCCCAAAAGATTCCTGTACCGCACTCCTGCCTCCTACCTCCTGCCTCTTGCCTTTTGCCTCCTGCCTCTTGCCTAATGTCTAATGACAACTAACCTAAAACCAATGTCGAAATAAACTTTATTTTTTCTTAACAATAAAAGGGAATTCGCAAGCAATTTAAATAAATCTGTTCTTTGAATAAACTTGAAGAGATGGATAGAACGCTTAAATACTTATTTATTATTGTATTTCTTCTTTTGTCGTTTGTACAATTTAAATTGTTTTACCATACTTACCAATTAAAACAAGAAGAGCTTCATGCCAATATCCAAAAGAGTTTACAGGTTATCAAAATGCGAATAGAGCAACATGAAACAGAAAGACATAAAATCTTATTTGAAAAATACAAAACTGAAAATCTATGTGGAGATACATATGCGAATAAAAATTTAGATTTAACTTTTAGTATTGCTCCCACAGATTCATTTTCCAATCTCAAAGACTTAACGGATATTATTAGCAAAAAACTTGCAAATCAGGCATTGCAAAGTGGTAGTTTTATGCTCGAATCACTGCCATTGGATACTTCCTATATTAACCAAATATCCCTAAATGAATTAAGTTCATTAGACAACAATGTTAACTATAGTTTGCGCCTTGCTTTAGATACCAATCAAGCTCGTTCTGCATATAATTACCGGGTATTACTTTTTGATGATTATAGACTATACCATCCTACCTATTTGCTTTTAAATATAAAGGAACTTTCTAAAATGCTCTTATCTCAACTTGTATTGATGTTGGTGATTTGTTTGATAACCATGTTTTTGTTATTTATTATAACCAAGTATGCCTATTTATCTATACTAAAATTCAAAAAGTTATCTGAAGAAAAAGCTGAATTTATTAACCACTTGGCACATGAGATAAAAACACCTTTAAGTTCTATCTTTATTTCTAGTCAAGCTCTTAGAGACAAAAGAATTGCAAATAGCCAAGAAACAGTAGCGCATTACTCTGATATTATTTTTTTGGAGGCAGAAAAATTACATCACCAACTTGACAATGTACTTTCTGTTTCGGCAGCAGATAAAAACTTTCTCACTTTAAAAATGGAAGAAAATAATTTGCATGAAATTATTTTACAACTGTCTGAAGTTTTTACGAAAAGAATCAACAGTCAAAATGGAAAATTGTTATTGCATCTAGACGCATCCAAAAGCATGGTATCGATAGACAAAATTCACTTTGGAAACGTATTATATAATTTGTTTGACAATGCAATAAAATACTCTTCACCAGATAATATACATATAGTAGTATCTACTTTTGATACCGAAACGGGTATAAAGGTTGAAATACAAGACAGTGGACGAGGTATTAGCAGAGAAGACCAAGATAAAATATTTACTCTTTTCTATAAAAAGGATCCCCACGTAAAAGGATTTGGTGTGGGCCTTCACTATGCAAAAAAAATAATGCAATACCACAAAGGAATGATTGAGGTAAAAAGTATAGTAGGTATGGGTACAATTTTAAGTCTAAACTTACCGGGCAACACAAATGAATAAAATACTGTTACTTGAGGATGATAATAGTTTAGGGGAGTCGGTAAGCCACTACTTAAAACAAATTGGTTTTACGGTAATATGGGCAAAGGATGGTGTAGAAGCTTTTAAATTGGTAAACTCCGAAAACATTGAATTGTGCTTAATGGATATTGGTGTGCCAATAAGGGATGGGTTTGAAGTAAGTAATGATATTAGGCAACTCAACAAAGAAATACCTATCATTTTTCTCACTGCCCGAGATCAAATTAAGGATAAAATAAAAGCTTTTCAATTGGGTGCCGACGACTATTTATGCAAACCATTCCTCATGCAAGAGTTGGAATTAAGAATTAATGCAGTTGCTAAACGCGTTACTACCAACAGAAACAAATTGCCTTCTTACGATTATAAAATAGGACAATTTACTTTTAATTTTATGGTAAGAACCTTGGAATTAAATGGCAAAAAAGTAAAACTATCCAATATCGACTGTGAACTTTTAAAACTGCTTTATACCAATAGAAACACTTTTATTTCGAAGGAAACCATCTTAAAAGCGATATGGGGTCAGAGTGATTTTTTATCTTCAAAGAGACTATCGGTTTATATGGCAAGGTTAAGAAAATTTCTTCGTCCTGATCCATCTATTAAAATTGAAAATATTTATACCATTGGGTATAAACTCTCCATTTCATAAGTTTTATTTTTCAATACCTAAAGAAAATCTAAAAGCTTCTAATAAAATCATAAATTATTGATTACTAATGCTTTTAAGTGTATCTTAAGGATTTGTTCAACGTATTTTGTGGTACAAAAAAATGTATAAAAAATATGAAAAAACTAAACTTAATGGGAATGCTTCTCTTATCTGCAATCTTTGTTTTAACCTCCTGTTCTAAAGATGAATCTTCTTCCCCTGATCCAACTCCTTTACCTACTCCAACTGTTAAAATGGCTTCATTAACCGGTATTTGGAAAGCGAGTGGCGTTGATTTACCCGAAGATGATCGAAATAGCTATTCCGGTTTTGAATTAAATGTGAAGGCTGATAGCTCCTGCATTTGGACCAAAACGCACAAAACATCGGCAAGTGGAACTTTAAAAATGGAAGGTAAATTGCTTTTAGAATCGACCGGTAAAAAAGATGCCAATGGAAAACCCATCGATAAAATTTGGTTTTGGTTTACCAAAATAAATGGACAGGCTTTTTCAGGAAGTACGCATGGTATATACCAAGTGGACGGCAACATTTTAACCCTTGATTGGGAATTTATGCAAGGTGGTACTCTTTACGCTGACCCTGCCAAAGGTTTTGGAAGTGGCGCCAGTGGACAAAAATCGGTTTCGAAATATGCCAAACAATAGATGATTAGTATTACCACAAAAAAACAAATGCAAGAACATTAATTTAGTTTTTGTTTTAAAGGCTTTGCAAGGATGCAAAGCCTTTTTTCTTTGTCGTTATTCTCATCAATGGAATTAAGATTATTTTTAAAGACAAAAGCAAAAGAAAGAAAATATTCATCATAAAAAACAGTTTGCTTCGATTGGAATTTAATAGGTAAATTTTAGTTGTCGAATTCAGCATAGAATTAAATTTATGATATGTCGCCCATGCAGGGCTATTTCGAAATTATAATGTAATTAGAAAATTGGTAATTAGGTAATTTTTTGATGTCGCGAACCTTGCCAGATGGAGCTCTCCGGCACGAACATAAACACCTTAATGTAACTAGAAAATTGGTAATTAGGTAATTTTACGATGTCGCGAACCTTGCCATATGGAACTCTCCGGCACGAATATAAACACCTTGATGTAATTAGAAAATTGGTAATTATGTAATTTTACCACGTCGCGAACCTTTTTTAGTTTCAATCAGGACGAGTCACAAACTTCAACACCTTAACACTTCAACACCTCAACACTTCCCAAAAAACGCAGTACTTTTAAATTTTAAGTCTGTGAAACAACCCCTCCGTTACTTTTATTTCACCGGTAATTAATTTGTTAAAATTACGGATATCATTTTGGCGGTATTTGTGTAATGGTTGGAGTTGTGCTTCGGTGAATAAACCGGATTCTTCTAATAGTGCTTGTGCAACATTATACTGTGGCTGCATTTTTCCGTCGTCGATTTTTATGCAAACACCCAGTTTTTGTTTGGTAAATGTTAAACAAAAAATTCCTTCAGCTCCGGTTTTGCCAATTACTTCCGGTGCAGTTATTTGCATCATGTCGGTGCAATAACGATTGGTACCTGCAACCATAAATGGATAGGTGGTGATGGCATCGATAATAATTTTACAAGCCCATTTTCTTTTTTCTGAAAATGCATCGGTTGCAATTAGATTTTTAAATCCCAATGCTTGGTTATAAACCGGAATGGAAAATATAGGAGCAGAACAGCCATCGAGTGCAGTTGTCATTAAATTAGATGGATATTCATACATTTCTTCACAAACCTTCGCTATTGCTTGTTGAACAGGATGATTCGAACTTAAATAATGGTGCTTCTCGGCATGTAAAAGTTGCGATAATGCCAACATCCCTGCATGCTTCCCACTGCAGTTATTGTGAATCGAATGTGGCTTTTCGCCTCTTTGTATCAAGGCATCGGATTCGATTTTGGAAGTTGGATATTGTGGTCCGCAATGCAAATCATCTTTGTTTAAACCAATCTTGTTTAATATAGACTGAACAACCCTAATATGATCCGGTTCAGCATTATGGGATCCACACATCACAGCAATTTCTTCGAGTGTAAGTTGAAACTTTACAATTCCTCCAAGTTCAATTAAAGGAATAGCTTGCAAAAATTTCATTGCACTTCGAGGATAACAAATTTGGCTTACATCTCCCCTACTAAAAATAATTTCTCCTGTATCATTCACTACACATATCACACCCCGGTGAAAACTTTCTAAAACACCTTCACGGTATACTTCAACTAAAATAGGATTTGTCATTCTTAGATTCTAATAGATATAAACTGCGGCAAAATATCAATTTCAAAGGTATCCGATTCCATCCATTCGCCATCAAAATGCGCTTGTAATATTTGTTCGGCCTTTATCGTAACTTTTTTATCGTGATCAAATCGAATAAAAGTCTCTTCTTTATCGAGATGTTTTCCTTTTTCAATCAAGGGTAAATATTTCAATCTGTTCCATAACGAAATTTTTCGAACCAATAAATAATCTAAGAAACCATCGGTGAATGATGCTTTAGGAGCAACCAGAAATCCTCCACCATAAGATTTACCATTTGCAGCACAAAACATAAATAAGTCGGTTTGTTCTACATTGGTTTTCGAAGTAATGGTAACCCGCGATTCGCGATAAAACAATAGCAAACTAATTACCGTTGAATAATAGGCAGCCTTTCCGGTAAACAATCGTTTTGCAAGTAATCGCCGTACAACCCAACCATCAAATCCAATACCAACTCCATTTAAAAACAGTTTGTTGTTGCATACACCTGCATCAATTTTCTGAGGTGTTCCGTTTAAAACAATATTACAGTATTCAACAAAGGTTTTGCGTCCCATTAAATCAAAAGCAATATCATTACCGGTACCGCAAGGAATAATGGAAATCGGAATGCTAATTTCTTTGAAATGATTGATAACAAAATTAATTGTTCCATCACCCCCAAGGATACATATATCCGAAAAAGCATCCAAACTATCCGGTAAATTTTCGATATAAGATTGAAAAGGAGTATTTTCTTTCGACAAGAAACTTTGCAATTCGGGTAATAATTTAATTGGTTTCCCTTTACCTGACTTTGGATTACAAACAATTGCGATTCGTCTCATTCAAATTACGATTTACGAATTTAGTATTCCTTTTCCTTCACGAATCACAACCAAATCATTTCCTGTACAATCAATAACTGTAGAGGGTACATTTCCTCCTGAACCTCCATCAACCACCAAATCAACCTCATATTGCAATTTCTCATGGATTTCTTCCGGGTCGGTCATAAAGGTTACAATTGTATCTTGGTGGTGAATGGTAGAAACTACCAAAGGAATACCCAATTCTTTAATAATCGATTGTGCAATTGCATTGTTAGGCACACGGATTCCAATTGTTTTTTTATTTCCGGAAAAATATCGAACAACATGGTTATTTGCCTGTAATATAAAAGTAAACGGACCTGGTAAATTATTTTTTAACAATCTAAATACCGGACGATCGATGGTGGTGGTATAGAGTGAAATATTGGATAAATCAGAACAGATAAGCGAAAAGTTAACTTTCTCGGGCTTCTTCCCTGCAAGCTTACACATCCGTTCAATACCTTTTTTATTGTCGAGACGACAACCCATGGCATAAATAGTATCGGTTGGAAACACTATAATTCCGCCATGATTCAAAACTTCGATTACTTTTTTTAAATCTCGTGGATTTGGATTATCGGGATGAAGGGTAAGTAGCATTTTCTTGATAGAAATTGCAATTTATATATTATACGGAATATTTACTCCGATAATTTGATTAACTATCGTTTTGCAAACAGGCGCTTTTTTTCACCATCTTGCCTATAGCGTAGCTTAGCATAAAGATAACAAAAATTGCACTTGCATGCTATTATAAGTTGCTATATTCATTGCAATTCTGCTTTCCACTTGTCGATGTGGTATTTGAACTCATTTGAATAGCATGAGTCATTTTGACCAATAGCCTTTATTCTACAAACAGCAACTGTATCTGCATGATAGCAAGGGTATTTTGCTATGATTATATTTTTCTTTGGGATTGTTATTCGAGGTTCATTCAAATAACATAATGTTTCATGAATGAAAATGTCTCTCCAAGTGTTGTCTGGTCGTTTGGTTTGTAGAATGAGTTTTTGAATGTCGCACAAGATGAATGGGTTATTTGAATTATTGCGGATTTCAAGGAGGAGTGATTTTCGAATTTTCAATGAATCAATAACTAGAGTTTTGCTAGAGTCGAAATGGCCATACTTTACTTCTTGTCCAAGGTTGATGTTATCACCTACAGTTACTTCTATGTCAGCTAGTCTGGAATGTGTAATTAGGTATGGCGAGTCAACTATAATGTCATCATAGCAGTCTGTTTGAATGCTTTTTTGATTAAATAATGGAGTTCTGCTTAATGTTATATTTTCTGTTTTGTCACCAAGGTAAAATATTGGAAGAAATCGTCCTGATTCTAATGCTCGCTCGTGAAAAGTTGCACCCAATGACGGGACAGAGTCAGTCAAGGTATACCCATTAAATGTCTGTACATTTAAGCTTTCATGGTTACATCCAACAAAAAGAAGCGCAAATAAAATTAATTGCAGAAGTCTCATAATAGTTGCTTATATCGTTCCCAGGCTTGGCGCGTGCAGGGATACTTTACTATAATGCCAATGCGAACCATGTTTATTCTCAAATATACTTTATTTTTTCTTACGGGGAAAAATGTCCTGATCGCGTTAAGCTTGTGTTAGCGGTTGGCTATTTTATTATTTTTCTTTTACTGTTCCTTTGCATGCTTCTTGATGATCGATTCCATCAAGCCAAAGTTTTAGATAAGAAATTCTTTGTCGTATGAAAGATTCCGCTAATGCGCTTTGACATATAGAAAGCATTGACCCATAATTTTCTCCTGGAAGATATCTAGTATTTATCTCAGAGTTTCGCCATTGCATCCAAAGTACTTGGGTGCTTTGCAACTGTTTAATGAAAATGGAATCATTCGAGTAAACCTTTAGTATTTGCTGGAAAACTTGATTTAATTCCTTGTCAGCTTGCTGATATTTTTGTCCAGCTTCAAAGGTCATTTGGTTTTGAGTTTGACCGAAAGACCATTGCAAACTGATTATGAAAATAAATTTCAATAATGTCAAATGTTTCATGTTGTTGTTTTTAAGCTTACCGCTAACTTACAAGTTTTATTTAAAAATCCTTTCGGTTAAAAATACGAAAGGCCCACCAAGCAGGTAAAACCGACCAAAGCAAAAGGGTTCCATAAATTATCCATTTACCTAAAGCTGTGCCCATAAAATCTTGGATTACAGCGCCTGTTAAACCCATTAACACAGAAATATCCATGCTAAACATAATGAGAATACGGCATAAATCGATCGGATTAAACAAACTAAGCAACATGGTATATCGTTCAATTGGATAATCACTCATACTACGAACAAATACAAGCATAATGCCATCATAAACAACTACAAAATACAACCATAAAAACAAAATCATACCGATTCCTTTTACTTTATCGGTTATACGTAGACTTATTAAAAAGGATATGGCCGTAAATATCAACGTTAGAAAAACACCGGAACCTATTACTGCCAGTACTTTTTCTCCACCTGAATAAATCACCATTGGAATACCTATTCCCAAAATAAAAACGATGAGTAAGGTAAAGGTTACAGAAATGAGGTAAGCAAAATAAATCTGAGATCGGCTGATGGGTTGGGTTAATAACAAACGGGTAAAATCGGAAGCATTGTAAATATGGATACTGGTATAGATCGAACAAACCAAAGGTACCATCAGCAAAACAATATTGCTAATTCCAAGTACGCCTTTATCGGCATCATTGGATAAAACAAATAACCCGAACGACATGGCCGCAAGCAGAAAAAAATACCCAATAATAAATCGGTTACGGAGGTTATCGAGCAAAATATATTTAATACAATTAAACATTGGTTTCTAATTTGGATTCCGACATGATGATTGCAATTGCCTTGCTTAAGCGTACATTATTATACTTTTCGCGTAGGCTGTTGGTTTCTTCGAAAAGAACCACTTTATGTTCGTGTAGAAAAAGAATATGGGTAGCAAGGTCTTCGAGGTCGCTTAAGATATGGGAAGTAATTAAGGTGATTTTATTTCCGGCTTCTCTGGTTATCTTGTCCTTTAAAATTTCGGTGGCAACAGGATCCAATCCTGCAGTTGGTTCATCCAAAATTAAAATTTCGGGATTAAACAAATAAGCACAAGCAGCGCTAACTTTTTGAATGGTACCTCCGGATAAACTTCCCAAGGTTTTATGTTGCATCTCGTTCAAGAGAAATTTATCCATTAGCTCGTTGTCATAATCAGAATTAGGAACTCCCCTTATTTCTTTAAGCATTTCAAATAAGTCGGCAATAGTCATGTTTTCGGGATATCTTCCTATTTGTGGCATGTAACCAATAAACTGGCGATATTGGGATTGGTTGTGTACAGAAACATGGTTATAAAAGATATCTCCTTTATCTTGTTTTACAAGACCGAGAATAATTTTTATAAGGGTAGTTTTACCACAGCCATTGGGCCCTATTACACCAACTACATTTCCGGGAACAAAGAGGGCGCTAACATCCTCTAATACTTTCTGATTGCCGTACGACTTATGTATATTTTTAATTTCGAGCATAGGTTTTAATCAGGGGAGAAAAATCCTGTAGATTTTCGGGTGTAATTCCGGGAATTAATTTTTCGAGTGTATCCAATAAATCTGCCAAAAAACTTTTAAGAAAGATAACACTTACCGGATCTGTTTCAATGATGGAAGAGAAAAGACTCATAGGCCGGTAAGGCTGATCGCCGATACCATCGCGCGACAAATCAAAGCCGGTATATTTATCCCAATAGTTGTATGCCAATTCATTTAAAACAGTATTGCCATTGGTAATCATATCAAAGGTATTCCGGTTAAAATTATTAAAACGGAATCGGTTATCATCGCAATCTGCCTGCAATCGGATGGCATAACCATTTTCTATAAATTCATTCCTAAAGATCAACGAACGGCTACATCCTTCCAAATGAATTCCAACAGTATTGCGGGTAAACTGATTGCCGCAGATGTAGCTGTCGCGTATATCTTTTAACAGCAATCCATAAGCCGATCCACCCCAATTGTCTTTAAAATTATTGTCGATCATATTTACAAACCGGCTATACATTACCGCAACCCCTGCCCCGTTATTTACAAAACTATTTCGGTAATAATTATCGCTGTCGCTAAACATAAAATGCAATCCATAACGCAAGTTGGTTGTACAAAAATTATTGGCAATTACCGAGCCCCTAACAAACTCAAAATAAATACCATCGCGATGTCCGGATACTTTGTTATTCAAAATTTTGTTGTAGCTGCATTTCCAGAAATGAATTCCATTGCCTACATCATTCTGGTTGCGGTTTGCAGGTCCATTAATCATATTGTTGCTTACTGTACAATATCTTGAATTGGTAAAATAAATCCCAAAGAAAGCATTCTCCAGTTGGTTGTCTGAAATAATAACATGCGACGATGAATAGGTTTTAATGGCCGCCATATCTTCCATGCTCGAATACCCGGTATTGATTATTCTGAATCCGGAAATATTCACATGCGAAGATTTAACAGAAATATTCTCGTATTTAAATTGTCCGTCGATTACCGGATAATTTACTCCGATTAAGGTTAATGGTTTTTCGATTAATATAGGAGACTCTCTATAATTTCCTTGGTTCACTTCAATGGTATCCTGTATTGAAGCATGAGCAATTGCTGCTTTGATGCTTTTAAAATCAGCCGGAACACGAATTGTTTTTGAAAATCCGGAAGTAACGGGTAATAAACCCAATAGGATAAAAATAAAGCTAAACCTAAACACTATTGGTTATTGCTAAGTTGGTTATAGGTAATACAAGTTGCATGATAAACACTTTCGCTGCCATGGCATGCTTCCTGGCTACTAAAGGCAGCAACGCCGCTTCCCATTGGACTTTTTATATCCATGGACTTAAGGTAAAAGGCGGTTGCAACAGGAATTAGCACTCCGGGTTTATCGAAGACTACCACATACGATTGTTTGATATCCGGTTTGGATTCGTTTGAAAATCCTTTATAACAATTGTAATCATCAAATTTATACGTTCGGCCTTTTGTTGTAACCAAAGCGAAACCAAAACGATTATCCATTAATTTCATTTTACAATTATCACAATCATCTTTTCCGAATTTAATTTCCGGTTTTTGTTCGCCGCAGGCAAAGGCAAATGAGGTGAAAGCAAACAATGCGATGATACCAACAACAGGTTTTGTTTTTTTACTACTCCAAATTTCGAATACAAGTAATATAAATGCGGCTACCCCAAGACCTACAATAATCCAACCTCCAGTTGACGGTATGGACAGTGCCATAAAATTTAACAACTCTTTGTAGCCAAGTACAGGAGGTTGGTAAGCCATCCCGGGAACCTGGATAGGTGCAGTTGGATCGAGGTTGTGGCCATAGTCGTAACCCCAACGGTAAAAATCAAGTAATGCAATAATTCCACCAATCACCATGGAGGAGCAATATAAAATAAGCCATTTCAATTTACCCATCCAGGCAACCAATAATCCCCAAAGTATAAATGCAGCGATGATAAATTTCAACACAATAAACTCGGGAAACATTTCTCTTTTGATATGCTTCATTCCGATATAATGATTCAATCCATTAATAATATCTACATCTCCTTTCACATCATTGTACCATATTTCGATACTTAAGCCTTCGGGATATTGAGGTGCCCAAAGTTTAATTTCCCATAAAGGAACGAAATAGGCTGCAATAACCAATAACGACCCAAGAGCAATGGTAAGACGGGTAATGATATGTATATTTTTCATATGTTAAAAGTAAAAAACAAACCCCAAATCTTTTATCCATGAATGGTATCATTCACACAAAGATTTGGGGTGTATTATAATTAATTATTCTGCAGATGGTTGGTTATCGCCACCTGTAGAGAAAGTAAGTGCCACCTTTGAAGAAGCAGGTGATACGCGCACATAACCTTGCATTTCCTGGTGTAAAGCAGAACAGAAATCGGTGCAATACATTGGATAAACACCTACACGATTAGGAATCCATTTCAGTGTTTGAGTTTCTCCCGGCATGATTAACAATTCAGCATTGTTGGCACCTTTCACAGCAAATCCATGTGGTACATCCCAATCTTGTTCGAGGTTGGTAACATGGAAATAAACTACATCTCCAAGCTTAACACCTTCGATATTATCCGGAGTAAAGTGTGAACGAATAGAAGTCATGTACACATGGATTTCATTTCCTTTGCGTTCCACTTTGGCTTTTCCTTCTCCCATGGTTACGTAAGGATGTTTATTTTCTTCGAGTTTAAATATTTTGGTGCTGTTCTTTTCGATTAATTCTGCAGGCACTGCCTCTGCATAATGTGGTTCGCCAATGGTAGGAAAATCAAGCAACAATTTCATTTTATCGCCATCGATACTATACAATTGGGCAGATTGTGTTAATTCAGGTCCGGTTGGTAAATAGCGATCTTTGGTAATTTTATTATACGCTATAACGTATTTACCATGCGGCTTTGTGGTTGGTCCGCCTGGAACACATAAATGTCCGATTGAATAATAGGTTGGTACCCGATCCACCACTTCCAGTTTTTCGATATTCCATTTTACTATTTCTGAAGACACAAAGAACGAAGTGTAGGCAAAACCTTTACCGTCAAATTCGGTATGCAATGGTCCAAGACCGGGTTTTTTAACTTCGCCATGTAAAACGGCATCGTATTTCAATACAGGAATTCCTTGGAAATCTCCTTCGTAGGTTTTTGCAGTAATTGCAGCCAACATTTTATCGTAGGAGAACACCGGAATAATAGCGGCTAATTTTCCTGAACCAACTATATACTGTCCGGTTGGATCCACGTCGCAACCATGTGGTGATTTAGGGCAAGGCATAAAGTAAACCAAACCTTCATATTGTTTAGGGTCGAGTACAATTGCTTCTGTAAACGATTCTGATTTTGCACTGTGAACGGATTCGTCGTAAATATTATGCTGGTATTTTACCTTTTTCTTCATTCCTTTTCCTGCTTTCACCAACTCTTCACATTTTTTCCAGTTCACCGCCATGATAAAATCTTTGTCTTTTTGGGAAGCATTTACTTCCAACAAAGTATTGGCTTCTTCAGAATTATAGCAAGAGAAGAACACCCAATCGTGGGAAGCTTTTTTACCTGCACGGGCAAGGTCGAAATTAAATCCGGGTAACAATATTTGAAAACCTAACGACATTCCGCCTGACTTAGGATCGATAGATATAAAACTTACAGTACCTTTAAAATTCTTTTTATAAGAACTGATAGGCACATCAGGACTCGCATCATCGTCGTCCATAGGATAACTGAAACGAGTACCGGCAACCACATACTCCGAATTTTCGGTAATGAATGGAGAAGAGTGATTTCCGCTGCTGTTAGGGATTTCGATAATTTCGGATGTGCGGTATGTTTTTAAATCAATACGGGCAATACGAGGTGTATTATTTCCATTGATAAATGCCCATCTGCCATCATGTTCGCCATTGCTAAGCGACATTGCGATATGGTGGGAATCGTCCCATGGCACGAAACCATGAGAAGTAGAAAGCATTGCTTTGGTTTCTTCGGTATAACCATATCCGGAAGTTGGATCTACAGAAAACACCGGAATAACACGTAATAAGCGGCCTGATGGCAAACCATATACCGACATTTGACCACTGAATCCACCGGAAACAAAATTATAAAACTCATCGTGTTTACCCGGGGCTACATAAACTTTTGAAGCTGCATTATCATCTACCCCGCTAAGCTTGGGTTTATTATTGCATCCTACAAAAAAGAGGGCTGTAATTACGGATACCAGAACTGCTGATACCAATAATAGTTTAACTGTTGAACGATTCATATATTTAGGTGATTTTTTATTGATTGGGGAAATTTAATTTCTATTTAATACCGTCGTTGTTACGCATAAATTCGAATACATTTCTGGCATCGGCTTCGGATAAATTCTGGTTAGGCATACGAACCAAACATTCTTCGAGCATGGAAATTGCTTTCGGGTCTTTATTCAGCATTTCTTCTACGTTAATGGCGAAATTCATGATCCATTCCGGTTTGCGGCGATCGGTTACCCCTTTCCATCCGGGACCAACCAATTTGGTTCCATCTAAGCGATGGCAGGCAGAACATTTTAATTCATAGATTCCTTTTCCAGCAGTAACCATGGTTTGATCGAGTGGATTGGTTAATTCAACATGATCAATCGGGCCCACACCTTTTTCATTATCTGTTTCGGCTGATTGGGGCTGTTCTGTTGTAGTTGTATTTTGTACCGGCGGATTTCCACCACAACTATACAAGAAAATAGAAGTAGCGAAAACAAAAGTAATAATAAGTGCTTTTTTCATATGGGTTTAATTATTGATTGTTTAATTTCGGATACGAATGTCTTTTTATTTGGTACAAGTTTGAATGAGTTAGGTCATATTATTTTTTGATACTTGTCACTCCCCCCAGTTATCGACTTCGGTTTTCGAATAAAGGGAAGGGAAAAATATTCTTCTTTGGTATTTGGGATGCAGGTATTTTACCCATTGGCTACCGCCTGTTGCGGCTATAGGTTCGCCTTTTTGTGCCAGGTAAGTATGGGCAGTTTGTAAGTGAACCATAGGCCAAGTGATATTGTATTTACAATCAAAAACTTTTAGGGCCTTCTTTAATAGTGAAGTAGATTCATCCGTGGATTTTAATCCGGTAAGAATTTGATTCAAATTTGAATGCTCCATTTTCTTTGCTGTTTCGATAAAGGAAGATAGGTATTGTTTTTCGAAATCAGCTAACGTTACACTCTTTTTACCTGTAGTACGGTCAATTCCTGCTTCTTGCCAATAGATATAGTTAAATTTTTGTTCTAGCGTAGTTTTTTCCGGCATAATTGCTTTGGAACGTTCGTTGATCAAGTTATCCAAATCGGTGCAATACAATTCGATCAAGCGGAATTGGGCAGATTGAAAACCACTGGCGGGAGCGAGACTTAGACGAAATTGGTTGTATTCTTCGTAACTCATTCCTTTATTCATGATGGAGAATGAATTAATCAACAAATCGGTATAGCGATCGAGCCGACCCAGTTTTTCAATCATCGTATCTACATCCGGTTTGTTATCCTTATCAGTTAATTGTTGTAACTCGTGCACCATCAAACGCAGAACAAGCTCTGTTATCTGGTGGTATACAATAAATATAAATTCGTCGTTAAATCCGGTTCTGGGTTTTTGCAGCGACAACAACGTATTTACTTCTACATAATCCCAATAATTTACCGGTTTACTATGCAGCAAACCTTTCAAAAAAACATCCCCATCCTGGTTGTTTTTACTGTACTTTTCGTAAATGTCTTGAATTAATTTTTCATTCATATTATGCCACTTTGGGTTTTAGGCCATTTTTAAATATATCTTCTGTAATATCTTTTATACTTGTTTCTGTTAGCATGGCTGCTAATTTATTCCGAATCACTTTAAACTCATCATGCAATAAACACGGGTTCTTTTCCGAGCAAGGAATTAAACCGATGGCACAACCTTTAAAAACTTTATCGCCATCGATCACCTTTACGATTTCCACCAACCGCACCTTTGCGTGTGTATTGTCAATAAAAAAACCACCACCCGGACCTTTAACAGAACCAATCAAACCGGCTTTACTTAATTGTTGTAACACTTTAGAAGCATAATGCATTGGGGCGTTTATTGATTCAGCAATTTCTTGAATCTTAACAATTGGAGACACCGCAGATTGCGAGGATAAAAATATAACAGCCCTAAAAGCGTATTCGCATGATTTTGAAAACATGTGTAAATTTAAATAAATGATTAAAAGAAAAAACTGATATTTATAAGGCAATATTACCGGACAAAATTATCTTAATTTATGACGAACATCATTGCAAGCAAATAATCGCACGAATAACTTGCGTGCTGTAAAAAAACTCCTTTATGAAAAAAATATTAGTATTATGTGGTGCAGGTATCGTATTGCTTGCATTGCAATCATGTGGTTCCGGTGAAAACAAATCGGCAACTGCAGCACCAACGGAAGAAGCTGCAGCGGGCGGAGGTCAATCAACCGTTCAGGATAATGAATCGGCTAAAGATGTTGTAAAAGTTGCGGTTGGTTCGCCCGACCACACCACTTTGGTAGCAGCTGTAAAAGCAGCGGAGTTGGTTGATGTATTGAGCAATGCCGGTCCTTTTACCGTTTTTGCACCGGTTAATGCGGCATTCGACGCATTACCTGCAGGAACTGTTGAATCGTTGTTGTTACCGGAAAACAAAAGCAAATTGCAAGACATCCTACAACACCATGTTTTTGTTGGCGTATTAAAAGTGGAACAATTAAAAGATGGTCAAGTTTTGGGAATGGTTGATGGAACCAATGCAACTATACATATTAAAGATGGCAAAACTTATATTGATGATGCAGCAATTGGCGGTTCGGTAGTTGCAAGCAATGGTATTGTGCATGTGATTGACAAAGTAGTTTTGTCGAAATAATTTCTCTCTTTTATTATTGGTATAAACGTAAAAAAGTCCGAAGGAAACTTCGGACTTTTTTATTTAATGGTATGCCGTTTGGTTTTAACAATCTGCATCGCATGGAAGCATTAATGATATTTCGCCCTTACAGGGTTTGTGTTTGCATTGTTTTTCATCCGGCTGCACCGGATGTTGGGATATATCGCCCCTGCAGGGCTAGGTATTTCGTTGGTTAATTATTATCCGGCTGCACCGGATGTTAGGATATATCGCCCCTGCAGGGCTGGGAATTTCGTTGGTTAGTTATTATCCGGCTGCACCGGATGTTAGGATATATCGCCCCTGCAGGGCTGGGAATTTCGTTGGTTAGTTATCATCCGGCTGCACCGGATGTTGCGATATATCGCCCCTGCAGGGCTAGGTATTTCGTTGGTTAATTATCATCCGGCTGCACCGGATGTTGCGATATATCGCCCCTGCAGGGCTGGGAATTTCGTTGGTTGTTTATCATCCGGCTACGCCGGATGCTTGAATATATCGCCCCTTCAGGGCTGTGTATTGGAATTGTGCAAGTGATTGACAAAGTGGTACTGCCTAAATTATTTCTCTTTTTTATTATTGGTATAAACAAAAAAAGTCCGAAGTTTCCTTCGGACTTTTTATTTACAAAATTTTATCAAACCTTAAAGTTTTCCTTCAACCGCTTTCTGAACCAAATCAGCAGCTTCTTTTAATACGATTGCTGAATATACTTTCAGTCCCGATTCATCGATTAATTTTTTAGCAGCTTCGGCATTGGTACCTTGTAAACGAACGATAATCGGAACAGGAATACTGCCAATCGATTTATATGCATCTACAACACCTTGCGCAACACGGTCGCAACGGACGATACCACCAAAAATATTGATCAGGATAGCTTTCACATTCGGGTCTTTCAGGATAATACGGAATCCGGCTTCAACGGTAGTTGCATTTGCGCTTCCACCAACATCCAAAAAGTTTGCAGGATCTCCACCACTTAATTTAATGATATCCATGGTAGCCATTGCCAATCCGGCGCCGTTTACCATACAACCAACATTTCCATCTAACTTTACAAAGTTTAGGTTATGCTCTGCTGCTTCTACTTCTGTTGGATCCTCTTCAGCCAAATCACGTAATACTGCGTAATCCGGATGACGGTACAAGGCGTTATCATCGATATTTACTTTTCCATCCACCGCAATAATTTTGTTATCAGAAGTTTTTAATACCGGGTTGATTTCAAACATGGCTGCATCGGATTTATCGTATGCGGTATATAATGCCGTAACAAATTTTACCATTTGTTTGTGCGCATCGCCTTCCAAGCCTAGGTTAAAAGCGATTTTTCTGGCTTGGAATCCTTGAATACCAACTTTGGGATCAATTGTTTCTTTGTGAATGAGATGCGGTGTATTTTCTGCAACATGCTCAATATCCATTCCTCCTTCGGTTGAATACACGATGATATTTTTGCCTTGGGAACGGTCGAGCATCACGCTCATATAAAATTCTTTGGTTTCAGAATCTCCCGGATAATACACATCCTGGGCAATTAACACTTTACTAACCAATTTTCCTTTCGGTCCGGTTTGAATGGTAACCAAGGTTCCACCCAATATATTTCCTGCAATTTCTTTGGCTTTATCTGCATTTTTAGCAACTGCCACTCCCCTTTGTTCTTTTCCGATAATCGTACCTTTTCCCCTGCCACCTGCATGAATTTGGGCTTTAACTACTACAAAGTCGCTGCCAAATTGTTCTTTTAACTTTATTGCAGCACTATGTGCTTCTTCTGCTGTTTCAGCTACAATGCCTTCCTGTACTGCTACTCCGAATGATTTGAGTATGTTCTTCGCTTGGTATTCGTGGATATTCATTTTACAAAATTTGTGTGCGAAAATAGGGTAATCTTTCACTTTTGTAAAAGATTTTTTAAGGCGTGGATAAGCCGCTAAAATATTGCATTTTTGGGTCCATATGATAATCGGAGAAAATATAACCAAGTCGTATCAGGATTTGCAGGTATTGAAGGGAATTAATTTGCATATTAAAAAAGGCGAGATAGTTTCCATTGTGGGTGCCAGCGGTGCAGGAAAAACAACCCTGTTGCAGCTGATTGGCACCCTCGATAAACCCGACAGCGGCAATATTTCGATCAACAATATCTACACCAATGAATTGAAAGGCAACGAACTTTCGGCGTTCAGAAACCGTCATATTGGTTTTATCTTTCAATTTCATCAGTTATTACCTGAATTTACGGCACTCGAAAATATCTGTATACCTGCTTGGATTGCCAAGCGCAATGCCAAAGAAACGGAGGCAGAAGCCATGCGTCTTTTGCATTTGTTACAACTGCAAGACCGTGCCAAACACAAACCATCTGAATTATCCGGTGGCGAACAACAAAGGGTTGCCGTTGCCAGGGCATTAATTAATAAGCCGTCGGTTTTGCTTGCAGATGAACCGTCGGGAAATCTCGATTCCAAAAATGCCGTTGAACTGCACGATTTGTTTTTTCGTTTAAGAGATGAACTTGGTCAAACCATTGTAATTGTAACACACAATGAGGTGCTGGCGGATAGGGCGGATAGGAAGTTGGTGATGAGAGACGGAATTATGAGATATGAGTTATAAGATATGAGTTATGAGTTATAAGATATAAGTTATGAGTTATGAGTTATGGGTAATAGGATGGTGTGAACTGTGATCCGTGAACTGTAAACTGAAAACTGTGATCCATGAACCGAAAACAGTGAATAGTGAACAGTGAACAGTGAACTGTAATCCGTGAACTGTACACTGTGATCCGTGAACTGTGAACTGTGAACTGTGATCCGAAAACCGTGAACCGTGAACTGTGAACTGAAAACCGTGAACTGTGAACCGTGAACCGTAAACTGAAAACTGTGATCCGAAAACCGTAAACTGAAAACTGTGATCCATGAACCGAAAACAGTGAATAGTGAACAGTGAACAGTAATCCGTGAACTGTACACTGTGATCCGTGAACTGTGAACTGTGATCCGAAAACCGTGAACCGTGAACTGTGAACTGAAAACCGTGAACTGTGAACCGTGAACCGTAAACTGAAAACTGTGATCCGAAAACCGTAAACTGAAAACTGTGATCCATGAACCGAAAACTGTGAACCGTGAACCGTGAACTAAAAAATAACAATTATTAACCAATACGTTGACGATACACGAAATACTTAAGCATTATTGGGGATACGATCAGTTCAGGCCGTTGCAGGAGGATATTATTCAATCGGTGCTGGAAGGGAAAGATACCCTTGCTTTGTTGCCTACGGGTGGAGGAAAATCTTTGTGTTTTCAAGTTCCTGCTATGTATATGGATGGAATTTGCATTGTAGTTTCGCCGCTGGTAGCATTGATGAAGGACCAGGTTGAAAATTTACAAAGCCGTGGAATTAGAGCTTATGCCATATACTCCGGACTCTCCTACCATGAAATAAATCTTACCCTCGACAATTGTATCCATGGTGATTATAAATTCCTCTATCTATCGCCGGAAAGGTTAAAGAGTGATTTGGTGAGAGAACGGATTAAACAAATGAAAGTTTGTTTGTTTGCCATCGATGAAGCACATTGTATTTCTCAATGGGGATATGATTTTAGGCCGGAATACCTTCAGATTGCAGAAATACGCGATTATTTCCCCAAAGTTCCGGTACTTGCTTTAACGGCATCTGCAACTTCAGAGGTTGTGGAGGATATGCAGGATAAGCTTGCATTCAGAAAGAAAAATGTATTTGTAAAAAGTTTTGAGCGAAAAAATCTTTCTTATGTTATTAACCGCACCGAAGATAAATTCGGTAAATTGTTGCATATACTCACCAGGGTTCAGGGTACTGCTTTAATCTATGTTCGTAACCGAAAAAAAACCCAGGAGATATCACATTTTCTAAAATCAAAAGGCATCAAAGCGGATTATTACCATGCAGGTTTGTCACACGAAATGCGCACCCATAAACAGGATGCATGGATTAAAAACAAAACCAGGGTAATGGTATGCACCAATGCATTTGGAATGGGGATTGATAAACCGGATGTACGTTTGGTAATCCATTACGAAATTCCGGATTCGTTGGAAAGTTACTATCAAGAAGCAGGCCGAGCAGGAAGGGATGAAAAGAAATCATATGCCGTATTGTTGTACGGCAAACCGGATGAACAGGAGGCACATGACAGGCTGAAGCATGCGTATCCGGATAATCTGGAAATAATCAGGGTATACAATGCCTTATGCAATTATTACACATTGCCTGTTGCCAATTATACCGATAAAAGTTATGATTTTGATATCGGTGATTTTGATGAAAAATTTAAAATCCATCCAACCATCGTATACAGTGCAGTAAAAAATCTAGAAGCTGCGGATCTTGTTTCTTTGACCGAAAACTTTTTTGAACCTACCCGTCTAAGGGTTTTGTATCACCATGACCAATTGTACAAATTCCAAGTTGAAAATCCTGCATACGATGATTTCATCAAATTACTGTTGCGAAGTTATGGCGGCTTATTTGATCAGCATGTTGCCATACAAGAATCTATACTGGCAAGAAGAGCCAACCTGGATGAAGAGATAATCAAAGGCATGCTTAAAAAAATGCATTTGTTGCGCATTGTTGATTACCAACCTCAAAACGACAAACCAAAGATTACCTTTTTAACCAGCAGGGTACAAAACGAATTGTTGCCACAACGGTTGCATATTGTGCAGGAAAGAAAAAAAGTTGCAGTGGATAAATTAAACGCGATGCTTTCGTATGCAGATAATGATGCAATATGCAGAAGCAAAAAACTGGTAGCCTACTTTAACCAAAATGACGCAGCAGATTGTGGCATTTGTGATGTTTGTCTGCAACAGAAAAAGCTTCAATTAAGTGCGGCTGCATTCGAAACCTTGGTGGAGAAAATAAAATATCAAATCAATGTAAAGTCGCAGCCAATACAACATCTGGCCGAATCCATACAGGATGTACCGGCAGAAAAAATAATTGAAGTAGTGCGATATTTACTCGATAACGATAAATTGCACTATAACGAGCAACAGCATCTGGAGTGGAAATCATAAAAAAAAGAATTGTATTTAGTGTATCAAACGACCTGACTTATGATCAACGTATGATTCGCATTTGCACCAGTTTAACCCAAGGTGGCTTTGATGTTCGACTGGTAGGCCGAAAATTAACAACCTCCTTACCTCTAAAAGAACAGTCGTTTCATCAAAAAAGATTGCAATGTATATTTACCAAAGGAAAACTTTTTTACCTCGAATTCAATATCCGTTTATTCTTTTATCTTTTGTTTACCGGAGCTGAAATTTATGGTGCAATCGATACCGACACCTTACTTCCCAACACCCTTGTTTGCTTGGTAAAAAGCAGAAAATTAACTTTTGATGCGCATGAATATTTTACAGAAGTTCCCGAAGTACATGACCGCATCATCACCAGAACCATCTGGAAAATAGTTGAAAATATATGTATGCCGGTTACTTCGTTGCGTTATACTGTTTCAGAAAGTTTGGCTTCCATTTTCGCCGCAAACATGAAGCGTGAATTTTCTGTCATAAGAAATGTTCCTGTTTTGCAAACCGAATCAACCGCTATTAGACCAACCCCAAACGGTAAACCTATTATTTTTTACCAAGGTGATTTAAATGAAGGGAGAGGTATAGAAACGGTAATCGTTTGTATGAAAGAATTGCATGCCGTTCTTCATATTGCAGGCAACGGTCCGTTAAAAGCCAAACTGGAGGCTTTAATTGAAGCCCATGATTTACACCACAAAGTAAAATTACTTGGTTATGTTTTGCCCGAAGAGTTAAAAACCATAACTGCCGGCGCAACAATTGGATTGAATCTTTTGGAGAACAAAGGCAAAAGCTATTACTACTCCTTAAGCAATAAATTTTTTAATTATATGCATGCACAAATCCCACAGGTATGTGCTGATTTTCCGGAGTACCAACTCATTAATGCACAACATAAAATCGCCTTACTTTGCGACCTGCAAGCACAAAACGTTGCTGCTGCATTGCATCAACTCATTAGCAATTCAACCCTTTACAACGAACTAAAAACAAATTGCATCACAGCCAAACAGGTTTATAACTGGAATACAGAAGAGGCTGTTTTACTAAAACTTTACCGTGGAATTTAAAAACAAATTGCATATCGTTTCCTTTGATAATCCTTTTCCTCCGGATTATGGCGGAGTGATTGATGTGTTCTATAAAATTAAAGAATTGCATGCGATGGGAATTAAAATCACGCTGCATGCATTTCATTATGGAAGAAAAATTAACCCTGAGCTAGCCAAATACTGTGAAGAGATTTTTTATTACAAGCGAAAAAAAATAGCAAATCCCTTTTCCTCTGTTCCCTATATTGTAACAACCAGGGCAAATCAACAATTGCTACTACGACTTGTCCAAGATGATTATCCGATTCTTTTTGAAGGCCTTCACACATGCTATTACCTGCGTCATCCAAAATTAAAAAACAGGTTGAAATTAGTTCGGATGCACAATATCGAACATGATTATTATGAAAACCTGAAAGAAGTAGAAACGTCTTTTATCAAAAGATTATTTTTTCATCAGGAAGCAAAAAAGCTTCGTCAGTATGAGCGAGTATTGCAACATGCCGACAAAATTCTGGCAATTTCAAAGAATGATGCTACTTACCTTTCCAGCAAATTCAAACAAGTATATTTGGTTTCGGCCTTTCATGCCAATACAAGCCTATCCACTAAAACAGGAAGAGGAGAATATGCTTTATACCATGGCAAACTAAGTGTTGGCGAAAATGATGAAGCGGCAAGATTTTTGGTGGAGAAGGTATTCAGTAAATCGAAACATCCACTTTATATCGCAGGAAATTTTCCTTCCGAAGCCTTAAAATCTTTAATCAAGAAAACCGGTAATGTAACCTTATTCGATAATCTGGATACCCAACAGATTTCTGAATTAATTGCGAATGCCCATGTAAATGTTTTGCCCACCTTTCAGGCAACCGGTATCAAACTAAAATTAATCAATGTGTTGTTTCAAGGAAGATTTGTTTTGGCTAACAGTACCATGGTATCCAATACAGGGTGTGAATCCTTATGTTCTATCGCCAATACACCGGAAGGATTCATCGAACAATTAGATACTTTATTTGAAAAGGATTTTAATAGCAACGATTTAGAAAAACGAAAGGAAATTCTGTTGACACTTTTTGATAACAGGAAGCAGGCGGAGGAGTTAGTGGGGTTAGTAGTTAGTGCTTAGTAGTTAGTGCTTTGTGCATAGTCATTGGTCATTGGTCATTAGTCATTGGTCATTGGTCATTAGTCATTGGTCATTTGTCATTAGTCAGTGGTCAGTGGTCAGTGGTCATTAGGCCCATACTCATATCTTATATCTCATATCTTATATCTTATATCTCATATCTTATATCTCATATCTCATATCTTATATCTCATAATTCATCATTAAACTTGCCTTGAGACAGCCAACTCCTGCCTAATGCCTCTTGCCTCCTGCCTCCTGCCTCATGCCTCATGCCTCCACCACAAATCCCGCCTTCTCCAATTCCTTCCAAAACAGCGGATACGATTTAGCAACCACTTCGGGATTGTTGATCTGAATTTTTTTAAAGCGAAGTGCGAGTGCCGAAAATGCCATGGCAATGCGGTGGTCGTTGTGGGTTTCAATCACAGGAATTATATCCAACAGTAAATCGGAAGGCAACAATTCTATACTGGATTCGGTTGTAATAACTTGCACACCGCATTTTAAAAGTTCCGTTTCAAGAACGGCAATCCTGTCGCTTTCTTTATCCCGTAAATGTTTGATATTTTCGAATTGAACGGCCACGCCTAAGCCTGCCAAACAAGTGCATAATGCCGGAACCAAATCAGGTTCATTCGCCATATTATAACTTGCCTGTTGCAACAATACATTGGTTTTGGTAAGACGTGCAATCCCATTCTCAAAAGAAGTATGCACCCCAAACCGATCCATATAATTGGCAATTACAATATCGCCTTGTAAATACGAATTGGTTAATCCCGGCAGTTGGATATCACAGGATTTACTAAGTGCAGCAAAACTGTACCAGTACGAAGCAGCGCTCCAGTCGGCCTCCACATACATATTGCTTTTTCTTGGTTTCTGTGGAGGAATATCCATTTCGTTGTCGGTTATTTTACAAACAATACCCAACTCAAACAAAATTCTTTCTGTCATCCATATATAACCGGTAGATACTTGCTTTCCAACCCATTTAATGGTTAACCCATTCGGCAAAAAAGGACCGATTAACATCAATGCGGTAATATGTTGGCTGCTTATTTCGCCACTGATTTCCACTTCAGACGCGGTGAGTACTTTTCCTTTAATCCGCAAGGGAGCAAATCCTTCCTTATCGATATAATCGATATCTGCACCCAATTGACGCAGGGCATTCACCAAATCAAAAACAGGACGCTCATGCAAACGTTCGCTGCCATGGATGATATAATCTCCCGGAATGGCAGCAAAATATGCCGTTAAAAATCGCAAACAGGTTCCTGCATTTCCAACATTGATGGTTCCGGATTTTTGCTTCAGTGCTTGTTGCATGATCACCGTATCCTCTGCTTCCGAACAATTTTCGATTTCAATCGTATCCGGAAATAACGCTTGTAAAATGAGCAAACGGTTGCTGATACTTTTTGATGCCGGTAATAAAAATGTACCTGCAACTATGCCGGTGGGATGTGAAACCGTAACACGGTTCATAACGAATCGTAATAATTTAAAGCAGCAGTTATTTCATATTCCGAACATTCCTGGTTTACGGTCGACTTGCCAATCGTGCGCAACAAGGTAAATTGAAGCGTGTCGTTGCTGTTTTTCTTGTCCTGTCGCATGATTTTAATCAACTCGGGTGATAAAATATTGCGCATCGAATATTTGGGGAAACGGGAGAGAATAACCTGGCTGATATGTTGCAATTCTTTACCCGACAATCCACTTTTTATTTTTGATAAATAAGATTCACACACCATCCCAATGGCAACTGCCTCTCCATGTTTAAGGGGAACTTTGTCGTTTTTTAGGGAATATGCTTCGATCGCATGTCCGATGGTATGTCCGAAGTTTAACCGTTTGCGATCCCGGATTTCAAACATATCCTTCTTCACAATTTTCATCTTGATTTTTACCGAACCGTTTATCAACGAAGCAAGCCTTGGCAATTCATATTCCGTAACACCTAATAATTCCTGCCAGTAATCATCATCAGCAATCAAGCCATGTTTGAGCATTTCGGCAAATCCATTCCGCAATTCGGGCAAAGGCAAGGTATTGAGCAAATCGGGAAAAATATACACCGATTTGGGTTGTTGGATAACCCCCAGGCTATTTTTAATATGATAAAAATCAACTGCCGTTTTGCCTCCTACCGACGAATCGACCATGGAAAGCAAGGTGGTTGGAATATTGATGTATTCGATTCCCCGTTTGTAAATCGCTGCGCAAAAACCTCCGATATCCCCTACCATGCCACCACCCAAATTAATCAGGACAGAATTTTTATCGGCATTTTGTTTAAACAATTCATTCCATATAACCTGCGCTGTAGCAAGGGTTTTATGCTGTTCACCCGATGGAATGACAATCGGATAAATATCGAAAAGGTATTTGGATATCTTTGGCAAGCAATACTTTTTGGTATTTTCGTCCATCAGGACAAAAACCCGGGAGTAAGAATGTTCGATGAGATTTTCAAGTAAAATCTCCAAGACATCCGACCCTGCATAAATACTGAAATCTTTAAATTGAAATTCTTTCAAATTGTTACTTTTGCGCAGGCAAATTATGATGTATAATTTAAAAAATTACCAATAAGTTTACAAATCGTGGAAGAAACCCAAATAAAACCCAAATCTGCTATATCCTTTGACGATACCGAAATTGCATTTCGATCCAAGTCAGGCAACGATTTAAACCGTTCTTACTATCTATTCAAGGCCATCGGTTACAACTGGTTGGTAAATGCCGGTCCAACGCTTATTAATATAGCGTTCAAGCTGCATTTACCCATTAAAGGTTTAATCAAAGCCACCGTTTTCAAACAATTTTGCGGGGGCGAATCGATGAACGAATGCGATGCTGCCATGCAAAAATTAAAGGATTACGGTATCGGCTCCATCCTCGATTATTCGGTGGAAGGCAAGGAAGAAGAAAAAGAATTTGAACATACGGCCGAAGAAATTATTCAAACCGTTTTAAAGGCAAAAAACGACAAACGCATTCCATATTGTGTTTTTAAAGTTACCGGAGTAGCCCGTTTTGCCTTGCTAAACAAAGTAAACAACAAGGATGCCCTTACCAATGACGAACAGGAAGAATTTGATAAAGTGAAACACCGCATCGAACATATTTGTAAAACGGCTTACGATAGCAAAATCCGCATATTTATGGATGCCGAAGAAAGCTGGATACAAGATGCCATCGACGGATTGGTACGCGAAATGATGCTGAAGTTTAACCACGAAACTGCCATAGTGTTTAATACGGTTCAACTTTACCGCCACGACCGACTGGCCTTTTTAAAGCACAGTTACGAAGATGCGCTGAAACACAATTACTTTCTGGGAATGAAACTGGTGCGTGGTGCCTATATGGAAAAAGAAAGAGAAAGGGCTTTGCAATTGGGTTACGAAAATCCCATACAACCGGATAAGGCAGCAAGCGATCGCGATTATGATATGGCTGTTCGTTTCTGCTTAGACAGAATCGACCGCATCAGTGTTTGTGCCGGTACCCACAACGAAGAAAGCAGCATGAAACTGGTACAATACATGCACCAAAAAGGAATTGCCAACAACGACCAACGCATTTATTTCGCCCAGCTATTCGGCATGAGCGACCATATCAGCTACAACCTTTCCCAACATGGATACAATGTTGCCAAATACCTTCCTTACGGACCGGTAGAAGCCGTAATGCCATACTTATTAAGGAGGGCACAGGAAAATACTTCGGCAAAAGGACAGGCGGGAAGGGAATTGACGTTGATAATGATGGAGAGAAGAAGAAGAAAGATATAAGTTATAAGATATAAGTTATAAGATATAAGTTATAAGATATAAGATATAAGTGGGCCTACCGGCAATCTGGATAGGGAGTTTTTCGGTTTGTATGTTGCAACACATGCAGCTTAATAAGATGTTAGGTTGATTGGGAATTGGGCAGTGGTCAGAAGTCATTAGTCAGAAGTCATTAGTCATTAGTCATTAGTCATTAGTCAGTAGTCATTAGTCAGTAGTCATTAGTCAGTAGTCATTAGGCAGTAGTTATTAGGTATTCATTTGACCGATTGCATTTGACATTCGACTGATTGCTTTCGACCGATTGCTTTGGACTGATTGCTTTTCCTTGGGCATTTGGAATTTCATTTGAAACCGTGATATTCATTGGCACCACACTTCAACACCTCAACACTTCAACACTTAAACACTTCCTCAACACCTCAACACTTCAACACCTCAACACCTCCTCAAAAAACTTCGTTCCTCCACACCAGCAGCAGCACCCCGCAAATACTAATCAGAACGGCGATATAAGAGGATAGGGTAACTTTTTCTTTGCCGGTGAAATGGGCGGTGAACATTACGGAAATAGGAAGTAATGAAAAGATAGTTTGGGCCAGGGACACTTCTAAATTTTTTGCGGCGAGCATCGACATGGTTACGCCAAAAACAGGACCAAATAAAGTACCAATCAAAATTGGTTTGAGGTTTTGTTTGTTAAACGTGATGGCTTTAAACTCGGCTACCAGGTTGCTTCGAAATGCACCAACCAGATATGTCAAGGATGCGCCAACACCCATGCGAATCCAGGTGGCATGCATGGGAGGAATTTCATAATTACCCGGATGAATCAACCCTTTTTTTGCCAATACCAATCCCAAACCCTGGCTTATTGAACCCAAAAAGGCAAACAACATGCCCTGCATAAAATCTTTTCTGCTAATCTCCGATTCGGTTATTTGATGGCTCTTATTTTGCGCCTGCACAAACCACAAAATTCCTAAAACCGAAATGGCCATTCCAATAACACCCACAAAATTGATGGTTTCACCCAACAATAAAATTCCCAATAACAAAGCCGCAACCGGAGCAATCGAAACAAACAAACTTGCCCTGCTGCTCCCAATTAATTTATAGGCTGTAAAAGCAAAATAATCGCCAATGGTTAATCCAACGATTCCCGAAATACCCAACCACAACCATTGTTCGATATCCGGATTAAGGAATAATTGAACGGGTGTTAATCCAAACAATACAAATCCAATGCCGGTTAATAAAATAAATGCATACAATAACCGAACCCTGTTCACACTTAAGGGTTCCATTATTTTGGATGCAGCCGTAAAGGCAAATGTACCAACGGTCCACGAACCTACGGTGATCAATGCTGCTAATATTCCTATGGTATTGTTCAAGTATTTGTGTGCAAAGTAATATAAATTGTTGTGGTAGAATATACCAATTTATTTTTAACTCTTTTTGATTTGGGACCTGAAGTAGAGTGGGTACACACACTTCAGGACAAGCAATATAACTTTGGAAGTTTAAAATAGAATATTTTCTACTTTAAAATTTCCGTTATAAGATTATTCTAATATAAATTCTTCGGAAAAAGATGGTATTTCTGCTCCTTTAATACCGGAATCTTTGAGGCGATTTTGCATCGCTATTAAATTGATTTCATCGCCGTGCACCAGAAATACTTTTTTTAATTTCGGGTTGTGGGTAGCTTTTATATAATTGAAAATTTCGTCGCTATCGGGATGGGAACTGAACACATCGGTGGAAGCAATTTTTGCATAAATCTGGTAATCTTTTCCGCGAATGGAAATATGGGATTGTCCGTTTAATAACCGATACCCTAAGGTTCCTTCGGCACAATAGCCCGCAATCAAAATGGTGCTGAACGGATTCTGGATATTGTTTTTTACATGCTCCTGAATCCTCCCTCCTTCTACCATTCCGGCTGCAGATATAATGATGCACGAATCGGTATACCCCATTAATTTATCGTGGTCGTCGTAATCTTCTATCCAATGTATGCCTTCAAAGTCGAAAAGATTGCCATACTCTTTTAAAAAGGCAGTGGCATTTTCGTTTAATAATTCAGGATATTTTTCGTACACGTGGGTAGATTTTACGGCCATCGGACTATCCACAAAAACTTTCATCGGTGGCAACAAACCTTTTTGAAACAAGCGATGAATTACATGAACAATCGATTGGGTTCGTCCAACACTAAAGGCCGGAATAATTACCCTGCCCCTGATCTTAGCAGCTTCATCAATAAAACGCAGCAACTCTGTTTCGGCAGCATCGGCTGTACGGTGTTTTCGTCCGCCATAGGTTGTTTCGGTAACGAGGTAATCGAGGTCGGGCATAATTTCGGGTGTACGAATCAGCTCGGCATTTTCCCTTCCCAAATCTCCGGTAAAACCAACCACCTTTTTCCCTTTTGCAGTTTCTACTTCAATGCGCACACTGGCTGCACCGAGTAGATGTCCGGCTTCGATTAAAGTAATACTTACTCCAGGCTGCACGTTAAACTTTTGGTTAAACGGAATGGTTACCATTTGTCCCAAAGCTTTTTCAACTTGTCGGTCGTTGTAAATGGGTTTCGGAATATTGTTGCGTTTATTTTTTGTGGCACGCGATAACCTTTGTTTGTATTCCGACAATTGGATATTGGCACTATCAAATAATAAGTAAGCCGTTAAATCGGTGGTTGCAGGGGTACACAAAATATTTCCCAAAAAGCCATTGGCCACCAGGGTCGGAATATTTCCCGAATGGTCGATATGGGCATGGGTCAATACCACCAAATCAATATCGCCGGGATTAAAAGGAAATTCGAAAGCAGCCGCAATCAATTCGCGTTTCTGCTCGTAATTCATGCCACAATCAATTAATATATTGTATCCGTTATCCAAGGTAAGCAGGTGCATGCTTCCGGTAACTTGTTTTGCCGCACCCCAGAAAGTAAGTTTCATTTGTTGTTGTTAAATAGGGCGCGAAGATAGGCGAATTCTATAGATGTTGGATGATTGGCTGAATACGGTTTATGGTTCACTGTTTTCGGTTTACGGTTCATAGTTCACGGTTCATAGTTCACGGTTCACAGTTTTTAGTTTACAGTTTACTGTTCACAGATCACGGTTTCACATAACCACCATCCCTTCACCCATTACCCATTACCCATTACCCTAAGCAGATTTTCATCCCACAGTCAAGTCGTCAACTAAATTTTAATTGATAATTCTAGGTGTCCACCAAAACCAAGTTCAACAATTTTTTGAAGTGTCGAAATTCGAGCTTCTTTTAGGTTGTTCTCAATTTTAGATATGTATGATTTTGTCGTCCCGACTTTTTCTGCAAGTTGCTCTTGTGTCATTCCCAATTCTATACGAGTGTCGTGAATTAACGCACCCATTTTAAAACTTTCATAACCTGCTTCAAGTTCGTCACGCTTTTTTGTCCCGCGTTTGCCATAATTTTTTTCTTTAAACTCTTCAAGAGTTGTCAAGTTCTTATTTTTCGTTTTCATATTCTGCTTTTATTTTTAGTGCTAATTCAATTTCTTTTTTCGGTGTCTTTTGCGTTTTCTTTTGGAAACCATTTGCTAAAACAACTAATTGGCCTTGGTCAAAAAAACTGAAAATGCGAAATATGTCACTCCCAAGTTGAACACGAATTTCATAAAGTCCATTGGTGTTCTCCATGTGTTTCAGATATGTTTCCGGAACTCTTGGCAAGTCTTCAACTAATTCAAAAGTCCAAACAATTTTGGCTTTAACCTTTTTAGATTGTTTGTCAAAGAAGTCTTGGAAGTAGTCTTTGTAAAACACAATTTTTCTATGTTTCCCATTTTTGTCCACGGAGCAAATATACAAAAGTTTCCCTAAAGTGAAACACCGTTTTGGAAATTTCTTCTGTCTGTCGTGTTAAGCAGTCTGCTAAAAACACATATCACTTATAACTTTTTTGCCACAGAATACACAAATTACACAGATTTAAGTGTAAGAGTGATTGCACAGATTTTTACAAGATGAAAATATTCGGTCCAAGGCGATCAGTCGAAAGCATTCGGTCCAAGGCAATCTGTTGAATGCAATCAGTCCAAAGTCAAATGCCTTCAGTCGAAAGTGTTCAGTCCAATGCGGAATGTCCATTGACCAATGACTAATGACCTCTGACCAATGACTTCTGACTAATGACCACTGTTTTTCACTGACCCCTAATCACTAACTACTTTTTTTGCCACTGATTACACAGATTTCTGAAAATAATATTTGCGTTTGGCATGAAGCCAAAAAAGATTGTATCATTTGATTTGCAACTTTTGATCTAGGTCCAAGGTTTTCGGCCCAAGGCGATCAGTCGAAAGCATTCGGTCCAAGGCAATCGATTGAAAGCAATCAGTTGAAGGCAATCGGTCGAAGGCGTTCAGTCGAAAGTGTTCAGTCAAATGCGGAATGTCTATTGACCAATGACTTCTGACCAATGACCAATGACTTCTGACTAATGACCACTGTTTTTCACAGACCCCTAATCACTAACTACTTTTTTTGCCACTGATTACACAGATTTTTGAAAATAATATTTGCGTTTGGCATGAAGCCAAGAAGTTGCCTCTTTGTAAAAACCAAAGCTAGTTTGCCCCTCACTTCAACACTTTAACACTTTAACACCTCTTCCTTTAACCGCAAAGGGCGCGAAGATTTTAACGCAGAAGACGCGAAGAATTTCACCAGAGGCACAGAGGTCGCAGAGTTTTATAGAAGGGCTTACGTTTGGCATGAAGCCAAAAAAGATTGTATCATTTGATTTGCAACTTTTGATCTAGGTCCAAGGTTTTCGGCCCAAGGCAATCAGTCGAAGGCATTCAGTCCAAAGCAATCGGTTGAAAGCAATCAGTTCAAAGTCAAATGCCTTTTGCCTAAAAAATTATTAGTCCTGACAGTTTAAGTACAGTGTGTATTAATCTTAACGGGTGCCAAACTCTTGCCTACTGCCTTTTGCCTCTTGCCTCCTACCCAAAGCAATCAGTCGAATCAACTGCCTATTGACCACTGCCTATTGTCTAATGACTTCTGACCAATGACCAATAACTTCTGACCAATGCCTAATCTCTGTTAAGCAAGTTCAACATTGAAGTTAACCTTAGCACCTAAAGCGTCAAACACTTTCAATATTGTCTCAAAGCGAGCGTTCTTTACACTGTTTTCAATTTTGGAAATTTGAGCTTTTTGAACCCCAACCAATTCACCTAATTGTTTTTGAGTCATATGGCGTTCTTGTCGAGCCTGTTTAATAGCTTGCCCTAACAAGTCAATTCGCAATTCGTTTTCGAAAGCGTCACGTTTTTTTGTACCACGTTTGCCAACGTGTTTGTCAATCATTGTGTCAAGTGAAACTGTTTTGAATTTGTTTGCCATAACTATTTCTTTTTATTCTTGTGTTCCAAATATTGTTTTCTTATGTCTTCAGCCTTTTTTATTTCCTTTGGAGGTGTCTTTTGCGTCTTTTTCAATACTCCATGAGTCGCAACAACTAAAGTGTCCTTTCCGTCAAGTTTGTCCCAAAAGGCAAAAAGTCTGTAGGCTTTAGTATTGTAAAGAGTCCTGAATTCCCAAATGGAGTCATTTAGTTTTTTGAAGAGTTCGTTGTCGTTTACAAACTGCGATTTTTTCAAATTATAGTAAATCTTTTCCCTTGCCTTGGGTTCAAGATTCTCTAAAAATTCAATGGCTTCGTTTAGCAATTCAATCTCAAAGGATGGCTTCATTAACAATCTTTTGTCAAAGCTAACTATTTCCCAATTAGGAAACAAGTGCTTTTGTTATTTTGGGTCTGATAGATAACGAATTGCCGGTTTGCCCATCACTTCAACACTCGTCCACCGTAGCATTTGCGAAGGTGGGCAACACCTCTTCCATTAACCGCAAAGTTCACAAAGTATTGACTACGTTTTTAAGAACGCAAAGTTTTGAAAAAAGGCTACCGTTTGGCATGAAGCCAAAAAAGATTGTATCATTTGAATTGCAACTTTTGATCTAGGTCCAAGGTTTTCAGTACAAAGCAATCAGTCGAAGGCATTCGGTCCAAGGCAATCTGTTGAAAGCAATTAGTCCAAAGTCAAATGCCTTTTGCCTAACCTAGTACTAAGTACTGAGTGTTTTAGTGTTTTAGTGTTTTAGTGTTTTAGTACCCCCCAATGTAAATTGGACAGCACGCCTGTAGGTCCCACTTATCACTTATAACTCATCTCTTATAACTCCCACTCCTGCCTCCTGCCTTTTGCCTCTTGCCTCCTACCCAAGGCAATCTGTTGAAAGCAATCAGTCCAAAGTCAAATGCCTTTTGCCTAACCTAGTACTAAGTACTGAGTGTTTTAGTGTTTTAGTGTTTTAGTGTTTTAGTGTTTTAGTACCCCCCAATGTAAATTGGACAGCACGCCTGTAGGTCCCACTTATCACTTATAACTCATCTCTTATAACTCCCACTCCTGCCTCTTGCCTTTTGCCTCCTGCCTTCCAATTAACATCATTCCTATCATCCCAAATTTCCCCTAACTTCGTATCCATGCAAATCCACCTTCTATCCGAAAACAATTCCATCCTCAACCAATTCATTGCAGAGTTGCGGGATATTCATATTCAAAAAGATCGGTTGCGGTTTCGGAAAAATATTGAGCGGATTGGACAAATTATGGCGTATGAGGTGAGCAAGAAATTGGCGTATACCAAACGCAATGTGATTACTCCTTTGGGAACACACCAGTCGGAAGTGCTGGCGGAGCAACCTGTATTGGCAACTATTTTGCGTGCCGGATTGAGCATGCATGCAGGAGTATTGAGTTTTTTTGATCAGTCGGATTGTGCATTTATTTCGGCATACCGCAAACATAATAATGCGCATGATTTCGAAATTGTGGTGGAGTATCTGGCCAGTCCGGATTTAACCGACAGAACCTTGTTGTTAATTGATCCGATGTTGGCAACCGGACAATCGATTGAATTAACCTACCAGGCCATTCTAAAACACGGCAAACCCAAATCCCTGCATATTTTGGCGCTTATTGCCAGTAAAGCAGGAGTAACTTATTTGGAAGAAAAATTGCCTTTTGCTACGTTGTGGATAGGCGCCATTGACAAGGATTTGAATGCGGATGCGTATATTATTCCGGGGTTGGGGGATGCCGGGGATTTATCATTTGGTGAAAAAACTTAATTTACATAATTACGTATTTACAAAATTACATATTTACGTAAGTACGTAACTACGTAATTACGTAATTGCATACAATGGTGATGAAGAAAACAATATTGATTATATTAATAACGGGGTTAATATCATTTGTAACCCATGCGCAAGAGATACGGTCGGTGGATGCGGGATGGATACAGCAGATAAAGGACAATAAATCGGATACTTTGTATGTGGTAAATTTTTGGGCAACGTGGTGTAAGCCTTGCGTGCATGAGATGCCGGTATTGGATAGCATTGCACAAACCTTTACCGGACAAAAAATAAAAGTGGTATTGGTGAGCAACGATTTTAGCAAGAACCATGATATGTTGTTGCACAATTTTATTGCAAAACACCAGATTAAATCGGAGGTGGTGTGGATGAGTGAAACCAATCCGGATGTTTGGATTCCTTTGGTGAATAAAGACTGGAGTGGTGCCATACCGGCCACATGGATATTTAAAAATAATATGGCATTCGAATTTTTTAAGGAAGGAGAAATCTCCTATTCCGATTTGCATTTAATTGCCACACAAACCTTACCTTTAAAATAAGATGAAACATTATTTCTATACCTGTATAATTTTTCTTTTTTCGTATGCGGCGATGGCACAGGCTCCAACGAGCGGTTATATGGTTGGCGACAAAGCAGCCGATTTTACTTTACCCGATACCGATGGCAAACCGGTTTCGTTACAGGATTATAAAAATGCCAAAGGATTTATTGTGGTATTTACCTGCAATACTTGTCCGTTTGCGCAAGCTTACGAACAACGAATTATTGATTTGCACAAGACCTATGCCCCAAAAGGATACCCGGTGGTAGCGATAAACCCGAACGATACCTTACGCGAACCGGAAGACAGCCGGACAAAGATGGCAGCGCGTGCCAAGGAATACCACTACCCTTTTGTATACCTGAAAGACGAAAGCCAGGAAACCACCAAACTGTATGGTGCTTTGCGCACCCCCCATGTTTTTGTTTTACAAAAAACAACTGAGGGAAATATGGTGCGTTATATTGGTGCGATTGACGATAATTATGAAGATGCTGCACTTGCCAAAACCCATTTTGTTGCCGATGCCATTGAAGCACTGGAGCAAGGCAAAAGGGTAAACAAAACCATGACGAAAGCAATTGGATGCGGGATTAAGTGGAGGAAGAAGGTGACGGTGGATATTGGAAAGTGACGTTTTTTAAAGTAGCAAGCTAAATTTTACTTGGTTGTTAAATTCTTTTTATACCTTTAAAATAGGTTTGTTTGTGGCGGCTTTCTGATTTGTTGTTAGAAGGATAAGAGAAGTGATAACGGCAATAAATAAGTTAGCGGTAATGCCACCTTCGAAGATTATTTAAAAGAATTTCCCGTTTTGGGAACAAACACCTATCTTTGGTAAAAGTTTTGAGTATTGAGAGTTATTGCTAAAAAAATAATACGAGAATTCTGGGAGAAGCATTCTGATAGTGAACAACAACTAAAGTCGTGGTTTCAAGAAGCAAGTAATTCAAATTGGAAAAATCCTAATCAAATAAAAAAGGAGTATCCAAGTGCAAGTATTTTGAAGGACAACAGGATTGTTTTTAATATTAAAGGAAACAATTACCGATTAATTGTAAAGCTAAATTATGATTATCAAATGATTTGGATACGATTTATCGGAACACATGCCGAATATGATAAGATTAATGCTAACGAAATTTAAATGCCATGGAAATTAAACTAATAAAAACAAAGAAAGATTACAATCAAGCTCTAGAAAGACTTGAAGTAATTTTTGATGCTAAAAAAGGCTCCTCTGAAGGTGATGAACTTGAAGTACTTGGTATTTTACTTGAACAATATGAGAAGGACCACTTCCCTATCGACCTTCCAGATCCAATTGAAGCTATAAAGTTCAGGATGGAACAAATGGGATATAATCAATCTGATTTAGCAGAAATTGTTGGACTAAAAAGTCGTGCTAGTGAAATTTTAAATAAGAAAAGAAAACTATCTCTTGAAATGATTCGTCAATTACATGACAGACTAAACATTCCAACCGACGTTCTCATTCAAACATACTAAGAAGTACTACAGCTAACACGCGACTACCGCAAGTGGCGCTATTTTACTAAGTTGTTGCATTTCGTTTACCTATTTTCTTTATCTTAGCTTGACAATTTAACCACCGCAATCACTACCAACGGCAGGCGCGGGAACGTTGCTGACGCCATTGACGCCATAGAACAAGGCAAAAGGGTAAATAAATCGATGACAAAAGCGATTGGGTGCGGGATTAAGTGGAGAAAGAAGGTGACGGTGGATATTGGGCAGTAAAACTTGATTGAAATTAAATGTAATGGCCATAGGTAGTAATTTGCTATTTTGGAGCCTTTCCCCATAAAATAAATTAAGATTTCATCTTGACCATGTTCCATTATTAGTTAACTTTGTGATGCCGAAATATGGAACGACATAGACAAATAATATTCTTTAAAGATTACTTTCTTGACTTCTTTGACCAACAGACAGTAAAAGTAAAGGAAAAATTGACCACGTTCTATTTGTAGTTAAAGTTGCAGAAAGAATACCTCAGAAGTTCTTTCAGCATTTAGAGGGCACAAATGGACTGTATGAAATAAGAATAGAATTTCAAAGTAATATATCGAATTTTCTGCTGTTTTGACGAGGGGCAAGTGGTCGTTTTGTTCAATGGTTTTCAAAAAAAATCTCAAAAGACCCCTTCCGGAGAACTTGACAAAGCCGTAAAGATTATGAACGAATATTTTGATGAAAAATTAAAAAGAAAACAAAATGAAATCAAAAAACCGAAAAAGTAAGACCATTACCACTTTTGACGAACATCTCGACAAACAATACGGAAAAGTTGGAACTGCAAAGCGGACAGATTTTGAAATTAAGGCTAAAGCTTTTGCTATTGGTGAAGTTATCAAAGAAGAAAGACGCCTTGCTTCCATGACACAAGAACAATTGGCTGAAAAGACGGGAACAAAAAAAAGCTTCATTTCAAGAATTGAAAATGGACATAGTGACATCCAACTTTCTACCTTATATAAATTGTTGGAGTACGGTCTTGGCCGTAAGATTTCATTAATAATTGAGTAAAAATAGCAAATCATAATTCCAATAAACTATAACGGTTATTATGTTTAAAATGCATATTTCGTTGCCAGGTTTTTTCTACATTAGTTTAATAAATAAAAACTGATAAATCTGATGATGCTTTAACGGCAAAAAAATGCCAATGCCATTGAAGCCCTAGAGCAAGGCAAAATGGTAAACAAAACCATGACGAAGGCGATTGGGTGCGGGATTAAGTGGAGGAAGAAGGTAGCGGTGGATATTGGGCAGTGATGGCCTTTTGAGAAAGTATGCATACAATATTTTTTAAATTTAAAGCATTTTGATACTTTTATAGTTAATTGTATACTGGCTAAATCACAAACTGAACGAATGATATGAGTATAAATTTGTTGCCAATAAAGTTGTAAGTCATCGTTCGTTTTCTATTTGTAAATTAAAAAAATCGAAAAAATAATGAAAACACTTTTATACACACTGATTTTATCTCTATCTGTAATGACATCCTCAGCTCAAACTGATACTATCCATTCCAATGACTCCATCAGTAGAATGCTTAATGAACTTAAAAAAAGTGGAATTGAACACTTTACATTTAAAGGAATTCCCATAAACGGATCATTGACCCAATTTGTAGCGCAACTTAAATCGCTAAATTTTACATTACTTAAAGTTACTGAAGCCGATGCATTACTTGCAGGTAAATTTGCAGGAGAGGAAGTTCATATTTTTGTACAATCAGCACAAAATACTGTATATGGTGTAACTGTAAGTTATGAAGAAAAAACATCCTGGAAGGCAATTAAAACACAATATGAAAACACGAAAGCCCTACTGATATCAAAATACGGAAATCCAAAGGAATCTAGTGAAGTGTTTGATGAACCAATATATGAAGTTCCTGGTATGGAGTTGTCAGGATTGAGGAAAGACAAATGTAACTATAGTTCAACTTTTGTGACAGAGAATGGCAATGGAATGATTAATTTAAAAATTTCGACAAATGCAAGTTTAGTATTGAATTATATAGACGCGATGAATTATCTACTTATAAGTGGGGAAATTTATAAAGACTATTAAATAATACAAAATACTTTACGCATTACATACAGAAGTAGCAAAGGTGGCTGACTTTGAACATTGATAATTTGTGCGACTTTGTTACCTTCGAAAAGATTTAAAATTTAGTCTTAACAATTTCTTTAAAGAGTCAAACCTACTAAATTATACCACAACTTAAATAAAATACAAAAATGGCAGAATGTATTGAATGTGGAGACTACACAAAATTTAATGGTGGCCTTTGCTCAAAGTGCTACGCCAAAAAAAACAACAAATTTACCCCCACAATAGCTGGAGCAAAAAACGACTTTGAAAGTTTTGACGACTTTGATGATTTCGCTGACCTTCCATCAGGTCTTTCGGATAAAGAAAGAAGTTATAGGTATGGAATGATTAAGGGTCGAATTGCTGAGACTTTAATTCAAGAACTATTCTTAAGTCTTGGTTATAATGTCTTTCGCTATGGAATGGAGAATACAATTCCAGGTATTATGGAGCTTTTAAAAGGCGTTCGATCTGACGTTGCTCAAGAAATAAGACGTATGCCCGATTTTGTAATGCAAAATCCAAAAACGAAGGAAGTATACTTCGTTGAAGTTAAATTTCGAGCAAGTGGTGAATTCAAACTAAAAGACTTACCTAAAAACTATCCTTATGAAAACGCATATATAATTCTTGTATCGAAAAAGCATATAAAGTGCGTTACAGTGACAGAACTACAAATTGGAAAAGAAATTACACCAACATCACACAACTATTTGGGAAGTCGAAAAGAATTTGACTTGGATAAAGACGTAATCATTGACTTCTGTCTATTTGCAATTCAATTCTTTGAAAATGTATAAAATTAGGCTATAATGACTAGGCAATTGGATCATTAAAAAAACAAAAAAACTGGCTTTTTGTATCATTATTTTTTTTGATACCTTTAATTTATAATTGTTTAACACAGTTGCGTAATGATATGTTTGAAAATTTGGCGACACGAAACAACGTATTATGAAGTTAGAAATCAATTGAGAATAAAATGAATTCTATGATCTATTAAAAAAAAACGATAACGAAAAGTTTTACATTAAGAAATTTAACTGGTAAGTTTATGAAAAAAATAATCGTATTCATAACGCTGTTGTTAGTTACAATGCAGAGTTATTCACAAGACACAAAAGGATATATTGGATTTTCATTAGGCCCAAGTATACCTATGGGTGACCTAGCTAGTAAAGATATAAATAAGAATTCTGCAGGATTTGCAGAAACTGGAGCTTTTGTTGATCTTTCTTTTGCATACAAATTAGGAGGAAGCAATTTTGGTATAACGGCATTACTCCGAGCACAAGCAAACTCTACGAACCTCCAGTCTATGGCGAATGCTTTGGCAAATGAGTATCCAGGATACACTTGGACAATTGAAAGTGACGGCTGGGCATTGAGTGGATTAATGTTTGGTGGATTTGGTTCTTTCCCGGTATCTGAAAATGTTAGTTTTGATACAAAAGCTATGATTGGATTTTTGAACGCCGGTTCACCCAACCTAACCATTACAGTTAGTGAACCAGGAGGAACTGGATGGATATCCTCAAGTAGAGCAACGACAAGATCTTTTGCCTACCTAATTGGTGCCGGATTTAAATTCTCCTTGGGCAAGAAACTATACTTATTGACAAACTTGGACTACATTGGTTCGAATCCGGAATTCACAGATGTTGAAACAAAAACAAGTGATGGAAATCGATCAACAGATACATGGAGTCAAAAAATGGGAACAATGAATTTTGGTATAGGTATCGCTTTAAAAATATAATTGCAACTATATACAGTACCTTAAAGCATGTCAGTAATCATGTTTAAATATTATAATTCTTTAAAAGTTTTTCTATCTTATTATTATAAATAAACAATGAAAAATTCAACACTTCTTTTAGTTACTGAATGATATAGTTAATAATAGGTCGCCTGACGACAAATTGAAAATATGACTTTACACGAAGCAATAGAAAAACTTTTACGTCAAATAGGACGCCCTATGACAACACAGCAAATAGCTGACGAATTGAATAAAAACGATTGGTATCAGAAAAAGGACGGCTCAAAAATTCAAGCGTTTCAAATTCACGGTAGGACAAGAAACTACGCAAACATTTTTGACCGAGACGGTTCAATCGTTTCGCTAATCGGACAACCAAAAACAAAAGTTGAACTGAACCATAAGGAAACTCCTAAAAAAGTAATTAAAGCAACACAAATTTCATCAGTTGACACTAGCATACTTGAAAAGATTTTGATGAACGAGAAAAATTATAAAAGTGCTAGTAACATTGACAATTTAGTTCCTCACATCGCTGGACTTTATTGTATTCGTATTGCGGACATCAACAAACTTCCAAAACCGTTCAACACTTTTTTAGCAGACAGACAACACAACATAATTTACATCGGTATTGCAACAGAGAGTTTGAACAAAAGGCTTTTAAATCAAGAACTTCGTGCTAAAGGACACGGGACATTTTTTCGGAGCATCGGTGCAGTGCTTGGACACCGACCCCAAAAAGGATCACTGACAACCAAAGCAAACAAGCGCAACTACAAATTTACACCAACTGCCGAGCAGAAAATTATTAAGTGGATAAACGACAACTTGCAAGTAAACTGGGTTGACTTTATTGGCGACTTTGAAAGCTTGGAAACAGGACTAATAACCAAATACAGACCGTTAATTAATATTGCAAAAAATCCTTCAGCACTTCAACTACTTTCCGACTTGAGAAATGAATGTGTTCAAATAGCAAACGAACTATGACTTCAACCCTTGATACATTGACAGACAAAAGTATTACAACCGCTAACAGTACCTACCCAAAAGTCGCGTTTTCTTGTAATAAGGACAGTTTAGCGGTGATTCAAACATTAGTTTTTCAATTCAAGTTTTGTGGTATATGTCCCGCCCTTCGGGTAGCTGCAAAACGTTAGTGACAAGCAACGCCAAAGTGAAGTAAAAAACAAAAAAGTAACCATTAAAAATTAACAAGATGAAATCATGTTTTATTAAACAAAGAAATTTAACCCTTACTCTAATTGTAGTTAGTTTATTTACCTTTTTTACCTATTCTAGTTGCAAAGAAGATGACACGAGTTGCAACGGAGCAGTAACACCACAACCTACAGATAGTTTTTATGTGAAGTACGTTTTAAAAGGCAATGGTGCTTATGGTCGTTTTAGTAATTGGTCAGTAACTACAGATCAAGGAAAATATACTAATAGCGGAACTCAGGTGGGCTCTTGGACCCAAACATATGGACCTGTAGGTAAAGGATTTTATTGTGATGTTAGAATAGGTAATTATATAAATGGGGCTCCCACTATTGAAATACATGTTGCAAAAAACCAAGATCCATTTGCAGTAAAAGTAAATAAAACAGGTAACTCAGCGTCATATACTATAAATTAGTGAGCCGTTAATTATACATTAGCATTGTTGTCAAAAAATGCCTGCCTCTAACAGCGCACTTGCAATAAAAACAAAACATCCTACTTCTTTCACAAAATGGATGGGTGCATTTTTTTGAATTCCCTCCATTTAATAAAGCTATTTTCTATTTTCAGTGATGATTGCAGAAGCAATGACCAAGCTGCAAAAAAACCTATGCATTAATAAAGCAAAACTATAGTTAAGATCAGCACCTAACTTTTAAGCCCTAAACACCTGCAGCCAACGGAAACAGCATTCAAAACTTGTGTTGCCTGATTTTTGCACCCATTTTACCCCGTATTTCATCACATTTTATTCCTTTCTTAATTCATCCCCGTCCACCTAAGAAACAAATTACGCACATGCCAAACCTATCCGTAAATATTGGTCATTTGGATAGATTAACAATTTAGATTCAGGCCAACCAAGGCTACACCCTTTTGTGCATTTCTTTCCAACTATAGACACCACACTTCCCCTTTATCTTTACATCCCTTTTTTAGAAATACGCTATGGAAACACCAAACGAAAATATTTCGATGGAGCAGGCACTGCTTGCCGGATTACTCTTTGACAAGAGCCTTTTGAATAGATATATCTCAACCTTAAAGGGTAATTACTTCTCCAAAGAATTTAACAGGCTTACCATGGATGCTATTCTCAAACTGGATGAACAGCAAACTCCCGTTGATACCTATACCGTAAATAACCTTGTAAAAGCTTACGGAGCCGACGAAGAAACCGCAAGTCAAATTCTCCAATGGACTGATCCTAAACTTTCGGACGTCCAATTTTTGGCTTATTCATCTGTACTCAAGGAGAACTACCAAAGAAGAGAACTGGTTGCACATGGTGCTTTTCTGGTCGAAAAAGGATTGGACCCTGAAATCCCCGTAAATGAACTCCTGATAGAATCGGAGCAGACTGTAATTAAGTTGAATACTTTAAACAACAAACAATACTTAAAACCAATGAATGAAGTTATTGCTGACTTTATGGATGAAGTATTGGTAGATGCCAACCAAACGGTTTCAAAAAATCACAGTTGGTTTAATGATGAACTGGAATTGAAATTAAGCGGCCTGCGGAATGGGGAACTTATTATATTGGGAGCACGACCGGGTATGGGTAAAACATCTTTTTTGGTTACACAGTTATTGCATTCCTTATGCACTCAAAAGAAGAAGGTGGCATTTGTATCGATGGAGTCTGATCGGGATTTGATTACCTACCGAATGTTGGCGCAACAATTAGAAATTGACATTCCTTCCCTACTATCAAAAAAAATAACACCGGAAGAAACTTTGCTTTTAAAAAATTATGCAAACATACTTGCGGATAAACCTTTGCATTTACTCGACAACAGCGAAATGACGGTTTTTCAGATGCGTCATGCCATACGACAAATTCAAGCTACACAAGGTTTGGATATGGTAATTGTTGATTACCTCCAACTCATACATTACGGACGTCATACCTACACCAGGGAACAAGAAATTGCAGGTATTGTACAAGTGTTGAAACACCTGGCGAGGGAATTGGATATACCGGTTTTGGTGAGTTCGCAATTAAGCCGGGCCAGTGAGAAAAGAGGTGCCGCTTCTATTCCATTATTAAGCGATTTAAGGGAAAGTGGTAGCATAGAACAAACAGCAGATAAGGTAATGTTTATTTATCGACCCGAATATTATGGTATTTTAGAATATGAAGATGGTAGTTCGACGGAACAAATGGCTGAAGTGCATATTGCTAAAAACAGACTAGGACCAATGGGAGCAGCACGCTTGCGATTCAACCACGAATTAGCACGATTTGAAAATTTAGATGGTATGTCAAATGGGTTTTTAGGATACAATGTACCCCACAGTAGAAGGGATGAATTTAGTGTACCGCCATTCTAATAAAATATTGCACTGTTACCCAAGGGACTGATGAAGATTAGGCGAAAATCTTATGGCTGTTGTACCTGCGGCCGCGTGAAGATGGAAAGTGGGTTTGCTTCGCAGACCAGGATTGCGGGTACGCAATCCTGCAAAATTTGGGAGATCGTCCGGGTAACAGTGTTTTTTAGTGAGACACACCCTTTAAACAATTACATTGGTTTATAGGGTGTGAGTCCTTACTGGAATGACTTGCGTTAAACAGTGAACAAATACCGAATGCTAGGCAAGAGTTTAAAGAGAACATTTCTATTATAATTTTAATTTAAGCAAGGAAGAATAAACACATTAAACATTATAAATAAAATAAGGTGTATGGAATTTTATCATAAAAGCAAATTAGTGAAGTTGAAAAGTTTGAGTCAACTGTATTCCTTATTACAAATAAGTCCAAATGAACTTCGTCAGATAATTGCTTATCCCGAATACGAGAGTTTTAGGATTCCCAAGAAAAGTGGTGGATACAGAAGTATCGATGCTCCGGTACCTAAGCTAAAGGTTATACAATCAAAATTAAATGATTTTTTAAGCGATTATTATTATACCATTAAGCCTGATTGTGTGCATGGTTTTATACGTAAAACCTCCGTTAAGGCAACTTGGAATACCAAAAGCAATGCGGCAGCACATGTTGGAAAGGATTATGTGTTAAATATGGATTTACAAGATTTCTTTCATTCTATTGAAGCCTTATATGTACAAAGTATGTTTACGTCGGGCATGTTTCAATGCAATGACGCCTTGGCTACCGCACTTGCATTGATATGTTGCTATAAACGCAAGCTTCCTATGGGATCGCCAACTTCTCCGGTAATATCCAATATGTATTGTTATGAAATGGATATACGATTGCAGACATATTGTAAATTGGTAGATATCACCTATACCCGTTACGCCGACGACCTGACCTTCTCCAGTAACAATGAAATTTCAGAAACGGATATCAAATATATCAGAGAGGTTATTTTTATGCAAAATTTAACGGTTAATGAATCCAAATGCCGTATTCAATCCAAATTCGGGAAGCAATGGGTAACAGGATTAAAGGTAAATGAGAAAGTGAATGTAGATAGAAAATACAAACGGATTATTCGGGCGATACTGTATGACATGAAGAAAAACGGGGTTGAAGCCGCAGCACGGAGACACTATGGAATAAGTCCGGATTATACCATTCCCGATAACGTATTAAAAGGATTTGTTGCTAGCTTGGAAGGAATGAAAGGGTATGTAAATTATATAAACAAATAACGTCCACATTTCGATCGCATCTGCTAAAGATTAATGAATTAAGTTGTCTTAGTCGCCAAACATTTCAGGTGACATTTCACCTCCTTTACCTTTTGACTACTACTCTTGCCAAAATATATTATTTTACCGATGCCATTAACACTTTGGAACAAGGCAAAAGGGAGAATTAGAATATGACGAAGGCGATTGGGTTCTGGATTAAGTGGAGGAAGTAGGTGACAGTGGAAATTGGGTAGTGACAATTTTTGTTAATACAAGTTATTATGTTTATTGATTAATGAGTCTTATCGATACCTTTAATAATTACTTTTGTGCTGCGCCTATCTGAAATACTGTAAGAAGAATAAGCGATAAGATATAGCGGCTATAAAGAATTAGGCGACAAGCGAATTGTATCGGCCCTTGGATGTCTACGGGAAATTTAAGGTTAATATAAGGGTAAGAAATTCAAACGAACTACAATTGCATTAAATACTTTTAATCGTCGCGATCCAACCAAATAATTAGCATTTTATTAAACGAAACCACAATTAGTAACTCCATTTGCTTTGTTCAATTTGGCGAATGTTAAAACCGGTTCTATGAAAGTCTGCGCAAAATTGAACGCAAATTTCATCCTAATTGTTGTTTTATAGAACTACTCTCTCGAACGCCTAACACGAGGTAGTAACGCAATTACTTTTATCGTTGTTATTGCAGCATTTTTGTATTTAATTAGCATAAAGGTGCTTGACAGTTTAGTGGTTTTAAAACGCAACTGAGTAGTCCCGAAAACGTTATGCGCTATACTAAAACGACATTTAAATGGGTAAAATATTAATTGACGACATATACGACTCTTTTGAGGAAACTGCTAATAGAGGTGAAAAAAGATTCAAATCCTTCATAGAAGAATTATTCAAAAATAAACCAGAAGCCTCGAAACTTTATTTTGAGCATAGAGGGTCAAAGACAGTTCCTGATTTTATTTTCTTTAATCAAATATTTGGGTACTTTTTATTTGAGGTAAAAGATATTAGTCTAGACCAAGTAATAAGAGTTGACAATAAAATTCAGCACTATTGGTATTCTGACAAAAACGGAGGGAAAACCGAAGAAAAGCGCAATTACTTGGAAGAAATGAGAAAATTTTGCATTGAATATGACAAAGAAATTGAAGATAATAAATCAGGGATTATATCCCTCTTGAAAAATTTCACTTCATCAAAACAAAGACTTATTTCAAGCAACTCTGCCATTGTATTTACAAAGTTCACAAGCGAAGATGCCCTAAATAGTGGCAAATTTTTTATCCACAAAAATCGACTGAATGAAAAGGAAGATTATCGTGTACTTTTTAAAGACGATGTTGACCTTGATGAATATGGCAATAGAGACCCTTACTTAATTTTTAAATCTTTAACCTGGAATACTAAACAAGAAATTATTAACAACAATATATTCAATGAAATTGTCTGTCTTGTTAATCCATCTGCTGCTGAAACATCCTTTATCAAAAAAGATATTGACAAGGAATTCAGTATAAACATAAATTTAAACAAACAAGAAATAAAACAACATAAGAAAATTATACATATTCTGGACAATGAGCAGGAATCGTATTGTAATTGGGTATTGATAGGCGGGTATAAATTTATTAAAGGAATTGCTGGTAGTGGAAAAACGCTTATTAATTTATTTGCAATCAAAAAGCTGCTCAAAAAAGAAAATAAACCCAAAGTACTTCTATTGTTTGTAACAGGTACTTTAAAGTCATACTATAACCACGCTTTAAGGGATAGTAAAAATGAAAATCTAGAAATATTTACCTTTTGGGATTTCATGAAAAAGAAATTTAATCTTGACATAGAAAATTACGGAATGTATACAGACAATGGGAATAATAATATTGGGTTAGATGCATTAAACAAAATTAACTCGACTCAATTAAATCTATATTATGATTTCATTTTTATTGACGAAGCTCAAGACTTCTTCGAGTCTTGGGGTCAATTGGTATTTAATTTGGCAAAAGGCAATGACATAAAAGAAAAAAATGTTATCGCTCTATTTGACAGTAGGCAAGACATATATGGAAAAAAACAGAAGAACATCTATGAAAGCTTTAAACTCGATGGCAACATCGGTTTAACTGGACGTTCAAAGAATCTTTATAAGTGCTACAGAAATACAAAGAATATATTCGAGCTTGCAATAAAATTCAGTGATGAAATTGAAAGTCGTGAGGTTGACAAAATCACTTTCAGCTTGAAAGAGGAGGACGCTCCACGTTGTCTTAAAGTGAAATACGACAATGATATTGTTAAATATTTAAATGACATAATTGATAACAACTCATATGACATAGACCTTAAAGATATTTGTGTTATTTATCCAAGCAAATATGTGCGTACAGACAAAATAGTTGAACTTATCTCAAAACTAAGAAAAGGGAAAACTCAATTATACCGTAATAAAAAGGATGACAATTTTTCTTTCAAAAACAATTCAATTAAGTTCTTCTCGACTAATTATGCTAAAGGACTTGAATTTTCATATGTTATCCTTATTGACTTTGATTCCGTTCCTGACAATGCTGATAAAGCGAATAATATTTTTTATACCGCAATAACTAGGGCACAACTAAAACTTGACATCATTTATAAAACAGAAACAACGTATATCAATAAAATCATAAGACATCTTAACGAGAGGAAAAGTACAAGCGCATAACACACGTCTTGCGCCATTGCCGGTGACATTCTAAAATGAAGATATTATGTACGCAAAAATTTTTTATCTTGGTTGACCGTTTCTGCTACGCAATCGGCAACGAGCGCAAGGCGTGGGAACGTTACCTGCAAGCCTAAAGAAAGAACCGAGTAATTATAAACGACAGAATGAAACAGAAAATAAGGACAGAAAAAGTGAACATTCAGATAGCCGACCCAAAAGCCAACGCGTCTATAATTATATTTTTTTCCACCGCACATTTTTTAAAAAAATTTATAGCCAGCCGCACTAATGGCACATTTGGTTTTGCCCGCCACACAAGCCTACCCTTCTTAAAACCAAAAGAGCCACTTTTCACCAACGCTTTTTTAAATTTGTGTTTCTATGAAAGTTAAAGATATACGCATATTTCGGAAGTGGTTAAAACACGAAACCGACAATGAAAATAAAGATGAAAATTTCATTGGATTTAGTTATCCCTATCACACAGACGGAAGAACTACAACGAAAGCTAGAGGTTTCTTCAATGTTTATCATAACCAAGCAAAAGACATTGATGCCCGACTATCAACAGTGCTTGATATGGCTCAAGACAGCCAAGCAATCTATGAATTTGTGCAAAATGCTGTTGACTGTGACTCAACAGCATACTTTATGTTTTATAAGAACAATCACTTTGTAGCAATCAACAACGGAAAACCTTTTAACCTCGAAGGTATAAGAGCGATTTTAAATTTTGCTCAATCCACAAAGACAAGAGATGAGAACATTGGAAAGTTTGGAGTTGGTTTCAAACTGATCCACAGAATGGTCGGTGCAGGAAACGGATTGCAGGAACTTACACAAGATTATACTGGACCAATTCTATTTAGTTGGTCGAACAAAAACCAATTGACTGACTTGTTAAATGCAAGCTCAATAAACGACATAACAACTGACGACAATGAAGATTGGGACAATTCAACAACACCTTGGTTTTTCAAAATACTTTTGACTTGCGTTCCGATTCTTCCAAACAATATTGATGACAGTTTGAAAGATATTCACTACAAAGAACGAAATGACTTATTTACCGAAGAAGAATTTCAAAACTTTAAGAATTTCCTAAGCGATATTTGGCAGCAGAATCAAGACAAGTTTGCGAATGAGGACTTAAATCAAGGCAGTTTATTTTACTTGCGACTTGGCACTGACAAAGAGGAAAAACTTGACGAAGATTATTCCTATTTCAAAAAAGGAATTCAATACTCTCTAAGTTTCGTTGCAAACCTGATGAACAAAAAAGGTTTGCGAAAAATATACTTCAAAAACGAAGAACCGATAGAGAAAGAAAACATTGATGTCCTTTTAGAACCCTCATTCATCATTGAAACCAATTCTGATGAGTTTGAGGAAATCAAACCCAAACTCAAAGAAAATGACAAAACTATAAACATAAATTTCGTTTTTGGTTATCAGCAATTTGAAAACACCGACAAATACGGTGAGTTAAGAGATTCACCAAACTTCTACAAATTTTTTCCAATGGGAAAAGAAGTTTGCGGACTTAACTTCATTGTCCACTCAAATATTTTTGAAATTGAAGCAAGCAGGCGTGAGTTTGTTCAGAAGGATAAACGCAATATTTTCATTCTTGAAAATCTCTCTCAAAAACTTCAACAACGGCTTGACGATTACAAGAAATCAGCACCTGAAAAATTCGACAATATTTTTCTTTCAATACTTTTTTCTAACGAGCCGAATCACCAACAATGGCAATGGATAACGGTAGCGCTTTACAAACCGCTTTTAGATTACATCTCTAAAAATTGCCCCACAGGAAATAAAGGAGAATTTCAACCAGCATCAACAGTTGTAATTAAAGAGACCAAGCTTTCTATACAGCCTTCTGATTTTGGCATTACTAATAAATTTTGGTTCAAGTGGAACAAGGCAAATTTTGAAAACCTAAAAACAACAGATCGGAGGAAAGACACAAGCTATGACAAACTCATAAAACATAGTTGGAGTGTAATTGATTTAGTTAAAGAAGGGAATCTAAACTCCATTAAACAATGGTATTCTTTTGCTGATAAAGCCACCAAAGCTATTTTTCATTCTGAATTAATTGAGAATTGGAAATATGTAACCGAAGTAAAATTTTGGAATAAGATTGTTGAAATTTCTGAACTCATTGACCTAGTGTTAGAAGGCAATGAACAGAAGGTAAAATACAATTACATAAAAAATCTTGTTTCGTTAAAACTTCCTGTTAATAAAAAATATACTATTGATGACTTCGAGTTTAAAGTTTTGGCCATTGCTGCTGAAGTTCTAAAAGCCACAACTGACATTGATGAATTCAGAAATAGCGTTTTTGTAATTGACAGCAATAACGATACACACAAATTGTTTGATGTAAGAGAAAATGATAAAATCATTTTTAAAAATCCGAGTGGCAATGATTGGTTGTTGAATCTTTCTGACGTTCTTCCAAGCTATAAAAACAAAAGCGGATTACTTCACCAAATCATTTCAAGTATTGAAAAACTAGAGCTTAAACTCCATCTTCTTTTTGGCATCGGTAGACAAAAACCAATTGATGATATTTATAAACTTCTTATTCAGAATCATCAAAAGCCAAATTCTCCATTTCAATTTGTTTTCATTGGTCTCTATTCGGTAGAAAAAAACACAGACTACTTCAAATATTTTGACTTTGAAAAGATAAAATTCGGAGATGTTTTAGATATTTATTTCAACAGCAAATTTCCTTTCCCTAAAAAGTTTGCATCCTATATTGACGGTTTTAACCCTGACTTATCGATATATCCGGACGAATGGGCAATTAAAGATGAAAGATTACCTCTTTCTATTAGAAAGTGGATTGAGAAAGGTGAATCTGAAAACAAACTAAAATTTCTTTCAGATAAAGCTATTGGAATCAACAATGAGGATAGCAACATTATAAAAATTCGAAAGGCTATTAAAGGGCAGGGTGAAGTAACACAGAATCACTTGACACTTGTTTCAGAAAAAAACATTTCGTTACTGCTCAATACAATGAAATGGTTCCAATCAGAAGAAACTATTTTGAAAGAGGAAAGACAGATTCAAACAATACAGAAACTTCTTAAAACCTATTACACAAACGGAAGCGTAGAGTATGATACAGAACACCCACAACTTTACATACATAAAGTAAAAGTTGATGACATTACTGAATACAAATTTTCGCCTAACTGTGAGAATGATTTTTACATTGATACTTCTAAGGTTAAGGAGATTCATAAATTCGGACTTACATTAAAACAGATTTTTGATGTTGCACAGAAAAATCAGAAGCCAATTTTTGATTTTAGAATGTATCCAGAAAGTGAATTATCTAAATCGGATTGGTCAGAAATTGAAATTATTGAAACCCCCGACTTTGACAAAATCCATAATAATTCTTGGTCTTTTGACTTGCCCTTTTTTATTGAGTGGGAACACTCAATTGATAACAAAGTTCTTTTCTATCACGGAGTAATCCCGCGACTGATTCACTTTGAAAACGAAATATTAAGAGAGCATACTGAAGGCAACAGCTGCAAAAATGAAGCGACAGGAAATATATACATTAACATCAATCCAACGTTGGACAACATTGCCAAAGCTGAAATAATTGTAGAAAGTATAAAGGAATTACCAGAGGAATATCTTTCCTATCACGAAAAGAAAAGTTTGGATATTGCTTATTGGAAATGGAAGGAAGGCGAAAATCCGAATGTAAACAAGATTAGAAAACAGCAATTGAAAGATGCTGAAGAACATTCTTTTGAATGGCTGAAAGCACTTTATGATTGGGAGTATGATTCAACAATTGGTAACCATAAACCATATACTCTATGGTTTGAAAAAGTTGAGTTCATAAATAATTTCATTGTTATAGGTAAAGGCAGTTTTGAAACAATTCCTTCAAGAGTTGAATTTCACCCAGACCCGATTGAGTTAACAATAAAGAGAAAGAATGAATCAAGAAAAGTTGTGTGCAGCCTTACAAACTTCAATGAGTTTGAGCTGACCTTACAGCCAATAAAAAAAGCTGACATTGATTATATCCAAAACTTTAAAACACTTGAAGGATATAGAGCAAATTTTAGATTGCCAGGAGAAGATGTTTTAATGGATAGGTTGAGAGAAAATTTATTTGGAGCAAATGCAATCGCACCTAAAGAAGGAAGTATTACGGAATATTTTGAAACTAATTTTAACGACAATAAAATTTCATTTTTGTTTGGCCCCCCTGGAACAGGAAAGACGACAAAAGTCGCTTTAGATATTCTAACCACACTATCATACAATCATCTATCAGGCAACAACACAAAGATTCTTATTTTAACTCCGACAAACAAAGCTGCTGATGTAGTTATAGAAAGAATTGTTGAATTGCTTTCAAGCGAAAAAAAGTTAGAAGAAGTTGCCTTGACTTATTACAATGAAGTGTCTGTAAAAAAATTGGTTGCTTACTGTAATAATATTTTCAGCACAAATCAGTATCAAGACATTCTTGTTCGTTACGGAAATTCATCAAGTTCAACTTTACTTCACCACAATATTCTAAAGTCAAAATATACCCTCAAAGAAATTTTTTCAAATCTTGTATTGGCCACAACTGTTCATCGGTTGGCATTTGATGAGATTGTTGATAATCAACTTAAAGATCCAACAGTAGGTTGGACACATATTGTTATTGATGAGGCATCAATGGTTTCACTCCCTCATTCTGTTTACACTTTGCTGCAATTCCAATCACTAGCAGACGTAACGAACAAAGAGGGTTTACTATCAACATTTACAATTTCAGGTGACCCTTTTCAAATTCAACCTGTAAGTCAAACACCTAATTATATTGAACAAGGCATTGAAAGAATGAAAGGTTGGGGAACAGAAAATATCTATACATTATTCGGCTTGACAAATTTTTCATTAATACGAACACCAGTTGGAAATTTTTCTATTAAAAAGCTTTTCATTCAATACAGAAGTGTTCCAGTCATTGGAGAACTATTTTCACAATTCAAATATGATGGGAAAATTAGGCACAAGAAAACGAAGAACATTAAAGAAATAGAGTTAGGCGACTCATTCCTTGAAAATATTAATCTAATTAGCTTTCCTGTTTTTGATGAAGACACCGCAACACAAGAAGAAATTTTCAAAATTCAGAAATATGGAGATTTTTCTGCTTATCATATTTATTCAATTGTTTTGTCCTGTGAGTTAGCATCAGCAATCAAATTGCAAAACCCAAGTAAAACAGTAAGCATCATTACTCCATACGGCACACAAGCAAGATTGACGAAGGAAATTTCTTATACTTTTAGAAATCAGAATTATGATAACATTTTTGATGTAAGCACAATTCACAGGTATCAGGGAAATGAAAATGATGTTGTGATTTTAGTAATGAATCCACCAAAGACAAACCCGTATGAATATTCTCACTTCAATAATTCATTTTTGATAAATGTTGGTATCAGCAGAGCAAAAGAATCATTGATAATTCTTCATCCTGAAAATATTTCGGGCTATTCTGAAATTGATGAAGTAGTTAAACCGCTTTGCGAAAATCTTAATGAAGTTTATTGTGCCGAAATTGAATCAATCATTTTTGAACATCATAAACATAACGAAACATCTAAAAAATTAAAAGACATGGTTGAAGTTAACGGCTTTCAAATATTTAATGTTTGCGATTTGAAGAAATTTACAACATCTGGCAAAGAATACTTATTTTTTGCAGATAGTCGTGAGTTAGGCAAAGACGAAAAAAGATATGCAAATGTTTTTGTCAATCTTTCAAAGCGGCATCCAATCATAAATTACATACAACCGATGAAGGATTTAATTGTTTATGGAACAGTAACAGGAATTCATAAGAACAACAAGACAGCATTTGTGAAAATCAAAAACATAAAAGACAGGGCTGTGATTCATAACAATTCAATTTCAAACAATTTTGTTTCTGACATCAATGAGGTTTTACAAATTGACCAAAAAATAACGGCAAAAATTCAGACAGTTGACGAAAAAGGAATTACACTAACAATGAAAGGGTTGAAACAATGAGCCAACGCACAAAAGCACACAAATTTGCAAGCAGCACAAGCCAACTCACAGACCAAAGCTTGCAAAAGAGTGTGCTTTTCACCGACCCAAAAAGAAATTCAAATTTTTTTTCTTCCTCCCTTCGGTGTTTTAATTTTTTTGCAAACGCACAACCCTCAACAGACAAGCAATCAGACAGTTTGTGGCAGACCTTAATCGGACAGTGCAACTTGACACGGGCGACAGAAGCACGAACCGCTAACAGGCGTTTGGCTCAATGGCGGGTGACGTGGTTAATTGAACAGTTAACCTCACATCAACTTTTGTGGTGTATTGTCAGTTTTGTGCTCCTAAATCCGCAATTGCGCCGAGCGCCAAAACGTTAAGCCTCATTGTAGAGTGACACCATAAACAGACAAAATAATGAAAGAAACATACCAACTTTTAATTGAATTCAAGACAATTCATCCTTTGATATTTTGGACCGCTATATTTATTGCTACATCCTTAATCATATATGCTGTTTGGAGACTTTCAAAGAACAAACGAAAATTAAAAATCGAGCATTTTGAAACACAAAGAACAACATCGACTATTGTTGTAAAGAAAGAAACTGTAAAGCCAAAAATTGATACAAAGAAAGAAAATCAAAAGTTTGAAACACCACAAGCTAAAGTTTATAAAGGCACTTCGGTTATAGTCAATTTGGAAGTAAATGAGCCAAACCCAATTTACACTAAACCGACCGAATCCAAACAAGAAAAAGTAGGCCCGATAGCTGAAACAGTTGAAGTTAAGCCAAAAGCTAAACCAAAATCCGAAGAACAACTTCCTAAAGCCAAAGTAGAAACAACAAAATCAAATAACGAAGTTGACTTTGTTAATTATGACTTCTCAAAAGTTCCAACAACAAATTCATATCCAGTTTTTCGCTTTCCTAAAAAAGGAACAGTAGTTAGAAGCTATAGATTAGGAAATACAAAACGTAGAGGGTTAAAAGAAGAATCTTTTCAAAAAGCAATTGAACAATACTTTGGAAAGGACTTTGTGGTCTTAGGAAACGCAAGACTAAACACAGGAAAAGAAACACGACCTTTTGAACCAGACATAGCAATAATTGATAAATCAAATTCAAACCTTAGAATAGATATTGAGATAGACGAACCATACGCAGGGATTACTAGACAGCCAACTCATTGCAAAGGTGAAGACGTTAACCGTGACATCTATTTTGTTGACAGAGGTTGGATAGTTATTCGGTTTTCGGAGTATCAAGTCCATTTGCAAGAAAATGACTGTTTAATATTTATCGCAGAAGCGATAAAGTCAGCAATTCCAAAATATGAAATTCCAAACCAATTAGACTCCCAATCCGCGATACAGGTTGAAAAACTTTGGGACATTGTACAAGCTCAAAAGTGGGAAAAAGCAAAATATAGGGAACAATATCTTAACCATACTTTTCAAGCAATTGAAGAACAAACCGAAACAATCGAAAGAGATTTTGACGAACAAGAACTTAAAGAGGAAAAATTAGTTAAACCAACTTTAATCGGTGAAGTTGACGACAAACAATCCATAGCATTCAATCTTAAAAATAAACATCCAAGAGATAGCAGAATTAAGTTCTATCCCAAACCACATATTTACACAATTGATAATACACCTGCACCTTCGGCAAGTACAATAATATCGAAGTTCTTTCCTGAATTTGACAGTTATGGAAAAGCGAGTAACTTGAGCGCAAGCAATCCTTTATTTGGATTGCCTGTTGAGGAGATTGTTGAAATATGGAACTCAAGAGGAAAGGAGGCTGCTAATCAAGGGACACATTTACACGAACAAATCGAAAAATTTTACCTTGGTCAAGAATATGTTAAGACTTCAGAATTTTATTTATTTGAACAATTCTGTAAAGACCACCCAAATTTAAACCCTCACAGAACAGAATGGCGAGTATTTGATGAAGAACATCATATAGCTGGAACAATAGATTTGATTACCCAAAATGGTGCGGGTTATGAATTGTATGATTGGAAAAGAAGTAAAAAAATAATAGATGTTTTTAGTGGGAATCCAATTGTAACCGACACTTGGGGTAACTTGGGAGTTGGTCAATTATCAACAATACACGACACAAGCTACAATAGATATTGCCTTCAACAAAGTTTGTACAAATACATTCTTGAAAAAAATTATGGTTTAATGGTTTCTAAAATGTTTCTTATAGTTTTGTATCCTAACTATGACAGATATTATAAAGTAGAAGTGCCATACTTGAAAGACAAAGCAGAATATATATTAAAGACATTGTGAAAAAACAACGAAGGCATAACAGCGATTTGGCAAAGGCGGCGGTTCGGTACTCCACATCAACATTTGTGGTAAAAATCGACACCTTCGCCAAGCCCGAAAACGTTTTTTGCCAATAGTTATACGACATGACAATAAATGAAAATACAGTATAAACTTAGAGCCCTAAAAGTACAAAAGAGATATAAAATTCCTGCCAAAAGTGTAATAAATCATTTGAAACCTATCCCAAATCTAAATTATAAAATTAAATGGCTAATATTTTGTTTCTTAGTTTCAATACCACTTTTTAAAACTATTCATCATTCAAACTTAGAATATAACTAGAACAACGCAAATACATTGCGTACTGCCATCCTACCTTTGACTCATGAAAACAGCAACACTCTCCCATGCTCAAAAGGCGCTTTATATGAAACTAGTTTATACTCATCAATTGTTGTTAAGGCAGGGAGGACCGGAGGAGGCGGGAGAATTGTTTGAAGTGGAGTTGGATTTATTATCGCAGATTTTGGCAACTTATCATATTCCTGACACTCCGGAATACGAACAGTTTTTATTTGACTTTGCGGATGGTAAAAACAAGATGGAAGAAGTCCATCAAGCATTGATGTCGATCACCGAAAAACACCTGTTAAGTAGTCCGCAAACTACACTCGATATGTTAGAGACTTTAAAGCAAGGTGCCGATCTATATTTTGCTCTTACTTTAAATGAATTTAGAACCAATCTTTATACGATTTATTTGTGTAATGCATTTCTTGAAGAAAAGGCTTCGGATAAAGAAGTGGCCAATGACCTTGACATCATCAAACAAAGGCCAGAGTTGATGGAGTACCTATTCTTTATCAGTGGGTCGGAATTGCCGGAGGCTTATTACTTGTTTGAACTCATTTCAGGTTCCGGGCTCTGCCTTTACCGTAAATTCCTCGAAATGCCTGAAGCGGATGAAATGTTAACCCTGAAAGGCTCTCAACTGTTAAGGATGTCCACGCTTGATGGTAGATTTGTTTTGATGAACCTCTTGCATCCGGGTTATGATAATGGAAGGGAGTTACAAGTAGTATGTAGTATTGGGAAATTTATGGAATTAATGTTGGTTGACTCGCCCATTGAATATTTGATAGAGCGTATGCTGCGTATGGAAGCAATGGAAACCGATCTCATGACTGCAACTGAAATCATCATTGAGGTGAACCCTTTTCATGAACTGATTATTGATGCGACACTGCATATACACAGAGAAGAAGTTGAGTTGTTTACGGCAGATGATCCATTGATACGTTATGAATTGAGGAGTATTGATTTAGAAGAGGGGATTCTTCCTTGTCGGTATGTTAAAAGTACACCTTCAGGATATGGTGAAATGTCACCTGATATGGATATTGCTTAAATAAATAAGTTGAGTTGGAGAAGAAATCAAGGTTATCTGGAAAGCATTTGGATAATTTCTATTCCTATTCAAAAAATATCTTAAAGACTAATTTAATATACTCCGCCATGATTTGACGTACCAAGCATTTACCTTTACTTAAATTTTCGAATAATGAAACACCTCCTTAGCAAATCCACATTTATGTATGGCTGCCAGTGTCCGAAAAGGCTCTGGCTGAACAAGTACAACCCAAAAGTTGCCAACGAGGAAGACGAACAGCAAATGTCCATCTTTCAAAAAGGAACGGATGCAGGATTGCTTGCACAAGAGTTATTTCCGGGAGGAGTCAATGCCCAAGGCGACGAAGAATGGCATAGCCAGAAAACCGTTGACCATACCACGAAATTATTACCGGTTCATTCGGTAATCTACGAAGCCGCATTTATGTACAATGGAATTTTGTGTGCCGTGGATATTCTTGTTCGTAAAGGAAAGAAATATTATGCCTATGAAGTAAAGAGTACCAATAGCGTGAAAGAACAGCATGTGACGGACGCAGCCTTACAATATTATGTGTTGAGTCAATGCGGAATTGATGTTGCCGATTTTAGTATCGTCCACTTTAATAAAGAATATATTCGTATGGGAGCATTGGACATTCAGCAATTGTTTACTGCCGAGTCGGTGCTGGAACAGGTGTTGGATCAACAGGAATTTATAGAGGAGAAACTGGCTGAGTTAAATAAAGTACTGAAACTAAAAACTGCACCGGAGATAGCCATGGGCAAGCAATGCCGTAACCCATACAATTGCAATTTTACCGATCATTGCCTTTCTCTGTTGCCCGAAGCACCGGAAGAACCGGAGCCCGATAGAAGCATCACTTCCGATGCGGATGCTGTGCAGGAATTTCTAAATACGCTTGAATTTCCATTGTACTTCTTCGACTTTGAAACCATCATGTATGGGGTACCGGTGTACGACAGAAGCAGTCCTTACCAGCAGATTCCTTTTCAATACAGTTTGCATACCCTGCACCAGGTAAAGCAAGAGCCTGTTCACACAGCTTTCTTGGGTAATGGGTCCGATGATCCGCGTCCGGCATTGCTGGAGCAAATGCTCGTTGATCTTGGCACCACAGGAAGCATTATTACCTGGAACATGACCTTTGAAAAAGGTAGATTACTGGAATTGGCAAAACATTATCCTGAACATAGTGCATCCATTGATGCCATCATTGACCGGCTGGTGGATCTGATGGTGCCTTTTCGCAAAAGGCATATTTATAGCGAAGCTTTTCTGGGCAGTTATTCCATTAAAAAGGTATTGCCGGTTTTGGTGCCGGAATTAAGCTATGGGGATCTGGAGATTCAAGAGGGTGCGACGGCCAGTTTTATTTATGGGCAATTGGCGGAAATGGAGGTAACCGAGCAAGAGAAGGTTAGACAACAATTACTTGATTATTGTCATTTGGATACGCTGGCGATGGTAAGGATTTGGGAAAGGGTGATAATACAATAGACTTCAACCAAGTATAGGTATTTATATAATTAATTTAATAACCACAGTAAAATTATCTAAGAATAAGGTTTCTTTTAATCTAGGAATATTCACTTTTAATTATAACTTTTGACCAATAAAGGACAAGACTTAATAAGGTTATTATGATAGGTGAAAAACTGAAGGAGTTGAGAGAAGCAAAAGGCTTAGTTCAACGCCAAATTGCTGCTGAACTTGAAGTTGATACTGCATATGTAAGTAAAATGGAAAGTAATGAAAAGCCGGTTAGTCGTGGTCATATCAAAAAATTGGCTTTTATATTGGGCATTTCAGAAAGCGAACTGTTAACCCTATGGCTTGCTGATAAACTTTACGATGTAGCAAAGGATGAACCTAGTGCGCTAAAAGCACTCTATCTAACGGAAAGAGAGATTCTGAAGTTCAAAAGAAAAAGAAATTAATCAAATGAACTTAACAATAGGACAACGTATTTCAACCCGGGGTGAAGATTTTATCATCACTAACTCCAACGCTAACTATGATGGCTCTTGGCTATTAGAGGCAGAGGGTATTAGCGAATTGGTAAAAGGAAAGCGTTTTACATTCGATTCCAACATAGATTCAGACATCAAGCCCATTGATCCCAACCACACAAAGTTGATAGCTGACAATGATAGTGGCTACCGAAAAACAAAACTATTTCTTGAAACCCAAATAAGAAACGCTGCTGTATTTTCTGAAAAAATAACCATTGCAAATAAAGCGGCCATTAATCCGGCTGAATACCAATTAACTCCTACTCTAAAAGCTTTGCAACTTCCACGACCACGGCTATTGATAGCAGATGGCGTTGGATTAGGTAAAACAATTGAAGTCGGTATTTTTCTTTCTGAATTTATTAAAAGAGGGAAAGGGAAACGCATTATGGTATTGGCTCCAAAATCAATTCTTGCGCAGTTTCAACAAGAACTTTGGCATCGCTTTGCCATTCCTTTGGTTAGGTTGGATTCTGAAGGTATTGCCAGAATTAAATCTCAGCTTCCTTCAAATAAAAATCCTTTTGAATACTACGATAAAACAATCATTTCCATTGATACTTTAAAGAACAATGCCAAGTTCAGGCATTACATTGAAAAATCAAGATGGGATGCTGTAGTTATTGACGAGTGTCATACAGTAGCAAATGATAAAAGCCAGCGTGGTGATTTAGCTCAACTTATTACAACAAAGTGCGAATCATTGATACTTACTTCTGCCACACCACACAATGGTAGAAAAGAAAACTTTGCCAACCTCATCAATATGATTGAGCCTACTGCCATTCCAAAAAGTGGCGAGTACGACAAATCGCATGTTGAACCTTATTATGTGAGACGATTTAAAAATGATATTACCGATGAAACAGTAAGGGCAAATTTTTCTGATCGTAAAATAATTAGAGCATCTGCTTTATTAAGCCCAAAGGAAGTTGATTTTCTAAAATATCAACAAGAGCTAAAGTTCAAAGCTATCAATGCGATAAATGATGGTAAGCCCAAAGAGGACTTCTTATTTTCGATAGGCATTTTTAAAGCATTTATGTCTTCACCTAAAGCCGCCTTAGAAAGCATTGAAAGAAGAATTGAGAAAGTTGATGCAAGCAAATCTAAGAATCATTTTGCTTCCGATAATCTTGAAGTTTTGAATGACCTTAAACGAAAGTTAGAATCCATCCTTGAAACTAAATCCGATACCAAATACAAAAAGCTAAAAGACACTTTACTGAAATTGGGTTGGACAGGAATAAAGAGAAATGACCGCTATGTAATTTTTGCTGAAAGGATAAATACACTGGAATACCTCAAAGAAAATCTGCAAAACGATTTTAGAATAGCAGAAGAAGCTATTGCTTTTTTTCATGGTGGCTTATCAGATACAGAGCAACAAGCCATTATTGAAGATTTTGGAAAAGAGGATAGTTCAGTTCGTTTATTGCTTTGTTCTGATGCAGGTTCGCAAGGTGTGAATCTCCATTTCTATTGTAATCGAATGTTCAATTATGATATTCCCTGGTCCTTAATTGTATTGGAACAGCGTAATGGTCGTATTGACCGGTATGGCCAAAAGAAAACACCTTTTATTCATTATATTATTGCAGAATCAGATATTGACGGATTGAGAACCGACTTACACATTGTGGAACGCCTCACTCAAAAAGAGGAAGTTGTTTACAAAACATTAGGTGATGCCGGTTCCGTAATGAAATTATACGATGCCAACAAAGAAGAGCAATTGGTAGAGCAAGCCATCATGCACCAAAATGAATCTTTCCTGGAAGATTTAGACTCAAAAATGGCAGGTTTCGACTTTAATACCTTGTTTGCTAATCAGGATGATTCTACTGCCGTTACCATAACAACCAATCCTTATGAAACCAATCTGACCATTTATCCAAGTGAGGCAAAATTCTATAAGGATTTATTTGAACAGCTTTCTTCGGCCAATCAAATCAATGTACAAGATGTAACAGTTCAAGATGGTTATCTAGAAATATTGAATACAAAGGATTTGAATCAAATTTTATTTGACCTCCCTCCTGAATCGAAACCAAAGGTCAATCAACTTTTCAAATTATCGTTGGATAAAGATTTGGTGCAACGAGCCATTGAAGATGCAAGGAAAAAGAAAGGAGAATGGGCAGAGTTTCAAATATTGAATGAACTGCATCCAGTAGTTAAATATTACATGACTAAGCTGGAAGCAAGCGTGGACAAAGATGTGGCATTGGTTGCCAAAACAAATCGTGTTCCTGCTAAAACTTCATGGTATATTTTTCAAGCACAGGTTTCCAATAACTTAGGTCAACCTGTTGTTGCTGATTTCTTAGTAGTTGGGTTAAATACTGATGGTAGTATTTTCAGAGAACCGTTTCACTTAATTGATTTCATTAATGAGTTCAAGTTGCAAGAAACAATGCATACTGAAAACATTTCTGAAAATGATTTAGCTGCATTGAATAAGCTATTAGTAAGGGCAGTGACTTCCGTTACAAGTTACATGAGTACCGAACAAAAACAACTGGAAGTGAAAATGGAAACCAAACTAAATGAGTATGAGCAAAAATTAGCGAATTGGAAAAACGATGCTTTGGAACAATTGGAATTGGATTTTAGCGATAAAACCATCACTCCATTCTTCTCAGGAAAAAAAGATTCCAAAAAAAGGGAAATAGAAACGATACTTAGTTCAACAAGCCAGTACAATAAAAATATGACATCCTTACAAGGCGATGCTTATTTGAAAGTATTAGCAGTATTTTTTAATGGGTAAATCAGCATGATAAAATTCATTCAAAATATAGGCGAATACTTTTCATCGAATTACTTTGATGAAGACTTCACTGCAAAAGTGATGAGTAAAACGGGCTATGCAGCTGAGGACATCAAAGATTTTAATAAAAGGGTTTCTCCATTAAAAGATAAATTCTTTCGCTTTAAACAATTGTTTATTGAAGACAAGCTGCGCACTAAAGATAAAATTTACGAAAGCCACCAGTTTCATTCAGCACTATTAAATGCATTAGGTTACGATGGCAACCATCCTCAATACAACAACTTTTTTCATCTTTCAGAAAATGAAGTAATACCGGTACGACATATTTTACACAGAGGCAATGAGGTGCATTTGATGATCATGGAAATGCAAGCCTTGATTAAGGAAGATGATACTGACCCTGATGGTTTGTTTGAGCAACGCTACAATGTAGAAGATGAAACGCAAAACAATCCCCCTCAAAAATACCACCGCACCCAATGGGACAGGGTGTTTCAGGTTCCTGCTAATTTAAAAATATCTCCGGTAGTTATTAATAAAGCCATCTCCGAACTGTTTTTATTTGAACCACACCTGCGGCCTAAATACATTTTGTTATTGGCCGGCAATATTGTCTATCTGCTTGAACAGGAAAAATGGTTTCGTGGTAGTTATTTGGTTTTTGACTTGGAAGAATTATTCACAGAAGCCACTGCCAACCGCAATGCCAATTACTATGCTTTATTTTATTTTTTGTTAAGCAAAGAATCATTGACACCCGAAAGCAATATGGTATTGCTCGACCAGTTGGATGAGGACAGCCATAAATCTGCTTATGAAGTTACCAAAGATTTAAAAGAGGGTATTATCCATGCCGTGGAGGCATTGGCTAACGAAGCCTTGTATTTTCAAAAGAATGTGTTGCAGGAAGTTTTTGATGAAACCGATGATACGTTTGAACAGGAAATAAAAGACGATTGCCTCAATATTATTTACCGTTTGCTGTTTGTGTTTTATGCAGAGAGCCGTGAAGATTTAGACATTCTCCCCAGCAACGACCCCATTTACAATAAAGGCTATTCCTTAGAAATGCTCCGTGATTTGGAGCAAGTACCCTTGTACTCTGAAACCAGTTTAAATGGCTATTTCTTTCACGAATCACTAAACAAATTGTTTGGTGTACTCAGCTCGGGGTATCGGGAAAAAGAAAACGGACAAAACAAAAGTTTCAAAGTTCGCCATATAGATTCTCCTTTGTTTAATAACTCCAAACTGCATCACCTGCACAAAGTAAAATTTCGCAATAAGGTATGGCAGGATATTATTTGCAGACTATCACTAAGCAAACAGCAACGCAATAGAACAAGAGGGCGAATTTCTTATGCAAACCTGGGTATTAATCAATTGGGAAGTGTATATGAAAGTTTACTGGCATACAGAGGTTTTTATGCGGAGCAAGATTATATAGAAGTACATAAAGCGGATGCACCAAACGAAGGCACATACTTAGTACCTCGTATGCGTAGAGATGATTTTCTGGAAAATGAAATTCTGAAAGACTCTGCCGAGCATGATATAATTACCAAGAAAGGAACTTTCGTTTATCGCCTTAGTGGCCGTGACCGACAAAAATCGGCTTCCTACTATACACCGGAAGTGCTTACCCGTTGCACGGTAAAATATACCCTTAAACCCATTTTGGAAAAATTGGATAAGGGTGAAATGAAGTCAACGGAGTTGTTGGAATTGAAATTATTAGAACCAGCTATGGGTGCTGCTGCCTTCCACAACGAAATGATCAACCAGTTGGCAGAAGCATACCTTACTTATCGCCAAAAGGAATTGAACAAACGGGTAGCCCCTGATTTGTTTAAAGAAGAACTGCAAAAAGTAAAAGCCTACATAGCTACAAATAATACATACGGAGTCGATTTGAACCCCACAGCTATTGAATTAGGCAAACTATCACTTTGGTTGAATGTGATACACAAAGACATGGAAACGCCTTTCTTTAGCAACCGTCTGGCAGTGGGCAATGCGGTGGTTGGTGCATGGCTAAAAGTGTATAAAGAAAAAGAGATTGCAGAAGATTTAGATGCAAGAGGAATAACATTAGCAAGACAAACCAAAAAAGGATGGTGGGATATAGCCCCAAGGCAATTGGAGTTTAAACCCAACAAGGAATACGATAAAATAAAACATGGCCGTAAGTCGGATGAAATTTACCATTTCCTGTTGCCCGATAAAAACATGGTTCCAAGTGCAGGCATTAAAATGCTGAAAGCTGAATACGATACCGAAAGCAAAGCAGTAACTAAATGGAGAAAGGATTTTTGCGAACCTATTAAGAAATCGGAGTTGGAGCAACTCAGAAAAATTTGCAATAAAGTAGATGAACTGTTGGCAGAATTTTACCGCTTTCAGCGTAGCATTAATTTGCAAACAGCCAACAGGCACAACATATTTGGTGCACTTAAAAATTCGGAACAAGCTGCAATTGACCTCCGCAGCTATGACGAAAAAGAACGCTTAGCCGACCAGCGTAACCGTCACAATGCACCTTACTTTAAATTAAAAATGGTGATGGATTATTGGTGCAGCCTATGGTTTTGGGATGTAAGGGATGCCAAAGATTTACCTAACCGTCAGCAATACTGGCAGGATATTGCAGCCATTTTAGAACTGGACCTGAATGCAGTTGATGCCAATGAAGCAGCGAAGAAAAAAGCTCCTTCTATTGCGGCCGGAACACAACCAAAATTGTTTTATACCGGAGGCGAACAACTTGCTTTGGGCGAAGAAACTGATAATGCCAATGTATTTGCAGAGGCTGTAGTGGAATACGCCAACCGCAAAGATTTATTTGATAACAACCAACGGCTTGCCATGATAAGCCAATTGGCTAACAAATATTTTTTCTTTCACCCACAACTTGAATTTTTAGATGTGTTTTGGGAAAGGGGTGGTTTTGATTTAATAGCTGGTAATCCGCCTTGGTTGAAGTTTCAATTTGAGGAAAAGGGAATTATTGCAGAGAAGTTTCCGGAAGTAGAAATTAAAACTGTATCAGCACCACAAGTGCGGTTATTGCAAGCCGAGTTTTTCAAAGATGAAAACCTTAAAGAATTGTACTACAATGAAATGGTTGGTACAGAATGTACTGCTGTATTCCTTAATTCCGGGCAAAATTATCCTCTTCTAATTGGTCAGCAAACAAATTTATACAAATGCGTTTTAGTCAATGGGTTTTCGTTATTGAGTCATAATGGATACATGGGTTTATTGCATCCTGAAGGAATTTATGATGATCCAAATGGACAAATTCTTAGGCAAGAAGTTTATCCTAGATTGAAGTATCACTTCCAGTTTGTTAACGTATTGAAATTGTTTGCGGAAATACTTCATTGGAATGTTTTTGGGATTCAAGTGTATTCGGGAATTAAGGGCAACATTTCTTTTGATTCAATAAGTAACTTGTTTCATCCAAGTACAATTGATGGAACCTATATACACAATGGAACTGGTATTTGCGGAGGAATAAAAGTAAAGGATGAAAATAACTCAGGTTACACTTGGAATTTATTAGCACATAGAGATAGACTTGTAAAATATAACCATGAAAGGTTGAGCTTGCTTTCAAAAACTTTTGAAGATGATTCATCTGGAAAATCTGCAAAACTGGTTTCTATACACTCCGAATCTATAATAAGTGTATTAGAAAAACTCAGTAATTTCAAAACTAGGATAAGGCATTTTGAAAATAAGATGACATTATGTTGGAATGAAGTTGCGGCAGTGTCATCTAATGAAATTGTCAGAAGAACCGATTTCCCTCAAATAAACGACTATGAAATGATTTATAGTGGTCCAAATATTTATGTATCTAATCCACTATATAAAACCCCTCAATCTATATGTATCGTAGCGAATACACATTACGATATAATTGACCATACAGCAATAACGGAGGATTTTACCAGTAGAACAAATTATTTTCCAAACACACGGAAAGAAATTTTTATTAAAATTCACAAGGGATTTAATCTAAATAAAAAGGATGAAAATGGCAATCTTATATATGATAATTGGATTGACTACTATAAACTTGGATTTAGAAAAATGCTTAGCCAATCAGGTGAAAGGACTTTAACTGGTGCAATTTTAATACCTAAATCATCTCATATAGATGGCATAAATTCTGTCATATTCAGAAAAAGTAGTCATTTAGTTGAATGCTGTGGGCTGAGTTCATCAATTGTTTTAGATTTTTTTGTCAAAACAATAGGTGCATCAAACCTACATAATAATAGAATCGAAGATTTTCCATTAGGGATTCCAATTCAATATACACCTTCACTTTTTACTAGAACATTAAGTCTAAATTGTATCAACAATAATTATTCTTCATTATGGGAAGAAAATTGGAATGATGAATATATAAAAGAAAATTGGAGTAGACCAGATCAAAGGCTAAAACCATTTAACACCCTTACCCCCAACTGGCAATGGAGCACCCCCTTACGCAATTGGTTTGAACGTAGGCAGGCTTTGGTAGAAATAGATGTGATTACCGCTATGGCCTTGGGCTTAACCTTAGAGGAGCTCATACTCATTTACAATGTACAGTTCCCGGTACTGCAACAAAACGAAGATGATACCTGGTACGATACCAAAGGCAATATTGTATTCACTTGCAGCAAAGGTTTGGTAGGTGTGGGTGTAGATAGGCCGGTATGGGAAACCATCCGCCACCTAAAAGCCGGTGAAACCTTCGAGCACACCATCACCAAAAGCGAATTATACAAAGGTAAAAAAATAACCTACCAAGCTCCTTTTGATAAGTGCGATAGGGTTGAGGATTATAAGGTGGCTTGGGAGTGGTTTGAGAAGAAATTTAAGGACGAAAAAATATAAAGCATGGAACAAGAAAATATTCACTACCACACTTCTGGATTTTTAAAAGATGCAGCGTATACAGCTGAATTACTAAATACATTATCAGTCTACAAAGATGAATTTGGCGATGCTGAATCTTTAGTTTTAAATCTTGACGAAATTCCACCTGGAAGGATTGATTATTCAAAAAAAGAAACCGTTGCTTTTTCTGAAGATGGCAAAAATGTAACCATCAACCTAACAAGCCAAAAATATACAAACCCCAAAGGCAAAGTAACTGGAACTCCGGATCCTTATTCAGTATATCAAACAATAATCTTTGTCTTGAAAAGAGCGGTAAAGGAGTACGCGGAAAAATTTCCAAACAATCAGGAGAATGAATAAAGACGAACAAGGTATGTTGTTAAACTCGTGGCAACCGCATGTTTACCGTGCTGTGAAGAGTGTGCATGAAATGTTTAAAGGAGAGAATTCAAAATACATTCTTACTGAGAGCGATTTGAAGTGCTGGCTGTTTTACTATCTGCAACAGGAAAAACCTTATACTGCCTTTGCAGTGCATACGGAAGTAACACATTATCATGCAAGAGAAGTAAGTAAGGGGAAAAGCGAAACAAAATACAGGTTTCGGGATATGTCTTTATTGTGCCCATGGCTAATAAGAGATAACGAAAAAATTTGGGAAGAGAATATTAAGGAAATCAGACATAACAAGGGCTTTAAGCATAATGGTCCGGCAATTCATTTTGAGCTAAAATATGTGAGACAGAACTCTCAGTCCGAAGTATCTGATATTGACATCACTAATCTCAATGGCTATTCGCCATCTAACGAAGCCTTTCAAAGGAGATATATAATTATATGGGGTTCAAGAAGCAAGGAGGCAAATACAGAAATGCTTAAGAAAACGCTTTTAGAAAGTCTAAATGGATTTAAGAATGATAATTTATCAGGGTTGTTAGAGTTTTATTTATTTGATAGAGATGAATTAGTTCACGCTGTTTGGCATAACTCCAAGACAAAATTAGAATTTACACCGCTGAAATAAGAATGAACGCTTTGAATAAAATAGATGATACATTACTCAATGCAGAAAGCATTAAGCAGCTTATTGATGAAAATATTGAAACCTATAAAATTAGTCCCTCCAGAATTGGGAGCGACTATAGAGGGGAAAAGGGATTTACGGCAGCGTATAATGGCAGACAGCTATTAGAATTATTGCAAAATGCTGATGATGCCAAAACCGATAAAGTTCTTATAACATTAGATACCAAGAATACGACTTTATCCATTGCTAATAATGGCACTCCTTTCGATGTAAGTGGATTACGTTCCTTGATGTTAGCCAACAGCAGTTCGAAAAACAAAAAAGAGTTTATCGGCAATAAAGGATTGGGGTTTCGTTCTATTCTAAATTGGGTATCGAGCGTAAAGATTAAAACACCAAATGGCATTCTTGAGTTTTCACCGGATATAGCTAAGAGAGAATTCGAGAGGCTAATACCTGATGAAGGGAAACGAAAAGAAATTATTGCTAATGAAAAAGATTTGCCGAAAGGCGAAATTCCTTTCGCCATATTAGCTATCCCTGATTTTACAAAAAAGAATGAAACTCAAGAATGGCAAACCATCATAAAATTAGCCTATAAGAAAGTTGCAGAAAAAGATATTCTGGAACAACTGAAAGCTATTACTCCCGAAGTTTTATTGTTTTTAAATCATACCATACAGATTGAAATTGCTGGCGCAAAAGAGCTAGATAAAATTTTAGTGTTATCCAAAGAGGTTACTAATGGCAAAACCTCGCTTTCTGTAAATGGGTTCAAATGGAATGTATTCGATTCCGGAGAGCTGAATTTGCCACATAACGCAGATAAGCATTATCGATTTAAAATTGCCTGGCAAAATGATTTGCAGGATAAAGAGTCCAGGTTTGCAACATATTTTCCCACTCAGGTAGCTATCTATTTGCCTTGCTTGATACATGCTACGTTTGATTTAGACCCCTCCAGAAATTATCTAAATAAAACAGAGGATAACGAATTTATATTGAAGCAAATTGCGGTTTCGTTAACCACATTGGCTACCTCAGAACTTCTAAGTAAAAATGGTTCAGATTGGAAATCTTATAGGTTCCTAACTCCAGTCGGGAAGAGTGAAAATAAATTACTGATTCCCTTTTTTAGTGATATTGAAACATTGAAACCAAAGTTAGATTTATGTCCTACTGTTGGTGGTCAATACAAGAAATTATCGGAGGTAAAATATTATGGCAATGATTTTTCTGAATGGGCTATCAGAAACAACGCTGCGGAGTATTTCCCAGATTTATTGTTACCTATTCCAGGCGATATTCAAATAACACCAAAAGATTTAGTTGCAAAATTTTCTTTAGAGGAATTACAACAGGGTATCGGAAATGCTTCTCTAAAACTTGATTCAATTAGAGAACGCGTAGCCCTTATTGGTTTATTACTCACAGAACAATTTAAGGAAATCATAGGGCATCTATTCCCATTGCTTTTGGACCATAACAAAAATGTGGCAAGAACCGATGTTGAGGTTTTTACATATAAAAAGGGATCGATTGATGAATATCAAATTCCAGGCTATGTGAACATTGCTTTCATAGATGATACCCTCTACAATAAATTAATTGAAAAATTTGATTTAGAAATTGAAAAGTTGAGGATAGGGAATGAGCATTTGTCCAGACCACTTAAAAGACTAATTGGTTCCATTGTGAATCTTGGTTCAAATGATATTACCGATGTGGTCAGGAATGTTACAAGAGCGTTCAACAACAAAATAAAAGAACAGGGAGTTGATATCAACGCTGAATTCAAAATATATATTGGTTGTTTATTCAACATCTTTAAGAAGAACCCCGATAGAAAGGGAACTTTATCGGAATCAATTAACCTATTGAATCGTAACAGAGAGGTGGTGCCAAGTGCTGATTTGTTTTTAGGGAAAGAATTCTCCTCAGGAACAGTGACAGAGCTTTTATTTGAAGGTATTTATGACAACAGCGTATATCTGCTTGGCAATGAGTTCTGGCAGTTAATCCCAGAAAATTCAGATACAGCCTTTCTTGAAGATTTTTTTATTTGGTTGGGGGTTAATAAATACACAAAGTTTAAAAGCGAAGTAAAAAATTTCAGCCTAAGGGAAAATGATGGTTATACCCCTTTTGTCTTCGATAACATTGGATGGCCGGATTATGAACCTCATAAATTTTACTTAGCTACATCTGTCGAAAATTTTGACAAAATCGTATTGTCAAAAGCATTTTCAATTGAAAAGCTCATTGGATGGATAATCAAAGACAGTAGCCTCCATATAAAATTGGATAATGAAAATAATGGTGACCATTTTGAATATTCGTATGGGAACAACACTAGGATTGTTTCGTCAAAACCTTCTTACTTTCTTTACCAGTTAGCTAAAGCTAAAATAGCAGATGATTTGTTTGTGGATTTTGAATTTGCAGAATATTTAGGATTGAAATCTATTAACCCTAAGCATCAGCTTTTTATTGATTTAGACATAGAAACAACCGTTTTAGATGTTCTGAAAAAATTAGGAGCAAAAATGTCTTTTAATGATTTAGCCATTGAAAAAGTATACTCTTTATTGAATATTGAACAATTAGATCATTCAAAAGCAAGAAAGATATACCAATTGGCATTCAATTATTTTAAAAATACAACCACAAAATGTTTTGATACTTATACCAAACAAAGTACAACTCTTGCAAGTAATAATGGTATAAAGAAATACAAACCAACAAGTGAGGTCTATTACAGCGACAATACTACTTTACCATCAAAAATAATCGAGGACTTCTGGATTTTTGATTTCCCAAAACGAAGCGGAGAAAAGCAAGTTGCAGAATATTTTGGAGTAAAAACCTTTAAGGACATCTCCATTCAAATAAACAGTGGAGTGAGTTATCATCAAGCTGCGACTCATTTTAATAAGTGGCTATCTAAAATCAAACCATTTATACTTACCTATCGGTTAAATTCAATTACTAAAGGAAACCTGGAGAAAAGATTTGCTACTTTATTAAAAAACATCTCGATAAAGTTGGTTTCAAATTTGGAATACACCGTTAATGGCGGGGCATCTAAACTTCTTCTTCCCAATGAATTTATTAGCAATGATCAGCAAGTGCATTTCATATGCGCAGAGCCCAGCCTATCGTTGGAGCAATTAAAGGAAACCCCAGCTTTTTGTGAAGCTTTTGCCGAGATTTTGTGCGTACTATTTGAAGTAAATGAAAACAAAGATGATTTCCGAGCAATCTTTAAAGATAAAGAACACTTAAAAGACACGCACTACTTAATTGCGACTAAACTGCTTTCTGAAAAATACGAGGAAGCTTGCAGACTGCTTGGGGTAGCTATAACTGAAATGGAATTTTGGAAAGCAATAGCCCAAAACAAAGGAGTTGATTTCACAGAAGCAATTACAACTACAGAGGAGCTACAATCACTTTTGCTTGCTAAATTTAATTACACACTACCGGATTATTATAACTCCGTAAATTTTGACGATTTTGATAATCAACGATCATTTGATTTCCTAAAGGAGATTGCTTCATTCCAATATGTGTCATTAACCGAAATAAAAAATGTTTATCCGAATTTTCAAGGATTGAAGGCTTGGCATAAATTAAAATTTCTTGATGTATCCAATACTGTTGAACCTCTTTTGAATAAAGCTTTGTGGCTATTTTATTCTGATAAAACCGAGACCGAACAAAGAGAATTTGAAACAAAAAGAAAAATCTATCACCAGAAAATAAATGCTATTGTTTTAGCTCTTGCCAATGATTACTCGTTAGACATTCAGGTTAATTATACTGAATGCTTAATTGCCCAGTTATCAGTAGATTTCAATATTAAGATAGATAAAGCGGAACTCAAAGAGGTAGTAATAGAAAATAAGTATCAGAAATTACTTGAAGAGAGTAGACTAATCGCTGTGGAATTGCCAGAAGAAATTCAAAGCTTATTGTTTTTTTCGGAGCATGAGGAATTGCTAAAAATGGAATTTTCGAAACTGGAGGAAAAAGAAGAGAAGCAGGATGATAGTTCAGCAGATGGTGCAGGAGATATGGACTCTGTTAATGTAATTACCACATCGCTACTTAAAGGCACGTTACCCCCTGTTAAGACCGGTAATCCAAATGGTCGTAAAAAAGGAGGAACTCATTCTGAAAAAGGAGACAAACTAAAAAAGAAAGCAGGGAAAAGATCTGAAAAATTAGTCAGAGATAAGTTAATAGCATTGTATCCTGAAGGAGAAGTATTCTGGATTTCCGGAAATTCTGATGACAATAAAGTAACTCTTGATGATTCTAAAGGCTACGATATTAAATACCGAGCTAATAAAACCGATCAAGAATGGAAATATCTTGAAGTTAAATCAATTTCGGATGATAGTTTTATAATAAGTGCAAATGAAGTTAATGTGGGTATAGAAAGAAAGGAAAACTACCATTTAGCTCTGGTGAGTGGCAAAGACATATATTTTGTCAAAGATTTTTTCCTGGACGAAGTAAGAGTAGCTGAATTTAATGTTTTGAGAAATAGTGGTTCTATTCGACCACTTGATTATGAAGTTTATTTTCAAATTGAAAAGAAGTTTTAATTAGTAATTAAAAAATATTTATAAACGATGTTACCACTCCAACAAGCATACGAAGTACAACATTCCATATTGGAATATCTTAAAGCCACTTTTAGCTTTAAAGATAAGGTCGTACATGAGGCATTTTACAAGTTTGTAACCGATGCGGAAGATGGTATTTTTAAAGGACCTTATGTTTCATTGAAATTGCCATTCGTAAAAGCAAGCGAGGATGAACACATTCCTTTGCAAATTGCACCAGGATTTCCACCCTACGATCATCAATTTAAGGCATTTAAACGACTAACTACACAGAATAATCATAAGCCCCAATCTACATTAGTTACAACTGGCACATCATCTGGTAAAACAGAATGTTTTTTGTACCCTATATTAGACCACTGTTATAAAAATATCGATAGAAAAGGCATTAAGGTAATTATTCTATATCCCATGAATGCCTTGGCTACTGACCAAGCAAAGCGTTTGGCAGAAACCATTTGGGGTGATGACAGATTAAAGGGGAAAATAACAGCAGGCTTATTTATTGGTGAAGGTAAAGACAAGAAGAAGTTCCCCAAAGAAATGGGTGAAAACCACATCATCGAAAACAGGGATACCATTATTGAAAACCCACCCGATATATTATTGACCAACTTCAAGATGTTGGACTATGCCTTATTGCGTAACAACTATCACAACCTTTGGAACTATAATTTAGAAGATCCTTCTTTACTGCAATTCTTAGTATTGGATGAATTGCATACCTATGATGGTGCTCAGGGCACAGATGTAGCAAATCTAATCCGCAGATTAAAATTAAAATTAGGCATTGCTAAAGGGCAGGTTTGTGCAGTAGGTACTTCTGCTACTATTGGTTCAGGTGAAGATTCTATTCAACTATTGACTGAATATGCCGAAAAAGTATTTGGAGAAGCTTTTGACAAGGAAGCTATCATTACAGAAAACAGGGTATTAGTAAATGATTTTTTTGATTTGCCCGATGATAGTTTGGAAAAATACATTCCACGTCAGATTGGATTACTGGAAAGTCGTTTAAAAGAAAATGAAACATACGCAAACTATATAGCCCGGCAGAAACGCTTATGGCAAATGCCAGATAGTATAGATGAAGTTCTGTTAGGCGAAGAACTAAAGAAGTTGAAGTTGATGAAAGATTTAATTTCATTAACAAGCAGCTATATTGTAAAACTGGATGTATTGCTCAAAAAGTTGGCAGATGTAAATCCTGATTTCAAAAGATTAGCAGAGTGGGATGCCGATAATGAATTAAATCCTAGAGAAGAAGTAATCAATTCTTTATTGGCTTTAATAAGTGAAGCTAAAATTGGAGATGCCAAAAAATTCCCATTCCTTTATTTACAAATTCAAATTTGGATAAGAGAACTGAGTGGTGTTTTAAGAGAAATAAATGTGCAGCCAAAATTCACTTGGAAAGACAAAGTTGGTGTTAAATATGACCCTAAAGCCTTACCATCTTATTACTGTAGAGAGTGCGGTGCAAGTGGCTGGTTAGGCGTAAAAGACGATAATAAGAACCATTTCTTTCACGATCCCAATCAGGTATATGAGTACTTTTTTAGTAACCATAAGAATATTTATTTCATTAATACACCTAACCACAAGCATATTGAAGAGTATGAACCCAACAACCAAATAAACGACTGGATGCATGTAGCTGACATGAGCTTGCATGAAAGAGAAAGCGAACATACCATTAGAATACATGCAGTAAGGAAGTTAAGGGAAACGAAGGCAAGGCATATTTGTCCGGAATGCAATACCGAAAATGCAATGGGTATTATTGGTACAAGGGTTGCAACTTTATCCTCCATAACAGTTAGCCAGGTATTGGCATCCGACCTTGACCCAAGACCGGAAAAATTTCGTAAAATATTAGCCTTCACCAATAGTGTGCAGGATGCTGCACATCAGGCTGGTTTTGTAGAAGCAAGAAACTATCGTTTTACATTCAGGGCATCATTGCAAAAAATAATTAATCAAAATCAGGGGCCTGTTCGTATTTCAGATTTGCAAAATCAATTTACAGAATATTGGAAGAATCATTCTGATTCAACCGGGCTGAATCAAGAAGAAGCGTTTTATTATCGGTTTTTCCCGGCAGACTATCATGGCAAGGCAGATATTGATATTGATTACCGTGATGCTGCAAAGAAATTTATTCCGACTTTCAAAACAGAATTTGACACCCGTATGCATTGGGAAGTGTTGTCTGAGTTTGGTTACAATGCCATGATAGGTAGAACGCTGGAAAAATCGGGTGCATCAGCTATGAAATTTGATGAAGAAAAAATCAGGGCAATATTTCCTGCTTTGCAGGAGTGGCTGAATCAGAACAACCTTGCCATGATTGAGGAAAAAGATTTACTGCCTTTTGTAAATGGTATTTTACACAGAGTAAGAACAAGAGGTGGTATTGACCATGAATATTTAAGTAAGTTCAGAAATGCATCCTTGAAACTTTGGGATTTGAATTGGATGAGAGATAACAGACATTTTTTAAATAAAATGTTTCATCCAAGAGCAAGGTTTCCAAGATTGCTTACCACCAAAGCTCATGGCCAAGGTCTTTTAGATTCTACTTATACCAACACGAACAATTGGTACAGGAGTTATTACCTCAAGTCGTTTCCATTAGCTTCAGGTTACCATGAACTTGTAAATGATTTCTATAAAAAATTGATAGATACATTTACTACCATCGGTTTAATGAATAAGCTTGGTGATGAAGAAATTGAAAATTATGCCATTGAGCCAACCATAATAATGATTGAAAATAAAGTAGCCAATCATGTTTGTGATACCTGCGGTTCAAAATTATTTGTTGCAGCTTCTGATACTATTTCAATACATACAAAATGCTTGGATTATACCTGCACAGGTACTTACAGTCAAATCCAGAAAAGTAAACCCAATTATTATCAGTTGGTTTATAACCGTAATCTGTCCCCTCGTATTTATGCATCTGAACATACTAGTATTTTAGAAAGGAAGGATAGAGAAAACAAAGAAATTGATTTCAAAGAAAGACCGAAGTACAATTCTTTAAACACCATCGTTGCCACATCTACCTTAGAAATGGGTATTGACATTGGTACGTTGAATACAGCCATCAATAATTCTGTTCCCCCCTTAACTTCTAATTTCCTGCAAAGGGTTGGTCGTGCAGGTCGTACATCAGGTTCAGCACTCATTACCAATTTTGCTCAAAGCAAGGCACACGATTTGTTTTATTATGGCGAGCCAAAAGATATGATGGAAGGAGAAATAGCAACACCGGGTTGCTACCTCGAAGCAAAAGATATTTTGTACCGCCACTTTCTTGCTTATTGCTTAGACAATTGGTCATCTGCTGATCCCAAGAAAAATAGTATTCCGGGCAGGTTGATTTCACTTCAATTGTCAAGAGCAGATTTATCAGCTCCTGAATTTTTAGCCAATAGAATTATTTCTTTTATCAAAGCAAATGAAAAGCATCTCTTAGATCAATTTATTGATTTTTATAAAGATGATTTAAAAGAAGAAAGTAAAGTATTGGATTCTCTTAAATCGTTTTTATTAGAGGAAGGATTTTACCTCAGATTGAAGTCCGTATTTACAAAGCTCAAGGAAGAGTATAGATACATTACTCAAACGATTAAGGAAATTGATGAGGCTATTATGTTACTGCCGAATGATGAAGAAAGGAAAAACTTGGAAGCTGAGAAAAAAGCATTGTGGGGTTTAAAAAGATTATTGGATAAACGTTCAATTCTAGAGCACTTAACCAATGTAGGCTTATTGCCTAATTATGCTTTCCCAGAAACGGGTGTTACTTTAAATGCTTGGGTAAAATCGAACAAAGCAAAGGCAAGTGAAAATATTCCAACAGATAAACAATTTGAAATTGTAAGGTCTTCAAAGTCAGCTTTACGAGAGTTTGCTCCTGATAATTACTTCTATTCACAGGGCTTTAAATTTGCTATCTCTGGTTTTAATACTTATGATTGGAAGGACGTTGGTACTTTGCTTGTAAAACGTTTTTGTTCTAACTGCGACCATATCGCTGATAAAGTAACACGAATAGAAGCCCATTGCCCTAAATGTGGTGATGCTTCTTGGGCATCAGATAAAAACCAACATGTTTTTCTTAAATTAAGTGGAGTTAAATCAATGAACTTCCGTGACAAATCTTCATTGGATGATAGTTCAGATGATAGAGATTCCAATATTTACAGAGTTTCAAAACACCTTAAATTCGATAGCAAATCCTTTCAAGGTGCATGGGGTATGAAAGAAATTCCCTTTGGAATTGAGTATGTAAAAAACGTTGATATAATTGAATTAAATCTTGGTCTTTCATCTGCCGTTAATGCCAATAAAGTTATAATTAATCAGCATGAAGATGTCCCACATCATGGCTTTGTTACTTGCAAGCAATGTGGTAAAAGTTCTTCTAAGTTCAATCAACGTGATTACAAATTTCATTATGGCTATTGTAAGCACAAAGACAGAGAGTATACAGGTGTTAAGGATGATGTTTTTGAGGAAGTATTCTTGTTCAGGGAAATTAAAACAGAAGCATTAAAAGTATTGCTTCCAGTGCAGGAATTTGAAAGCGAGGCAACTATAAATATGTTCAAAGCAGGCTTGGAGTTGGGTTTAAAAAAATATTACAAAGGAAATCCCCAACATTTAAGCATCATTAATTATTCAGAATACAATGCAAAGAACAGCCGCTTCGATAAATACCTTGTGTTATACGACAATATTCCGGGTGGTACCGGCTATTTAGAAAAACTATTTACTCCTACTGATTTTACATCTGTAATATCAAAAGCATATGAAGCCATAAGAGATTGTACTTGTAAAGCTAAAGGCAAGGATGGCTGCTATCGCTGTATATACACCTACTCCAATCAATTTATACAAGATGAACTGAGCAGGGGTAAAGCTGAAATTTTATTTAAGAAAATAGTTGACAAATCAGATGCATGGGAAAAATATACAACTGGCTTGGGGGCTTTAACCAGTGACGGTCAAATAGAGGAAAGCGAACTGGAAGATAGATTTATTAGAAGTTTAAGGAATCATCTCCAAAATCACAATCCGCAGGATATTAAGTTTGAAGATTTTATAGAAAATGGTATTGTTAATTATAAATTTAAGATTACTTCAGGTGATTATTCTTTCTATTATATTATCAGACCTCAATATGAATTAGGGCCAACAAACGGTGTTAAATACAACACCCGTTCTGATTTTTATATCTCACTAAGCAGTATTGAAAAAGACGGAATAGCAATCGAAGATGATGGCGTTTTATCATCAGTAAAAGGGATTGCAATCTACTTGGATGGTTATACATTCCATGCAACAGAAGAGAATTGCAGGTTCTTTGACGATTTGAAAAAACGTGTGGCAATTGTGGAATCAAATTCAATTATTAGTTGGTCACTAACATGGTCGGATATTGAAAAATTTGATGCAGTTGAAAGAGAGAATGACAATCAATCTAAAGAATTTAAAAGAGATAGCTTATTTATTGATAAAGTAAAATACAGAAGTTCTGTTGATGCTTTCCGTCAAATACTGGGCAACACATACCTTAATGATTCATTGTTTACGTGTAAAAACTCCTTTGAAAGATTGTTGTGGCTATTATCAAATCCACTTGAAGCGAAAGCCCAAAAAAGAAAAATTGGACTAATGCTGGCATTGCATCAACAACAATTCGGCACTCCTTCAACTGATATCGATACTATTGATGAATTACTTAATAACCCACTAAAGATCATAGACAATACATTAATGGCAAATGACAGGGCAAATGGCAATTTTTATGTGTTACCGGAAGTTTTTATTAAAGATGACTTTGCGAAAACAAAATTGGCAGTTAAAATTCCAGACTTGTTTGTGAAGTCAAGCATTTCCGTTAACAATATTAAAGGGACTCTTGATAAACAGACTTGGGAAGGGTTCTGGCAATTGTATAATTTAATTCAAGAGCATACACTAATTATTAACATTTAAGAATTTTTAACCCTGTTTACTCTATATGTATTTCATAACAGAACAAGACCCTAACTATTCGATAAAAAGTTCCCGTGATCCATTAGGATTTCAGGTAGTTTGGCAAGCGGCTGGCAGAAAGCTCATACCATATCTTTCAACAGTATCAGGAAGTATTAAAGATTTTCAAATTCTGTGTTTGGCCTATGCTATAAAGAAAGAGTTGAATATAGAAGATAAACAGTTTGAACCTTTCTTTTTGCGTTTTGAACAGATGATGGCGTATAAAGGAAGGTATAGCCATTTGTTTAAGTACTTGCCGGGTGATTTTGTTCAATTAAAATGAAAACCAATGACATCAAAACTTGAAATGATAAAGACTCTCTTTGATGAGTTCTTGCTGGAGAGCAAAGGTGAAACCGTGCATGTGGACCGAATGAAGGACAAGATGGCACTCAATGCGGATGTCTTTGAACTACAATCGCACATAATTAGCAAGTTGAAGGAACATAAACTCAACTTGACATTGAATCCACAATTCGTGTCTAAGCACATAAAGAATAGCTTCCAACATTCTGTTGGGGCAATAAAGCAGGACGATTATTGCTTATGCTTCTTAGATTTCTTGTGTGTCAATCAAGATAGGGATATTGAATTGGTTGAACTCATCAAGGAATTTATAAACCTGCATATTGAGGAATTGACATGGCAAGATATTGTTATTACGGCTACCGGGGTTACAAGATGTTTAACAAATATTCGCTTTGCCCTTAACCATTTGCGCGATTGGAATTTGATAGTTAAAGGTGAACGTACGTATGTTCCCACACCCTTCGGTGAAATGGTGTTTTATCAATTTCGGAAGGAGAAAGGACTTCCTGTTTTCGATGTGGAGAAGGAAGTTAATGAACAACCTGTCCATGATCCGAACAAGTATCAGGCACTACAGATTGCGAAATTGCGATTCGCCGAATTATTCAAGCTGATAAGTAAGTTTAGTTCTACTGCAGAAGAGGGGAAACACTTGCTTAATTCATTTAAGTTATACAAAAAGTGGCAAGGAGATTCAGCAGAAATTATAGAGATAATGAGAGATATTGAAAAGTTCATTAACAACACGTGGGTTGACCATGATGGTGTTTATAGATATCACAATGAAGTAAAAAACAAGTAGGAAATAAATTCTAATAAGTTAACCAGCATGTTATTAATTGAACAGTTGCGAGAAGAACACAAAGTAACCCATGAAGCATTTGAGATGCTATCGGACACATTACGAAAAATAGAAGATGGTGATAAGGAAGAAAAAATAGAAAGAGGATCCAGAGTCACCATTCTATTCGACAATTCTACTTCTCAGGATGGTAGAGTAGTATTCATAAAGCCTGATGGAATATTACAGATTAGTCGAGACGGCTATAAAGGCCTTATTAATATTTCTCCTGATAAAGTAGTGCACTTATCTGTGGGATCATATGGAAAAATGGAAAAGAAAAAATGGTTGCTAGAGCAACGGTTAAAAGAGATAGAAGACGAGTTAACAACTCTTGGTCAAGGAATTGAAAAGGCAAGACAAGTTATACAGAGTCAAGCATTTTTTGATTGGTATAAGGATTCTGGTTTGGTTAAGAATTTACCTTATAATAGTCTTTTACAAGGAGATGCGGTCTTTATTATCGCTGCTGCTAGTGAGTTTCTAAAGGTCTTGAAGGCAAATTTTTTAAGTCGAAATTTTCCATCGTAAATATATTTCAACTATTTAATAATATGAATTCGAACAAGAAAGAAATGAACCCACAACTTCCATCATTCTTTAGGGATTTTGATGAAGAAAATACAAAGGTAGATTCGGGTTATGAAACATTAATGGACTTCTTTCTGGGTTGGACAATTAGGTGTGCCGAGAAAAAGTATCAAGCCGCTAATCCTACTGTTAATTTTTTTGCCAGGAAACTTGTGCATGCATTAATTTAAGGAGAAAGCAGTGAACTAGGTTATGAATTAAAAGCCTGCATGCCAGATGATTTTGAGATATTAACTATTAATTTATATCGGCAATGGAATAGGATTGACTTAAACATTGAGCTAAGTATTTCTATTGGCGGTGTGCAGAAAGAAGTGGCGATTAATATTGAAAACAAGTGGTATACATCTCTAGGGAAAGACCAATTGAAAAAATATTATAGCATAATTCAAAAACACTATGAGAACACACCATACACATTCTATAACATTCTTATTTCAGAAGGTGAAATCTCAGCCAGTGATATTATAGATTGCCAATCGAATAACTTTAAATTTACTAGTCTAGATGAGTTGCAACGAATTATTGGCAAATCTGCTGTGACAGGAAATAATCTTTTTGATGAATTTTGGATAAACTTTTAATTTGAAATGTTTTAGAATAAGGAGAAAGGTTGCAACTTCCAAATCTAACTCTCTTCTACTATAATTACTTGAAAGGTCAGTAACAATTAAAAGCCCGGTTGACCCGGGCTTTTTTCATTTTAGCGCTTTCACAATTAGTGAAGCTGCAAGGGTTACTATTGTTAGCAAGACAATAAAATTAATTGCTTCAGCAGTTTTCCCCTGCACCGTAATGCATGTGTTTTTACCACATACGGTCGCTTTTGGAATTGTACTCATTTTGTATAATCTATTCATTCATGAATAATTAATTTTTAATACTTCCCTCACTGTTACCCGGAAGGTGCAGGTTGTTTAGAAATAGACGAATCTATTTCTCCTTACGAACACCTTTAAAAGGTTTTTCGTCGGACTTTACATCGATAATACGACCGGTTTCGGTATCGCGTTTGTAGTGATGCCCGTTAGGGTGTTCAAACTGCGAACGTTCTTTTACCGCTCCATTACGATGCCCATCTCCTTTTGGTAGATTTGTTGCCATAATTGTAATTTGTTTTACTTACAGGTTATTTTAAACTGAGCTGCCTGAAATGAGCCAAGAATAGAATTTTGATACCTGATTACAATTGCTACATTTGTGATGCTAATCAATATTTGTTAGCGTTTGCTCTCAGATATTAGAGGGGGAGTCTATTCTGGCTTCCCCTCATTTTACCACTACAAATATATAATGAATATATTTTAATTCACAAACTTGTGAATAAATAATTTTTATTTACCTTTGCCTACAGATTAGCCTATCAAATGGAAATTGAATTCAAGGAGGTATACTTAAAGGAATTATATGAAGGCATTGCTAAGGACAAACGTTTTAGGTCCAATCCGACGCTTGTGGCACAATATGTTAAGACAGTAAACAAGCTCAAGTCCGTCTCTAAGATTGAACAGCTCTATCAGATCAAGAGTTTGCATTATGAAAAGAAAAGCGGCAACCTAAAAGGGAAAAGCGCTGTATACATCAATGATCAATATCGGCTGATTTTTGAAGAGATTTCTGAGTCGGATCCTCCATTTGAAATAAAATTATTGGCACTGGAAGAAATTAGTAAACATTATGAATAGATAATCACATTTAACAACCAATCTAATGAACACCACGATGAAAGATTTAGTACCTGCCCACGCAACTCATCCCGGAGAAATAATTGCGGATGAGTTATTGGCAAGAAGCATGAATCAGGTAGAATTTGCCGGCTTAATTGGTATGAATACGAGTCAGCTTAATGAAATTCTCAATGGCAAGAGAGGAATCAATGCGGAATTGGCATTGCTTTTAGAAAAAGCACTTGGAATTGATGCCGATTACTGGATGACAGCTCAGTCTAACTTTGAATTGGATCTGGCAAGAATCAATGAAAAGGTTCAAGCCAGAATCCAATCTATAGAGGAGTGGTCGCTAATGAAAGAACAAATTGCTTATGATTTTTTAAAGAAGCAGAAATTTATTTCCGGAAATCCGGTTGAAGACGTTAGTAAAGTAAAAGAAATATATGGAATTAATAAGATTGATGATTTGGCTTCAATGTATGCCTCTCAAACTTATACCAGATACAGAAAGACGGATTCTAAAACAGTTGATCGGATTAATATTGTTGGTTGGACAAAACTCATCTCTTATATGGGAAGTAAACAACAGGTTTCTAAATTCAAAGTAAACAAGGAGCAAGAACTTATTGTTGCATTAAAAAAGATACTAGTAAAAAATATTAAAGTAAAGGAGAAGGTTAAATCAACACTTGCTGATGCAGGTATTAAACTTATATACCAGAAAAATGCAAGCAAATGCCCGGTTGACGGAGTTGTATTTTGGAGCGAAAACAAAAACCCATTGATTGGAATGAGTCTGAGATATGAGAGATTGGATAATTTTGCGTTCACATTATTTCATGAACTTGGGCATGTATTCCGCCACCTAATAAATCAGCCCAATGCAACCTTTATTGACGACCTGGAGAGTACAGAACACAAGAAAGAAAAAGAGGAAAAAGAAGCGAATGAATTTGCTTCCGACAAATTGATAAGCAAGGAGGATTGGGAAACTTTTATGAATAACGAACAAAGAATGCTTGACTCATTCGCAATCGAATTTGCAAACAAAATTCAAATACATCCTGCTATTGTAAAAGGTAGACTAAAATATGAGTTTAAAGCTTACTCATTAAGAACTAAGATAGATAACACATTGACTTAATTGGAGTATTTCATATCAAAACAGATTTTACATAATCTTCAGGTTTCCAATTAAAATAACTTTCCGATTCTCCCATTTCGCCAATTGCCAGTTATAAACCGATCGATCGAGTGCTCCATGGTGGTTGTAAAGTTCAAGAAGGAGTTTGTCGGAACACAAAAGCAGCAATTCACGCAGCTTACCTTCAATTTTTACGGTATAGAGTTGCTCAAATTTGTTTAAAACAGTTTGCAACATTAGGTATGTATTTTCTGCACCTGGTATCATATGAAACAGCTCAAGAAAACGGTTAAAGGGTTCAATCCAATTGAGCGTTGTAATAAGCTTCAACTCTCGGTCACGCAACTTGGCCGCCTGCTCATAACTTTGGGCTTGCACATGCCGATACTTGTTGTATCGAAGTTCAACTAGTTCGTCCCAGGAAATAAAATCGAGTTGAGGCATGTAAGGCGTTCTTGCCAACATAACTTGTTCCTTTAGGTACAAACCCAGAATCGTATAAATGGGTACAAATATATCCTTGTAAATCTCAACTGGGATTTCGTTTTCATCGGCAAATAGTTCACACTCTTTCATAGAACGCAGGAGTAGGGCGCTTAGTTCTTTGTTGTTTAGCAGATCGGGGTTGAGCATAGCAGTAATATTGAGGAGCAAAGTTTTGAAATAGGATACGACAAAAGGTGGCGGACATTGTTTGAATGTAAAATATAGCTAACTTCTTTTCATGATACATACCGGACCATTCCCAATAACTCATTGGGAAACATTTATCACTTCAGCCGGGGAGGTGCAGATACCTGGGTGTTATTATCAACTCAAGCCATGGGAAGGAAACCCATTGGCCAACACTTTTGGAGGTAAACCTGTAGTAAGTATTCAGGGGAAACCCGGCTTCGCAGAAGTAGCCATTGCGAATGAATTTGAACTTGCAGGTTGGGAGTCCCGATGGCTGGAAACCTATGCGCGTCCAACTCTGGGACCGATGCTCTTGAAAGAATGGCGAGACTTTCCTTTTAAGGAGCAGACCCATGTACCTATCACCCATCCCGAAGTGAATGATTTGCTCAAAACCATAGCTGTTGAAAACGGAAATACCTTTTCGGGTTGTTGGGATGTGCTGGCATGGAAAGATGGTCATATTGTTTTTGCAGAATCAAAAAGACATAAGCAAGATAAGATCCAAAGCACTCAGATCCGATGGCTTGAAGCCGCTATGCGTGCTGGAATAAAACCGGAACAGTTTCTCGTGATTCAATGGGAGTTTGGGAAATAATAAGTTTCAAATAAATCTAATAAACTTCTGAATTCTCAATTCATATTTCTAACTTTACATTATGTCGCAACGCAGCACTTTCAAATCCTACCAAATCATACTCGAAATGGTAAATAGCACCTACCATGCCTCGTTTGAAGAAATAAAAGACAAGCTGGAAGATGAAGGAATAACCATTTCAGCAAGGACTTTGCAACGTTATTTCCAGCATATCCGCGAAGAATTTGGGATTGAAATTTGTTACGACAAGCCCAAAAATCTTTATTATATTGATGAATCACATTCCCTTGATGTAAATGCTTTTTTGCGCTATTTGGGAATGATGCAAACCGGTGAAACATTGGGGATGCAAGCTAATCAGCAGAACATGCAGTTTATTGCCATGGATAATGAAACCGGGTTTAAGGGAATTGAATGGATGGATCCTTTACTGAAGGCCATGCGAACGCATAAGTGGATTGAAATGACTTATCGTAAGTTTAATGCCGATAAAGCAAAGACCTATGAGTTGCAACCATACTTACTCAAGGAGTATCAAAGCAGGTGGTATTTGTTTGCAAGGTTGGGAGATGGGAAAGCATTTCGAACTTTTGGTCTCGATCGCATACAAATGGTTAAGTTGACTAAAAATGGATTTGTTCCAGATCCGGCTGTGATGCCTAAGCAATATTTTAATGATATTGTAGGCTTGGTATACGACAATGATGAAAGCATACAGGATGTTCAGATTGCCGTTGATCCAACACAGGCAGCATACCTGAAAAGTTTACCATTGCATCATTCTCAAACAGAAATAGGAACAGAGCAAGACAAAGTGATTTTCAATTACCGCCTAATTCCGAATTTTGAATTGATTCAGAAACTTTTGATGCAATCGGAATTTATCAGGGTTATTAAACCCCTTTCCCTACGAAAGGAAATCGCTAGAATTGGGAAACAAATCAACAAGAATAATTCATAACGACATGATCTGACGTAGTCACCCTCATACCTTCGAATTCTAATTTGAATAATATGACGACTACTCCATTCACAAATGAACTTTCATTAAAACGAAACAAAATTCAACAGGCTGCGATTCAACTTAAAAAAGAGTTTTTCGGTATTGACTCCGTAATTGATAAACTGATTGAAACAGCTTCATCGTGGTACCTTTTTCCCGAATTACAAGACAAACCTGTGGTAGTTTGTTTATGGGGTTTGACAGGTACCGGTAAAACATCGCTTGTAAATCGGTTTGCAGAATTAATTGATTTTAATAACAAACACTTTCGTTTTGATTTAGGAGAGCAAGGTGGCAATGAATTCGAAATGAAGGAAAAGCTTCATGATTTATATGAGAAACTTGATCACGAGCCTTTAATCATTTCTTTCGATGAAATCCAACATGTGCGAACAAAATCAGAAGACGGATCAGAAATAGAAAAACCACAAACAAGGATTGTTTGGGAATTGATGGACAGCGGAATCATCAGTATTAACCAATTTAGTTATGCAGTTAATCGAATTGTTAATTTGTTAATGGCACTAAATACTATTCTTGAACATCCGGTAGAAGTGAAGAACGGAATCGTTGTAGAAGGAAAAGATATTTACGAAGAACTAATTGATGCCAGATCAGATTACTACAGTTCCGGCAGATACAGAACTAGCAAGAAAAATAATACGCATCAAGATACACGTTTTATACCAGACAATAGCTTGAATGATTTGTTCGAAATAGCGCGAACTCGTTTCAAAAAGCTAAACGAATTGAACGATGTATTGATGACTTTAAATGGGGAACAAACTTTACAATTTCTATCCGAATTACTGATGGATTCCTATAAACCGAAACAATTTGATGCACGTAAAAGTTTAATCATGGTTTTGGGTAACTTGGATGAAGTGTATCACATGAGCAATGATGTGAATCCGGATATTGATGCGGATCTGTTTTACCGACAATCGCTTCGCACAACGGTAACCGAGGTAAAAAAGAGCCTTCAAAAACGTTTTAGAAACGAACAAATTGCCCGTTTCGGGAATCATCATATCATTTATCCTTCATTAAACAAGGCAGCCTATCGGAATATAATCGAGCGTCAGTTGGAATTACTGAGCAAAAAAGTCGAAGACCTATTTAAAGTAAAGATGACCTTTGATGATACCCTCATCCATACCTTATACCGCGAAGGGGTTTATCCGGCGCAGGGCACAAGGCCTTTGTTTTCTAGCATTCAATTACTCGTTTCAGGGAACCTTGGAAAAGTGGTGGAACAATACGTGGAAGAGAAATGCAAGGGCAAGAACATTCAATGGCATACCAAGAAAAACCGCATCCTGGTTGATGTCATGAATGGAAAGGTAAAAGAACTGGAGCTTTCATTGCCAATTTCCGGAGATCTGAATAAACTCAGGGTAAATAGAAAGGATGATCGTCAGGCATTGGTGGCTGTGCATGAAGCCGGACATGCAGTTATATCAACCGTATTGTTTTACAAAGTTCCCCATCAGGTATTATCCGTCACAGCCGATTTTGGTTCAGAGGGATTCAACTCCTTTAAAACCGATGATACCATTTTATGCAAATCGAATCTCCTAAAATACATGGCCGTATTGTTGGGAGGTTATGCTGCTGAGAAAGTCATATTCGGAGAAAGCAATATCAGTATGGGTTCGCAAAGTGACTTTAATAAAGCTACAGATATGGTAACGGATGCTGTCAGACTTTGCGGATTGTCTGGGATTGTTGGAGCCTATCAGCAACAAGACCAATTGACCAACGATAAGCTGCATGACGATGGCTCTATGAATAAAATTTGTATCAGCTGGATGGAAGAAGCCTTGAGCTTGGCAGAAGAAACCATAGATAAACACAAAATATTTTTTCTAAAGATTGCACGCTACCTCAGCGACCATGCAGAATTGAAAAGAACTATGTTGATGAACCTCATTAAGGAAAATGAGCCATCAATTCATGAGGCTATTGTTAAGGGAACTAAACCTTATGCGAATTATAGAAAAGTGTTGTTGAATTTGACAGGGGATGTTGCAGGTAGGGCAAAGCAAGAATAGTTATCGTTTGTATTAGTTTTATTACACCTGTACTTATACCAAATAAATCGGAAAGACGCATGCATAATTGCAATAATCCCCTTTACAATGATTCCAAAATTAATCTTATACTTGCCTTAAATCTAAAAAATCCCCGGTCCATGAAATTAAGTGTCTTGCTTCTCTGTATATATTTATTCTCCGTAAATGTTTTCGCACAAAAATACCAATTTGAAAAAGATCCCCTTTGGATAAAATCCGTAGAAATTCCCAATAAAAGTTTGGTAAAAAAGTATGATGTTACCTCCGGTTTCTACCTTACCCTAGCCGATTACCAAGTCAATTTAGATATCAATGCCTGGTATACCCGCAATGTGATCAATGTGGTTTCGTATAGCGGCATTACCGAGGCATCCCAGCTTTCGGTTACCTACGATACCTCCTATCAAAAATTAAAAATTCACCATTTGTATATTTGGCGCAATGGGGTAAAAATCGACCGCACCAAAGAATTGGAGTTTAAAATACTCAATAACGAATACAACTTGCAAAACGGTATTTATATGGGTTCCATTGCGGTGTATTGTAACCTGAACGATATCCGCAAAGACGATTTAATTGATTTTGCTTATACCCTGCTTGGTAAAAATCCGATTTTTAAAAATGAGAAATACATTTTTCAACCCCTCGAATCCACCAACCCGATTGACTTTTACAGTTTCCGGGTTTTGTATGCCAAGGATAAACCATACCATTACAAATGTGTAGGATGCGACAGCAGCATGACCCTTGATACAGGCATTATTGGAAATTACCGGGAACTTGCCATGCGTTTATCCAATATAAAAGCAGTTACCATGGAGAACCAATTACCAAGTTGGGTTATTCCGTATAAATATTTTTCGTTGAGTAGTTTTAATTCGTGGAAAGAAGTAAATACATGGGCACAAGAAGTTTTTAGTTTAAAAAATGACCCATCCTTGCAAGCCGTTTTTAAGGAAATATTTACCGGCAAAGAAACCATACAGGAGAAAATCAATAAAATTATTAATTACGTGCAGGATGATATTCGGTATATGGGTATTGAGTCGGGTATCGGAAGCATCAAACCTTTTCCTCCGGAACAAGTGGTAAAACAACGTTTCGGGGATTGTAAAGACAAATCCTTGTTATTGATTTCGTTGTTAAAGAAAATAGGTATTAACAAAGCCTATCCTGTTTTGGTTAATACCTATATGAAACAGGAAGTGGATAAATTTTATCCCAGCAATGAAGTATTCGATCATGTGATTGTACGTTTTGATTTTGAGGACACCACCTATTGGGTCGACCCAACCTTTACCCAACAAGGAGGCGATTTTAAATCCTTGTCTGTTTTGGATTACGGAAAAGTGCTGGTTATTGGAGTTGCGTATGATACTTTGTCGACCATGCCCATGCAAACCGCTTTATCCGTTGCTACCATAACCGACGAGTTTACGATGAAGTCGTTTACCGATCCGGCAACCCTTGTTACCAAATCCATTCGGAGCGGCCTCGAAGCGGATGTAAGGCGTTTAAACCTGGAACAACATTCGGCAGAAGAAATTTCCAAATATGTAACCGAAGATTTAAAACGATTTTATCCGGTAGTGAATAAAACTGCGGATATTCAGTTTCAGGATGATGTGGCTAACAATATTTTTTCTACTATTTATAATTTTGAAGTCGATGGTTTTTGGCAGGACGGCGATAAACTCGGAAAAGAAGAAACTGCCGGTTTATGGATATTTAAATACGAGCCTTCGATGTTGTATTCCGATTTCAATACGACAGCCTGTATGGAAAGAAAATTCGACTGCGCACAGGAATACCCAATAAACCTGAACTATTCTGTACTCTTTCGTTTCCCTAAGGACTTGCTGGTGCACGATAGATATTCCAAAAACGACAACGATGCTTTTTATTTTGATGAAAAAATAGAACAAGTTAGCAGCAATTCGTTTCGGGTTACCTATCGATACCGCACCAAATCCCCTTCCATTAAAGTGGATGTGTACGAAAAAATCTGTGCGGAGAAAAATGAAATAGCCAAGAATTTACCCATCGTGATATATTTTAATAAATAAGATAACCCATGCGCATCTTCTCTTTTACTATCATGCTTTTATTCCTTTCCTTTCATCCTGTATTTGCCCAGGATACGATTACGGTATATTACAACAGCAATTGGGATGAAACCTTAAATAAAGACAAGGCATCCTATTACCGCAAAGCCTACCAGGACAGCGCCAAATTATGGACCGTAACGGACTATTATTTGAGTAACCGGGTTCAAATGACCGGCTCTTTTACGAACAAAAAGTTTTATGTAAAACAAGGACATTTTACCTATTACTATGAAAACGGAAGAAAATCGTCGGAAGGAAATTATTATTATGATAACAAAGATGGACGTTGGAACAGTTGGCATGAAAATGGGGAATTGGAATCGGAAGGGGTTTTTAAAAGCGGGATGAAACATGGTACTTGGACCTACTGGCATGGAAACGGAAAAAGAAAATCGACAGGGAAGTATGTGAATAATTTGGCCGAAGACAGATGGCAATATTGGTTTGAAACCGGAGAAAAGGAATCGGAAGGGTTTACGATACATGGCAGAAAAGACGGTACTTGGCGATACTTTTATAAGAATGGTGAAATAGAAGCCATGGAACAATACAAGGAAAGTATGTTAAAAACCATCAGTGGTTTTTTTGAAAACGGAAACCAAAAGTACAAGGTAAATTGTACCAATGGCAAAGGAGATGGAGAATGGACCTATTGGAATATAGACGGGCTCTTGTTTTTAAAAGGGAATATTACCAATGACAAGCGAGTTGGAGAGTGGATCCGTTACTTTCCGAATGGGGAAAGCATGAAGATATTTTTTGAGAATGGGGTGATGGAGAGTAAGCAATTGGGAGGGATTTATAAGAATTGAACTGTTTAGTCCCTTTTTATAAATGAAAATCAACAACCAATTTTTTATTATTTTATTCTTCTTAACCAATACCACGCATGCGCAAAATTTATATATCGGGTTGAAAGCAGGGATTAACTATACCAATGTAATTGCCCAATATTTTGATGATAAGGTATCCAAAACAGGACTGTGTACCGGTATCACATTGGATTATACCTTTACCAATAAAATTATGCTCAGTGCCGACCTATTGTATAGCCAAAGAGGTTTCGGCAATTACTTTCTGTTTGGAAATAATATTAGTGCAACTGGTTCTGTTTCCACCGGTCGTGAGTTGGTCTACTTTCATTATGATTATATATCAGTCCCACTCAAAATAGGTTTTTCTCGCGGCAAAAATTATTCTGCATTTGGGAATGTAGGTTTGATTCCTTCCTACCTAGTAAATTCCAAGACAGTATTTGAGGACGGCTCTTCCAATGACAATACTGATAAGGTAAGTAAATTTGACTTGGCAGGACAACTCGAATTAGGTTTCGGATATACTTTTAAAGAATCATACTTCATTTACACTTCGTTTTCTTTTGTACATAGCTTTACCCATTTAACTAACGAAAATTACTTATACCAGGTATATCTTAAAAATTATGGGCTTAACGCTTCGATTGGTATAAAATATAAATTCAAAAAATAAATAAAGCGTTATAATTTTCTTGCTGCAATATCCCTAAGGAAACATCCTATTTTTATACCTTTTATCATAGTTTCGCCTAACAACCGGTTTGGAATTAGCTACCACTTACGGTTGCAACAAGTAATCGATTATAGAGATAGGATGTTGTACTCCACAGAAAATAGACTATTTTTGATAGTATCAAATGATACTATCAATGAAACCGCCTTACGAAATTACGCCGACTATTTTAAAATTAATACGTTCTATTTCCGAAAAAATAGGAGAAGTAAATGCCAATTTCCTGGGTAGACAATCACCACAGCTTAGGAAACAAAATAGAATTAAGACCATTCATTCTTCCTTACAAATAGAAGGAAATACATTAACAGAGGAACAAATCACCGCATTAATTGAAAACAAAAGAGTAGTCGGTCCGGAAAAAGATGTATTAGAAGTGCTTAACGCCATTAAAGTTTATGGGGATTTAGACGCATACAATATGGTATCCGAAAAAAGTTTCCTGAAAGCACATCAAACATTAATGAAAGGATTAATTGGAAGTGCCGGAAAATATAGAACTCAGGGAGTTGGTATAGTTAAGGGCACAAAATTAAAACATGTTGCTCCTCCGTATAAAAATGTTCCCTATTTAATAAAGGACTTATTTACCTATTTAAAAGATACGGATGAACTCACCTTAATCAAAAGCTGTGTTTTTCACTATGAAATAGAATTTATACATCCGTTTCTCGACGGCAATGGAAGAATGGGCAGGTTATGGCAAACATTAATCCTGAAGTCGGAATATCCGATTTTTGAATTCTTGCCCTTTGAAACCTTGATTGGTAAAACACAAAAGGACTATTATAAATCGCTTGCAAAGAGCGACGCTTCAGGAAATTCAACTTTATTCATTGAATACATGTTGCAAGTAATCGATCAATCATTAGCAGAACTATTAATTTACAATAACCGGATTTTAAAAGACACCGATAGATTGGAACATTTCATTTCTTTGGGAATAAAATCCTTTACTCGCAAAGATTATATGTATGTATTTAAAGACTTGTCATCGGCTACTGCAAGCAGAGACCTGAAGAAAGGAATTGCATTACATCTATTTAAAAGTATTGGTAATAAGAACAAAACGACATACAAGTTGAAGTAACTGCTATTGCTAATAAATCCATATGATTTACCGTAACAATGTTTTAATCTTGTATTGGTAAGCAAGTATACCATTGCATAAGAGAAGATGAAGTTCCCAAAAATTGTTCTATTAATTTTTACTACAACAAGTCTCTTTACTTGCTTCTGCTGCTTTACATGCAAGGCCCAATTTCCAACCCTACGCTGGAGCTACGATGTCGGGGCGCCGTCATTTGGTTCGTCGGCAGCAGCGGATATGGACAAAGACGGATTCTATGAAATTGTTTTTACCACCTATACCAATGATGGTCGTGCCCATTGTTTAAATGCAAAAGACGGTTCGGTAAAATGGATTTTCGATATTGGAGGATGTGGAGATGTAGCCCCATTAATTTGTGATGTCGATAACGACGATACCCTCGATGTAATTATCAATGGTTCGTGCAACCCTATCATTTTCTGCATCAATGGAGCAACCGGACGATTGAAATGGAGTCGTGCATCCGGTGGTGGCGATTCGCCTCCAACGGTGGCCAATATTGACAGCGATACTTTTCCGGAAATCTTCTATTGTAATTTCGCCGGTGAATTACAGATCCTGAATGGAGAAGATGGAAGCGTCAATAAAATTATTGCGGTTGATCCCTTAGGCAATACCATTCAAACCGAACCGGTATTGGTGGATGTGAATGCCGATGGACGCCTCGATATCATCTTGGCAAATTATTTTAATATCAACGGACTTTATGTGTGGGCATATGACTATGTAACCGAAGATACCATCTGGACAAATCGTATGTCGGACAGTTCGACTTTCAATGCGTACCATGGAGGAGCGGTTGCGGATATAGATGGCAACGGAGATTTAGAATATGTTATCGGATCGAACAATGGATTAGTAAGGGCTTTAAATGTGCAAGATGGTTCGGTGCTATGGTCGCGGGTAATTTTGAAGAGTTGCATGTCGCCCATATCCATTGCGGATTTGAATGGAGATGGCGATTTAGAAATTGTGGTAACCAATAACGACTGGATAACATTCGACGAGCGAATTTGGGTACTCGATGGCGCTACAGGAAATATTGAATGGTCCTATGCAACGCAATTCTCATCGTTTCGTGGTTGCGCAATTGCCGATATCAATGGCAATGATACTTTGGATTTGGTAGCAGGATTTTATATGGGCGATGTGATAGCCGTTGAACCTTATTCGGGATTGATTTGGAAAACCAATATATTGTCTTCATTCCCTTCAGGTTTGCCTTATTTAATGGTCGACCATGGTCCGTTGGCTGCCGACTTCGACCACAATGGAACCATGGATGTGTTCGTAGTTGCAGGGTACGGCACCTATATACCTGACTCTTTAAACACCGGAAAAGCGTTTATGTTGGAAGCCGGCATCGGACAATGTCCGGAATGGTTAATGTTTAGGCAAGATGTAAAAAGAACAGGTTATTTATCGGCATTGGAAATTGCAAAAGCTTGTGATAAACAAGTGAACGAACCAAAGCAATTGAGCAATGAATTTTTATTGGAGATTTATCCCAATCCTGCCATTGCTTCTATAAGTATATCAACTCTAATGGGCAATTCAATCAAAATATACAATGCGCTGGGGCAGATTGTATATTCATTTACAATAAAACAGGAAGAAACGATTCTTGATGTTTCGGATTGTGCTTCGGGAGCTTATTTGGTGGTATCGGATAATGGAGATGAGGTGAAAAGGAAGTGGTTTATAAGGCAGTAAGTTGTTATTCTAATCTTGAAAGAATTCGTGCAGAATAATTAGTTGTCATGCAGAATTTACTTTTAAAAGAATTGTATCATTTCAAAGTAAGATAATCTATTTTATTATGATTTTGGGGCTGGGTAAATCGCTAGCCTATCTTAGAATTGATAAATGACAACAAAATTAAATTTGCTCATAAGGTGTATTTAAGTATACTTGTACAAAGCCTTTGATATGCCTAAAAACCTCTTATGTTTTGTACTGTCGTTAGTTGCAATCGCAACCGATAGTCTGGGTCAACAAACCAAAATACCGGTAAAAAAAATAACTGAAAGTTATGCCAACAATACAGCACATGATATTTTTATGGTTCAAAAGGCCAATCCGAAAATAAAAGAAGGCTTGTTTACCCATTTGTATTACGATACCAAATTAACCGAAGGAAATTATAGCAACAACGAAAAAACTGGTTTATGGAAATACAATGATTTTGATGGCAATTTGAGTTTTTCGGGATTGTATTCAGGAAATCTGAAAACAGGATTGTGGACTTATTATAACAACAACAAACTTTCTGCAGAAATATTTTATACCAATGGAAAAATAGATAGTGCAACCGGATATTACGAAAATAAAGTAGTTTCCTACAGCCTGCGCTATGAGCGGGATAGTATCGGAATTTGCAAAACTTTTTATGAAGGTGGTAATCTAAAGGAACTGATTCCACTAAAGGGCACTGAAAAACATGGTGTGTATACACTTTATTTTGAAAACGGTCAGGTACACTACCAAATTCAATATAAGGAAGGCAAAACGATGACCATCCTTGCTACTTTTGATGCAAAAGGCAAACCCATTTATGGGGGAAGTTTGGTAGATGGGAACGGAATTTTAATCACCTATTATGAGCCGGAAAAAGAAGATACCGGTGAATTGCTGACGAATGCAACCGAAAATTATAAAAATGGTTTGTTGCATGGAAATTGTAAATACGTAAATAAAAAAGGTTTACCGATTTCGGTTGGTAAATATGAAGATGGACGAAGAGTTGGGGATTGGAAAACTTTTGATGAAAATGGAATTTTTAAAACCACCGTTAACTATAACAACGAATTCATAGAAATCCTATCCGATAATAATCCAAGTACATGTTTTAGCAATATGTGGAACGATTCCAATCGTATTATGCCTAAATTCCAAGGTAGTGAAAATCATATGGCATATTTCTTAAGTGAAAATATAAAGTATCCGGGAGAAGCAACTCTAGATGCAATTGTTGGCACCGTATATATTGACTTTGTTGTTAATGAGAATGGCGAAATAGAATCGTATAAAATTACAAAAAATATACATCCTTCATTGGATAAAGAAGTAATAAGACTTATAGAAACAATGCCAAGATGGAATCCGGGAATTATATATGGCCTACCAGTTAGATTTCAATGCACTTTACCAGTAAAATTTCAATTGGGTGAAGAATAATCTTGCTGTTCTTAAAAGAACATATATTTCAAATCTTCCCAACCAAAGCAAGAATTCACCAACCCATCACACGGATAATTAAAAATCTTCGTTTATATTTCGGTGTATGTCCTCTACTTTCCTCAATAACTATTAGAAATGATTATTGGTGTTGTATATATTTCAATCCTATTTCATATTTCTTATATTTACAATATAATATTGAGGTAAATAAATCCAGGTTTTAAACTTATACCAAGTCATCCATGAAAAAATCGCATCGCATTATTTATTGGGTTGCCACCATTTGGCTATCATTGGGAATGGTATCTACTGCTATCGTGCAACTGATGAAGATGCAGGAAGAAGTTGATAAAATATGCACGCATCTTGGATATCCGATTTACTTTTTAACGATGATAGGGATTTGGAAATTGCTCGGAGTGGTTGCTGTTCTTGTCCCGAAATTTCCCTTGTTAAAAGAATGGGCTTATGCCGGTTTTTTCTTTGCGATGACCGGTGCTATCTATTCTCATTTTGCGGTTGGCGATGGCGCCATGGAATATTTTGGTCCGAGCTTGTTGTTGGTGTTAACGATGGTATCGTGGTATTTTAGACCGGCGGAGAGGAAAGTAGCTATTTTTTAGCCAAAAGGTTTTCCAATCTTTGTTTGATAGTGCTTTTTTTGGAATAGCATATCCAATTCAAAATAACCCGAAGTCTTTACAAAAAGTTTTCATTTTTATTTTCATTTACAACTAAAAGATATGCTTAGCGACTAGGGAAGAATATTCATTTAACCTAAAAGTTAACCGCAGTTGGTGGCCTTCTATTTTTATGCGTAGCATTTAAGAAGAGCAACTTTGCGCCTGGTTAAGCAAGCAACCCACGAGCTTGCGTTGGCCAAGTGTGTAAGGGCGGCTTGGGTTGCGTGGGAGGTGCGATTCGTAAAATGCAGCATAAAAATAGGAAGCCTTGATTTTTTTGTTTACTTTTTTTATCAAGAAAAAAAGTGAATGCGGGCTTGGGGCGCATAGCCCCAAAATCAACATAAAACAGAAAACTGATTTTAAAATTACACATTTCTTTATTAAAACAATTTTTGAGGAACAAATAAATAGGTTTTTGATAGTTGATAAAGGAATAGTATCTTCTGGTATGAAATTTAAAATCATGGTAACTTTTTCGGTGATGCAATTCACCCTAATTGCTCAACCAACCTTTCAGCTTGGCGTAAATCTCGACGATAATGGCGCCTTTGTAAATATCGTTAACCATACCAACCGGTATACCAAAGCAACCGCATACGATAGCCTGGGTTGGCCGGCAAGCGATTTCGATTTAACCGTTTTGGATGGTCGTCCGGCTACCGAATGGAACAGCGTTATCGATGATCCCGAAACCTACCGCGTTGATTACAGCGGACGATATGCGTGTAGTTTTGTAGGCATCGCCAATATTGTTGCTTCGGGCACAAGCGTTGCCATTGAAAATAAATCTTACGACTCGGCTTCCAATACCACCTTTTTTGAACTGGTGGTTGGCGGATTTCCAAATGCCAACCATGGACTTGCCATTTTATCCTTTACCAATACGCGTAGGATTGCCGGTGGCGTAGCCAATAAAGGAATTTCGAAATTAAAAGTGAATCGTCCGGGCTATCCGATTAACAGCAACAAAATATTTACCGATGCTTATATCCAACTTTGTAAAGCCGCCGATTTTGCATGTTACCGTTTCTACAACCTGCAAAATATATGGGACGCTGAACCCACTTATCCTGCTAAAACAAAATGGGAAAACCGCAAAACACCGTTAGATGCTTCCCAAAAACCCATGGGTGCTCTCAATGGGAAACGCGATGCCTGGTGCTGGGAGTATATGGTTACCCTCGCAAATGAATTGAAGAAAAATATTTGGATTAATATTCCCATTTCCTGCGATTCGGATTATGTAAACAACTTGGCAAAATATTTACAATCCACTTTGGATCCGAACATTTCCATTTATGTAGAAAACAGCAACGAAGTATGGAGTCAATCGCAAAACACCCATGGACCATACAACCAAGCACAAGCGGTAGCCAACGGAATAAATTTCGACCAGAATTATGCGCGGCGTTCGGTAGAACTATCCAATTGGTTTGCTTATGTTTTTGGTAGCAATGAAATTAACAAACGCATTCGTGTGGTATTGGCAGGACAACAAGCTTTTCATGGTCGCAGCGATAACCACCTCAATTATATCAAGAATAAAATCGGAGAACCTAAAAATTATATTTACGCCAACAGTACGGCCTTATATTTCAATTCAGCAAAATCCTCTTCAACCAATCCATTGGATATAAACGATGGCATGATAGACGATATCGATAGCCAAATAACTATTGCCACTAGAAGCACGTATCGCTTAAACCATATCAACAAAGCCAATACATGGAATTTACCGGGTGGTTGTGTCTCCTATGAAGGAGGTCCTCATGTACCGTCAGGTGGAGGTACAAGCAACCTGGGAAATCAAATTCTGTCGCATCGTACTTCTAAAATGAGAGAAATAATTGAATTAAATTATTTGCAAGGTTGGGAAGAATTAGGCGGAGGGTTGGCCATGTACTTTACCCTATATTCGGCCTACAGTCGTTTTGGATGTTGGGGATTAACGGATGATTATACCAATCCGGAAAGAAATTTTAAAATGCAGGCGGTTAGAAATATCATTCAGTCCTATACCGGAATCGAAAAACCAACAAACCACAAACATCTTTCCATTTATCCGAATCCTGCCAATAACCATATTACTGTAGGAATTAAAAACACTTCCATTACCATTTATTCGATAGTGGGTGAAGCCATTTTAACTACCACGGTAGATAAGGGATCGACTGTTGATATTAGTACCTTAAAACCCGGACTGTACGTGGTTTACAGCGGGGATTATATAGGCAAATTTATGAAGGAGTAATACCGGTATTTTCATTTGTTTCCATCCCGATAACAGGAATTTTGTATCTTTGTAGTACCGATATGCACCAAACGATATCTTTCGCATTCGGATTTACACTATGCATCGATATTTCATTGCTTCTCCGTTTACCCAACTATTTCACATTAAACAATTGCCATGGAAATAGTAATTATACTGCTTTTGATTTTGTTGAACGGAATTTTTGCCATGTCGGAAATTGCCATGGTTTCTTCGCGCAAATCGCGATTGGAAACTGCATCCAAACGCGGTGATGCTTCTGCTAAAAAGGCATTGGAACTTTCTAAAAATCCGGGAAAGTTTTTATCTACGGTTCAAATCGGAATTACCTTAATTGGGATTTTAACCGGTATTTATAGTGGAGAAAAAATTGAAGACGACCTGATTCTTTATCTCAACCAATTTGAAATTTTACAGCCATACAGCGAAAGTCTTGCGGTAACCATCATCGTTATCATCCTTACTTTTTTATCCCTGGTATTTGGAGAACTGGTGCCAAAGCGGATAGGATTAACCATGCCCGAACAAATTTCCAAACTTCTCTCCTATCCTATGTATTGGATTTCGATTGTTGCAGCTCCTTTTATTTGGTTATTAACGTTTACCTCCGATTTGATTATCCGCTTATTCCGAATCCAACCTACTTCGGAAAGTAAAATTACGGAAGAAGAAATTAAGTCGATTATACAAGAAGGAACAGAAGGTGGCGCTATTGAAGAAATTGAACAGGATATTGTAGGAAGGGTTTTTAGTCTGGGGGATCGCACGGTAGATTCGCTGATGACACATAGAAGTGATACCATTGTTTTAAAAGATAACTTTACTTCCGAGGAGATTCGGAATACCGTGAACAACGAAATGCATTCGGTTTATCCTGTTGTAAACCAGAAAATGGAAGTGGTTGGTATTATTCCGCTCAAAGACCTTTTTCGATACATCCAGGAACCCGGTTTTAAAATTACCGACCATTATAAAAAGCCACAATACATCACCGAAAACCTGAATGCATACGAAGCATTAAAGTTGTTTAAAACCAGCAAAACCCACCAGGCAATTGTGATGGATGAGTTTGGTCAGATGCAAGGAATACTTACCATGAATGATTTGCTGGAAGCCTTGGTTGGAGATGTTTCCGAATTTTACGAAGCCGAATTTTCTTTTATCCAACGGGCAGATGGAAGCTGGTTAATTGATGGACAATATCCATTACCTGATTTTTTAAGGCGTTTTGATTTGGACGATATCAGTGAAGATTATCCATTCAATACCATCAGTGGTTTAATCCTTCACGAATTGCGAAAAATTCCTTCTACCGGCGATACCCTGCGCTGGAGAAATTTTGAAATCGAAATTATGGATATGGATGGGGCGCGGATTGACAAAGTTCTTGTTACGGAAGAAGTAAGTATGTAATTGTGTAATTACGTAATTGTGTAATTGCGTAGTTACGTAATTACGTAGTTACATAGTTACGTTTTTCAAGGTAGGAATGAGTAAATCGGTGATGGTAAAACGAGGGTCGTTGATGGATACTTGTTCGGGTACAGCAATGCAATGCATGCGGGCGGCTTTGGCTGCAATTACGCCATTTACCGAATCTTCGAATACCAGACAATGTTTGGCTTCCACCATTAATTTATTTGCGGTGGTGATAAAAATGCCGGGATGTGGTTTTCCGAAAGGTTCGTATTCGGCCGACCAAATGACATCAAAATAAGATTGTATTTGCAGCTTTTGCACCACCACTTCAATCAGCGACATGGCAGAAGAGGAAGCAAGTCCGATTTTGTAGTTTTGCTTCTTACAAAATTCCAAAATATCATAAACACCGGGCATTGCTTCTGCATGGTTTAAAATTAATTCCTTTACACAAGCCAAAACATCCTTTTCGGTTTTACCGAAGTCGGGATTTTCCCATGGTTGGTATTTGTACCAGTACTGTACCACTTCGCTTAATCGGAAACCCATTACTTGCCGTAACAAATCATCCGTTAAATGAACTCCGAGTTTACCAAACACTTCCTTCTCTGCCATTTTCCAATAGGGTTCCGAATCAATTAAGAGTCCGTCCATATCAAATATTACAGCCTCGGTTTGCGCAAAAATATCTTTCAAGGTTTTGTATTGCATCAGTCGAGGTCGAAGTCGCGAAGAATTCCATTTTGCTTTTCCCAAATCCCTTTTTTAAAAATCATGTACTCAAAAGTTCCGTCGGGTAAATAGGTTTCTGGATGTCCGTAATCCTGTGGACGAGGAGGTAAAATATTTTCGTAAATCAGATATTTCTTTTTGGATGAATAACGCAAAGTCATGGTAGCATCGTTATGAAATTCAAAAACCATTCGCGACAATGGACGTTTAAAACGAGCATCCTTGATATCAAAAATGGGTGCGCCAAATTTTGGTTTGTTGTTTTCGAAAAATAATACATCGGCAATTTTTTTATTCGACATATCGGTTGAACCATTCCATCCAAGCAAGGTATAATAAGTTTCCTTTCCCCTTTGTACGGGAATAATTTTATAGTAATTGGCTCCATACCAATAGTCGGCACTTAACGTAGTATCAAGTGCATTTTCAATTTTAACCGAGCGATCGATTAATGGATAATACGGACGCAAGTTGGTGGTATCTTTTATTTTCTTCATATACTCCGGATTGAGTTGCACCACTCCGAAATAATGAAAAGTACCGTTGTTTAATACAATATTCCAAGTGATTAAACGAAAGCGGTTATCGGGAGAATATTGAAAGGAAGCACATGTTAAGGAGTCGAACGGATAGTAATAAGAACCTTTAATACGTAAGGTTCGACCGAGGGTAATTAAAAAATTTCTCGCATTCAACATACGAACTTCCTCTTCGTAGGATTGAATCATGTTGGTGCCCAGGCCGCTTAAACGTAGTTCCGCATCGTGGAGGGTATCTAAGGATAGCGTATCGATTTGCTGTGAATAAGCAGTTGTTGTAATGGCTACAAAAAAGAGAAAGAGAAATTTTTGCATAAGAGATAATATCATTTGCGTGGACAAGTTACAGAAACTAGTTGCAAATAGAAATTGGTTTTAGCTGGATGGAGAATAAAGTTCAAAATTGTTACAATTGAATATTAACTTCTGAATATCATTTTGGGGCTGTGCGCCCCAAACCCGCATCCCGCACTCGGTGCGGGACAAAAAAGACAAGCTCCACCTTCGCTACGCTTCGTCGGACAGGCGCCACGAAGCTCCCTCCTATGAAGTATGCTATGCTTAACTTCAAGGTTTACCCCCGCCTCCCGATAGCTATCGGGATTGGCAGCCCGCCCGCCCTGAAAAATTAATTTTCGTTTTTCAAATTAACATTCCATAGCCTTATATTTAAACTAGAAAAAACAAAAAAGTTAATACATATTGTTTTCCAAATTTTTCATTAATTCTAATGATCGCTTGCAAATAATTCAATGTGTTTATTTAAGAAAGCAAGCTTTATTTAACCTTAAGAAACTTTTGAGGGTTGACAATTATATTTTCAGTGTTGTGCGACTTTAAACTGCATGCACTTTTTTGGAAAAATAATTGACTGCTATACAAGGGAAAAAGATTTTTATTTTACCATGTAGAAACAGTAAGGTACTGCGTTAGGGATAGAAGCGGAAATCCCCTGTAGTGTGCGTACTCGCGCTACTACAGGGATTGCAGCGAATAGCCCGACCCTAAAGTAAAGCGTGCAAATTTTCCATAAATAGAAGAAGTTATCCGCGCATACTTTAGGGAAACGCCCAAAACATATTTTCTTAAACCTTTTTTATCACAATAGCAGAAGCACCGCCACCACCATTACAAATTCCGGTAACGCCAATGCTGCCGTTTTCTGCGTGGAGGATATTGGCAAGTGTACCTACAATACGGCAACCACTGCTTCCAATGGCATGACCCAATGCAATGGCACCACCCCATACATTTACTTTTTCGGGATTCAATCCAAGCAAACGGTTATTGATGATTCCAACCACTGCAAACGCTTCGTTCAATTCATAATAATCTACATCTTTTGCATCCACCTTTGCCATTTTAAGTGCTTTTGGAATTGCAAATGATGGAGATGTAGTAAACCATTCGGGAGCTTGTGCGGTATCGCCAAATCCAAGAATTTGTGCGATCGGTTTTAATCCCAGTTCTTTTAATTTTTCACCGCTGATTAATACCATTGCCGAAGCACCATCATTTAATGGAGATGCGTTGGCGGCAGTTATGGTACCTTCTTTCACAAAAACCGGTTTAAGGGTTTTCATTTTTTCGAAATTGCCTTTGGTATATTGTTCGTCTTCTTTTACGATAATTGGATCCTTGCCGCGTTGCGGAATTTCAACCGGAACAATTTCGTTATCGAATGCCTTTTTTGCATAAGCAGCTTGTGCACGTTTGTATGATTCGATGGCAAACTCATCTTGTTCTTCGCGGGTAATTTTATGTTCGGTTGCACATAATTCGCCGGCATTTCCCATGTGAAAATCTTTGTATACATCCCACAAACCATCCTTGATTAAACCATCGGTTAATTGTCCGTGGCCGAGGCGGTAACCATTACGTGCTTTATCTAAATAGTATGGAACATTGCTCATGCTTTCCATTCCACCCACCACAACAACATCATTGATGCCCGTCATAATGCTTTGCGCTCCCATTATAATCGCTTTAGATCCACTTGCACAAACTTTATTAACGGTGGTAGCAGGAACGGTGTTTGGAATACCTGCATAAATCATGGCTTGTGTAGCAGGTGCTTGACCAAGATTGGCAGAAATTACATTTCCCATAAAAACTTCTTCTACCAACTCCGGTTTTACGTTTGCTTTTTCCAAAGCCCCTTTAATAGCAATTGCTCCTAATTGGGTTGCACTTAAGGAAGATAGAGATCCGCCAAATGCCCCAACAGGCGTACGTGCAATAGATAATATATATACTTCTTTCATAATTTGTTTTTTGCGAGCCGAAGGTATGGATTTAAAGGGATTTTAGGGCTACTCAACCCAACAATATTTGTAATTATTGGTTATTAGGTATTTACTATGATTTCCTGATAAAACCACCTATCATTCATGTATCAAACAATTGCATTTTGCTTTTGTTTAAAAATCAAAGGGTAAGGGTATTATAACCGCCATAAACCTATCAAAGCAAAATAGTTAACACAATATTTTTTTGAATTCATACAACAAAATCATGGTAATCTGAGGAAATGCGTTAGTTTTACGACCAAATTAAAATTCTATGAAAAACAAACTACTAGCTTTAACACTTTCTTCACTCTTTATTACACTGACGATTGCCCAAACCAAAAATGCAACTTTCTTGCACAAAGAAAAGCAAAACCAAGTAACCAAATTTGGCAAGGCATCTTCTAAATCATTGCCACAAAATTCGACACGCTGGAATTGGAACGAAATTTCCACATCCTGGGAAGATCCAAATTCTACTATGATAACCTATGATAATGTTGGAAATCCTATAATGGAAACCACAGAATACTACTACAATGGAGGTCAGGATACCTCAAGAAGCCGCAGTTATCACACATTTAATAACAAAAATCTTAATACTGCAACCTATTCTCTTTCTTGGAATCCAAATACATCTCAGTGGGATTCAACCTGGAAGAATATTACAACCTATGATGTAAATGGCAACAGTACTTCCAATGAAGGGTATAATTACAACCAATCAACCTCTAGCTGGACTTTAAGTTATGGCTATAAATCGACCTACACTTATGATGCCAACAACAGGATAATGTCAAACATTGAGCTAGATTGGATAGACCATTTAAGTGCTTACCGCAATTCAAGCAAATCAGAATTTAGTTATAATGCGCAAGGTGTAATAACCGAATTAACCACGTCAGAATGGGATACCATTTCTTCTACATTTAAATTGGATGGAAAGATTACCAATATCGTTTGGCACGCTTATGATGTAAACGATTTAGATAATAGCAAAATAGGCAGTTGGGTAATGCAAGGTTGGAATGGTACTTCATTCAATGATTCCTCTAGAATAGCTATTACGTATGATACGCATGACAATGAAATTCGCATGTTAGGTGAAAATAAATCAGGGTCTAATTGGATATTAGATTATGAAATAAAAATGCAATTAACCTATAATGTTTCTGATCAATTAACAGAAAAAATTGAACAACACAGAGACGATATCAATGATTCAATGATGAACTTATCTAAAGAAGTATACAGCAACTTCCTTGTATTCTCAGGATTACAAAACACAATAGCTAAAGAGGTTGCCGTTTCGATTTATCCAAATCCTATTACTACCTCTGCAACCATTCATGTTGAAAGCAAAAACACCAATGGCCAATTTAAACTATACAATATTACCGGAACTGAAGTATACCGTACATCGATTACCAATTCGAACACCGAATTCGAAAAAGGATCTATTCCACAAGGAATTTACTTCTATCAGGTAATTACAAATAACAATACCGTATCAACAGGTAAGCTGATTATTCAGTAAACCAATAGCATTTTATAAGAAAGCCGCATGCTGAAAAGTGTGTGGCTTTTTTTTGATAGTGCTGAGTACTGAGTGTTTTAGTGTTTTAGTGTTTTAGTTCTTCTAGATTCGAACTTTTAGGTATACAGGGAATGCCTTCTGCTGAAGCTGGTGCTTTGTGCCTAGTGCTTGGTGCTTGGGTTCGTGAGTAATATTCAAAGCAATTGGTCGAAAGCGTTCAGTCCAATGCAATCGGTCGAAAGTAATCAGACCAAAGTCCAAGGCCGATATAACTAACTATTGAGTACTGCCTAACATTTTGACTAATGTCTAATTACAAATGCCTAATGACTTATGACTAATGACTTATCACTGTCAATGCCTGAAATAGGTTGACCGCCAAAAGCGGGTAAAATCAATCAATATGGCAAACAAAAAACAATTCAAAATGAGCGTAGCAGAGCGTCAAATGAGGCACTTTAGCACAAGTTTTAAAATCAAAAAGGTTAGAGAAATCGAATCAGGTATTAGTCGCATTTGTGAGATAAGTAGACAATATGAAGTTAATGATTCGAATATTTACCGGTGGATTGATAAATTTGGTAGTATGAAAACTAAGAAGGAACGAATCGTTGTTGAAACAGATAGCGATACCACGGAACTCTTGGCATTGAAGAAAAAAATAGCTGAATTAGAGCGTGTAATCGGCCAAAAGCAGATACTTATTGACTTTAAGGATAAGATGATCGAGCTGGCTGAAGAAACCTACGGTGTGGACATCAAAAAAAAATTCATTACCAAACCATCCGATACTTCTGGCTCAACCGGGAACAACTCAACGGTAGCTTAAACCAGTTTTATCAAGCATTAGGTATCAGCAAACAGTCTGTACATAAATATTTACATCGGTTCTGCAAACAACGAAGTGAACAAATGCAATTAGTCAATATCATTGATGATATACGCCAGGATCATCCTACAATGGGGATAAGGGACTTGTACTTTAAAATCAAGCCGGATACAATGGGACGAGATGCTTTTGAACGCTTCTGCAAGTCGATGCAACTTATGAGTAAACCTCATAAATCCTTTAGAAGAACAACGGATAGTTCAGGTGTCATTCGCTTTGATAATTTAATGGTTATGCATAAACTAACAGGACTTGATCAAGTGTGGCAAAGCGATATCAGCTATTATGAAGTGGCCGGTAAATTTTACTATTTAACTTTTATCCTTGATGCATACTCGCGCCGCATTGTTGGTTACCAAACTTCAAAAAGACTTAGTACCGAACATACAACGCTACCGGCTCTTACATCTGCTATTAAGACCAGAGCGGGTAAGAATCTAAGTGGATTAATCTTCCACTCTGATGGTGGTGGCCAATATTATGATAAGGAGTTCTTATCACTAACCCAAAAAATTGGGGTCCGAAATAGTATGTGTGAGTATGCCTGGGAGAATGGAAAAGCAGAACGCATCAATGGTGTTATTAAGAATAATTATCTCCGACATAGAACCATAGCTAACTTTAATCAACTTGTAAAAGAGGTTGACCGATCTATATATCTATACAACTATGACAAGCCACACAGTAAGCTGATGCGAATGACGCCTATCTCTTTTGAGAGGAAAACATTATCTTCCCTTAAAATGAACAATATCTAAATAAACAAGGCTGCTAAAAACGGTCAACCTATTTTAGGCATTAACACACTCCTGCCTCCTGCCTTTTGCCTCCTGCCTCTTGCCTCTTGCCTCTTGCCTCTTGCCTCTTGCCTCTTGCCTATTTACCCAACTCATCACTTATAACTTATAACTTATAACTTATATCTCATATCTTATATCTCATATCTTATAACTTATATCTACAATCCCATTTCCTCCGTAATATGATTCGCCTTTGCCACCTTCTGAAGTATCCATAAAACATAACGGATATCAACCCCAACACTGCGGCTGTAGCTTTCGTTCCAGGCATAATCGTTGATGGTTGCCGTATAGGCACGATCGAAATTTATTCCAATTAATTCGCCGTAAGCATTTAATACCGGACTACCACTATTGCCACCTGTTGTATCGAGGTTGTACAAAATATTAACCGGTAAGTCGTTTAAATCGGGATGGATATATACACCGTAATCGTGTGCTGCATATAATTGTTTGATTACTTCCATCAATTCAAACTCTTTGCCGTCTTCCTTTTCAATAACTCCTTTTAAAGTGGTGAAGGGTGCATTATAATCTCCGTCGTTAGGCCAGTAACCTTTGATATAACCATATGTAAAACGAAGGGTGCTGTTGGCATCCGGAACAAACTGTGTCGATTTCCATGCGCTTTTGGCATCCACATATTTTGCCATTAACCCATTTAATTCTGCTTCGCGTTGTTGTTCAAATGCATCATCGGATGTTACTTCTTTATTTAACTGATCCACTAAATCGAGCATCGGATCACTCATGGTAAAAAGTTTCTCCGGTGAATTCGTAAACCATTTCTCCAGATCATTAAAACGGGTAATTTTTGATTTAGCAAGCATGCGTTTGTAATAAACCGAGTATACATCTTTGCTTGCCTGTTTGGCAACGATATCATCAAATGCAATCGCATTCTCTCCGGTCAAAACCGATGCATCTTCCATCATTTTCTGGAAAGCAAGTGTTTCGAACGGAATATCCAAGTTGGTTTCGTACTTACTTAATGCAGCACGAACTTTAGGTAGCATCTTGGTACGGTAAGCTTCTCTTTCTTCTTCTTTCAATTCTTTGTACTGGCTTCTTAGTGTAGCTAAAGTAGAAGCAAAGGAAATAGAAGCACAAACCGTATAAATTTGTCCGAACCATAGTTTACGGTTGGCCTGATTAGCTATGCCGGTATACAATTCGTTTATCCTAGGAATAACATTGCCGTACCTATCCTTCAAATCCGATTTAGAAAGAATAAATTCCTGTAAGGCAGCTTCGTCCTTGTATTTTTGAGCGGTTAAGCCTGAACGGCGAAAACCTTGCAATTTTCCTTTATAATTTTTGGTGGTATTCGCTAAGGATTTAATTTTCCCTGCATACTTTATTTGTAAACTATCGCTGCCTTTTCCCAGCATTTCCATCGTTTCAATTTGCCAATTGTAAATATCACTGATATACTTAAGCATATACTTTTCGTGGTAATTATAAAAGGCAGCAGGCTGGTGTCTGAAAGTTCTTCCGGGATACCCTAAAACAAATACCATATCATTTTCTTTTACTCCTTTGGGATTTACTTTTAAAAATTTCTTCGGTTGATACGGGATGTTCTTTTCGTTGTATTCGGCAGCCGAACCATCCGGAGCAACGTATGCCCTCAGGAAAGCAAAATCACCGGAATGGCGTGGCCATACCCAATTGTCGACTTCTCCACCATATTCACCGATAGAGCGTGCCGGTACATATACCAAACGAACATCTTTCAGCATCTGATAGCGGAATAAAATATACGTTCTTCCGGTAAACATTTCTGAAATCTCACATTGTAAACCGGGGTTTGATGCATTCTCTGTCTCCGTTATGGCGCGTAATTTATCCTTAATCATTTGTAACCTTTTTCCCGGATCAGTGATATCCTGTGTACCTTCCAAAACCTTGGCGGAAACATCTTCGTAACTGGCTGTTATTTTACAAACCAATCCTTTTGCCTGTACCTCTTCTTGTTTCGAATTGGCTAAAAATCCGGTTTTGATATAATTATTTTTAGTTGTGCTGATTGCCTGCACAAATCCAAATGCACAATGGTGATTGGTTACAATCAATCCTTCATTCGAAATAAAGGAACCGGTACATCCACCAACCCGAACAATGGCATCAATCAAACTAACTCCTTTGGGATTATAGAGTTCTTCAGGCGAAATTTTTAGTCCAATTTTTTGTAAATCAAGATTTTTTAAATCGGACAAAAGGAACATTCCTTCATCCGATTTTTTGTTTGTGTGTGAGCTGAACACCAAAAACAATAGGGTAAACAAAGTACCTAAACAGATTCTTTTCATGGGGCTAAATTAATAAATAGTTGCTCCTTGAAAAGTATAATTTCAATTAATTAATCGGAAAGGCACGAAGAATAACGATTGCTATCGGGATTAATGACCTGTCCTCTCCATAAAAAAAGGATGAAAATTTCATATGAAGATTCCTGACCCTTGTTATCCTGACTAAAACTAAATAATCGATCCTCAAGAAGTCCTTTTGAAAGAATGTGTAGTTTCAAAAACAGATTCTTTGTTTTAATGAGATTTTGGAGCTAACAACCTGCTTTTACTTTTTCTTTCCGGTTTATAATGATAGCCATGAAAGGGCGATATATCTTAACATCAGTTGTAGTCGGTTGTTAGAGGTAATGCTTAAAGGACAGTGTTAACAAGAAACATTTGTGGATTTAATGAACATTTTTCTACAACATTTTGTATCTTAGACAAGTGAAAAAAAAGAAGGAAATATTAGTTGACATTGAGATTGACAAGCTAACAAACTCCATTGAGAATGTGGTTTCTGGCGATGTGTTTGACACGGATATTTTTCAACTATTCGCAAAAGACAGTAAGCATTTAAATAAAGATGATTGGCAATTTAAGTGGCAAGAACAATTTAAGCTTAGTAATAGAAAAATTTACAAACTAGTTATCAAGGACAATCCCCAAATTATACAAGGGCTTATAAGTTTAAGTTATCAAGGCGACCACATTTATATGCACTTGATTGAAAGTGCAAAATTCAACAAGGGCAAAAGAAAAATATATGCAGGCGTGCCCGGCAACCTAGTTGCGTTCGCATGTAAACTTTCTTTTGAAATAGGTTATGAAGGATATCTAGCTTTTGATGCAAAGACGGTATTGATTAAGCATTATCAAGAAACACTTTTTGCAACACATTTCAAGGGAACGAAGATGATGATTGAAACTCCAGCAGCAAATAGATTAATCGATCAATATTTTAATAAATAAACAAGATGGGACTAATAAGGGAACCTAAAAATGTTGAATTCACAGTTATTGACAAACCATGGTCTGTTGAAGAACAGAAAGAATTCAGTGCATTTATCAAGGCGCGTAAAGAACAACGTAAGAAACGAGCTGCAAAAACAACAACAGCACGAAAAAAAGCGAATGCATAATATACAAACTATTATTGGTTTAACAATAAGTAGCACGTATGCCTAACAGCTAGCAAGCGAAATTTTTGTTATCTTTATGCTAATCCTCGCTATGCAAAAGATGGATCAAAAACAATGCCTGCTTGTAAAACGAAATGGAATCTGTAAAATACCTAGCCCTGTAAAGGCGACATATCCTAATATCAGGTGTAGCCAGATAATAGTGACAATTCCATATTCTATGGAAAAACTTTGTAAATATCCTTACGATGAACAACTCTTGCCATCTCTACAGTCTTTCCATTGACAAAAATTCCAATTCTATAATCGCCGATTTTAATTCTGAACGCAGACTTATGACCTTTCATCTTTTTGATATTGGGTACTTCATTTAAACTATTAACTTCTTCAATAAGTTCAATGGTTTTTATAACAGATGACTTAACATGCCCAACATTTATCTTGTCAAGGTCTTTGACAAATTTGCTTAGGAACTCAACTTTCATTTAGACTTTAGTTTCTTCATTACAACTTCACGACTTACTTTTTTACTTCTATCAACATCCTTCATTAATATTGACATTCCGTAATCTTCAATTTCTTCCGTATCCATGATTCTAGTTGACACGCCAAGCTTTTTCAGTAAATCAGAAATAAATTTCATTTCTGTTTGACTTTTGGATTTTACTAATAGTGCTTTCATTATCTGATATTTTAGACAAAAATAATAAAATTACCTGACACTCGTGATAAAGAACTGGCACTAACAATGGCTTGGCAAGAGCAGGTTATAGTAGTTCTAATAAGAATCGGTAAATTAGAGGTGTCATCGCAGGGCTTTAGTATAAAGTGGTTCTAAAAACTATTCTGGTTAAAACTCCTAACCTCACCAAGCCGCGGAACGAAAATACCATACTACTGGCGTGATGCGATTTGTTACAACAGCATGATTAATTCAAACATTAAACACATTTCAAGATCAACTTAATCATGCGTAATTTGAAGTTAAACCCAATATTTATGTTCTGATTTTCCAGAAACGGATAATAAGCACTTCAGCCAATAAAAATAATAAGGCAATCCAAAGCATCATTTTCCACAAAGGTTTTCCATCGTTCTCGGCTTGTATTTGTCCGACCAAACTACCCGCATCGGCTGCCATGATATTTGCTCCGGGGAATTTTTCAGACAACACTTTTTCAGGGTCTGATTCGAGTTCTGATTCTTTTCTGTTGTAATTAAAGGCCAAGATCCCGGAACTTACTTTTTCATTATCCAAAAAATAGGGATAGTTTCCGGCAACTTCCAACGTATGGTTAATAACAAATGCCGGTTGTCCATCCCTTATCTGTAATTCGTGCGTAAGCAAATTATTGTTTACTTTAATTTGAATCAGCTTTCTGCCCAAATCGGTAACCGGTAATTTTATCTGTACCGATGGAAGAAGGGAATAATATTGCAACGGATTGCTTGCATTACCCATGGCTAGTTTGAGTATAGTTGGCACAAATAAGGCATGGCTTTGGAAATTGGAGTAATCGGGATGTAATGGCACCGAAGAAACAACTACTTTACCCCTTCCAAATGCATTCATCCATAAAAATGGTTGACCATTATTCAACTGCATCAAGCTGCGTCCTCTTGTATTGCTATTTTTTTGAATGGTATAATATTTTTTCACCGACGGCATATCGGGATTGTCAGGGATGCGGGTAAATACGCCTTTAAAAAATGGGTCTGTAATATTTAATCTTTCCACCTTCAATTCAGCTGACACCAAATTTCCCAGCTGCGCCGAATGCAATTGTTGCAATAATTCGTTTAATCCATCACCTTCTGATTTTTGTGTGGGAGGTAATACCAATAGATTTCCTCCACCCGATACATAATTCACCAATTCAACCATTAAGCCGGAAGTAATGCGACTTAAACTACCCAACACAATCATATTATAATCGGGCAAAGAACTGTAATTTACATTTTGCTCCGAAACCTCTGTTAACCGAAAATCCTTATCATCGGTAAACAATTTATTTACAAACTCGTCGGGTTTATCGCCCACTATACTTAATACCTTTTTAAAGGCATCGGTTTTCCAAACGAAATAATATTTATCATCAAAGGTTATTGGATAATCTTCCAAACTTAATTCGCATGCATGCCAGAGACTTCCTGATGGTACAAAACTGAAAGAAACATCCTGAAACGAATTTGCCTCGACTGTAATATTTCTTATTGCCTTTTGAGCCCCATTGATTTTTAAAGATACCACAATGCCTTCCAAAACAGCATCACCATTGTTGCGTATTCTGGCCATAAACGTAACCGGTTTATTCGATTCTTGGATTGGATCGTTGGACCAAACACTATCGATATAAATATTAGCGGAAATTTGGTTAACAACAGGCAACAAATGCCAGATAAAACTTGTATCCGAAACAAAATTTGCTGCGTTTAAAGTAGAAGATTGGAAATCGGAAATGACATACACACTTTTCTGTTGAACCGAATGATTTAACCATGCTTCATTAAACTTTTGTTCGATTTGCTTCATGGATTTAAAAGAAGGATGAGGTCTACATCCATCTATCTGTTGCAGCATTTCTTGTTTGGTATACCAAATAATTCTTTCGGGGGTATTGGTTTGTAAATAATAACGTGCATCCTCGCCAAATCCGTTAACAATGGCCCTTGCCTTGTTTTTGGCTTCTTCAAACAAGGGACCATCCTTACCCTCCAGCAACATCGAAAAAGAATTATCCAAGTATATCCCAATTTTTTGATTGGATACGGAAAGTGCAGATTTGTTGAAAGGAATAAATGGTTGCGCAAATGCAAACACCAAAAAAGTGATGATTCCAATCCGGCAAAGTAACAACAACCAATCGCGGATATTTCTACTGGAATGCGATAACTCTTTTATTTCCTTTAAAAAACGAATATCACTGAAAACAACTTTCTTATACCTGCGAAAGTAGAACAGATGTATAATTACAGGAATTAAAACTGCGAATAAAGCAAAAAGAAATCCGGGATATACAAACGCCATTAGTTGCAAAATAACAAATAATGTAGAGAATAATCCATTTCCATACTAACGGAATCTAATGATGGATTTTAAGCAAGTTGCCTGTAATGCGGACAAATTCGCATTGCACCATAATAAAGGCTGCCAACAGTTTGGTTTGCGTTCCCTACTTATCCCTATTTTCAATTGCTGTGTTAGTTTCTGCATGATTGGTTACCTTTAGGATATTTCTCTTTAACGTTGGTAAATTTCAAAAATTACATTTACCATTTGCTCTTTTTTCTGACAAAAATCCCTTTAAAGCCAAATAAGAAAACAAGGAATAGAAACACCACATCAAGCAATGGCAGTAAAAACAGTACCTGCGTGCTTTTCAGTTTCTTGGCCACCTGCCAATAGACGAGATATTGGGAAATTAACCGAATAAAATAAATAGCCAAAACCTCCGGCCACCAATTCATATTTAGCAACAGAAGAGCCGCCAACGCAAGGTAAAACAATAAATGGCTGGAATAAAACAAACCAAGCATACGTTTGTGTTTCGGCTTGTATAATTTCCCGGTTGTCATATGACGGGTCTTTTGTCGGCTATATGCCGCAAAATCCTTTTTGGGTTCTGTAAACACAAAACTTTCCGGATCTATTTCGATAGCCACATTGTATTTGGTAGCCGACTGATTGATAAACAAATCATCATCGCCTGAAAGAATATGTTGATGGCTTGCAAAACCTTTGTGTTTAAAAAAAAGCTCCCGGTTATAGGCAAGGTTTCTTCCTACGCCCATAAAGGCATTGCGCATCACCGCGAAACTAAAATAAAACATGGCTGTCATAAAAGTTTCGAACCGAATGTATAAATTTAAGAACCCTTTATACCGGCGATACGGTGAATAGCCCAATACAATTTCTTTTCCATTTCCCAAACGTCTTTGTAGGATTCTGAGCCATTGGTTACTTGCCGGAACGCAATCGGCATCCGTAAAAACCAAATTGTCGTTGGATGCGGCTTTGATACCGATAGTTAATGCAAACTTTTTACCGGTAGGGTACTTCTCTTGTTCAAATAACTGTGAAACTTTTAGGTGTGGATAATGCTGTTGCATTTCCTCCAGAATTTTCTGGCTATCATCCCATGAACAATCGTTAACCACTATTACTTCGTAGTTAGGGTAATCCTGCTCGAGAATTAAAGGCAAATTATTCTGTAAATTTTCAGCTTCATTTCTTGCTGCAAGAATGATTGAAACGGGTTTATCCTTTTCGGAAACAGGAGGCGTTACTTTGTAAAAAGCAAACTTCCCAAAAATACCCCAAATGTAAATTAACTGGATGAGTGCAAACAATACACATACCCCGAAAACCAATACTACTATAAATTGCATATCCATACTCCGTGGCGAAAATACAAGCTTGGAATTGGGCAAAGGCTATTTAATTTCAACATTCTGTGTATTATTATAGCGGTTGCCAGTTGTGGGTCAACTGTTAACCGTCAACCCCATATAATTAGCAATATACTTGCCAATCAAATCAAATTCGACATTTACCGAATCCCCAACTTTAATATGTTTAAGATTGGTATGTTGAAAGGTATATGGTATGATGGCAACAGAAAATGAATCATCGGTCTTTGTGGCTATGGTTAAACTTATTCCATTAACGGTGATAGAACCTTTATGGATTACCAATTTTTTAAAATCAGCATGTTGCATGGTAAATTGAAAACCCCAACTCCCCTCTGCGGAAGCAATCTGAACACATTTTGCTGTGCCATCTACATGACCTTGTACCATATGGCCATCCAGTCGGGCATTGGCCAGCATTCCCCTTTCCAAGTTAACTGCATCTCCGGGTTTTAGTCCCGACAAATTGGTTAGGTTTAATGTTTCCTTCACAGCCGAAACTTTGTATTGATCTCCATCTATTTCTACTACTGTTAAACAAACACCATTGTGGGCAATACTTTGATCGATTGTTAATTCCTTCGAAAAATCTGCCTGAATCCAAAAATCTATATTGGCCAGGTTTGGGGTGGACTTAACCACTACACCCATTGTTTCTATAATTCCTGTAAACACTATTTTATTATCTGAACTGTTCCTTGTAACACCCTTTTTCTTAATCCATCCAAATATTGTTCGTATACTTCACAGATATAAAAATAAACACCATCGCTTAATGGCTTACCGGTTTGTTGATCGGTACCATTCCAGTTTATATCTATATCTGTAGTTTGAAACACCCTTTCTCCCCATCGGTTATAAATAACAATGCTGATATGATCAATAAACCGATATTGAAATGGTTTAAACAAATCATTTATATTATCTCCATTTGGAGTAAAAACATTTGGTAAACGATACTCCGGACAATTATCAATACATACCCCAAAATCCATGCTACTTTCGTTATCAAACGAATCCACTCCGGTTACCACATAACACCCGGCAATTGATTTTTTCAGAATTTCTCGGGTATCCGTATAACTGAAAACGGTATTGCTAACCGTAGCAATTTTCTCATAGGAATCGGTATGACCCAATTTATAGTAGATATTAAATGTAACAATATCGTTTACACATTCCGGTTGTAGTTGCCATTCAATAATATTTTCGTAGTGACTATAATCCGAGCAAGGCGGATAAACCAAAACCAATGGTGGACAAGGAGGAACGGTGTCGACCGGTGTACCACAAATTTCCTGGGAGTAATTTTTTATTTGCAATGGGAGCATCGGGTACTTGCCAAGCGATTCGATGCGATAACAGTAACTCTGGTTATTAATTAACCCGGTATCGGCATAGGTAAGTTGTTTGGTTCGGGTAATCTCTTCAAAAACATTTAACGCGTTACGCCTATATACAATAAAAGAATCGTTTGACCACGGAGCGTTTACCTTCCAAGATAATATATTGGTATTGTCGGTAGCATAATTCGATGCATATATAGTTGATGCCATCGGACTATAATCTGCCAGCACTTCTTCATTTAACAAGCGCGCATACAATTCGATTTTGTAAAATTGTTGTTCGTTCTTGGTATTGATAAAGGTATCCACCAAGCTTGAATCCGGAATAGAATCGAAATTTTCATAAACCGCTTCGGCAAATTGTATGGTTGAAGTTGCGGAAGTTCCTCTTTTAAATACCAAGCGATAAGGTGGTTTATACTGCATGGTATCAATGGTGTCCGGACGTAACCAATGCAACTGTACTGCACCCATCAGGCTATCGGTAAACGACACACTGGCTTTTGTAATAACAGGTTTACTTCGGATAATTGAACCGCAAACTTCAACGGATGAATAACTCTCTGCGGTTTTTCCTCCTATAACCAAACCACTTTCGCTGCGAGCAGGATATACTGCCACTACCCGGTAACAATACGGAATCAACGGAGATAAACCGGCACCGTTTTCACTATCGGTAAAAGATGTATCTTTTTGCATATCGGTTATACTTACTTTTCCAATTTTTAAAAATCCGGTATAAGCAGGTACTCCTTTTTCACATTTGTCGGGTGACCAATGGGAGCTGTCAATCCTTCTATAAATGTCGTAACGGGAAGCAAGGTTGCAACTATCCGGCAACCAACTTATTCGGAACGACTGGTTGCTATTTTGGGTTACTTTTACATTTCGTGGTTCAGGGCCAATAACCTTTACAAAGAATCCATTGTAATCTGCCAGAGCAGGAGAAAAGTCGTCGATCGCTTTGAACAAAACCTGAAAGGATTCGAATCTTATATTGTTACAAAAAGGTGTCCAATTAAATTGGGTGGTGGCAATATTCATTCCATAACCCGGATTTGGACTAATGGTTGCAGCATTCGCTCCAAGTACAAAAGGACCTCCAAGTCCATATATTCGAACCACTTGTCCGGGATTGGGGTCGGATGCACGAATAATTCTGCTAATAGGTTCACCAACCTTTACACAAACATCATTTAAAGCTTCTATAACCGGTGGAGAATTCTGGCAATCTTCGATGTTAATTTGCATGTCGCGAATCATTTGTCCGACAATAATTGGAGGACCATTTTCAACCGGAAAACGGTATTCGGTAATTTGAATGGCAATATTATATAGTCCGGCAGTTATTGGTTTTGACCAATAAACCCTACCGGTTCTTGTATTCAAATGAAAGCTATCACTTGCCGCCGGATGGGTATAATTGGGAGCATCTTCTCCAGGTGCAATTCCTGGAGGTACCAATTTAAAAACCAACGAATCGCCATCGGCATCATAGGCTGCAGGATTATGTATATATACAAAATCTTTACAACCTTTATCAATGGGTGGGTTTAATAAAATTGGTGATTGGTTATTACTTATAGAAGAATTTACCCGCACTTTTGAAGCAACAAAAAAGGCCAGGTCTTTGGTATTTCCTGCATTGATATTTAAAATTCCATTTACCCTGTTACGATCAAACATTCCGATAACAAAATCGCCATCGGTTTGATATAAGTGGGTAGTGGTATAGGTATTCTTTTGGATTAATGGCTTTGGTGCATCCGGATAAATATATTTGGAAGTGCGGTAAACGGTGCTACTGGTATTATCACCCCATTCAATTACTATTTTTTCTGTTGATGGATCTGCACGCGACCCGGGATCGGTATAAGTTATGGCTGTTACTTCATATAACCTTCCGGATAATACCCTATACGTAATTTCTCCTGCACGATAATGTGTTGCATACAAATTTTGAACTGCAACAGAAAATATCAGGCAGCAAAAAAGGAGAATTCTAAAAAGGGCATTCCTATACAAAATTTAGGTTGGTAATACGTGGTCTAAATTACTTATAAAGACCAATATATCCATATGTTGGTTGCAAAATTAATTCTTTTGGCAACGATAAAGACCATAATCAGATAAAAGATTCTGTTATTATCCCACTAAAGCAATTTGTGTTTCAAAACTAATTAACTTAATCATTGCCTTAATGAAGGCTAATAGCTAATGTGTAATGGCTAATAGCTAATGTCCAATGACCACTGTCTAATTACCAATGTCCAAAGCAATCAGTCGAAAGTCAATAACTACTGACCAATGCCTTCTGACCAATGCCTTCTGCCTAATGCCTAATGACCATTGCCTAATGCCTTCTGCCTAATGACCAAACCTTATCCGGTAAATTCAGCATTTACGTATTCTCTGTTCATGCGTGCGATGTTTGAAAGTGAAATTCCTTTCGGGCATTCTGCCTCACAAGCACCGGTATTGGTGCAGCTTCCAAAGCCTTCGGCATCCATTTGTGCCACCATATTCATTACCCTGCTTTTACGTTCCGGTTTGCCTTGAGGTAACAAAGCAAATTGAGAAACCTTGGCGGAAACAAATAACATCGCTGAGGCATTTTTACATGCTGCTACACAAGCTCCACAACCGATACAGGTAGCTGCAGCGAACGATAAATCCGCTTCAATTTTACCAATCGGAAGGGAATTGGCATCTTGGGCGTTTCCTGTATTAACCGATACAAATCCGCCTGCTGCCATGATGCGGTCGAAAGCCATTCTATCCACTGCCAAATCTTTAATAACAGGAAATGCTTTTGCTCTCCATGGTTCTACCACAATGGTATCGCCATCTTTAAAGCTGCGCATATGCAACTGGCAAGTGGTAACGCCTCTTAATGGTCCGTGCGGACGACCATTGATAAACATGCTGCAGGTTCCGCAAATCCCTTCTCTGCAATCGTGATCAAATGCTATTGGGTCCTGGTTTTCATTAATGAGTCGTTCGTTTAACACATCAAACATTTCAAGAAACGACATATCCGGCGAAACTTCGGCCACTTTAAAAGTTTCGAAACCACCACGGTCGTCTTTGTTTTTCTGACGCCATACTTTGAGGTTGATATTCATGGTTTTGCTTATTAGTGATTAGGGGTTAGGGATTAGTGATTAGGGGGGTTAAGGGTTGGGTATACTATTTTTATTCTTAAGTTTCTGTATAATAACATGCAACATTTTAGATTCTTCTAATAACATATCAAACAATAATTTACATTCATCTTCTTTTATAAAATTTAAGCGAACTGCTAATATAATTCCTGATTCCAATTCATTTTTCGAAGCCAAAGAAATCCCCAAATACTTTAGAAAATTAGCAGTGGATTGAGTTCCATGACCTTCAGCAATATTTAAAGAAATAGAATTAGCAGCTCGTCTTACCTGAGAAGTTAATCCAAAGATTTCCTCCTTTGGAAAAAACGCACCGGTAATTCGGTAAACTTCAACAGAAATATCCATTGCCTTTTGCCAGACCAATAGATCTTTGTATGTTAAAATTTTGTTCATAGGCTTATGCTTTCTAATTTCTAACTACTACTCTTCCTCACATCACTAATCTCCTTCCCCTCATCACTTATCACTAATCCCTAACCACTAATCCCTAACCCCTAATCACTAATCCCTCTCCCCTACTTATAACTTCTCGCTGCAATCTTAATATTCTCATACTTCAATTCTTCCTTATGCAGGTTCCAATTCATGCCTTCCATAAATTCCCAGGCGGATACAAAACTGAAGTTTTCGTCGTCGCGATTTGCTTCTCCTTCTTCGGTTTGGTATTCTTCACGGAAATGTCCGCCACAGGATTCGTTTCTGTTTAAGGCATCCATGCACATTAACTCGCCAAGCTCCAGAAAATCGGCAACGCGCCCTGCTTTTTCCAGCTCCGGGTTAAACTCTTCATTGGTTCCGGGTACGCGCACATCTTTCCAGAATTCTTCACGCAACGCTTTTATTTCGGTAATGGCAGTTTTAAGTCCTTCTGCATTTCTTGCCATGCCGCATTTTTCCCACATGATCTTACCCAAGCGTTTATGGAAATGATCAACCGATTTATTGCCCTTTATATTTAATAATTTCTGCAATCTGTCGTTCACATTTTTCTCTGCTTCCGTAAATGCTTCGTGGTCGGTTGAAATAGCTTTGGTTCGGATTTCATTCGACAAATAAGCACCAATGGTATAAGGAATAACAAAATAACCATCTGCTAATCCTTGCATCAAAGCGGAAGCGCCAAGGCGATTTGCTCCATGGTCGGAGAAATTTGCTTCTCCCAAGGCATATAATCCGGGAACGTTGGTCATCAGGTTATAATCCACCCATAGTCCTCCCATGGTATAATGTACTGCCGGATAAATCATCATCGGATTTTCGTATGGATTTACCCCGGTAATTTGCTTGTACATATCAAACAGGTTACCATATTTTTCTTCAATAACGGCCTTACCCAAATCATACAATTGTTGTTCTGTTGGATTATGGATATTCCCTTTTGTGGCTTCCATTTTACCGTACTTATACTTCATGTTAAAAGTAAAGTCGAGATAAACAGCCTCTCCTGTTGCATTTACGCCGTAACCTGCATCACATCTTTCTTTTGCTGCACGACTGGCAACATCACGCGGAACCAGATTACCAAAAGCAGGGTATCTTCTTTCGAGGTAATAATCCCTGTCGTCTTCTTTTAAATCATTTGGATTCAATTTTCCGGTACGAATTGCTTCCGCATCTTCCTTTTTCTTAGGAACCCATATCCTTCCATCATTCCTTAAAGATTCACTCATTAAGGTTAATTTAGATTGGTGATCACCTGAAACAGGAATACAAGTTGGGTGAATTTGTGTATAGCAAGGGTTACCAAAAAATGCACCTTTTTTATGTGCTTTCCATGCAGCGGTAACATTACAACCCATTGCATTGGTCGATAAATAAAATACATTTCCGTATCCACCCGAACATAATAATACAGCATGACCAAAATGTTTTTCCAATTTACCGGTAACCATATCGCGCACAATAATACCTCGGCATTTGCCATCGATATTTACAATATCCAACATTTCGTGGCGGGTTAACATTTCAACTGTTCCCATTCCAACCTGGCGTTGCAATGCCGAATAGGCACCCAATAACAATTGTTGTCCGGTTTGACCCGCAGCATAAAATGTGCGTTGAACCTGGGTACCTCCAAATGAACGGTTACTCAACATCCCACCGTACTCGCGAGCAAACGGCACTCCTTGTGCAACACATTGGTCAATTATCGCCGCACTTACTTCTGCTAAACGGTATACATTTCCTTCTCTTGCACGATAATCCCCACCTTTAATGGTATCATAAAACAAGCGATAAGTTGAATCACCATCATTCTGATAATTTTTAGCTGCATTGATACCGCCTTGTGCCGCAATACTGTGTGCACGACGGGCAGAATCTTGGTAACAAAATACTTTTACTTTATATCCAAGTTCGGCTAGGGAAGCTGCTGCTGACGCACCTGCAAGACCTGAACCCACAATAAGAATTTCAAGACTTCTTTTATTGGCCGGATTTACCAACGGAACAGTGGAACGGTATTTCGTCCATTTTTGTTCGATATTACCTTCCGGGATTTTTGCATCAAGTTTCGACATACGTTTAATTTTTTTATTTGATTAATCCAAAATGCATCGCAACCGGCATAGTGGCGAAAATAAATGGTATAATGATGGAGAATGCCGCCCCAATTGTTTTGATCAATGGTGTATATTTAGGATGACTTAATCCCAACGACTGAAACGCAGATTGGAAACCATGCAATAAATGGTAGGCTAGCGAAACCATTGCCAATACATAAATTACAATAACCCAAGGTTCCGTAAATACTTCTTGCATTTCATGAAACATGGTATCTTCTCCGCTGGTAATTTCATCGGTTAACCTGCTAACAACCCAAAAATGTTTTAAATGAATAATTAAAAACATCAGCAATAAGGTACCCAATAATCCCATGGAACGGGAGTACCATTTGCTGTTGGCTTTTGCATCGGTTACACCATATTTAATTGGTCGTGCCTTATCATTTTGGCGCAACAACATAAATCCTTTAACGATATGCAAGATTAATCCTGCGAATAATACAAACTCTACGGTGCGAATGATCCAATTGGTACCCATAAATTCGGCCCCTTTGTTAAACGTTTCGCCTCCATCATTAAAAAATATTAAGGCATTAACAAAGCAATGTACCAACAGAAAAGAAATGAGAAACAAACCGGTTATTGCCATCAGCAATTTTTGTCCGATTGAACTTGTGAGCATTTTTGTAAACCAATTCATATTTGGATTTTCTTAAGTTTGAAATGTGCGCAAATTTATACATCCGATGCGGTTATCCTATTGCATATTTATCATCTATTTATTTAAACTATTTCTAAATATCTCTATTACTGACTATCAAACAAATAAACACGTACCATACGCGATTGTTTTTGGTAATTCCTCCGCAAAACGCCATTTTTGAAGCCAGATGTTGTATAAATTAATCGTTCGTTGCCTGTTTTTAATGCCTGCTGAAAAAGCGCATTACTTTACCCTCCAAATACTGCAAATACTACTTCGGATTCCTTTTGTTGAGATAGGAATGCTCAAAATTTTTAGGATTAATAATCCGGTGAATTTTCTTGGTATTACCTTCCCAAATCGGGTTGGTTTGGCTGCAGGGTTTGATAAAAATGCCCTGTTCTTAAAAGAATTTAAATCGCTGGGGTTTGGAAGCGTTGAAATTGGTACCGTTACCCCATTGCCGCAACCCGGTAATGAACTTCCAAGGTTATTCAGGTTAATCAAGGACGAAGCCATTATCAACCGGATGGGATTTAATAATGAGGGTGCTGATATCATAGCCGAACGATTAAAAAACCGCCCGAAAGATCTTGTAATTGGAGGTAATATCGGCAAAAATAAAGTTACACCAAATGAAGGTGCGCAGCGCGATTACGAAATATGCTTTGCCAAATTATATGATGTTGTGGATTATTTTGTGGTGAATGTAAGTTCTCCAAACACTCCCGGTTTACGTGATTTACAAGATAAAGAACCGCTTAAACGAATACTGATTGGTTTGGTTCAGTTGAGAAAAACATTTGGGGAAAGTGGCAAACCTATTAAACCGGTATTGTTAAAAATCGCTCCTGATCTTACCACAAGCCAACTCGATGATGTTATCGAAATTGTTACCGAAACAGGAATTGATGGTATCGTAGCAACCAATACAACCATCTCGAGAACGGGTTTACTAACCAACGAGGATAAAATAAAAGAAATTGGGGCCGGCGGACTAAGCGGAAAAATATTGTTTAAACATGCCACCGAAGTGCAGCAATATATACATGACAAAAGCAAAGGTTCTATACCAATCATTGGGGTGGGTGGAATTGATTCAGTGCCTAAAGCAGAAGAAAAACTAAAAGCCGGAGCCAGCATCATTCAGCTGTATACCGGATTTATTTATAAGGGGCCAAATCTTGTAGCCAAAATTGCAAAGATTAAGGGATAGTTATTACCCTGCTATTCCTCCCAAATCTGTAAAAATATACCTGTTAGGATCGAAAATTATTTTGTCCCCAGTTCAATCATGTTCACAAACAACCGATAAGCACCCGTATTTCCGGCAGGAAGTTGTCGAAAGAATACAAGTCCAGTATAGATATAATTCCCTTTACCGTGTTTCGCAATAATTAAAGAACCTTTGTTTGGTTTTTCTCCGGGGTCGTTCATGCTGATTGGTGCCACATAACTCGAATCCCATTCACCCGCATGGTAAATACTTCTTTCTTGAACCCAACCTTCAAAATCTTTTGGGGTAATTTTGTTTGGTGTATTTAAAACCGAATGAGCCGGCAATTCAAAATTCACCTTTGCATTTTCGTCCGTTATCCTTTCTCTGGTTAATTTAAATTTATATGGACCCAAATCTGCTTTTAAGGGTCCTGCAAAACTATTGGTATTGTATTGTACAATTAAATTACCCCCATTGGCAACATAATCCATCAATTTCTTTTTATACTCGGATAATTTGTCGTTGGTATTATATGCCCTGATTCCGGTAACGATGGCTTTAAACTTGTTTAAATCACCGGTTGCAATCATACCATCGGTTAAGGTGGTAACTTCATAACCGATTTGTTCCAAACAACTTTTTACATCGTCGCCGGCACCCGGAATATACCCAATCTTACCCCCTTTCAACACCATATCAAGCCTCACTAATTTAACACCGGTTTCTGTAAACAAAGTTTGTACCGGAATGTGGTCGTATTTAATTTCTTTTAGCTTTAATCTATAACTCTCTCCTTTGACTAAAGCAGTAATTACAATTTTGGATTCGGAGGGTTTAGCCGGTGGATAAACAACCAATGTAACTTCTTGTGATTCCCCTCTCAGATCTAAATTAAAAGCATGTCCGAATTCTTCCGCTTTGTCCATCATCTTTCTTAAATTCGAACCTTTGGTTTCAACAAACCAACCTTCTGGAATGGCGATTTTTAAAACACCTTTCACGCTATCCCGCATTGCTTTTACAACCAGCTTTATTTCTTTTGGATTGGCGTTTTCAAATACAATTAAATCGCTTTCCAAATTCAAGAGAACTGGAGGGGCAATGATTACCGGACGGGTCAACTCTCCTTTCTCCGGATCTGTCCATTTATACGTAAGTAAGTTGTTGTCATTTAAGTTAAATTTCCCAAAATCCACCAAATTACAAATCATGGTACTTAACAAAGGTTCAGCCAGGTGTCTGTCATGATAACCCATTGGACGATACAAGTTGTTTCGCACGCCATTTGCATAGAAAAAATTTCTCTCATAGGGAAATTTTGGTATGACTTCCCGTTTTATTTCATTCAGTTTGTTCCCTTTTAACTCTTTGGATAAAGTGTAGCTTTGGGTTATCGAATCATATAAGTAAGATTCAGGATAACGCAAGACTAGTTCCATTGATCCATAATCGCTACAAGCTGAAACCCGCGTATCTTCAAATATTTTCAACCCCGAACGATTGATTCCATTCAGGGAAAATTTTATCGTATCACCTCTGGTATAAAATGATCTGGGAGCAATTGCTTCTGTATACAATCCTCCAAATTGTTTAATTAATCGAAATAGATTCTTATGTTGATAAACACATTCAAATTCCCAATTAATAGCATGTGTCAATTGAAATAATTCCGGTACACTGGCCGCCGGGTTTTCCATATTAAAATGTAATAAAACAGAATCTATTTTTTCTTTAACCCCTTTATTCCCTAAAACCCGGTTCCAACTAAAATCCATGCTGTCGAAAATTGAAACAAGCCCGACAGTATCTCCTTTTAATGGTTTAAAGTATTCGAAATATTCGCCCCTTTGTTTGGCAGAACCAAATCCTTGACTCTTATGCATGCTCCTGCTTTCGGCTGCAATCTCGCCATAACTTTTACCTAATAATGGATTGTAACCTCCAACATCTTGTTTTATGTATGCACTCATATCGGCTTTGGGATTTTGGAATCGGGTACTCACATTCCAAAACAAGCGCCTTGTTTTCCAAACTTGAACACCACCATCCAATTGTTCAGGAAACCGATTGGGATCGGCAGCTGCATCAAAAGCTTCTTCAGCTAATATTGCAGAAGCGGTATGATGTCCATGCCCGCCGCTTCCATCGGTGGCAAATCGGGTGATGATAATATCAGGACGAAAATTTCTTATAACCCAAACCACATCTCCCAAAACCGAATCATGGTTCCATTTCTCAAATGATTCTTCCGGTGTTTTGCTGTAGCCAAAATCATATGCTCGGGTAAAATATTGTTCCCCTCCGTCAATTCTTCTTGCAGCTAATAATTCTTGGGTGCGGATGATACCAAGTTCTACACCTTGTTCCGGACCAATTAAATTTTGTCCTCCATCCCCTCTGGTTAAACTCAAATAACCGGTACGCAAACATTTTTCATTCGCCAGATACGCTATCAACCTGGTGTTTTCATCGTCGGGATGCGCGGCAATATATAAAACCGAACCTACTGTATTTAACTTCTTAAGTTGCAACAATAATTCGGAAGAAGTATACGATTTAGGTGCTTGGGATAAGGCACCGGAAACAAAAAGAAATAGTCCACAAATGAAAAGCAGTATCGGTTTGGTTTGCATATACGATAATCGGTTAATTTAAATTAATCACAAAAACGAAACATTTGTTTTGAATAATATAAATTTACCGTTTAAATAAAACAAAAATGGGAATCGGAAAAGAATTCAAAGAGTTTGCCATGCGAGGCAATGTAGTGGATCTTGCAGTTGGTATCATCATTGGTGGAGCCTTCCAAAAGATTGTATCGTCGACCGTAGAGGATCTTGTGATGCCTCCCATCGGGTTTCTGATTGGCGGCGTAAAATTTACCGACTTAAAGATAACCTTTGGAGGTATCATCGATGGAATGGAACCCGTTACCCTTAACTACGGTAATTTTATCCAAACCATTTTCGACTTTATGATTGTGGCATTTGCCATTTTTTTGTTAGTGAAAGGCATTAACCGATTAAAGGCTAAAATGGAAAAAGCAGAAGAAATTGCTGAAATTGCCAGTCCGCCAAAGCCCAGTAACGAAGAAAAACTTTTAACAGAAATCCGTGATTTATTGAAAAAATAAAAACTCACCTGATTTTCAAATCCTATGAAACAAACACTCTCAAACACTGCCTTTGGCAAAATTGGTGAAAACATGGCTGCTTCCTTTTTGCAGAAAAAAGGATACCAAATACTGGAACGTAATTTTCGATTTGGCCGATCTGAAATCGATTTGATCGGTAGGTTTCAGGATGAAATTGTTTTTATCGAAGTGAAACTTCGTTCGGAAGGAATGATGGAATATCCTGAGAAGGCAGTTGGCAAGTCGAAACAAAGACAAATTCGATTGGCAGCAGACTACTATATGCTTGAGAATGATTTAAGCATTCCTGCAAGGTTTGATATCATTGCGATCATCAAAGGAGAAACCTTTGAAATCGAACATTTTGAGGATGCCTTTTACCCGTTCGACTGCCTATAATCCCTGTTTTTTAAAACTTAATATAAATCATACCTAGTTGTGACAAAATAATTTGCATCTCATATTAATTTATTGTTAACTTTGTATGTCGTTTCTTTTACACACATTTTAAAGATGTGATTTACACATAATTAGATTGACCAGTAAAACATACATATCGCCCTTCAAATTACTTTGCATCCTATGGTGTTTGGCATATCCGGTGTTTGTTCACGCACAAATGAAGTCGGTCGAAGCAAACATTGATTTATATGGCTATCCATTGAAATTCTCTTTTCCGCTTCACGAACTAAACAGTACCGATTCGAATGTAGAACGCGAGATAATATCCATTTGGAACAGCCCTTCGTCGGATAGTTTCATTTCCGACCTGAAGCAAACAACCAACCGGTTACAAATGGATGATATGTCATTGTTGATGATGATGAACAAAATTACCAGCTTGTTCTATGGTTCGTCGGATAACAACCATGCGATTGTGTTTAAGTATGCCATTTTAAGCAAAATGGGTTTTGATGTACTCTTAGGAAAAAAAGATTGCGGTTATACCTTGTATGCTTTAACCAATTTTTACACAGAAAATTGCTTGTTCGTAGTAAAAAACAACAAGCGTTACTATGATCTATCTTTTAACCAGAAAGGCATCCCAACTGCCGAAACCAGGATCAATATCGTATACAATACCAAAGCTAAGTTGCGTCCATTGGTTATGAATATGATTCAACCACCTGCCTTTAAAGCCAATTTTACTGCCAAGTCATTTCATTTCGAATACGAAGGATTTCTCTATTTCTTTCATGTAAAAATCAACCAGTCGTTGGTTGATTACTACCATGAATTACCTCCTGTAAATATCGGTTCTTTATATTTAAATTACGGTTTGTCGGAAGAAGCTAAATCATCGCTGATTAGCCAACTCAAAAGAAGCGTATCAACTATGACAGTAAGTAAAGGCGTAGATTTTATTCTTAAATTTACCCAGTTTAGTTTCGAATACCAAAGCGATATGGATGCATATGGACAAGAAAAGTTTTCATTCCCTGAAGAAACCCTGGTAAATCCTTTTGCAGATTGTGAAGACAAAGCGATGCTTTTTGCTTATTTGATTAATGAAACCATGGGTTTAAAAACCATCGGAATTTATTACAAAAATGCCAACCACATTAATATTGCTGTAGAAAGTTGGAATAAAAAACAAAAGGGAAATATTGTTTTCGAGGACCACAAGTATATCATATGTGAACCTACAGGTAATGGATTTTCTGCAGGTGAAAATTCCCTGAATGATACCTACGCAAACGTTATTGATTGGTAAATCGTTTTAGGTTTTTGGCCCTTTGGGTTGCAACGGACGAACTTCCAAATTGACGGTATGAAAATTATCCGGCGTTTCTATGGTATGCACAATTGCTTGCGCAACATCTTCCGGCATCAACATATAATCATGGGGTTTAACACCCGGACTATTCCTAAAAAAATCTGTTTTGGTAGATCCGGGATAAATGCATGTTACTTTAATTTTAAAGTCGCGAACCTCCCTGAATAAAGATTCACTGATACCTTTTACCGCCCATTTCGAACCGCAATATCCTGCCACTTGTGGCATACCTTCTAATGCTGCAGTAGATGCAATATTGATGATATGCCCGGCTTGCTTTATTTTCATAGCCGGCAAGGCTAGTTTACAGCAATAAAAAATACCATTTACATTGGTTTCAAACATTTCCTTCCATTCCGAAACCGGCATATCTTCGAGCATTCCAAAATATCCCAATCCTGCATTGTTAACCAAAATATCTATGTTGGTGTGTTTGGAATAAATATGATTAAATGCGAGTTCAACGGATGCGAAATCCCTGATGTCGCAGGCAATAAAATGATAGGATGGATTTGTTATTTGATTGTTGTTTCGCCCTAGTCCAAATACAATGGCTCCCCTATCCAACAATAGATTGGTTAAAGCCAAACCGATACCTTTACTTACACCGGTAACAACTGCAATTTTTCCAGTAATATCCATGCCTTCTTACACAATTACATAATTACGTAATTGTGTAATTACGTAATTGCGTAATTACATTAATTAACTACCCAAGTTTCTTTTCCGGCAATCAACTTATCCAAATCGCCAACACCAAAATTCTGTTTTGCTTGTTCGATTTGGTTATTAAACAATTCATCAAAAGTTGCTTTGTTGTTGTTGATATAAAACACGCCGAATGGACGAGGAAAATGACCATCAACGGCAGGGTCATCATAAAAGCGGGAAAGTATAGTAGCTTTTACCAAATCTGTTTCGTCATGAACCCAAAGTTCATTTGCAGAAACATCAGCAAGTTTAACTACCATGGGTTTAAACCCATCTAATTTTATTCCTAATTCGTTGGTTTCACCGAAGATTAATGGTTTACCATGTTCCATCATCAGTGTTTGTTGTTTTTTGCTTCCTTTTTCGGTGTATACTTCAAAAGCTCCGTCGTTAAACACATTGCAGTTTTGGTATATTTCTATCAGTGAAGTTCCTTTATGTTCGTAACCTCTACGAATAACCGCTTGTTGGTGTTTTGGATCTCTGTCCATGGTTCTCGCTACAAAAGTTGCATCTGCACCCAAACACAAAGCGATTGGATTAAAAGGATAATCAACACTTCCATAAGGTGTAGATTTGGTAACCTTTCCTTGCTCAGAAGTTGGTGAATATTGCCCTTTTGTTAATCCGTAAATCTGGTTGTTAAACAACAACACATTTAAATCCGGATTGCGTCGCATCATATGTATAAAGTGATTGCCTCCAATCGACATCGAGTCGCCATCCCCTGTTACAACCCATACCGATAAATCAGGGCGGCTTGCTTTTAACCCGGTGGCAATAGCTGTTGCTCTACCATGTATCGAATGCATGCCAAAAGTTTCCATATAATATGGGAATCTGGAAGAACAACCAATTCCTGAAATAAATACAAATTCTTCTTTTGGTCGACCCAAATCCGGTAATACCGTTTGAACTTGTTTTAATATTGAATAATCGCCACAACCCGGGCACCATCTTACTTCCTGATCTGATGCGAAATCTTTGGATGTTAGTTTTTCTGTTGTTATTTCCATAATGATTGCGAATAGTCTTTTTTCTATCCTTTGATACAGGTACGATATTATTAAAATTTCAGATACTTTTTAGCATGAAATGAATGATTCTTCTCCTATTTAAGAATTATTCTACTTCTTGATTTTCAGATTTTTGTGGTGCCACAATCACAAATACATCTTCATCGTCTCTTTTCATCAAATACTTTTCTCTTGCAAACTTCTCCAGATTCTTATCGTTGGAAAATAATTCATTGTATTGTCGACGGGCATCTTCAATCTGCTTCTGGTAATACCGATGCTCTGTTTTAACTTTATTGTATTGCTTGTGCATCTTGTATTGATCGAGCACATTGTTCTTGTCCGAAAAAAACAACAATAATATAAATGCCGCTAAAGCAATCAGGTATTTATTGGTTATCCATTTTTTCCAATTCACTAACATTGGTACGAAAATAAAAAAGCCGCACAAATATGGTGCGGCTCTGTTTAACACAAATGTGGATTACTTTAGAAATTTGAAGTCAGTTCCCGGGTAATATGCATTGGTACCCAATTCTTCTTCAATGCGTAATAACTGGTTGTATTTGGCAATTCTGTCGGTACGGCTTGCAGAGCCGGTTTTAATCTGACCTGAATTTAATGCAACTGCTAAATCAGCAATGGTCGTATCTTCGGTTTCGCCCGAGCGATGACTCATAATATTGGTATATGCATTCCTTGTAGCAAGGTTTACGGCATCAATGGTTTCGGTTAGCGATCCTATTTGGTTAACTTTTACCAAAATAGAATTTGCTATTTGTTGGTCGATTCCTTTTTGTAAGCGTTTGCTGTTGGTAACAAACAAATCATCCCCTACCAATTGAACTTTACTACCAATTTCTTTGGTTAACAATGCCCATCCATTCCAATCATCTTCCGACATTCCATCTTCGATGGATAAAATCGGATACTTTTCTGTCCATGTTTTCCAATACGCTACCATACCTGCCGAATCCATTTCACGTTTATCCGATTTCTTAAACGTATACAATCCGGTTTTTTCGTTATAGAATTCTGTTGTAGCAGCATCCATTGCAATGAAAATATCTTTCCCGGGTTTGTAACCGGCTTCTTCAATAGCTTTTAATACGGTTTCAATTGCCTCTTCATTGGATTGAATATTTGGGGCAAATCCACCTTCATCACCTACATTGGTCGAATATCCTTTTTTCTTCAATACATTTTTTAAATGATGAAACACTTCTGTTCCCATTCTTAATGCATCACTAAAAGTTTCGGCGCTTACAGGCATAATCATAAACTCCTGAAAATCGATTGCATTGTCGGCATGTGCACCGCCATTCAAAATATTCATCAACGGAATTGGCAATGTGTTTGCATTAACTCCTCCTACATATCTATATAATGGCATGTTGCATTCTATTGCTGCAGCTTTGGCACAAGCCAACGAAACAGCCAAAATTGCATTGGCCCCCAGTTTGGCTTTGTTTTCTGTTCCATCCAAAGCAAGCATGGTATGGTCAATTTCATTTTGTTCAAAAACATCGACCCCAATTAAACGGTCGGCGATATCATCATTTACGTTTTTCACAGCCTGAAGTACTCCTTTTCCCATGAATACCTTTTTATCGCCATCGCGTAATTCTACCGCTTCGTGGGCGCCGGTTGATGCTCCTGAAGGTACAGCAGCTCTGCCCATTGCACCGGCTTCTGTTATAACTTCTGCTTCTAATGTTGGATTGCCTCGCGAATCAAGAATTTGGCGGGCATGGATGTTGATTATTGAACTCATGATTAAGTAATTAGTTATTAGTAATTAGTAATTAGGGGTTAGGGGTTAGAGTTAGGACATCAATGAGACAAAATCATCGAATAAATAGCGACTGTCGTGTGGACCCGGTGCGGCTTCCGGATGGTATTGAACCGAAAATGCTTTTTTGTTCTTCATCCGGATTCCTTCAATCGTATTGTCGTTGAGATTTACATGGGTTATTTCGAGGTCTTTGTGATTTATGAGGTCTTCTTCTTTAATAGAAAACCCGTGATTCTGAGAAGTTATTTCACAATGGTTACGGATAATATTTTTAACCGGATGATTTAGCCCCCTATGTCCGTTATGCATTTTAAATGTGGATATACCATTCGCCTCTGCCAACATTTGATGTCCCAAACAAATACCAAACAATGGAATATTATTGGCCAGAATTTCTTTTACCGTATCAACGGCATAATCCATCGTAGCAGGGTCTCCTGGGCCGTTAGAAATCATAAAACCATCCGGCTTAAATTTCATCATCTCCGAAAACGATGTTTTTCCGTTGAAAACAGCTAAATAACAATCTCTTTCCGTTAAGCTCCTTAAAATATTCTTTTTTACTCCCAGATCCAAAACGGCTACTCTTTTCGCCGCATCGACATTACCTACATAATAGGTATCTTTTGTAGATACCTGCGACGACAATTCCAATCCTTCCATAGATGGCAACGCTTTCAACTCTTCCAGCAATTCGTCAACTGTTTTGTTTTCAGAAGATATAATGGCATTCATGGCGCCTTTATCCCTGATGTGACGTACAATTTCGCGGGTATCTACATCCGTTATTCCGACCAGATTATGCAAGGCAAAATATTCCTGAACCGTCATTTCGGATTGTTTTCGTGAAAATGGAATATTGAATTGTTTGCAAACCAATCCGGCAATCTTTATGCTTTCCGATTCTATTTCTTCTGTATGAATACCATAATTACCGATATGTACATTGGTCTGAATCAAGATCTGCCCAAAGTAAGAAGGATCAGTAAATACTTCCTGGTAACCGGTCATTCCGGTATTGAAACAAATCTCACCGGTAGTGGTTCCGATTTTTCCAATAGATGTTCCGGTAAATACAGTTCCGTCGGCCAGAACCAGGGTAGCGGGGAATTTTATCTGTTTGTCCAAGGTTGCTTAGATTTGGGCAAAGATAAGAAAATACGAAAATTTCTCTATTGCATTTTTACACATTGGATACACACCCTTCCCATTAAGGCAATTCAACGCCATTCTTACTTTACCGGTATATCAATTTCCTGTCGCTGGCCTTTACGGTTAGTTACGATAACTTTATTTGGACCGGATTTATGCAACAAGATGTGTTTGGTATCGCCTGTATGCTTTAATTCAATAATATCTACCGGAACGGCAGTTTCAATATTTTCGCCATCCATATAAACCTTTACCAAACAAGGAAATTCAATGGTAATCATGTTGTTTATAGGTGCTAGTTTTTTATCGGCAGTTACCAACCATTTCGGACGAAAATTATAATTTACGGTATTGGGATGGTAAACCATACAATCTACTTTTTTGTGTCTGCTTCTTGATTTATTGAACGACATACCTAATGTATCAACATATACTACATCCGAATCCGGATTCATCAATTTACGGTATACATTTCCAACAATATGGTATTCCGACAATTCTACCTGATCTACTGTAAAAGGATCAATTCCGGTAATTCCTTTTAATTGACCTGCCATGGGCAAAACCATAAAATTCTTGGTCGAATCTTCGATGATATGATCGAACCCACAATAAATAATAATCTTAGCGTTGGGGTGCTTATCCATAAACTGCTTAATGTTGACGGCTTGCGCCAACTCTCTGTTCATGTCCTTTTGCGACTCTGAATCGTATTTCTTCTCATATGAAAAAACACGATAGCCTTCTTTAATAGATGTCCGGAATAAATCGCCGTAACGAGGTTCGTTCAAATAAAATCCACTTTTCACCGTTGGATAATTTAAACTGCTCTTTTCGGAGGAAACAGAATCAGAATTTTCCAATCCTTCCATACCAATACATTGATAACCCAACTCCTTTAACGGCTTTAACAAGGAAACAACAAAGGCACGATGCATCGGTTGGTAATGTGCTTCGTTGATAATAATAATCTTTGTTTTGGCAGCTTGTTCGAGTATATAAGAAACTGCATTTACCGGTTGATAGGATTGAAAAAATGATTTGTCGGATTCGGTAGGGACAGGTGCCTTGGCTTGAGGAAACTGCATATCACGCGTTTCGATGGCTTTTCTATATTCCCCTATAAACGAAAAGTATTCTGAAGTACGTTGGTATTTGTAAATCGATGTATCAAAAAAAAGTAAACTATCGAGTTCGACAGAAAATTTATAGTTAAATGTTTGGCCGAAAAGGCCCAATGGAAGCAATAAACAAAATGGAATGATATACTTTTTAAACATGCTTGCTATCATCCTGCTTTCAGATTTACTACCCCAAACTTTTTATTTCGCTAACCAGTTGGGTTAAGGCTTTTTTGGCATCCCCAAATAACATACTGGTTTTAGGTTTGTAAAATAATTCGTTTTCAATTCCGGCATATCCGGCTTTCATGCTCCTTTTATTTACAATTACGTTGGTAGCGTTTTCCACTTCCAAAATTGGCATTCCATATATGGGAGAATTGGGATCCGTTTTGGCTGCAGGATTCACCACATCATTCGCTCCTACTATCAAAACAACATCTGTGGTATTAAACTCCGGATTTACCTCCTCCATTTCAATTAATTTGTCGTAGCTAACATTGCTCTCTGCAAGCAATACATTCATATGTCCGGGCATACGGCCTGCCACCGGATGAATTGCGTACTTAACTTCAACTCCTTCTCTTTCCAATAATTCTTCTAACTCGTGTACCACATGTTGTGCTTGTGCTACCGCCAAACCATAACCGGGTACAATAATTACTTTTTTCGCATACTTCATTAAAATGGCGGTATCACTGGCGGTAATTTCTTTCACCGAACCCACCATTGCTGCTGATTCTCCGCCGGAAGAATTTCCACCAAAATTACCAATCAACACATTTAATAAAGAACGGTTCATTGCTTTGCACATCACAATGGTTAATAATGTACCCGCACTACCAACCAAAATTCCACCAACCAACATTACTTTGTTATCGTATAAAAATCCTCCGCATGCAGCCGCTACTCCGGTAAATGAATTAAGAAGAGAAATTACAACCGGCATATCTGCACCTCCAATCGGTAATACAAATAAAACGCCGTATAAAAGAGACAATGCCAGAACAGCATAAAACAATTGCATGTTTCCTGTAATAACCATTGCGGCCATTCCTAAAATGACAACCAACAATCCGATATTGATGAACTGTTGTTTTCCAAAGGACTTATCTTTCACATTACCGCTTAATTTACCCCAGGCAATGATGGAACCTGCAAACGAAACAGAACCTATGATCATTCCTATTAATATGGTTATTAATTCACCTGTTGGGATTTCAACCAAAGTTGCTTCGGATCTTAAATGCTGAAATTCGATAACAGAAATAAGCATGGCACAAGCTCCTCCCATTCCATTAAACAAACTAACCATTTCAGGCATAGCTGTCATTTGTACTTTTTTAGCTGCTATCCAACCTACAATCGTTCCAACTACCAAAGCGGCAAAAATTAAACCAAGATTCCCGAGGTGGTGTGTTTCTCCATTTTCTTCGAAGGTGTATAAAAATATGGTCCCGAAAATGGCCAGTATCATTCCAAACGCAGCTATAAGATTCCCCTTACGAGCTGTTGCAGGGTTTCCTAAATACTTTAATCCAAGAATAAAAGTAACCGAGCCTATCAGATAAATTAGTTGTAATATATTTTGTGTCATAATTATTAATATAAATTCGAAAATAGAATGTGTAATTACGTAATTCTGTAATTACGTAATTTTTCAATTTCACTTTCTTTTCTTAAACATTTCCAGCATCCTGTCAGTAACTACAAATCCACCAACCACGTTCAATGTTCCAAGCACCACTGCTAAAAAACCCAATGCCAAAGAGATATATTCAGTTGCCTGTCCCATTACGATAATGGATCCAATGATTACTACCCCATGTATGGCATTCGCACCACTCATTAAAGGAGTATGCAATACACTTGGAACATGTCCGATTAATTCAATCCCAACAAAAATCATCAAAATCAGCAGATAAAACATTTCTTTGTTATCTGCTATAAATGCTAAAATAGTCTCCATAAATTTTTATTAATTGGCTTGTACTAAAGATGGGTGAATCACTTTTCCATCATGGGTAATTAAAGTTCCTTTGGTAATCTCTTCTTCCATTTCCCAATTCATTTTTTCGGAAGTTGACAGATGGGTTAAAAAGTTAAAAATATTTTTAGCATATAGTTCGCTGGCATTTTGCGGCAACGTAGAAGGAAGGTTCGTTTGTCCTACAATACTCACACCATGCTTTACTACCACTTTATCCGGTTCGCTTAATGCGCAATTACCACCTTGTTCAACTGCCATATCTACAATTACACTACCTAGTTTCATTAGTTTCACTTGCTCCTCACTTATTAATACAGGCGCTTTTTTGCCTGCAACCAATGCTGTTGTGATAACCAAATCGGCAGTAGAAAGAGATTTGTTCACAGCTTCTTTTTGTTTTTCGAGGTAAGCAGCACTTACTTCTTTGGCATAACCGCCAACTACTTTAACTTCTTCATCAGATTTCACTTCAATAAACTTGCCGCCCAGGGATTCAACCTGTTCTTTGGTTTCGGGACGAACATCCGTAACTTCAACAATAGCGCCAAGTCTTTTAGCAGTAGCAATCGCTTGCAATCCTGCAACTCCTGCTCCAAAAATTACGACCCTTGATGGGGTTAACGTTCCAGCGGCGGTCATCATCAATGGAAATATTTTTCCTAAGGTATCAGCTCCCAGAATTACAGCTTTGTATCCTGCAAGGTTATTTTGCGAACTAAGGGCATCCATATTCTGTGCCCTCGATATGCGAGGCATTGCATCCATTGAAAACGCACTAATTCCTTTATCCGCCAATGATTTTACCAAATCTGGATTAAAGGCATGGTACATATAAGAAATACAAATTGCTCCCGTTTTCATTGCACTTATTTCTTCGGAAGTTGGAGCATTTACCTTTATGAGTATGTCAGCACCTGCTATTAACTCATTTTTATTGGCATTTACCGTGCAACCTGCATTTTGGTATGCTTCATCGTTAAAATTAGAGGCATATCCTGCCATGCTTTCAACACTGCACTTGTAACTTTTTTTTATAAATAACTGTGCAACAGCCGGAGTTAACGCAACACGTTTTTCGCCCGGCTTGGATTCTTTAACTACTACAATATTCAACACATTTAGGACATTTAGTGCTTGTAAAAAAACTACAATTGTTTGATATTTCCAACTATATTAAATCATGTTCAAAATTGCTTATCATCATTGTTATCATCATTTGTTGCCGGATGGCCATCGGTTTCCGATGGAAAAATATGACTTAATCCCTCAACAATTGCAGATTCAGGGCGTAATCTCCGAACACCAACTATTTGAACCCTCCCTATGCACCGATGATATACTGGCATTAACCCATCATATAAATTATATCGAAAACCTGACAAAGGGAACAATTGAACCTGGAATGATGCGTAGAATAGGCTTTCCTTATAGTAAAGAGCTAATCACCAGAGAAAGAATAATTACCCGAGGAACCATTGAATGTGCGCTATTCGCATTAAAATTTGGTGCTTCGATGAATATTGCCGGAGGCACACACCATGCATTTAACGACCGTGGAGAAGGTTTTTGTATATTCAATGATATAGCTGTAGCAGCCAATTATCTACTATACCACAACTTGGTCAAGAAAATTGCAATTATCGACCTCGATGTGCACCAAGGAAATGGCAGTGCTTCTTTATTTAAAAACACCCCTAATGTTTTTACTTTTAGTATGCATGGCAGAAATAACTATCCTTTTCTAAAAGAAAAATCAGATCTCGATATAGCATTAGAAGATGGTATTGATGACACTGGTTATTTGCAATTATTATCTACTTTTCTCCCAAAATTGATCGAAGACCATAAACCTGAAATAATTTTTTACCAATGTGGGGTAGATATACTTGAATCAGATAAATTCGGAAAATTAAAAATAAGCATGGATGGATGCATGAAACGGGATGCCATGGTATTTGCAACCGCAAGAAATTGTAACCTGCCAATAGTGGCTGTTTTAGGGGGAGGATACTCGCCAAATATTTCTCAAATAGTGGATGCTCATTGTCAAACATTTATTGCATGCAAGAAATTTTATTTTGATTAAAATTAAAATTCCGGTTGCATTTTAGTAAATGAAATTTTTATTTCCCGCCCGAAATCAATTTTTTTTTGTTTTTACGTTTTATAAAACATATAACTTTGCATTATACAAAAATCCGAAACGAAGAATTATATACAATCACCCATGACCACAACCAAGAAACTTGCAGATAAAAAAGCCATGGTTAAAAAGCCATCAAAGCCTGCACCAAAACCATCCCCTAAACCCACCAGAACAGATGAAGACCTGGATGATGATGACGACGATCTGGAATTGGATGAAATGGACATGGACTACGATGAACCAATTGGTTTTGATGACGAAGAGGAAGATGATGATTTCTAAGAATCTTTCTGCTTAATTTATTTTAATATAAGCAAAGGCGACTCAATTACATTGCTTTCGTGTAATGCCCTGTCGTATAATTTAACCCGTAGAATTACAGAATCTCCACGAATGCCCGGATACAAAGGTGGCGAAAATTCGTATTGAATGGTACCTCTAATCGCCTTGTGCACGCCATCAGGTGTTAACGAAGTAATTCTAGTTTGAACTTTAAAAGTATCGGTGGTATTTGGAAGGATAAAAGGACCTAATACGCCATTTTTTATTTCCAGATACTCAACATGTAAATTATAAAAATAAGGGTTGGTAATTTCGCCTTGGCTATCCGCCATGCGATCGTAAGGAGGAAAAGTATCTTCCACATTTAAACCAATATCCCCATCCCCATCCTTATATGAAATTACCATTCCAATTAAGGTATCATAAACCCCGAAAGTATTCTTCTCGATCAATTGATAGTCACTTTTCCACTCCAAGGATGGTATCACCGGGTATATTTCCTTTTCTTTGCATGCATCTGTTAATACAGATACTACCAGGAAAAGTATGGAGAATTTAAGAAAACCTTTAAACATTGCTAATTTTAAAACCCTGCTGTTTGATTCAAAGTTAAGAAATTTTAATGAATTGGCGTTGATTTTACACTCTTTACAAAAGATTAACAATCCAATTTATCGGGCATTTTGTAATACAGCAGGTTTCCATCTTCCGGTTGATTCTTACCAAAAAATCACTTTTTTACCCATCGGTTTTTTTAAAAGTGCAAATGTTAAAACCACTTCTTTTGAACCTGAGTTGGTATTTAGAAGCAGCGGCACTACCGGAACTTCAACATCCAAACATGAGGTAAAAGAAACTTCCATTTATGCCGCATGTATCCATAGGGAATTTGAACTGTTTTACGGAAACATACACGAATACTGCATTTTGGCTCTGCTGCCTTCTTATCTTGAACGAACAGATTCGTCGTTGGTTTGGATGGCCCAAAAATGGATATCCGATTCGGGTCACCCTTCCAGTAACTTTTTCCTACATAATGAGGAGAAACTATTTGAAGTTTTGGGTCAATTAAAAAAGGAAAAACAAAAAACCATTTTATTAGGAGTAACCTTTGCTTTGTTAGATTTCGCAGAAAATTATCCCATCTCCTTTCCTGAACTAATTGTTATGGAAACCGGTGGAATGAAGGGTAAAAGAAAAGAATTAATAAGGGAGGAAATTCACCAAAAACTTAAAGAAAGTTTTGGGCTTCATTCGATACATGCCGAATATGGAATGACGGAATTGCTTTCACAAGCATATGCCAAATCGGAAGGGAGATTTTTTTGTCCACCATGGATGAAAATAATCATAACCGACCCCACCGATCCATTTACTATCCTACCGGAAGGCAAAACCGGAATCATTAATGTAATCGACCTTGCAAATATTTATTCTTGTGCTTTTATCCAAACAGAAGATATCGGCAAGTTACACTCCGACGGGTCGTTTGAAGTACTTGGCAGAATGGATAATAGTGATATCAGAGGTTGTAGCCTGATGTATTCCTAGTAATTATTTAAAAATAATTTATCTTGAATAAATATTTGAATGATGAAAAGCTTCAAATTAATTTACCCGACTCTGCTGTTTTCTTTCTTAATACTTATCGCTTGTTCAAAAGATGATAGTTCAAAAAGTGGAGGAAACAACAACACTACTACCAATCCTGTTGTGAAATGTGACACCTCGGTTGTTGGTGATGCAACAAGTGGTGGGTGTAATGCCCGATTGGTTACTCCGGTTATGTGCGAAACTATCGATTTGCGAAATGGCAAAACATACGAATTCGCTTGGACAACCGATGGAACCACATGCGAAACACCTTGGAATTTTCAAATCGGAGGAAATCCGGTGACGCAAAATAATATTAAATCCTGGTCGCTTTCTACCAACGTAAATGAAGGAATAACAGGAAAAGGTGGTATTGTACGAATTAATGCGCAAACCTTGGATGGATTAACAACCGATAACGGATTGTACCATTGGGTTGTTGAAAGCTATTATGGCTCCCATCCTGCAAGTAAAACCTTTAAGGTTCTAAAATAACCTTCTTGGTTCTGGTTCCTTCGTACAACTCAAATTTGTGGTACTTGCATTCAAGGGCCCCATTAAATAATGTTAATCGTTTGCTGGCAGCCAATCCTATTTTCTTCATGGCATCTTTATTCGAAGAAATAATCCAGGTGGTATACCCTTTAAAATCTTTCTTCATTTTGTCGCCCATCATTTTATAAAATTCATTTATTTCTTCAATTGGCAACCGTTCGCCGTAGGGAGGATTCATGATCATCATACCACCACCAGCAGGAGGTACTACTTCTTCAAATCGTTTATTCGACAACCTTATATCCTCGTCTAATCCTGCTCTTTCCACATTTCCCCGAGCAATATCAATGGCCTTAAATGTTTTATCGCTGCCAAAAAATATAGCCTCCCCTTCTATGATATTATTTTTCGCGTCTTCTTTCACTTGTTTCCATAAATCCGCATCAAAATCTTTCCAACGTTCAAAACCAAATTGTTTACGCAACATGTTTGCAGGAATATTTCTGGCATATAAAGCTGCTTCAATTAATAAAGTTCCGCTACCACACATTGGGTCAATAAAATTTCCCTTACCATCCCACTCGGTTAAAAGTATCATTCCGGCAGCTGTAACTTCATTTATCGGTGCCAGTGTATTCTCTCCACGATATCCTCTGCGGTGCAATGACTCTGCCGAGCTATCCAACGAAATGGTAACATCATCTTTAAAAATATGGATATCCAAACTCAAATCCGGTTGGGTTAAATCCACACTGGGTCTTCTACCATATTTATCCCGAAACCCATCCACAATAGCATCCTTCGCTTTCTGAGAAATATATTGTGAATGATTAAAGAAATCAGATCTTACACTGCTATGGATTGCCAAAGTTCCATCTACGTCCAAGTAGTTATCCCACTCTACCCTGCGAACTTCTTCATACAAATCTCTTTCGTTGGTGGCATTAAATTTAACCAGTGGAATCAATACTTTCAATGCGGTACGCAAATACAAATTCGATTTGTAAAGAATTCGCTTATCTCCTTCAAAGCTCACAGCACGATTATGCGCAACCACATTTGTAGCACCTAAATCCCTTAACTCCTTTGCCAAAACTTCCTCAAGTCCGAATTGGGTTTTGGCAACCATCTTTATTATTCCATTATTGCTTTTCACGATTGCATCATTTTTGGGCAAATCTACATTTTATACCCTTAGAATTATTTTTTAAGGTATTTAAGGTTGCATTATATTCGCCGTCATGAATATTTTGTTAATCGGTTCAGGAGGCAGAGAACATGCAATGGCTTATAAATTAACCGGCAGTAAATTGTGTGATAGGTTATTTATAATGCCGGGAAATGCAGGTACAGCAGCACTTGGAATGAACGTACAACAGGACCCAAACGATTTTGAAGCAACCGGTTTGTTTTGTTTGAATAACCATATTGGGTTAGTTATTGTCGGACCGGAAGACCCATTGGTTAAAGGAATCCGCAATTATTTCGAATCGCATGCTACTTTAAAAGATATTTTATTTGTTGGCCCCGGAAAAGAAGGAGCCATCATGGAAGGCAGTAAGGACTGGAGCAAAAACTTTATGAAAAAATATGCCATACCAACTGCCGGATATGCCACATTTACCCATGATACTTTAATTGCCGGAATCGATTATGTAAACCAGCATTCGCTTCCGATAGTATTAAAAGCAGATGGTTTAGCTGCCGGCAAAGGCGTGCTGATATGCCAATCCCATCTAGAAGCGGCAACCGAATTAAAATCCATGATACAAGATAAAAAATTTGGAGAAGCCAGTGCAACCGTTGTTGTTGAAGAATTTTTACATGGTATCGAACTCTCCGTATTTGTAGTTACCGACGGAAATAATTACCTCGTGTTACCTGAAGCCAAAGATTATAAACGTATTGGAGAAGGAGAACAAGGACTTAATACCGGTGGCATGGGAGCGATTTCTCCTGTTCCTTTTGCCGACAAGGCTTTTATGCAAAAGGTAGAAGAGCGCATTATCAAACCTACCATTTCCGGTTTACAAAAAGAACAAATCCCATATATTGGATTTATTTTTATCGGTCTGATGAAAGTTGGCGACGATCCAATTGTTATTGAATACAACAGCAGACTGGGCGACCCTGAAACAGAAGCGGTATTGCCCCGAATTGAAAGCGATTTTGTTGAAATGATGGTTGCTTGTGCTGCAGGCAATCTAAATACCTATTCAATCAAAGTTTCGGATAATAAAGCAGCCACCATTATGTTGGTTTCAGAAGGATACCCCGGGGATTATACAAAAGGAAAAATTATCAATGGCTTAACTCGAATTTCAAATTCTTTGCTCTTTCATGCCGGCACTAAAAATTCGGATCAAAGCGAAATTATCACCAATGGTGGTCGGGTTCTAGCAGTTACCAGTTTAGCAACCAGTTTGAAAGAAGCTGTTCAGTTATCGGTAAGCAATGCAAAAACCATTGATTTTGAAGGAAAATATTTTAGGAGAGATATCGGATTCGAATTTTTAGGCAATGATGAAAAATAAAAAAGCTGCACTGGGTTTCATTTTTGTAACCTTATTGTTGGATGTAATCGGTTTTGGTATTATCATTCCGGTATTCCCAAAATTAATTACCGAACTGATACATGGGAGTATTAGTGATGCTGCCTTATATGGCGGTTGGCTTATGTTTTCATTTTCTGTAGCACAGTTTCTCTTTGCACCGATTCTTGGAAACTTAAGCGACCAATATGGGAGAAGGAAAATATTGCTCATTTCCTTATTTGGTTTTGGAGTCGACTATATAATACTTGCCCTATCACCAACCATAACCTGGCTGTTTATTGGTCGCATTTTAGCAGGTATTACAGGAGCTAGCTTTACCACGGCCTCTGCATATATTGCCGATATTAGCGAACCGGAAAAGCGAGCACAAAATTTTGGAATGATTGGTGCAGCATTTGGCTTGGGATTTATTATTGGTCCTGTGCTAGGAGGTGTTCTCGGTCAGTTTGGTTCTCGTGTACCTTTTTATGCTGCAGCTGGTTTAACTTTCCTCAACTGGTTATATGGATTTTTTATTCTTCCCGAATCGCTTGACGAAGAACACCGCAGGAAGTTTGATTGGAAAAGAGCGAACCCCTTTGGATCGTTGAGTCAGGTTAAAAAATATCCATTGGCTGCCGGACTAATAGGTTCATTGGTATTCGTTTACCTTGCCGCGCATGCGGTGCAAAGTACATGGACATTTTTTACCATGGAACAATTTGCCTGGAACGAAGCAATGGTTGGCTATTCGTTGGGTGCAGTCGGATTGTTGGTTGCTATCGTTCAAGGAGGATTAATACGTATAATCACCCCTAAAATCGGGCAAAAAAATTCGGTTTATTTAGGCATGTTATTATATGCGTTGGGATTTATTCTTTTTGCATTTGCAAACCAAGGTTGGATGATGTTTGCCATTTTGATTCCATATTGCTTAGGAGGCATAGCAGGACCTGCATTACAAGGAATTATATCAAATCAGGTGCCTGCAAACGAACAAGGCGAATTGCAAGGAATTCTTACCAGTATGATGAGTGCTACTTCTATTGTTGGTCCACCTATGATGGCCAATATTTTTCATTACTTTACCTCTCCTGAAGCTCCTGTGTATTTTCCGGGTGCTGCCTTTTTACTTGGATGTATTTTGACTCTAGTTAGTTTATTCTTTGCTGCCCGTTCGCTTAAAACCCATTTTCATTTGCATTAATCGGTTTTGAAGCCAATTCTTTTTCTAGGCAAACGCGGTGGTTCTTTTAAACGGTTAAGCATTTCAAACACCAATTGTAAATCCGAATCATATTTTCGATTTCTATTTTCCTGTGAAGATAATTTGCCTTCGATGGTCTCCATTTTTAATAAAATTTCTTTATGGGTAGCAAGCATCTCTCTAAGTTTGGTATAAACACGCATAATTTTAATGTTCACTTTTATTGCGGTTGGGCTATTTAAAACACTGGATAGCATCAATACTCCATGTTCTGTAAAAGCCAGTGGCATCGTGCGTCTTCCTCCCCAACTTGAAATCGCATTTTGCGATATCAAGTTTTCAAATTCTCGTTTTCTTAACTGAAACATGAAGTCTTTTGGGAAGCGTTCCAAATTTCTCTTTACTTGCTCGTTCAATCGACGGGTTTCAACACCATACATTTCTGCCAGATCATAATCTAACATTACTTTAAATCCTCGGATTAAGTAGATTTTACTAACTACCACATGTTCATCGGCAGCTAATTTAATTAGTTGTTTTTTCAATTTCATAGGACTAAAACTTGTTCATCAAACCTAAATAAATTCAATATTATTTACAAATTTTCGTAATGGTTTTTTAACACTCCTATAAAATGTAACAAAATCTTGATATCGCAAAATGCGATATCAAGATTTTGTTACACTCTGGAAGCCCAGTTATTACTGAGCTTTCAAAGTATTAGTAAAAATAAAAAGTTGATGCGAGTTAAAAAATCTTAATCAGTACTTCCTTTAATAATTCGTCAGGCGAGGCGGATAAATTATTTATGCCCTTACTTTTCAAATCATAAGCATGCATTATTCGAATAGACTTTTCCAATTCATCTGTTGAGAAGTTGCGGGAAGCGTTGGCATAATCAATCGCTTGAAAATAATTGAATCCAAATTCCTGTTGCAATTTTCGTTGGTCGGTTACTTTACTCTGTTTTACCAAATATGCCTTATTAAAAAAAGTGGTTAAATTAATCAAGGTGCCAATAATCGAAAACTCTTTTGATTTACCCATTTGATGGGCAATATGGAATGCTCTTGAAGTATTTTTTGTAGATACGGCATTAATCAATTCAAAAACATTAAACTCTCGGCTAATCCCAATTTTCAGTTCCACATCGGTATCGGTAATTTGCTTCTCTCCTTCTTTATTAATAATCAACTTTTCCAATTCGTTCACAATCTTAGCAAGGTCATTTCCCAACGATTCGGCAATCAGATTACTGGAACGTGCAGTGATAGAATAACCTTTCTTAGTTAAGTAACTTTCTATCCATGCTGCAAGCTGGTTTTGGTATAATTTTTTCGAATCAAAAATTACATGCTTACTCAATGCTTTGTAAAATTTGGTTCTTTTATCCAGCTTCGACGATTTATTACAAATTACCAATATGGTAGATGGTACAGGCTTTTCAAAATAGTTTTCAAATGCATCCAAATCTTTTAAACCTTGTGCCTCTTTGATCAAAATAACTTGGTATGGTGCCATCATTGGAAATCTCTTCGCATTGGAAACAATCGTATTTACATCCGTTTCCTTTCCATAAAGCACCATTTGGTTGAAACCCTTTTCCGCTTCACTAAGTACATTGTTTTCGATAAACTTTGAGATTTCGTCGATATAATAATGCTCTTCGCCAAACAAATAATAGACAGGAGCGTACTTTTTCGCTTTCAGTTCTCCCATTAATTTTACATACTCGGCGCTTGTTTCCACAGTAGTTTGATTTTATTGGTTAATTTGCCATTCGATGCAACTTAACTTTCCTGCGTACAACTTTAACATAAAAAGAGAAGAAAATGCGAACTATGTTTTCGACATTTTAAGGAAAAAGTATGTTTTACTTACCCGCGAAGAGTTTGTACGCCAACACCTCATTCATTATTTGGTGAATGAAAAAGGATATCCTGCATCTTTGTTAGCAGTAGAACGCGGATTGGAAGTGAATAACCGCCAAAAAAGATTTGATTTACTGGCATTTAACAAAAAAGGAGAACCCCTTTTATTGGTCGAATGCAAATCGCCACAGGTAGTTTTAAGCGACGATACCTTGATGCAAGTAGCAATTTACAACAGCAAATTTAATTGTAAAAACATGCTAATCACCAATGGCATTCGCCATGTTTGGATTGCCATTTCAACCGAAGGTAAATCAAATTATACCGATGTTATACCCGGGTTTGATGAATTAACCTAAGAAATCCGAGATCCGTTTTCTACTTTTTCAGACGGTTCAATTAAAATTACTTCGCCGGCTTCGTTGGTTGCCCCTAAAACAAGACATTCGCTTAAAAATCCGGCTATGTTTTTTGGCGCAAAATTAACCACAGCAAGTACCTGCCGATTGGTCAAACTTTCGATGGTATATTTTTGGGTTATCTGGGCCGAAGATTGCTTGATTCCGTAGCGACCAAAATCGATGGTAAGTTTATAAGCGGGTTTTCTTGCCTCCGGAAATGCAACTGCTTTAAGAATAGTTCCTACTCGGATTTCTGATTTCTCAAATTCGGTAAATGCAATCGTTTCCAATTCTTTAATGTTTAGAAAATTCCATCAAGTACGATTTGATGAATTCGTCCAGATTACCGTCCATTACACCTTGCACATCGGATGTTTCTACATCCGTGCGCAAATCCTTCACCAATTTATACGGATGGAAAACATAATTACGGATTTGAGAACCCCATTCAATTTTTTTCTTGCCTGCTTCTATTGCATTCTTTGCAGCGTTTTGTTTGCGAAGTTCTAACTCATACAATTGCGATTTCAACATTTTAAAAGCCCGTTCTTTGTTGGCGCTTTGAGACCGTTCAACCTGGCAAACAATAACTATTCCGGTTGGCTTATGGGTTAGTTGCACTTTGGTTTCAACCTTGTTTACATTCTGTCCGCCTGCACCACCCGATCGCGATGTTTGAATTTCAATATCAGCATCCTTTATTTCAATTTCTATTGAATCATCAACCAACGGATAACAATATACCGAAGCAAAGGATGTATGTCGCCTTGCATTAGAATCGAATGGAGAGATACGCACCATACGATGTACCCCGTTTTCCCCTTTCAAATAACCATAGGCAAAATCACCTTGCACTTCAATTGAACAGGATTTTATTCCGGCGCCATCACCTGCTTGTTCATCAATCACCGCTGCTTTTAAACCTTGACGATCACAATACATAATATACATACGCATCAACATTTCGGCCCAATCCTGGCTTTCTGTTCCTCCTGCTCCCGAATTTATATTGATAACACAATTCATCTGGTCTTCTTCGGCACTCAACATGTTTTTGAATTCCAGTTCTTCGATTGCCTTTAATGTTTTGGCATATTGGTTATCCAGTTCCTCTTCACTTGTTTCGCCCATATCGGCAAATTCTTTGATAACTGCTAAATCATCGTATGCATGCTGAACTTGCTGAAACGCTTCCGTCCAGATTTTTTTAAGCTTGATGCTTTTTAATACTACTTCTGCTTTTTTGGGGTCTTCCCAAAAGGTTGGCCCATGCGAAACTCCTTCCTCTAATCTAATTGCTTCGAGTTTAGCCTCGACGTCAAAGAAACCTCCTCAGGTTTTCTACCCTTACTTTCAAATCACGAAATTGATCATTTGTCATGCCGCGAAAATAAGCAGTGGACATCATATTCCAACCATTTACATCAAATAAAACATAAAATAATATCCGTTAGAATGGGATTATTTCACGTTAAATATATTCGTATCGGAAATTGTGATAGTCGGTTAATTTTAATTTACTTGCGGCCTAAATCCCCTTGCATATATCTTGATGAACACCTATACCCATTATTACCAACTAATCGAAAAAGCGATAGCCGAAAACAAAGTAATTGGCAACCCTATCGAATTATACGAACCGGTAAATTATATGATGGGTTTAGGAGGTAAACGTTTACGTCCGGTTTTGGTATTAATGGCTAATGAATTATTTGGTGGAAATGGGCAAGATGCCTTACCCGCTGCACTTGCCGTTGAAATGTTTCATAACTTTAGTTTGGTTCACGACGATATAATGGACAAAGCGTTGATACGCAGAAACCAACCTACCGTTCATGTGAAATGGAATGAAACCATTGCCATTCTTTCGGGTGATTTAATGATGATAAAAGCAACCGATTTATTGTGTGAAACAAAAACCAATCATTTAAAACAACTTATCCATGCTTTCAACAAAACAGCAATTGAAGTATGTGAAGGACAACAATTGGATATGAATTTTGAAACCAGATCGGATGTTACCGCTGCAGATTACTTGGAAATGATTTCGTTAAAAACAGCAGTATTGCTCGGTGGATCCTTACAAATAGGAGCCATGATTGCGGGTGCTTCTGCAGAAAACACTAAACATATATACGAATTTGGAAAACATATCGGAATTGCTTTTCAGATTCAGGACGATATTTTAGACTCGTTTGGAGAAGGAGAAAAAACCGGTAAAAAAGTTGGGGGCGATATTGCAACCAACAAAAAAACCATTTTATTGATAGAAGCATTTGCTAAAGCCAATCCGGCAAAGAAAGCAGCATTAAACCATTGGTTAAACCAACCACAGGACAATGCGGATAAGATAAAAGAGATTCTTGGTATTTTTCACAATCTGCAAGTAAGAAATTCGGCAGAAAGCCTAAAGGAAACCTATTTACAAAAAGCATTTACACATTTAAGTGCCATTTCGGTACCGGAAGATAACAAAAAACTACTCCAACAAACCGCTAACGAGTTGATGCAAAGAATGGGTTGATAAAATATTTTTGAATTTTGCTTTTTTGTTTGCCTTTTTAACCGTAAACTTGCCTTAGGAAAATCTTCCAACTCAAAATATCCCTTCACAATCACTTCATGGTTTATTGATGACTTTGCGAAAAGGATAGCTGAATAATTCTGTGATAACCAAATAAATTAAATGTACGACATTCTAAGTTTGAATGAAATGCTCGTTTCTGAATTGCGCGAGCTTGCAAACCAATTAAAAGTAACCCATTCCGAATCGATGGAAAAACAAGAACTGGTAGAGAAAATTATGGGTACCCAACAAGAAAACCCGGGCGAAAAAGAGAAACCCAAACGACGCCCAAGAACAAAAAAAGCAGATATGCCGGTTGTTCATAACGACCCGCCACCCATTCTTGCCGAATCTGCAGTTGAGAAAATAGAAAAGGAAATTTTACAAAATAACCCGGTAGATGGAAATAAAAGTTCATCTGACCCCATGGGTGATGAAGTGAATTATAACCCTGAATCCAACTTCAACGAAAACGAAGAAAACGGAGGCAGTGAGAAAAATTACAAAGACAAACGCCAAGAAAAATACGAAAGAATGCAACAACAAAATGCTTTGTTGCAAGAATTAGAAGGAATTGTAAGTGCAGAAGGAGTTCTTGAGGTAATGCAGGATGGATACGGATTTATGCGTTCATCCGATTATAATTATATGTCGTCGCCGGATGATGTATATGTTTCTCCATCACAAATAAAATTATTGGGATTAAAAACCGGTGATACGGTAACCGGAACCATTCGTCCGCCAAAAGAAGGTGAAAAATATTTTGCTTTAATTAAAGTTGATTCAATCAATGGCCGTACTCCCGGTGAAGTGCGCGATAGGGTTGCATTTGAACATTTGATTCCACTTTTCCCGGATGAAAAATTAAATCTGGCTAAAAATTCAACTACTTATTCTACCCGAATAATTGATTTATTGGCACCAATTGGAAAAGGACAGCGTGGACTTATCGTTGCCCAACCAAAAACCGGTAAAACAATTTTATTAAAAGATATAGCCAATGCAATTGCCAAAAACAATCCGGAAGTATATTTAATTATTTTATTAATCGATGAACGTCCGGAAGAGGTTACCGATATGCAACGCAGTGTTCGTGCCGAGGTGGTTGCATCTACATTCGACGAACCGGCCGAAAAACATGTAAAACTTGCCAATATTGTTTTAGAAAAAGCAAAACGTATGGTAGAATGTGGCCATGATGTGGTGATTCTTTTGGATTCGATAACCCGTATGGCTCGTGCTTATAACACCACACAACCTGCATCGGGTAAAGTACTTTCAGGTGGTGTGGATGCCAATGCATTGCACAAACCAAAACGTTTCTTTGGAGCAGCCCGTAAGATTGAAAATGGTGGTTCGTTAACCATCATTGCAACGGCATTAACCGAAACCGGTTCCAAAATGGATGAAGTAATTTTTGAAGAATTTAAAGGAACAGGTAATATGGAATTGCAATTGGATAGAAGACTATCTAACAAACGCATTTATCCTGCGATTGATATTGTGGCATCCAGCACACGCCGCGAAGATTTATTGATTGAAAAGGCTTCGTTACAACGCTTATGGGTTCTTAGAAACCATATTGCAGATATGAATGCCGAAGAAGCCATGAATCTAATGTTGAAAAACATGAAATCAACCCAATCCAATGAAGAATTTCTGGCTTCCATGAATAGCTGATAAAAATCAACAAACGAAAAGCAATTTATATTGTTACTTCTTCAAACCATAAAAACTAAAATAATATGACCATGCTAATAGGTAAAAAAGCCCCACATTTTAAAGCTGCTGCTGTAGTGAACGGCGGTGATTTTGTAGACAATTATTCCCTCGATCAGTTTATCGGAAAGAAACATGTTCTTTTCTATTTCTATCCACTTGATTTTACTTTTGTTTGTCCAACTGAAATTATTGCTTTTCAAAGACGACTTGCCGAATTTGAAGAACGCAATGTAGCAGTAGTAGGCTGTTCAATCGATTCAAAATTCAGTCATTGGGCCTGGTTAAATACACCCCAAAACGATGGAGGAATTCAGGGTGTTAAATATCCATTGGTTGCCGATGTAAACAAAACCATTGCAAGTAATTATGGCGTTTTGGCCGGACATTATGAATATAATGATGCAGGCGAATTGGTATGGGTAGGTAACCTGGGGGAAGATGCTGTTGCGTATAGAGGATTATTTTTAATCGACAAAGAAGGTATTGTTCGCCATCAGGTAGTAAATGATTTACCATTGGGAAGAAGTATTGATGAAGCTCTCCGCATGATTGATGCTTTACAATTCTTTGAAAACAATGGGGAAGTTTGTCCGGCAGATTGGCATAAAGGTTCGGATGGATTAAAGGACAATGCGCAAGGAATTGCTTCTTATTTGTCGACCCATTAAGCTTAATATACAATACAAAAAAGCCGCTTTATTTAAATAAAGCGGCTTTTTTATTTTTAAGGAATAATGTTTTCGATGCCGAAAGGACTCACCGGATTTAAAGATAAATTTATACGTAAGCTTAAGGAATTATCGTGGAATCGGGCATAGCTTAATTTAAACGTTTAGGTCAAAAATGTGACTGCAGGCTTGGGGCACATAACTTCAAAATTAAAACGAAACAGAAAACTGATTTTGAAATTACACCATTCTTTAAAAGTACTTTTTGAGAGACGACTAATTTCCTCTATTACATTTTTCCTATTTACACAATTGGCCTGCTGTAAAAATGAAACGCCCCTTTCGGGGCGTTCCACCTAGCCTATGAAACAATTGCATCACTACTCGTAGATGCAATATCTTTACTCTTGCGAGAATATGTTTTCAAAATTCGGTAGTCAAAGATACTATGTAATTTTTGTATGTCAAGACCTTTTGTGTAAAACTATATTCATAATTCTCTTAAAAAAACCCTTTTTCTATTACAAAATCAAATTAATGATGCGCATTTTTCATGCCAAGCTTTGCTTTTAATCGCTCTGTTAGGTATAACATAACCGGAACCAACACCAAAGTTAGAATGGTTGCAAACCCGAGCCCAAAAATCATTGTCCACGACAATGGTCCCCAGAATGCCACATTATCCCCACCAAAGTGGATTTTAGGATCTAATTCACTGAATAAAGTAACAAAATCCATGTTTAAACCTACAGCAAGTGGTACCAAACCTAATATAGTTGCTGATGCAGTTAAGATAACCGGAGTCATCCTTGTTCTTCCGGCTTCTATAATGGCATCTTTTAAACTTAAACCGTCTTTCAGTAAAATTTCAGTAAACTCTACCAATAAGATACCGTTTCTAACCACAATTCCTGCCAAGGCTACAATTCCAATTCCTGTCATGATTACAGAAAAGTTCATTTTGGTGATTGCAAAACCTAAAAATACGCCAATAATACTGAGAACAATCTCAGATAAAATAATAACCGGTTTAGAAAGTGAATTAAATTGGGTAACTAAAATCAGAAAAATTAAACCCAAAGATATCAATAATGCTTGGCCAAGAAATGCCCCTGTTTCGGCTTGCTCTTCTTGCTCCCCTGCCATTTTTACGGTTATACCATCCGGTAACCCAAAACGTTCAACTGCTTCTTGCACTTTAGGAACTACTTCATTGCCATTAAAACCACTAAGTACATTGGATCCTATCGTTACAATGCGGGTTTGATTCTTGCGTTTTATCCCACCAAAAGTGGTCGAGTATTTTATTTTAGCAACCGAAGAAACCGGCACCTGACGAAGTACACCACCCAGATTCATATCCCTATACGTAATTTTTAAATTCATCAATGCCTCGATATCGTTTCGTTGGTCTTCCTTTAATCGGATTTGAATTGGATATTCATCATCCTTGTCTCTGAATTTACTGGTACGATCCAAACCAAACACAGCTTTACGAATTTCAGAACCTATTTGTCCGGTTGAAATCCCTTCCCGATTTGCTCTTTCCCTGTCTATTTCAATGATAAGTTCCGGATTATTATCTTGTAAATCCGACTTTAGTTCTTCTACTCCCGCTATCTGAATTGAATCAAGATACTTTTTCAAATCTTTTGAAGTTTTGGTTAATAAATTAAAGTCATCTCCCATTACTTCAATCGAAATTGGCTTTCCTGTTGGAGGTCCTCCTTGTTCTTGTTCTACCACAATTTCGGCTCCCGGAATTCCCTTTACTTCATTTCTGATTTTATCGAGGTAATCCCTAGTTGATACACCATGACGTTTACTAAATTCGACAAAAGCTACAGTAACTTTTGCCAAATGCGGACTCACACTATTATCGAATTGTTGTGGATCACCGGCACCAACTGCTACATTTGTAATCACAGATTCCACAATTGGATTTTTTTCGCCAATGATGTTGTAAACTTTACCTTCTACTATTTTAGCAATCGAATCGGTATACACCTGATCTGTTCCTATAGGTAACGCGATATAAGTATATACGAAATTTGGTTCTGCCTGTGGAAAGAAATCCACTTTTGGTGAACGTATCATCAACAAAACAATACTGAAAATAAACAATCCTACAGTTGCTACTAAAGTCCAAATTGGTCTTCTGCCATGTAAAATCCAAACCATACTTCTTTTATATGATTCTTGTACCGAAGGCCATGTTTTATTTTGAAACTTTTTAACCACATTATGTAAAACAAAACGATTCAAAACAAACAACCCATATAAGGTTAAAGCCAAATTACCCATACCCCAATTTTGTGCTACATAAAACAATAATGCAATGGCTCCAAAAACAATGGTAATTACTTTAAACTTCTTTTTGTTCTTCATATTTGCCTCTTCTTCTTCATGCGTTTTCATAAAGTCGACAGCAAAAACCGGATTAATTATATATGCTACAATTAAGGAGGCCGTTAACGTGATGATAAGCGTAATAGGTAAATAGAACATAAACTTACCAATAACTCCCTGCCAAAATGCAAGTGGGATAAAAGGCGCAAGCGTTGTGAGTGTACCGGATAATACCGGAAGAAATATTTCGCCAGCTGCTAATTTAGCTGCCTTTTTAATGGGTACTTTTCCATTGTTAAAAATACGATGGGTATTTTCAATAACCACGATGGCATCATCCACAACAATACCCAAGGCAAGTAAGAAGGCAAACAACACAATCATGTTTAAAGTAAAACCAAGACTTGGCAACAATAAAAAGGCGATTAAACTTGACAATGGAACCGACATTGCAACGAAAATGGCATTGGTTGCACCCATAAAAAACATCAGGATTAAAGTAACCAGTAAAAATCCAATGATGATGGTATTGATTAAATCGTGAACCGTAACCCTGGTTTTATCTGATTGGTCGCCGGTGATGGTAACTTTTAACTCGGGAGGAAACTCCGTTTTCTCCATTTTTTCGCTGATGGCTCTGATTTTATCAGAAGCATCAATTAAATTAGCACCACTGCGTTTTACAACATTTAATGTGATTACATTTTTATGGTCTAAGCGGGCAAAACTTTGTTGTTCTTCAAAACCATCAATAACTTCTGCAATATCTTTTAAAAATATCGTAGCTCCGGATTGGGATCGGATAATCATATTGCCAACATCTTCGGCACTTTTAAATTCTCCTTTAATATTAATTGAACGTTTTATTCCATCCAGTTTTGCTTCACCACTTGAAATGGTTAAATTTTCTGAACCTACAGCCCTTTCCACATCCACTGTAGATACATTGGCAGCCGACATCTTATAAATATCAAGATTCACCTGTATTTCGCGGTTCAATGCACCAACCAGATCCACCCTGGTAATTTCTTTTAAGCCTTCAATTTTATCTTTTAGTGCATCGGCATATTCCTTCAATTTATCCAATGGATAATCACCCGAAATATTTACATTCATGATAGGAACCTGCGAAATATCGATATCCATTACTGTTGGATCGGCAGGTAAATCGTTGGGTAAATCTGTTCTGGCACGATCCACTTCATCTTTTACTTTTTGTTTCGCAATGGGAATTTTCACATCCGTATTGAACTCCACGGTAATCATCGAAAAGTTTTGTTTAGAGTTACTGGTAATTTTCTTTACACCAGCAATCGATTTCATGCGCTTCTCGATTGGTTTGGTTACGGTGTTTTCCATATCCGTTGGTGATGTGCCGGGCCTTACCGTTGTAACCAGAATTTGTGGGAATACCACTTCCGGAAACTGCTCCTTCGGTAAACTGTTGTACGAAAATATTCCTGCAAGGGTAATAATAATGGTGATAATATAAATACTGGTTTTATTATCAATTGCCCAGCTTGCAGGTTTAAATTCTTTGTGTAATTCTTTCATGTTTTTTAAATTTTTTTCCTCTGTTCTACTACAGATTTTGGAAATTAAACGAACCCTATTTGTTGATTAAAATTTCAATAATTCACCATCGTTTAGGTTACTAAACCCTGTACTGATAAGCAAATCGCCGGGATTAAGTCCGCTTTTAATTTCAGCAATACCATTATAAATTTCGCCTACCAATACTTCACGTTTTCTTGCAACTTGCATTCCTTTTTCAGAGGTGGCTACATACACATAATTTTTATTATCGATATTCTGAACGGTATTAACCGGTACCGTAATGGCATTGTTTGAAGTATAATCTACAATACTAACTTGTGATACCATGTTTGGACGGTAAGTATTGTCGGATGGCAAATCTATATCCACTGTAAAAGTACGGGTCATGATATTGATTACTTTACCAGAATAGGCTACTTTAGAAACAGTGGTTTTGTTGATATCCGGGAAAAACAAATTAACCGTATTGCCAATCTGAACTTTGGATGAATATGCTTCTGCCAAGTCGGCGCGAACTTTTAATTTTTGAAGATTTACAACCCGAATAGCAGGCATACCCGGACCAACTGTCTGTCCTAATTTTACCGACACTTCATCAACCGTTCCGCTAAATGGTGCCTTAATCTTATACATTTCAAGCGTTTCTTGTAATTGTCTTATTTTTTGTTCCAATGATTCTTTGGTCGACTTGGCTTGTAAGTATTGCATTTCAGTACCAACTTTTTGGTCCCACAAAGCTTTTTGCTTGTTATACATGTCCTTTGCTAACTCGTAAGAGTTTTTTAAATCCGCCATTTGTGCTTGCATGGCCTCGTTGTCAATTTCTGCCATTACTTGTCCGGCTTTTACCGATGATCCGGCTGTAACCGCAAGGCGATTTATGGTACCGGCCATTTTTACGGTAACCGTAACATTTTCGTCGCCTTCTACTCTTCCTTGAACATCTATGCTGTGGGTAAACACTCTTGGCTCCAGTTTAACAACCATCACGTCTTTCATTTTCTTTACCTGGTTGGAAGTATCTCCGCTGTTTTGCAAATCCAACTCTAGTGCTTTAATCTGATCTGCAATTTCCATTTGTGATGCCTTCAGTTTTTCCAGTTTGGCCTTTTTTGATTCTGTACTTTCAGCCCCTCCGCATGAAGCGATAAAGGCAAGTAAACTTAAACCAAGGATAATGTGTAGTAAAGTTCTCATATATTGTTTATTAGTTATTTGTATCATGGGTATATAACCGTTACCGGTGTCTAAATAGTTTATTTGTGTGGTATCTGTTTTCATCTTGATCTCTTTGGTGTTGAAGTGTTAAAGTGTTGAGGTGTTGCCCACCTTTGCCAATGCTACGGTGGACGAGTGTTGAAGTTTACTGTTGATTAACCTTTTAGTGTACAAAATACTTTAGTTATCTAAAATGCTATTCTCACTTCTCACTTATCACTTATCACTTATCACTAATTACTTATTACTTATTACTTTCTAATTTTATTTAATGTCTCCCATTGCCTTACGCAATTCTATTTGTGCAGAGAAATATTCAAATATGGTTACCAGAAATGCCTGACGGGAATTTGCCAAGTCGTTCTGTGCGGTTGTTAAATCCAAACTGGAACCTACTCCGTTCCTGTATTTAAGGTCGATACGGTCGTATATATCCTGAGCCAATCGCATATTGTCTTGTTGTATTCGTACTTGCTGACTAGCCAGATTAAAATTATTTCTTGCCGAGAAAACCTGTTGGTTAATGGCATTTTCTAAATTCTTTTTGTCGTTCTCCGTTTTTTGAATACTGATTTTTGACTGTTGTATTTTTGATGACTTTCTAAATCCATCAAAAATCGGAACCGATAAGTTTAATCCCCAATAAGTACCCGGATACCAGGTTGTTCCAAGATTGGAAAAATCCTGTCCGAACGAATTGCGTTGTGTTGCAGCCACAGCATTTAGCGAAGGCAAATAGCCAAGCTGATAACTCTTCTTTTCATAGGTATATAATTTGAGTTGTTGGTTAAGCATTCTGTATTCTGGACGATTATCGTATTCAACTTTCGATGGAACAACCGGAACCGGTGTTGTTCGGTACATCTCAGGTAAGTTATCGGTTAATACAACGCTATCCTCAACATTGACACCCATTTGTAATTGCAATAACATCATAGCAACCTTGTGTTGGTTTATTACGCGTTCTCTTTGCAAAACCAAATTCGAAAGTTGCAATCTAACCCTGTCCACATCGGTCTTCTCTAACATGCCATTCTCATATATTTTCTCTAAATCATTTTTTGTTTTTTCGATTGCGGTAATGTTGGTATCCAATAAATATACATTGGTTTGAAACAACAAAGCAGCATAATATGCTTTGGTAACTGCAACTTCAGCTTCCACTTCGTTGCGGTTTAAATTCATGCGCGAGAGTTCGACAAATACTTTGGATGCCTTAACACCCATTAAAAATGTACCGTCAAATAAGAGTTGACTGGCTTGTAAACTTCCCGTGGCAACATAAGGCAAACCGAATTTTAAGATGACATCTTGGCCACCAAAATTAATTGCATTGGATGCAATGGTGGTGTTGTTGGTGAAATTTCCAAATGCATTTACTTGAGGCAAACCAATAGATAAAACCTCGTTTACTTTCTTCTCCGCTGCAAGAATTTCCAACTGGTTATTTTTGAGACTATAATTGTTTTTCCGTGCGTAATCAACAGCTTCCTTTAAGGAAAGTTTTTTAGGTGGCGCTTGCTCTGCCAATACGTAATTTCCGGTAACAAGCACCAAGATAACTATATTAAGAATGAGTAATTTCTTCATATTCAACTTATTTTTTATGTAATGATTTTAATTTTTCGTTTAAGATTTCTTCTCCTTTGGGAGTACAAACTGCATGTAAGTGGTATTTAATAATCTCCAGATGTAATTCCCTTAGATCCATATCATCCTGGTCATAATTTTCGGGATCAATCAAGAAACCTACTAAATGAACATAAATGCGTCCAATAATTTCAGGATGTATATCCTTGCGATAAAGCCCTTTTTTAATTCCAAGCTCTAGATTACTCCTGATGCTGCTATAAATAAATTCTTTTCGGTTGGCTTCCAGTTTATCCCATGCACTTTTAAAATACTTTTTTAAATCATACATCGAGCTTTGGCTGATAGACTTAAGCATTCCACTTGTGTATTGGGTAATTGCAAGCAGAATACTGATAGCATCCCCTTTTTCGTCCATAAATTTCTGGCATAATCCATTTATACGGTTTAAATGATGTTCCACGCATTGATTTACCAAATCGTTTTTATCGGTAAAGTGTAAATACAATGTCTTTTTAGAAATTCCCAATTCACGAGCAACATCATCCATAGTTATACTCTTAAAACCAAACCTTAAAAATAAAGTTTCAGATTCTACCAGTATTTTCTCTTTTAATTCGTCCATGTTTACTTTTTCCACTATTTCGGGGACAAAGATAAGAGAAATTATAAACTGGAAACTTTTTTTATGTTAAAAGTTTCCTAATCACTAAAAGTTTTCGGTGAATTATTTAAATGAGTCGGTAAAAACCCTTCATTTGACTTTATACGAATATTCCGTTACTTGCATCTTCTTTAACCATGAGCAGAAATAATCCTTATATTATTGGTATAACCGGAGGAAGTGCCTCAGGCAAAACCAGGTTTATCCATGACCTTGGCCAATTGTTTACGAAGGAGGAAATTTGCATTCTTTCTCAGGATAATTATTATAAAACTGCCGAATTCCATAAACGCGATGAACAAGGTCATATCAATTACGATTTACCGGAATGCATTGATTTTGATGAACTTTTCAAAGATTTAAATACCTTAAAACAAGGTAAAGTCGTTAAACGACGCGAATATCGTTTCCAGCATGAAAACCAACACGGCGAATGGTTTGAAGTAAATCCCGCTCCTATTATATTGATAGAAGGTTTGTTTATTTTTCACGAGCGAAGCATTTTCGATATGTTCGATCTCAAGATTTATATGGAAACAGCTGAAGAAATTCAGTTACAAAGAAGAATTAACCGGGACACCTTAGAAAGGAATATACCTATCGATTTTGTGCATTACCAATGGCAAAACCATGTATTACCAGCCTATCGTTCGTTTTTGCTGCCTTATAAAGAAGAAGCGGATATTATTATTATGAATAACCGACACTTTTCGAACAGCCTTAAATTGCTCAAAGACCACTTCAAACAGGTGCTTAACCACCAATAATCAACTTATTTAATTAGCTTTCAATAAGTTACAATCGATTGTGTTCTTGTTGTAAAATGTAACTGCCTTGCCTTATATTTGCCCGCTTTGTAGCAAACTAAATACAGATTATAAAACAGATGAAAAGTAAAGGAGCAATTAAACTTTTTGCAATTGCATTAACGCTGGTTTCGATATTCCAGCTTTCGTTCACGTGGATTACAGGTCGCGTAGAAAATCAGGCGAGAGAATTTGCCAACGGAGATCCTGTTCAGGAAAGAATTTACCTCGATTCGATTGCACGAGAAGGAGTATACAATCTTGGATTCAAGAAATTTACTTACCTCGAGTGTAAAGAACGGGAACTAAACCTCGGACTAGATTTAAAAGGTGGTATGAACGTAACCCTAGAGGTTTCGTTAAGTGAATTGATTCGTGCCGTTTCCAATAACAATCCGGATCCTGCTTTTAACAAAGCGTTGGAACTGGCTAACGAACGTACCAAATCAAGTACCAAAGATTATGTTACCTTATTTGGAGAAGCATACAACGAATTGGCACCGGGCGGTAAAATGGCAGCTATTTTTGCCAACCAGACCAATAAAGAAAAAATCAAAATCAGCTCGAGCAACGATGAAGTACTTGCTTATTTGAAAACAGAATCATCGCAAGCCATTGATCGTTCTTTCCAAATTTTACGTGCACGTATCGATAAATTCGGAGTGTCGCAACCTAATATCCAAAAATTAGAAGGAAGTGGCAGAATCCTGGTTGAATTACCCGGAGTGGATAATCCAAACCGCGTTCGTAAATTATTACAAGGAACTGCAAAATTGGAATTCTGGGAAACTTTTGATAACCCGGAAGCATATAAATATTTAGAAACTGCTAACAAAACGTTAAGCAAAGTTTTGGCAAATGAGAAAGCCGGATCAAATAATAATAATTCGGATTCTACTGCCACAACAACGGATACTGCTGTTACCAAAAGTACCACAAGTGCTTTAGCCGGACTTGGAAAATCAACTAACGTGGTTGCCGATACTGCAAAAGCAGATACGTCGAAAAAAGAAAAAACTCTCGAAGAGTTTACAACCGAAAATCCTTTGTTTGCTGTATTACGTCCTTATGCCGACGACCAGAATATGTTGGTTGCAAAAGGTTCAAGTTGCGGTATTGCTTTGGTTAAAGATACCGGTAAAGTTAATAGCTACTTAAACAGACCTGAAATTAAATCGGTTTTACCGTCCAATATTAAATTCCTTTGGTCGTACAAAGGTTTTGGAGACAACAACAACGCGGTAGTGTTGCATGCGATTAAAACTTCGAAAGATGGCATGGCTTCATTAGAAGGAGATAAAATTACCGATGCCAAACGCGATATATCGCAAAGTGGCGAAGTTGAAGTTTCGATGAGCATGAACGCTGAAGGCGCTCGTATCTGGAAAAATCTAACTAAAAATTCAGTAGGTAAATGTATCGCTATTGTGTTGGATGATATCGTTTATTCATCACCGGTTGTACAAAATGAAATTCCAAACGGACGTTCATCTATTTCAGGAAGCTTTACCAGTGAAGAAGCAGCCGATTTGGCCAATATTTTAAAAGCAGGTAAATTACCGGCACCTACCCATATTGTGGGCGAGGCTGTTGTTGGACCAACTTTAGGAAAAGAAGCAATTGCATCGGGTTTAATATCTTTTGTGATTGCATTGTTAGCGGTTCTTGCTTTTATGGGATTCTATTACAACAAAGCAGGTTGGATTGCCGATATCGCTTTGTTTGTTAACGTATTCTTTGTGATGGGTGTTCTAACTTCCTTAGGTGCTGTATTAACCTTACCCGGTATTGCAGGTATCGTACTTACCATTGGTATGTCGGTGGATGCGAATATTTTGATTTTTGAACGTGTAAGGGAAGAAATGCACCATGAGGGACGGAGTTTAAAAAATAGTATACACGATGGTTTTGCGCATGCCATGTCGTCGATTCTCGATTCCAATATTACAACCTTATTATTGGGTATTATATTATATGTATTCGGAACCGGACCGATCCAAGGATTTGCAACAACCTTAATTATTGGTATCCTTTCTTCTATGTTCTGCGCCATTTTTGTAACCCGTTTAATATTCGAAGGTTTAATGGATAAAGGAAAAGACATTAAGTTCTGGACCAAATCAACAGAGAATACGTTTAAAAATATCAACATCAATTTCGTTGGAAAAAGAAAGTTGTATTATACTTTCTCCAGCATCATCATCACCCTTGGTATCGTATTTTATTTTATCAATGGCGGTTTCCATTTAGGCGTTGATTTTAAAGGTGGACGGATGTATGTAGTTCGTTTTGAAAAGGCTGTAGAAACAGAAGCCATCAAAACACAATTGCGTGAATCATTTGGTGAGGCACCGGATGTAAAATCTTATGGTAATGACTTTAACCAACGTATCACAACCTCCTATTTAATTGATGATGCCAATGCAAATGCAGAAGCAAGTGTAGAAGCTGCATTGAAAGCAGGCTTGGATAAAACCGGAATTAAATATGAAATCATCAGTTCGAATAAAGTAGGAGAAACTGTTTCTGCCGATATAAAATCGAAAGCATTGTATGCCATTGTTTTCTCCTGTATTTTAATGTTCGTTTACATCTTGGTACGATTCAAGAAATGGCAATATGGTGCAGGTGCGGTACTTGCTTTGGTGCACGACGTTTTGGTCGTATTATCTTGCTATGTAATCCTCGAAAATGTTATGCCATTCTCCCTTGAAATCAACCAGGATTTTATTGCCGCTATCTTAACGGTTATGGGTTATTCGATGACCGATACGGTGGTGGTATTTGACCGTATCCGTGAATACCTAACGATTCGTAACAAAACCGAATTGGCAGCCGACGAAAGAAATAAGGTAATTAATTATGCATTGAACAGTACACTTAGTCGTACCATCAATACATCCTTAACAATCTTCTTTGTATTGTTAGCAATATTTATCTTTGGTGGTGATACCATCCGTGGATTCTCTTTCGCTTTGTTAATCGGTATCGTAATCGGAACCTACTCTTCTATCTGTATTGCTACTCCGGTGGTAATCGATTTAGACAGAAAGAAAAGTTAATAGCATTACATAAATCTAATTTTAAAAAAGGAGGCGAGTAATTGTCTCCTTTTTTTATGAGCTAGGAGATGGTGTTGATGTGTTAAGGTGTTGAAGTGTTAAAGTTGGCTGCAGCAATGCAAGTTCCTCTCCTATTTTAAGAGATCATTCCAATCTTTTATAATCCGGATGTGTTCGACAGGCTCACACACCTGCATTCCGTTGACAATTAAGATTTAATTATAAAGAGACTTCCCATTTGTGAATTTGTGGGCAAAAAAGGGATTAGGGATAAGGGGGCAGTGATAAGGGGGGCAGTGAACAGTGAACCGTTTAACCAAAATTAGTGTAATCAGTGAAATCTGTGGCTATAAAAGGGATTAGTGATTAGGGGTCAGTGAACAGTGAACCGATAACCGTTAACCAAAATCAGTGTAATCTGTGTAATCTGTGGCTATAAAAGGGATGAGTGATTAGGGGTCAGTGAACAGTGAACCGATAACCGTTAACCAAAATCAGTGTAATCTGTGTAATCTGTGGCTAAAAAAGGGATTAGTAATTAGGGGTCAGTGAACAGTGAACCGATAACCGTTAACCAAAATCAGTGTAATCTGTGTAATCTGTGGCTAAAAACATTGGTTAGTAATCAGTGTTTGTTCTGTTCTAAAAACTACACATCCCTTTCGGTTTTACACCAAACTGTGGGCACTTTACACTTTCCCAAGCAGGATTTCGTTAGTAGAATTACATAAATATTTTATTATGCCGATACTATCTATTTTACTACAAGTTCAGGTTGCAGTCGAAAATCCAACTCCGGAAGGATTATCTGTAATTGGATTACTCATAAAAGGCGGACCAATTATGATTCCGATTTTGCTCTTATCGATGCTATCGGTTTACCTGTTTATTGAACGTTCGATATTCATCAGCAAAACCAGCAAGATTGACCCTAATCTCGTTAACAATGTAAAAGACATGTTGATTCGTGAAGATATTAAAGGAGCAATGGTCTATTGCGAACGTAATACTTCTCCTTTTTCGAGTATCGTACACAAAGGGTTAACGCGCCTTGGTTCACCAATCAGAGATATTGAAAGTGCCGTAGAAAATACAGCACGTGTAGAAGTTTATAAAATGGAAAAGAACGTAAACCTGCTTGCAGCGATTGCAGCTCTGGCTCCTATGTTTGGTTTCTTGGGAACCGTAATTGGTATGATGATAACCTTTTATAATTTATCGGTAAGCGACAATATCAGTATTGCGAATATTGCAGATGGAATTTATGTTAAGATGGTAACATCTGCATCCGGATTAATTGTGGGTGTATTTGCCTATATTTTTTACACATACTTAAATGCACGTATCGAACGGGTGGTAAATAAAATGGAAGTAACTGCTATCGACTTCCTCGATATCCTATATAAACCGGCATCGAAATGAATTTCAGAAAACATAAATATACCCATGCAGAAGTTCAGGCCGGCCCTTTGTCGGATATCCTGTTCTTTCTGATGCTGTTTTTTCTGATCATTTCTACGCTTGCCAGTCCAAATGCAATTAAATTACTACTGCCCAAAGCAAATACCGGCAAAACCATTCCCAAACAAGTAATCAATGTTTCGGTTTCTTCCGACTTAAAATATTATATCGACAAACAGGAAGTTACATTAGACCAACTCGAAACTTCCTTGCTTGCCCAATCAGCCAAACACGAAAATCCATCGGTGGTTTTGCGCATGGATAAAACCATTACCGTAAACGATATGATCCAAGTGGTGGATATCTTAAATAAAACAAAAGTTCCGGTAGTGATAGCGGTGAGTAAACCGTCGGCAGAGTAAACAAACTGTTCACTTTTCGTGAGTGCATCATGCTCGTGCTAACCAACAAATTATACAATTCATCTCCTTTGGTGTTGCACATCCAAAATTAACCGTGTAAACACTTTTTTCTCCTTCCAATTAAGTATTTTGCGGTCATATGGCAGAAATATACACCCACGCCTGGTTTATGCAAATGGCATTGAAAGAAGCCCAAAAAGCCTTTGATGAGGACGAAGTTCCGGTTGGTTGTGTGGTTGTTTGCGAAAACAAAATTATTGGCAAAGGATATAACCTTACCGAAAAATTACACGATGTTACTGCCCACGCCGAGATGCAGGCTATTACAGCTGCTTCAAACTATCTTGGAGCCAAATATTTAGATGAATGCACCTTGTATGTAACCCTCGAACCTTGTGTAATGTGCGCGGGTGCCTTATATTGGAGTCAAATAGGGAAAGTGGTTTATGGAGCATCGGATGAAAAAAGAGGATTTATGAAAGAAGGAAAGCATCTCCTGCATCCAAAAACCGAGATAATTACGGATGTTTTGGAAGATGAATGCAGTGTTCTTTTAAAAAGTTTTTTCAAGAAGCTCCGTTTATAGCGTATTTTTGCAGGGAAATAGAAATGGCGAAAATTTTAATTACAGGTGGTTCGGGACAAATAGGTACACGTTTAACTGAAATATTATTGGAACGTGGCCATGAAGTGGTGCACCTTGGACGATCAGCCGGAATTAAAAACGGGGTTCAAACGTATCAATGGGATTATACTAAAAACTATATAGACACTGATTCGCTGGTTGGCGTAGATTATATTTTTAATTTAGTTGGTGCCGGAATTTCAAGCAAAAGGTGGAACGAACAATACAAGAACGAAATTTATAAAAGTCGCGTACAGAGTACCGCACTGTTAATACATACCCTCAAATTACGCTTACATAAAATAAAAAAATTGGTACAGGCTTCCGGCATCAGTATTTATGAAGACAATACAGAGGGTTTTTTAGATGAAAATGCAGCACATGGTCATTTATTTTTATCCGATGTTTGTATCGACTGGGAGCAAGCAGCGAATGAAGCACTTTTTATAAAAATTGAACCGATAACTGTTCGCATTGGAATTGTTTTGGGTAAAAACAGTGGTTTTATACAAGCAACAACCAAACCCATAAATGCCTATTTAGGAGCACCTCTTGGAAGTGGCAAACAAATGGTAAGCTGGATACATATCGATGATTTATGCAATATGTTAATCCATTTGCTGTTTCTAGAAAAAGCGGAAGGGGCCTATAATGCCGTATCAAAAGAACCGGTAAGCAATAAGGTACTATTAACAGAAATTGCCCGGCGACTTGGTAAGCCGATGTTTTTGCCCGGCATTCCGGAGAAACTATTGCGAATTATCTTTGGTGGTATAACGGAAGAGTTACTTTCGTCCCATAAACTATCCTCCGATAAAATATCTGCCACCGGGTTCACATTTAAATATCCAACTTTAGATAAAGCCATGGATGAAATCTTTACGAATACCAAAGCCTGATTTTTTACGTTTCTATTCCTAAATTGCAACCTTGAATAATTATCTCCGCTTTTTATTATTGCTGGTATTAACAACAAGTATGATAAGTTCTTGTCGCAAGGAAGATTCATTTACCCAAAATGCTTCCGCTAAATTATCCTTATCAGCCGATACCCTTTTCTTTGATACCGTATTTTCATCTTTCGGACCAAATTCACCCATGTCGGTTACCAAACAATTATGGGTGGTAAATAAAAACAGCGAAGGCGTTAAAACCAATATCCGAATCAAAGGAACTTCGAATGGTTCTATCAAAATGAATGTGGATGGCAAACCAACGATAGCCGTCTCTAATAAAGAAATACGTGGCAATGATTCTATCGTGATTTTTGTTCAAATCTATTCGTCGGCCGGAAATGATTTTATTGTAAGTGATCAGATTCTTTTTGAAACCAATGGTAATTTACAAGATGTAGATATTGTTGCCTTCGGACGGGATGCACATTACCATGAAGCAGAAACCTGGGATTCGTTAACTACCAATATTACCTGGACCGACGATAAACCACATGTAATTTACAATTCAATCTTAATTGAAAAAGGCCAAACCCTAACCATTGCTGCCAATACCAAAATACATTCGCATATCAATTCAACCATTTATGTACAGGGAACTTTAATTGTAAATGGAACCACTACCAATCCGGTTGTATTTAGCGGCGATCGTCTTGATCAGGATTACGCAAATATTTCGGGTCAATGGATCGGAATTCGTATCCTTCCGGGAAGTATCGACAACCGTATCAAAAACAGCATTCTCAAAAATGGCTTTTTGGGTATTGAGGTCGACTCTGCATCCGCCAATGGAAATCCAAATTTAATCATTGAACAAAGCATGATTCAAAACATGAAAGCAGCGGGTATTGTAGGCTACTCTGCAAAAATTGTTGCGGTTAATAACCTCATTTCAGAATGCGGCCAATTTTCGTTTTATGGTGCTTTAGGGGGAGATTATACCCTCGTGTATAATACGATGGTTTGTTACAACAGTGCCTCAAGCCGTCAGAATGCCCAATTCCTACTCGACAATACGCCATACAACGACAACCAGGGAACTATTCTTAAATTTCCATTGAATTACGAGTTGGTCGACAATATCATTTATGGCAGTTTAGAAGATGAATTGTTGTTCAATAATAACCCTGACGGCAACCAGGTATTTACTACGCGAAATATTCGAAATAATTTATTGCGCACAAAAATTACCGGTTTGGAAACTGCTAATAATATAATAAATGTCGACCCTGCTTTTGTCAATGCAGGTGAAATGAATTATACCTTGCATCCAACTTCACCAGCAATCGGGAAAGCAATTCCGGTTTCGGGCATTACGGTTGATTTGAAAAACAAAACCAGAAACGCCACCACTCCCAATATTGGCGCATACGAGTAATCTATTCCAGATTAAGCAAACGATTTCTCCACTTCCTCTATCATTTGATTCACCTTATTGGTTGTATCTATTAACAATGACTTTGCTTCTGTAGTAATTTTTTCTGCAAAAATCTTATCCTTTAAACCTTTTGCATTCACAGAAACATTCATATATGCACCATGAACGGCAGTCTTTGCACATAGTGCACCAACACCTGCATCGGTAATCGAATTTGGATTGCCATTGGTAATCATCGCTTGTATAAGCGGCAATGAACCATGAACCAATTGCATTACTTTTAAAGGAACTTCACAAGCATATTTTGTAGCCGATTCAATTGCTGCACTTCGAAATGCTTTTTCTTCGTCGGTGTTCTTAGGTAACCCAAAGGCATCCATAATCGCATTAAAGGAAGCAGTATCTTCATCCACCGCATGCAATAAATCATCCTTTAATTGTTGTCCTTTAACAGCCCAATCACTAAAGTCATTTATCTTTTCTTCCCAGCCACGTTTCCCTGCCGATAAATTGGCAACCATCGTAGCAAGTGAAACACCCAAACTTCCAACATAAGCTGAAATTGAACCTCCTCCCGGTGCAGGACTTTCGCTGGCAGTTTCGTTTGCGAATTGGGTTAAATTCATCGCAATCAGTTTTGCTTTTTCACCTGCCTTTAAATTGTACTCTATAATTTTTTTAGCTGGATCAAATGGTGCCAGTTCATCCAAGCCCATCGATTTTACAGCAATATGAATTAATTCTTCTTCACTTACTCCAACGGAACGATTTTGCTTTTTGAGGTAATATCTTCCTGCTTCTAAAATTGCATCCAACGGTATCAATCCAACCAATTCCGAACCGGTAACCCGCATACCACGACTTTCAGCACTCTTACAAACTTCATCAAATGCCTGGTGCACCGATGCAATTTTATAATTGGTAAGGTTCATCGAAATCTGTGCAATATTATATTCCTCGATAAACCAACCAATTGCTTTTACCGATTTTAAAGTACCCGGAATTCGCACTTCATTACCATCTGCATCTTTTACAATCTTTCCGGTTATCGGATTTCCTTCTCTTTTTACTCGTCCCGCCTCACGTACATCAAAGGCCACAGAATTAGCTAAGCGAACCGATTTTGTATTCAGATTTACATTATAGGCAATTAAAAAATCGCGGGCACCAATAACCGTAGCTCCGGCTTTTGCGTGCATTACCGCCGGACCAAAATCGGGTTTCCATTCCGGCAATTTAATTTTATCAAAAAATCCTTCGTATTCACCTCCACGAATGATGGATAAATTATTTCTCGATTTATCTTTTTGTGCATATTCATATAAATAAACCGGGATGGATAATTCATCTCCCACTCTTTTGGCAAGCTTTTGTGCATAAGCAGCAGTTTCTTCCATGCTGATGCCGCTTACCGGAATCAATGGACAAACATCCGTAGCACCCATGCGCGGATGTTCGCCTTTGTGTTTGCTCATATCAATCAATTCGGCTGCTTTTTTAATGGCAAGAAATGCCGCTTCAATCACTGCATCCGGATGACCAACGATGGTTACAACCGTTCTGTTGGTTGCTTTCCCGGGATCAACATCCAATAATTTAACCCCATCCACTTTTTCCATCTCTCCGGTAATCTGACGGATTAATGCCAAATCATTTCCTTCACTGAAATTTGGTACACATTCAATCAATGCATCTTTATTCATAATTCTATTGCTTCTTTATTATACTTTTTCGTAAACAACCGCTACACCCTGACCAACGCCTATACACATGGTGGCTACCCCATATTTAATATTGCGTTTTTTCATTTCATGCAACAAGGTGGTACTTATTCTGGCACCACTGCATCCCAATGGATGACCCAATGCAATTGCACCTCCATTAACATTCACAATTGCAGGATCAATCTGTAATTCCTGCATACAAGCCAAACTTTGAGATGCGAATGCTTCATTCAACTCGAATAAGCCTATATCACTCATTTTTAAACCTGCACGTTCTACTGCTTTTTGTGTTGCAGGTACCGGTCCAATCCCCATGATTGCCGGATCCACACCAGCCACACCTCTTGCAACCACACGGGCCATGGGAGTTAATCCGTATTTCTTTACTGCATCTTCTCCAGCCAAAATCAAAACAGCAGCGCCATCATTTACACCACTAGCATTTCCTGCAGTAACCGTACCATCTTTTTTAAATGCCGGTTTTAACTTTGCAAGATCTTCCATGGATGTTTTTCGCGGATGCTCATCTTTATCAAAAACTATGGAATCGCCTTTTTTCTGTGGAATTTTTACTGCAATCAATTCTTCTGCAAATCGTTTTGCGGCATGGGCTGCTATATATTTTTCTTGGGAAGAAACTGCAAAAGCATCTTGTTGTTCACGACTCAAATTCCATTTTTGTGCAACGTTTTCTGCCGTTTCTCCCATGGAATAAGGATGGTACATTTCTGCCAATCTTTTATTGGTAAAACGCCACCCGATGGTGGTATCATATATTTCCGGTGTTCTGCCAAAAGCAGTATCCGATTTTGCCATTACAAATGGAGCACGGGTCATACTTTCGGTTCCTCCGGCCAAATAAATATCGCCATCCCCACAGGCAATGGCACGACTTGCATCCAGAATAGCTTGTAAACCTGATGCGCATAACCGATTAACCGTATTTCCGCCAATCTTTACCGGTAAACCCGCAAGTAACAATGCCATACGGGCCACATTCCTATTGTCTTCGCCGGCTTGGTTGGCATCCCCCAAAATTACATCCTCAATTTGTTGTGGGTCAATTAATGGATTTCTTTCCATTATTGCTTTAATAACAAAAGATGCCAAATCATCCGGACGAACATGTGCCAAGGCTCCTCCATAACGGCCTATCGGCGTACGAAGGGCATCTATAATATATACTGGTTTCATTCTTAATTATTTAGGTATAATAGATGGGATAAAAACCAAAGATTCTACTATACAATATGGTCGCAAATGTATCAAATCAGCAGAAACTTCTGATAATCGAAAATTTGGGATATTTTTGCCCCTTCAATAAACTGATATGATACAACGCCTTCAAACCATTTATTTAGTTGCAATTATTCTCATTTGTGCCATGCTGTGCACCGGTTCGGTAGTAAATATGCATGCCCTATCAAATGGCATCAACCGCGATTACACCATGAATTTTTTATATTATCGTGTATATGAAAACGGCGTGTTGATCGAAAGTCATATGCAATACATTATGATTACCATTGTTTCTTTGTTAATCGGTTGGACGATCAAAGTTATTTTCGGATATAAAAACCGTTCGCAACAAATAAAAAATGCAAAGATTAATTTTATATTTATGGGATTGTTGTTTGCCGGATTGTTTTCGATGGCCGCTATTTATATTCCTGACTTTAATCTGTCGACTTTAAATTTCAATTCCGTATTCGGTCTAGCATTAATGATCTTTATGGCATACCTTAATTTACGTGCTATTTTGTTGATACGAAAAGACGATAATCTGGTTAAAAGTGCGGATAGGATACGATGAGTGATTAGGGATTAGGGGTTAGGGGAAAGGGATTAGGGATAAGGGATTAGGGGCCAAAATCTACAACTTCAACACTTCAACACTTCAACACTTTAACACCTCAACCCAGTCAATGAAACAATTTTATAAAAAAGCATATTAATTTTAAAATCAAACACATGTTAGAGAACCCGGGAAGAACCAATATAGAACAGTTAGGCGAATTTGGATTAATCGAATTACTTACAGCGGATATAAAAATACACCACGATAATACGTTGAAAGGTGTTGGTGATGATGCAGCGGTAATAAAAAACGAAAACGATTGTACCCTCGTTACCACCGACTTATTGTTAGAAGGAATTCATTTTGATTTGAGCTATTTTCCACTCAAGCATTTAGGTTATAAAGCTGTTTCTGTAAACCTTTCGGATATATGCGCCATGAATGGTACACCCAAACAAATTACGGTTTCGATTGGTGTATCCAGCAAATTTTCGGTGGAAGCCTTGGAGGAAATTTATGCCGGAATTTATCTGGCATGTAAAAAATTTAAAGTCGATTTGGTTGGAGGCGACACCTGTTCTTCCAAACAAGGATTGGTAATTTCTATCACTGCCATGGGTACTGCAATGGATTCGGAAATTGTTTACCGCAGTGGTGCAAAGCCAAACGATTTGTTATGTGTAACAGGTGACCTTGGAGGTGCTTATACAGGATTACAATTGCTGGAGAGAGAAAAGCGCGTATTTCTGGCAAATCCAAATGCCCAACCCGACCTTGAGGGTAACGATTATATCATCGAAAGACAACTTAAGCCGGAACCACGTACGGATATTATTACCATATTTAAAACATTGGATATTAAACCAACTTCGATGATAGATATATCGGATGGACTGTCGAGCGAAGTGTTTCATCTGTGTTCCAATTCCAAAATAGGAATGAATGTATTTGAAGAAAAAATCCCGATTGATCCGATGACATATAATATGGCAAGGGAATTTGATTTGGACCCAACGATGTGCGCTTTAAACGGAGGAGAAGATTACGAATTGTTGTTTACCGTTGAACAGAAAGATTTTGATAAAATAAAGGACCACCCCGATTTTACGATAATCGGTCATTGCACAGATGCCTCAGAAGGAATCCATATGATTAGCAGATCAGGAAATAAATATCCATTGAAAGCGCAAGGGTGGAAATCGTTTTGAGATATAAGTTATAAGTTATGAGATATAAGTTATGAGTTAGCCTACCGGCAATCCTTTTAATTAACAGGAGCGGTATTTAAACACCAAAACCTTTAGTAAATAGTACTAGATTAGATAAGAGTGTGGTTCAGTGTACATTTATGATTTCATTTGAAAGGTGAATATCAATTGTCAACCCACTTCAACACTTCAACACCTCAACACTTTAACACATCGTTCTCTTTCCTATTGACTAAATGAAACCATATCGTTTCTAATATCCAATTTCGTTTCCGCGCCAAAGCGCAAAGCAAGATTCCGTTTTTCATGTCCCGCAGGAAATCCAAAACAAACCGGATAGTTAAATTCTTTTGTATGGTAAGCAATTATTTCATAAGCCGACATCCCGAAAGGAATGGCGTTATCTTTCATATCGCTCATATCGCCAATGATCAAACCTGCCAACTTATCTAGCTTTCCATTACGCTTTAGGTTCATCATCATACGGTCGATATGGTAAACATACTCGTCGAGGTCTTCTAAGAATAAAATTCTATTGTTAGTATCGATATCCGATGCAGAACCCATTAAACTAAATAAGACGGAAAGATTACCGCCAATTAATTTTCCGGAAGCGGAACCCGGTTTATTCATTGAATGGGTTTTAATGGTAATAGTTCTATCCGATGCCCCAGAAAGAACCTTCCATAAAGTTTGGTTACTCTCCTCGTCTATTCTTTCTGATGTAAAATTCAACATCATTGGACCGTGAATGGTTTCGATACCAAAGTGCCTATGGATATGGGAATGCAAAACGGTGATATCGCTATAACCAATTATCCATTTCGGATGGGTACAAAATTTAGTGAAATCTAATTGATCAATAATGCGAACGGTACCATATCCACCTCTGGCAACAATAATTGCTTGGATATTCGGATCATCCAATAAGGTTTGAAGTCCTCGGGCTCTTTCGGTATCGCTACCTCCGAACTGATTTTCTTCACAAAATAAAGTTGGTGAAAATACTGTTTTTAAACCCCATGAATTAAAAAGTTGTATGCCAGGCTGCAGTTCTAACTCGCTGATTTTTCTTGCTGTAGCAGCAATTGCAATGGTATCACCCGGTTGTAGAAATGGAGAATGCATCAGGAATACTTGTCTTCAAATTTTATTTTAATATCGGTTACAATCTGTTTTACTTCCTGCTCCATGCTCATATCACAAATCAGGGTAACATCCGGCGTATCCACCACAATAAGGTCTTTTACACCTTTTACAACCAATAACTTATGTTTACCGGTATTGCTGTTTATCAAACAATTCTCCGAGTCGTAAACCATTATATTTTTACCCTTTAATACATTTCCATGTTCATCTTTATCCGAATTTTCGAATAAGGAAGTCCAGGTTCCAAGGTCGCTCCACCCAAATTCGGAAGGTATAACAAATACATTGTCGGCCTTTTCCATAACGCCATAATCTATGGAAACCGAACGACATTGTTCATAGATCCCTTGAATCACGGTTTGTTCCTGATCGGTATAATAACTGGAAGCGGCTTCCCGAAACAAAGCATATTGATCGGGCATGTGCTGCTTAAAAGCTTCTTTAATAGCCGAAACACTCCAAATAAAAATACCTGCATTCCACAAAAACTCGCCACTCTCCAAAAAAGTTTTGGCTATTTCGAGGGAAGGTTTTTCTGTAAAAGTTTTCACTTTAAATATATTATTCTCCTCACTTTGGTCGGGAATAAACTGGATATAACCATATCCTGTATCGGGGCGACTTGGTTTTATACCTAAGGTAACCAGCGAATTATGTTTCTGGGCATACGCCATCGCATCCTTGATATATCCAATAAATTTTGCTTCCTCTAATATTAAATGATCGGAAGGTGCGATAACACATACGGCGTGGGTGTTTTTCTTGTGAATACGAGAAGTGGCATAGCCAATGCAAGCAGCAGTATTTTTCATACTTGGTTCACCAATGAGACATGAATCAGGCATATTGGGCAATTGATCTTTAACCAATTGCATATACGACTGATTGGTTACAATAATGATATTATTGGCATCAAAGTACTTTTCGAATCGCTCGTAAGTCTGTTGCAGCAAGGTTTTTCCAATACCCAGTATATCCAAAAATTGTTTTGGAAGATTCACTCTGCTGGATGGCCAAAAGCGAGTACCCATTCCACCGGCCATAATTATAGCATAGTGATTTTTATTCTTTTCAATCATTTAAATTGTTGTAAATTAACAAATAAAACTTATTATCTTAGCTAACGTAAGTTTTAGAGGCACAAATAAATATATTGTTATTAATTTTCAAAAGAGGTAATGCAGATTTAACTTCGCATCCCTTTTGCAAATCAGGCAAGTATTAACAACAACAACAGTAATGGCAAAAACAAAAGCGGCGCCCAAAAAAGCTGCCAAAAACAATTATAATATTAAAGAAAGTCTGCAAGACTTTTTTGGATTTGATAGTTTTAAAGGTGACCAGGAGATTATCATCAATAACTTGATTTCCGGAAACGACACCTTTGTAATCATGCCAACGGGTGGTGGAAAATCATTGTGTTACCAACTACCTGCTTTGATGTTACCCGGTACAGCAATTATTATTTCCCCATTGATTGCTTTGATGAAAAACCAGGTAGATCAAATACGTTCATTCAGTCACGATACAGTGGCACATTTCATGAATTCGTCGCTGACCAAAACCGAAATAACCCAAGTAAAAAAGGATGTCACCGGTGGTGCCACAAAAATGCTTTACATCGCTCCCGAAACTTTAAAGAAAGACGAAACAATAGAATTCCTTAAAAGTATTGATATTTCATTTGTTGCTGTGGATGAAGCCCATTGTATTTCGGAATGGGGTCACGACTTCCGACCTGAATACCGCCGCATTAAACAAATGATTAAGGAGATAAAAGATGTTCCAATGATGGCTTTAACAGCTACAGCTACCCCAAAAGTGCAACAGGACATTATCAAAAATCTGCAAATGTCGGATGCTACTTTATACAAGTCCTCCTTTAATCGCTCAAACCTATACTATGAAGTTCGTCCGAAAGGAAAAAAAGCCGACACCTTAAAAGAAGTGGTTTCCTTTATCAAACCACGAAAAGGGAAATCCGGTATTATTTATTGTTTGAGCAGGAAAAAAGTGGAAGAAATTGCAGAAGTATTAAAAGCTAATGGAATAAAAGCTTTACCATACCATGCAGGATTAGATGCCAAAACTCGTGCCGCGCATCAAGATGCTTTTTTAATGGAAGAATGCGATGTAATTGTTGCCACCATTGCTTTTGGTATGGGTATCGACAAACCGGACGTACGATTTGTGATTCACTATGACATACCTAAAAGTATCGAAGGATATTACCAAGAAACCGGAAGAGGAGGAAGAGACGGATTGGAAGGAGATTGTTTGCTCATGTACAATCCGGCTGATATAGATAAACTCGAAAAATTTTTAAAAGATAAACCGGTAGCGGAAAGAGAAATTGGTTCCCTTTTAATTTTCGAAACCCAGGCGTTTGCTGAAACTTCGAGTTGCAGAAGAAAATTCTTATTGCATTATTTCGGCGAAGAGTTTGCAGAAAAAGAATGCAATAAAATGTGCGATAATTGTCGCCACCCGAAAAAGAAAACCGATGTAAAAGAAGAAGCCGTACTTGCCTTATTGGCAGTTCAGGAAGCTGGCAATTACAATCTGGAACATATTGTTGATTTAATTGTAGGTAAAAAAACGCATGAAGTAAATTTAAGCGATCACCATAAGTTAAAATCATTTGGTAAAGGCAAAAACCACGAACCGGTATTCTGGAAATCCGTTTTACGCATGTTGCTGGTGCATGGGTATATCACAAAAAACATTGAGAATTACGGGTTGCTGAATTTAAATGAAAAAGGAGAAGCGTATCTGGCAAAACCAACCAAACTTGAAATGGCGGTTGACCAGAAATTTGAAGCTGTTTATGATGATGACGATAGCAATGTGGAAGTGGAAAATGTGTTTGACGAAATTTTGTTCGACATGTTAAAAGACCTTACAAGAAAAGTGGGAAAACAAATGAACTTCCCTCCTTATGTAATTTTCAGCGAACCTTCGTTAGAAGAAATGGCGTTTAAATATCCGATTACAATGGACGAACTGAGTAAAATCAGTGGTGTGAATAAAAACAAAGCCATGAAATTCGGTAAATCCTTTCTTGAGTTAATTAAAAAATACGTCGAAGACAACAACATAGAAAGATCGGAAGATGTGGTAATCAAATCGGTTGTTAATAAATCTGCCAAAAAGATTGCAATCATTACCAATATCGATAAAAAGCAAAGTCTTGAAGATATAGCACGTTCTTTAGGTATGACAATGCCTGAACTATTAAACGAAATACAGAGTGTGGTAACCTCAGGAACAAAACTCAATCTGCAAACTTATGTGAATCATGTAGCTGATGAAGAAATTCAGGAGGAAATGATGAACTTTTTCCGTCATTGCCAGACAGATTCGTTGGATGAAGCATTAAAAGAATATGGAGAAGAATTTTCGAAAGAAGATATCCAATTGATGAAGATTCATTTTATTAGTGAAATGGCATTTTAACTTCAATTCCGCTTAAAACCCAATTTTATCCAAAGGTGAAAGTTCCTTTAAAAATTGCCGGCAGGTATTTTCTATCCCGAAAAATGGGCGGTTCCTTAAACCTTATTTCTGTTATATCAGGAATTTCCTTATTGGGTTATATAACAGGCGCAGCTGCCCTTCTTATCGTACTTAGTGTTTTCAATGGCTTCGAAAATCTGTTTGTTTCTTTATACAATAATTTTGATGCCGATATCCAAATTAGCTCAGCAGAAGGTAAAACATTTAACACCAATCGCATCAATTGGAATAAGTTAAATCAAACCAAAGGAATTGTACGATATTCTAAAGCACTTGAAGAAAACGTTCTACTAAAATATGGCGACAGGCAAAGTATTGCAACTGCAAAAGGAGTTGATGCTGATTATTTAACCATGACTGCTTTAGATAGCTGTATTGTAAGAGGAGAAAAAAAGATAGAGGAGAATGGTATTGGATATGCCATGGCCGGACAAGGAATTGCATATCAACTGGCAATTGACCCTGAAGATTTATTTAATCGCTTGGTTTTTTATATGCCCGACCGACATGCTGAAAATGCAATGGATATATCTACTTCATTTAAACAAGAAGCATTGTATCCGGCAGCAATTTTTTCTGTACAACAAGAAGTGGATGATAAATATGTTTTGGTTCCATTATCCTTTATGGAGAAACTTACCGGCAAATCGAATGAAATTTCGTCGATTGAAATACAAACAGATAAACAAACAGATACCGACGAATTAATCAATGATTTACAAGTTGATTTTCCAGGTTCATCCTATGTAATTAAAAACAGATTTCAACAACGAGAAGCCTTTTTTAAGGTGATGAAATCGGAAAAACTTATCAGCTATTTTATACTGTTCTTTATACTGTTAATCGCTGCAAGCAATACCATTGGATCGTTATTTATTCTTGTTATGGAAAAGCAAAAAGATATCCGCATTTTGAGTAGTAGCGGACTTCAACGAAAACAAATCGGATATATCTTTATCATCGAAGGCATCATACAAGCGATAGTTGGTGGAACAATTGGAATTGGTATAGCAATTATATTATGTCTGTTGCAACAAGAATATGGTTTTGTTAAATTGAGCGAAGCTGCGGTATTCCTGTTTCAGGCCTACCCTGTTCATTTACTCTTTTCCGATATTATTCTGGTGTTTGGTACCGTTATCCTCCTTGGGATTTTAACTTCTCTTTATCCTGCTTACAAAGCCCGAAAATTAACTCTTTAAGTTTTCTGCTTTCTTTTGATTTCTGATATTTCTTAGAATTGGTATGGTAGTAATGATAATAAAACCAATTACGATATAATTCAGGTAATCGAGTGCATTAGGAAACATACTGCCAACATAATATCCTGCAGTAACCAATGTACCTGTCCATAAAACTGCTCCAATAATATTGTACATAAAAAAAACTTTGTGCCCTACCTTTACCACACCCGACAAAATGGGTGCAAACGTGCGAACTATTGGCAAAAATCTGCCTAAAACCAATGCCGGACCGCCATATTGTTTGTAAAAATTTTCGGCGGTAGTTACATAACTGCGTTTAAAAAAAACAGATTCTTTCTTGTTATATAATGCCTCGCCGGTTTTAAACCCAAAATAGTAACCGGCATAATAACCCAATATGGCAGAAATAATTATACTTACCTCCAAAAAGACCAAATCCACTTGCAACACATTCAGGTAACATAACAGTCCTGCCGTAAAAAGCAACGAATCACCTGCCAGAAAAAAACCAAAGAATATACCATTCTCTAGAAAAACCACCAGCATAATCAATGCCAGTCCGCCAAATCGGATTAACTCCTCCGGTTTAAAAATATCCCAAAAACTATTCAATCGTTTTGCTTTTTGTAAACATAAGTATTTGTTATAAATTAAAAAATAAAAGGTGGTTAGGAGCGCAAAAATCCATTGTCAGAAAGATTTTTCACATAAAAGCACAATACCTTGTCGTTAGTTATTATTTTTGATTCTTTATGAACCAATTCAGACAAGCCAGTATTATCCCTCCGGTGGTTAAGAACCTACTAATTATTAACGGACTATGTTTTCTTGCCAATGTTATTTTAGAAACGAGATACAATTATAGTCTTAACCAAACTTTGGGGTTGTATTATCCGGAAAGCAGTTTCTTCAAACCCATTCAGTTTTTATCGCATGTATTTATGCATGGCAGTTTTATGCATTTGATTTTTAACATGTTCTCGTTGTGGATGTTTGGAGCTGTACTGGAAAACTACTGGGGCCCCAAAAAATTCTTTATTTATTATTTTGTTACCGCATTTGGAGCTGCCTTGTTACATCTCGGAGTAAATGCATTGGAGATTCATCAGATTCGTTCTGCTATTTCCGTTTATGCTGCAAATCCCAACGTAAATGACTTTGTTTTGTTTATCCAAGATCATAAGGGTTCAGTAAATCCTGAATTTTATAGCCGATTAACCGCATTTTATAACGAATGGGCATTACAACCCGAAAACACGGAAGCCATAGCCCAGTCATCCGAAATATTAAATAGTTTTGCTTATGCTAAAATGAATGTTCCGGTAGTTGGTGCTTCAGGAGCTGTTTTTGGTTTGTTGTTGGCATTTGGTATGTTGTTTCCCAATGCCCAGTTGATGATGATATTCTTACCTATTCCAATCAAAGCAAAATATTTTGTAATGATATACGGTGGTCTGGAATTATTTCAAGGGATATCCAATAACCCAAGTGACAATGTTGCCCATTTTGCCCATTTAGGTGGTATGCTCTTTGGATTTATTCTGATAAAAATTTGGCAGAAAAACCAAAACCGTTTTAAGATGTATTAAACCATAATGAAACTAATTCAGGATATAAAATATTTCTTTTTATCGACCGATAATGCCATCCGAAAAATTATAGGAATCAATATTCTTGTATTTCTGGTAACCGGATTTGTTAACCTCATGTTATACCTTTCGAAAGCCGATGCAACCTACTGGCATGTATTTAACCGGGCACTGATGTTACCGGCCTTATTCGGTACTTTTTTTACCCAGCCCTGGTCAATTATTTCTTACATGTTTTTACACGATAGTTTTTTTCATATCCTGTTTAACATGTTATGGCTTTATTGGATTGGTAACATTTTGCAGGAATATTTAGGAAACCGAAAATTATATGAAGCATACTTTGCAGGTGGAGTCATCGGAGGATTGATTTACATGGTTAGTTACCACGTTTTTCCTGCATTTGAATCTAGTTTGCCTTATGCATTTGCCATTGGTGCATCTGCTTGTGTTTTAAGTATTGTTGCAGCCACTGCAACCCTGTTGCCCGATTATACCATATCCTTGCTTTTTTTTGGCAATGTAAAATTAAAATGGTTAGCCCTTATTTCGATTGTATTGGATTTGATTAGTATTCCAAATGGAAACGCAGGTGGACATATTGCACATCTTGGAGGAGCCCTTTGCGGATTTTTGTATATTCATTTTTTATACAAAAGGGGCGGTCATCTTGTTCCCGACAAACTTTATTCGTTGTTTAAGCCCTCTTCTAAATTAAAAGTATTCAGCCATAGCAAAAACATAAAAGCTACCTCTCGTAGAAACGCATCACAAGAAGAGGTAGATGCTATTCTTGATAAAATCTCCAAATCAGGCTACGATAGTTTAACCAAACACGAGAAAGAAACCTTGTTTAAAGCCAGTAAAGACTAATGTTTATCCTTCACCGCATCGTTTTCTTTTTTAATACCTTGGCTATACTTGCTTTGTTGGCATCTTACCTCGCACCTTTTGTTACCCCTGAACTTTCATGGCATATAGCTTTTCTTGGTCTGGCTTATCCTGCCATCTTAGGATTGAATATCCTTTTTATTATTTACTGGGCTGTTTTCTTGAAACTAAAATTTATTTTTTCACTTGCCACCATTATTATCGGTTGGAATTATATACCAAGATTTATTCAGTTTAATGCCATTCGTACTACAAACAAAACCGAAAACACAATCCGAATGGTAACTTTTAACACCAAGTATTTCGGATTTTTTGAAAAAATTAACACAGAAGATGAAGGCGATTTTCTGGAAAAACTCACCAAAGTAGATCCTGATATTATCTGTTTTCAGGAAATCTTCAATGGGATAAACATGAAAAATAACCTGATTACCGCCATTCAGAAAAAATACCAAAAATACTATTTGGCAAATATTGTAATTCAAAATGGGTTATGGAATGTCGACAACTTAGGCTTGATAAGCAGGTTGCCAATTGTAAAAAAAGGAGTTGTAGAACATGACCCTATATCCGGTAATTACACCATCTATGCCGACATTGTAAAAGGAAAAGACACCATCAGGGTCATAACTACCCATTTGCAATCGATTCGTTTCGAGAAAAAACAATATGATGCGGTAATCAATCTGAAAGACAATATCGATTCTATTGAATGGTACCAGTACAAAAAAATTGCAAGCAAGATGAAGCATGCCTTTCTCATGCGGTCGAAACAAGTGGATGCTGTTCGTGAGTTTATTGATAAATCGCCCTATAAAGTTATTGTTTGCGGCGACTTTAACGATTCGCCAACTTCTTATGCTTATCGTACCATCAGAGGCAATTTAAAAGATGCCTTTATGGAAGCAGGTTCGGGCTTAGGTCGTACCTATGTTGGTCCGATGCCCTCTCTTCGCATTGATTATATTTTAGGAGATGAGGGATTCTCATTCTATAATTATTACGCCAAATCCTTTCCATTCAGCGACCATAAAATGGTTTCGTGTACCATAAAAATAAAATGATTACGATTTACGGAATTAAAAACTGCGATACCATGAAGAAAACTTTTGATTGGATGGAAAATCAAAAAGTAAAGTATCAGTTTCATAACTACAAAACAGAAGGACTCACCATTTTGAAAGTAAATGAGTGGCTCACCAAAGTAACCATATCCGAATTAATTAACCAAAAAGGAACCACTTTTCGTAACCTTACCGAGATTCAAAAAAAGAAAATTTTGACTACGAAAACTTCTGCGGAAATTATACTCCTTAATCCTTCGGTTATCAAACGTCCTTTAATTGAATGGAAGGATAAACTGTTTATTGGATTCACCCCTACCATTTGGCATTTCGGAAAACAATAGTAATTTGCCTGTATGAAAAAAGTACTTTTAACCTTTGCTGGATTTTTAACCGGAATAATTTTGGTTCAAGCCCAGGTTCCTAAACTAAATACTTCAACCAAATCTATGTCGACATATAGCAATCTAATGAACAAAGACATGGCAACCGTAATGAAGGAATTAAAAATGACGGCTAAGGATACCATTGGTAAAACCGGAACTACCACTTTACAAAATCAGCCCGGTAAAAAATATACCACATTAAAAGTTGCCTCGGGCGACCAATTGGCCTTTTATCAAAACAAACTAAGTGCTATTATTCCTAAAAAATAAAGGAAGGAAATCTAACATTAGAAAACCTTCCTTTAATATTTAAACGTAATAATTAGGATTATTCGTGCGAGGTAGTATTTGAATCATTTGGATTTTCATGTCCATTGTTTTCTTTTCCTTCACATTCCTCGTCATCATCACAATCAGCTCCATGTTTTTCGCAATCTTCTTTATTCATCATTCCACCACAACAAGCGTCACCTTTACCATGATGCATCATCATCTTGTGGTGCCTCATCATTTTCATTTCTTTACCAGGCTTACACGAATCTCCACATGTCATGCGCATAATTCCTTGAGAAATCTGGCAGATTAAGATCAAAACTGCAAATCCAATTACCAGGTACATCATCCATTTATACAAGGCACCATGCTCCTGAGACTTGTTTTTGTTCCATACATGCAAACCTGCAAGAATGGTTAAAAGCGTAACGCAAACTGATATATAATACATAATTTTTTAAATTTATACCACAAAGTTTAGTGAATTATGGGCATAAAACCTAATAAAAGGTATAAGGGTTAGGGTTAGCGCATAGGCACAAGGCACTATGCGCAACTAGGCACAAGGCACTATGCGCAACTAGGCACAAGGCACTATGCGCAACTAGGCACAAGGCACTAGGCGCAACCAGGCACAACAAGGCACAACTTCCTAATCCCTCTTCCCTAATCACTTACCCCCAACCACTATCCCCTAACCACTATCCCCTTATCCCTAATCACTTACCCCTCATCCCTTCCTACATATTCCTCCTATACTGCCCGCCAACCTCAAACAATGCAGATGTTATCTGTCCTAAAGAACAATATTTAACGGTTTCCATCAATGCATCAAAAATATTTCCATTGTGAATCGCAACCTGTTGTAGTTTATGCAGCATCTCTTTCCCTTTTTCTTCATTCACTGTTTTAAGAATCTGTAACATTTCAATTTGGTATTCCTTTTCTTCGGTGGTCGAACGGATTACTTCTTTTGGTAATACAGTTGGAGATCCTTTGCTGCTTAAAAAAGTATTTACTCCAATGATTGGAAATTCGCCACTATGTTTTTGCATTTCATAGTACATACTTTCTTCCTGTATCTTATTACGTTGGTACATGGTTTCCATTGCTCCTAAAACCCCTCCCCGCTCTGTAATTCTGTCAAACTCACTCAATACAGCTTCTTCAACCAGATCTGTTAATTCTTCGATAATAAAGGAACCTTGTAAAGGATTTTCATTTTTTGCTAAACCCAATTCGCGGTTAATAATCAATTGAATTGCCATTGCCCTACGAACCGATTCTTCAGTTGGTGTTGTGATGGCTTCATCGTATGCGTTGGTATGCAAAGAATTGCAATTATCATAGATGGCATATAACGCTTGCAACGTAGTACGTATGTCATTGAAATCAATTTCCTGTGCATGCAAACTTCTGCCACTGGTTTGGATATGGTATTTCAACATTTGTGAACGTTCGTTTGCCCCATACTTCAACTTCATTGCCTTTGCCCAAATTCTTCTGGATACCCTTCCTATTACAGCATATTCCGGATCTATACCATTGCTAAAAAAGAAAGATAAGTTTGGCGCAAAATCATCAATATTCATTCCGCGACTTAAATAATATTCTACAAAAGTGAAGCCGTTGGATAAAGTTAATGCCAATTGGGTAATCGGATTTGCTCCTGCTTCGGCAATATGGTAACCACTAATCGATACCGAATAAAAATTACGTACATTGTTATCAATAAAATATTGTTGCACGTCGCCCATTACACGTAACGAAAACTCAGTAGAAAAAATACACGTATTCTGTGCCTGGTCTTCCTTTAAAATATCAGCTTGAACTGTTCCTCTTACTTGTTTTAACGTATCTACTTTTATCTTCTGGTACACTTCATTAGGTAATACCATATCTCCGGTTACTCCAAGCAACATCAGTCCTAAACCATTATTGCCTTCCGGTAACTCATCTGCATGATAACCCGGACGTTTGGTTCCTTTCTTTTTATATATCTCATCAATTTTCGCATTCACTTCATCTTCCATACCATGTTTTTTGATATACAATTCACATTGTTGGTCGATGGCCGCATTCATAAAAAATGCACAAATTATAGCTGCAGGACCATTAATGGTCATGGAAACTGAAGTTTTTGGATCAGCCAAATTAAATCCGGAATACAATTTTTTTGCAGCGTCCAAACTCCAAACACTTACTCCCGAATTTCCAATTTTTCCATAAATATCCGGACGATGATCCGGGTCGTTTCCGTATAAGGTAACCGAATCAAATGCGGTACTCAAACGTGCAGCCGGCATTCCTATTGATACGTAATGAAAACGTTTGTTGGTTCGCTCCGGACCACCTTCTCCGGCAAACATACGGGTTGGATCCTCGCCTTCTCGTTTAAACGGATAAATTCCCGAAGTGTAAGGGAACTCTCCCGGAAAGTTTTCCTGCAAAGCCCATTGCAAAATATCTCCCCAACTTTTAAATTTCGGTACCGATATTTTGGGAATCTGACTATGCGATAAGGACTCCGAATGGGTTTGAATTTTTATCTCTTTATCTCTTACTTTAAATATGTAATATTCATTCCGATATAGATTCTTCTTCTCTTCCCAAGTCTCTAATATTTTCAAATTCTTTGGATCCAAATCCAAAACAACCGAAGCATAGGTCTCTTCCAATCCTTTAACCAACCTGTCTTTATCTTCGAGATTAGAGGTTTTTATCGTTTCGATACTTGACTTTAATCCGTATAGTTTGTCTGCAATCGCTGCTTGTTTGGCTACCCACTTATCAAAGTTCCTGTTGTTTTCGGAAATTTCTGATAAATACCTGGTTCTAGAAGGAGGAATGATAAAAACTTTTTCGCTCATCTCATCCGAACTGGCAAATTCGGAATGCAGATTTACTTTTGTTTTTTCAGTAATTTTTTCCATCACTGCTTTATACAACCGATTCATTCCGGGATCGTTGAATTGCGAAGCAATGGTTCCATAAACCGGCATAGAATCCGGCGATTTGTCAAATTGCTGGTGGTTGCGCTGGTATTGCTTTTTTACATCACGTAAAGCATCTAAGGAACCCTTTTTATCAAATTTGTTAATAGCAATGATATCGGCAAAATCCAACATATCGATCTTTTCTAATTGTGTTGCAGCGCCATATTCGGGCGTCATAACATACAATGCGATATCGCTGTGATCCATTATTTCGGTATCGCTTTGTCCGATGCCCGAAGTTTCTAAAATGATTAAATCAAAAGCGGCAGCCTTCATAATATCCACTGCTTCTTTTACATGTTTTGATAATGCAAGATTTGATTGACGGGTAGCCAACGAACGCATAAAAACACGTGGGTTTCTTATCGAATTCATACGAATTCTATCACCCAACAAAGCGCCACCGGTTTTTCGTTTGCTTGGATCTACGGAAATTATTGCAATATTCTTGTCTTTAAAATCCAATAAAAATCGCCGAACCAATTCATCTACCAACGAGGATTTACCTGCTCCTCCTGTTCCGGTTATTCCCAATACCGGAGTGAGTGCCTTATCGGCAGCCTGCATAATATCCTGGTGCATTTTTCCAAATGCAATCGGATCGTTTTCGGCAGCCGAAATCAAGCGCGCTATCGATTTATAATCTCTCTCTTTTAAATGTTTGGCTTCTCCGTTTAAGTTGGTTCCGGTTGGGAAATCACAAGATTGCAACATATCGTTAATCATTCCTTGTAACCCCATGGTTCTCCCATCATCCGGATGATAAATGCGGGTAATACCATATTGATGCAACTCCTCCATTTCTTCCGGTAAAATGGTACCTCCCCCTCCACCAAATATTTTTATATGTTCACAGCCTTTTTGTTTCAATAAATCGTACATGAACTTAAAATATTCTACATGTCCACCTTGGTAAGAAGTCATGGCAATAGCATTTGCATCTTCCTGAATAGCAGTATTTACCACTTCCTCAGCACTTCTGTCGTGACCCAAATGAATCACTTCTGCCCCACTGGCCTGAATTATACGGCGCATAATATTAATTGCTGCATCATGTCCATCAAACAAACTTGCTGCCGTTACTACCCTGATTTTATTTTTGGGTTTATATACTTCTATGGTTTCCATATGATAATTAACTTAGAAATTAAGGCGAATGTAGCGGTTTGAAAGGAAAATAGAACAAAAATCACAGGAAACAAACAGTCAATCTTTCTCATTTGCACTTAAAAAAATTTGGTTATTTTTGCCTCCCTTTAATATTGAATACCAAATGAACCTCAAAGAAATCGTTTCTATAGCCGGCGTAAGCGGTCTTAATAAAATCATCGGACGAACCAAAACCGGATTAATCCTCGAATCCATGAATGAACCCAAAAAACGGTTCGCTACCGGAATACAGGATAAAGTGTCGGTTTTAGAGGATATTTCGATGTACACGGTAGATGGAGATATGCGCCTGGCGGAAGTATTGGTAAAATTAAACGAACGCGGCGATGTACCTAGCCAAAAGGAAGATGCAGCAACTTTGCGTAAATTTTTAGTTGAAACCATTAACCTCGACAGCGAGCGTGTTTATGATAGCGATATCAAAAAATTGATTAATTGGTTCCACGTTTTAAAGCAAATCCTTGACTTCTCCACTTTATTAACGGAAACGGAAGATGCTGAAGGTGCTGAAAAACCTGCTGCCGACCTTGCTGTTGATACAGAAGTGAAAATTAAGGCTCCAAAAGCACCAAAGACTTCCACCCCTAAAACAAGCGCTCCTCCAAAGGCCAATACCAAAGGAGTTGCAGGTAGCAAGAATACATATAGACCGAAGTCGGTTTAAGTTAGTCAGTGGTCATTAGTCAATAGGCAGTGGTCAGTGGTCATTGGTCAGTGGTCATTGGTCAGTGGTCATTGGTCAGTAGGCATTGGTCAGTAGGCATTAGTCAGTGATTATCATGTATGTCCCTGGTATAGGTTGACCATAAAAGTCAATTTATATGAAAGCAAATTTAAAACAAATTCAGAAGCAACGACATTATTCAGAGGAATTTAAAAAGGAATTAGTATCCTTGTTTGAAGGAGGCAAATTCAGTGTTCATCAACTCGAGCGACTTTATGGGGTCTCAGATGCGAGCATTTACAATTGGATTTATAAATACTCTACTTTTAATGAAAGGGGGTATCGAGTCATAGAATTTAAAACAAGTAGTATGGATAAGCTAAAGCAACTTGAGCAAAGGATAAAGGAGCTCGAACAAATGGTTGGTCAGAAGCAAATCAAGATAGATTTTTTGGAAAAGATGATTGAGATTGCTAAAGATGATCTAAAAATAGATATCAAAAAAAACTTCAACACCCCACAATCAACTGGTTCCGGCAGAACCAAGAAAAAGTAACTTATTCGATGAATCAGCTTTACAAAGAAGTTGGAATAAGCAAACAAGCTGTTAATCAATATGCCATGCGACAATTAGCTTTTAATAAGGCTACAAAAGCGCTTGTAATGGAAGCTGAGGAGTTAAGGCAAGAACACCCTGGTTGTGGGGTTGAAAAGATGTATTACACACTAAAGCCAGAATTTATTGGAAGGGATCGATTTATAGAACTTCTGATGGATTTAGGTTTTAGAATCAAGAAGAAGCGGAATTTTAGAAGGACAACTTATTCAGGCAATAAACACTATCCAAACCTAATCAAAGGGATGAGGATTAATGCCCCTTCCATGATTTGGCAATCCGACATAACATACATTGATGCTGGAGATCACTTCTGCTATGCGGTATTCATCATAGATGTTTATACTAAGAAAATCGTAGGTTATCAAGTCTCTGATAATATGCGGGCAACTGCAAATATGAAGGCTTTAAAGGGAGCATTGGTGCACAATAAAGCTCCGATTATTCATCATTCAGATAGAGGAAGTCAATATGAATATGGAGACTATGTGAATGTATTGAAGGATAATAATTGTCAATTAAGTATGGCACTTAAAGCACAAGATAACGCATATGCTGAACGAATTAACAGAACTATCAAAGAAGAATATTTAGATTATTGGAAACCGAAAAACCTATGTCAGATTAAGAAGTGCGTAAAGAATGCAGTAACTCATTACAACAATATTCGACCACATAATAATCTTGGAAAACTTAGTCCAGTAGACTTTGAAAACAAATGGTTAAATAATCAATTCAATTCTATCCCTAATATTACTATTTTTGATGATGAAGTCTTAGTTTAAACCGGTCAACCTTATTCAGGGATGTTCATCACTTGCGATGGCATAGGCACAAGGCGATATGCACAACGCGCTAATTACCAAGCACCAAGCACTAATTACTAAGCTCTAATTACTAAGCACTTAAAACCAAGCACTATTCAAAATAACCAAACTTCGCGGTAAAATGCCTCAACTGTGGCGGTTGCCATGTAATACGCATTCCTTTTAACTTGTCTTTGTTCTGGTTTATTTCAGTTAACGACTCAATTACATAATCCATATGACTCTGGGTATAGACCCTTCTTGGAATTGCGAGTCTTACCAAATCCATGGCACTTTCTTTTTCTGAACCATCCGGTTGTAAGCCAAACATCACGGTTCCAATTTCACATGCACGAATACCGGCATGCAAATACATTTCAACTGCCAGAGATTGTCCAGGATATTGTAAAGGGGTAATATGTGGTAACATCATACGTGCGTCAATATAAATGGCATGTCCACCCGGCGGACGAACAATTGGAATTCTTGCTTTGGTTAAATGATCGCCTAAATATCGCGTCGAAATTATGCGGTAGTGCAAATAATCTTCGTCTACCACTTCCTCTAAACCAACTGCAATTGCTTCTAAATCCCTTCCAGCCAAACCACCATAGGTTGGAAATCCTTCTGTTAAAATCAGCAAATTACGGGATTGTTGGGCCCAAGCATCATCATTCATGGCTAACCAACCACCTATATTAACCAAAGCATCTTTTTTTGCACTCATGGTACAACCATCTGCGTAAGAAAATATTTCGCGAACGATATCTACAATAAATTTTTTTTCATACCCTTTTTCTCGGATTTTAATGAAATATGCATTCTCTGCAAACCTGCATGCATCGATAAACAATGGAATGCCATATTTGACACATACCGCTTTTGTTTCTTTGATATTTTGCATCGAAACCGGTTGTCCTCCACCCGAATTATTGGTAATGGTTATAAAACATGCCGGAATGTTTTCCTTCCCTTTCTCTTGTATAAATTTTTCTAGTTTAATAATATCCATATTCCCTTTAAAAGGATGTTCAAGAGATGGATTTTTACCTTCTTCAATAACCAAATCAATGGCTTGTGCTCCTGTAAACTCAATATTGGCACGTGTTGTATCAAAATGGGTATTGTTTAAAATATATTTTCCTTTTCCGCCAATTACCGAAAACAAAATTTTCTCCGCTGCCCTACCTTGGTGGGTTGGAATAACATGTTTAAAAGGCATCAAATTTTTAATAGCCTTTTCAAAACGATGAAACGACGGACTTCCGGCATACGATTCATCTCCCTCCATAATTGCTCCCCATTGGTGTGCACTCATGCTGCTGGTACCTGAATCGGTAAGCAAATCAATAATTACTTTTTCCGAATCAAGGGTGAATAAATTAAAATGTGCTTCTTTTATAAAAATTTCTCGCTCTTCTCGCGTGGTTAACTTGATTGGCTCAATCGACTTAATCCTAAAGGGTTCAATAATCGTTTTCATATCGCAAGATTCACCTCTACCATTCAAAAAAAATATGACCACCAACATCTTTCCTTTATGATTTAAATTAAGATGTCGGACATTTATAAGATCCGATTCATTCATCAACCACCGTTCTCGAACATTTGTAATGTTCTATTATTTCTCCGTTCTCGAGCATTTGTAATGCTCGATTAATCCTTATCTTGTGACTTTAATTATGATGAATCGACATTTAATATATTTTCTTTTGGCAACCTGCTTGTATGCTACACCTTCCCAATCGCAAACACGCGATGATTACGCCAATTTGGCTACGAAGGTTTCCAACTGGATTACCAACGAACAAGCAGATAGTGTATATACCCTCCTCGATTCTGTAATGAACCGCCGTTTAACTTCCGGACAAATTTCTGATTTATGGCAAACCGTACTGCTTAACTATGGTCCCCTGCGCGAAAAGGGCAAAATGAATATAGAACAAAGAGATGTTTACCATGTAGCAAACCAGGTTTTCATTTTCGACCGCATGAAATTCAGACTTACGATTACATTTAATACCGAAGCGAAAATTGCTGGACTATATATTAACCAAGCTTCTGTTCAACATGAAGTTCCTAATTATGTAAACACCCTTTCTTTCGTCGAATACAAACTAACCTTTGGTAAAGAGCCCATCCTTTTAGAGGGTGTATTAAGTGTAAAAAAAACAGAAGATAAATTGCCATTGGTGATAATGGTTCAAGGTTCCGGGCCACAGGATATGGATGGCACTTATGGTTCTAATAGAATATACAAAGACATCGCCTGGGGTATAGCCTCCCATGAAATTGCGGTTTTCCGTTATCCGAAAAGAACTTCTATCTATGGTTCTATTTACTTAAGCGGGAATCCAAATGTAAAATATACCCTCGAAGACGAATACGTGAATGATTTAATCCTGGCAATTGAAAGATTATGCAAACGTCCTGAAATTGATACCAATCGTATTTTTCTGTTTGCTCATAGCCAGGGTGGCGATGCTGCGATCATTGCTGCGAAGAAATCAGGAAAAATTAAAGGCATTCTAATGGGCTCTACCACACCCCGTAAAATTCAAGACCTGATGTGCGAGCAATTGGATTATATCAATGGATATGAACCTTCTTACAGCGAAAAAAGAATCAAATCGGATGCCATGAAACAAAAATTGGTGTATTCGCTTAATCCGGACTTAAAAGATGATGCACCATTCGATTCATTGCCTCTTAATATTGCACCCAGTTATTGGATATACCTCAATAAATTTGATGCGATAACTACCTTAAAAGAAATGCCCGACCTGAAATTATACTTTCTTCAGGGTGGTCGTGATTACCAGGTTACGAAACTCGATTTTGGGTTATGGCAAGAGGCTTTTGCCAACGAACCGAGGGCTGAATTTAAATTATACCCAAAGTTGAACCATATGTATTTTAAAGGTGAAGCCCGTTCAACCGCGGCCGAATATGAAGAACAACATAATGTGGATGAAAGCATTGTGAACGATATGGTGCTCTGGCTGAAAAAAAATACCAAGTAATTACAGGCAATTGACCTATTTTTGCCTCCCAATTTTCGCTCTAATCAAATGGATAAATTTTCTTATATAAGCAATGCCGAAATAGGCGCAATCGACGATCTGTATCAACAATACCTACAAAATCAGGAGTCCGTTGATTTTGGATGGAAGAAATTCTTTGAAGGTTTTGAAATGGGCCAGCAGCGCTTTCAAAACACCGATATTCCGGTTGCTATTTCCGATGATATACGCAAAGAAATAAATGTACTTAATCTGATAAAAGGTTATCGTACCCGTGGCCATTTATTCACCAAAACCAATCCGGTTCGCGAAAGAAGACAATACACTCCTACACTTGAAATCCATAATTTTAATTTAGAACCTGCCGACCTCGACAAAACTTTTAATGCCGGTATTGAAATTGGAATTGGTCCAGCAAAACTAAAAGATATTATATCCCATTTACATACCACTTATTGTGAATCAATAGGCGCAGAATATGTGTATATCCGTAACCCAGAAAAGATAGAATGGTTGCAGAAACGCATGGAACAAGGCAAAAATATTCCGCATTTTTCCATTGAAGAAAAACAACAGATTCTAAAAAAATTAAACCATGCAACCATTTTTGAAAACTTTATTCATACCAAGTACGTAGGGCAAAAACGGTTCTCTTTAGAAGGACTCGAGACCATGATTCCGGCACTGGATGCGGTTATTGAATATGGAGCAGAAATTGGTGTGCAAGAATTTATACTTGGAATGGCACATCGGGGCAGGTTAAATGTGCTGGCCAATATCATGAACAAAACCTACGAAGAAATCTTTAAAGAATTTGAAGGGAATGCCTATGACTTGGATGGACTTTTTGAAGGCGATGTAAAATACCATTTGGGATATTCAAGCGATATCACTACCAAAACAGGCAAACCGGTACACTTAAGTTTGGCTGCCAATCCCTCCCATCTCGAAACTGTGAATCCTGTGGTTAAAGGAATGGCAAAAGCCAAACTTAAAAACAGATATAAAAACGATATCGATAAAATTTGTCCGATATTGATTCATGGAGATGCCTCCATTTCCGGACAAGGAATCATATACGAGGTATTGCAAATGGCCGGACTGAAAGCCTATAATGTTGGTGGGTGTATGCATATTGTAACCAATAACCAGATTGGATTTACTACAAATTATATCGATTCTCGAACGTCGACCTATTGTACCGATGTAGCAAAAGTTACCTTATGTCCGGTATTTCATGTGAATGGAGATGATGCAGAAGCAGTAGTATATGCCATTCGAATGGCTATGGAATACCGTCAGGAATTTAATAGCGATGTATTCATTGATTTACTCGGTTACCGTAAATACGGACATAACGAAGGTGATGAGCCGCGATTTACCCAACCAATGCTTTATAAAACCATTGCTAATCATCCTAATCCACGCGAAATTTATATACAGAAATTGTTAAGTTCGGGTTCAGTAGAAGCTGAGTTGGCAAAAACCATGGAAAAGGAATTTAGAAGTTTATTGCAGGAGAAACTCGAATCTGCAAAACTGGCTGAACCTTCCTTATCCAAACCAAACGTAAAAGATACCTGGGAAGGATTTAAATCCGCAGTTGAGTCTGATTTTCACCAATCGCCTGATACGGCAGTTACAAAAAAAATATTTACTACCCTTGCCGAAAAACTAACCAATATTCCTGCTGATTTTAAAGCATTTGGTAAAATAGAAAAACTATTTGCTGAAAGAAAAAAGATGATTGAATCAGGAACCTTTGATTGGGCTATGGGCGAATTAATGGCCTATGCCACCTTGTTGAACGAAGGTTTTGATGTGCGTATGAGTGGACAAGATGTTGAACGAGGTACTTTCTCTCATCGACATGCCATCATCAAACAGGAAGATTCGGAAAAAGAATATGTGCCTTTGCAACATGTAACCGATAAACCAAACACCTTTGAAATATACAATTCACTCTTAAGTGAATATGCTGTACTCGGCTTCGAATTTGGATATTCGTGGGCAACTCCAAATTCGCTTACTATTTGGGAAGCTCAGTTTGGTGATTTTATGAACGGCGCACAAATTGTAATCGATCAATATATTTCGAGTGCTAAAGCCAAATGGAAACGCCATAGCGGTTTGGTGATGTTATTGCCTCATGGTTACGAAGGTCAAGGTCCAGAACATTCGTCTGCACGTATCGAACGATTTTTACAACAAAGTGCCAACTGGAACTGGCAGGTAATTAATTGTACAACTCCAGCAAATATGTTTCATGCCTTACGCCGTCAATTACACCGCAACTTTAGGGTTCCTTTAATAGCCATGACTCCTAAAAGTTTGCTTCGTCATCCTGCATGTGTGAGCAACACGGAAGATTTTACCAAAGGCGGTTTCCGCGAAATCATCGACGATTCGTTTGTAGATCCGAAACAAGTAAAACGCGTTTTGATTTGTAGTGGCAAAGTATATTTTGATTTGTTTGACAAACAACAAAAAGAAAATCGAAAAGATATAGCCATTGTACGCATGGAACAATTGTATCCTTGTCCGAATTATTTCCTGCAACAAATTTACGACAAGTATAAAGATGCAGAATTCTGTTGGGTACAGGAAGAACCAAAGAATATGGGTGCCTGGACATTTTTATTGCGTTGGGATATCAATTTCAAATTGCGTTTAATCTCCCGCAAACCAAGCGCAACTCCAGCAACCGGATTTCATAAATCACATGTTAACGAACAACAGGATTTGGTGGAACGTGCTTTTGCTTAGGGGAAGTGTTTAGGGGATAGGAGTTAGGGATTAGGGGGCAACAAGGCGGTAAGAAAAGTTTAGATTTTACCCGTCACCAAGCACTAAAACACTAAGTACTTAGTACTTCTTTACCGCTTCGTTGGTTCCCAAATACTCGACTTCACTCCCCTTGCGTACTTAAAAAACCCAAGTAATATTCCGAGATTCATGAGGTAAAAATGCGCTACAAATTTAACAAGTCGGTTATGCAACTGCATCTTTTCCATGATATAATTTATTAAGGGAAATGCAAATAAGCCAAGCTGAACTATCAAGGCTAGTCCATAAATCCAATGAACAGACTGAAGATAATAACTTGTAAATAATGTTATAATCATTAAGAAAGGACCAAACCACCGCAACACTTTATGAGAGAAAAAAGCAAATGACAATCCGTTAAAGCGAAATAATAATTTCCAGAATTTGGTAAGGTTTTGAAAATTGCCGGCCGAGATTCTGACTTTACGTTTAAATTCAATAGATGATTCGTTTGCCAGATTCATAAACACACGGGCATCCATATCATATAATACTTTCCTACCTTTTGAAAGTATTTGCATGGTAATATAAAAGTCGTCGGATAAAAAAGCCGGAGGAACAGGCGAAAAATCTTCCGGACGAATGGCATAACAGGCTCCAAATACACCAATAGCGCTTCCCCATAATTCTCCTTCCTCCTTTTTCATCAGTAATTCCCTATTATAATAGGCCTTCTCCTGACCCGAAATACCATCGCTGCGCAAATTTTGTTTAATGATATTCGCTCCTACTGCTGCTACTAAAGGATCACAAAAATATTTCAACAAGTGTTTTATACAATCGGCATCAAACATAGCCGTAACATCCGTAGAAATAATAATTTTATCTTTCAGTCCACTTGCAATAACACGTTCGTACAGTGTATTAATAATGGCAATTTTGCCTGAACGTTTGTCCAAATAAGTGATATCTAAGGCAGGATATTCTTTGCTTAATTCCCTCAGTCGGGTATCCGTTAAGTCAGTGGAACAATCAGAGCCAATCCAAATCTTGATTTTCGAAATCGGATAATTACTGGCCAATATACTCTTAACTTTTTCTTCGATGATAGATTCTGCGTTATATACGGCCATGATGATATGTACTTCCGGTTTATAATCATCATTTAACAAGGGTTTACGTGTATTTCGCGACAACACTTTTAAAACAAAAGGGTATACCACATAGGAATGAAATACCAATGCCGTGCACAACCAAAATAAAAATTGTACCAATAACATTTATTTTAAACAGGCAATATACTAATTTATGATTACTTCGTTTTATAGTTAACTAGCGCTTGCAATTAAATGCAAATAGGAGGAATGGTAAATTAATGAATGGACCGAAATTTTGTTTGTAATAAAAAAGCAAAAAGCTTATGGACGGCAGCGACATCCCCCTGAAGTTTGTGTACTCACAATACTTCAGGGGATATAGCGAACGCCCCGACCCCGCATGTGTTAAACAAGTTGAGTGGCGAAGCCCGAAACGTAGTTTAACCATAGCAGGGGAAGCCCCATAAAAAATTCTTAATGGATATGCCTATTAATATTGGTAATTACCTGCAAACATTTAGTTTTGTTAGTTGTTGATACGAAAAGATGAAAATAACCGAATACATACAAAAAGCGAACGATACCTTATTTTCGATAGAAATTCTGCCCCCTTTAAAAGGAAAAGATATCCAAACCTTATACTATGGAATTGATCCATTAATGGAGTTTAAACCTACATTCATTGATGTTACCTATCACCGGGAAGAATTTATTTTAAGAAAAAATAAACAAGGTGGAGAGGATAAAGTATATACCCGCAAACGTCCGGGAACAGTTGCTATTTGTGCTGCATTAATGAACCGATATGGCGTAGAAGCGGTACCACACTTGATTTGTGGGGGATTTAGCAAAGAGGAAACCGAAAATGCATTGATAGATTTGAATTTTCTGGGTATTCAAAATGTATTGGTTTTACGGGGCGATGCGATGAAAAACGAAACGAGTTTTGTGCCTGAACCGGATGGAAATAAAGATTCATTGGAATTATTGCACCAGGTTAGAAACATGAATATAGGACAATACTTGGATCATGATTTAGAGAATGCAACGCCAACCAATTTTTGTACCGGTGTGGCCGGTTATCCTGAAAAACATTTTGAAGCGGTTGATTTAAACAGCGATTTAAACTGGCTGAAAGCAAAAGTGGATGCAGGTGCCGATTATATTGTTACCCAACTATTTTTCGACAACAAAAAGTATTTTCGTTTTGTGGATGCTTGCCGAGCTGCCGGTATTAACATCCCAATTATACCGGGATTGAAGCCTTTGGCTAACCGCAAACAATTAACCGGACTGGCAAATGTGTTTCATATTGAGATGCCTGAAGATTTGGTTAAGGCAGTAGAAAATTGCGATGACGATAAGGCCATCAAACAAATCGGAATCGAATGGGCTATACAACAATCCAAAGAACTAAAAGCAGCCAAGGTTCCTGTATTGCATTATTACACGATGGGTTTAAGTGAAGCTACCAAAGCAATAGCAAGAGAAGTGTTTTAATCAATTTACCTACCTGAGTGTCCAACAGAAGACCTTGTTAACTTAATGCAATACAAATAAACCTTTTGCAAGGTTAGACTAACTTCTGTCAATATTGTAAAACACCACCCAGTATGATGCTAACTCATTCCTTACAATTACCTTCTATACAATTCATTTTTAATCTTCTCTACCTCATTCGCCTTTTTAAAATTATCATACGAACGCCATTCCAAATAGGTTGCTACCCCTAAAAGGATTCCGCCACCAACCAGCAAAACACTTTGTGTAAATCCATCCTGCGTTAGAAGCGCTCCTAGCATCATTCCACCTCCGGCAACACCAACAACAATTCCGGTCGACATTAAACGTTTCTGCTTTTGGGTATACATTTTATGCAAAGCAATTAACTCTGCCTCGGTTGGTGTGGTTCGATAATCTTTCTTCATCAACTTCCGGTAATTCAAACTAGACTTTGCAAGTTTGGATAGGTTAAATAACTCGTTGTTGTATCGATAAGATTCCACTTCATCTCTGTATACTTTTTTCTCGATACTATCCGTAGTGAAAATAATTTCACTTGAAGTTACATGAATAATTTTACAAATAATTTTTTCGCCCGTTACCAGGGTAATTTCATCTTTATACTTCAAGGAGTCGGTTTCGGTTTGTTGCGCATAGCAAAATTGAATGCCGAAAAAAACAAGAAAGGACAATAAAATTTTCATGTATAAATGTTCGAGAAATTAAAGGTAAGATATTATTTATTACAGTAAATCGAATTCACATGAATAACCTTCACTTACCATTTAAAGCATCGAAGTTTACCCAGTTATTCCTGGCTAAGCAGCTCTTATTTGCTGAGTTAATAAGAATAAACCTAAAAATCAAGCATTCCCTGCCATGCGATGTCCTATCCAGCCTAGCAATAACCATGGAACAATGCCATCTACTAAATAAGCCATAATATCAGGAGCCTTAAACCAGATAAATCCAGTATATGGAACAAAAAGAAATGAGATAAATCCAACACCAAGTGAAAGCAATAAACGTGTTTTCAAATCAGTTTCCCGTAGATGACTGATCATCCAGAATAATATCCAAGAAATAAGGAAGCATATACTAAAGCCACGAAACATATTCATTCCCATTGCGGAACTGTTATTCATTTGATAATTTACAACCGCCCATGGTTTACCTTCATACTTTTTCATTTCTTCTGCACACTTCGCTTCGTCCATTACAATTGCAGGATCGGGTTGACCCAATACATACATACCTTCTTGTAATCCTGATTGAGCAAGTGCCTCTAAAATGGAATCTTGCTTAGGCGTATATTCCATTGCTTTTTTATGAAAGTTTGGCATTGCAAACGACATAAACAGCCAGATGAATAAAATGACCGCTCCTATGAAGGAGAAAATTACATACTTTTTCATACGTGTTAATTTTGGGTTTTGTAAACCAAATGTAGTAAATATTTATAAAAACAAATGGGGTAAATGATTCATATTCAATTAACATGAAAAATGAATCATTTAGTAAAAGGGTAATATAAGTTCTTTATTTATTAACGTAAATGCGAGTTTCGTATTTCTTTGCAATTACAAGCGAGTAAACTTGCATTGCTGGTTAGTTGACTTAGTTCCGCTGAACCTACAAGGTTGGGATATTACATCAAAACCGGTTCTGTTTCACATTCCCTTGTTTCTTGTTTTCTGCTAAATCTCTACAGCGTACTTTCGGATTTCTCCTTTTTAGATTTGGTTTAGCTGCGCTGAACCCAGGGGGTGATCCTTACATCAAAACTAGTCCTGCTGCGCAGTCCTTGGTTTCTTGTTTTCTGCAAAATCTCGAAAGAGTACTTTCGGATTTCTTTTGATAGAATTGGTTTAGCTACGCTGAACCCGGAGGGGTGGGCCTTACATCAAAACTAGTCCTGCTGCGCAGTCCCTTGTTTCTTGTTTTCTGCGAAATCTCGAAAGAGTACTTTCGGATTTCTCCGAAAACAAGAAACCCTTAACGCTACGCGTTAAGGGTTTTGATGTGGAGATGGCGGGTTTCGAACCCGCGTCCGGAGGAGGAAAGGTCATGCTTTCTTCACGCTGAGTTCGGTATTGATTTTCGTCTTGGATCCGGCTACCGAACAGGCCAAACCTTTGCTTAGCTCTTTATTTACTTATGTTGCACAGGAGCAGTACAACGAAAGGCTTTTCCTGATGATGCCCCTGATGCAGATGCGGTTAAGCTAACACCTGCGGAACAACGGCTATTGCGTAATCAAACTTGATTAGGCAGCCATAGCGAAGTTAGTTTCGCCGTTTGAGTTTTTGAGCGTTTTGATTAAAGTGCCAACATCCCAATGCACTGCGTGCTTACATGCCGTTTACACTTCCCGTCAATTCCATACATCCCCATAAACGAGTTGCAAAGATACGAATAAAGTTGAACAGTTGATCAGCTATCGGTTATCGGTTATCAGTTATCGGTTAACTGTTAACGGTTATCAGTTAACGGTTGGCGGTTAACAGTTGACTGATTTACGCTTGCTTGTAAATATTGCTTTATCTAAATTTTGACCAATGACTATTGACCAAATGACCATTGAACTATTGACTAATGACTTCCCATTACACCAACACCGACAGTATTATCGCAGTAGGTAGATCGCAATCCTCCAAAGTATAATCACCAAAACAAAGTCGATTTCCTCAAACCCAAAATCATAATTTATTAGTTTATTGTAACAAATATCCCGAAATTGCTTTAACCATGAAAACCAGCAATTTTGCCTGCTTTTTACTTCCTTTAGTTATCGCGATGGGATTTGTTTCTTGCGGCAGTAATTGTGGAGGACCAAACAATTACACCAGCACCAATTCACTAATTAGTCCTGCTACATTTGTCCCTATAATTTGGAAAAACAAAATACCTCGGTATGTTTATTATCCTGCATTTAATCGAACCGATTCGATTTATCAGGTCTATCAAAGAGACATTTCTACCTATAAACCATTAAATTGGATTTGTGGCCTTTATCTTAATAGCAAAGAAAATTTCACAACCGCCATAGTTAAATATGATTTCGGGGAAGATACCTTGGTTTTAAATTACCATTGCAAAATTATTTACGATGATTTAGAATGCAGTAGCAGCTTTACCCTCCATGCTTTGGGAATTAACCTTTACGCTTGCACTGAGGATTCTATTTACCTTCAAGATGCTAAACTATTCTTGCCATGAAGGTATTTATGATTATTATATTTTCGCTAATGTATATTAATACAAAAGCCCAAGCAATACTCATTGGAATAGATTTAGTGCCTCGTCCAATTATTGAAGAAAACACTGGTTTAGTCAGCTCCATGAATGTAACCGACCTTAGATCCTCCATGTCTACATCATCTATTGAATATTACATCGGCTATAGATTTAACGACGATGATAATACCTTGCTAAGTTTAAAATATAGTAGAGGCGGATATGGTAAACCTTCACCTACTACATATTATATTTATACCACCCCAACCAAATGGGACCTATTAATGGAGTATCATTTATTCAGAATAAATTATGGAACCTGGAATCCAACCAGAAATGGGCGAAACGCTTTCATGCCTTTGGTAGGTATACTTTTAGCTCCAACACAATATACCTTAAATAAAACACTCGTAGATTATTTTGGCAATAATTTTACGGAAACCTATAAAAAAAATCGTATCAATTTCGGTTTTGAATTTGGCGGTAATTATTTGCTTAAAGTATTAGGCCCTGTTTATATAAAAACCGGAGGATTGATTGTAATTACCCCTCAAGTTACAAGTCCTTTATCAAATGATCCTTATCCAGGATATTATCCCGAACTTTACATTGTACCTGGAGGGGGATGGTTGCCAATAGTAAATATATTGTTCAATTTTGGTGTCACAATTGAAATTGAATAATATCTGATAATTTGTTTCTAGTATACTTCAATCCCTAATGAACATCAACAGATTAAAGTTAGAAGTTAGAAGGATTAAAGGAAGAATCCGAAAATGTTCATTTCACCCAAACCTCAACACCTTAACACTCGTCCACCGTAGCTTTAGCGAAGGTGGGCAACACCTCAACACCTACCCCTACACCGCCACAGGCGCCTTAATCGCCGGATGTGGGTCGTAATTCTCTAAAGTAAAATCCTCGTAAGTAAAATCAAATATGGAAGTAATTGCCTGATTGATTATCATCGTTGGATATGCTCTTGGCTCTCGACTTAACTGCAATTCAACTTGCTCAAAATGGTTGCTGTAAATATGTGCATCTCCAAAAGTATGAATAAAATCTCCCGGCTTTAACCCACAAACTTGGGCCATCATTAAAGTTAATGCAGCATAAGATGCAATATTAAATGGTACACCCAAAAACATATCGGCACTGCGTTGGTATAACTGACAACTTAATTTTCCATCAGCCACATAAAATTGAAAAAAAGCATGACAAGGCATCAAAGCCATTTTAGGTAAATCGGCAACATTCCAAGCACTTACAATCATCCTGCGCGAATCCGGATTCTTTTTTATGGTTTCTACTACTTCGGTTAATTGATCAATATGCCTTCCATCGGGTGCAGGCCAACTGCGCCATTGGTAGCCATATACCGGACCTAAATTTCCATCTTTATCTGCCCATTCGTCCCAAATCGAAACACCATTATCTTTTAAATATTTGGTATTGGTTTCTCCTTTGATAAACCACAACAATTCGTGCAAGATCGATTTAAGGTGTACCTTTTTGGTTGTAACCATCGGAAATCCTTCAGCTAAATTAAACCGCAATTGTGCCCCGAAAACGCTTTTGGTGCCAGTACCGGTGCGATCAGACTTAAACGTTCCATTGGTGTAAATATGTTGTAGCAAGGTTTCGTACTGATTCATAAAATCTAATTAATTCAAACAAATTTCGTTTTACCTAGCATCCTTTTGTTAAGATGTTTTCAACAGTAGATTTATTGACTATAAAGCCTATTTTTGTATAGTGACTATAGCTGAAATTAAAAATATTACGATTCAAATATTACAACAGTACCCTGTTAGCAAAGCTGCCCTATTTGGGTCATATGCAAGAGGTGATACTAACCAACATAGTGATATTGATATTTTAATTGAATTAAAGGAAAATATTAGTCTACTTACTTTCATAGAGATAAAATTAAAACTGGAGGATACCTTACATAAAAAAGTCGATTTGGTGGAATACAAGTCACTAAAACCATTGATTAGCAAACAAATACTTGCAGAGCAATCCCTTCTATTGTTTGCATAATAATTGAATATGGCAAAAAGAAATATTCAAATTTATTTGGATGATATCTACGAATCTATACTTGCAATTGAAGGTTATATGCTACATATTAGTGAACATGAATTTGAATTAAATCAGGAAAAACAAGATGCCGTAATAAGAAGATTAGAGATTATTGGTGAAGCTGCTAAGCAAATACCTGATGATATTAGACTAGCCTATAAAGCAATACCTTGGCGGCAAATTACAGGAATGCGTGATATGGTCATTCATGCCTACTTTGGAGTTAGTATTGGATTGATATGGAAGGTAGCAACTTCGGATATACCAATTCTTAAAATAGAAATCGAACAATTAAGAAAAGATTTTACTTAATCATAGTAAAATCTATTTTTGTCAACTAAATAAAAACAAATTATATGGCCGAAGTGATCCGAATGCCCAAAATGAGCGACACCATGACCGAAGGGGTTATCCATTCGTGGCTAAAAAAAGTTGGTGATGACATAAAACCCGGAGATATCCTGGCTGAAGTTGAAACCGACAAAGCAACCATGGAATTGGAAAACTATGTAAAGGGAACACTTTTACATATCGGAATACCTGCAGGTGGTACTGTACCTGTTGATGCAGTCATTGCTATCGTGGGTCAAAAAGGGGATGATATCTCTGCTTTACTTCAATCGGCTCCGGTTAATGGTACACCTGTTGCTGAAAACCCAAAACCGGAAAATATTTCTAAGGAAATCGAGAAACCGACTGTTGCTGCACCTGCTGCTTCATCCGATTCTCGGATAAAGGCCTCCCCACTTGCCAAAAAGCTTGCCGAAGATAAAGGAGTTGATATTTCAAAGGTTCCGGGAAGTGGCGACAATGGAAGAATTGTAAAACGCGATGTAGAGAATTTTAAATCGACAGATAAACTAAAACAAAATATCATACTTCCTTCCGTTTCAGGCAAGGAAAGCTATGAAGAATTTACGGTTTCGCAAATGCGCAAGGCTATTGCAAGGAGATTAACCGATTCGAAAAATGGTGCTCCCCACTTCTATTTAACGATGAGTATCGTAATGGATAATGCCATCGAAGCCCGCAAAAGCATGAACGATATGAGTCCGGTTAAGATTTCGATGAATGACATAATCATTAAGGCTGTAGCACATGCTTTGCGCCGCAATCCAAATGTTAATTCGAGTTGGTTAGGCGATAAAATCAGAATCAACCACCATATACATATTGGAGTTGCTGTAGCAATTGAAGATGGTTTAATTGTACCTGTGGTGAAATTTGCGGATAGTAAAAGTATTTCACATATTAGTGCTGAGGTTAAAGAATTAGCGGAGAAAGCAAAAGCTAAAAAACTACAACCAACCGAATTCGAAGGCAATACCTTTACCATTTCCAATCTGGGTATGTTTGGTATTGATGAATTTACAGCCATCATTAATCCACCTGATGCTTGCATCCTCGCGATAGGAGCAGCCAAAGAAACAGTAATTGCTGAAAAAGGTCAAATGAAAGTTGCCCAGGTAATGAAGGTTACTTTAAGTTGCGATCACCGAGTAGTAGATGGAGCCGTTGGTTCTGCCTTTCTACAAACCTTGAAAGAACTACTGGAAAATCCGGTATTAATCTTGGTATAATTTTTTATTTTAATATTTGGGCGTTCCCACACATGCCAAAAACTACGTCGCCTTTATCGTGCAATTTTTTTTTAAAATGCATAATGCATAGGCGACTTGTTTTTGTGCTGCGGGTCTCGCTTTCTCCGGAGTACCGGAGAAGAGCTCAGACAAACCGCTCTGGACCTAAAGCAGGGCTATCCTACAATAAAATCGGTTGTAGTTACATTCGAATTGGATAGTTGGGCTTCACACCCGCATGTATCACTTAACCAAGAAAGAAATACCTTTATCCGATTACCTTTTATTTCCCATTAATGAAACTTACGCCTAATCTTTATTATTTAACCCATAAAAAAAGCCGGATTAACCGGCTTTTTATTTTTTGGTATCTACTAATTACCAAACATATTGCTTTTTATTCATCAACAATGCTTCTCCTACAATGGTTTCCACACCGGTTGCCTTATCAATAACCTTTGTATCATATAATACACGGTTCTTTTCAGGAAATATTTCCTTCACTGTAATCACAGCTTGGTAATCGGTATCCACAAACATTGGCTTTAAAAAGGTGGTGTTTTGTTTCATGTATACCTGACCATCAGCACATAATAATGTTCCAAAGATTTTGGTAAAAACACTGGCACTAAAGTGACCATGGATAATATTCCGTTCAAACATACTGTTCTTACCGGTTTCGGCATCGATATGCAAAGGATTGGTATCGCCCGAAATTTTTGCATACATGTCAACTTGTTCTTGTGTGTAGCGTATATCGTAGGTATACACATCTCCTGTTTTTGGTGCAGTCATATTTTAAAATTTTATGGCTGCAAGATAACTTTTGGGAAGAATTTGACCTATAATTTATGCATATGGTTAAAAAAATCTTTTAATGACAAAAATCATATCGCATGTAAACACCTGTAAATACTAGTAAAGTAGTATGGTAATGGAAATTTAACATGCAGGATATTGAAATCTAAGGAATTGAGTTACCTTTGTGCCCGCATTTTAGAGACAAAATCAAGACATTAAATATATAATAATTATGGAAAACAACGCTAACCTTTTTAACACTTTCGCTGAAGCACAAAAACAAGCTGCAGAGAACTTTGCTAATGTAACAGAAAAAATGGCTAAAACTTTAAATTTAGACATGAATTCAGATTTCTTCAAAAAATGGTATGATTCTCAAATGTCGTTCTTTAACCAGAATAACACCGGAAATCCTGCCGAAAACATGAATTTCTTCAACACTTGGATGACTAACCAAACCAATCAAGCAAAAGAATGGATGGGACAAATCCAAAATAACTTAAGTAAATTTACCGGTAACAACATGAACGACGACATGAAAAATGCATACGACAACATGATGAATACCTACAACTCATGGATGAACACCATGAATACAACTTACAGCGAAATGCTGAAAAACTACGGTAACCCTACAACTAAAGATGCATTTACCGGAATGTTCGGTAATTCAGAAATGTATTTGAAAATGTATGAACTGTGGATGCCAATGTTAAAGTCTATCCAAGACAAATCTTTTACTCCTGAGTCTTTCAAAACCATGTTTAACACGGCTTCTTTCAAAGACATGATGGATAAAATGTTTGGCATGCAACCTGATTTCATGAAAAATATCGTGAATGCAGATGCAATGAAAGAAAATATGGCTAAAATGATGGGAATGAACAAAGATGCTTTTCAAAACATGAAAAACATGTTCACCACTAACATGCCTAACCAAAACGAAATGTTCAATAACATGTTAACCCAATACAACAGCATGTTAAACTCTATGAACCTTTCTGCTTCTCCATTAATGAAATTAATGACTCCGGGTACTTCCAAAAACAATATCGAATCAATGAATGATATGGCAAGTGAGTTCGGAAACTTCCAGATCAAAAATACCCAGATGCAGTATATGATGTATACTACCGGATTAGAAGCTATGCAAGCTGTTTCTGAAAGTATCTACAACAAAATGCAAAACGGTGAAGATCTTTCTAACTTCATGACTATCTACAGCGAATTCCTGAATACAAATGATAAATTCTTTGTTGAATTATTTAACACAGAAGAGTATTCAAAAATGCAAGCTGAAGTTAATTCATTAGGAATGAAAATGAAGCGTAAAATGGACCTTCAGATGGAAAAAGCTTTGGTTAATATCCCGGTTGCAACCCGTACCGAAATGGACGAATTGTACAAAACAATCTACGAATTGAAAAAACGTATCAATTCATTGGAAAAACAAATTGACTCTGATGTTGTTATTGAAACAGAAGAGAAAGAAGCGCCTAAAGCACGTAAAACTGCTAAAAACGCTTAATTAAATAATTGAGATTGGTTATGAGCCACAGATTCGATTTAATTTAGATTGGATTTGTGGCTTTTTCTGTTTATATCGTAACCCTAAATAAAAAATTGAATGAGTAATAATACCGGCGCCAAAGTGATGGAAACATTAAATAAGACCAGCGAAAAGCTAATTAAAGGATATGAGGTCCTGCAACAAATTGAAGGAATTGAAATAGCTACAACTCCAAAAGACCTGGTTTGGCAAGATGATTTGGTTAAACTTTACCATTATCGCAGAGATACACCGGCAAAATGCAAAGTACCGGTTTTGGTTTCTTTTGCTATCATGAATCGCCATGATGTTTTAGACTTACAACCCGATCGCAGTTTAATGAAAAAATTACTCGACGAAGGTTTGGATATTTATATCATGGATTGGGGTTATCCGCAAAAACAACACCGTTATTTAACCATGGAAGATTATATCCTTGGTTTTATGGATGGTGCTGTTAATTATATTCGTAAAACAACCAAAAACCAACAAATTCATAAAATGGGAATTTGTCAGGGTGGTACGTTCAGTGCAATTTATGCTTCCATCTTCCCTGAGAAAATTAAAACCCTAACAACTTATGTTGCGCCATTTGATTTTGGCGGCAACGAGTGTATGTTATACCGTTGGACCAAAGATTTGGATATTGATGCCATGATTGATGCAAACAACGGTTTGGTAAAAGCAGACATGATCGATAACGGATTTGCCATGTTAAAACCATCTTCCAATATCTCTAAATATATCGGCATTATGGATTCGTTGGATAACGAAGATAAAATGATGAATTTCTTGCGTATGGAAAAGTGGAAAGCGGATTGTCCGGATCAAGCAGGTGAAATGTTCCGTAAATACGTAAAAGATTTATGGCAAGACAACAAATTGATAAAAGGCGAATTTGAATTGGGTAAACACAAAGTGAACCTGAAAAACATGACCATGCCTTTTCTCAATATCTATGCAACCGACGATACCATCATCCCTACTTCATCCACCATTCCGGTAAATGAAGTGGTAGGTTCAAAAGACAAAGAAATGTATCCATTCCCCGGAGGACATATAGGCGTATTTGTTGGAGCGCGTTCACAAAAAGAATTAGGACCAAAAGTTGCCAATTGGGTAATAGAACATTGCTAATTAAAACACACTAATGATTGAAAAGACGTTACCATGGTAACGTCTTTCTTTTTATGCATACAACCGTAAAATATCCTTATCCGATTAAACACCTGGCAATTCACGATAAAATTGAATTGGCATATATGGATATTGGCAAAGGTGATCAAACCTTGCTTTTCATTCATGGGTTAGCCAACTATGCTCCCGTTTGGAAATACCAATTAGAAGAACTTAGCAAGCACTATCGTTGTATTGCAATTGATTTGCCCGGCAACGGGTATTCAACCAGAGGAGAATATCCTTATTCGACATTCTTTTATGCTGAATCCGTTCATCAGTTTGTTACCGCATTAAACCTTAAGAATCCAGTTTTGGTTGGGCATTCCATGGGTGGACAAATATCCATGATGCTTGCTTTGCGCTATCCTTCTGTATATCAAAAATTAATTCTTATTGCATCGGCAGGCATCGAAAATTTTACCGCTACCGATAAACTAATCATGCAAAATTTGATGGCAATTGGCGAGTACTTTTATTCCGACGAAATTCATTTAGAGAATGCGATTCGCGATAGCTTTGAAGTTCCGGGATTGGATTGTAACCAGGTAGTGGCTGAATTAAAATCCATTCTTAAAAAATATTCCGCAAAACAATGGAAGGATATGTCGCTTGCATCCATTCAAGGAATGATCAACGAACCCATTCATACTTTTTTAAACCAAATACAAGCGCAAGTATTGTTATTATATGGGACTAACGACAGATTTATACCAAACAAAATGTTGCACCCAATGGAAACACCTAAATCAATCGGAACATTAGGTGCTACTTTAATTCCAAATGCACAATTAAAAATGATTGAAAAGGCAGGGCATTTTGTGCATATGGAAAAGTATGCTGAAGTGAATACAGCGATTATAAATTGGTTGGCTTAACGGTTTAATCGTATTGAAGCCTTGCAATGGATAAACCTTTGTTAAGCCTTGACCTTTCATGCAAGAATATGGGCTCCGGGTGAGAGTGGAGTCAACAGAAGTTCAAGAATTTTAGGAACCAACGCTTTCAAATGTAAATAGGTATTGTCTTTTGAATTTAACACAATTACAGGTAAAGTGTATTTCTTGAAGTTCTGCTGATATTGAAGATTCTTATCAAATGTCAAGAGTGCTTCAAAACCATCCTCAATCATTAAAGCTAGCAATTCGCCATTTGTTTTGCCATTCCAGCCTCTATCTCTAACCGTAAATATTTCGTGGTCTTGAAAGTCCTCCTTAAGTCTTTTGGGAAGATTCTCGTCAAGCAGTAATTTCATATATTTTCTCGAGTTCTTTAGATGAAACAAGCTTTCCGGCAATTTCTAATACTGCAATTACTTGTGATTTCTCTACAGATGGAAAGTCTTGAAGAAATTCATCTAAGGAAATACCTTCTTCAAGATGAAGGAATAAAGTTTCAATTGGAACTCGAGTCCCTTTGAAAACCGGTTGACCACCAAGGATTTCTTGATCGATGGTTATTATGTCCTTAATTGGATCCATATTCAAATATAAGCATTTTATATTTTATTTCGAGCCCGCTTAATGCTATGGCATTATGTTCCGCAGCTACCCGAAGGGCGGGACTTTCACCACAAAACTTTATTAAAAATACTAATATTATCTTTAACTACAAAACTGTCTTTGGAACACGAAACCCTGCCTTTTGGGTACGGGCTGTTAGCAGCTGCTCTTTTGTCTGTTTTGTTAGATTTCATTTTTTCATTGTCTTATTGTAATCAGCAACACTGCCATAATATGCGAAACCTTGCATATAACTTATTCTCCACTTTCTATCTTCTTTTATTGCTTTCAGTTCATATTGCTTTTCATTTCGGTTTCCCCAAGTCCAGTAAAAAGACACAACTCCATTGTTATATATAAAATTATTTAGAGTTATTAATTTCCAGTAATCTTCCGGATAGTCTTGGCAACTACACCAATCGTCAGCGTCAGTGTCCCATAACGGAATTCCATCGTTCATATTTCGCCATTCAATAGTAGCTTGTTTAATTGAGGAGTCAACGCTTAACGCATGTGTCCGATGGGTTGTAAAAAATTCTTTGGAAAAGAAATTTGTTGCTTTAAAAACTTCCATGTCCTTTGCATATTCATCCCAGTCAACTCCTGTAAAAATGCTATCGTTAGGTGTCTTGAACTTAAGAGGAAAACCGTTTCTTCTATATTTAGTTTCGTGCCATTCATAAACGTTCCTTACTAAAATTGTGAGTTCTATGCTGTCAGAGTAGTCAATCTGATCTACTCCTTTATCTGCTAACTTTGAACTACCAGAACTGTTACAACTCATCAATAAAGTGGTTGTCGTCAAAAGTCCAATTATGTAATATTTTAAGTTCATTTATTTTCGTCCGTTTCAAATTAGCACTGACGTCATAGAGTTGCGCCTAAGGTTCCGCAGCCCTGCGCTGTTGCCGCTTCGTAACGTTTAATTGTCAAGCTAAGATATAAATAAATGCGAAATGAAATGTTGAAATTTAGCGATATACCGGTAATAGCGCGAGACCGCTGTTATACGCAGTTATTTTGGATTTTTCTGTCCAAGGGGTAGATTGTTCTCGACAAGAGATTTAATTTTTAAAAAATTGTTTTCAAATTCATCTGTATAATTATCATAGCATTCATTAAAGGTTTCAAGGAAATCATAAACCAATGATCTCCAGTTATAATTTGATGAATTGAGGCAAGCCTGAACTGTGAGTGAAGATACCAAGGCTGCATTTTTTAAAATGATTTGAGATTGATATTCAATGTGGGTAGAAATGTGATCAGGTCTCTTGTCTGGGGCTATGGCAAAATATTCTATCATTCCATCATTTGCCATAGGATGCACATGGGTGCTTGCATGGTCGTATCCAAATTGGTAAAGAAAGTAGTACCCTTTATCTTTAAACTCGCTTTTAATATCTGGTCGACTCCATTTAAAGCCACTTTCTTTGATTGCATTATATTTCTTTTTTTCTTCTGGTGTTGAAAGAAACAATTCTTTGTTTAATGAATCTTTAAGCATTTCGTCACTAAGAGAGTTGTTATTAGCCTCACATTGTTTCATGTAACTCCATTTCTCAAATTGTTCAAATGTATCTGTTCTCTCTAGATAATATAAATGCGCCAATCTGTCTAGCATAGAACGATAAATGATAAAACAATCAAAAGTCTGATTACAACGATTAAGAAGTCTAATAGATAGAAGTTGACTGATTGATTTAGCCGCAAAATTTCGTAAGAGTGTTTTTTTTGAGGTTAGTTCTATTGTGTCAAAGGTAAAAATCATCATTGCACACCCTATCTCATAAATTTCAAGGATTTCCTCTTTTGATTTTGGCATTTTCACTATTGAATAAGAATTGCGTATAACGTTCCGCAGCTACAAGAAGTTGGCGATTTCGAAGCACAAAACTGTCTGCCAGCGCTGAACTTGATACGAAGCACATTGCTTCATTTAACCACTGAACCGCCAATTTCTTGTAGGTGCTGTTATTTGCTGGCTTTAATTTCATTTTCAATAATCGCATAAAGTTCTTTAAAGTAATGAAATCTAATGCTTCCTTTCTGTCTGAATGACATTGGGCTGTATTCTTTTCTATTTGCAATAAAAATGAAATTTTGACCGAACCAGTCTTTTTTATCAAATTCATCTCGATTAATCACCCGAGCAAATTTTCCTTCTTGCTTATAAACTCCAAATGATTTTATGTCATTAAAGAACAATGCTTTTATTCCAAATAGAGACTTTTTAATTACTTGATTATTTTCAATAATAACCTTAGTTGTCAATGAGTAGTAAAGCATGAATGGTGTCAAAAGACTAAAAATTGAAAACAAACAGGTCATCCAAATATTGGGGCTTACAAAAGCAAGCCAAATCATAAATGTAGAAAAAGCAATAAAAACCAGGAACCAAAAAATCATCATTGGATGTTGGAGGTTGACTGCTGGATATTCGACTTTTTTTATCATTTCTAATACTTAGTGTGTTCCGTTAAGCTTGCAAATAACTACTTTACTGCCGCAACTTTCTCTGCAAGCACCAAAGCATTGTAAGCATTCACAATTCCACCACTGTTGCAAAGTGAGCTCATCTTTACTTTTGTTTTTGCTGACCCTGGTAAGATTACTTTGCCTTTCACTTTAACAACGGATTGAACGATAATATCTTTTACTTGTGCTGCATTTAATGTAGGATAATAAGCTCTTACCAGTGCAGCAACACCTGCAGTGACTGGCGAAGCCATACTTGTACCATTATACGTTCCATAGGTATTCCCGGGTAAAGTTGAATAAATGGAAACTCCCGGTGCAAAAACATCTACATTTTTTTGTCCGTAATTGGAAAAATCAGCAGCTATTTTTTTTCCGGATTCCCAGGAGGATGCCCCAACTTCAATCCAATTACTTGCATAGGTGGCTGTTGATTGAATAAAGTCATTTGGGAAATTATTTTCGATATCGGTATTCTTTCCGTCATTACCCGAACCATGCACGAGAAGTACATCTTTGCTTTCGGCATATTTTACAGCCGCATCTACAACTTCTTTATAAGGCGAATATCCTTTCCCAAAACTCATATTAATTACTTTGGCACCATTATCTGCTGCATAGCGAATTGCATTGGCAACATCCTTATCTCTTTCGTCGCCATCCGGTACAACCCGCAAAACCATAATTTTTACCGGAGCAGCAACACCATCCATGCCGGTTTGATTGTTTCGAATCGCTCCAATAATTCCTGCAACATGGGTACCATGTTCCCCTTTTGGACCGCTTATATGGGTATTGCCATAACAACATTCGGTTTGGTCGTTGCTGTTATCGCCAACTCTGCTACGTGCATTAAAATTTGTATTGAAACTATATTTAGCCCCTTTATTGTAATGTTCATAACCTCCTTTAACTTGATCTTCAAAGTCGGAGTAAGACATTCCCTTTGCCATCAACTTGAGTACATTTTCTTTCACAAATTCCTGCATCGGTTTTTCCGGCTCAAATTTTTTCAATTGTTCTGCAGATGGATTTTCTGTTTTTAGTGCCAATTTAATTTCGCCAATTGCTTCCAATACATACTCCATCGATTCCGATAATTTCTTACTTTCCTGGTAGCTTTTCTGGTACGATTTTTTAATTTCCAGATATTCATAATACTCCTTCTTTTCCTTTAGATTCATTTTTACGGTATCAGCCTTTGCGTACTTTACCTGCATCATCGCATAAACACGTGTAATTTCATACGTATCTTCAACTACATCACTATCCTTTCCGCCTATAAAACTCCAGCCGTGCATATCATCTGCATATCCATTCTTGTCGTCGTCGATTCCATTTTCAGCAACTTCCTTTTCGTTTACCCAAATATTTTCCTTTAAATCAATATGGCTAAAATCAGTACCTCCATCAATTACTGCTACCACTACCGGTTTTACTTGCTTTCCGGTTAGCAACTTTTCATAGGCCTTATTCGTACTTACACCCGGAAACTTGTCGCTTTTTGCATCCAGGTTAAACCAGTTTTGTGGCGGCGCTTTCTGTGCTAAAGTTACAGATACGAAATACAGAATAGACGTTATTGATAATATTAAATGCTTCATTTTATTTTATGATGTGTAAAGGTATTGTACCAAAAATAGATAACGATTGAAATTACGTAAGTGGTATTTTAAGCACGAATTACCCCCGGAATAAATGGTTTGGTAATTGGTGCATGATTAGCTGCTTCTATTCCCATGCTTATCCATTTTCGGGTATCAACAGGATTAATAATAGCGTCAATCCATAATCTCGCTGCGCCATAATAAGGTGACATCTGTTTGTTGTACCGATCGGTTATTTTTTTTAATAATGCGGCATGCTTAACTTCATCTACCTCTTCCCCCCTTGATTTCAAACTAGCTTCTTCTATCTGCAACAAAACTTTTGCAGCTTGTGCTCCACCCATTACTGCAATTTGTGCATTTGGCCATGCCACAATTAATCTTGGATCGTATGCCTTTCCACACATGGCATAGTTACCTGCACCATATGAGTTGCCGGTAATAATCGTAAATTTAGGAACCACCGAATTTGCCTGTGCATTAACCAATTTGGCTCCATCTTTAATAATACCACCATGCTCACTTCTGCTTCCAACCATGAATCCGGTTACGTCTTGTAAAAAAACCAAAGGGATTTTCTTTTGGTTACAATTCATGATAAAATGTGACGCCTTATCTGCGCTGTCTGAATAAATCACTCCGCCAATTTGCATTTCTACCGGATTATCACTCGCACTGGATTTTGGTTTTTTGGCTTTTACAATTTGTCGGTTATTGGCAACTATTCCAACAGCCCAACCATCAATTCGAGCGTATCCACAAGTAATGGTTTTACCATATAACTCTTTATAAGCATCGAACGAATCAGCATCCACCAATCGGTTTATAATTTCCATCACATCAAATGGTTTGGTAAAATTCATTACCGCATCATAAACATCTTCCATACTTTTAGCCGGTGCTTTACTTTCTACCCTGCTAAATCCTGCCTTTTCATAATCTCCCAACTTATCCATTATCCTTCGAATGCGATCCAAACAGGCTGCATCGTTTTCAAATTTATAATCGGTAACGCCACTTATTTCACAATGGGTAGTTGCACCACCCAAGGTTTCATTATCAATATCTTCACCAATTGCTGCTTTAACCAAATAACTTCCTGCCAAAAAAATCGATCCGGTTTTATCTACTATCATTGCTTCATCACTCATAATTGGCAGGTAAGCACCACCGGCAACACAACTTCCCATTACCGCTGCTATCTGCGTTATACCCATCGAACTCATCACTGCATTGTTGCGAAAAATTCTTCCAAAATGTTCTTTATCCGGAAATATTTCATCTTGCATGGGTAAATAAACGCCTGCACTATCCACCAAATAAATGATTGGCAATTTATTTTCCATCGCTATTTCCTGTGCCCGCAAATTTTTCTTTCCTGAAATTGGGAACCAAGCACCTGCCTTAACAGTTGCATCATTCGCAACAACGATACATTGTCGGCCGCTCACATAACCCATTACCACAACCACTCCGCCACCGGCACAACCACCATGTTCTTCATACATATCAAAACCTGCAAATGCACCCACTTCAATTATTGGACTATCCTTATCCAATAAATAGGTTACCCTTTCACGCGCCAACATTTTCCCTTTTTCTTTTTGTTTGGCAGCAGCTTTCTTGCCACCACCTTCGTATACTTTTTCTAATCGGGTTTGTAATTCTGTTACAAGTTTATTCATTGATTTTGCATTTAATTACGTAATTACATAATTGTGCAATTACGTAATTACGTTCTTCACACAAAACTATCACACCTGCATCAATTTCAAAGGAGATTTGACAGAACGGGTTAAAAATATTACTTTTGCAGCGGCAAGCGGTACTACCAGCTCCCCATAATCCCCCAGGTCTTGATCGAAGCAAGGGCGTTGGGTTGTAGCGGTGAGATACAGCTTGCCTTTTTTTATTTATAATCCCATGAAAATAACCATTTTACACAATCCAAAATGCAGCAAGAGCCGATTTGCATTGCAGGAAATAGAAGAAAATGGCAATACGGTTCAAGTGATAAATTACCTCGTACAAACGCCGTCGATAGATGAACTGAAGAAAATTGTGAAAATGTTGGGTATTAAACCGGAAGAACTAATTCGCAAAAAAGAGCCTCTTTATACAGAAAAATTTGCCGGTAAAAAATATACCGACGACCAATGGCTCAAAATTTTACACAAACATCCCATTTTAATCGAAAGACCAATTCTTATCAAAGGGGATATTGCCGTTATCGGTCGTTCAGAAGAACAAATTGCACGTATTTTAAACAAGTAATATCAAGCAACCACAATCGGTAAATTCACCCCATCGTATTGTATCACCAATTCCCTCAACGCAGGCTTAATTTCGTCCCTATATTTATACTGGTGAAAATCAAAAGATACAGGTAAAATAACATGTCGGTATTTATGGTGGTTTAATTTATGTTCCTGTATAATTTCCAATTTCCTCTCTCTGGAAACTTCCTGCAAAAACATTTCCCCTGGTTTAATTTTGGATTGTAAATAATAATCAAGCGCAACCATTTCCAATAAAATATTATCGGTTGGGAAAGTTTCTTTTACATAGTCATACAAAATGGTAAATGCATCTTTCAAGGTATGCTTATGAAAATTACTTTTAGACTGAAACTTTTCCCCCAATTGCAAAAGGAAGTCGAAAATACTTCCTTGTGCGGAAGCATAAGTCAGGGTATGCAATGCTCTCTTTTTATTCCAATACAATTCCAAAGCTTCTTCTAAAAAAGTTATGCGATGTAATTCTTGTTTGCTTAAATATTTACTTTCTATAATCTGATAAGGAGGCAAAGGGTCAAATTGATATTGGTGCTGTTCATATTTATGTCGAACAGGTGTACCCTTTAAGAATTTCAAAAATCCAAGTTGTAGTTCAGGTGGTCTCAACTTAAATACTTCTTCAATGCTGTATTTTATATCACTCCAATAATCCAAAGGCAATCCAACAATTAAATCCAGATGCATTTCTATTTTATTTTCGAGCTGCCTAATAACTGAAGCGGTTTTATCAAAATTCTGTTTGCGACTTACTTCTAAATTAGCTTGTTGGTTAACTGTTTGTATACCAATCTCGAAACGAAACAAACCTTTGGGAACTTTTTCTTGGATAAATTTTACGATATCCGGATGAACAATATCGGCTGTTATTTCGAACTGAAAAACATTTTGCGGCAAATGGTTATCAAGTATGAATTGAAATATTTCAATGGTAAAATCTTTTTTAACATTAAAAGTGCGGTCGAGAAATTTAATTACCCTGCCATGCTGCATGAGGTATAACAGATTCGACTTTATATCCTCCATAGGAAGATACCTTACTTTATTGTCGAGACTGGCCAAACAAAATTCGCATTTATACGGACAACCGCGTGATGTTTCGATATAACATACCTTGTTGTAAAGTTCGGATGAAGGTTCAAATTGGTAGGGATTTAATCCTGCATATTTTTGAACATCAAAATTGGCTGCAACCAGATTCAATATTGTTTTTCCATGCAGTTGATAAACCAAGCCGGGAACGTGTAATACCGAAGGATAGCTATCAAGGAAAATCTGAAAAGGAATTTCTCCCTCACCAACTATTATATAATCAACAAAAGGCAAAGCAATTATATCTTCGTATTCATAACTAACTTCGGGTCCTCCAAGTAATATCTTTATATCGGGATTAATTTTCTTCAATACCTCAGCAACTGTTAAGGTTTGGGTAATATTCCAGATATAACAACTGAAAGCAACAACCTCATAATCCTTGCAAGCATTGGCAATGTCTTCCGGATTTTCTTTGATGGTGAACTCCTTCCAGTCTATGCCTTCTCTTTCTTTGTTTAAAGTATACAATAACCGAATAGCTAAATTTAGGTGAATATACTTTGCATTAAGGGTGGTGAGCAGCAACTTCATTAGCTTCAAATATACCTGGTTATGATTGTAATTGTAAGTTGATTGAATGAATTAAACAATTGATTGGATACTTTTTCGAACCAATTACCCATGGTAAAACCTACTGGTAAGATTAAGTTAGGTGCCCTACAAAAAAAGTGCAGCACTTAATTTGCTAAAATAGCAGCCTTACAAGCTTCCAAAATCTGAGTAGCATTTTCATTGGTATTGGATTCGCTATACACGCGTAACACTGGTTCTGTCCCACTTGCCCTTATCATTACCCATTCCCCATTTCCCAAATGAAATTTAAATCCATCAATTGTTTCAACCTTTTCAATATGGTATTTTCCAAACGATTTGTAAAATCCGGCTTTACAATTGGCGAGTACCTTTTGTTTAATTTCTTCGGTGATATGCAAATCAATTCTTCCCATGGCAAATTTTCCAACGAGCGCATATACTTCCTCAATTAAAGCTTCTAAACTTTTTCCAGTTTTGGCCATAAATTCCCAAATAGTTAATCCTATCCAAATTCCGTCGCGCTCAGGTATAAAGCCTTTTATTGCAATTCCACCACTTTCTTCACCTCCTACCAACACATTTTCGGTTACCATTTTCTCGCAAATATATTTGAATCCAATTTTGGTAATTTCAATATCCAATCCGAACTTAATTGCCAAATCGGTAATTTTACTGGTAGCACTAAAGGTAGTAATCACTTTGCCCTTCATTCCTTTGTAAGTGTATAAATAATGTACAAGCAATAAAAGTATATGGTGTGAATCGACAAACTCCCCTTTTTTGTTATACAATCCAATGCGGTCGGCATCTCCGTCGGTAACCAATCCACAATCGATGTCTTCACTCACTTTGATTAATTCGCTAAATTCCGTGAGGTTTTTATGTATAGGTTCAGGTGCCTGACCGTCGAATCCGGGATTATGGTCGCAATGCAATAGGGTAATCTCCGGAAATAACCTTCTCATGGCATTTTGACCGGCTCCATACATGGCATCGTATGCAAATTCCAAACCCGATTTTTTAATACTTTCCAGGTCGAAACTTTTTTCTACCTCATTCACATACAGGGTTTCCAAATCCACTATTTCTATCATTCCTTTTTTGATTAGTGAATCTATATCTTCTAATTTTAAATCCACATTATCAGGTATTTGCGATTCTACTGCATCAATTACAGCTGGAGAAGATGGTCCTCCGTAATGGGCTTTTAATTTAAATCCATTGTATTCGGCAGGATTATGACTCGCAGTAATGATAATTCCTAAAGCAGCTTGTAGCTTTACGGCTCCTAAACTAACCATTGGCGTTGAAACAAATCCTTGGGACATTTTAACCTTAATACCATTTGAACAAAGAATTTGAGCGGTAGTTTCGGCAAATAGCTTGCCGCCAAATCGGCAATCGTGACCTATTACAACACTTAGGTTATCTTTGTGATTTTCTTTGATATACGTGGCCGTTCCTTGTGCAACCCGTTTCACATTTTCTACTGTAAATTCTGCTGCAATGATGCCTCTCCAACCGTCTGTTCCGAATTTTATCTGATACATACTTAATCCTAATTAAATGGGGCGCAATTTAACATGGAATCCTGAATAAATTGTTAAGGCATTTGTATATTTAATGCTATTTTGCGCCAGATTTTGTTGTATCGAATAATACATCTGCTTATTCACATCTTTTATGTGAAACCTAAAAATAACTTTATCCGAAATCAGGTGGTTTCCGGAAAAGGAACTTTTTTTCATTTAGAATCCATGGTTCACAATCTCCAAAAAGACAGAAAGAAAATTACAATTGGCGAATATTCCCATGTTCGTGGTAATTTAATGGTGTTTACCCATGGAGGTGAAATTCAAATTGGTGATTATTGTTATGTAGGTGATGGTACACGAATTTGGTCGGCCGGATCTATAAAAATTGGAAATCGCGTGCTTATTGCACATAATGTAAATATTCACGACAACAATTCGCATCCAATGGATAAAGTTGCCCGACATGAACATGCAAAAAATTTGTATGCAGGATTTTCACCTGATAACATGAATTTAAATGAAAAACCTATTGTTATAGAAGATGATGTGTGGATTGGATTTAATGCCATTATATTAAAAGGAATCAAAATCGGTGAAGGTGCTATTATCGGTGCCGGTACTATTGTAAACAGAGATGTACCACCCAATACAATTGCCAAGGGTAATCCAATGGAATTTATAAGCAACCCGGAATCCAGATAAAAATTAAAAATGAGAGATACGAGAATAAAAATTTCAACTCCCGAGCTCGACAAAGAGGAAATGGAATGGTGGAATAAAAATGCAGGTACCATCGAAACCATTTGGGCCCAAACCTATGCGCTTCAATCCTGCATCCGGAAACCATATCTTTTAAAGGCGAAAAAATTTCTACAAGGCGACAACGACAAAACGATGATTTGGGAAGTTGGTTGTGGTACCGGTTGGGTTTGTCGTATGATCGCAGATGAAAATTTTCATGTTACCGGTACCGATTTTTCCCAATCCCAAATTCAGATTGCCCGCGATACAGCAGCTGCTTTTGGAAAAGAAAAATTCTGTAATTACCTCTTAACGGATGCGTCTACCCTGGTTGAGAACCACAATGGCATTTTGATTTCTGCTTTGCTACACCACCTTTCGGAACAAGAACTCGAAAAGTTTTTTACCTTATTTGAATCGCAGAAAAAAGGCACAAAAGTATTTATGTATGAGCCGGTGTTTATTGAAGCAAAATCAAATAATGGGCAACTAATCGCATTGCTTTACAAACAAGTACCGAAATTATTCCGTACCCTAACCGGAGTATGTATTGCATTAACCGGAAAGAAAAACCGGGATCTGGATGACAAGGTAAATGCATTGTATAGCCAAGCAGAGAAAAACAATTGGTTCTTATCTCCGAAAGAAGTCCCCTTTTATGAATCAGAACTCGACAATTATCTTAACCGATACTTTACCATTCAGAAAACTTATTTTGTAAATAAATCAGACCTACATATTGCGCAAAATATGGTAATTTATAATAAGCCCGAGCCTGGCTTTATTTTTCGGAAAATTATTTTCCCATTGTCCATTTTCCTCGATCGGATATTCTTTGCACTTAATTTCAGATCCGTTACCAAAGGGCAATATTTCTTTAAGTGTTTCGAACTAATAGTGAAATAAGTATGATTGAAAAGATTATCAGTAAAATCACCAAACTATTCTTTATCCCGCTTCAGCGCGACATATGGGAGAACCGTATCTTAACAGCCAAGGTATATATCGAAGAAATACGAAAAAAAGGAATTGTAAACAATTTATCAGAAGTTGAATTTAAAGTTTTTTCGCAATGGGGAGATGATGGTATCATTCAATATCTATTGCAACACATAGAATTTCCTCACAAAACTTTTATTGAATTTGGCGTAGAAAATTATACAGAAGCCAATACCCGTTTTTTATTAATCAACAATAATTGGTCGGGATTAATTATGGATGGCAGCGACAAAAACATGGCTTATGTTCAAAGAGATCCTATATCGTGGCGACACGACCTACAGTTTAAAACCATTTTTATTACCGCAGAGAATATCAATCAGCTTATACAAGATTCCGGATTTGAAAAAGAAGTAGGCATTTTACATATTGATATCGATGGCAACGATTACTTTGTATGGAAAAAAGTAGATGCCATCTCTCCTGTTGTAGTGATTATGGAATACAATAGTGTGTTCGGAATCGACAAACCAATTTCTTCGGTTTACGACCCGGCATTCTATCGCACCACCCATCATTTCTCTAATTTATTGTATGGTTCTTCCCTCCTTTCTCTTATGGATTTGGCGAAAGAGAAAGGCTATACATTTATTGGTTGCAACAGCGCAGGAAACAATGCTTATTTTGTAAGAAACGACAAAATCGGAAATCTAAAACCAAAAACAATTGAAGAAGGATTTGTTGATTCTAAATTTGCTGAAAGCCGAAACCGGGATGGTTCTTTATCGTACCTTAGAGGTAGCAAACGACTACAATCTTTAAAGGGAAATAAGGTTTTTAATACCCGAACCAACCAAATAGAAATATTATAATGAAAATTATTGTAACAGGTGGAGCAGGATTTATAGGCTCTCATTTAGTAGATTTTTTACTCGCGGATAACCACGAAGTTTGTGTAATGGATAATTTTTCGTATGGTAAATTAGCATACCTCGACACCAACAATAAAAATCTAACCATTTCCAAAGGGGATATTACCGACAAAGAATTTACAGAAACTACAATAACCCAATTTGCCCCTGAACTTATTTTTCATCTGGCAGCATTACACCATATTCCTACATGCGAAAACAAACCGGATATTGCTTTAAATATCAATATTGTTGGCACACAGAATATTTTAAATTCTGCCTCAAAACTTGAAAGTATACAACGGATTGTGTTTGCTTCAAGTGGTGCTGTTTATGATATAGTGGATGACCCATTGCTTGAAAACGAAACGCCAACAATTCCTTACGACGTATACAGTGTTTCCAAATTAAGCGGAGAATATCTGTTGCGTTTATGGTCAGGTAAATTTAAAAAAGAAGCTGTCGTTGCACGAATATTCAATACCATTGGTGGAAGAGAAACAAATGCACACCTTGTTCCTGAAATCATTGAACAATTGCTTGAAGGAAAAAGCACCATTGAGTTGGGAAATCTTGAGCCCAAAAGAAGCTATATTGATGCACGCGATACCTCAATGGGTTTATACCAATTAAGTAAAATTAATGCAGATTCAAACTTCCAGGTTTTTAATCTGGGTAGAGAAGATGAATTTAATGTAAAAGAAATTGTAGACATGATTGCAGACGCACACGAATCACCTGTTGAAATCATTCAATCGCCGGCTCGTATGCGCAAAGTAGACCGTAAAAAGCAGCTTGCTTCCATGAAAAAAACATCAGCTATAACCGGATGGATGCCAAAATATAGTGTAGCCGAAGGCATTCGCTATGCATATACCTTTGCAAAAGAAAAACGGGTTCGATAGTGGCGAATAAAAAATTACATATATGCCTTAACCTGATTGCCGATCCAAACTGGCATGCCGGCAACATTTATATTTTTAATATCATACATGCCATTGCTAAACTTCCGCAAACAGAAAGAGCCGAAATTAAACTAAGTATCGCCACAAAAAACTTAAAAGATATTCCGGAAGAAATCAATCATAAAGTTGACCAAATTTATACGGATACATTCTTTCATTTGGTTTTCTATAAAATATTACGGATGCTTCCTGCCGGCTTGAGGTTAAAACTTTTCAATTTTAGAAAAATTAATTTCTATTATCCCGGAGGCAACCTCCCTAAAAAATGGATATTTAATTGGGGTGGTTGGATCCCGGATTTTCAATACCGATATCTTCCGCAATTGTTCTCAAAAGAGGAATACGAAAGCAGAGAAAACAGAAATGCATTTTTAGCCAAACAGTCACCAATTCTTGCGTTCAGCAGCCAAAATGCAATGGATGATTATATCCGGTTTTTTCCAAATGATAAAGGGAACGAATTCTTGCTTCATTTTGTGAGCAATGCAAACGAAGATTGGGTAAAAGAAGACCCAATTGTTGTGCAGAAAAAATACAATCTACCCGACAGATTTTATATGGTCTGCAATCAGTTTTGGAAACACAAAGACCATCCAACCATTATTGACGCTATTAATTTATTGAAACAACAAGGCATGGAAATCCATGTGGTTTGCACCGGTGCAACAGAAGATTTTCGCAATCCCGATTACTATCCTTCCTTGTTGGAAAAAGCAAAAAAACTGGGTGTAGATAAGCAATTTATTGTACTTGGATTTATATCGCGCAAAGACCAGATTCAACTTATCCGCAGAAGTCTTGCAATTATTCAACCCTCTCTTTTCGAAGGTTGGAGTACGGTTGTTGAAGATGCAAGGTCGTTGGGTAAATCAATTTTTTTAAGCGACTTTCCAGTTCATATCGAACAAAATCCTCCCTTTACTTGGTATTTTAAACAAAAGGATGCCAGCGCGCTTGCCATATTAATCAAACAAAATGATTCATTGCTGGTACCGGGACCGGAAGCTGAAAAAGAAAAGAAAGCTTTTGAAATTAACCATGAAATGATGGTTGGTTTTGGAAGAAAGATTATTGAAATGGCCAGGAAAATTAGCGTAGTAAAGTAACGGTACCTTTATATTCTTTCTTTTTTCCGTAAATATCTTCTACTTCAATAATGTAAACATATACATCTTGCTGACATAGTATTCCTTTGTGGGTTCCATCCCACCAATTACCTCCCGGTATCGACCATTCATAAATTTTTGCTCCCCATCGATTCCAAATACTTCCTTGCATTTTTTTAAGTAGTCCATAATTCATTACTGATATAATAAATTGTTCGTTGTGACCATCTTTATTTGGGGTAAATACATTGGGAACATAAATTATCTGATCAGATAAAACTTCAATGGTTAAAGAAAAGGTATCCAAACATCCGTTGCTGTTTTGTGCAATTAATATGGGCTGAAAAGTACCGGAAGTGGTATAAACAAATTGTGGATTGGTTAGCATACTGGATGCGCCACTACTATCGAAATACCACAAATAACTACTTGCATATAAACTTTGGTTGGTAAATGAAACGGTTAATGGCGCAGTACCTTCCATCGGATTTGCAGTAAACAAAGCAACAACACTATCAGGCGTAAATAATACAGAATCTTTCGCCTCACAACCTGTAATGCTATTTCGTGCCGTTAGAAAATACCATTCACTGGTGGTTCCTGTTACACTAGGAGTTAAAATGGTTGGATCATTTAATCCGGATGCAGGAGTCCAAACAAACTGATCTGCAATTCCATTTTCTGTTGCGGTAAATATTCCGGTTTCATAACTACATACAAGTAAATCAGTTCCTGCATCTACTACTGGAACCGGATTAACTGTTACTTTAACCGTGTCATAAGCCGGACAAGCTCCATTTCCACTTTTAACAATATAATCGGTGGTAACCAAAGGACTCACCGTTGGATTAGATATAGTGGTATCATCAATATAATAATAAGGCGACCACGAATAGGTTAAGCCGCCAGTTGCATTCAGAATCACTGATTTTCCGCTACAAATCGCCACATCCGTACCGGCATCAACTGAAGTTGTTGAACTTACAAAAACCGTAACCGAATCTGTTCTTGTACATCCTGCATTATTCGTAGTTAAATAGTATTTTGTTGTTATCGCAGGTTTTGCATAAGGGTTAACAATATTTGGATTGCTTAAAGTACCGGTAGGCGACCATATTGCAGCTCCGGATGCAGTACCATTTAACTGAATGCTATCTCCCGGGCAAATCGATTTATCGGTATCTGCATCAACGTTAATATGGATAACATCAATATGGATTGTATCATAAGCGAAACAACTTCCGGTATTCCCTCTTACGATATAAGTTATACTATCAGTTACTTTACAATATGGATTTGCTACCAACGAATCACTTAGTCCGGTGGTAGGTGTCCATTTAAAAAATGCAGCACCGGTTGCCAAAAGCTGAACACTGTCACCTTCACAAATCGACTTATCTATTCCTGCTGTTATTACCGGACTCGAAATAAAAACGGAGATTGTATCATAGTCCACACAACTTCCACTTGTACCTTTAACAATATATGTTTTTGCTGTTGAAGGTTTGCAGTAAGGATTTGCGATAGTAGTATCATTTAAAAAATCAGAAGGCGACCAAATATAAGTAACAGCACCTGTTGCTTGTAACTGGGTGCTATCTCCTGCGCATACAATCCGATCCGCTCCCGCATTAACAGTTAAACTGCCTATGGTTACCTGAATTGCCAACGAAGTATCATATTCGTTGCAATCGTTGAGGTAAACAATGCGATAAAATCCGGTATCCTTGGTTATCAAAGTATCATTTATTTCGCCGGGTAATACAGTTCCATTTTTTAACCATTGGTAGGTAACGTTATTTTGATGGGAAACAGGAAACAGAAATACGCTATCAAAAATGCATAAATCGGTGCCGGGAAAAGCAGTTATCGGAAAATAAGTTAAAGGACCTATTTTGGCTATAAAGGATTCTTCTGAGCCGGTAGAATTTAAAATTGTAGTTCCAAAATCCGCCGAGTTACTAAAGAATCCACATACATAAATATTGCCGGAATTATCTGATACAGAAGCATGACCATAATCATCTGAACTGCCACCAAACCTTAGCCCTCCTTGGGTGTTACCAGTTATTCTATCGACAAAGCAAATATATCCATCAGTGGTTCCTGCAGACGTCATATTTAACCCATTCCCAAAATTCACAGTATTACTAAAATTACCGGTAAAGATTAAATTATTGCTTTTGGTTAAGTTAACATGCCAACCATAATCAAGTCCTGTTCCTCCAATCGAACGAGCCCACTTCAACACCCCTGAACTATCCAAACCAACAATATAAGGATCCCAATTCCCTTTGTTGACGATTGTAATTCCTGAACCAGGTGGAGCAGATGAAAAAACTGCATTTCCACCAATAAAATGCCCGGTGCCATATACATTACAGGAATCATCAACCACAACCCTTCCCAGTAATTCATGCGCAGCCCCCCCCATACCATATGCCCATATCCAATTGCCGTCGTTTGTGAGTTTCGCCATATTAGTACCCCATCCGGCAGTATTAACAACATTAATACTACCTAAGGTTAAGGTAGAGGCCCCAAAACTAATAAGAGTTACATAAATTTGATCGGTTCTATCTACCGCAATTGACGTAAGTAAATCCTGAACAGGTCCATTCCCTATTGTTACCCAATTCAAAACTCCAGACGGACTATATTTGGCAATAAAAATCTCTTCGTTTCCACTCGTATTTTTGGTTATGGTTGAACCTGAAGTCGTTCCAAATGTGCTTAAACCTTGGAAATACCCTCCAAATAAAATATCCCCTGCATGATTGATACAAACATCCATTCCTTCATCATTTGAAGCGCCACCACATTTTAACGCCCATTGAATTGCTCCTGTAGTATCATACTTGGCTAAAAATGCATCATAACCACCATTCGATGTCAATGTAATTCCGGTTCCGGAGGTAGTATTAAACGCTGCTGCACTGGTAAATGTACCGGTTATATAAATCATACCGGCATTATCATACTTCAGGCTTAGATAATTATAAAAACCACCATCAGCTGAAATGCTACCAATGGAGTTTTTCCAAACCATATTTCGACTGCAATCAAATTTGGCAACATAAAAATCGTTTGATCCTGCTGAAACCAGAGATCTTGAGGCAACAGAACCGCCACCGGGAAAAATCATAGTACCACTAAACCTGCCAATTACATATGTGTTTCCGCTATTGTCAACTGCCAAAAATCTGGCAACGTCAGAGGATGTACTACCCATTTTCTGTGCCCATTTAAATGTTTGGCCTTTAGTTTGAGCAATCGAAAGTAGTAAAAATAGAATTGCGCTTAGTAAACCTTTCATGTTTGGTTTATGCAAAATAGGAAATGAAATGGTAATTCGCTTCTTAATTTTTATCATGTAAACACAATTGACAATGGAAGCATTGGAATGCTAGTGTTCGGATTAAAGCCGATCTAACATAAAAGGGATAAAATCACGAATACGTTTCTCCCATGAATAGGTTTCGAGTGTTCGTTTTTGTCCTGCAGCAGCAATGGCAGCTCGCTCTGATTCATGGTTTTGTAAATACTTGATCTTTTCAACGCACTCTTCCGGCGAATTATAAGTAACGATTTCCTTATCCGGAATAAAAATATCGGAGATATTGGGTTTAAAATCGGTAACCAAACACGTCCCCACCCCGGTTGCTTCAAACAAACGGATATTACCCGCATATTGATTGGCTACATCAATATGGGTATTTAAGGTAAACTTCGAATGTGCAAGAATCTCATACATACCCAATGCATAAACTGCTTCACGGTTTTTAAATGACAAACGTAAACAATCAATTATATCTTGATATTCCTTTTCTCTTAATTTTAATAATAGATTCTTATAGAAATACAATTTGGGTTTGTCAAAATCAGATAACCAACAATCCAAAGGCAAAGTTCTGGCTACTTCGCCTAATACTTTTAATCGGTTATGGTGTCCACCTTTACGTAAAGTTAGTGACCCTACAAAGGACACTTCATACATTTCCTGAGGAGGCTTTATTCGATTAAGTAGGGATGGTTCAAATCCGAATAACAAATAATAGGATTGTATATGATGTTCTTTATAATGCTGAACAGTCCCACCATTACAGGATAATATGATATCATAAGAAGCAAACCTTTGTTCATCTCTTAAATCAATACCATCCCATCCAATTACCAATCTTACAGTTGGTACTTCTTTTCTTATGTTTGAAACTACCGTAGGATTAATCAGATTATAATCATTTGCAAAAATCACTTCCGGACCGAAAACCTGCAGCTGTTCCATCAAAATAGCAATAGCCCAATTATTTTCATCGTAACGGAAATTATTTTCCTTGGCCCACTTCTTCTGGGCATGTTCGGCATTCACTAAAATAAACCGGGTTTCGAAACCTCCAATCTTTTTCAAATTCTTTTGCCAAAAGTCGGAACAACCAAATCCATCTTCCTCTAACACCAACATTTGCTCCGAATACGAGCTATCTTTTAAAGCCGGATTTGTTTCGTACAAATTAATGAGGTAGCGCGGATAGGCACTTAATATTTTACAAAAGCGAATCATTTATTCGTTAAAAAATTTTGTTCAAACCAAAGGAAATGAATGAATTTCCACATATTGCCGGTATTGCTCCAGTTCCAGTTCCCATTTTTATGGATATGTTCAATTTCCTTCTTCAATCCCGATATGTCTATCCACTCATGTGCAGTTTGTTTATCCACTACATTTCGAATCCATTCTTTTAACGGACCATTAAACCATTCAGGCATTGGTGCGTTAAATCCTATTTTCACCTTCGAATCGCGAATACTTTCCGGCATCCTGTTCTTCATTGCTTCCCTTGCCACTCTTTTGGTATATCCTTCTTTAATTTTGCTGCTTCCCGGCAATGAAAACACATAAGAAACCAATCGCCAATCCATAAATGGCATCCGGATTTCAATTCCATGTGCCATACTCACCCGATCGAAATTTCTTAAAATAGTTGGTAAAATATCGTGATGAAACATCCGATACAAGTTGCGGTTTGTTTCATCCAATTGCAAGTATCCATACTCCTCTTCTGCATCAAACCGATACATTTCCTGGTTCGTGTTAACCTGTCGTAAAAATGAAGAGGATGGTTTTCTGAAATATTTATCTTTTATATTTTTCGTTTCTTGAAATACAGCTCTTGCCTTTTCAAAATCCGGATGAAACTGAAGCAAGGTATTTAAGTTGTTTTTAAAACCGGATTTGTTTTTCGACAACAAACTACTTTGACGAAGCAATGCCGCGTTCTGTTTCCAGTTTTCTAACAGTCCCGGAGCATTGGCTAAATATGCTCCGGCAGGTTGCATATAGGCTCCCATTAATTCATCTGCACCATGACCATCCAAGGATACAACAACTTTACTTTTTCTCAACTCACGGTAAATTAGCCATGGAGCAACAGGAATACCAACATACACATCATCAAAATCAAACAAAACTTGATCCAATTTTTCTAACGATTCGGTTTCGTTGATTTCAAAGAAATGACCTTTTACTCCGGTATAATTAACTACTTCTTCAGCTTGTGGACGTTCGTCGTTGCTCTTTCCCGGAAAAGTGGCAATAAAGGTTTGTTGCCAATCAGCAGCCATTCGCTGCCCATGAGCTTCTTTGCCTATCGCCGCCAAAGCCGAAACCACGGCGCTCGAATCAAAACCACCACTTAAGGAAGAGCCAACGGATACATCGCTGCGCATGCGAAGTTTAATCGAATCGAAAAATAATTCCCTGAATTTTTCTGCTTGATCTTCCATTGATAAAGGAATATCTACCGCATGTTCCAATGTACTCCACCATCTTTTAATAGTAATTCTGCCGTCTTTTACCCAACCACAATGTCCGGCTTGAAGTTTCGAAACATTATGAAGCATGGTTTTTGTAGAACCTTCAACACCAAAACCTGTACTTAAAAACTGAACCGAAGAATCCTTATCAATCGCCGACTGAAATCCATCCAATTGCAAAAAAGCCTTTAGCTCAGATGCAAATGCAAACTGTTTCGAATTCAGCGTATATAAAAAAGGTTTTATCCCAAATCTATCGCGTGAAACAAAACAAATTTCATTGGCAGAATCATAAATAACCAAAGCCCACATGCCGTTAAACTTTAATTGCATGCCTTCTTTCCATTCGTGAAACGCAGCAAGTATAACCTCTGTGTCGCTTTCTGTTTTAAAATTATATCCTTTTAACTCCAGTTCTTTTCTAATTTCCAGAAAATTATAAATCTCTCCGTTAAATACGATATGATACCGGTTATCGGCATAATGCATCGGTTGATCGGCAGCATTACTCAAATCAATAATGGCCAATCGTCGGTGTCCGAATGCAAGATTGCCTTTTTCGTTTAACCAAATGCCTCTACCATCCGGACCTCTATGGGCCAGCGAATCGGTAAAGCGTATAATACTTTCTGCAGTTACCGCATGCTCTGTAAAGTTCCAAATTCCTGCTATTCCACACATACTAAAATCTTGCTTGCAATTTTACTTTTAAGTGAGTAAACAATTTTTTTAATAAATCTACATGTTCTTTTCCATGAGGAAGTATTCGGGTTACCGCAAGAATTGCAAAGGCAGAAGTACAAAACATTAATAAATAAGCTCCGCCCAAAACAAACCAGTTGGTAATAGTAAATGAAAAATAAAAAGTAACCAGAAATGAGCATACACTTCCCGTTAAAATTGGTGCAAAAACAGCTGTAATAGTTGCTTGCAAAGGCATCACTCCTTTTAATGCCGTATACATTACCCTGGTTATGGCGATGGATTGTACAATTGCAGCAGTCAAAGCAGCTATTCCGGCTCCACGCAATCCAAAAACAGGTAATACCAATAATGCTGTAATAACAGTAACAACTCCCGTTAATATAGAGATATAGGTTATTTTTTGCGTTTTACCAATCCCTAGTAAAAAGAAATATCCGGCAGTAGTTGCCGATCCAAATGCCCCGGCCAAACAAATAACCTGTAACACAAAACTACCTTGGTCGGCAAGAAAAATATTCTTCATCCACATTAGTATAAGGGAATGTGCAAAAGGAATGACAGATACCAACATCGACACAGCCAGGGAAGTAATAATCCAACTTGATTTAATTAAAATATTTGCTCTTCGTTCCGGCGTATCGTTACTTAATGCACTGAACATAGGAAATAAAACCTCTGCTAATTTATGAACGATGGCATAAACCTTTTGTTCAATGTTTAATACCACATTATAAATACCAACCGAACCAATAGAAAGCATAACTCCCATAACATACTTCTCGGCTTGTTGAGCTAAGAGACCACCAAACTGAGAAATAGTTTGCCAACCGCCATATTGAAAAGACTCTTTCCATGCAGATTTATCCAATCTCGGAGCAAGTGATATTCCGGGCATAATTTTTTGTGCAGTATAATACCAGTAACAAGTGGTAGTAAATTGCCCTAAAACAGTAGCTAAAGTGTACCCAATTAATCCATAACCATATTTTAAAAACAGAAAAGTAAAAATAGCTATCGAAGTATAATAAATAATATTTCCGGTTGCCACTTTTTTAAAATGTTGCAATGCCACCGGTACACCCATAAACGTTGCCGAAATTTGATTGAATAGCCAACCCAATGCAATTATTTTCATACAAACTTCCACCGTATGATGATAGGCTGGAATAATCTGTTTAGCAAAAGCCAACATCACCAAATCTCCACCGAAGAAAAAAACCAGAACTGAACCCACCATACCAACCATCAGATTCATGAAAAAAGTGGTTCGAATATATGTTCCCGCTTTTTGAAACTGTTTCAGATGTACATATTCGGCAACATATTTAGTGGTTGCCTCTCCAAATCCAAGATTGGTTAAATTAAGTGGCGCTATGATAACAAAAAGCAACGCTGAAATTCCGAAGCTATCGATTCCGATTACGGCAACTACATATCGCAACAAATAAAAGTTAATCAACAATCCAATTAAAAAACTGGCAATGTTGAGCATCGAATTTTTTATTGTCTTTACCGCAAGGGTTGTATCTGACATGTTAAATTAACCGGAAACTGCCTCCTTTAGTGTATCGCAAACATAATGAATTTGTTCGTGGGTTAACTCTGCATACATTGGCAACGACAATATTTGATGCATTTGATGGGCGGCAACCGGGAAATCGCTCACCTGATGGTGCATGTATTGATATGCTTGCAAAAGAGGCAATGCAATTGGATAATGAATTCCTGTTTCGATTCCTTTGGCGTTAAGGTAATCCTGAACAGCATTGCGATTATCTACCTTTATAACAAACAAATGAAATACATGTTTATATTCTTTTGGAATAACAGGTAATTCAATCCCTTTCACTTCTGCCAACAATTTACGATACAATATTGCATTGGCAATGCGTGATGCTGTCCAATCATGCAGGTGCGGTAATTTGGCTGAAAGAATTGCTGCTTGTATTCCATCTAGTCTACTATTTCTACCTTCAATTCCATGGTCGTGTTTTCCTAACCTTCCATGGTTGGCTATCATCCTCGAGCGCTTTGCAATTTCATCTAAATTAGTTGCCATGCATCCCGCATCTCCATAAGCCCCAAGATTCTTTCCGGGATAAAAACTAAAAGAAGAAGCATGCCCGATGGTGCCAATCATTTTACCTTTATACTCGGCACCATGTGCTTGGGCGCAATCTTCAATAACAACCAGGTTATGCTTTAAGGCTAATTCCATAATGGGATCTAAATCCGCCGGACAACCATATAAGTGTACCGGAATAATAACCTTGGTATTTGTTGTGATTTTAGACTCGATTAAATTTACATCAATCGTATTGGTCACCGGATCACAATCCACAAATACCACCTTGGCTCCAATAGTTGTAATACTTTCAGAAGTTGATATCCAACTGTTAGCAGGAACAATTACTTCATCACCTTCTCCAATATCAAAAGCTGTTAACAGGATTTCAAGAGAATCTGTGCCATTGGCGCAACTCATCACATGTTTAATTCCTAAAAAAGAAGCAAATTCATTTTCAAATTTAACGGCATACTTGCCACTGATAAAAGCTGTTTCGGCAATCACATCCGCAATCGCTTTATCAATTTCAGGTTTGATTATCTGATACTGGGAGTATAAATCTACAAAGGGTACTTTCATGTTATTTAGATTCATAGAATTTCTTTAAACAATTCGTGTGATTGTTATCGAACTCTCTTATTTTTATAATTATATCGTTTCCATTTGTCAATTCACCATTTACAATTTTCGAGTAATTTAAGTCAACAAAATCTAGATCACTTTGTGACATTCCTCTTCTTTCCGCTCCAACTTTATTAAATTTTAATATTCTTGATGGCGATCCAACTGTCACGGCGAATGGTAATATATGTCTTGTATTTGTTGCCAAGATTCCAATCATAGCAGATTCTCCAATGTCTAGCCATTGGTGAGTAATTGAACCTAAACCGATATAGGCGTTTTTTTGCACTGTACATCCACCACCCAACAAAGAGTTTGTAGCCATTACAACAAAATCATCCAATATTACGTCATGTGCAACATGGGCTCTTGCCATTATATAGCAATTATTTCCAATTCTGGTTTCCTTCCTTCTAACAGGTGACTGGATAGTTACAAATTCTCTTATCTTATTGTGGTTTCCAATTATAACGAAACCATCCTCCAACAAAATATCACCTTTCGTTCCCATCTCACCTTCTAATCCACAAGAAATACTTCCCGTTAAATTATTATTATTTCCAATACGAATGTTATTGTATAAGAAACAACCTACACCAATAATGTTGTTATCACCTAATGTGATATTTCCATCCATAACGACGTTAGGTCCTATTACATTATTTTTACCCATGCTAACATTTTCAGAAATAAAAGCTGAAGGGTGTATTTTATTTGTCGAATCAAAATTGCTCATAATTATTTTACTTGTTTATAAATTTTTTCAATTGCACTAATTGTTCTCATCCCCTCATCGCCCTCAACAACATTATGCCGTTCATTAAGTAGTTCTGCTATCACATCTTGTACAACTTTATCGTGGTTAGAACTTGTACCTTGGTATTTACCATAAGCATTTGGCTTATCAGTAAACTCAATATTCTCAGGTAAAGGATAAGACTTAACATCCCAAAACTCTATTTTGTTTAAATATTGGCCACCAATTTTAATGGTTCCATTCTCTCCAATTATGGTTATACTTCCTTCGTAATTTTTATTATAAACACATGTTGTCCATGAAATACTTCCTATTGGACCAGATGCAAATTTCAAAATTGACGTACCACAGTCCTCAATCTCGATTTCATGATTTTTAGTTTCCATTATGGTTTTTGCATCAATTACATCTCCAAACCACCAGATTAATAAATCAATAAAATGACTGGCTTGCGTATGCAAAGCTCCTCCTTCCAATTCAGAACTACCTCTCCAATTTGAATCAGAATAATATCCTTGATGTCGATTCCATAAAACATTGCATTGGACCATGAAAATCCTTCCAATAAAACCACTATCCAAAACTTGTTTGGTTAGCGCAATGGGTACATTATACCGATTTTGTTTCACCACCATAAGTTTTACGCCATTTTCTTGGGCAGCTTGAATCATTCTGTTGCAATCTTCAACATTCAATGCCATAGGCTTCTCAACTAAGATATTCTTCTTATACTTAGCCGCTAAAATTGCCATTTCTGCGTGTAACCCATGTGGGGTACAAATACTAACTATTTGAGCATCAGAATCACGTAACATTGTCTCATAATCGGAATAAAATGGAATACCGTTATAAAGTTCAGAAATTTGCCTACCCTTTTGTTCCTCCACATCACAAATTGCAACAATTTCAGCCCTTTCTGCTGCATCTACCACCGCTATATGCCGTGAGCCAATACTACCACAACCAACTATTGCAAATTTAATCTTGTCCATAATATCTTAAAAATTACCGCGCAAAGTAAATATAAAGTAATTATTTACTATAATTGATATAATTTTAACCAAATCAAATATGAAATCTATAATAAGTACTTTTATTGTTTTCACTATTTTTGCAATTAATCTTCAAGCACAGATTAATATAAATCAAGGCCTTGTGGCTTATTGGAAATTAGATGGAGATGGTAAAGATAGTTCTGGATTTAACAAAAATGGGACTTTAATGAACAATCCAACATTTGCTACAGATAAAAATGGCAGGAATATTGGTGCAGCTAAATTCAACGGCACCAACCAATATATTAAATTTGGGGATATTTTAGACTCGGTATTTTGTAAATCACCAATTGCCAAATTCACCATAACTGGCTGGGCAAAATCAGTAACAATTAATCCTAACTTTGGAGCCGGGTTAATTGTTGCAAAACAAGCAGGAGGTAATGGTCCTGATCAATGGAGTGTAAGTCATTTTAATGATAGTACGGTAAGAGGAATTGTAAAAACATCTGCAGCTTTTGATTATGTTGAATGGAAATCAAATAGCCAAATTTTACCTAATCAGTGGTTTTTCTTTACTTTAATGTTTGACGGTTCTGTTTCAATACCTCATGATAGAGTTATTTTTTTGGTGAATGATTCTAACACTGTATTTTCAAGAGACAATGGGAATTTTTCAACCTATTGTGCCAATTCTAATCAAGAAATCACTATTGGTGCCGGACATGCCGGCGGTAACCCAAACACTCCGGTAAACCAATACAATGGTTATGTTGACGAAGTTAGAATTTACGATAGAATATTAAGTCCTTCAGAAATCACCTTTTTATACACTCATTTAACCGGAAAAACTTTGATTGAGGAATTAGAAAAACGATCACCTTCAATTTATCCAAATCCGGCAAAAGATGTTTTAATAGTAGACCTTCCTGATTATACTTCAAATTCGAGTTACCATATTTTAGACATTACTGGTCGAGTTCTTTTATCCGGAATTGTCAACTCAAATAAATTTAATATCAATTTGAATGGATTGGGGGCTGGTATATACACTCTTATAATTGAAAGTGGTACTAATTACAATCAAATCAAGTTCGTTGTTGAATAACCTTTATAAAATTAATTCCTATCAAATAATAAACTATCTATTCCTTCAAAAATTGAATTTCAAAATATTTATATCATTCATATTCTTGTTTATCTCAAACATCGCGCTTTATGGACAAAATTGCATAACTTGTACATCTACCAATACAACTTTAAATGATGGTTTATTGTTATGCCTACCTTTTAATAGTGGCAACATCAATGACCAAACCCCTAATGGGTTTACCGGTTTAGCATTAAACTCCCCAACCGCTGTTACAGATAGACTTGGCAATGCATTTGGGGCTTATCAATTTAATGGTACTACTCAGTTTTTAAAATATGGTGACATTCTAGATTCAGTTTTTTGTAAATCACCGGCAGCAAAGTTTACTATTACAGGCTGGGCAAAAACAACAACAGTTAATCCAACACTTGGAGCCGGGTTGATAGTTTCAAAACAGGCAGGTGGAGCTGGTCCCGATGAATGGAGTGTAAGTCATTTTAATGACGGAACAGTTCGTGGCATTGTTAAAACTTCTGCAGTATCCGACTATGTTGAGTGGAAAACTGCTTCTGTTATTCCAACAAATACTTGGTTCTTTTTTACTTTAATGTTTAATGGTACAGCTACCAATCCCTTAAATCGTGTAATTTTGTATGTCAATGCAGCACCAACAACTTTAGGTCGAACCAACGGAACTTTTTCAACTTTTTGCGCAAACTCAAATCAAGAGATAACCATTGGAGCCGGCCACCTTTCAGCATTGCCCAATACAGCCTCAAATCAATACAATGGAGCAGTCGATGATATTAGGATTTATAACAGATTACTTACAATTCCTGAAATCAACGAATTATATAATGGCTCACCATTACAAATCACCAAAATGCCCGACGTTGGTGCTTGTGTTGGAGATAGCGTACAATTAACTTCTTCCGGTGGTACCAACTATGTATGGTTCCCATCAACCAACTTAAGTGCTTCTAATATTGCAAATCCAATCTGTAAACCTACTGCAAATCGAACCTATTTTGTTACTGTTACCAACGGAAGTTGCTCTAATAAAGATACCATCGTGGTGAACCTGAACCAGAATTGTTGTGCTCAGGCAACTAGTATCAATAGTAAAAATGCAGGTCTGCTGTATTATGTCCCAATGAACAACGAATCCCGCGACGCATCCGCTTCGCCTGCTTCCCCTATTGTACAAGGTACATCCACTTCTTTGGTTAACGATCGATTCAACAATAAAAACAGTGCCTATTCCTTCACTGATGTAACTACGGATAAATTAATAACAACCCCCGTCCCTAAACTTAGCTTCCCTGCGAACCAGTCTTTCACAATCTCTGCGTGGGCCAAAGCAAACAGCATAAGATCTGTCGGCTCAAGAATTGTTACCATTTTTAAAAATGGCGGATTTGATATTATCCTCAAACCTTCCTTACCTGCAATTGATGCAGGCAAGATCGAGTTTCTCGATTATGATGGAGGTAGCGCAACCACCATGGTGAATCTTACTTCCGATAGCGCCATCCAATTAAATAAATGGTTCCTGGTTACTGTTACCGTAAATAAAGACGATAGCCTCAATAAACTTTATATAAATGGAAGATTATCTGCTGAAATAAAAGCCACCAACTCCGTTCAAAATGCCTGTGGAATTGCTATTGGTAACCACAATCTCAATGCCTTAGGATTTGATGGTGCCATCGATGAGGTGCGTATCTATAATTCTGTACTCACCCAAAATGATATTACCGACCTTTATTATTCCGGAAAATCCATTATCCTCAATTCAGATACTACCATTTGTAGTGGCGACAGCGTTCAAATAAACACCTATGGTAATTCTATTGCCTATTCGTGGTTGCCTACAACCGGATTAAGTGACCCAACCATTCCGAATCCGGTTGCTAAACCGCTTACAACAACAACCTATATTCTAACTTCCAACAATGGAACCTGTGCTTTTAAGGACACGGTTGTAATTACGGTAAATTATTCCCAAGCCAATGCCGGATTAGATTCTGTTATTTGTTTTGGCGATAGCATCCAATTAACCGGTTCGGGTGGAGCCAATTACAACTGGACTCCGGCTACCGGTTTAAGTGCTACCAATATCCCTAATCCTTATGCAAAGCCACTAATTAATACCGATTACTACCTGCAAGTTAACACCGCAACGTGCTTCAGTTACGATACAGTACATCTTACCATCAATAACGTAATTGCGAATGCGGGTGCCGATCAGGATGTTTGCGTAGGGGATAGCGTATTATTAGTTGCAACCGGAGGAACATCTTACCAATGGTCGCCATTTATCACACTTTCCGATTACCTCAATGATAGTACCTATGCAGTTCCGTTAACAACTACAACCTATAAAGTAACCGTTTTCAATGGAAATTGCAGCAGTACCGATTCGGTAAAAGTTAACCTGATTACCATTAACCCGGATGCCGGTACCAACCAACAAATTTGTCCGGGTGATAGCATACAACTTCAGGCAAATGGTGGCACAGGTTATGCCTGGCTAACAACCACCAGCTTAAATGATACTTCTATTGCAAATCCAATAGCCAAGCCACCAAGTACCGAAACTTTTTATGTAATGGTGAAAATTGGTGCATGCTCAGCCTTGGATTCAGTAAAAATAACAGTTGCCAGCAACCTAGGAGTTAATGCAGGTATTGACGAGATAATTTGTCGGGGCGAATCCGTACAGCTGAATGCAACCGGAGGTACAACCTTTCAATGGACACCTGCAACCGGCTTAAGTGATTCCGGAATTCCTAATCCTTTTGCCTCTCCCGATTCAACTACTGATTATGTTTTATTTACAACTTCAGCAAACTGCACGGCTTATGATACCGTGAAAGTTGTTGTAAATCAATTACCGGTTGTAAATACAGGAAACGATACAAGTGCTTGTCAAAACCAACCATTTCAATTCACTCCTTTAATTATCAATGCAAATAACTATGCATGGACCCCATCGGCACTTGTCGACAACCCTTCCGCTCCTTACCCTATCGCAACCATTTCAACCAGAACAGAATTTAAATTGGTTGTAACCAATACCGTTACCGGTTGTACAAATGCTGATTCGCTTTGGGTAGATATAAGCACTGCAAATGCAGATTTTACAGTTCCTGAAAATTCTGGTGATGCACCATTTACCGTAACGGTAACCAACAAAAGCACCATAGAACCAATGACATATGTTTGGACATTTGCCGACACCACAGAGTCCTATTCGGTGGAGAAAAATCCGAGTTATACATTTGCAACCCCCGGCGATTATTTTATCTATCTGGAAGCTACTGATATGTATGGTTGTGTTGGATATGATACTACTACCATCAATGTTCGGGATGTTGTACGCGTTTATATTCCAAATGCCTTTACACCAAATGGCGATCGAAACAATGAAACTTTTCAACCCGGATATTCAACCGATTTGATTCAAAAGGTAGAAGGAACTATTTGGAATCGTTACGGTGAAAATGTTTATTCATTTGTTGTTCCCGGTAACAGTTGGTGGGATGGCAAATCAAATGGAAAAATTGCACCGGATGGCGTTTATTTATATGAAATGAAATTTACTGACTTAAGTAACCGCATTAAAATCTACCGGGGAACCGTTACTTTATTGCGTTAACAAAAAAACAGTTGCATTTGCAGAATTAGTAAGCACACGTTACTTTTACCAAGAAACAAAACACAATGAAATTATTGCAAGGAAAAACAGTTCTGGTTACCGGAGCAACACGTGGAATAGGTAAAGGTATAGCAACCATATTAGCCTCTCATGGGGCTAACATCGCATTTACTTTCGTTAGTTCCATCGAAAAAGCACGGCAATTTGAGCAAGCACTTATTGACTCAGGAGTAAAAGCCAAAGGTTACCAAAGTAACGCAGCTGAATTTGCTGAAGCCGAAAAATTAATAGATGAAATTTTGAAAGATTTTGGCTCTTTAGAAGTTTTAGTGAACAATGCAGGCATAACCAAAGATGGTTTAATGATGCGTATGAACGAACAAATGTGGGACGACGTGTTGGACACCAATCTAAAGTCTGCATTTGCTATGATAAAAGCTGCAATGAGACCAATGATGAAGAGCAAATCAGGTTCGATTATTAATATTACTTCCGTTGTCGGAATTACAGGCAATGCCGGACAAGCAAATTATGCAGCTTCAAAAGCAGGTATGATTGGTTTAACCAAATCCGTTGCCAAAGAACTAGGCTCAAGAAACATCAGATGCAATGCAATAGCCCCCGGTTTTATAGAAACGGAAATGACCCAAACATTAAGCGAAGAAATTAGATCGGAATGGATCAAAGGAATTCCTTTGAAGCGAGGAGGATCTCCAAATGATGTTGCTAATTGCGTCTTGTTTTTGGCTTCTGATATGTCGGAGTATATCAGTGGACAAACAATTTGCGTTGATGGTGGTATGGTTATGCAATAACCTTTCTGTTCCCGCTGTTTCTCTTAATTTAAAACCCTGTGCTGTTTCAATCAGATTATACCATTCTCACTTTCCTATTGTGTGCCTCTGTGGCAAGCCTAACAGGTTGGTTTCTATATAAGCACAATCCTTTAAAACTTGAACATCCGCTTAGCCGTTGGATTAATATCTTGCTCGGCATTCTTAGAGGATTAGCGGTTTTTATGCTGCTCTTATTGCTATTTGGACCCCTGTTAAAATGGATTGACTTTACCAAAGAAAAACCACTTCTTTTGGTTGCAATAGATAATTCTCAATCCATTGCACATTCGAGCGACTCAGTTTTCATCCGTAACCAATGGCAGAAACAACTTAATTCACTTCAAATTGCTTTACAAGACGCATTTGAAATCAAACCTTATTTATTCGGAAGTAAAATTCGTTCTGGTATAAATCCTGATTTTACCGATTCGAAATCCAATGCAGGAGCACTTTTTGAAGAATGGAAAGCTTCGTTCGGTTATAGCAAACCGGCTGCTATAATTCTGGCTTCCGATGGAATTTTTAATGAAGGAATTTCGCCTGTCGAAACTGCAAACGAAATGAACTGTCCGGTATATACCATCGCTTTAGGGGATACCATGCAATACAAAGACATACTCATAAAACAAGTAAGATACAATCCAATGGTGTTTGCCGGCAACAAGTTTCAAGTTCAGGTTGATTTGGCCGCTTATGACAGTGAAAATGAACAGCCAATATTTCAAATACTTTGTGACAATAAACCCATTCATTCCGAATCCATTCGTATCTCCTCAGCCAATTGGTTTAATACCTTTTCGTATGCTTTTGATTCTGAAAAAGAAGGTACACATCATTATGTGTTTCAATTAAAAAATACCAAAGGCGAACGTACTTTAATCAACAATAAAAAAGATGTTTTCATACAAGTAATTAAACAGAAACAAAAAATTTGTATCTTATATAACGCTGCACATCCTGACATTGCTGCTCTATCCGCTTCCCTTTTATCAAACCAAAACTTTGAAATTACAATCTCCTCGGTTAATGACCCAAACTTATCCATCAAAAATTATAACCTGATTATTGCCCATCAAATTCCGGGCATCCATGGCGAAGGACTTAACATTCTTAAATCAGATCAATTAAATGCAACGCCGGTTTTATATATTTTAGGAGCAAACTCCGGTTTGAAATATTTTTCTGATTTAACAAATAATGCGTTTGGTATTTATGGCGATCACCATACCATGAATGAAGTTACAGCCATACCCAACGGACAATTCAGTCTGTTTAATATTCCGGATGAAAACCTAAACCCTATATCCCGTTTCCCTCCATTATATGCACCTTTCGGAAATTACAAAATCAATGGACAAACAGACGTCTTTCTGTATCAAAAAATCGGCAATGTAAGTACCGAGTATCCTTTGCTATTTTTTCAATCAACCGATAATAAGAAACTAGGATTCCTTTGTGGTGAAGGATTTTGGAAATGGCGCATCCATGATTATGCAAACAGCAAACAGCAGGTAACGGCCGGCTTATTGGATAAATCCATTCAATTTTTATTGGAACGAAAAGACAATTCCCCTTTTCGAATTCATACCGAAAAAGAATGGAACGAAACAGAATCTATTCTATTTACAGGCGAATTATATAATGAATCCAACGAACCAACCAATATACCAACGCCCGAATTTACCATTACCAATAGCCAAAATAAAACCTATCGATTTTCCTTTAACAAAATAAACCAAACCTACCGCCTAGATGCAGGTATTTTTCCTCCTGGAAATTACCGCTATCAATCCAACGTCATCTTAGGTAATAAATCCTATTCAGTGTCGGGGAAATTCTTGGTACGCCCATCCCAATTAGAGTTTATCAATACCGTTGCCGACCATCAGATTTTACATGAAATAGCATCCAATACCAATGCCGCCGTGTATTATCCGAATCAATTAGAAAAACTTACTGAAAAACTAAAAACAGGATTACAAGCCCAAACAATTATTCACCGAAAAGAATCTACCATTCCTTTAATCGAACTAAAGTGGTTATTCTACTTAACTATAGGCTTTTTAACTATCGAATGGTTTATCCGTAAATGGAATGGCTCCGTTTAATTGTACGAAATATACTTTTTTACTGAATTTCCTTTCTTAATCTCGCTACCGGAATATTTAACTGCTCCCTGTATTTGGCTACAGTTCGGCGGGCAATATTGTAACCCTTCTCCTTCAATATCTCCATTAAATTTTCGTCGGGTAAAGGTTTCCGCTTGTCTTCAGCCTGTATAGCATCTTGTAAAATCCGTTTTACCTCCCTGCTACTTACTTCTTCTCCATCATCGGTTAGAATACCCTCACTGAAAAAATACTTTAATGGCAAAGTCCCAAAATCGGTTTGTACAAATTTACTGTTGGCAACCCTTGATATAGTCGATATATCCATCCCAATTTGGGTGGCAATATCTTTTAATATCATCGGACGTAAAGTGGTTTCATCTCCGGTCTCGAAAAATGCATACTGGTGTTTCAATATGGCATTCATGGTTAAAAGCAATGTTTGTTGGCGTTGCTTTATTGAATCAATAAACCATTTAGCGCTATCCAACTTTTGCTTGATAAACTGAACTGTTTGTTTCAACTCTTTGCTAGGTTTTTCAGTTGCGTCATAACCCTTCATGGTTTCCATATAACTGCGACTTATACGCAAATCCGGTGCATTTCTCGAATTCAATTGAACCCCTAAAATTCCATTCTGCTCCACAATAATAAAATCCGGAATAATAAACTGTGGCTTGCTATCGCTTACCGATTCTCCGGGTTTGGGATTTAAATGGGTAATTACATGGATGGCTTCTTTTAATTGGTTGTCGTCAATCTTTAACTGTCGACACAATTTGTCGTAATGTTTCTTGATGAAATCATCAAAATAATCACTCAATAACTGATATGCCATATGCACTTCAGGCTTTGATTGATCTTTGCGCTTTAATTGAAGCAACAAACATTCCTGTAAACCGGTTGCCGCTATTCCCGCAGGTTCGAGTGCCTGAATTTTAATCAAACAATGTTTCATTTCCTCCAATGGAACTTCCATATTGTGTGCAAATGCAAGATCGTTTTGTATCGCCTCTAGTGTCCTCCTTAAATAACCATCATCATCTATCGTTCCAATGATTTGCGAACCAATTATTTCTTCCCTTTCATTCTCGGCAATCGCGTTAAATTGTTCCATTAACGATTCATGAAAACTACTTGCATCAGCCAGCGGATTCTCCTTGCGATCGTGCTCACCGTCTCCTTCATCACTCAAATGAAAACCATCAGCATCATAATCATCATTTACATATTCCTTAACATCATATATTTCATCGTCAACATAATCATCAACCGAAATATCCCTTTCTTCCTTAATATCATCATTAATCTCACTTTCTGCAGCTCCCAACTCTTTGCTCATATCTACCGAAGCATCCTCATCCCCTGAAGTTACCAATGCCGGATTTTCCATTAATTCCTCCTCTACCCGTTGCTTTAAATCCAATGCATTTAGTTGTAACAACTTAATGAATTGTATTTGCTGCGGTGATAATTTCTGTAGTAATTTTTGGTGTAACCCTTGCTTAAGCATGTGAATCCTCTTATTAAAATCGTGCCAAAGTTATAAAATAGGCGGTGAGCATGGGAATATTTTCTATTTTTGCAGCCAATTGAACAACAAATTTAAAGAATGTATATCAAAGATTTAAAGGAAAATGAAGGCCGGGAAGTAACTTTAAAAGGTTGGGTTGCTAATAAAAGAGAAAGTAAAGGACTGGTTTTTATAGTTTTACGCGATGGCTCAGGATTGTGCCAATGTGTGGTAGATGCCGAAAAAGTGAATGAACAAGTATTTATTGACGCAAGAGCTACAACCCAGGAAACTTCTGTTGCTATAACAGGGAATATTGTAAAAGACGAAAAACAAATCGGTGGTTTTGAAGTAAGGGTAACCCATCTTGAGCTTATCCATATTTCCATTGACTTTCCGATTACCAAAAAAGAGCATGGTGTAGATTTTCTCATTGATAACCGGCATCTGTGGCTAAGAAGTCAACGCCAATGGGCTATCATGCGAATCCGAAATACCCTTATTTTCGCGATCCATAAATTTTTTCAATCCGAAGGTTTCATACAAATGGATGCGCCAATCTTTACCGGTAATGCCGTTGAAGGAACTTCTACTTTATTTGAAACCGATTTTTATGGCGAACCTGCCTATTTATCCCAATCCGGCCAGCTTTATGGAGAAGCAATGGCTATGGCACATAATAAGATTTATACATTCGGACCTACTTTCCGAGCTGAGAAATCAAAAACCAGAAGACATCTCTCCGAATTTTGGATGATAGAACCGGAAATGGCATTTCATGATATTTTCGACAACATGGACCTGATAGAAAAATTTCTACGTTCAGTTGTTTCAGAGGTACTTGTTCAAAACAAAGCAGAGCTGGAAATGATAGGAAGGGATACCACTACACTTGAAAATATTACAAAACCATTTCCCAGATTAACCTACGACGAAGCTGTTAAAATTATTAAAGGTGAAGAAGATGTAAATGGCAAGAATGCCATCATAAGTTTAGAAGAAGAATTACGAAATGTGGAAACGAAACTGATAGAAGTTCAATCAGAAATTAAAGAGCGGGAAGAGAAAATAAAAATTCCCGGAATGAAAAAAGGAGAGATCGGATTTAACCAATCCAAAATCGACAAGTTGAAACAAGAGCAAGACGATTTAGAAGAACAACAAAGAAACATTCCACAATGGCTCAATAGCGCTCGTACTTTTAACTACGGCGACGACTTTGGTGGAAGCGACGAAACAGTTCTTACTCGACTATTCGATCGACCAATAATGGTTTATAACTGGCCACATGCGGTTAAAGCATTTTATCTGAAACGCGACCCAAGTGATGCAAGATTTGCACGTGGTGTGGATACATTAGCACCCGAAGGCTATGGAGAAATTGTTGGCGGTGGGGAAAGGGAAACCGATTTGGATTTATTGATTGCAAAAATCAACGAACACCAATTGCCTATGGCTGCATTTGAATGGTACCTCGACCTTCGCAGGTATGGCTCCGTACCTCATGCAGGATTTGGCTTGGGATTAGAACGTTTGGTTACCTGGGTTTGTAAATTGCCCCATGTGCGCGAAAGTATTCCATTCCCAAGAATGTATGGCAGGTTAAAACCATAAGAAAAATTTTGAGCGATGTATATATGTCTGCATTGAACTTAATGAAACCGGTTAAACGCTTAAAACGGGAATTTCATACATTCAATTTATGCGTGATGTTTATTTTATTCGCCACTAATTCAACCTTTGCTCAAGAAAAAAAATCTTTCATCCCCAGAACCATCGACTGGGGTTATCGCATCGTACAAGGAGACTCCGCTCATCCATATAAGAAATATATATTTGCGGTTCCGATAATTGCTTATCGTCCCGAAACCAAATGGATTTTTGGTTTGTCGTTAGCACATATCTTCCGAACCAAAAACAACGATGGTATTACACGACCATCCACCATCAGGGTTAATGTTTCATATTCCCAAATGAAACAGTTCTCGGTGAAACCCTATTTTGAATATTTTTCAGCAGCCAACAAACTCAATATTCGGGCGCAATATCAATACACCAATTTTGGCGAATATTATTGGGGAATTGGGCCTGATGCCCCGGAGTCGAATAAGGAGTTTTACGAATTTAAAATGCAGAGAGGATATGTTAAAGCTGCCTATATGTTGTTGCCCGGTTTCTATGCAGGCTTGCAATATGGATACGAAAAAATGTACCATCTGAGTTATGAATCGACCGGATTCCTACAAAATTCAACTACCCCTGGAGCAACCGGTTATTTGGCATCAGGAATCGGATTTACTTGTTATTCCGACACCAGAGACAATGTGTATTTCCCATTTAAAGGTAACTTCATCGAATTCTCCGGATTGATTAACCACTCCGCATTTGGTAGCGAATACAATTTCACAAATATCACCCTCGATGCCAGAAAATTCGTGCAACTTTGGAACGAAAATATTTTGGCATTTCAGCTATTTCTTCACTCGAATGATGGATCTACACCTTTTCGTATGATGGGCACCATTGGAAGCGAATCTTATATGAGGGGTTATTACAATGGCCGTTTCCGGGATTATAATGCCGTTTCTTTTCAAACCGAATTTCGCAAAACAATTTGGGGACCGGTTGGTGCAGCATTCTTTTTGGGAATGGGTACCGTTAATCCTTCTATAACAAATGTATTTAACCAATTAAAACCAAATTATGGATTGGGATTGCGCATCAAGGCAATTCCCCGCGAAAGAATTAATGTTCGCATAGATTATGGATTTGGATCCAAAGGTATAAGTGCCTTATACCTTACCTTAAACGAAGCCTTTTAACCAAATAAGAAAATGGATACCTACCTTGAATTTACTATTCCCTGCGAAAAAAACATAGCTGAACTATTGGTCGCCGAATTGTCCGAATGCGGATTTGACGCCTTTACTGAACTCGAGCATGGAATAATTGCTTACGTTCAAAAAGGTTTATATGATTCAACATCCTTATATGAAATTCTTGAAAAATACTTGGTGAATGTTCATTCTATTTCACAAAAAGAAATGGAACAACAAAACTGGAATGCCATTTGGGAAGCATCATACGATCCAATAACTATTGATAATAAACTGGAAGTTATTGCACCATTTCATCAACGTAATCAATCAATAGCTGATTCTATCATCATCCAACCTAAAAATACATTTGGTACCGGACATCATGAAACGACAACGCTTGTATTAAAAATGATGATGGATGTAAATTTCTTAAATAAAAATGTATTTGATTATGGAAGTGGTACCGGAATTCTAGCTATATACGCGTCAAAAAAAGGGGCTTCCTCCGTCTTTGCAATTGATATAGATACATGGTCAATCGATAATATTGCCGAGAATGCCGGATTGAATCAAATTCAAAATATTGAATTTAAATGCGGTAATCTCTCTGTACTTGACAATACCAAGTTCGATATTGCTTTGGCCAATATCAATAAAAATATCCTTGCCGAATCTTTCCAATCTTTATCCAATCACCTCAACCAGGATGGATTACTTCTAATCAGTGGATTTTATGAAACCGATTTAGAATTCTTGGTTAATATGGCTGCAGTTCATCATTTTAAACTTATACTTAGCGATCATTTAAACAACTGGTGTGCAGCCTCTTTTCAAAAAAAGGGTCCCAAGAACTAAACTCCTTCTCCCCACTTTTATTCATTACTACATTTACTCATTCACTCATTTCTCCCTATCTTGCACCACAATACAAATCTTAAAATCTATCTATTATGTACGGAAAACTAAAAGATCACCTGCAAAAAGAATTAGCTGAAATAGATGCCGCCGGTTTATACAAACGCGAACGTGTAATCACCTCCGAACAAGGTGCCGAAATAACAATAACAGGAGGAAAAAAAGTATTGAATTTTTGTGCCAATAATTATCTCGGACTTTCGTCCCATCCCCGCGTAAAAGCTGCAGCACAAAAGACAATCGATAGCCATGGATTTGGAATGAGTTCTGTACGTTTTATTTGTGGAACACAGGATATTCATAAAGAACTCGAACAAAGTATTGCCGACTTTTACCAAACAGAAGATACCATTTTATATGCTGCTGCATTTGATGCGAATGGTGGTGTTTTTGAACCTTTGTTTCAGGAAGCTGATGCTATTATTTCCGACGAGTTAAACCACGCTTCTATCATAGATGGGGTAAGGTTATGCAAAGCACAACGGTATCGTTATAAAAACAACGATATGGCCGACCTCGAAAAACAATTGCAAGATGCAAATGCCAAAGGTGCACGGTTTAAAATTATAGTAACCGATGGCGTTTTTAGCATGGATGGTTATGTAGCACAAATGGATAAAATATGTGACTTGGCCGATAAATACGATGCACTTGTGATGACCGACGAATGCCACAGTGCAGGGTTCATCGGAAAAACAGGAAGAGGTGTTCCCGAATTATGTGGTGCAACCGGAAGAGTTGATATCATTACCGGAACGTTAGGAAAAGCTTTAGGTGGTGCAATGGGAGGTTATACCACCGGAAGAAAAGAAATTATTGAACTTCTACGCCAACGCTCACGACCCTATTTATTCTCCAATTCGTTGGCCCCATCGATAGTTGGTGCAAGCATCGAAGTTTTCAAATTGTTAAAAGAAGACACTTCGTTAAGAGACAAACTGGAAAAAAACGTAAACCAATTTAAAGCGGGTATGCAAGCTGCAGGATTTGATTTACGCGGAGGTGCTTCTGCTATTGTACCGGTTATGCTATACGATGCCAAACTCGCACAAGAATTTGCTTCAAAATTATTGGAAGAAGGTATTTATGTAATTGGTTTCTTTTATCCTGTGGTACCTAAAGACCTTGCTCGTATAAGGGTTCAGTTATCTGCTGCACATGAACCGGAACATATTGAAAAAGCAATTCAGGCATTTATTAAAGTAGGAAAATCATTAAAAGTAATATCCTGATTTTACTTCCCGGTTGATTTCCATAAATGTTGAATTTTCCTTTTATCAACCGACTTATTATTCGAAATCGCTTTCCGATTCTTTGCTGCCTACGACTAATTTTGTGGATTTCCTTTGATAGTAGTTATCTACAAAATTACACCAAATACAATCTTCTTCGCCACATCCCTGCGAAAACTGTTTGCCTTTAATACCACTGTAGGCTGTCTGTATTTGTTGTTTAACCAATTCAACATCCTTTGATGTAATAGCAACCCTGTGTTTTTTAAATTCATTACTTACTTTATCCGGTTCAATAAAATCAAACTCCGCAGAACGCATTTCCCAATTTTTGGTTTTGTCGAAGTCCATCAAAATTTTATAAAATACAGCTTGACGCCAATAGTCTCCCCAAATTCATCTTCAAATTTCGGCTTCTTTCCATCCGCAATTGCCAATTCTGTTTTATCGGTATCAGGCGTTTTAAATTTCTTGATCGCATTTTGGTAGTTACCTGTTTTATAATCTACTACATTCACAACATTACCATCAAACTCAAGCTTATCTAATTTCCCATTTAAAGGAACACCCTCCACTACCACATTTCGGTAACTCCTTTCAATACTGGTAACTTTATTCCATGCCGGTAGGTAATGTTCATAATAAGCAGGAAGAATCATTTCACCATACTCCATTCGCCTCTTATATTCGGCAGGGGTAAAAGCTTCTTCATTTCGACGCATATACCATTTAAAATCAGAAACCAATTCCTCCATGCTTCCAAATTCTTTTGATGGATTTAAATTCATTTTCTTGAACAATTGCTCTAGAGCGTAATGAACGGCACTACCAAAAGTCATATTGCCGCTTAATGGAGCTGGAAACCTAATCAGACTTTCGAAATAAAATGCAGTTTGACACTTTAAATACTTATTCAAATGGGTAACACTTAAACTATAATCTTGTAACAAATCATCCACCAACTTATTGTCGAATAAGTCTACCTTTTCAGGCAATTTTTCTTTCCCCATCACCTCCAAATCATACGCAATTAATTTTTCAGTTTCAACTTGTTTATGCATTATATTTACCTGTTCAGCAATTTCAAGTTCGGCAACAAACTGACTCTTTTCCTGTTCTTTTCCTGCATCGTCTGCATGCACATAACTAACACTTAAGAAATGTTTGGCCCTTGTAAGTGCAACATAAAATAACCTTCTGCTCTCTTCAATGCTATCCGGATTCGAAATCTCAAAAAGGTTTTCAGGTAATTTATAACTTCTGTTATTTCCACGTGATTTTTCCCACTTACTGGTATTGCACCCAATTAAAAACACATAAGCAAACTCCATTCCTTTGGCACCATGTGTGCTCATAAATTGAACCCCGTTTTCGGCAACAATAATTTGTTGCATCGGAATCCTTACCCCTTCCTCTTCCATCAATTCGATGGTGTTTAATAATCCCGACAAGGTAAGCTTCGGATTTCTCGAACACTCCTCTTTTACAAATGCAAAAAATGTATGCAGTACTTGCAGCTCTTTGGTCTTCTCATAGGATGTTAAAGCCTGTACCAACATGCCACTTTCGGTAATAACATGTTCAATCAATTGTTGTATGGTGGCATTAAATCCAAGTGAAATCCAGGTTTCCAATAATTTTCCGGCTTGCTCATAGACTTTTGTTTGTTGGGCTGAAGCAAACAAATCTTCCTGTTCGCCTTTCCGCTTTGATGCAAGTTTCTCTCTCCATGAAGTGACCCGCTCTTTGAAATTACTTCTGTATACATCAACCGATATGGCTGCAATTTCAATTGGTGGAATACCAAAAAAATCGAAATGCAAAAGTTCAAATAGAAAGGATTCACCACTGTGAGCCTTCTTGTTTTCCGCAGAAATATATCGCAAAACCTGCAATAATTTCTTTACCAATGGTTCCTCTAAAATATTAACAGAATACCTGGTTTGGACTGCAATATTCTTTGCACGTAAATATTTTATTATCGATTCAGCCTGCTGGTGTTTACGATATAGAACGGCAATTTCATTTCCCGGAATGCCGCAATTTAATAATTCCTGAATTTCGGAGGCAATATCCACTACTTCGTGCATCGGATTCGGGTAGGAACGTATTTGTGGCTTTATTTCCAAGTCGGACAATGTTGCATTGGCCGCCACCAATAATTTGTTTTGATCAATTCTAGTTTGGTTATTCCGGATACAAACTGCAGCGGCATCTAAAATATATTGCGAACTCCGATAGTTATCGGTTAAAGAAATTTTTAGTGGTTGATACCGGTTAATAAATGCAAAAATATTTTCGACGTTTGCCCCCTGAAACCTAAATATCGATTGGTCGTCGTCGCCTACACAAAACACATTTGGTACATCCCAATAATCCAACAACAAAGTAAGTAATTCATTTTGCGACCCACTGGTATCCTGGTATTCGTCCACTAAAAAATATTGAAACTGCTCCTGGTAATTACTTAACAATGCCGGGTTGTTTTTAAATGCCTCAATAATCCATAATATCATGTCGGCAAAATCATATCTGCTATGCTGTTTAAGTAAATCCTGGTATTCCGAAAAGGTTGCCACTGCAGCCTTTAATTGCTCCATTCGCTTTACTTCTTCAAAGTAACTTTTCTTCCACTCTCCCTTTTTACCGTATTTACTATCGCGTTTGTATTTATATTCTTCCTTGTCCTCCAGAGAAAGTAAATAAGTTTCTATTTTAGCATTCAACCAATCTTCTTTCCAATCCTCCCTTTTCATAGCTTCATACAACCGAAGTAATTTTTCTACTTCATAATAAACTTCACCGCTGTATCTCTTTAATGGATGATTTTTTGGAAACCCGTCAATTATTTTCCTTACGAATAATTTCTGCTCTAACTCGCTTATGGCATCCAATGCCTTCATACCGAAATAATCCGAATTTTCTTGAATCACTTTGTTGCAAAATGCATGGAAAGTAAAAACAGGTATGCGGTATGCATTTGTGCCAATAAATTGCATGAGCCGCTTTCTCATTTGAATGGAACCGGCATCTGTATAAGTAAGACAGAGAATATTTTCAGGGAGCACATCCGTTGTTTCTAAAATATGTGCAATTCTGGCTGCTAAAATCTGCGTTTTCCCTGTTCCCGGTCCTGCTAATACCAATACAGGACCTTCAATTGCATCTACAGCCTTTTTCTGTTCTCGGTTTAATCCGGAATAGGCTTTCTTAAATTCATTTTCCTTCGACTTTTGTTCCATTAATATTCAGATACACAAACATGTTGGTTTTGCATGGCATATTATTAACATTTCTTTTTATTTCATGCAACACAATGGCAGAAAATTGGAACTTGTTTTATGAATTGTATCCTTATATTTGCTTCATATACCTATCAAATCGAGAATAAATGAAAAAGTTCTACCAGCGTATTTTTACCCTTTCTATTGGCATTTTAGCTCTCCTTTTTAGCAACCAATCTTATGCTCAAAATGCTAAATCACAATGGATTAACAATTCAGCAGCTGTAAATATGGATACCATTGATATTTATATGAATGGGACTAAAATTGTGGAAGATTTACTCTTCAGATCTGCTACAGCAATTCTGAGTACAGTTTCAGGTTCTGTAAGCATCAACATCAATGCGGCTTCCAGTATAGATTCCGGAGACCAAGTAATTAGTCGGCATAACATCACCTTACAGGACAATTCCAACAATACATTCATGGTAACAGGGGTAGATAGCCCTGCTAATTATACTGCTAACCCTTCAGGTCGTGATATAAGCATCCAATTGATTAACCGCAAAGGCGTTATATATGCCACAACTTCTTCTTCTAATTCTTCCGTGGCTTTTTATAATGGAACAACAGATAATAGCGGTTTTAACCTTACAACACGACCAACCGGTTCGACGATTAATTTAACCAAAATGAAATTTATGGATACTACCGGAAACATCATTGCTAATTCGGTAGAAACTTATTTAGATATCAAAGATACCACCGGTTTAAATGTTTTGAAATCTTACTTGTTGCCTCTTCAATCCTACAGCAAAAAAGGAGTAACTGTATTTACTTCCGGTTTTATGGACCCGCTAACCAATCAAAACGGAGCCCCATTTGGAATGTATATTGTAGATTCGCTTGGTGGTACTGCAACCGCTTTAAAGGAGGCATCTAGAATTCAATTTGTAAATAATTCACCGGATAAAATCCTCGATAGTGTGGATATCTGGCTTAACAATACGAAACATACCTCAAAATTAGGATTCAGAAAAGCTACTAATACTGCAACCGTTTTAAGCGGAACCTACGACATTACCATTACCAAGAAAAATAGTCCGGATACCATAGGCACGAATGTTGTATACCGCATCCCCGGTTTTACTTTTGTAGGAGGTTCAACTTATTTAGGAATGATTACAGGAGTTGTTGATACCAACATATACAAAACCAACCCGGAAGGAATCAACAGAAGTTTTGCCCTCAATATGATAGGAAATTTTGCAGAATATTCCAATATCACCAACCAAACTTCTCTCTATTTATCCAATGGAATCCCTGATGCCGGCCCATTGTCGCTTGACCGAAACCCTGCTTCTCCAGTATCTGTTGTTTCACCAACAAGCTACAATACAACTGCAGCATCGGTGAATTTAACTTCTTCCAGCATTCAAATTATCATGGAAAAGTCAGAAGGCAAAATCACAAATTCATACCGTTTAAACCTATCGGCGCAAAGTGGCAGAACGGGCGTTTTGTTTTTCTCCGGATTTTTAGACACCCTTGCCAATAATAGTGTAACAGCCGCGCGTTCACATGCACTATGCCTTGCATTCAATGATGGTTCTGTTTTTACACTAACGCCATTGGTTAGTAAAATTCAAGCCGTTCATGCTAGTGCAGATATTTCTATTTCTGCTGTAAAGTTATTTATCAATGGCAATACCTTATTGGATACTTTTAAATTCAGAACCGCTACAAAAGCAATTCAATTAACTCCATATAATAATTACCGGTTTCATTTGTCTCCATTAGGAAGTACGGATACAACAACTGCTATTTATAGTTTTAATATTACTCCTGACAGTGGAAAATATTATTATGCAATTGCTACCGGATTAGTTTCTACCTCCGGTTATGCAAACAACCCGGATAATGTAGATCGATCTTTCACCGTAATAATAAATGCAAATGGTCGTGAGAAAGCAACCGTTAACAATAAAAATATAGACCTTTTATATTTTAACAGCATATCCGATGCTCTGGCAACCACCGCAAAAGGTATCGGTCAAACACTTTACCTATCCAAGAATAATAAGTTTAAAGCATTTCATGGTTATAACGCCCACTCGGCATTCGACAATATTTATTTCGATGTGTTAAATGCTTACGACAATTCAATTTTATTTACAGCCTTAGCAAACCTTGGTAACCACAAAGGTATGGCAGGTTTGGTAACTGCAACCGGATTTTTAAACCCTGCGAATAACAACAATGGAGATACTGCTATGCTATTTGTTTCTTGGCCGGATGGCATAACCGACTCCTTACCATCGCCGTTTACCGGATTAAAACAAACCTTATTTAACCAACAACAAATTTCCGTTTACCCGGTACCTGCAACTGATATTTTAACAGTTGAGTTACACATGTTAGCAAACACTAACCTTCAGGCCGAATTAACCGATCTAACCGGCAGAACCATTCTTTCCAACAATTATGAATTGGCAAAAGGTAAAGCTGCATTCCAGGTACAATTACAATCCATTAACACCGGTTTCTATATGTTAAAACTTCAAGCAGGATCGCAAGTATTCAATTCAAAAATTAATATTATTCGTTAGATTATAATTTATGATTTTCACCAAAAGCAACCCAAATCCGGGTTGCTTTTTTTATTTTTACACATCTTGAATCGAATTAACTCCATTCTTCAACTCAATACCCGTTCGCTAGCAATCATGCGAATTGCAATTGCATTAGTAATATGTTTGGATTTAATTATTCGTGTTACCGATCTTGAGGTATTTTATGCAGATAACGGAATCGTACCTTTCGAATTAATAAAAAGTTCATTCTGGGATTATTATCGGTTCTCGTTTCATTTATGGAATGGAACGTTCTTCTATCAATCTTTTCTATTTTGTTTAAGTGCCTTATTTGCTTTGTTTCTATTAATAGGATACAAAACCAGAACCTTCACATTTTTGAGTTGGTTGATGCTTATTTCCCTCCACAATAGAAATCCTATTATTTTACAGGGTGGCGACGACCTGCTTCGCATGATTCTATTTTGGGGCATTTTTCTTCCTTGGGGAAAACACTTTTCAGTTGATGGTTATCAAAACAAACTTGCAAATAATCCCGTCAATTTTGTTTCAATTGCCGGAGTTGCTTATATCCTACAGATATGCTATGTATATGGATTCTCAGCCTTACAAAAAGGGGCAGAATGGAACCAACATTTTACTGCCATGTATTATGTTTATCATCTCGAGCAGATTAATTATGACTTGGCTATTTTTCTGTCGCAGTTTCCACAGATTTTAAAGATTCTTACCATTCTAGCGTATTTATTTGAGCTAATGGTTTCCATTCTTATACTCTCTCCATTTCGTACCCCAACTGTCCGAAACATCGGTGTTATATCCATCTGCATGTTTCATCTTTGGAATGGATTAAGCCTCCAAATCGGACTATTTTTTATCATTGGAATCGCCTCTTCTTTTGGTTTGCTTTCAGGCAATGCTACCCAAAAAATCCAAATCCTTTTTAAAAAACCTATTACCCAATCCAAAATTATTCTTGCTTTTTTATCCCAAAAATTACCCAATTCAAAATTGCCAATTGCCATTACGAACCTAAAAGCAAGAGCGTTTTACGAAGCTGCCATCAACTATTTTATTTTGGGAATAATGCTATTTGTTTTGGCCTGGAATTGCAGTAATCTATATTATATCCCATATGGTTTCAACAAGCAAATGAAAAATATGGCTTACTTTTTTCGCTTCGATCAAAATTGGGGAATGTTTGCACCCGGCGTTATCAAAGATGATGGTTGGTATATTTATGAGGCCGTAACAATCGATGGCGACACAATTGATATCAAAGAATCCGGAAAGAAAGTTAATTATACCAAACCATTAAGATTGGTTGACAATTACAAAAACGACCGTTGGCGTAAGTATGGCGAGCAATTCATGCTTTCGCGGAACGGACATATACGCAAATACCTTTGTACGTATCAATTAAATGATTGGAACATAAATCATCCGCAAAAAAAAATCAGGCAATTGCGAATTCTTTACATGCTCGAATTCACCTTGCCTGATTATAAAATCTCAACTCCTAAAAAGGAGGTTTTATTCCAGTGTTATTGAACTGCTACCAGTTCAACATCAAATAACAATGTAGCATTTGGAGGTATTACTCCACCTGCACCGGCTTCACCATATCCTAAATTGGAAGGAATGATTAAACGTAGTTTATCTCCTACTTTCATTAACGCTATTCCTTCATCCCATCCTTTAATTACACGACCTTGTCCCAATTGAAATGAGATCGGCTCACCACGTTCAACGGAAGAATCAAATATCTTACCGTCGGTTAAAAATCCGGTATAATGTACACTTACATTTTTACCGCTTTCCGCTTTCATCGCCGAAGCATCCTTTGCTTTTTCAACGATTATATATTGTAATCCGCTTGCAGTAGTTAATGTATCTTTTGATTTAATATCCCATGGTTTTACCGGCTCCTTAACTCCAAGCAACTCAACTTCAAAAACCAAAGTTGAATTCGAAGGAATAGATCCCATGCTGCGTTCACCATAACCTATTGCCGGTGGAATAGTCAAAATTGCTTTATCACCAACATGCAACAATGCTATTCCTTCTTCCCAACCTTTTATAACCCTACCTTCACCTAACTTAAATGAAAAGGGCTGGTTGCGGTCTTTCGAACTATCGAATTTGGTGCCATCTAATAATGTGCCTGTATAATGTACGGTAACAGTACTACCCGCTGTTGCAAGGACACCTTTCCCTTGCTCGGTTATCTTGTACTTTAATCCGCTTGCTGTTGTATATTCCACGTTTGGTTTAATTTTTACAGTTTCGTTTTTCTTTCCTTTTTGTGCGATAGCCGGCAGTGTAACTAAACATGCCAATGCAATTACCATTAATTTCTTCATATGATTAATTTACTTTTAATAATTCGACATCAAAAACCAAACTCGAACATGGCAAAATTGGTCCACTACCTCTTTCACCATATGCCAGATTCCAAGGTATAATTAATTTATACTTTGAACCAGGATTCATGAGCGATACACCTTCATCCATTCCCGGTATTACTTGTCCCAATCCTATGGTAAATTCGAAAGGTTCTTTCTCCAGATTTTCGTCAAAAGTTTCTCCATTTAAAAAAGTTCCTTTGTAACGGGTACTCACTTTATCGCCTTTCTTTGGTGCATTTCCTGAACCGGTCTTTTCAACGATATACATAAGTCCGCTAGTTGTAGTTTGCACATTGGTTAAGTTTGAAAGAAACCCTTTTAATGCCAACGAATCCTTTTCGATTAACTGTTTCATTTGCTCCATGCTTTTGTTCTTCAACTCTGCCTGATCAAATACATCCACAATTTTTACAATGAAGTGAACATTCTTTTCATTTTTCATCGACTCCGGTTTTGGAACACCAAAGCTTTTTTGAAATAAGGTATCTGCATTTACCAGCATTTCCACGCTATCGCCTTTGGCTAATAATACCAAAATATCTTTAAGCACTGCTTCATCTGCCGGAATATACCTTGGACTATTGTCTTTAAAAGTTTCCATGATTACTGAATCGCTGCTTTCTGTCGACATCCGCAGATTTACCAAAAGCATATCACCGGCTTTAATGGTTCTTGCATCTTCTTCATGCGAAATAATACGGTATTGTGAACCGCTTTCACTCGTTTCAAATCCTTTGTTGCATGACGCAAGGATTAAAGCAAAAGTTAAACCTAAAAATGTACCTCTTTTCATATATATATATTGATTAAACTAAAATAGCTTGGTAAGTTTTGATCGCCTCCAGAAATTGTTCCTCCACCTTTTCAATCGGTTCGGTGCTTTCACCCCCCGCAGCACTAAAGTGACCTCCTCCTTTAAAAAACTTCCTGGCAAACTCGTTCGCAGGGAAATTCCCTTTTGCCCTGAACGACATTTTTCTTAAGACTGTTCTGTCTATAATTAATACCGACAATTTAATACCCTTGATGCTTAATCCGTAATTCACCAATCCTTCCGAATCACCGGTTGTTATATTAAATCTTTTTAACTCATCTGCCGTAACGCATATTAATGCAGTATGATATTCCGGTATAATTTTAAGTTTTTCATTCAAACAATATCCGATAAAACGCATGCGGTTCAACGAATAATTATCGTAAATCTCTTCGTTTATTAAATTGGGCACAGCTCCTTTCTCCAGTAGTACTGCTGCTACCCTATGTGTTGTTGGATAGGTACTGCTGTGTTTGAAAGAAGCAGTATCCGTCATTATTCCGGCATACAAACAAGAAGCGATATCTTTATTTATCAAATTAACGCTTCCCAACAATTCTATAAATGTAAAAATCAGTTCACAGGTCGAACTAGCCTCAACGGTATGCAATTGATAATCAAAAAAAGGTTCAGGTTCCAAATGGTGATCAATCATTACCTTTTTTGCTTTTGATTCCTTTACCTTATCGCCCAATTGATTGATTCGTTTCAGGGCGTTAAAATCGAGACAAAAAATTAAATCAGCCTCCGCTACAAGTTTGTTGCCCTTCTCCTCTTCCCATTCATAATTAATTACCTTGTTTTCGCCGGGTAGCCATTTTAAAAAATCGCCATAATCCGTTGGAGAAAGAACATCCGCATGAACACCTAATTGCAGTAAAAAATTATACAATCCCAGCGACGATCCCAATGCATCCGCATCCGGTTTGTGATGGGTTGTAATTACTACCTTAACGCCGCTTTGGCCATTAAGCAAAGATTTTATTTGAAGTATGTTATTCAGGGAAGTTATTTTAAGCGGTTGCAAATGTGGTAAAAAACATTGAAATAATGGAATAAATGAATCTAAAATTAAATTAATTCCATTCTGTATAACGCCAACAAGGGTTTGCTAGTGTATTTAATCGGTAAATACAGGCATCTGCATTTTTTAGGTAAGTCACATTAGGTAGAATTTACCTATTCATTAATGTTTAATAAACATGCTGCCCGCCATTTATCGAATAATTAGCTCCTGTTATAAAACTAGCCTGTTCACTTGCTAAAAAACATACCAAATGCGCTACTTCTTCTGTTCCTCCTAATCTACCCAGCGGTATTTGTGCTACAATCATATCCCTAACATCTTCCCGAACAGCCATTACCATATCGGTACCAATATATCCCGGCGAAATGGTATTAACAGTTATCCCTTTTTTTGCAACTTCCATCGCCAATGTCTTCGTAAACCCATGCATTCCGGCTTTTGCAGCCGAATAATTAGCTTGCCCAAACTGGCCTCGTTGGCCATTTACCGACGAAATATTTATGATTCTCCCAAAATTCCTTTCAATCATTCCATTGATTACATTCCGGCTACAATTAAAAACAGAATCCAGATTGGTAGAAATAACATCTTTCCATTGCTCAAAACTCATTTTACGAAATGCAATATCCCTCGTTATTCCCGCATTATTTACCAATACATCCACTGCTCCAATTTCCCTTTCAATCTGCTCAATCATCTTTTCTGTTGAACCATAATCAGAAACATCTCCTTCAAAAATATCAACCTCAATTTCCTTTTCCTTCAGCATTTTTTGCCATTTTTCGGCCTTTTCTCTGTTACGATAATTTCCGGCAACCCGATACCCGTTGCGAAATAATTCAATACACATCGCTGTACCCAAACCTCCTGTTGCACCGGTTACCAATACCAGTCGCTTTCCTTGTTTGTCCATATTTTTATTAATTTGATGTCAAGGTAATCTTTATTCTCTTTTATTCTCTAAAAAAAATTTCTGATTCCTTGTAATTTCCATTACAAAAAATAACTTTGCCTAACAATCATTAGGCGTTATGGGTGACCGGTTGATAATCAATAGAAAAGAACAAATACAGCAAATTGCAGCCCGACTCTTTAAACAAAAAGGGTTCGAAGCTACTACCATGCGGGATATTGCATCTGCAATGGATATCGAAGCTGCCAGTTTATACCACCATATTAAATCGAAAGAAGAAATTCTTGAAAATATTTGTTTTGGTATGGCAGATAAGTTTATCACTGCATTAAAGGAAGTAAATGATATCTATTTTGATGCAGAAAAGCGACTGCAAATGGCTATCCAATTTCATGTACAGATAATGACTGACAATTTAGATGAATCAGCTGTTTTCTTGAATGAATGGAGAAGTTTGCCCGAACCACTTTTATCAAAATTTATCAAACTTCGTGATCAATACGAAAACGAATTCAGGGTGATCGTAACGGACGGAATTCACGAAGATATTTTCGACCAAACAGATCCAAAATTTGCAGCATTAACCATACTTTCAGCCGTTAATTGGATTTACCAATGGTACAATCCACAAGGAGGTAAATCCCCCGGTGAAATAGCCAACCAATTGTCTACTTTTATCCTTACCGGCTTGCGAAAAAAAATGGTTACCGACTTGCATTTTAAGCCTTAAAAAAATAATTATTAAACCAGAATTATATGTACGGAAACGCTTACATCGATCCCAACGAAAAACCTAAATCCATCGTCGACGGAGAAGATCCGGTTTTGCTTGAAGCATTTGAATTGCGAATAGCAAAAGGCGAGAAAGTGGAACCAAAAGATTGGATGCCAAAAGAGTATCGCAAGCAATTGATTCGCATGATTGAACAACACGCACACTCAGAAATTATTGGTGCGCTGCCCGAAGGTACATGGATTACCAGAGCTCCCGGATTTAAGCGCAAACTCGCTCTGATGGCAAAAGTTCAGGATGAAGTTGGTCATGCCCAATTACTTTACAGCGCTGCCGAAACCCTTGGGAAGAGTCGCGAAGCAATGATCAACGATCTCATTACCGGTAAATCCAAATATTCCAATGTTTTTAATTACCCCGCTTTTGAATGGGCCGATGCTTGTGTGATTGCTTGGCTTATTGATGCAGGTGCCATTATCAACCAGGTTGCAAATGCAAAAGGCAGTTATGGACCATATTGCAGGGCTTTAGACAGGATTTGTACCGAAGAAAGTTTTCATTTAAAATATGGACACGATAATGTGGTTACTTTGGCAACCGGTACCCCTTTCCAACGCAAAATGGTACAAGATGCCCTTAATCGCTGGTGGCCTCCAATCATGCATTTTTTCGGACCTTCAGACAAAATAAGTAACCATACCGAAATATTGATGCGCTGGAAAGTAAAAATGGCAACCAACGACGATATGCGTCAACAATTCCTAAATATGTATGTTCCGAAAATTTGGGACCTTGGTCTTACTGTTCCGGATAAAGAACTCAAGAAAAATGAATCTACCGGTAAATGGGAATATACCGAACCGGATTGGGATGAATTTAAACGCGTGGTAAATGGCGATGGACCTTGTAATGCCGAGAGATTGGCTGTTAGAAGAATGGCTGAAGAACGAGGCAGATGGGTACGTGAAGCATTATTACCGAAACAATCAAAATACGTTTTACCTTACGCTTAATTCATTATGATAAAGTCATTAGACCCCCGTATAACCAGAGAACAAATCGAACTAAATAACCCGATTGATCCACTTAAAGAACTCGACCAATGGGAAACGTTTGAGGTATTTCACCAGAAAAAAAGAGGCGATCAACACATGCACGTTGGCATTGTTCATGCCCCAAATCCTGAAATGGCACTGTTGTTTGCTAAAGAACAATATGGTAGAAGAGGTATAAGCGTTAATATTTGGGTGGTAAATACCGCGCAGGTTTTCTCATCTGATTACGACGACTCGGATATTTTTGATACTGTTCCTGAAAAACAATACAGAGAAGCAGCCGGATATAAAGTGATGGAGAAAATTAACAAATATAAAAAAGCCAATAAGTAAATTTTATTTATCATATGCAAACCGAAGCAATCAAAGAATTACTCTATAAAATGGCCGACGATTTATTGATAATCGGTCACCGCAACAGCGAGTGGACAGGCTTAGGACCAATATTAGAAGAGGATATTGCGTTTTCGTCAATGGCCCAGGACAAGTTAGGTCAGGCGCAAGCACTCTATATCCTTTTACACGAACTAGGCGAAAACGAACCGGATACCGTTGCTTTCAATCGAGAAGTAAATAAGTTTCACAATTGCCAGTTTACCGAATTGCCAAATCAAGACTATGATTATAGCACCATCCGACACTTTTTATATGACCATGCCGACCAGCTTCGTTTTAATAGCTTAGCCGATTCATCCTATGAACCCTTGGCAAAAGTTGCCAGAAAAGTACGTGGCGAACTTAAATACCATGTATTTCACGCCGATACTTGGGTTACCAAACTGGGAAATGGAAATACAGAAAGTCATGCCCGTATGCAAAGCGTTTTAAATGAAGCATGGAACGATGCATTAGGAATTTTTGAAAAAGGGGATTTTGAAGCCCTCTTAATTTCCGAAAAAATATTTATTGGGGAAGAGGCTCTGCAACAACAATGGTTGGATTCTATTTCGCCAATATTGCAAAAAGCCAACTTGAAAATACCTGCAACTACGCAATGGTTGCCAAAACTTGGCGGCCGAAAAGGCTACCATACCGAATACCTGAACCCACTTGTAACTGAAATGGGTGAAGTATTCAGACTTGATCCTGCAGCTGAGTGGTAATTAATTGTATAGAAAGAATGCCTTTCTATACTTATTATTGCATGATTTATTGGCTGTAAAATGAAAGGAATAATTCTTGCAGGAGGTAGTGCTATGCGGTTGCATCCATTAACATTGGCTGTAAGTAAACAACTCATGCCGGTTTACGATAAACCAATGATTTATTACCCGCTCTCTACTTTGATGCTTGCAGGTATCAAAGAGATTTTAATTATTTCAACCCCTCACGACTTACCCGGCTTTCAAAAATTATTAGGAAACGGCGAACAAATTGGTTGCAAATTTACCTATACCGAACAACCAACTCCTAATGGACTTGCGCAGGCTTTTATTATTGGAGAGCAATTTATTGGGAACGATAAAGTGGCATTGGTATTGGGTGATAATATTTTTTTTAGTGGTGGCCTCGGCCCGATGCTTAAAGCAAATAGTAATCCCGATGGTGGCGTGGTTTTCGCATACCATGTTAACGACCCGCAACGTTATGGTGTTGTCGAATTCGACGATAACATGAACGCTATTAGCATCGAAGAAAAACCCTTGCACCCTAAATCAAATTATGCCATTCCCGGTTTGTACTTTTACGACAACGAAATTATTTCAATTGCAAAAAACATCCAACCTTCGGCCAGAGGCGAATATGAGATAACAGATGTAAATCTCGCATACTTGAAAAGAAAAAAATTAAAAGTTGTAGTCCTTGGCAGAGGTACTGCATGGCTCGACACAGGCACCTTTGCATCGTTAATGCAGGCTGGTCAGTTTGTGCAAGTAGTAGAGGAGCGACAAGGATTAAAAATAGGATGCATCGAAGAAGTAGCTTATCGAATGGGATATATCGACAAAAATCAACTCGAAAAAATTGCTGCCCCTCTGGTAAAAAGCGGATATGGAACCTACTTACTCAACATGATAAAATAACACCATGAACGAACAACATATAGCATTATCAAAATTCGGATACCAAATTAAGTATGCCGTAGAAAATTATAAACCACACGGTTTTCAAATATCTGATTTCAACAATATCTTTATTGGTGGATTAGGTGGATCCGGTATTGGTGGCAAAATTGTAAAAGCAATATTTCAACACGAATGCCCTGTACCTGTTGAATGTGTAGCCGATTATGTATTGCCTGCTTATATCAACGAAAAATCATTGGTTATACTTGGTTCCTATTCCGGCAACACCGAAGAAACCTTAGCGATGTATGAAGAAGTTCAAAAAAGAAATTGTAAGGTTACCATTCTAACCGGTGGCGGAAAATTATTAAAATCTGCCCAAACAGATAATATACACCACAATATTATCGAATCCGGCTTTCAACCTCGTATGGCACTTGGTTTTTCATTAACATACTTGATTCTTACTTTCAGCGAACTTCTTGGAAAAGATGCTAATCGGGAACTTTTGGATATTGCCGAAACCGTTAATTCTCCTAAAATATACCAGGAAGAAGCAAAAACTATTTTCGAATCAATTAAATCTAAACTGAAAAATAAATTAATCGTGCTTACCGATGGTACGCTCGAACCAATTGGAATAAGATTTGCACAGCAAATAAATGAAAATGCCAAACACGAATGTTTTCAGCACTCCTTGCCGGAAATGAACCACAATGTGATAGAAAGCTATTACGGACAGCTTGAAAGTATTTTCTTCCTACTCGACTCGCAACAACATCCTCGCGTCTCATCACGGTTCGAATTTATCAGTAACTTACTAGAGGTCGAATACAACAAAGTAATTCATGTTCCGGTTGATGATGCTTCCTATAAATCTATCTATGAGCTAATCTATATGCTCGACTGGTTGTCGATCTATATCGCCGACTTCAGAAAAGTAGATTCGCTTAACGTACCTAATATCATGTCGTTAAAAGAGTTTTTAGGCACTGTAAACTAATGGCACTATTCGGAAATTTTTTTAAACGGGATAAACTTCCTGAAGAACCTTTCCTTAATCCAATTACGACTGATTTACATTCCCACTTAATTCCAAATTTGGATGATGGTGTAGAATCACTATCCGAAAGCATTCTTGTACTAAAAGAACTTTCGGCCTTAGGATATAAAAAGGTAATTACAACGCCTCATATCATGGGCGACTTTTATAAAAACGGCAGGGATAATATCTTACCCGCCCTTGATTTGGTAAGAAATGAATTAAAACTTCAACATATTCTAATCGAAATCGAAGCATCTGCAGAATACATGGTAGACGAATTGTTGGAAGTAAAAATTAATACCAATGATTTGCTTCCGTTTGGCAAAAATTACATCCTTATCGAATTGCCATTTAGTGCCGAACCTCCCAACTTGAAAAAAGTATTATTCGACTTGCAGATAAACGGATACCAACCTGTTTTGGCCCATCCGGAAAGATATATGTATATGGCTAATAATCCGGATACATACCACGAACTAGCAGATAGCGGAATATTACTCCAGTTAAATACCATGTCGCTTATTGGTTATTATTCTCCCGAGGTGAAAAAAAATGCAGAATATCTAATTGATCAGAAACTGGTTCATTTGGTTGGCTCAGATATACACGGTCCTCGACATCTTCCCTACTTAACAAAAGCCCTGCAATCTAATTACTACCGAAAAATTTGTGCGTTACCGTTGATGAATAATCAACTGTAAATTTTATCCAAATAAGCAGCAAGTTCTCTGTCCTTTTCAGTAACCAGATTACCGGCACTATGGGTGCTTAAAATAACATGTATTTTATTGTACGTGTTGGTCCAAACCGGATGATGGTCATGCTTCTCTATGAAATATGATGCTTTTACCATCCAAGCCATGGCATCAGAAAAAGTTGCAAACGTATACGTTTTCTCTAAACGATTTTCTTTCTCAGTCCAGGTATCCATCCCTATAAATTATTGGGCAGGTGCTGTTTGTTCAGCAGGTGCAGTTTGTTCGGCAGGCGCTGTTTGAGGCTGCGTAGGTTGTTGAACCGGTGCTGCCGGCATTTCGGTATTCTCGATATTCTCCTTCAAACGGGATTGTGGTGCTCCGGTATCAGTAGTATCCATACTTGGACGGAAGAAATTAGATGCCAACGACAATACAATTAAGGTTGCTGCCAGAATCCAAGTTGCTTTCTCCACAACATCGGTCGACCTTTTAACCCCCATGATTTGATTTGGTGCAATAAAATTAGCTGCAATTCCGCCTCCTTTTGGATTCTGAATAAGAACGATGAGTACCAATAAAATACAGGCGATTAGGATAACGATAGATATAAATAAAAACATAAATTAATCTTTGCTTTCTTGTTTGATTTTGAAAATAAGGTCGGCAAAGTACGCCATTTTATGAGGATATATCAAGCATAATTTTTCATATGCACGAATTGCCTTTTTATAATGTCCTTGACGATGGTATAATTTTGCAAGTGTCTCAGTAACAAGATCTTCATCTTCTTCAACACTTTGCTTAGCCATATTTGCCGGATTGTAAAACGCTGCTTTGGGTCTACTAATGCTGGGACTCTCCTGAATAAACTTATCTAAAATCGACCCAAAAACCTCCACATTGGTCACTTGTTTTGATTCGGTTGTGTCCTTTGTAACCGGTAAAATAATAGGTGATTCTTCAATAATATCGTCGGGAGAATCAATTGAATAGGTCGCTTCAATCGTTGCAGCTGACTCCAATTCCTCTTCCGGTGGCAAAATTCCTTCTTTACTAATTTGCAACCATTCACTAAATGAATGAAACTCAGATTTGTGTTTTTCTAATTCTGTCGAACGATCAGATTCAATTACAACTTCACTTATTTCTATCGGCGGTTCAATCGGGGTTTCTACTACTGATACAACAATTTCAGGTTCATGAACCAAATCAACCGAAATTTCTTCAACTGGTATTTCCGGTTCAATCTCTTTTACGGGTTCATGGGTAATTACGGGTAATTCAACCGGCATTTCTTCAGCGGCAGGTATTATCTCTCTAACCGTTTCCATAGGCGTTACCGGTTTAATAATATCTGCCGAAATATCATGGATATACCGAAACAACACCTCTCTATCAGGTACCGACAAACTGGATTTGTGCAATTGCCTGTTGAATTCGTAATGTTTTAAATTTGAAAGTCCTTTTGCAATCAATACCTGAACACCCTGAAAATAAGGAAAATCAGATTCAACCTTTTTTAAGGCTGCAATATGCTGCTTTCCCAATTGCATTGGTTCTTTGGCATATAATATCAAATCTGATTTGTTCATAATCCTACGCGAAATAAATCAAATACCCTGAAAAATCTATTATCATACCCGAACTTGTAATATTTGGTGATTTACTTATGTTTGATAATCATGTTAAGCAACCGGAATTTACTCCTTACTGTATTGTCTTTATTTATTATCGACTCCGTTTTACATTTACTACAATGGTTTGAAGTCGTTCAGTTCAACCCCTGGTTCTTGCATATACTTCGTTGGATATTTATTGCAGTTATGGCTTGGTATAGCTGGCGCATAAAGTCCCTAACGGCTTCTATTTTGCTTTGTATGTTTCTTGGAATTGAATTTGCCGAATGGGCGCCCAATATTGCAAAAGAACTAAAAATTTTCAGTGATATATTCCTTAGACTGATAAAAACGATTATTGCACCTTTGTTATTCTCCACACTTGTAGTAGGAATAGCAGGTCATAGCGATCTGAAACAAGTTGGACGAATGGGCTGGAAATCTATTTTATATTTTGAAATCGTAACTACCATTGCCTTGGTAATTGGATTGGTTGCAATCAATGTTTCACAGGCCGGCGCAGGTGCAGTTTTTGAAGCACAAACAGCGCAGGTCGAAAAGGCAACGCAATTGTTGGAACAAAAGCATACACACAATGTAATCCTGGATATATTTCCTGAAAATGTTGCCCGTTCGGTTGGAGATAACCAGATATTGCAAATTGTAATATTCAGTATCCTTTTTGGTATTGCACTCGCCCAGGTAAAAGGCGAACGTAAAATGAAAATGGTGAATGCCATCGAAGGTTTGGCTGATGTCATGTTTAAATTCACCAACCTGGTAATGTATCTTGCTCCGCTTGCAGTAGGCGGAGCTATCGGATATGCCATTGCTACCATGGGTTATGGGGTATTGCATAATTTAATGAAACTGGTGGGCACGCTCTACCTTTCATTAACCTTCTTTATCCTGTTTATTTTAGTGCCGATTGGCTTTTTGGTTAAACTTCCATTTCGCAAATTTATCGACCATATTTCAGAACCTCTTTCAATTGCTTTCGCAACTGCGAGCTCGGAAGCTGCCCTGCCAAAAGCGATGGAAAATTTAGAAAAAATGGGTATACCTCGTAAGGTGGTTTCTTTCGTTTTGCCAACCGGATATAGTTTTAATCTGGATGGTACAACCCTCTACCTTTCTCTTGCTTCCGTTTTTGTTGCGCAAGCATGCGGAGTGGATTTAACCATCGGCGAGCAAATTCAAATGTGTTTGGTTTTATTGCTTACCTCTAAAGGAGTAGCGGGTGTAAGAGGCGCATCATTCCTTATTTTAGTGGGCACGGTTGCATCCTTAGGACTCGACCCACAAAAGGCATTTGCCATTTTAGCGGTAGATGCCATCATGGATATGGGAAGAACTTCAGTTAACCTAATAGGTAATTGCCTCGCAACCTATGTAATTGCCAAATGGGAAGGGGAAATCTGATTACATCCTGAACAAAGGAGAATATTGCCAAGGAATACGAGATAGTATTAATACCATTCCTATCGTAAACCATATCAATGCCTTTTTGTGTTTTACTACAGAATCTGTAGCTTTCTTCGATAAGGTTCGTCCAACCTGAATACAAACAACAGCAATTATATTCACCGAAATATGTTCAACAGCATACAAACGCAATCTGGCATCCTTCATCGCAGCACCCATATTGCCTAAGGCCTCCTGCACTACCGGACTAATAAAATACAAAATCAACCCCAATAACAATTGGGTATGACAAAAAATAACAAACAACAGATGTGCCCGATTCTCTGCTTGTGTAAATTCACGTTTGTGCATTACTCCAAGAACCGATTTGGTTATGGCATACAAACCACCCAGTAAAACAGCCCATCGCAATAAATTATGCAGAAATAAAATAGTTGGATACATAAAATAATAATTTATTCAATAATACTATAATTATGTGATTGTCGCCATTTCATTTATCCATACCCGGAGGATAAATTGTACATGGAAATGTTCAAGTCTTTTTGGCATACTATTCCTATGGTGAGGCTATTGATTTTATTAATCGCGGGAATCCTTATTGGTTACAATTTAAAAGAAAACCAAATCGCTATTTGGATTTGTTGTGGTATGCTAATTCCTGGCTTCTTCCTCATTCGGATGAAACGATTTAACTATTACCGGAAACGATTTATAAAAGGTATCGGCATTGCACTTATCTGTATTGCTTTGGGAATTTTGGCTCAGTGGAAAAACTATTCGCCCAATAACCCTACGCATTATTTACGTCAAAACAACTTCGAAAAATTATTGGTTAAGATTAACGACGATGGAATCATAACAGGTAAACGTAAAAAATATACAGGCACTGTTATTGCAATTCGCGAAAAAGGAGGTGTCATAAAACCTTCCACCGGAAACTTAATGCTGTACTTTTATCCGGATATAACTTACACGTATAGTGAAGTTATCGAATTAGATTCCGCTTCATTAAAAAGGATTAAATCTCCATTGAATCCCGGAGAATTTGATATGCATCAGTACTTTAAAAGAAAGAATATTTTCCATACCGCAATTCCAACCAAAACCCAACACAGATCCTTACATATCCATAATGGATCGTGGATGATACAATGGGTAAACAAACTTAAAAACCACTTTGGAATCGTGCTGCAAACCTATGTTATTTCGGCAGAAGAAATTGCGGTAGCAAAAGCTTTATTATATGGCTTTGATGATGCGATATCCTATGAAACTACAACTGCTTATGCGCAAACAGGAACACTTCATGTTCTTGCAGTATCGGGTATGCATGTGGGTATTATTTTCTGGATTTTGGGACTGCTGTGTAAACCATTAGAAAAATCAGGAAGTAGTAGGATTATAAAATCCATTTTAATTTTATGTGCGCTTTGGTTTTATTCCCTTCTATGCGGTATGACTCCTTCTATTTTAAGAGCAACTGTTATGTTCAGCTTTATAGTGGTTGGCAGTTCGCTGGGGCAACAAGGAAATATTTTTAACAACCTGGCAGGATCCGCTTTTTTTCTTCTGGTATTTAATCCCAATATTTTGGCGGATGTAGGTTTTCAATTGAGTTACCTTGCTGTTGGTGGAATTGTTGCCATTCAACCTGTATTGTACCAAAAGCTCAATCTTCGAAACCGTTTTCTCGATTCAATTTGGAATCTTGTTTCGGTATCTGTAGCAGCCCAACTTGCAACCTGCCCGCTTGGACTGTATTATTTCCATCAGTTTCCAAATTCATTTATCCTATCCAATTTACTCATCATTCCAATCACAACAGTGATTCTTTATTTGCTTATCGTTTTAATGTCCTTTTCGCTCCTACCTGTTTTGGCAACCTTCCTGGGTAAATTAATATTTTTCCTCATCCGGTTAAGTAATTCAATCGCAATCATGATAAGTAACCTACCCTATTCCTTCACAGAAGGAATTCAAATCAGCTTTTTCCAAAGTTTTCTTTTATTTATTCTCCTTAGTTCGGTGGTTCTATATCTTATATCAAAACGAGCCACCTTACTGTTAATTGGTATGGGTTCAACAATGGCAATATTGTCGGAAAACACCTACCATAAAATCATTTCCAATAACCAAAATAAACTAATCATATATTGTATACCCAACCACCTGGCATTACAATTTATGCAAGGATCAACATCAACTTTGTTTGTCGACTCCACACTCGTAAACGACAAAAAGAAAATTCAATTTCATACCGCCAACTATTCCGGTTCTCATTTTGTAAAAAAACCAACCATCGTTCCTGCCCATAATAAATGGTCATTAATTCAGTTACCGGAAATTCGGATTATTTTAACCGGTAATAATGCATTCCAATCTGATTCAACCTCCTGTGATATTGTTGTAATTCGCAATCCGGTAAATTTGGAAAGTCTAAACCTGCTCAAACCCAAACGTGTGGTTATGAATAGTAACTTGTCATACCAATTACGAGAAAAATACATGGCATATTACCGTGATTTGAAAATTCCTTACTATAACTTGCCTTTATCAGGTGCAATTGAATTAAATTTGAATGCATATGAATGATTTGGTACTATATAAAGTGATCGACCGTATCGGGTACATTACCTTAAACCGACCCGAAAAAAGGAATGCCCTTGGATTTGAATTTGTAAAAGAACTCAAGGCAAAATTTAACTTGGCCGAGCAAGACGAAAATTGCAAAATCATTGTTTTGGAAGCCAACGGAGATGCGTTTTGCGCCGGAGCTGATCTGGCTTACATACAACAGTTGCAAAATTTTTCGGAAGAAGAAAACCTGATTGACTCCAAAAACCTGATGGAGCTATTTCAACAAATTTACCAATCCTCCAAAATGGTAATTTCCAAGGTGAATGGTGCAGCTTTGGCTGGTGGATGCGGTTTGGCTACTGTTTGTGATTTCTGCATCGCCACACCGGAATCTACATTTGGATATACAGAAGCCCGTATTGGATTTGTTCCTGCCATGGTTATGGTATTTCTATTGAGAAAAGTTAGCGGAAGCACCGCAAGAGAAATTCTTCTGTCAGCAGAAATATTTAAGTCGGATGTAGCGCTTCGGTACCAACTCATCAATAAAATAATTCCGACAGCCGAAATTCATGAATATGTGCATGAATTTGCAACCCGTTTGATAAATTCTACATCTTCTCAATCAATAAACCTGATAAAAAAAATGTTGCATACCATTCCTCAATTAACCTTGTCCGACGGATTGGAATATGCCGCAAAACAAAATGTTAAAGCCCGCCAAACAGAAGATTGTAAAAAAGGAATTGCAGCATTTCTGGCAAAAGAAAAAATTATATGGTAAAAATACTATTCACTTCCCTATTGCTTTCGTTCTCTTTTTCTACAACATTGTTGCACGCACAAAAAATCACAAACGGAATAATTAAGTACGATATAACCTATCCTGAAATAAGCGAGGAATTTAAAAACAACATGGACGTTTTACCCAAAACCATGGCGGTGTTTTTTAAAGAAAACAAAAGCAGAATTGAATTGTACACCATTTTCGGAACCAACGTAATTCTCTCGGATAAAACTTCTAAATTAACTTATGTGCTCACTGATATGATGGGCAAAAAAATTGCCATGCTTTCAACGGAAGAAGATGTTAAGAAAATAGAATCAGAGAATGCCAAAGAGCATCAATCCACTATCATAAACCTGAAAAAGAAACGGAAAATTGCAGGCTATAGTTGTAAAGGCATTCTGGTTCAAAAAACAAGCGACAACAAAACGGTTCAGTCCGAAAATTATTATACCGAAGAATTACCTGCCATGAGCTTTGCTGCTGGCTCCGAATTAACCAACAGCATTCCCGGCATGTTAATGGAGTACGATATGGTTACCAACGGTCTTGTGATGCATATTCGTGCAAACAAAGTGGAGGAAAAAATATTCCCTGACTCGGTGTTTTCTGTTCCATCAACGTACGAAATTGTAAGAAGTCAGATACCGAATAAAAACTGATCATTTCCGTTATAACGAATCGACAAAATCAATAAAGGATTGTATACTGCGGATAAGTTTTGTATTAACCGGAAACTCGAAATCGGCATTTAAAAACTGAATGCCGGATAATAAAACCATGGATTGCGGCCATGCCTGACAAATTTTTTGAACAAACTCTTGTTTGTTTAGGTTTACATGGGCAGAAGTTAGAATAGAAAAAACATAATCCGGTTCATAAACCGATGTATGCGACAACATATCAGATACCGGTACCTCTTGTCCAAGATAAAACACATCATGCCCCCTCGAGCGTAAAATATAATTGGCAAACAACAACCCAATCGAATGTTGTTCGTTCTCCGGTAAAAACAACAAAAATCGCTTACCATCCGGTTTGCGTTCCATCATTTTTGAATCAATAGCCACATAAAGTTTTTGCTTAATGATATTGGTTGCAAAATGTTCATGCATGGGCTTAATCGAACCAATTTGCCATAAAATTCCAACTTCAATCAAGAAAGGGAAAACAACATGCGTCATGGTATGTTCTATCCCCTTTTCTTTTATCACTTCCGAAATGCTAGCATTAAATGCAGTTTCATCTAACGATACCATTCCGGTAATCATGTTTTTTATATGATGACCATATACCGCATCAATCTGCTTAATTTTTAAGACCTGGGTGCATAAATCATGCTTCGGCATTTTGGCAATCTCCGAAATTTTAAATCCATGCCGGTTAAGTATACTAATATTGAGAATATACTTCAAATCATCGTCGTCGTAAAATCGAATATTCGATTCGGTACGCTTTGGCTTGATTATACCATAACGGGTTTCCCAGATACGTAAAGTATGACTTTTAATACCCGAAACTGCTTCTATGTCCTTAATTGAAAATATTCCCAAAATATGTACTTCCTATATGCCTCTCAACAACGAATCAAATATATTGTTTCAGTATGCGTTTTATTTATCCGGTTTTTCAGAAATTAATGGCACTTTATCCATTGATTTAGAAATTACTGCAAACTTTTTGGGAAACGACAACCTGGTTCCAACAAACAATTGTAAACTACCAATCGAATATTGCAACTGGTTACCCGAACCAAGCGGAATATGATAATTATCCCCCATTCCGGATATGCCACAATAAAAATAAGTGGAATTAAATCCGGTTGAAAACCTCGCTAAACCTCTTGAGATCCAAAGATTTCTATTGACTGATTCTTCCATGTTACTTGCCTCAGCTTCATACTGCTGAATCTGGTAAACCAAACCATAGGAAAAGGATAAGGTAAAAAACAACCGCTTCCACCCTACCAATGTAAAACTATATCCCGGCAAAAGACCAGCCGAGTAAAACATGCCCGTCCGGATTTGTGATGCTAAAATAATCTCGGATTGGTAAATGTTCGGAACTACCGACGAATCTGCTTTAATGGCATAATAAGAACCTGAAAGGGTTAAAAGAAAGGACCCTGCCGACTTATTTTGTATCTCATTTTGAATAAATGAGGAACGATAGGAAAAACGATTATGGTTAAAGATGTAATAAACATTGAATCCTATTCCTTTGGTTTCTAAATCCGGACGTAATACATATGGAACCGTCGTTTTCAAATCCTCATTTACTTTTTTATTTCCTATATAATACCCCTTATTCGATAAATAATACATATCAAAACCTTGCTTCTTTCCATAAGAATTTAATACAATATTGAAATACGTGCTTGAACCCTTTTCATTATCCTGGATATTCTTTGGGCCATACGTTATGCCAAATCCCAACCATTTGTGTTGTAATTTTAACCCAATACTTGGTGCTTCGTTAGGCGTAAATTGTACACTTTTCTTTTGTGCCGAAAAAACAAACCGATTAGAAGCAAAATAGAGGAACGGAGTAACGTTAATCTTGTCGGTATGGTTTGTAATATAATAAGAACGAGGTTTTGTATTTAAGCTATCCGCTGCTTGTACCGAAATTGCCAACCCAAGCAAAAAACAACAGGAAAAACAATATTTCCAATTCCGGATATAAAATTTTATTCTCCTGTTTTTCAATATATTACATCATATAAAATTCGTTTATGAATTTATTTGTATGTACAACAATTGTATTTACATATCTTTGTTGCTCAATTAATAAAATCATGAAAACCAACATACTATTAATCGCCTTTATTTCCATTGGTATATGGAGCTATGCAGGCGAACCACGCAAAAGTGCAAAAAATACAGATACCGTAAAAGCCAATCCAAAAGAAAGTACCATAAAATGGCATGCTACCAAAGTAACAGGCGAACATTATGGAACGATTGAACTAGGTTCAGGAGAATTTATACTTGCCGATGAAAAATTAACAGGCGGAACATTTGTAATTGCTATGTCGACCATTCAAAACACAGATATGCAAGGCGAATACAAAGGAAAATTAGAAGGGCATTTAAAGTCTGATGATTTCTTTGCGGTTGCCAGTTACGAAAATGCCAGCATAACTATCAAATCGGCAGATTTAATAAAAGGTGCGAAACCTGGAAGCGACAATTATACCATCCATGGTGATATTACCATCAAAGGAATAACCAAACCTATTACATTCCCTGCATTTGTAGTGGTATCCAAAGATAAAGTGATTGCAAATGCTTCCATCGATATCAACCGTGCAGATTTTAATGTAAAATATGGTTCCAACTCTTTTTTTGAAGGACTAGGCGACAAAGCCATCCACGACAATTTTAACCTGAAGATTAGGATAGTAGCTGCTCGTTAACTGATTTTTATTCACTTGGTAAGTTATAAAGGGAGCCTTAGGGCTCCTTTTTTATTGTAATAAATATGGAATTCGCTACCGATATCATAAAATATAAATATTTTTGCTCAAATACATATCCATGAATACCGAAATCAAATACCATCATTCCAATAAACCGGACCAATATACACACCCTGATTATTACCTGCTCGATGAATTGTTAACCGACGAACATAAAATGGTTCGTTCGATGGTTCGCGATTATGTGAAAAAGGAATTGTCGCCAATTATTGAAGATGTAGCACAACAAGCTAAGTTCCCTTATTCCATGGTTAAACAACTTGGCGATTTGGGTTGTTTCGGACCACAACTTCCAATTGAATATGGATGTGGAGGGATGGACTATATTACTTACGGACTCATGATGCAGGAATTAGAAAGATGCGATTCAGGCGTTCGTTCTACTGCTTCGGTTCAAGGTTCATTGGTAATGTATCCTATTTTTAAATTTGGCAGTGAAGAACAGAAAAAGAAATATTTACCCAAACTTGCCAAAGGAGAATGGCTAGGTTGTTTCGGATTAACGGAACCAAACCATGGATCAAATCCTGCCGGGATGACTACCAACTTTAAAGATGCAGGGGATGGAAAAAATGTCATACTGAATGGTGCCAAAATGTGGATTTCCAATTCTCCTTTCGCTGATGTAGCTGTTGTATGGGCTAAAAATGAAGCAGGTATAATCAAAGGTATCATAGTAGAACGCAATATGCCCGGATTTACTACTCCTGAAACCCATAATAAATGGAGCTTGCGTACCAGTGCCACAGGCGAACTGGTATTTAACGACGTACTCGTTCCGAAAGAAAATATTTTACCGGGGGTGGAAGGATTAAAAGGTCCTTTAACATGCCTTAATTCGGCAAGATTTGGAATCAGTTGGGGTGCTTTGGGTGCAGCGATGGATTGTTATGATACTGCCTTGCGTTATTCAAAAGAGCGTATCCAGTTTGGTAAACCAATTGCAGCATTTCAATTACAACAAAAGAAGCTGGCGGAAATGATTACCGAAATTACCAAGGCGCAATTACTTACTTGGCGATTAGGTGTTTTGATGAACGAAGGAAGAGCTACTCCTGCGCAAATAAGTATGGCAAAGCGTAACAATGTTGAAATTGCCCAAAATTGTGCGCGTGATGCCCGACAGATGTTAGGAGGTATGGGTATAACCGGCGAATATTCTATCATGCGCCACATGATGAATCTCGAATCGGTTGTAACCTATGAAGGTACCCACGATATCCATTTACTCATAACCGGTATGGATATTACCGGCGAAAATGCATTCTCCTAAAATGGGTTTATGCAATTTACCTGCATACCAATTTTTATCTTCCGGTCGTTGAACAATAAACAAACATGAAATTCCGGTATTCCTATTTTGCATTTTTCTTTTTACTGTTAAGTGGTTTTACCTCCTTTTCGCAAACTAAACCGCCTTCTATCGAAGGATGGAGGGTACATACTTCTTTTGCATCAAACAACGATTTATGTGAAGCAGGCTCTTCGATATACGTGGCATCTAACAACGCCTTGTTTACCTATAAAGAACAAGAAAATGAAGTAGAAATCATTTCTAGGGCAACCGGATTATCCGATGTAACGGCTACCAAAATTGCATTTGATAACCAAACAGGAATCATGGTAATAATTTACGACAATGCCAATATTGATTTAATTAAAGAAGATAAAGTAACCAATTTACCCGAAATAATGAATCAGGTTATCATTGGCAATAAAATCATTAATAATATTTGCATATACCAATCAAAAGCCTACCTGGCTTGTTCATTCGGGATTGTTGTAATTGATTTAGCAAAAAAACGTATCGCCGATTCGTATACCAATCTTGGAACCGGAGGTGCAAATATTCCCATATCTGATGTCGCGATTATTAACGGCACAATTTATTTTACATCTACACCCGGTATCTTTAAAGCTTCTCTTACCAGCAATAACCTAAGTGATTATAATACCTGGCAACTTACTACTCCCTCAACTTTCAGCAACGAACTGGAAGTTTTCAACGAGAAATTATATGGCGTTATCGATTCTACCCTAAAAGTATTTAATGGAACAAGCTGGGATACCATTGCCGGTTTTCCACCATTAACCATTTACCATTTAAAACAATCCAACCATAAACTCGTTATTTCCGACCGACTTAAAACTAGTATTCTTTCAACCAATAATTCCCGCCAAGATATCCCGGTGGTGTCCGATAAAGGTGGTATTATTGGTAGCGACGGAAAACTATACACGCCGGTCGACAACCAATATTTACTTGCTGTAAACCTCACCACCAATCAAATTGATTATATAGGCCCTCCCGGTCCGCAAGGTAGCAGCGCAATTAAAATGGCCTCGAAAGATAAAAATGTTTGGGTGGCAGGAGGTAGTGTAACCGGATTTGCAACCAGTAGTGGTTGGAACAGCCCAAAATACTCTTCCAATAAATTTTACCGCTTTAACAACAACGAGTGGTTCAATTATAATCAAATGGCAAGTCCTATCATTTCGGGTCCTGGTGATTTTGTTGATGTTGCCATACATCCGGATAACCACCATGCTTTCTTTGCCAACTTTGGAACCGGCTTAATTGAAATGAATGAATCGGCAGTTGTAGCCAATTACGATACCACAAACAGTAGCCTGCAAAAATTTAATACAGGTAGCAATTACCGCCCCTTGATGGTTTCTGGTGTAGCTTTTGATGAAGACAATAATTTATGGGTGAGCAATTATGGTGCTCCCTTTCCGCTATCCGTTCGCTCAGCCGGTAACCAATGGTATAGCTATCCTGTACCCTCAGGTGTAGATAACCGACTTGTACATCTTACTTGCGACGACTATGGAAATAAATGGATAATAAACACCCGAAACAGTGGCATTCTGGTATTCAACGAAAACAAAACCCTATCGAATAAAGCCGACGACCAATACAAGGTAATCACAGAAGCCAAACAGAGTGGATTACTGCCTAGTACTTCGGTTTTTTGTATTACCAAAGATCTTAACGGCACCTTATGGACCGGAACATTAAAAGGACTTTGTATCTTCAACAATCCGGAAAATGTTTTTGAACCAAATGCCGATTATGATGCGCAACAAATCGTTATTAAAACCGGTTTAATTTATTCTAATTTTTTGGGCGATGTTCCCGTTTATTCGATTGCTGTAGATGCCGGAAACCGCAAGTGGATTGGCACAGCACAGGGAGTTTGGCTGGTTTCTCCGGATGGATATACCGTAATTAAAAACTTTACTACTGCAAATAGTCCATTACTTTCCAATACCGTATACAGTATTGGTATTAACGAATCAACCGGTGAAGTTTTCTTCGGAACCGAAAAAGGAATGTGTTCGTATATGGGAACCGCATCTGTTGGAACCGAAGACCAAAAAGATGTTTTCATTTTTCCCAACCCGGTACGGCCGGATTATACCGGACTTATTGCCATCCGCGGACTCATAACCGACGCCTATGTTAAAATAACCGATGTACATGGCAACCTGGTATACGAAACCAAAGCCAATGGAGGAATGGCAACTTGGAATGGCATGACCATGTCGGGTAAAAGGGCAGCAACAGGTGTTTATTTAATTTATTCGGCTACCGAAGAAGGCAAGGATACATGGGTAGGAAAAGTGGTAATGGTTAATTAATTCTCAAATCTGTGTCGGTTACAAAATGCCAAGCTATTGTTATTTCAACCGTCAAATATGGAGATGCTTCGTTGATACTAAAATGTTATACCGATAACTTCGGAATGCAGTCGTATATGATTAACAGCCTAAAAGGTAAAGTTGCAGTTATTAAACCTGCCCAATTACAAATATTAACGTTAATGGAAATTGAAAGCTTTTATGCCCGAAATAAAAATCTCCAAAGGCTAAAAGAAGTAAAATGTTTTCCGGTTTTGTATCATATTCCATATGAAATAACCAAAACAACCATTGCCATATTTGTAGCAGAAACCATTTCAAGATGTATTAGAGAAGAAAATCATCCCGATATAAAGTTGTTTGGATTTCTGCAACATGCCGTTCAAATTCTCGATCTTGAAAATAAGAATCTGGCTAATTTCCCTTGCTACTTTCTAATTCAGCTTTCCAAATACATTGGCTTCTCTACCGAATTTGAATCGGGTAACAATTTCACCGAAGAAACCATTGGACTTATTCGCCGTTTGCGCGAATCCTCTTTTTCCAATTACCATCAAATTGAAATTCCTAAACGATTGAGAAATGAGATACTTGAATCGGTACTCTCCTATTACTCCGGACATATGGCCGAATTTGGGAAGTTAAAATCACTCGACGTTCTACATTCCCTATTTGAAACTTCTGCTAGTCCTGAATAAATAAAGCCCGAAGCTCCGTTGCCTCGTCGGGTTTCATTTTACCGGCCAAGATTAAACGCAGTTGCCTTCTTCTTAAAGCACCTTCAAACCTTCGTTGTTCATCTTCCGTTTCGGGAGTTAACGGAGGAACATTAACAGGAGCTCCATTGCGATCAAGTGCAACAAAAGTATAGTATGCCTCATTGCTCTTAAAACTTTCGCCTGTAGGGATATTTTCGGCATATACCACAATATGAATCTCCATGGATGTGTTAAAGGAACGGCTCACTTTGGCTTCAAGAGATACCACATCGCCTAAATGAATTCCTTTTCCAAAACTTACACTGTCGACCGAAGCGGTTACCACTATTTTACCCGAATGCTTTTGTGCCGTAATTGCCGCAACAATATCCATCCAATGCAGCAGTCGACCACCCATCAGGTTATTTAAAGTATTGGTATCGTTGGGTAATACCAGTTCCGTCATAGTTGTACGCGATTCGGAGGGTGTTTTAGCTGTAACTGTCATATTGAAATAATTTATTGATACGAAGGTAAGTGGGATAACCGATAAACAAAAAAGCCTCCCCATTTGGGGAGGCTTTTGTATGCAATCAGCTTTAATTATTTAGCTTGGATAATCTTTTGAGATATTACTTCTCCGTTTATTTCAATCTTAACCATATAGGTTGAAGATGAACTATTAAACTTCTCAGCATTTAACTCAAATTTGTGGGTTCCGGTTGAAACATCACCTAAATCATAACTTGCTACATCTCTTCCTAACATATCATATACATGTATGTTCACCGATGAATTCTCCAATAAAGTATAATTCAGGTTTGTAACATTTGTAAATGGATTTGGAGAAATATTCAGGTTAAATCTTTCAGCCGCTGTAACATCTTGTAATCCTACGCTACATCCGGTAGTTATTACTTTAGTTACTGTAGTAGCACAACCGTTTGCATCTGCTGCAACCAAAGTAACTGTATAAGTTCCTTTGATGTTGTAGATATTGGTTTGTGGATCACCTGTTGTATTGGTCTTAGTTTGATCACCGAAATCCCATTTGTATGAAGACAAAGTAGAAGGATTTGGAGTGAATATTCTGGTATAACCATTGCGACAAGGATCAGCAGTTGTAGGACTATCTACAGCAAAATCAACGATTGGAGCTGTAGAAATCTTAATTGTTTTTTCTGCGGTATCGGTACAAAGCTTATCGGTAATCACGATTAACTTAACCTTGAAGTCATTAGATGTTGAGTAAATATGCGAAATGGTATCATCCGAGAATCCGGTATTGCCATCTGCAAAATCCCACATGCTAATTGAATCCTGTCCAGTTGGAACGGTAGAAGCATTGGTGAAGTTGATTACTTGACCTTGGCAACCTTTGGTTACATCAGAAATAAACGATGCAATTGGTTTGCTGTAAACCTCTGCATAACGAATCATAGAATCTTTACAGAAGTGGATGGTATCTTGAACTACCAATTTGATAGCAATATTACCGGTTACACCGTAAACTTTAGTTGGATTAACTTCTGTTGAAGTTGAATTGTCACCAAAATCCCAGAAGTATGCAACTTTGCTTAAACCACCTGAGAATGTAGTGTTATTGGTTAATGCTAAAGCATCATACTGACAAGTGTTTGCAACAGTAAAGCTTGGTACCGGACGATCGAATACAGTGATTAAGTTGGTACTTGAATCTTTACATCCGAAGTTGGTAGTTACTTTCAATTTGATACTGTATGTACCACTTGCAGGATAGATATAATAAGGTTGGTTAGATAATCCTTTACCTCCGTTACCAAAATCCCACTCGCTACCAAATGAACTGTTAGGTTTATTGGTATTTACAACGGTATTGTTAGTAATCGAAACGTTGGTACCCAAGCAATGTCCTTGAGTTGTAAACGCTGCAGTAGGTTTAGGGAATGAATATACCGATTTAGATATCTCGTTAGAGCAACCACTGGTAGAGTTGGTAGCAATTAACTTAACCACGTATCCTGAATCACCCAATGCAAATGCATAAGTAGGATTGGTAGCAGTAGATGTTCCTTCATTTAAGCCATTCATCATAAACGACCAAGCTGCTGCATCGGCACGTACAGATGTATTGGTAAATGTTACCGGGCTACCGGCACAAACATTACCAAAAGTAAAGTTAGGTGTAGGAGCATCTTTGATAGTTACATTTTGGGTTACTTCAACTGCAATACCCACATTATTGGTAACTTTTAATTTAACAATGTATGTACCTGCAGTATCGTATGTTTTGCTTGCATTTACAGTTGTAGCTGTTGTTCCATCACCAAAATCCCATAGGTTAGTTACAGGAGCTGTTGTTGGAGCGTAAGTACTGGTATTGGTAAAGTTAACTGCTGCTTTTGCACAAGCAGAATTGGTACCACCTGCTGCAAGGAAAGAAACTACCGGAGCAGAGGTTACTTTAAACCAACGTGATACAGTAGAATCACAATTAGAAGGTAATAAACGAATGGTAGCGGTAAGCTTGTATAAACTATCTGCATCTGCAGTACCTGCTGTTACCGTATAGAAACCTGCTGCTGATCCTGTTGGAGCGGTATATACTGCATTAGATGCATTATTACCCAGAGAAGTTTTCACTGAATTATTTACGATTGTCCATTTGGTACCATAATCGCTATTTGCTAAACCTGAAGGAGCTTTAAACTCATAGGTTAATACATCCGTAGTTTTAGCCGCATCCGGTTGTGATTGTGTACCTTGGTTATAATTAGCAGTAAATGGAGTTCCTTTTCCAAGGAATGCGCCACCCGAGAATTTCATGATATTAACTTTATACACATCGGAAAGAATATTGGTACAAGTTGAATTGTTGTTGGTGTATTTCAATTGTAAATGAATTGAATCCAAACCTTGGTTAAGAGCCTTAAAGTTTAAGTTTCCACCATTACCGGTTTTTGATGGTCCGTAGTTAGAACCATTGTTCAATGTATTTACAAACTGATAGTTGTAAGCTGCATTCGAATTGGTAACATTCAATGATACGGAATCATACAAGCAAACTTGTGATGTTGTTGGTGTAACATTAGCAGTTAACAAATCATCGTAGATCATGATGCTATCCAATACCATGTTGTTTCCACCACCTTTAGCAGATGCTTGTAAAGCAACACGTAAACCTACTATACCGATATAGTTCGATAAGCAAACTTCAACCATGGTATAACCAGGGAATGCAAAACTTGTGTTTACACGATAGATATTCTTCAATGGAGCACTCCAAACACCCGGTAATGCACTAACTCTAACCAAGATTGAATCTCTGTTTGTAGGTGCATCCGCATTTTGAGAAATCCAGAATCTTAAAGTTGGCATCTTCAATAAACTTAAATCCAAACATGGAGAAACCAATCTGGATGAAGTACCTGCTGCTAAACTAGCTGAAGGGAATAAAGCTGCTTTGTTTCCGGTAGCTGCACCTAATATTGGTAAGTTACCTGAACCATATGAATTTAAATCCCATCCACCAACACCTGCAACTTGTTCAACCGACCATCCTTGTGTGTTTGGTAAATCGAATCCATAAGATAACGGGAATTGGCTATTGATAGTTGATAGATAAGAAACACCTGTACTTGGGTTACGAGTAGAATATGAGAATGTAGATGCATCTCTAACTACATAGTAATAAGTAATCGAAGAGTTAGCTGCTTGAGCAGGGATAGTAAAGGTTCTGTTGAAACCATCTACAGTCGGACTAACCAAAGGAGTTTGATCAACGCCATTCACTGCATAATACAATGAATCTGTTGCAACATTACGTTCAATCACACGCATCGTTATAGTGAACGGTCCGTTAGAACATTGTTGCGGTGGCGTTACATTGTAAGCTTTAGGTGCAATACTATCGATATATGAACCTAAGTATTCGTGAGCACCTAATACTGTTTGGCTGATTGATCTGGTGTTACCATCGATGTCATAAACTACCTGAGGCAATACTTTACCGCTTCCGAATATTGGACTCGCAGTTGCAGCCGGTATATATAAGTTTGTATCGTTTGTAAACGGTGTTACAAAGCTCATTGACAACGTATCTTGATTGGTAAACTTAGATAAAGTATCTACTGTTCTGTATCTAACCGGTGTTCCTGTTGCGCTTGATGCTAAAACGATATTTGTTGAATTCAATGAATTTACAAAGTAGTTATTGTATTCGCTGGCAGTAAACACGTTAGTTGCTGCTCCAACCAATACGGCATATGCGAAACCGGTACCGCTAGGACGACCATGAGTATTTTGGAAAATGTTGTTCATTGAACTAACACCACCTCTGATTGCACTACCTAAGAATAAACAAGCGGAAGTTCCGTTTGTAACTGTTGAGCTAGCGTTTAATCCAAGGTTGATAGAGTTATTCCAAAGATTTAATCCGTAGTTATTGATAACACCTCCTCCGTCGACAACAATACCAAATGGACTTGCAATTGCAACGTTTGGTGTGGTGTTGGTTCCAGGACCGGCAATACCCGATATCATGTTATTAAACATGGTGATATTACGGGTTGAGGTTGCTCCTAAACTTACATAAATACCATATGCACCACCTGCTGCGGTAGTATTTTCAATCTTAGAAATGATATTGTTTGAAATGGTAATATTGGTATCGGTAGCCACCTGACCAGAAAGGTTAGATAACTCAATACCTCTATTGTTTGCGAATCCTTTTAAGCTGTTGCGGATGGTATTACCATCTACTTTAGCACCGGATTGTGCACTCAAGAATATACCTGCGCAATTTGCAGCACCACCAAAGAAATCAGTAGGAGTTGTACCACCTATATTGTTGGTTCCTCCGATGATATTGTCTTCGATTACGTTTCCTACATCCTGGGTGTTTGCAACCCCTGTTGTAGCAGCTGATAATCCCTGAACATAAATACCATTGCGAACTGCCATGATATTGTTGTTGGCAAATGTATTGTTGTTGTTACCTGATAATGAAATATTGGAAGGAGTTGTACTAACACCACCCATATAAATACCGGCAAATGTATTGATACCACTTACGGTTGAATTACCTATGATATTACAGTTTTCGATAACCACATTGGTTGTTGGTAAATTTTGTGCAGTTACATCAATCACTTTTGCTGTGGTTGCTGTAGCAACAGAAGGCAACATAATGGTTAGATTTCTGGTAGTAGTACCATTGTTTGAACCGTCGATGCTGAAATAAGAAGCACCGGCAATACGAATTACACTGCTATTTGCTCCGTAAGGTGCAAAAACTCCTGTAGTTCTGATGGTATCATTTCTTGTTGCATCCGGCGATAAAACAATTGGACGGTTTGCATTCATTCTTGGATAATCCAATAATGCTGCAATTAGTGTATCACCCTCTCCTGCATATCCTGTACTGATTAATAACTTAATCGCGTTTACCGGAGCACCAAAGTTATCAACCCCATTGGCATTGATATATTGGAAAGCACGGTTAATAGTTGCAAAACTACCAGAATTAGGATTTGAAGTTGTCGGAGGATTTTGAATACCATTAATCAAATATGTTCCGCCACCTGCTAAAGGTGCAAAGTTTTGACTGAATTGTACTGCTCCAATATTGGTTAATGGAGTAGGACGGGCATTGTTATAAATATCTGTAGTAACTGTAGTTAAACTAGCTGCACCATTAGCAATCGCTCCTGATAAAGATGGATCAACATCCGGTAATGTATCGTTAAAGAATGCAGGAGGAATAAAGTAAGAACCGATATCTTGAGCAGTATAAGCTCTCCATGCAGCTAAGCTGTTATAACCCAAAGCACCGTTGGATGAGCAACCGATAAATCCGGTTGATCCTACTGCTCCGGCATAATATGCGTTAAAGTTAGAAGCTCCGTTTGGAATGCGTAATGGTCCATTACCTGCGGTAGAACCAGAACCAATAAATACAGCATACACATTTCCGGTTCCGGAAGTGCGACCCATTGTATTGGATAATATATTACCATGTAAAGAAACACCACCCGCAATTGCAGTATTTAAAGATACGCAACTTGATGAAGATCCATTTGCCAATACATTACCTGACAATTGAATGGAGTTAAAGTTGATGCTTAATCCAAGGTTATTTACTGTTCCCGGTGCATCTACGAAAATACCCATTGGGTTACTGGTAGAGTTGTTGGTACCGGATCCGGATGCCAATATTTTGGCAATAGAGTTATTTACAATTGTAATTGCTCTTAACGAATCCGTTCCTAAATTTACACGGATACCATAAGTAACTGTATTACCAACGGTACCAGCATTCAGGTTATAAATAAAATTACCGGATATGGTAATTGCTGAATCTTTTCCGTTGTTTTCGCTTAAAGAGTTGATATCAATTCCTTTGAAACCTGAAGAAGCTGCAACAGGAATGGTATTTTTAATTGTATTTCCTTTAACAAGGGAAGAAACAACCGCTTTCAAAGTGATACCACCTTGATCATCTGCCAAATTAGAGTTACCTCCAATATAGGTAGTTGGCATGGTTCCTAAATTAGGTGTTGTTCCTCCGATGGTATTTCCAAGGATATTCCAGTTGCGGTTTTGACCACCTGCGATATTTGCACCTCTTACATAAATTCCATTACGAACTGCCTGAATCAGGTTGTTTTCAATGGTGATATTATTGCTTTGGGCTACTGTTGAACTTGAAGATGGAGTTGCACCTGTTGGTGTATGGTAACCATGATAAATACCGGCATAAGTATTAATTGCAGTAGTTGTAGATTGTCCGGTTAAGATACAATTTTTAACGGTTACATTACTAATAGCTGAAGTATCTGAAGCAACCAAGGAAATAACTTTGGTATTGTTGTTGTTACCACTCGATGCTACCATGATGGTTAATTTTTTGCTTCTTCCATCAATCGTGAAGTACTTGGTACCTACCAAACGTAAAACTGCATAATGATTTGGATAAGCAGAATTAGGCGACGAAATGGTATCTTCATAACCGGAAGCAATTCCTAGCTGTACCATACGTGCACTGTTGGTTCCCGGATATTCGAATATTGGTGGGATAAATTTGCTTTCTTTCGCATAGCCGGTATTCAAATTTAAGAACACTGTTCCAGCACCTGTTACGCCATAAGCATTTATATAAGTTACCGCATCTGCAACGCTTGCAAAAGAACCTGCTCCGCCGGCTCCACCTACAGGATATGAATTAACTCCGTTAATTTCATATACATTACCACCCCATAAAGCATAATTTGCATTGGCAACATCCGGTGTAAATTCATACGCTCCAATTGAAGGTGCGCTGCCACTTCTAGTTGTTCCATTGATATCTTTGGTAATTTCAGCAATAGGAACCCCTGAGTTACCCAATAATGATGGTGTATTATTAGCAATAGACATGGTTGAATCGTTAACCCCGATAAATGGAGGTAAGGTATTCATGTTATTGGTACCACTGGTAGCTTCATTTATTTCTCGGGTACTGGTACGAATCTTTCCATTCATATAACCCAATACAGATCCACTGCCTCGGAAGTTATTTACATAAAACGCGTTGTTACTAGATTGGCTGAATGGTCGGCCGGTAGTTGAAAGTGTAATTACACCAAAACCGGTAGCCATAACTCCGTTTGCTGTACCTGAACGTCCCATGCGGTTTGAGAAAAGGTTATTCGCCATTTTAACTCCACCGGTTACTGTTGATCCCAAAACAAGACACGAAGAGAATCCTCCATTTAATAAGGTATCTCCATATAAGTTAATTGTATTGTGGTAAATATTGTATCCGGCATTTGCTGAATTGTCTTCGATTAGAATACCAATTGGATACAAATAGGATGCGATAGCATTTCCTGAATTGTTCGTAGTTAAATTACCGATTGCATTATTGGAAATGGTATTATTTAAAGGCCAAGTATGCGATCCAAGAGCAATACGAATACCATAAGTTCCGGTATTGGTAGTGGCGGTATTGGAATGGTTATAAATTCTATTTCCATTAATGGTACAGTTACTGTCTAAAGATAAGGAACCTGCATCTGAAGAAAGTGCAATACCTCTGTATCCACCCAAGGCGGATCCAATCATACTGTTTTTAATAATATTTCCCGAAACATTGGCATTTGCTTGTCCTGAAATTAAAATACCTGCAGCTAAAGCTCCACCTACAAATGTTGTTGGAACTAATTGACCGGTTGGAATGGAACCTCCAATTAAATTGTTGGTTACAGTAAGGTTATAATCATGGTTACCCAAGGCGGTACCAATACCCCTTGCATAAACACCATAAATAACCGCTTGAATTACGTTATTATGAATGGTTATATTTTGGTTTCTTTTGATTGGATTAGAAGGGGTTGTTGCACCACCAATGTAAAACCCTGCATAGGTATTCACAGCTGTTGTGCTGCTTTGACCTGTAATTACGCAGTTTTTTACAGTAACAAACTGGCAACCGTTTTGACCAATACCATTAAAATGGATAAGGCGGTTAAGGTTACTGGTTGAAGCTACCGGCATGCGGAAAGTCAAGTTTCTTTCACCTGTATTACTTTCCCCATCGATGGTGAAATACTGAACACCATTAAATGTGAACATACTGGTGTTGTTTGCCACACTGGCTGAAGTAGAAATGGTATCATTTAAACCAGGAGCGAGCTTTAAAACCACGGGTCTGTTAGGACTCATAAAATTATAGCCGCCAATGGTTGCATCCCCTAAGGAAATTAGAGAAGTTTCTACACCATTAAAACCACTTGTCATTAAAAATGTAATGGTTCCTGTAGTAGATGGATCAACCCCGTTTATTGTCAAAGCAGGGAAAATTCCGGTTGTGGTGGTAAAAGGCCCGCCTGTGTAGGCACCCATCAGGTTCTGAAAGGTGTCTTTTGGTGCCACCAAATCGGTTCCATTACCGTCAATCCAATAGGTAGAGCCGCCCTGGAAAGGCGCTTGGGCATAAGATTTGCTTAGCCCCATAACTACCAGAAACGCAAACGCTTTCAAAAGCGAATAGAGATTAGTAGAGGTTGTTTTCATATATAATTTATTCATAATATTTTTAGCTATACGTAAAACCAAAGTTTGTGAATTTTATTGATAAATCAAAGCGGGAATTAAGTTTTTTTTAAAAAAAATGCTTTTTCTATAGAAATGCTTCATAATCAGCACAGGTGTAGGCCTTAAATTATTCAACCAGACAAAGCCTTTTAGCCTTAATTGCTCCGGCTTTAAATTTATCATCGGGTGAAACACCGAAACCGGCTTATTTATAAAATTACAGGAGGCTATTTTATTCCCTATAAAGTTAAAATCCATTTCGCTACAATCAATTTCGTTTACGCCAACAAAATCCGAGTCTTCTTTGACATAATAAATGCTCTGCCCGTTACCATTTACATGCATATATCGTATGGCGTTATCTTCAAAAAAACCATACATGTTTTTTCCTTTGATTTGGTTATAGAGTTTGGCCGCTTCTCTGGATATTAGAAATGCATTCCCACGTAGCACAAAGGAGTCTAATTGGTTATTTACCAAAAACAATTCAATGGTATCGGAAGTAATCTGATTAGAGCCACTCCACATCACCGGTTTTTTATACAAAGTGATGCATGAATCGGTTCGGTCGTAAAGCAACGAATCGCATATTGCCTGCATGTCCGATTTCAAGAGTTTAACATGTGCATAAGCTCTCACCAGTTGTTTTGTTTTGTCTTTGCTTTGGTAAGAAAAAATTGTATCGGCGAAAACAAACATAGAATCATTTTGCATGTATTGTTTTGCCACCGCTTTTTTAGTCACGTAAAATTCATTCGACTTTCCACGCATTTCTGCATAATCACCATAAACAATTATTTTATTGACGGTATCAAAGATTTCGATATTGTTATACGCTTTGCCAAATTGGTTTAGCTTTTCATAATAGATACTATCTGCTGCAAGAATATTAGATTTACTCGCTACAACAGAGTTCTTTCCGAACATGGCTATTTGCTTCTCGGTATCATACTGTCCGGATTTGCAGAACAACCTATCGTTGTAACTTATTATCCTAGTTGGTCCGAAAAAATAAGCAACCCTTGTACGTGTATTATATTTTAGTGTATCGGTATAAATATTATAATCCGGGTGGTTTAATACCACATTGTTTTTAAAGAAATTTTCTTTGGTATTCGCAAAATAATAACCGCTTTTACTGGTCAAAACATTTTTTCCGTTTACAATCTTTCCCCCATTAACATAATAACCATAATTGGATTGCATATCATAATCAAGCGAAGGGGATGTTATGGTCATATCACGATCAACCATTTTTGCATTTCCTTTTAAAGTGGCATGCTTTGTATTTCCTTCATAATTTAATTGGTCGCCATATAAGAAAATACTATCGTGATGGATTATCCGCACATTTCCAAATGCCTCCACCCTATTTATTTCATCGTACTGATAAGCACTATCACAAAACAACAAAGTGCCGCTTTGTTTAAATCGTACATCTCCAATCAATCGTTTTACTTTACCGGTAGCTTGTAAATCGAAAACCAAACTATTTGCATTCAATAACTGCACCTTATCCTGGCTTTGGGCTGCTACTTGCAACCCAATCAAAAGCAATAAATAAACAAAAAGTATTCTTACCATCAATTATTAGTTCCAAAACTATACAATTCCACATAATTTTGACCTAATGATTTCACAAGAAGCATACCAGTTTCATCTCAAGTCAATTACCGTTAATCCGGAATCACATAAATACCTTCTGGCTGTAAGTGGCGGAGCCGACTCTATGTGTATGCTTAACTTATTTTTAACTTATATACCTAAACAAATAGCAGTAGCACATTGTAATTTTCAACTTAGGGGAAAAGAAAGTAAAATGGACGAAAGTTTGGTAGAACAATATTGTTTTAAAAACCAAATTACATTTTACAAAAAGTCGTTCGACACTTTAAAAGAAAGTAAAAACACCGGGAAAGGAATTCAAGAAATTGCGCGGACTTTACGATACGAGTGGTTTAACCAATTGGCTAAACAACATGGCTATGATTATATCGTTACCGCACATCATGCCGACGACAATGCCGAAACTGTTTTGCTAAATATTATTCGTGGAGCAGGCTTAAATGGAATCGGTGGAATTTTACCTTTGAGTGAAAACAAATTAAGGCCATTACTAATTTTTACTAAAAAGGAAATTCTTGAATTTGTTTATCAAAATCAAATTCCATTTAGAGATGATATTTCGAACAATGAAAGCAAATACAACCGGAATTATTTGAGAAATGAAATTATTCCCAAGCTTCAAAAAATCAATCCGGCTTTTGTGAAACATGCAAATGAACTTGCAGAACATAGCCAGGATGCATTGCAATTAATTCAACATTGTATAATCCGGTTTATTGATCAATACTGTGAAGTTAATAATAACGGTATTACCATTCCCATTAACGAAGTTTCAGAAACAGGAAATCTTAAAACCTATCTCTATTATCTTTTGTCGCCTTATGGGTTTAACCGAACCACCATCCATGAGATTATACCGGCTCTTTCCGCACAAAACGGAAAACAATTTGAATCCGAAAATTATGAAATGGTATTGGACAGAAAAGATATTGTAGTTAAAAGAAAAAACATTGAATCATTTCACACCACTAATTTTGAATTGCCTTTTCAATTCACTTATCATTTAAAGCAATACGAACTTGCAATAATCCCCTATACGAAAGAAAAAGCTCCATCTTTTTCTTCGCATACTCTTTATCTGGATGCCGCAACAATTGATCTCAAGAATCTGGAATTACGAAATTGGCAACAAGGTGATAAATTCACACCACTTGGAATGCAACAACAAAAATTAGTAAGTGATTTCTTTATTGATAAAAAAATAAATCGTTTAGATAAGAAAAAAATTCTTCTCTTGTTATCCGATAAAAAAATCGTTGCGGTTATTCCTTATCAAATCAACAACACAAATAAAATAACAGCAGATACAACATCTGTTTTAAAAATATCTTGTACATAAAAAAACGCGTCTACGGTTTTAACCGTGACGCGTTTTAATGCATATCGTTAAGGTCTATTTACTGATTGTTACTTTGGTAGTAAACACCCTGTCGGTGCCATCTACTCTAATCAGATACATACCATCTTTTTCGTTGCTCAAATCAATCTGCGTAGTTCCGGATAATTTATCAAATGTAAATTCTTTAACCAATGAACCGGTAATGCTAAATACTTTCACATTGCGAATTTCTCCTTTACCTAATTCAAGGTTGAAAATTCCTTTACCCGGATTTGGATACACATTTAATCCATCGCTAACATTTTGCAATTGTGCAATTCCGGTTGAAGGAAGCAATTGTAAGAAGCGTTGTTTTTGTTGTGCTTTATTACCTGATGCATCAACAGCATCATAATTAATTTGATACGTTCCGGGTTTATTTAAGGTAATAACTTTTGAATTATCGGAAATCGTTGGATGACTATCATAGTTATCGGTTACTTTAATGGAAGAAGGATTCGCATCAATTAATTCCATAATCTGCGCTTCCGTTTTAGTTCCCATAACCACTACAACAGGATTTTCACCTAGCACTGTTATAACCGGTGCATCCAAATCCTTCACTTTTATAACTCTGTCAACCGATTGTTGATTTAAGAATTCATCAGTTGCAGTGTATGTACGTTTGTATTCACCAAGTGAATTAAAGTTTACATTATCATAAGTGATATCAACCTGAACAGGATTGTTAAAATAATCTTTGGCTACTGCTCTTGGATCGTTATAATTACTATAAACTTTTACGGTAACATCTGAGGATCCTACAAGTGCTATAACTGGCTTAAAGGTATTGGTAACTTTTACATTTAGGGTGTACAATTCGGAAACATTTCCAGAACCGTCTGTAGCTAGATACGATAAGGAATAAATTCCTTGTTTTTCGATATCAATCGGATTGCTGTTTGCGGTACGAACCGGAACCAGATTTGTCCAATAATTATCATCTACACGTAAGTAAACATTTTCATCAAATGGTGTTTTGATTTGATGAACAACCAAGTTGGTATCGTTTATGGTACGGGTATGGATGGATGGTTTTTCAGAATCTCTCACAATGATAATTCGTTGCTTGGTAGCTATAAAACCATATGCATCCGATACAGAATAAGTGTAATTCCAAATTCCCACATTTGCAGTATCCAAATTATTTGTTATCAATAACGAAGAACTTATGTCATTTCCATTATTATCTTTTGCTGTTGCACCGGCATCGGTATAAGAATCTTTTCTTACTTCCAGGATTACCGTATCGCTGCCATTAAGCGTAATTTTTGGTCCGGTTTGGTTTAACTCAACCTGAACGGTACGGGTAACTGTATCCGATATATTTCCATAATAATCCGATACAACATATCTCACGGTATAGTAACCAACATGGGTAACATCCACATCGCTGATTTTAACCATACGGGTAGAAATATTGCCTTCAATATTATCCATTGCAGTGGCACCTGCATCAATATATGGCAAGTTAATTTCTGTTTTTGCAACCGCTGGTCCAACCAGTGTGATAACCGGTTTCACATTATCTTTTCCGATAGTAACTCCATGTTCTTCGTACACACCAAGTGTTGCTGAATAAGGAGTAATCGTTGAGAATGCAGCACTGGCACCAACAAGCATACGAGATACTCCTAGCGAAGCATTCGCAGGAACCGTGAATTCGGTACTGTATTTAACCTTTAATTTGCGGTCTTCGCTGATAAGTGTTTCACCTGCATCCAAGTAATTTGCATTGCGGTTAAAATCAAGCCAAACCCTTAAGTTCATTGAATCTTGCGGGTCATTTCCGCGGTAAACATCTACCGTATATTTTCCTCCTCTGAACACCGTAGTTTTACTTAAGTTATACATTGGCTGGTAAGCGCTACCATCGGTTGGTTTGAGAGAAGTAGTAGTATCTATTCTACCTATATTTCCTATCAAGGTTACCCGTACAATACCAAAATCTTCAACCGAACTGGTAGGCGTAAACTGGCTACCCGGACTTGGATAAGAAATTGTAGTTATATAATTAGTTTTCTTCTTTGAACTGTTACCAAAAGCATTGGTTGCAGTTAAAGTAACACTGTAATTGGTATTGGTATGCAAAAATACAATTGGATTTTGGCTGGTGGAATCAGTTCCTCCCAAATAAGATAAATTATTTGGTTCGAAACGCCATTTCCATTGGTTAGCACCATTGAAACTCATATCGTAAAGAGCAAAAGTATCGGTTGTTAAACCGGTGGTTTTGTTTACGGTAAAATCAGCAAAAGGAGCAAGAGAAGTAGGCAATACCAGGAAGGTTTTGCAAACAGTATCGCTGCTCACACAATTGTATGATTTTAAACAAACTGTTTTACTCGTAGCAACCGAAACATTATATACCATAGATGGATTAACGGTAGTAGAATCAATACCTAAGCTTGGTTTATCTTTACCAAAAACACCATCATCGTTGGTATCCCAAGCATAGTTTACATATTTACCGGAGCTTTGGTTTTGGAATACTACGCGATATCCTGAGTATATGGTATCCGGTGAAGTAAATGCCGCAACCGGAGTAGGATAAGTAGCTGCAGTAGATGACCAACGGATAAGGAATCCTGAATCATTAACTATGGTTGAAGGAGTGTTAGGAGCAACCGGTACATAAGTTATGTAAACGTTTTGTCCAACAAACCTGAATGTTTTTAAAGAATCTTTGTATGCGTTAATATCGTTACCACCCCAACGGCGTAAAATCTGGGCTCCGGGTAACAAACTGGTTTTAATATACAACGAATCACCGGGTGCGCTACTTCCGCCATTTTTCCGTAAGCGAAGTCGTTCCAATGTAACGGTTATGGTATCAGCACATGGAGCGATACGGAATCCCTGCGCACAACCACTTGCAACATATTGCATACTTGCATTGTTGGTTAAGGTTGGCATTACTGCACCTTCCGAAGTTGTTCCTGCAGTATCGCTGCCATTACACATTTGGAATCCCGGTATAACCCGGATGTATGCATTTTGACATAAAGTATCTGCACCCATTGCATTGCTCACAGCCAAACAAACTTTATACATTCCCGGATCGGCAGCTACTAAATATGGAGTACCAGCTGTATCGTTCTTTGAACCATTATAAAAGAATTCATTCTTGTATAATCCGCAGGTATAGCAAGGAGGATCAAGCCACCATTTCCATTTGGTTGGACCATCGTAACTTAAATCGCTAAATTGTGAACGATCATAAACTGCCAATTGGCGTTTCGAACTAAAGAACAAAGCTTTCGGTTTTCTAAGCGGGTTGCTTACATAAATTGATTTCTCAACAAAACTGGTACCATATTTATTGGTGGTAAATAACTTAACGCGATAATAACCTGCAGTTGGAAAGGTGTAATATAGATTTACTTTATTTACAACGGTATCTAACCAGGTTCCACGGTTATTGGTTTGCAAAATATCATTGGCATTGGTGTATGGAGACCAAGGGCCATTGGCACTGCTGCTATTGTATCCGGTAATTTGCCAGTAATTGGTATCTGAATAGCTTGAAGTATTTACCAAAACAGATGGTGAACCTGTCCATAAAGTATCGGCATCGTTCATGGCTTTAAAATTAGCCAATGGTGGAATTTTAGGAATGCTACTTGGTAATGCAACCAAATCAACACCAAAAATATACACATAAGATTGTACTGCAGTAGGAGCGGTTGCAGTTGGTGAAGCAGCATAACTATTACTAAAACCGGCTTGCGCTACCGAATTACAATCCAGGTACCAATTTGCCGCTGTTCTTCCTGTCCATTGAAAATCCAACAAAAGAGGTTGTGTTGGATCGTAAGGTGCAATTGTATTAAATGGAATCTTTAAAAACTGACCACCCACCATATTGTTATAGGTATATCCGGGGGTATTGATAACCTCCGTTAAATTAGCAATATTGGCAAAGGATGACGTGGTTAAAATATTCACTCCTGGCACATTACCGGCTGTAACTTTATAGGTGGTATGGGGTTGAGAAGTAGGCGGCGAAATACCGGCATAAATTTTAAAATACACCGCAGCGATTCCTAATCCAGAAGGAGCTCCCGGAAATATTCCACCGGGAAACAATATCTGAGATCTGTTGTCCGTTTGAAAAGCCAGAGGTGTTGAATTTCCCGTATTTACGGAGCTTGGGGTATATAAATATTGGGGTGTTCCTGTTTGCGCAAAAACACTTCCTATACATACAATTCCAACCACTAAAATTAATCCAAACCGGTATATGTTTTTCATATTTTTTGTTAATTATCTTTTAATTATCTGGTAACAGTAAACTTACCACTATAGGTATTGCCATCTGTTGCAATCAATTGCAGCAAATAAATTCCTGCATTCAGGTTGGTAATATCCATTCTAAACCCATTTGCATCCTTAACCGGATTCAATGTAATCGCTTTACCTTGAACATCCAATGCAGTGATACTTTGTAATTCACCTGTGTTTAACTGAACGTTGATGAAATTATTTGCAGGATTTGGATATACGCTAAACCCATTGGATTTTGACACATCCGACAATCCATTAAACGACACATAAACAATACGCTTTTTCTCTTCAGCTTTATTTCCTGAAGCATCGGTTGCATTTACATAAACGGTGTAATAAAATCCTGCACCGCATGGATTAGCTTTAGAAGAATCGATGGTTATTTGTAACCCTGTTCCATCTAATTTGCTGTACTGTCCAACATGCGAAGGGTCAAAATTATCGGTAACTTTTACACCCGGATCTACATAAGCCTCACACCATCCCATAGCGAATGGATTTGCACCCAATAATTCGATAACCGGCGACTCCAAATCGCGAACTTTAACTGTACGTTGCACATAAACCGTGTTATCACCATCTGAAGCACTATAAGTAATGATGTAATCTCCAATGGTATCCATTCTTAATACATCGTTTAAATCGCTAGCATAAGGTAATATTTCGCCTTTGTAATCTTTGGCAACAACTCCAAGGTCGTTGTAACTTCCGTATACTGGAACGATAACCACTGCTGAACCCACCAAACTAATAGTAGGCATGATATTGTTTTTAACAACTACAACTACTTTATATTCGGCCGAAATATTTCCTGATCCATCGGTATTCTGATAAACGATAGTATAACTTCCTTGTTGGTTCGCATTAATTGAACCTGATTTACGGTTAGGCAACATTTCTGTCCAGTAATTATCTGTAACTTGAACGTATTTACTATCATCAAATGGGGTTCCAATTTGGTGTATAATAGTATCAGAGCCACTAAAAGTACTTACAACCGGGGATTGTATATCCACTACTTTTACCAAACGTTGTTTTTGAGCAGCTAAGCCATAAGCATCGGTAATAGTGTATGTTAATGTGGTAGCACTTAACATCATGTTATTGATTATTCCGGTGCGTTGAACCTGCGCAGTTAAGGTATCACCTAAATTACTTATGGCGATATAACCCGGTTCAACAAAGGTATTATGTACTTCTAATTGCATGGTATCCGGTCCAAATAATGTTAAAGAAGGTCCGGTACTATTAAGTACTACTTGTACATTTCGTACAACAGTATCAGAAGTATTTCCATACATATCGGTTACAAAATACTTGATTGTATATGTACCCAATTGCTCTATGTTCAGAGGATTGATGATTTGAATTAATCCGGTTACATCGCCCTGGATATTATCCGAGGCAGTAGCACCGTCATCGGTATACGTTTTGTGTAATTCGGCGAGAACATTGGCGTTGCCATTTAATTTCACCACCGGTTTAACCAAATCATTACCAACTGTCATTCCAAAATCTTCGTACACGCCAATATTGGCAGTAGTAGAACTGATAGCAGAGATAGCAGTACAAGCACCAACCAATATTCGCGACATTCCGATTGCTGCATTAGCCGGTACCATTAACTTGGTACTGGTTTTAACTTTTTTCGCCAAATCTTCTGCAAAAACAGTTTCGTTTTCATCTGTATAATCCGCATCTCTATTAAAATCTGCCCAAATTCTTAAACTCATGGCATCATTTGCCGTGGTACGATAAACATCGATATCGTAAGAACCACCTCTGTATACGGTAGTTCTAAGATCCGCATTCATACGGGTATAAGTTGGCGATTTTAATGGTGTAATTGTATCGAGTCGTTTATCGGCTCCATTTATTACTACACGTGAGATACCAAAATCGGTGGCATCCAATACAGGAGGGAATGCACTATTTGGACTTCCATAATCAATTGCATATACAATTTGGTTTTTGGTAGTTTGACTGGTACCAATTGGATTGGTGGTAATCAACGTTACATTATAATACTGTGGTGAGTTTAATGAAACCATTGGAAACTGACTAGTTGAATCAGTACCGCCTAACCAAGTAACATTGTTAGGTTCAAAACGCCATTTCCAAGATAGTGCACCGTTTAATGTTTTATCGATAAACAAGAATGTATCATTGATAAATCCTGAAGTACGGTTGGTAGTAAAATCAGTTATTGGAGGTACTGTAATTGGGAAAATTGGCAATATTCTACAAAATGTATCACTTCCTGCGCAATTGGCAGTTTTCAAGCAAACTTTACGTGTTGAAGCAGTGGTTGTAAAATAAGTAATGGTTGGATTCATGGTAATTGAATCGACACCAACAGTTGGGTTATCCATACCAAAAGCACCATCGTTATTTAAATCCCATGCAAAATCCATTCTGGTTCCACTACTGGTATTAATGAACTTAACTTTATATCCATTGTATAAGGTATCCGGACAGGTAAATCCTGCGGTTGGTTTATTGTACATAGCAGGTGAAGAGGTCCAACGAATGGTGAATCCTGAATCGTTAACCAAAGAAACCAAAGGTACCGTTGGAGCCGGTGTATAGGTAATGAACAGTTGTTGTCCGGCAAATTTGTATACTTTATTGGTGTCTTTTAACACTGCAATATTATTACCACCCCAACGACGTACAATAGGACCGTTGAATCCATTTAAACGAACGTATATGGAATCGCCTGCAACTGCACCCGGATTACGCATACGTAAACGTTCTAAAGTCAAATAAATGGTATCGGCACAAGGTGCAATACGAAATCCTCGAGGAGTTGGATTGGTTGGACGAAACTGACCTGAAAGATTATTTCCACTTGCATCCCGTAAATCAGAATACAAATAACCCTGTTCATCTTTACTTACTGTATCAAATCTTCCGGTTTCCTGATGCGCCATCATATAACCAGGCAATATTTTCAAGTAATCGGTTTTACATAAAGTATCCGTTCCTTTTGAATTGGAAACAGCGATACAAACTTTGTATGTACCCGGGGTATAGGCTGCTAATATCGGACTAAATGCCGAATCGTTTGGTAAAAAGCGGTTGGTATCAGCCGGACAAGTAGTACAGTTGTTTACGAGCCACCATTTTACCCTTGCCGGAGCATTCGAACTTAAGTTATTCATTTTAACCCTGTCGTTTGCTCCAACTTGGCGACGGGTTGCATAAAATTGTGCTGTAGGTTTAGATCTTGGTGTATCCACAAAAACTACTTTTTCAATAAAATTGCTACCATAAGGATTAACGGCTGTTAACTTAACTTTATAATAACCTCTTTCAGGAAAATAATAATTAAAATTCGGGTTGTTTCTGGCTGTATCAATAAAGCAACCCCATACATTGCACTGTAAAGTATCTTTAGGCAAAGTGCTATACGTAGTAAATGGACCGGTAGCAGAAGTTGCACTGTATTGGGAGATACTCCAATAATTATTTACTGAATTTACACTGGTATTAATAATGGTCGCATTTGACTTTTCCCAGATGGTATCCGTTCCTAAACTAAACTGGAAATTTGGAACCGGGGGTGTTGGAGGAGCCAAAGGTTGGAAAGTTAATTGCATATTTGGTCTATTAACTGATCCTGAACCTGTAGGTGTATAATTGCACGCATTAGGGAAACTGGAACCGCACCAAGAACCTTGGCTATCCGCCCAGCCGGCGAAAATACTATTATTTGTTGTTGGCGTAACATTCGCAGTTGAATTAGCCGTATAACAATAGGTACAAGAAGTACCGGCGTTGGCTGTACAAATATCTACCAATAAATTTGATACGCCATCCCATTGAAAGCTATTCTGAAAAACATGTTTATTCCAACCAACCACAGGAGTATATGCGGCTATCGTATAAACGTTGGTAATCCCTGCATAATCGTAAGCAGCAATAGGCATGGTTGCAGATGTGTTTTTCAAGCCTATACTCAGGTTATTAACGGAACCATTAGTAACTGAAAAGGAAGGATCACAAGAAGCGCCACCTGTACCGGCTGCAGCTATTTGAAACGCTATATCATTAATTCCATGGGCGCTACCTATACCTAATGCACTAAGTTCCGACGCTTCAATAATAATTTGCACCCTGCTTGTTGTAAAATAAGAAGCATATGGGTGATGCGCCACACTTGCTACCGTACCTGTACCTGTACCAACAGTAATTGTTGTTTGTGCTGTTGCTTGATTGTATAATCCAATCAGCAAGGTAAAGGTTGCTAAAAATAAGAAGTAAATTTTTTTCATATCAGTCGTTTTGTTATATCTTAAAAAAGCAACAAGCCCTTCGACTTGTTGCTTTATTTGTTGTTATTTTACTATGGTAAATTTGGTGTTCAATACTTTACCTTCTTCGGTTTCCATTCGTACCAGGTATAAACCGGCCGGAAGGTTACTAATATTTACACTGTATTGTTTGCTGTTCAATGCTTCTGCATTAACATCCAAAACCCTACCTTGAATATCGGTAACTGCAATAGAAGTTAATCCACCATTTTTAAGATCGATATGAAGGATATCGTTAGCCGGATTTGGATATAAAACGATACCTGCATTGGTAATCGCTTCATTTAATCCGTTGATGGAAGGTACAACAATTACCAAACGGTTTTTCTGTGCAGCCACATTTCCGGAAGGGTCTTCAGCGTTGTACGTTACAAAATACTGACCTTCTTTTAACACATTTACACTTTGTGCATTCGCAATAATCGTTAATTGTGTTTGGCTATAATAATTATCGGTTACTTTGATTCCCGGATCTTTGTATGGTGTATCTCCAAGTAAAACATAATAAGGGTCGTTGCCAAGCACTGTAATTTTAGGTGCTTCGGTATCGCGAACCCTAACGCTGCGTGTTACAGAGGCAGGATTGCCATCCAAATCTCCAACACTATACCTAACGGTGTTATCGTTAACAATATCGGTATTTGGAACACCAGTAATGTTTACGGTTAATGGATTGTTTTCGAAATCTCTTGCGGTTGCACCATACTCAATATAAGGGGTAAACACATTCAATAAAATATCAGGCTCTCCATTTAACTGAATTGTTGGTGGTTGGGTACTTTTAATTACTACGTAGAGTGCAAACTGATTGGCAGTATTACCGGAACCATCCACTGCATCGTATAATAAGGTGTAGGTGCCACGCTTGTTAATATTGATCACATTGGAACGAGAATAGCTCAGGTTTTTGTAGTAATTATCTACCACCTTGATATAGTCGTTGTCTTCAAATGCAGTTTTTATTTCATGGTAAACGGTATCTACATCATCACCAAAACGACATAAGATTTTCGGTTTCTGTGTATCTTTCACATATACCAATCTTGACTCGGAAGCGGTATTGTTAAACGCATCAGAAACGGTGTATGTTACCGTATAGGTTCCAACGTTTGCAGTATCCAGATCACCAGATTTTACAACATATTGTTTGATGTCGTTATTTAAATGATCGGTAGCAGTATAACCACCTTCAGGGTATTTGCTATACACTTCCATGGTAATTGTATCCGGACCAAGTAAAGTTAAGGTAGGTGGAATGGTACTTACTTCAACTTGTACCGAACGATACACGGTATCAGAAACATTACCATAATTGTCTACCACATAATATTTGAGTTTATAGTATCCTACTTTATTTACATCTACAACACCTAAACGTACGATACGAGAGGTAATGTCTCCTTCAATATTATCCCATGCTGTAGCTCCGGGATCGTTTAGTGGTTGGTTAACCTCTGTTTTAAACACAGCGGCACCTAATAAAGTTACTACAGGTTTAGCGTTATCCTGGGCTACGATTAGTCCATGATCTTCGTATACGCCTAATGTTGCTACTGTTGGTGAAATAGTAGAAAAATCAGTAGCCGTACCTATCAACATACGCGTTAAGCCAACCGCTGCATCATCCGGTACTTTAAATTCAACTGAAGTTTTAATTTTCTTGGTATTGTTTTCGGAAAGGATGGTTTCACCTGCATCTGTATAGTTAGTATTTCTGTTGAAATCTATCCAAATACGGTTGTTTGCTGCATCATTTGCCGATTCGCGATAAACATCAACAGTATATTTTGCTCCTCGGTATACAACAGCTTGTGATGATAAATAGTAAGAAGAATAAGCTGCATTTTTCAATGGTGTGATGGTATCTATTTTACCTGCAGTTCCTAATAAATATACCCTTGTAATTCCCACATCCATATCACTTGGTTGAGGAGGATAAATACTGGTTGGTGAAGAATATCCAAGCGTAGTAATATAAGATGTCTTAGTAGTTGTAGTGCTTCCAAATGGATTGGTTGCTTCCAATGTTACATCGTAAGACTGTGCCACATTAAATCTAACTTGTGGATATTGGCTGGTTCCGCTGGTATTATTTAAGAACGTAACCGAATTAGGGAAGAAGGTCCATTTCCATGAACTGGATCCGTATTGGCTAATATCAACAAAACGGAAGGTATCTGTTGTAAATCCTGTTGTTTGGTTAACGGTAAAGTCGGCCAGAGGCGCACGTGCAATCGGTAGAACATGAACCGTTTTGCATTTAACACTGGATCCTTTACAATTTTGCGCTCTCAAACATACATTCTTATTGGTAGGTACAAAGGAGAAATAGGTATAGGTTGGATTGGTGGTAACCGAATCCGGGTATACCGGGTTATCGAGCCCATAAATTCCATCCCCATTTAAATCCCAAGCAAATGCCAGATTGGTTCCGGGAGTGGTATTATAAAATTGCATTTTATAACCGGAATATACGGTATCCAAAGAAGTAAATGAAGTTACAGGTGCAGGGAAGGTGGCCGGTTTAATTGACCATTTCAAAGCAAAACCCGAGTCATTTACATAATAAGGTGCCGGTGTATTAGGAGTTCCTGGTAAAAACCGGATAAACAATTCTTGTCCGGCATATTTGAAGTTTTTAGAACTATCCGGAACATTTCCTAAATTATTACCACCCCATCTTCTGATGATTGGACCATTAAAGCTACCGGTACGAACATGCACAGAATCTTGTGTACGTAATTTCAATCTTTCCAAGGTCAAGAAAATAGTATCTGCACAAGGAGCTAAACGCATTCCCGGAACATTAACCGGACAAGATTGGGCTGCATAATATAAGGAAGTATAAGTTTGGAAGAATGGTGGATATAAATATCCTTCCGGAGATTTGGTGATTGAATCGATACAAATAGTAAATCCATCAATTATCTCAATATAATTGGTACGACAAACGGTATCGCCTCCAACATCATTCCATACTGCCATACAAACCGTGTACTTACCACCTTCGTTGGCATTGAGAACGGGACGAGGTAAATCGTTGGAAGGGAAAAACTCATTGATAAACTGTCCGCAAGTACGACAAGGTGGATCGAGCCACCATGACCAACCGATAGGGCCATTGCTACTTGCATCATACATTTGAAACTGATCGCCAACACCGGTTTTGGTTTTATTGGCAAAGAAGTATGCATCCGGTTTTACGGTAGGCAAAGCTACATAAACAATTTTTTCAACCTCACTCACACCAAACAAGTTCACACATAATAATTTTACTTTATAGAAACCTTTTACAGGAAATTTAAAGTTAAAGTTGGTTTTATTGGTAATGGTATCTATCCATTGTCCCCAAGCATTTGGTTGGCGAACGGTATAAAAAGGCTCCCAAACACCATCGGTACTATCATCGTTGTAACCGGTAATATCCCAATAGCTTTTATCTTGATAAGTAGAAGTGTTGGTTAATATGGAAGGACTACGTTCCCATAAAGTATCAACGCCTAAGGTAAATTGGAAATTAGCCAAAGGAGCGATTGGAGGAGGTAAATTTACGCCACCAATGGTAAAGCGCATATTAGGACGTGCGGTAGAAGTTTGGAAACCCGGATCGATACAATTTCCTTGCGCATCTGCGTAACGGAATGAAGAGCGAACAGTTGGAGTTGTAGAGTAATAAGTTATTGCATTGGTAGTCCAACTGGTATTGTTAAAACAAACATCAACCAAGATATTGGAAGTACCATCCCAAACGTAACCACCATTGGTAAATGTGTGAGTATTCCATCCCGGAGTATTTGTCCAGGTAACCGGATCAAACATTGGCGTTAAGCCTGCTGTAATAAAAGTAGTATTTAAAGTAGTAGCAGCTGTTGGCGCCATTTTAATACTAAAATTAGACAAAGGCACCGGAGAAGGAACTTGTACATTGAATCCAATTTGTGAAATGATGGAGTTAGGCGCTACACTGGCTGCGGTTAACTCGGAAGCCAGAATCAAAAACTGGTGTCTTGCACCATAGAAAAAGTTACCGTAAGGAGCCGGGTAACTTACCCCTGAATTTACCAAGGAACCTGTACCTATATTGATGTAGGTTTGTGCTTTAATGCCGCTTGACCCTATACAGGCAAGCATTGCGATTAGCCATAAAACACGTGTTAATTGTAGAATTTTACTTTTCATATATTTTTATTCATTGCTTTTCATTGTTGTATATATCAGTGTTATCAATACATTTCACCTGATACATCCAAATCATAACCATCCAAAATCAAATATTACAATAACTTAATTTTGAATTGACAAACCGTAATTTGGGTACAGTTTGAAAATCGAATTTATAAATTAATTCGAAAATAAAATACTTAAAAAGTGAAAAAGTGAAAGATTTTTGGAAAAAAGATTAAAAAATATTTAACATCCTGTGTTTTAGGGTTACTTGGAAGAACCAATTTTACAGATTAAATAATTTTTAAGGTTTAGCATACGCAGGGTTGACAATAAAAGTTGAATCCGTCATGGTTTTTAAAAACGCAACCAAATCTGCTTTTTCTTTTGTAGTGAGATTTAAGCCATTTGGATGTTTGGTTATAAATGCATCTGAAGGATAAACCCGAGAAGCTTTGTTGTCGTAAAATTCTATTACTTCTTCCAGGGTTGCTATGCTGCCATCGTGCATATAGGGAGGCGTTAAGGTTAAGTTTCGAAGTGATGCAGTACGAAACTTGCCTATATCATCGGCTTTGCCGGTTATTCGTTGTAATCCGGGATCGTTGCTTTGATGTCCGTTATTGTGAAACTGGAAGTCGGTGAGATACGGGGAAGAAACCGGGTGGCAATGAAAACAATCTCCTTTATTTTCATCCACAAACACATCATACCCATTCTTTTCTTCCGGTGTAAATACGGTAAAGTCAAAAAACTTGGTGCCGGTTGGAGTTACGTTTATCAGAAATTTATCGAATGTAGAACCGGAGGAAATAATAATTCTTTCGAATTGTGCAATTGCCATCATCAATCGTTGCGTAGTAATTCCCGGCGTTCCAAATGCCTTTCGAAACAATTCGGGATACGTAGCATGTGCTTGTAGTTTAGACAACACATTAGGAAGCGAATCGTGCATTTCAATAGGGTTTGTAATCGGACCTATCACCTGGGATTCGAGATTTGTTGCACCTCCATCCCAAAAGAATCTTAAAGAGCGACTTCCCATGGAAGGAGTGAATCTTTCGGCCCATGCCAGGTTAAAAATTGGCATGGATTGACGGGTACCTGCAATTTGATCGATTCCAGTGCTGAATCTTTTTCCATTGTCGGTAAATCCAAATTGTTGGTTATGGCAAGAAGCGCAGGATTGCGATAAGTCTGCCGATAATATAGGATCATAGAACAACTTTCTTCCCAACGCTATTCCCTCCACGGTTAATGGATTGTCGGCAGGTATAGGAGGCATCGACCAACCTAAAGGTAATTCGAATATATAGGGTGTTGGTTTGTAATTTGTATCTGTCGGGTTTCCGGTTGTGGTATTGGTATTGCCTTGAACCTTCTCCTCTTTCTCACAACTGTTGAACGCAAACATCAAGAAAAATAACCAGGCTACAATTAATGCACTTTTTGTATTTACCATGCTAAATTTCATTCCACATTGCTTAGGTTAAACATTCCTTGACTTATGTTGGACATCAGCAAAGAAATTTCCAGTTTATCCGGAGTATGAATTTCGGTTAATTGTGTTTTCAGGTTATAGGTATTGGGGTTTTCAAAAAACTCATTCACATCCGTCTTAACCGTAATTTTTACCTGATTTTTGCTGAGTTTATAGTCGTTTAAATTAAAACTTATTTTTATTAAATTCTGGTCTCCACCAAGGTCGTAGGAAAATCCCTTGTTTAAACTACTATAATACCCTTTCATCCTATAAAAGATATATCCAGTGTTCCAACCCCACGACATACCGGTTGCAGGATCCAATGCAGGCTCCGAATGATTAAGTGTATGGTTATTCAATGAATCGACTCCCAACAAAAAGGAAATGGATGTGTAATTGCCCGCAGGTATATTGTTTAATTCTACAGGCTGGCTGTTGCTTGCATCTAGTAAATGAAAATTATTGGTATTCCATGTTGAGCCATCCGATTTGGTTAAAGTAACATTACTAACAAAATAGATTAAATCGGTAATTCGGATGGTGTCGTTTGCTAAGGTTACGTATTTTACCGGCGAAAACGAAAATGCCTCCGACTTAAAATAATGGTTGAATTGCATAGACAATGATCCCGCCGAGGAGAAAGTTATTCCGGATTTTGTTTCAACCACCGGAACTTCATCCTTTTCGTCTTCACAAGCAGAAAAGATTAAAGTGCTTATACATAACCAAACTATTATGGATACTTTAAAATTATTTGTGTTCATTTGAAAACCAAAGATAAAGGTAAATTTTATTAAAAAATTCTAAATTTAGATACATGCCAAGTTTTGATATCGTTAACAAAATAGATTTACAAAAAATAGACAATGCGATTAACATTGCTTCCAAAGAATTAATCAACCGGTATGATTTGAAAGGAGAAGATTGCACCATTGAATTGGATAAAAAAGCAAAACTGGTTAAACTGGAAGCAAAGCAAGAAATGGCTATTCAATCCATGGTGGATATTATCCTATCCAAATTCAGCAAACAACAACTGGATGTTCGGTCACTGGATTTAAGTAAGGAGCCGCGCCCGAGTGGAAAAATGATATTATTAGATTTACCAATTAAAGAAGGAATTGACAAAGAGACTGCAAAAAAATTGGTTCAATTTATTAAAGACAGTAAAATAAAAGTACAAGCAGCCATACATGATGATCAAGTTAGGGTTACCGGAAAAAAAATTGATGATTTACAGGAAGTAATTTCACTGGTAAGAAACCACGATTTTGAAGTGGCTTTACAAATTGAAAATTTACGCAGTTAACTTGTTATTAAAGTTCTTTTAATAACGAATTATTCTTTTTCGGTTCGTTGGATTCCATTTGATGTTTCACTTCCTCGAAAGTAATTCCCGACAACTTTTGCAATATTTTTTCTTTTGCTTCTTTAGAATTATCCCCCTTTATCATGATTCCAAGTAAATAGGGTTTACCGGGGTAGTAAACAATTCCAAACTCGTGCAGTTGTATCGTCTTTCTCTTACCAGTTCCATCCTCAATATCCCGGTCGCCATATTTATGTGCCAGTTTAATATCTTTTGGAATCGCAGCTAAAATCCCACTTTCAAATCTTGATGTCATCAAAATTTCTAAAGCTCGTTGCGACATTGCTTCGTTAAGGTAAGATGCATTGTATAAAATCCTAAAAATTCCTGCATAATTTTTTACCGAAACAAAATCCGTAAAAGGAGTAAAATAATCTTCTATATGCAAATTTAAATCATCTTCGACTATGGTGATTTTTTTAGGACCGATAAAATCTAATAACATAGACGTTGCAGCATTATCAGAATAACCAATACTCTGCGCCAATAATTCATCAATGGTGTAAGATTGTCCATCCACTTTCTTAATTCCTGCCTCTTCGTTGTAATAGATAAATTTTTTCTGGTCGAACTTAATTCTGGAAGATAATAATTCGGGATGTTTCTGTGCTTCTTTGAGGATGGCAATTAAACATGGTACCTTCATTAAACTTGCCGGACTATACACTTCCTTCTCTCCGAAACCCAGCCACATACCATTGTTGAGATCCCTGAAATAATAAGATATTTTTAAACCGGGATTCTCTTTAAAAACAAGATAAATATAATCTTCAATTTTTCTTTTGAATGATTTTAACTCATCCATACGCATTCCTTTATTACGCATGCATTCTGTTAAAGGATTTAGATGAGGAAAATCGAAATTAAGATTTGTTGCAGTATCTGAGTTGCTTGGCTTGCGCGTCAGATTTTTCGATTGCATGAATTGTGGTGCATAGTATCCTGACGCGAATGCTATAAGCACAATACCTGCCGCAATAAGCAACAGTTTTGGTTTGAATTGCATGACATGGTTTGGTTTGGTATATGCAATGTACAACTTAAAAGTTGAAAAGACAAACGCTGAGGGGTGAGGGGTTAGGGATTAGGGGACAGGGGTTAGGGGACCTAGTTGATAGGAGTAAAATGGAAAAATTACAAACCGGGAAGAACTTACATATTCTGTAAATATTTTCGGTTTCGTTCCGGTTTAATTTTGCCTATCTGACTATTTACTTCTTCGTATGTAATGCGGGCCAGATCTGTAATAATTTTTTCTTTTTCTTCTTTGCTGTTTTCTCCTTTGGTCATGATGCCAATCACGAATGGTTTTTCTGGGTGGTATACAATGCCAAAATGATGTAACTGTTGTGTTATGCGTTTCCCATTTTCAAATCGAATATCGCGCTCACCGTATTTATGTGCGATTCCGATTTCTGAAGAAATAGCAGCCCTTATTCCTCCTTGGTATTTCGAATTTAGCAACAATTCGATTGCTTTTTCCGACATGGTTTCATTGAGGTAAGCGCCATTATAGAGAATACGAAATACACCTGCATAATTTTTAACCGATACAAAATTTGTCTGGTCGTTAAAATTTACCCCAACATGTAAATTCATATCGTCTTCCACTTTAATCACTTTATCCATACCGATTGCATTCATCAGCATAAGGGTGGCAGCATTGTCAGAATAACCTACCGAATGTACCAGTAATTCTTCGATGGAATAAAATTGACCGTCTGTTTTCTTAAAACCCGCTTCTTCATCAAAATTTACGAAATCAGCATCTTTATATTCAATCTTATTTTGCAACAGTGCCGGGTTAGTTTGGGCTTCTTTTAAAACAGCAACCAAAGTTGGAACTTTCATCAAACTCGCCGGACTGAACAATTCTTTTTCATTCAAACCGATCCACATACCATTGTTTAAATCCCTGAAATAATAGGACACCTTAGCTCCTTTATGGGTTTTACAATATTCGAAAATGTACTTTTCTATTTTGGGTTTAAAGGTTTTCAATTCCTCCATACGTAACCCTTTAGAGCGTATACATTCAGTGAGGGGATTGAGATAGGGATATAAGTTAATGCCGTTGGTTCGGATAACCGCTTTTGCCTGTTCAACCGGAATGAATCTCTTTTCGTTCTTTCTGGCAATCCAATAACCTGAAGAAAACGCCAGTATGGCGATTCCTATCAGGATTGCCACAAGAGTGGAACGAAATTTCATATAAAGTTTGGTTTGGTATGGGCAATTTAAACTGTTGATTCAAATATAGAATCTTAATTAATTCTTAAAAAGATTTTTTTGAGAATTAATCGACATGAATTCTTTTGCATTTCATTGCATATCAATATTATCTGATTTTATCCACAGTTTCACCAATCTTCCTTGAAGAAACTTTACTACCTAAAGTATCCTGTCAAATTGACCCATTAATTGTTTTGGCTTTATATATGTAAATCCAAAAGATGTATCTTTACCGCCCTTAATACATAAACCCAATCAGACAAACATGTTAGGTACTATTTTCAGTTCTCTCACTAAGATATTCGGAAGCAAATCGGAACGTGATTTAAAATCGATTCTGCCATTGGTCGAAAAAATCAACATCGCATTTGCACAACTCTCTGCCCTTTCAAACGACGAGCTGCGTAAGAAGACAAGCACATTCAAAACACAAATTCAAACTTATTTAAAAGATATTGATGAGGAAATACATGCCATAAAAAGCAAAACCGACTCGGAAACCATTACATTGGAAGAAAAAGAGAAACTGTTTACCGAATCGGATACACTTAAAAAGCAACGGGATATTTTACTGGAAGAGGTTTTAATGGAAATATTACCGGAAGCATTTGCCGTTGTAAAAGAAACTGCCAGGCGATTCACCGAAATCAAGGAATTAACAGTAAATGCAACCGATTTCGACAAAGAATTATCGGCATCGGTAAAACCAAAGAAACCGGTTAGAATAGAAGGTGACAAAGCAATTTGGAGCAATTCGTGGGAAGCGGCCGGTAGCATGGTAACCTGGAATATGATTCATTATGATGTGCAGTTAATCGGTGGAATTGTATTGCATCAAGGTAAAATATCCGAAATGGCAACCGGTGAAGGAAAAACATTGGTTTCAACCCTACCAGCTTATCTTAATGCCCTTGCGGGACAAGGAGTACATATTGTAACGGTAAATGATTACCTAGCCCGACGCGATTGTGAATGGAATGCGCCATTATTTGAATTTCATGGTTTGCGTGTAGATTGTATCGATTACCACCAATCCAATTCTCCCGAACGTAGGAATGCCTATATGGCAGATTTAACGTATGGTACAAACAATGAATTTGGATTTGATTATTTGCGCGATAACATGAGCAGGGATATCTCCGAATTGGTGCAACGCAAACATCATTTTGCCATGGTGGATGAAGTGGATTCGGTATTAATTGATGATGCCCGTACTCCTTTAATCATTTCCGGTCCGGTACCCAAAGGAGACGACCAACAATTTTACCAGTTAAAACCCCGGATTGAAAAACTGGTAAATGCACAGAAAACGTTTATTAATACGGCGTTGGCAGATGCAAAAAAACTAATTGCTGCCAATAACGAAAAAGATGGTGGTTTTAAATTATTACAGGCACACCGCGGATTGCCGAAAAACAATGCCATCATTAAATTTCTTGGCGAACAAGGTATGCGCCAGATATTAAACAAAACAGAAAACTTTTACATGCAGGACCAATCAAAGGAAATGCATAAAGTTGATGCCGATTTATTTTTTACCATCGACGAAAAAAACAACAGCATCGAACTATCGGAAAAAGGGGTTGAATTGATTACGGCGTCCGGTGAAGACGCGCATTTTTTTATCATACCGGATGTTGGAAGTGAAATTGCAGAAATAGAAAAATCAACATTATCGGAAGAGGAAAAAATCAAAAAGAAAGACCATTTAATGTTGGAATTCTCTTTGAAATCGGAAAGAATACATGCAGTAAATCAATTGCTCAAAGCATATTGTATGTTTGATAAAGATGTTGAATATATAATCGCAGATGGGAAAGTAAAAATTGTTGATGAACAAACCGGACGTGTTTTGGATGGACGACGGTATTCGGATGGATTGCACCAGGCGATAGAGGCGAAAGAAAACGTAAAAGTAGAAGCTGCAACACAAACTTATGCAACGGTTACCTTACAAAACTTTTTCAGGATGTACCATAAACTTGCCGGTATGACAGGTACTGCAGAAACAGAAGCAGGCGAATTTTGGCAAATTTACAAATTGGATGTTATCGTAATTCCAACCAATCGTTCGATAACCAGAAAAGACGAGAACGATGTAATTTATAAAACAAAGCGCGAGAAATACAATGCCGTTATTGATGAAATTGTAAAACTAACAGAATCAGGAAGACCTGTTTTGGTTGGTACAACATCGGTGGAAGTTTCTGAATTATTGAGTAGAATGTTAACCATTCGTAAAATCCGTCACAATGTATTAAACGCAAAACAACACCAACGTGAGGCAGATATTGTGGCAGAAGCCGGTCAAAAAAGTACAGTTACCATTGCAACCAATATGGCTGGTCGTGGAACGGATATAAAACTCGGAGAAGGAGTAAAGGAAGCTGGAGGTTTGGCCATTATCGGTACTGAACGACATGAATCGAGAAGGGTTGACAGACAATTAAGAGGTCGTGCCGGACGACAAGGAGATCCCGGTTCATCGCGATTCTATGTTTCATTGGAAGATGATTTGATGCGTTTATTTGGTTCGGAAAGAATTGCTTCCATCATGGATAGGTTGGGAATGAAAGAAGGCGAAAATATTGAGCATTCCTTAATCACCAGAAATATTGAACGTGCACAACGGAAAGTTGAGCAGAATAATTTTGGTATCCGTAAAAGATTATTGGAATATGATGATGTAATGAATTCGCAACGTGAAGTAATTTATTCGAAACGACGCAATGCACTGTATGGCGATAAACTCGAGATGGATATTCAAAACATGTTGTATGATTTATGCCATGAATTAACAGAAACATACCAGGATCAAAAAAACTATGCTGAATTTAAATTCGAGTGCATCCGATTATTTGCATTTGAATCGAAGATGGATGAAAAAGATTTCTTCCAGAAAAAACCGGAAGAAGCAGCTAACTTTTTGTTCGACGAACTCATTATGCATTACAAGCATAAATTAGAAACACTTGCTATTGATTCCTATCCTATCATCAAAGATTTATATGAAAACAAAGGGCAACAAATAGAAACGATTGGGGTTCCATTTTCGGATGGAATAAGGGGTATGCAAATTCCGGTTAATTTAAAGAAGGCATACGAAACCCATGGAAAAGAATTATACAAAACTTTTGAAAAGTTTGCTGCACTTTGGATCATAGATGATGAATGGAAAGAACATTTGCGTGAGATGGATGAATTAAAACAATCGTCGCAAAATGCCGTTTTCGAACAGAAGGATCCTTTGTTGATTTATAAACTGGAGTCGTTCAATTTGTTTAAAAGCATGTTAAGCCGAATCAATAAAGATGCACTTAGTATGTTGTTTAAAGGATTTATTCCGGCCGAAAATGCTGCAGCAGTTAAAGAAGCGCCTGTTCGTCAACCACGTCAGGAAAAATTAAAAACCAGCAGAACAGATGATATCGCGGAAGCACAGATGGCAGCCGCAAGGGCAGCAAATACGCAAGAAATTCAAAAACCGCAACAAATAAAAGGAGTGATTAAGATTGGTCGAAATGATGTTTGTCCTTGCGGAAGCGGCAAAAAATATAAAAATTGCCATGGCAAAGATGCGGAGTAACAAATAAAAAGGAAGATGATGGAAACAATGGAAAGTATCTCGCTTGCAGGATTTATTGAAAGTACCAATTTAAAACCTGATGCCACCCAACAAGACATTATAAATTTGTGTACGGAGGCAATGGAAAACGAATTTTATGGTGTTTGTGTATCTCCTTACTTTGTGCAACTTGCAAAAAAAACCATCAAAAAAAGTCCGGTTAAAATCATCACCGTTGTTGGTTTTCCTTTTGGATACTCCACCACTTCGGCCAAAGTAGAAGAAACCAAAAAAGCCATCATTTCGGGTGCCGACGAAATGGATATGGTAATCAATATCGCGGCATTAAAATCAGGCGATCATGCTACTGTTTTAAATGATATACAAGCGGTGGTTACTGCATGTCATTTACAAAATAAAATATGTAAAGTAATCATCGAATGCAGTTTGTTAACTGAAACAGAAATGCAGCATGTATGCCGCATGTGTGTCGATTCTGATTGCGACTTTGTAAAAACATCAACCGGTTATGCATTACATGGTGCTACGGTAGAAAATGTAACCTGGCTGCGAAAATATTTACCTGCAAAAATTAAAATCAAAGCTGCCGGTGGTATCAAAACCAATCCATTTGCACACGAATTAATTCAAGCAGGTGCTACCCGAATTGGTACCTCATCAGGAAAATTAATTTTGGATTCGCAAAATTAAAAACATGAAAGTTATCTGTATAATAATTTTTGTTTTTATTTCCGGTTTTGTGCAAGCACAACAAAATATAATTATTAAATCAGATCCTGTGCTGGATTCGATTATTGCTGCAGAAACTGCAAACAATAAAGAATCGAATAGTATAGAAGGGTATCGGATACAAATATACTTTGGTTCGGAACGAAAAAGCGCACAAGAAGCCCGCACCCGATTTATCCAATTATTTCCTGAGTCGGAGGCCTACCTGATTTATCAGCAACCTTATTTTAAAGTTAGGGTCGGTGATTTCAGAAACAGATTTGAAGCATATAGCATGTATAAAAAATTAATCCTCACGTTCGATAAAGTATTTATCGTACCGGAGAAAATCAACTTTCCAAAAATATAACGAACCGATATATGAAATTAGTTACCTATACAAAAGACAACAAACAATCCCTCGGGATTCTTATCAACGAGAATATTTATCCCGCAAATACAGCGGATAGCAGAATTCCGGATAATATGAAAGCCTTCCTGGAAGGAGGAGAAAGTGTGATGGATGTTGCCATGCAAGTGAATGCCGACATCCAATCAGAAAAATTGAAACCTGCCGCTATTTCATTAAAAGAGGTAATACTCGATGCACCTGTTCCAAATCCTACATCGTGTAGAGACGGTTATGCTTTTCGTCAACATGTTGCATCTGCCAGAAGAAACCGAGGCGTTCCAATGATTCCTGAATTTGATCAATACCCAATCTTTTACTTCACCAACCATAATGCCATTCAAGGTCCAGGCGAAATTTGGTGTATGCCGGATCATTTCAACAAACTGGATTTTGAATTGGAAGTTGCCATTGTTGTTGGTAAAAAAGGCAGAAATATCAGAGCGGCTGAAGCAGATAAGTATATCGCAGGGTATATGATTATGAATGATATGAGCGCGCGTACCTTGCAGATGGAAGAAATGCTTTTAAATTTAGGTCCTGCAAAAGGAAAAGATTTTTCGACGGTAATAGGACCCTATTTTGTAACCCCGGATGAATTGGAATCATATAAAATTCCGGCAAAGAAAAATCATACCGGAAACAACTACAATCTGAAGATGACCTGCAAGGTAAATGGTAAAATTGTAAGCGAAGGAAATGTAGGAGATATGGATTGGACATTTGCTGAAATTTTAGAGCGTTGTGCATATGGGGTAGATATATTACCGGGCGATGTAATTGGAAGTGGAACAGTTGGAACCGGATGTTTTCTTGAACTAAACGGAACCGGATTGCTGAACGACAAAAGCTTTGTGCCACAATGGTTGCAACCGGGAGATGTTGTTGAAATGGAGATAACCGGACTTGGTAAACTAAGCAATACCATACATAAAACCGACACTGATTTTTCTATTCTATCCTTGAAAAAGATTTAAGTTAACCACATACTTAATTAATAAAATTGGATAACATGAACGAAGAGAAGCTGAATCAATACTTCTATGATGCAATGGATGCCATCGTGCGTTTTGCACCGAATTTAATTGGTGCCGGACTAACCTTGTTAATTGGTTGGTGGCTGCTTGGAAAATTTGAACAAATTATTGTTAAACAAATGCAGAAGCGACAATTAGAATCGTCGTTACAGGCATTTTTTCGCACCTTATTTTCCATTGGCACAAAAATAATTTTATTAATTATGGTTGCCGGAGAAGTTGGTTTTGAAACCACCTCTTTTGCTGCCATTTTAGGTGCTGCCGGATTAGCGGTAGGACTAGCATTACAAGGTAGTTTAGCCAACTTTGCAGGTGGTGTATTAATATTAATTTTCAAACCCTTTAAAGTTAACGATACCATCACAGCCGCAGGTTTTACCGGATTGGTTTATGAGATTCAGATTTTTAATACCATTTTGATTTTACCGGATAACAGCACGGTAATTTTACCAAATGGTGCCGTTTCAAATGGTGCTATTGTAAACAAAAACAAACTGGAATTTATTCGTTCAACCTTTTATGTATCCATTCCGGGCGATTCGGATGTTGCATTAATCAAACAGAAATTATCTGCCAGTGTACAAAGTGTAAACCATGTTTTGCAAGATCCAGCGCTTCATATTCAGATAAATGAATTAAGCGGTGGAAATATTAAACTGGCAATAAGTTATTGCTTTCCTCCAAAACACAATGCCGAAGTTCAAAGTGAATTGCAAGTTAAATTACTTGCATTTTACCGTGAAAATAACCTAGCATTTTAAATTAAATTTAAGCTGCCTTGAGGCTTCTTAATTTGAGCATTTCAATTTTCTCGAGGGCAAACTGACGGGTAATTCTTAATTCTTTGGTTGTATCACCGGAAGGAATTTCATACATATAATCCAGTAGAATAGATTCGCAAATACTACGTAAACCGCGGGCTCCCAGCTTAAATTCGAATGCTTTATCTACAATGAGATCAAGGATATCATCTTCCATAATCAGCTCAACGCCTTCCATTTCAAACAATTGAACATATTGTTTGATCAATGCGTTTTTCGGTTCTGTTAAAATACTTTTCAGAGCCGCTTTATCAAGTGGATTGAGGTAAGAAAGAATTGGAATTCGTCCGATAATTTCAGGTATCAAGCCATAACTTTTCAAATCAGCAGGAGAAACAAATTTTAGAAAATCGGATGGGTTGATTTTATCGTCGTCCTGTATTTTAAATCCAATAGCTTGGGTTTGTAACCTGCGTTCAATAATTTTATCCAACCCATCAAATGCACCACCGCAGATAAATAAAATATTTTCGGTATTTATCTGTATCATCTTTTGCTCCGGATGTTTACGGCCACCTTGCGGCGGAACATTCGCAACTGTTCCTTCAAGCAACTTTAATAATGCTTGCTGCACTCCTTCCCCACTTACATCTCTTGTTATACTTGGATTATCACTCTTACGCGAAATTTTATCCATTTCATCGATGTATACAATTCCCTTTTCGGCAGAAGGGATATCGTAATTGGCAGCTTGCAATAACCGGGATAAAATAGATTCAACATCCTCCCCTACATAACCTGCTTCGGTTAATACGGTTGCATCTGCAATACAAAAAGGCACACGCAATACTTTAGCTAGGGTTTTTGCCAGTAAGGTTTTTCCGGTTCCGGTCTCGCCTACCATCAAAATATTCGACTTCTCCAGTTCAACCGAATTCCCAACAGCTTTGTTGTGCAATCGTTTATAGTGATTGTAAACAGCAACTGCAAGCACCCTTTTTGCATCGGTTTGACCGATAACATACTCATCCAGGTGTTCTTTTATTTGTTTGGGTTTTAAGAGGGTGAAATCAATTGCAGTGGAGGCTTCCTTTTTTAAATCTTCATGCAATAATTTATGTGCCTGATCAATGCATTGGTCGCATATCATCCCTGAAACACCCGAAATCAAAAACTCCCTTTCCGATTTGGGTTGCCCACAAAAGGAACATACTTCTTCTTTAACTGTCTTGGCCATTATTTCTTTTCAGGTAACTTATTTTTAGTTAATACATCGTCAATCATACCATAGGTTTTAGCTTCATCCGCAGTCATCCAGTAATCTCTATCGCTATCCAATTGTACTTTATCAAAAGTTTGACCCGAATGGATGGCAATAATTTCGTACAATTCTTTCTTGAGTTTTTGAATTTCGCGAGCAGTAATTTCAATATCTGAAGCTTGGCCTTGCGCCCCGCCAAGTGGTTGATGAATCATAATACGTGCATGCGGTAAAGCGGTACGTTTTCCTTTTGCACCAGCACATTGCAGAACAGCTCCCATAGAGGCTGCCAATCCGGTACAGATAGTTGCAACATCCGGATTTACCCATTGCATGGTATCGTAAATTCCTAATCCGGCATAAACCGATCCGCCTGGCGAATTAATATACATCTGAATATCCCTACGGGCATCCATCGAATCTAAAAACAATAACTGAGCTTGTACGATATTCGCAACATAATCGTCGATAGGCATTCCTAGAAAAATAATGCGATCGGCCATTAACCTTGAAAACACATCAATTTCTCTGAAATTCATTGGTCTTTCCTCGATAACCGTTCTGGTCATATCTTCAATAGAGCTTTCAATATAGGCATCTACTGCAATGCTGCTGATTCCTTTATGCTTTACTGCATACTTTCTGAATTCTTTGCCGTCCATATTATTTATTTGTTAAGTTTAGTTTTGTTTGTCAATTGTTTTGCCAAAAGTAAAATTCTGCCATTGCTGTCTAAAAACCTGCCACGCTAAACGTTTCTTCCACAATGCCTTTCTCGCATTTTAAAATCTTACCCGGAAATTTTTGTATGATTCGGTAATCGTGGGTTGCCATTAATACCGCAGTTCCGTTTTTACTGATATGATGCAGCAAAGTCATAATATCATCACTCACCTTAGGATCTAGGTTTCCGGTTGGTTCGTCGGCAAGTATTATTTCGGGATGGTTTAACAAGGCGCGTGCAATTACTACACGTTGTTGTTCTCCTCCACTCAATTCGTGTGGATACTTGAAATCTTTGGTAAGTAAGCCAACCTGATCCAGCACTTCCCGAATTCGGGTCTTTATATCCGCTTCTGATTTCCAACCGGTTGCATCCAATACAAATTTAAGGTTTTCGTAAACCGAGCGATCGGTAAGCAACTGAAAATCCTGGAATACTATTCCCAATTTGCGACGCAAGGCAGGGATATCACGAAGGTGTAGTTTGGTTAAATCGAAATCTGCTATTAATCCAAGGCCATTTTCGAGTGGCAACGCTCCATATAAAGTTTTCAACAAACTGGATTTTCCGCTTCCGGTTTCTCCTATCAAATACCAGAATTCACCCCTTTTAATTTCAATATCCACATCCGACAAAACCAGGCTATTGCCTTGTAAAACCCTTGCATCCTTTAGCTGTATTACCAAGTCTCTTTCCATGTTCTATAATTCAATTTCCTTCATTTTACCAAAAGGCATTTCCTGTAATATTTGCAAGATATATGTTTGTTTGCTTTGTAGACCGCATTTTTCCAAGGCTCTGTCTGGTCGATCGGTTCGAAAATACGCTATTAACGTGAAGTTATTGTCGCGAATTTGGGCATAGTCCGGAATTCTCGCTTTTCCTTTGATTTTGATAAGGTACAAATTGATAAAATTAGGTCTGCGATTAAATTTAAATTAAAAAATGCTATACTTGCACCGCAAAACTATATTAAATATGAAATTTCAAAAGCATAATTTTTATGTATTCCTTTTTTCCGGGTTAACCATTTTTTCGGCATGTGGGGTAAAAACAGATATGTTGAAGAACAACTATACGGTTACTCCTAATCCTCTGGAAGTTAGAGGTGATTCTATATCGATTACCATTGTTGCCAATATACCTGCAAAATCTTTCGGATCAACTGCCAATATCCAATTCAACCCTTATCTGAAAACGGCTACGGGCGAAATACCACTTAAATCAATGACCATTGGTGGTGAGAAAGTTACCACAGACGTAGATGTGAAGTTAAATTCGGCAACCGGTGGAAAAGTAACCTATACAGAAAAAATTCCGTACAACGAGTCCCTGAAACGGGTGACCTTATATCCTGCATTTGCCAATATGGTATCAGGCAAATATGTTGATATCCCAACCGCTAAAGGCACAATGGTTTTAGCAGAAGGTACCAATACAACTGCAAATTTTGTTAGTTCGGGTGCCGGAAGTATGGTATACGACAAAACAGATTATATGGCTTCAACCGGTAGTAAAATGGTTAACATTTATTTCCCGATTGATGTAGCAAAATTCAATGCCGGATTTAAAATGAAAGGATTGTTTGAAAACAAAAAGCAACTCGATTCATTAAAAAAAGTATTAAAGGCTAGCAAAGATTGGACAGTTAAAGGAGTAATGGTGAATGCATATGCTTCACCGGATGGTGCTTTGGAAAGAAATGACGAATTGGCAAAAGGTCGTTCGAAATCGACATACGATTACATGAAAAAAGAGCTTAAGAAATTAGGCTTTACCGAAGCAAACGACGAAAATTTTAAAGTTGGTTATACCTTATCTGAAGATTGGGCAGGATATGCCAAAGCAATCCAAGCGTCGAATCATCCGGATAAAGATGCTGTATTGGCTATCATAAACAACAAAGGTATCAGCGATGAAGAAAAGGAAGAAAAAATCAGAAATGAACAACCAAAATTCTGGAATGCTACCAAAAACACTTTACTGCCAACCTTAAGAAGATCTGAACTTGTGGTACAAGGTGCTACGCCATTAAAAACGGATGCTGAATTATTAACCTATACCGAAAAGTTGGACTTGTTAAGTGATGTTGAATTGTTGCATTTGGGAACAGTTGTATTAACTGATGCGGTTGCCCGTGAAAAGGTTTATACCAACTTAACCACCCGTTATCCAAACGACTGGAGAGGTTTTAATGACTTAGGCGCTATCCAACTTGAGTTAGGTAAAATGGCTGAAGGAACTGCAAATTTGGACAAAGCAAATACCTTATCTCCTGAAAATCCTACGGTAATTATTAATATGGCTAACCTTGCACGCATGAATAAAGATTTTGCCAAAGCATCTGAACTATACCAAACCGGAGCTTCCAAAGGAGGCGATGCTAGTTATGGTTTGGGTATTATAGCCATTAAAAAAGGTAATTATGCTGAAGCAACTACCCAATTAAACAAATCAGGCAAAAAAGATTTTAATGTAGCACTTGCACAATTATTAAACGGAGATGCAAACGGTGCCAAAACCACTATCGACGAAATGAATCCGGATATGTTAACATGGCAGTGTTTTTATTTAAGAGCCATTGCCGGTGCGCGATTAAACAACCAGGATATTTTAACTACCAACTTAACCAGGGCTGTTGAGAAAAACGCAGAAGTAAGAACCTTTGCCAAAGATGATGTAGAGTTTATGGCATTCTGGAACAATCCTACTTTCCAAACTGCTATTCGCTAAAAAATTAAACCATTTTAAGTCAAAAGGCTAACCAAACAGGTTAGCCTTTTGTGTTTCAAGCCATTATGAATAAATTGGAATTTAGGTATTTAGGGTTACTTTTGCAGTCCGAAAAAATTAAAACACCTACTTTGGGAGAACTATTGCCTAAAGTATAAATACCTTACAATGAAATTATCACAATTCAAATTTAACTTCAGCGAAAATCTGATTGCCAAATATCCTACCGACATCCGTCATGATGCCAAAATGATGGTATTAGACAGGGCTAAACAGAAAATAGAGCATAAGAAATTCAGCGACATTTTAAGTTATTTTGACGATGGAGATGTATTTGTATTAAACAATACCAAAGTATTTCCGGCGCGTTTATATGGAAGCAAGGAAAAAACCGGCGCAAAAATTGAAGTATTTCTACTTCGCGAACTGAACAAAGAAATGAAATTGTGGGATGTTTTGGTCGATCCTGCTCGTAAAATAAGGGTTGGTAACAAGCTTTATTTTGGCGATGATTCATTGGTAGCGGAAGTAGTTGACAATACTACATCAAGAGGCAGAACCATTCGGTTTTTATTTGATGGTACCGACGAAGAATTATGGAAAGTAATCGATCGTTTGGGAGAAATGCCAATTCCTAGATATATGAATCGTGCAGTTGAAAAGACGGATAAAGAAAGATTTCAAACCATTTTTGCACACAAAACAGGTGCGGTTTCGCCGCCTGCTGCCGGATTGCACTTTACCAAAGAGTTAATGATGCGATTAGAAATTAAAGGGATTCATTTCACTGAATTGACTTTACACAATGGATTAGGCACATTTCGTCCGGTTGAAGTAGAAGACCTTACCAAGCACAAAATGGATTCGGAATTTTATGAAATAAATGGCGATACAGCACTAATTGTAAACAAGGCTTTGAATGAAAAGAACAGAATCGTAGCGGTTGGTTCATCGGTTGTTCGGGGATTAGAATCATCCGTATCGTCGACAGGTAGGTTAAATGTAAGCAGTGGTTGGACAGATAAATTTATTTTTCCGCACCATGATTTCTCCATACCAAACGCCATGGTTACCAATTTTCATATGCCGGAATCCACCTTGATGATGATGACCGCAGCATTTGCGGGATATGATTTTCTGGTTGAAGCATATGAAGAAGCAATGAAGAAGAAGTATCGTTTTATGACATATGGCGATGCCATGTTGATTATATAAAAAGGCAATTGATAGAAACAGGAGTTGGCCTTTGCGCCAACTCTTTTTATTTATACCAAATGAAGAAAACAGCATTAATTGTAGCAGGAGGAACCGGTAGCCGAATGGGTGCCGATATTCCCAAACAATTTTTACTGTTATCAGGGTTACCGGTATTGATGCATACGATAAATGCTTTTGCAAGTATGCCTGAAATACAAATTGTACTGGTATTACCGGAAAATCAAATTAAGGAATGGCATGCACTCTGCGATAAATTTGCTTTTTCTGTACCACATAAAATTGTTGTTGGAGGACCAAGTAGGTTTCATTCAGTAAGAAATGGTTTGGGTGTTGTTGATTCGGAAGGAATCGTAGCTATCCATGATGGAGCAAGACCTTTGGTATCAGAGGCTTTAATAAAGAAAACTTTTGTAGAAGCACAACAATATGGTTCGGCTGTAGCAGCAATTGCTTTAACCGATTCGATTCGCGAACAAACATTAACCGGTGAAACCCGTAATGTAAATCGGAAGAATTACTATTTGATACAGACACCCCAAACGTTTAAAGTTTCTTTAATAAAGGAAGCATATAACCAGGCAACACATGAAAATTTCACCGATGATGCCGGCGTTGCGGAAGAAGCGGGAATTCCGATTCGTTTGGTGGAGGGAAGTTCGAAAAACATTAAAATCACCACTCCGGATGACCTTTTGGTTGCTGCCTTATATTTGGATGCTTAATCAATAATGCCAAGCTTACCCCATTCTTCTATTTCTTTTTCACTCCACAAACCAGCAAAGAAAATACGTTTCTGAAAACGAGGAGGTAAATATTTTTGCCAGTTTGTTCCTCCTGTTGCCGCAATGGATTCAGGGTCGTTCTGAAGGTATCGAACAGCCGATTTATAATGCATCAAAGGCCACTTTACATTAACGTAGGTATCAAATGTTTTAAGCTCTTTTATCAATCCCGCATCTTTTCTTTCCTGTTCAGAAAGCGATTGATACAATCGCCATAGGTTTTTGGTTGAATACTCTTTTGCCAAGTCAATAAATTCTTTGGAATACTTATCTTCAAATTGCGTTAATGTTAACGTTTTTTTGCCGGTAGCCAATTCGGTAGCCCCTGCTTTCCAGTATATAGCATCAAATAATATTTCAGTTGCATCTGTTTCTTGCAAGCCCGGACTTACGGATTTATCTACCAGGTTAATTAGATCTGTTGAACTCAATTCAATCATACGATATTGTGCCGATTGAAAACCACTGGCCGGTAATAAACTCATTCTAAATTTCAGGAACTCATTTTTATCCATTCCATCCACCATGATTTCGAATGAGTGCGTTAAATTTCTAAAATAAGCATTCATCCGTTTCAGTCGGGTTGTAAAAACATGCACATCAAGCGGGTTTTCTAAATTGGATAACTGATTTATTTCATGCAGGGTAAGTTTAAAATACAATTCGGTAATCTGATGGTAAACAATAAATATCATTTCATCCGGAATATCCGTTTTCGGCTTTTGCAAGGTTAGCAAAGTATCTACGCCAACATAATCCCAATAATTGGTATAATTAGCATGCAATAATCCCTCGAGGTATGCTTTCATATCCTGTCCGGTTTTATGGTACTTGTGCTCTAAAGCTTTTAACAATTCAGGTAATTTGTCGTCGGTCATATTAAAAAGGGCTGTTAAGTTTGGTAAAAGCTGGTAATGCGGCATCCTTAGGAGAAACAATTGGTTGGTCTATTTTCCAATCAATTTGCAAGTCGGGGTCATTCCATAGAATTCCTCCTTCCGCATTCTTATTGTAATAATTGGTGCACTTATACTGAAAAATGGTATTGTCCTCAAGGGTTGAAAAACCATGGGCAAAACCCGGCGGAATCCAGATTGACCATTTATTGGTGGCATTAATTTCCAAGGCAAGAGATTTACCATAAAACGGGGAATTTTTTCGGATATCCACAATGATATCCAACACAGCACCGGTAATAACAGATACCAATTTACCTTGCTCGAAAGGAGGGTATTGAAAATGCAAACCCCTTACAGCATGCATGTGCGACATCGATTGGTTATCCTGCACAAACTGCGCCTGCAAACCTGCTGCGATAAAGCGTTGCTGGTTATATGGTTCAAAAAAATAACCTCTGTTATCGGTGAAAAGGTTGGGCTTAATTAAATAAACGCCCGGTAATGCTAACTCAGTTACTTCCAAAATCCAATATTTTGAACAAAACTATAAAAAAAAGCTTCTTGGGAAAGCGTTGTGGAATTAAAGTATTTGCTAAATGCGGCGAAAAGCTATTTTTGCCATGAAATGAATCAGACAAAAGATAGACGTTCCGGAACCATATATTATATCATTATCATTCTTATTTTACTTACCAGTAACGGAATATTTGTTTATAATTATTTTACCACCGATAAAAAACTGGTTCAAACAGAAGAAACCTTGTTTGCAACAGATTCGGTTAGAAGTGCTTTGGATAAAATATTAATAGAAACCAACCTTGAATTAGAAAATTACAAAGGGAAAAACGCACAATTAGACGCTTATTTAAAAGAAAAAAGCGATTCATTACATGAGTATGCACAACGAATAAGTGTATTGGTCAGTCAAAATAAAGTAAGCAAGGAACAACTCGAAATGATGATCGATGAATTGGATCAATTGCGTTATTACAAACGTAAATCAATGACCCAAATTGATTCGCTTTCAAACCATATCAATTATCTTAACCGGGAAAATAAAGGTCTAAAAACCACCATCGATAAGGAGAAACGAAAGAATGAAGATCTGGTTATGGAAAAAATCAAACTGGAAAACAAGGTAGCAATTGGAGCGAAATTGGTAACTAAAAATTTGGTAATTACCGGTGTTAAAATCAGGAGCAATGGCAAAGAAAAAGAAACCTTAAAAACCAGCCAAATGGAACAATTAAAGGTAACATTTAATATTGATCCTAATTATGTAGCAGAACCGGGTACAAAGGAAATTTATTTAAAAGTTGTAGGACCTGAAGGAAGTACCTTATACAATGAAGATGCAGGGTCGGGCACCTTTACTTTTGAAGGAGAGGAAGCACGTTACACAACAAAAAAACAAATCGAATTTCAGCAATCCGGACAGGATGTAAACGTGTATTGGAAAAGAGGTACCCCTTTTGAAAAGGGAGATTATAAACTGGATATTTTTTGTGAAGGAATGCGTATTGCTTCGGGAAGTTTCTTGCTGAAGTAGATTTTGGTCAGTAGGCATTAGTCAGTGGTCAGTAGGCATTAGTCAGTGTGTATGTCCCTGGTATAGGTTGACCATAAAAGTCAATTTATATGAAAGCAAATTTAAAACAAATTCAGAAGCAACGACATTATTCAGAGGAATTTAAAAAGGAATTAGTATCCTTGTTTGAAGGAGGCAAATTCAGTGTTCATCAACTCGAGCGACTTTATGGGGTCTCAGATGCGAGCATTTACAATTGGATTTATAAATACTCTACTTTTAATGAAAGGGGGTATCGAGTCATAGAATTTAAAACAAGTAGTATGGATAAGCTAAAGCAACTTGAGCAAAGGATAAAGGAGCTCGAACAAATGGTTGGTCAGAAGCAAATCAAGATAGATTTTTTGGAAAAGATGATTGAGATTGCTAAAGATGATCTAAAAATAGATATCAAAAAAAACTTCAACACCCCACAATCAACTGGTTCCGGCAGAACCAAGAAAAAGTAACTTATTCGATGAATCAGCTTTACAAAGAAGTTGGAATAAGCAAACAAGCTGTTAATCAATATGCCATGCGACAATTAGCTTTTAATAAGGCTACAAAAGCGCTTGTAATGGAAGCTGAGGAGTTAAGGCAAGAACACCCTGGTTGTGGGGTTGAAAAGATGTATTACACACTAAAGCCAGAATTTATTGGAAGGGATCGATTTATAGAACTTCTGATGGATTTAGGTTTTAGAATCAAGAAGAAGCGGAATTTTAGAAGGACAACTTATTCAGGCAATAAACACTATCCAAACCTAATCAAAGGGATGAGGATTAATGCCCCTTCCATGATTTGGCAATCCGACATAACATACATTGATGCTGGAGATCACTTCTGCTATGCGGTATTCATCATAGATGTTTATACTAAGAAAATCGTAGGTTATCAAGTCTCTGATAATATGCGGGCAACTGCAAATATGAAGGCTTTAAAGGGAGCATTGGTGCACAATAAAGCTCCGATTATTCATCATTCAGATAGAGGAAGTCAATATGAATATGGAGACTATGTGAATGTATTGAAGGATAATAATTGTCAATTAAGTATGGCACTTAAAGCACAAGATAACGCATATGCTGAACGAATTAACAGAACTATCAAAGAAGAATATTTAGATTATTGGAAACCGAAAAACCTATGTCAGATTAAGAAGTGCGTAAAGAATGCAGTAACTCATTACAACAATATTCGACCACATAATAATCTTGGAAAACTTAGTCCAGTAGACTTTGAAAACAAATGGTTAAATAATCAATTCAATTCTATCCCTAATATTACTATTTTTGATGATGAAGTCTTAGTTTAAACCGGTCAACCTTATTCAGGGATGTTCAGTGGTCATTACCTAGAGAGAGGGTGCTTGGTGCATAGTGCTTGGTATGGTAAAATCCTTGGCGCTCTTTACGAAAAAACTTTGCGCGTCTTTGCGGTTAATTGGCTGTAGTTAAAAGAGTGGTCAGTAGTCAGTAGGCATTGGTCAGTTAGTAATGGTGCATTGTGCTTGGTGCAGAGTGCTTGGTAACAGCGACCTGTTTTGGCTTTATGCCAAACGAAAGTAATGTTCTGTGTAATCTGTGAAAATCTGTGGCTAAAAAAAGTGGTCAGCGATCAGCAATCAGTCGAAAGTCCATGGTTACTTGGTTGAAAACCTTTGCGCACTCTGCGAAAAACCTTTGCGCGCTTTGCGGTTAATTGGCTGTAGTTAAAAGAGTGGTCAGTAGGCAGTAGGCATTGGTCAGTTAGTAATGGTGCATTGTGCTTGGTGCAGAGTGCTTGGTATCAGCGACCTGTTTTGGCTTTATGCCAAACGAAGGTAATGTTCTGTGTAATCTGTGTAAATCTGTGGCTGAAAAAGCGGTCAGCGGTCATTGGTCATTGGTCAGTGGTCATTTGTCATTAGTAACAATAACAAATTTTGGCTTTATGCCAAACGAAAGTAATGTTCTGTGTAATCTGTGAAATCTGTGGCTGAAAAAGCGATCAGCAATCAGTCGAAAGTCCATGGTTACTTGGTGGTTGAAAACCTTTGCGCACTCTGCGAAAAACCTTTGCGCTTCTTTGCGGTTAAAAAATAGGGGTTAGGGATTAGGGGTTAGGGGTTAGGGATTAGGGGTTAGGGGTTAGGGAGGGTGTTTAATCAAAAATCAAGTGAAATTCTTTTCTTAAAAACTCCAATGCTTTGTAAGTTGGAATGTTTTCCATTTGAATCATCGTTTCAAAAATTCCTTTGCTAAGATCTAGTCCTACTGCATTCGGACCTAAATGTGTATAGGCCGTATTGATAATATTCACCATTTCCTCTTTTGCAATTCTTACAATTTGCCATGCTTGTGGCGAAACGTAAATCTGCTGTGAAACATTGTGGTTAAATTCATTGTGTATTTCTTCGATCAAGTCGAGTTTTAATTGCGACGCCGAAATACCAGGTTTGTTAACCCTGAAAATTAAATTATTCGGTGTCATTCTTTCCATCAAAATCACCAATCGTTCGTAGGCTTGTAACTTTAAAGGAGTAATAACTTTGTTGGTTTCTATTTTAATTTCCAATTGGCGTTTCTGCGATTCGTTGTCGAAAAAGTTCTTGAGTAAAAAGTACACCACCATAAACACGATAATGGCAGGAATAAAATATTTTATTAATTCGAGAACAATGGTGAAATAATCCGGGTTGGACATAATTATTTAATTTGTTGCGAAAATAGTGCATTATCCGTCAATAAAACAAAGCACTGTGAATATGCGGTTGTGTATTGGTGGGAAACTATTGCACACTGCTATGGCTGTAAACATAATTTTGTCATTATTCTGATGAAAAAGAGAAAAGGAAATACAATCAGCACCGTTACCGACGAAGATCAAGGTCAAATAACGATTCCGGATTTTAAAGAGGAAAAGGAAGAAAATCTTACCCCCCGGAAAGGGAAACTTGCATTTTTGTTTGATGAACGGTTACATAAATCAATCGGATTGTTGTTCATTCTTCTGTCGCTTTATTCCTTGGTTGCCATTGTATCTTTTTTAACTACCTGGGATGAAGATCAAAGTCTGGCGCTGAACTTGGGTTGGGATATGTTTTTAAAAACAGATCCGGATGCCGCAGAAAATATGTTAGGAAAAGTAGGCGCTTGGGTTGGGTATTCGGTGGCTTACAAAGGATTTGGACTTGCTTCGGTATTATTCAGTTTGATTATGGGCAGCATAGGCATTAAAATGCTTACCGGCACGGAACCTATTCCGGTTGTAAAAACAATAAAATACTCCTTTTTTGGTATCATTTGGTTTTCCTTAGCGATGGGAATGATTTTTCAGGAAAGTTGGCAAATTCTTGGGGGAACGTTTGGACATTTTGGGTATTTATATCTTAAAGGATTGGTAGGCAGTATTGGCTCAGCATTATTGATAATTACCTATGTGCTTGTATTTTTGGTAGCCGTTTTTAATATCAAGTTTTACGACCCTTCCATCAAAGAAGCAGAGACCGAGGAAGAAAAAACTATTGAAGAATTGCAAATTCCTCCCGTTCATTTATCCGATGAAATTCCAATAGAAGAGACCATTCCATTGGACCCTAATGCCTTTGTTTTAAAAGAGGCATCACCGGAAGAATTTGAGATAAAAGAAGAACCAATCGTTGCGGTACCTGAATTAACTGTTGATCCGGAAGCTCCTGCTGAACCGGAAGAAGATAATTCCATACCCATCATTCCAATCGTAGCAGTTGCGGCATCAACCGTGGCTTCGGCACTTACAACAGATAGCGGTCTGGTTTTAGAAGTGCAGGAAACACCGGAAGAAGAAGTGGTTGAAAATTCGGACAAACCTGCTTATGGTAGTTTGGATTCAGAATATGACCCAACCCTTGATTATAGCAATTATGAATTTCCATCCCTTGATTTATTAAACGATTATGGGGATGATAAAGGGCGGGTTGATAATGAAGAATTGACTGCTAAAACCAATATGATCGTAGAAACTTTAAAGAATTACAATATTGGAATAAAAAAGATTTCTGCAACCATTGGTCCCACCGTTACTTTATATGAAATTGTACCACAAGATGGCGTAAGGATAGCCAAAATAAAAAATCTGGAGGATGATATTGCATTAAGTTTGGCAGCCCTTGGTATTCGTATTATTGCACCCATTCCGGGAAGAGGAACAATTGGTATCGAAGTTCCAAATGAAAAACCGGCAATGGTAGCGATGAAGTCTGTTTTAGCAAGCGCTAAATTTCAGAATGCCGAAATGGATTTACCGGTTGCATTTGGGAAGAATATACAGAATGAGGTATTTGTAGCTGATTTGGCAAAAATGCCGCATTTGCTTATGGCTGGGGCTACAGGACAAGGTAAATCGGTTGGGTTAAATGCTATTTTGATTTCGTTGTTGTATAAAAAACATCCTTCACAAATTAAGTTTGTATTGGTTGATCCGAAAAAAGTAGAGCTTAGTATTTACAAAACGATTGAGCGACATTTTCTAGCCAAAATACCGGGAGATGCCGATGCCATTATTACAGATACAAAATTGGTTGTAAATACATTGAATTCGCTATGTGTGGAAATGGATAATCGGTATGACTTATTAAAAGATGCACAAGTAAGAAACCTGAAAGAATACAATGCAAAATTCATTCATAGAAAATTGGTTCCGTCGGATAAAATACCACATCGATTTCTTCCTTTTATCGTTGTAGTTATAGATGAAGTTGCCGATTTGATGATGACAGCCGGAAAAGAAGTGGAACATCCAATTGCCCGCATAGCACAATTGGCAAGGGCTGTTGGAATACATATGATACTGGCTACACAACGTCCGTCGGTTAATGTTATTACGGGAATGATCAAAGCAAATTTCCCTGCAAGGGTTGCCTTTAGGGTTTCTCAAAAAACAGATTCGAGAACCATTTTAGATGCGAATGGCGCCGATCAGTTAATTGGCAAAGGCGATATGTTGTATACCGTTGGAAATGATATGGTACGTTTGCAATGCGCATTTGTTGATACTCCGGAAGTAGACAGGATAGCAAATTTTATCGGCAACCAGAAAGGCAAAGAACCATATTTATTACCTGAAGTTAAAATGGAGGGAGATGAAGGCGGTGGCGATGAATTCGATCCAAGAGAACGGGATTCTTTGTTTGAAGAAGCTGCTTCGATTATTGTTCAACACCAACAAGGTTCAACTTCATTATTGCAAAGAAGATTAAACCTCGGATACAATCGTGCGGGTAGGTTAATTGATCAATTGGAGCGTGCCGGAATAGTTGGACCATTTAAAGGAAGTAAGGCAAGGGAAGTATTAATTCAGGATATTTTACAATTAGAAGAATTTCTGAAGAATATGGATAAGATCAATTAGGTAAATTTCAAAATCAAAGCGAAACAGAATTGCTCATCATATTGTTGGGATTATTAATTCGGATGAAACAAAGATTCAAAACACTTCTTGTTTATCTGCAGCCTTATCAAATCAACTCCGAAATACTAACTCGTTCAACCGCGTTGCGGTTGTATGTATAAGCTTAGTTAGCCTTTGTACACCACATTGCATGTGGTGTTATTAAGATTGAATCCCGTTGGGATTCTATATTTATGTTATCAATGACATTTGATGATGATGAAACTCATCGAAGGACCATTTGTATCTAAAATGTTTAAGAGTTGGCTACGATTCCAAAATCAACCGTTTCTTTTTATAGTTGATTACTGCATTGTATTGCATGAGGAAATCACTACCTAAAACGCCATCGATCTCTTTTACTTTAACATGGCTGTATGCTTCATTAATATGACCGAGCGGTAAAACAGCTACTTCTAGCTTTTTTATTACTAAAGATCCCATAACAAGTTTCTTTAACTTGATTATTCCGGTTTCCATTTCTTTGGTTCCCAGCCCAACCGATTTGCTGTGATGAATCTTTGCCTTCTTAGAACCTGAAAATACTTTCACCTTCTTTTTATCGAAAACAGTTTTACTTGCTCCGGTATCAAGAAGTAGTCTGCATGCAAAACCTTGAATAGTAAGGTTTACAAATAGATGATAATTCCCTTCTTCCAGTTCGATGACTTCGAGTTTAATGGTATGTTTCACTTCTGTTTATTTATAAACAACAAAGACGTTCCAATAGAAACGTCTTTGTTATATTCAATTTGTATACGAATTCTTATAATGCACCAATTTCTTTCAGAACATTGTTCATGGTTCTTACTGCATCTGCACTCTTCGAAAACAAATCAGCTTCATCCGATTGTAATTTATAATCGATAATGTTTTCCCAACCGTTTTTACCAACAGTTACAGGTACACCCAAACAAATATCTTTTTGTCCGTATTCGCCATCAAGATATACACAACAAGGCATTACACGTTTTTGGTCGCGCACAATGCTCTCAACTAAAAATGCACTTGCAGCGCCCGGTGCATACCAAGCAGAAGTACCTAATAATTTAGTTAAAGTAGCACCACCAACCATCGTAGCATCACTGATTTCTTTCAATTGCTCGGCAGATAATTTGGTTGAAACAGGAACACCATTTAAGGTAGCTAAGCGGGTTAATGGAATCATGGTTGTATCGCCGTGACCTCCAATTACTGTTCCTTGAATATCGGCGGTTGGTTGACCAAGAGCCAAACCTAAATACCCTTTAAAACGTGCGCTATCCAACAATCCACCCATTCCAATAATACGGTTTTTAGGTAACCCGGTTGCTTTCAATGCTAAGTAAGTCATGGTATCCATAGGATTAGATACAACCACGATAATTGCATTTGGAGAATGTTTCAACACATTTTCAGCAACTGATTTTACGATATTGGCATTGGTACCAATCAATTCTTCACGGGTCATACCAGGTTTACGGGGAATTCCTGAAGTGATTACCACCACATCTGATCCGGCAGTTTTGCTGTAATCGTTGGTGGTACCGGTAATTCGGGTTTTCATTCCAAGCAGAGAAGTGGTTTGGTATATATCCAAGGCTTTACCTTCGGCGAAACCTTCTTTTACATCTAGCAGTACTAATTCGTCTGCCAATTCACGATAAGCAATTACATCTGCAGTTGTAGCGCCTACTGCGCCTGCACCTATTACGGATACTTTAGTCATATTAAAATTGATTTATTGTTGAGAATTACGGGTGCGAAAATAGCAAGATATAGGGTAAAAAAAATATGATTTTAGCCTGATGTTCGGATGATTGGATGATTGGATGATTGGCACTTTACTAATCGTGTCGGGAGTTGTATATGCCACAGATGACACAAATGACACCGATTTTTAACCGTAAAGGACGCTATGGTTTACGCGAAGGACACGAAGATTTTGGGAATAATTAAAATATCTATTTTTACGTTTTAGTGGTTTTAGAGATATGTCGCCCCTGCAGGGCTATGATGTGCAAATGCCACACTAATTATCCTGCTTCGCAGGATGCTTAGATATGTCGCCCTTTCAGGGCTATAATGCTATTGAAGAGGCAATAAGGAAATTCCATTTTGAGTTTAGTTTACTCCATGGATTCGAAAAACTCGCAGATTATCAAACAGCACTAAAACTTCAACACTTTAACACCTCCCCACTTAAACACTTAGTACTAAAACACTAAGCACCTAAAGAACCATCTCCGGGATTTCTCCTACAACCAACAACCGGCCTTCGGTTTTTTCTCTGATATGTTCAACACTTACTCCAGGAGCTCTTTCAAGCAATTGAAAACCTTCGGGTACGATATCAAAAACGCCTAATTCGGTCACCACTTTTTTAACGCATTTTAGTCCGGTTATGGGCAAACTGCATTTCTTTAATAATTTGGAATTGCCATGTTTATCGGTATGCTGCATGGCAACAATGATATTTTTTGCACTTGCCACCAGATCCATCGCACCACCCATTCCTTTTACCATTTTACCCGGAATTTTCCAATTGGCTATATCGCCATTATCTGCAACTTCCATAGCACCTAAAACGGTAAGGTCTACCCTACCTCCACGTATCATCCCAAAACTTAAAGCGCTGTCAAAAAAGCTGCTTCCTTTTGTAGTAGTTACTGTTTGCTTTCCGGCATTGATTAAATCCGCATCCACTTCATCGGCGTAAGGAAATGGACCGATTCCAAGCAAGCCATTTTCTGATTGTAGAATAACTTCTATTCCATCCGGGACATAATTGGCAACCAGGGTTGGAATTCCAATACCAAGGTTTACATAATAACCATCTTGCAATTCTTTTGCAATGCGTTTAGCGATTCCGTATTTGTCTAACATTTTACTTTTATTTATGCCTTAACTCTTGTTGTCAATTGCTCAATTCTTTTTTCGTAATTATTTCCCTGAAATATCCTTTTCACATAAATACCCGGAGTATGAATTTGATCCGGGTCGAGTTCGCCGGCAGGTAATAATTCTTCAACTTCTGCAATGGTAATTTTTCCTGCCATAGCCATTAAAGGATTAAAGTTACGGGCTGTTTCTCTGAAAATTAAATTGCCATGTGTATCCCCTTTCCACGCTTTTACAATCGCGAAGTCGGCATCAAAAGCATATTCGAGTAAATAGGTTTTTCCATTAAAATCCCTTTGCTCTTTTCCATCGGCAACCTCGGTTCCAACTCCTGCAGGCGTATAAATTGCAGGCATTCCATACCCGGCTGCCATGCAACGCGTTGCCAATGTTCCTTGGGGTATTAATTCCACCTCTAATTCACCGCTTAATAATTGCCTTTCAAACTCTGCATTTTCACCCACGTAGGAAGAAACCATTTTCTTCACTTGGCGCGTTTTTAACATCAGTCCAATTCCAAAATCATCTACTCCTGCATTGTTAGAAATACAGGTTAAATTTTTTGGTCCTTTCTTTACTAATGCGGTAATGCAATTCTCCGGGATTCCACATAATCCAAATCCTCCTAATAATATTACCGCTCCATCTTCTATATCTCGAATAGCTTCGTCGGCATTTTGTACAACTTTTGTTAGCATGGGGTTGTTATTTGTAGTTAGTTAATTGGGTGATGGGTGATGGGTAATTGGTAATTGGTAATTGGTAATTGGTAATTGGTAATTGGTAATTGGTAATTGGTAATTGGTAATTCGACGTCGCGCAATGTGTAATTCGTAATCCATAATTCATCATTCATAATTCATCATTCAAAACTCATCATTCTCCTATCACCGCGCTCAATCCTTCATCGCATAAAGCCTGGCACATGGCTGCAAGTTCGCCTCTGTCGCCTGATTTTACTATTGCCTTTCCTTTGTAATGAACCAAGGTTGCAGATTGTTCGGCTTGCAATTCATCGTGGTCACAAATACGAATTAAACATTCGATTACATGGTCAAAAGAATTCACATCATCATTGTATAAAATAAGTTTCGACGAAATATTGATATCATCCAATACTTCAATCAGCTCTTCTTGTTTTAAATACTCCTTACTCATATGCTTCACTTTATACTGCTTTCTTTTTAAAGCTGAACTTGTTTTCATTGCCTGCCATTAACCTGCTGATATTGGCACGATGGGTATAAATCACCATAACGGCAATGGCACAAAAGAAAATATTTGCTGTGAGATTATCTTCATAAAAATAAAACGACAAAACTGCTGCAAATATTCCTGCACTCATGCTTCCTACAGAAATATAACGCGTTAGCCAAACAATGGAAACAAAAAGTAGAATACACAATAAAGCAATTTGATAATCCAATGCTATGGCTAATCCGAGTAATGTAGCAATTCCCTTGCCCCCTTTAAATTGGGCAAAAACTGGGAATACATGTCCGATTACTGCGATCACGCCAAAAAACATTTTAAATTGAAACAAAGTTTCTGGAGTATCCGAATTTGATACTGCCAGGTATGCCAAGTTGGTTGCGATAAACCCTTTTAACAGATCAAAAAACAAAACGATAATTCCGGCTTTGTTTCCTAAAACCCTTAAGGTGTTTGTAGCACCTGCATTTTTGCTACCATGCTCGCGAACATCAATTTGATGAAACTTTTTTCCATACCAAACAGCACTAGGTATGGAGCCTATTAAATAAGCAAGTAAAGCACATAAAAAAATCATAATACTCGGTTCCACTATTTTTGTAATTTCATGTTTCTAACAAACTTGTTGCGGTCGCCAATATTTGCCGGTCGCAAACTAAAATTCTCCTGTTGTTTCGAAACTTTTTCAAAATTATCTTTTATGTTTTGATTATACAAGGGGTCGGAACCTATAGTAAACAACATGCCTCTCTGGTACTTAAAGAAATACCAGCTACCTTCGGGAGTTTGCAGGTACATGGTATAATCGTCGCCGGAACGTTTTTTGGTTATCTCGATTCTGCCATAATATTTTCTTTCAATTTTGAGGTTATCAACTGCATTTAAACTCAAGTCGCCTTCCGAAACAAAAGATCTTGTAGCCTGGTTCCACCTAAAAGATACTGCACTAAACAAAAACGATTTTTGCAATTCATCCACTGCAGGTATTGTTTTATCAGGTAGTTCCGACAATACTTTGAATACATCCTTTTCGTTTTTCATCAAATCGGAGAAACCTTTGGTTAATAATGCCTCATCAAAATCGGCATTGGAGGCATTTGAACTTTGGTTTATCAAGGTATCATACAAAATGCGCATGGCTGATTTCGGAAAAGGGAAATTAAGCATCACCATTAGCTTCATGCGGAAGGTGGTATCTTTATAGGAGTAAATTCCATTTCCTGCAGTTTGCAAATCAAATGCACTTCCTTCAAACCCAAGTTTAAATCGGCCTTCATAATAAATATTTTTCTTGCCTGCACTTAGCTCCATATAGTTCCCTTTTAAACCGGCACCAAAAACTTTGTCGTACGGACCTAGCTTATAAATTCCTAAAGCTTCATTGTATTGCAGTGTTCCGCTTAATTTAATTAATTCGGGATCGGAACCATTTCGCTTCCTGCTAAAAAACGCGGGATAAATATGTGTTGAATCGTTGGAAATATTTAATCCGGTCATCAATACCTGTCGGTTGGTATTGGTGCCCATGGTATCCACCGATAAGTAAACCGAATCAGGATTGATGATGGCAGAGGCTCTGAACCAATCGGTTTTAGGATAAGGCAAATCATGACGAGCAAGGAAAAATCCTTCATACTCCAAATTCTTTTGCACACTTCTTAAGATGGCATTTCCTTTAAATGAAATATGGTTACCAACATAAAAGTTAGCTGAATCCGGAATATTTGTTTTGCCATACAATCGATGTTGTTCATCTACTTTGATTTCATCGAGGAAGAATCGCTGGATATTTTTTCGGCTATCGGTGTATTGGTATTTACCGGTTGCATATATATTAAACCTACCATTGATGGTCATCCGTACCTGCTCAATTTTATGGTATTTAGTGGCGGTATCTGCAATAACTTCTGCACGTTGCAACTCATCCATGATGGCATCGGCCCTGATAATTACCTTACCACTATCCGGATATACCCAGGCATCTGCTATAGGGATGTATGGAATCTTTTTTGCTGTAAGGGTAAAATCTTTCAGTTGCAAAGTGGTGGTGCCAGAAACAAATTTTAAAGAATCCTGGCTACCCCTGGTCGATAATAAATAAGAAACATCTTTCCCATTTTCCTGGTGCGAATCAAAGTCGAGGGTTTGTTTATCCATCATCCATTGAAACTGTTTAAACGAACCTGCATACAGATTATAATTAAACATCGAGTTTACTCCTTCTTCGTTGTATACAAATTTTCCGGTCGCGTTATTCAAATCTACATTAGCTTGAACAGAGCCCGAATAAAATGCAAATTTGGTGGAGTCCATATAATTTATCATTCTGAAATTTGCTGTATCCGCATAAACTACATCCGGCTTCATCCAAAAATTGGTAGAAACCAATTGTGCATCCCGAATATGGTTCACCCCTTTTGCCGCCAAACGTTGTGGTGTTAACATCAATGTTCCATCTAGTTTAACACGGTTATTGGAAACTTGAATTTTTTCTGCAGTATTGGTTATGTACATCGTATCCATATATGGAACCCAATGTTCATGAACACCCATGGCAAACGCATCCGGATATTTTTCTGTTCTGTCGTTTTTAAAAGACGAACAAAAGGCATTCATCGAATCAAGTAAAAAGGTAAACTGTTCCGATTCCGACATAGAAGACAAATAACGCAATTCTCCTTTCCCAAAATACCCTTCATCGCTTAACGACAAGGCAACATAGCCTCTTCCTTTTTCTCCATATAATGGATAACCGGCTTCCGATTTTTCAATTTTAAAACCAAGCGACCTGTCGGGTTGGAGATATAAATGGTAACGTAAGTCGGGCATGATGCCGCCCGAAATCATTGTTCCATCAAGTGATAAGGTTTCGAAATCAAGATCGCTCAAACTATCAATGGTAAATGGATCGACATCAAAATAAAAGCGATTTCTATCGTAAACACCATATTGTGTAGTTGGTTTATCGTAATATACTTTTGATCCTACGTCCGATTTAAAAATGGGATAACCGGGAATGTCTTTTCTTCCACTTTTGTTTCCGGGATGATCGATTGCAAGCGTACCAAAAACATTTTGCAACACACTTTTTATTGGAATATCCGAGCCGGTAGCATCATCGTAATAATGGAATTTCATGGAATCGACATTGTTTAACCGAACCTGGAAAGTATGGTAATCAAAAGCAAAACCACTTCCATAAAAATCAACTTTCCCTGCACGAATGCGACCGGCTAAATCCATGTTGCGATTTTTCTTCACCGTTAATATTTGATCTTTTGGAACAATATATACGTTTTGAGAATCGCTAAACTGAAACTTCGGAACACCTTGCACCTGCAAATCGTTATTGATTAAACTAATGGATGCATTGGGATATCTTTTGATGATAGAAAAAAACGCAATGGCATCATAATCCGTTTTACCAAAATGCGCATTTACGTAATCGTATAATTTTCTTTTTACATACACATAATCTTTCTCCACATCAAAATCAATATACCCTCTGTCGTTTAGGGCTATCATTTGAATACGCAAATCACTTACATTGGATTTGTAGTTTGGTGCATAATCGTATAATGAAAAACTTTTCACATTACGACGGTCACAATACAATTTAATACGTTGTAAAGGATTATAATCCAAGATCCCTTGCACCCTTTCGTATCGCAGGTCGCGGAAATAATTTACGGATTCGAATTTGGCAGGTTCGTTATCGTTTACCATATCCAAATCCACCTTCGGATTGGTTAAATCCCAAGTAACCTGATCCACATAAAATTCCATGTTGTGGTAAGAATCGTAAAATGGTGCAGAACTGATTCCTTCGTCATTCCGATAAATATGCATGAAATCGTCGGTGAGACGATACGTAAATTCTATTTGTGGATGATAGATAGAATCTTTGTCGAGGTACATTACCATTGCAGCTTTTTTTGAACCAACCCTACCCTCTCTTACCATAAATTCTTTAGCTTGAATTTTAAATATGGGTTTTCCTCGGTAAGCAAATAACAATTCTGCTTTAGCGCTATCGACACCTTTTCCAACTAAGACTCGACCTTTTAAACCAAATGAACCGGTTAGTTTTGCTTTGCCAAATTGTATGTTGGTAAAATTAGTGCGATGCGATTGAAATTGCGGATACATCGATCGACTACCTGCTGATTGAGCCATGGGACGATCAATTAAAACTCCTGCAATAGCTTCCGAAAACAAAGCAGGATAATGCAGCATTGCCGTATCGGCACGGATATTTCCGGTTGCAAAATCGATGGTATAGCGGCGTAAATCAGCATATATGGCTGCACTATCAAGGCCAACACGTGTCCACCAATACGTTCCTCCATTCCCAACCCATTGGTTATTGGCAGCAAAATATTTTCCTCCGGTATTTTTAATTTGAATGGTATCACCCAAAGTATAACAAAACAGATTCATGTTTTTAAACATAAATGCCGGGTCTTCACTTTTCAAATCCATATCCACTTCTGCATTGTCGGTAACCCATGTCATGCCGCCTACTTTGGCTACAATATGGTCTTGAAAAACATTTTTTGAAATTTGGGCAAAGGTGGCAAAATCATCTTTGGATTGGGTAAAGGAAAGTACGGCAGCCTTATGCCATTTATCGAGTTTAGAAACTTGGTTATTTTCAATCAATCCCGACATGGCACGCAAATAATTTTCAAGTACAGAGATTGCAATTTTTCGATCAACCAATTGGTTGGTTAGTTTTATAACTTGTGTTTTTTGGGCAGGAGAAATTTGGTTTGCGGTATAGAAACCGATAAAATCGGCACCGGCATCGATGGCCGATTTGCTTCCTGATTTTTGGATATATGCCTCGAGGTCGGTACTAAACTGCATCGGGTCGAACGACAATTGCGCCTTAACCGATATCGACAAAAGAAACAAAGTGAAATATACGGCAAATCGTTTTTTAAACATACATAAAATCATACTTGGTAAATGTATGGAAAGGAGGTTGGAATTAAAACGAAAATACTGGATTAAAATTTCCATACCAACAAAGTATTGCATGTTTCAACAAAATAGAAACTAAATTCTCTTTTTAGTTGAAGTTAAAGAGATTAATAGAGGTATAATATTTTAGGATTTTTAAAATAATTAGCTAAATTTTGTAGCGTTTTGTATTGCATCAAACATTAATCTATTACAACTATGAAAAATTTAGTATTCAAATTATTAATTTGTCTATTCTTTTACTTTCCATTTGTTGTTAATGGTCAGTCGTGGTCAATTATTAATTATTCTGATTGTCCGTTAACAGTAACTTTAACTTGTGGATCAATAAGTGAATCCTCAAATACCTATTCAGACAATTGGTACGGTATGTGGGATAGTACAATTGTTGGAAATCATAGTTTTGGTAACATTCCCTGCTCTTGTAGTGATCCTACATTAAGGATCGTCGACAACTGCGACGACCAAAATGTACAATTAATACAATGCCCTTTGTCAGCATTAAACTCCAGTAACGATAAATGGTGTTGTTGTAACCACACCTATCCATCTTGCCAAGATGAAAATAATTGTTTTATCATAACATTCAATACTGGAAATTGTACTATTACTTTCAGCAGACCAGCAGATTGTCTCTAACCCAATAAATTAACGCCGCTACATATACGTTTAAGTATGTTCGCTCGAATAATATTATCATTTATTGTAATAATTGGCTTTTTGCAAACAACAAGGTCCAATGCCCAAGATGTATTAAAACTAATTGAATTAATGGATAGTAGTGATGGATCTTCCAATGGTTTTCCTAAATCTATTTTTACAACTAAAAATTTCAAATATATTATCAATAGATTTGGTTATTCAATAGCTAAAACAGGCTTTATAATTCCTACGATTGGAGCAGATACCAATATCAACCATAGTCTTGTAACCATACATGACAAAAATGATAGCTTAGTTTCTTACTTTACAACGACATTAAGTATGTCAATATCCAGAATAAATACTTATGGTGAATTAGAAGTTTTTGATTACCAAGACAGTGTTTTATTGCTTATAACTTCTTTAAAACAAGATGTATATATTAATGGGATATTGCAATTAGCAAAAGACCTGAATAGTACCCAAAAAGGGAAAAGACTGTTAACAATTGATAAGCATGGCAACGTTACACAATTGGCAAAAATAGATGTTACGAGTTTCGGAGATGCATACAATAGTGGTTCTATCAGGCATATAGAATCGGGCTTTAGGTTGAGCAAGGATAAAAAATATTTCTATGCCATGTATAATACGGTAACCGATTTTGATTCAACACAATTTGACACCTCTATATTTAAACCCGGATTCACAACCATACTAAAATACGATACGAAAACCGGAGCGTTGAACAGAACTTTTTTAGTGCCCAATCAATTCGACCGATTCGATATTTTAGATTCGACCATATTATTGTATGGATTCGACCCTAAATTTACCCCTTCTTATCAAATTAATCAGATTACCTACCAAAAGGACACCGCCGATAAAAGTAAATATGATTTGATCCTTGGTGGATTCTCGGAAACTACAAATACGCTTATCTGGCATACCATTCTTAAAAACAACTATTATCTTGGACAAATTAAAGTCTTTGACCAATCTGTATTTTGCTCATTTTATACCAAAGATACCCTTCGCATAAATAACCAATTGATTGGTGAAGTAAGCGGTAGTTTTTATGATGTACTTGCTTCTTTAAATATAAACGGGCAATTGAATTGGGGCAAAACAATTAAGAACGGTAGAATATATGAACTAAACCAATTCCACCCAAACGAAATTTGTTTAACGCTATATGCTGATGCTACGGGGGGATCAGAAGCAACCAACTTTAGGTATGGCGGTAAATATTATCCGAGAACAACCTGGAACTCGAATTATTTCCATATTGACGCTGCAAACGGAAATGTGTTGGCTAATTTTTCAATCGGTTTTATTCGCGATTATAATATGGTGATGACAGGTCAATATTCCTCCAGGATGGACAGCACCAATTATGTGGCTTATAATTTACGCAACCAAGATAGTATCCTGATAAACGGAAAGTATTATTACAAGAAGATTAAAAGTCCTTATTACCACCAATCCATTATTGCCAAAGTGAAAATTAATACGGCGGTGTTGCCGTTGAATCAATTTGAAGCTAAACCGTTAGCTGCAACCAGAATGGCAATTAGATGGAAAAAAGACAGCAGTTATCAAGCCGATAAAATGAGTGTGCTTGTATTTGCAAAAGAAATAGATAAAATCAATACTGCTGCTAATAATACCAATCCAATCTTTTGGTTTTACAATACCAATTTTGCAGGAAATAGCAGCACCTACAGCCACGACTCTTTGGCAAAGTTTTGTTATATAGGCGACGAAGATAGTGTGGTAATTACCGGACTTAAACCCAACACGAAATATCATTTTACCGCGTTTGTGGTTCGCGATTTTGATTATATTTATTCTACTCCAATTAACGATAGCAATGTAACGTTTAAAGCCACCATATTACCTCCAAGTAATTTGAAATTTGAAGCCATAAGTTTCACTGATGGAAAACTAAGTTGGCATATCCCGGATACATTGAACCCAAAACTATATAGCACTAAAGTATTTGCTAAAAAAGCATCTGCCATAAATATTGTAGATACTGTATTAGATTTAAAGTGGAACTATAAACACCATATTGCATTCGGAAACGGAGATGCGTTTTTTGCTGACAGCAATGCCTTCTGCGTTTATAATGGTGATTCAAACCATACTATAATAACCGGTTTGGAAAGAAATATGACCTATTACTTTATGGCATATATGGTTCGTCCTATAGACACCATTGTTTCCAATCCAATATTCGAAACGGGTTTTATTCCAATACCACCATTTTATCCTATCGGGAAAATAGCCAAAACTAATTTACAAAATGGAAATCCCGACTCCATAGGAATTAAGGTTAAAGTTCAAGGAATAGTTTATGGCAATAACCAAGTTGATGTAGGCACTAAGTTGGTGTTGCGAGATTCGACAGGAGGGATTACCATCCAAAACCTTTCAAAAAAATATAATTTGTCAATAAAAGAAGGGGATAAACTCGAAGTGGAAGGTACGGTTGTTTCGCATCGTGGATTGGCAAGCCTTGATTTAGACACCATTCTTTTTGTTTCCGGAAACCATAATTTGCAAGTACCTCACGTAACCAACAAGCCGGGTGAAGTAGATGAAAACGATTTGATCACCATTGATTCCATCCGATTTATTTCTATTCCCAACAATGCTACCTGGCCTTTAAACGATACGATTATAAAGGTAATTAATGTGCAACTGGACACCATTTCTATCAAATTAATTGGTGCAAATCTTATTGGTGGATTTACGATTCCGTATAGTAAACTTTTTTCTATAACCGGACTTGGTTCTCAAGTTAGCAGCAGCATTTCAGCTCCATATCTATTTGATGGGTATGAAATAATTCCTCGGTATATACATGATATCGATGAAATACCAAACGATTCGTTGTTACCATTTGGTTTAATGAATCCTTTACGTAACACTTCTATTGTTTTGGAAAAAGATACAAACTCAAAGGTGTTTTTTAATTGGCAACATGCTAGAAGCGCATTTAGCAAAGTATCCGGATTGTATACAGTTGAAATGGATAGTCTTCCAACTTTTACCAATCTTTTGTATTCGGGCTTATCCTCTAACAATGGAAAAGATTCCTTTATTAATGTAACGTATTTAAAATTATCGGAGATGGCAGCTTTAAAGCAAGGGCAATCGAAATCGATTTACTGGCGGGTAAAAGCTACTTTTAATGGTTTTGACATCATATCTGATACGTTTGCTTTAAATTTGGTTAGAGGTAAATTTAATACCATAAAAGAAATAGATATCGAAAACGATTTTATACTATTTCCAAACCCTACTTCTCAAACCGTATCATTTATATCTAAAGTTTCTCCATTATCTTTTACCATTACAGATTTACAGGGTAGAGAAATTATGAAGAATAATTTAGCAACAGGAGCCAATATCATTCCGATCCCAAAACTTTCTGACGGATGTTATTTTGTTGTCTTCCTTTTTGAAAATGGAATTTCGATAAAACGTAAGTTGCTTATTAAAGGAGAATAAAAAGAATTAGATTAAGTTGATACCTTTTTTATTTCATTGCCTTCACAATATCCACAAAGCTTCTACTTTGCAATGCTGCTCCACCTACCAATGCCCCATCGATGTCAGGAGCTGAGAAAAGTTCAACTGCATTATCGGGTTTTACACTTCCTCCGTATTGAATAGTAATTGCATCTGCAACTTCTGCATTGTATTTATCGCGAATTAAACCACGGATATATGCATGCACTTCTTGTGCTTGTGCTGTACTTGCTGTTTTACCTGTTCCAATAGCCCAAACCGGTTCGTATGCCACTACCACTTTTTGCATTTCGGAGGCAGCAAGGTGAAACAATCCTTCGCTGATTTGTTTTTTCAATACATCAAAATGGGTATTGGATTCTCTTTCTTCCAACGTTTCGCCGCAACAATAAATTGGGTTTAGTCCAGTGGCTAAAACAGCATCCACTTTTTTGGCTAACCAATCGTTGTGTTCTCCAAAATATTGGCGTCGTTCGCTGTGCCCGATAATTACATATTTGGCTCCACAACTTTTAACCATTGAAGCGCTTACTTCTCCGGTATAAGCTCCGGATGCATGGTTGCTGCAGTTCTGCGCACCACTGCTTATATTGCCTTCAAGCATTCTGCTTACAGCATTAATATATACAAACGGAGGTATCAATACCGTTTCGGCACTTCCTTTGTATTCGTCTTTTAACATATTTACTACTTCTGAAGTGAGCGCCATTGCTTCTTCAAAGTCTTTGTTCATTTTCCAGTTTCCTGCGATTATTTTTTTGCGTGCCATTTTTTTAGTACTAAGTGTTTAAGTGCTGTGTGTTTAAGTGCGATGTGAAATTAAACTTTTCGGTATAATAACTTTTTTATCGATTGGCGAAAATAGGATTATTTTTTTTAAGTAGGAATATGGTGTTGATTCGATCTTTTTGCGATTTGAAAGATGTTATTGGGCATTGGGCAGAAGTCATTGGTCAATAGACAGAAGTCATTGGTCATTGGTCATTGGTCATTGGTCATTGGTCATTGGTCAGAAGGCATTTGGTGTATTTTAACAAATCAATGGCTCGAATTTTGGCTTTATGACAAACGGAGGTATCAATTTGTGTAATCTGTGGCTATAAAAGCGATTAGCATTCAGCGTTCAGTCGATGTCTAAATTTGGGTTATACTATGAAACAATAATGTCACCCTTTCAGGGTTCTGGTTGCGGTTTAATCTAATTTTCTACAATAATGTCACCCCTCTGGGGTTTCTAAATCTGTGTAATCTGTGGCTAGAAAAGCGATCAGCTTTCAGCGGTCAGTCGATGTCTAAATTTGGGTTATACTATGAAACAATAATGTCACCCTTTCAGGGTTCTGGTTGCGGCTTAATCTAATTTTCTACAATAATGTCACCCCTCTGGGGTTTTTAAATCTGTGTAATCTGTGGCTAGAAAAGCGATTAGCATTCAGCGGTCAGTCGATGGCTAAATTTGGGTTATACTATGAAACAATAATGTCACCCTTTCAGGGTTCTGGTTGCGGCTTATACTTTTTTTCTACAATAATGTCATCCCTCTGGGGTTTTTAAATCTGTGTAATCTGTGGCTAGAAAAGCGATCAGCATTCAGCGGTCAGTCGATGGCAAATCTCTGCGCCCTTTGCGAAAAATCTCCCGAAATTCCTCGCAACGCGACCTTATTTACTCATTTACTCTAATAACCGGATGTGTTCGACAAGCTCACACACCTTCATTCCCTTTGTGCACCTGTCTATTCTGTAACAAAACTTTGCGTCACCTGCGTATAAAACCTTGTGCTCTTTGCGGTTATATAACTCCCGACACAAATAGAGACGTGAACATAATTACTCATTTACTCACTTACACATTTACTCATTTCTCCAATCATTCATTCATCACTTCATTCAACATCCTTCCCCACCCTCTCCCAATATCGGTATTGTTCGGATTGTTTAAATACTTCTTCGATGATGGCGCGGTCGATTTCTGTGAATACAACGTTGCGGCGGGCACACATGGCATCGGCTACCTGGTACATTTTTTTAAGTTGAAAAGTTTCGAATCCCTGTGCACCTCCCCATGCAAAAGAGGGCACAAAATTTCTTGGAAATCCGGAGCCAAAAATATTGGCTGCAACACCTACTACGGTTCCTGTATTAAACATGGTATTGATGCCACATTTGGAATGGTCGCCCATCATAAGACCGCAAAAGGTGAGTCCGGTTTTATCAAATTTACGTGTGCGATAATTCCATAACTTTACTTCTTCATACGTATTCTTCAAGTTCGAATTATTGGTGTCGGCACCTAGGTTACACCATTCGCCAATGACTGCATTTCCTAAAAATCCATCGTGGCCTTTGTTTGTGTAAGAAAAGAATACCACATTATTAACTTCGCCACCCACTTTGCAATGCGGACCAACCGTAGTAGGACCATAAATTTTGGCATCCATTTTTAATCCGCCATGTTCACACAATGCAAATGGTCCGCGCACTTTACAACCTTCCATTACTTCGGCATCCTTACCAATGTATATGGGCCCATCGGTAGCATTTAATATCGAAAATTCGACTTTTGCTCCGGGTTCGATAAAAATTCTTTCCGGAAACAACGTACGGTTGGTGCTCGAAAGTGGTTCACTGGTTCTTCCATTGGTAAGCAAGTCAAAATCATCCTGAATTGCTTTTCCGTTCTTCGAAAAAATATCGTAGGTAAACCGAAGATGGATAAATTCTACTTGGGTGGCAATTGCATTCGCCAGTTTCGAAAGTTCAAAATTTTCAGCACCAGTTTTATCTAACCTAGCAGCAAGGATAGTTTTACCTGCAACCAAAGTTTCACCGGATTTAAGATTTTGAATTGCATTAACCAATTCGGCTGTTGGGCAAACAGCACCATTGATAAATATATTATCCGCGCTGATTTGTAAAGGAAATTTAGCTTGAAGATAATCTTGTGTTTTAAAAGAAACGGTTGCCGACAAATGCTTTTCCCATTTCTCGGCGATGGTTAAAATACCGATTCGGATGCCAGCAACCGGACGGGTAAAAGTGAAAGGCAATAGATTTTCCCTTTCTTCTCCATCGAACAAAATGTAATTCATACTGCGAGTATAATAAAAAAGCCCTCCAATTGCTTGAAGAGCTCTCTTATTTCTATGAAAAAACTACTACTTTTTCTTTGAATAACGCTTATTGAACTTGTCAATACGTCCGGCAGTATCCACAAACATATGCTGACCCGTGAAAAACGGATGCGATTTGTGAGATATCTCTAATTTGAAAAGAGGGTATTCGTTACCGTCTTCCCATTTGGTTGTTTCCTTTGTATCTACAGCAGAGCGTGTGATAAAGGTATAATCATTCGACATGTCTTTAAACACGACTAATCTGTAATTTTTTGGATGTATATCAGCTTTCATAAGTACCAATATTTTTTACTGGGCTGCAAATATACGGAGAATTCCCTTTCCACAAAATATTTGAGAGAAAAAAATTATTTCAATTAAACTCCTGCCATTGTTGGGCTTACCGATTGTATTCGATACTTTTGATAGACTATTATGACAATTATGGCAGACACAAAAATGCAGATTTTGAACGATTTGGAGGTCACAAAAATGATTAAACGACTTGCTTTTCAGGTATATGAGCGCAATTTCGACGAAAAGGAATTGGTAATTGCCGGCATAAATGGACAAGGTATGGCAATTGCACGCCTTTTGATTGCCGAATTAAATAGTATCAGTAAAATTAAAATTCATGAACTTGAAATTGAACTTGCCAAAGAAAATCCGGGCAAGGACAATATAAAACTGAGCAAATCGGTGGTTCTCGAAAATAAATGTGTAGTGGTGGTGGATGACGTATTAAACACAGCCAGAACCTTTGTGTATGCATTGTTGCCTTTTATTGGAACCAAAACCAAAAAAATACAAACACTGGTATTGGTTGACCGAAACCACCGTTCGTTCCCAATAAGTGCAGATTATATCGGACTTTCTCTATCCACCACCTTACAAGAACATGTTGAGGTAACGATGGTTAAGAATAAAGTGAGTGTTTATTTACGATAAATTATACATCTAAAACATGCAATTAACCCATTCTAAAATTTATCTGTTTGTTGTTGCATTGGCATTTGTTGCGACATCTATTGCTTTGCAGCCTCCTTTTTTTAATTCCAACAAGCAAGGTAATGGAGAAGGAATGGAAGAAGATATTAGCGGAAGAATTTCGTGGATGCAAAAAATGCTGGGCAATCCTTATACCAATGAAGCGCCTTTCGGAATGCGAAACAAGGAACTTGCTTTTGCAGCAACCTTACCTCTTTCGAAAGAAAATTTATCGAAAGCGGATTATGGAATTTGGGTGCAACGCGGTCCGGGTAATGTAGGTGGCAGAACACGCGCTATAGGTATCGATAAAACAAATGAAAATATTCTGATTGCAGGCGCATCCTCCGGAGGCATGTGGCGTAGTATGGATAGAGGAATTAGTTGGCAACGTATGTCGGCCGATACCGATTATATACCTGCAACCTGTATTGCCCAAGATCCTCGTCCCGGTAAAACCAATAATTGGTATGTTGGTACAGGAGAATTGTATGGTTCGGCATTACCGGGTGGTTATATTTATGGATATGGCATTCGCAAATCCTCGGATGGTGGCGTTACCTGGCAACGCATGACCAATACATTTTCGCCCAATCCTGTTTTTGATAACTCGTTTGATTTTGTACACAGAATTGTGGTGAATCCTGCAATTGATTCGTTAGATGTTGTTTTTGCTGCAACTTTTGATGGCATTTACCGAAGCAATGATGGAGGAAAAACCTGGAACAGAAGAAGAGGTGGCAATACAGGTGGATCGAGCTACTGGACCGATGTTGCGATAACCAAAACAGGGGTAATTTATGCCGCTCTTTCCAATGGCGGACACGGAGGCGTATGGAGAAGCATCAATAATGGACTTACCTGGACCAATATTACACCTCCCTTTTATACCATCAATACCGAACGAATTGTGATGTGTATGGCACCATCCGACGAAAATCAAATTTACTTTACAGCATATACTCCCGGTTCAGGTAAGCAATGTTTTAATTTTAACGGTACCGAAGAATGGAATAGTTTATGGAAATATACTTATAAAGAAGGCGATGGAACCGGTAATGGCGGAACATGGGAAGACAGAAGTGTAAACATACCTTTTGGATTTGCAGGCGATTTCGGACAATTTATTACCCAAAGAGGTTATAGTATTCATATCGATGTGAAACCGGATAATCCGGATGTGGTATTTTTAGGTGGAACGAATTTATACCGTTCAACCGATGGTTTTAAAACGAGTACAAAAACCGTTCAGGTTGGTGGGTACGATAAAGGAACCGTTCGGCCCGATTACCAAATGTATCCAAACCACCATCCCGATCAGCATGGCGTGATATTCTTTCCTTCTCATCCCAATCAGGCTCTTTCTGTGGATGATGGCGGTATTCAATATACCGAAAATTGTGTAGAAGAAAATTTACAATGGACCTCCCTTAACAATGGTTATGTAACCACACAATTTTATACGGTAGCAATCGACCATACCACCACCAGTTCGGTTTTGATGGGCGGGTTGCAAGACAACGGAACACAATTAACAACCGATGGAGATTATACCAAACCATGGACAATGCCTTATAGTTCTGATGGTTCGTTTTGTTTTGTTGGTGCGGGAGCAACTGAATATTATGTTTCGATACAAGAAGGCAGGGTGTATCGCATAAAATTAGATGCACAAAATAAGTTAAGTCAAATGGCACGTTTGGATAGAAAAGGTTTGAACAGAAGCAAATACCAATTTATCAATCCATTTACCGTTGACCGAAACGAGTGGAAACGAATTTATATTCCAAATGGAAATGCCTTGTGGAGAAACAATGATGTGTCGGTAATACCTATGCACCCAACCATTGACAGCAATGCCGTAACTACCGGATGGGAAGAATTAACGAATGCAAGATTGCCGGATTCGACGGATGAAATAACTGCAATAACCAGTTCCTTATCACATCCGGATGTAATTTATTATGGTAGCATGAGGGGAAAATTATTTCGAATAAAAGGAGCTTCTGTTGGTGATCCTATGGTAGAAAATATTACCGGTATTAATTTCCCAACCGGATATATCAATTGTATTGCAACCCATCCAACCGATACCAACAAATTGTATTGTGTATTTTCGAACTACGGTATTTTAAGTGTATTCTATTCGGATAATGGAGGAACATCTTGGAATGCCATTTCGGGAAATTTAGAGCAAAATATAAATGGTAGTGGCAACGGTCCATCGTGCAGGTGGTTTACGGTTGTTCCTTTGGCTGATAGCACCTTGTATTTTGTTGGCACCAGCACAGGTTTGTTTGCTACGAGCAATATTAATGGCATGAATACGGTTTGGAGCAGACAAGGTCCAAATAGCATTGGCTTAAATGTGGTTACGATGATGGATTATAGAAGCACCGATAATATGTTGGCAGTATCTACTTATGGTGCCGGAGCATTTACTGCAATTGTTTCTTCCAAAAATAGAACATCGGTAACCGATAAAAACAAAGAAATTTCTGTAAAAATTTACCCTAATCCGGCAACCGATTTTATCCATATTGAATTACCAAACAATATGACTTTATACTCGTATGATATATATAATTTAAAAGGACAATTGGTTTCAAGTAAACAACACGAATTATCGCAAACTATTTCTATTCAAGAATTAAAACGTGGAATTTATATTCTCAGGTTATTTATCGGAGATGCGGTTGTTACAAAGAAGATTTGTATTAAATGAGGAGGTTGGAATTAGTGCATAGTGCGTGGTGTTTAGTGCTTAGCATTGTTATAATCTTCGTGCGATGTGCGAAAAATCTCCGCGCCATTTGCGGTTAAAAATTTGTGTAATCAGTGAAATCAGTGGCTAAAATGTGGTTAGTGATAAGGGATCAGGGGATAGTGGTCTTTATTTTGGCTTTATGCCAACTAAAGTTAATTTACACAACTTTGCGTTCCCTTTGCGTAATCCATGGCGGACTTTGCGGTTTTAAATAAAACTTTCTGTGTATTCTGTTGCCAAAAAAGAGTGCTTATTGAGAATTAGGTTGATGCGGCATTAGCCGGTTTATCTTTCAACCTTTCTTTGATATCTAATCTGTGTTTGCGAGCCGTATCGATGGCGATATCGTAACCTGCATCGGCATGTCGGATTACGCCCATTGCAGGATCATTATGCAAAACTCTTTTTAGTCTTCTTGCGGCATCTTCTGTTCCATCCGCTAAAATTACCATGCCGGCATGAATCGAATATCCCATTCCTACGCCTCCACCATGGTGCACGGAAACCCAACTTGCGCCTCCTGCAGTATTGATTAAGGCATTTAGAATTGGCCAATCGGCAACGGCATCACTCCCATCTTTCATGGCTTCTGTTTCGCGATTTGGCGAAGCAACGGAGCCGGTGTCGAGGTGGTCGCGACCGATTACAATTGGTCCTTTTACCTTTCCTGTTCTTACCAATTCATTAAATGCCAACGCTGCCTTTTCACGGTCGCCCTGGCCTATCCAACAAATGCGTGCAGGCAATCCCTGAAATGCAATTCTTTCACTTGCCATATCCAGCCAGCGATGCAAACTTTCGTTTTCAGGGAATAATTCCTTCATCACTTTATCGGTTACATGGATATCATTTGGATCGCCACTTAAAGCTACCCAACGAAATGGTCCTTTACCTTCACAAAATAACGGACGGATATAAGCCGGAACAAATCCGGGAAAATCAAATGCATTCATCACACCACGTTGGTCCTTAGCTTGTCCGCGTAAGTTATTGCCATAATCAAAAGTAATCGCGCCTCTTTTTTGCAATTCGAGCATTTGTTTTACATGATGTGCCATGGTATCCAACGACAATCCGATATACTTTTCGGGTTCTGTTTTGCGCATGCGATCCGAAACTTCTTCTGCTAAACCTTCGGGATAATAGCCATTTAACGGGTCGTGAGCCGATGTTTGATCAGTCAATAAATCGGGAGTGATATTTCTATCGATTAGCCTTTGCAATAAATCAACCACATTGCACAAAACGCCAATCGATACCCGTTTGCCTTCTGCCTTTGCTTTTAGCGCCATATCTATTGCCTGGTCGATATCGCGACTCATCATGTCGAGGTACCTAGTTTCGATACGTTTTTTAATTCTCCATTCGACCATTTCGGCAGCAAGGCAAACGCCATCGCACATAGTTACAGCAAGTGGTTGCGCTCCACCCATCCCTCCTAAACCGGCAGTAACCGTTAATGTACCTTTTAACGAACCACCAAAATGTTGGCGTGCAGCTTCGGCAAAAGTTTCATACGTACCTTGTACAATTCCTTGAGAGCCTATATAAATCCAACTACCTGCAGTCATTTGACCATACATCATTAAACCTTTTTTATCGAGTTCATGAAAGGTTTCCCAATTAGCCCATTTAGGAACCAGCATCGAATTTGATATGATAACCCGAGGAGCATCTTTATGGGTTGGCAAAATTCCAACCGGCTTACCACTTTGAATTAGTAAGGTTTCATCCTCTTCCAAATCCTGTAAAGCCTTTACGATTAAATCAAAGCTTTCCCAATTACGTGCAGCTTTTCCTATGCCACCATATACAACCAAATCTTCCGGTTTTTCTGCTACTTCAGGATCCAGGTTATTATACAACATACGCAATGCTGCTTCCTGCACCCAACCTTTGCAACTAAGTTTACTTCCATGTGCTGCGTGTAAATCGGCTCTCTTCATAACTTTGTTTTTTAATCGACGGCAAAAATAAGACAAACGGAGGATAAATTACGGATTACGGATTACGGATTATGGATTATGGATTATGGATTATGGATTACGTCCCGATAGCTATCGGGATACGAATTTGGAGTTGCGGATTAGGTTTCTGGTTGTGGATTAGGGGTTACGGATGAACTGAATACAGTTAACCGTTAACTGATAACTGTTAACTGTTAACTGTTAACTGATAACCGTTAACCAACTATTAACGATTAAGCCGGTTCATCCTAAAAACAGCCTTTCCAATATGGTTCGTTTTAACTTTATTTGCAATAGTACTACTCCATGAAAGATACAGACAGAATTCATGCAATATTTTTACATGCAACGGAAGGCATTGTGCAGGCGGATAGCTCCGGTGTTTTGATGATGGTTAATCCTAGTACCGAAAGAATGTTTGGTTATGAACCCGGAGAATTGGAAGGAAAAAAGGTCGAAGTTCTTATTCCAACCCGTTTTACCAAACACCATGTAGAACACCGTAAGAATTTTCACGATTCGCCCCGTCCACGATCTATGGGGAAAGGGACAGACTTATATGGGGTTAGAAAAGACGGTTCCGAATTTCCGGTTGAAGTAAGTTTGAGTCCATATAAAACAGACGATAACCACTATGTAATTGCTTTTATTGTTGATATTACACAACGTAAATTTGCAGAAGATAAATTAAAAAACTACTCCATCGAACTTGAAAAACAAGTGCGTAACAGAACCTTAATTCTGGAAGAGGCTATTGGGGAGTTGGAAAAAACAAAAGAAGAATTAAACGCTGCACTTGACAAAGAACGAAATTTGAACGAATTAAAATCCAGATTCGTTTCAATGGCTTCGCATGAATTCAGGACACCGCTTGCCACCATTTTATCGTCGTTAACCCTAGTTACCAAGTACGGTGATTTAAGCGACAAGGAAAAACAACAGAAACATATTCACCGGATTAAATCTTCAATAAATAACCTTACAGATATTTTAAACGATTTTCTATCGGTTAGCAAACTTGAAGAGGGCAAGGTTGAATTTGTTCCAGAAGATATCCATGCGGAATCTTTTATTGGAGACATTGTTGCACAAATGCAATTGCTGGTTAAGGAAAATCAACATATTATATATTGTCATACCGGAGATAATATAATTCGATTGGATAAGAAATCGCTTAAGAATATTTTATTTAATTTACTTTCGAACGCAATCAAATTTAGCGAAGAAGGAAAGCAAATTGAGATTGAAACGTGTATGTCGGAAAAGGGGTTTGAAATAATTGTGAGAGATCATGGAATGGGAATATCCAAAGCCGATCAGAAGCATTTATTCGAGCGTTTTTTCAGGGGACAGAATGCCACCAATATACAAGGAACAGGTTTAGGGCTTAATATTGTGGCTAGGTATGTTGAGCAAATGAATGGAACCATTCAAATGACAAGCGAATTAAATAAAGGAACTACTTTCAAAATAATTTTTACGACATGAAAAAAATATTACTTATTGAAGACAACAAGGAGATGCGTGAGAACACCGCAGAGATACTTGAACTTGCCAATTACTCAGTTACTACTGCAAAAAATGGCAAAGACGGTGTGGAGTTGGCACAAACCGGAAAACCTGATTTAATTATTTGTGATATCATGATGCCTGTTTTAGATGGATATGGTGTATTGCATATGTTGTCGAAAAACGAGCTCACAGCCAGCATTCCATTTATCTTTTTAACAGCCAAAGCCGAACGCAGCGAATTAAGAAAAGGTATGGAAATGGGCGCAGATGATTATCTAACCAAGCCATTTGACGAAATTGAGTTGTTGAATGCAGTGGAAGTTAGACTAAAAAAATCAGACTTATTACAAAGAGAATTTTCGAAAAACAACGAAGGTTTAAATGAGTTTATTACCAGTGCCAGAACAATCGAAGACTTAAAAAAAATATCTTCGATACACGATATTCGAATTTATAAAAAGAAAGAAAGCATATACAAGGAAGACGGGGTTCCACGTGGGATATATTTTTTAAACAAGGGTAAAGTAAAAACTTCCCGATCACATGAAACCGGAAAAGATTTTATTACCGGATTGTATAAAAATGGTGACTTTTTTGGTTATCTCTCCATCATGGAAGATGCAAATTATTCCGATTCAGCGGAAGCTATTGAAGACAGTGAAATCAGCTTTATTCCAAAGGATGACTTTATCAGTTTAATATACAAGAATGCGGCTGTTTCTAGGAAATTTATCCAAATGCTTTCGGACAATCTAGGAGAGAAAGAAGAACAACTGGTTAGATTGGCATACAACTCTGTTCGAAAAAGAGTAGCAGAAGCGCTGATTGCTTTAAACAACCGCTACAAAAATGCAGGCGACACACATTTCAGTATGAAAATTTCAAGAGAAGATATCGCCAACCTTTCTGGAACTGCAACCGAAACTACCATTCGAACCTTGAGTGATTTTAAGTCGGAAGGATTAATTGACATCAATGGTCGCACCATAACCATCCTTTCTTTAGAGAAAATGGAAAGAATGAAAAACTGATAAAAATTCAAGAGTTTATGCTTGAATCCTAATATCTGTCATAGTTGATTCCTTCTGTTGCCTTTAATTTTGATGCGGACAGATAGCACCAAATTAACAGCAATGCAACGTATTCTTAACATAGCAATAGACGACTGTAAAGAAATAAAAACACTACAACAGGAGTTTACCAGCATGTTCCCTTATTTAAAAATTGAGTTTTTTGCCGGAACCGGTAAGAAGGGGGATTTGAATACCAAAAAATTACTAAAAAGCGCACATACCACCCTTGGTGAATGCAGGCATTTACATAATACCGGTGTAGTATACATTACAGCCGACATGACGGTTACTGAACTCGAACAATTGTTCTTCAATACCTTTGGTCTTTCTGCTCAGATTTTTAGAAAATCAGGTCGCGTTTGGTTAGAAACAACCGTTACCGACAAATGGTCGCTCGAAAAACAAAACCACGAAGGCGAACAACTTTCTAAGCAGCTTTTATCAGACGATTGGAGCAATTAGGAAATGAGTAAGTGAGTAAACGCGTAAATGAGTAAATGTTGATGAGCCGTATGGCGAAGAAATCCCGCGCGATAAAAACAAGGAGGTACGACGTAGTTTTTACATGCGGGAAGTGAATAGGGTCGCGTCACGAGAAATGTCGATTGTTGTTTTGCCAAAGCGGTAAGAAAGCTTGTCTGAAAATTAATCTTAATTATATACGAAATGCCGGTGTCTGAGCTAAATCATGAGCTTGTCGAATGATGTCGAAGACATCCGGATTAGAGGAAATGCGTAAATGAGTAAATGTTGATAAGCCGTATGGCGAAGAAATCCCGCGCGATAAAAACAAGGAGGTACGACGTAGTTTTTACATGCGGGAAGTAAATAGGGTCGCGTCACGAGAAATGCCAATCGTTGACTAATGCCAAATGACTAATGCCTTTTGCCTCCTGCCTCCTGCCTCATGCCTCATGCCTTCTTTCTCCTGCCTCTTGCCTAAAAAAAAAAACGTACCACATAAATGCAGTACGTTTTTCTTATCAGAATAATTCTATCCGTTACCGGATTAAAGTAATGGTTCCTGTTTCTGTGACATTTACATCACTTCCCCTGAACTTGTAACTAAATATAAAGTAGTAAACACCCGGAGCACATTCTGTTCCATCATTTTGGTTTTTACCATTCCAGAGGTTTTTAGAATCAACCGACTCAAACACTTTATCGCCCCAGCGGTTAAAGATATTTAACTCGTACTTGATTTCGCCTTCAATAACAATTTTAAATAAATCATTCACGTTATCCCCGTTTGGAGAGAACACATTGTATATTTTTATCTTGGTAAAGAAGTTACTGGTTATCATATGGCAAACCGAATCTGGACATTTACCCAATGTATCATATGTGATAGCCATTAAGCAAACTTTGTAGGTTCCTGTATCGTCTTTCAAATCGTGCGACCAATCCTTGTCGTTTATATTACCCAATTTAGAGTCGCGCAACGAACCATCCGGATTAAACATAAACCATTCGTAGTAGTATGATGCCGAAGAAGTATTGTTAAATTTAAACAATGGAATCGCTGAAGTGTCGGTATCAAACGACGGCAATGGTACGTGTACTTCCACCGTCATGGTATCAATATTCACACAATTCTTAGCAGTTGCCGGAGGAATATTTGCATTGTACCCGGATGGATATCCATAGATACTATATACCCCTGGTTTATTAAATGAATGATCCACAGAATTTGGTGCCGATCCATTTTGGGTAACTGTTTCGAGCGAATCTGTTCCTTCATAGAAACCATACATAAATTGGGTATAATTAGGATCAGATGTATTTTGAATTTGGAATATTTCATCAATACATACATGTCGTTCGCTTACTTCCATGGCAACAGGGAACTTAACCAAATGGATATGGAATGGTTTTTCGTTACCTGTTATGGTATCAGGGAATAAAACCGGTGCGCAAGTTCCGATACCTGTTACAGGATCTTCGTCGCTACCATATGCATAGATTGAGAATACACCTGAATCCGGATACAAATGTTCTACGGTATCTCTTCTACCTATCACTTTGCTTTGTTGGCCATCACCCCAATAGATATAAGTAACTCTAGTAGGCGTATCACCAGGAGTTTGCATATCGAATGAATCAGCCATATTCACTAATTTCACACGGAATGGAGAACATCCTATGGTATCCGTTAACAAACGGAAGTGCGGACGAGGGCCTTTGATAAATACCTCGCGATAAGTTGTATCCTTACAGCCTTGTTCCGTTTCGACCACCAACTTGACCTTAAACTTACCATTGGTACGATATGGATATTCCGGATTCGGATTACCTGTTGCCGGTACAAATGGATTGATGGTATCGTTCTTGTTGTCGCCAAACCACCAATATTGCATGGCTACTTTATCGGTAGTAGATGGGCCGGTTCCAAACACCATATAACTGGAATCGAACATAGGAACTGCCGGAATACCGCAATTGTAGATATCTTGAATCATTCCAATTTTAGCTACCGGTTTCACAATATTTACATAACGTACACAAGTATCCCAATGGCCTAAACTATCTCTTGAATACATCGATACTTTATACCTACCATAACCTGCATATTTATGCACCGGATTTTTACCCATTGCATATGGGAAAGTTCCATCACCGAAATCCCAGTAAATACGTTCGGTCAATATAGAATCATGGATACGAAGGGTATCAAACTGGTTGGTTGCAATATTCCATTTATAGATTTCATCGTCATAGAAAGTACCTCTGAAATCGAGCGGATAAAATTCAAAGTGTCTCCAGAAATCAAACGTATCTATCTGCATCAGATTTTCAGGATAACCATAAGTCAATTCACCTTGTACCGGATTACGGGTTACATCAGGGAAGAACGGTAAGCTGGAAACCTGGCAATCGTATCTCCAGTAGCGCACTGAATCTTTAAAGTAAACATCTTCGTTCACGCAGAATACCGAATCGGCAATTAAATCCCCATTTGCATTCCTGGTCATGGTTTCAAACGTATCGATAAATCCGATGGTAATAAACTTACCTGCAATTTGCTGGCAACCGGCGGTTGAAACAATTAAGCGAATCATACTGGAAATATTCGCATCCGGACCTTTATAAGGAGTAATCCGGTTATCCGCTTCCCAACTGGTTCGCACATAGGTATGTGATATTGGCAAGAACATCATAGCCGTATCAACGACTATATAGGAAGGATTTGTTTTACCCAATCCGGTACAATAGTCGAGCGTATCGTATGAAACTTGTTTGAACTTACCGGGGGTACGAGCTTTTAAACCATCGGTTGCGCCAGGGAATGAAGCACGAATTGGCCATACAGTTGAATCCATAATAATTGGATTTGCAGGATCGAACATATCGATATTATAACGAACCCTTCGCATACCATTGGTATAGAATCCATCGGTAGTAAAATCATCACCGGCATACCAGAATGAATCAACCGTTACAGTTGCATCACCCCACTGCCAGCTATCGTACTTCACACTATCTTGGATACTGTCTTCCGAAAATGCAGTTATGGTTTCGCCTTTTCCACGTAATTTATATGCACCTGGAGGATTTTGTTGCGGGAAATCAAAGAATACTGCATCCAGATTTATAATACGGAGGAAGTTATGGTACCATACCGGAGTTGATACGCAACGAGGTGTATTACAATCCACGTATTCGATATCAATTAAAGTATCCGGAATACCGGGAGTTAAAGGACGTAAATTAAATATGCGGTTAAAGTTGAACGCTCCAATTGGCGCTTGGTAAACACCCAAGTTGGCACGATATTGAGACATCAAAATATTTTTACGGGAAGTATCTTTACAACCATTACCAATTTGTAATCCTACGGTAACCCATCCATTTGCAGTATCTGCCGGTGGTGGTGTTCCTGTATTGAATCCATAATGGTAAATGAAAGTAGTTCCACCCGGACTAGTCCAAACGGATAAAGGATTAAAGTTAGCCTGTGCAAAGAATGGTGGTCGGTTTAATCCACCCGGAGTTAAGCCACCTTGCCAAGTTACAAATCCATCCAGATCGCATGGTGTTAAATCTTTTCTATCTGCTAACGAATCGTAATTAAACAATACAAATGTTTGTCCGCAAGCAGGAACTAAACCCGGATACACACCTAATTGAGAAAAGCTAAAACGCACGTTAGCACCAAATGCATTGGTTGTTAAACCCGGACAAATCTTTCCACCTATTGCCAAACCTCGGGCATCCGCTTTACCTAATGCCAATTGTACGGTTGCTTCATCGAAACAATCGTTATCATCCAATACAATACTGTCTATTGGTCCACCCGGAACATAGGACTCGTTATTCACCGAATCTTTGAGACGTTGTCGAACGGTTAAACATCGTTGAATGGTTCTTCTAAAAGTATACTCATAGAAATCGCCACCGCCCGGAATAATCGTATAAGGTTGGATGGTCCACGAGTCGCCTTGGTAATTTACGGTAAATCCTCCATTAACCGTATCTATGGTCGGACCATTTAAGATAACATATTTTCCTCGTCCTAAACCAACAGGATCCGGCACATTCAATACCTGTAACTGAGAACTAGGTACTAGATCCTGTCCATTATTGGTACGTAATGCCATGGTATCAATCCGTGGCCACTGCACGGTAACCGTATTAGGAACCGAATTGGTAGGAATAGTATCAACATAATAGCGAGTTGTTATTTGTCCATTTATAGGATTGGTATAAGGAAACGATTTAATGGTATACTGCATAACAGAAGTACCCGGAACCAATGACCATGCACCAGTTGCAACATTTAAGTAAATCGGTTTACCCCACCATTTTTTGTCGCCATTTTGAACCAGGAATTGCTTACCGGGAGGTAAAGGGAATACGGTATCCCATCGGGTTAAATCCCAAGGCATAAAGTCATGTCCACGGCGATACCATAAATATACGGAATCCCAATTTGGATAAGAATATCTTGGCAAAGTATCAAAAGAGAATTTACACGACATACGACCCGGATAGGTTACACCATTTGCAACGAAGAAATGGTCAGAACCAAAATCCTGTCCAATTGCTGTAATCCATGGACCTGTACCCCAAACGCCAGGAGTAGCAGATGCCTGAGGGAAACCTCTTCTTGGAACGGAGAACGAAGTACACTGAGGAGCATAATTATCATCAAAATCCCAACGTCTCCATACTTTACGCGACTTGAAATACGCGGAGGTATTAACAAAATCTACGGTGTCTGTAGGTCCGCATTGGGTTTTCTGAGAACCTTTAATTACAACCGGAACCGGAGGTGCTTCAATACCTGCAGATGGTCCTATAACCAAAACGCCATAACTTTGAATATTAAAACTATTCAATAATCTATGGTATACATAGGCCTTATTAAGAATAGCATTATCAGAAGTAGTATCCGTAATCAGAGGCGATTTTTTAAACAATACATTTGGTCTGTCGAACTCTAATCTATAGGCATACAAAGAGTCGTAATCATTATCACTTGCATTATATTTATGGTAAAGCGGTTTGGTTGCTCCCGGCACCCTTGTTAATTCGAGAATATGATTTATAGGTAAACGAACCGAATCAACAATAAAGGTATCCGGAGCAATTACATTTATTACAGGATCCAGTTTTCGGAAGTAAACAATTTTATCCTGTGCTTTGGTGGTAAATGCATAAATGGTGGTATCCATGGTTGGTACATCGGTTTTCAATTGTTCCAAGGTGCGTGTAGTACGGGTATTGTATAAGGTAATACTATCTTGGAAATCCACCGGATCAGCAAATTTATATGGCAAAGTTTGTCCGGCAGGAATTCCATATGGATTTGCTCCCCAGTCGTTATCCGGATACATGTAAGCACTATCCATTCGGGTGTAGGTAGATATCGCAGATCGATAAACAAAAGTGGTGTCCGGACAGACATTCTTTATACTAATCCGTGGGAAGAACGAACCCATTGCAGAATAAATATGACATGGGTTCCAGCTAGACGAATCCAGATTCTTTTGAGCAGGATCCTTAGGATCACCAAAATTCCACACAAAATCTCCTGCTCCAGATTGGGCAAAAGAAATAGGAGTCATACGGAAACAAATATTTTTGGTATTGGCACTTCCACTACATACGGTATCCTTGCGTGTACCGGTATCGATTGCTGTTTTGGTAGTTACAATATCGAAACGGAAATTGATGTTTTGTGGCAAAGCTTGTGTGGTATTGTTAGCCTTTTTACGGATACTATCAATACAACCGGTAACATCTGTTAAAGATAATCCGGGATTGAACTGACCATCTTTGCGGTAACAATGCATGATGGTATCGAAATGGTTTTGCGGATCGTTGATACCGGAACCGGTATAGGTTTGTCCATCACCAAAATCCCAGGTATAGCTGGCAATTTGGTTAGCCGGAGCTACACCTGTATTTTGAAACGAATAACAAGTTACAAAACAAGGTCCGGTTAAGAAAGTCCATTTAAAATTTGGGGTAATATTGGGTTTCAGATACACTGCTTTTTGAAACAAGGAATCTTTGCGACAACCTTTTTCGTCGGTAACAGATAACAAAACATCAATACCGGTTATGGTAGTAATTGGAGAAAAATACGTATGACATACATCTGCAGTACCTAAAGCGGTATCTCCACTTGCATCACCATAATTCCAATAGTAATATTTTAAGGGATTGCTTGGTGTATTTGGATTAACAGATGCTAAATTTTTAAAACAAAATAAATTTCCACGGAAACACTGGGTATCCTGACTCACTACCGCCATATTTACGATTGGTAAATTATACACAACCACCGGTGCAGTTGCCGAATCCCGGATGGAATTATCGGATAACCTTACCTTTACTTTAACCGTATGGTTTCCGGGAGCGTATTTATACGTATACGCTGCGGATGTAGAGGGTGTTTGGTTAATTACAACTCCATTATTATACATATCGAATATATAATTCAATACTGTTAAGCCCGATGGTGGAGCGTAAACCACGGAAACGGTTGCCAAATTTCCATCGCAAATCACAGAAGGTGATAGGGCAATGGATACTTGTGCCTTGAGGTTAAAGAAACCTCCGAGCAAAAGGGTAATTAAAAATGTAAATTTCAACTTATTCATAATCGGTTTATTTTTATTCACTGTTATTGGTTTCCGTTGCACCAAATTGGTATCGGAAAGCATGGTTCGGTTTGGTAAGTGATTTGCTAACATATGATTTTTAATTAATATTTTCAATTTTATCGGATTAATTTAATTGTACCTGACTTATTTGATCTGTTTCCATCTTTTAATTCATACACAAATAAGTAAGTATAAACGCCATCTTCACAAGGGTTTCCGGCGATGTTTTTGCCATCCCAGTAGGTATCTTTCGACATACTTTCGAAGACCATATTTCCATTCAAATCAAAAATTCTCAGGAAAAAATAAGTTTCCTCTTCTATACTGATTCTGAAAACATCATTTTCACCACTTCCATCCGGTGTAAATACATTTGGAATGACAACCTTGTTATACGCATCAGATGGAGAGGTAACCGGTTGAACATCTTTATTACCGCTACGTTCCGATCGGTCGTACATAGTAGGACGTGTTTGCTTTTGAACCGGTTTAACCGTAGGCAACGCCTTTGTAGCTGTTTGGTTATTACTTACCGATAGTGTTACCGGAGGGGTGGATAGTTGTTCATTATCCTTTTCGTTTTCAACAGGTTGTAAGTTATTTTGGTTTTCTTGGATGGCTTTATGATCCGGTTTGGTACCTACTTTTGATTTCTGAGGAGCAGGTTTTTCTTTGCTCTTTTCTATCACTTCCTCTGTTATTACTGGAGGAATGGCATTTACATCCATCTTCTCGGTAATCGGTTGTTTATTCTCTACCAAAATAATTGGTTCGTTTTTGGTTGGACTTAACGATTGGTAAACCACCAATCCAATTCCACCCAAAACCGGTAATCCGGCTATGATTGCAATTTTTGTAGTAAGGGTTGCCGATTTTACGAAAGTTGCTACTTTACCTGCTAAGCTTGTTTGAACAGCAGAATTTCCCAATTGCTGGCTGATACCTGACCAAACATCCGGAGCTTCAGGCGTAAAATTGCTTAAACTCTCTTTCAGTAATTCATCTATATGCACTTTATCGCCCATAATTTAATGTTGTCTTTTTAATAATTCTGCCTGTAATAAAACCCTTGCCCTTGAAAGTTGCGACTTCGACGTACCCTCACTGATTCCGAGCATTTCGCCAATCTCTGCGTGGGAGTATCCTTCAATTAAATACAAATTCAAAACGCTGCGGTAACCGGGAGCCATGCGGTTCATTATTGCCAAAATCTCAGCCCGAGAAATCCTTTCGATCGTAAAATCGTCGTGTGCATTTCCATATGCCTCTTCTACATCGCTATGCATCATATGGTTTTTGTTCACCCGATAATGTTCGAGGGCTGTATTGATAAAGATCCTTTTCATCCAACCTTCAAAGGAACCGTTAAATGAATATTGACCGAGTTTGCCAAAAATTTTGACAAATCCATCTTGCAAAATATCTTTTGCATCATCATAACCATTGCTATATCGTAAACAAACTCCAAACATTATTCTTGCATATTGGTCGTACAACCGTTTCTGAGATTTTGCATCACCTATTAAACATTGCTTTATTAATGCGTTCTCATCTACCTGGTTCATACAGTATATATTTTCAGATGTAATTCTTTTGCGTATAGTTGCAATCGCGTCAAATTTTGTTAAAGTTTTCTTTAATGTCCCTATAATTTTTAAGTTAATTGTAACTTAGTAGCAGTTTGAGAGATACCATATCTTTATATTTTTATAGGTGCATAAAACCTATTTTATTGATGATTTGCCTTGTTTTAGGTGTATCCACAACTATTGCGCTAAAACCAAAACCAACCTTAAAACCCCTATACTTTACCGAAAACAAAGGCCAATGGGATAAAAAGTACGTTTTTCATGCTGCTTTTGGTCCGGATAACATGTTTATTGAGAAGAATGCCTTTCAATATTATTTTTTGCACGGAGAAGATTATGCGGAAGCGGTAAAACATCCGGCAAACTTTTGGGAAAGCAATAAACCCAAAAAAGTAAGGGGACATGCGTTGAAGGTTTCTTTTATTGGGGCGAATGAAAATGCCATGGTAAAAAAAACGGAGCCATTGCCTTTTTACTTTAACTATTATGTAGGAAACGACCCGCAAAAATGGGCAAGTGAGGTTAAGTCGTATCAGGGGTTTGAAATATCCCGATTATACGATGGGGTAGATTTAAAACTTTATACCGAATCAAGCGGTGCGATAAAGTATGATCTTGTGGTAGCTCCACATACCAATCCGGGTATCATACAACTCCAATATGAAGGAGCGGAGCAACTAAAAATAAAATCAGGCTACTTATATATAACTACCTCCGTTAATATTTTAGTAGAAAAGGAACCTTTTGCTTATCAAATTAAAGATGGCGTTAAAACCCAGGTGATGTGCAGTTATCGTATTAGTGAAGACAATAAAATTGGATTTGAATTGGGCACATACGATACTTCACAGGTATTAATAATTGATCCTTTGTTAATTTTCTCCACTTACTCCGGATCCACAGCTGATAATTTTGGGGCAACAGCAACTTATGATTCTGAAGGAAATTTATACTCAGCAGGAATTACCGAATCAAGTAGTGGTGGAAGATATCCTACCACACAAGGAGCATTTCAATTTGCGTCATCCGGCGGATTTGTTGGATCGTGGCCTCAAATCGGATTTGATTGCGATATTACCATCAGTAAATACAACAACGATGGAACCCAATTATTATATGCCACATACTTGGGAGGTACCTTAAATGATTATGCACATAGTTTGGTAGTTGACAATTACGACCAATTAATCGTTTTAGGTTCTACCCTGTCTAAGAATTTTCCGGTTTCTACCCTAGCCTACGACCAAACCCACAACGATTCATTCGATATTATCCTTACTAAATTTAACAAAAACGGAAGCGTGTTAATAGGTTCAACCTTTGTTGGTGGTTCGCATTCAGATGGAATATCCATTGCGGATACTTTGTGTATGGGGTATATGGATCATATGAGAGGCGAAGTAATTGTCGACAGAAACAATGATATCATCGTTGGATCGGTTACCAGTTCGGTTAATTTTCCAGTTACTTCCGGTTCATTCCAACAAATCAAAAGTGGGGTGCAAGATGGTTGTGTATTTAAAATTGACAGTGCCTTACAAAACATGAAATGGGCTACTTATTTTGGCGACACGTTTCAGGAAACATTGAATGCAGTTGATGTGGATGCCATTGGAGATGTATATGCCGTTGGCGGCACCATGAGTAAACATATTCCCATTAAAGGTCCTGTTTACGATTCTACCTATCACGGCGGATACTCGGATGCCTATATTATTAAGATTAGTGCCAATGGAAACAACCTCTTAAAATTTAAATATTGGGGTTCCATCAATTACGACCAGCATCATTTTGTGAAAGTACATACCAATGGCGATATATATGCATTGGGACAAAACTTTGATTCAACGCCTGTTACTCCCGGTGTATATGCAACAACAAAAGGAACTATCAATATTAGTTGTTTAAGTAAAGGAATGGATACCCTTCGGTTCGCAACCCGAATTGGAAATCTAACCAATAAAAATATTCTTGCTCCGAGTGCTTTCATGGTTGATATCTGTGGCAATGTATATGCTTCCATTTGGGGAGGTTCGATTAATATTGACGCCACCTATCGAACCGGAGGATTTTTAGTTGGGGCTGCAAGTAATACTGCAAATTTACCTACAACAGTTGATGCCTTGCAAACCACAACCGATAACCGCGACTTTTACTTATTTGAGTTAGGGCCTTCCCTTTCGGGTTTGTTGTTTGGTACTTATGTAGGAGAATTGGGTGGGGCCGATCACGTGGATGGAGGAACAAGTCGCTTTGATCACCGGGGCATTGTTTATCAATCCTTTTGTGCCAGTTGTGCGAGTGGTTCGTTTGGAAGTTTTCCTACCACCCCAAATTCTTATTCTCCAAATAACCTTAGTTCGCGATGCAGCAATGCAAGCATGAAACTCGACTTCCGAAAAAGTAACCTTGTGGTTGCTGATTTTAGTATTAATCCCAGAAATTCCTGTTCGGATTCCGTGGTACGTTTTACCAATAATTCATACCATGGTGTGCGATTTAAATGGTATATCAATGGGGTATTTAAAGATACCACTTACCATTACTCCGATACTTTTTTTACCAAAGGGACCAATACCGTTAAACTGGTGGTAACCGACAGTTCCATGTGTAATATTATTGATAGCTTAACCAAAACTTTTGCAGTTGATCATTCTTCTTTGGCATCCTTTGTTGCCATTCGTGATACCTGTTCCCCATTGGTGTTTTTCAAAAATACCTCTATTGTAGATAACAATGCCTCGGTTCCCTATCTATGGAATTTTGGAGATGGAGATACATCTACCCAAATGAATCCTTCTCATCTGTATAAATTGAATGGAACTTACATGATTAGTCTATCTTCAAACTTTCAATCGCATTGCCGGGATACGGCATTTTTAAGTTTGGAATACGACAGTGCTTCGCAAATATTGGTCTCCTCCATATTCCCATTTGATACCATAGGTTGCGAACCCACACAAATTCATATTACCAATACGGGGATAAATGGGAAACAATTTTATTGGTATGTAAATGATGTGTTAGCAGCAACCACCAAGAATTTTGATTCGACCATGAAAAAAGGGGATTATCGAATTAAATTGGTGGTGGAAGATTCGGCTACTTGTAAAAAATCAGACAGTTCATTTACGAGGATATATATCTTTCCGGATGTTACACCTGACTTTAGCATACAAAGGGATTCGTGTTCTTTAAATCTTTCGTTTACCAATCTTACCAATACCGCACCCGGCGATTCGGTAAACTATGTTTGGTTTTTTGGTGATGGGGATTCATCGATTGCTATTAATCCATCTCATATTTATCCTAGTCCCGGAACGTATCGCATACAACTTTTTGCCAATCCACGATTGCTTTGTGTGAAACAAAAAGACATTTGGTATTTTCTGGATAACAACAAAAATGTGTTGGAAGCCGACTTTACACCTAAACCTGCAACCGGTTGCGGCAAAGAACCGGTGTTGTTCGATAATATTTCTATCAATGGCAGCAAATTCAGGTGGTATATTGATAGCGTATTAACAGATAGTGCCATCAATTTTGTGCATACATTTGACACCTCCGGAACATACTTAATCCGTTTAATCGCTATCGACTCTGCTTCATGTAGAAAATCCGATACCATGGACAAATTTATTGATGTGTTACCTTTTGCCGATAGTAAGTTTACCTATAAACGAGATTCTTGTTCGCCTTCCGTATTCTTTTATAACCAAACCGATACAACAGGAACCAATTCAATTGTTTTTTTATGGGATTTTGGAGATGGGAATACTGCTTCTGTTTATTCACCAAAACATACTTATTCGGCAACCGGTACTTATAACGTTACATTGATAACCAATCCGCTAACCCTTTGTGCAGATACCGCAACCGAAATTATCACCTACGATTCGATTAGTCACTTATTAAATGCTTCATTCACTTTAAACGACAGCAATCTATGTTTGCCGGCTTACCTATATGCCATAAATACATCCATAGGAAATGTAAACAACCGATGGTATTTGAACCAAATTTTAAAAGACACATCCTTGCATTATTCCGATACCCTTGTAACCCAAGGAACCTATGAAGTTAAATTGGTGGTAACAAATGCCAATGCTTGCATTACTTCCGATTCGATGATTAAAACCATAAACGTATTGCCTGCTTCCGAAACTTCTTTTCAGATTGCTCGCGATAGTTGTTCTCTTGAAGTTGCTTTTCTGAACACTTCTCCATCCGGAACTTTTCCTCAAAAGTGGTTGTGGGATTTTGGTGATGGAGATACTTCTACCCTAAAGAATCCCGTGCATAAATATAAAACCGAACAGGAATACATTATCACACTTATTTCAAATCCCGGTACCTATTGTGCAGATACAGCAGAGCAAACCTGGCTGATAAATGGAGATACCATCGAAGAATTATTTATTCCAAATGTATTTACACCAAACAACGATAAATTAAACGATTGTTTTTATATTAAAGGTGTAGCCAAAGATTGTGATATATATGAAATTTGGATTCGCAACCGATGGGGTAACCTATTTTTTACCTCAAAAGATCCGGAAGTTTGCTGGAATGGCAAAAATGAAAACGGGATAGAAGCTGCTGAAGGAGTTTACTTTTATATACTTAAAATTAAACGACAAGACGGATTGCTCATTGACAAATCAGGTACCATTACCTTGATTAGAAATTAGAGTTTAGACAAGGCTCCAAGCAAACCACCGGTATGGATAACCAAAATTTTATCGGTTGGCGCATAATATCCGGCACGAATCAATTCCAATACGCCCATCATCAATTTTGCCGTGTATATCGGGTCGAGAAGAATGCCGGTTTGGGTTGCAAATAATTGAATAAAATCCATCAACTCGCTATCGGTTTTGGCATACCCGTTGCGGTGAAATTGGTGGTGGATCTTTACAGGAAATCCTGCCATATCTTCTATTTCGCCATTTATTTCTTCTGCGCCTTTTAATACACAAATTCCTTCTGCCTTCATGTTTTTTTGTTTGGCCGCTTTAGCTAATCCTGCCACCGTAGTACCAGTTCCAACTGCACAAACAATATGGCTATACCCTCTTACATTCTCTAAAATTTCTTCACAACCTTTCATTGCCAGTTTGCCCTTCCCTCCTTCATCGATAAAATACGCACCCGTATTTTTGCCATAATAAGTTTCATACAAAGATTTCTTTTCCCGATAATCTTCCCTTGAAACAAATTGTAGATTCATTCCAAACACTTTGCACAAACCAAGCATATAATTGTTTACTTCCTCTCCCCTAACAAATGCTCTGGTAGTAAAGCCATACATCGCACCTGCACAAGCTAAAGCTAACAAATGATTGGAGTATGCCCCGCCAAAACTTACCAGTTCGTTTTTCTTTTTTAACCGTGCATCCTCCAATACATACTTTAGTTTCCGCCATTTATTTCCGGAAACAAATGGATGCAATAAGTCTTCTCTTTTTATATACAATTCGGTTTGGATTCCTTGTAAAAAATCACCTTGAATACGATTAATTGGGGGCTCGAATAACAATTCAAACATTTTTTCTTTTTAGTTTATTGAATATAGAAACCATTCCGGGAGTTAATAAAAGTATTGCCAAACAAATTTCCGGGAAAATAGCACTTCGGTATCTCGCTACTCCTAGCATGCCAGTAGCCATAACCAAATAACCAATCACCAATAACAATAAAAACCGCATGGCAAATGGCAATTTTTTTTGCCAAATTAAACCGGTTAAAAAAATCGATATTACAATATTACTAAGTGTTAACAATCCTAAAAGTAAAACCAAAATTGCATTTCCATTCTTCATCCAATTAAGAATTGCCGACACGCCATGCGCATTAATTTCATAAAACAAACCATTGGATGATTCAGTTATTTGCAAAAAAGTTGCGATTTCAAATCGTCCGGGATCCAATAACATCGCCATACACCCACGCAAATACAAGAAAGCAAAGTCTATTGGACTTGATAAAATAACAGAGTCGCCAATTGATTTCATGCTTGCATATCGGGTTGCATAATCAGGAATCAAATTTAATTTTTTCTTAGTCGAATCGGTCCAATTTTCCGCAAACGTTTCACCATATTTATGGGCCAAAATAAACCGGGCATGGAACTTAAATTGGTTAAATGGCAACATACTCGAATAATGATAAAAACCTGTTTGGTGTTTTTGCTGTAATGCAATTGCATGAATGGTAAGCGGCAACATGACCAAAGGCAGCAAGTATATTACCCTTTTTATTTTGGGAATGGTTGCATAAATCAAAACATATCCAATCCACACCAATACCGGTACAATCAGCAATAAAGCCACCGGTTTAGTTAGAACAAGGAGCGATAACATTACCCCAATAAATACTGTATACAAAAATTTTGGTTGTTCATAAAAACGATAACAAAACCAACATAACCACAACAACAAACTTTGGAATACTATTTCACTCATCACCATATTGGCTAAAAGGATTTGAGTTGGGTATAAAACCAATAACCATAAAATTTTATTATCCGGTTGGGTTGCATCCGGTCGGATGGTAAGATAAAATTTTCGTACCAGAAAAATATTACCAATGGATAACATATTCTGGGCAAATAATACAGCATAATCGGTAGGTAAGAAGAATTTAATCACACCTATAAAAGCGGCATACAAGGGAGGCCGAAAAGAGAAATAGTCAGGTAGTATTGCAGCATTTAAATCGGCTGCATACCAGCTGCCATTTTTAAACAAATTAAAAGATTGGTGTAAGTATTCAAAAGAATCCTTGGTATAGATACCACCAATTTTAATTGCCAAAACAAAACCAAAAACATGCAATACAATGGTGAATAGAAAAAAGCGGTATTTTGTAAAAAGAGGCATCAGCGAACACGAAGTTTCTGCCCAACCTGAATGGTATTATCCATCATATTGTTCAGCTTTCTAAGTTCTTCCTGACTAACATTATATTTTCTGCTGATACCATATAAAGTCTCTTTTTCTTTGATTAAATGGTATACCGGTTCGTTTTCGTTATCGGTTACTTTTTCTTCTTGTGGTTTTTCGTCGTTCAACGGGATTATTACCAATTCATCACCTACCCTGATGGTATCATTTCCCAGCTCATTCAGTGATTTTAATTCGAGCACACTGGTATTGTACAAGCGGGCAATACTGTATAAGGTTTCGCCCGACTGAACGGTATGGTATCCCGGAACAATAGCTTCTTCATCCGGTTTCACTGCAGGCTGATTCGGATTAATGATTAACCTATCGCCAATTTTGATATCTTCATTCTTGAGGTTGTTAAGCATTTTAATTCCATCCACCTGAACATTGTATTTTTTCGAAATCGAAAACAAGGTTTCCTTTGGCTGAACCATATGAATAAATGCCATTTCTTCTTTCACTCCATGCGATTCCACATCGTACATATCAATCGGAATTACCGGTTGTGAAGTTTCAATGTTTTTATGGGGATCTTCGTATACTTTGTCATTGTAAATGGTATCGGTTGGCAGTGGAGTGCTTGGATTTACTTTTAACCGTATGGTATCCGGACGCTTGCTTCGCATATAAATCGTTTCACCCGAAGCAGGTTCATCCATTTCTTTCAACCCATTAAATTTGCGCAATTTAGATTCCTTGATGGCATACCGTTGGGATAACAAATGAATTGTTTCATCCTTGGCAATTACCACTGATTCGATTTGTGCTTTGTAATTTTTGGGCTTCAGATAAAGGGTGTCGCCTACTTTTATGGAATCCGATTTACCTAAATCGTTGAAACGGTATAATTGCCAAACACGAATATCGTTTGCCATGGCAATTTCGGCATAACTTTGTCCGGATGCCACTACCATCGCCGGTATTTTATTGATGATTAGTTTGGTTTCAGCAGCTACAACTTGCTTCTTCTCTTCTACCAAGACCTTATCTTGATTAACGGTTGGTGTTAACTTATCGAAACGTTGCAGGTTATTTTTTTCTATCGTGGCAATTAAAATTTCTGCATACCTTGGGTTTGTAGCATAACCTGCAGTTTTCAAGCCTTTGGCCCAAGCAGCATAATCGGTTGGTTCGAGATCGAATAAAAATGCATAACGGGGTCCTTGCATTAAAAAATCAGAATGGTCCTTATACGAATCTAATGGAGTAGCGTATTTACGAAAACATTCCTGGGGCGCATCATCGTCTTCCTTCAACGATTCGCCTGTCCAATCTTTTTTACATTTAATTCCAAAATGATTGTTGGCCATTAAAGCCAAACGGCTGTTTCCATTGCCCGATTCAAGCAGACCCTGTGCAAGGGTGATGCTGGCGGGTATACGGCTACGGTGCATTTCGCTTACTGCTGTTGGAGCATAGGTTTCGACATATTGTTCTACCGACATTTTGAACGGAAACTGTAATGTAGGTACAGGCTGAGCCATTGTTATGCCTGTTATTCCAAAAAGGAGCAACAAAACCGAAAAATTCTTCATGTTTCGAATTTACAACCCAAAATATTGGATTCGGTTTGTTAACCCATTGTCTTTCCCACAGATGTATAGTATTTGGAGCAGTTTTAGGGCATGTCATAATTTCTTTTAAATTTGCCCGTTCATACTATATAAGTAAATCCAGCATGGTGTCAAAATCGTCTTTCTCTTGGTTATGGGTATTTTTATTTTTTGGATTCTCTCAAGTTGTTCGTGCACAACATGATCAACCATCCGTTTTAAAAAACACACCTGAGTTTAAAGTAACCTCCGACAAGCAGGATATAAAGGTAGGTGATGAAATCACCTTAACTTTTACCAGCCTTATCGAGAAGGATTGGTATATGTATTCCAATGATTTTGATCCTAATTTAGGTCCAATTGTAGCTGAAATATTATTTGATAAAAACAAAACTTTTGCATTAATCGGATCGATAAAACCCATTGGTGCCAAAAAGCATTATGAAGAAATTTGGGGAGGTTCCGTTTCGATTTTTACCGAGAAAGCTGTTTTTAAACAAAAAATTAAGATTTTATCCGATAAGCCAATCATCAAAGGTACTTTATACTATCAGGAATGTTCCGAAGTTACCGGGGTTTGTATGCCTCCATTCGACCAAACTTTCGAGTTTAAGCTAAAAGTAGCATCAGCTTCTACAAGTACATCTCCTCTAACAGAAGAAAATATTACGAAAGGAGCCATAAAATTAGCTGACTCCATTGTAAATGCAACCATGGAATGTGATGGTTGTGATGATAGCGTTTTACGTGCACAAAAACTTAGCAAAGCAGAAATATCCACTGCTAAATCAAAACCTGCTCCAGAAAAGGAATCGTTTCTTGGATTTTTAGTCCTTGCATTTCTTGCCGGTTTAATTGCGCTTGCAACTCCTTGTGTTTTTCCGATGCTTCCAATGACAGTTAGTTTTTTCACTAAAAAGAGTGCCTCTAAAAGTCAAGGAATAACACGTGCTTCCATGTTTGGCTTGTCGATTATTGGAATTTATGCTTCACTCGGATTGGTATTTGCATTTTTTGGATTAGGTCCGGATTTTGGTAATTGGCTTAGCACCCATTGGCTTCCAAATATTTTATTCTTTGTCATATTTCTGGTTTTTGCTGCATCCTTTTTAGGTTTGTTCGAAATCACTTTACCACATCAACTGGTAAATAAAGTGGATTCGAAATCGAGCATGGGAAGTGCTGCCGGAATTTTCTTTATGGCTTTTACCCTTGTATTGGTTTCCTTTAGTTGTACCGGACCAATCGTTGGAAGTTTATTAATTGAAGCCGTGGGTGGAAAATTTTTAAAGCCATTGTTGGGAATGGCCGCTTTCGGTGCAGGATTAGCCTTACCATTTACTTTATTCGCCTTATTCCCAAGTTGGTTAAATGGATTACCAAAATCAGGAGGATGGCTTAATTCCGTAAAAGTTGTATTGGGTTTTGTAGAAATAGCATTTGCTTTCAAATTTCTTTCGACTGCCGATGTGGTTTATCATTGGAGAATTTTAGACCGTGAAATCTATCTTGCCATCTGGATTGTACTTTCCTTTTTATTGGGAATGTATTTGCTTGGTAAATTAAAATTTAGCCACGATAGTGATATGCCGTTTGTTTCTGTTCCCCGATTCGGACTAGCTTTAATTGCTTTTGCTTTTGGTGTATATATGATTCCGGGAATGTTTGGTGCTCCACTAAAAGGACTTTCCGGATTGTTGCCACCAATTCAAACACAAGATTTTAACTTATCGAGCGGTAATTCAACTTCGCATACTAATGCGGAACCTGTTGTAGGAAGCGTAAATATTAAGCATGCCGAATTCCTGCATCTGCCTCATGGATTAACAGGATACTTTGATTACAAACAAGCATTGGAAGAATCGAAGAAACAAAACAAACCCATTTTTGTGGATTTCACCGGACATGCATGTGTGAATTGTCGCAAAATGGAAGAATATGTTTGGTCGAAACCGGAAGTGTTAAAACGTTTGCAAAACGATTTTATCATTGTTTCTCTTTATGCTGATGAACGAAAAGAATTACCGGAAAGTGAATGGTATACTTCGCCGAGAGATGGAAAAGTGAAGAAAACAATCGGTGAACAAAACCAGGACTTACAAATCAGTAAATATAATTTTTCGGCACAACCGCAATATGTTGTAATTGATGCCAACGAAACCCAATTATCAGGACCAACATTTTTTGATACCGACGAGCAAACTTTTGTTGACTTTTTAGATGCCGGTAAAAATGCATTCGGCAAAAAATAAACTATTACATGCAAGATATTAAACTACATTTTAAGGAAGCGGAAGAAGTACTTAAAAACTTTTTAGCTGAAAATAAAAACTTCGAGAAAATAGAAGCTGCCGGAAAAATAATGGTAGAGGCATTGCGAAACGGAAAAAAGATAATAAGTTGTGGTAATGGTGGCAGCATGTGTGATGCCATGCATTTTGCAGAGGAATTATCAGGCAGATACCGCGAAAATCGCAAAGCATTGGCAGCAATTTCAATTTCCGACCCATCCCATATTTCCTGTGTTGGAAATGATTATGGATATGATTTTATTTTTTCGAGATACCTGGAAGCATTAGGAAACGAAGGTGATGTATTGCTTGGAATATCTACCAGCGGAAATTCGAAAAATGTATTGAACGCGATTCAGGTTGCAAAATTAAATGGTATCAAAGTAATTGGATTAACCGGAAAAGATGGTGGTCAAATAGCAGGCCAATGTGATGTTGAAATAAGAGCACCATTTAGCAAATATGCTGATAGGGCACAAGAAATTCATATCAAATGTATCCATTCGTTGATTGATTATATTGAGCGGAATGCGTTGTAGGAGTTATGAGATATGAGTTATGAGTTAAGGGATGTAAGTTGGGCATTGGTCAGTTGTCATTGGGAAGTAGTCATTGGGAAGTAGTCATTGGTCATTGGTCAGTTGTCATTGGGAAGTAGACAATCGGTATTATGTATATCAGTGGTTGTAGCACTAGAGCTTTAGAATCATCTAATATAAATATTATTATTTGTTGGTTACTTAACAATCAATTTATTTGTTTGTATTAAAAGCCCTGCAAGGGTGACATACCCTAGCATCTCGCGCAGCGGGATGACTAAAAACCAATCGTCAAATCCAAAGCCCTGCAAGGGCGACATATACTAGCATCTCGCGCAGCGGGATGATTTAAATAACAATTGTCAAACCCAAGCCCTGCAAGGGCGACATATCCAACAACGTGCGAAACAGGATGGTTGCTGTTGACACTCTTCGAGGTTAAATAAGGTAAGATATTTGAATTGAGGTTAATAGAATACATGGTTAGGATGAATTTGTCATTGGTTGTTTTAATTCAGACTAATACCAATGGTTGCTTTCATTGAATAATGTCACCCTTTCAGGGTTTATGACTCATAGTATTTCCAACCTAAAAATTAAATCGACATTCCTCGCGACTCGGAACCAATTACTAATTACAAATTTCCTAATAACCTTACCTGGCCGCAAACAACATACCTTCTTTCAAAGCATATTCGGAAATAATAACTCTTTTTACGTTTGTAATTCGAGCAACTACGTCCATTAAAATGGCGGAAACCACAATCATCTCCGACCTAAATATTAACATGCCTTGCAGCGATTTCCTTTCGGCATGATTGAAAGAAATCATTTTATCACAAAAAAATTGCAGGTTCTCCAATGTAATTTCAGAAGCCATACCCTTCATTTGTTTAGCCTTGCAATTAAAATCCAATTGCAATACATCATGAAGGGTTTCAAATGAACCTGCCGCACCTACCAGTATTCCTATTTGATATTTACTTGCCTCTTGTTTCAGTTCCACTAATTCCTTTTCTAAATAATATTGCAGACTTAGCACTTCTTCCGTCAAAATTGGGTCGTGGTGGTGAAACTTATCCATTAACCTTGCGGCACCGATGGCATAACTTTTTTTCCACCAAATTTGTTCCTTCAAACCAATACTAAATTCGACACTCCCTCCTCCGATATCCATCACAAGAATGGGTTGATCCGTAATTGGAATAGATCGACGTACACCTTCATAAATCAACGAAGCTTCCAATTCGCCACTGATGGCTTTAATTTTAAATCCAAATCGATTCTCTGCTTCTTCTATAAATTGCAAACCGTTTCTTGCATCACGGATTGCGGAGGTACCAAATACTTTTAAATCGGTAACCGGATAAATCAACAATTGATCTTTAAATAAGGAGAGTGCCTTCATTCCTCTTTCATAAGCCAATTCAGCAATAAATCCATCATTGATACCTTTCTCTCCAATCATAACGGGAATCTGCAGTTTGCAATGCACTTTTAAGGCATTCTCTTCTACCGATGCCACCATCAAGTGAAAAGTATTGGTTCCTAAATCGATTACTGCCTTCATATCCGAATGCGTTGTACGTTTTATTTAGTAAATTGGTCCCATGAAATCTTTGCTTTTAGTTGCTACCGGCGGAGCCTTGGGTTCCGTTTTGCGCTACCTGATTTCAATTTGGGTTAAACAAAGTTATGCTAATTCATTTCCATGGCATACCCTTTTTGTTAATTTAACAGGTTGCTTTTTTATTGGCTTGTTGTTTGGACTCTCCCGTCAAATATCTTCCTTTGATAGCATCAGGTTATTTTGTATGATTGGGATACTTGGTGGATTTACCACCTTTTCAAGCTTTGGTTTAGAAACCATGGAATTGATGCAAGCCAAACAATATGCACAAGCAATTCAGTATATTTTGTTTTCCAATACCTTCGGAATAGCCTTGGTTTTCGGTGGATTCTATTTAACTAATATTTGGGCAAAATGAGAGGTGTTGTAATAAAATCAACAGGAAGCTGGTATCAAGTTAGAACAGAAGTCGGCGCTATTGTTGCGTGCAGAATGAAAGGTAAAATCAGGTTGCAAGGATTAAAACATACCAATCCTGTTACTGTCGGCGATTATGTAAATTACGAACCCGAGGAAAATCAGGAAACAGGAATAATCGATTCGATAGAACCGAGGCGAAATTATATTATCCGAAAAGCCAGCAACCTGTCGAAGCAAACGCATATTATCGCCAGCAATATGGATCAAGCAATTTTGGTGGCAACATTCTTTTCACCTACCACTTCCCTGGGATTTATTGATCGGTTTTTAATGACGGCTGAAGCTTACCATATTCCTGCTTGTATTGTATTTAATAAATCAGATTTATTGTTTAATGAAGAAACCCATGCATTTGCTGATGAAATAATTCAGTTGTATCAGCAAATCGGATATTCCTGCATCAAAACATCGGCAACAACCGGTGATGGTTTAACCGAATTAACTGCTCTTTTAACCGGTAAAACCAGTTTGGTTGCCGGACATTCGGGTGTTGGCAAAACAACTTTACTGAATAAGATTGATAGCTCTCTCCATTTAAAAACCGGTAGTATTTCTGCTTATCACCAAAAAGGACAACATACTACCACTTTTGCTGAAATGCATCCCCTTCAACAAGGTGGTTATATTATCGATACTCCGGGAATACGTGAATTCGGCATAGTAGATATTCCGGATGCCGAACTTTCTCATTATTTTAAAGAAATGCAACCGCTAATCGGATACTGCAAATTTAATGACTGCAAACATGTAAATGAACCCGACTGTGCCGTTAAAAAGGCAGTAGAAGAACATACCATAAACGAAAACAGGTACCATAGTTACCTTAGTATTCTGGCAAACGAAGATTTATACGGATGAGGGTTTTATTGCAACGCGTAACAATGGCTTCGGTAACCATAAACCAGCTTGTACATGCTAGCATTGGCTATGGCATACTCGTATTATGCGGTTTCGAAGAAAGTGATTCGTTGGATGATTTGGAATGGACCACCAATAAAATCTCTCAGCTTCGCATATTTGATGATGAGAATGGTGTAATGAATTGTTCGGTAATGGAAACAGGTGGCGAACTTTTGGTGGTAAGTCAATTTACGTTGCATGCATTGACCCAAAAGGGCAACCGACCGTCGTATATTAGAGCGGCGAGGCCAGAAAAGGCGATTCCATTATATGAACAATTTTGTGAAATGTTGCATGCAAAATCAGGCAAGGATATAAAAACCGGTGTATTTGGTGCGCATATGCAAGTACAATTGATCAATGATGGTCCGGTTACGATTTGGCTGAATTCGAAAAATAAAGGGTATTGAGGGGTTAGTATTGAGGGGTTAGGGTTTTGGGGTTTGGGGTTTGGGAATGGAGGTAACTAAATCCAGCGTTGTGTCGGTTAAGTTCAACCACGTTGTGGTTGGATGCAGTGAGGTGATTTCTTTTGTTTTACACCACATTGCATGTGGTGTTATTAATATTGAATCACGTTGGGATTCTATTGTAGTTCAAACGAGTTGTTCATTTATGGAAAGCAATATCGGTATGGAAACCTTATCTATGAATTTCATAATACATGAATCATAAAAAAGCCGAACTGATCTATTGAAACTTTTTATGTTAGCTCAAAATTGTATGTGGTGTTATTAATATCGAATCACGTTGGGATTATATTGCAATAGCACTGAGTTGTTCATTTATGAAAGGCAAAATGTGTTTAGAATCCTTATCAATAAAATTCATTACGCATGGGCCATAAAAAAACCCGAACCATTTGATTCGGGTTTTGTATTTTCTTTTTAAGATTAGTATTCCCACAAATCGTGTTCGTACTCAAATAATTCGTTTTTGATGCTTTCTGCTTCCAATAAAGCTGCTACTCCATTGTCGCGGAAATCAGCGAAATCTTTAATAGCGTTATCATACTGATTGGCTTTTTTAACGATATAGCTGCTGAACCAACGTCCTTCAAACCAATCGTCGTAAGTTAAACGAGCGGCATCATTTACGCGGTTAAATACCTCCATATTTACCATGGTTTCTCTGAAATCTTGTTGATCGGGATCGTTAGGATCGCGGTGGTATTTTAACCAGCACCATTCCTGTTCGCCTACTTCGGTTCCTTCAATGGTTGGTTGAACAATCAAGGCAACACCTATAATACGAACGTACATTCTAGATTCCTTTTTGTCGAAAATCCAATCTTCCATCAATTTGATTTTTTTGATGTCCTTGGCCTCCATTTTAACAACAACGGTATCCATATAAAAATTCAATGGATCATCCGGGTCGCCGTTTGGATCGTATAAACGTTTCTCCGGTCTTTTTTGAGCGAAGAAATTTTCAAATTCTTCGGTAGTTCTGCTCGAAGAAAGAGAATCGTCTTTATAGGGAATTAACTTTCCTGACATTACATTGTTATACAAAATCACGTTCAAAGGATTTTTAGGCCATTGCATTGGTTGATTTTGCTTTTCACGCATATCAATTATTCTCCAGATACGTTTTGAATAATGCACATCGGCTTCTCTTAAATATGGCCATGGCACTACTTTACGTTCCTGAACAGCCTGGCGGTTATAGATGAAATCATCATACACTCCTTGTGCAATCGTATCTAACGATAGAAACAAGCCGGCTAATAAAAGGAAAATTATTCTTTTCATATTCTTTTTATTGTACATCAAATACAAGTGGAGAAGGCAATTGTTTAGCCCCATCCGGTCCTTTCACTTTAATCGATGTTATAATAACTTTATCGCCTTTTTGCGCTCTTGCTAAAGCATTTTGCATAGCAGGAGATAGCGTTTGGCCTCTTCCGTTTTCGAAAAATGTATTACCGCCCTTTTTAGGAATCAATACAAACTGAAACTCATAAGGAATATAATTAACACCTTCGAAAGCAAAATTCTTTAATGGCGCGCGAATTACATTTTGAGCACGTAATTGAGCAGCTGCAACTCCCCCACTGGCTTCGATTGTACCCAATGCCGGAATCGGATCAGGAATGACACGGATACGGTATTTTTGTTCGCCCATTTTGGTGGTTTTTCCGTTTTTATCTACCGATACAGTAACTGCAACTTCACGCGCAGTTCTGTTAACATTCAACAAATAGGTACCTGCTTGCTTGTCGTTTTTCAACGAACCTGCAGAAGAAGGACTCAAAGAAACCTTTACTTCTTTTGCTGAATAACCAGGAACAGAAACCGAAATCGGGTTTTCCAATCCGATATACACCACATTCATTTTGGTAGCCGAAATAACCGCCATTGGTTTCAATGCGGTATAAGTAGCTTTAAATGGATAAGACTCTGATTGACCATTTGGTTTACGTGCGGTAATTACACCACTGTATTCTTTTTCACCTTCGCTGGTTGCAACAACTTTGTATTTACCGATACCACCATCAACCGGTACACTTGCACCGTTAACTGTAATGCTAGCTTCTTGCTTAGAAGAAGAAGCTGCAACAAATATATCTGCAGAGTATTCGCTACCTAAAGTAATATAGGTTCCGTTGTTTGGAATAACTTTAGGTTCTAATTTATCAAAAGTAAAATCTGATTCAGAAATAGAAGCTCTCAAAATATCCAATACTTGTGCTTCTGTGTTGCGTACATCACCTTGGAATTTGGTTAACAAGGTTACCACCGCAGCAGCAGGTGTATGTTCGAACATTACAGATTCCCACTTTTTGTTTTCGCCTTCTTCTTTGAAATCAGGTGTAATCAAATCCGAATTAACATTCGCTACTTTATCTTTTGGAATTAAAGCAAGTAATTTGGTACGTGTTTCGTTGATTTTAGCTTTTAATGCCTCTCCTTTTTTATTGTTAATCATCATGTTTGCATGATTTTCAATATCGTCGGCTTTATTTACTTCTTCATCTTCGATTTTACCATCTCCATTCGAATCTTCTTTTCTTCCTTCCGCACCAAGAATTACTTCTTGTTTGATATCCTCAATATACTTTACAGCTTCGCCTGCTATTTCGCGGGCTTTCTTTGCGTTGTTATAGACGTTTGTACCATTTACGTCGTTAGGGAATTCACCATGATACTTATCGATTGCTTTCATAACGGAAGCGTTTTTCGAATCAATATTGGTAGTGGATTTATCTAAAGAAACTTCAACCAAGTGAAATGCCTTTAGAATCTCCGCGGATACGTTTAATGCAAGAAGGGCCGTTAACACGAGGTACATCATGTTAATCATCTTCTGCCTAGGGGTTAATACACCAGCTGCCATCTTACTCTATGCTTTATTTTTTGTGTATAAACAATTAGTTTCTGTTTGCATTTACATTCATTGCAGCTAACATGTTACCATATACGCTGTTTAAAGAAGATAAATTGCTTGAAAGTTTTCCGATTTCGCTTTTGAATGATTCTGCTTGGTCTTTGGTATCTGCTAAACTGGTAACAACTTTAGATAGGTTACCAACAAACTCGTTGATTGATTTCAAGTGGTTATTTGATTCAGCAATTTCTAATTCATATACAGAATTTAAGGAAGTAAGGTTTTTGGTCATTTTGTCGATCTGCACACCGTATTCTCTTGAACCTTCGCTTGCAGTTACCATTCCGCTCATTGCATCCACTGCTTTAGCGTATGAATTACTCAATGATTCAACATTAGAAGAAGCTTTGGTAACATTTTTAGCGTATTCGTCGGTTGCTACTGCTGCCGAAGAAAGATCCTTCATGTTGCCTACATTGTCGCTTAAAGATTTTAAGCCGTTACCAAGGCTGGCGATTAAATCCGGACCAACTTTAGCGTCTGCAAGCATTTTATCCAATTGTTGTGAAATGGTTCCTTTTTTCTTGTTAGGATCTTCGATACCTGCTAATTCAGGATACACCAATGTCCAGTCGATTTCTTTATGTAAAGGTTCAAAAGCTGATAAGAAAAAGATAATCGATTCAGTTCCCAAACCTAAGATAAGCATAGGATTTGCAAACGGCCAGTGCATAATCTTAAATAAAGCACCAATAATAACTACCGATGCACCGAAACCATAAACTTTGGCCATGACTTTTTTGAAAGCCATTGATTCGAAAAAGCTGTTTGAACTTGACATAATAATTGATAAATTTAGTTGGGTTTGTTAGTATAATTAGAATTAATTTTTATCTCTGTTTGAGCGACCTACATAACTCATTACACAACGGAATCCGGTGTATGAATTAGCGCTGTCTTGGTATTCGTATGTTCTGGCTCCGCATTGGATATAATGACCAATATCTTTCCATGAACCGCCACGAATGGTTTTACGTTTTAAGGTTACGGGGTCATCATCTTTTGCATCGAACTGGTAATCGGCGCTCAGATCGGCAGTAAATAAATTACCTGATTCTGCATATGCGCTCATTGTCCATTCAGCCACATTTCCGGCCATATCATATAAACCGAAATCATTAGGGAAATATGAAGCAACTCGAATTGGGTATAAACCACCATCTTGTCCGTAATCCCCGCGAATTGGTTTGTAGTTGGCAAGTGAACATCCTTTCGCATTTTTGATAAAAGGACCACCCCAAGGGTATTTATTTAAATCCCTTCCACCACGTGCGGCATATTCCCATTCATATTCGGTTGGTAAGCGGAAACTGGTAACAGAAACTTCATCCATATCGGAATAAAAAGTATTTAAATACACCGTTCTCCAATGACAGAAAGCGCGAGCTTGGTGCCAGGTAATACCAATAGCCGGATAATCGTCGTATTTCGGATGCCAGAAATAAACCTGTGCAATTGGTTCGTTGTACGAATAGGTATAATCTCTAATAAACACAAGGGTATCCGGGTAAATTTTTACTTCGTGTTTCTTTTTAAATTTCTCACGAGAAATTTTGTATCCATCTTCTCTATGGTATTTAGAAGCTGCACGCAGATCAATTTCTTCGTATTTATAGACCAATTTTCTTACATCCAATTGTTTTACTCTGTAATAAGTTTCAGCCGAATTATAGTACATATCCTTGATGGCTTCGTTGTCTTTCAAGTCTTCCGGATTGATTTTAGCGGTATAATTTAACCAATGTTCGCCTGTTTCCTCATCGGTAAACCAATAGATATCCGGGTTTTGCTCACCCAGCTTTTCGCGAACCATCGAATCGATTACTGATTCTACGAACTGGCGGTATTCGTTGTTGGTGATTTCCGTTTCATCCATATAGAATGCAGGAAATGACACCTGTTTGTTGGGTGCTACCATTGTATTCGGCACATCCTGCTCGTTTTCACCTATGTGAATCGAGCCGGTAGGAATGTAAACTGTACCATAAGGTTGTGGATGAAACCAGGTAATATTCCTAGCCCCCGTCAGTTCCCCATGATCAGATTTCCTGCCGCATGAAACAAGTGTTGTGATTAAGACAACACCAAATAACCATTTTAAGCTTTTCATCCGTATTGATATACTTAGTTTAAGTAAGGCAAAATTATAAATATTTTCTATTTAACCAAATTTTAATGTCGTTTCCAACTATTAAAACGCTTATGTATTCATTTTCAGTATACAAGATTTATAAAAACCTTGGGGTTAAGCGTGGGATCGGAACTTTCTCCGGTTTTGGTTTGAACTTAGGCATGAAGCAATATTTGAAAACAATTTCGTGTGATCCGTCGCTGTATGATCGAATGTTGTTAAGTGTTAAGTCAAATGAATATCCCAATTGCATATCTTCAGAAAATTTAAATCCAAGCAATATCGCAATATCATTAGATGTACGGTAAGATAATCCTCCTTTAAACTTGTCGTTATATACCAACATGGCGTTGATATCCAAAGACGTTTTAGCCAGATCCGATTTTAAAAACAAATTAGGGTCGATTGCCAAAGTATTGCTGATACGATATTCAGCTCCGGTCATAGCGTAGTAGTGCATTTTCATGGTATGTGCATAGGAATTACCTGACCATGAATAAGTAATTTGTCCTTGATTTAAATGGGACATAGAGAAACCGGCATAAAAATTATCCAAAATACTGATTGCAGGTTGCGTATAATATAACCCTGCATTAAAATCCATGGAATTACCGGTTACCGGAATATTAGGAATTTTTGAGTCTCCCGGATCAAGTGCCTGCAATTTATCACCTGCAATGGTTTTTTGTACAAATCCAATCCCTAAACCCGGCGATAAAATTCCTCCATTGGAGAAATGCATCCGATAGGAAATAGAAAAAGTAGGTATAAGTGATTTTTCAAAACCCAATTCATCGGTATAAATATTTAACCCAAGTCCCAGGTTTTTACCTACCGGACCATTGATACTCGCAACAAAAGTGGTTGGCGCTAATCCTTTCTTATCACTACCAAAACCCATCCATTGGGTACGGAAAGCAGCCAGTGCACAAATTTTTTCTTCTGTGCCGGCATAGCCCGGATTATAGTGCATTCGGTTCAGAAAAAACTGAGTAAACTGCGGATCCTGCTGAGCAAAAACAACAGTTTCTAAAGAAATCAAAAAGGTAGCTGCAAGTAAAAATTTCTTCATTCGTTTGGATTGGTTGAGCAAAAACAATAATACATAATAATACCTGACATGCAAATTATGCAGAAATTTTTATAAAACCATAAAGAAAATTCTTAAAACTTAACGGGCCTCTTTGTTGTGTTTATCAATATGCTGATCGAGAGCCATAACCATAGATGGGTATTCTGGTGATGGCGCTGATATATTTACTGTCAAAGAAGCTTCTTTTATTGCCTTGCTGGTTGTGGCACCAAAAGCGGCAATTAGGGTTTTGTTTTGTTTGAATTTGGGGAAATTTTCGAAAAGGGAACGAACATCGGCCGGACTAAAAAACACGATAATGTCGTAATTCACATCCGACAAATCTGACAAATCCGAAGAAATAATTTTATAAAACAACGCTTCTTTGTACTGGTACTTGTTCTTTTTCATGAACTTTTCAATCTCAGGCTTACGCCAGTCGCTACATGGGAACAAGTATTTTTCGGTTGGGTGATTTTTAATGACGTTTAACAATTCGGTTTCTGTTGCCTTACCGGTAAACACCTTTCTTTTTCTTACCTGAATATACTTAGCCAGGTAATTGGCAATACTATCATTTACACAAAAATATTTGGTTTCCGGTGGCATTTCGAGTTTGGCTTCGTTGCACATGCGAAAAAAGTGATCCACCGAATTGCGGGAATTTAAAATGATGGCCGTATAATCCTGTATATTGATTTTCTGGGTTTTAAATTCCTTAAAATGAACCGGGGTAACCGTAATAAAAGGACGGAAATCTATCTTGAGTGAGCGCTTTTTCGCAAGGTCAAAATAAGGCGACTTATCCGTTTCCGGTTTTGGTTGCGATATAATGATACTTTTTATCTTTCCGTTTTTCAAATTGGATAATGATTAATGAATTTTATGATAACAAACCAGGGGGCTACTTCCAGGGCACAAAGATAAATAAATAAATACACTTTGGGAAAACTGAAAAAGGATTGGCTAAGTATGGTGACTCTAACCATTCTATAAAAAACACTGATAAAAAAAATGGCAATAACGGTTTGGGTAAGTACCAGGGTTAGCAATGGATTTTCGTTGTATATGATAAAAATAATAAAGGGCAGAATTACCAGCGACAAAAAATTATTAACTGAAATGGTATTGGCTACAAACCCAATTCCCAGGCGGTTCATCTTAAGAATTACCCCAAGCAAACCATGTATAATAAACTTGCCGGTATAGATCAATAGAAGAATGCCAAGAATGGCCAGATATTGGAGGAAGTAATTATGAAACGGATTAAATCCTTTTAGTTCAAGAAAATAATTAATAAACAAGGCGGCAATAAAAAGATAGATAGCATAAAGCTGTAAAATTACAAAACTGAAAATGGAGCGTTGTTCTTCCCATATTTTGCTGCTTAGTTTGAGGTTAAACACAGAGAGAATAAAAACCTTAAAATTATTTTGGTTCGAAATGCGGACAAAGGATATGTAAAACAATACAAAACAGATGATCCAAAATTTCCAGTTCCCGGTATTGGGGGGTCGGGTTTCAATTTCTTTAATGGTTGGAAGGTTTAGCCGAATAAGCGGACGCTCATTGTATTTGTTGGTGATTCGGGAAAAAGGCATCAAAATGGAACGCAATACGGTATCGTTGGTGATGGTATCAAGTAAGCCGAATCTTTTTCCTGCATAACGGTGCTTTAAGACAGAATCCATTGCAAGCGAATCCAGTCGGTACGTGGTATCGGTAGCGAATGAAAAACTATCCGGTGTATTTTTAAAGGTATCCGTTGTTTGTTGTGCATTAACTGCAAAACAAACAATAATAGGGAACAGAAATACCAATCGTTTTATCATTAAAAATAATTAACAAATCCAAAATGCACCTTGGCTTTGCTTAACTCCACCGGATTATTAAAAGCCTTTCCCAATGCATAATACAACGAAAATACGCCGGCCTTGCTTTCCATGTTGATACCTACTCCAAAACCATAAGGTTTATCGGTTATCTTAACTTCGGGTACCGTATTTTCGTAGTAGGCTCCATTCCAAAACAAAATCAGATTTGAATTTTGCTGTAACAGATACCTGCATTCGGTATTGGCAATTATATACCTATTGGCAAAAATAGATTGTTCGTCGAAACCTTTCAAAGTTCTTATTCCACCAATTCTGAACAATTCGTTTAAAAGTAAGTTTTCGGATTGTATATCGGCACCCGAAACCTGTAACCGCAACGCAAACCTGGTTAATATAGGGAAGTATTTTTCGGCGCTGAAGTTAATCCTGTATTGGATTGACTGTAAATCCACCTTGTCGTAAACCGAATACGGAGCAGATTGGTTGTCGTAAAATACCAATGCCTCTATGGTTGGATTTCGAATGATGGTTTTATTTCCTATTCCGGCACCAACTTCTATCGAAAATCCTTTTCTGGGATTTAAAAAATAGTCGAATCGGGTAATTTTAAACGACAATCCATATTGCACGTTCAACACATCATTGGCATCGGGAATCGAACCATTTGATTTTATTTTATTGGTATCCACAGTTATCAAAGAAGTAGTTTGACGCATGATATACATGCGGACATAATCGGTTCCTATAAAACGGTACTGTGCTCCAAATTCTTGGTTGACATCTAAAAAATTGGTGTCTTGTTTAAGCAGGTATAAATGGTAGTCCAACCCGATTTTACTTTTTAAGAAATAAGGATAAAGGAAATTAATGCGTAGTTCTTGAGAATTCCCCAGAAAACTACGGTAATATAAGTCGAAGGTTTTTCCTGATTCGAATAGATTTTGCAACTTTAAGTTTACTTCACCGGTTAACAACAATGTTTTACCATTGTCTTTGGAGTTTGGAGCAAAGCCTAAAATACCGTCCACGCTACTAGCTTTTCGCTCGTTGATGTACAAATATGGCATGGCATGGTTACCATAAAAATATACCTTTGGTGGTTGGGTTGTTTGCAAAAAAGGAAGTTGGCTTAACCTGCTGTTCACCTGAGTTATCAATGATTCTTCATAAACCGATTCGGGTTTAATACCCAGGTATTTTTGCAAATACCAGCTTTTTATTCCTGCATTTCCTATGCGATGAATGGTATCAAATAACACCAAAATATGTTTATCTAAATTCCATACAGCAGATATACCTCCGGTATCCAATTGTATGCTATCCAATTTCAAAATGGCAAACGGGTAACCTGCATTTTCGGTGATTTGTAGTATGCGTTCTGCATATTTAACATAGGTTTCAGGATTGAATTTTTGGTTGGTGAATCGGGATTGTCTGAATCCTGCCTGAGACAAAATATCCTCATCTACATTGCCATTTCCTAAACGGACCCAGGTAAACACCTTTCCTTCCTGAACTATTATTTCCAAAGTGTCGGAAAATACTTTCTGCTCCAGGTATGTTGCAGTTAGATAACCCAATTTATTCAATTGGAGCAGACCATTTTTCCGTATTTCGTTTAATCCAAAGGAATCTGTGAAGCGGTTATTCTCCGTTAGAATTAGTTGTAACGCTATCGAATCCTTTCCACTGCAACGAAAATTAACCACAGTTGCTACTTGGGCTTTCGCCACAAACGCAATCAAAAAAATCCATATCAATCTGTACCTTTGCAATCTCTCAAATTAACCGATAAAGATTTAAATTATTGTCAGGCATTTATATCCATATACCATTTTGCCGGCAGGCTTGTTGCTATTGTAATTTTCATTTTAGTACAACTTTACAGCATCAAGCTGCAATGGTAGAAGCAATTTGTAAAGAACTAGCCTTGAGAAAAGACGAATTACCTAACCCTGTTGAAAGTATTTACATAGGCGGAGGTTCGCCTTCCATTTTAAAGGCAGAGGAGTTGCAAACTATTTTTCGATTTTTATATGATCACTACCATGTTCTGCCGGGTGCTGAGATTACCATTGAAGCGAATCCTGACGATTTAACCTTAGAAAAATTAGAAGTTTTAAAACAGATAAAGGTCAATCGTTTAAGTATAGGAATCCAATCATTTGATGATACCTTGTTAACATGGATGAATCGTTCGCACAATGGCATGCAGGCTGAAATAGTGATACAAAATGCATATAAAGCCGGGTTTGAAAATTTAACGATCGATTTAATCTATGGTATACCCGGATTAAGTGATGAAGCTTGGAAAAACACCTTGGAAAAAGCCATGGGATTCGGGATAAAACATATTTCGAGTTATTGTTTAACCGTAGAGAAAAAAACCGCATTAGCACATTTGATTGCAAAAGGTACCTATGCAAATCCGGATGAAGAGCAAGCCGCACGACAATTTGAAATTCTTACCCAAACACTTTTAACCGGTGGATTTGAACATTATGAAATTTCGAACTTCGCTAAAAATGGTGCTTACAGTTTACACAATTCCAATTATTGGAAAGGGGCAACTTATATTGGTATCGGACCGGCAGCGCATTCCTATAATGGTTTTGAAAGAAGCTGGAATATTGCAAATAACCAACAATACCTAAATGCTTTGTTAAAAAACAATCTGCCATCCGAAAAAGAAATTCTTACTCCTGCAAATCGTTTCAACGAATACATTATGACCGGAATGCGAACAAAATGGGGGTGTGAAATCCGTAAACTCGAAACCGAATTTGGTACATTTTATTCAAGAATCCTCCCAGTTGTTGAAGAAAAACTAGCCCTTGGATTTATGCAAAATAACAATGGCTATTTGGTTTTAACCGAAAAGGGAAAGTTTCTGGCGGATGGTATTGCTTCGGACCTGTTTATATAAGTACTGAGTGTTTTAGTGCTTAGTGTTTTAGTATAGCATGGTTTAAGCAATACGGTTGCCAAACTTTTGCCTCCTGCCTTTTGCCTCCTGCCTTTTGCCTCTTGCCTCCAATAACGCAAGCGATTAAACAAAATAAATTCGTTTCTCTCCCTTTTCTTTCATCACTCCAATTTGGGATAGTTGGATATTATTATTTTCTGCCAAGGCGATAATTCGCGTTACCTCTTTTGGGTTTACAGCAATTAACAATCCTCCGTTGGTTTGCGGATCCGGTAATAATGCAAAAGCTTCCATGGGATCAATGGTGTTATCTATTTCCACCAACTTATCGTATGCATTCCAGTTGCGGTATGTTGCATCCGGGATTATATTTTGTTTAAGGTAAATTAAAGCCGGCTCCAACACCGGAATTTGATTGTAATTTATTTGGGCAGATAAATCTGTATCTGCGCACATTTCGCACAAGTGTCCCATGAGTCCAAATCCGGTTATATCGGTCATGGCAGTTACTGCTTTTTCTTTACCCAATACCTCACCGAACGAATTTAATTTGGTAAGTTGTTGGATTAAAACTGTGGCGTGTTCGGGAAGCAATTTTTCTCTTTTTTGTGCTGTAGCCAAAATACCTACCCCAATTGGTTTAGTGATGAACAATACATCGTTCTTATTTGCTGTATTATTTCGTTTGATATTTTCGATTGGTACAATTCCATTTACCGATAACCCAAAAAAAGGTTCCTGAGAATCGATGGTATGTCCTCCGGAAATTACAACTCCTGCTTGTGCACTAATTTCTCTGGCTCCATGCATAACCTCAGCAGCTAATTCGGCAGGTAATTTATCGATGGGCCAACCCAATAATGCAATGGCAGTAATTGGTTTTCCTCCCATGGCATACACATCACTCAAAGCATTGGCAGCTGCAACTTTACCAAAGGTAAATGCATCGTCGACAATCGGCATAAAAAAGTCGGCAGTTACAACCAATGCAGTTCCATTTCCCAAATCATAAACAGCAGCATCGTCGTTGTTTACATTGTCGACCAGCAAATTTATATCGGTAGCATTTACGGTATTGGATGCTACTATTTGATGCAAAACTTGCGGGGATATTTTACACCCACAACCGGCTCCTTTTGCATATTGGGTTAGTTTTATACTTTCTGTCATTGTGTTTTTTCGGAAAAATGGATGGCAATTTTATTGGCATTTAATATCGGGTTCACTGAATCTGAAATTACAACAAGTGGATTTGTTGTTCGTTTATCGGATGATAACTTGTATAACTTATCGTAATAAGAAAGTAAAATTCGAAAGCAATTTTCTACCTCATTTTCCAACAAGAAACAGATGGCATTTTTGGTATCCAAACCACCCAGTCTTTTTTGAATTCGGATTATTGCATTTACCAGTTTTTCTTTTTCAAAATTGCCATAATTGCTAAGGATAAATTGCAGCCTTTGTTCGAATGGAATTTCGATTTGTACAACAGGAGCCAATTGCATGCGGCCATAAAATTCTTTCGGTAAATTCACCAAACCAATTCGTTGGCTTTCATTTTCAATCCAAATTACTTTTGGCTGATGAAAACCTGTATCTGATGTATAGGAATAATAGGTGGAAAGTTCTTGAAATAAAATATTCTCGAAATGTTCTTGAGAAGGTTGCTCTTTCATCCCAAGCGCTCCAAATGCCGAACCTTTATGGCATGCCAAATTTTCGAGGTCAATAACGGGGAACCCCAATGTTTTTAGTTCTTGCAAAATTTCTGTTTTGCCGCTACCTGTATGTCCGCCTAATACCTGAAAATGAAAAGGCAAATTAAGTTGTTCGAGTACCAGATGCCGATATGATTTATACCCCCCTTCGAGTAAAACAACATCATATCCATAAAACTGCAATAGCCACGCCATGGCTGCACTTCTCATTCCTCCCCGCCAACAATGTACCAACAATTTAACCTCGGTATTGCCTTCGTACTTTTTCAGTTCCTTTTCTACGTCATCCAGCAATGCATTCATCTTTGGACCGAAAAATGCAAAGCCCAGTTTTATGGCTTTTTGTCGGCTAATTTGTTTAAACGCAGTGCCAATTTGCTTGCGTTCATCATCGTTGAAAATTGGCAAAGAAACGGCATCCGGTATATGGGCATAGGCATATTCGGCCGGACTTCTTACATCAAAAACCGGGTTGGATTTAGCCAAGGTTAGAAAGGTTTCAATATTTACTCTTAATGGTAACATAATATCAGAATGAGCGAAAATAAGGATTAATTTGGCGCATGGTTTGGAGAATTAAAATTAACTATATAACTTTTCTGCGTCTTAATACTGATTTTTAAACCATAAATCACAAAATCTTATGATTTTTTGCAGTAATTATAATATTGTTTTTTGTAAACTTTGAAATAAATTCCTTTTAAAATAATACCTCAGTTCAAAACCAAAATAAAATTAAACATCATGAAAAAATTAATCAATCTATCCTTATGCATGTTATTCGCATTTGGTGTATTTGCACAATTACCTAGGGTAATCATTCTTGCTACAGGAGGCACCATTGCAGGAGCAGGAACATCGGCTGACCGTGCAGGCTATCAGGCAGGGGCTTTACCAATTGACGAGCTGCTTAATGCCGTTCCTCAGATTCATAAAATTGCAAAAGTTACCGGCGAACAAATATCATCGGTTGGAAGCCAAGATATCAGCATTGAAATCTGGTTGAAAATGAACAAACGCATCAACGAAATTTTTGCAAAGAACGAAGCGGATGCAATTGTAATTACCCATGGAACGGACACCAAAGAGGAAACTGCATTCTTTTTAAACATGACCGTAAGAAGTGATAAGCCGGTTGTTATGACAGGTTCTATGCGTCCGGCAACAGGTATTAGTGCCGATGGTCCAAAAAATTTATTTGATGCCGTTGTTGTTGCAGCTAGTCCGAATAGTGCTGGCAGAGGTCCGGTAGTTATTTTCTCTGAAAATATTTTTGATGCACGTGATATCGTAAAAACAAACTCAACCCATATGGAAGCATTTACTGCTCCAAATGCCGGTCCAATCGGACAAGTATATGATGGTAAAGTAAGTTACTATAATACCAATACCCGTAAATCAGATAAAAATACCCCATTTGAAGTTTCTGCTTTGACCAAATTACCAAAAGTAGAAATCGTTTATATGTATGCTGATGCAGATCCTATTTTGATTAATACACTTGTTACCAATAAAGTTGAAGGTATTGTTATTGCCGGAGTTGGAAACGGAAACTTCAACAAAGCATTTTATACTGCTGTTGAAAATGCTGTTAAAAATGGTGTTATTGTTTGTCGTGCTACACGTTGTGTTTCGGGTCGTGTGGTTTTGGAAGATGAAATTGACGATGCAAAATTAGGCACCATTGTATCGGATGATATGAATCCACAGAAAGCAAGAATTTTATTGATGCTAGGTTTAACCAAAACCAAAGACAAAAAACAATTGCAGGATTATTTCTTCCAATATTGATTTAAATTAGTTAATCTATGTTCTGGCTGCAACTTGCCATACTACTTGCACTTATTTTAGTTGGTGCACAACTTAAAGGCATTGGCTTAGGCATCATGGGAGCTTTGGGAACACTCATTTATGTTTACGGCTTTGGTTTACCATTGGGTAGTGCTCCAATCGAAGTAATGTTAATTATACTTTGTGTGGTAACTGCTGCTGCATCTTTACAAGTTGCCGGTGGCATGGATTACATGGTTAGTATTGCCGAGAAAATAATCCGTAAAAAACCGGCACTGATTACTTTTATCGGTCCTTTTGTAACCTTCCTATTCACCTTTTTGGCTGGTACCGCACATATCAGTTATTCGTTGCTTCCAATCATCGCAGAGGTTTCTGCTAAAACAGGAGTGCGTCCTGAGAAACCTTTAAGCATCTCGGTTATTGCAGCTGATATTGGCATCGTTGCCTGCCCGATTTCGGCTGCAACGGTAGCCATGTTGAGCGAATTAAATGGTATGCCCAACAATACTTACGGATTACTGGATATCGTTTCGGTGATTTTGCCGGCATGTTTGGTTGGCTTATTGGTAGGTGCTTTTGTAGCCAACATGATCGGAAAAAATCTGAACGAGGATGTTGAATTTCAGGAAAAAATGAAGGATCCGGAATTCAGGAAAATGATAGAAGGTCCGGCACAAACAGAAACAAAAACATTCTCCAAAGAATCAAAGATTTCGGTACTTGTATTTTTGGGAGGAGTAATTGCGGTTATGTTATTAGGGATAATTTATCCTCAGAACAAGCAATATTTCGAAGACACGCTCCATATAAGTATGGAAAAAAACATACAACTCATCATGCTTTCGGTCGTACTCATCAATGTGTTTCTGGCAAAAGTAAAAGCACCCGAAATTGCCAAGAGTAGTATTTTTAGAGCAGGTACAGAGGCCGTAGTAAGTATTTTTGGAGTGGTATGGATGAGCAACACTTTTATTCAAGCAAATGAAAATGTTTTAATCGAAGGGTTGCAAGGAGCCGTAGGAGAACATGCATGGGTGTTTGCAATAGCTTTATTCTTTATGGCAGCATTATTGTTTAGCCAAGCATCCACCGTAAAAGCAATCATGCCACTGGGTATCAAACTCGGATTAACACAATCATCACTTATATATATGTATCCTGCAACTGCAGGCATATTTTTTATACCCAGTTATCCAACCATCATTGCAGCGATCAATTTTGACAAAACAGGAACCACCAAAGTGGGAAAATATCTGTTAAACCACAGTTTTATGATACCGGGAATTGTAACCACCCTCATCACAGTTTTGGTTGCATATGTATTAAGCAAATTGTTACTTTAATAAAAAGAATAAATGAAAAAGCGATTATTATTAATGGGATTAGCGATGTATTCGTTAAACCTGTTCGCCCAACTACAGATTGAAAAAAATGCAAAAGATTATGAAGCAATAATTCCGACTAAAAAACAGGAATTGGTTCGCGACATGGATGTTATTGCCAATATGCGTTTCGGATTAAACAACCGTTTTAAAAACGGGGATTATGAAGGAAGCAATTTCAAGAATGAACAATTCAGATTAGAATTTCGGGGTAAGGTACACGAAAAAGTTTCGTTCAGATGGCGTAACCGTTTTACACGAGAGCAAAACCCCGGTAGTTTAGATAATTTAACTACCAGTGCCGATATGGCATATATCCAAGTTCAATTGGATAAGAAAACATTTTTCCGGGCCGGAAAAATGTGTGCAGATTGGGGAGGTGTTGAATTTGATTTGAATCCAATTGACATTTATGAATACAATGATATTCTCGAGTATGCCGACAACTTTTTAAGTGGTGTACATTTAGGCAGAAAAGTTGGAGCAGAAAGCAACCACGAATTGGGAGTTGAAATGTTAAACTCAAGAACCAAAACTTTCCAAGACCTCTATCCTACTATGGTAGATTCGGTAATCATTTCAAAATATCCGGGAGCATTTGTCTTTAGCTGGAGAGGCGATATGTTTAACAAAAAATGGCAAACACTTTATAGTTACAGTTTGTTTAACGAAGCCCGAAATAAATACATGAATTACATTGCTATCGGTAACTGGTTTAATATTACCGATAAATTTCAGCTTAATTATGATTTTAAATGGAGTGATGAAGCACTCGACAGGAAAACCATTGTTACAGATATGGCTAAACAAATTATGGGAGGAGATGTACAACTTGCTTATTATGATGCGAGGTATGTTGAACATTGGATACAATTTAATTACCGTGCAAATCCTAAATGGAATCTATCCCTTGTATTAATGAGCAGTGATGCCTATTGGGGAAATGCGCCAGGCAAAACCGGTGAATTTACCAAACTACGCACTTCTTATGGCGTAATTCCTTCTTTGGAATATTATCCATTTGAAGATTTAAACCTTCGTTTCTTTGCAAATTATGTTGGAAGATTTTATGAATATTCTGACTATGCAAAGCAAAACGGTGTTAATACTACTTTAGAAAATACAGCACGGTATACCATCGGATTTATTTCCCCATTATTAATTCTTTAATTCAACATTATGAAAAATTTTAAAGCGAATAGAATTGCGATTCTATTGTTTGTATGGTCGCCAATACTATTGTTTGCACAAAATACACGAACCGAAAAAGATTTAATCGGCGAAAAACAAATTCCGAATACCGCTTACTATGGCGTACAAACAGCAAGGGCATTAGAAAATTTTCAGGTTAGTGGTGTAACAACACGATTTTATCCTGATTATGTTAAGGCTTTTGCAATTGTTAAACTGGCTGCAGCCAGAGCAAATACTGAAACCGGAAGAATGAAACCGGAAAAACTGGCTGCCATCGAGAAGGCTTGTCTGGCAGTAATGGATGGAAAATACCATGATCAGTTTTTGGTAGATTTATACCAAGGTGGAGCAGGAACTTCTGCCAACATGAATGCCAATGAAGTGCTTGCCAATATTGCCCTTGAATCTATGGGAAAGAAAAAAGGAGAATATCAGTTTATTGAGCCGCACGATGATTTAAACATGGGACAATCAACCAATGATGTATATCCAACAGCAATACATGTAGCACTTTTATTACATAACGACAAAGTAATCAATGAAGCAAAATTACTTTCTCAATCCTTGCATAAAAAAGGAGATGAATTCAAACCTATACTAAAAATGGGCCGTACCGAAGGACAAGATGCGGTACCTATGACAGTTGGACAAGAATTTCATGCCTTCGGCTATCAGCTTGATGCTGCAATTGAAGCATTACGTTTATCAGAAGCATATTTGTATGAAGTGAATATGGGAGCAACTGCAATCGGAACAGGTTTAACTGCAACACCCGGATATGGTGAAAAGTGTGCTGCACATCTTGCAAAAATTACCGGAAAACCAATTGTACTTGCAAAAGATTTAATTGCAGCTACCAGCAGTATGCAGGGATTTGTAATGTATTCGTCGGCCATGAAAAACTTTGCCATCACACTTTCCAAAATCAGCAGTGATTTAATTTTTCTAGCTTCAGGACCACGTACCGGAATTTTTGAAATCAACTTACCAGCTTTACAACCCGGTTCATCCATTATGCCGGGAAAAGTAAATCCGGTTATGCCTGAATTGATGAATGAAGTTTGTTTTAAAGCCATTGGAAATGATGTAACTGTATCGATGGCTTCACAAGATGGATTATTACAATTAAATGCATATGAGCCTGTAGTTGCGATTGCTATTATGGAATCACAAGCATTGTTTTACAAAACCATGCCTTTGTTCCGTAAAAGTTGTATCGATGGTATAACTGCAAATGCCGATGTTCAAAAACGCAATATTGAAAGAAGTGTGGGAATTGTTACCGCACTTAATCCGGTATTGGGTTACGATAAAACCACGGAGCTTGCAAAAGAAGCATTAGAAACCAACAAAGGTATTCTGGAGTTAATTCGTGAGAAAAAATTATTGACAGAAGATCAAATTAAGAAGTTACTTGATCCTGCAACGATGACCGGACAGAAATAAATATTATCTTTAAACCATGCAAGCAAAGGCAAATCCACAAAAAAGTTTTAGTGCCTTGGTGCGCTTCTTTTGTTGTCTTGCCTTTGCGTTGCTGGTAACTTATTTTCTTCGCGAACCTGATTTTACCCAATCACAGCTTTACGTTTTATTTTTACTTTTCTTTTCCATCGGGTTATGGACAACCGAGGCTATTCCGGCATTTTCGGTTAGTTTGTTTATCATGGCCTTTTTGGTGTTTGCGTTGGGCAACCACAATATCAACGACCACCCCGAAGACATTTCCATTTATGTAAATACTTTTTCGAGCAGTGTAATATGGTTGATGCTTGGTGGATTCTTTTTAGCAAGCGCCATGTCGAAAACAGAATTAGACCAAGCATTGTTAGATTTTGCATTAAGAATAGGAGGCAATACGCCACGTAAGTTATTAATGGGTTTAATGCTTACTACCATGACTGCATCGATGATAATGTCGAACACAGCAACTACGGCAATGGTATTGGCCGCATTAATGCCTTTATTAAGTCATTTTAAGAAGAAAAACGGAACGGAGAAAGCCTTTTTAATTGGCATACCGCTTTCTGCCTCAACCGGTGGAATGGCTACTATCATAGGAAGTCCATCTAATGCGATTGCGGTAGGAGCGTTGGAACACACCTCGAATGCCATAAATTTTCTGGATTGGTTAAAAATCGGTTTGCCATTAAGTATATTGCTTACTGCTATCGGCTATTTTATCCTTGTGTTTTTTTATTTAAAAGATAACAGTGCAATCTCCGCCAAAGAATTAGAAACAGAGAAAATTTCAACCAATACAAATCTCGTATCAAAACGCAAACAAGTTATCTGGATTTTATTTATCACAGTTCTGTTATGGCTTACCCACGACTTTCATGGTATAAGTGTAGCCGGTGTTTCGGCCTTACCTATTGTATTATTACCGTTGCTTGGCATTCTCACCAACAAAGATATGCAATCATTGCCCTGGGATACCTTGTTATTGGTTGCAGGAGGATTATCGCTTGGCGTGGCTTTACAACACACCCAAATTCTTACTCTTTATACGGCAAAAATTAGCAGGTATATTTCCAATCCCATTGTTTTACTTTTTCTGTTTGGACTGATTACGATGTTGTTTTCAAATATCATGAGCCATACTGCAGCTTCTACCATTATGGTACCATTGGGGCTGTCCCTTATTGGTAGCATGCCTGCGGAGGTTGCTTTGGTTGTTGGATTGTCGGCTTCAACTGCCATACTTTTACCCATTTCGACACCACCGAATGCCATTGCTTTTGGTACAGGTTTAATGCAACAAAAAGACTTTCGAAAAACAGGATTGATAATTGGATTATTAGGGCCATTGCTTGTTGCAATATTTGTTTTAATATTTTGGTAATAACCAATCCTTCTCCATGTAACAATTGTTATGCTGAAAAAGCTCCTTTTGATACATGTCAATATTGTGTCACAATAACAATATTTGATGGTTATCAGTAAATGAAGCTGCTCACAGAAATACTTTTGCGCATCAAAGAAAATTGATTGGTTTTAAAATGAAATAGGAACCAAATGTTTCCGTACCTTTATCTATAAACAACATTACAAAACATTAAACAAATTTTAAAAAGCATCATGAAAAGAACTCGCCTATTCCCATTAATAACCTTGCTACTTGTCATGTTTAATTTAACCACTCAGGCACAAACCAATACCAATCATTTGAAAAATCTAACGCAATTAACTTACGGTGGAGATAACGCCGAAGCCTATTGGAGTTATGATAACAAGAGCCTGACCTTCCAAAGTAACAACAAGAATTGGGGACTTAAATGCGATCAAATTTTCAATTTAAATATTGATGGGGCAAAAAAAGACACCAATTACAAACCCGATTTGATTAGCACCGGATTAGGTCGCACAACATGCAGTTATTATCTAAAAGACAACCAACATATTTTGTATGCATCTACTCATTTGGGAAATAAAGATTGTCCGGCCGACCCGCCACGTAACGGAAAGTACCTATGGGCTATATACTCCGACTTCGATATTTTTATTGCTGATTTAAAAGGCAATATTACCAATCAACTCACCCAAACGCCCGGCTATGATGCTGAAGCAACTGTTTCACCCGATGGCAACAAAATTGTTTTTACCTCGACGCGCAGTGGCGATTTAGAATTGTGGACCATGGATATTGATGGCAACAACCAAAAACAAATTACCAATGGGTTGGGATATGATGGAGGCGCATTCTTTTCTCCGGATGGTAAAAAAATTGTTTTCCGTGCTTCGCGCCCACAAACAGAAGCGGAAATTTTGGAATACAAATCGTATTTATCACAAGGACTTGTAGCGCCCACAAATATGGAAATTTACACATGCAATATTGATGGCAGTGAACTAACGCAAATTACCAAACTTGGGAAAGCAAATTGGGCGCCATTTTTTCATCCCGGAGGCAAGAAAATTATTTTCTCGAGCAACCACCATTCCCAAAAAGGATACGATTTTCAATTGTACTTAATTAATATAGATGGAACAGGACTTGAGAGAATTACCAATGAAAGTATGTTCAATGCATTTCCTATGTTTTCGCCCGATGGGAAAAAACTGGTATTTTCATCGAACCGAAATAACCATGGAACAAGAGATACCAATTTATTTATAGCCGACTGGGAAGATTAATTATATAAACATGAAAAAAAACACTCTATACATTTTAATTCTATTGTTTACTGTTTCGAATACGATTGCGCAAGTAACAACAGAAGCAGAGTTAAAAACACATATTGAATACTTGGCATCCAATAAACTTGCCGGTCGTGAACCGGGAACCAAAGGAGAAAAGTTGGCATATGAATATATTCAAAAACAATTTGTTGCTTATGGATTAAAACCGCAAGGGTCCGATGGATTCATACAAACATTCAGTTATAAAACAAAATCTTCGGTACATGATACCATTGGAGAAGGAAAACAAAAAACCGGAAACAATGTGATTGGATTTCTCGATAATGGTGCATCCAAAACCATAGTAATTGGTGGGCACTACGATCATTTAGGTAAAGATGGACATGGTTCGTCGCTCGACAAGAAAAAGAAAGGAATACATAATGGTGCCGATGATAATGCAAGTGGTACTGCAGGCGTATTGGCGTTGGCGAAATATTATGCAAGAAACCAAGTAACCGAAAAAGTAAACTTTTTGTTTATGTGTTATTCAGCAGAAGAAGATGGCTTAATAGGATCCAAATATTTCACCAACAATCCAACCTATCCTCTTGGACAAATATCTTGTATGATCAATATGGATATGATTGGGAGATTAAACGACAGTACACAAAAATTAACAGTATTTGGCGTTGGAACCAGTCCGGTATACACTTCCATTTTTGCTAACCTGAATACATCGTTAAAACTTGGATATGATTCATCAGGCATCGGACCTTCAGACCAAACTTCATTTTATTTAAAGAACATTCCGGTTTTACATTTTTTTAGTGGACAACATTTGGATTACCATAAACCGGGAGATGATGCCATCAAAATAAATTATAAAGGAGAAGTAGCAATACTCGAAGTAATTAAACAAGTTACAGATCAACTTTCTGTTTTAAACGAAATCCCTTTCACCAAAACCCGTCAACAGGAGAATCAAAGAGTTAGTTTTAAGGTGACCTTAGGCATCATGCCTGATTATTCTTTTGAAGGAAAAGGAATTAAAATTGATGCTGTGACAGAAGGAAAACCTGCTCATCATGCGGGAATGAAAGCAGGAGATATAATCACCAAATTGGGAGAAATAGAAGTAAACAATATGCAGGATTATATGAAAGCATTGGGTGCGTTTAAAAAAGGAGAAAGTACGGATGCCAATGTGATAAGGAATAAGGAAACCCTGATACTTAAAGTAACATTCTAAGTTAGGAAATTATTAAGTCTACCATTAAAAAATCCTTTTAAAAGAAATGTGTAGTTTCAAAATCAAATTAATTGTTTTATTGAGATTTTGGACCTGTGCGCTCCAAGCCAGCATTTACTTTTTTTCTTGATAAAAAAAGTAAACAAAAAAATCAAGGCTTCCTATTTTTATGCTGCATTTTACGAATCGCTCATCCCACGCAACCCAAGCCGCCCTTTGCACCTGGCCATCGCTAGCTCGTGGGTTACTTGCAAGTCCCAGCCCAAATTTGCAATTCTCAAATGCTACGCATAAAAATAGAAGGCCACCAGCTCCGAAAAACTTTTTAGATAAAATGAAGATTCAACCTTTGTCGCTGATAATATATAGAATAAATTGATCAACTGAAATTGCAAGCTTATTAGATTTTTGAACTGAAACCTTGCAAATAATTTGATGCAAATTTGTAACGAAAGTATTGCTAAATCTAACTTTCATCACATTTTAAGGGTCGACTATTTAATTGGGAAAATTATTTTCTGCCCAAATCTGAATTTTACGGATATTACAGAAACCAATAGAAGATCCGCCTTTAGGCATTAAGGTGCATCCGTTAGCAGTAATTGCACAAATAACCTTTCCGGGGGTTTGCACATTTGCTTTTACATTGTCGTATGTGTCAAGCTTAACATTACCGCCTGCACTGGCAGCATTGTGACAACCCCTGCAATAATTTACCATTAATGGGGCTATATGGGTAGTGTATTTTACCAAGGTAGTATCACACACAGTTGCTGAACAATTTCTTTCCGTAGCACCTTCATTAATCCAACGTTTCAATAAATTGATGGTTGCTGCATCTAATTTCGGATAAGGGTTATAAGGCATTTTACCATCTTCAATTTCTTCCATAATATCCTTTAGGTTGGTTTTTATCTCTAAATAACTTGTTAAAACCAGTCCCTTTTGAGGATTGGTTGCATTGTGACAACCTGCTGTCATAGCACAACTGGCCGAAAACAAAGGCATAATCTGTGTATTGAAACAAACCGAATCGGGAACCGGATTTGTGGGCAAGGAGTTGTTGTTTGGATCCAATTGTAGTTCCGTTGGTTCGTGTTTACAAGTTACCAACAACAATGTAAAACTAAATAAGAGGATGGAAACAAATTTATACATCTACCGTGCAAGTTAAAGAAAATTTGATGTTTTGAAATTAGGTTTAGGTAACTTTCTATATCTAATTTTTTCAGAATTCTTCTATTTCAGAAAATTTTTGGTAAGTTTGATATGGGTTCAAAATCTATACTTCATTGAAAATTATTGGCATAACCGGAACATTGGGTGCAGGTAAAGGAACAATTGTTGAATACTTATTCTCCAGACATGGGTATAGGCATTATTCTGTTCGGGGTTACTTGATAAATATTATCGAATCCAGGGGGCAGGAAGTAAACCGCGACTCGATGACCCATACTGCCAATGAACTTAGAGCACAACACAGTCCTAGTTTTATTGTGGAAGAATTATACGAGGAAGCAATCCAAAACAACCACAATTGTATCATAGAAAGCATTCGAACAGTTGGCGAAATAAATGCGTTGAAATCTAAGGGCAATTTTTATCTTTTCTCGGTTGATACAGAGCAAAAATTACGCTATGCCCGTATATTACTCAGAGGTTCCGAAACCGACCATGTATCATTCGAAACTTTTGCAGCCAATGAAGCTAGGGAAATGAATTCTACGGATCCGAATAAACAGAATTTAAGTGCCTGCATGCAACTTGCAGATTACACATTCAGCAACAATGGTTCATTCGAAGATTTATACCGACAACTTGATGTGGTACTTGAAAAAATAACTAATTCATGAGTTCAGAAACTATTGAGAAATATATTCGTCCTACCTGGGACCAATACTTCATGGAAGTAATGGAAGCCATAAGCAAACGGGCAACTTGTGGGCGAGGCAGAAGTGGTTGTGTAATTGCCAAAGGAAATCAGCTACTGGTTACCGGATATGTTGGTTCACCGGTTGGATTACCGCATTGCGATGATGTAGGTCACCAAATGAAAAAAGTAATTCACGAAGACGACAGTATCACTGAACATTGTGTTCGAACCGTACACGCTGAACAAAATGCAATTTGCCAAGCGGCTAAAAATGGGGTTGCATTAGAGGGTTCAACTTTATATTGCAGGATGACGCCCTGTAGGGTATGTGCCATGTTAATTATTAACTGTGGCATTACCCGTGTGGTTTGTGAACGCAAATACCATGCAGGAGGAGAAAGTGAACAAATGCTAAAAGATGCAGGAATTTCGTTGGAATTTTTTCATGATGAAGTGCAACAATATTAATTGGTGAAAACGCAAAGGTTTTGTAAATGGGTTTACGTTTGGCATAAAGCCAAAGAATTAGCCACTTTGTAAAGATTTACTGATTACTGTGAACTGTAAACTGACCGCTGATTGCTGATTGCTTTTTTAAACCGCTAAGGACGCGAAGATTTTAACGCAGAGAACGCAAAGGTTTTGTAAATAGGTTTACGTTTGGCATACAGCCAAAAATATTGCCATTGCTGTTATTAATGACTTTTGACTGACCCGCTGATTGTTGATTGCTTTTATAACAACAGATTTTTTAACCGCTAAGGACGCAAAGATTTTAACGCAGAGAACGCAAAGGTTTTGTAAATAGGTTTACGTTTGGCATAAAGCCAAAGAATTAGCCACTTTGTAAAGATTTACTAATTGCTGTCAACTGAAAACTGTGATCTTTTAACTAACCGCTGATTGCTTTTTGCCACAGATTACGCAGATTTCACAGATTTTTTAACCGCGAAGCGCGCCAAGATTTTTCGCAAAGGAACGCAAAGGATTGAACACACCTGATGACAAATGACCAATGTCTAATGACCACTGACATATGACCTTAAAAAAATATAAGTTTTATTTTAAGGAGACTTAGTACCAAAACACCCAGCACTAAAACACTTCAACACTTCAACACCTTCCCTAAAAGTGATACCCTAAGTTAAATGTATATCTCCAGCCTCCATAAAACCAGGATGATCTACCTGATTTACTAAAGTCGCCGTTCTCGAAAAGAGAATTAAAAACGGGTGATTTAGCTAAAAATTTACCTAAAGATGAATTAAGTAACTTTTCTTTTTCTGCATCATTTAAGCCACCACCTATTTCCATTTCCATATCATAGTAGGCAAGCGAAGGACCAACAATTACCATGTCTAAGGCGAAACGTTTCCAGAATATAAATTGGTATCCAACTTGAAATCCCAAGGCTGCATAATTGTAATTCTGCTTTAGGGTGGAATAAACCGGGTTTATCAAAGAAGGATCGGATGGATTAGAATAATCAAAATCAGTACTGGATTGGGTATGGTAGATGCTTAAGAATGGTCCAATATAAATGCCATTCGGAGCAGGACGCGGGTTGAAATTCTCCCTGTTTAAATAATAACGGTAATCTACGGTAAATATAAAACCTGATTCACTTTTGCGTTCAACATTGGTATATGTAGCACTGTCGCCAAAATAAACAGGCATCAACAATTGTCCAATATTGAACGAAATACTTTGGTTATTTTTTAATACGCGTTCGTAACCAAAAGCCCAGTTACGCCAGTCTTCAAAAAAGTAGGTCGCCATTGGATTATAACGTATAATATTTTTACCGTATTCGGCTTTATAAAAAATACTTTTCTTTTTGGTTGTTGAATCCGGTATGGATTGAGCGCTAGCAGTACCAACAATTATGAAAACCAGGAGTATTATCTTTAGTCTTTGGATAGATTTTCGCATAGATTTTTATTTAATTTTATAGATTGATTGTTATAACGTCCTTATAAACTGCCATTAAAGAGGCAATCCTCGAGAAACTTAACCAATTCGCCATCAAAAATAATTTTATTTACCCATGTTCAAATAAAATTAATATTATTCTTTTCAAACAGGTATAAGATAAGAATAGGCAACTTATTTAAGAAACATAACTTTAATGATAAATTGCTTTATTCAGAGATCTAACACTTATTTCAAGTATCAAATGTTCTTGAAGGCGTGAATAATAACATCATAAATTGCATTAAACGCCACTTATTTTAAGTTATATTTGTGTATCGTTTCAATTCACAAATGGCTAGTTTAGTTAGGATAAGTATTGTTTTTTCAATTCTATCGATTCTGATAGGATGTAAATTGGAACAGGAACCGATTGTTATCAAAGACACCAGAGATAAAGTTGTAGGTGAATATTTCTGTACCTATAAAAAAACCGGCCATCATTTGGTTTTTGGAAATGATACTATTATCATGGTAATAGACAAACCTATCGACAGCACCTGCACCGTATTTGTAAGTAAAATTTCGGGCAAAAAAGGCGAAAAGGGGGTTACACTAAATAATTTTGTTACTTATTTACCTACCAACAATCTATACTTGTTCGAAACATTTGATCCATATACGGGATTAGGTGGCCAGGGTTCATGGAATCGTTATAAGGTTTTATTTACCGATTCAACTTTGTTGGATACAGTCGAATTTATTCAATATTCAGGCGCTAACTTGAGATTAACAATCAGAGAGGGGAAGAAAATCAAATAATTATTTTCCATTTTACACCTGCGTCTGTGTTAGTTGTTCGATGTAAAAGATTGAAAAATAAAATTAATTGCGTTTGACATGAATCAAATTCTGCAAACCAAGTTTCATTTATGGACTATCATTTTGATATCACCAATGGCGTTAATTTGTATCCATTGCCATTTGCCAAACCTATATAATACACCCCATCCGAAAGTTCATTCAAACAGATTTCATTTTCCGGTCCAACCAATTCGATTGTTTTTAAAAGTTGACCCATATAATTATACACGTTGGCTTTTACTTTGCTTTGAATCAAGTTTGATTTTAAGATAAATGTACCATTGCTTGGATTTGGATGAATCGTTATATCTAAATTTTTGTTTTCACGGATTACTTTTTCCAATCCAACCTTTGGATTTTTTACCATATCCGATTCCCAGGCACCCCTGCCATAAGTACCCGCTCTTACTTTTGCTGTTTTATAGTGAAAACTAATATCGTTAACAGAAGTATTGGGCAATCCGGTATTGAATAATTGCCAATCATTCATTAAAGTATCACGATAAAACACACCTACATCCGTACCTAGATACAAATCATGCGAATATTTATCTATACCGATACATAATGCCGGAACGTTAGGAAGCGTACCTGAAATATCAGTCCATGTTTTTCCTCCATCCTCAGAATAAGCCACTTTTTTATGATCGATATATCCGCTGTAAGTAATGTATATTTTTTTAGGATTTATTGGAGACACAACCAAGGATGAAATATAATTAGAAGTGCTAAACACCTTCGACCAAGTATTTCCCTGGTTAAAAGAAGCAGTTACTCCATAACCATCTCCGGTGTAAATGGTTTTTGAATCGGAAGGTGCAACCGCTAAATAGGTTAAATAGGATGTGGTGATATTTCCTGAAATCGGAATCCATGTCCAGCCATTATCGGTTACAAAATAAACACATTTATATCCGGCATATAAATTATCCGGGTTAACGGGATCGAGTACATATGGGGTTAGCCAAGCACCTTTCTCTTGGCCATTTGGCATGAAATTAGTAATTCGATTCATGAATTGAAACTGATCGGTGGTCATATAAATAATTCCGTTTTGCGACGAAGTGTAAAAAGTCTGGTTATCTCTTGGATCACTGATTGCTTTCAATCCATCACCCCCGCTTGCTTTCTTCCATATGCCATCTGCTGAAAATGAAGATCCATTATCCTGTAACCCTCCTACAATGATGGTTGGATCAACATCACAAGATGCGAGGCTATAAAACTGTCCAATTTGCATGTTGCCACATTTACTGCTATATGGTTCATTGCCAATCCTCCTATAAACTCCTCCATCATTGCCTTCCCATAAATGTCCGGTAAACGGGTGAAAAGCATACACATGTTTATCCCCATGCACAACTTGAATCTCATCAGGGTTATTGTAATTAGACCAAACCGTAGCTATGGCCCAAGTTTTGCCACCATCTGTTGACTTATAGGAATTGATACCCCCCGCATAAACCAGATTTGAATCGTAGGGTGAAATTCCTATGCTCAAGGCGTACCATCCGATTCCAACCGTAAAATCCTTTCCGTCACTTGCTGAACCTATCAGATTGAGAATAGTATTGGAGTAAATCAAATCAAACGAGGAGCCGCTATTCGACGACGAATAAATTCCTCCAAACAAAGAATTGGTAAGAGAAACAATTGCTTTTACCATATCCGGATTAGCGGGTGTCACCGCCAACTGAATTCTTCCTGCATTGCTGAATGAGGTTACTTTTTTCCATGTCAATCCATCGTTGGTAGTTTTCCAAATCTGTACATCATCGGTTGACAATGTCCGTTTATTGGATGCATAAGCGATGCTATCGCTTCCGGGTTTATAAACGATATCAATAAAAGGACCTCCAGCCACTTTTGTCCATGTTGTTCCATCATCAGCTGTCCTGTAAATCCCTTCTGTTGTAGCTGCAAGTATGATATTTGGGTGAAAAATATTCATGGCAAGCTTGCGTACGAATTTCTTGTCTTTAACTAACCAATTAAATCCCGTTGTATCCCATGTTACTCCTCCGTTTGTTGATTTTAGAATCCCCATTGAAGGATGATATCCCGCTTTATCTCCGGTTGCGATATACATAATATCCGGCGTATCCGGATGGATAACTATATCTGCCAATCCGATAACGGGAAGATTATCCGAGCCTGTTGTCCATGTATTGCCATTGTTTGTAGTTTTCCATAATCCCCCATTAGGTGTGCCGGCAAAAATTATATTCGTGTCTTTGGGATGAAAAGTAATCGCTGTAATTCTTCCTATTCCATCTTCACTTGTATTTTTCGCTATTGGACCGATAGGCGACCAGTTCCCTGATTTTTTATAAAACTTAGCCATAGCAGAACCATGTGTGGATACATAATTATTCCATTCATTAATGGTTATATAAGGAGATGGAAATGAACCATCGGGATAAATTCTTCTCTCCCAAAAATATTCCCAACGTTTATAATGTGCTTCCTCTCCGTCTTCCGCTAAAAAACCCTCACTTCTTTTCAGCGTATCCGAAAACATTGGATTTAAAACTTCTCTTATTTGAAAAAAATTCGGTGATGGCACCGCCAAGAGGGAATCATGCACCCGTTGTGCATTTGCAGGTATTACCAAAAGACAAAAAATGCCAAACAAAAAGAAGCTACTAATTGATTTCATAAGGTTCTTATTAAGGATAAATCAACATGGGAAGTTTGCGAAAACGAGAAATTGAAATATAATGTTTTTTGCCATTAATGGTATACCTAATCAAACCTTCTCCTTTGAATTTGATTGGTGCTTTTATTTTAAGTTCCTCAGGTGAACTATGGATATTGGCAATTAGTGTTAGGTTATCTTTTTTCTCGGAAGGAACTATGATAAATTTTCCGCCACATTTGTTCACCCATATACTGTCGAATATAATTTGTTTTTGGTAAGTGATGATTTTTAATTCGTAGTTCGTACCGGAACCGCCTTCTTGTATTCCTGCAACCCACTCTTGTGAAGTGGACGACAATATCTTAACATTTGTCTTAGCTTCATTAAACATGGACATCAAGATTAACATCAATACTTTCACTAAATTAAAAAACATTTTTTTGGTTTTAAATTGGTTATTCTTATTTAGGTGTAGGTCTTTCTTCGATACAATATTCAACTCCTATAAAGCAGAAGAATAATATACAACGGATTGATTTATTCAAAATTATACGTAATTATTTTAATTCAACCACTTAAATTATATCGAAATGATTCAAATCATGTAAAATGATAACGCAAATTCATTTTTAAAAAGGTTAGTGAATTAACTTTTGTATTTAATTCTTGAATTTTACTAGTTGGCTTGTATTCGAACAAAGTAAATTAAATTATACAATCCTTCCGAAAAGCGTATTTTTACTTCTAAATGTATTCTTTCAGGAAATTATTTTCTTTCATACTTTTTCTGTTGTCTGGACTATCTGTCTATGCCAAAGACCATGATACGGTTTATATAAAGAGATTATTGGAAGATGCCATGCGTTTGCAAACTTCCAATCTTGATTCGACGAATCTACTGGCACATCAAGCGATGGAACTTTCCATTCCTGCGAAATTTAATTCCGGAATTCGAAATGCATGTATACGTATAGGATCGGTTTGGATGGCCAAGGGCAGAAATGATTCTTCCTTTTTATATTTAAGAAAAGCGTATGAAATAAGTAAAAGCAACCAGGATAATAAGGGTCTTGTTGGTGCGTCCATACTGCTTGGATATGCTCACCTGTATCAAAACAAAGCCGATTCTGCTTTTTACTACTTTTATGAAGGACTGAGATACGCTCAACGCGCCAATTCCCCTGAGTTGAGAACGCAGATATACAATTCACTGGGTAATCTTCTTACCGAGTACAAAGACTACTCCAGAGCACTTTCTTATTACCGGATTGGACTATTTCTGGCTAAGAAATACAACCAACCCTTGGAACAAAATACCGCTTATATGGGAATAGGAGGAGTGTATTACCTATTGAATAATTACAAGAACGCTTTGCTGTATTTTCAATTGGTAGATAGTTTAACTGAAGGTGCGGAAGAATCAATTGCCCATTATCAGAATTTTAATAACCTCGCATTGTGTTACCAAGAACTGAATCAAAACCAGTTGGCCTTAGACTATTTTCACCGGGCACATTTGTTTTATAAAGCCAACGAAATGTTGAGTGAAGAGGCCAATCTTTGCTACAATCTAGCTTGTTTATATTCGGACATCAAGAACACAGATAGCGCCAAATTTTATATCAATCAGGCCATTGAAATATCGCAAGACTTAAAAGAATTAAAAAAGGTAGCTGAATGTAAAAAGTTATTATCGGATTTGTATTTAAGTAAAGAAAACTACAAAGATGCCTTCCACACGTTAAACTTATATGTGCAGTTGTCGGACTCATTGCTTAACACTGAAAAAATTAATAGCATAAGTGAAATGCGGACAAAGTATGAAACAGGACTTAAAGAACGTAAAATTGAATTATTAAATGTTCAGAATGAAAGCCGCACGCGAGAAAGGAATTACCTCGCATCAGGAGTAATACTTTTATTGGTGTTAACTGTGTTACTATTTTGGCAGCGAAATAAAGTGAAACAAGCAAAAGCACGTTCAGACGGTTTATTATTGAATATTCTTCCTTCAGAAGTTGCAGATGAATTAAAAAAGACGGGAGCTTCAAAAGCAAAGCAATATCAAAATGTAACGGTTATGTTTACTGATTTTGTCGACTTTACAAAAATCAGTGAACAGTTAACTCCATCCGAATTGGTGGAAGAAATCAATAAGAATTTCATTGCATTCGACAAAATCATGGATAAATATGAAGTCGAAAAAATTAAAACCATTGGAGATGCATACCTGGCTGTTTGTGGACTACCCATTCAAACAGCGGATCATGCAGAACGGATGATAAATGCGGCTATTGAACTGCAGGAATTTATTAAAAACGAAAACAGTTTATTTCAATTACGAATAGGAATGAATTCAGGGCCTGTAGTTGCCGGAATTGTTGGGACTCGTAAGTTCGCCTATGATATTTGGGGCGATACGGTGAACACTGCAAGTCGTATGGAAAGTATCAGTGAACCGGGTAAAATCAATATAAGTCATTCAACCTATTTGTTGGTAAAAGATCGTTTCAATTGTCAATACCGAGGTAAAATTAATGCCAAAGGAAAAGGGGCAGTGGATGCATACTTTATAGAGGGCTTAAAAACTTCATAAGCTAACATATTAAATCCCCCGAATTGGGGATATTAACTTCAGTTGTAAAAGGTAACTTGCATGAAATAAAACGAAATATTATGGCAGACAATACATGGAATGGAAATAATAATCCCCGCGGGGCATCTTTAACTTTTACCAACACCAATGGCAAAGCTTTCACCTATTATTATTGTGTAATAGATTTCCCAACAAGCTATTTTGATAATGGTGGGCCGACTCCTTCTTTTAATTTTACCGGGGTAAGTATGATCGACTATCCCGGTGGGATGGATTATAATTCCGGTACAAACTATTTAGCTGTGGATAGAACTTTGGTTTACTATCTAAGTAAATATTATTACTGCATACAAGACACAACCGGTGAATTTGATCCATCTTGCTGGCAATTTGCCGGCAACAATAGCTACCAATTATCCTATGATTGGCAGTATACTTTAGGTGCTTGGCCGGGAGCCAATACCCCATCGAGCAGTGGAACAACAACATTGCCGGTTGGACTATTTACCACGGATCCAAGTTACAACCAAGATCTTGGACCAATTGTAAGTATACAAATGACGATTTCAAATACTTACGCAATTAAGGGAAATCCCAACTCGCTTCGACCACCGGTAATTAATCTGCCCCTTCGTTCAAATAATGGCGGAACCACAGGTACTCCGGTGTATGCCATTTTTCTAAGCGAATACGATCCTATCAACTATTTTATACTCGTATGTTTAAATACCGGTCAGCCGGGAACTAAGAACAAGCTTGGTGGAGGTCAAATTTTTGGGGATGGTTATAATTATAATTTCACAACCGGTTCGGGAGGACCACCAAACCCGGTTGCTGCAGTAGGTACCATGCCTTACCAAACAAATCTACCTCCCATTGTAGGAATTGCAATTAATGGAGGAACGCCATATCCTTTCCCAAATCCTGTTACTACAAATCCTTATGTTTATACACTTTAATGGAGGAATAATTTTATAGTGATTCAACTGAATCTAAGTTGTTATTCACTTTCTTATCTATCGGTCGTTCCATATTAATGCTCAAGCGAAGCTGATGACCATGGAATCCTATATTGTTTAATGTTATAAAACTAACCACGTTCTCGCGAACGTCTCGTTCGTGAACCATATATTCAACTCGAAAACCTCGTTTTCTAACCTGACAGTCCTTTGGAAGCAATATCAGTTTGGTGAATATGCATTGTTTACAACATGCCATGAATGTGTCGATCGCAAGAAGGGGAAAATCACGTTAGTGTGGTGACTATGCATTGCGGATAACCTCACACGGACGCATAGTCCACGGGTTAATTTAAAACCATATAAGTTTCATATTTATAATAGCAAACAACAAATACTAAATTAATTATTATAATTCATTGTAAAATGCCCAATTAAGACTCCTATCCACTTTTGAATAAAGTGCTGTAATTTTATTATGAATTGAATTTCTGTGACCTGACCCAATTAAGAAAACAGCCTGAGTGAATTGATTTTTACTACTAAATTTTATGATATTTTCTAGCATTGCATTTTCACGCCTTTCCTGTTCTTCATGGAATAACTTGTAAATCTGAGATAGCTGATTATTAAAAGATCCAAAACCTAAAACACCTTGTTCAAAATCTTTTTTTGCTTTAAATAATTCCGAACAACGTTTGCTATTCAAAAAAGCAAACCCATCTTGATTGATTATAATGTTTTCTTCATCCTCAAGCTTACTATATGCATTGTATTTCTTGAACGAATTAAACATAAACTCAATCTGTTGGTTAGTTATGTTTGGGTCAGTTTCAATATCTACCGGAATGTGTGAGATTATGTGGTTTTGAATGTATTTTCTTATGCATTTCACTTCTAATGGCAATTGATTACTTTCTGCCATTGAATAAGCTTTGTCAAACCACTTTTCAGAAATTTCTTCAAAAATGACATCCGGATTTATTGTCTCCAGAATTTGATATAATGCATCTGAATTGCAATTCCCTATTTCTGAATGCGCTGTAAAAATAATAGTGACTCTTTGCATTATCCTTTCCTAATTAAAGATGAAGGGTGCAATTTAACAATATTGATTACCAATTTATTTAGTAGTTAATCAATATAGTAGTCCACTACTTTTTGAAATTGATGAGTTTTTAAATGATGAGTTAAAACCATTGAAGTGAGTTTGGTATAAGTAAAGAAATATTGATCACCGAGTTTAAACCAGTTTGGTATCTGTTATCAAATACCTATTATTGTTATGTTCAAAAAAAAAACCTATGGAGGACTTTAAAGTAAAAATCGCTCAATTAGCTGATAGAGTGAACAGCCTAAAAGGACAAATTCAAACGGAAGAGGCAACAAAAAACGCCTTCATAATGCCGTTTATTCAATTGTTAGGATATGATGTTTTTAACCCCCTCGAGGTTGTCCCAGAGTTTACAGCCGACATAGGACTAAAAAAGGGGGAGAAGGTTGACTATGCGATATTTTTGAATAACAAACCCGTTCTAATTGTCGAATGTAAGAAATGGCATGATGGTTCAGATGCTCACAGCTCACAGCTATCTAGATACTTTCATACATTGGATTGCAAGTTCGCACTATTAACAAATGGGATAGATTTTAGGTTCTACACCGACTTGAAGAAATTGAATGTAATGGATGAACAGCCATTTCTAAAATTCAACATTACCGATATAAAGGACTACCAAATTGATGAACTGCAAAAGTTTCATAAATCCCAATTCAGTGAAGAGCAAATTCTTAATACTGCGAGTAGATTGAAGTATGAAAGTGAAATGAAGTCTATTCTAAAAAGGGAATTTGACTCCCCAACAGATACGTTTTTAAAGTTTTTTGTTTCCCAAGTTTATGACGGTAGAGCAACCGAGAAAGTAATGGCAGACTTTAGAGAGATATTCCTTCGAACCACTAATATCTTTTTACGCGAGTACATTAAGGAAAAGATAAATATGGTTTTCGAGAGTAGCACCGCCAAGTTAGAGAAAGATACCCCTATAAATACACCAGTTAGCACAACGGATGAAGTTCAACAAAACACACCAAATTCCGATAGGATTATAGATACAACTATTGAAGAAATTGAGGCATTTTATGCGGTTAAATCAATACTCAGGTCCAAATTTGACCCTAAGAGATTTGTAATGAGGGATGCCCAGTCCTATTGTAGTGTACTATTGGATGACAACAACAGGAAACCAATTTGTCGGTTATGGTTTAATGGAAAAAAGAAATATCTAGGTGTATTCAATGAATCCAAAACAGAGGTTAGATATGAAGTGAACGATTTGGACGATATATATAAGTACTCTGAAGAAATTCTAAAAACGCCAGACTATTATAATAATTTAAAACCAATAACAGAGGATAGCTCAACAAGTGAAATTTGACCTTTAATAATATAACAGGTATCACTTTGTTTCCTATAAATCTGATTCATCCTCAGCCTTTTTAAGTTTCTTGTTTAAATAGGCTAATTCATAATCTTCATATTCTAACATAATTAATAATGATTTTGATATCCCTAAAGTAATGCCTCCATTTTTTAATTTCCAGAACGAATATATTGATCCTTTGCCAGTCTTAATTGCTAACATTTCATTTCCATCTCCATCTTTATAAGGCGATTCAATTGACCGCCAGTAAGTACTTCTGCCGTATTTATTGTCAAGGGTGTTTTTCAATTGGTCAAATTCATATTGTACACTTTCCTCTAATTCCTTATAAACTATAACTACATTAAAAAGTTTATCTTCAACAAAACTTAATTGAACCATTTCGGACATTTTGGACCCGACTTTGACTTGGTTATAAATTAACAGTTCCTTTTTCGAATTTGTAATATCTATAACTCCCCCTCGTTTTGCCAATGTATACTTAACTTGAGAAATGGAATTTCCAAAAGATAATCCAATTGGTGCATCAAAAGATTTCATGATTTGGGATGTATCAATTGTTTGACCAATAGTCGAGAATGATATTAAAAATATCACTATAATAAATAATTTCTTCTTCATAAGTTAAAACTCTAAAATTAATTTTTAATAAACAAGTATACATGTACTATTATTTATAAAAAAATGAGCCATTTAACCGCTTCAATAGTTTCAGAGGAACGTAATGAAAGCTAAACAAAAATCACCATTACTGGGGATTCATGCTTACCCGTTCTCGCGGACGTCTCCTCCGTGAACCATTTATTCAACTCGAAAACCTCGTCTACCAACCCTGACAGTCCTTTGGAAGCAATTTAAGTTTGGTGAATATGCATTGTTTACAACATGCCATGATTGTGACGATCTCAAGAAGGGGAAAATCACGTTAGTGTGGTGACTATGCATTGCGGAAAACCTCACATGGATGCTTGGTCCACGGGAACATTTCAAATTAAAAACGAGAGTAGTCGCTTTCGCTCATTGTATCTGGTTTTCAATCAAAAATCATTTGGTAAATTAGTGCGAGTGTGAGAGCGAGTAAGGAGGGACAAAATCAGAACGGGAGTGGTCGCTTTCGCTCTCACTCCCGTTCTGTTTTTGTGGTGTGGGAGGGAATCGAACCCCCGACACAAAGATTTTCAGTCTTTTGCTCTACCAACTGAGCTACCGCACCAATTTTGCTCTACCATCCCGATACTAATCGGGAGAGCTACCGCAACTTCAAGTTAAATTCCTGTTTGTAATAAGTGAATTTGGTTTACTTTTTACCTGACAGGGCTGCAAATGTAAATTTTTATAGAGATTGTACAAAAGAAATTTAACAAATATCTTTTTAGCCCTTCCAACTCCCGATTCTTTACTATAATTGTATACAATATTTAATTATGGTTGCTCAAATACTGTTTCTCCTGTTAACTGCTGCCGGTAGCTACCTCTTTGCTAAAAACATTGGTAAAATTAGAAGGAATATACTGCTCGGTAAAGACCTCGATTTATCAGGAAATCGGGCCGAACGCTGGAAAATGATGCTACGCGTAGCTTTCGGACAATCTAAAATGGTGGTTCGTCCGGTGCCTTTTGCCTTGCATACTATTGTTTATGTAGGTTTTGTGCTGATAAATATCGAAGTTCTTGAAATATTAATAGATGGAATCTTTGGTACCCACAGGATTTTATCGGTACTCGGACCGGTTTATGATCTTGCTATCGGTTTTTTTGAAATCCTTGCCTTCCTTACCCTTATTGCTTGTGTTATTTTCTTATTACGTCGTTTTGTACTCAAAATTAAACGGTTTACCAATCCTGAATTAAAGGGATTTCCAAACCGGGATGCTGCTACTATTTTAACCATAGAAATTGTACTGATGGCCGCTTTACTAAAAATGAATTCTTTCGACCAGTTGCTGCAAATGCAAGGTGCACAACATTATATTAAAGCAGGAAGTTTCCCTATCAGTAGCTGGTTATTGGTTCCATTATACCAAGGCGCGCTTACTTTGAGCACCGATACCATGATACTTTTCGAAAGGATGTGTTGGTGGTTTCATATCATTGGCATTTTTGCCTTTTTAAATTACCTCCCCTTTAGCAAGCATTTCCATATTATCATGGCATTTCCCAATACCTATTATTCCAATTTAAATAACAAAGGCAAGCTGAATAATATGTCGTCGGTGACACAGGAAGTGAAATTAATGCTCGACCCTTCCACTCCTGTGCCTGATGGGTACCAACCACCAACCAGTTTTGGGGTAAAAGACATAAACGACCTCACCTGGAAAAATCTGATGGATGCGTATACCTGTACCGAATGTGGCAGATGCACTTCTAATTGTCCGCAAAATATTACCGGAAAATTATTATCGCCACGTAAAATTATGATGGACGTGCGTGACCGCTTAGAAGAGGTTGGCAAACAAATTGATAAAACCGGTGCCAAGGAAGAGAATGGAAAAGATTTGCATTCTTATATCAGCGAAGCCGAACTTTGGGCTTGTAATACCTGCAATGCCTGCGTTGAATCTTGCCCGATCAATATCAATCCTATGGAAATTATTGTGGAGATGCGTCGATTTAAAGTAATGGAACAAAGTGCATCACCACAAAGCATTAACATGATGTTTAATAACCTCGAAAATAACCAAGCACCATGGCAGTTCTCGCCTATGGATAGAGGGAATTGGACGAAGGAAGATTCTTAGTGCTTTGTGTTTTAGTGCTGGGTGTTTTAGTATGAGCCCTTGTAGTTTATCACTTATTATTGCATGCCAATTACCTATTCCGTCCAGCCAAAACATGTGTTGAAGTGTTAAGGTGTTGATGTGTTGAAGTAGGGTGCCATTTAACACTTTCGTTTCAAATGAAGATCAATATGCCAACTAATGACAATTGCCTATTGCCTACTGACTAATGACTATTGCCTACTGACTAATGCCTAATGCCTAATGACCCTCACTCTAAATCCGTATTCAGTTTAAACCGACAAATGCGGTTGTTATTTTTATCGGCTACATAAACCATGCGTTTAAAATAGCACACGCCACTTGGATCGTTAAAGGCGAATGGGCCACTACCGCTTCCATCCAATCCGGCACCTCCAAAAGATACAATTACTTGCTTTTTCGAAGTTGATGTTGCCGGTGGATTTACCCCTTCAAATCCCTGGTTGGTGAAAATATAAAGGGAGTCGGTTTCACTATCTACCACAAAACTATATTGCAAACCATCGGGAGATACAAAACAATCTTCCGGTTTTTTAAATCGAAAGGATTCATATAAAAATCTATCCGCTTTGGTATAATCAAAATTTAGCAAAGAAGGCGTTTCCGTGTATTGCGTTCCCAAATCCGGATCGTCATACACGGTAATTACAACAACCCTGTACTCCAAATCTATTCCCGGTTCTTTTAATGTTAAAACAAAATTCTTTGATGTGCTCATACCTTGCTGACGTTGTGGTGGCGCAGCCAATGTAGCAATCGAAGAAATTCCGATACAGGATTTTAAGCTAGAACTAACCGGATTTAATCCCGACGAATAACCAATATTTAATCCATCCTGATTATACACCAGCACGCCGTTATCAGGTCGGATAAAAGAATTTACATCGTTCTTTGGTCCTGACCGAGAAACGTACAAGGTATTGTCATCCAATGTTGCTATTCCGGTGAAAGAAACCAATGGATCATTCACAATATCCAATTGGGTAGATTGTCTCGATTCATCACAATCGGGATGAATTAAAGTATCGATGATGCTGTAATTTCCAATTGCTGTATTGATGAGATGGTATACAGCAGGAAGGTTAACCATGGTTCCACCTGGGCCTCTCGGCAAATCTACCCTTCCTGTTACGTAGGTATGCAATCTTCGGTCTTGTGTTATATCCGTTGCCCCCGGAATTGGAATTATTTGAGAACGGGTACCTTTTAAGTCTAGGATATTTAATCCATTATCGTCGATTACATAGATCAATTCATCGTATCCTACAAATACATCAACCGGATGGCTGAATCCGGTGAAATATGGGTTAATGGGTACATACCCTACATTTTGTACATTAAGATTTGGATCAATTGCGCCTTGTTCTTTGATATCATTCACCTGATCGTCGTCCTTATCACCAAAAAGCGAAGAGCAGGAAACCATTAACAGCATCCATGAGTAACAAAATATATAACAAAAGCTTCTCATCTGAAATACATAGATAAGGTGATGCGATGCACATTCCCTAATGAATTTTTTGCGAGGAATCCATAATCCAATCCCATCCCACCCATTCGTCTGGTCATACGCAATCCTAAACCTGCCGAAGGGAAAGCATAGGAATCATCTGCATTAAATTCATAACCGGTTCGTGCACACAATATTCCCAAATATCGATATTCTAAGCCCAGCGCATAAATTTCGTTGTTGTCGGTAGGATGACTTAATTGACCACTGACTGTAACCTGGTGGTCGCCTTTCGAAATCGGGTCGAAAGCAGCACCAAGCCGAAACATGGCCGGAACAGTAATGGTAGAATAATCCGTTACTTCCTGGTCGCCGCTAAATTTTGCAATCGTAACTTCACCTGTTGGCGAAATATTTAACCCAAAATTACTGAAGTTTATTCCAAAGCGTGCATTCCGGATACCTACATTGTATTTTAAACCCAAGTCGAACAATATATTATGAATTGCCACACCGGCAAATCCTTCATTGGCATATTTACCGGTTAATCCGAAAGAAAAATTATTGGTAAGAATTTTTGCATAGGTCATACCCAACGAGTAGTTGGATACCTGAAATGTTCTTCCGGTTCCATCGGGCTCAAATTCTGTTGTTTCCTTCATCTCACCGTAATTCATGCTAAAAACATGAAAAGCTAGAAAGGAAAGCGATCCGGCTTTAAAACCACCGGACAGATAATTCCCTGTTATATCTCCAAAATAGCGGGTATGCGAAGCCATTAAATGAAATTTTGCTGTATCCATTCCGGTAATTCCGGCTGGATTCCAATAGATTGCACTTAAGTCGGAAGCTGTCGAAACCCCTGTGCTTCCCATAGCAAGCGCTTTGGCATCCGGTGATATTTTAAGAAACTGCATACCCGAACCGCCTGTACGCGAATTCCCGAATGTAGGCAGTATTTGGGCATAGAGCGAGGATGCCCCAAGAACTCCAAAAAATAAGGTCAGCAAACGGATATACATTCCGATGCAAAGTAAAAAATAAATATAAGAATAGGATTAAGACAAGGTAAATTATTACCATTTAAAATATGTTTATATTTGAAGACTTGGAAACCAACTATCTCATCATCCTACTTAGTATCTTGATTTCGGCCTTTTTTTCCGGAATTGAGATTGCGTTTATTTCTTCCAATAAACTATTGATTGAATTAAAAAGCAAGCAAGGCAGTTATTCGTCGCGTATACTTTCTCCGTTTGTTGCCAATCCATCAAAATTTATCAGTACCACCCTAGTTGGAACCAATATAGGTTTGGTTGTTTACGGGGTATATTTCGGCGAATTCATTGATCCGAAAGTAATAACCTATATACCTTATGCGGCAGAAAATAAATTTGTTCATTTGTTAATTGCCACAACGGTTTCCACTGCATTGGTATTGGTTACAGCCGAGTTCATCCCCAAAATGCTTTTTCGCATCAATCCCGATATTGTGTTGCGGATTCTTGCCATTCCGTTTTTGTTGTTTTATTATTTGTTCTGGCCGGTTGTTCATTTAATTACCTGGCTATCGAAACAAATGTTGAACAAACTTTTGAAACTCAATTTTAACGAAAGCACCCCTGTTTTCAGCAAAGTAGATTTAGACCAATATATTACCGATAGCGTTGATGAAATTGAAGAAGATGCGGATGTAGATGCCGAAATGTTTAAAAACGCACTTGATTTTGTGAACGTTAAATTGCGGGATTGCATGACGCCACGAACCGAATTGGTTAGTGTAAATATCCAATCAGATATTGCCGATTTATACCAGAAATTTCTCGAAACCGGATTGTCCAAAATTTTGGTTCACCAAGGAACAGTTGACCACATTATTGGATACGTGCATCAAAAAGACATGTTTCAAAACCCCGGAAGTATTCGTTCGGTATTGATTCCTATTGAGATTGCGACCGAAACCCAATCAGCCAATGAATTATTAAATACTTTTTCGGTAACCCATAAAAGTATCGCTTTGGTGGTAGATGAATTAGGTATTACAGCAGGAATCGTAACCCTGGAAGATATCATGGAAGAGATTTTTGGTGAAATAGAAGATGAACACGATATTGAACAACTCACCGAAAAACAGATCAGCGAGCACGAATATGTTTTTTCGGCTCGACTAGAAACCGATTATCTCAACAACAAATACGAATTAAATATTCCGGAAGGCGAATACCAAACACTGGGTGGATTTATCTTTAACCGACATGAAAGCATTCCATATAAAGGAGAAGTTATAAAAGTAGGTGCTTTTGAAATCACCATTTTATCGATTCAGATGACACGAATAAACGAAGTAAAAATAGTTGTGCAAAAATAATTCGTGGGTAAAATGTTACTTACTAAACCCTTCACCATTTACGATAAGTACAATAAAAGTTGTTTTTTTGAGGTTAAGTAAAACCCATGTTCACCAAGCTATTCTATTCTTTTATATTCTTAATTAGTTTTATTGCTGCATCGGCACAGAGCAATGTAATTCATTGGAATAAAACCAATAATTGGATTGACTCTACTTATAATGCGATGACAGATGATGAACGAATTGCACAACTGATAATGGTGGATGTTTGGCCTGCAAGAGACTCGAATCACATAAGAGATGTTGTTTACAAAATCAAGGACTTGCATGTTGGGGGAATCATTTTTTTTAAAGGTGGTCCGGTTAAGCAAGCTTTGCTTACCAATTATTTTCAAGAACAAGCAAAAGTTCCTTTGATAGTTGGAATTGATGGAGAATGGGGATTATCCATGCGCTTGGACAGTACTCCCGTATTTCCAAGGCAACTGGTCATGGGTGCATCCAGAAATGAAAAACTGGTTTACGAATTTGGTAAGACCATTGGTCAACAATGCAAGCGAATGGGTATTCATTTCAATTTTGCACCGGATGTGGATGTAAATAACAATCCCGACAATCCGGTAATAAACGATCGTTCATTTGGAGAAAACAAATATCTTGTTGCAAAATTAGGCATTCAGTATATGCGTGGATTGCAAGAGGAGCATATATTAGCCAGTGCAAAACATTTTCCCGGACATGGAGATGTTTCTGCCGATTCGCATTATAGCTTACCGGTAATAAACCAGGATCGCAAACGATTGGATTCATTGGAACTTTACCCATTTAAGCAACTTATTAAAAACGACCTTACCAGTGTAATGATTGCTCATTTAAATGTTCCATCCCTGGATTCAACAAACACCCCTTCTTCTTTGTCATACCCGATCGTGACAGATTTACTAAAGAACGAAATGGGTTTTGAAGGGATAGTTATTACCGATGCCTTAAACATGAAAGGTGTTGCCGATTTATACCCGAATGGAGATGTGGCAGCAAGGGCACTGGTTGCCGGTAACGACATGTTGTTGTTTGTTGAAGATGTTCCTTTTACCATTTCCATGATTAAACAATATATAACAGATGGGGTGATAACCTGGGAACAAATTGAACACAGTTGTAAAAAAATTCTCAAAGCAAAATATTGGGCCGGATTAAGCAATTACAAGCCGGTGGTAACAGAACACCTTGTTGCTGATTTAAATTGTTGCGCTGCCGATTTGATGAATAAAAAAATTATTCGGGAAGGAATAATAGTTGCGAAAAATGAAGACCAAATAATCCCCATTGAAAACCCGGAATTGTATAAGTCAGCTGTAATTTCTATTGGAGCAGGCTATCAAACCAATTTCCAGGATATGTGCATGAATTATATTCATGCAGATTATTTTAGTATTGATAAAAATGAAAGCAAGGAACTTTATGATAGTTTACAAATCGCTTTAAAAAATTACAACCTACTGCTAGTATCCCTTCAAAATACGAGCAGATTTGCATCCCGAAAATTTGGATTAACACAGGTTGAAATTGATTTTATCAATTTATTATCGCAGGATGCCACAAAAAAGTTGATTCTGGTGTGCAACGGCAATCCCTATATTTTAAGAAGTTTTCCGGGATTACGAAACGTTATCATCGGCTTTGAAGACCTTAAATTATACAACCATTTATCCGCACAGGTTTTATTCGGAGCAAGCAGAGCATCTGCCAGTATGCCGGTTTCTATTTTTCCGGAATATGAATTAACGCAGGGATATACCACGAAAACTATTCCAAGATTTGAATACGTATATCCGGAAGAAGTTCAAATCGAATCAAACCCATTAAGTTTAATTGACTCGATTGTTCAACAAGCTATTCGCGAAAAGGCCATGCCCGGTTGCCAGGTGTTGGTAGCCAGAAAAAATAAAGTTATCTACAACAAATCATTTGGGTTCCATACGTATGATAGTTTGTTGCCTGTAAAAAACAATGATCTATACGATGTTGCGTCTTTAACAAAAATACTTGCCACTACCATGGCCGTTATGCATTTATACGATAGAGGTAAAATCAAACCGGAAGAAAAAATTTCTCGCTACTTGCCGGAACTGATTGGTACCAACAAACAAGACATTCTGGTAAAAGATTTGTTGTTGCATCAGGCCGGATTACAATCGTTCATCCCATTTTACAAAAACACTTTAATTAAAGGCAAACCAAACCCGTTAATATACCGAACCGAGCCTGATTCTAATTATACCATACGGGTAGCTCCTGCTTTGTTTATGCATCATTCCTTTGAAAATTATGTTTGGCAGGAAGTGGTTAAATCGGAATTGAAAACCAAAGGCACTTATGTTTATTCTGATCTGGGTTTTATCATCCTGATGAAAATCATAGAAAAGGTTAGTGGAACAAATTTTGAGACCTATGTTACCGAAAATATTTACCGCCCATTAAATCTTTCTTCCATTTGTTTTAACCCTTTAGACAAAGTAAATAACGATTGGATTATTCCCACTGAATTGGACTCGGTTTTCAGGCAGCAATTGATACTAGGTACGGTGCACGACCAAACAGCTGCGATGATGGGTGGCATAAGCGGACATGCAGGTTTATTTGCCAACATGAATGATGTTGCAGTTCTCATGCAAATGGTTTTAAACGGCGGAGAATACGGTGGGAAGAGGATTCTGAAAGAAAGTACAACAAAAGAATTTACTGCAAAACATTCGAAAACGAACCGCAGAGGCTATGGTTTTGACAAACCGGAAACCGACAAAACCAAAAATTCTCCGGTGGGTGATTATGTTACTCCGGCAGCATTCGGACATGCAGGATTTACCGGAACTTGGGCATGGGCAGACCCCGAAAAAGAGTTGGTTTATATATTTTTAAGCAACCGCGTTTATCCCACTTCCGACAATAAAAAATTAGCTGAAACGAATGTCAGAACACGTATCATGGAACTGATATATGAAGTTCTTGAAAAAAGTAAATAACAAAAACCTCCCTTGTTTGTTAGATATTTGCACCGATTATCGAAAACATGAAAATAGGAATTGTTTGTTATCCCACTTTTGGAGGTAGTGGAGTAGTTGCCACCGAACTGGGAAAATCCCTTGCACAACGCGGACATGAAGTTCACTTTATCTCCTATAAACAGCCGGCACGGCTTGACTTTTTTACAGAAGGAACTTTTTTCCATGAAGTTTATGTAAGTCATTACCCACTTTTTGAGTTTCCTCCATACGAAACTGCACTAACAAGCCGTTTGGTGGATGTTGTAAAATCTGCAAAGCTGGATATATTGCATGTACATTATGCTATTCCACATGCATCCGCTGCCATAATGGCCAAACATATTCTGGAGAAAAGTGGGATTCATATTCCAATTATTACAACCCTTCATGGTACAGATATTACCCTGGTAGGAAAAGATAAATCCTTTGAGCCGGTAGTATCGTATGCGTTAAATTCTTCGGACGCAATCACCTCGGTTTCGGATTCCTTGAAACAAGATACCTATAAGTATTTTCAGGTAGAAAAAGATATTGAAGTAATTCCTAATTTTATTGATTTCAGTAGGTTTAGCAAACAGCCAAAAGAGCATTTCAAAAAAGCAATTGCTCAATTTGGAGAAAAGATTATAGTGCATACTTCCAACTTCCGAAAAGTGAAGCGAGTGGAAGATGTGGTAAAAGTTTTTGCTATCATCAGCACCAAAATAAAATCGAAATTATTGCTGGTTGGCGATGGACCGGAAAGATTAAATATCGAAGCTTTGTGTAGAGAATTAAACATTTCTGACTCTGTTAATTTTTTAGGCAAACAAGATTCGGTAGAAGAAATTTTATCCATTTGCGATTTGTTTATTCTACCATCTGAAACCGAAAGTTTCGGACTTGCTGCTTTGGAAGCAATGGCATGTGAAGTACCTGTAGTATCCAGCAATACCGGTGGGATTCCGGAATTAAACATAAACGGCGTTACAGGATTTTTATGTGAAATTGGGGATGTTGAAGACATGGCAAACAAATCCTTGCAGGTGCTTGAGAACGAAACTATTTTGAAGCAATTTAAGTTTCAAGCCAAACAACAGGCACTGAAATTCGATATCGACCTGATTGTTCCTCTATACGAGAAATTATATCGTAAAGTACTTTCAGGGAAAGAAGATAATTGAACCAACATATCGTTTTCGCAACCCCACTCCAAATAAACCTTTTCTACTTTTAAGGTAATCGAAATTCATGCAAGCGTTACAAAGGATCCAATGAGACTAGTTTACAACTTAGAATCTAATAAGCTCACTTTATCCCTGCCTCCTGCCTATTGCCTATTGCCTCCTGCCTAATGACTAATGCCTAATGCCTTCTTACCTCCTGCCTCTCTATCTCTTAGCAGGTTGGGTAGTTTTGCTTTTACCTGACGGAGGTGTTTTCTCTTTATCTTTATTCTCCTTCATTTCTTGGGTGCTCTTAGGCACGTAATTATTGTCAAGTAATTTAAAGGTAGTTCTCCTGTTCATCTGGTGCTCTTCTTCGGTACAGTTTCGTTTCACTTTTGTTCCTTCGCAAGCGCAATCATTAACCAATTTCGATTCACCATATCCTTTTGCTACCAATCGAACCGTATCAATTCCTTTGCTACCAATATAGGCAACTGCTGAGTCGGCACGACGTTGGGATAAATCTTCGTTGTAAATTGAATCCGCGCGGCAATCTGTATGAGAACCCAATTCCAATCTGATTTTCGGATACTTATTCATCAGGTAAACAATGGTATCAAGGATGATTGCAGCATCCGAACGAATATTGGCTTTATCCAAATCATAGTAAATACCTTCGAGAGTAAAGATGGTGGTATAGTCGAATGGCTCCAATAAAAGATCTTGTTTCAAATCAGTTGAAACTTCATACGGACGGGTAGTTTGGAAAGCAATTTTACTGTCGTAATAATCTTCGTGTGCACCAAACAATTCGTAATCTGTTTTTGCTTTAAGGGTTATCTTATAAAATCCGTTGTTATCCGTTCTTAAGGTAAGTTTAACCGTATCGCTGCTATTGGTAACAGTAAGTATGGTATTGGTAAGTAATTCGTTGGTCTTGCTGTCGCGGGCCACTCCACTCAAAGTAAATACCAATGGAGTCATATGAAAACGATAGATATCATCTTGTCCTCTTCCGCCATCGCGGTTAGAGCTGAAATAACCACTTTCCTTATTGGGTGCCACTATTACGGCAAAATCATCTCCCCCGGAATTGATAGGCGACTTCATATTGATAGGGGTAGACCAATCCGTTCCGGAACCTTTGGTATAAAAAATATCTACTCCTCCTAAACCTACGTGGTTATTGGATGAGAAGAACAACGTTCCATCCTCATGAATGTAAGGAAACATTTCATCGCCTTCTGTATTAATGGTTGGACCCAAGTTAATCGGATCTCCCCAGGTCTTGCTTCTTTTGGTATAAACGGTGTACCAAATATCTTTTCCACCATATCCACCCGGCATATCAGAAGCGAAGTACATTATCTGTGCATCTTTTGTCAAACTTGGATGTCCGCAGGTAAACGAATCGGTACTAAAATTTAATGGTTGTGGTTCTTGCCATTCGGTTCCTTGTCCGGCTGCTGCATATATTCTGCAATTTTTACCTTTGCCCGTACGTCCGTTACACTGGGTGTAATACATGGTTGTAAACTTCGCATCAAACGCCGGAGTGGCGTCGTTGTATGGCGTATTAATCATGGTTTTATCAACCAATTCAGGAATGCCATATTTTATTACATTGGGAGATTTTTTATCGGCTTTGTAAGTTACCCGATAAATATCCAGAAAATTATTTCCGGTCCATCCATACATCTTGGTACTGCTACCTTTTTCTCTGTCGGAGGAAAAGAAAATCTGATCTTTGCGGTACCACATAGCGGAGAAATCACTCCATTTGGTATTCAATGGTTTCACATTTTCAACCACGTATCTGGTTTTTTCGTTCTTCCATTTCAATGCGTTTTCGCAACCGGTAAGTTCGTTCTGCACTTTCTCCCCATCGCCTGTTAGCTTTTTATACACATTGAATTCTACAATGGCTTCCGAAAACTTTTGGTTGTTTTTTAATGCTTGCGCTAATCTTAGCTGGGCTTCCGTATTTTGAGGATCCGATTTAACGGCTTTTCTGTACCAATTCTCGGCATTTTTCATGTCGTTGGATAAACGATAACACTCAGCCGCCTTGAAACAAGCCTCATTCTTCTCACTTTTAACCTTGGTTTTACTATATACTGCCTTATAATTTTCACCTGCAGTAAAGTATTCTTTCTTGGCGTAAGCTTCTTTAGCTGCTGCCATTGATCCTTTTCCAGGTTTACAGGATGAAATATAGAGCGTTACACTAAAAAAAACGCACATACCTATGATACCTGAAATGAAAGGGAGCCTGTTACTATTCATTTTAAAATACTGTTTTTGGTTTGATTCCTAAAAAACAAGTATAAGAAAATTATTTCACGAATAAAAGTTCGCGGTATTTTGGTAGTTTCCAAAGTTCATCTTCCAGTATAAATTCAAGAGAATCACTGCTATTACGAATCTCCTCGAAAAGTGGTTTTACTTTATGACAAAAGGCCAAGGCTCGCTTGTGTGTGTTTTCGATATGGTGCGCCTTTTCCGATTCAGCAATCATTTTCTCTACACTTTCGCGGATATGGTTTACGTATTTAGAGATTTCTTCGATAAATTTAAGTTGTGCTGCATAAGAAGCCTTATTTAATCCGATAGATTTTAAGGAATATACATTATCCGATAATTTTTGCTGATACGTTAATGCAGCAGGTATTACATGAGAAATAGCCAATTGTCCGATAACCTTTGCTTCGATATCAATTTTCTTTACATAATCTTCCTGCATAATTTCATAACGTGCATCCAGTTCTCGGGTATCAAATATGTCGTTGCGCGAAAACAGGTCTTTGGATTTTTTGCTGATATACGCATTTAACGCTTCCGGGGTGGTTTTTATATTCGACAATCCACGTTTGGCAGCTTCTTTTACCCACTCGTTGCTGTATCCATTCCCTTCAAACAAAATATTTCTTGAAGACTTATAATAACCTTTCAAAATATCCAGAATAGCATCTTCCTTTTTCTTTCCCTTTTTTATTTGTGCATCGGCTTCGGCTTTAAATTTTATTAACTGATCCGCCATGATTGCATTTAGCACCACCATCGCGTTTGCACAATTGGCAGATGAGCCCACCGCACGGAATTCGAATTTATTACCGGTAAATGCAAATGGTGACGTGCGGTTTCTGTCTGTATTATCGAGTAATATTTCCGGAATTTTCTTCACATCAATCGATGTTTTCGAGGATGTTTTCAAAGCTTTAGAAGTGGATGTAGAAACCATATTCTCGAGTACCTGGGTAAGTTGTGTTCCTATGAACACCGACATAATTGCCGGCGGTGCTTCGTTGGCACCTAGGCGATGGTCATTTGAAGCCGATGCAATACTTGCTCGTAACAAATCGGCATTATCATGAACCGCTTTTATCACATTGATAAAAAAGGTTAAAAATTGTAAATTGGTATGTGGTGTTTTTCCGGGCGATAATAAATTTACTCCGGTATTGGTAATTAGACTCCAGTTATTGTGTTTGCCACTTCCATTCACTCCTGCAAATGGTTTTTCGTGCAACAATACTTTTAATCCATGTCGCTGACCAACCTTCTCCATAATATCCATCAACAATTGGTTGTGGTCGACCGCTAAATTAACCTCTTCAAAATTTGGAGCACATTCATATTGGGAAGGAGCCACTTCGTTGTGGCGGGTTTTTAATGGGATTCCTAATTTGTAACACTCCACTTCAAAATCAATCATAAAATCGTGCACGCGTGGTGGAATGGATCCAAAATAATGATCTTCCAACTGTTGTCCTTTTTCAGGTGCTAATCCAAGTAGGGTTCTACCGGTTAACATTAAATCCGGACGAGCGTTAAACAAGGCTTCATCAACCAAAAAATATTCTTGTTCAATACCCAAAGAAGCCATGGATTTGGTAACCTGTTTATCAAAATAAGAAGCGCACACATTTACCACTGCATTTTCAACTGCATGCAAGGCTTTTAATAATGGTGCTTTGTAATCCAATGCTTCACCCGTATAAGAAACAAAAATGGTTGGTATGCATAAGGTTTTACCATTTAGTCCTTCCATGATAAATGCAGGGGAGGATGGATCCCAAGCAGTATAACCGCGGGCTTCAAAAGTATTTCTTAGTCCACCATTTGGAAAACTGGAAGCATCAGGCTCTTGTTGAACCAATGCACTACCGGCAAATTTTTCAATCGACTTACCGTCTTCAGTTGGCTCAAAAAATGCATCATGCTTTTCGGCAGTTGAACCGGTTAATGGTTGAAACCAATGCGTATAATGCGTTACATCAAAAGTCATTGCCCAATTTTTCATTCCCGAAGCTACGTGGTTAGCCACTTTTCGGTCGATTTTTTCGCCATGTTGGATGGCTTTTACAACTGCATCATAGGATTCCTTATCCAGGAAATTCTTCATTGCTGCATCATTAAATACGCGAGAATTATAGTAATCAGAAATTTTGTTGGAAGGCAAATTTACCTTTACACTTTTTCTGTTTAAAACAGTTTCGATGGCTTTAAATCTTAATGTTGACATGGGTTGAATTATGAATGTTGAATTATGAATGATGAATTATGAGTTATAAGTTTTGGGTTACCCATGAAGCGTGGTGTTAGCCTCTGCTTCATGGGTCAAATGTACAGTTAAGCTTGTAATTTGAGATGAGTTTTGGTTATAATTTTTGATAATTTAGGAACAAATTCCAATTTTTGGGCATAAATGACCAATTAAAGTGTATTATAATACATATCATTATAAATTTCACAAAGTATTTTGTACATTTTTACACCAACATGCATTATATTGCACATCAATGATTCAATAATGCAATTAGAAGATATCGTATTTGTAATGAGAAGAAGAAGAGAAGAACTGGGTTTAACCCAAATTGAGCTTTCGGAAAGAAGCGGAGTACATTTACGAAGTATCAATAATCTTGAAAGCGGAACCGGAAACCCTTCCCTTGAGACGCTCAATAAACTTACAGAAGTTTTGAAATTGGAAATTATTGTGAGAATACGATAAAAAAAGGCATTGAACCGGCCTAAACCGGATCATGCCTTTAACACTTAAAGAAAAGAAAATTTAAAGAGAAATTTCAGTAATGACTTTCAAAAATCCATACAAGGAAAGTTGGAAGTTAGAAAAACCATCGCTAACACAACTACTGATACAGTTGGTATTGCAGTAAGTCATATCAGCGAGGGTTACTTCCGTTTCTTACAGGCTCAAAAAAAATACAACCTGGTTATTAATCAGGTAAGGGGAGAGATTATCAATTTCCCTACCAATATCATGCAAGGTTATGGATATTTTAGTGTGCACCAGCCTCAGTTGCAAATACTAACCATAGCCCACTAACGGTGAGGTCCACCTTTCATTGCCTTTTTATTCCATGTCCATGTTTGCTTGGTTTTACTAACAACCAATTGGTTTGTTTTTCCAGCTTCCTGAGAATATAAATAATAACCGGATGGAGAAGTAGAACCGGATTCGAACAATTGAATGCTGCCATCTTCTTCACAGCACCATACCGAACCATTTTCGATGGCACACGTAACCACATCTGCACCTTCCGATAATGAAGTTGCTTGTATGGATAAACTTAAATCAATGCAAGTTAACAATGTTTGATTCGGATCAGAAATATACCAATCCTGATTTGTGCCGTCGGTAACTGAATCCGCGGTAAAAACGATTATTCCCGGTCCATTCTGGCATTGAATTGGTCGAACCCCATCGACAATGTTGTAAGTTGAATTTGAATCTAGTGCCATGATTAATTTTTTGTCGTTTAATGATTTTAAAAGTTGATGAATATTGACCATTCAAATTTAGCCTGATAGGATTTCGACGCAATCCCCAAATAGGGTGATTTTAAGATTGGCTAACAAAACTATTCCTTGTATACTTTTGTTGTGTTGAAGAATAAATTTCAGAAATCAAATCAAGATAAGTATGGAAATAGGAATAGATAGTTTTGCTTCATATTCGGCAAGAAGCAAAGAAGATATAAGCCAGAGCCGTCAACGTGCAATGCAGGAGTTACTTGAAAGAATGGAATTTGCCGATAAGTCGGGTTTACATTTTTTTGGAATTGGCGAACACCACCGAAAAGAATTTCTTGATTCAGCACCTACGTTAATCTTAGCAGCTGCTGCAGCACGAACTAAAAACATCAAACTATCGAGTGCTGTAACAGTTTTGAGTGCTGCTGATCCTGTTAGGGTATTTCAGAATTTTTCAACCCTAGATATTATTTCCAACGGAAGGGCTGAAATGGTAGTTGGGAGAGGTTCATTTATTGAAGCTTTTCCTTTGTTTGGTTATAAACTGGACGATTATGATTCATTGTTTTCAGAAAAACTCGACTTACTTCTTCATATTCGAGACAATGAAACAGTAAACTGGAATGGCAAATATAGAGCAGCAATGCATGACCAAGCTATTTATCCAAGACCTTTACAAGAAAAAATTCCAATCTGGCTGGGAGTTGGTGGAACACCCGAATCGTTTATTCGTGCCGGTCGTTTAGGACTTCCCTTAATGGTTGCAGTAATCGGAGGAGAAACACATCGCTTTCGACCTTTGGTGGATTTATACAGAGAAGCAGGAACAAAAGCCGGGTTTGCTTCGGATCAATTAAAAGTGGGATTACATTCTTTGGGTTATGTTGCAGATACCAGCGAAAAGGCAATATCTGATTATTATCCGGGTTATGCCGAAACATTTACACGTATTGGAAAAGAACGGGGTTGGCCTCCTGTAAGCTATCCGCGTTTTCAAGCACAAAATGGTCCAACAGGTGCTTTACTGGTAGGCCATCCGGAAGAAGTGGCTGAAAAAATAATTCGTCATAGCGAATCACTGGGTGGAATTTCGCGGTTTACTTTCCAAATGGATAATGCTGCTTTGCCGCATGAAAAATTGATGCATTCCATTCAACTGATTGGGGAGAAGGTGATACCGATGGTGAATTCTTAGAGGATCAATTTATGGAAAATTAAGTGCTATTCATTTGGGAAGTTTTATCTGCTCTAAAAGTATTTATATTTTGAATTAACTATTAATGCGTTATCGTAAACTGCACATAAACCGATGGCGTTCCTGTAGAAACTTTTGAATAGTCCTTGGTTATATAGGTATAAACTAATTGATATCCTTCTGATCTTCCAGATCCGGTATAGGTAGTACCAATATTGGAAATGATAACCTGGGGTGAATAAGATAACATAACTTTACCAACAGGAGTGCCTTGTTTGCCTTTGCTCATTCCTTGATAGGGTAAAGCTTCAATTTGCAATGCCATACCTTCGGGTAAAGTGCCCGAAACAATTTGAGCCGTTATGGATAAATTAGGATCCGAAAGTTGCAGAAGAGTGGTGTAATTTAGCCATTGGCTATCATCTTTTATCTCCATTTTTGGTGCACTGGCGCCATAATTACGCGACATATCCAAAAATATAGGGTTTCGGTTCGAAAGCGAGATTCGGTTCTGTGCTTCGGCCTTACTAAATAACAGAACCAGTAAAAAAGTGATTAATCTGTAGTTCATAATAATATGATTATTTTGTTTGAAACTGAATTTTTCTAGAGGATTTCTTTATTACTACTTCGATCGTTTCTGTCTTATCCGGTGGAAGATCAATATAGAATTCGTCTTTAATTAGTTTATATCCTTTTGGAATTCCCCGCTCATATATTTTTACTTTCCATTTACCGGGTCTAAGATCTTGAAAAGTGAATGTTTTATCGGGATTCGTATACATTCTGAATACTTCTGTTTCAGAACTTGCTTCTACAATTAAAGCTGCTATATCATCGGTTAAAGGAACATAACCTTTATCGTTCTTATTTACATCTTCTTGAAGAATAATCTTGCCACGAATCTCAACCGATTTGGTCATCCCAACTGTAAAAATATATTTCTCTCCGGCAACAATATCCAATTTGTATGGACCTGGAATTTCGGCTATGGTATTTAATCCGGAATTTGAATTATCTAAAAATAATATTTGACTTCCTGCATTAACAGCGGGAAACTCAAAATTACCTTCTTTATCAGTGACTGCTATATTTCCATCAATTGAAAATGCTATTCCGTCGACTTTACTCACACCTTTATTTATTACCTTACCTTGTATTGACCCGATATCATCCCTTCTTGCTATTGGAGCCCTTAAGATATAGGTATAATTTAAGCTAGCAATTATCTGTTTATTGTTGAGAAACTTGTTTTGCTGGTAATAATTAACACCAATACTAATTTCATGATTATTACCGATAATATACCGGTTTTTTAAAGACATCAAACTTCTGTTACGATAGTATTCAACTACCTCATAACTATTTTGGTATTGAAATTCGAGATTCACTTTAGGATAATCCAAACTAACAATTGAACCATAAAAAAACATGGTATAATCTGGAACAAGATATTGTTGACTGCCCACATAATTTACAAATCCATTGATAAAAAAATGTTGGTTTAATTTCCAGTCAAGTGATATTTCCCCGTTTGCTATATTTTGTAACTCTCCCATTTGAGGATCAACTAAATTGTTCATCTTACCATATGAACCATATGTTCTTAACTCAAAATCGCTGAATTTTGTTTGAAAAGTTAACCTCAAGGTGTTCTCTTCATACTTAAACCTTTTAGGAATCTGGATATCTTCTCTCCCACTTTTATATATCCCTAAACTTATACTTGAACCTGCACTGATATAATATCCCAACGAAAAATTTAAGTTATCGCTAAATGGAGCATTGGCATATATCGTATCAAGCGCCATGTAAAAATTATTTAAATTGTAATTGGCCGAAACACTGATGCGTTTAAAAATATTTCTGCTAATTCCACTTGATACATATCGGGTATTGGAAAGATAACCCGGGAATAACTTTTCTGCTTCTGTGTAATTTACAAAAAATCTTGTTTTAAAGTAATTTCCTTCGAAAGAACCCGAATAAGCTTTGGTTACTTTATTACGATACTGGCCTAAAGCCAATTCAAATTCTACATTTGTTTTCGAATTGATGTTCGACTTGCCGGAAAATGAAACCAATTGCGCTGAAGTTCCTATCGTGTATTCTTTATTAAGGAAACCGGTATTTAAACGCAAAGCTTTTATCGGATAATAGCTGGCATAAACCGAATAAATCTGTTTAAGTTCAGGATAAAACCTTGGATAATTAATAAATCCACCGGCACTGGCTTTTCCACCTTTATACTCGTATTCAGCGCCTCGGCCATTTCTTGATCCTTCGGTAAGTTGGCTTAATGAATAAACATAATCACCCGCAACCGCCTTTATTCGGTATGTGGTATATTTTGCATAATACGCATCCGAAGTTCCTAAAATTGGATTTCCTTGCCTATCCGGACCTCGAAATAAAAATTCGAGTGTGCTTTTTCTTCGCTTCGACAGAATTCCGGCACCTTGTATATTATACATGGCACCATAATTATTTAAAGGAAATTGGCTATTATACATCATCAATCCGGTTATCCGAATTGGTATTCGTGTATAAGGATCAAACTTTTCTTCATTAAAAGGAAGCACATCAAATATACCGGATACATAACTTTTAATTTCCGGGTCTTCTATCACAGTTGCCGTAATACTGATACTATTTCTAATACAAAATGTCACTCCTTTTGCTGTTGTTGCCGTTACAGGAAAAGACACAAATGAATCCGTTTCAATAGTAAAATTACGTTTCTCTACCTGATTAATATTAACAATTTCTGTTTGAACATTAACACGTGTATTGGATAAGTTTTGTATGCTAAAAGTTACGGTCACCTTTTGACCAGAGTATACAAATCGAGGTGTTCCTTGAACCTCTGCCAAAATCTGATATTTAGGTTTGATTACCAACTTTACGTCAGCCTCCCCTACTTTCGTATCGTTGTTATTATGGTTAAACGCATCAATATGTATTATATAGTTGCCGGCTTTCATTGATTCCTGGATAAAAAAACTAAATATCTTCATTTCTTGACTCTGGTCCTCAACAGTTACCATAACACTATCATACATCTGACTCATGCTCTCCGGAGTTCTAATTTTTAAGTAAAAATCTTTTCTGTTAACAGACTTGTTTTTTAACATCAAAACTATATTTGTAGTTGAACCTGGACTTACTTCTATTGCTTTTTTATTTACCAAGGAAATTTCCATGCTATCCTTCTGAGCAAATAAATTTCCGGTATTCATAACCAATACAAATAAAATTGTAACGATACATTTTAAAACGCGGTCAATTTTTAACACATTCATGTTACTTTTTAACACATAATTTGTAAAAATTAAGGTTAATAAATATGGTTTCACTTGGATATACCATGTACTTGTAACGGGATAAGAAAAGTATAATTTTTGTAAAGGGTAAACCGGTTCGACGCCACAATTAAACCATTGGTGCCTAAACCATTTTTGCTCCATATTACTGGTTAAATGAAATAAGTAATCTTAGTTATTCCAAATCTGCTTACCTTGTTATGTATTTTCGAAATAGGGTGAATTTACTTTTATTAACCACCAAATTAAAAGTACAAGGTGTATTCCAAACCAAATACATCGTCGTTAGCACCGGCAGCAACAATCACAGCTTTATAGGTTTTACCACTCGGTATTCCTTCCAAATCAAATTTAAAACGATTTGAAGTAGAAGGAAAGAGTCCCTTTTTATTTGCCTTAATAACCTTTAAAGATTCTCCTTTATCATTATATAATTCAATCGAAACTTCAGGATTTATATAATGAGTGCCGGTATTTTCAACATCAACACCTAAGAACACCTTTCCTCCTTCTTTTAATAAAATAGGTTCCATAAATACAAGTTTACCTTTATTAGGATCCGGCACTTCGGTTATCATTTGCACTGCATACCGAGTTAGGGTGTTAATATTCATTTGTCCCGGTTGGTTTGGGTCAATCGGATTTACCGCTTCAATCATTAACACACTCCAGTAAGTTCCGATAACCGAATCATGTTTTGGAATAGAAACTTCGTATTGTATGTATACTGTTTCACCTCCTTTTAATCGAATCATTTTTGGACTGAATTTTATCCAATTTGCATTCGATCGGTTGTGTGTAGTTGGATCATCGTAAAAAGTATATCCTTTGTAATTATAAAGCAACTCCTTTTGATATACTTTTGCATCCTGATCAAACTTGTCGCTATTGTGAACTTTAATTTCTCCTTTGTATACCTGACCTTGAACTCCGTTATGGACCAAACGAAGACTACCGTCTATCTCAATGGATGCAAACGAGATAAATGGAAGTAATGTAAAAAGGACGACACAAAAAATAAAATTGATGGTTTTCATAATATTACTGGTTTTTGTGATTGAGATGATTGGCTTAATGCGTTCATTTAACTTTGTACAATATTATTGCATTTAAGCCAAAAACAAATTAAGCGATTCGACATCGCTTAATTTGTTATCCCCAATATCCAATTAAAATGTAGCAAATGTGCGACAGACTAAGGCACATTGGTAATAGTCAGAACAACTGTTGCAGTGGTTCCTGTAGTAGCTACGATACTTCCATAAGTACCAACAGCACTGTTCCATGCATAATCTAGCGTATAACCATCTGTAGAAGATGAGCCGGTATAACAGCTTCCGATACCGGTAACTAATGTTACTGCTGCGGCTGCATTTACTAAGGCTGAATTTGATGTACCTGTACCTAGAACCCCACCTGAATTACCTCCACTTGGAGGCGTAGTAGTTACTTCTAGGGTTGTACCTGCCGGTACGCCCGTTACTGAAGCTGTGATTGTTCTGGTTTCAGATGCACTTACAATGGAAGCAACCTGAGCATATCCTGTTCCGGTACCTCCGGAAATCTGATTACCCGCTGTGTTGGTTGTTAACTCAAGTGATATGGCAGCTGCACCTGTCCCAAGCAAACATACTTCGGGAATACCCATACTTAATGTATGATTTGAAGTTGCAGTAGATGTTTGGGCCATGCCTTCGACACATATAATGGTCCCTGCGACGAAGATTCCAAATTTTAAAGCTAAAGTTCTCATAGTTTATTATTATTTGAGATTATTGAAACAAAGTTATGGTGCTCCAATACATATTAATATAGGTAAAAGACTGAATTTAACTTCAGAAAAACTGATTTATTACAAGGCATGATTTGTTTCATCAAATCTAACCTAGTTACATAACCGTTACCATGGTATGTTTCCACTAAGATTTGTGGATTCGGCATTGTTCTGTATACTATTAACGAATTACTTTTCATTCAGGCGCTGTAACAGTAAATACAATAACGGCATTATAGGTTGATGAGGTTAACTGACCATAAGTGGCTGCCGAATTAATTATGCTCCAAACAAAAGTCATGCGATACCCATCCGTTGCACCCGTACCGGTATAACAAGAACCTATATTGGTAATTAAATTCTGGTCGAAATCGGATAGTAAAACCGGGGAAGTAACTGCATTTCCAAGAGCACCTCCGCTGTTTGAAACACTACTTGGCGAAGGTTGAATGGTAATTTGAGTACCATTAGGAATTGAACCACTTAACTTTCTAACGGTTATTTTTCGATAAGTACCAATAGGTACATGTGATGTCAATCTTAAGTACAAACTGGAATTGGTAACAGATCCAAATTTTGCTCCTGCTGTTGTAACCGGTTGAAATGTCATTGAGATGGTGGAGGCATTTGTTCCAACAAGAGCCAACGGGGTTATGGTTGCTACCACATTATCTCCAGCTGTTGAAACTTGCCCGAATACAAAACTTACTGAAAAGAGGTTTGTACACATGAATATATAAACCAAAGGAATATTCCTTTTTATCATTCTGTAGTTGAAATGGTATAAGTTACTGAAACTGCGTTATCACCAGGCTTTTCAATAACCTGATCATTTTCAATACTTCTCCATTCGTAACGCAAATGGTGCCCTCTTTTCAAACCTCTTCCTGTAAAACAACTGCCAATATTTGAAATAATTATTTGAGGGTATGTTGTTAAAACCAACTCGCCGGAAGATGTTCCCATCGAACCTGCTCCGGCCCCATTATCCGGACTAACGATCAGGTTTAATGTCATATCTCCAGGAAGTTCACTGTTGCTTACCTCTGCAGTTATATAATTGGTGGTGCCATTCCTAACTATCGACGAATAGTTAATCCAGGTTGATCCATCAAATGGTTGAGAAACCAATTGCTCCACCTGATTTGGTTCAACGGTATTAAAATTATAGGTTACCGTTCGAACATCTGATGAAGCAAAATCAACTAATGCAATAGCCGGTATATTGCAACTAAGGTTCATTTTAGCGAAATTCTTGCGTTGTGCAAACACAAGATTTGGTATGGCTGATACCAGAAAAAAAGAAAGAAATATAACAGAGGAAGTTTTTTTATATCCCATGATAATGTTCTTTACTTTATAATTAGTTGCATAATTTATAGAAAAACAGAATTAAGGAATATTCGTTATTGTTAAAACTACAGTAGCAGTGGCACCTGTTGAAGCAACGATACTTCCATATGCGCCAAGTGAAGAAGACCAAGTATAATCCAAAGTATATCCATCTGTTGAGGCTGCTCCTGTATAACAACTTCCAATTCCTGATACTAGTGTAACAGCTGATGCTGCGTTAATTAATGCAGTATTGGATGTTCCTGTACCAAGAACTCCTCCTGAATTTCCACCACTTGGAGGGGTAGTTGTTACAGCCAAAGAAGTACCTGCGGGAACACCTGTAACGGATGCCGTTATGGTTCTTGTTTCACTAGCACTCACAATGGAAGAAATCTGTGCGTATCCTGTTCCGGTTCCTCCTGATATTTGATTACCCGCAGTGGTTGTAGTTAATTGTAATGATATTGCTGCTGCACTGGTACCTAACAAACATACTTCCGGTATACCCATAGTTAAGGTATGATTAGAAGTTGCTGTTGAAGTTTGGCCCATAGAGCTGAACCCTGCAAATAACAGGGCAATGAGTATCCCAATTCTTGATATCAAAGTTCTCATATGCTTTTTTATTTATAGATTTAAAAATATGAAGGACAAAGTTAGGTAGCTCACATACGTATAATATAGGCAAAAGTCTGAATTTGCCTTCAGGAATGCTGATTTTTTATATACCTTAATACTATTTATATACATTATTCGGCTGCTGTTAGCGTAAAAACGACAGTTATATAATAAGTTCCTGAAGCTAATTCTTCATAATTAACGGATGGATTATCTACACTCCAGTTGAACGTCATACGATACCCATCAGTATTACCGGTACCGGTATAACAGGTTCCAATTCCCCAAACCAATAATTGGTCGTTGTAATCAAGAGTTGTAGCCCAGAACCAAGGGTACCCTCTGGTACCTCCGCTGTTTGCAGTTGTACATGATGCTGACTTAATCGTTAATGTAGTTCCTGCCGGCACAGATCCATTAGAAATACGAGCGGTTATTCTTCTCCTTAAATTAGTTGGTACCCTAGACGATATCTTCACATATAAATTACTATTAATTGCCTGACTTGCCGCTGCACCGGCTGTTGAGGAAGTCAGATTCATCGACACCGTTGCATTGTTGGTAGCAATTAATGCGTAATCCGGTACATTAAGGGTAACATTTTGACCTGCAACCCATGTTTGGGATACCGCCACCGGAACCATACAAATGCAGTTTAACGACAAAAATAAAATTAATTGTTTCAGGAATACATCCTTCATGTTACACTTCTAAACTTTTGTAAGAATAGAACTAAATTCAAATTCATGCAATAAGTCAAATACTGATTTTTGAACAGAAAATTACTGATTTTCTACTGCAGACTACAGTGATATAATCCCGTTTTTAAGGGCATACTTAACCATATCGGTTGTTGAAGACAGGTTTAGCTTTTCTAACACATTCTGTTTATGTGTTCCAACTGTTTTGACACTAATAAAGAGTAATTCCGAAATTTCTTGGCTAGATTTCCCTTCGGCATAAAGTTTCAAAATTTCCATTTCTCGTTTAGAAAGCAAATCATCCGCGTTATTTTGCCGTGGTGCATTACCAACAAAATCATTTATGAGAGCATCGGTAACCTCACCATCTAAGTACTTTTTACCTGACATTACTGTTTGTATGGCTTCCAAAACCTGGTTGTAATTGCAGCTTTTAAGAAGAAACCCCATAGCTCCCACATCGAGCATTCCTTTAATAAATGACTTTTCGGAATGCATGGAAATTGCGATTACTTTCACATCCGGAGCTTCAATTGCAATTGCTGCGGTAGCTTCAATACCATTTTTTACAGGCATGGTGATATCCATGATAAAAATATCCGGTCGGAATTTGACCGCCACTTCAATCGCTTCTGCACCATTGCTGGCTTGGGCAATCACTTCCACATCCTTCGCTTCCGACAATAAATTAACTAGTCCTTCACGGAATAATTTATGGTCATCAGCTATAGCAATCTTAATCATAGAAATCAGAATTGGGTATAATAATAGTGGTTTTTGTTCCTTTTAACAAAACAGATTCAACTTGCAACTGTCCTTTAATTGATTCAAGTCTCTCGTTAATAGAAAATAATCCTAACCCACTTTGTTTACTTAATTGTTTTTTTGGAGGATAACTGTACCCTTTGCCATTATCGGAAATCGAGAAATAAATATTTTTAGGGTCATGGTATATTTCTAATTTAATTTCTTTTGCTTCTGCATGCTTGATAACATTCAGTACCAATTCATTGATGATCCGATATAACAGTATATTAATTTCATTCGGGAATGGCATTTTTGAATCGTCGCAAACAAACTGGGTTGTCATATTAAACTTCTCTTTCACTTGTTCTATTCTCCATTCTAAAGCCGCTACCAAACCAAGTTCAAATAGGATTGGCGGACTAAGATCATATGTCAAGGTTCTGGATTCTTGAATTGCATTGTATATTAACTCAATAGTTTCCTTAATCACTTTTTCAACAGGTTCTGATACGGATGCATTTAATAAAGAGGAGAGCTTTATATGGGCAATCGAAATGGTTTGGCCCAATCCATCGTGTAAATTCATAGCGATATTTCGACGTTCGCTTTCTTCTACTTTAGTTAGATCAAGATTCAACCGTTTTAGTTTACGCTGGTATTCAAGAATCTCATACTCTGAATTTTTCCTTTCGGTAATATCCTTGATTACAGTAATTAACTCTCGAGGATCTCCATTTGAAGATTTAATCAGAGATGCACTTAGTTCGCCATAAAATTCGGTTCCATTGCTCCTAATAAATTTAAACTCTGCATCCCGAATCGAATGTTCTTTTCTAACTTTATCCAGGGTTTGTTGTGCTCTGATTTGGTGTTCCGGAATTATGGTGTCGATTAATTTTAAACCAAGTATATCGGACTTATCCATAAAACTAAAAATATCGAGTGCTCCGGGAGAGACAAATGTTATTTCACCTTTGAGGTTAATAATGCAAATAGCATCAGATAAAGTCTCAGTCATTACCCTGTACTTCTCTGTTTCGTTTTTCAGGTCATCCTCTGCTTGCTTTATTCTAAGCATGGCCCTGATTTGTGCAGAAAGTTCTTCGTCTTTTATTGGTCGGTTCACAAATGCGTCTGCTCCAATATTAAAACCTTTCACAATATTTTCAGAACTTTTTTTCTCAATTGTACACAGTATAATTGGTATATGACTGGTTGTACTGTCCTCTTTTAAAACCTTACAAACATCAAAACCATTCATCAATGGCATGTTAAGATCGAGCAGTATGGCATCCGGAAGTTTATCCTTGGCCATTAATATACCTTTTATAGGATCGTGAGCCAACAGCAATTCCGCCTCATGGATATGCTTGCTAAGCACCTTTTCCATAAGGAATAAATTGGTCTCATTGTCGTCTATAATCAGAATCTTCTTCACTTTCCTAACTCTTGTTGTGAGAATTAATATTTCGTTTGCATTACAAAGTAAATAGAAATATAGAAATCTCAGTAATTCAAACCTTTAATAAACAAAGATACCTCTTATATAGGCTGCTTCAATCAGCAAATTACTGATTTCGTATCAGCATTTTGCTGATTAATGGTAAGAGAAGATGATTTCTAAAGATGTCTGTTTTTTAGCCATACACAATGGCACTTATCCACCACTTGTTTATTTCACATCCTTTCTGCAGCCTGCAATTCGAATTAATTTCGGCACCTACTTCTTGTGAAAAATACAATCTATTTCCCGAAAATAAAATAAAATGGCCGCAGAAAAACAGACTCCCAGGCAAAAGTTAATTGCCATGATGTATCTGGTGATGTTAGCATTACTTGCTTTAAATGTTTCTAATGAAGTAATTAATGCTTTCATTGTAGTGGATGAGAATTTGGTTTTATCCAATGAAAATTTCAAAAGTAAATTGAAAGATATATATGCCAACTTCGAACAAAATTATGTCATGAATCCTGAAAAGGTTGGACCTTACTGGGCAAAGGCTCGAAAAGCGCGTTTTCTTTCATCAGAAATGGTTGCTTTTATTCAACAGATTAGAGATGAACTTATTTCCATCGAAGAAGGAATTCCTATTGATTCGGCTCGTTTGATTGCTACAAGAGATATTACTTCCAAAGACGACAATTCGATAGCTACAAATTACTTTCTAGGCAGTTCAGATGATGGATCAGAAGGAATGGCAAGGATTCTTAAAAACCGCATCAATGCGTATAAGGAACAAATGATAAACCTGGTTGATACAAACCTGCAAAAATCTTTAAACCTTGGACTACAAACAACCGGTCCGTATTATGATGCAGATGGTGCAGTGCAAAACTGGGAATCACATTTCTTTCTTCACACAATCGTAGCTGCTGATATTCCTATTATAAATAAATTAATACTGGATGTATATAATGCCGAACTGGAAGTAGTAAACAGTTTGCATAAATCAATAGGACAAGGCGATTTTAAGTTTGAAAAGATTGATGCCAAAGTTATTCCACAAAGCAGTTTTGTATTTCTGGGAGATCAGTATGAAGCAGAAGTAATAGTGGCGGCATACGATACCAGCCATAGTCCGGAAGCATACTATATGTCGGAGACCGAAATAATGGATACTGCTTTCCTGAACAAAGCAAGTAAGTTACAACATGATTCGGGCAGGTTAATGCTTCGAATTCCTGCCAACAAAGAAGGATTGAATAAATATGCAGGTTTAATTAGAAGCAGAACCGCCTCAGGTGAAATCAGAGATTTTCGGTTCCATAGCGAGTTCGTTGCCGCTAGACCTTCGGCAAGTATTTCGGCAGTAAAAATGAATGTTTTATATGCAGGGATTGATAATCCGGTTTCCTTTGCGGTTGCAGGAGTACCAAGTTCGAGCCTTGTTCCTGTTATTTCAGCTGGTACGATTCGCAAAGACCCAAAAGGTCCGGACTGGATTGTAAATGTCCCAGGAAATTATAATTCTGCTGTGATTAGTATGTATACCACCTTAAATGGTGTTAAAAAAGGAATGGGTTCGCAAATGTTCCGGGTTAAACGAATTCCGAATCCACTGGTTTCAATCGGAGGTAAAAGTTCAGGAGCTATTAATAAAAATATTCTTATTGCAGCTGCTGCAATCACACCAAAATTACCTGAAGATTTTGATTTCGATTTTACCTTTGTAGTTAAATCATTTACACTTTCCATTCAACGTGGTTTTAAAACTTTACGTTTTAACTCCAACGATGCATACCTAACACCGGAGATGGTTGAAGAAATTAAAAAAACAAATCGTGGTCAAAGTATCGTATTTGAAAATGTAGAAGTGTTGGATCCATTTAAAGCATCTCGTGTACTTGCACCGATTGTACTGTCGATTGATTGATTACAAGTATTGTTTGATATAATAAATAAGATTAAAATGTGATGGCTAATTGCCTAGCTCCTCCACCCAAAATCTTGTCCACTAAATCTTATAAAAAATAAGACAGGTAGAATAATATACCCATATATTCCATTTTAATATCTCCATAAAAATCAAGATTAGGATAATCATTACCCTGGGCTGCAATTTTTATACGACTTGAATTGAGACCAACCCCTGCCCCGAAATTTTTAAACATTTTATATTCTAATGCAATATTCAAATCAAGAAAACTTCCTGTGAAATCATTAAATTTCAAATAAAGTAACTCGGCACTTTGGTTGAGATAAAGTTTTGGAGTAATTCCAACCTTGGCACGTAAACCAACAATTGGGAATGGCGCTATCATACTGGTACTTTGTCCGTAGTAGTTTGTTGTTTGAAAAGAAAATTTAATGGGCATGATAAACAATCCGGCCGAAACTCCCATTGAAACACGGTCGTCGAGCAGAAACGAATATTCGTATTTGGCTCTCATAATGGAAAGATTGAACTCGCTATCCATTTGCGTCCCGACAGGGTAAGTATTATCTAGAATCTCTAATTCTGCTTCCAGAATTTTTGTTGCTTTGCGATTGATTCGGTAATAATCAAAAAACACATTGCTTCTTCTTTTTTTGCCAAATGTATAATTCACATTGCCACGTATTGCTGAAGTATTGGTTTCAAGCGACAGGAATTTTTCCATATCAATAACCAAACCTAAACCCAGTGCTTTGCTTCCCAAAATAATTCCGGTACTATTATTGGATAAGTAGTAACCGATGTTTATGGTGAGCCTTTCAGAAACACTAAATTTTGGTTCATTTAATCCACTATCACTATTCAATGAGTAGTAAACTGGCGTTTTGCCCGATACAAAATTTAACGAGACGATAAATAATAAGGAAGACAATAAATATTTCATGTACATATACTTCAAAACTTATTTAAAAGTAATAAATCGATACCAATAAAATAGGATGATTATTCGCATCAAACGGTTTGTATCGTTTAAGATGATAGAATTTACTAAAAACAAGCTATTTATACCTGTTTGAGCAGAAATCGTTTTCTATATATTAAAAGTTATTTGGTGAACACATTCGATTAAACTTAAAAAGAAAATTGAACTTCTGTAATTTTATTTGCCTTATAATCAACATCCTACATATTTACAAGACAATTTGATAACTTTTAAAGCAAAAGTGGGACTAACTATTGTGAAACACATAAACTGATATCGAATTGGAGTCGCAAAACAGAAACCTGGAATTTATGGCGTTGTATACACCGGTACACGACCGTTTATGCAGGTATGTGCAAACATTAGTCTGGCAACCCGATGATGCAAAAGATATGGTAAGTGAAATTACCCTTTTGGCTTTTGAACGATTTGATACCATTAAAGACCATAACCAGTTTGTGTTTTACTTATTTGGAATCGCACGAAACTTGTTTTTAAAAAAACTGCGAAGACAAAAATTTTATGGAAGTTGGAATGAGGGAACTTTGAGCAACCTGGAAGGAACCCTAAATGCTGAAGAGAATGTTAAAAAAATAGAATTGGCAAAACTTTTAAGCCATTTGGAACCTATACAAAGAGAAGCAATTACTTTATATGAAATTTCAGGTTTTAGCTATAAAGAAATTGCGGAAATACAACATACCAATGAACAAAAAGTTAAGGCAACTATTTACAAAGGTCGTCAAACATTAAAAGCGTTGATTTCAGAGGAAACGGAACGATATCATTTGGTAGGAAACCAAGGTGGAGAAACAAAATTAAAAATGGATGGTATCATATGAACACAGATAAATATTTAAATGATTTATTTGATTCGGCACGAAATGCCAAACCATTAGTATCAACTGATGAAATTTCAAGTCAATTGAAATCCGATAAAACAATTTCAAATTCAAGAAAGCAACTAATTACAACTAAAACACCCATTATTATGACCATATCCATTTTATTACTTGGCGGTTTGTATCTGTTTTTTGCACCGGTTAAAATTGAAAAAGTCGCAAAAACAGAAAGTGCGAAAATTAAAAATGAAATAATCAATCCAATAACCGAGATTAATAAACCGGAAAATGAAAAGCCGGATCCTAAAGTTAAGCCACCCCGTCAAAAAAATCCAACTATACTATCGATCCGAAAGCCTAATAAACTATCTGTTGCTAAAGAAAGTACACCAATACATAACCATGAAGATGAACATATCATTATTCCATATACGCCAAATTATATACCCCCGGGAAATATTTCGACTAACCGTTGTTTAACTGTTAATAATCGGGCAATCGACATGGTGAATATCCATTTGATTGAACTAACCAAAGAAGAATTATTAAAACTTGGCATCTCGGTAAAGAATAAAGAAATTGAAATTACTTCATCCGGAGGTAGAGAAGGTGAAGCACCGTTGAAATCTGTTTATAGTAAATATGGTTCGAAATTTGAAACAGTTACTTTAAAAGTGATCAAAAGAGATTCGGTTACCGATATTAATATCTCCCATCATGGTATGCCTGTAAAATCAAATGCCGATTCACTATTAAAACAAACAACTATTTGTGAAAACAAAGAATTGGTATTTAAAATCCTTAACGATAACGACTCCATCCATCAAGAAATGAACCACGCTGAATTGGGTGATTACCCGGATTATTCTTTGATTACCGATGACCTTGGACAATTATGGAGGTCTTATAAAATCAATTATAAAGTGATGGATAAAGATTCATCCGGAAGAAAATTGAGCAGAGAAGAAATGAAAGAAAAGGCAACCAAATTAAAATTGCAGGCCGAAAAAGAACTTCGTTCCCGTATTGCAAGTTTAGTACCGGTATTGGTAAGGTCAGGAGAAGAAAACAAACCTGAAGAGCTAGAAAAGGGAGTTTGGCGAGCTGATATCATTGTTTGGTTTGAACCAACAGAAAAATTATTTAAGGCCTTACCCGAACGAATATCCAATGAAATGAAAATCGAATACCAAAGTGTGTTTGTTGAGAAGGAAGCATCCTCTTGTAAATATTTTGAAGCTTGTAAAGATATTCCCGGAGTTATTGAATCATTTCTGGTTTATCCCAATCCATCAGAAGATTTAGTTTCCATGGAATTCAATCTTAAAGAAACCCGTTTATTGAGCGCAAGTTTATATACTATTAACGGATTAGAGGTAAAGTCGATTTTTAAGGACCAAACTATTGAAAAGGGTTACTCTAAACATGAGATACATATCAACGATTTGCCACAAGGAATATACTTATTAATGGTTGCAAGTAACGGTGGTGATGTAATTACTAAACGAATTATTAGAAGGTAGTAATCGCATCCAAAGTTGCTTTAATTACCTTAAGGCCTTTAATTTAATAGCTGCATGTGGAATTTAAGTCTATTCCAAACAGCTTTCAGTAAGAACCTGTATCAGCCAATAGGCAGAAGTAAAGCCAACTATTTTATAAAATAAAAAGTCCAAGTAATTAAACTTGGTTTATTCAAGCGGAGAAAGGACTCGAACCTGTGTCCGCCAGCTGGCGGATATGAGCCCAACGAGCTACTTAATTAGTCGACCCACAAAAAGTCCTTTTAAAAGAAATGTGTAATTTCAATATCAGATTAACTGTTTTATTGAGATTTTGGACCTGTGCGCTCCAAACCAGCATTTACTTTTTTTCTTGATAAAAAAAGTAAACAAAAAAATCAAGGCTTCCTATTTTTATGCTGCATTTTACGAATCGCTCATCCCACGCAACCCAAGCCGCCCTTATCACTTGGCCATCGCAAGCTCGTGGGTTACTTGCAAGTCCCAGCCCAAATTTGCAATTCTCAAATGCTACGCATAAAAATAGAAGGCCACCAGCTCCGAAAAACTTTTTAGATAAAATGAAGATTCAACCTTTGTCGCTGATAATACATAGAATAAATTGATCAACTGAAATTGCAAGCTTATAAATTTTTTGAACTGAAACCTTGCAAATAATTTGATGCAAATTAGTAACGAAAGTATTGCTAAATCTAACTTTCATTAGATTTTGAGGGTCGACTAATTAATGAATGAATAAATTCCCGACCCTTGGCAGACTTTAACTGCTTTTCTCTTTTCATTGCTTCCGATTTTAATGAATGCTCTTCAGAGTATAGTAAAATCCATGGACGAAATTTGATTGTGTAACCCTTTGTAGCGAGTGTGTTGTGAGATAATAGTCTCTTTTCAATATCGGAAGTATATCCAATATAAATTTTGTTGAATGTACTTGAGTAGAGCACGTAAACGGTAAACATAGGCATAGAATATAATCGAAGATAAAAAAAGAATTAATGATTGAAAATAGTAGGTCTTAGAATGTTAAAAAAATAATGAATTGGGCTTTATTGAAAGATTTCAAAAAAATCTGTTTTCGCTAACTTGGAGACAAGTGCTAAAAAAGCTAGGTAATTAAACCTAACTATTATTAGGTTGCGGAGACAGGTCATGATAGCTATCGGGACGAACCTGTGTCCGCCAGCTGGCGGATATGAGCCCAACGAGCTATTTAATTAATGAATGAATAAATTCTCGACCCTTGGCTGACTTTAGCTGCTTTTCTCTTTTCATTGCTTCCGATTTTATAGAGAACTCTTCAGTATATAGTAAAACCCAAGGACGAAATTTGATTGTGTAACCCTTTGTAGCTAGGACGTTGTGAGATAATAATCTCTTTTCAATATCGGAAGTATATCCAATATAAATTTTGTTGAAATTTTCTGAGTAAAGGACATAAACAGTGAACATAGGCATAAAAAATCCCGCCGAAGCAGGATTTTATTTAGTTGCGGAGACAGGACTCGAACCTGTGACCTTTGGGTTATGAGCCCAACGAGCTACCACTGCTCCACTCCGCGATATATTTTCATTTCAAAAGAACTTCGAACCTGTGTCCGCCAACTGGCGGATATGAGCCCAACGTCCGTCTACTGACGAACCACTCCACCATATATTTTCATTTCAAAAGAACTTCGAACCTGTGTCCGCCAACTGGCGGATATGAGCCCAACGTCCGTCTACTGACGAACCACTCCGCGATATATTTTCATTTCAAAAGAACTTCGAACCTGTGTCCGCCAACTGGCGGATATGAGCCCAACGTTCGCCAGCTGGCGAACCACTCCGCGATATATTTTCATTTCAAAAGAACTTCGAACCTATGTCCGCCAACTGGCGGATATGAGCCCAAATCACTATCCACTGCTCCACTCCGCGATTTAGGGATGCAAATATAGGACTTTATGGTTGTGTGCGCAAACTTAATTCGGATGAAATGAATATATAGTACCTAATTAAACAATAAAGCCCCGATTAATCAGGGCTTTAAAGGTAATCAAAGAAAATTTCAGGCAACCCTTTTTAACCGGTATTCCTGCATATGTTCGAAACGTTGGGCTAGTTTTAAGTCTTTAACCGCATCTTCGAATGTGCCATGGTACATGCGGAGTTTTGCCCGAAGTTTTAAGGCATCAACGTATTGCGGATTTAGTGCCAGTGCGCGGTTTAGATCATTAATAGCAACCTGCATTTTTTTGAATGAATTGAGAATCAAGGCTCTCCAATAATATAGTTCTTCTTTAAAAGGACTAAGAATGATGGCCCTGTTTATCATTCCATATGCTGATTCACGGTCGTTCATCAAGTAGGCGATTTCTGCTGCTAACCGATGATAAGTAGCATTTTCATCTTGTGAAGCGATAGCTGCACTGATATAATGCGATGCTGTTTCATAATCCAACATCAATTTATAATATTCGGCATAACATGCTAGTGCTTCTGCATGGTGTTCGTCTTCTTGTAAAACCATATCAAACATATATGCCGCCTTTCTAGCCTGGTTCAGATATAAATAGCACAATCCCTTCTTTAATCTGGCACTTAAATGGGCATGATCTGATAATAAAAATGAATTGAGCAAGTGCATGGCTTCATGATACCGACCTTCCTTAAGGGCTAAAGTTGCATCATCCATCAGTTGTTGTTGGTTCAAGGTTCCCATAATTTCTTTTGCAGTTTTCATATTTGTTGTTTTTTCTTAAACAAAGATTGAACCACCACTTCGCAACCTATCTGCGAGGTACTTTACAATTAATTTTTGTTACGTTAGTCGGCCATATTCAGTTAATTTTACTTCTTACTTTATGCTACAAATACTACCTTAACCTCCGTAAAAATTAATCACCATTAACATCATTCATCATTCATCATTCATAATTCATCATTCATCATTAATAATTAATGACTCATGCCTAAAAACAAAAATGCCTTTATCCGATACCGCATCATTGATACTGCCTTGCGGAACCGCCATAAACGATACCCGACCAAAGCAGAACTAATTGAAGCATGTAGTGGAATGGGAACAGTGTCTGCACGCACCATCGACAAGGACATATTCGATATGAAATTTGATGAAGAACTTGCCTATTTCGCTCCTATCGAATACAACCGACAAAAAAACGGGTACTACTATACCGAAGAAGCCTATTCTATCAACAAAATCCCACTCAAAGCCGAAGATTTATATGCCTTGGAGTTTGCTTGTAGTTTGTTAAAACAATTTGAAGGAATTGAACCCGTGAAACAATTTATCCAATCCGTGACGAAGATTGAGGACTTCATTAATATGAAGAGAATAGCCGGCGATAACCTGAATGATATTATAGAAACCGAAAAAGGACTAAATGCAAAAGGAAATGAACATCTTGGGGTTTTGCTTTCTGCAATCAAAGAAAGACAGGTACTGATGATTCATTATAAAAGATTCGGAGAAAACAATCCTAAAACTTATACCTACCATCCTTATGTATTAAAGGAATACCGAAACCGTTGGTATGTTACAGGGAAATCACCGGAAAGTGGCAGGATAATTATTTTTGCTTTGGAAAGGTTGCTGGAAATAGTACCAACCAAACAGCATTATGAGGAAGATAAAAACTTTGACGCCAAGCAATTTTTCAAGCATTCGTTCGGCATTTCGGTATTAAGCGGCTTGAAACCCGAAAAGGTTGTTTTAAAATTTCACCCCAATGAATCACCTTATATAAAATCTCAGCCATTGCACGAAACGCAGCAGATTCTTGCTGATAATGCGACTGCGTTTATCATCCGGTTAGAGGTTATTCCAAGTTATGAATTGCGTTCGCATATATTAAGTTACGGAAGCAATGTAGAAATACTTGAACCCGAAAGTTTACGAATCGAACACAAGGATACTTTGCAAAAAGCGCTTAAACTTTACCAATAGCTCGCAATCGCCAGCCATACCAAGTTAGGTATGCAAAACATGCTACAGTTATAACATAGGAATGATGGATTCCAATAGCAGGTATATCTGCAAGAAGTCCTTGAATCGGTGGAATGATGGCTCCACCAAGAATCATCATGATTAAAAATGCAGATCCCTGACTGGTATACTTTCCTAATCCCGTTACTGCTATACTAAATATACATGGCCAAAGTACCGAACAGGCAAGTCCGCCACTTAAAAAGGCATAAACCGAAACCGTTCCGGATGTAAATAATCCAACCAACATGGCTAACATTCCAAAAGCCGAAAAATAAATCATGGCTTTTGACTGGTTATCCAGTGTCATAAAATTCATTCCAACCATCAATAAAATCGGAATGCTGTATAAATATAAATGCGCTACCTCATTTCCATTGAGCATGTTTACACCAAGTACTATGGCAAATGCAAGAAACGGTATAATACTTTGAAGGATATATTTCTTCCAACCACGTAATTCAAAAACAGCAAGTGCACCTGTCCATCTACCAATCATTAAACTTCCCCAATACATGGAAATAAATGGTGCAAGTTCTGATTCTGTGTAATTGCCAAACTCCGGCAATCGCAACAGTGCTCCCAGATTGGATTGTATTGTTACCTCTACTCCAACATAGATAAAGATTGCAAGCATACCAAGTTTTAATTGTATGAATTTGAATGCACCGAAACCCGACTCCATTGCTTCTTCATTTTTAACCTCCGGCATATGCGATAACCCCAGAAAAATTGCGAGTGCTATAAATAAAACGGTAACGCCTGTAAACAATCCACTAATGCTGGATAAGGTTGCGTCTCCGGCCGAACCATGTAATCCGCCAAACAAAAAATAACTTACGATGATAGGTCCTATGGTTGTGCCTAACGAATTTATTGCACCTGCAAGATTGGAGCGGTGAGCACCTGTATCGGCGCTACCCAACGCAATAATAAAAGGCCATGCACTGGTTTGTTGTAACGAAAAACCTAAAGCAATAATAAAATAAGATGAAAGTAAAAAGGCATAGCTTTCAAGGTTAACAGATGGTATGATACATAACGAACCTATTGCAGAAAGTAACAAACCATAAACCATTCCTCTCTTCAATCCGATTTTATTCAACAAATCGGTTTTAGAAAAGCGCGAGTACAAAAACAACAACACCGAACCAATAAAATATCCACCGTAAAAAGTGAGGTCGATAAGTTGTGATTGAAACTGACTTAAGGATAGGTTGACTTTACAAAATGGAATTAATATGCCGTTGGAAGCTGCGATAAATCCCCAGAAAAAAAATATGGTGATGATGGAATATAGCTGTGAGCGATTTGATTTCATCTTTTTTTCTCCCAAATATGAAAACAAAATCGTGCAATAGAAAAACTGGTTTCCCACATAAAATAAGGTTTGCCCTAAAATTCATGCATGTAATTTTCCATTTAACGCCAAAATTAACCTGTTACGGAATACAGAATCCATAATTCTAACTTTCGTTGTACATTCGGTTTACAAAGAAAATACGTATGAAAACATCTTATTTACTGGTATTTCTACTCGGATTTGGATACTTATGGCCAATGGGTTGTGGCAAAAAGAGTACAAAAGCACCTCGAGGTAAACAGGAATCGAAACAAGAAGTTAAAGAAAAGAAGTTAACCCTATTTGGTCCTGTAATCATTGTTAAAGACAGTAAACCATCTGCATGAATCTTATGGCAGCAATTAAAAAAGAGAAACTTTATTGGATTTGTCAGTTAGGTGGATGGTTTTTATTTACCATGCTCGAGTTTATTACTTATTTGACTATCGATGGATTTAGGGCAACCCTCCTGCTCAATGTTTTGGTAAATTTTATTCTTGGAATTACCTTAACCCATGCCTATCGCATCGTTCTAATAAAAACCGGTTGGTTAAATTTGCCATTATACAAACTGATTCCAAGAGGCATTATGGCAGTAGTCATCATGTCGATTTTGATGGCTTCGGTTAATATTCCACTCGACAGATACACCTATCCGATCTTTGAACAAATTCCCTTTTCATTTGGATTTATTTTCGGTTATGTATTCAACCTGAGTAAATATGTTTTGCTTTGGTCGTTAACCTATCACTTGTTTCAGTATTGGGAACGTTTACTGGAGGCAGAGAAAGAACGTTATCGTTTGCAGGCAGCGATGAAAGAAAATGCATTTCACAACCTAAAGACACAATTAAATCCACACTTTCTGTTTAATTCTTTAAACAGCATACGCACGTTGATTGATATCAATCCCGTTACAGCAAAATCAGCGGTTAACCAATTATCGGGATTGCTTCGCAGTTCCCTTTACAACGGCAAACAAAAAACAATTTCTCTGAAGGATGAAATGCAAACGGTGTATGATTACTTGGCAATTGAATCGATTCGTTTCGATGAAAGACTAGTAACAGAATTTAATATCGATAAAGAAGCCTTGGATTGTGAAGTACCGCCAATGATGTTACAAACCTTAATAGAAAATGGGGTTAAGCATGGCATATCTAAATCTAAGAATGGTGGGTCGATTGTTCTAGAGATTCATAAGAACAACAAGGTGCTGCATATTGATATTTTTAATACAGGACATTTCTCTCCAAATGAAAAATCGGTTGGACTTGGTATAGAAAATACGGTTGAAAGACTAAAAATATTATACGATGAAAAAGCAACCTTTTCGATTCGCAACACAACTGATAATAAAGTACAAACCCATATAGATATTCCATTATGAGTATAAGAGCCTTAATTGTAGACGATGAAAAACTTGCCCGCCAAGGTTTAAAAGAATTATTAAAAGAATTTCCTGAAATTGAAATCAGTGGGGAAGCATCCAATGCGGATGAAGCAATAGAATTAATGGATAAATTGAAACCAAATTTATTGTTTCTGGATATTGAGATGCCGGAGAAATCAGGATTTGATTTGTTGGAAGAATTAATTGAAACTCCTTCCGTAATTTTCACCACCGCTTTTAACGAATTTGCAATTAAAGCATTTGAAGTAAATGCAATGGATTATCTATTGAAACCGGTTCAGCCCGGCAGATTGCGAGAAGCCATTGGAAGGGTTAAACGCGAATTGGCAGATATCAATCAGAATGCAGAGCGCAACAGACTCAACGAAAGCGATCAGGTATTTATCCGGGATGGTGAAAAATGTTGGTTTGTAAAATTAACCGATGTTCGCATGATTGAATCTGCCGGTAATTATGCCAAAATTCATTTCGATAAATATCAGCCTTTGATCCATAAAACATTAAATGCATTGGATGAAAGATTAAATCCGCAACAATTCTTTCGTGCCAACCGACAACAGATAATCAACACTTCTTATATAGATAGGATTGAGCCTTTTTTCAACTCCGGATTTCTGATCTATATGAAAGACAGTACCAAAGTTGAAGTTAGTCGTCGACAAGCGGTTAAGTTTAAAGAGTTGATGTCTATTTAATCAAGAGGTGTTGAGGTGTTGAAGTGTTAATGTGTTAAAGTAGGCTTTATAAAAAAACCACCGATTACCGAAGCAATGGTGGTTTTTAATGTTTAATGATTTATACCTGTTTATGGTTTAGCTTTAGGAGCACAACATGATTTTCCGTTTTTCATATCTCCGCAACTTTTCTTTTCTTCAGAAGTACATTCCTTTTTATCTGTTTCTTTCTTTTCTGAATCTTTGTTAACTGTTGTAGTTGCAGTTGAAACATTTGTTTCTTTAGACGGACCTGCATTGTTTTGAATGGTTGCAGATGCTTCCTGTTTAGGTTTACCGGAAGTTGCATTTTGTCCATTCTGTGCATTCTGCGCATTTACTACGATTCCCGATACAAGAAAAGCAGCTATAATCATTAGTTTTTTCATATTCGATTTGTTATTCTTAACGCAAGATAGTAATTATTAGTATATTACAATTCAGCTAAAATAGTTCGCCCCCCTTTTACCTTTTGATTTAATTCGACTTTAACCTTTGTACCTATTGGTAAAAGTAAGTCGACACGAGAACCAAATTTAATAAATCCCATCTCATCTGCTTGTTTTACCGGTTGTCCTTCTTTAACATACCAAACTATTCTTTTGGCGAGCGCACCGGCAATCTGCTTAAATAATATCTCTTTATTATCCTTTGTTTGAATTACCGTAGTTGTTCTTTCGTTCTCGGTAGATGATTTTGGATGCCAGGCAACAAGGTATTTACCCGGATGGTATTTAAAATACTTAACGACTCCACTTACCGGATTGCGGTTTACATGCACATTAAAGGGCGACATGAATACGGAAATTTGTAAACATTTTCCTTTGAAATATTCTTCATCAATTACTTCTTCAATCACAACCACTTTTCCATCCGCCGGAGAAACAATCAAATTTTCACCCAATGTTGGTGTTATCGGTGGATTACGGAAGAATTGCAAAATGATTACCAGAAAGATGATAGATAGTCCCAGAACTATATTCTGAACAATGATTAAATCCGGCAACAAATATCCTATCAATGCATTTAATGCAAACAGAAATAAAAGTGTTATTAAAATGGTTGCCTTTCCTTCCTTGTGTAACATATTTTTAAAATTAAAAACGCAGTGTTTTGTACCGCTACAACACACTGCGTTTGTTTATGAATGAATATTATAAACCGAATTTACCGCGTAATTTTTCTACATCAGCAACACGTTGTATGGCTACAACATAAGCTGCAATGCGCATGGCGATATTGTATTTTTTTGATGCTCCGTAAACGCTTTCGAAAGCTGTTTTCATCACCCTATCTGCACGACGGTAAACACGTTCTTCTGTCCAGTAATATCCTAAACGGTTTTGTACCCATTCGAAATAAGATACTGTTACACCACCTGCATTGGCCAAAATATCCGGTACAACCAATACTCCTTTTTTATTCAGAATATCATCGGCACTTGCAGATGTTGGTCCGTTGGCACCTTCAACAATCAATTTGGCTTTGATACGATCTGCATTTTCATCATTTATCTGATCTTCCATTGCAGCAGGAACAAGAACGGTAACATCCAATTCAAGCAATTCGGCATTGGTAATCATCTTACCTCCTTTATATCCTTCTAAAGTACCTTTATTTCCATCGCGGTAGGTGATTGCTTCTTCTACATTTAATCCATCCGGATTAAAATAAGCTCCACTCACATCCGATATAGCAACTATTTTCAAACCTTGCATCGCAAGCAATTTTGCAGAAATGGATCCTACGTTTCCAAAGCCTTGCACTGCACATGTGGTACCAACAGGATTAATTCCCAGTTTTGCCAATGCTGCTCTGGTACATACCATCACACCACGACCGGTTGCTTCTACGCGTCCTAAAGAACCTCCCAAAACAATTGGTTTACCTGTAACAACAGCAGGTTGTGAGCTACCACGAAGTTTTGAATATTCGTCCATAATCCAAGCCATCTCCTGTTGTCCTGTACCCATATCCGGAGCAGGAATATCTTTATCCGGACCAAATACATCCACCATCATATCCGTGTATGAACGGGTTAATCTTTCCAATTCTCCTTTGCTCATGGAACGAGGGTCGCATTTAATACCGCCTTTACCACCACCATAAGGAATATCTACCACGGCACATTTCCATGTCATCCAAGCAGCAAGTGCTTTTACTTCATCCAAATGAACGTCCATGGAATAACGGATTCCACCTTTAGAAGGTCCAAGATTCGCGTTGTGTACCACACGAAATCCTTCAAATACTTTCACTTTACCATCGTCCATGGTAACCGGAATATTTACAATTACTGTTTTTTGCGGAGCAATTAAAACATTGTAATCACTTTCATCTAATCCAATAATTTTTGATGCAACATCGAATCTCTTTTTCATTGATTCGAAAGGGTTTTCTGAACTGTGTTTAATCACACTTTCTTTTCCTGACATGGTATTATCTATTTAAATAAGGTTGACAAATGTAACAAAAGGGCGTTGTTTGACAAATTACAAAGAAGCTATATTAAAACGCACCAGATTTTTAAACTGGCTGATACGCTCCGACATTTCTGCTTCTGTTAGGTTAACAATTCTTTCTGTTCCGAATTTCTCTACACAAAAAGAGGCCATAGCTGAACCATAAATGATTGCATTTTTCATATTTTCGAATGAAATATCACCTGTTTTAGCGAGATAACCTATAAAACCGCCTGCGAATGTATCACCTGCACCGGTAGGGTCAAACACTTCTTCTAAAGGCAAGGCAGGAGCAAAAAACACTTCTTTACCATGAAACAACAAAGCACCATTCTCTCCTTTTTTGATAATCAAATATTTAGGCCCCATTTCCTGGATTTTAACAGCAGCTTTAACCAACGAATATTCTCCGGATAATTGGCGTGCTTCCTCATCGTTGATAGTCAATACATCTACCTTTTTCAGGGTTTCTTTCAGGTCATCCAAGGCAATTTCCATCCAGAAGTTCATGGTATCCATCACCACTAATTTTGGACGCTTTTTCAAGCGGTTAATTACGGTCATTTGTACTTGAGGAGATAAATTTCCAAGCATTAAGTATTCGCAATCCTGATATGAATCAGGGATAATCGGGTCAAAATCGCCCAATACATTGAGTTCGGTAACCAATGTATCGCGGCTATTCATATCGGTATGGTATTTACCCGACCAGAAAAAGGATTTCTCGCCTTTTTTAATCTGAAGTCCTTCTGTAGATACGCCTTTGCTGTTTAACAAAGCAATAAATTCATTGGGAAAATCCTCTCCTACCACCGCAACCAGCTTGGTATTTTGGGTAAAATAACTGGTGGTTAAACTAATATAAGATGCTGCACCTCCAACAATTTTGTCTGTTTTTCCGAAGGGTGTTTCAATGGCGTCGAAAGCCACACTGCCAATAACCAATAAACTCATAGATATATATTTTAAATAAATTTTGGGCAAATATTGCGTAATTAGAGATGAATTCCTATTATTGCATCCCTTTTTAAGGAATTCACCTTCTTGAAAAAAGGAACACTCCTTGGTAGCTCAGCTGGTTAGAGTATCCCGACGATAAGTCGGGAGCGTCGCTGGTCAAGTTATATGGAGAAACCAGGTATCTTTGCAAAGAGATACTACAAAAACCAAACTCCTTGGTAGCTCAGCTGGTTAGAGCACATGACTGTTAATCATGGGGTCGCTGGTTCGAGCCCAGCCCGGGGAGCCATGAAGCAGAAATCCACAGCAGAGCTGCGGATTACGCTTCATGGCCCTGTAGCGTGAGCGACGCAGGAGCTCTCTGCTACAGGCGCCAACAACACTAAAAGCCACTCCGTCCGAGTGGCTTTTTTCATTGAAGCAGAACCCTGAAGAGAAAACTTCAGGGCACGCTTCAATGCAAGCAACTTATTTATTTAACTTATCCTGGAAACTTTTGCAATACAAGATTCAATTCCTCATAATTTATCTGCTATTCGAATAACACAATCAATAGTTGTTATCTAGTTTGCATAAAATTCAAATCCTATGAAACACCCTGCTTATGCAGTCTATATCCTTTATAGCCTAAAGGATGGGCAATTTTATATTGGATATACTGCCGATTTTGTTCGAAGAATGGCTGAACATGCTGAAGGAAAATCCAAAAGCACTGCACCAAGAAGACCATTCATACCGATTTTGTGCGAATATTATTATGTGAAATCAGATGCGTTACGTAGGGAGTTGTACTTTAAAACCACTGCAGGAAAGCGGGTTTTAAGGTTGATGTTGAGCGATAGTCTGAAGGAGGTTGAATCAATGAAAATATAACTTGAATATTTAAGGATAAATTATTCATGATAACTTTCATGATAATTTGCGAGACACAAACTGAAAGCAAAGGTGTACCCTATGGATTTATTTAAAATATTCTGCCAATTCTGCTACTTTATATAATCCCAGTTTTCATCAATTCTTAAGGATGCCAACTTATCTTGATAAGAGCCGAAAATAATGAAACCATCGGAGGTAGTGAAAATTGATGAGAGAATTAAATTATCTATTTCTGGCTGAATAGTCTTAGTCCTCAGATTCCTTCCTTCAACGTCATACTCTATGAGGCTAGATTTCCATACTAAGCCCTTTTTATCCTTAGTGCCATTTACTACGATAGAAATTTTTCCATCCTCATTCAAGCAACCTGAAGCTTTCATAAAATAAAGTGTATCATGAAAAGTTTTTTTCCATATCTGAGAGCCATTGTTGGTTATCCTTGTTGTAATCAACTTATCATTTGATGAAGTTTCAATACCAATAGTAAAATAATCTCCTGAGGGTAATTCAATGGTCTGAAGTCCGTATTGGGAATTTTCGATCCCTTGCTCATTGATCCACATCACATTTCCATCTTCATCTGTTTTAATGTGCAATAATTTGACCTTGTTTTTCCCGTCAGAAAATGGCTGAAAATAAGAAGAACCGGTCAATAAATATCCCCCATCCGAACATTGAATCAAATCAAAAATAGATTGACTATTTTGGACCTCTATCTGTTTGCTCCAAATAAGTTCACCATTTGGATTTAGTTTCATAATAACGGGACTATACTCCCCTTTTGAAACATCAAAATCGGTCAAGCAAATTACCAAATTTCCATCCATACTTCCTATGGCCTGTGAATCACCTAATTTGTACTGACTATACACTTTGTTCCAAACAGTATCTCCTGAGGCATTAATCTTGCTTAACGTGAATCCATTGGAACTTTGTGATGATACAATAAAAATCTGACCATCTTTAGTTTGCAGTATTTTGCTATATATTCCTTTAGCTCCCACAGGGATTTGGATCTCGAATTGAGCATTTCCTAATTCAGAAATCTTTATTATAGCCGAAGAATAGGTTGGTTCACCACAACGTGAGGTAATATAAAAAGAATTGTCAGAAGCACGGATGCCTGAAATGTATGCGCAACTATTATAATAAACATAAGTTGGCAATTCAATCTCTTCAGTAGTAGGATCATCTGACTTCCTACAGGAATCAAACAATATTATTCCAAATAGCAATAAATAAATCAAGTATTTTAATTTCATGCTAATCTGCTTATGTCAAAGTTAGATCATTCCTTGAATCGGAATACTAAATTAAATATATTTTCTAAAAAATAGGTTATGATTTTTAATCTATTTATGCCATTTCAGCTTAGTCGATTTCCTCATTTTATTTGAAATTGCGAATTTCAAAGGCATTAATGACAGGTTACAACCCCTTTTTCATTTGCATACAATTTAGTTCACATGATTGACGAAAGATGAAGTTATTTTGACCTTTTGACATTCTGAAATCTTATTGAAATCAATGGTTGACTATCAATAGAGTTATCGACAGGTTGGATTTTCTTTAATTTAGTTTCAGTTAATTAAAGACAAGTTGTTACATATTTTTAAAGTAACATCCAATAAAAATAATGATTTTCACTAGAATTTAACAACTTGCGAAAGTTAGAGAGGAAAACATACAATGAATAACAATAAGCGAATTTTAAAGAATTCAATTCTTATAATTACTTTGAATTTATTAATTATTTTACCCTACTTTTCATGCAATAAGTCTATAGATACTTCGTCGCCTTGTCCATATGTCACGAATGAAGTAATTGATATTGACCCACGCGACACTTCATTCATTCCTTGCCATTCCCCATTTGATAGTTTAAAGTTTGTAAATAATCTAGGAGACAGCGGATACATCATAGGACCACCATACATCACAAGTAATTACAAGCCGATTGGGGACTCAACTATACCCTATGGATGTAAAGAAAAGTACTTTTATCTGGAATATAGAAGATTTGACCTCGCGAGTCCTACCCAGAATCTGATGACAACATGCATAATAGATCGAGAGTTTTTAACATCAAAATCGCAGCGTGTCTGGTTTCAGATAAATAATTTAAACATAGCAATTGAAAGTTATATTCTTAATAACGACTCAAATTATAAGGAGAATATTCATATGAATGGCGTGCCCTTTAGTTGTCTCGGCATCAAAAATTATCAAACAGATTCTATCATATTTTACTATAACAAGAATGTTGGAATTCTCCAATTTACCGAACCTAATGGTACATGTTGGAAGCGTTTTTTTTGATGGATTAATGAGAATTTGTTGAGAATTTACAATATAGACTGGAAATAAATGGGCAATTTAACTGAAATTCCATAGCTAAGATGTGATACAACAAATTAAAGGAATTGGAGAGTACCAGTAGCCCTATCAAAACCTATCTGGACAAGTATATCCCGATGCTCGAAGACATTCTGAATTTCTACAGAAAGTTTGACGGGATAACCAAAAAAAAAGATACTTAACTGCATCTTTTCTGCAAAACTCGCCTTTGGAGATAGCATCACCTTTCGTCAATAAGTCGAGCTAATTTTAGAAAGGTATAATTATTGCATATTCTTCTATCATTACTTATTCTCCACAAAATACATATCAATTTCACCTTTGCCTTTTGCAGCGATTTTACCGCGGTGCAAACACGTAAATTCATCTTTCACCAATTCATAAGTGCTTCCGGAGATGTTCACTTTACCTGCCTCTCCGCTACTTTCCATGCGGCTAGCTGTGTTAACAGTATCCCCCCAAATATCATACGAGTATTTTTTTACGCCAACAATTCCTGCTACTACTTGGCCGGTATGAATGCCAATTCTTATTTCAAAATAGGGTTTACCTTCCGCCATCTTTTCTGCTTTACCTTCTTCAATAAATTTAGCAATGGCTAAGGCCGCCTTTACAGCATCTGTTGCATGTGTTTTGTTTGGGGTTGGTAATCCGCCGGCAGCCATGTATGCGTCGCCAATAGTTTTTATTTTTTCCATGCCATACATTTCCATGATCTTATCAAAAGCAGAAAAACAATGGTGTATGTCCCTTACCAATTCTTGCGGAGTAAGTTTTTCGGAGTATTGCGTAAAACCTTTAAAATCGGTAAATAAAACGGTTACTTCATTTATCAATTTTGCTTCCGCTTCACCTGTTAATTTCAATTCTTCGGCCACTTCTTCGGGTAAAATATTCAACAACAATTCATCGCTCAATTTTTTTCCTTTCTTTATTTTATTTCGTTGATTCAAAAACAAGGCAGCAAATAAAAGTACAATCGCAAAGCCTCCTATGAATCCGTTACGGACTAACTTTTGTTTCTGCAATTCTTTCTGGGCTATAAGATCCTTCTTTTCCTGTTCTCCTTTTGTTGCGGCTTCTTTTTTATCAAAGTCGTACTGCATTTCCAAGCGGGTAAGCTTCTTGGTATTTTCTTCGTTGTAAATACTATCTTTAAGCATCGTCATTTGCTCGAAATACTCCAATGCTTTATTGCCATTGCCCATGGACTTGTAAGTTTTATAGAGGCAGTCGCAAGCATCTTTCTGTTCAACTAACAATTCATCGCTTTGTGCCAATAACAACGCTCTTTTACAGTAGTCTAAGGCTATTTGGTTATTGCCTTTTTCCTGATAGATACCTCCCATACTGTATAACGCCAGAGCGATTCCTGATTTGTCATTCAGCCCTTCATATACTGCTAAGCTTTTTTGGAAATACTCTAATGCTTTCAGTTTGTTGCCTTGTTTTTGATAGACTATTCCTATATTAATCAATGCATTTGCGATACTCTGTTTGACATCCTTTGACTCGGCTAGCGCCAAACTTTTTTGGAAATACTCCATCGCCTTGGTCATATTGCCTTCTTTAGAGTAGATAGCGCCAATATTGCACAGCAAAGCATTTAATCCAGTTTTATCATCCAGTTCATTCACGATAATTAGGCTTTTTTGGTAATACTCCAGTGCTTTGTCCGTATTGTGTTGTTGGAAATAAACATTTCCGATGCTAAATAATGCTTGAGCAATACCCCTTTTATCGCCAAGAGATTCATTTATTGACAAACACTTTTGTTGAATCTCCAGCGCTTTAGGGTAATTGCCTTGATTCAAATGTATACTTCCAATATTGCTAAGCGATTTGATCATACCCAACTTGTCTCCTATTTCTTCCTGTATTGCCGCACCTTTTTGCAAAAACTCTAGCGCTTCTGGGTTATTTCCCCTTATAGCAAGAGAAATGCCCTGGAGATTTAAGGCCGTTGCCATATACTTCTTAAGGCCTTTGCTTTTCGCAAAGTCGTATTCCAATTGGGCATAGTAATAGGCAGAATCAGGCATGGAGAATAAATATCCTTGATAGGTAAAAGTAGAAATAGCTTGCAACCGGGAGGTGTCAGGCTGGGTTTTGTCATTCCAGATGCGTTTCAACGAATCGGTTCTGTTCTCCTGCGCTGCGGTGGCAATCACCATGCAGTACATTAAAAATGTAAAGAGTGCAGCTCGGATCATGTGGATTGTTCTCATCAATTTTTTTTAATACGATTTAGGATTACTGTTTCTCAAGGACACAAACATGAACATTTCCATATTTTCATGTATGTATTACGAAGCTATATTTTAATTTGAGATTATTTTAGATTAATACTTGGTTAAAACAGCTCTTCTACGCTCCATTAATGTCCTTTACTATTTATGAAAAGCTTTTGGGGAATTGCGAGGAATATAGTCGGCTACGGGTGTTTAGAGTTAACAAAGCCTTTTCATATCAATAAGAAATATTTGAGTTAATCGAATATTAATATTAATCTGAACACCGTTTTAACAAAGTAATATATATATGTCTATATTTTACTTTAATGTATTAAAAGTAACATAAAACAATTTATATTTTACTTTAATACAATAAAATAACTTAAAAATGTTCATATATACTTTACTACGTAAAAAGTAACATATAGTAATCTATATTTTACTTTCCTATAGTTTTCAAGTAACACAATACTTATCCCAGATATTCAATTTTCATGCTACCAATAGTGCATAAAAAAAGCCGCAGTCTCCTGCAGCTTTTTATGGTATACAATTATCGTTTATAAGGCAGCTTCATACAACCTACTCACCTCATCCCAATTAACAACACTCCAGAATGCAGCGCAATAATCCGGACGACGATTTTGGTAATGTAGGTAATAAGCATGTTCCCATACATCCAATGCAAGAATTGGGGTTCCTTTTACTTCTGCGATATCCATCAAAGGGTTATCCTGATTTGGAGTTGAACAAATAACAAGTTTTCCCTCTTTTACCACAACCCAGGCCCAACCTGATCCAAAACGCGTAGTGGCTGCTTTGTTAAATTCTTCTTTTAGTTTATCCATGCCTCCTAAATCGGATTGGATAGCAGCTTCGAGTTTTGCAGAAGGTGCTCCTGATTTCCCACTAAGCAAGGTCCAGAAAAGACTGTGGTTATAATGGCCACCGCCGTTATTGCGCACCGGCATTGGGTATTTACTGATATTTCTACAAATATCTTCGATGGAAAGTTTTTCACCCTCTGTTCCGGCAAGTGCATTGTTCACATTGGTAACATATGCCTGGTGGTGTTTGCTATGGTGTATTTCCATGGTACGTGCATCGATATAAGGCTCCAATGCGTTGTAGTCGTAAGTTAATTTTGGTAGTTCAAATGGCATAATTATGGGTATTATTTTTTTAGTATTACGAAATTACAGGATTGGTAATAATCTAACCAGCTTTTTTCAGCTAAATTTTCAATTACCGTATTGTCCGTGCCTTGGCTTTATTGAATAACAAACCTAATGCTTTTTAGTTTATAAAAATGTTATATGTTTTTAGCGCAAAACAACCCACCCAATACCTCTTTCATGGAACTGGTTTCCAATCGATGGCCTTCGGTGGTCTGCAAATGCCGTAATTGCTTCCAGTTTTTTAGTAAATGTAACGAGCGACCCGAAGGGGTAATTCTGTCGTGTTTTCCAGTAATCAAAATAGTTTCTACTTTTTCCAAGTACAATTTCTTGGCACACCATGCAAAACGCGGATGCCATTTGCGGTAACTTTCCCATGTCTCGTGCACTTGTTGAAGCTTACCCACCTCTCGAATATATTGGGAAACAAATTGGTACTTTTTGTCTTTGATTATCCCGATACCATTTAATAGTGCAGCAAACCTTAACAACATTTTCCGGTTAACCAGTAAAAAACGAAAAATCATTTTCCCTATCCGGGTATCGGATGCAAAATGTACAAAATGGTTAAATGCAGAAGAAGGGGGAGAAATCAATACAAAGGAACGAATCAATTCCGGGTAACTTCCAACAAATGAGGTGGCATAACGGGTTCCAAGACTATAGGCAATCACATGAAAACTTGTTGTGTTTATATTTTCTGCTTTAAAAATCAATCGTAGTACTTGTAAAAAATCTGCAGTGGTACAAGCCGTGTCTTCCTTCCATTTTGTATGTCCATGTGCAAATAAATCAACACTAACTACTGTATAACCCGAAGTTAACACCTCTTCAAAGAAACGGAAGTCTGTTGCCAGTCGGTCATATCCCGGAAATGTGACGATAATTTCTTTGCCGGTTCCGAATCGATCGTATGAAAATGTTGAATTTAGATAGGATACAGTTGGCATAGAATTAAATGAGTAAAGGAGAAAATGAGTAAATGAGTAACGGTAAAAACGATTACTTTTTAATTCAATTTCTCGGCAAGTGCATTTTCATATTTGGTTCGGTAATCGGCCACTGATCCAAAATCGTTTTCATCTATTTTGATATTTCCATTGGTAACTGTACCTAATCTAGAAAATGGAACACCTGAAGCTTTCATGTCTTTTTCAAATTCCGTTATTTGATTTGCCGATACACTTACCACTACCCTGCTTTGTGCTTCTCCGAAAAGGAATGCATCATTTCTAATTCCTGCTGTTTTTTGTAATTCAAACGACAAATTATTTGGCATTGCCGATTCGAGTAACGCGATAAATAAACCGCCTTCGCTGGTATCGTGTGCCGATTGAATCCGGTTACTTAAAATAAGTTGTTTTACGACTTGTTGCACTGCATGTTCGCTATCTAAATTAAAGAAAGGTGCCGGAGAAAGTTCTACTCCCTTTTCGGAAACCAGATATTGTGAACAGCCGATATCGTTTTTATTTTCGCCTATCAAGTAAATCGCATCACCTGCTTGTTTAAAATCCAATGTCATGTGTTTGCGGTTTCCGGAAATCAATCCAACCATTCCGATAGTAGGAGTTGGAAATACGGCATCGTTGTCGCTGCTTTGGTTGTAAAAACTAACATTCCCTCCGGTAACAGGAGTTCCGAATTTTTTACAGGCATCTCCCATTCCTTTGATGGCATACACAAATTGATAATAAACTTCTGTATTGTATGGATTACCGAAATTTAAGCAATTGGTAATGGCAGCAGGATCACCGCCCGAACATACAATATTTCTTGCTGCTTCACTTACTGCTATCATGGCACCTACATAAGGATCAGCGTGCACATAACGGGCATTGCAATCCGTTGTCATCGCAATAGATTTATCTGTGCCTTTTACTTTTACCACTGCTGCATCGCTTGGGGCGTTGGTGGATTGATTCACAGTACCAACCATCGAATCATATTGGTTGTAAATCCATCGTTTGCTTGCAATATTTGGATGCGCTGAAAGTTTCTTCGCTATTTCTTTTGCATCCTTTTTTAAATCGATATCAGCAATCGAATCGATATTGAATTTTGCAATCTCCGCAAAGTATTTTGGTTCGGTATATTCTCGGTGATAAACAGGTGCACCTCCACCAAGTACTAAGCTTTCGCAAGGAATATCTGCAACCAACTCTTCATTCATATAATACTGCACTCTTTTCGAATCGGTAACCTCTCCAATAATGGCATAAGTTAAATCCCATTTCTCAAAAATCTTTTCTACCAGTTTCTCTTTTCCTTTATGCACGATCACCAACATGCGTTCTTGTGATTCGCTCAATAATATTTCCCAATCTTTCATTCCATCCTGACGCATTGGAACCTTATCCAACCACACTTTCATGCCCGATTCACTTTTTGCACTCATTTCACTGGTCGAACAAGTGATACCTGCTGCACCCATATCCTGCATACCAACTACAGCCCCTGTTTTCAGTAATTCCATGGAAGCTTCCAGAATTAGTTTTTCCCAAAAAGGATCGCCTACTTGTACACTTGGTAAATCCTTAGCCGAATCTTCGGTAATATCTTTTGAAGCAAATGCCGCTCCGTGTATACCGTCTTTTCCGGTTGCAGAACCAAATATGTACACCGGATTTCCAACTCCTTCTGCAATGGCGGATACCGTTTTTCCTACTTCCGCAATTCCAACACTCATTGCATTTACCAAAGGGTTGATTTGGTAACAATCGTCGAAATATACCTCCCCACCTACGGTTGGAATTCCAAAAGCGTTGCCATAATTGCCAATACCTTTAACAATACCACGCACTAACCACTTGGTACGTTCGTTATCAATATTTCCAAAACGCAATGAATTTAAGTTAGCAATCGGACGGGCACCCATCGAAAATATATCACGGTTAATTCCTCCCACACCGGTGGCTGCACCTTGGTAAGGCTCAATTGCACTAGGATGGTTATGTGATTCAATTTTAAAACAACATGCCAAGCCATCACCAATATCAATTAAGCCGGCATTTTCTTCACCGGCTTTGGCCAGCATTTTTTCGCCTTCTTTTGGCAAGGTTTTAAGCCAAACAATAGAATTTTTATATGAGCAGTGTTCGCTCCACATCACCGAATAGATGCTTAACTCGGTAAAATTCGGGGTACGACCCAAAATTTCTTTTATTTTTTCAAACTCTTCCGGACGAAGTCCCAGTTGTTGCGCTTGTTCAACGGTTGCCAATTGTTTTGTACTCACTTGTTCAGTCACTTTATAGGTCGATTATAAGACGTGCAAATTTGCCATTATTTTTTGGTTAATGAAACCGAAATCCGTGTTCGGGGATAAATTGTTACGGAGTACTGAGTGTTTTAGTACTGAGTGTTTTAGTTAAATGCCAATAAACAATTTAGTTTAAAATGAAATCCCAATTGCCTCATGCGCCCCACATTCATCATTCATTCCCATATGTTAAACTACGTCGTACCTCCTTGTTTTTATCGCGCGGGATTTGAAACATTCATCACTTATAACTTATATCTCATAACTTATATCTACTTAACAATGCTTCCCGGTTCAATATCGCTTTCGGGAGAAACAGCCAGTAATTTACCAAAATCGTTACCGGCCATTAACAACATGCCTTGTGATTCGATACCCCTAATTTTACGTGGGGCAAGATTTGCAACAACTGTTACCAATTTACCCACCAACTCTTCGGGTTTGTAATAGGCTGCTATCCCTGATAGTATGGTTCGTTTTTCGAAACCCAAATCCACGGTTAATTTCAATAATTTATCGGCTTTAGGAACTTTTTCTGCTTCCAGAATTTTACCCACCCTTAAATCCAATTTATCAAAATCTTCGTAAGAAATGGGCTGTTTTACTTCTGTTAAATGCTCCTTTTCCTCGTTAACTGTATTGGTTTTCTTGCTCTGTTCGAGTTTCTGCAATTGTTTTTCAATTGCTTCATCCTCTATCTTATCATACATCAATACTGCTTCTCCAATCTGGTCTCCTTCTTGCATCAATAGCATACTTCCGATATCTTCCCATTGAAACGATTTGCCCAACATTTGTTCCAGTTTAACCGCAGAAAAGGGTAGAAATGGCTTCATCATCACGCTTAAATTGGCACATATTTGCAATGCCAAATTCATTATTGCAGCCGTTTTCTTTTCATCTATTTTTACCAGTTTCCAGGGTTCGTGATCGGCCAAAAATTTGTTTCCCAAACGTGCCACTTCCATCAATTCAAACAAAGCTTCTCTAAACCTAAACTGTTCAATACTCTTTTCAAGTTTATCCTTTGATTGTAAAATATGCATGGCCACGGTTGCTTCATCAAAACCCTCCTCTTTATAATCGAAAGCCGGAACCTTTCCTTCGTAAAATTTATGGGTTAACACTACCGTCCTGTTTACAAAATTACCAAGAATAGCAACCAATTCATTGTTGTTACGGGCTTGAAAATCCTTCCAAGTAAAGTCGTTGTCTTTGGTTTCGGGTGCCGAAGCACATAATGCATAACGCAATACATCCTGCTTACCCGGAAATTCCAATAAATATTCGTGTAACCATACTGCCCAATTGCGGGAGGTAGAAATTTTATCCCCTTCCAAGTTTAAAAATTCATTGGCCGGTACATTATCCGGTAATACAAATTCACCATGGGTCATTAACATCATTGGGAAAATGATGGCATGAAAAACAATATTATCCTTTCCAATAAAATGAACCAGCGAAGTATCCTCTTTTTTCCAATAATCTTCCCATTTCTTATCCCCTTTAAAATACTCAATGGTAGCAGAGATATAACCAATAGGGGCATCAAACCACACATATAAAACTTTTCCTTCTGCATCTTTAACAGGAACAGGAACTCCCCAATCCAAATCTCTTGTCATTGCTCGTGCTTGTAACCCTTCATTTAACCAGCTATTGCACTGACCTTTGATATTGGACTTCCATCCATCAAATCGTTTAATATATTCCTGAAATGCTTCCGATTGTTGGATATCACCCATGGGTAAAAACCAGTTTTTGGTTTCTTTCAAAACAGGCGTTGCACCGCTTAATGCCGAACGCGGGTTTATTAAATCGGTAGGACTTAATGTAGTTCCACATTTTTCGCATTGATCGCCGTAAGCTCCGGGATTGCCACAACGCGGACAGGTACCCGTGATATAACGATCGGCTAAAAATTGTTTTGCTTCCTCATCGTAATATTGTTTGGTAACTTCTTCTTTAAAAATTCCTTTGTCGTATAAATTTTTAAAAAAATCTTGTGCTGTTTTATGGTGTGTTTCTGAAGTTGTTCTGCCATAGTAGGTAAATTCAATGCCAAATTCAGCAAACGAATCCGACATCATTTTATGGTACTTATCGACAACTGCCTGAGGCGTTATTCCTTCGTTTTTTGCTTTAATGGTAATGGGTACACCATGTTCGTCGCTGCCACAAATAAATACAACATCCCTGCGTTTCAGCTTTAGATAACGTACGTATATATCAGCAGGTAAATAGCAACCTGCCAAATGTCCGATATGCACCGGACCATTGGCATAAGGTAGTGCGGCTGTAATTAAATATCGTTTTTTAGTTTCCATGATTGGGAATACAAATGTAAGGCTTATTGGTCTTCTTTAAAATGCAAATAACAGTTGCAGCGATACCCATTTATCTGTTCTACCCGACTCAAATGATTTCCCTGCCACAAAGGATTTTAAAGCCATATTTACACTTTTAAAAGAACCATATAATCCATAATCAATTTCAGGATATAAATGCTGAATGGCATTAGTCGGTAACAAATAAGGGTTGTTTTCACGGTTTATGATTCCTCCGCTAAGGGTTGCATCATAAACTACTACTTTAAGGTATGCAGCGGTTTTAAAATAAAATTGCCAATCAGAAAGATGCTTGTGTTTGCGGTTTGCCGCATTTTCAATACCCACACTTTTTAGGTAGGGATAAAACTTCCCGGCACGTAAGAATAGTCCTCCGGAAGCTTCTGTTGAAGGCAACCCAATACAACCGATGAAGCTATAATATATATCGAGTTTAGGTTTTTGTATCATCGGTAAATCCACCATAACCTGATAGGATGCCAATGGATTACAACTCATTTGCGCATTCCATCCAGGGGCAATTTGGTTGTCGAGGGCTCGGTGAACAAAATTTTGTATCTGTTTACCCATTGCACATTCGCCTATTAAACCAATTCTAATTTCTGAGGTTACCCTAAAGTTTGAAAAAAAGGCAATATACTGAAGCCCTAGTTCAAGTGTTGCTGTATATGGTCTGTCGTTATAATTTGGATTGTTGTTGTTTGATGCATCAGGGGTATATAGCTTTGAAACTAGACTTAATCCTGCAATATTATTTAGATTTGCAGAATGCATAAAAGCCTTCTTTAAAAAAGATTGAGCCCACTTTTGGTTGGCATAATACAAAGCAGTGCCATGGGTATAATCGCGGTCGGTTCGGTATAAGATATCGTTATCCAATTGAAATCCGACATATGTTGCTTGTTGACTTTTTAATCCAACAGCAATAAGGAAGAAAAGTATAAAAAGAGGAAACCCTTTTTTAAGAAAGGTTACTTTGCTGCAGAAGTTCCTGCGATATATCCGGTTGTCCATGCCGCCTGGAAATTAAATCCACCTGTAATGCCATCGATATCAAGTACCTCCCCGGCAAAATACAATCCTTTGATGCGTTTGCTTTCCATATTCTTGAAATTGATATCATCCAATGAAACGCCACCACAAGTTACAAACTCATCTTTAAATGTTGTTTTTCCTTGTACCGAATAGGTATCATAAAGGAGGCATTGAATCAATCGGTTGATATCATCTTTGGAAATTTCGGCCCATGCTTTTTTCTGGTCAATTCCTGCTTTGGTGAACAAGAAATCCATCAAACGTTTAGGAAGTATATAGGGAAAGAAATGGCTGATATTTTTGCTTGGGTTTGCTGCCTTCAAGTTCATTAACTCCATGCGGGCAACATCTTCCTTTTTTTCGTTTAACCAACTTACCTGTACCTGAAATTCGTAATTTTTTTCGGCCAGGTAACGGGCTGCATAGGATGATAATTTCAAAACAGCCGGTCCGCTTAAACCCCAGTGGGTAATAAGTACCGGACCATTAAACTCGTATTTTGATTCGAGGATACGAACCCGCGCAGGATTTACAGATATACCGGTTAACTCAACAATTGGATTATCGGGAATATTAAATGTAAATAACGAAGGAACAGGTTCTTCAATATGATGTCCTAAATGATTTATCCAATTCATTCCATCTAGCTTCGGATTTCCACCACAGGCAACAATAACTTTATCTGCTTCTATGGTTTGTCCATTACCAAGCAACAATTCAAATCCTCCGTAAAAGTTGTTCTTCACATTTTTTACTTCACATTCGGTTTTTACCTCAACCTTTAACTTTTTTGCTTCTTTAAACAAACAATCAATAATAGTTTGGGAGTCGTCGCTTTGGGGAAACATTCTACCGTCTTCTTCTGCCTTGAGTTTAACACCTTTGGATTCGAACCAATTAACCGTATCATTGGTCATAAACCGGCTGAATGCACTTTTTAATTGTTTTTCGCCCCTGGGGTAGGAAAGGGATAATTGCTTCAAATCGAAGCATGCATGCGTAACATTACAGCGTCCGCCGCCGGAAACTTTAACTTTAGCCAACAGTTTATTGGACTTTTCCAATAACAGAACTTCGGCTGTGGGATTTACTTGTGCACTATGGATAGCTGCAAAAAATCCTGCAGCCCCTCCACCAATTACTACTACTTTCACGAGGTGCAAAGGTAGTACATTTTAGTCAAAAGTCTATCAGTCGTTAACCAACAACTTCAAATAAAATAAAGGATTACGCAATTTGGCTCTTAAGTCGAGGTCTTCAAACATACAACTAATGGTTTCTTTAAGTGCTTTGTTTTTGTGCGCTTTATTAACCACCAAATTGAACAACCATGGGTATTTACATAGCTTTTGCATGGTATGACTGAGCTTCAATTCGTCCCATTGGCGGTTGTAAAATGTTTGGTCGTACTCCTTTAAAAACAAGGCATCGAAACGATTGGCCTTTATTGACTTGCCTATCATTTCGGCAGCCATCATCCCACTGTATAAGGCATTGCCAATTCCTTCGCCGGTAAACGGATCGATTAATGAACCGGCATCTCCGGTTAATAAAAAACGATTACCCGACAAAGGTCTTTTTTTAGAGCCCAGAGGCAATCCCCAACCTTCCACTTTCCCAACCAAGGTGGCATTTTTAAACCTGCCATTAATATTTGGGTTATTGGCAATGGCATCCAACATATCTGCTTTCAGGTTAACTTTATTTTTACTTACCACACTGCTTAGCATACCTGCACCCACATTTGCCTGACCATTGGGTAATGGAAAAATCCAAAAGTATCCTGGTAATAGTTCCTTCAGAAAATGCAATTCAATAAAATTTTTAGGATGCATTCCCTCCACCCCTTCGTAATAGGCTCGAATTCCGGCACAATAATGATCGTTTTCTTTTTTTATACCGGCTAACTTCTTGGCCACTATACTTCTATCGCCTTCTGCTCCAACTATCAATTGCACATTTTCTAGCCAATGCTTTTCTCCGTTTTTATGATAGGTAACACGGATAGTATCTCCAATGTATTCTACTTCATTTACCTCTGCACCTTCTATAACGGTTGCATAGTTTTTGTTGAGTTTCGAAAATAGATAATGATCAAAATGAATTCTTTTACTGATAAATCCCGGAGGCAATGTATTGGTATTTGTTTCCGACTTAAAGGGTATATCAATTGATTTGCCATTTGGCGCCACAAATTTTACCCCCCAACTATCGATAAACGAATCAGTTTTGGTAGCAATTTCAGGAATAATAGTTGGGTCGAGTTTGTTTAAAACATAAACACTCTTTCCACTTAATGCATCGCCACAAACTTTATCGCGTGGAAATGTTTGTTTTTCGAGTATGGTATGGGGTATACCTGCTTCAGCCAGGAACAAAGAAGTGGCACAACCTGCAGGACCTGCCCCAATTATTATAATATCTGTGGATTTCAATCTTTTTTAATTATTTCACAATGATACGTTTCGCGTTCTATAAGGAAAACTGTAAATCTTAAAAACAATATTCGGCAAAGGATAGGATTGCTTCTGAACATTTAACTTCCTCTTCTATCATACCCATATGAGCAGCATTTTGTAGTAAACACACCATTCCGGTTTTAACCATTCCTGCTTGTTGTAACATGTCTGTTTTCGGGATAACAGTATCTTTTTCGCCGATAACAAATAATACCGGTAGATTGGTTTGTTTAATAAAATCGATGGATGAAGGTCTAGTTTTCATCGCTATTATTTGTGCAATTATATTTTCATCATTGGTAAGCAAAGCCTGTGTTACCAATTCATCTATCATCAATGAATCTTTAAACGTTGTATCAAACAAAACAGGAACAAACGCTTTGATAAAAAATGCATTTCCTTTTTCTTGTACCACTTTAATGGCTTGTTCTCTCTTCGCTTTCTTATCATCGGAATCATCGTAAGCAGTTGAATGCAACAAACCGAATCCATTCAACAACTGAGGATATTTCTTGGCAAATGACAGGGTTATATATCCACCCATAGAATGTCCAATCATGATGCATTTACGAATCCCATGAAAAGTTAATGTTTGGAATAATTCGTCGGCACAATGTTCTATACTTAGCGGTTTTGTTTCAATGGAATCGCCAACTCCGGGTAAATCCATCGTTACAACATGATACTGTTCCTTAAGCAACAAAACCTGCTTGTTGAAGCAGGTTCTGTTCTCACAAAATCCATGTATAAGTACGATTGTTTCTCCCTTTCCACTTTGGTGCAGGGTCAACATATCAATAAAATTTATATCTGTTATCGGTAACTTTAAACAATTCTTTCAATGCATCGAGCGATCCGTATTCAAATCTTTGATTTAACTGCATTTGCAATTCGCTTTTTACTGCAGTGTAATCTGTTACGGCTTCAGGTTCGTTAAATTTAGTAATGGCATAAACGTAAACTGCGTTATCTCCTTTAAGAGGCCCAAGAATTTTTGTTCCCGCTTTGCTGCCAAATAAAGTTCCAACAAACGTATTATCCGGACCCACATACGCAATGTTTCCATTTTCGAAATTCTGTGCGGTTACCGGCACTACAGTTGATTGGAGTTTGGTAGCTACTGCTTGTAAATTTGCTGCCCCTTCCATGGCTACTTTTGATTTTTCGATCAATTGCTCTGCTTTTTTATCCTTGCGGTAATCTGCGGTTACGCGATCTTTTGAAGTTTCGAAATCTGCTTTATCTTTTTCTTTAATTCCGGTTAATTTAGCAACAATATACTTATCGCCCACAGTAAACACTTCAGAAACATCACCAACAGAAGCTGTGTATGCCCATCTTACTACTTCTCTAGCTTCAGGATAACCTGCCAATTGTTTATCTGTTTCCTTGATATTATCAGCCAAACGTTTGGTTAAACCTTGTTCGGCTACAATCTGATCGAAGTCGCCTTTATCTGCAATAGCAACTGCAAACTGATTGGCTTGGTTGTATACTACACCGGCTGTTCTATCGCTAGGGGAAACCGTTCTGTTTACATCACCGGCACATACCAGTTTTTTGCTTTTATCACCGGTTACTTTTACAATATGAATTCCAAATTGTGTTTTAACAATTCCGATATCTCCTTTGTTGTGGCTTTTCACATAATCGCCAAATTCTTTCACCATGGTACCTTCTCTAAACCAACCTAAGTCACCTCCGCGTGAAGCCGTTCCATCGGTTCCATACTGCGCAGCTTTTTCACCAAAGTCAGCTCCTTTTTTAATTTCAGCTAAAACTTCCTGTGCCTTTTTTAATGAATTTAAGGTGTCTTGTGCTGTTGCTCCTTCTGTTTTGAAAAGTATATGGCTTGCACGCATGTTATACATGCTATCGTTTTGGATACCGGATACTTTGTATATATGGAATTTACCGTCTTTAAAAACCGGACCAACAATTGTGCCCATCGGTGAGTTGAATAATTGTTCGGCAACTTCTACGGGATAATATGACAATGGATGTGCAAGTGTATCAAATTTAGATTCGCTGTTTACATCCACATATAAAGTATCGTTGGTGGCACTTGCAAATTGCTCTACCTGATCTTGCACCCATTTCTGTATACTGGCTGTATCTTCTCCTGTAGGCAAAACATCAAACAATACAAAATCCAGTTTACGTCCGTTGGCTTTTTCTTTATACTTATCTTTATTTTTGTTGAAGTATGTCTTCAGGTCGCTTTCTTCTGTTGCGATTGCTGTATCCTGTATACTGAAATAATTCAATGCAATCATTTCCAGATCAACTGTTCGTGAACGTTCATTGAGTTTATTTTTTGCTTCCAGCGTAGTTGCGTAGATTCCTCTTTTAATGAGTGAATTAAATTTCTTCACCTGCGTTTCTTTCAATAAACCATCTTCAAACTGCACCCATTGTGCTTGTGCCTGCTGATCGTTTGATTCTTGTAATTGTTTTAAGAAACGAATTACCAAGTTGCGGTCGAACAAACCGGTTTCTTTGCTTTGAAATATTGGCGCTGATTTAATTTGTTCGTGAGGATTGTCTCCCTGAATTAAATCGAACAACTCATCATTGGTTACGGTTATACCAAGTTCTTCATATTGTTTTCCTAATAAGGTCTCCTGCAACATCTGGTTCCAGGTTTGTTCGCGCAACATTTCTGAAGTGTTTTGGTCGATAACATCCGATTGTTGCCTTTGCTTATAGAACATTTCGTTCTCATCTACTTTGGCTTCAAATTGTTTGATATCTATTTTATCGCTGCCAATTTCTCCGATAGTGGTATTGTTTCCACCACCAAATAAGCTGCTGTTTGATTGTAATGCATCTGAAATAACAAATAACGCCAACGCGCCACCTACCACAACAATTGCTAATCCGGATCTGTTTCTGATACTCTCTAATACTGACATGTAATCTATTGTTTTTTGAAAGACGACAAAAATAACCGCATACTAGCTACTTGTCAACTGTTATTTAATATGCTTTTCTATTAGTTATCAGCATTTTAGTTATTTTATCATAGAAGTCTGCAGGTGCATCACGTCATTTATTACCTTTGACACATCCATGAAAACAGAAATTAATCATTCGCTTTTTCTCATCCCAAATATATTGGATGAAAACAATACGCCGGATTTTATAGCCAATGATGTAAGACAACAAGTACATCATGTGAAACATTTTATTGTAGAAAACGAGAAATCAGCGAGGGCATTGATTAAGAAACTTGTACTTGCAACACCTCAGTCGGAATTGGAAATATTGCTTTGGAACGAACACAGCAAAAAAGAAGAGCTGAAGGAAGTAACCCGTTTGTTGCAATCGGGAGATGTAGGCATAATCAGTGAAGCAGGAATTCCATGTGTTGCCGATCCGGGAGCTGATATTGTTGCCTGGGCACATAAAAACAATGTTAAGGTTATACCTCTTCCGGGTGCTTCTAGTATTTTAATGGCATTAATGGCAAGTGGTTTTAACGGACAGTCGTTTATTTTTCATGGATATCTGCCAATCGACAAATTACAGCGTATCCATAAAATCCGCGAAATGTGCAACGATATTAACCGAAAAAATCAATCTCAAATTTTTATGGAAGCACCTTATCGCAACAACCATTTATTGGATGATGTGATTAAAAATTCGGACAAAAAAGTAAGGTTGTGCATTGCTTGTAAAATTACTGCTCCCGATGGTTTTGTAATTACCAAAACAATTGATGAATGGTCGAAAAACAAACCGGATCTGCATAAAAAACCTACTTTATTTATCTTCGGAGCTTAACGAAACCAGCGCTTTGCAACGCGCAATGTATAATCAGTAAATGTTTGTAATCCGTTGTCGTATTCAACATTTCCTGTCGAATTTCCTTCCTCATCCAAAACCTGTTTGGTATAATGTGATTCGAAAATTTTTGGAGATATGACCGAATCGAGGTTCAAAAAGCTGATGATTTTATGCAATATACCAACTAGGTGTAATACCGGTGCTTTTCCTCCTTTTCCGGTTGAAACACCAACGAGTGCAAAAACTTTCTCGTTAAATAAATGCTTCCAATTCTTATCACCAAAACGGTGAAGCCAATTAAGAATTTCAGGGGTGGTACTCCAGTTGTATTCCGGAGTGATGATATAAATAATCGATGCATTGTCCATGGTATTCACCAGCTTTTGTTGAAAATCCGATAGTTGTTCGGGTATTAACGACGCTTGATTTATCCATGGAATATCATAAGCTGCAAAATCTACCACCTGAACTTCGTGTTCATGGTGTAATCTTTTAATTGCTTTTGCAACCCTTATGGTATTGTTATTTTCGCGGGCTGAACCGGATATGATGGCAATTCTCATTTAACAGGAATGCATTTGCTTAATCAAATTACATTTCATAGCGTTTAACAAATTGGTATAGGTTAAAGTTTTGATCTATCGATTCCACCGTCAACACTTCTACCATCTTTTTAAAATCAAGGTTCCGTATTCGCTGATTTTTAATCAAAACCATAGCCTTTTCGGCCAGCAAATAAATTTTTCTATCCGATGTAATTCCCCGCCCCCGGTGACTTATGATTGCATCATATAAATCAGCAGTTCCCTCGCCTTTGGTAGCAATGGTTTTAATTACCGGCGCATGCCAACCATTTCTTTCGTAGGTATCCGACAGGGTTTTTAGGTTCTTATAAAACGCATCTGCCCCTTCTCTATCCGATTTGTTTAATACATAAATGTCTGCAATTTCCATGATACCACTTTTAATGGTTTGGATTTCATCACCCGCTTCCGGTACCAAGGTAAGAATCGTAGTATCTGCTATCGATGCAATTTCCACTTCACTTTGTCCAACACCTACCGTTTCAATTATTATATAGTTAAAACCTGCTGCCTTAATTATATCCGAAATTTCATAAATTTTTGGTGCGAGCCCACCCAAACTGCCACGCGATGCTAGTGAACGTATAAATACATCGGGATGCAAAAAATGTTCTCCCATTCGAACCCTATCGCCCATTAATGCCCCATGGTTAAAAGGCGAACTGGGATCAACTGCAATAATTGCAACTTTATTGCCATTGTCAACCAAGTGCCTGGTAAGTGCCGAAACCAATGTGCTTTTGCCGGCTCCGGGAGGTCCTGTAACTCCAATTACCGTAACATCATTTGCAATCGAAACAGATTCGAGTAGTTCCCTATAACCGGGCAACTCATTTTCAACCATTGAAATGCAACGGGCAAGTATTCGCCTATTCCCATCTACCAATTGTTGTAGCAATTCCATTTTCTGAATCCAATTTTACTAACAGGATATTTTATTGACACGATTTTGATGACGACCACCTTCAAACAAAGTTGTTAAAAAAGTCTGGGTTATTTGTTTGGCAAGTTCAAGGGAAATAAACCGTGCAGGTAAACATAAAATATTGGCATTATTATGTTGTCTTGCCAATGCCCCAAGTTCATCTGTCCAGCAAAGTGCTGCGCGAATACTTTGGTGTTTATTGGCTGTCATCGCAACACCGTTTCCACTTCCGCAAATAAGAATTCCCAATTCTGCCTTTCCGGTTTCAACCGAAGCAGCAACTTGATGGGCAAAATCAGGATAATCAACAGACGCTATACTAAACGGACCAAAGTCTGTTACGTTATGACCCAATTCCTGCATCATTTTTACTATTTCTTGTTTGTATTCAAAACCGGCATGATCGCCTCCAATTGCTATGTTCATGTGTTTAGGGGTTAGGGATTAGGGGTTAGTGATTAGTAGTTAGGGATTAGTAGTTAGGGGTTAGGGGTTAGCGTTTATTGTTTCTTTCTACTCCTTTAGCAACAAGAATACTTAGTTCATACAATCCATACAAAGGAATAAACATCAGTACCATGCTTGCAATATCCGGCGATGGTGTTAATAATCCGGCCAAAACCAGGATTACAACCACTGCGTAGCGTCGGTTTTTCTGCATCCATTTACTTCCAAGAATACCAATTTTAGCTAAAAAATAAACCAGAATCGGCATTTCAAATATTAATCCGGTTGCAAATGTTAAGGTAGCGATGAAAGACACATAGGAATCGAGGTTGATTTCATTGCTAACCAATTCGCTCACTTTATAGGAACCCAGAAAATTTATCGAAAGTGGTGAAAGGCAAAAATATCCGAACATGATTCCAATAAAAAAAAGAGAAGAACTGAAGAATACCAATCCACGGGCATAATTGATTTCCTTTTTATTCAGCGCGGGTTTGATAAACAACCAAACTTCCCATAGCAAATAAGGAAATGCAATGATGAGTCCGGCAACAAATGAAACAAATAAATGCTCGGTAAACTGACCCGACATGGAAATATTCGACAAAACGAATCCCATTTCCTTGATACAATATTCATCCGAGCCGGTTAGTGCATACGACAATTCACATAACATTCGGTAAGTCCAGAAATCGGTGTGTACTGGACCAAAAATTATGACATCAAAAAGGATATATTTATTGAAAAAGGCAACAATACTCAAAATCAGTATTGCAAGCACTGAACGGATGATATGACCACGTAATTCGTCGATATGGTCAAAAAAGGTCATTTCCTTACCTTCCAATTCTATTTCGTCATGATTTAGTTGATCCAATGGCATAATACTGGCTGCGAAAATAACCAAACCTACCAATTTACTAGCTTAACCGATAAAAATAGCGCCAAAGCCATGCCATTCTGACAATGGCTTAATTTTTGGTACATTTGCGCAAACACTATTACAACCAATGTATTCATTTGAACATTTTCCGGATCATGCAAGGTTATGGATTTATGCTGCCGACCGTATTTTAACGCAGTCGGAACAGGAATTAATCAACAACAAGGCTTCCCGATTTTTAGAACAGTGGACAGCCCACGAAATTCCGGTTGATGCCATCTTTGGTATACAATATGATTGTTTCCTCCTCCTTATGGTTAATGAGGAAACAAGTGATATTAGTGGTTGTGGAATCGATAAATCGGTTGCATTTATGAAGTCGCTAGGTGCTGAACTACATGTAGATTTTTTCAACCGATTCCAAATTGAGTATAGGGAAAATGGGGCCATTCAGATTTGTAGTAAATCTGCGTTCGAAGAACTTTATCAATCGGGCACCATCGACGAACAAACGATCACCTTTAACAAAACGATTACGCGTAAATCCGATTTCATTCAAAAGTTTGAGATTCCGGTGAAAGAATCCTGGCTATATCCATCCTTAAAAAAGGTTACGGTACATTTATAGGATTGCCTTTAAAACAAAATGTCTGTATTCTTGCTTATTATTATTACACTTTAAATTATACTTTTTACACATGTCAGATTTGGATCAACGAGGGGCTAAGCCGGGAAATAACCAGGATAAAAAACCAAAATTACCGCCGGTACCTAAATTTAATTTTTATTGGATTTACGGAGTTATAGGTGCCATATTTTTTGTGGTCATGTTTTTACCGCACGATGTTGCCTTAAAAACCACTTGGTTTAAGGTGCAGAACGAAATGATTCTGACCAATGATGTTGAAAAAATTGTTGTAGTCAACAAAGAAAAAGCAGAAGTTACCCTCAAAAAAGAAGCCTTAAAAAACGACAAGTACAAGGAATTGAAGGATCGTGGTTTTTTTGGAGATGAAGTAGGACCACATTATTATTTTGAAATTGGAGATGTTACACAATTCTCTTCTGATCTTTCAAAAGCACAAGAGGAATATGCGAAAAAAAATCCCGGTCAAACCTTACAAATTCCGGTTGAATACATTACGCAGCACAATTATTTCGGTGATATTTTAGGATGGATACTTCCATTCTTATTGTTAATTGGTTTATGGATGTTTGTGATGCGCAGAATGGGTGGAGGAGCAGGTGGTGCAGGAGGACAAATATTCAATATCGGTAAATCAAAAGCACAGTTATTTGACAAAGATACCCATGTTAAAACTACTTTTAAGGATGTAGCCGGATTAGATGAAGCAAAAGTAGAGGTGATGGAAATTGTAGATTTCCTGAAAAACCCTAAAAAATATACCACACTTGGAGGTAAAATACCCAAAGGTGCATTACTGGTAGGCCCTCCGGGAACCGGAAAAACTTTACTGGCAAAAGCTGTAGCCGGAGAAGCTGCTGTCCCTTTCTTTTCTTTATCAGGATCAGATTTTGTGGAAATGTTTGTTGGGGTTGGAGCAAGCCGTGTTCGTGATTTATTCCGTCAGGCAAAAGAAAAAGCACCCTGTATTATTTTTATTGATGAAATTGATGCGGTAGGGCGTGCACGTGGAAGGAATATGATGCAAGGAGGAAACGATGAAAGAGAAAACACCTTGAATCAATTGTTAACCGAAATGGATGGATTTGCTACCGATCTTGGTGTAATTATTTTGGCAGCAACCAATCGTCCGGATATTTTAGACCCTGCTTTGTTAAGACCGGGACGATTTGACCGACAAATTTCCATCGACAAACCAGACTTAAACGGAAGGGAAGAAATCTTTAAAGTACATTTAAAACCTATTAAAATCGGAACGGATGTTGATCCTAAAAGATTGGCTACACAAACTGCGGGTTTTGCAGGAGCTGAAATTGCAAATGTGTGTAATGAATCGGCTTTAATCGCTGCCCGTAAAAATAAAGACAAGGTGGATATGCAGGATTTTCAGGATGCAATCGACCGGGTAATTGGCGGATTGGAAAAGAAAAATAAAATAATTTCGACCGAAGAAAAAAGAATTATTGCTTACCACGAATCGGGACATGCCATTGTTGGTTGGTTTTTAGAAGGATTGGATCCATTGGTAAAAGTATCTATTGTACCTCGTGGTGTAGCAGCCTTAGGTTATGCGCAATACCTGCCAAAAGACCAGTATTTATATACCACTGAACAAATGAAAAACATGATGTGCATGACATTGGGAGGCAGGGTAGCAGAAGATATCGTTTTTGGAAGAATATCAACCGGAGCACAAAACGACTTAGAAAGAATTACGCGAATGGCATATGCTATGGTTGCTATTTATGGCATGAACGCTAAAGTTGGGAATGTATCTTTTAACGACCCCAACAATGAATATGGATTCACCAAACCATATTCCGATAAAACTGCCGAAATGATTGATATTGAGGTTCGGAGTATGATTCAAGTTTGTTACGAGGAAACCAAAAAGCTTTTGGTAGAAAAACAGGATTTATTAGAGAAACTTGCTGAAATACTTTTGAAACGAGAAATTTTATTCCAACATGATTTGGAAGAAATATTAGGCGCAAGGCCATTCGAGATTAAAACCATCGAGGAATCCGAAAAAGTTGACGATATCCCTGGTGAAGTTCCTGAGCCCACCGCTCCAACGGAAATTTAACAAAAACCCCGCAAACATTTGCGGGGTTTTTTTATGCTTTAAGATACTTTTATGAAACACAAACCGTTTTTGTTATAGCTTTGCATTTATCTGATGAAATCCGTTTTTATATTCTCCATTATTCTCTTCTTCAGTTTTTCTGCTTGGGCGCAAGAGCCTGTAGATTCTACCATTATAGATGATGGAAGAGACGAAGAAGAGTTGGTGAAACCGGAAATTAATCCGGAATCGAAATTAGGAATTAAATTAGGAACCGGAATTACAACAATGGTGGGTGGTGAACCCAAAAATCCAAGACCTGCCATGTACCTAACAGGTGGATTGTTCGGAAGGTTGCGGATGAAGCACAATTGGTCGATGCAAGGAGAATTTGTTGTAAGTTTAAAAGGCAGCAATTTCAATAACGATCCGGGTGAATATGGTTCTATTAAAACCTATTATTTAGAAGCACCGGTAATGTTACTAAAAGGATTAAATCCAAACAACACATCCAATATTGTATTTGGATTACAATACAGCCGGCTACTGAATGCCGTGCAATACAAAGTGGATGGTGCACTGCCTGAATCAGAAAGTCCGGGAATTGCAAAAAATGATTTAGTCGCTATTGGTGGAGCACAATTCCACACCCCATTTGTCGGTTTTCAGCTTTTACTAAAATACGGACTATTAAATATAAATGATGGATTTTCGGGTTCACTTCCACCTTTAAACACAGGAAAATCGGTACATCATATTACCTTTGAAGTATCGTTTATATTTTAAACTGTGAAAAAAGAAGAACTAATCAGGCAGATTAAAGCCAAAAAATCGTTTTTATGTGTTGGTTTGGATACCGATATCCAAAAAATTCCCAAACATTTATTATCCGAAAAAAATCCGGTACTTGCCTTTAATAAGGCCATAATTGATGCCACACAATCGGTTGCGGTTAGCTATAAAATCAATACTGCATTTTATGAAGCAATGGGAACCATTGGTTGGCAAACCATGGAAGAAACGCTGGCTTATATACCATCCGAAATTTTTACCATTGCCGATGCAAAGCGTGGCGATATTGGCAACACAAGCAATATGTATGCAAGGGCATTTTTTGAAAACCTAAACTTTGATTCGGTTACACTTGCACCTTATATGGGGAAAGATTCTATCGAACCATTTTTTTCTTATCCCGACAAATGGGGAATTGTGTTGGCATTAACTTCCAATCCGGGCAGTGCCGATTACGAACAACAAACGATTGGCAGCAAAAAATTGTATGAGATGGTAATTGAAAAAACCACAAGCTATACCAGCGATAAAAATGTAATGTTTGTGGTAGGTGCTACCAAGCCCGACGAATTAGCCGCAATTAGAAAAATGATTCCGGCTCATTTTCTTTTGGTACCCGGAGTAGGAGCCCAAGGAGGATCTTTGTCAGAGGTATCAGCAGCAGGTATGACCAATGATTGTGGCTTATTGGTAAATGCTTCAAGAAGTATTTTATATGCAAGTGTAAATCCTGATTTTGCTGAAAAAGCATTTATAGAAGCGAAATCGATGGCGGATGAAATGGCATCTTTATTAACAATGCACCATGTAATTTAAAAAAGTTTTTTATCTTGCTGTTACCTATGAAACAGCTTAAAGAAGAACTACTGCATTTTATCTGGCGTTCCGGATTATTATTTAACAATTCACTTACTCTTACCAATGGAGATTCGCTCCATATCGAATCACCCGGTATCTATAACGAAGATGCCGGACCTGATTTTTTACAAGTAAAAATTGTGATTCAGGATACCATTTGGTTTGGCAACATGGAAATGCATGTAAAGTCGTCGGATTGGTACCTACACAAACACCATTTGGATAAAGTATACGACAACGTAGTTTTGCATGTGGTATATCACCACGACAAAAAAGTACTGGATACTTATGGCAATGAAATTCCAACCCTCGAACTTTACCCATTGTTACCACCACTGGTACTAAAGCGGTATGAATACCTGCAAAAAAGCAAACATAAAATTCCTTGTGAACCACTTTTTAAATTGCCCGAAGAATGGCGTTTACATGCATGGATGGATCGTCTTTTTGTTTCGCGTTTGGAAAAGAAAACATCCTATTTTATTCAATTGTTGGAAAGCACGGATAACAATTGGGATCAAGCTTTTTATTTATTTACTGCCCGCTATTTTGGTGCAAAAACCAATGCCATTCCTTTTGAATGGCTGGCAAAAAAAATACCGCTTTCTATACTAGGTCGACATCGAAATAATCCCAATCAGGTTTTGGCGATTTGCTTGGGTGTTGCAGGGTTCTTACAAGCAGATGATCCTTTGTATCCTGAATATTGGTTCTTAAAAGAGAAGTATGGATTAGAATCCATGTTACCTGAGGTATGGAAATTTTCGCGCATTCGTCCCGGTGGTTTTCCGGATGTTAGAATTCGCCAATTCGCTTATTTGTTATGCCATACCCCTCACCTTTTTTCAGAGATTCAATCATGCACGGATTTGCACTCCCTCAACCATATTTATTCTTTTAAAGTAGGAGGAAAACAATTTCTTAGTCAATCAACCATTTACCATCTATGGATTAACAGTGTTTTTCCGGCTTTGTTTGTTTATGGCACGCAATTCCGACAAAGTTTTTGGAAAGAAAATATTCTCAGCTTTTACTCCGAGATTGCTCCGGAGGAAAATAAAATTATACGACTTTGGGATACCTTAGGCATCAAGGCAAATAATGCTTTTGATAGCCAGGCTTTGATTGAACTAAAAACTACGTATTGTGATAAAATAAAATGTTTACATTGCACCATCGGACAGGCTATTTTATTAAATGAATCGGGTACTTAACCTCTTACTATTTTGTTTGGCAACCACTATTTGTTTTGGACAAACCCAGTTGGTTGTGACCAATGTTAAACTCAATAAAATGATAATTATACGTGAGGGACACACCCTATCGTTAAATTACTCCGGTTATTTGGGTCAAACGGAAACCATAAAAAATATGGTAACCGAAATTACCGACTCAACCATTACCCTTCTTTATTCAACTAGAGGTATGCTCGAAAAAGCGGATAAAAATCTGCCTACTGTTAAAACCATACGAATAGCCGATATCCGAGCATTTCGAAGGATTACCGTTTGGAGGCAGCTCACCAAAACCACTTTATATGCAGGGGCAATTATTGGCAGTTATTTTGTGCTGTATAACCTAAACGATAACAGTGGAGCTAGCTTTGGCCGCGACTTTGTTGTTTCCGCCGGAATTGGTTTGGGAGCCAAATTTTTAATCGACCGAATCTTTCCTGAAAATGCAAAGAACCAAATGAAAGATGGTTGGGTAACAACCGTGATTCATCCATAATGAGGCAGTGATCATAGTACTAAGTGTTTAAGTCCTGGGTGTTTAAGTACGTCAAGATTCAAGCATTTCAGTTGCCAAACTGTTACCTCTTGCCTCCTGCCTTCTGCCTTTTGCCTTCTGCCTTTTGCCTTCTGCCTCTTGCCTCTTGCCTCCTGCCTTTAAAATCATGCACCGCCCTCTACATCGACATCCATAAAGCTCAACAAAACCAGCTAACATGAAGATATCCCCAATTCATATCTCATATCTTTTAACTCATAACTTATATCTCATATCTTATAACTCATAACTCATAACTCATATCTTATAACTAATAACTCCTATCTTCTTCTTGCCTTCTTCGCCCTAATTCCTATCTTTGGGCCAATGAACCGTATAAAATTCTTTTTTGAGAAGCATGCTTTTGGCGTTTGCAGTAACCTTGGAGAGGTTTTTGGCATAGCCACTTCTCGTATACGTTTATATTTTATCTATACCTCGTTTATCACTATGGGTTCACCGGTTATTATCTACCTTATCCTTGCATTTTTTATGAATCTTAAAAAATATATGCGGATAAACCGGACGATTTGGGACCTTTAAATGTTATTACGTAAATACGTAATTACGTAATTGCGAAATTACGTTCCATCTGGTTACATTTGAGACTTATGGCTCAGGACAACAAATTATTTTTATTGGATGGCATGGCTTTGGTTTATCGCGCCTATTTTGCTTTTAATCAAAATCCAAGAATAACCTCATATGGTTTTAATACTTCCGCAATTTTTGGATATACCAATACCTTACTTGATGTACTTAGAAAGGAAAAACCTACCCATATTGGTGTAGCCTTTGATACTTCTGCTCCAACAGCCCGTCATATTGAGTTTGCGGATTACAAAGCCCACCGCGAGGAAACACCGGAAGATATTGTTCGGGCGATGCCGTATATCATTGAAATGACACATGCCTTAAATATTCCGGTTCTTATCATGGATGGATTTGAGGCAGATGATATCATCGGTACACTTGCCAAAAAAGCGGAGAAACAAGGACTGGATGTTTTTATGATGACTCCGGATAAAGATTTCGGACAACTGGTAAGTGAACATATTTTTATTTATAAACCAGCTCGACTTGGAAATGAAATTGAAATAATGGGAATACCGGAAGTATTGAAACGTTGGGAAATATCCGATGTTAAACAAGTAATCGATATTCTCGGACTAATGGGCGATGCCGTAGATAATATTCCGGGTGTAAAAGGTGTTGGGGAAAAAACAGCAAAATTATTGGTACAGAAATACGGTTCAGTTGAAAATTTACTGGCAAATACACACGAATTAAAAGGCAAACAAAAGGAAAATATAGAAAATCACCGCGAAGATGCCTTATTGTCGAAACGCCTTGCCACCATTGATTTGGATGTACCGATTGAACTTGAACTCGACAAATTAATTTTGGAACCGCCCAATAAAGAAGCCTGTGAAAAATTATTTACAGAATTGGAGTTTAAAACCATGCAAAGAAGGTTGTTTGGCGAAACAAACGCTGCCGGTAATACAACTCCTATACAAAAGTTTGTTGCAACCGATGCAAGTGCATTCGATTTGTTTAATCAGGGAAGTGCTGCTGCTTCTCCTATTACAATTGTTGAACAAGAGGAATCGAAACCCTCCGAACCATTGCGAAATATAGAAAACACACCTCACACTTATTTTTTAACCGATACACCGGAAAAGATAGAAGAACTGTGCGCCTTATTGTTACAACAAAAAGAAGTTTGCTTTGATACTGAAACAACCGGCCTTGACGAACTAAGTGCGGAGATTGTAGGATTATCCTTTTCGTTTAAATCAGGAGAAGGATATTATGTTCCTTGTCCGGCTGATCAAGAACAAACCTTACAAATTTTAAAATTATTTTTGCCGTTTTTCGAAAATCCGGATATCCTTAAAATTGCTCAAAATTTTAAATATGATTTAAGTGTCCTTACAAACTACGGAATTAACATTAAGGGTAAATGGTTTGACACCATGCTGGCACATTACTTGATTGACGCAGATTTGCGGCATAATATGGATTATATTTCAGGTATCTACTTAAACTACGAGCCGGTTTCGATAACCACTTTAATTGGTAAGAAAGGGAAAAACCAATTGAATATGCGGGATATTGATATCGAAAAAGTGAAAGAATATGCCGCAGAAGATGCTGATATAACGTTTCAATTGAAGCAAAAATTTGCACCCATGTTGGAAGAAAATAATTCCGTAAAATTATTTAATGACGTAGAAATTCCACTTGTAAATGTGTTGTGTAGCATGGAAAGAGAAGGGATTACCATTAATAAGGAGTTTTTAAATGAATATAGTTTGCAACTAGGTGAAGAAATAACCAACGTTGAAAAACGTATTTATGAACTTGCCGGTTTGCGGTTTAATATCGCATCGCCAAAACAATTGGGTGATGTTTTGTTTGAACACCTGAAACTGGATCCGAAAGCAAAAAAGACCAAAACCGGCCAATACCAAACCGGCGAAGATGTGTTGCAAGGATTAAGCGAACATGAAATTGCAAAATGCATCATGGAAGTGCGTGAATTGCAAAAGTTAAAATCAACTTATGTCGATACGCTACCTTTGCTTATACATCCTAAAACCGGAAGGGTTCATACTTCCTTTAACCAAGCTGTAGCGGCTACCGGACGATTAAGTTCAACCAATCCAAACTTGCAAAATATTCCAATCAGAACAGATAGGGGAAAAGAAATTCGTAAAGCCTTTATTCCACGTAATGCCGACTATGTTTTGCTGAGTGCTGATTATTCGCAAATTGAATTGCGCATTATAGCTTCTATCGCAAAAGAAGAAAATATGATCGAAGCATTTAAACAAGGTTTGGATATCCATGCGGCAACTGCAGCCAAAGTTTATAATAAACCTTTGGAAGAGGTAACTTCTCAGGAACGAAGGAATGCAAAAGCCGTAAATTTTGGCATTATATACGGACAATCGGCATTTGGTTTGTCGCAAGGATTGGGAATCCCGAGAAAGGAAGCCGCAGCCATTATAGAATCTTATTTTAAAGAATACCCGCAGATCAAACAATACATGCAGGACACCATTCACTTTGCTCAAGACCATGGTTATGTTGAAACCTTGCTTGGAAGAAGAAGGTATTTAAGAGATATTGATTCGAAAAACTTTACTGTTCGTGGTTTTGCCGAACGCAATGCTATCAATGCTCCTATCCAAGGAAGTGCTGCAGACATGATAAAAGTTGCCATGATTAAAATACATGCAGAAATGGCACAACAAACAAGTTTGAAATCACGGATGATTTTACAAGTGCACGATGAATTATTGTTCGACGTGCCCCATGATGAAGTTGATCATATGAAAGAACTTGTAAAAAAAGGAATGGAAAGTGCCATGCCATTAAATGTTCCGGTTTTGGCGGAAGTAGGAATTGGTATGAATTGGCTTGAAGCGCATTAAGAGGAATGATGAATTGCGTAATTACGTAGTTACGTAACTACGTAATTACGTAACTCCTCCAAAGTATGCGTTCCGATAGGTTGTAAAGCATGGATGGTATGCATTCCAAAAGCAGAAGCTTCCTTGATATTTGAATGGTTATCGTCTATAAATATGCATTGCTGCGGAGTTGTTTCGAATCGATTAACCGCAAATTCATAATACGATAAATCCGGTTTACGATGCCCGATCTCGTAGGATAATATTTGGTGGTCGAATAAATTATCCCACCTTTCCAGTAAACCCGAATCAGATAAATACTTTCGAAAATACCGGATATGAATTTCGTTTGTATTACTTACCAGTCCTACACGAAAAGATTTCTTTACTGTTTCAATAACGTTTATCCTTTCTATCGGTAAATCCAACAACATGGCGTTCCAAGCATCGTCAATCAAGCTCTCATGGGTTGGTGCTTGAATATAGGACATTACTTTTTTTCGAAATTCATCCGAAGATAATTTTCCGGTTTCATAGTCGGTAAACAAAGTCGACTAAAGATTGATTTGATCTAGGTCGGCACCTAATTTCTTAAAAGCATGGAGCGTTTTGGTTTGATCGAGATTTAAAATCACGCCACCCAAATCAAAGAGAATGGTATTTATTTTTGTCATTTATCGGGGAGCAATTTAGTACCAATATTCTAAATAGTTTGAATCTCCATTTTGCCTATTTTGGATTCAACTTGCTTTATAAACATGTGAATCATACAATTCAATTTTGCTTTTGTGTAAGATTTAACATGTTGCAATTCGGAACTTTTCACAAAAGCAATATCCTCTCCAAGTACAATAATTTTATATTTTTAATTTAAACATTCCATGAAATTGATTTTGGTTATTCTCTCCGTTCTCGCGAGCATCATGCTCGTGAACCAATACTCTTCTACCAAACGGATGTCAAGCACTTTGATTGGTCTAACCATACTAGCTGAACTTAATCGATTATAATGGCGTTGAATGAATCAGACATGAACCAAGACAGTTTAATGTAAAAGCAAATGAACAATTCTTCAGTGAATAGATACTTAAGCTTTCACGAGCATGATGCTCGCGAGAACGGGTAAAATAGGGTGGACAATTTATTGGCAAATTTAATCCTTCGCCGCAATATAGATTGCTGTAATTAAATCCGTAAATAATACAACACTAATTGCCAATTGTGTAAAGTAAATAGCTGGTTCTTCCGCAGCTTTACATAATGATTTTTTACTACTTACTATCTAATATTTCTTAACAAAAATCTAATTATTTTGAATATAAAATGGGTATGGTTGCTAGGTTGTATGATCGTTTTCGGATTAAACGAAAACCATTTATACGCCCAAAATAACATCGTCGAAACTGCCGATGCAAAATATAAATTTGGTATCGGTGCAGGTGCAGGATTTGCAACCGGTTATGGGCTATCGTTTCGATATATCCCTAAAAAATTCGGAGCACAAGTAAACTTTGCACCTTACAAGAACCAAGATATAACACGGTATAGTGTTGGACTAACCTTTTTATATATGTTAAGTGAAAGCAAGGTTACAAATTTCTTTCTTTACCAAGCCAACCACTATTACTATAATTCACAACTTGTTTCTATTTACGACCCAAATTTTCCGGATAAACAACAAATGGAACAGCAAACCGAAAGCTATATGAACAACGGTTTAGGGTTTGGACTAGAAATTGTAATCGTTAAAAAAATCGGATTAAACTTAATGACAGGATATGCCTTATATAACAACTTTCAACAAATTAACATCACCGGAGAGGTTGCGTTGTATTATAAATTTTAACTTGGGATACCTTTTCACGCGCACATCATGCTCGTGTTCTCTGTTCTCGCGAGCATCATGCTCGTGTTCTCCGTTCTCGCGAGCATCATGCTCGTGAACCAATACTCTTCTACCAAACGGATGTCAAACACTTTGATTGGACTATCCATACTGGCTGAACTTAATCGATTTTAATGGCGTTGAATGAATCAGACAAGAACCTAGGCAGTTTAATGTAAAAGCAAATGAACTATTTTTCAGTAAATAGATACCTAATCTTTCACGAGCATGATGCTCGCGAGAACGGTGGGAAGTTGCTCTATACTATAAGTTTTAGCTTGGGATACCTATTCAGGCGCGCACCATGCTCGTGTTCTCTGTTCTCGCGAGCATCATGCTCGTGAACCAATACTCTTCTACCTAACGGATGTCAAACACTTTGATTGGACTATCCATACTGGCTGAACTTAATCGATTTTAATGGCGTTGAATGAATCAGACTTGAACCAAGGCTTTCTAATGTAAAAGTAATTGAACTATTTTTCAGTGAATAGATACTTAATCTTTCACGAGCATGATGCTCGTGAACCAATACTCTTCTACCTAACGGATGTCAAGTACTTTGATTGGACTATCCATACTGGCTGAACTTAATCGATTTTAATGGCGTTGAATGAATCAGACATGAACCAAGGCTTTTTAATGTAAAAGTAATTGAACTATTTTTCAGTGAATAAATACTTAATCTTTCACGAGCATGATGCTCGCGAGAACGGTGGGAAGTTGCTCTATACTATAAGTTTTAGCTTGGGATACCTATTCAGGCGCGCACCATGCTCGTGTTCTCTGTTCTCGCGAGCATCATGCTCGTGAACCAATACTCTTCTACCAAACGGATGTCAAGCACTTTGATTGGACTATCCATTCTCGTTGAAATTAATCGGTAATGTTGCGGATGACTTACCAAGCCTGCTTCAACCGGATTCCCCTCCGTTCTCGCGAGCATCATGCTCGTGAACCAATACTCTTCTACCTAACGGATGTCAAGTACTTTGATTGGACTATCCATACAGGCTGAACTTAATCGGTAATGTTGCGGATGACTAACCAAGCCTGCTTCAACCGGATTCCTATGAATATACTTTTCCTTTTGGTCAATAAATTTCATTGAATACAATTCAACCGGGAAATTACTATGCTGCCAAACTTGGTATAGTTGTTTTGGCGCATTTTTTAGTGCCGCTTTATCAAAAGATTCAAGCAACCAGGTTTTTCTGCTTTCATGCGGATTTTCCTTAATTTCATGAATCAATTTTCGTGAAGTGAATCCCTTCAAATCACGCAAGATATCACCTAAAGAGCCTTTTTCAGCTGCCGCAATCATATGTACATGGCTTGGCATGATACAATAAGCGTAAATTTTTAAACCTTTTTCCTTTTGACAAAACTTGATGCTATTTACCAAAATATCTACGTAATCATTTCGGGTAAACAAATCAATCCAATCAACAATTGTAAATGTGATAAAATACGTTTTATCGTTTTCGATTTTTAAAAACTCTGACATGTTTCTAGGCAGTTAAAATGTATTTGCAAATTAATTATTTTTTCAATGAATAGATACAGAAACTTTTACGAACATGATGCTTGCAAGAATGGGTAAATTTAATTTCACGAGCATGATGCTCGCGAGAACGGGGTGGAATATCCGTACTGGCTGAACTTAATCGGTTTTAATGGCGTTGAATGAATCAGACTTGAACCAAGGCTTTTTAATGTAAAAGTAATTGAACTATTCTTCAGTGAATAGATACTTAATCTTTCACGAGCATGATGCTCGCGAGAACGGGGGGAATAGATACTTAAGCTTTCACGAGCATGATGCTCGCGATAACGTGGGTAAATAATGCAAGTTGTTACCTGTTTGTGTTATATGAATAACCAACGAAAAAACTGTTATGAAAACTACATGCCTTCGAATTTTATTGATTATCACATGCTGTTCAACAGCTGCCATTGCTCAAATCCAGTTAGAACCAAATGATATATTTGCGACGGGTACTTACCGCATGTCATCGGATAAATCAACCATAATTGATCCCGGAACACCAGGTACAGACAAAATCTGGGCTTTTAATACCCTAAAAAACCAAAGCCCTTTTGAATTTCAAATTACCAACATGCAACTAACCGGAAACGGAAATGAAGCCAATCTGGTTAAGGTGAATGGTACAGATACTTTTGAATATATACTTCGTACGGATACCGTTATTTATCAAGTGATGCCGTTGGCTGACTTTGATATTATTACCTATGAAAAGCTGAAAATTTTTAACATCCCATTTGGTTATAACCATGAAATTCGAGATTCCGTTGTAAAAATACTCATTCATTCAGGGGTAAAATTAAACATGCCTGCCTACGATTCTATTCGGATTAATTTTAAAACAATAACAAACTCTCAAGCAGATTCTTGGGGATTATTAAAACTTCCGATGATGGAATACAATGCCTTAAGAATTAAAACGGAAATTAATAATATAGCCAGGGTGGAAGGAAAAACAGGGAATCAACCCTATAGCCCGCTCCCGGACTTTGATGTAGATGAATATATTTTGGATTATTATTGGTATGCCAAGGACAAAGGAACTTATGTTGCCACTTATAATCCGGAGAGTAAAACCATGCAATATTTGGTCTCTGCCATGCTTACCAGTCCTGTAATTGCCAATGAAACAACGGAAATAGAAATCGTGAATCCAATGGATAATCTGTTGCAATTGAATAATCCGGGAAAGGATACCTATCACGTTGTACTGTATGATTTGTTTGGCAGAGTTGTTTTAACCGAATCTATTCTGGCACATGAAAATAAGTCATTCGAAACTTCCGCCTTCTTTGGAAACTCATTTATACTTGCACTATACAATCAACAAAACAAAAATATAGTACACAAAAAACTCATCAAAAATTAAATGTATATGCCTTCGAAGTTTTAATTATTAACGAAAGAGCATTTAATTTAATGGGATTTTAGCAAGGATAGTTAGAAATTGCCAAATGCGTTTGATACTTCTATACGCTATGGTAATTTTCTCAACCATAACATACGCACAAAAGCCAATCAATAGTATTGGCCTTTCTGCGTATTATGGTTATATTTTTGTGCATTCGCCACAGGTTCAAAAAACAGAAGGTGCACGTCCTCGAGGTGTTTCGGTGGATTGGATTTGGCAATTAATTGATGAGAAAACATGGAATACTTGCAATTGTTATCCGCGTATGGGTTTGTCGGTTTCCTACTTCAACTTTGATAACGAATATCTTGGTTACGGAATCACGCCTTCCTACTTCATCGAACCTTCCTTTCGCATTTATAAGCAACTTCAATTTGCACTAAGAGGGAGTTTAGGATTGTCGTATCTCAGCAATCCTTACGACCCGGTAACCAATCCAAACAACCAAAGTTATAGTTTACCTATTACAGGGTTTCTTGGAATCTCGGGAGGAATAAATTTAAAAATCACGTCGCGCTTAAATTTTTCAACTGCCGCAAATTTCTATCACCTATCTAACGGAGGTATTAGCGATCCAAACAAAGGAATCGACTGGCCAACAATTAGAGTTGGCTTAGATTATGCGCTTACCAATACAGAAATTCCGCGTCGCGAAAAAATAAAAAAAGATTACAGCAAAATACCCATCCGAAAAGAAGTATATGCATTGCTATCCGGAAGAAACGCAGCAAATGGAGAGAAGACAAAATACCTTATTTATGGTATAGGTGCCGGCATCAGCAAACAAGTAAGCGGAATTAATGCCCTCGTTGCCGGAATAGAGTGGCATCATGATTTGGCTGCTGAAGAAATATTAAAACAACAAAGCAAATTAGCCTACGATGGACGTTTTGGCGGTTTACTAGGTGGTAACGAATTTATACTGGGACAATTTTTATTCAGCCAGCAATTGGGATATTATTGGTATACAAACAATCCGGATTATCCATCTTTTTACCAGCGATACGGATTAATTTACCGAACGAACAATCACCTTGGACTTGGGATTAATTTTAAAGCCCATGCTGAACATGCGCATTTTTTGGATGCGAGGGTGGTGTGGAGTTTTTAACTGCAGGCAGTCTGATAAACTTTTAAAATGAAGAACCACATTTACTGATACAAATGCTGATTTTTGCTCCGATTTACAGTTAAATGTACCACATCAGGCAACGTATGTTTCATGTATAGTTGCTTTAATATTAATAATTTCTTTTTCAGTTAATTCGTCTAGTATTTTAACTATTCGTTGTCTATCAATTGTTCTGATTTGATCAAGAACAACCCAGCCTTTTGTTTTATTATGTTTAACCGGAACCCGAGTAGGATAACCTTTTGAAATACTTGTCATAGGGGCAATCACTATTGTATGCAAGTACTTATTCATTTCATCCGGAGAAATGATAACACATGGACGTGTCTTCTTCATTTCACTGCCAATTGTCGGGTCTAGATTTACCAAAACAATTTGATATTGCTTTATTTCCATTCTTCGAAGTCTTCGTCTTTAAACACATCTGAAACAAGTAGCTTGTCATCTCCATTCTCATGCATTTTACTGAATGATTTTTCCCATCCTTCGCGCGCTATAGATTTCGGTTTTAAAATGATATAATCCTCTTTAAGAATTAATTCAATTTTGTCTTGAATATTGTATTTTTCAATCAAAGTCTTCGATAGTCGGATGCCTTTAGAGTTGCCTATTGAAATTAATGAAATGTCCATATGTTTTAGTATGTAATTACAAAGTTATTACATATGATTCGATTGTGCAAATTATTTTAAGCGACATCATACTATTCAGTTTTTTAACCTGCATGGCTTGGTGTATCTATAACTGAAATTACCAAAGGTTACGTCAATATTAATGGATTAATTCTGTCATTAACTTTAAAGATCAACAATAAACATGTATTGATTCTTTTGAAATGAATAGTTTTACAATACTTGGGTATTCTAATTTTTAGTTTCGAAATAAAATTAATTAACACATTCTATGAATAAATCAACTTGTATCGTAATTCTGTTTGTAAAAACGTATGAATAATTATATGTTTGCACCCCATTTTAGGGTCTGTGGTTCTCTCGATAATTATCAGGAAGTATAGATCAACTAAAGTTGCAAGCTTTAAAATATTTGGAGTAATATCCAAAGGGCCTATAGCTCTCCCGATAATTATCGGGACGGTTAGAGCAGCTTAGGTTGTAAGGTTCGGAAAATATTTGGAGTAATATCCAAAGGGCCTATAGCTCATTCGGTTAGAGCATCTGACTCATAATCAGGGGGTGCCTGGTTCGATCCCAGGTGGGCCCACAACAAAATAAAGGGGTTGAGACCATGTCCGGTTTCAGCCCCTTTTTCATTTGCACTAATTTTGAATCTATCATACGATTCACATGAAAAAGTCAAATTTTTCTTAATTATGACTCATTCATTTCATAATGCTCATGAAATTGCCTATATTAATATAAGTTGATTTATATCACATTAAATGTCGCTTATCCTAGATTTTCGCATTTTTAAGGTTGTTAAATGAAATTAATTTCAGATATTTGTATCGTAATTATCGCAACACTAACCAAACCAAACCAAAACTGCGTGTTTATAACCAAACCATCTTCAATTAAACAACTCCTGCTAATTCTGGTCATACTATTGATGTCTGTCGCAATCCAGGCACAAACAACACCCGAAAATATTATTACTATTTTTAAGTCTGACTTTCCGGGTGCCACGAAAACAAAATGGAGCAATACAGAAATTAAGGGAAAAGAATTTAAGGTTCAATTTGTGGCCAATAAAACAAAGATGACTGCCTATTATAATGTATCAGGCAAACTAATCGAAACCGATAAACCAATTGATCCGGTTCAATTACCTGAACCGGTTACAAAAGCCCTTGAAACACAATATGGCAAATACCATATCCAACATTCTTTTATTATTGAGAAGACCGGCTTCCCATCCCTCTATGAAATTGATTTAAAATCAGATGGAAACAAATCCACGGTTATTGTTTCGAGAGATGGTTTTTTTACCGCGAGATAAGCATCTTATCATTCAATCATCCTATCATCCTATCATCCATTCCCGCAAGTAAAAACTACGTCGTACCTCCTTGTTTTTATCTAGCGGGATTGATTCGCCTTACGGCTCATCAACATCCAATCATTCAATCCTCATCACTTCATAAAAAAACCCCGCCTTGTGGGCAGGGTTCTTTACTATCTTATTAAACAAGCTTATTTGCTCTTGTTGCTGTCTCCTAAACGATCCATTACACAACGGAAACCAATGGTTGAGGTAGCTAGATCCTGATCAAGGAATCTGCGTGTTCCCGGATGTAAATAATATCCGCGGTCTCTCCACGATCCACCTTTGTATACGCGAGCTGTATTGTCGACCAATGAACTTACACCGTAATCATACTTTTGTTCCAATTCGGTATAATCCAATTCATCTTTATAGCCAATATTGTTTGCTTTTTTATAGTTTCTGCGTTTTGCATTTTCTGCTTCGGTAACATCTCTGTATTTCAAGCGACCTAAGCTATCTTTTTCAGAAACTAATCCATCCGCATCTGTTTCTTTGGTTTTGTAAACGTTACCACGGAAAGATGCATTGTCCGACATATCTTCCATAGACAAAGGACGGTAAACATCCATTACCCACTCGCTAACATTACCGGCCATATGGTACAATCCAAAATCGTTCGGTAAGAAGAATTTATCTTTTACTTCAGCAGTATAGAATGAACCATCGTTTAATCGTCCGGCAACACCTGCTAAATCACCACTTCTTTTTTGGTAGTTGGCATACATTCTTCCACGGATTTTTTCCGAATCGCTGCGGCGTAAGGTTAAACCATCCCAAGGATAAATTCTGCGAACGTCTATATTTTCATTGTAATCAGCCGAGCTATATCCATATGCTGCATATTCCCATTCTGTTTCGGTTGGCAAACGGTATTCAGGTAATAAAATACCATCTTCCATTCTTACACCACGGGTTTTTCCACCCGGTGAGTAATCCTTTAATTCTTTCTTAACACTTGGTGTATATAATCCCAATAAATAAGCTTCTGTATTAAAGTTGTTGTCGTCGGAAGATTTTTGCACGTCAAGGTTAATTAAACCTTCTCTGGCCATAATCATTTCGTTAACCCTGTCGGTTCTCCATTGTGCGTATGCATTTGCTTGTAACCAGCTAACTCCTACAACAGGATATTCACGGTATGCAGGATAACGCAGGTAATAATTAACCATTGGTTCGTTGTAGGATAATTTATCGCGCCATACAAGTGTATCAGGTAAAGCAGTTTTATATACTACCGGGTTACTTACATGCACACGCAATAACCAGTATAAATATTCTAGATATTGGAAATTCGTAACTTCCGTTTCATCCATGTAGAAACTAGGAACAGTCATACGACGTTTCAAGTTATTGTGATCATACAATAAATCTTGTTCTTGTTGACCGATGATGGCAGTTCCACCTTCAATAAACACGAGACCGGGACCGGTTTCCTGTTCCTTGAATTTAGCGCGTTCAAAACCGCCCCATTTTGGGTCGTTGTACTTCCAGCCTGTTGTTGATGATCCTTTATGCTTGTTACAAGCCGAGAAAGCTATCATCAAATAACATAAAGCTGCAAAAGACATCCATTTTGAAACTTGTTTTATCATTTGTTTAAAAGTTAGAATTTTCAAATATATAGTAAAATATTGTTTATTTCCACCGCCGGTTTAAAATTCAGGACATCGCATTTGCTTGGGGGCTCTTCTTCCCGAAGTGTTGCGTGGCGACCTTAATTCGGCAGCCAGCGAAATTTCGTGAGAACCGGTGGTTGCACTTCTTGCTCCCGAAACGGTAGCGTCGAAACTGTAACCAATACGTAATCTGTTGAATTTAAATCCTATAAGTGCAATTATGGCATCTGTATTTTGTGAAGTCTGACGCAACCAACCCCCAACTATTAAGTTATTGCGTTTAACATAAAAACCCAAGTTCATCTGGTTAAAATTACGTTGTTGCATATACAAGATATTAGGTGAAATATAAATTCTTTCATCCTCTCTTCTTTGGCTTGTTAAATATATGATACCACCGGCATGCAGCGTATATCTTCTGGGTAATTTAAACTGATCCTCACCACTGTTTTCAAAGTAAAATGATTGATTGGGTTCTACAATATTGTGCACTGCTGCCCCCCCATAAATCTGGTCAGTATAAAATAAAAACCCGGTTGAGAAATTAGGAAAAACCCGGTTATCCATTCCTTTTCTTTCGCCTGTAGGTTTCACAAAACCTAGTCGGTCGTCGATTTGATCCCCGAATTGAAATTTTGAGAAATCATAGGTTTTCTGTACCACACTTGCTTGCAATCCCGCTCTCATGGAGAGGTTACGGGAAACCTGTAAATGATATGAATAAATGCCACTGAAAACATTATTTGTTAAAAATCCATCTCCTGCCACATCCGTTAATGCCATCATACCTAATCCTCCATTGAGGGCACTAATATTGGCATCAACTGATACACTGGCTGTTTTATAATTATTCTGAAGAGAGGTATATTGGTTGCGGGCCAGCATGGTAATACGAATCCCCCGGGTAGTTCCTGCAAACGCCGGATTCGTATATAAAGGGTTGGCATAAAACTGAGAAAACTGTGGATCCTGGGCATGCACAACCAAAGCCGATAAAGCGCTTAAAAGTAGCATCCAAAATCTAGTTTTTAATATCATCCTCCGAAGTTAATTAATTTCTTTAAAAGTTAATTCATTTTCTTAAAATTCCGGACATCTTATATTTCGGAAAGTTTTCTTATGCGTTCTTTTGCCCAATTCAAACGCTATAGAAATTTCGTATGACTGACGGGCACCCGGCCTTGCATCTGAAACGGTAGCATCATAGGAAAATCCAAACCTCATCTTTTCTAAACGAAATCCCGCAAGTAAAATTATTGCATCCGAGTTATAACTGGCATTCTGACGAAAGTACATTCCTCCGATTAAAGCACCGTGGTTGTAATACATACCAAGGTTTAGCTGGGTAGCTGAGCCTTGCTGCATATACAATACATTTGGCCAAAGGTTGGATGCTTTGCTTGCATCTCTGGAACGGGTTAAAGGAATCACTCCACCGGCATGACCTGTATACCTTTTTTGTAAATGCATGATGGCTTCTGACTGGTTTTTGTTTTCTGCATTCGGATAAAATGAAACAATTGGCTCATTCATATTATGAACCGCAAATCCTCCATAAAAATTATTGGTATATACTACCATTCCGGCTGAAACATTGTAATAATAAATTGGATTTGCAGGAGGCAATTCCTGTGTTGGGTAAACAATTCCCTGACCTTTTACAATCTGATCATAAAAGCTAAGCTTATTAAAATCAACTGATTTCTGGAAATATCCACCTTGCAAGGCCGCTCTAATGGTTACCTTTTTACTGATAATTATCTGATACGAATACATGGCATTTCCTGAAAACGTACGCATCGTACCAACTCCTGCTTCATCTCCTGTTATGCTAAATCCAAGACCACCATTTATCGCATCATAATGTTCATCATAAGAAACCGAAAAAGTTCGGAAGGTACCTGAAATACCGGGCCATTGGCTACGGTAGTTAATTACACCGCGACCTACTCTTGAGCTACCTGCAAATGCGGGATTCGTATATATCGGATTGGCATAAAACTGCGAAAACTGAGGGTCTTGGGCAAAAACCTCGGTTATGCTTATCATACACAATATCGTAACACATACTTTTCTGTATAAAACAGAACAGGATAATCTCATTTTTCTTCTTTTAAACAACTATTTTCAATTTACTAAAATAGCTATTTTATTTTTCATTTACAAATTATTGCGTACCTCTCCTAGTTGTTGTGTAACATGAACTTTAAAAATCATTGCAATAAAGTTTAACAGAATCACGTTATTTTCGTGGTTTCACAACTTTCAATAATAAATATTTTAGCCGTTTTTATGCAAAAATTATTCTTAAAATTAACAAAATCCTTGTTATTGTTAAGTTCCGTAATGGTTATTAAACCATTAATCGCCCAAACCCAACGCCAAAAAATTACATTAAGCTGGTCTACAGAGGCAAACCGAAAAATCAATGGGGTTGTTTATCCGGTTTTTACCAACGAAAAAAATGCCATTCTCAATGATAACCAATTGCCTTTATATACCGGTTTTATCCGATTAAATGGCAACAAGAACGTTCAAGTTGCTATTGAAAACGCTCAATATACCACCATCCATAACGGGGCCCTTCAAAATGCAACTTCGATAAAAAACAGCATTCCGGAGCTTGAATTTCATGTGGTGTATGAAAAGAAAATTCCGCATTTGGCAATCAAAATTCTTCCTTTTAGAAATTCGAATGGTAGGATTGAAAAGCTGGAGAACTTTGATTTGGTAATTCAATCATCGGGTAATAGTAACCCGGTTCAGTTTGGGAAGGCGGGTTTTGCAGCCCAATCTGTGCTGGCAAATGGCGATTGGTACAGGCTATATGTAAAAAACACCGGCATACATCGCATCACCAAATCTTATCTAAAAGCAATGGGAATTAATCCCGACGAAATTGATCCAAGAACCATCAAAATTTATGGCAATGGTCCCGGAACCATTACCACCCCAAATGCCAATGAAAGAATGGATGATTTATGGGAAAACCCGATACAGGTAAAAGGGGAATCGGATGGCAAATTTGACGAAGAAGATGAAGTATTGTTTTATGGTAAATCGCAACAAGATGTATGGAGTTATGATGCAGGAAGCGGTACCTATATCCACCAAAACAATTACTATTCAGATGCCACCGTTTATTTTATCACCTTTGGAGGTAACAATGGCAAAAGAATAGTTACAGCGGCGGCACTTACGCCGAATCAAACCAACGATGGGCACTATGATTTTCTATATGTGCATGAAATGGACAATATTAATTTAATTAGAAGCGGTAGAAGGTGGTTTGGCGAAGAATTTTCGAGGGAATTAAACCAAACCTTTCAGGCCAATTTGGAGAATGCAAATGGAACCATACCGGTATTTTTTCGGTCTTCTGTTATTGCCCGGGCATTTACACCATCAACCTATGATGTAAGAATTAATAACAATTATATTTTTAGCCAACAAGTGCCTGCGGCAAGTTCAAATTTCGAATACCGGTATGCCGACGAAAAATTAAGCAGTGGAACTTTTACAACAGGTACCAATATTATCCAGGTTAACTATCGCTATAACCAACCAGCTCCGGGTGCATTGGGTTGGTTAGATTATTTCGAGTTACAATCTCGCAATTACCTTAACCTTACTAAACCCCAACTGCTTCTGAAAGATAAAAACAGTTTGGGAGCCGGAAAAATTACCCAATTCAATTTGGTTTCAAATGCTACAACCCAAATTTGGGATGTAACCAAACCATACCAAGCTATTCAATTACCCACCATATTTACTGCAAACACCAATAGTTTTGTTGCTGCAACCGATACCCTGCGTGAGTTTATTGCATTTGATGGAAGCAGCTATTTTACGCCGGAAACCGATACCAAAATAAGCAACCAAAATATCCATGGAATGCCTTTTGCCGATTTATTTATTGTTACCCATCCGAACTTTTTGTTTGATGCCAACCGTCTGGCGGAATTGAGAAGGAGTCAGGGATTAACCGTAAATGTGGTTACCATCAACCAAGTTTACAATGAATTTTCATCGGGCATGCAGGATATCAGTGCTATTCGCGATATGATGCGTATGTTTTATAAAAAAGCTACAGTACCTGCCGAAATGCCTAAATATTTGTTGCTCGTTGGAAGAGCCTCCTACGACTACAAATCAAGGGTAGCAATTAATACCAATTATATCCCAACTTTTGAAAGTTACAATAGCTTTGATCCGGTTGGAAGCTATTGTTCCGACGATTATTTTGGATTGCTCGACGACAATGAAGGCAACATGAATAGTTGGGAAAAACTGGATATCGGAATTGGCAGATTACCTGCTACCAATGCCGATAATGCCAGGGTTATGATCAATAAAATAATTAATTATTCTATTAATCCTGACAGAAGTGACTGGAAAAACCGGCTAACATTTGTTGCCGATGATGAAGATGGAAATTTGCACCAGAGCCAAGCAGATGGACTTGCCGAAAATGCGAGGGCTAATTTTAAAAATTATAATGTTCAGAAAATTTATATCGACGCATTTAAAGAAGTTACAACCGCCGGAGGAGCACGAAATCCAAGTGCACAAGAAGAAATTGTAAGATCGGTTGAGCGTGGATGTATGGTATTTAATTATACCGGACATGGTGGAGAAGTAGGACTTGCAGCCGAGCGAATTTTAAATACAAGCGATGTTCAAAATTGGACCAATGGAGGAAAGTTACCCTTGTTTTTTACGGCAACTTGTGAATTTAGCAGGTTTGATGATCCGGCACGTTTTTCGGCAGGAGAATATGTTTTGTTAAATGAAAACGGTGGTGGGATAGGATTATGTACTACGGTACGATTGGTTGATGCGGGAAACAACAACAGTTTAAATATTGCATTTTATAAATATGCCGGATTGGATTCGGTTAGTGCATACAACAGGTTATTGGTTGGTGAAATCATGCGTAAAACAAAAAACGATGTATTGTCGGATAATACCCGAAATTTCACCTTACTTGGCGACCCATCGATGATGTTGGCGTATCCTGAAAAAAGAGTATATACGGCTGCAATTGATAATATTCCGATTGCCTCCTATACCGACACGCTCAAGGCATTCTCTAAAGTTACTATTTCAGGTAGGGTAACCGATTTGGCGGGAAATATTTTAACCGGTTTCAGTGGTAAAGTTTATCCAACAGTATTTGATAAAACGGCAACATACCAAACCATTGCCAACAATCCGGAATTTAGTTCGCCTTTTAATTTTAACATGCAGAATAATGTCATATACAGAGGAAGTGCAACCGTTTTGAATGGCACTTTTTCGTTCAGCTTTATTGTACCAAAAGATATTAGTTATCAGATTGGCACCGGTAGAATCAGTTATTATGCAGAGAATGGGAGCATCGATGCCCACGGTTACGATAATAAAATTTTAGTAGGAGGAACCGCGGATTCAGCGGGAGTTGACCAGATTGGTCCGGAAATAAGTTTGTTTATGAACGATGAAAAATTTGTATTTGGAGGATTAACAGACGAAAACCCGATGTTTATTGCCAAGTTGAAAGATTATACCGGTATTAATATCACAGGGGTTGGAATTGGCAGAGAGCTTGGTCTCACATTAAACAACGACAATACCACCACTACCTCCATGAACGATTATTACCGGGCTAAAATTGATAGTTACCAGCAAGGAGAAGTACGATATCCTATGAAAGGAATGCCTTTGGGAAAGAATTCTGTTAAGCTTATTGCCTGGGATGTATATAATAATTACAATGAAAGTGTACTTGATTTTGTGGTGGCAGGTTCGGCTGAAATGGCTTTACAGCATGTATTAAATTATCCGAATCCATTTACCACCAATACTACCTTTCATTTCGACCACAACAAACCCGGTCAGAATTTGAAAGTTTCGGTTCAAATTTTTACAGTAAGCGGAAAACTGATTAAAACTTTACAAACCGAATTGTTGGCTTCGGGTAGTCATTTTGACCAAATATCGTGGGATGGAAAAGATGAATATGGAGACGGAATCGGCAAAGGAGTGTATATTTATAAGGTAAAAGTGAAATCGGAAGAAGGCAAATCTGTCGAAGAATTCCAAAAGCTTGTCGTACTCAATTAGTTGGGAATGCACCATAAAATGTTATTTTTGCCGTTCTTATTGCGAACGATTTAAAGAATTAATGAAGTTAACAAAACTATTTATTGGATTGGTGCCTGCATTTTGTGTAGTTGCAGTTTTTGCTCAGGGAAATCAACTAACCACAAGTGAGTTGGATGGACGTCAGAATACGATTACCACCGCAGTACCATTTTTAATGATTACACCGGATGCACGAGCCGGTGCTATGGGTGATGCAGGTGTTTGTACGCCTAACGATATGAATGCGATTCATTGGAATTCCTCCAAACTTGCATTTATGGAAAAAAAAGGTGGTATTTCTATTTCTTATACACCGTGGCTACGATCGTTGGTACCGGATGTTTCATTATCCTATTTATCCGTTTATAAAGAGATAAACAACAAATCTACGTTTGGTGGGTCATTGCGTTACTTTTCACTAGGAGATATCCAATTTACAGATATCAATGCCAATGCACTTGGTACATACAATCCAAGTGAGCTGGCATTGGATTTGGCCTATGCTCGAAAATTATCGGAGCAATTTTCGCTTGGGATTGCCATGCGCTATATTTACTCCAATTTAACCGGTGGTACCAATATTTCGAATACCATTCGTCCCGGACAATCCATTGCCGGTGATATTACCGGTTACTACCACGACAAAGCCCGTTACAAAGGATACAAGATAAATTACGCTTATGGATTTGCAATTACCAATATTGGAAATAAAATCAATTATTCTTATTCGCCAGAAGGAGCAAATTTTATTCCTACCAATTTGCGTGTAGGAGGTTACGGTCAGATAGAACTAGATAAGTATAACACCCTTGCCTTAACACTCGATTTAAACAAATTGCTGGTACCAACTCCTCCTGTTTATTACCAGGATGTTAATGGACAGGATAGTTTGGACAGTGACAACAACAAAGTAATTCTGGCTGGAGAAGACAATGATGTACCGGTGGTACAGGGAATGATTCAATCATTTTCGGATGCTCCCGGAGGTTGGAAAGAAGAGTTGCAGGAAATCAATATTGCCGCCGGATTAGAATACTGGTATGACAAACAATTTGCTTTGCGTGCAGGATATTTTTATGAGTCACCAAATAAAGGAAACCGCCAATATATTACGGTAGGTGCGGGAATCCGATACAATGTATTTAGTTTGGATTTTGCTTACCTATTTTCATTCCAACAACGCAATCCATTGGATAATACCTTACGCTTTACCCTTGCCTTCGATTTTGAAGCATTTACCAAACAAACTGAAGACAACAACAATCCGGGTGGTGTGTTTGCACCGCCGGCAAATTAATTTTTACCATGAGAATCGGATTTGGATTTGATGTGCACCAATTAAAAGAAGGCAGAGAATTCTGGCTTGGTGGAATAAAAATCCAACATACCAAAGGATCGCTTGGTCATTCGGATGCAGATGTTTTGTTGCATGCCATTTGTGATGCGATTTTAGGTGCGCTTGCTTTAGGCGATATTGGAAAACATTTTCCTGATACCGATAATTCAATTAAAGGAATTGACAGCAAAATATTACTAGAAAAAGTAATGGTACTGGCTTCCGAAAAAGGATATAAAATAGGCAATATCGATTCTACTGTTTGTTTGGAGTCGCCTAAAATTTTGAAGTATGCTGTTCAAATGCGGGAAACCATAGCAAATATATGCCGGATATCTATTGATGATATTTCGATAAAAGCTACCACCAACGAAACGATGGGTTTTATTGGCAGAGAAGAAGGGATTACAGCGTATGCGGTGGTGTTGATGATAAAGATTGCCTAATCGCAAAACCTTAGGTATAGTCGAAAGGAAAAACCAAGGCGACTATCAAAAAGATTATTATAAAGAAACTTAATTACCAATTAAGAGATTGCTTCTGCAATTAACTCCAATTTCATCCCACGTGAACCCTTCAGAAATATTTGTTTTCCTGAGTAATTACAATTTTTAATAAATACAATTGCCTCATCGGTTGTAGCAAAAACAATATCATCTTTGGTTGCTTGTTTTTTAAATTCTTCACCAACAAATATTACCTGTTCGAGTGCAAGCGAATGACAAATTGCTATCATACTTTTATGTTCCGCTGCTGCATAACTTCCCATTTCAAACATGTCGCCCACAATGGCTATTTTACCTTCATAAGGTAACGCTGCAAAATTTCGTATAGAAGCCTCCATGCTGCTTGGATTGGCATTGTAAGCATCCAGATAAATGGTGTTCTTTGTTTTATTAATTACTTGAGAACGGTTATTGGACGGGTGGTAACTTTCAATTCCGGCTTTAATTTCTTCTTCATTCAAACCAAAATGTTTGCCGATGCTTACTGCAGCCATAATATTATCGAAATTATAATCGCCGCTCAAACTACTGGTTATTTCTATGGTACTGTTGTTGCAAGTAAACTTAATTTCCGGCCTAAGTGCATTGGCTATTCCGGTAACATCTGCATCTGCATTTTTCTTTTCATCATTTGCAGCATATGTAATTTTCGTCACCAGTCGTGCAGCCATCCGCATCAGCCATTCGTCGTTCGCATTTACGAATGCCAAACCATTGTTATGCAACAAATAATAATATAATTCGCTGTTGGAAGTGGCAACACCTTCCATACTACCAAAACCTTCGAGATGGTCTTTTCCATTATTGGTTACTATTCCATGTGTTGGTTTCGCAATGCTGCATAATGCTGCATTTTCGCCAATATGGTTAGCTCCCATTTCAATTACCGCAATTTGATGGGTTTGGTTAAGTTGAAGTAATGTAAGCGGCAAACCAATATGGTTATTAAAATTGCCGGGTGTGGCAAGCACGTTAAATTTTTGTGATAGAACACTGGTGAGTAATTCCTTCGTGGTTGTTTTACCATTTGACCCAACAATGGCAATAACCGGGATCTTCAGTTGTTCGCGGTGGTAGGTTGCCAATTGTTGTAGCCGACTTAATACATCATCAACCAACAAGCAGCGGTCGTCGACCAAAAATTCGGGTTCATCGATTACCACAAACGAGGCGCCTTGGGCCAATGCTTGTTCAGCAAAAGCATTTCCATTAAAATTCGGACCTTTTAATGCAAAAAAGAGGCAACCTTTTGTTATCTTGCGGGTATCTGTTGAAACAAACGGATGTTTCTCGAATAGAGAATACAAAAGAGCTATATCCGACATATTAAGATTTTATTATGATGTGCACGCAAATTATACCCTTAAATTTACAGAACAAATTAATTCAAGTAATGTCAACCTTTATTAAATTAATTATTTTTCTTATTGTATCTACATTGCATTCAAGCATTTCAGCACAAACTTTTAAATTTTATTATTCCAATACGGTCAAATTTCTCAAAACAAATTCAACTGACTCATTGAAGATGCCATTTACCGGAGGGTTAAATGCACCTCAAATTTCGAATATTGATTTTAATATGGATGGATTACAAGATATCTACATATTTGATCGTACCGGAAATAAATCCCTCACCTTTTTACGTAAATCGAATGGTTTTGAATATACGCCTTATTATGAAGGCAGATTTCCATACATGACCGATTGGGCATTGCTCGAAGATTTTGATGGGGATGGTAAGAAAGATATTTTTACGGAAGTAACCATGGATAGAAATGCCTTGGTTGATACCATCCAAGAAGTTACGATATCCGGTTTAAGAATATTAAGAAACCATTCTACTGCTTCACAGTTAAAATTCAAACAGGTATCCAATCAGGTTATGGATACCGGTGGTGTTATCAATGGTTTTCCGGTCGATAAATCCAATATCTATATCAACTATACCGATATTGCCGGAATTGGGGATATGGATGCAGATGGGGATGCAGATATTATCCCATTTGTTCAATCCAGTTTAAGTCCGAATTATTACGAAAATTACATAAAGAACAAACATAATATTCCATACAGTCATGATAGTACCCGATTTATTTGGAGAGACCAGTGCTGGGGGTATATGATGTACGACCGAACTTATAAAACCAATACATTCGAATTGGGTTTGTCCAAAGATCAAATGGCATCGTGTTTTTATCAGATGTACGAAAAACACAGCATGCATACCAATAATTCTTTGTGCCTATTGGATTATAATGGAGATGGCGTTCAGGATATTGTTTATGGAGATGGTGGCTATAATAATTTGTTGTTGCTGGTAAATGGCAGAGCGCATAATTCATTAGGAAGGGATTCTATCATGTCGCAGGACACTTCTTTTCCAAGCAACACCACAAGGGCTAATTTTATCACTTTTCCGGTTGCTTATTATGCAGATGTGGATGGCGACAATGTGAAAGAATTGCTCGTAACTACCAACGAAGCACTTTCTGCAAAAAGCCAAAATAATGTATGGTCGTATGAAAATACCGGTACCACCGCAGCACCGGTTTTTAGTTATTCGGGAAACAAATTTTTTGTGTACGACGAAACCATTGATTTGGGAACCCGTGCAGCACCAACTTTGGTAGATATTGATCAGGATGGCGATGAAGATTTAATTATTGGAACCAGTGGCGATTTTGATCAGACCAGATACTTTAGTGATCGTTTGGTATGGTATAAAAATATTGGAAAAGTTGCCAATCGTGCAGTTTTTCAATTGGCAGATACTAATTTTTTACAACTCAGTAAAGATACTCCGGTTCTTTCCATACAACCTGTATTTGCTGATTTAAACGGGGATGGTAAAAAGGATTTAATCTTGGGGGATATGAATGGTAATATTTTATATTATACCAACAACAGCAACGGAACAAATTTTCAATTCACTTTACAAACACGAGCCTTGGGTAATATTGATGCCGGTAGTAACGCATCTCCTGCATTTCATGATTTCGACAGTGATGGAGACCAGGATATGGTGGTAGGTACACGTAACGGTTTTCTAAGATATTATGCGAATACCGGCACGGTAAATTCTCCAAATTTCAATGCTTCACCAACTATTGACACTTTCGGAAAAGTGCGTGTTAACTATTCATTTGTTGCGTTAAACGGAACAACCTATACAGATGTAACCGGATATGCTACACCGGTAATCTACGACCTCGATGGCGATAACAAACCGGAAATAATTGTAGGTTCGTTGCATGGAAATGTTTTTGTATATACCAATGTAAATATTACTCCCGGCAGTACATTTACGAAATTATCCAACTTATTTGTGGATTATAGCGACAGTACCAATGCCAGATCGATTCCATTCGGAAACTCATCAAAACCTTGTATTGGTTTATTTGATGAAGACAGTAAGCCGGATATGTTTATAGGAAATATCAGAGGTGGGATAACCTTTTATGGTTCAAAATTTGAATCGGGTGTTGGCGAAAACGAATTAATAAAAGATACCAGGACGTTTTCTGTTTATCCTAATCCAACGAAAGGACAGCTACATGTTTCCTACACGAATCTTGACCAAAGCGGAGAAATTAATGTTTACAATCAGTTGGGTCAATTGATGATGAAAGAAAAACTGAATCATTATTTATCCGAGTCGGTAATCGATATCAGCGGATTATCTGCCGGAATTTATTTTGTACAAATTACAACAGCGGAAATTAAAGAGAGCTATAAAGTGGTTAGGGAGTTATGAGATATGAGTTATAAGATATGAGTTATAAGATATGAGTTATAAGATATGAGTTATGAGTTATGAGTTGGGGATACCTAGCCATTCGCGGGCGGTTTTAAACAATAATTGTTCCTTGGTTTGCGGATCCAGTGATTTCATTTCTTCGATAAATTTACCATGTTCTAAATCTCCTAGAGGAAAAGGAAAATCACTTCCTACAGCAATTCTATCTGCTCCAAATAATTTTAAATTGTACAGAAAAGCCTCTTCATCATGTACGAGTGAATCAATATAAAATTTCTTTACATAGGCTCTTGGATCTTCAATATGATTGATATTACATAAGTCCGGGCGTGCATGAAATCCGTGTGAAATTCGTCCAATCGTATGCGGAAAACATCCACCACCATGTGCAAACAATACCCTTAGTTTTGGAAACTTATCAAAAATTCCTCCAAATATCATGCTGCAAATGGCGCGTGAACTTTCGGCAGGCATACCAACCAACCATGGAAGCCAGTATTTCTTCATTTGCTCCTGCCCCATCATGTCCCATGGGTGAACAAAAATACACATGTCTAATTTTTCAGCTGCTTCATAAAAAGGAAATAAGGAAGCATCATCAAGATTCTTGTTTAAGATATGGGTACCAATTTCAATGCCGGGTAAATGCAATTCCTCCTTACATCTGGTAAGTTCTTTGACAGCAAGTTGAATATCCTGCATGGGTAATGTTCCCAAACCAACAAATCTAGTCGGATACCTTTCTTGAATTTCTGCTAGATGGTTATTGATATATTGACTCCATTCAAAAGTGTGCGTTGGTTCGGCCCAATAGTAAAACAGAACCGGAACCGTAGACAAAGCCATCAATTGAACATCATGCTTATCCATGTGTTGGATGATTGCTTCAGGATCCCAACAAAGGTTATCGATGGCTCGAAAAAAGGTGCCATCTGCCTTTCTCATATTTGCTTTGCCAGGTTCTGTATGTTCCAAATAAATAAATTCATCTCCATATCCATACTTGTCTTTTAAGTTTGGAATATGTTCGGGGAGTATGTGGGCGTGGACGTCGATTTTTGTCATTGGTTATTGGTCAGTTGTCATTAGTCATTGGTCAGTTGTTATTGGTCAGTTGTCATTAGTCATTGGTCATTAGTCATTGGTCAGTTGTCATTAGTCATTAGTCATTAGTCATTGGTCAGTTGTCATTGGTCAGTTGTCATTAGTCAGTATAATTCTTTGTTGACATTTTGTATGCCAATAGCTTTTATATATGCATTTAGTTTAATATGTATTAATTCGACGTCGGATAACAAACTTTGGGCAACTTCAATCTTTATTAAATTTCTTTGTTTAGCCTTTTCTATCCAGTTCAATGTTTCCAATAAAGAACCCCTACTATAATAACAGAACTGTTTATTTTCTTTGTAAAAATATCTACCATAACCTTCAGCTAAATTTGCTGAAATTGAATCTGCGGAACGCACCAATTGTTTACCGATAGTATCACGTTCAAATCGTTCCCATGTTGTTACAATCTTCCAAATGGATTCAGCTAATTCGTTGGCAAGTTTATACGTTTCAAATTTATTTAAATTCATAATGTTTCATTTAAGGCTAATAAAATTCGTAATGTTTAAAATCTACTGACTAGTGACCAGTGACTAATGACTAATGACTTCCTTCACACAAACCTCGGATCTGACTCCATCACATGTCCGCAATTTTTACACGTACGCAATTCGGTTGAATTATAATATTCTTTAAACCGAGGGAGGAAATCTGTTTCGATATCTTGGAGTTCGAATAAATATTCGTGCAGTTTGTTGTTGCATTTTTCGCAGTACCATTGTAGACCATCAGTTAGTCCTTTGCCTTTGCGAACTCGTTCAATTACCAAACCGATTGAGCCTTCGGTACGCATTGGAGAGTGGGGAGTATTAGGAGGGCATAAAAACATATCTCCGGGACCTAATTTGATATCTCGAGGCTTACCATCTTCCTGGATGCGTACATTTATTTCACCTTCTAATTGGTAAAACAACTCTTCGGTTTCGTTGTAATGGTAATCTTTGCGGGCGTTGGGTCCACCAACAATCATCACGATATAATCGGTTCCTTCGGGATACAAATTTTTATTGGCTACCGGTGGTTTTAGCAAATGTCGGTTTTCGTCGATCCACTTTTGCAGGTTGAATGGTGCACGTATCATATGGTAAATTTATTAATGATGGGAAATTAGGTAAAAAAGAAGAATCGTCAAATAAGAATAAAGCAATCAAATGTTCGATATATGGTTAATGGTTATACATCAAGATGGCAAGAATCAAGGTTAGACATAGATAGTTAATAAGATCATTTGTTTAGATAATAATGTCACCCTTTCAGGGTTTTATTCAGGTATATTTCGTTTCAATTATAATAATATCACCCTTTCAGGGTTCTATACATCCATTGTTATCGTTCTATAATAGCACCACCCTTTCAGGGTTTTGTTCGGGTATATTTTAATTCAATTATAATAATGTCACCCTTTCAGGGTTCAATGCATCTACAGTGCTTGTTCTTATAATAATTCGACCTTTTCAGGGTTGTAGTTGTAGTTCATTAAGTTCATAAACCAATATAAAATTAACTCACTAGGGTTTGATAAGCTTGATTATTTAACCCTGAAAGGGTGGTATTATTCTAACAAATACAATTTACTATGACAAACAAAACCCTGAAAGGGTGGCATTATTCTGAATAGTTCATTGCGCTGATAAACCAATATAAAATTAACTCACTAGGGTTTGATAAGCTTGATTATTTAACCCTGAAAGGGTGATATTATTCTAACAAAAACAATTTACTATGACAAACAAAACCCTGAAAGGGTGACATTATTCTGAATAGTTCATTGCGCTGATAAACCAATATAAAATTAACTCACTAGGGTTTGATAAGCTTGATTATTTAACCCTGAAAGGGTGGTATTATTCTAACAAATACATTCTTGTTGTGTCAAACCAAACCCTGAAAGGGTGGTATTATTATGAAAAAAAACAAGTTACTTTTTGAGATAGCAGAACAAACAATTAACTTCGAATTGGAAACTAACATCTAGCCTAATGTCAGGAACATATTCAAAAGTATATTTGCAGATAATATTTGCTGTTAAAAGAAGAGAAAACTTAATACAAAAATCTTGGCGGGAGGAACTACATAAATATATTTCAGGAATCATATCAGCCAAATCGCACAAATCAATTATTGTTAACGGTGTGGCAGATCATGTTCATTGTTTTGTAGGTTTTAAACCCGCACATTCTATCTCCGATTTAGTTAGAGATATAAAAAATAATTCTTCTAAATTTATTAATGAACATCGTTTTGTGAAAGGCAAATTCGAATGGCAGTCTGGGTATGGAGTATTCTCCTATTCTGAATCGGATATTGAAAATGTTTATCAATATATCATGAATCAGGAAGCCCATCATAAAATTACATCCTTTAAAGAGGAGTATGAATCTCTACTTAAGAGTTATAATGTAGAATATAATGCTGAATACTTATTTGAGTTTTTTGAATAATATTGGCAATTGAGCCTTCTTTTTAAATTAAAAATTACTTGATAATAATGTCACCCCTTCAGGGTTTGGTTCGGGTGTATTTCATTTCTATTACAATAATGTCACCCTTTCAGGGTTCTATTCATTTTCTGCCGTTGTTCTTATAATAATACCACCCTTTCAGGGTTTGGTTCGGGTAAATTTTGTTTCAATTACAATAATGTCACCCTTTCAGGGTTCATATAGTATTTCAATTTGTTCGTAAAATTAACGAGTCGTTCATTCACAAAATAAATTGCAATTGAGTCGGTTAATTGAATAATGTCATCAATTCAGGATTCTGTTCAAATACAGTTGTTGTTCGTATAATAATGTCACCCTTTCAGGGTTTTATTCAGGTATATTTCGTTTCAATTATAATAATGGCACCCTTTCAGGGTTCAATGCATCTACAGTGCTTGTTCTTATAACAATTCCACCTTTCCAGGGTTGTAGTTCTAGTTCATTAAGTTCATAAACCAATATAAAATTAACTCACTAGGGTTTGATAAGCTTGATTATTTAACCCTGAAAGGGTGGTATTATTATGCATAAATTATTTAAGTTATTTGAAGATGTCAATTCATAGTTTCTTCTGTTTCGATTTTAACAACCTGCCTAATATCCCATTTATCGGTAACCGGCTTTAAAATTCAAAACGGCCAATGTGTCTAAATTAACATCGGGTCCGGGATACTCATACATTCCAACGTAACGCACTAAATTCCAATCATAATTACCCTCCTTATACATTGGTCCGAATTCATAAAACTCTCTGCCAAATGCCAAGTAAGACCATCGTTTAATAAGATGTCTTCTGTTTCCTAAGCCGACAAGTCTGGTGATTAAAATTGGTGGACTCATACCTAGTCCATGACTACCCCAATAATAATAAAACAACGAATCGTTGCGGAAATAGTAATTAAAAGCATGGTCATTATCATATTTAGAATCCTCCACAAACTGTAGCCATGAAGCAAAAACCAATTGAGAATCATTTAAAAAGGTTATGTTTTCTATATAACAACAAGGGGTTAAATCCTCCCCATACCCATACATTACATAATCCATTGGAATTTCCTTGGTTGCATCCATACCTTTAATCCAAGCATGGTAATTCCATTCCGAGTGGTATAACTTTATTTCATGCGGATAAAAAGGTTGTACTTTTTCTTCCTTTCTGCATCCGGCAAAAATTACAAGTATGGCTATTATTCTGAACCAATTCATACTTTCAATTGAAATATAAAGATACAAAAAAGCCGGACTTGAAAAACAAGTCCGGCTTTAATCAAATCATAAAACTACTCGATCACTACCTTTTTGGTCATTCCCGCGTTCAGTGAAATCACCTGAACAAAATAAATGCCTTTGGATAAGGTAGAAATATTTACCGGAATGAGGATTTCGCCTGCTCCTACATTCATCTCTGAAAATTGTTCTACTACTTTGCCTTTAATATCCATGATACGCAAGGCAATTTTATCGCTTTGTTTAAAGGTAAGCAATACATTGATATGCTCCCTTGCCGGATTTGGATAAACCATCATATTTAAATGGCTATACATTGCGTCGTTCGTACCTGCATAAATATAATTATCAAAACTTAAGTTATCAATATAAGCCACTGATTGTCCTCGAGGACTATGGTTGATATCATTTTCAATGAAAGTTGATATCCCAATGGTTGCACTATCCGGAGTTTCAACCGGATTATGATAAAATATATCAGCACTAAAAGGTGTATAGCTAGAATTATTTAAAGAACTCATAAAATCACCCCATCCTATTGAATTGCCATTTTTGAAAAGTTGAATGGTAACTCTAAACGTATCTCCATTTTGCGGTAAAAATTTATAAAATCCTTTCAAAGAAGTTGGTTTACCTACTACAGGAAAAGATGGTCCCCAACTATTTTGCATTTCTCTACCTTTGGTTTGTGTACGTCCTTTAACAGTATCACCATTGTTAAATATAGTTTGTATTTTCATGGCATAGTTACCCGAATATTTATCGGATGATCTAGCCACAGAACCTTCCATATTGCCGCGGGTGTCCATGTCCCAACCTACAGGAAATGCAATGCTTTGAGTTGTCCATGTTTCAAAATCCGGATTAGGAACATTTTGGGTGGTGCCGGTAAAACTTATGTTGTCAACAATCACCCAACTATTGGTATTGATACTATTTTTACTATCGGGATTAGTGGATGTAAATGCCAAAAACATGGTGTCGGGAAATTGCGAACTTTTATAATCAATTTTAAATGCCATACGCTTAAAGGATGAAATGTACGTTCCACCAACAAGAAATAGGTTGCTGGTAATAGGGACATTGTTTTTTGACATAGAAACCACAACCCAAGCAGTATCTCCTACTTCAATATCATACTTTAAGTAAGCAATCAGAGAATCCGGACGGGTGCTAAACGGAACACCTCCTGTAAAACCGCTATCTTCAGGATTACCATACAAAACTACTCCGGGACCACTGTCATCATTCCCTTGTAATTTCACGGCAAAAGAACCATTAGCTGCGGGTGTTACCTTAGTTGTAGTTCCAAATATTGTCCAAGATGTTGGCTTCTCATTGGTTTGAATATTCCACGATTCCATATCCCAATTTGGAATTTGTGCCATCATCGACAGAGAAGTTAACGTAGAAAGAACCAGTAGAAACAACTGTTTTCTGATTCGTGTAAGGTTTGATTTCATGGTTTGATTGATTAGAACATCAAGAGAAAGAAATCGACTGATTCCGATACAAATTTTAACCAAAGAATTTGGGTGTTATTCTATCAAAAATCATCTATTCACATGATTAAATAGATTTCTATTTAGGCAGATTAAATGTAATATTGAAAAAACAAGATTTAGGCAGGTTCGATCTTTGGATGAATCCCTACCTTAATACAAGACAATTCACACTTCATGGTGTAAAAGGAAATATCCTTTAAGGCAATTACACCAACACAAAAGCCTTATTTCGTAGGCTGAAGATTAAAAGCTAATAAAACATGGGTACATTTAAGGTAAAGGGGGGCAAACAATTAAAGGGTGAAATCATACCTCAGGGCGCAAAAAATGAGGCATTGCAGATAGTTTCAGCGGTTTTACTTACCTCCGAAAAAGTTACCATTTCCAATATTCCATTGATTCGCGATGTAATGAAATTGATTGAGTTAATGGGTGATTTGGGGGTATTGGTTCAAAAAATAAATGACGATACCTATAGTTTTGAAGCCAAAGAAGTAAATCTGGATTATTTAAGAAGCGATGATTTTCGCAAGAAAGGTGCGGCATTGCGCGGCTCTATCATGATAATTGGTCCGATGTTGGCACGTTTTGGCATGGCATTTATCCCTGAACCCGGTGGCGATAAAATTGGCCGACGTCCGGTAGACACCCATTTACGCGCCTTCGAACACCTTGGTGCTACTTTCGAACATTTAAGGGAAGAACGGTTTTATCGCATCAATGGAAAAAATTTACAAGGCTCGTATATCATGTTGGATGAAGCCTCTGTAACGGGAACTGCCAATATTGTGATGGCTGCCTCTTTGGCTAAAGGCACAACCCAAATTTATAACGCTGCTTCTGAACCTTACTTGCAGCAATTATGTAAAATGATAAACCGCATGGGCGGAAAAATAAGTGGCATTGGTTCCAATTTATTAACCATAGAAGGCGTTAAAGAATTAGGAGGTTGCGAACATCGGATGCTACCGGATATGATTGAAATCGGTTCTTTTATTGGATTAGCAGCAACAACCCAATCAGAAATAACCATAAAAAACTGTTCTATTCCGGATTTGGGGATCATTCCAAACGTATTCAGAAAAATGGGAATTGAACTGGAGTTTAGGGGTGATGATATTTTTGTTCCGGCACAAGAATCCTTTAAAATACAATCTTTGATTGATGGATCTATTTTAACCATTAAAGATGGAATATGGCCGGCCTTTACCCCGGATTTACTATCCATCGCTTTGGTTACGGCTACGCAGGCCAAGGGAAGTGTTTTAATCCATCAATGGATGTTTGAGAGTAGGTTGTTTTTTGTAGATAACCTGATTGATATGGGTGCCAAAATTATATTATGTGACCCGCACCGGGCAGTTGTAATTGGTTCGAATCGGGAAACCAAATTAAGGGGTATAACCATGAGTTCGCCGGATATACGCGCCGGAGTAGCCATGCTTATAGCAGCATTGGCAGCCAATGGAACCAGTACCATACACAATATTGAACAAATAGATAGAGGGTATCAAAATATCGACCAAAGACTAAATGCCATTGGTGCCCAAATTGAACGCATAGATTCATAAGTTTCTTTGCAGTAATATTGCAGGATGCAACCCTTATTGGTTTTGTCGTTTTTACTATGGTTCTTTCAATCGAAACCTGTAACCCTAAAAACAGGTGACAGTTTACCGCCTTGCGTTTTTCAAACTGCATCCAATGAAGTTATTTATACCGATTCATTGAAAGGAAATATTGTAGTTATTGATTTCTGGGCAAGCTGGAATATTTCATCCCGAAAACATAACCTTCAATTGTTAAAAATGTACGAGAAATACAGGATTAGTAATTTCAGAAGGAAAGGTCAGGTATTGTTTTTAAGTATTTCGCTCGATACCAAACGCGATCTGTGGCTTGTTGCCAGGGCTAAGGATGACCTCCATTGGCCATACAATATCTGCGACCTTAAAGGATGGGAATCAGAGATAACCGAGCAATTAGGGCTGCGCATAATACCTACAAATTTTGTGGTAAACCAGGAAGGTTTGATTGTTGGAAAAAACATGTGGGGAATACAACTGGATACCACTTTGCGAAACCTAAACAAAGAAATGCCAAATTGACACCGAAACTTGGAATGGCAGTGCCTTTGAAGGTGACTCTATAGAAATGTTCGGATACAAGAAAAAAACACAGAAAATGAACGAAGAAAAACCGATAAATAGCAATGAAGAGCCTGTTGTTACAGGAGAAGTAAAGGATGTCCCAGCTGAAACAATAGAGGAAATAAAGTCACAAATTGAACATGACATCAAAGAAATTCAGGAAAAAGAGTCAGCCGGAGAAAAAAACTGGGCAGATGAATTTAAAACGATAGAAGATAAATATTTGCGTTTGTATGCTGATTTTGAAAATTATAAACGCAGAACCGGTGCTGAACGTATAGAATTATTCAGAACGGCTAACCAGGAGGTACTCGTTTCCTTACTTCCTGTTTTGGATGATTTTGAACGTGCCTTGAAAGCCATGCAACAAGCAACAGAAGTTAGTGCCATCAAAACAGGCATCGAACTGGTTCAAACAAAATTAGCCAATACCTTACAATCGAAAGGACTAAAACCAATGGATTGCCAAGGAAAACCATTTGATCCGGATTTTCATGAAGCAATAACCAAGATTCCGGCACCAACCGAAGAATTGAAGGACAAAGTGGTAGATGAAGTAGAAAAGGGTTATTTTTTAGGAGAAAAGGTAATTCGATTTGCCAAAGTAGTTGTAGGAGAATAAACAATGGCAAAAAGAGATTATTACGAAATATTAGGCGTTCCGAAAAACGTAGCTGCCGATGAGTTAAAAAAAGCTTACCGACAGATGGCGATTAAGTTTCATCCGGATAAAAACCCGGGAAACAAAGAAGCGGAAGAAAAATTTAAAGAAGCAGCAGAAGCATATGAAATATTAAGCGACCCTAATAAACGAGCCAATTACGATCGTTTTGGACATCAAGGTGCTACCAATTTTGGCGGACAACAAGGTCACCACATGAACATGGACGATATTTTTAGTCAGTTCGGTGATATTTTTGGCGATAGCAGTCCGTTCGAATCCTTTTTTGGTGGTTCAGGAGGAGGAAGAAGAAGTGGAGGCGTTAGAGGAAATAATGTTCGTGTAAAAGTAAAATTAACCTTACACGAAATTGCAACCGGTGTAGAAAAGAAAATAAAATTTCATCGCCAAATTTTAGCCGATGGATTGTCGTTTAAAACTTGTGTAACCTGTGCAGGTGGCGGACAAGTAAGACGAGTAACCCAAACTTTTTTAGGTCAAATGGCAACCACCCAGGTTTGTCCAACCTGCCATGGATCCGGAAAAACCATTGATAAACGTCCGGCAGGTGTAGGTGCGGATGGTTTGGTAAGCAAAGAAGAAATTGTAACGATTAATATACCGGCAGGAGTTGCTAATGGCATGCAATTAAGCATGAGTGGCAAAGGCAATTCGGGACCAAACGGTGGACCGGCGGGCGATTTGATCATATTAATTGAGGAACAAGATGACCCTGTTTTAAAGCGTGAGGGAAACAATATTGTTTACGATTTATACCTCCATTTTAGTGATGCAGCAATTGGCACGAGTGTTGAAATTCCAACGGTAGATGGCAAAGTGAAAATGAAAATTGATTCGGGAACACATGCAGGTAAAATACTTCGTTTGCGCCACAAGGGAATTCCTGATTTGAATTCGCACAATCGGGGCGATCAGTTGGTACATGTAAATATTTGGACCCCGCAGAAATTAAGTGCAGAAGAAAAAACGATTCTTGAAAAATTGAAAGAGTCGGATAATTTCAAACCACATCCGGGTAAGAATGATAAAAGCTTTTTCGATAAGATGAGGGAGTATTTTCAGTAAATAGTCGTCTCTCCCAAAGTTCTTTTAAAATAAATGTGAGGTTTCAAAATCAGTTTTATGTTTTATGTTGATTTTGGGGCTCATGCGCCCCAAGCCCCCATTCACTTTTTTTCTTGATAAAAAAAGTAAACAAAAAAATCAAGGCTTCCTATTTTTATGCTGCATTTTACGAATCGCACCACCCACGCAACCCAAGCCGCCCTTACGCTCTTGGCCAACTCAAGCTCGTGGGTTACTTGCTTATCCCGGCGCAATGGTGCTCTTCTTAAATGCTACGCATAAAAATAGAAGGCCACCATCTCCGAAAAATATTTAGGTAAAAGGGAGATTCTACCTTTGTCGCTGATAATAGATAGAACAAATGGATCAACCGAATTTGCAAGCTTTTTAAAAGTTTGCACCGATACCTTGCATATAATTTGAGACAAATTTGAATCGAAAGTAATGCTAAATCTAATTTTCCAGACCTTTTGAGGGTCGACTAAATAAAATTACTCCTTTATTAATTTCCCAAGTCCTATAACCTTTTCTCCTTCTATGGCTTGCAAGAAATATATTCCTTTAGAAATTTTATTCAGGTAAAATTTTTCATCTTTATCTTTTATCAATTTGTATTTTCTACCCTGCATATCGGTAGCCATAACGGTGTTACAGGCGGAGTTGTCTGACAATTGAATATACTCGTTTGCTGGATTCGGATACCAATTCAGACGCATCTGATTTTCCTGATTAACCAATCCTGTTGCGCTGCTACCATATTTCCAAATTCCAAACCCCAACGGATTGTTATATCCTTCAAAATACAATACACCACCGGCTGTAAAAAACTTATTTCCATTGGCCGACATCAGTCCATTATTTAAAACCCCTGCACTTTGACCCGGAAATATATCCCACTTTTCAACCAAACCTGTTGCCGGATTATAACGATAGGGTTCGTTGCCAATAGTTGAGTCTTTAATATTAAAGTATAGTTGATTGTTGTATCGTATATAATCTGTGAAATTCTCGAATTCAGGGGTAAAGTTGGTTACTTTAACTGTTCCGGATGTGGTTAAATCGGTTGTATATAATTGGTGGGTATATGTTGCATCTTCGATTCCTTGAAAATACAATTTACCTCCTATAGCTTCCATTCCAAATGGAAATGAACTTGCCTGACTTGATGACACATTAATATTTTTTATCAGTGTGATAGATAATGTATTCAGGTCTTCGTCGATGGTATAGAGTTCAGCACCGGTAGTGTCGGAGATGCCATTGCTGTAAGGAATACCGCCAAACACAATTTTATTATTGAGCCAGGAAAAATCACTCATTCTAAGAAACGAATTACTTTCTGGTGTTTGTCCGGGAATAATTTTATATATATTGGTTTGATCGGTATTTAAAAAGCTTTTAAATGCGATATAACAATTCCCATTTAGAAATTTATAAATGAATGCACCATCGCCAATACCATTCTGACTGGTCGAAGAAATCACAACCGAACCAAAATTATAAGGTACCGTATTGATTTCGGTTCCATCGGTTTCGTACAATACGTAATGGTAATTTTGACCACTTCCTGTTTGTTTCAACGCTGAGAAAAATAAGGTATTGCCAATGGTTACAAAGTACATTGGGTTGCTGCTGGTATAAAATCCAAGACTACCGGGCAGAATATCTCTCAACATAGTTGTTCCGGTTGATGTGCCATCGCTGCACCAAAGTTCAATCCCTTTATTGTTTACAACCGAACCTGTATAATAATCTGCAGCGCCGAAATACAGTTTGTTTTTGTAGGCTATCATGCCTTTGAAATAATTGTAATTAACTGCCTCAGCGAAATGTACTGTTTTGAAATATCGGATTAAAACGGGTGTGGTATTGACATGGTCGAATTTAAATAGTCCGACGGTATCGGTATTGATAGAAAGCATGAAAAAAATATTACCATTCATTTTGACAAAACCAACCGGTTCATGATTTACTGTTGGATTCAGCAAGGAATAATCAAAAACCTTTACTGTTCCTGCATCTGTTGCATCGGTACGCCAAACCTCCTTGGTTCCTCCGGGGATATAATACATATACTGATCCACGGCATAACAATCTCCATCTTGTAACATTTGGGTGTTACTGCCTATTCTGGAAGGCTCTTGGGCTTTTCCAACGAAACAACCCAAAACTACTAATACTAATACAATTACAATTTTGTGCATAACGATGATTCTAATTTTTAATAAAAATAATAAGAAGTACAAATATTTCAAAATGGAAGAAAAGGAATCTTGATTTCAGTTTCATTTATACTAATCAAACCATTACATTTGCAGGGTTCATGGTCTCGTAGTTCTCCCGATTGCTATCGGGAGGATAGAATAGATTGTAGTATATAAAAGACATGGCCCCGTAGTTCAATGGATAGAATGAGAGACTCATAAACAAAACGTTCTTTTAAGTTTATATATCCAATAATATCAAGGTTATATGTAAATATGATTTCCAAACCGTGCAGTGAATCGAGCAGTGATTGTATCTATGTGGTGTCGAAAATTGTTAGATTTCCAAACCTGAAAATAATCATGGCCTCGTAGTTCAAGGGATAGAACGTTGGTTTCCTAAACCGAAAATACAGGTTCGAGTCCTGTCGAGGCTACAAATAAAAAAGGGGGTGCAATTGCACCCCCTTTTTTATTTGATGCTTCAAGCGGCATGGTTCCGATTAAGATAGTGACCCGGCATCTCATCATAAGTCCGGCCATTCAGAATTCTACCGTTTTTCTTCTTGTTTCGACCACCCCATTGTTTAAAGAAGAACGCTATACCAGCACTCTCACATTGTTTCTGAAGGTCTTCTACCCAATCAGGGTTCATTGGTCGTGGATGGTGACCACTTTCACCTCCGACAATAACCCAATCAATATTAGTCATGTCAAGGTTCGGTAAAGGTCCGATTAACGGTTCACAGGACAGGAATTTAACCTTGGCACCGGTTTGTCTGAGGAAGTCGATACGGTCAGTTACTCTTTCGTCTTCTACGGATACACCCATCCATATGTTTTCCGACCATGTTAATTCTTGGTGTACCTCAAATAATCTTTCGGCTCTCTTGGTAAGAACTTGAAAGGTGTGCTGAGGATTGTCGTTCATCACCGCAAACACTTTTTTGATAAAATCGAGTGGTACATCCTTGTGAAACAGGTCACTCATGGAGTTTACGAATACCAATGTTGGTTTCTTCCATTTGTAGGGTGTGTTGAGTTCTTTTTCGTGGGTTCTGATTTCAAACCCATCTGCGTATTTTTTAGACCCCATTGCTTGAAGTCTCTTTGACATTATCTCTGCATAGCAGAATTTGCAGCCAGCCGAAAGTTTTGAACAGCCGGTTGTTGGATTCCAAGTCATTTGTGTCCATTCTATTGTTGTTACTGACATTATTTAAAAAATTATAAGCTGTTATTTAATGAGTATTATCCGTTTCAAAGGCTATTGTTTGAACACGATTATCCGCTGTCGATTTTCCAACTGACCCCCTCAATTATCCGATGAATAACCGCTTTGGATACATGGTATTCTTGTGCCAAACGTTTTTTTCCGTATACATGCGGATTGTACTTTTCACGAATTTTTCTCACATCTTTCTTGGTCAATTTGCACTGACGATTTTCGGTTGAGTTGTATTCACGCAACGCGATAGGTTGTTTCCCCTTTAATTGCTGTTTCAACCGAATTGATTGTTCTTCGTAGTAAAGCAACTGCTTGTCAGATTTCCGTGCGTAATCGGTGGATTGAATTTTATCAATCTCAGCCTGAATAATACTTATATGTGACATATCGATTCGATTTTTAAATAATCCATTTCCCAAACAGTGTGATAGTCCAAAGGGTATTCATTCATAATCCTAGCCATTTTCTCGACCAATCGAATCGACCTTTCTTTAAGGTTTGGCCAATTATCCCAAAGGAAGTCGAGTATTACACGTTTCTGTAAATCGTCAATGTTGTACTTTTCCAAGCAGTCGGTATTTAGAACCACATCTGCAATCCAACCATAGTGAGAAGGCCCTGTTATGTCGAGGTCAAGGACACGGCAACGACTACGAATCGCATTACGATTAATTATTAATATAGATTTCCCCCGATTTTTCTCACGTGCAATCCTGACCTCATCATCCGTCGGTAATCGGAAATTTGAATTAATAATGAACAACATGTTGTTTGTCGGAACCGAGAATCCCATTTCACCTTCAGTTTGATGAAATTCAATGGCCTGTTGTTGGATTGGTGTAAGATTACCCCATTGACTTTGAAGTGATTTTTCGTAGTGATAGCAGCTCAAACCACTCAACACGTTTTTCATTATGTTGCAGTTGAGTTCATTGAAAAGAACATCGCAATCGTCCACGAGAAAGATAATCTTGTTTACAGGGTCAATGAAACGTGCAACGGCCAAACATACTCCAAAAGCGAACATAGATGTATTGCCGGATATTTTGACAAACTGTTGATTCATTTCCTGTAAGAGTTTTGTGGTTGTAAATGTTTTCCCAATCCCTGGCTGTGAAGAAATATATAAATGGTTGGAGAAAACACCTTCTTGATATAGTGTACGTTTAATTGTTTGTTCCATTCTTGAACGGTACTTTGCTCCAAGCTCAATGGCCTCAGAGCGGGTTGTGTTTTTTAAGGTATTCATGTGTTTATACTTTAATTGTTGGTTATGCTGCTTTGTTTGGAAAAACTATTTGATTGACCTCCTCGAGTTCTGATTTGTTAAATTCTTTATCTGCGTTGATAAGAATTTCGTTACCGATATCGAAGTATTCTTTTGATTTTTCTATTCCGAGGTAATTACGGTTGAGAAGAAGTGAGATTTTACCTGTGGTGGCTCCTCCGGAAAATGGGTCACACACCAAATCACCTTCGTCAGACATCATCAGTATCATTGTGGTCGGTAAATACGGACTCATACTTGCCGGATGGCCAGCAGAACTAATTTGACATACTTCGTGGTTCTTCCCTACCGATGATGTAATGATTTCTTCAACTTCCTGTTCACGGATATGTGATAGCAGTTTGCCGTATGGTTTTGAAATGGACTTTTGTTTCTTGGCCACTTTTCCTATATGTGTAACATCCTTTACACCTTGTGTAACCTTTGCTTCCTTACCTTCAACAGGAAACGTCAACATGTTGTATTTGGCTTTCTTTGGGTCAACTACAAACCAAAGGATGTATTCTATTGAGTTACTTGGTCTTTTGACATCTTCATTCGTAGGGTGGGGGTTAATTTTGGACCATATCAGGTTATCTTTGTAAATCAGGGACGTGTGTTTTTCAATGTATTCTTTTATGAGAAATGGTATTCCTTGAGCTACCCCATCGTTATAAGTCTCACCAACATTGATACAGACATTAGCGGATTCGGATAACAAGGGAACTAACTGTTGGAAGATTTTGGCAATGTTCATTGCGAACTCATGTTTGTCTTTCTCATGGCCAAGTGGTCGTGTTTCACCCACTTTATAATGTCTCAACATCCAATACATTATTGAGGTGAAGAGAAGGTTGATTGGTCTTGAATAACCTTTTAAAACTTCGGACAATTCGCGTGAATCCGCATTGTACACTGTGGCTTTCTCAGGAATAGAAAATGTGTGCTCGTATTTAGAATCCAGTTGGTGACGCTGGTCTATCAATTTCACCGCATCGGAAACATCTATTTCCCCTTCAATAAGTTGTTTCGTAAACCCATATTTGTTGTTTTCATCGATTTCTTTATGCACGGTAATAAATTCATTACAGGTATCAACTTTCCATCCCTTACCAATGAGTCCTTTCATCAGGATATCATTTTCAATTGGGGTACTTTGTATCAGGTCGAGCTTACGGATGATGTCATCGCCCTTAAATCGTCCGTTCAATAAATTACTAATTGCAACATCACGCACATATGGTTTACTGTCCGTACTTTTCTTACCCTGACGTTTCGGGTATGTGATGAATGCTTGTCGAACCATTTTTACTTGGTCTTCGACACTGAGTACTCTCGTGGTGTTGCACTTGATACGGTCTTCAATTGTTGCAACATGCTCATAATGCAGAACATCGATTTCCGTTAATCCCAGCTTGAGTAAGGCTTTTAATCTGCGATACCCATCAAACAGAACAAAGTTGCAGTCCACTTTTGGTGGGTCATGTTCTAGCGCATTTTGAATGTTTGCAATTAATTCTTCATCATTTACTTTAGAGAAGAAATTTTCGAATTCAGGATTGCGGATTATATCCGCTGTTTGTTTTTTAATTAACATGGTTTTATTTATTTAAATTAGTGTATATATGTAAATCGGATATTCTCTTATACATTTTAGGCTTTAAAAAAAGGGTTACCCCTTTTTCTTTTTAGTTTCCAACAATCCGTAGTGTTTGGGTTTCGGGTTTGAACCTGGTCCCGGGTTATACGGACTTCTAATTTGATTAACTTTTTTCGGTTGAGATAACACCTCCTCAATTTCGCCTTCTGCTCCAACTGCAACTTTCACGTAAGCGCTTTTTTTTATGCTCACCAATGCTCCTTGTTTTACCATTACTTCCTTCATTGCAAGAACTATTAATCTTTCCGCATTGTCCATGAATTTGTTGTCCATTGCTAGTTTGATTAAGTCAGTTCCCAAGTCCTCTGATTTTCCTAAATAAACCCTGATTTCAGATTTGATGAGTTCAGGGTTGTAAAAATTTGAACGGGCAACCACATAACTTGTTTCAGAACCACCTCTTTTTTGATTCACGAGAGTTAATTTCACTTCGGTACTGATAAGACATCGTGCTTGTGAAATAAATGTCTCTAATCGAGCCATTTCATTGAATAAACCCATGTTTTTACTAACTAAGGTTTCGTACTCGTTCTTGGCGGCTATTAATTGTTTGTAAATAACCGACCGCTCTTCTCCAACAACCGATTTTTCGGTCAGTGATTGTGGGTGAATGAACTCGGTGTTCAGAAATACCTCAAAGGCACTCTTTTGGTTACCCTTTTCAATGATTTCTGCAATTACTCCTCTTATTTGATTCTTGTCTTTCATATTCGAATTGACAGCTCAAAGGTAATACAAGTTTTGATATATCCAAATATCGGATTTACATTTATACATTTATTATTTGCAGATTATGCAAATAATACAACCATATCGCTGATATAAAGCGCATTAGATGGAAAATATTTTTTCATAGACTTGACAAATCCAGCCAATTTGGTTATCATTTTACAGTACATAGTTAACTGTAATGGCGTTAACCGAAGTACATAAAGAGTTTAAAATCCCCCTTTAAAGTAACCGCCATTACCGGTGAAATTTAGGGGGTATTTTTTTATATGTTCTCATATTTTAATGGTGGTGTAAAACAGAATGTACCCACCAAACCAATCAATTTTGACGAGCTGGTTCATCTCATCAAATTCAATCCGAACCATAAGCAATTTCAAGAAATCCGGAACCTAAAGAGCAACGGAGACCTATCCTATCAGTTATTAAAGGAACGGTTGCCGAACATCACACCAAACTGTCAGGTCCATCATAAGAAACTAAGTGAAGGTTTGTTTGATAAAAACTTCAATCGATTCTCCGGTTACTTGTACTTCGATTTTGATAATACACCTGAAGGTTACAAGGATTACTTCATCCACAGATATGGACACTTGGTTTCATTGGTTAGTCAGAGCGCAAGTGGTGGGGGAATATCCGTATTGTTCCAGGTGGATGTTCAGTTGACGAAGGATAATTTCAATGATGTTTGGCAACACATAAGAAATACTACCCTAAAAGATGAGCCGGTCGATGCAAGATGTTCTAACATAAATCGTAGCTGGATTATTCCATCTGACAGTGAGGTATTCGTTAATAAGGATGCTGTCGTATCAGTCAATTTGAATGAAATTCAGAAAGAAAAGAAAAACGCAATTCAAGGGAAAATACTCCTTTCTTCTTTTAATACTTATACACTGAATTGCACCAGATATATAACAAAAGATATTGATGAGGTACTAAATAAATTGCTACTTAAATCAAAGGTACCCGTTACTAATTCAGTACTGTATTTTAATGAAGAATATATCTGCCAAGTATATTTTCCTAAAAGAATTACAGAGGGAAACAAGAGAAGGATTTACCGCAATATTATTCACCAATTGGTTTATCTAAATCCCAGTGTGGAACCAATTTACATTTTCTCCTTTATTAATTTTATTAACAGGGAACATGCATCACCGGCCATGCCGTTTGATAAATTAATTGAGTTTTTTGAATTCGTTTACGGCTACATTGTAAAAACCGGTGAAGTAAAACCGGTTCTGAAACTAAAACGTGTTCATTTCAACAGGGATTGCGGGTATACACGGAAAGAAAAGAGTGCGATTGCCAACCTAATTAACGGATTATATCGTCGTAAACAGAAAATGGATATGATTGAAGATGCAAAGATTGAGTTACAGAGGATGGGTTTAAAGACTACTTCAAAGAATATCTCCGACCTGACCGGAATAAAGTTACGTTCGGTTCAATTGTACCAAAAGATGAAACCCGTTGATTTTACTGAAGAATTGAAACGGATTAATCAACGATAACCGGTCACCTATCTTGGAAACAGGATAAGTGAATTCAGGTACCAGCGATTTAATTCTAACCAATCGAAAAATGAATTACCTCCTCAGGTACCACCTACTTATCTTGTTTTCGAGAGAAGTGGATATTGCAATTAATGTATGCTAGATTGCATAAGAATCTGAATCAAATTTAATAAGTAATTATGTCTAAATTAATACAATTATCAAATTCATCATGGCGTCAACCGTTTGCTGATAGAAAGAAGGAATTTCATTTATGGGGTTCACATCCTGATGTTGCAGCTTTCTGTAAACTTGAAGACAAGACAAAAAGATTGTTAAATATTAAGTTTCAGGACAAATTTAATATAGATATCATTGATAACTTTACAATCACGAGTGGCCGTGAAGTTGCATTTCCAAAAGCTCTACAAGACAAAATAAGAAACATAGTACTGAAAAACCCTCATTCATACTTTGAAATAACGATACTTGATACACCTGATAATTCTGTCAGACCAGCCGACATTCGTTGGTTAAAGAATGTTAAGAGAAATCAAGGTGATGGGTGGGCTTATGATGATGTGAATTGTGAAAGCACTTTTCTTTTACACTGGCCGACAAAACATAGAAATAGCGCAGCAACACCTAAGGTTGGTGATTTGATATTGTTATTCCAAACTCCTAATGTGATAAATGGAAGAAGGAATAGGGTGGTTCACATGACACATCTTGTTTCTCCGATTTCAGAACCGATTCTTGAAGATATAGAAAGTCCAAACCACAGATGGTGTAGAGAAGTTAAATTAGTTGCAAAGGCAAATCCTGTTGAAAGTATTCCAAACCCTGGACACTATAGTTTCTATTTGCCAAATAGAGGGTTGACTAATCCGATAGTGAATCTTGAGAATAAACTAGGGCATAGTCAGTCTGTTACACAAGAAGAAATTTGGGACTTGTTTCAGAATTCGTTTTGTGATAGCTCCTCAATTGGTTTGCCTTTGGTAAACCAGGTTGATGAAATATTAGGCCAATTAGAAGGAGATAAGGTTGTAAAAGAACATATAAGACAAGAACTAACGAGAAGAAATGCTAGTATCGTACTGCGAGCAAAATCCGAAGCATTAAAAAGGGGAAAAGGTAGAATATTATGTGAATGTTGTGATTTTGATTTTCTGAAAGTCTACGGTACTCACGGGAACACATTTATTGAAGGCCATCATAAAATCCACTTATCGGCAGGAGAAAGAATTACCAAGATTTCTGACATTGCACTTGTCTGCTCAAACTGTCATCGCATGCTACATAGAAAGAACAGTAAAGGAAAGTACTTTTTAGTTGACGAACTAAGAAGATTGGTAAAAAATAATATATAATAATTATTATTATCGTCGAAATGAGTGAAAATGATGAGCCTTATTTTTTAGAAATTGAAGAGAAACTCCTCTCAAAAGCGGAAGCCCGAAAACTATTAATTGAAACTTTACTTAGAAATGGAATTAAGTCGCCCAAAGGTGGATGGGAGAAATCATCTTACAACTTCGGTCAAGGGGAGAAACTGCATACAAAAAGTTTCAATGAACTTATTTCTGAATTGAAGCAAAATGGAATTGTTTCTTTCATTCAGGGTAATATTGATACGTCGGACCCAATTTTTGGTGGAACATTCGGAATTGCAATTCCGACTATGTTGATGGGTCCAGTAACTTCAACATACGCTGGCCATTCAAGAAGTTTAATGCCCCCAATGACTGATAGTCCAGTAGAAATGCAGTTATCAGAAGATATTCTATTTTACAGAGAAGAGGCTTGTTTATTTAGTAATGAGTATGATTTCACGTTTTGTACTAGATATTATCGTGCTTATTTAACTTCCTGCGTTGCTTTGGTTGATGCGTTTATCAATAGACATATTTTGATGTATAAATTTCAAGGTCGTTTGGTGAATGAATTTGAGGAAGTAAATAAAATTAGCAGATTAGAAGAGCGTTTAAATAAATTTTTACAAGTTGATACTGGGCATGACTTGTCATCTATCAATAATGGAGTTGAATGGCTGCATTTTAAAAATATCAGAAGACTTCGAAATGAAATGACTCACATAAATTCACCCACCTTAGGTTATTCAATTACAGAATTTGCTGACCATTTTAATTATGTTAAAAAAGGTATTGGAGGTCTGCTAAAGTTGATAAGGGAATTGCAAGGTCGGCAGTCTCTTGGATTCATTGAAAAGTTAAGACTTGCGCCCTTAATATATTTCAATGAAATAATCCACAAGAATGATGGAAACCACTTGATTAAAAGAAAAAAGTGACCTATAAATTTTCTATTATAGCGTGATAATACTTATCTATGTCGTTACGCCACAAATAACCCGGATGATATGTTCGAAAGCAGAGATTTATCCCCTCTATCTTCATTGAAGCTAATTGATTACTGTTAAACGGTTCAATTCCAGTGAGACCTAAGATTTCAAAATTATTACGGATATAACTATCATAACCGTGCCCACATAAAAACAAAACTAAATCAGGTTTAAGAATTTCTATCTCGTTTTTGATGACATTAAACTTAGATTGTTCGACCTGATAAATATAATCAGGAGGAGTACCCTTAGCATTACTTTTGCCGATTTTAATAATGTCATTCCACACTGCTTCTATTTTTTTACCTTGAAACTTGTTTTTCAGTAGAGATAGAAACCTATTATAACCATTCCAAAATTGGCCACCATAACTATAACAATACCCTGTGTTATAAAACCTATCATATCCTGACATAATCCCTTCAACATTATCATCTTCTTCATGCCACCCATTGGTTTCTTGACCGAATATCATAACCTTAATATCTGCCGAAGAATAAAGACTTTCGTCTTTCACTGATAACAATAGAGGATTAGTTGCTTTTATAGTTAACATGGGGTCACCATCTATCTGAACAAGCTCGTTGTATAGTTCATCCCATTTACTTTCATAAAGGTCCCTCAATCTTTGTTGGTAATTCACTACTTAGATTTTCTTATTTTAACTACAAATCAGAATTTTCTTTTCATCATTCTCGCTATTCCAGTCATATTCATTCGGTACTTAACCATGTCAACACTTGCGCTGAAATGTGTGCCAATTTCCTCATAATTCATATTTCTTTTATTTGCCCAAAGTAAACCGGGTTTAGCAAGCAAGAGAGTTGACCCCAAACAATTCGCCTCTTCCTCCTGCTTTTGGTCAAAGTTTCGCATTCCCAAGGGTATTGGTTCATCATGAATTACTTCAGGGTGTTGATGGTCACAGATAATATGAGCCAGTTCATGCATTAGGTCACTTTGTTGCCGAACCTCTGAGTGAAACGGATTGTATATGACAATTCTATTTCCCAACTGAGTATCCATTGTAAGGGCACTCCACTCACAATCTGAACCATTAGACCCTGATAGTGTGATGATGTGTGAAGACTCTGTAAGAATGTCTGTTGCTTTATAACAAGGTACTGAAAGGTGCTTCGCTAATTGGAATGCGGACATAGGAGCACATGGGTGGATATTTAATTTCTCCCTGTATTCCTTGGCCAATTTTTCTGCATTGGCTTTGAATCCACGTCCGAGTAGTGACTTAGTTGCCAAATGATTTTCATTTCGATTTATACGCCATGTCAATCATTTGAATTAACATGTTGACAGTTTCTTTTTTCAGTGCTCGTTCAGCACGTAAATGTGCAACAACCTGTTCATGACTTGTTACTGTTTTTCTTTTTGTTTCACCAGTAATAAAAGTTTCTGTTGATACACCCATCCATTTACATAATCTAATAAAGGTGTCCACATCAGGAATTTTACCCTGTTCAATTCTTGAGAGGGTTGCTGCACTGACAGTGCCGATTTCATCAGCTATTGTGCGTAACCCTTTGTCCCCCCTTTTCTGTTTAAGCATTCCTGCTAACAGTTCGGTATTTAAATTTGATTCCATGTTGATAACTTCTCATTAATGATACAGTGTTTCACTTGCGAGACAATAAATTCTTTGTAACTTTGCTGAGACGAATATGAAAAGCGTGTCATTAATGAAACAAAGGTATGTCTAGTATTCGGAAACAAAAATCGTTAACCAAAAAGAAATTAACAATTAACTAAGAAATGACTAAAAAGAACCAGCATGTAGTTCCATCCGGAAAGGATTGGGCTGTAAAGGGTGAAGGAAACAGCCGGAAAACGGCCGTCGTTGATACCCAAGCCGAAGCGATTAAAATCGCTCGGGAAATTGCCATCAATCAGAAGTCGGAGGTAGTAATTCACCGACCTGATGGCAAAATAAGAGACAAAGACAGTTACGGGAACGACCCGAACCCACCTAAAGACAATAAACACTAATTTATGGAATACATTTACTCTAACCGAATTTCCATTCAGGGAAATGGAAAGGATTTAACATTACTACTTGTTCCTACAAGCGGGAAAATCATCTATCGAGACAAGATTGATACAATTATTGGCATCAAACATCCAGGGATTGTACTCGGCAACGACATGAACGGGAATACTTGGATAATTCATAACCACTATCAGTTGGGTCATCCTGAGATAGTAACCTTGAATGAGTTTTCAAACGGCGTTGCGACTTTTACAGATAATCGCCCGGTATTCTATGATACAGTTGCAATAATAGAAAGAGCCATTTCCCACTGGATGGAAAGGAAGGCTTATAATTGGCTGTTTAATAACTGTCAGCACTTCGTAAATCGCATTTCTCAGAACAAGAATTACTCTGATTCTATTGAAAATGTAAGTAATAATTTTATGCTTTTCGGGGGCTTACTTTCACTTCTTGGATTTATGACAAGTAACAAAAGTTTTGTTAAGGCCGGATTTGGAATTTCTTGTATTGGAACAGTAGGTAAGGTAATTAGTAAATCGTAATTAGTATGGCAAAGAACTACAGACAACTCACACAAAATGTGAGGAACAGTATAAACCCTGAAAATCTTGTTTTGAAGCGGGCGTTTTCAGATGAACTCGCTACGATTGCATATAGTGATGTACTTACATATATAAGAATTGCGATGAAAGGTGTCGAACCTGAATACACTCAAAAGAGCATCGATGCAGGAGATAGAGTAAAGAGTCACTTAAGCGGTGGACTCAAACAGGTTACATATAAATACCAAGGGTCAGTTATGTCTAACACGCATATTAAAGCCTTTAGCGATATTGACCTTCTTGTAATCACTGACAAATTCTATCAACCTGACACCACTGCGTTCAGAGCAATCCTCGATACACCTGAGAAGAAGTCACAATACTATCAATCATCAATTGAAAAACTGCAAAGGGAGATAGATTGTGCCAGTTATACGGGCAATGCCTTAGAGGATTTGAGAGAAATTAGATTAACGAGTGAACAAATTCTATCGATAAATTATCAATCACATGACCTCACAAAACCAAAGGCAATAAAAATAAAAAACCTTAGTTTAAATCGTGAAGTTGACGTGGTAGTTGCGAATTGGTATGACGATACATTGTCGGTACTATATGACAAGGGAGATTATCGTGGAATTCAAGTTTACAACAAAGAAACACAATCAAGAGAAAAAGCAGATTTCCCTTTTTTAAGTATTAAAAGAATCAACGAACGAGGGACTGAGACCAACGGACGGCTTAAAAAAATGATTAGGTTTATGAAAAACTGCAAAGCGAACTCTGACCATGATATTGACCTTAGTAGTTTTGATATTAATGCTATCTGCTACGACATAAAGGTTTCCGCATATCTAAACGTATCCTTCTATGAGTTAGTCCCAATCTTATATAACCAAATTAAGAGTATATGCATCGATTCATCTCATTCAGATAACGTTGTTTCGGTAGATGGTAGAGAGTACATTTTCAGGTACAGTCCTACAAAGTTATCAAACCTAAGATTGTTGCTTGCGGAAATTGAATCAATCTTTAACGATTTGAGGGGGGCGGCAAGGTCATGAAAAGAGGAAAACTTTTTATTGGTTGTTCATCGGAGGAACTTGAGTTAGCCGAAGCAGCTAAATCAATTCTGGAGGACGAGTTTGATGTAACTATTTGGAACGAAAAAGTTTGGGACACTTCAGTGTTTAAACTCAATAGTAATTTTTTATCTGACTTGTTGATTGCGTCACTGCAATTTGATTTCGGGATTATATTGGGAACAAAGGATGACAAAGTCTTAGTTAGAGGTAAGGAAGTACTTCAACCTAGAGATAACATTCTCTTTGAACTTGGGCTCTTCACAGGGAGATTGGGAACATCAAGATGTGCTTTCCTAATTGATAAGGAAATCAAACTGCTATCGGATTTTAACGGTTTAACTTTAGCTCAATTTGATAATTCCAATTCAGACTCATTCAGTAATGCTGTAAAAGAAGTTAAGAGCTTTTTCATTAATAGCTCGGATGATGAGATTAATTTTTTTCCATCGGTAACGCTTGCATCGGTGTATTTTGAAAACTTGATTTCACCTGTATGCCGATTCATTATTGAGAATAGTGGTTTTAATATTGAAGATTCAAAATACACAAAGGTGAAATTCAATGTAATCATACCAAGAACGATAGATGGAGATGTAAACTTGCAATTTGAAAAACTAAAACGTGAATTCATGACCGAAGTAGTAACGTTTAAATATGCTGGCAGGCCTCGGTCAATTCAGATGGAATCTCAAATAAAAGATGGCACACTTGAGTTTATTGATTTTCCAACTATCGTCACAGGGATTAATCACGCAATAGCAAATTTATTACCTCATGATTTTGATAGTCAGACCACGAACTATAGTTTGATATTAGAAAGAGAACTTAGACGATTTGTTTCAACCTTAACGAAACTAATTGTCAAGAATGGATTCAATGATATTGTGAGCATCCGATATAAATGAGAAAATGGGTTGGTTTTATTTCAGGGCTCAATAGTACTCTTTTATATAATCAAAGGCCCGTGTAAACAATTCCTCATCCTTAATCTGATATTTTGTCCAAAGTATTTTCCGAAGTTCACGTTTGATTTCACGTTCTCCAACGGTTGAGTTTTGCCATCCATCAAAACGCACAACCCGAACGATTTCATCAATATCGGTAACTATGCGTTCTACTATTGCCGGTGTGGTGTCGGTTTTGATTTCGAGAAATAATTCGGTTAATGCTGCTTTCCCAGTTTTTTGTTGTTCTAACGGGTCAATACCTTTTTCGGCTTGGAGTGTTTCTTTTGCTATCTGACAGAGTTCCTTGATGAATTCTATGGAATTGATTAATCCTCTTTCTGCCTTGTCTCGGATAGCTTCCAATCGTTCGGACAATCGTTTGAATATTGGATTAAAACCATGTTTGCTTAACCGGCTAATTAGTAATTTCAAAACCCGTTCGGCTTCTCTTGGGTCCTTTTTGTTCATTAAGTCATCAATCACCTGAGCATCCAAAATCATTTCTTCCATATCATGGTTAATACCTGAAACGTGAATATGTTCATGGATAAGTGCCGTTGTTTGAGCCCCCAAGGCATGCCAAAGTAGTCTTCCGTTGTCATCAGAAGATGGTTTCACGGATGTATATACCTGCGACAACCATTTATAGTCCGCTTGAAATTGATTTAGTATTTGGTCGGGAGAAAGTGCCTCCCACAGTTTACTAAGACTGCCATAATCCTTTGCAAAATCATCTCTTTTCTCATTCGAATTTATACATTCTTGTGCAAGTTGTAACCCCTCAAATCCACCAATGGTTCTATCAATATTTGTGAAGTGGTTTAAACATTTTGTGACTACATCAGATAGTTTGTCTCTTAGCTCCTGAAGGTTTGTGATAACTAATTTAACACTCTCATCATCGAATGCCAGGGCTTTGGCTGTGTCATCAAATACTCCGAAATAATCTACAATTCTGCCGAATGTTTTATTCGGGAATAACCTGTTTGTCCTACATATTGCTTGCAATAGGGTGTGGTCTTTTAACGATTTATCCAAATACATAGTTTGGAGAATCGGTGCGTCAAATCCGGTGAGTAATTTGGCAGTAACAATTAGGAATTTGAGAGAACTATCTGCGTCATTATATCGTTCAACTACTTTTTCTTGTTTGTCTTTATCCATGCCCCACTTTTGTTTGAAATCTAAAGTGTCGTTCGCAGAAGTACTGATGACAACTTCACTGGCCTCGGGATTTATCAGTTTGTCCAACTCTTCCTTATACTGTATACATGCATACCTGTCAGGAGTAACTATCATCGCTTTTAATCCTTCCGGCTCAACATGAGATTTAAAATGTTGTACGATATCATTTACAATTGTATTCACACGTTCCGGTGACTTTAGAAATACGGACATGTTAGCTGCTTTCTGACTAAGTTTATTCTTGTCATCTTCACTCAAGTCATTAGCTAATTCTTTGAATGCAACATCAATTGCTTCTCTATCGATGTGGTAATTTGGAAGTCTTGGTTCAAAATGTAAAGGTAATGTTGCGTTGTCCCGAATACTTTCTTGGAACGTATACCGACTCATGTATCCACCTTCATCTTGTTCGGCACCGAAAGCCCAAAAGGTATTCTTCTCGGCCATATTGATTGGAGTACCTGTAAGACCAAATAAGAATGCGTTCGGAAGAGCATTTCGCATTTTACGACCCAAATCTCCTTCGTGGGTCCTATGCGCTTCATCCACTAGAAGGATTATGTTCTCACGCTTATTCATATCAGGATATGCATCTCGAAATTTATGAACCATCGTTATAATGATTTTCCGAGTATCCTGTTCTAAGAGCTGATGTAATTCTTTGATGTTGTCGGTTGTAATGGTGTTTGGGATTTCTGCGCCATTAAATGTTGCAGTAATCTGCGTATCAAGGTCTGTTCTATCAACAACCACAATCACTGTTGGGTTATTCAAATCCGCTTGTTTCCTGAGTTTTTGAGCAGCAAATAACATCAAGTTTGATTTACCCGAACCTTGGAAATGCCATATAAGACCCTTCTTTATCTTACCATCCTTTACACGTTCAACAATTCCATTTGCACCTTGGTACTGTTGATAACGGCAAACTATTTTTACTTTCTTTTTTTTGTTAGTTGCGTAAATGGTAAAATATTGAAGAATATCAATTACCGTTGATGGCTTAAGTAAATGTGACAATTGTTTGGCAACATCATTTAGACCTATGAAGTGGCTCAATTCGTCTTTATCTTCCTCAATTCTCCACGGTGCCCAATAGTCCAATGGCGTTCTGACCGCACCAATAAATACATCCTTTCCTTCGGTTGCAAATGAAAATACATTAGGAACAAAGAGTTGCGGAACGGTGTTTTCGTATATAACATTTATATCATGAGCACCATCAAACCAAGTAACTGCTGGTCTTACAGGTGTCTTAGCTTCACCAATGACCAAAGGAATACCATTGACAAACATCACGATGTCGGGGATTTTAGTTTCCCTTGCTCTCACCTTAAATTGGTTAGTAAGTATGTATGTGTTGTTCTTTATGTTATCAAAATCAATCAACTTTACAGCAACATGTTCATTGTTTTTACCAATGGGTAACGAAATCTCATTTCTCAACCATTTACTAAACTCCTCGTTTGCTCTAACTAACCCAACATTATTCACTGTAATTAGAATGGCTCTTAGTTTATGAATTACCTCATCCGCCTTTTCTGGCGAGGATTTTATTATCGGATTCAATCGACATAATGCGTCCTTGAGTTCACTTTCGAGAAATACTTCATCAATTTCCCGTCGGAGTAATTCAGGTTGAACGTAATGCCACTTGGGTTCATCACCATAAGTGGGCTCTCTTTCTTTCACCATATCCTTTTGAACGGCATTCAGATTGATGCCGGTCAATTGGTCGATGATAAAGAACTCTACAGAATTTTGTTCATTAAAGGTCATGTTAATTATGGATGAAGAAGTGCAGCATTATATGCACGTCTGAAAATTTTTCTATATTTAGTCGGAAGCTGATTTGTTATCAAATTATCAATATTGTTATTAATATATATGCCCCAAAATGAATAGGCTGAACAAGGTAATTGCTGAGAGATAATCTTTTTACAAATAGGTTCTAAAGAAGCTTGCAGGTCAGCATGTGTAGTAAATCTATTAATTCGTCTTAACTCAACAAGAGTCTTGATATCCTGAAGGTAGGTATTCAATACTTTTTGCCTTGAAATTAATAAGGGGTCCCGGTTAAGTTTCAATATTTCTATGGTTATCTCCCCTCGAATTTGTCCAGGTATATGACTTAATTTACCAGCTTTGTTAAATTGAATATAATACTCGGGTGTATCGAACTCAGGGTTTAATAAAATTGGAAATTCAGGCAATAATCTAGCGGAATTAATTAAACAGATATTTCGATTTATTTTATTTGCCCGGGAAACAGGTTGGTCATGAAATACTCTGTTTGGATTATTTCCAATCGGAAATCTAGTTCCTTTTGCACCAGCGCCATTACAAGCACCACAACTTAAAAGTAAATTAGACCATTCATTACCTAACCAATAGTATCCATTATGTATTTGACCTACAATTAAATCAACTTTATTTACTGCATCTAATGGTCTAAAGTGTTCTACTTGTAAGGTTACCATTGCCTCACCTTTCGACTCACAATAAAAACATTTCGGTTCATCCTTTTTTTTAAGTCTCTTTTTACCTAGAGAGTATGCTCTTAGCAGATTGGTAACACTATCATCTCGGTGCACATTACCTGAATATGCTCGACCCGAACGTTCTCTGGCTGCTGTGCGAATTTGTCTAATTGAGGTGTTAGATAACAAACGGTCTGGGGGCTTACTAAAGTTCTTTAGGCGTATACTTATCATACTACTTATATCGTTCTTTTATGGATTTCAATTTTTCATCTAACACCTTATAAAAAACAACATCGTTAAAGTCATCTTGGGTGTTTATCAATTCAGTTTCAGTGTGATTAGAAGGCAAAATGCTTTCAAATCCAAAAATTGGAGAAGTCAGCAATGCATTCGGCAATAACTCATTCAATTGACCATATGTATTTACCCTCTCCACTTTAATTCCATTTCTAGCATCAATGTTGCATTTAAAAATTGGGGTGTTTTCTTGCACTCCTAAAAGTGGAATAGGGCTATGAGTTGAAGCAATAAATTGAACTCTTGGAAATATTTCAGATAATTTTATCACTAATTCACGTTGCATCTTAGGATGGAAATGCAAGTCTATTTCATCAATTATTACTATTCCTTCTAGCAAGGACGGGTCATTAACTTCTTGTTGCTGGTAGAACAAGTGTAACATAATATGACTTACCATAGCGATTACACTCTTATATCCTGAAGCAAGATTTCTGAATAAGGTTCCACCATCCTGAAGCAGTTCTTTATTTGAATCAACCTCAAAATACCTAACAAATTGATTGAAGTGAATATCAACTATTGATTCACATATTGAAATTATTGCTTGTGTGATAGATTTCTGTTTTTCTTCATTCTGCTTTAGCTCATGGCTAAAGTTTGATTTCTGTGAGTAAATGTATCCAATATCTATTAATGGTGTTGTTGTGCTAAAAAGCTGCTGATGTGGTTTGTTAAAGATAGATGGAACGATGTTGGTTTTAGCACCTTGGCGCAATGACTTGAAAGGGAAACCTTCATATATATTTAACCTAACAGGCCCCAAAGCAACAAAACCTTTTGAGGCAATTTCAATTGTACTTAAATGATGATAACTGATTTTATTTATTCTCTGCTTCTGTGACTTCTTTCCATATTTTTGCAGAGTTAATCCAAATGAGTAATCTCCAATAACACTTGTTCTCTGATTAAGACTTAAGGTTGATTTTGTTAAGGCGGTTGCAATAGCTTTAAGTATAGTTGATTTACCACTTCCATTTTCGCCGGTAAAGAATATCCATTTAGCATCTGCAGGTATGTCTTTCAATACCAAATCTTTTATCAAACCATAGTTTTCTATTTCTAACTCATAAAGTCCAATTGGTAAGTTTTCAGTTTGCTTCTTTTTGCGTAGTTTTTGAATACGAGATAAATTTTTTGCAAAATCATCCTCAGAAACAAACCATATTCTATTCTTAGGGTTTTGTTTTGTTTTAAAATGACTTTCATTTTTCCTAATAAGTTTATCAATCTCAATTTTGTCTCGGTGAATAAAGTTGTCCAGCAATTTTATAAAATCAAGTTGATTATTTAAATTATAGGGAACCGTATAAATACCTTTATCTATATTATTAAGTGTAAATATTTTGGAAAATTGATTTAGGAAAAGTTGTTCCTTTTCCTTAGAGTCTTTAGAGGTAAATTGAATATAACAAGCTTCTGTTTTCGGAATATATATTAACGAAATGTTAGGCACTTTAGTTTGCCAATCCATCCCTGTCCAAAATGAAATTGCGATGTAATCATTATTACCATGAAACCAATAACCAGAAGAAAGACGCTTCCCTATGTCCGATTTTCTCAAAATGAAATTGAATCCACTATGCTTCCTTCTGAATGCTAGAAGATGTTTTAATATTCTTTCGTGCATTCTTTGCACTTTCTCGTCAATGGTATTGGACATTATTCAAATATTTCTTTGAGTAGTTTCTGTTTTAAATTACTAAGTGTTCCTCTTTGTTCTTTTAATTGTTTAATTGTTTCATCAAACTGTTTGAACAGAGAAATCAGCTCCTTTTGCTTTTCTTTCTTAGGAAGAATAAATTCTTGTATTGCCAACGTTTTATTCTTTATTGTAGGTGACAACGACCCCTCCGAAATTTGAACTGCTCTTTCCATAAATGCATCACTTTGCATGAAGAAGGGAAGAAATTCCTTCTCAATATTCTTATCGTTGGCTCGTAAAATCATACTATGGGCAGACGCAATGCCGTTAAAATGAGATACAGCCACCTTTCTTAAGTAAGCTCTACGTTTTCCAAAAATTATATCCCCTTTATAAATTTTCAATTTAGTACCAATAACATCTTCAGGGGTTCCTGTTCGTTCAATTGTTAGATTGTCTTTATCCAAATGTTCTAAACCTACATAAGTAGTAAGCTCTGTTTTCTTTGGTTCAACTCGTTCAGATATATTGATGGCTATTTTATCAAATCTTACTTTTTCAAAATCATTGGTCGTTAAGTGATTTCCAAATTCCTTTTTGGCACTGAATAAGTCATTGAGCAGTTTGCTTCTGAGTTGTAATAATTTACTTATCATCTCATATACCTGCTCCACAGCTTTTTCAATTGATTGAAAAAGGGTAGTTATTTGTTTTTGTTCGGTCAATGTTGGAATAATTACTTCACATGATAGAATGTCTTGCTTTGAAATATTAATTTGAACACCTTTTTTTGAAATACTCTTATAATATTCTCTTACTTCTGGCTTCGACAAATAAAATATTAAATAATCTAAAGTTAGCTTGTTCGTTTTTAAATCAATAATTTTCCCAACACGTTGATTAAGAAGCAAATTATATTTACTTTGATTTTTTACAATTGTAGGTATTCCGAGTATTTTTGGGTCGTTCGCCATATCAGTCATAGCAATTATCAAATCACCTTCTTTAACAATGAATTTGTCATACTTATTTACAAATTCATCTGGTAAAAATCTTTTTTCATATTCGATATCGAAACCACCATTAATTTTAATATTACTCATTCTCAAATTGAGTGTATTTGAATGTGCTACATAATCACTATTCTTAAATGCAAATCCATTTAACAAATCGCATACTTGATTAAGTTTTGTTAGTTCCCACTTCTCCTTTGACCACTTCATATTTTTATCCCGATATTCTGTAGTTGTATAAACAGATTTTCTATGGAAGAGTTGACTAGTTTTTGACCTTCCTTCACTTCAGAAATTAAATCTTCTGTATTGAATGAAATCTCAGTTAACATTGGTCTTACATACAATTGTAAACTCAGATTTCCATTATTTCCAAGCACAACATCGTTGTTTACTACCTTGGCAAAACCACCGACATCTTTAAACTTCCAATATGTATTATTAATTTTTTTGATATGTTGTGGTTCGAGCCATGCATTTGTTCTTTCAATCCTGAGTTCTTCTTTCGCATCAATAAAAATAATTTTACCCTTCCTCTCCTTCGGTTTCATCATTCGACACACTAGCAAACAACTTTCCATACTGCTGTTGTAAAACAAGTTTTTACCTAAACCAATTACAGCATCCACATAATCCTCCTCAATCATTTTCTTTCTTATTTCACTTTCACTATCCCTGAATAAAACTCCATGCGGCCATAGAACTACACACCGGCCGGTTTCAGGATTGAGACTTTTCATGATATGTTGTTGAAAAGCATAATCCGCACATCCTTGTGGGGGTGTTCCCCAAATATTACGTGCGTATGGGTCGTTCATCCATTTTTGTTGAGACCACTTTTTCACAGAGTAGGGTGGATTTGCCATAACTACATCGAATTTCTTCAATTCATCATTCTCCAATATCTGTGGACTATCCAATGTATCACCTTGTACAATCAAGAACTCATCTACATTGTGCATGAACATATTGATACGTGCAATTGCGGATGTAATCAGATTTAATTCCTGACCGTAAAGTTTCAACGTTCTGTATTCTTTTCCTTGTTCTTTCAAGTGCAATGCAGCACTCAACAAGATGCCGCCACTACCACATGTCGGGTCATAAATCGACTCGTTACTTTTTGGGTCAGTAATCTGCGTCATCAGTTTAACGACGGTTCTATTGGTATAGAACTCAGCTGCTGTATGACCACTGTCGTCAGCAAATTTCTTAATCAAGTATTCGTACCCTTCACCCATTAAATCATGAGGGACGTTCGAAACGCTTAAGTTCATTTTGTTGAAGTGCTCAATCAAATCAAGCATCTTCTCATCACTCATCCTACGTTTGTTTGTCCACTGTGCATCTCCGAATACATCATGTAACATTTCGAAATTCGCTTTCTCAATTCCGTTCAAAGCCTTTTGTAGATATGCCCCAACATCAACAGTCTTCTTTCTCACGTCATCCCAATGACATCCCTTCGGTATTTGAAAACGGTGGTTCTCGGCAAAAGTTGCGTAATCCAAATCACCACCACTTTCTTCCAATGCTAGTTTATATTCCTCATCCCACAGGTCACTTACCCGCTTAAAAAACAGTAGTGGAAAAATGTATTGTTTGAAATCGGCAGCATCAATCATTCCACGCAGAATGTTTGCTGCACCCCATAAGTAATCTTCAAGTTCCTTTTGTGTCATTCCTATTCAGCTATTAAATCTTTAACTTTTACCTTCAATGCCTTGGCAATTACACCAAGGGTTTCGAGACTTGGCATAGTTTGGTTCCTGCACCAATACGACATGGTTACAGGTGATACACCAACAATACGAGCCAAATCCTTTTGGAGAACCTTTTTCTCTCGCACTACTTCACCAATCCTAAGTACAATTGCCATTTCTTTCAATTTGTAATACTTGGTAAAGTTAAGGTAATATTTGAATTTTAAAAGCACGACTAACCATGTATGATGAAGGAGAAAATGCTTGGCAACTAAGGGTAATCCCAAACTATGCTTGGGATAGTGTATTTTTTAATTTGTAAACACTATTAGGTGAACACTCAAGTATACGGACGATACTTCTCACACTATTTCCTTGTTTGAGCATCTCCATCATTTTCTTTGTTTTGGTTTTAGATAAATACTTTTCTGTTGTTTCGAGTGAGTTCGTTTGACGACCCTTATACTTGTTTTGTCTTTTAGCCAGCTCAATCCCATTCAGAATTTTTTCCCGGTTTTGATGGTAAAAGAATTCACTCAAACTTGAAAGGACATTAATGAGCAATCCTGTTGTTGGTGTTTGTTTGCCGTTTTCATCCAATGTTGTAATGCCTTCTGAAATAAATGTAATCGGAATTTTATATGAATGGATTGTGTTTATAGTATTGATGATATCCGCGACCGAACGACCCATTCTTTCAAGTCTGAGCGTTCGCAATTCACTTATTTTACCAGCCTCAATATCTGCAATCAATTTCTTTCCGGCAGGACGTAGCATGAAATCAATCCTACCTGAGACACCTTCGTCTTTATATACTTTCCAACCGTCTTCAATTTTGTCGACTTGGGTATTAATATTTTGCAGGTAATGGCTAGTTCTCATATAGTATCCAATTTTCTTTTTCATATCGTTATCATTTAAAGGTGACCATTTGATAACGTCAAATCTCCAGTTAAACCTGGTCTTTCCGGAATTAAATCGTAACTATTTTAAGCTATACTTCAAAATGAATGTTGCCAATCAAATACCAACATCCTAATTCTTCAGGTCCACAGTTATTGACAGGTGGTTCTGTATGCCAACCAAAATATTAGCGCACTGAAGCTTCAGTCGACCCGGCGTTCTCGATTGGGAAACCGATAGATGCCCGCCTGCCCCCCTACCCGTAATTTTTCTTAATAGCAGGGCTGGGGGTGTTTTCATATAGAGGGGGATAAATCTATCCTTGAAGTTTTTGGGTAAAAAGTTGGTAAATGAAAATTGTTGTCCGTTTACGAAAAAAAAATTCCTGGCAAAAATTCAGAAATTTCACTTTTTACCTTTCTTATCAGTCGGCTTAACACCTACTTTAAATTCGCTTATCATCCCTTGTATGATATTACGCACCTGTTGTTCAGTTACAAGTATTACTAACCTTTTCGGCAATAACATTTTTCTTTTTCTCATACCAATAAATACCTCAGACAGAAAAATATTGAAAAAAATATTTCAATAGATTTTTTATTGTCAAATATTTTATGTCTAATTAACTACAGACCCACTGTAACCAATAATTTTTTGTCGTAAGGAAGTGAGTGAAGAGGATGGGGTTCAAAAGAGGATGGTTTTCAGATAGGGCCTGTGGAATCAAGGATATCGGGTTGATTTGATGTCGTAAATCATCGGCAATGAAAGGTATCCCTGAGTGAATAAGAGACAAAATGGAACCACAAGTAAGGTATATAAGAATTGACGATATTCGATATAACCCTGATACGGTTATTTCAGTTGATTCTTTGCTGTCACCTTCCGAACAATCATACGGTAAAGTTCAGCCTATAATTTTGGACAAAAGTAATATGCTGGTTCATGGTGAAGAATGGCTCATCTTAGCAATACAGATGGGGTTAGAAGAAGTCCCTGTTATTTATCAATCTAAGACAAGATTCGTATTTCATGAAACACATTAAATTTTATCTCAAACCATGTAAGGACAAGACCGAGGGGATTCTTAGTCACTATATTTTAGATGGACAAAAGGTTCTGAATCGTAAGAGTTACGGGATAAGAATCCCCTACAAATCATGGGAAAATAAAATGGGTCGTGTAAAGCATAACTTGCCGGAGTGTAGTCAGGTTAATAACATGATTGATGAAATTACACGCAATTTTAATTTCGAAACTTCCTTGGGTGGAATCTTACCCGATGAACAATGCGTGTTACTCCTATTTAAAAGTAACCTTGAGCGTAAACTTTCGTTAGGACTAACAAACGGTTCGGCGAGAAAATACCGTTCAATTTTAGGTAACTTCAGAAAACTGGCAATTGACCTTTATGGAACAGAATACCTGCCGATAAAGTATCTCAGGGATTATGAAACCATTGAAACGATTAAACGATACATCAAACAATCCCGTACTAACGGAAAGGAGAAAACCAATAAGGGACTTAAATCTTATATGCTGGCTCTTGGTGAAGTTGTTAAACATTGGAATGCAACAAGTGGTACCCAAAACCCGATAAACATACTTCCATTTACCGCAAATATTTTGAAAGATGATTCAAAGTATGCACGTGTTATGTCGGAGAATGAAATGATGGAATTCGAAAACTATCAGGTAAAGGGAAAGAGAGGTGGAGAAGTTGAACTTACATCAAAGTCAATATACCTCTTTCAGTTTCATTGCGGGGGAATCAGGATACATGATGCCTTACTTGTGACCAATAAGTGTTTTAATGGACGTAATGCAACCATAAAGATTCGGAAGAATGGAACTTATGTGACCAACCCAATTACCTATGGTATGGCTAGCTCAATTAAAGAACTTTATTCTGATGAATTTGAACAAGTTTTAGCAGAGACCCGGCTAAAGATTTTGAAACTACCTATGGAAATGTTGGTTTCACTTGCAAGAACGGAAATAAAGAAAAGTATTGGGGAATTGAACTTGCAGGATTTGGATAAAATTACTGAAGCAATCCGAACACAGGACAAGTCCTATTACAATCAGGTAAAACCCATACTGAATGATGTAATTGACCGTTTAGAGACCAAGTTTGCCGAACAGTTTTTTAAAGAACTTTCAAAGGGGGATGAACGGTTCATCTTTCCTTTTTTGAACTTCGAACATTTTAAGGATACCAAATTGGAACGGAAAAACTTCACCGATGAACAGGAATATGAGATACACCGAGCAAGGGTTAAACATAACAATGCACTTAAACGTATGTGTCATTCATTAGGGATTGAACCTGTTTCGGGTCATACCCCTCGTCACACATTATCTCGTCAATTATTACTCAGTGGAGCAAACGATGATACCATCAAGGATGTGCTGGGTCACAGCGAACTTCAGACTACCGCTCATTACTTACGGTCACGTCACCCATTACGGTCAAGGGAGAAGGAACTGCGTCAGTTTTACCAAGAACATCAGGAACGGATGTATTCGGAGGAATGACCTCATTTCCGAAAAGGAGCGTTCTTTAATTGGAGCGTACGTGCATAGGACATACACGGAAAATACCAACCTGATTGGTTGCCATCTAAATTAATCGGAGGTGAATACTGAGTAATTAATTCATCTTCTACTTCCCACGGTTCTTCATTTCTGATAATCCCGATTGAAAAATGTTCGACCATGAATTTGGATAGACTATACTCATCATCCTTTTCAATGAACACTTTCTTTTTCCCCTTCTTTCCAACTACTTTTTTATAGGCATGATATCCTAATAGTGCCGAAATTGATTGTCGGAGTGTTGATTGATTTATTCGTTTACCTAAGTGACATTTGGTAAGTCGGTCTTTTAAGAATTGTGTTTTTACAAATTCATTGCGGGGGCCAATACCAATATAAAGGAGGTAGTGCGTTTGACCATCTAATTCAAAGGAGTGTAATTTCTTTGATATGGGTATTTTCAAGCTCGTAAGTGCATTTTCATCACAGAACCAAAAGTACACCCCCCTTTTGAAATCAATCTGTTTACGAATGAATGATTTGTCAGATGGTCGACTGAAGAAATGGTCAAATTCTAAGTTAATTGTTGACATAGTTTGTAGGTTTCTTCTTTATACTATGAACGTACCGAAATATTTCACATTCACCTTAAATTAATTTTCATATCTCAATTTACTGAGCATTTCGGTGAGCTATGAACAGTGATTTGGTGGGGGTTACTGACTTATTTTGGAACCATTAGAATTAAATAATAGATGAACTGAAAATTGAAATGAACGGCCTTATTAATGTCATATTAAAACGATTTTTTTCGTCAAATCCCCGATACGCAAAATGTAAATACCTTTCTGCAAATCATCAATATTGTATATTTTTAAGCTATCCGGTTCTATTGATTTTATTAACTGCCCTGTCAGATTATAGATGAGTATTTCAGTTCCATGTGACAGATTACCATCAATTCTGAATATTCCTGAAGTTGGATTGGGGTAAATATTTAAGTTCTTATCAATTTTATTTTCTTCAATACCATTTGTACCCTTTTTAACTGAAATGTTCCATGACTTAGTTGTTCCATTTTGGGCTTTAACAATATATCCAACTGTATTAGTGAAATCTTTTGGTACACCTGACAATGGGCTAATTGTAGCATTTTGAGAAACTGTAATTGTTGGTGTAAGTGATTTCAAATTTGTGTTTGAAGATACACTTGCGGTAACCGTACTATTTGCAGAATTAATTGTTGCGGCTCCGATGATACCTGGCACAGTAAAACTCAGAATCTCTTTTCCACTACTCATGGGATATCCAAATGTAGTCCGTTGAACATTTGTCCAACTATTTGAACTTTTATTCCATGATTGGTCAATCTGTTGGAATACACTTCCATCAGAATTGTTACTATATAGTGACTGATTTGAATTAATGTAAACAGAACTAATGGTATCCCAATTTTGGGATATAAGATTAGTCCTATATTTGTTTGAATCATAAGTATTGATGTTCTTACTTGATTTCTTCCAAGCGTTATTAGACCATATTTCAACAGTTGATGTTTGAATCATTTTTTCAGCGGTGTAGATATATGAATACCTATAACCGTTCTTAAAGGAGTTAATCGATTTGTCCCAATTACTCATAACTAAGTTGCTTGGGGTTCCATCTAAATTGTGTGAATATGTGTATTGAAATATATTTACCCATGTATTTAATGTACTATCCCAATTCTGATAAGTGTAATTTGCTATGAAATTATTGATATCATATGTGTAGTTGGTTCGGCTATATTTTACCCATTTATTAGTTGACCACATTTCGTATATTAATGTTTGTATTGAGTCAATTGAAGTATAGGTATACGTGGCCCTTACTGAATTTGACCAAACACCTTGAGATTTATTCCATAGTTCAGAGACAATAGTTTTAACCTTATTCGATACAGAATATGTGTAAGTAGTTCTACTATCAATATTCCATTTACTTGAATCCTTCTGCCATTTCTCACCGATAGAAGTCGTTTTTAATGATTGACCATTAAACGTGTTAGTAATTCTTGTATCATTCATCCAGCTGCTTAATGATTTCTGCCAAGTTTGACTTAAAGATTGGCCAACTGTTCCATCAGAGTTATTAATATAATCAGTTTTGGTGAGATTAGTCCATGATGAACTCACAGTATCCCAATTGTAACTTGAGTAATTAGTTAAATATTTATTTATATCGTATGTGTTTGTTAATTTAAGGTAGTTTTTCCAAGTCCCACCTGTCCATTTCTCAAATATTTGAGTCTCGTAGTTCTGCCCAATCATTGTGATAGAACTTAAAATAAGGAGTAATAAACTTGATACCTTTTTCATTTTCATAACTTAACCTCTTATTGAACCAAATTTAGTACTTTCCACTCATTTTCCTTATACACATATCCCTGCCATTCAAATCCATTTTCATATCCAAAAATAACAAGAAAACCTTCAGTGTCCGAAATCAGTTGAGATAGTTTATTCATTGTGATTATTTTCCTCAAATCACTAAGTATCCATTCAGGTTCATCAGGGTAGGTGATTAATACTCTGAGTTCGGCGTTGGTAATTAACAAATGAGACCCTTCTTTATAAAGTCCATCTTTGAAATCGTTCTCATGTTCAATTGCAATGGTGATATTTTGGAACCAATATGAGTCTTTATTGGGTAGGTCAACCAAGTCAGTAGATTTGTAAAGAATAGCATCAATTGAATAGTAATCATGCTCATAACTTCTAAGGTTAAGAATTTTTGAAACCTCTGATAAAATAGAGTCCTCGCTACCTTTAACCTTTAAAGTGAAATTCCTTCTTTCCCTCCAAATTCTTTGAAGTTCGTCCTTATTTTCATTCACCACCTTAATCCAAGCATCGAAAAACCGTTGAGATAATTTTGTTTCCACTATTGTAGATTTTAGTCAAATGTACGAATAGTCAAGATTGGAATAATTAAAATCAACCGAGCAGTTCGGTGAGCAGTGAGCAGTGATTTTGAGGTGTTTACTGCTCGATTTTGGAAACCTTTATCCACTGTATACAAAGGATTTAGTTATTAATCTATGAACGAGCGTTTCCTAAACTCTAGATGCAGGTTCGATTCCTGCCGAGGCTACCAACTATGAAACATTTTGTATACGCACTCCTAAGCGAAAAGGATGGGCGAATTTATGTAGGTATGACTCAAGACATTGACCGAAGAATTCTTCAGCATAATTCCGGTAAAAGCAAATCAACAAAACATTATGTTCCTTGGAAGTTGCTATACTTTGAAGTAGTAAATACAAGAGAAGAAGCACGATCAAGAGAAATATTTCTCAAGTCAGGTGTTGGTAAAGAATTTCTTAAAGATTTTAGAAACAACATCATAAATATTTAACCTTATTAGTTTATCTAAATAATGGTAGAATCCCTGCCTGCCGGCAGGCAGAGATGTTTCCTAAACATTTGATAGCAGTTCCCTGCCTGCCGGCAGGCAGGGATTCTGCTCGAGACTACAATACAGAAAGAGAAAGAGAAAGAGTTCACGTCGCTTTCTTGTTCTTTATATTCATAACAACAATTAGAATATTCATAATCTCCAGTCTGATATCCCAAATCCTTTCTTCAACAACCACTATTAAGTTTTGGTATTTTAGTAGATAACTTTGCTTAATGAAAGTAACTTTCATTATATTACTATTATTAAATTGTTGGAACTTCGATTCTTATTCTCAAGAACATGATAAAGTTAGTTCGACGGTTATAAAGATTAATGCGCTAGTTGAGCAAAAAAATATTGGTCAAGGTGGAACTGCGCCAGAAAGAATCGCTATTGATACCAATACCATAATGATTCAATTTAATGATTTTATTATTCCATTAGAACAAGTAAGGTTATTTTATAAATATCATAACAATGAAGATAATCCTCAAATACCAATGCCCAGAGAAGGACATCAAGTAATTTTTTATTGTAATGATACCCTTTGTATCAAATTTAGATCAAAATTCATGGCTGCTTATGGAACTTTTTTTAAAAGTAAAAAAGATTGTGCCGAATTTATTAGCTTAATATCAGATTTAAGAACTGTACTTAGTAAGTAAACTGAATTTAGCAAAGAGAAAGAGTTCACGTCGCTTTATATTTCTTTTAAACTTTCATTAATTTCCAACACTCTTTACTATTAAATTTTACACCTTTACTTATCTAATACAATCATTCATTAAAGAAATATTTTGTATTGTTAATCTTTACGTGAGGTCCGTGGCAATTTTACATAGTTCAAACTATAAATATTCTGAGATTGTTACTTTTATTTAAGTTAATTCACGGACGAGACGTCCGCGAGCACGGGGTATTTATTTATGAAGATAAAATAGAAATGTATTTACTTCAAAAAGAATTGCCTTTTGATTCTACCTTAAAAAAACCGACTGTTCATACGCAAAAGTAAATTCGGCTCCATAGAACAAAATCATGGATGAATACGAGACCCATAGTTGAATTAAAATGATAGAACCGGCAGCTCCATAAATTGAAGCCGGATCTGCATAATTAAAATAAAAAGCCAGTGTCGACTTCCCAATCATAAATAGAATGCCGGTTAGTAAAGAACCCGGCCAAAGGTATTTCCATTTTATTTTTGCATCCGGTAGAATTTTAAATATAAGAGCAAACAAGCTTGATATAACAACCAATGAAAAGGTAAAATCAACTATATGTAAAATCACCAAAGTAAATCCTGACGATTGCACTTGAATATAGGCACCTAGAGTGGCAAGTGCAGTAGAAACTATTAATGAAATTAACAATAAAAAAGCTATTGCCAATATTAAACCAAATGAAAAAACCCTGGCTTTTATAAACAACAAAAAATCATTTTGAGGTACCAATTCGATATACCAAATTGCATTTAATGTTTTTTGCAATTCTACAAAAACCCCGGTAGCGCCAGCCAACAATACAATACCGGCCACAACAGAACCCCAAAAGGTTGAACCAAACATCATGGCATTGGTAAGCATTTCAATTATTTGCGAACCTCCACCTACTATTCCATTGGCATGCATTTTCACAAAAAGATTAATGGTATCTGCTCCAAAAAAATATCCGGTTATGGTTACGATTAAAACTAATAATCCGGGAATACCAAAAATGGCATAGTATGCAATAACTGCACTTTGTCTAAATGGATCTTTATTATACCAGGCTTTAAAAGCAACACTAAATAATTCGGCAATTGCTCTGACGATAGTAGGAAAAGAAAGTTTTATTTTCACATTCAGTTGAAATATTCCGCTATGTTGAATAATCTCAACTTACGAAACTACAAACCACATGAAACTATTGGTTATATAATTCAACAATAAACTTATACCTTTTACTTGTTGCATACAAATTAATATATCACTTATCTAAATATTACCACAATAGCGATGGGCAACCATGCAATACAAATTCAGTGAACACATTTTTATCGTAGAATATTATGTTCCATTTTGACTTAGACAAATACAAATTAGCAATACTTCCGTTATTTCATCTTCTAATTGTATTAACTTCATCACCAGCACGCAGTTGAAATAATCCTTTTGTGAACAACGACAGGCCCTGCGAAAGGGATCGAAACGGATATCCCCTGAATTGCGTGTACTCGCGCAACTTCAGGGATAGCAGTGAAGAGCCCGACTCCGCCATTACAAAACAAAAGAGCGGACCGCAATTAACTTAGTACGAAAAATTAATTTCCGATCTTGTAGTTTTGTTAGGCGGAGGTTCGCCCAAATAAGAAAAGGGCTAAACATCCTGGTAAACGATTAAAATACGCTGTTTGCTGTATTGATATCGATAAAATAAATTGATTTATTTGTTTAAGAATAGTGACGGATTATGCTATTTGTTAAACAGTTAACCCAATTTATAAAATCAACCCAAAAGTACATTATGAAAACAAATTTCTACAAAGCATTTTTGTTGCATGCGATGGTAGCATGTACACTTTCAACCCAAGCACAATGGACCAAAGTAAGCAGCAATGGCGCCGCTGATTTGGTAGTACACAACAACACCATTTATTCAAGTACAGGATTTAAAAGTAGCGATGGCAGTAACTGGACTTCGATGACTAACTTTAATGGCGGTAACTGTTTAACGGTATATGAAAACACTTTATTCTCTGGTGGCAATGGAAGTACTTTTTATAAATCGACGGATGATGGCGCAACTTGGACTATGGTGAGTGGTAGATCAGGTTTAACTTCTGTTACGATGACTTCCATTTACAAAGATGGTTCCAATTATGTATATGGAACAACCGGTGGAGGTAAATGGCAATACTCAACAGATAATGGAAGCAATTGGAGTGGCTCTGATATTGTTTGGGGGGTTAGTGTTGGCAATATCGGACCCGACTTTGTTAAACTTAACAATGTACTTTACAGTTGCGCATACAGCAATGTGTTTAAATCAACTGATAACGGTAAAAACTGGGATACAACGAGGGCATTTGGTCAAACCAATTCTATCTGTGCACAAGGTACCGATTTATATTGTGCTGGTTACGGCAGTGGTGTTTTTAAATCGAGTGATGCCGGAGCATCATGGACGTGCAAACTTGGATGTGCACCAACTTCAACAGAAAAATCATCTGCTCGGGTAATCAGTTCAGGAACTAGCATTTTTGTTGGAGGTGCCTTAGGAAAAGTTAATCAATCAACCGATGGTGGTGATAGCTGGATAAACTTATCCGGTGATGGAACTGTTTTGGGCACTACCGAACTTGTTGCAGATCTTGCAGTATTTAATAACCAATTATATGCCTCAACCGCCCAAGGAATTTATAGACGCGATATTTCCGGTGGAACTACATCTGTCGATAAATTGGAAGACAATCTTACCTTATCGGTTTATCCAAACCCGGTACAAAATGATGTATCCATTTCGGTAAACAACGTGTTAACCATAAATTCGGTAACCATTAAAAATTTACAAGGACAACAAGTATATAGCGGATCCAATATTCAAAACAATGCAAAATTGGATATTTCAACTTTATCGCAAGGGATCTACTTTATTGAAGTTGTTTCGAATGACAAAACTGCTATCAAAAAGGTAATTAAATAATTGGATTATGTGTTTAATTCAATTTCTAACATTTGGGTGTTCCCAAGCCTAACAAAAACTACAGTAGCGTAAACAATTTGATTATCAATAACATTACGGTCCGCTACCGTAGTTTTGTTTTGTTGTGGGTCGGTCATCGCGGAAATATTTTATATTTTTAATCTTTACGTGACTTCGGTGCCAATTTTACAGACTTCAATCTTGTTACTTTTCTTTAAATTAATTCACGGACGAGACGTCCGCGAGAACATAGGTGATGAGCAAATTGTTTGCATATTCCAAGCACTTATTGCTTTTCGAATGGATTTCTTTTATTCGAATTTGGATTTATAAAAACACTTAGTTTATTGTTATAAAAAAGCAAAAGTTGATCTGCATTTGTTTTGATATAAAAATATTCTTTTTGAGGATCTCCTCCTTGAGGGAAATTCGCCATACCTGTCATACCAATTGTGTCATTTGCAGAGATCTTCATAGTGGACATTACTGTTTTAATATCTTTACCCATTAAATTTTTTAGTGAACTATCCTTTACATTCTCGCTAATATAATTTTGAGCAACAATGAAGCCAGATAAAGAAAACGATATCATAGCTAACAGTAGAATTTGTTTCATGGTATTTTGTTTTATTAGATGCAAATTAACAACAACTACTAGATAAACATAACCCAATACCTACTAATCCGTATTATTATACTACAGTACCCAACACGACTATTTCGATTTAGAAGATTCTATTGTCGGGCTCAATTTCCCCATTACAGAAGTGATACTTCCAATTACCCCGGCGATATCAGATAAGTCGGCAGGTACAATCATGGAATTATTGGTTTTGGCAAGTTTACCAAATTCAGTAAGATACTGTTCAGCAATACGCAGATTTACTGCATTCATACCACCTTCTCCATTAATTGATTTAGCGATTTCGGTAATTCCTTTAGCAGTAGCAAAGGCAACCATTTCAATTTCGGCAGCTCTACCGGATGCTTCATTTATGCGTCGTTGCTTTTCCCCTTCTGATTTTGCAATCGCTTCTTGCTTATCCCCTTCTGCTCGGTTAATTTTAGCTTGTTTATCTCCCTCCGATTCTGCAATGAGTGCTCTCTTTTCACGTTCAGCACGCATTTGTTTTTCCATTGCATCTTTGATACTCTGAGGTGGAGATATGTTTTTTACTTCATAGCGTGAAACTTTTATTCCCCATGGATCACTTGCTTTATCTACCGCTTCCACGATACTTCCATTAACGGTTTCACGTTCTTCAAAAGTTTTGTCTAATTCCATCTTTCCAATCACACTACGCATGGTTGTTTGTGAAATTTGAATTACCGCGAACTTATAATTATCAATTCCGTAAGATGCTTTTTGAGGATCGATAACTTGCAAATACAAAATCCCATCTACTTCCACTGCAATATTATCTCTGGTGATACAAATCTGGGAAGCAACATCAATTGCCTGTTCTTTAAGATTTTGTTTGTATGCGATTTTATCGATAAATGGAATCAAAATATGAAATCCTGCATCCAATGTTCTGCTATACTTACCTAAACGTTCTACAATATATACGGATCGTTGTGGTACCACTTTAAAAGTAGAAACAAAGGCTATCATTATAAAGAGGATAAACAATGCAAGAATAATAGTAGATGTCATGGTGCTTAATTTTTAGTTGATTTAACAATAATTTGAATTGATTTATTTCCTGTAATCACTACAGTTTCGCCCTTTTCAATGGTATCTTCAGAACACGCATTCCAACTTGTTCCTTTAAAATCGATTTTCCCATCATTACCCGGACCAATAAAAGTTTCTGCTTTTGCTGTCTTTCCAACAAATTCATCTTCTATTTCGCTGCTACTTTTCCGGGTCCACATTATTTGTTGTAGCCATTTACGGAACAACAATAAAGTTCCCAATGAACTTGAAAGAAATACGATCAGTTGTACATTTAATGAAATATCAAAGGTTAAAGTTAGAATGGAAACAATCCATGCTCCAACCGCAAAAAAGAAAAGTACTAATCCGGGTACAATAAATTCGAGTAAGAAAATAACAAATCCGGCAATAAACCAAATTACTGAAGCATTATTTAGAAATTCCATTGCATTTGGGATTAAAGGATGAATCAAATATACACTAAAAACAAATTCCAATTGCTGAATTCAAATTCAATCTAAGAATCGAACAATATTAATAGTATGTTTTGCATGATTTAAAACATATTCCTTTGATTCATAAAATATGATTATACCTATCATCCATGCACTTATGAAATATAATTTAATGCATGTGTGAATAGTATAATATATCCGTTTACTTGTGTAACAGCTAATGTTTACAAGGGTTACACCTTTGTACCGAGATTTAATACAAAGTAAATCTCTTCCATAAATGATCAAACTATTTACGGCTTCTAAACTTCTTATGTTGCTTTTTGTTGGAAGCATTTTTCCAATTTCTATACAAGCACAATCGATTGCATCAGATGTGGTTGGTTCGGCAGGAAATTTTGTTGTAACACAGAAAGGATCGATGGCTTGGACCTTAGGTGAAGTAACAATTGAAACACTTTCTTCCAACCATTTTTTAACACAAGGATTTCATCAACCAAGCTCTGAAATTGTTGTGGTAAAAGAAAATCCATTCTTCATACCGGAAGGCTTTTCTCCGAACGATGACGGCATCAACGACCTATTTGTTATTAGGGGTGTAGATCAATATCCTAACAACACTATTATAATTTTCAACCGTTGGGGTAATGAAGTATACAACGCCAAATCTTATAAAAATACTTGGAATGGAAAATCTTCCAGCAATTTAACTGTAGGTGGCGACGCACTGCCCGTAGGAACATATTTCTATGTATTCGATTTTGGTACAAATAAAGAAATCGTAAAAGGAACCATCTATCTAAACAGATAAAAAATTAACGCATAAAAAAGAATCAACCATCATGAAAAATAAACATATCGTAGTACTGTTACTTTTTACTTTATTACTTAGTCTGTTGCCTTTTGTATCACATGCACAGGTACCACAGGCTTTCAAGTATCAATCAATCATACGAAGTCCGAACGGTAATCCAATGGCCGGTTCCAGCATTAGTGTTAGAACTACTTTACACCATGGTTCAGCAAATGGAACTGCAGTATACCAAGAAACACATGAAGCAACAACCAACCAATTTGGATTGATAAATTTAGAAATCGGTCGTGGAACAAATACCACCGGAGATTTTGCAACCATTAATTGGGGAGCAGGTTCGAAATGGATGGAAATTGAAGCCGATTTTGGTTCAGGATTTATCGATATGGGAACTTCAGAATTACTTAGTGTTCCTTATGCACTTAATTTTATTCCGGGTCCCGTTGGACCAATTGGTCCTGCAGGATTAACCGGTGCTCAAGGAAATAATGGCTTAACAGGTGCTACTGGATTGCAAGGAATTAAAGGTGATTCGGGTGCGAAAGGTACTCAGGGAAATATTGGCTTAACAGGTTTGCAGGGAATTCAAGGTACACAAGGGTTACAAGGCATCAAAGGCGATACCGGTCTTACAGGTTCACAAGGTAATATCGGTTTAACCGGTGCTACAGGTTTACAAGGAATTCAAGGTACACAAGGGTTACAAGGCATCAAAGGCAATACCGGTCTTACAGGTTCACAAGGTAATATCGGTTTAACCGGTGCTACAGGTTTACAAGGAATTCAAGGTACACAAGGCTTACAGGGCATCAAAGGCGATACCGGACTTACAGGTTCACAAGGAAATATTGGTTTAACAGGTGCTACAGGTTTACAAGGAATCCAAGGTACACAAGGCTTACAAGGTATCAAAGGTGATTCGGGTGCTACCGGTATGCAAGGTAATATTGGTTTAACCGGTGCTACAGGTTTGCAGGGAATACAAGGTACACAAGGGTTACAAGGAATCAAAGGTGATTCGGGTGCTACCGGTCTGCAAGGTAACATAGGCTTAACCGGAGCAACTGGTTTGCAGGGAACTCAAGGTAATCAAGGCTTACAAGGCATCAAAGGAGATACTGGTCTTACAGGTTCTCAAGGTAATATTGGTTTAACCGGTGCTACAGGTTTACAGGGAATTCAAGGTACACAAGGGTTACAAGGTATCAAAGGTGATACAGGTCTTACAGGTTCTCAAGGTAATATCGGATTAACAGGAGCTACAGGTCTGCAAGGAACTCAAGGTAATCAAGGATTACAAGGTATCAAAGGTGATTCGGGTGCTACCGGTCTGCAAGGTAACATAGGCTTAACCGGAGCAACTGGTTTGCAGGGAACTCAAGGTAATCAAGGCTTACAAGGCATCAAAGGTGATTCGGGTGCTACCGGTATGCAAGGTAACATTGGATTAACCGGAGCAACTGGTTTGCAGGGAATTCAAGGTACACAAGGGTTACAAGGTATCAAAGGTGATACTGGTGCAACCGGTTTACAAGGTACTATGGGATTAACAGGAGCAACTGGCTTACAGGGAATTCAAGGTACACAAGGGTTACAAGGTATCAAAGGTGATACAGGTCTTACAGGTTCTCAAGGTAATATCGGATTAACAGGAGCTACAGGTCTGCAAGGAACTCAAGGTAATCAAGGATTACAAGGTATCAAAGGTGATTCGGGTGCTACCGGTCTGCAAGGTAACATAGGCTTAACCGGAGCAACTGGTTTGCAGGGAACTCAAGGTAATCAAGGCTTACAAGGCATCAAAGGTGATTCGGGTGCTACCGGTATGCAAGGTAACATTGGCTTAACCGGAGCAACTGGTTTGCAGGGAACCCAAGGTACACAAGGCTTACAAGGCATCAAAGGAGATTCAGGTGCTACTGGTTTACAAGGTAATATGGGATTAACCGGAGCAACTGGTTTGCAGGGAATTCAAGGTACACAAGGGTTACAAGGTATCAAAGGTGATACTGGTGCAACCGGTTTACAAGGTAATATGGGATTAACCGGAGCAACTGGTTTGCAGGGAATTCAAGGTACACAAGGGTTACAAGGTATCAAAGGTGATACTGGTGCAACCGGTTTACAAGGTACTATGGGATTAACAGGAGCAACTGGCTTGCAGGGGACTCAAGGTAATCAAGGGTTACAAGGAATCAAAGGTGATTCGGGTGCTACCGGTCTGCAAGGTAACATAGGCTTAACCGGTGCTACAGGTTTGCAAGGAACTCAAGGTAATCAAGGCTTACAAGGCATCAAAGGTGATTCGGGTGCTACCGGTCTGCAAGGTAACATAGGCTTAACCGGTGCTACTGGTTTGCAGGGAACTCAAGGTACACAAGGTATTCAAGGTCTCAAAGGTGATACAGGCGTAACCGGTGCGCAAGGAAATATTGGTTTATCAGGTACTACTGGTGTGCAAGGAATACAAGGTACACAAGGGTTACAAGGAATCAAAGGCGATACCGGACTTACAGGTTCTCAAGGTAATATCGGTTTAACCGGTGCTACAGGTTTGCAAGGAATTCAAGGTACACAAGGGTTACAAGGAATCAAAGGAGATTCGGGTGCTATCGGTCTGCAAGGTGTGCAAGGTTTACAAGGTATTCATGGTGATTCAGGTGCAACAGGCACACAAGGTAGCATTGGTTTAACTGGTTTAAGTGGTGTGCAAGGTTTACAAGGTATCAAGGGAGATACCGGCACTACAGGTATCATTCACAGTGCGCTTTTTGTGCAGATGGGTTCACAACCTGCAACCGTTGGTCCCGGACAACCTTTTACCTATACAACAACTATATTAACATCCTCAAATTATACCCCTACAACTGCAGTGTACAACCCACCTTTTACTGCAAGTGGAACCGTATTTATGATTGGATTAGCAGGAAGGTACGAAGTGAATTACCAAATGGTTTATCCAACAGATGGAGGCATTGTATTGTATCTTGGAACAACCATTGCAGGAATGGTTGTGCTTCCTTATACCATGATAGGTAAAACACCCGACGGCGCAATTAATGGCAGCATTATTGTTGAAACAATCGCTGATAATTCCTATATAAGCGTAAATGCTGCAGCAGGAAATGGTAGTGCAATAGGGATACCTCCCAACTCAAGCACAACGAATCAAAATGCGACAACAGTTTCTTTTAAGAAAATAAACTGATTTATTTAACAGTGATCTGCTTTACAAGCAAATCTCGATATAGGGTATTTGCTTTTTAAAGTCCAACCGTTTCTAAATAATTCTTTAAGGCATTCTCCCAAGGCATCATTTTATTTAGTCCGGCTTGCTTTAATTTATTGTTCTCAAGAACCGAGTATTTTGGTCGTGGAACTTTAGCCGGAAAGTCGTTGCTGCTTGCACGATGCAATATCACCTGCGTATTGGTAAACTTAAAAATTGCATCAGCAAACTGATACCAACTACATTGTCCTTCGGAAGTGGCATGCACAATTCCACTTATGTTCTTATCCAAAACATAAGCTACTTGTTCTGCAATATTTTTGGTGTTTGTTGGTGAAACAAATTCATCATCAACTACCTTTACCTCTCCTTTTTCTTTGGCAAGCTTCAACATCAACTGCACAAAGTTTAATCCGTTTTTAGCGCGACATGGATGGGTACCATACAGTCCGGAAACTCTTAGAATTAAAGAGGCAGGATTTTGCGTTAATATTTCCACTTCACCATTTCGTTTACTTAATCCATAAACATTCAATGGCTTGGCTATATCCTCTTCGGTATATGGTTGATTGGCATCACCATCAAAAACATAATCGGTACTGAAATGGATAAACCTGCAATGGAGTTGTTTTGCAATTTTCGCCATTAATGCAGGTGCATGAGTGTTCAATAACGTTGCTTTTTCGGGGTTTTGTTCGCATAATTCTACATGGTGATATGCAGCAGTATTTATTATTACCTCTGCTTTTTCTGCAAGAAGAAACGCTTCCAGTTTTTGCAAATCTGATAAATCAAGCAAGTCATGGGTCATTGGAATTACTTCATGATCTTTTTGCAATGCATCAACTATATCAGATCCCAATTGACCGTTTGCTCCAAATACGATTATTCTCATGTTGATTCTAAATGGTAATGCGATGTTTGCTTAACATAATTTGTTTAAACACATCGATATTATAAAAATTAGGGTTTTCGAAATCCGAAAACTTTTCAAGGTTATTTGATAGTTCAAGTACAATATCATCCAGACTTTGTGTTGGGAGATAGCCAAGTTCATCCATTGCTTTTTGCCAACTTACTTTGTAATTTCTGAAGTCCTGGATTTTTTTATCCGTCACCTTTATTTCGATGTTAAACTTTTTCTTTACTTGATTAACTACGCCATCAGCAAGCTCACCAACGGTGGTATTAAAAGAAGCGATATTAAAAATACCATTGGTTTCGGGTACACTGATTAATGCTGCTTCATATCCTTTACAAAGATCAGGCAATGCCAATATTGGTCGCCATATTTGGTGGTTACTTAATGTAATCTCATGTTTGGAAATTGCATTTTTAAACATGGTATTAATGGCTAAATCCAATCGCATCCGTGGACTATAACCGCTTACAGTTCCTTGGCGTAAACAAATTACCGAAAAACTATCGGTTTGTAAAGAGAGCAATGCTTGTTCACCTTGCAGTTTAGATACGCCATATGGATAATTGCAAATCGCTTTATCGGTTTCGGTAAAAACTTTGTTATCTGTAAATCCATAAACAGAGCATGAACTTGCAAAGATATAGCGTTTAATTCCTGCTTCGCGGGCGAGAAAACCTAAGTAGGCAGGAAGTGCACAGTTATAATTGAAATTTTCTTGAGGCGAAAATTCAGCCATTGGGTCATTAGACAAACCACCTAAAAAAACGATATCGGTATACTCCTTTAAATCATTTACCGTAAGGTCGTATAAATCCTGTTTTAACAGTTTAATTGAATCAGGAAGATAATTTCCAAACCAGCACGAATCGATAACCGTAATATCATATCCTTTTTTCTCGAGATATGGACTAAGAACTGAACCTATATATCCTGCTCCGCCTGCGAGTAATATTTTTTTATTTTTCATTTTTAGTACGTAAAAAAGTTGGATTCACTTTTATCCAACCAACTTTCGAGGGTTTGGGCAACTTTATCTTTGTCGGAGAGCTGGGGATTTTTAACCGGCCATTCGATTCCGATTTTGGGATCGTTCCATAAAATACCGGACTCAGCTTTGTTGTTATAAATACCGGTTACCATATATTGTATTTCGGCAACTTCACTTAACACACAAAATCCCCTTGCAAATCCGGCAGGTGCCCAAATTTGTTTTTTATTGTCGGCCGAAATTACTTCTCCGTACCATTTACCCAATGTTGGTGATCCTTTGCGAATATCCACTGCCACTAAAAATGCTTCTCCTACAGTTACACGCATTAGTTTGGCCATGGGTGGTTCCCATTGAAAATGCAAACCGCGCAATACATCTTTTTGTGACCGAGAATGATTTTCCTGTACGAAATGGGTTGGTAACCCTAGTTTTTCGAACTCATCGGTACGGTAAACCTCCATAAAAAAACCACGACTGTCTTCAAAAACATCCGGTTGAATTACTTTTATTCCATTAAGGTATTCTCCTATTAAATTAATCTTCATGGCTGCGAATTTATTACTTTCATTAACTCTGTATACGTTTTTTTACCAAATACAAAATATTGCAAGGCAACACTCACCGGATACATTTTTTTAAGTATTACCTGATCCGACACCTTTCTTCTTTGCTGCACTTCTTTGCGCTTCTTCAAAATCAGAAAAAAGTGAAGGATTATCCAAATATGGGCAGCACAAATTGCTCTTGCATGGATAAATTTTCCCTGCACCATGCTGTTGGCAGCAGCCATATAATCCAATATAAAATGGACCAATGTTTTGGTGATTGCGTTGCGTCGGTTATAATTTTTCATCACCACATACAAGGAATTGCGATGATTCCAGTACATTTTCTTAAAACTCAGTGCTTGAATAGTTGCTCCTCCATAGTGGTGTATTACCGATTGAGGCACTACTTTACAGGTATAGCCTGCCATATGCATACGCCAACATAAATCGATTTCATCCATATGATGCACAATGGTAGGGTCAAAATCTCCTGTGATTTCCAATACCGATCTACGAATAAACATGGCTGCACCGCATGTCCAAAAGATATCTTTGATATCATCGTATTGTCCATTATCGGCTTCAATCGACTGAAAAACCCTGCCTCTTAAGAAAGGATAACCATATTTATCGAGCAATCCACCCGACGAACCGGCATATTCAAACTGTGATGGATCAAAAAATGACACCATTTTACACTGAAGCGCAGCAATAGTTTCGTCTTTTTCTGCAACCTCAACCAACCGATCAATCCAATCCGGCTGCACTGTAACATCGTTATTCAGACACAGAAAATATTTTCCGGTGGTTTTAGAAATAGCCAGGTTATAAGCGGCACAAAAACCATTATTTTCCGGATTTGCAATAATTTTAACTTCCGGGTATTTTGATTGGGTATAGGCTATATCATCGTCTGTCGACGAATTATCCAAAAGATAAACACTATAATTAGGGTATGTGGTTTTGCGAAGCGACAAAAAGCAATCGTCGAGGAATTTCTTTCCGTTATAATTAAGTACCACTATATCTACTGCGGGGAAACTAGTCATAAGGTAATCTAAATAATATTATCTGGTTTAAAAGCCGCACAATAAACAAAAAATGCAGCAAACCAGCACCAAAAGATGTATGATAATTGTTAGGGATACCGCCAAATCAGGTAGTTTTTTATTTATGGGTGAAAGTCATACCAAACTCTAACCATGGTCATAATTGGATTATGACTTAAATATTACAATTGTAGTGGAATTCGGCCAAGGAATTTGAACGGAAACCAAAAGAGTTATTTAAAACGCCTTTGTTATTAATAACATTATGAAAAAAAGAATTCTCAGTTTTTGTTGTTGTGTCCTGGGACTAGGTACAGCAACACTTTTCGCCCAGCAAGGTGTTGTTCCGGCAGGGGGAAATGCAAGTGGAGCCGGCGGTACTGTTAGTTACAGTATTGGTCAGATATTCTCTGCTACAAATTCAGGAACTACACACTCTATAATTCAAGGGTTACAACAACCATTCGAAATTTCGATTGTTGGACTCGACGAAACATCTTCGGATATTAGTCTGAATGCCCTTGTTTATCCTATCCCTGTTACCGACTGGTTAACACTAAAAATCAAAAACACGAATTTCCAGAACCTAAGTTATGGACTTTACGATGTTAATGGCAGACTTATTTCTCAGGGTGATGTAAAAGGGGAAGAAACTGAAATTGATGCTTCTGCATTGGTTACAAGTTGTTATTTCCTTCGCGTATTCGATTCAAATCAAATTATTAAAACTTTCAAGATCCTTAAATCATATTAAATTATGAAACAAACAATCCAAAAAATCATGGCAGCGGCGGTTCTGTTGTTAATGATAAATTCTCTTTCAGCCCAATCCCCTCATAAAATGGGATACCAAGCTGTGGTACGTAATAGTACTTTTGCTCTTGTTGTGAATACTCCTATTAGTATGAAGGTAAGTATTTTGCAAGGCTCGTCTACAGGAACTGCTGTTTATGTAGAAACACATACACCAACCACAAACGCTAATGGTTTGGCAACAATCGAAATTGGAAGTGGTACAGTAGTTAGTGGTAGTTTTACAACAATTAATTGGGGTTCGGGTACCTATTTCATTAAAACCGAAACCGATCCAGCAGGTGGAACCAATTATAATGTAGTTAGTACTACCCAGTTTTTAAGTGTTCCTTATGCATTGTATGCAGCTAATTCAGGAAGTTCAACTCCAGGTCCTCAAGGTCCTGCCGGTCCTCAAGGAGCAACTGGTCCTGCCGGTCCTCAAGGTGTTCAAGGCCCTCCGGGTGTATTATCGGTTAATTGTTTAGAATGCCATAACCACGATAAAAATTCTTCTACTTATGCAGGTTCTATCGCAGAAAGAAAAGAAAATGCAAGCAATGAGTATCCTTTCTCGGTTCATGGATCGGGTGAAGCTCATTTGGCAGAAGGTACTAACAGTGGTTGTGCAGTATGCCATTCAGATCAGGCATATACCTATAAAGTAAAAAACAACCTACAACCAATGTATACCCAAAGTGGCGCAAATTATACTTTCTCCTATAGTGTACCTGCTTCTGCGTCTTCAGCAATGGGAGCTTTGCCAGGCAAAATCAGTTGCTATACCTGTCATAAGAGCAATGCAAACGATTCAATGGCTATCGTATTTAAAGATACCGTTAAACTTACTTTATATTCATTCCCTGGCAGAGAAAAATATTATTTCAATGCTAATGACAATGGAAAAACTAACCTATGCGTAAGTTGCCATCAAGCCCGTCCGTATAACCAAAATACCACATCCGGTAATGGTTCTTCGATGGATTATGCAGCAATGTCGACTACTTTAGGCGATACCATGTATGCAAATTACAAAACAGCTACTACCGGTAATAAATACAATTTCTCCAGAACATTTGTAGGTCACTACGGATGGGTTGGTAATGTACTTGCAGGTAAAGGATATGGTGGAATAGAAATACCAGGTTCAGTAGCATATACCAATTCGGCTCATACATCTGTTTCAGGTTGCGTAAGTTGCCATATGGCAGCACCAACTGTTGCTAGTGATAAACCTGCGGGTGGACATACCTTCTCGGCAGCAGGTAATTATAGAGGTTGTAATACCACAGATTGCCATAGCAGTGCCCCTTTAAGTGCAACATCTTCTAAAGTTACTACCGCTTGGAATACCCAAAAAGCAAACGTGGATACTTTAGGTGAACTATTGAAATCACAAGGACAATATTTGATCGGACGCGATACTACCTTAAATGCAGAAGGTGGATACAACAATTTATGGTACAAATGGTCGACCAAACATTTTGATGGCTACCTAAATATAGGAACTACAGCAGGTCAATTCCAGGTAACATCCGGAACTCCTACCGCAGGTTTATACAAATGGCCAACCTTAACCAATGGACAGTTTGGTGCATTGCAAGTGATGTCGGTAGTGCTAAGAGAATCCAGTGGAGGTATTCATAATACCAAATATACCAAAGCCTTGTTACGCAATTCAATTGAGTATCTAAGAGCAAATCCAATCCAATAACAGGTTATTAATTAATCTTTCTCATAATAACATGGGCAGCGAAATTGACGCTGCTCATGTTTTTTTTTGCATATTTCGTCTTAATTTGAACCTATCAATTATCTAACTGCAATGCTACAAGTTCATAAATGCTAGTAGGATGCAATACGATAATCAACCATAAAAACACTTAATAAAACACATATGAAAAAACCTCAACTACTTATTGGCATGTTTCTAATTTTTGCCACCGTTTTTATCGCCGGAGATGTAATGTCGTCGATGAATGATTTTAACAAAACTACCTATGCCGGAGATGCTACCGGTCCGGGTGTAGGAACTACCAAAAATTGTACTACCTGTCATACCGGAGTGCCTGTAATTTCAGGTAATACCGTAAGAAACGTATTTACTTTTGATTCCGGACAAACCAAATATGTACCGGGTACCGTTTACAATATCAAATTTAAAATTCTTGGTTCTACTCCGGTTGGATTTTCTTCAACCGTGTTAAGAAACGATTCTAACAAAATGGCCGGTGTCTTAACTCCTTCCGATACCACAGAAACAAAACTATACAATCATGTTGCTTCGGGAAGAAATTACCTGAACCATAGAACAGGTAATCCAACAAGTGGCGAGAAAGAGTATTCCTTCACATGGACAGCACCTGCTGCCGGTACAGGTGCAGTTACTTTCTACTTTAGTTCATTGGTTTCCAATAACGACCAATCTACTTCCGACGATACAACTTTTGTAAACTCGTATGTAATCTCAGAAGATGCACCAACTACAGGTGTATCTGAGGCAGTTTCAACCAACACGTTTGTAGCGTATCCTAATCCTGTTTCGGATAGAATTCAAATCAGTTTCCTGAATAAAACAACCGAAAACACAGTGGTAACTTTATACAACATGAATGGACAAGAATCAATAACGTTATTAAACGATAACCTGATAGCAGGTATGCAGCATTTAAGTTTTGATTTAAGCGGTAAAGTAAAGTCAGGAATTTACTTTGTGAAAGTTTCTAATTCAAGCATGAATAGTATCCAAAAAATACTTGTTTACTAATATTGCGGTAATTCGCACCTAATTGGAAAACCCCGGTAATTCTTATTATCGGGGTTTTTTATTGGGTAGCTTGATAGGAATTTTAGCTGCACCCTAAACACAATATATATCATTATATTAATTGAAATAATATTACTACTATCAGATTTTTAGCATTTTTCCCACTATAACTTGCCTGAAATTAAGTAAATGAAGTTTATCTTTCGTTTTATTTAATTGATACCTGCAAACAGGTTTTTATTTTTTCAGCATATTATCCTAAAAAAGACATGAAAAGTTTACTCAATCTAATTTATTCCTCTAAAGCTACCTTGTTGTTTTTGTTGGTATTTGCTCTGTCGATGGCTGTTGCAACTTTTGTTGAGGATAAATACGATACCCCAACCGCATACAAGTATATTTATGGCGCCAAATGGTTTGAATTGATTATGGTGTTGCTTGCGGTAAATTTTATCGGAAATATACATCGCTATAATTTATTGTCGAAAAAGAAATTTACCGGTTTCTTATTTCATGCAGCGTTCATTGTAATGATACTAGGTGCAGGAGTTACCCGATATTTTGGATTCGAGGGTATGATGCATATACGTGAAGGCCAATCATCGGATATAATGGTGATGCCAAAGAATGGAATAAAAGTATTGGCAATTGACAAGGGGGAAGTTGCCAGGTATCATGTTCCGGTAGAGTTAAAGGACACCAATGAAGTTCTTCATTTTCAAAAAACCATTGGTACAAAATCAGATGGGGACTTAATTATTTCCTGCAAGGAATATTTGCAAAACGTTACCGAAATATTGGTCGAAAATGCAGACGGTGGAGTAAATATCATCAAATTAAATATACTTGATCAAGGCACTGAAAGAGATTTGTTTATTCCGGAAAATGAGATTTCAATGGCAACAACAATTCCTGTTTCTTATCAAAATAGCCGCAATACGAATGGGATTAATATTTATGTAAAGGAAAGTCAATATTGGGTGCAATCAGCATCCGAACTAACCTTTGTAACCTTACCCGATATGTCGGAAGGCGTAATAGCCGCCGGTACACCAACATTATTAATTCCCAATACACAGTACAGTTCACCGGATAAAAGTTTTAGATTTATTTTTCATGGTGGATTTAATAAAGCCAAGAAAAAACTGGTTAGTGGATCTACTCCAAATGGAATATCCGCTATGTTAATGAATATAAATTACAACAACAGAAATTATGAAGTTCCTGTTTTTATAGGTTCAAGTGGATTTGCCGAAATGCAATACGCCCATTTACCCGGCATATCATTATTGCTTGGTTATGGTGAAAAAGAAATTCGTTTACCCTTTGCCCTTCGGTTAAATGATTTTATCATCGACAGATATCCGGGCTCGAGCAGTCCTTCTTCCTATGCAAGTGAAGTTACCATACAGGATAGTAGAATTGGAGCCCCTCAAAATTTCAGAATTTATATGAACCATATCCTCGACCATGATGGTTATCGTTTTTTTCAGTCATCCTATGATAAAGATGAACAAGGAACTATCTTATCGGTTAACCACGACTTCTGGGGTACCTGGATTACCTATCTTGGGTATTTTTTACTTGCTTTAGGGTTTATTTTAAACATGTTTAACAGGAATGCAAGGTTTCAGATTCTGGCAAGGAGTATTCGTGAAATAAGAAAAATCCGTATCAACAAAATGGCAATGTTGTTGGTAGTATTTGGCATATCATCCGGATTATTTGCGCAAGATGCAATTCTTAATCCCGTTGATAAGCAACATGCCGAACGATTGGGTTATTTGATTTCTCAAACTTACGATGGACGTTCCGAACCAGTACATACGCTTGCTTATGATGTGATGCATAAAATCTCACGCAAAGACAAATTTGAATTTGCAGGTAAAGGCGAAATGGACGCCATGCAAGTATTTATCGATTTGATTTTGAATTCCGGTTATTGGAAAGGACAAAAAATTATTTATGTGAGAGAAAAATCGGTAGCCGATATTTTACATATTGAAGGTAAATACGCAGCATACAACGATTTGGTTGATAATGCCGGCATACCTAAATTAAAGCAGTATGCCGAAGAAGCATTCAGAAAGAAACCTCAGGAACAAAATCCTTTTGATAAAGAAGTATTAAAAGTAACAGAGCGTCTCGAAATATTTATGATGGCAACACAAGGTTCATTATTGAAAATATTCCCCGAACCTGTTGCCAACAGCACTGTTTGGATAAGTTGGGATAATCCACAAGCTCAGGTAGTGTTGCAGGATTCAAAAAATCTTGCCGGTGAATTACAAATTCCTCAATTTAATTACAATAATTTCATGGGTGCATATTTAAATGCAGTATATCATGCTACGAGCTCAGGCGACTACACCCGTGCCGATAAAATTCTAGCTTTAATCGACGACTTACAACGACATAGTGCCGTGGCCGATTTTATTCCAACAAAAAAACAAGTGGAATATGAAGTGTATTATAACAAAGCAGGCATATTTATAACCCTTCGGAATATTTACGGATTATTGGCCGTGATTTTATTGATTCTGGCATATGCGGAGAATTTTATAGAAAAACGAAATAAATTTATCAGTGGCGCACTTAATATTTTTCTTGTCATCCTTGGTGCTGCTTTTGCGTATCATACTTATGGTATGGCTTTACGTTGGTACCTTTCCGGTCACGCTCCATGGAGTAATGGATACGAAGCTTTGTTGCTGGTAGGTTGGGCGGGAATTCTTGCCGGATTTAGTTTTATAAAGTTTTCAAAAATTCCTTTGGCTGCAACTGCATTGCTTGCCTTCTTTACGTTGATGACAGCAAGTCATAGTAGTTACGACCCTCAAATTACAAACCTTCAACCGGTTTTAAAATCATACTGGCTAATTGTGCATGTGGCTACCTTAACGATTAGCTATGGTTTTTTAGGCTTAGCGTTTATTTTGGGTTTATTCACTTTAACGTTTTATTTATTCAAAAATCACAACAACGAAATTCGATTTAATTTACTGATAAAGGAATTAACCAATATCAATGAAATGAATGTAACTGTTGGATTGATGCTTGCAACAATAGGTACATTCTTGGGTGGCATTTGGGCAAACGAATCATGGGGTAGGTATTGGGGATGGGATGCCAAAGAAACATGGGCTTTGATAATTACCATGGTTTTTTCGATAGTAGTGCACTTACGTTTGGTAGATAAATTCAGAGGTGACTATTTGTTCTCTGTTGGAACAGTACTGGGTTTTAGCAGTGTGCTCATGACATTTATCGGAGTGAATTATTATCTTTCGAAAGGTATGCATAGTTATGGTGCCGGCGAAACTCCGATTTTCCCGGTTTGGGCCTGGATAATGATTTTGTCGGTATTTGCTCTGATAATTGCAGCAGGAATGAAAGACAAATCATTAAGAAATAAATCATAACCAAAGAAATAGAATTGATAATGAAAGTAATAAACAACCGTATGAGAAATTTATTTTTAACAGCAGGAATTGCAATGGCCTTATTTAGTTGTCAACAAAACAACCAAGTAAACAAGGTGCCTTCCAATCCAAATATTCACATGGCAATTGCGCTCGACAAAATAAATACCAGTAAGTATACTTATTTGTTGGTGAATGAAAACGGAGTAGAAAACTGGTTGGCGTTTCCTTTGGCTGAAGTAACCATTGGCGAACCTTATTATTATAGCAATGAAATGTTGATGACAAATTTTGAAAGCAAGGAATTAGGGAGGGTGTTTGAAAAGGTATATTTTGTGCCGGCTGTATATTTAAACGAATCGGATGTACAAGCTGAAATGGGGACAATGAATGCCAATCCGGAACCCGTATCACAAGTTGAAAATGCAGTTTCTAATCCAACTCCAAATTCTCAACCGGTTCAAGATGTTACGCCATCCAATCCGGATATACACAAAGGTATTGCTCTTGAAAAGTTGAATACCACCAAATACACTTATTTGTTGTTGGAAGAAAATGGCACTAAAAAATGGCTTGCTTTTCCCTTGGCAAATATAAAAATTGGTGCCACCTATTATTATTCGGGTGAGATGTTAATGGAGAAATTTGAAAGCAAAGAGTTGAACCGCACCTTTGATAAGGTTTATTTTATTCAGGGCGTTTCTTTAACCCCTCCAATTGCAACTCCACCGGCACAAAACAATATGCAAGGAGGTACCGGAGCGGTTAAAATGGAGAAACAAGATGTTGCAGTCGAACCGGCAAAAGATGGAATAACAATAGCACAATTATATGCCAAACAAGAATCCTTAGAAGGCAAAAGAATTACAATCAAAGGAAAGGTTGTTAAATTTAGTGCAGCTATCATGGGTAAAAACTGGATTCATATACAAGATGGATCGGACTACAAAGGAAAATTTGATTTAACTATTACCTCTCAGGAGTCGGTAAATGTAGGCGGTACTTTTACTTTTGAAGGAACTGTTGCACGAAACAAAGATTTCGGAGCCGGATATTCTTACGACGTTTTATTGGAAGAAGCGAAGGTAAAATAATATTACCCTTTTTTGCAGTTAACGATAAATGGTAATACATATCCGTTTTGCATGTAATTGTCATGCTATTAAACCGTCTTAATACTTAACCTGTTAATTATGTAACATTATTAATAAAGTCTGTAACCAAACACCAATTGGTTAAACCGATTTTTGATGGGTGGAAATAATGCCACCTAATTAAAAATATATGAAAAATAATTTACAGACTTTACTTACGCTATTTACGTTTATAACTTTAGCCGTCTCTTTAAAGGCACAAGCTCCCACATTAGGTACTGCTGCTAATTTCGTTCTCTTCTCAACCAATGCTGCAGTAACCAATACCGGCATATCACATCTAACCGGAAAAGTAGGAACCAATGGCGGATCGAGCACAAATTTTGGCAATGTAAACGGTGGAATGCACGATGGCGATAGTACAAGTGCAAAATGCTCCAGTGATTTGCTTATTGCATATAACCAATTAAATGCTGCAACTCCAACTATGTTTCCTGCTAATCTAATGGGAAATGGTGACACATTAAATGCTGCAATATACTCGGTTACCGGTGCAACAACTTTAACGGGCGATTTAATTTTAGATGCCAATGGAAACGCAAACGCAGTTTTCATTATTCAAATTCAAGGTTCATTTTCAACAGCAGCTGATTCAAAAGTTAAGTTGATTAATGGTGCAAAAGCTTGTAATGTTTTCTGGAAAGTGGAAGGACTTGTTAGCATGGCTTCAGGAACAACCATGAGAGGAACAATTATTGCCAACAATGCTGCAATTAATATAAGTACCGGAGATACCCTCGAAGGTAGAGCACTATCTATAGCCGGAGCAGTAACGATAAATGGCGTATTTGCATACACCCCTATTGGTTGTGGTAGTCCGGCACTTAATGGACCCATTGCTCCGAATCTTAGATCAGCCGCATGTTATGCAATATTCTCCGGAAATGGAGCGGTATCAAACACAGGCGTATCAACTATTGTTGGTGATGTTGGAACTAATACTGGTTTAACAACCGGATTTGATTCACTCCTTGTCACCGGTAGTGTTCATCCAATACCCGATATTTCAACGGCCCAGTGTGCTGCTGATGTAACGCTTGCTTTAAATTATTTAAAGGCATTGCCATACGATATCGAATTATTATATCCTGCTCAATTTGGAAGAAACCTTGTGCTAACACCGCATACCTATTTGATGAACGGAGCCGCTACTTTTACGGATACTCTTTATTTAAACGGGATGGGCAATTCGGATGCCGTATTTGTAATTCAATTATATGGTGCTTTATCAACCAGTACTTATTCAAAAGTAATTTTAACCAATGGAACACAATCTAAAAATGTATACTGGATGGTTGAAGGTGCAATAAGTATCAATGATTACTCCATTTTTAGGGGCACAATTGTATGCAACAATGGCGCTTTGGCAGCATTAAATACCGGAGTAGTATTAGATGGTAGAGCACTTACCACAAACGGCGCACTCACCACTTCAGCAATCACTGCAACAATTCCAACATCATGTATTACCACCGGTACCAATACCATGATGGATACCGATTTAAACTTTGGTGTTTATCCCAATCCATTTAATGTAACGTTAGAAATAACGATGAATGAAATTCATTCACTAAAAAATATTACTTATAAAATGTTTAATATGTTAGGTGTTGAGGTGTTGCATGCAAATGTGACCAATCCAAAAACTATTCTAAACACAAGTACACTTCCTTCAGGAATGTATTTCTATACGATTGATAATGGCAATAAAACCATTCAATCCGGCAAACTACTTTCAAAGTAAATATTACTCGATTTTACATAAGCCTTTATTCTTCTTCATGGAGAGTAAAGGCTTTTTCTTTGTTTCTAATTTCCCTTAAATGAATCGAAGTACTAAAAAAAATTCAAAATACTAAATTACTTCCTTGCCCACTGTTTTTTTAACTAACAAAAATCATATACGATTCCAACGTTCGTCAATATTTTAATGGATTTAGCAGAATAGTTTTGGCATTATGAATAACTACATCAAACGTTCGTGGGCAGAACCCTATAAAATGAAAATGGTTGAATTGCTAAAAATGACGACCAAAGCCCAGCGTAAAAAAGCCATTAAGGAGGCAGGTTACAATACCTTTTTATTAAAATCCGAAGATGTATACATAGATCTTCTAACCGATTCAGGTACATCCGCAATGAGCGATCGCCAATGGGCAGGATTAATGATGGGTGATGAAGCATATGCAGGCAGCCGCAATTATTATAATTTGGAACGCGCCATAAAAGAACACTACGGATATAAATATATTGTACCAACTCACCAAGGAAGAGGCGCTGAAAATATCCTTTCAAAAATATTAATTAAAAAAGGTGATATCATTCCGGGTAATATGTATTTTACTACTACCCGATTGCATCAAGAACTTGCAGGAGGAACTTTTGTAGATATCATTATCGATGAAGCACATGATCCAAATAACGAACATCCGTTCAAAGGAAATGTTGACATCGAAAAACTGGATAAAATTGTAAAGAAATACGGAGCCAAAAAAATACCCTATATCAGTATTGCCACCAATGTAAATATGGCAGGTGGACAACCAATCAGCATGAAAAATCTGAAAGAGTTGCGTGCATATACCAAAAAACACAAGTTGCGTATCATCCATGACATGACAAGGGTTGCCGAAAATGCATACTTCATTCAACAGAGAGAAAAAGGATATAGCAATGTATCCATAAAAGAAATCGTATTGGAAATTTGCAACCAAACCGATGGTTGTACCATGAGTGCTAAGAAAGATGCACTGGTAAATATCGGAGGATTTCTTGCCATCAACGAATGGGATGTTTTTGAAGAAGCACGCAACCTAGTTGTGGTGTATGAAGGTTTACATACCTACGGTGGATTAGCCGGAAGAGACATGGAAGCCATGTCGATTGGGATAGAAGAAAGTGTAGACGATGACCACCAACATGCGAGAGTTGGACAAGTGATTTATCTTGGCGAAAAAATGATGGGATATGGTATTCCGATTGTGAAGCCAATTGGAGGGCATGGGATTTTTGTGGATGCAAAAGCATTCCTTCCGCATTTAACCCAAGATGAATTTCCTGCCCAAACATTGGCAGCAGAAATATATATCGATTCAGGGGTTAGAACCATGGAAAGGGGAATTGTGTCGGCCGGAAGAAAACCAAATGGTGATAATTACTATCCAAAACTGGAGCTCGTTCGTTTCACCATACCTCGGAGGGTGTATACACAGGCACATATGGATGTTATCGCAGAATCGACTGCACGCGTATTTGAAAAACGAGATAAAATTCATGGATTAAAAATGGTTTATGAACCGCAATATCTTCGTTTCTTTCAAGCGAGATTCGAACCAATTTAAATATGGGTACCAATGCTGCAAGAACTTTGTTTACAGTTTTGGTAATCCTTTACCTTGGATATACGTTGCATTTATATTGTAAAAAAGAAAAAGTAAGTGCAACTCCTATTGAGCCAAACAAGGCAACCCTTGGCCGATTGGTATGGCAGAAATACAATTGTCAGAGTTGTCACCAGTTATACGGCCTTGGCGGATACCTTGGCCCTGACTTAACGAATGTTTATTCCGCCAAATACAAAGGCGAAAATTATATCAAAGGATTTATTCTGGGTGGAACAACCCAGATGCCTGCTTATGCATTAAATGAAGATGAAATGACAAAGCTTTTTGCATTTCTTAAAATGACCGATGCAAGTGGCTATGCGGATCCAAAAACTATACAAGTTGGTCCATTTGGAATGATTACAACCAAAAATGATAAATAATGCAAACATCACCCGTTGGTTTTTAATCACGGCATTGTTCATGCTGTTGTTAACGCTTGTTTTTGGCAGTCTTGCAGCACATAGTTATACCTCACCCGGAATATGGAAGAACAGTCTTGGGTTTATCCAACTTCGCCCATTGCATGTTTCGTCTGCATTATTATGGATTTTACTTGGCGCCATTGGAAGTATCCGCATGGCCGTTGGAAGTTTTACTGAAATTAAACTGTCGTTAAAAAGTAGTTTGATTCAAGCTGTACTTTGGTTCTTGGCAATTACCGGAATTTTTTATAGTTATTTCACCCATCAATTTGGAGGAAGAGAATATTGGGAATTTCCTCCTGTTTTTGCATTACCAGTTGCACTTTCCTGGTTATTGTTTGCCTTTGATTTGATTCGTAATCTTTTACGCATTAAAGGATGGCCGGTTTATATGTGGATGTGGATGACCGGAATGGTTTTCTTTCTTTTTACTTTTTTGGAAAGCTATTTATGGCAATTGCCCTATTTCAGAGAACATTTTATTAAAGACATGACCATTCAATGGAAGGCAGGTGGTGCTATGGTTGGGGCATGGAATCAATTGATATATGGACTTGCATTTTTTTTAATGGAGAAAATAAGCGGGGATAAAAAATTCGCTTTTTCCAAAACAATTTTCGGTATGTATTTTCTTGGGTTGTTTAACTTGATGTTTAATTGGTCGCATCATATTTATACCTTGCCTACAGAAAATTATATACGGTATGTAGGCTACATAGTAAGCATGACCGAATGGGTTTTGCTTCTTCGCATTATATACACCTGGAAAAAAGCTTTAGAGGAAGGTAAAAAATTTGTACATCAATATGCTTATTGGTATTTATTGGCTGCGGATGTTTGGGTGTTTTTAAATCTATTTTTAGCATTATGCCTATCGATTCCAGCTATCAATATTTATACCCATGGAACCCATGTAACCGTAGCACATGCAATGGGCACTACCATTGGAATAAACACCATGATTTTACTTGCAGCATCTTTTTATTGGGTTGATAAATCCCAATCCGAAAGAAGCAAGTATTGGCTATCGCGCTTATTCTGGTTTACACAGGTTTCTTTGCTTTTGTTCTGGATTATATTATTGATAGTAGGCATAAAAAGAGGAGTCTGGCAAATGGATCCTCAACCGATTTCGTTTCAACAAATGATGAATGAATCAATGGGCTGGTTCAGGCTTTTAAATTACTTAGCAGGGATTTTAATGACAACTCTTGGAACAATTGCTGTTATACTAATTGTAAGAATAAAGAGAATGAAGAATAATTAATATGTTAAGTGTTACAAAAATATTCAGGTTTGAAGCTGCACACCGTATATCCAATTACCAAGGAGCATGCAGCAATATTCATGGCCATAGTTATGTTTTACATGTAACCGTTAGTAGTGCCATTAGCAGAGAAACCGACATGATCTTTGATTTTAAAGAATTAAAAAAACTGGTTAATGAAGAAATAATATCTAAAATGGACCATGCTTTATTGATAAAAAAAAGCAATACAAATATCCAACTTTCGGATGGATTTAAAGTTTTGTATTTGGATAATGAACCTACTGCAGAGATGATGTTGGGATTTATGGCTGACAAATTGTTATCTGTATTGCCTTCAGATGTAACTTTAAAGAGATTGCGGCTATATGAAACAGAATCGTCTTATGCAGATTGGGAACCCTAAATTGATTCTATAAAAAAATCAGGTAGTTGCATTCCGGAATAATTCTTATTTTTACCAATATAAATGCAAGAATTATGAAAAAATCCATGCACTATTTCGGTTTCATATTAATCATATTATTAGCAACTGCAAGTTGTAAAAAAGAAGACAACGATAATGGAACAGGTGGAGGAAATAGTATCGGTTATATTCTCACTGCACCTTCTTGTTTACCAACCCAAATAAGCAGTGTTGAATTTGGCGAAGGCTATTTTACTTACGATGTAAGCAAAAGGCTCATCAAACAAAGTCGCCAGCATGATTCAAGCACTACCAGTTATTTCTATAGCGGGAATATGATGACGGTAATAGATAAGGATATTACGTCAGATGGTACATTATATTCTGATACCAATATACATTATCTTAATAGCAGCGGTTTTATTGAAAAAACAATCCGCCAAGATGGAAACAATTATTTAAGGGAAACTTTTTATTCTTATAATCCATCCGGTTATTTGATTCGAGAAATTACCAGAACTACTACATCTTTTAATATTTATTATTCAGGCGGTAATTCTTATAGCTATGAAAATGGTAACCGTACCAAAACTTGGCAACTTAATCTTAATTCGCAAACAGGTGAAGCTATTGATAGCAGCATAAATCAAACCACTACTTATTACACCAATCTTCCCGGTAAAATGAGCGCTATTGAATCGTGGTTCGAAAGATTAGGCAAAGCCAATACCAATGACCCAAAAACCATAACGTATGGAACTGAAACTGCTCATTATACCTATACGATTGGAGCGAATGGATATCCTACAACCATGAAGCAAACCGGTTTTCAATCACAGGAACTTGTAATTAACTTGTATTGGAAATGCTACTAATAACTTTACTGTTTTAACTAAATTATAGCAGGTGAAATTTTCTCCATTTTTTTATTTAGCCATTATTTTAGTATTGGTTATTTATGCTTGCCGTAAACCTACCTATAACCAAACCAACAAAAAAAGCTATGCGTCATTATTAGAGAACGATTATGAATCATCTTTAAAATACTTGGATAAAAACAAATATCTCAAAAAGAAAAGTTCAGAAATATTGTATTTAATGGAAAAAGGAAGACTTCAACTCTTAGCCGGAAAATATAAAGAAGCATTTGTAAATTTGGAAACAGCAAGTTTGAAACTCGATAGCTGGAAAGAATTAAAAGAACGGGATGTAGCAGGTGGAATACATACCGAGACTAAGACTGAAACTAGATTCGGAACCATATCAAACAGCAGTTATACAAAACCTCTTGCCGAGATATTTACAGCACCCCGATTTAAAACCTACCGGCCATCACATTACGAACGTTTATTGATCCACTATTACAAAGCAATTTGTTTGATACAATTAAATAGAATAGAGGATGCTGAAGTAGAAGCAAAACAAATAAACCAGCTTTCGCTTAATCTCGACGACCTTAAAAATGCGGAATCATTTGTAAAAAAATATGTGAGTGATCCTTTTCCACAGATGATCTCCGGAATTATTTACGAATTATTACCGGATGAAAACAGTGCGTTTATTGCTTACGAAAATGCCTATAAAAAGATGGAGGATGAAGATACACCAAGGATATACGGAAACAGTATACCCAAACAACTGCGCAAAGATATCCTTCGATTAAGTTATCGTTTAAATTTCGATGACCGTTTGCAACAGTATGAATCGCATTTTAATGATTTGTATCGCAGTGATTCTATCAACCGCAGTTTAATTGTATTAATTGATCATGGCATTGTTCCATACAAAAAGGAAGATCTATCGTGGCATCATATGCGAAATGGAAATTTATATCCGGGAATGGGTAACGGTAAAAACAGTATGCGATTCAGCAAACCCGAATTCATCCCTAGTCCGAAAAAAGCTGACCCGGTTGTATCTGTGGCAACTTCGGTTTTAAAGACTCCTGAAAAAATCTATACCCTCGATTATATTACTACCCAAACTTATAACAAACGTTTCAAAATCGAATCCGAATATTATATCAAAAAATGTTTTCGTGCCGATACCGTATTTAACCAAAATTCGCTCGCACCAACCTGCGATACAAGAAACTGGCAATCCTTGCCCGAATATATTGCCTATGTAAAACTTCCTGTCGACACTGGATGGAACGCCATGTATATCAAACACCAAAGTGGTAAAACGGACAGTTTAAGAGTATATATCAACCGCCGAAATAATTTCTATTATTACGTAAACCAATAATCCGGAAATGATTTCTATGTTTGCATTATGTTCGAATTTAACATAACAGAAATTTCAACTGTAGCGTTAACCTTGTTTGCTGTAATCGATATCCTTGGTGCCATGCCATTAATTATAAGCATCAAACAAAAAGCGGTGAAACTGCATGCAGGATGGGCTACAATAGCTGCCGCTGCTTTGATGCTAACCTTTTTATTTGTTGGTGAAAAGCTATTGGGTTTGTTTGGCATCGATGTGGCCTCATTTGCCATTGCAGGTGCAATTGTAATTTTTATCATTGCCTTAGAAATGATATTAGGAATTGATATTTTTCGTGCTGATCCAAATGACAAGGCAGGTTCAATCGTTCCAATTGCATTTCCCATCATTGCCGGTTCAGGAACCTTAACTACCATCATCTCCTTAAAAGCACTCTACTCTTACCAAAATATTGTAGCCGGTATTCTTCTGAATCTTATTGTGGTATTTATTGCTTTAAAGTCTACCGATTTTATTGAACGTATGCTTGGAAAAGCCGGATTAAGTTTATTGCGTAAATTTTTTGGCATTGTTTTGTTGGCAATTGCCGTTAAGTTATTCAAAACCAATTTTTAGACACCGAATGACATGCTAATGGATAAACAAAAATCCCCCACCTTGTTACCGGTGAGGGATTTTTTATATGCAATAAATGTCCCCACATGGACCTTGTAATGTGGCAAATTAGATTAACTGCAACCCGTTTGTGTTCCGCAGTTCATGCATTTGTAACATGCACCACTGCGAATGGTAATATGTCCGCAAGTTGGACAAGCAGGCGAATCACCCATGCGCTTGTTCATTTCACTTACTTGGTCAACCGGTGAAGAGGTAGCAACAGAACCTATCATGCTATGATCGGTATCCCCTTTAATAATTTGTTGCTCAACAGCTGCAGTTGGTTGCATAAAGCCTATTGGTTTTAACTCCACTGCTACCGGCGATATATTTAACATCGGGTTTACTTCAGCCAATTTTACTTTATGTGTGTTTATGGCCAATGCTTGACGTTGTTGTTCGGAAGCAGGTACTTGAATAAAATCCTCACGACCTAAATATTCAAATCCCAGCATACGGAACATATAATCAATAATAGAAGTTGCGCTCTTGATATTGTCGTGTCCGCTAACCATACCTGCAGGTTCGAAACGGGTGAAAGTAAATTTCTCCACATAATCTTCCAAAGGAACTCCATATTGTAATCCAATCGAAACAGCAATTGAGAAGCAGTTCATCAACGAACGAAGGGTTGCACCTTCTTTATGCAAGTCAACAAATATTTCTCCCAATGTTCCGTCTTCGTATTCCCCTGTGCGAACAAAAATGGTTTGTCCACCCACAGATGCTTTTTGTGTAAATCCTTTGCGACGTCCCGGTAATGTTTTACGCGCTACTACTCCTGCAAGCTTATGTTTAAATGCGGTATCGTGGGTACGGGTTAAAATTGCTGTTGCAGCTTCTAATACTTGTTCAGGTGTAAGTTCGCCAACCGGTTTGTGTGCATCCTCACCAAGAATTTGTTCAATCACTTCTTGTGTTTCTTCGTCTTCTTTCACATCCGATTTGTTGCTTAAAGGCTGCGATAATTTACATCCATCGCGGTACAATGCATTGGCTTTTAAACCAAGTTTCCAACTCAGGTAATAACAATCTTTGATATCTGCAACCGATGCTTCGTTTGGCAGGTTAATGGTTTTAGAAATAGCGCCACTCAGGAATGGTTGTGCAGCAGCCATCATACGGATATGACCTTGTGCAGCAATATAACGCTCGCCTTTGTTTCCACATTTGTTGGCGCAATCAAATACCGGATAATCTTCTTCTTTTAAATACGGCGCACCTTCCACCGTCATGGTACCGCATACGTAATCGTTTGCTTCTTCAATTTCCTTTTTTGTAAAGCCTAATTTACGAAGCAGGTTAAAGTTTGGAGAATTATATTCTTCCGGTTTGAAACCCAATCTTTGTAAACAAGGTTCACCTAATGTCCATTGGTTAAATACAAAACCTATTTCAAAACTACCACCAACTGCTTGTTGTAATTTTTCGATTTCTTCATCGTTAAATCCGCGGAACTTTAACGTTTCCGGATTGATATGTGGAGCACCAACCAAGGTTGCATGTCCGGTAGCATGGTGAATTATTTCTTCTATTTCTGTTTCGCTGTAACCTAAATGTCTTAATGCAGCTGGCACCGATTGGTTGATGATTTTAAAATATCCACCACCCGACAATTTTTTAAATTTCACCAAGGCAAAGTCAGGCTCTATACCGGTAGTATCGCAATCCATTACAAGACCGATTGTTCCTGTAGGAGCAATCACAGTAGTTTGGGCATTGCGGTATCCGTATTTCTCTCCAAGTTGAACTGCTTCATCCCATGAATTACAAGCAGCGGTTAGTAAATAATCCGGACAATATTTAGGGTCGATACCAATCGGTTGGATAGAAAGGTTTTCGTAAGCATCGGTTGCATTATATGCTGCATAACGATGGTTACGTATCACACGTAACATATGTACCTTGTTCTCGTTGTATTTAGGAAATGCACCTAGAAACTGAGCCATTTCAGCTGAAGTAGTGTAGGAAGTTCCTGTTAAGATAGATGTTAATGCACCACAAATTGCAAATGCCTTTGGCGAATCGTAAGGTATGCCTGCAACCATCAGCGCGGTACCAAGGTTAGCATATCCCAAGCCAAGGGTACGGTATTCATATGATAATTGAGCAACTTCCTTAGAAGGGAACTGAGCCATCAATACAGAAATCTCAAGAACGATAGTCCATAAACGAGAAGCATGTTCTAATGCTTTCACATCATACTCGCAGGTTTCCGGATCAAAAAATTTCATTAAATTTAAGGATGCCAGGTTGCAAGCTGTGTTATCGAGAAACATATATTCGGAACAAGGATTGGAAGCATTGATTCTTCCTCCTTCCGGACAAGTATGCCATTCGTTGATGGTGGTATCGTACTGTACACCAGGATCCGCACAAGCCCATGCTGCATCGCCAATCATATCCCAAATTTCTTTAGAAGGAATCGACTTCATTACTTTTCCATTGCTACGAGCTTTTAAATCCCAGTCTTTTCCTTCGTTTAATGCTTCAAAAAATTCATACGGAATACGTACTGAATTGTTTGAGTTTTGACCGGAAACCGTTGCATATGCTTCGCCTTCATAATCGCTAGGATAACCTGCAGCTATTAAAGCAGCCACTTTTTTCTCTTCGTTTTTCTTCCAGTTAATAAAGTCGACAATTTCAGGGTGATCCAAATCCAAACAAACCATTTTTGCGGCACGACGGGTTGTACCACCGGATTTGATTGCTCCGGCTGCGCGGTCACCAATTTTAAGGAAACTCATCAAACCGGATGAAGATCCTCCTCCGGAAAGTTTTTCACTTGAGCCGCGGATTTTAGAGAAGTTGGTACCCACACCAGAGCCATATTTAAAGATGCGTGCTTCGCGTACCCATAGGTCCATGATACCGCCTTCATTCACCAAATCATCGTCGACCGATAAAATAAAACATGCGTGTGGTTGCGGACGTTCATATGCTGAAGTTGACTTTTCGAGGTTTCCGGTAATTGGATCCACATAATAATGCCCTTGCGGTTTGCCTTTAATACCATAAGCGCTTGCCAAACCTGTATTAAACCATTGCGGAGAATTTGGAGCAGCATATTGACCAATAATCATAAAAACCATTTCTTCATAAAAATGCTGTGCATCTTCACGGGAATCGAAATAACCATATTTTTCGCCCCATTGCATCCAACAATCAGCCATACGATGTGCCACTTGTTTGATGGAAGTTTCGCTTCCTGTACTTCCATCCTGCAATGGAACACCGGCTTTGCGGAAATATTTCTGAGCCAGAACATCCGTCGCTACCTGACTCCATTGTCTTGGGACTTCCACGTTGGTCATCTCAAATACTTTGGTTCCGTTTGGATTTTTAATTACAGAAGTTCTGTAATCAAATTCAAACATGTTGTAAGGGCTGGTACCTTCATTGGTAAAAAAGCGATCGATGCGAAGGCCTTTTTGTTCTGCTTTTTTGGTTAACTTTCCGCTCATGGTAAAATGCAATTTTTTATATGGTTATTTTATGGTTAATTCAGTGTTAAAAAATCTTAGGGAGTTTTAATCCAAAAATGCTTTACAAAAAGGTTACAATCAAAAAGCATTATCCACACGAAAATCTAATTCACATACTTAATATTGATTTTGGTAGTACTTTATGTGTGCATAACATAAATTATTCACAAAAAGTCGTTTATTTGCGTGGGGTTGATAAAGGGAATGATGTATTTCTAAATCAGCCCATTGTCCTTTTTTAACTACAAAAACCGCGAGATTAAATTGGTATTAGAAAAATTACACGAAAACATAAAAGCCGGAAAAAAGATGATGGCTGTTTTGATTGATCCCGATAGTGTATCGGAGGAAGCAACCCTTATTGATATATGTAAACGGAGCGACAAAGCGGGTATAGACCTGGTTTTGGTTGGGGGTAGTTTGATTACAAATGGCTTTTTTGAGTCCTGTGTAAAAATAATCAAAGCAAATACTGCCATACCAATTATGTTATTCCCGGGTAACCTCATGCAAATTAGCAAGGATGCGGATGCTATTTTACTGCTTTCGTTGATATCGGGAAGGAATCCGGAATTGCTGATTGGCAAACATGTACTGGCAGCACCACAATTAAAAGCCAGCGGATTGGAAGTGATTCCTACCGGTTACATGTTAATCGACGGAGGCAAAATTACCTCTGTATCCTATATGAGTAGTACAACTCCATTACCAGCCGACAAACCTGCGATTGCTGCCACAACCGCACTCGCCGGCGAAATGTTAGGCTTAAAACTGATTTATATGGATGCCGGAAGCGGGGCACAAAACCCGGTATCGGCTGCAGTTATCAAAGCTGTTCGCGAACAGGTTAGCATTCCCATTTTTATTGGTGGAGGCATGAAAACCAAAGAAGATGTACTGGCAGCGTGCCAAGCAGGCGCAGATATTATTGTAGTCGGAAATGCCTTTGAGAAAAATCCTACCTTAATTGAAGAGTTGGCGGAAGCGGTGCATCGGTATTAATTTGGCTAAACCTATCTTTAATTTTTAACAAATCGGGTGATGAAATCCTGTTGGGATACCCTCACACGAATAAAGTAGATTCCCGGAGGTAATAATTCTATATTAATTGCTTGATTTTCGATTAAATCTCCTGTCAATAGAGATTTACCCATCAAATTGATAATTTCAAACGAAGCTTTATCCCAACTTAAAACATGGTTGGTTTTTACATTTAACCAATTATTAGAAGGGTTTGGATAAACCATAAAAGTTTCGCTTTTTGGTGCCGATTCTATGATACTATTTTTAGTAATATCAAAGCAACTGGGAAAAGTTTGAGAGTTAAACCATTTTTTAACTTTCAACACATCGGTATTTAATTTTTTAAGGGATGCTTGTGCACCGCCATCTTCTGCTCTTGAATAAACAACTGCATAATCAAAAGTTGTAGATGCCCCGGATTTTAATTTGATTGGACCGGTAGACTGAACATAATTTCTAGAACCGGGTAAATTGTTATTTGTTTTCTCCGACCATTCAGGTCTTCCTTTGATATCATCCATTCCGGGATACATATATAAGGTGGTATCGTTTCCAATAGTACCATTTCCGCTATATACAAGAGGAGAATTATCTCGCCATCTCGAATTCATGTAATTCCAATAATCTGCAGGTCTATTTGGTCTACCTTGTAAAGTCGGGTCATTATTATATATAATATAATTGCTCATTCCTTTATTTGTATTAGACAAAGAATCAAACAATCCTTTTAAAATTACTGTACCCAGTGCAGGAGGATTATAACCATAACCCTCGGTTCCTTGGTCAAAATCATCGGCATTGTAACTGTAAGCATAGTCCTCTTTTGGATTACAACCAACATAATCATCCATATAATTCCCCAATTCTGTTGCAACCCACAATGCTACTTTAAAGGAATCAATATCCTCGGTAGATCTGTTGAAAATTTTGAAATGATAAAACGTCGTATAATTAATAGCAGTATTCGAATCTTGATCGGTTAGCTTATCACAATTAAAAGCATAGGCGGAGGCATGCACTTCAACTCCTAATGGCATTGCTTCAGTTTGGGAATGAATATTGGTTTTGTCGTTAAATATCCAATAAACCATTTGATCTCCTTTGATGTCCGGATAATCTCCTCTCATTGGATTATAATCACCGTCTCCATCCACATCTACAAATGGTGCTAGATACTTTGCATAACCTTTTGAAACATCTCCCATTGCTGGCCAATCCATAATATCTGCAGGTACTATATAACTGCCATTGGTTACATTTCCCTTCGCATAATTTTGTTTGAATTCTTGGATATAATATCGGTTGAGATTCCAATGTCGATTAAATTTTTTCAAATTTTCATCTTCATTTGCGGCATATCCAATCGTAATTGGTCCACCCCAATAATCAATACCACTTTGGCGATACGTTTGTGCTGCAATCTTTTTTATCCCATTGGTTACCCCTCCCATCCAAACACTCGATGCAAACAGCGCTTTTTTACATGTGTTCTTTGGAACTTCATAGCGACCATCATTTAAATCCCAAAACATATCACCCCCTACCAACATAGGTGCGCTTACTTTATTAATTGATAGGTATGAAACCGGGTTACTTTTTTCCGGTGGTATATAGTTTTGGATTAGTAATTTATATAAACTATCCCCTCCCATTATTCCATCCTTCCCAACATACCAAAGATTTCCAATACTATCAAAAGCCATTAAGAATCCTTCTACAGGGTTTTTATAATTTTGATCTGGTGGAACTATGCAATATCCTTTAATTGAATGGTTTTGATAAACTAAAATATCATTGTTGGTATATGCATTATTGGTATGTGAAACAAAAGAGACTTTTCCATTTTGGGTTGCAAAAGAATACAAGGACTTAGGTAAATACCGGATGTTGATATTGCAATCATCAAGAATTTCTGTGATGGATTGAATGTTATCATCCTTCATCATGTAAATCGAAGGATAGTAATAATAGGTATCCACAACACTGGAATCAGTACCAATCCAGATATTATTGTAACTATCCTTCTTTAAGGTATGGATAAACTCCTTCTTTAAAACGGAGTTCGATTGATTAAATGACTTCCATTTACCGGTAATCGTATTCAAAACTGAAATCCCTTTATCCGTTCCAAAATATAAATCTCCATTCGTTCCGTTTTCTATACAATTTACTCTGTTGCTAATTAATCCCGATGAAATAGTATAATTTGTGAATGCATTTTTACTAAAGCACGAAACTCCCTTATTTGTAGCAATCCAAATACTTTCATTATTAATAACAATATCATTCAAACTATCCGATATTATGGATGAATTGCTTTGGTTAAAAATTGTCCATGAATTTCCATACTTTTTAACCAACCCGGCTTTAGTAGCAATCCAAATTGTGCTATCCTGAAATTCTATATCTGAGAGATAATTGGTAGGTAATGGAGAATTGGACTCGTTGTAAATTATCCATTTTTCACCGTCAAATTTTGAAAGTCCAATATCTGAAACAATAATTTGATTGTTAATTTTTTTTCCTGTGAAAGCAATCCAAACATTACCGGCAGGGTCCAATTTTAAACAAGCTTTTAATCGCTTATTGATGGATGACCTATTTATATTCGCTACTTCAGGTAGTGGATACCCAATTCGATTCTGGGATTTTAAACTAAAATTAAAAACACCAAGACTGAAAATTAGTAACCCCATTTTCCATCTTGTGTTCCAAACACCGGCTTTTACAATTAGATTCATTCATAGGTAAGTCACTATAGATATCTGTTTAGTTGCTTACCCATTCGGTATCCTTACTTAAAATGCAAATATATCAAGCAATTAAAGTCGATTGTATTTCCTTAAATAGTATTCCCGACAATCCAATCCCTATCACTCCACCTTAGCTCCCAAATTCCACAATACAAAACTCCACATATCTGCAGCATCTTCAATTAATTTAGTGGTAGGTTTACCTGCTCCATGTCCGGCTTTGGCATCTATCCGGATCAAAACAGGATTGCCATCTTTCTGCTGATGGGCCTGCAATTCGGCTGCATATTTAAACGAATGTGCCGGCACTACGCGATCGTCGTGGTCGGCTGTCATAATCAACGTCGCAGGATAATTTACTCCCTCTTTTACTTGGTGCAACGGAGAATATTTTCTTAGGAATTCAAATTGTTCTTTGTTGTCGCTGCTGCCATATTCAACTGCCCAACCCCAACCAATGGTAAATTTATGGTACTTCAACATATCCAAAACACCAACAGCAGGTATTGCGACTTTATACAAATCCGGACGTTGGGTCATGCAAGCACCAACCAATAAACCTCCATTGCTTCCTCCATGGATGGCTAGTTTAGCCGAGGAAGTATATTTTTCACTAATTAAATATTCAGCAGCAGCAATAAAATCATCAAACACATTTTGCTTTTTCTCTAGCATTCCTGCTTTATGCCATTCTTCTCCATACTCACCTCCTCCGCGTAAATTCGCAATTGCATAAACCCCGCCATTCTCTAAAAACATAATTCTGGATACACTAAAAGATGGGGTTAATGAAATATTAAATCCTCCATATCCATATAATAAAGTAGGATTGTTGCCATCTAACTGTAACCCTTTTTTATGCATAAGGAACATCGGTATTTTGGTGCCGTCTTTACTGGTATAAAAAACCTGATGGGTTTCAAAAGCATTGGCATCAAACTTTGATTCCGTTTTTCTGAAAAGTTCCGATTTTCCTGATCCAATATCATAATGATAAATTTCTCCGGGATTGGTGAATGAAACAAAAGAATAAAAGGTTTCGGTATCCTCTTTTCTACCTCCAATACCACTTGCGGTTCCAATTCCCGGTAAAACGATTTCCGTTTTTCCTTCTCCGTTTAATTCGTAACGATACAAACGCGAACTGGCATCTTTCAGATAAACAGCAAATAATTTTCCTCCACAAGTTGAAGCATTCTCCAACAAATCTTCGCTTTGCGGAATCACCTCTTTCCAATTTTCAGGTGCGGGATTTTTCGGATCCACTTCAACCAAACGATAACGAGGTGCATCTTTATCCGTTAATGCCAGTATTTTTCCTCCTACATGATCAACCACACTGTAGTTGTTTTCGAAACCTTTAAATAGAACAGAGAATCCTTTTTGGCCACCTCCGATATGTTGAGCTAAAATTTCTGAACCACTCGTTCCTTCACTCACATTGATAATTAAATATTCTTCGTCTTCTGTTACGCCGGCATTAAAGTAACGCAATGGATGCGCTTTGTCGTCGTATACCAGTTTATCCTTTTTTTGGTCATCACCAATGGTATGATAATAAATTTTCATGAACTCATTCTGGTTACTGAATTCTTTACCTGCTTTTGGTTCGTCGTAACGGCTATAATAAAATCCGTTTTTATACCAAGTAGCACCACTAAATTTTACCCAATGAATCAAATCACCCATCTTTTGTTTAGAAGCCACATCCATAACAAAAATCTCATTCCAATCGCTTCCGCTTTTGGCTATACCAACTGCACAATATTGATGATCTTTACTGAAAGTAAACGAGGCTAGTGAAGTTGTACCATCGTCGCTTAATTTATTTGGATCCAGAAAAACTTCTGCTTCACCTTGTAAACCTTTCTGGCGATAAAGCACACTTTGATTTTGCAAACCATCGTTCTTAAAAAAGTAATACCAATCTCCTTCCTTAAACGGCGAACTATACTTAGGATAATTCCAAATTTCAGTTAACCGGGTTTTAATTTTTTCGCGAAAAGGTATTTGCGCCAGGTAGTCGTTTGTTACCACATTTTGTGCTTTCACCCACGCTTCCACTTCGTCGGCTGTATCTTGTTCAAGCCATCGGTATGGATCGGCAACTGTTGCTCCAAAATAAATATCTTGTATGGTATCCTTTCTGGATTCCGGATATGGTTTTAAAGTTATCTTTTTTTCTTTCATAGAGGAATCACTGCATGCAGCAAGTATGGAAATGGTAAGGAATAAAAAGCCATTTAGTTTTTTCATAATGAAATAATTTAAATCAAAAATCAAGTTATCTATTTTAAAGACAATAACCGCTTATAAAAAATTATGCAAGATGGTTGATATCGTTGCTGCAAATTAAGGTAAATCCATCTCCATCATACTCCAATTTATACAATCCCAGATTGGTATGGGGGAATTCTTCCATTTTATCTATCGGATTTTGTGTTAAGAGGCATAAAAAGCTTTTCATTGCCCTGCCATGCATGCAGATTAATATGTTGGATTCGGGTTTATGCCTAAGGATATGATCCAAGGCTTCTTTCTGGCGTTTTTGTAGCTCAGCCGGACTTTCTCCACCCGGAATTCGGGCATGTTTGTCGCCCGCATTCCACTTTTGAACCACGTCAAAATACAAAGCCCTTTGTTCAGGAGTTTGTTGTTTACCTTCAAATTCTCCCCAACTAATCTCATTTAATTGATGCAATGACTCATGCGGTAAACCTGCCTGAATAAACTTTATAACAGACTGATGGGTACGCTTTAAGGCCGAAGTATAAATTTTATCGAATGGGATATGGCGATACGCCAAATAAAATTTATCTGCCTGGCTATTTCCTGTTTCATTCAAGCTAGTATCTACCCCTGAGCCCTGTACGATATTTAAGCGGTTAAACTCTGTTTCTCCATGTCGGATTATGTATAATGTCTTTTTTTCGCTATAAATCACCCTAAATTATTTATTAATTATCAAATTTATAAAATAAATGTAATTTTGGGCAATCAGGTATATATGCACAGCCAATTAGATTTAAATACCATCTCCATCGACGATTTGTTAGAATCATTAGATGATTTTGTATTCGAGCTTAGTAAAGATGGTACTATTATACATGGATGGGCATCTGAAAAACATAACTTCTTTCTTTCACCACCCGAGTTTACCGGAAAAAATATTGATGTACTATTTCCACCCGAGCTTGCTGCAACTTTTTTAGCTGCAATCGATCAAATCAACAAAACCGGACTAACCCAGGAAGTAGAATATAAATCACCCTACGAAAACAAATATTTTAGTGCCCGGTTTCATCAGTTAAAAAGTACGGACCATTTAATGGTATTGATTCGGGATGTTACTAAAATCCATGAAATTCAATCCCAAATCGCACTTAGTGAGCATCGGTTCAGAAACCTGAGCAAACACTCAACCGATATTACCACTATCATTCAACCGGATGGTATCATTAAATACCAGAGCGAATCCTACAACCGGTTATTTGGTTATACTGAATCCATCGTTGGTCATAATATATTTGAGTATATCCATCCCGAAGACCATGAAATGGTTGTTGCCGAAATAAAACTTGGTGTGGAAAAAGGCGGTGTATCTGATTTACTTGAATTCAGGTACAAACATGCAGATGGCAGGTGGATCTATGTTGAATCCAGGGGTAATAATTTATTGCATGAGCCCGGAATTGAGGGCATTGTTGTAAACTCTAGAGATATTAGCGACCGAAAATCAGCTGAATTAAAATTGATTCAGAATGAAGCCAGGTATCGCAATCTTTTACACAACTCGATGGACATCATTACTGTGTTAAATGAAAAAGGAGAAGTGATGCTGGATAGTTTTTCCATACTAACACAATTTGGATACGATAAACCTTTGGAAGGTAACAGCATCTTTGATTATGTTCACCCTGATGATCTGGAAGCAGCTCAATCAACATTTGTAAAATATTTACAACAACCTGGAATAACGGAACCTTTTGAATTCAGGTTTCGTGCAGCCGATGGTAGCTGGAGATATGTAGAGGCCATTGGCAATAACCTTTTTGCTGATCCCTCGATTAATGGATTTGTTATAAACTCCAGAGACATCACGGAACGAAAACGCATGCAAAATGCACTCGACATGAGTAATGCACGTTTTGCTGCAATTTTGGAAAGCACACAGGATGTTGTTTTTGCAATTGACACCCATTATAATTACCTGGCGTTTAATAAAGCCCACCAACAGATAATAAAAGATCTGTATGACATCGATTTGGAAGTTGGAAAATCGGCTTTAATAGACCACAAAGATCTTCCAAGAATCGACAGAGAAGCCATGAAACTTTTATTCAACAGAAGTTTAAGAGGCGAGCGTTTTACCCATATTTATGATCTAAACAATCCGAAATCTTCCATTAAGTATATCGAGATTAGTTTAAATCCAATTAAGGATGAACAAAATCAGATAGTAGGAGTTGCTGTCTTTTCAAAAGATGTTACAGCAATTAAAGAAGCGCAAAACGACTTGATTAATGCCAGAAATGAGGCTGTTGCTGCAGCTAACGCAAAATCAGAATTCCTTTCCAATATGTCGCATGAAATTCGTACACCAATGAATGCGATAATAGGAATGACCGATTTACTGCTGGAAAAAATAACGGAAGAAGAAACAAGAGAATATTTAAAATCCATTAAGTTTTCTTCCGACAATCTATTGGTGGTAATTAATGATATTCTTGATTTCTCGAAAATTGAAGCCGGAAAAGTTGCCCTCGAATATATTGATTTTAATATCCGCAATAAACTGGATGAAATCAAGAAACTGTTTCAAATTAAGGCTTCAGAAAAAAATCTCGTTTTCGAAACCAATATAGATCCCAACATACCAAAATTTATCAATGGAGATCCTTATCGTTTAAATCAGATTATCTTCAATTTACTTGGCAATGCAATTAAATTCACCAACAAAGGTTTCGTTCAATTAAACACAAAGCTGGTAGGAGAAGATGAACACAATATTCGAATTGCTTTTGAAATTAAAGATTCGGGTATTGGAATTCCAGTCGATAAAAAAGAAAGTATTTTCGAAAGTTTTTCACAAGCCTATAGCGATACTACACGAAAGTTTGGTGGTACCGGACTAGGACTGGCCATTACCAAAAAATTGGTTTATTTGTTGGGTGGAACCATTCAATTAGAAAGTACCAGCCTGGTAGGTTCAAAATTTACTGTCGAAATTCCATACAACAAATCGACATTTATTCTTGAACCTCATGATGTTGAACTTGTGGATCTCAGCACACATAATTACCTGAAAGGATTAAATGTTTTGGTTGCAGAAGACAATACAATCAACCAGTTTCTGATTCAACAAACCCTTGCAAAGTGGGAATGCAATACCACTATTACCGGCAATGGACACGAAGCCATAGAATTGCTTAAAGAGAAAAATTTCGACTTGATTTTAATGGATTTGCAGATGCCTGAAATGAATGGCTATGAGGCAACCCGTTTAATCCGCTCAAAGAATACAACCGTTAAAAATCCAACTATTCCAATTATTGCTTTAACAGCAGACGCATTTCCTGAAACCAAACGCAAGGTACTAGAAACAGGAATGAATGATTTTGTTGCAAAACCTTTTAACCGCAATGAATTGCAAATTAAAATCACCAAACTTTGCGTGAAGCATTTTTAGTTCGGTAAGTGTGTAATTCAGAATTCAAAACCATCATTCATACACAAACGTTCCTTGCCCCGAAAGGATGCTCAATTTTTTCTTTCCCTCTTCCACTCTACCTATAATCGCAGCTTCAATATTATATTTGGAAGCAATTCCGATTAATTGTGTTGCAGTACTTTCATCTGTATAAAATTCCAATAAATTTCCCATATTGAATACCTTATACATCTCTTTCCACTCCGAACCCGATTGGTTTTGAATCATTTGATACAACGGAGGGGTAGCGAATAATTTATCCTTTATGATATGCAAATCGTTAATAAAATGAAGTACTTTGGTTTGTCCACCACCAGTACAATGAACCATCCCATTAATTTTATCTTTGTATGATTCGAGTATTTCTTTTATAACCGGCGAAAAAGTTCGTGTAGGTGATAAAATCATTTTACCGGTATTTAATACATTGCCCGAAACCATATCCGTAAGGTTTAATTTACCTGTATAAACCAAATCATCCGGAACCAATGGGTCAAAACTCTCTGTATATTTTTTATAGGTTGGCGATAAGGTATCATGTCGCGACATGGTTAAACCATTACTTCCCATACCTGCATTGTATTCCTTTTCGTAAGTTGTTTGTCCGTACGATGCAAAACCTACAATTACATTACCGGGTATAATTTTACTGTTATCTATGATATCAGACCTTTTGGCACGAGCGGTAACGGTCGAATCAACAATGATGGTTCTTACCAAATCACCCACATCTGCCGTTTCGCCTCCGGTTGAATAGATGTTGATACCATAACTCCTTAACATTTCCAGAAATTCTTCGGTACCATCAATGATTGTTTTGATTACTTCTCCCGGAATCAGGTTTTTATTTCTTCCTATGGTAGATGAAAGGATGATATCCGTATAAACGCCGGCGCATAACAAATCGTTTAAGTTCATCACAATTGCATCTTGTGCAATTCCTTTCCACACCGATATATCTCCTGTTTCTTTCCAATACAAATATGCCAAACTAGATTTGGTTCCGGCTCCATCGGCATGCATGATATTGCAGTATCCGGTATCATTACCCAAATAATCAGGAACCACCTTACAAAATGCCTGAGGGAATAATCCTTTATCGATATTTTTTATGGCTGCATGCACATCCTCTTTTTGGGAAGAAACTCCCCGCTTCATGTATTTATCCGCACTCATTTCGGTAACCTTTATTAGGGTTGCAAATTAATTAATTCGACGTAAGGGTCATAAAAAAATAAACCCCGCCGGTTTGGGCAGGGTTTATTGAATAAGAAATGTAACAGGTTACTTCTTAGCCGGTGTAGCTGCTGCTGCTGCTTTTTCGTCAGCTGCCGAAACACGGGTTGTTTTAACCATTACAATAGGATTGTGAGGAGAATCAAGGAAGGTTAAATTCTCAACCGATAATTCACCTACTTTTATTGATTTTCCGATATCAAGGTTATCGATATTAACTTCTATCGAATCCGGCATTAAGGAAGGCAACGCTTTTACACGTAATTTTTTAGCCTTAACCATTAATTTTCCACCCGCACGAACACCAACAGAGTTTCCTGTAAAATTAACCGGAACGGCTAATTCAATAGGATTTGCTTCATTGATTTCCATAAAGTCGGCATGAAGAATCGAATCGTTAACGGGATGGAATGAGATGTCTTTTAAAATAGCACGGTATATTTTACCGTCTACATCTAATTTTACTTTGTACGTGTTGGGAGTATACACTAGGGTTTTAAAATCCTGTGAATACATAGAGAAATGGATGTGATCTGCTCCACCATACAATACACACGGCACTTTACCCTCGTTACGAATTTGCTTGGTAGCTGATTTACCAAGATTCTCCCGCAAGTAACCAAACATGGCAACTGATTTCATTTTGTTGTTTATTTTTTTGCGATTTCAGTTGTATCTGCCAGACAACCTACCTCCGCGTTTTTAATTTATTTTATAGCAGATTAATTATTTCCTATTTGTTCGTTTACGTTAAATAAAGAACTGATAGATCCAAACTCGGTTACGTTGGTAATGGCACTTGCAAACAAATCGGCAACACTCAATACTTTAATTTTCTTTCCGGGATGTTTCAATGGGATGGTATCGCAAACTACCAACTCATCGATTACTGAATTCTCGATGGTTTCGTATGCTTTGCCCGACAATACCGGATGGGTACACATTGCCCTAACGCTTAATGCGCCTTTGTCTTTTAACATTTGCGCTGATTTAGCAAGTGTATTTCCTGTATCAATGATATCATCAATTAAAATAACATCCTTACCTGCTACATCTCCAATTAAAGTCATGGATGCAATTTCGTTGGCCCTTTTTCTTTCCTTATCACAAATGACCATATCCAGATTCAATGCACGGGCAAAAGTCCGGGTACGGTTTGATGAACCCATATCCGGAGATGCCATAATCAAATTGTTTTCATTCATTTGGCGGATATAAGGAATAAAAACCATAGAAGAATCCAAATGGTCCACCGGAATTTCGAAAAATCCCTGAATCTGCGGTGCATGCAAATCCATTGTCATGATACGACTAACCCCAACTGCCTTTAAAATATCCGCAACAACTTTTGATCCGATGGAAACCCGGGGTTTGTCTTTTCTGTCCTGACGCGCCATACCAAAATAAGGAATAACAGCTGTGATATAATGCGCTGAAGCACGTTTAGCAGCATCTATCATCAACAATAACTCCAGTAAATTATCGGCATTCGGAAAAGTGGATTGAATAAAAAACACATCGCACCCACGAACCGATTCGTTGATGCTGGGCTGGATTTCGCCATCGCTAAATTGCGAAACAGTAATATCACCAAGTTCTTTGCCATAAGACTTTGCAATCTTTTCAGCAAGATATTGTGAATTACGACCGGAAAAGAGTTTAACCTCGTTGCGTGGCGACATGTTTGTTTTTATTTGAAAAAATAGCCGAACTAGTTATAGTCCGGCATCTTTTCGGTTGGTTGTCCGACTAGGTTTCGAACCTAGACTCTTCTGAACCAAAATCAGACGTGTTGCCAGTTACACCATCGGACAAATTAACCCATCACCCTATTTTTTCTGACGGGGATGCAAATGTATGCTTTTAGAGAGAATGTTCAAAAAAAGGGATGAAAAAAAATGATAATTCTTCGAAACCTTTATCCAATTGACTTTCTGACGATTCCAATAAATCTCTCGATATCGTTGCGGTTGTTGTAAATATGGGTGGAAACCCTTAGGCTGTTTAACCCATTTTCGTGTACTTGCCTGATTCTCACCTTTTCGTCGGCGCATTTTTGATAAAAAGCAGCAGGTTCAACACCTTTCAGCCTAAATCCGATAACTCCTCCACGGGAAATTTCCTCCACCGGAGTAAGCATCTCCACCTTATCGCCAAATGACAATAACCTCAGTTGTACCAGTTCGGCCAGGTAACGGATTCGCTTCGAAATATTGTTCATTCCGATTTCATTAATAAAATCGATAGCAGCATCCACCCCTTTATACAGGCTTACATTCATGGTTCCGGCATAATAACGATGCGCATTAGGTGCATAATCTCCCATGGTTACCGGATCCGTTGCCATATTCCATTTGGCATTATCGCTGCCTGCTCCAACAAAAACGGCTTGTAACTTTTCCTGAAATTCTTTTTTTACATACAAAAATCCGGTTCCCTTCGGACCCAGCATCCATTTATGACAACAACTGGCATAGGCATCACATCCAATATCATGCAAGTTTAATGGCAACATTCCCGGACCATGCGCCCCATCGATAAATACAAACAAGTTTTTACTTTTTCCCAATTTTGCAATTTCCTTTACCGGCATAATCTGGCCTTGTGTACACGGGATATGCGGAATGGCAAGTACGCGGGTATTTTTATTAATTAAAGCATCAATTCGGTTTAAAGTTTCGGCAGCTGTTGAGGCCGGAACCACAGTTCGAATTACAATGCCATCCAGTTTTTGTCGGTTGAGCCATGGGAAAGCACTACCTCCATGCTCGTGTGTAGTTACAATAACTTCATCGCCTTTTTGCAGAGGCAATCCCCAACATACAATATTAATTCCTTGCGTAACATTGGTTGTTAATGCAATTTCATCTTCTTGTGCGCCAACAAACTCCGCAATTTTCTTTTGGGTTGCTTCCCATCCGCCATAATTCATGTTTTTGTCGATATCCGTCATCGTTTGGCGAACCTTATCAAAAACCACAAATGGCGAAGGTCCTAAAGTTCCATTATTAAGGTAAGTTAAATCAGGAGCCAACAAAAACTGTCCCCGCATTTTATCCCAAATCGCATCCCTGTCTGCCGGAATATCAGGAACCAAATCAGGCATAACCGGTTTTTGATTTTCTGAAGCTGACAAATCTGAAATGGCAAGTCCGGCTAATAAAGCTACTGATCCTTGCTTGATAAATGTTCTTCTGTTGGGTGCGTTCATGTTACATCAAATTTTAACAATTTAAATGGAACAACAAAATATTACTATACATCAATCCAATAAGGTAATTGTCTTGTCTCAAAACCTTGCCGTTAGTTAAGTGCTTAGTGTTTAGTGCTGGGTGTCTTAGTGTTTCCTAAAATCACTTACAATTCTGTATATATCGTTTCACCATATCCCGATCTTCCACACTCAATCCTTCAAAATTTTTAATTTTTTCTAAGTAATAAATTGCCTGTTCGCATTCTTTTAAATGATAGTAAGTAATACCCAAATCAGTTTCTATAAAAGGGTTCTCCGGATTTAAACGATATGCCTCCATTAAATTCTCGAGTTGCTTTTGGTAATTAAAATCCGCATTGCCAAAATCGGCTAGCTTTTCATAACAGCTTGCAAGGTATAACCTGGCATTTAGGTTTTCGGATTGGAGTTCTGCAACTTGTTCAAAATATTTTACGGATGGACGATATTGTTTACGTATGTAATGAACAATACCAAGTCCGAATAAGGCATTGCCATTCTCTTCTTGTTGCTTTATTGCTTGTTTATAAAACACCTCTGCAGAATCCAAATAGGTATTTCCGAAAGCGGAGGTATCAGCCTGGTACATTTGTAAAAAGTAACTTCCGGTTAGTTCAGCCCTTAAACTCGTTTCTGTTTTTTCTCCTTTTATTTGTTCGGTATAATGCAATGCCATTGGCAAATCATGCACTTTTAAAAAATAGGAAGCCGCTTCCTGGTTAGCCATCATTGCTGTTTCGGTTTCGTAGGTATAAAAAGGATTGAAAATATGGTTAATTAAATGAGCCAGATTACCTGCAGGGATATTCGGAGATGCTGTAAATTTTTTAGTTGATGCAGCCACTGTTTTACTATAAACAGCACAAACCGCATCCAGGTGGACAAGATGGAAAACGGAATCGTTGTAAAGATACTGATGCAAAGCATCGTTTTGCTTGGCTAACAATACCACCGCATTAAAATGATATTGGTTATCCAGTTTTTTAAACTCACTACCGGATGAAACTGCATTGGCATAGGTATCAAAAAATGCAGGAGTAAATATTTCGTAGTCGCGGAGATCGATAAACGAACGAAAGTTTGGGTAACCTGCATGTATTAAATAGGAAGAACTCAGGTAATCTGTAAAAATGGTTGAATGAACTCCCGAAGCAGAAAGAAAATTTGCTGTTTGAACAGGATGTTTGGTGGAAGGAATTTCAAGTCCGAAATGGTTTCGCGACTTAGTAATCGTATAATAATAGTTGCTTACAATACCAAAGTATAAAACAGCGTAAACGATAATCAACAACAATTGCAACCTTCTTAAAAACCAAGGCTTTATTTTAACAGTTAGAAATTGCAAAAATTCGATGCTGAGTGGCGCAATAACGATAGCCAGAAAAATAATATTGCGGTAGGCCAATAAGGCAAGAGCAAAAAATGCGCCGACAAAAGCAAGGGATACCAACCTTTCGTGCATCAGTATATGCGCGATATACGAGGAATTCATTTCAGGTTTAACTGCCCTGAACAACCTAAACAATTCGGCCATTACCACGATTATAAATACACTAAATACCAGATAACTTTGCCAGGTCCAGAATTGATAACTGTTATAATCCAAAAACTCGGTTGTGTATTTGGTTTCCTTTATCTGGTTAAAAATACCCACTGTTTTAAACAACAACTTGTAACCGTAAGGATTAATGCAATTTGCCAAAACCATTCCCAAACCAACAAGAGAAATTGCCCATGGTTTTTCGTGCACGGCTGAAAAGAAAATGCGTAACCAACATATAACGATATAAATTAATACCAGCATCAATCCCACCACATAACCATCGTGCAAATTAGCCCACAGCAATTGTATTGGGATTAACCAATAAATTGATTTTGATTTCTTCTTTTCGTATAACGAGAGCAAGAAAATAAAAATTACGGTGAACAGATGGGTAAACATTTCGGGACGGCTATTCATGCGGTGTTCGCCGGCTAATAACATAAAAAGCACCCCTGTAAATCCGGCCAAATATCCGGCTGCTTTATTGTCGTGGGATAGAAAAAGTCTTGCTGTACGTACCACAAAATAAACCAATACACAACTTACCATCGCTTGGGTAACCGGAACCAATTCCGGTGAAAATATTCCGGTAAATATTGCCAGCAATAATTCATATCCCCATTTGATATTGATCCAGTTTGTACCATAAAAAGTAAAGGAAAACGGATCATTAACCAGTACGGTTCCATGATCGAGCATCCAATTTCCTGCTGCAAGTTGCCACCATATATCCGGCTCAATGGTGTTTTTAAGGCAAAAGGCAATTGTGGTTAACAGCACCAGAAACCAACTGAAACGATTGATATTTTTTTGCATCTTGTTACATTAATTTATGGTAGGCTTTCATCCATCTGTCGGGTATTTCGTCGTTTTGAGCCAACTGGTAATCGGCATAACTGCAAGGTACCATAAACATTCCTTTGTGTTTGCTTTTTTCATTCGGATAAGGCACTTCCATCCACCAACGTTCAGAATGGAGGTGTTTGTAAAAAACGATTTCGTATGAACTGCTTTTAAACGTAGTTCGGTACATCATATAATCTTTGCTATCCGGCAAAGGGTAATCGTTTTTGCGGTTATAAAAGCCATCGATAAAATACCAAATCATTTGGGCAACCAATTTGGCACTTCTTCCTTTTTCGTCGTGGCTGGTATTTAAATCGTATAAACCAACCGAAGTAAGTTCGTTACCCATTCCGGCATAACGCATGATTTGACAAGCTTCTTCGGCAAATAAACCATTTGGGTTATTACCTACAGTTCCAGGCGCATCGGAGGCACGAATGCTGTTGCAACTAAACACAAATAAATCGGCATTGCGTAATAATGGTTCCGTTTCTTGTGGCTTAAAACGGATATTTCCCAAACGCATCAAATCGAAATTCATTTTTTCGAATGCGTCCAAACTTTCCTGTTCTATATAATAATTCTGGTTTGCCAAGTGTACCAGATTGAATAAATAATTGGGTTGATGGGTAATAATCTTATACAGATAATTGGAATTGTGCGGATTGGTTTCATCTTGTAAAAGTTCAATTTTAGCATCGCAAGAAACCAAATTTACCGAATGCTGAAATCCTTGGTAGGCAGTGTATTGAGCATATGCAAGTCCCTGCATGCCTCCCAAAATTATGGTCACAATTTTTCTTTCGAGTAGGTAACGGATACAACTATTGAGTGCAAACAAGGTATCATCCACCGAATCGCCGGGTTTAATATTTCCCAAATCCACCAGTTTCACACCAAATTTGTGTTTCACCAATTGGTAAAAATGTTTTCTGATTTGGTCGGGTGTAGCAGCACAACCTTCGTCGCCATGATTCATGCGGTCTTCTTCAACACCAATAATAGCCAGATGTACCCCCTCGAGGTTGGGCATGGTTTTGGCATAAATGTCAGCCACATTAACGAGCGACCGTGGCGAACTATTGGCAAAATCCAAAAAAACAGAATCGCTTACAGGGGATAAATAATCGGTGAGTTGCATTGTTTTATTTTGTTCCCCACAAAATACCTTATTTTCGCGTCACCTTAAATAAACATTTCCACACTTGATATTAGTTAGCGGGGCAACCGGATTTTTAGGCGCACATTTGGCGTGTTACATACTGCAGCAAGGCAAAACCATAAGAGCCATCAAACGAAACAGCTCTTCTTTGGATGAATTTAACTACATATTCTCCCTGTATTTTGGCGAATTAACCGATATCGAACAACAAAATTACCGGCAAAAGATAGCTTGGAAGGATGCAGACATACTCGATATTCCGGCGCTTGAAATTGCATTTGATGGCATTTCGGAAGTATACCATGCAGCAGCTACCGTTTCTTTTTTACAGAAACACAAGCAAATGATGCATGAAATAAATGTTACCGGAACCACCAATATGGTAAATATTGCACTCGAAAAAAAGGTGCAGAAATTTTGCTACGTGAGTTCCATTGCAGCGCTGGGAAGAGAAAAAAACGGAATAGCGATTTCAGAAGATAGCAAATGGGTCGAATCTTCCCTTAATTCGAATTACGCGGTTAGCAAACACAAAGCTGAAATGGAAGTATGGAGAGCTATGGAAGAAGGCTTGCCGGCAGTGATTGTAAATCCGGGTGTAATATTAGGTGCAGGCAACTGGAATAAAGGAAGCTGCAAATTATTTGAATTGCCTTGGAAATCATTTCCATTTTATACCAATGGTATCAATGGTTATGTAGATGTTCGAGATGTGGCAAAAGCCATGTATCTGTTGATGCAAAGGCCTGAAACATTTTCGAATCGTTATGTTTTGGTAAGTAAGAATATGGATATGCAGGAATTTATGCATACGGTTGCCGGACATTACCAAAAAGCTAAAGCCAAATTTAAAGTTACCCGGTGGATGGCAGAAATGGCCTGGATATTATTTGCCATCAAAAGTATTTTTACAGGAAAAGAAGCGGTTATCACAAAAGAGAATGCACGTGCATCGTTAAAAACGTATTTTTACAGCCATAAAAAAATTGAAAATGCCATAGGATTTAGTTTTATTCCGATGGAAGAAACACTTTTATATACCAGTACAATATTTAAACAAAACCATTTACAATGAAGAAATACATCTTAATTGGGTTTGCAATGATTGCTTTTGCGGCATGCAACCAAAATCAAACAGAAAACACAAGTACCAAATCAGAAAGCGATAATATTACCCGCTTCCGTAAGCTATACGACAAAAGTATGGCGATGAAAGATATCCAAACTGCGATTACAGCTATACAATTTATTTTATTGGAAGACAGCACCAATGGTTTACGCGATTCGTTGCCTGAATTATATGGTGCGGTTAATAATCTGCCTGCTTGCATGCAAACCAACGAAGAATCGCTGAAGCGCTATCCAACCAACGAAAAGTATAAAAATATAAAGGTATTGTGTTTGCAACAAACAGGAGATTTAGACGGGCAATTTGCGTTGTTAAAAGAGCTGTTCGAAACAACCAACAAACCGCAGTATGTTGCACAAATAGCAGCCATACAAATATCTACCGGTAATTTAAAAGATGCGAATGAAACAGTGAATTTGATTTTGGAAAAATATAATGACTCAAAAGATAGTTTGGAAGTATTTATCGATGAAAACAACAAACAACAGGTGCCTGTAAAAGCAGCAGCATGGAACATGAAAGGGTATATCTACATGCAACAAAAAAATATAGAAAAAGCCAAGGACGCATATTTTAAAGCATTGGAAATTTATCCTGAATTTGTGATGCCGAAGAGAAATTTGGAAGCGATTTTTGCGAGACGTTGAGGGGAATTACGGATTGCGGATTACGGAGATTTTTTGCCACTGATTTCACAGATTACACAGATTTACACATTTACGTAATTACTTTTAAAAGTTTTTAACCGCAAAGGACGCCAAGGTTTTACAGCAAAGAGCACGAAGATTTTTGCCACTGATTACACAGATTTTTACTAGATGAAAATATTCGGTCCAATGCGGAACTTATCACTGACCCCTAATCACTAACTACTTTTTTTGCCACAGATTTCACAGATTTACACATTTACGTAATTACATTTACTTGTTTTTAACCGCAAAGGACGCAAAGGTTTTTGCGCAAAGAGCACGAAGATTTTTGCCACTGATTGCACAGATTTTTACAAGATGAAAATATTCGGTCCAATGCGGAACTAATCACTGGCCCCTAATCACTGACTACTTTTTTTTGCCACAGATTTCACAGATTTACACATTTACGTAATTACGTATTTACATTTATTTGTTTTTAACCGCAAAGGACGCCAAGGTTTTACCGCAAAGAGCACGAAGATTTTTGCCACTGATTACACAGATTTTTACTAGATGAAAATATTCGGTCCAATGCGGAACTAATCACTGACTACTTTTTTTGCCACAGATTACACAGATTTACACATTTACGTAATTACGTATTTACTTTTAAAAGTTTTTAACCGCAAAGGACGCCAAGGTTTTACCGCAAAGAGCACGAAGATTTTTGCCACTGATTACACAGATAGCACAGATTATAAATTAAATTCGGTATTAGAACCCCGAAGGGGTGACATTATTGTAAAAAATATATTAAAGTCGCAACCAGAACCCTGAAAGGGTGACATTATTATTTGAAGTTTTATCGCAAAGGGCACGAAGTTCTTTGCCACAGATTTCACAGATTACACAAATGAATTTCAATATGGTAACCCTGAAGGGGTGACATTATTATTTGAAGTTTTTAACCGCAAAGTACGCTATGGTTTTTTGCCACAGATTAGAATACACGGATACACAGATTTACACATTTACGTAATTACGTGCTTTCGTAAAATCAATGCGCAACCATCACTTTACTACCCTGTATTTTATTTCCGGATTTGTCTTGAATTACTAAAAAATACATGCCGGAAGGAAAACCTGAAGTAGTTATTGGATTAGTATAGCTATGTAATATTTGTACCCCAAGTTGGTTATACAAAATATAGGAATGGTTTGGATTTTTGATTTGGATATTAATTTCACTGTTAGCAGGATTAGGATAAATTTCAATTTCTTTGCTCAGGTTGTTTTTTAATTCATCGACACCTACTTTGCCATATGCATCAGTTTTTACTAAAATGATTTTATTTTCATTACCTACAAAGTAATTACCTGCAAAAGCAAAACCACCGTCTTTTGTTTCGAATACCTTTTGATCTATTTCGAAAGAAGGAATATCAATTCTGTTCATCCATACCTCATTGAAATTAGAATCTAATTTTGCAATAACAATTCGTTCCGGTACTAATTTGTCGGACTTATGGGTTATAAATCCGCCATCGGCACATTCATTCATCGGTACATAAGTAACTGATCGATTTAACATTTTTTTAGCATACAAAGAATCTCCTTCCGATGAATAATAAACAGCAAATAGGGTGTCTCTAGCATTTTGTTGAAGATAATATTGAAAATGAAGAAGTAAAAACCTGCCATCTCGAAGCTTCTTAATATCGGCATAACCTGCCCACCGTGCATTATTATAATTTAAACGTTTATGATAAAGTACATTTCCTATGCTATCGATATTTATCAAGGTAAAGTAGTAATTACCGGAAACAATTACATGCGAAATAATGGAGTATGTATTAGTAGGTTCATTCCAATAAATTTTTGTGCCTGAAAGACTTATACTATCCCCATAATATTTATACCATAATTTATTGCCAAGTGTATCAAGGCAAATTACGCTGACGCGACTAGGTTTATTATGGCCCGTATATGCTGTTCCTCTCATTAAAATCTTATGTTCCTTTTTATTAAAACAAATCCCCATGGTATATAATCTACCTTCACCCGATTTTACATCATAGAAAGTATCTAATGTATTATTGCCATTCTGGTCAAACTTAAATAATTTGGAATTATCTATTGTTAATGTTACTGGGGAAGCACCATAACCAACTGTATAAATGGTGTTATTATATTCAATGCTTTGTTCCAATTGATCCCAATATCCAAATATTTTATTAGTTAATTCAATGCCTTCTCTATCTATTTTTATATAATATCCTCTCCAATCCGTTAAACTATCAAATATACTTCCTGTAATATGAAAAGAATTTTTGTGATCTTCATAAATACTGGTAAAACTTACCTGTTTATTAGGTGCCCCATACAATTTAACAAAATTTATCTGGGCATTTACTCCTGAACAAAAACAAATAAGGATATATAAAATCGAAAACTTTTTCATTAGAAATACTAATTTTTTCTTTTTATACACTTATGTCAATTACTTGTACAATTTAGAAACCGGAGTTTAATCCTGTAACATTTTCATTCATTCAAATGTATTTACGATATAAAAGTAGGTAAAGTTATGCGTTAATATGGTTGCATGATGAAATTAATTAAACTAGGAATTTGGTATGGGTTATCTATTTAATTGTAAAAATGTATTTACTCAGTTTTTGCGTTAGGACATATAAAATCACTTAAGCGATAAGTACAAAGCGCTACTCCCTCCTAAACCATTCGGAAATACCAAGTCTTCCCGATAATATTGCAATAAACATACTTACCTACCCTGATAACTGTTGATGCATATATTGCAAATTGTGAACCATGGATGCGAACCAAATTAGCATATGTTCGTCAGCTCATTTTAACATTTCCGGAAATTACGGAAAAGGTTCGTTACAAATGCCCGTTTTATGATTACCATGGCATGTTGCTATATATGAGTCCGTATCGGAAACATAGATTGGTAGTTGGATTTTGTAACGGGGTTTATATGGAGGATAAAAAGAAATATTTAACTTTCGACGCCGGACAAACTCAAATCAGGCATTTCGAATTATTTGAACATAAAAAAATGGATGAAGTAATATTGATTCAATTGATTGAAGAAGCCATGCGTATAAATAAAAATCTGAAGAAACTAAAAGATGGATCTAAAAATTACTAAGGCCAAAATGAATGATGCTTCCTTGTTATCGGTATTAGGAGGAGATACTTTCTTTGAAACATTTTTGCCCTATCATGATGCCGAAGATTTACATGCCTATATTAAAAAAGCATATCCTATTACTGCCATTGAAAACAACTTAACCAATCCGAATATTGCCTATTTTATTGCTTACGATAACGCCCTTCCAATTGGCTACACCAAATTACTGTTGGATGCAAAGCATCCCTTATTAACAACCAATACCATTGAGCTCGAAAAAATATATGTGCTTCAATCTTACTGGGATAAAAAGGTTGGAAAAGCGTTAATGGAACATGCTATCGAATACGCCAAAGCAAATCATTTCGATACCCTATTCTTGGGTGTGTGGCAAGAAAATTCAAGGGCAGTAAATTTCTATAAAAATTTTGGTTTCGACATATTTACTACCCGAACTTTTACCTTAGGGAAAACGGTGTGCGATGATTGGCTGATGAAGAAGGAATTAAATGAGTAAAGGAGTGAATGAGTAAATATGGTCACGTCGCAGAGAATGTCGAATATTTTTTAGCCACAGATTTCACTGATTACACTGAAGGAAACATTACGTTGGCATAAAGCCAAAATATGAGACTGATACTAACCGCTAACTTTTGACTGATTGCTGACCAATGACTTTTGACTAACTACTGATAGCTGACCGCTAACCCCTATCCGATGACCACTTATTTTAGCCACAGAATACACTGATTACACAGAATCAATAATTTTAAGAGCATGCAGGAGCGTGAGCAAAATCATGGGCTTGTAGAATGATGTCGAAGACATTTAAATTAGAAGTATTAGGTGAAAAAGCGAAAAAGAAAGCGTTACAATAAGGAAAATTTGCAAACGACTTTTGACTGAATGCCTTGGACTGAATGCTGAAGTTTGCAAAATCCTGTATGACAAAAACACCTCACAATTCAACACCTCAACACCTCAACACTTTAACACATCACTTAAACACTTAAAATTATCTTCGTCTTCAAAATAGCTGCCACACTCATCGCATCTGTAATTTCGCCCCGAAGAACCATTTGGTAAACTGCTTCAAAAGGCAACTTTCTGATTTGGAGTTTTTCGTTTTCATCGGGTTGTGGTTCGGTAAAGCTTAAATCTCTGGCAATATATAGATACGCATATTCATCGGTTGCTGCATTGCTGGTTTGCAGTTGCTGAATCAATTCCCAATGGTTTGCAACAATGCCACACTCTTCTAATAATTCGCGCTGTGCAGAAACAACCGGTTCCACTTCTTTTTCCCCTCCGCCTTCCGGTATTTCCCAACTATAGGCATCGAATGGAAAACGATATTGACCCACAATCCAAGTGTTTAATTCATCATCTAAGGGAACTATTCCGATTGCAAATTTTTTAAAACGAACGACCGAATAAGTTCCGGGATTTCCTGCAGGATTGTTAACTTCATGGTGTTCCACTATAATCCAGGGTGATTCATATTTTATTTCCGTAGAATTAATTTTCCAAGGATTGGTATCTGTGTGTTGCATATTTTATCGAAATATACCTGCAAAAGAAATCAATTATGGTGAACCAAAAATTTGAAATCCTTCCTATTTTTCCGCATCATTCCAAATTCCTTTAAAAACTATCATTAATATTCCGTTAAAATATGCCGCATCAAAGGCTCTCAAAAATCATTGAAAAAATCATTAAAACACCTGTATCTACAAATAACTTCCTAATTTTACCTTACATTCATCTTTCATTCTTAAGCAAATATTAGGTTTATTCATTGGTAGTAACAATGTATCTTTAAAATGTAATAGCCAAACTATCGCACATGCCGAAAATTATTCCTCATATCAAAACTTGTTTATGGCTGCTGATTTTCAGTTTTGCTTCCTTACCGGTTTTTGCCGATCATATGGTTGGTAGCGATATCACCTATAAATGTTTGGATGCAAATGGAAATTATAAAATAACCTTGGTCTATTACCGCGATTGTCAAGGAATACCAACTTGTAGTGGAAGTTGCAGTACTATAGGTTCTTGCAGCAAAACAGTAGCAGTAAGAGGTGCGGATCCAAGTTGTAATGGAACCTTGTTTTTAAACTTTACAGTAACCGGAGTAAGTGTTCGTGATGTCAATCCAAATCCACGTTGTCCGAATGCAAAAATGATTTGTACCAATATGGGTTGTATAACTCCCGGAACCCTAACACCGGCGGTTGAACGCTATGAATTTCAAGGCATAGTTAACCTTGGTCCATCATCAGGTATACCTGCAACTTGCTGTAATGTTACTATTTCTTTTCAAGAGTGTTGCCGGAGTTTGTTTAACCAGAATATCACTTCAGGGAATTTTTACACAGATGCCACCATCAATCGTTGTGCTGCAACTTATCCCGATTGTAATTCACCGGATTTAACCAACGACCCTTATGCAGTTTTATGCGCCGGTCAGGGATTTGTTTTTAACAACGGTGCTTTTGATCCGGATTTAGATTCGTTGGTTTATTCGTTTACCCCTTCGCTTTATGGATATGGCGTTTCGGCAACTTATATTGCTCCATACTCGTACGATATTCCTATGCCATACAAACCACCGTTGAGTGGTAACTATCCTTTTGGTATCAAAGTAGATCCATTATCCGGAGATATCATGTTTACCCCAAACGCATTTCCATTTACCGGTGTTTTAGCTTTGCGCATGGAACAATGGCGTATGATTAATGGGGTTTATGTCGTCGTCGGGGTAACACGAAGGGATTTGCAGATGTATATCAAGTACTGCGATCCAAATACACCTCCTACTTTCAGAACCGATCCACCGGGTATGCCACCACTCAAACCCAAAACTAAATATGAGGTCTGTGCAGGGGATCAAATCTGCTTCGACATTATTGCAAAAGACACCGACTTTAATCCGCCTACTGTTTCGGATACTACCTTCCTGTCGTGGAATAAAGTAATGGAAAACTTTGGTGCTACGTTTACGCCAAATTACGCCCCGGCTGCCAGACAACTGCAAGGTCCTCGAGAAGATACGTATAAAGTTTGTTGGACCCCACAGGATATTCATTGCAAACGCGGACAACCAACAACCTATCCGTTTACAATTAAAGCAGTGGATAGCCGCTGTCCGTATCCCGGAATAATTTTACAAGGATTCTCCATCCGTGTTTTACCTCGGGCAGATGTTGAGATTAAAAAAGATGATAACGGCTGTGGTCGATGGGTGGTCAGGTACCAGAAGAATCCTGCCTTGGTGCCGGCTCAAACGTTCCAATCCACTACCATCATGATTGCCAAAAATCCGGAGGATTATTCCTTTATGGGTGGCGCGTATACCTACGCCAATGTGCAATCAAGTCCTGTTTTGTATTTCCCTAAAGGAGGAAAATACCTCATTGAGGTAACCATTAATATGCTTGGTCCATCCACCGGAGGATTTTGCTCTCGCACCTATCGCGATACGTTGTATGTAATCACACCGGTTACTTCCATTATACGCGATACGTTTACTTGTAAAAATGTTAGCATGACCATCAGTGCTTCGGGCCAATTCGGAAGTGCACCGTATACCTACCGTTGGTACAACAATATAAAAGATACCCTAACCCCATTAAATGGTCCGGTGTATACCAGTGCCAATTACAATGTTTCACCAACCTCAACCCGCCATTATACTTTGCAGATAAGGGATATCAATGGATGCCGGAGCTGGGATTCGATAGCCGTGCAGGTAAAACAATTGCCGGTGGGATTGCTTGCCGATTCGGCTCGTATCTGTTTTGGCGATACTTTCCTGCTGGATCCAGGAAATAATAACGGCAATATCCGCAGTTATTTATGGAATACAGGAGATACCACAGCCATCATTGCTCGAAAAGATTCCAATACATTTACGGTAATCATGACCGATACATTTGGCTGCGTTAATCCGGATAGTTTAAAATTATTTGTGAATGCAAAAATTAATGCCCGTGCGGGATTGGATACCTTCATTTGTCAGAAAGATACAACCTTGCTGATGGGCGAAGGAGGCAGCCAGTATATGTGGAAGAACCTTGCCAACGGACAAACCATATCGGCAAAAAGTTATATTCCATTTGTAAAGGTAAATCCAACCAATACGGCAGCAGCTACCAAATACCAGGTAACGGTTTACCAGAGTTACCCCGATACCACCAATAAAAATTTGGAATGTAGTGCCGTGGATACGGTAGCCATATCGGTACGTCCATTGCCAACCTTAAGCAAACCATCCACCCCAACCATTGCTTGTTATGGAAGTTTGGTTGCAAACTTATATCCGTTTAATACTCCTGTACCGGGCCAACAAGGTGGAACAGGTGTGTGGAGTTATCCAAAAGCACCGGGTGCAGTAGTGTTCCCAAATACCGGACCAAGCATTACTTCACAACCTGCCGTAAAACTGGATAGCTTAAAAAATAAACCAAGCGGGGATAGTTTTAATACACACGATAACTATGTAAACTTTACCTATACCGAACCGGTTTATGGATGTAAAAATACCGACTCTGCCATTGTACGTATATATGGCCGTCCACCGGTAGATGCAGGAACAAGATTAACCGTATGTGAAAACATCACCGGAACGATAGATTTACAGACAACCGCTTATCAGGGGCTTCCACCAAACGGACATAATGTACAACCAAAGTACAACTCGGGTTTATCGGCACAGTATAACTGGATAGGAAACGGAATTGATTCGGTGATGAGTCCGGTGAAGAAGTTTTACTTTAATCCGAGCAAAGCAGGCGTACTTAAATTACCTGCAGTAAATGTGATTACCTATAAGTATTATCAGAGCTACGGACCATGGACCTATAATTTTGTGCCATATACCACCCAATGTGTAAACAGCGATACTACGATATTTGCCGTAACAGCGATACCACAAATTAATGCAGGCAGCGAGATTAGTGTGTGCAAGAATGAACCGGTATTTAATATAGCTACCAAAACAGGCGCAACCATCTCGCCAATTACAGGAGAATCGTATTGGATAGCAAAAAATGCAAACACCACCGGCAAAGGAATAGTAAATGCAGGGGTTGACTTTGATGCATCACAACCGGGTGTACCATACTCGGCAAGCAAGGAGATGATTATTTTCAAAGATTCATCCACCGGATGTTTGGTATCGGATACCACCTATTTAACCATTGTTGGATATCCAAAAGTAGATGTAAGCTTCTCGTTGAATGATAAGAACGATAGTGCACATACGATGTGTTTGTCGACCGGAAATTACGATGTGTATACTTGGATTAACGATACCTTAAAGGCAGGATATACCAATAGTGCAGCACCGGAGTATTCGTATTTGGGAACACCGGCATGGCATCCGATAACCTCGGGTACCATTAACGATGGCTTACCAAAAGCATACTTTAACAGCAACGAATCTGTACTAACCGCAGGAACGCATGATTTAATATTTAAATACTCGCAATCCAATGGGGTAATCACTTGTTCCAATACCGATGTAGCGAAAATGACCGTAGAACAACCTCCTGTAGTAACGGTAACTCCCGGAGGTGCAATATGTGCATACGACAACGAGATACCGGTATCAGTAGATGTACAACCAACTACCTATACCATTAACTGGAGTACCGCGGCAGGTGCAGGCAGTTTTGCAAACAATGCAGCAACCAGCACCACCTTTACCCCATCTCAGACATCCAAGGATGCAGGCACAGTATGGGTATATGCCACTACTTTACAAACCGGAACCTGTGTACCACAAACCGATTCAACCACCGTGCGCATCGACAAAGTTCCGGTGGCAGGATATAACTGTCCGGATTGCGATGGTTGCGAACCATTAACTTCTAACCTGAATGCATTACCAACAGGTGTATCGAATGCTAAATTCAATTGGGTATGGATAGATGGATATGGCAACAACAACAGCGATTCGGCCTTTACCAGAACGATACCATTTTATGGAACCGATGGAGAACATCCATTTAGTTTAATCGTTGAGAGTGGGGAGTCGACTGCTTGTAGAGATACGATAGAAGGTAAGATGGTAGTGAGAGCAAAACCGCAAGCCGGCTTTACGTTTGATCCACCGTACACCACGATTGCAAAACCATTCTTTACTTTTACCAATACATCAACCGTAAAAGACAATACCATATTAAGTTATATCTGGGATATGGGCGATTTACCGGGAGTAGATCCTGCATCGCGCATCATGACCGATCCGAATCCTGCAGGTGTGCCGTTTAAGGAAGACACTACCTTGATTAAATTAAGGGTAACAAGCGAGTACCAATGTTGGGATACCACATCGCATATCATGAAAGTAGAACCGGATATCACCGTATTTACACCGAATGCATTTTACCCGAACAGCAGTGTTCCTTGTCCGGATGGAAATGAAGATTGTAACCGCAGTTTCCAAATTGCAGCAACCGGTTATGCATCGGTAGAGATATTTGTATTTAACCGTTGGGGACAACAGGTATATTATTCGAATGTAGCGGAAGAGGGATGGAACGGAAGGATCAACAACAAAGGGGATGAGTGTCCGCAGGACGTATATATTTACCAGGTAAATGCAACGAGCTTCAATGGTAAGTTGTATAAATACTCGGGATCGATTACGTTACTACGATAATAGTTATAAGATATGAGTTATAAGATATGAGTTATAAGATATAAGAGATAAGAGAGCAAAGTCTAAAAAAGTTTAAGGTTAGGAAAATTTTCTCGAAGCAGGATAACGGGCAGGGGGTGAGCGGCATGTTTGAGCTCCTTTTTATTTGACTTGGATGAAGTTTAAAAAATATAGCAGCCTCAGGTGATTACAAATGACTTGAAGCAAGGTGAAAATAAAAAGAGCGAGTAGCGAACACCCGGCCATGTAGTAATGCGAAGAAAATAATAATTTGAAATACGTGAGCTAGCCGCATTTACTACATGGGACCCGCAAAAACTTGTATTACTAATTTAACATGGTGCTTCATGCAAGGAATTGTTAATATTGCATGTAGATGGAGAATGCATTTAAGTCGATAAGGGTTTCCATAAAAATATTTATCAATGATATTGCCCATAAGCGGCACAAATATATTAGTGACAAAAACTTTTTAATTATTTGTGCTATTTGGGTAGGGGTTTTATCCGGTGCTGCTGCTGTAGTTTTAAAAACCATGTCGCATACCATACAACATTGGTTGGAAGGTGGTTTTAATGTACGGTATGAAAATTATTTGTACCTGATTTACCCTATGATAGGTATTTTGTTAAGCGCGTTGTATATCCGTATTTTTCATTACAAAAAAGTTTTCGATAAAGGATTAAGCAGTATAATTTATTCCATATCTAGAAAGGGTTCGACTGTTGAACGACACAAAACATTTTCGCATATTATTACTTCGGCATTAACCGTAGGATTTGGGGGCTCGGTTGGATTGGAAGCACCTATTGCCGTAACAGGTTCAGCCATTGGGGCTAATACCGGAAAGGATTTGTTGTTAAACAGACAGCATCGAACTTTGTTACTTGCTTGTGGAGCCGCAGCAGGAATTTCTGCAGTATTTAACAGTCCGATTGCAGGGGTAATTTTTGCACTTGAAGTTTTGTTAACAGAGGTTAGTATACCTGCATTTATTCCGCTATTAATTGCATCGGCTAGTGGCGCGGTGGTTTCTAAATTATTTTATTCGGGACAACTTTTTCATCTTACAACCAACGATTGGAGTGTAAATGCTTTGCCATTTTATTTGTTGCTGGGAGGATTCTGCGGGATGATTTCGGCATACATGGTTAAGATGAGCATTGCAACCGAACACTATTTTCATAAAAAGAAAAACCCTTGGCATAAGGCAATGTTGGGTGGACTGGTTATTGGTTTATTACTTTTCTTTTTACCATCGCTATATGGTGAGGGATATAATACCATTGAAAATTTGATGACCGGAAATTATGCTTCTTTATTGGATCGAAGTTTACTTTATCAATACAATAACAACGTTTGGGTTGTGATGTTGGTGGTTGCGATCATTATATTATTGAAAGTTTTTGCAGCCTCTGTAACCATTGGATCGGGTGGGAATGGTGGTATTTTTGGTCCTGCATTATTTACCGGTGCCATGTGTGGTTTTTTGTTTGCACGATTTTTTAACAGCACCGAAATAACCCATTTAAACGAAGAAAACTTTGTGGCCGTAGCGATGTGCGGATTAATAAGCGGCGCTTTGCATGCTCCATTAACAGGCATCTTTTTAATAGCAGAAATAACAGGCGGCTATGTATTATTTATTCCATTAATGATTGTTTCTTCGATTGCATATTTTGTAACAAGGTATTTTGAACCAAATTCAATTTACAAAAAAACACTTATAGAAAGAGGCTTTATAACCGATGATAAAGATTTAGAATTACTACAATCAATTTCCATTCATCATATCATTGAAACAGATTTTATTCCAATTCAACCACAATTAAAATTGCGACAAGTTTTGGATGTTGTTTCGCGTTCGAAACGAAACACCTTTCCTGTAGTTGATGAAAACGAAAAGTTCTGCGGAATACTAACCCTGGACGAATTAAGAGAAGTAATGTTTAAATCAGAATTATACGATTTACTTACGGTACATGAGATGATGGTAGTTCCGCAAGTTAAAGCAAAATCAGGTGATAATCTGCAATTAATCATGCAGGTTTTTGAAGAACATGGACTCTGGATTATTCCGGTAATTGACGACGGAATCTATAAAGGATTTATAAGCAAATCGGGGGTGTTACATTACTACAGAGAAAAAGTTATACTGGAGAATCAACCGATTTAATTTTCTTTTTTTCGAACAATCATCAATCCGTCTCGAATTGGTAACAACACATTTTCTACACGCACATCGGATTGTATCATCTGGTTAAATGCATGCAATAGCATGGTGTCTTTATCTTTACTCATTTCGTTTTCTTCAACCACCTTGCCACTCCATAATACATTGTCGGCAATGATATACCCACCCGGTTTAACCTTCTCTATTGCAATTTCGTAATACAGAGGGTAATTGGGTTTATCGGCATCAATAAAAACCAAATCAAACATTTGGGTAAGCGATTTAACAATTTGTAATGCATCGCCCACAATAAATTGAATCTTGTTTTCAAATCCTGAAGCTGCTATAAATTTTCGGATTCTTTCTTCTTGTTCCGGATTGATATCAATGGTAATTAATTTACCATTCTTTGTTAAACCTTCGGCTAAACAAATAGCAGAGTATCCGGTATAGGTGCCTATTTCCAGAATAAATTCCGGTTGAATCATTTTACTAATCATGGAAAGTAAACGACCCTGAAAATGTCCACTCAACATGCGCGGTTGTAAAACATTTACATGGGTATCGCGATTGAGTTCACGCAACACATTTGTTTCACTTGTTGTATGTGCATCACAATAAGATTGTATGATAGGATTGGTAATTTCAGTCGGCATAATTAATGTGTGTGATGTTCGTCTGAATGCATAAATGTAAAACTTTGTAACAATGTTTCCAGTTGTTGTTTTTCCTTTTCTGCAACAGGTAAATATTTCATCAGACTTTGAACGGTATAAGAGATCACAACCACCTTGTCATCTTTAGCAGTTACAATATTATATACCGTGTATTCTGTATTGTCAATATCATGTACTTGAACATAACTTATAAATCTGTTGTCGGCAATTATTTCTTCTTTTGCATCATAGTCCTTTTGTGCTTCTAAAACCCGGTTGAGGAAAATATGCGGGGTTGTGGTTAGCGTTGATGGGACAGGTCGTGACCTGTCCTTACTCGCAATTATGCGTATAACCCCCGAACCATTTTGGTTGTCATAAAAAATATAATTACCTGATTCGTCGACTTCGCTTTTCCAATTTTTGGGATACTCGAATGCAAAAAATCCAAACAAGGAAACAAATCTTTCGGTGGGATAATTATTTATTATTTGTTCGTTCATATTATTTTTATGGGTAATGGTGACAGGTTGCGATGTAGGGACAGGTCGCGATATAGGGACAGGTCGCGACCTGTCACTACTACCCAAAATTAATTTCTGTACTATCGCCAATATTTAAACTTTGCTTCATTCCTTTCAACAAGGCATCATTTCCAATAATGGAACGATCTAGGATGGCATAATCAATTTGTGCATACGGCCCGATAATAGAATCCTTTAACACTGCATAATTCAAAATTGCATTATCTCCTACTGAAACATTTGGTCCGATTATCGAATTACTGATGCGACAATTTTCACCGATAAATACCGGTGGTATAATGATGGTGTTCTCAAATTTATATTTTAACACATCATAATTTAATCGCTTTAATAAGGTGGCATTGGTATCAAGCAGAATTTCTTTTTTGCCACAATCAAACCAATTATCTACATCTTTCGTTTTCATCACCACTCCTTTTGTAATCATATGCATCAATGCATCGGTAAGGTGATACTCGCCCTGTGAAGTAATTTTATTATCGATATTAAATTGGATGGCTTCAAAAAGTTGTTTGGTTTCTTTGATCCGGTAAATACCTACAAGCGCCAAGTTTGATTTTGGTATGGTTGGTTTTTCGATAAGTTTTTTAATGGTTAAGTTGTCATTCAATTCCGCTACACCGAACATTCTGGGATCTTCCACCTTTTTAACACACAAGGTAGTATTTTGCGCATCCATCAATTGTTTGATATCTACATCTGCAATCGTATCTCCTAATACGATCAGCAATTCATCATCATGGGTCAGTTCCCTGGTAAGCCAAATAGCATAACCGGTTCCCTTTCCGGTTGTTTGAATCACAAAAGATGCATTGATTTCTGAAAAATTCTGGGTGATATATTGTTCTACTTTATCGCCCATATAACCAATTACAAATACATAATCTTTTATTCCGGCTTTAATTAGGTTTTCTAAAATATGTCCAAGAATCGGTTTACCTGCAATAGGAATCAATGCCTTGGGTTGTGTATGGGTATGGGGTCTTAATCTGGTTCCAATACCTGCAACAGGAATAATAGCTTTCATATAGTTGGTTTATACCGGTTTTTAAGTCGTTAAGCTGCACTTAATAACCTGAGTTTTTGCCAAAGTTACTTCTTTGTCTTTTGCATTCAAGTCAAATCCTTAAATTGCAGCGCATTTTTAAATGTTACAATACCATGAAAAGAGATAATAAAATATTTAATTTAATAGATAAAGAGCTTGATCGTCAGGAACATGGACTTGAGTTAATTGCATCCGAAAACTTCGTAACAAAAGAGGTGATGGAAGCGATGGGAAGTGTTTGTACCAACAAATACGCCGAAGGGTTGCCGGGAAAACGGTATTATGGAGGATGTGAGATAGTGGATCAAATTGAAAATATTGCAATTGATCGGTTAAAAGAACTATTTGGAGCAACTTGGGCAAATGTTCAGCCACATTCCGGAGCGCAAGCCAATGCAGCAGTAATGTTGGGTTGTTTAAATCCGGGAGATAAAATAATGGGATTTGACTTGTCGCATGGCGGACATCTCACCCATGGTTCTTCCGTAAATTTTTCTGGAAAATTGTATGTTCCTTCCTTTTACGGAGTAGAAAAAGAAACCGGTGTAATTGATTACGATAAAGTAGAAGCAACGGCTAAAAAAGAAAAACCAAAATTGATGATTTGCGGAGCATCGGCATATTCCAGAGACTGGGATTATAAACGATTAAGAGCAATAGCAGATTCGGTTGGCGCTTTATTGCTTGCGGATATTGCTCATCCTGCGGGTTTAATTGCTACCAAATTATTAAACGATCCAATTCCTCATTGCCATATCATTACTTCAACAACCCATAAAACCTTACGTGGACCAAGAGGTGGTATTATTATGATGGGTAAAGATTTTGAAAATCCATTTGGAATCAAAACACCTAAAGGAGAAACAAAAATGATGAGTGCAGTGTTGGATGGTGCTGTTTTTCCTGGCACACAAGGCGGACCGCTCGAACATGTTATTGCTGCAAAAGCAGTTGCATTTGGAGAGGCTTTAACCAAATCGTATTCAAAATATACCTTACAGGTTAAGAAAAATGCACTTGCAATGGCTAATGCTTTTACCGAAAGAGGTTATCACATTATTTCGGGAGGAACAGACAATCATTTAATGCTGATTGATCTTCGAAATAAAAATATCAGTGGTAAAGATGCTGAAAACGCATTGGTTAAAGCCCATATTACTATCAATAAAAATATGGTACCATTTGATGACAAGTCGCCATTTGTTACTTCCGGTATTAGAGTTGGAACTGCCGCAATAACAACCAGGGGTTTAAAAGAAAAGCAAATGGACAAAATTGTAGATTTAATTGATCGGGTGATACAAAAAGCCGATGATGAAAAAACAATTAAATCAGTTGGCAAAAAAGTAAATACAATGATGGAAGAATATCCATTGTATAAATAACAATAAACTGTTTTACAAAAAAGATGGAATACGATCCGATTAAAAAAGACCTTGGTATACTATTCAACCGATCTTCCGGTCTGAGAAAACTATTTTACAAATTACTTGATTTATTGTTGTTGCGTACCTGGCATATACATCGCGAATTAAGGGCTTGGCCTAAATTCAAAGAGAAATTTAACATGTTGGATGCAGGGTCAGGCTTTGGACAATACTCTTTTTATATAGCTAACCGTAACAAGCAATGTTTGATAGATGCAGTAGACGTAAAAGATGACCAGATTGCAGATTGTAATCAGTTTTTTAAATCCTGTGGCATTGAAAATGTAACTTTTAAAGTTGGTGATTTAACAAGAGAACATGCTTCCGATAAATATGATTTGGTATTGTGTGTGGATGTGATGGAACATATTTTAGAAGATGTGGATGTATTTACCCATTTTCATAAAAGCATGAAACCGGGTGCAATGCTTTTAATTTCTACGCCAAGCGATCAGGGTGGAAGCAATGCCGACGAACATGGCGAATCCTTTATAGGCGAGCATGTTCGTGATGGATACAATGTTAATGAGATGCGCGAAAAACTACAAAAGGCCGGATTCAACAAATCTGAAATTTTATATTCCTATGGTACTCCGGGAAAAATCGCTTGGAAACTTTCTATGAAATATCCCATGACCATGTTGAACGCAACAAAAATATTTTTCATCGTTCTTCCATTCTATTACCTTATCGCTTACCCGATCAGTTATCTATTAAATTGGGTAGATACTTATTCGAAACATAATACCGGTACCGGACTTATCGTGAAGGCATGGAAATAAAAGTGAATAACCATTAAGATGAAAAGTTTTGTAAAAATCTTTAACTACATTTTTAAATACAAAGCCTATACTATTCTTAATGCATTATTTAATTTATTGTCGGCAGTTTTTGACTTGTTTTCTGTTGCTCTGATTATCCCGATTTTAAATGTATTGTTTAAACCGGGCGAATTGGTAATGATTAAACCTGCATTTGCTTTTGATTTTAATACGTTAAAAAATATTTTTAATTATTATATCTCCCAGCGTATTGTTGAGCATGGTCCGGAAGCCGCCCTGGTGCTAATCTGTATACTTTTAATCATTGTTATTACCTTAAAAAATATCTGCAGGTTTATGGCACAGTTTTACATGGTGCCTTTGCGCAATTTTGTGATTCGCGATCTTCGTGAAAACATGTATAAGCATGTGTTGATTTTACCTTTATCCTATTTTTCATCGGAACGTAAAGGCGATTTACTTACGCGTATGAGTAGCGATATGCAAGAATTGGAATATGCCATTATGAGTTCGCTGGAGGCAATTTTTAAAGAACCTGTGAATATTATTTTGGCGTTAATCGCTCTAATATGGATGAGTCCATTGCTTACTTTGATTGTACTTTTATGTTTGCCTGTGATTGTTTTGTTTTTGGGCACTATATCGCGCAGCCTAAGGAGACAAGCCAGAAGAGGACAGGATCGTTTGGATTCATTGATGTCGATGTTCGAAGAAACCTTGATGGGAATTCGAATTATTAAAGCTTTTAACGCACAAAATTTTTTAGGACAAAAATTTAAGTTGCAAAATAGTGCATTTACCAAAGCCAATATTAAAGGCAATAGATTGTTGGATGCATCCTCCCCGATTTCAGAAACTTTAACAGTAGTAATTCTGGCCTTTGTATTGTGGTTTGGTGGACGTATGGTTTTGAACAACGAACAAAATATGTCGGCAGATATTTTTATTGGTTTTGTTGCCGTATTTTCCAGATTGATTCCTCCTGCAAAAGCCTTTTCAACAGCCTATGGCAAATTGCAAAAAGGCATCATTTCTTTAAATCGCATTGAAGAAGTTTTACTGAGTGAAGAAATCATTGTGGAAGCAAAAGATGCCGTTGCCGTTACCCATTTTAACAACTGCTTTGAATTAAAAAATGTTAGCTTCTCCTACCAAAACGAACCGGTATTACGAAATATTAACTTACGAATTGAAAAAGGAAAAACTGTTGCTTTGGTTGGACCAAGCGGAGCCGGAAAATCTACGCTTACCGATTTAATAGCCCGTTTTTATGACCCAACAGAGGGGGCCGTTTTAATTGATGGTGTTGATATCAGAAAATGTAAAATACTTGCCTTTCGAAAATTGATTGGAATGGTTTCACAAGAGTCGATACTCTTTAATGATACCATATTTAACAATATCGCTTTTGGACAAACAGATGCAACCCAATCAGCGGTTGAAGAATCAGCCAAAATTGCGAATGCCCATCAATTTATTTTGGAAACAGAAAATGGTTACCAAACCAATATTGGAGATCGTGGAAATAAATTAAGCGGTGGACAAAAACAACGCATCAGCATTGCACGCGCTATTAATAAAAATCCCGAATTAATGATTTTGGATGAAGCTACTTCTTCGTTGGATACCACATCAGAAAGATTGGTACAGGAGGCTTTATCGAATGTAATGAAAAGTCGTACCACTTTGGTAATTGCACACAGGTTAAGTACCATTGTTAATGCCGATTTGATTGTTGTGCTCGAAAAAGGAGAAATAGTACAAACGGGAACCCATCAGGAATTATTAAAAGTGGATGGGTTGTATCGTCAGTTACATGATATGCAACAATTAGGGGTATAGATTTTTATTACTTCCATGCTTAACCCGTTTTTTTGTTTTTATAATTCTTGGGATTATTAATGATATAGAATTTTATTCTCTCATACTCTTCCAATCCTCCAATAATATGGCAATGAAACCTGGATTGCCAAACAGGAACCTTGGGCGTATTTCTGTGTATATTTATCCTTTTGGTAATTGCGGATTTAAATCCGGCAACAAAGGATGAAATAGATTTTGGAGGCCGATAAGCTACTCCAAACGAATTTCCTGAATCTCTTTGCACAAATCCCTCCAGATCATAGTCGTTTTCCTTATCAATTCTAACAATTGCATGCAGATGATCAGGCATCAGGATAAAAGTACTGCAAAATAGTTCAAGCCTCAAATCAAAAGATTTATTCCATTCTTCCACTACAAAAGTTCCAATATTCGACAATACCATTTCACCATCGGTAATATCGCCAAATAGCTTTAATCGGTTATGGGTTACTAAAGTTATAAAATAACTTCCGGGCCAACCATAATCCCAGTTTTGTTTGCGGGTTGTCTTCCGATTGGGAAGGTTTGAATTCTGTTTCATAGGAAATCGAATATACCAAAATTTGGATTAATACCCAACCACGGTGACGCACTGCCTTGGGTCACAAGGAATTCCCAATTCAAATTTCAGGAACCGACGAGTCTCATAGTAATATGGTCAATTCCGGCTTCAGAAAACTGATCCCCAAAAGAAATAAAATTATACTTGAGGTAAAATTTTTCGGCGGTTAATTGGGCATGAAGGTAAATTTCGTTACCATCATTAGGTACAGCTTGTAATACTGCCATGAGCAAAGCTTCGCCAACTTTTTTACCCCGGAATTCCTTTAAAACAGCAAATCGTTCGAGTTTATATCCCTTTTTTGTTTTGCGCCATCGTGCCGCACCGGCCGGAATTTGGTCAGCAAAAGCAAGGAAATGGTGCGACTCCTCTTCGTACTCATATTCCAGTTCGGGAGGGCAGTTTTGTTCCACCACAAAAACCAATCGCCTTATTTCATGCACTTTCGCAAGCATTTCAGGGTCGTTTACAGAGATTACTTTTATCATCATTCAGGTTTCAAAAAAAGAATTATGTTTGCAAACTTAAATTACCTTAACTAATATGAGCAAAATAGTTGAATTATTAGGCGATAAAGCCGACAGCTTGTTAAAGCACGAATGTAAAACAGTTACCAAAGAGCAAATACAAGCTCCGGGACCGGATTTTATTGACCGCGTATTCGCACAAACAAACCGCAGTCCGCAAGTATTACGTAGCTTACAAACCATTTATGGACATGGTCGTTTGGCAAATACAGGATATGTTTCCATTTTACCTGTTGATCAAGGAATTGAACATAGTGCCGGTGCTTCCTTTGCTCCGAATCCTGCCTTTTTTGACCCTGAAAACATTGTGAAACTGGCCATCGATGGTGGTTGTAATGCAGTAGCTTCTACCTTTGGTGTACTCGCTTCTTGCTCACGTAAATACGCGCATAAAATTCCTTTTATCGTAAAATTAAACCACAACGAATTTCTTTCTTACCCAAATAAATTTGACCAGATTATGTTTGGTTCTGTAGAAGAAGCATGGAATTTGGGTGCCACAGCAGTTGGTGCAACTATTTATTTTGGTTCCGACGAATCAACTCGTCAGATTCAGGAAGTAGCAGCAGCATTTGAGCGTGCTCACGAACTAGGAATGGGAACTATTTTGTGGTGTTATTTGCGCAATGGCTCGTTTAAGAAAGATGGTGTAGATTATCATACTGCAGCCGATTTAACCGGACAAGCAAATCACCTTGGGGTTACCATTCAGGCTGATATTATCAAACAAAAATTACCTAATGTAAATGGCGGTTATACTGCAATGAACTTCGGCAAAACCCACGAAAAAGTGTATACCCAATTATCTTCTAACAATCCAATTGATTTAGCCCGTTACCAAGTTGCAAATTGCTATATGGGACGTATGGGATTAATTAATTCAGGTGGAGAAAGCAAAGGCGCAAGTGATATGGCGGAGGCTGTTTATACTGCAGTAGTTAACAAGCGTGCCGGCGGACAAGGATTAATTTCCGGTCGTAAAGCATTCCAAAAACCGGTAGCGGATGGTGTTGCTTTATTGAATGCCATACAAGATGTTTATTTAGACAAATCGATTACTATCGCATAATATAGTTATTAGTAATTGGTCATTAGTAATTGGATCCATTCAATTACTAATGATCAATTTACTAAAAGATTTTTCTCCTAATGACTAATTAACAAATATCTATTCCAAATGAGTTGGTTCAAACGAGTAAAAGAAGGTATTACCACTTCAACGGAAGACAAAAAATCGACACCGGATGGATTGTGGCATAAATGTCCACGTTGCAAAAAGGCCATACTTTCCACAGACCATGAAGCTAACTGTTATGTTTGTCCGAGTTGCAATTACCACGACAAAATAGGATCAAAGGAATATTTTGCGTTGTTGTTTGATGATGCTGTCTATACCGAATTATTTAGCAATATTCATCCAACAGACCCTCTTCAATTTAAAGATACAAAAGATTATAAATCACGACTTGCCGAATCGCAAAAGAAAACCGGCATGACCGATGCTTTAAAAGTTGGTGTTGGAAAAATTCAAGGTCTGGATTTGGTAATAGCTTGTATGGATTTCAATTTTATTGGAGGCTCGATGGGCTCGGTGATGGGCGAAAAAATTGCAAGGGGGATTGATTATGCAAGGGAAAACAAATTCCCGTTTATGATTATTTCCAAATCGGGGGGTGCGAGGATGATGGAAGCAGCCTTTTCGTTGATGCAAATGGCCAAAACATCCGGTAAATTAGCCTTACTTGGAAAAGCCGGAGTGCCTTATATTTCTTTGCTAACTGATCCAACCACCGGTGGTGTAACTGCTTCTTTTGCTATGCTGGGTGATTTTAATATAGCTGAACCGGAAGCATTAATTGGCTTTGCCGGTCCTAGGGTAATTCGCGAAACAATTGGTAAAGATTTACCAAAAGGATTCCAAAGTTCCGAATTTTTATTGGAACATGGTTTTGTAGATATGATTGTTCCAAGAACTGAACTAAAAAGCAAGTTGGGTAAACTGTTGCATTTGCTCGCCAACAAAGTTGCACCGATACAAGAAACCGCTTCGTAAAATAGCCTTTCTTACACAACATACTGATTAACAATATACTTAAACGATTAACCGGATTGTTTAAATCTGGTTATTTGTAGGATTTAAATCCATATTTATTTGGTATTCACTTGCAAATCGGTATCTTTGCCACCCTTATTATTAAAAACTAAAAAGAAAAACTATGCATTTGACCACGCAAGAGAAGAAAGAAATCTTCGAACAGTACGGTAAAGCCAAGTCGACAACCGACACAGGCTCAGCTGAGAGTCAGATCGCTCTTTTTACAAACCGCATCAATTACATTACCGGTCACCTGAAAGAAAACAAAAAGGATTTTTCAGCTGAATTAAGTCTTGTAAAGCTGGTTGGAAAGAGACGTTCACAACTCGATTATTTAATGAAAAAAGATATATTCCGCTACCGTGCGATTATCAAAGAACTTGATATCCGTAAGTAAGCAGAAATAATTAAGGATGACGGATTTGATACAACGGATTCCTTTTTCATTTTAACCATTCAATAAGCAGGGCAATTTGTCCTGCTTTTGTTTTAAAAATACCAACCATTAAGCCGTGGTGGAAGGTATAAAGAAGTAAGCGGCAAGATGTTAAAAACAAAAATGAAAGCAACAACAAAAACAATCGACCTGGGAGATGGACGGTCCATTTCAATTGAAACAGGTAAACTGGCTAAACAAGCCGACGGATCAGTAGTAGTAAGAATGGGTGATACCATGATTTTAGCTACAGCTGTATCCGCTAAAGAAGCAAAAGAAGATGTAGACTTTATGCCGTTAACGGTAGATTACCAGGAAAAATTTGCAGCCGTAGGTCGCATACCGGGTAGTTTCCACAAACGCGAAGCCAAACTAAGTGATTACGAAGTTTTGGTAAGTCGTATCGTTGATAGGGCATTGCGTCCTTTATTTCCGGAAGATTACCATGCAGATACACAAGTAATGCTGCAATTGATTTCTTCCGATAAAAATTTACTACCGGATTGCCTGGTAGGATTAGCAGCCTCTTCGGCGTTAATGGTAAGTGATATTCCATTTAAAGGACCGATTTCAGAAGTTCGTATTGCACGTATTAACGGTCAATTTAAAATAAATCCGACAATCGAAGAAACTGCTACTGCTGACATGGATTTAATCGTTGCAGGAACCGAACACGATTTAAATATGGTGGAAGGTGAGTGTGCCGAAGTGAGCGAAGCAGATATGCTTGCAGCTTTAAAAGTTGCTCACGAAGCCATTAAATTGCAATGTAAAGCGCAGATGGAATTATGCGAAATGCTAGGTGGTAGAAAACCTGCACGCGAATACAACCACGAACGCAGCGATGCAGCATTAGAAAAACAAATTCATGATTATGCATACGAAAAAATTTCGGCCATAGCAAAATCTAAATCAGGTAAAAACGAACGTAGCGCAGCATTTAAAAAAGTAAGAGAAGAATTTAAAGCTTCCCTTCCTGAAGGAACAGAAGTAGATAAATTTTTATCGAACAAATACTTTCATCATGTAGAATACGATGCTGTAAGAGCAATGATTTTAGGTGACCGCCAACGTTTGGATGGACGTAAACTGGATGAGGTTCGTCCAATCTGGAGTGAAGTAAACTATTTACCGGCTGCACATGGTTCAGCTGTGTTTACGCGTGGCGAAACCCAATCGTTAACAACAGTAACTTTAGGAACCAAATTAGATGAGCAATTATTAGATGCTCCTATGATGTATGGTTATTCTAAATTTTTATTGCATTATAATTTTCCTTCGTTCTCAACCGGTGAAGTAAAACCTAACCGTGGACCGGGACGTCGTGAAATCGGACATGGAAACTTGGCATTACGTGGATTAAAACGCGTTTTACCGGGTATCGAAGAAAGTCCGTATACCATTCGTATCGTATCGGATATTTTAGAATCCAATGGTTCGTCGTCGATGGCTACCGTTTGTGCCGGTTCACTGGCATTAATGGATGCGGGTATCAAAGTAAAAGATGCCGTAAGTGGTATTGCCATGGGATTGATTACCGATGAGAAAACCGGAAAATACGCTGTGTTATCTGATATCTTAGGTGATGAAGACCATTTAGGTGATATGGATTTTAAAGTAGTTGGTACCAGCAAAGGTATTGTTGCCTGTCAGATGGATATCAAGATTAACGGATTGAAATGGGAAATGGTTGAAGAAGCTTTAAACCAAGCTAAAGCAGGTCGTTTACATATCATGGGCGAAATGAATAAAACCATTTCGAAACCCGCTTCCGATTACAAACCACATGCACCACGTATCGAAACTATTATTATCGACAAAGATTATATCGGTGCAGTGATTGGACCGGGAGGAAAAGTAATTCAAGGAATTCAAAAAGATACCGGAGCTACCATTTCCATTACCGAAGTTAACAATACCGGAATCGTGGAAGTAGCCGCAACCAATGGAGATGCGATGCGCAAAGCAGTAGCAATCATCAAAGGTATTGTTGCCGTACCGGAAGTTGGCGAAGAGTATATGGGTAAAGTAAAAACCATTGTAGACTTTGGAGCATTTGTAGAAATATTACCGGGTAAAGATGGGTTGCTTCATATTTCAGAAGTTAGCTGGTCGCGCTTACCAAGTATGGAAGGCGTATTAAAAGTTGGCGAAGAAATTAAAGTGAAACTAATAGAAGTGGATAAGAAAACCGGAAAGTTAAAGCTTTCCCGTAAAGCATTGTTACCTCGTCCGGAAGCTCCTAAAAAAGAAACCGCACCGACACCTCCTTCTACCGAAGGAAATGCATAGGGTTTGGTAGGGGACGGTCGCGACCGTCCCTTACCAAATCATATTCGCGACTGTCCATTACAAACGCGACCGTCATTTGCGCGATTTCCCGATATTTATCATGCTTTGAAAGCAAAACATACCTTAATATTGCAGCATGCAAACTTCCATTACCGAAGCTGAAATCTGGAAAATCTTGGAAGAAGTGAAGGATCCTGAAATACCAACACTTTCGATGGTAGATATGGGCATCATTACCAAAGTAGAAATACAGGAAACGGGAAAAGTTTATGTAGAAATGACTCCTACCTTTACCGGTTGTCCTGCCATAAAAATGATGGAAACCATGGTGGCAGATCAACTAAAAAAAGCAGGAATGATGGATGTGCTGGTTGTTACTACCTTCGATAAACCATGGAACAGCAACAAATTAACCGAAAGGGGTTTGATGTGCTTAAAAAAACATGGATTGGCTCCACCTCCCAAACATGAAGGAGAAATTACCATGGCATTACTGGAACATGTACCTTGTCCTTTTTGCAACAGCACCAATACCGAAATGAAAACGCCTTTTGGTCCTACCCTCTGCCGATCACTGCATTATTGCAACGATTGTTTGCAAGCCTTCGAACAATTTAAACCGGTTGTATAATTGGTATTGTATTTCCCGTCAAAACTTTACATTTGTTGCCATATTTATTGAATTAAAACGTGTCGGAACACCATAGTAACCTGTCCAAACTCTCTGTAGGTGGATTGCTTGTAACCCTAGGAATCATCTACGGTGATATTGGAACCTCTCCTTTGTATGTGATGAAGGCCATCATGGCCAACCGAATCATTTCGAAAGAACTTATTTTAGGTGGCTTATCCTGTGTGTTTTGGACCCTGACACTTCAAACTACGATAAAGTATGTAAGTATTACCCTTCGGGCAGATAACAATGGAGAAGGTGGTATTTTTTCTTTGTATGCATTAATCAGAAGGCGAAAACCTTTTTTAATTTTCCCTGCTATTATTGGTGGATGTGCATTGTTAGCTGATGGCATGATTACACCTCCTATATCTGTTGCATCTGCAGTAGAAGGATTGCGTATTTTAAATCCGGATATTCCAACCATACCAATTGTTGTTACCATTATTGTTTCCTTGTTTTTTGTGCAAAGGGTTGGAACCAGTATCGTTGGCAAAGCATTCGGGCCAATCATGTTAATCTGGTTCAGCATGCTTGCTATTTTAGGTTTAATGGGCATGTCGCACGATTTTACTGTACTCAAAGCATTAAACCCATATTATGCCTATCAATTACTGGTTATCTATCCAAATGGATTTTGGATTTTAGGAGCCGTATTTCTTTGTACTACCGGAGCAGAAGCGCTTTATTCAGATTTAGGACATTGCGGTCGTAAAAATATTCGGGTAAGTTGGGCTTTTGTTAAAGTAACTTTGTTGCTTAATTATTTTGGACAAGGAGCATGGGCATTGGAACATCTCGGACAAAACATTACCCATTTAAATCCATTTTATTCACTGATGCCGGATTGGTTTTTATTACCCGGAATTATCATCGCCACCATGGCAGCTGTTATCGCCAGTCAGGCTTTAATCAGTGGCTCGTTTACTTTGATTTCGGAAGCATTGCGTTTAAATGTTTGGCCGAAGATTACCATTAAGTATCCGACCGAAACCAAAGGTCAGTTGTACGTTCCAAGTGCCAACTGGATATTGTGCGCAGGTTGTGTTGGGGTTGTTTTGTATTTTAAAGAGTCGTCGAACATGGAAGCCGCTTATGGTTTAGCCATTACCATTGCGATGTTGATGACAACCATCTTACTTGCCAATTACTTGCGTAAAATTAAAATCCCAAAGTGGATAGTGTATATCATTCTTGGAATTTATTTATCCATTGAATCGTCCTTTCTGGTTGCAAATTTGGAAAAATTCCAACATGGCGGATGGGTAACTTTGATTATTAGTTTGGCATTTATTGGTGTAATGTGGGTATGGTTTAAAGGAAGAAAAATCAAAAACAGGTTTACCGAATTTGTTAATATCAAAGAGTTTCTTCCTTCTTTACAGGAGCTAAGTAAAGACCAATCTATTCCCAAATACGCAACCCATTTGGTATACCTAACCAGTGCAGATCATCTGATGGAGGTAGAACGTAAAATTATTTATTCGATTTTACAGAAACAACCCAAGCGTGCGGATGTATATTGGTTTGTGCATATCAATGTAGTGGATCAACCGTATGCCATGGAGTATCGCGTAGATCATATTGTGCCGCATGATGTGATTAAAATTGAATTCCGTTTGGGATTTAGGGTCGAACAAAAAATTAACTTCTACTTCCGTAAAGTGGTAGAAGAACTCATGCGAAACCATGAAGTAGATGTAACATCCCGATATGCATCCTTAAATAAATTAAATGTTACCGGTGATTTCCGGTTTGTGGTGATTAAGCGACACCTTTCATATGAAAATGAATTGTCGTTGTACGAAGAACTTATTATGGATACTTATGGATTCCTCGATCGTTTAAGTTTGGGAGAGGAAAGGGCATTTGGATTAGATACCAGTTCGGTTACCGTTGAAAAAGCGCCTTTGGTAGTTGCTCCGGTTAAAGAATTTAAACTAAAGCGAATTTACGGGTGAGTTGAGGTGTTGATGTGTTGAGGTGTTGAAGTGTTGATGTGTTGAGGTGCGTTGTTACAAGATTAATAGTCAAGTAAAACGGATCATAACTCCCCGGATTGCTGGTAGGCCTATTCCTTCAAGCTCAGGAACCATCCTTCGACAGGTTTAAAGTTAAAAATATACACATGCTTTGTTGAGGTCTAATTCATAACTCATTCCCGCATGTAAAAACTACGTCGTTCCTCCTTGTTTTTATCGGGCGGGATTAAAACATTCATCACTTATAACTAATACGTGTCTAACTGATACGCCAACCCCAACCCAAATCCTACCACATGGTAATATTGGGTATACTCTTGAGACCATAAAAAAGCTAGTCCGGATGAAGGATCGCTGATGGTAATACCATTAAAAGTTTGTTCGGTATACAAAAAATCAAGGTTTACATGCAACAACAAATTCCGATACAACCTTGTTCGAACATCAAGTCCAACCTGGTAAGCCGCATTGTTCGAAGTAACCTCATTGATGCGTAATAACAATGGTCGGTTCGAAGATTGAATGATTAAAGAATAATCCTGTTGTGGCATCACCGAGCTTAATAATCCTGCCATCAATTTAAATTCATACGTGGTATTTGGTGTTCGCATCGGATAAAAAATACCCAGCATCATTCCATTCAATTGCCACGGATTGGTGGTAATTTTTTGCAAGGTAGTACCCGGAAAAACATATGGTAAAACAGCTTGAAAGTCTTCGGTATACTTGGCATCGTTAAATGGATTTTCGTTGTATAAATACATTAATTTTAATCCAAAGGAGCGGGATATCTCAAACCCCATACCTACGCGAATCTGGTATCCGGGATTTGCATAACCCGATGCCTGGGTAGGTTCGGCAAGTGCATAATCCATTACGGGCATTGAGAGTCCACCGGAAGCCATAAAATAGGACTTTTTTAGAAATAGACTATCGATATTGAAACGCTGGGCATAACTGAAAGTGGAACAAAACAATATCAGTATAACACCATATCTCTTCATTACTCGATGATATTGCTATACATTGCTTTTATTTCGGCCGCATATTTTTGCTCAACCACTTTGCGTTTAATCTTTTGGGTAGGTGTCATTTCTCCTTCTTCTAAAGTAAATGCACTACGTTTAACAATAAAGTATCTCACCCTTTCAAACTTTCCAAGATCGTTGGCTAGCTTATGCATATCTTCTTCTATCCAAGAAATAATTTTTTTATCGTCGGTAAATTTATTGCTGAAATTGAACCAATCCTCCGTGCATCCGAATTTTTCCTTTAACTCTTCTCTTGAAGGAACAATAATGGCAGTTAAATATTCTTGGTTATCGCCTATTAAAAAAATCTGTTCAATTCTATTTGATTTGAGGTACACATTTTCGATGGGTGTTGGGTATACATTTTTACCAAATGAATTTACAATTATATTCTTGATGCGATCGGTAATTTTTAAGTATCCTTTATAAAATTTTCCAACATCTCCGGTATGCAGCCATCCTTCGGAGTCAATTGTTTTTGCTGTTTCTTCGGGAAGGTTCCAATATCCTTTCATCACATTATTTCCCCTTACTAAAATTTCGCCCTCAGCACTTTCAAATTCAGGATCATACGAGGCATGGGTTTGAATCGTGTAAATTGCTTTGGTATCCGGATTTTGGATAGCTACTTCACATCCTTTTCCAACTCTTCCTACAGCCCCAAAAACTTGGCGATGTGGTTCGTTGACGGTAACCAATGGCGAAGTTTCTGTTAAACCAAATCCTTCACAAACTACCACACCCATATTGCCAAAAAATTCGCCAACATGTTTGGGCATAGCTCCTCCGCCTGATATCATGATGCGCATATTTCCGCCTAAACGGGCTTTTATTTTAGAGAAAACCAGTTTTTCGGCAATACGCAATTGTAAATTGAGCAATACAGAATGTGACTTTCCATCTTCGTTGTTGTGTCGTCTTTTTTCGCCAACCACAAAAGCCCAATTAAATATTTTTAAACTGAATCCACCTTTTTGGGTTACGTTTTTACGTACGCGTTCTTCAATACGTTCGAGCAAACGCGGCACGGTTAAAATGGCCATGGGTTTGGTTTCAATAATATTACTCGAAAGCGCTTCCAAACTTTGGGCAAAAGCAATTTGTGTCCCAACCAATGTACTCAGATAATACGTTGCAGTTCTTTCATAAACATGGCAAAGTGGTAAGAAAGAAAGAAAGCGATATTCTTTGCTCACAATTGGCATTAGGTCGACTGCCATTTGTACGTTTGTAATAAAATTATTGTGGGTTAACATGGCACCTTTTGGTTTTCCGGTTGTTCCGGAAGTATACAGCAAACAAGCCAGGTCGTCGCGGGTAATGGATTTAAGTTGTTGTTCAATCTGGTCTTTCAATCCCGCATAAAGTTGGGTACCTTCTTCAATCATTTGTTTCCAGCTTACTACGCCTTCTGGAATGGTAGTTGTTTCGTAGGAAATGATTAGTTTTTTAAGGCTAGGACATGCACTTTTAATTTTCAGAATCTTCTTTAATAAAAATGGTGTACCAATTAAAATTGCTTCTGCTCCTGAGTCGTTGATGATATGGGTAACTTCGGGTTCTGATAAGGTGGGGTAAACCGAAACATTTACCAAACCCAGTTGCATTAATCCTTGGTCGAAGCAAATATATTCAGGAGAGTTTTCAAGAATAAGGGCAACTTTATCTTGTTTTTTAAGTCCCAAATGCATCATATACGCTGAAATAGCATTGGCTTCATCCAATACCTCTTTGTAGGTTACACCATGGTATGGACCGTCTTTTTTCTTTTCGAGCAAATAAATATCGGTTAGCTTTTTGATATTATTTGCGGCGTTGCGCATGTAATAATGCAGCGATGGGAATTCAGGGAATATTACAGCATCCATAGTTAATTATATTAAATAGGTATAGGTTATTCTTTCAAATATATACTTTTATGGAAAATAGGGTGAAATTGGGTGATAAATGTTATAACTTCGTTTATCATGGAACGAATCATAATTTGGACTATTGTTTTTATATCGAGTATTCAAATTGGAACATGCCAATGGGTCTTGAATAATAATGCAGACAACGACTTGGTTTATTCAAAGATATTCTATACAAGTAAAGACACGCTATGGGCTCTTGGGCGAGAAAATAAAACTAGCCCCAATTACTATTGTGTTACAAGCTATGATGGAGGTAAAAGTTTTAACTACATATTAAACCCATTCAATCCATTTATTAATTTAATTCCATTTGATGGCAATCATGCTTTGGCATACGGTGCACAACCCATAACTCCAGGAAATAGATATTTTGCATTAACATCAGATGGAGGTCAGAATTGGAATCCGGTTTCAATTTCGGATAGTACACCGAAAGTTGGAAATTTCGGATTATTACCACTTTATCAGAATCATGTGGCAGTTATGTTTAATAATTCATCCGGCTTTGATTGTCAGCAAATTTATAAAAGTAGCAACAAAGGTTTAACTTGGACCAAAATCCCTTGTGAAAATATTCATTACAACAACCTCCAATTTGGATCGATTAGAAAAGTATATTCCTCAGGGTCTTATACCATGTTAATGGCAGACTCCCTTTTCATTTATACACCGGATAATGGTTCTAACTGGTATATGAGAGAAGGATATAATACTCATTTATTCTATGCCTCTTTGACTTTTATGGATACCATGAATGTAGTATGGAATTTATCTTCCAGCTTGCAAACAATTATGTATCGTTCCAATAATGGCGGTTTGAGTTGGGATACGGTAAAACAAGGATTTAGTGATATGAGGGTTGCTCTATATGTTAAAGATTCAAATGACAAAGGTTTTTTCTTTATGGGTGGACCTTATAACTCCATAATTAGCTCAGACACCGGAAAATCTTGGAGTATACTTGACAATGAAAACCATAGAGATGTAGCGTTTTTTGATACACAGAATGGAATCAGTGTTAACCCTGTTTCCGCCGGAGGCAAAGGGGTTATGCTATTTACTGGTTTTCCGTCTGGTTTACCTTCATCGCATTCAAATTTAACATTTAAATTATTTCCAAATCCCAATAATGGTAACTTTTCTATTGCTTTCGGTGAAGAGTTTAATTCAAAGTCAATTTACATTCAAGTCACCAATCTACTAGGTCAAATTGTTTATACGAGTTCATCCAATCTAATGCAAGGAGATGAACATAATATAAATTTGGACTTCTTGGATAATGGTCTTTATAACATTTCATTCGTAACAGATAAATCTGATGTAATCCGATCCTCATTGGTAATTTCTAAATAAGCTCATTCGTTCCTTCAAATTGCTCTAAACTTTAATAAATAGTTAATGAGTTAAATTCCTACATTTATTACGCACAAATTTGTTTAAGTAAATTTTGTTTGTATGAAAATGTCTTACCCCCATCATTACTTGTAACAATATAATAGTTCTGGAATGAAGCATCATTTGCATATCCCCATATTTTATTCGGGCTTGAATATGTGATGCGAGAAAAAACAAATCATTGTTAGTAACTTGAATTGTCTGCCATTGGGCAGACAAATCAGTAATAAACAGTTAGTTTAATAAAATAATAGTTACGCTTGTTCTAAAGTTTAGTTTCATATTAATTCTTGATTGAAACAGCCAAAATTACACAACACAGTTTATAAATTTATATATATTTAGATTCGTTGAACTATTCACTTCTTAATCACTTTATGCGTTTTATAATCTTGAGAATCATTCCTTATTTTTAAAAAATAAAACCCTTCAGTGATTGATCGGAAATCGATTTCTACTTCTGCATTTCCATTTAAAATCATTTTACCAGTAAGGTCATATATCTCATAATTAAAAGGCTTGTTTAAGTCTATCTGAAGAAAATCTAATACAGGATTGGGATAACAATTTACATACTTATATACTACTTCATCTTTAACAGCTGTATAGCTCTTATTCGATACTATAAAAGACAACATCCGAGTAATACATCTTCCATCTTTCTGTAATGATTTTATGTGAAATATAAATGATCCCGGCAGATGTCTACATTTAACCAAATCCATATATTGCTCAAGTGAAATATACGTTGAATCATTTACCGTTGAATAAGATAATTTTGATAATTCGCCTCCAAATCTTGAAAGGGTTGAAAATTCCTCAACTTCAACTGAATTAGCATCTGGATCAAAGAACACAAAATCAATTTTTAATGTATCTCCAGGATCCTTTTTATATTCTATAAAATCTTTTGCATTAATTAAGGTTTTGTCAAAAATAAAACGGCTATGAAGACTGCTATCAGTCACAATAGTTGTCGCTACCCTCGTTTCTCCCAACAATTGAAAGTACTTGCTGAATAAGGTTGTTGTATGAAGGTCAAGGGACTTTTTTTGATTATATAAAAAATCTCCTGTTGAAGAATTGAGAGTGATTAAAGAATCATAATTAGTGTTCTCAGTTAGGGTATATTTAGCAGCTCCAAAATTATTAAAAGACAATGTGTCTTTGCTTTTTGTTTCGACAAATAAATTACCTCTCAATACTTCTTGTGGATTATGATGAATTATCCCACAGTAAAATGTGGGGCTGATCTCGTAACTTGAAAAAGTACTTGGAATATCTTGAATAAGATAGAAATAAAACAGGTTGTCAGAATCCCCAACTAAGGAAAAATTGCTATCAATAAAAATTCTGATAGTGCTTCCATCTTTTACACTATGCTCCCAAGTATAATTAGCAATTGTCGTTGAATCGCATAGTGTTTGTATACTAGAAATTTGAATAAATCTAGACCACCTGGTTTTAAAATAAACAGAATCAGGGATACTACTTCCTTTTGCAAACAAAATATTAGCAGTTATTTGATATTTATAATTCCCGATACCCTGAGAATATATATATCCGCCCAATGGTTTGATTGTTCCTGCTCTCGATATTTCGTTTGTAAAAAGGAGTAATAGTAAAATAATAAAGCGCAGACAAGCCAAATTAATTTTTAATAAAGGTCTTGGATATCGTAATATATTTTGCATTATATTCATTATTCAAGGATTGATAGTGTATTCTATTCCTTAATAATTTTAAAAATAGCAGACTCACCTAATTCTGTACTCACCAATAAAAAGTAAATACCAGTTACTAATTCACTTGTTGAAACTTCTCTTGTAGAATTGCCAGAACAAACCATTTTACCTAGAAGATCATAAATGTTATATTTAAAATTGGTTGAACCAGTAATCGATACAAAATCAATTGCAGGATTAGGAAAGCACTGTAATACAATTTTGGAAGGTTCCTCTGAAATTCCAGTCCTATCTTCCGGATTTTTTATATAAAATGAAAAATACCGATTAAAGCATCGCCTTCCATGCTTTTTTGAACGCAAATGAAAATTATATGCGCCAGGTAAATTTTTATACACGTTACTACTTGCCATCAACTTAAAATCGACATTCAATGTATCTCCATGTTTGGTATATTCAACAATTGGATTCTCAACCCCATATTTTTCTAATGTCGAATACATGACCGGCTCAATCTCATCGGCATCCTTATCAATATAGGAAAAACGAAATCTAAAAGTATCTAAATAGTTTGCTTCTATACCAATATGACCCATGTTGTCCATTAACAACGTATCATATAAGAATCGGCCTTTAACGTTTGAATCGGCATTGATTGTAAAATCTACAAACATGTACGAACTAAACCAAGTATATTTCAATGCCAAAAATCTTTTATATAAAGTTACTTCTTCCGGAACCCTCCAACTCAAATTCCCTGTATATGGGTGAACCTTGATTTGATCCTGGGTATTTAATGAATCGCTATTGCCTATTCCAAGAAAACTGAGTGAATCAATATAATTATTTTGCGACCGATATAAATTTACATTTAATTTTTCTCCAGGAATAACGTCTATCGTATTGAGGTCAAATTCCGGGGAACAGTTTGCAATAATTCCGAAATCTGTATTAATTAATCCATGAATATAATAATAAGTGTGTAACGTATCTTTAGTATCAACGCCATAATACCGATACTTTTTTGGCAAGAAAACAGTTATTAACCATGGCCCACTTAGACCCCAAAAATCTATTCTACAACTATAACTAACTAAAACAGTAGAATCACAAGAATCAACCACAGAAATAGAATTTGATACTTTTAAACTAAGACCCGCATAATCAAAAACAACAGTATCAGGTACCTCATCAACCATTTTTAAACGAAGATTTGCTGTCAATTCATACATATAGTCCCATTGGTTGTATGGATCAAGCTTTCGAGTTTTAAGTTCACTCCCTATTGGATATATATACTGTGCTTCGCAGGTAAATGCCAGAAAAACTAAAAAAACTAAAAAAGCTTTGCTAATATATAACATGTAATGATTTTTAACCATTTAGAAAAATTGCATTAGTTTTTAATTATTTTTGATGTTTAGGTAACACCATTAATTATGCTAAAGGTATTAAAATAAACTCTTTTCGACAAATTTGAAATATCAATCACTCAGTTCTCGCGAGTATCATGCTCATCTACCGATACCTTCCTACCTAACGAATTTCAAGCACTTTGATTGGACTTTCCATACTGGCTAAACTTAAGCGATTATAATGCAGATGACAGACTCGGAAACAAGGAAAATAGTATCTTAAATATTCTTTCAGTCCTCCTGCCAAGCCAAAACAATCAAATGGTATCCACGCTACATTTCAATTTGGTACCTATAACAACCAAAACTAAGTTATTTTTTATCTTTCAAATGCTTTTTAGGAATTGCAAAAACAAAAAAACGAAATGTTAGATCAAGATTTGTATTTAATCCAAATATGTTAATTCCATAATGCGAAATATCATTTTGGAAAGTAAAATAAATATCTCCTAAAGACAATTCTAGAGCAGTTCTCTCATTTAAAAAAGCATAAAAACCTGGTCGTATGGCGAATGTCCAAAAACTTTGATCTTGAGAAAATAAGTCATTCGATTCCTTACCATACATCAGGGAGTTAGTAATGGTTAACCCGAAACTATTGTCTTTAAAAGGAAAGTATCTTCGAACTAATCCACCAACATAATAGGTTAGAGATTCCCACGATTTAGAATTACTCTTAGAGTATTGGTATTTTGTACCTAAAAATAAACCAATCGATCTATTGTCTTCTTTAAACCATGTATAACTAGGCACAACAGCTATCGAGAAAGAATTAAAATCTCCTGTTGCATATTTCTCACCATTAAATCCTAATTGAGAGTTTAAACCAAACGATTTTGTTCCTTTATAAATCTGAGCATACCCAAACGATGTAATAAACATTAAAATTATTAATGCAATTATTTTAAAATAATGAGTTGAATCATTTTTCATTTTTATTATATACGAAACTAAGTACATTATTTAGCCCTTTTATAAATCTATTTGATATTGAAATTTCCTTATTCCTCCTGCCTCGCCAAAACATTTACATAATACCCTCTCCACTTTTCTAAAATAGCCTTGAAGTCGAGCGAAGGAAATAGATAACTAGACTTGATTATCTAATTGACCATCTCGCTATTATTCTTTTACAAACCTTGAAATCGCTGAACCTTGATCAGTTACTAGTTTCAAAATGTAGACTCCTTTATTTAAGTTTTGAACTTCAATTGGTAGTGTATTATGTTTTGATATTGCTCGCCCAGTTATATCAAGAATTGTAACATCTATTTTACTAGGTGCATCTTTAATATAAATAAAATCTGCGCATGGATTAGGATACACGGTACATTTATTTTCTTTAATTACCTCGTTTATATTTGAAATAGCGTCTGGGTTAATTACATAAAATGAAAAAATACGATTCTGTGCTTTCCTATCATTTGCAAATGATTTGAAAACAAAATTGTAGCAAGCAGGAAGGTACTGAAACGCAGATTCACTTAAATCTAGAGTAAAGTCAACAACAGTTGTGTCACCAATACGTATTGTAGAAATCTTTGGAAAATCCTTATCAGTGCCCGAAGGATTGAATAATGTAGTATACCAATCCATATTGCTTTTTGTCGAATTTGGATCGATGAATTTGAAATTAAATTTAAATTGACCCGGTTGGTTTATATTTAAATAAGGTAACCCAAGTGAATCCAAAAAAGAAGGTTCAACTAAAAATCGACTTTTTACTTGTGAATCAACTTTAAACGATATTATAGGTTGTGAAAAATAATGGCCATCTGAGTATCCAATCTCAGGAGAGAATTGATAAAGGCCGTTAATTTCTGGAGTTTTCCAGAGGAAAACTCCAGTCTGTTTCCCAAGAACGAAATTTGTATCGGAAATTGCAAAATACTGAAATGGCTTAAGACTATGTGGAACTCGAAATGAATTGAACAATGGGGGGTCGTACATTATTGTATTAAGACCTTTATGTGCATACAAACTCCCAGTGACAGTCTCACCAGGATACACATGAATTATTCCGTCTAATAACTCAGGAATTGTTCCTGCTAGAGCATCGTTTGAGTGCCCGTTAAAAGAATAGTTTTCGTCGGTCTTAACATTTCTTCCAGAGTATACAAATAAACCATCATTGTGAAACCAGAAGTTTCTGCCAAGTGCATAATTTACTACAGTGTCATAAGTAGCTGTAATGGTGGAATCAAAATTCTGGCTTTTACTTACCAACGGCATGGTCAAGACTTCAAGAATACCACTTGTCCAAAAACTGAGATGATCTGGAATTGAGTCTGTTTCATACAGAACCATATTACATTTTAATTGATAAGTATTCCCGGTTAGAAGTTGATAAGATAAGAATTGAGCAGATAAAGGATGCAGTTTCTGAGCATTCACATGACTTAATCCAAAATGCATGAATAGGAGTAAAATACTACTCTTTATCAAATTTCTTTTTTTCTGAAATTCCATTACTTAATGCAATTTAGACAATATTGTCATAAATCAGCTTTTTTTGGTTGGCTTGCCTTTCAAAAACATCTATTGTTTTAACTTTATAAGTCATTTAAAAAATCTTCTGCATTATGCGCTTTCTTTTTACCCGCCTTAATTAATTTCATCTCCTCTACCGCTTCTTTTATTTCTTCTAATAGGATTGCTTTACTTTCCGTAATTGGCTTGGCTTTTACATAGGAGATACTTTTTAAAACCTCCAATAATGAGGATGCCTTATTGTCAGGTATATCTAATAATACTTTCATATTTTGATTTAATAGGTTTTACTTATGGAATTGATATTGCCTTATGAGGATTGCTTCTTTTATTAACGCTTTATGTGGTACTAAAATTATGGTTATCAAATTTACTTAATGTACATGTAAATACAAGTTTGTAAAATTCAAATTTAACTAATCGAATCCTAGTCCTCCTGCCTCGCCAAAACATTTATATGATACCCTCTCCACTTTTCTAAAATAGCCTCAAAGTCGGGTGGAACGGGCGCTTCAAAGTACATTTCCTTTCCTGTTTTGGGATGTATAAATCCTAGAGAGCGGGCGTGTAATGCTTGTCGCGGACAAATCTTAAAACAATTTTCTACAAATTGCATGTATTTGCTGTGGTTTGGTCCTTTCAAAATTCTTGATCCCCCGTATGTTTCGTCTGAAAATAACGAATGTCCCGCATGTTTCATGTGAACGCGAATCTGATGTGTACGACCTGTTTCGAGTCGGCATTCAATTAAAGTAACGTATTGCAATCTTTCCAACACTTCATAATGTGTAATGCTCCAACGGCCTTCGGCTTCGGTATCGTATAATTGAAATACCCTGCGGTCTTTTGCACTGCGACCGATAAATCCGGTGATGGTACCATTGTTTTCTTCAAAATCGCCCCAGGCTAAGGCCACATATCTTCGTTTAATGCTGTGGTTAAAAAATTGTTTTGCAAGGTGGGTCATTGCCATTTCGTTTTTTGCAATCACCAATAATCCGGAAGTGTTTTTATCGATGCGGTGTACCAAACCCGGACGAATATTATTTTCTTTCGAAAAATCATTGTCTTTTAAGTACCAAGCCAACGCATTAACCAAAGTTCCTGTTACATTGTTATGTCCCGGATGCACTACCATGCCTGCCGGTTTATTTACAATCATCAAATCAGCATCTTCATATACAATATCGAGTGGAATTTCTTCGGGAACAATTTCGGTATCCTTTGGCGGATGCGGTAGAACAATAGAAATTACATCCAGTGGTTTAATTTTATAACTCGACTTTATGGGTTTGTCGTTAACCAGAATAGAACCCGATTCGGCTGCATTTTGTAATTTGGTACGGCTTGCATTTGGAATGCGTATCATCAAAAACTTATCGATACGCATTTGGGCCTGGCCTTTGTCTACAACAATTCGATGGTGTTCAAATAGGTCTTGTTCCGCTTCGCCGTCTTGGCTATCAACTGATTCTTCATCTGGCAAGTCGGCCTCGTCTTCAAATTTATTATAATACATGTTGCAATGGATAAAGAATGGGTTTACTTGGAGATGCATCGCTTTCAATGGGAGCGATTTGCATATTGAGCAAATATACGCCATCTTTAATGGCCTCAGGAACAAAAATCATTTCGGTAATGGTGGCTTGTAATCGCGGGTTTGCAGGATATTGCCAGAATGCATGGTGTGCAGACAGTTTCCCTTCGTCGTGTTCGGGATCAACAGAAGGCAAATCAATTAACAAATTTTTGATATTTATATCTGCTAAATACGCGCATAATTCTGTTGTTAAATAAACAGGATTATTACCCGAATAATTTTGGGTAAGTTTTTCGTTGCTGTTTGGTAAATTACGTATCACCAACGATTCGATTCCTTGATAAATAAGTTCTTTTACATGTTGCAATGCAATGGTGCCATTTTCGGGGGTGACCGAAATAACTTGTGCCATGCTAAAAAAAGAAGTAAGTGTTTGGTTGATGGTGATGCGTTCTTTTGCAATATGACCAACACATTCGGTATGGGTGCCATTGCCATGTGCATTGATAAACAGGTTTTCGCAATTTACATTTCCTCCTAGTTGCACCGAGCCAATAAAGCCATCGGCCTGTAAAGGCTTAAACTCCGGGAAGGGAATACCAAAAGCATTTGGGTTTTGCTTACCCGAACGCAGTGGAATTGAAATATCGAAACCATGTTGCAGGTCGATTTGCCATTTTTTTTCGGACCACTCAATAAAAACTTGCATTGTACGTTATACCTATTCATGCGAATATCTTTATATTTCGGGTATCTAAATAATAAAAAAAATAAAGTTTCGAAATAATAATTCATAGAATCTTGTTGACAATAATCCAAAGTTATTTATAAGAATTGTAATTTGTTTTTGATAGTAAATTATAATAAGATTGAGTTTCAAGGTAGGAAATGCGTGAAGGATTGAAGCGGAAATCCCATGAAGTGAGTGTACTCACGCTACTTCATGGATTGCAGCGAAAAGCCTGACCCCCGCTTATATAAAACAAGAGAGCGAACCGAGAAATTCTCATTCTGATAAAGCTCTTGCCGCTCTTGTAGTTTTATTATGCGGGGGGCACGCCCAAAGAATTACACTATAAAATTAAATTATTTTAAGGCTGAATTAGACTTTAAATATTGACTAGACGAATTATAAATGACAAAAAACTATTAGGTTTGATACAATGAGGATTTACGAACAAAAAACGCGGTGGAAACGAATTCTTTTTTTGGTTGCCATAGGAATTGGAGCAATTTCTTTATGGTATACCAATTCGTTGGTAAACAAACTTGCGAAAGAGGAAGAAAAGAAAGTTTTGTTATGGGCAAATGCTACCAAGGAATTGGTAAATGCAGAAAACGATTTTGATTTTTTACTTGGGATAATTAAAGACAATGAAACAATACCGGTTATTTTGGTGGATGATGAAGGGAATATAAATGCTTCGCGAAACTTGGATACGGCAAGAGAAGATGATAAAACATATTTGGAGCACGAGTTGGAAGAAATGAAACAACAACATGAGCCGATTAAAATTTTATACGATGAAGCAAACCAAAAATACAACTATCTATATTATAAGAATTCATTAATTCTTACCCAGTTAAAACGATATCCTTATTATCAATTATCCATAATTGCTATTTTTATTTTGGTTGCTTATTTGGCATTTAGTTCATCACGAAGAGCAGAACAAAACCAGGTTTGGGTTGGAATGAGCAAGGAAACAGCGCATCAATTAGGTACTCCGATTTCGTCGTTAAATGGATGGATTGATTTGTTGAAGGAAGATGCCAAGGAAAAGCAATTGGAAACGTTGGATGAATTATCGAAAGATGTAAAGCGTTTGGAATTAATTACCGAACGATTCTCAAAAATCGGTTCTGCCCCATCCTTAAAACCGGAAAATATATTTGAAGTTTTATCGGATTCGATTGGTTATTTAAAAACGCGTAGTTCGTCGAAAGTAAATTTTATTTTAGAACAAAATCCGGAAGTAATAACCGCTCAAATTAATATTCCATTGTTTGAATGGGTGATTGAAAACATCTGTAAAAATGCTATTGATGCCATGTCGGGTTCAGGCACCATTAATATTAAATACCAACAAAATGGAGCCCAAGTTTTGATTGATATTAGCGATACCGGAAAAGGTATTCCGGCGTCGAAATTTAAAACGGTTTTTAAGCCGGGTTATACAACGAAAAAGAGGGGTTGGGGTTTGGGATTATCGCTAGTGAAACGCATCGTGGAAGAATACCATAATGGAAAGATTATCGTAAAATCGTCGGAGATAAATAGCGGGACAACGTTTAGGATAATGTTGAGGGCGAGGTAATTCTTGAGGTGTTGCCCACCTTCGCTAAAGCTACGGTGGACGAATCTGTTGAAATTGGCTTTATGCCAACTGTATTAAATTCCAATCAATAAGGTTAATAACGCGGACCAATTACATTTTAGTACTGGGTGTTTTAGTGCTAAGTGTTTTAGTAGAGGCGAGTTGAAGGTGGCGTTATGCCAACTGATTTGGGTATGGGATTGATTTCTTAACGACACGTTAAGCGACGTGAACCAATTACCTAATTACACATTTACCCATTTACACATTACCAAAGTTAAATATATCCAATTTCATTTGCGGTATTTCCTTATTTTTGCCGCTATGAAAGTAGCTGTAGTAGGTGCCACCGGATTGGTGGGTACTGTTATGTTAAAGGTTTTGGCTGAAAGGAATTTTCCGGTAACCGAATTAATTCCCGTTGCATCCGAAAAGTCGGTTGGAAAGAAATTGCCTTTTAAAGGAAAAGAATATGTTATTCATAGTTTAGAACAAGCAGTTGCTGCAAAACCTGATATTGCTTTGTTTTCAGCCGGCTCAGGTGTTTCATTAGAGTGGGCTCCCAAATTTGCAGAGGCAGGAACTTATGTGATTGATAACTCTTCTGCATGGCGCATGCATCCGGATAAGAAACTAATTGTTCCTGAAATCAATGCAAATGTACTAACCAAAAACGACCATGTAATTGCCAATCCTAATTGTTCGACCATTCAAATGGTACTTGCTTTGCATCCTTTAAACCAAGCTTTCGGATTGAAGCGTGTTGTGGTTTCAACATACCAATCGGTAACCGGAACAGGTGTTAAGGCAGTAAATCAAATGAACAACGAACGACAAGGAATTGCCGGAGAAATGGCCTATGCGTATCCAATTGACAAAAATGTGATTCCTCAGATTGATGTTTTTTTGGAAAATGGTTATACCAAGGAAGAAATGAAAATGGTAAACGAAACCAAAAAAATTATGCAGGATGATTCGATTGCAGTTACAGCAACATGTGTGCGTATTCCAACCATGGGCGGACATAGCGAAAGTGTGAATGCAAGTTTTGAAAAGCAGTTTACGATTGCAGAAGTAAAAGAACTTTTAAGCAAACAATCCGGCATTACTTTAAAAGATGATCCGGAAAATGCAATATACCCAATGCCATTATTGGATAGCGAAGGTAAGGACGATGTTTTTGTTGGTCGCTTACGTATCGATAATACCATGCCAAATACTTTAAACATGTGGATTGTTGCCGATAATTTGCGCAAGGGTGCTGCTACCAATGCCGTTCAGATTGCTGAGTATATTATTTCGCAAAAATGGTAGTGGAAACTATAAAGTGAGCCATCTACCAACTTACACAAGAGCGCAACTTGCATTACACAACGGTCAGGACAAACCCGAGATTTGGGTAGCCTACAAAGGTGTGATTTATGATGTAACCAAAAGCAGGTTATGGCGAGAGGGTAAACATTATGAACATTGGGCCGGTCAGGATTTAACGGATGAATTACCGGATGCACCGCATTCGGAAAGGGTATTTGATAAATTTAATGCGGTTGGTCGATTGGGGGATGGTCAATAGACATTGGTCATTGGTCATTGGTCATTGGACATTGGATATTAGGCATTGGTTATTATGTATGTCCCTGGTATAGGTTGGACATTGGACAATAGGCATTGGTTATTAGTAATTTGAATTGGAGCGGATATGCGAGAGCAAGTAACTAAGATTTTGCTATAATGAGGTTTTATCAAGCAATCAACCTTTAAAACTTTCCGGCTACAACAAATGATTTTTTGACGCGTTGCAAATATCCTTTCAAATCGTAGCATTCAAAAAATGCGATATAAATACCTATTGGTGTTTTCCTTCCTTCGTCTGTAATGCCATCCCAACTAATGGTGCCATTGGTTCCCAATAATTGGTTTTGTAAAATATGTTTAATAGGCAAACCTTCCATATTATAAATAACCAAGGAAGCAGTTAATCCGGATACCGCGTTTGAGAAATTAAAATTTACGATATCGTTGTACCCGTCATTATCCGGCGAAAAAACAGGCGGTTGTATCTGTATATAATCCTCTGTGCTTGCTTTACCCATAAATTGAGAATTTTGTTTCGTCGGAGTTGCAAACCCTGACACCGAAGAAGCAGAAGTCCAGTTGGTGATATCTGATGCAGGGCGGTTATAATCGATGCGTTCTAAACTCACTCCTTTTTTATCCTCCAGCAATTGGTAATGTAAATCTTCCGAATATGAAAATTCATCCAGGCGATTACCCGGAAGTTGTAACAATACACAGTTGCCTTTATCGGCATTAAAAGATGGTATCTTTATTTCTATCATATTCTCCGGATGCGCCACCCGATAAACCGAAGGAAGTTGGTTTGGATTCGATGTTAATACACAATATTCTCCGGGAAAAATAAGTCGTTTTTTATCACCCAAATTTACATACTCATTAATTTCGCCGTTAGCATCCGTATTTGCCAACCAACAATCTTTTAAATCCAAAATTTTATCACTTCGGTTGTATAACTCTACAAAATCTTCGCCACCGGTAAAAGGGTTAAATAAGATTTCATTTATCACCAAATCTTTTCCTACTATCGAATCCGGAGTACCAAAATAAATGGGATAATTATTCATGATTGAATTACCTGCACAATCCGATACATGCTTAACTTGTACTTGGTATTTGGTTGCAGCAGTGAAATCAGATTGAAATCGAATTCCCATACTTTTATTGGTTGGTTGGTAAAGCCAAATGGAATCGATGGTAAGCGCCGGTGTAATATGAATATCCCCTATTTCGAAAGCACTATCTTTAGTAACTACCTCGGTAAAAAATAATGCTATTTCTTTTTTACCAACCGGGTTCGCATACAAGCAAACAGGAATATCCAAATCACTGCGTTTGTCTTTTACCGAATTATCCAAACCAGGAGTTCCTCCTTTGCTGTTTACGGATGCTAACCAGTTTGCTGATTCCAAACAAGGAAAATTCACATCCACCATTTCCAAACTCCATCCTCCGTTTTGCTTCACCTTGTCTTTATACCAAGCCAATTGATAGGATACATGATGTACCACATTTCCAATATCATCCCAAAGAGTAATCTCATCTCCATCTTTATTAAGAGAAATAAATGCTTCCAATTCGATTGTTTTAATTTCTGAATTAAAATGAGACTTGTTGCTTTTGGCTGTAACTACCAGCATTTGCTTTGGTTTAAGTACTGCATCAGTCAATATTGCATTTCGTGAACTATCCCCTATTCTCCACCCATGAAGGGATACAATTCGGTTTGAACGGTTATATAATTCAACATACTCCACCATACCTGCTTCAGTCAATTGGTTTGGATTAGGCATAATTTCAGTAATTAAAATATCGTGTCGGTTTGCCTTTTCAGGCTTCACATATTCGCATACATGTTCCATATTTTGCAATGCATTTAAATTACAATCCTTAGCCCCTTGCATGGTAAATGAATAGATAGAATTAGGAAGTAAATTTGATAGATTCAGGAATAAGGAATCATTAACAACCGATCTGTCGAATTCAACAACAAAAGGTTTTACAACAATAGTTGAATTTACCAAGGATACACTATCCATGTTTTCGGTAAAATTTACCAATACATGGTTGCTGTCGATTGCCCGAATCGTTAAAATACGTGGAGATATCGTATCCGGAACCAAACTCCATTTTGCATTTTGCTTACCGGGACTTCCACCTGCCAATGTACTAGATGCGCTATAATTTTTTATCCCTTTACACAATTCCAATGGGTTCTGCATTTCGATACTCCAACCTCCGTTTTGTTTTTCAATATTTTGATAAGATTGCAGGTTATACGTAAGTGCAAAAACTTGATTCCCCTTTTCATCCAATAAACGAATGGCATCTCCGGTGTTGTTTAGGGAAGGGAAAGATTCTATGCCTACACTATTTTCAATACCACTAAAATAAACCAGGTTGGATGAAGCAGTAACCAACATATACGCATGCGGTGGGATATTTATATCAGGAAAAATTCCGGTGGTTGTTCCGTCGGTTAATTTCCAGCTTTTCAAAGGAATGTTCAAATTTGTTTGGTTGTACAATTCAATAAATTCAACCTCAGGAAGATCAACCGGAGGCGATGGATCAGGCATAATTTCGGTAATTAAAATATCATTTGGTTGTGGGGCATAGTAGAGAAAATCGAATGTGGTTTTCCATAATTTATTGCCTGCTAAATCCTGTATAAAGTAAAAGGATAAGGTATACCATTCTTTATTTGTTAATGCAGAAGGAAGTGTTATTTCAACAACATTCTCTTTCACCAATTCCACTTTTTCAGCAAAGCCAATTTGTTTATCGATAAAAAATCCAGCTGTTGATAATCCGGAATTACTATCTATACTTTCCGAAAAAACTATGCGCAGTTTGTGTGGATTCAATATGCTAACCGAATCAACTTTTGGTGAAATAGTATCTTTGATTACCGAACCGGCATAAACCTCATCCAGGTAAAAGGAATTGCTGTTTCCGGAAGTTAATCTACAATAATATCCTAGGTAGGAAGAGGTTTGAAATTCATTATCGTTTGCCTTTCCTTCTAAAATAAACTTTTCTTTTCCGCTAGTGTCGCTATATATCTCCCAATTACCTGAAAAATCACGAATCACTTTAATCCGAATCAAATTATTGTTTTTGGAGCAGGTTCCCGCTCTACCTCCAAGAATTCTGGTTTTACTTAATCCATTTTGTTTATAGAAGGTAATACTATCGCTATTGCCTGTTACGCCTCCAAATTGTAGATAATATCCATTTAAGTCACCTTTCAAATTAGCGTTGTTACTCATCAGATAAAACCTAGAAAAATTCTGGGTACTTGGACTAAAAGCATTTCGAATCCAACACCGCCATTCGGTTGTGTTTGACATTGAAACTGCAGTAGATAGCGCATATTCACCGGCAACAGTTGCTTTGCTTTGCAATTGAAAGGATGAATTTACATAAAAAACGGAATCGTCTCCAACCCAATCCGGATGATTGGTATTACCATCTGAAAATGAATCAGATAATTGGGCTTTTGCCTTAAATTGTGTGCACAACAATAAACAGGCTAATAGTATTGTTTTCATAGGCTACACAAATTTATTAATTTTTCGGAAAATCTATATATGCTTTCCCCTTATCTTGCGTTATTCATACTTTCGCTATTTTATTGATGAACGAGGAAGAGAAGCTTAATTGGTACAAAATTGTATTTGGTCTGAAAAAGACATTCGGCAAAAAACCCGATTTAAACATCATTCTATACCTAATTGGGATGAACGAAGTTGGACGGGTTAAGGAATATTCGAAAGACGAAAAAATGGACCTAATGCATGTTGCTACTTGTAAGCTGCTCAGTTACGACGGTTACTACGAACTCGAGAAGTATGACAATGATGGTTGGCCACATTTTGTTATGGTTAAACCGCCACCTTATACAGATATCATGCAACAGGAAGAGATGTTAAAACGTCTGATTGTTACCTATTATACAGAAAACAATTTGCTTGCCGAATTATAACTTTACTTAATCATTTATAACCAACTATGAATTATCTATTAAACCGACGAAAAAACCTTTTAGTACTCTGTTTTTGCCTGCTGGTAACTGTGGCAAATGCACAAAAGAAAACAACCGGAAAAAGCAAACCACCTGCACCGGTGCATACCAGTGGTACGGTAGTTAAAAAGTCGGCCGTAAAAGATACCCTTGTTGAAATAACTACTTCACACGGTGTAATATTGGTTAGGCTATACAAGGAAACGCCTTTGCATCGTTCAAATTTTATCAAGCTGGCATCATCGGGATTTTATGACAGTTTGTTGTTCCACCGTGTGATAAAAGATTTTATGATACAAGGAGGCGACCCAACTTCTCGTAATGCAGATTCAGCTGCCATGTTGGGTTCAGGCGAAAACGGATACCGTATTCCTGCCGAATTCAATAAATTATATTTTCATAAAAAAGGAGCTTTAGCAGCAGCAAGAGACAACAACCCGGAAAAAGCTTCTAGCGGATGTCAGTTTTATTTGGTTCAAGGTAAAAAATGGACAACCCAAGAATTAAATGGCATGGTAAATGGAATCAATTACAACAATAAAATGATTATGCTACAGGAATACACCAACCGCGATAGTGTAAAAGCTCGTTTAGAGGATTACAATATGCGAGGCGACCAGGCTGGTTTGGAAAAATACATGAAGGAAATAAAAGCAGACTTGGATAAACAATTTGAACCGTTGATGTATACCATGAATACGATGCAAATTGCCGAATACATGCAAAACGGAGGAACCCCCCATTTAGATGGTTCTTACACTGTCTTTGGGGAAATGCTTACCGGATTTGATGTTCTAGATAAAATTGCTGCCGAAAAAACATATACCATGAATCGTCCGGTAAAAGATATGCGGATGAAAATGAAAATTGTTATTCAGTGATACGAAAAGTTCCATTTATAATTTCTTTATTTTATTCCCTTTTTTCCATTGCCCAAACCGAAACGGTGGTGTCGGGTAAAATATTTGAAAAGGGAAAACAAGATGTATTACCATTTGTAAGTATCTATTTTAAGGGAACCAACACCGGTGTCACTTCTGATTTTGAAGGGAATTTTATGCTTAAAACCTCCCTTCCGGTTGATACACTTGTAGTAAGTTATATTGGATATTTTACCCGCTATCTGACAATTAAAAAACATACCTCTCAAATCCTGCAAATTGAACTGGAACCAAATACCAACAACTTAAACGAGGTGGTTATTAGGCCCGGAATTAATCCTGCCCTTCGAATTATCAAACTTGCTCAGCAGAACAGAGAGAAAAATAGTTATGAAAATTTAAGTGGGTTTGACTATTTAACTTATAACAAGCAGGCTGTTTCGATGAACAATATTTCCGAGAAAATGAAGGAACAAACTTTATTTGCGCCAATTCGTGAATTGTTTGATACCCTTCACCAAATGAAAAATGAAGATGGTAAATATATCTTGCCCGTTTTTATTTCCGAAACCTCCTCTCATTATTACCAACGAAAGAATCCTTCCTTAAGTAAAGATGTAATTCTGGCAAACACCATCAATGGTTTTGGTGCAGAGAAACAAAGTTATGTTATCGATATTATAGGAACCAGTGTGATGCAATTCAATTTTAACCAGAATTGGATCCGGTATTTGGCAAAAGATTTTATTTCGCCCATTGCCGACAATTGCATGGATTATTATCTATATACCTTGATTGATTCCACTGAAATCGATGGATTAAAATGTTATGAAATTCAATTGAATTTAAAAAGAGAAGAGGATCTCGGTTTTTTAGGCACCATATGGATTGCTGATTCTGCTTTTGCTTTAAAAAGGGTTGATATTGAATTGGCAAAAAGTGCCAATATCAATTTTATCGACCGATTTAGGATGCAACAAGAATTGCAACCAACCGAAGCCGGACCATGGTTACCTAAAAAAACACGTACCATCGTAGATATCGCGCAAATGTCGAAAAATTCAAGTGGCCTTATCATTAAGATGTATAGTTACAACAGCGGGTTTGTGGTTAACCAACCTAAACCCGAATCCTTTTATGATGTTCCTATCGACCGGTCTTCCGAAACTCTGGATAAAGATTCGGTTTACTGGCAAAATATTCGTCCTGAACCATATTCTGCTACCGAAAGCTTGATGTTAAACAGAATTGATTCGGTAAAGAAAATACCGGCAGTTAAAACCTATATTGATGTAGCAAGATTGATCCTTGAAGGACATTACAGAAAAGGTAAAATTGATATCGGTCCGTATTTATTGTTTGTTGGTTACAATGAAGTTGAAAACTTACGTTTGCGATTTGGGTTCAGAACCAATCGTTTCTTTTCCGACAATTGGTATATCCGAACCTATGTTGCTTATGGTGTTAAAGATGAAAAATTCAAATATGGCTTATCGGTTGATCGTATAATAAACCACAAACATTGGACTTATGTTGGGATTTCCTGTAAAAATGATTATGATATCCTTGGCATTACAGATGCTTCTTCGATGGCAATGACAGGAAGAGGAACAGGAAATCTATTTGCTACTTTAAATTTTGCGGCTCCGAATTCGCGATTGAATAAAACCATCGATTACCGATTTTACTTTTTCAACCAACCTAAACGAGATTGGATGTATCGTATTACCTTAAACAATACTTATTTTGAGCCCGTTGGTAAATTTGTTTTTGCTTATCATACCAATCCTAATTCAACCGACACGATTAACGCAGTATCAGAAAGCTTCACCACCACCGCAATAACCGGCGAATTGCGTTTTGCCTATAAGGAATTACTCATCTCAAGAGGTGTTGACAGAATTAGAATCACCCGTCCTGCATTTCCTGCATTATCCGTTCTCTATTCCATCGGTATCAAAGGAATCTTGAATAGCCAATTTAACTATAACAAGATTCAATTTTGTGTGGAACACCATTTACGAACCGGTGCATTTGGAAATGCTGATTTCAGGATAATTACCGGCAAAATTATTGGTAGTTTGCCTTATCCGTTGTTGGATGTAGCAAGAGGTAACTCAACCATATTATATAACGACAACAATTATGGTTTGATGAATTTGTATGAATTTGTATCAGACCAATACAGTCATTTTTCTTATATCCAACATTTTGAAGGATTCTTTACAAATAAGATTCCCGTGATAAGAAATTTACATCTGAGGAATTATGGATTTTTAAAAATGTGTTATGGACATCTTAGCGATGCAAACCGACAAATGATACCTGCAACCAATGAATCCGGACAAGCTTTATCGCCTATTTACGAATTTAAAAATACCCCATATGCTGAAATAGGTTTTGGATTCGAAAATATTTTTCGATTCATTCAACTTGGTTATGTAAAGAGACTTAGTTATCTGAATAATGTGAATGTAAGAAGTTGGGGAATTACAGTTGGGGTATCGCTGAACTTTTAAGTACACCGTTTAAACCCATTTATTTTTTACCGCCAACATAACTGCTTGCGTTTTACTTCTAACATGCAACTTTTGATAAATATTATTAATATGGGTTCTAACGGTATTCGGACTAATAAATAATTTATCTGCAACCGACTTATAATCCAATCCCTCAACCAGTCCTTTTAAAATATCTTTCTCTCTTTCGGACAATACACACTCACTTTTTATATTTTTCCCGGAATCCGGTAACCCTTGCGCTAAAATTTGCAAGGTTTTACGTGCAATCCTGGGACTCATCGGGGAACCACCAAACTCCACAACCTGATGAATAGCTTCCGTGATTTTATCGATGCGTTCGTCTTTAAGTAAATATCCTATGGCTCCTGCCTTAATTGCTTCAAAAATTTTCTCATCATCATCGAATACAGTTAACATAATATATCGGGTTTCAGGATACAAGGCACATCCTGCATTAACCGCATCAATCCCATTCATTACAGGCATGTCTATGTCCATCAAAACCAAATCAGGTTTAAACTTAGTTTCTTTCATTCGCACTAGAAACTCCTCTCCGTTTGACGCCTGAAAACATACCTCTATATCGCTATGATAAGTAAGCTTCTCGGATAAAGAAACCCTGTTTGGTTGTTTGTCGTCAACTATCGCTACCCTTATCATACATTTCTAAATTTATATCCCAAATATGTGCTAACCAATCTTCCTATAAAATAATGCATTTGCATGATTTATAATTCAATTTCAACCTTTGTTCCTTTTCCCAATTCCGACGAAATAGTAAGTTTAATCTTATTTTCTTCTGCCCTGGCTTTCATATTTTGTAATCCATAATGACCGTTAAATACCGTATTGGTATAGTTAAACCCTTTTCCATCGTCCTCGAGTACAAATCCAAACAAGGATTCTTTTGTGGCATAAAAGTGAACATACAAGTTGGATGCATTTGCATGTTTAACAGCGTTATTAAAGGCTTCCTGACAAATCCGAAATACGTGTAAAGCAACAGAAGGTGTTATATTCTTATTTTCGAAAATCTCTTCTTTAAAATGAAGTTGTATTTGAGAATTAAACTCACACATTTTAATGGCAAATTGCTTAAACCTGTCGGCGAATTCTTCTACACTTAATTCGTTATGGCTGATGGCCCAAATTGTTTGACGCAAAGTAAGAATGGCCTGACGCCCTGTTTCTTCCAGTAAATTCAACCGTTTCACTTCTTCTTCTTTTGAAAGTTCATCCGGGTGGCTTCGCATCCAATCGATATTGGTAACCAGATACGAGAGTTGCGCACCAACATTATCATGCAGATCTCGGGATATTCGCATTCTTTCGCGTTCCAAATTTTGCTGCATTTCTCTTTCCCTGATTAATTTTGATTGCTGACGAGCATAAATAAGATACATCATTCCTACCGCTAACAAAAACATGGTTAGTACAAACAAATAGCTGAACCATGTTGTCTTCCAAAATGGCGGAATTATTTGGATTCGAATATCTCTTGATTCTTCATTCCATATACCATCTGCATTTGCTGCTCTCACCCTAAAAACAAAATTACCCGGAGGTAGGTTAGCATACCGAGCAAAATGTTTATTCCCGGAATTAATCCAATGGTTATCATATCCTTCTAATTGATATTGATAGGTATTATTAAAAACATCGGAGAATTCCATCGCAGCAAACTCAAAGGAAACTGTATTTTTATTGTATGGCAGGTTTATATTTTGAACCATGGAATAAGAGGTATCAGTTACCATGGGTTCATCAAAAAGTCTTATAAATGTAATGTTAACTTTTGGCTTATTGGGATTCGACCTTACTTCCTTCGGGTAAAATGCATTTGTACCATTCACCCCTCCAAAAAACATTTGACCATCTCTGCTTTTATAAAATGCACCTGTATTGAACTCATTTGATTGTAATCCATCATTCACATCATAATGTACAAATTGATTAAGATTAACACGATATTGAGAAATCCCTTTATTATGGCTTATCCAGAAATTACCCGCTTCATCCTTTAAGATTGCATAGCAAAAATTATCTGCTAAACCATTATCTGAATGAAGGTAGTGAATAGGCTTTAAAACACTGTCGTAAATATAAATTCCATTCGAAGTAGCTACATAATAATTCCCGTTGTTGTCCTGGTTTATATCTTTGGTAACTTGAATCCCGTTATGAGCCAACCGATATGATCCTTTTCCATCCAGTCGCTTTACAATTGTCCCTGTGTTGCTTCCCACAAACAAATATTTACCATTAGGAGAAAAGTAAAAACAGGAAATGTTGTTATTAGGTATTTCATAAAACTTTTTTGATTCAAATGACTTGCCTTTGGAAGTTATTTCAATAATTTTATTGGCATCAATTACATACAACTTATTGTTTCGCATCAACATATTGGTATAATATGGACCAATTTTCCGTTCACCCAAATGCTTGTGCAATAGAAATGAATAATTCACACCTATTCCCTTTTTTAAATTAACCAGAATTAATCCATTGTTTTTGCTTTCTGTATTACTTATCCAAACCCTGTTGCTATCCTGGGTGCAAATAGAACCAAACTGATAATTTAAAATTCCTGGTAGTGCCTTTGGTCCTGTAATAATATGATAGGTATAATCAGCCAAGTCAAAAACAACAATTCCTTTATTGTATGCGGCTAATGCAATGGTTACGGCATTTGGACTGCAAATTCCCTTGATCATGTTTGCATCATCTTCGTATGCTCTGTAAATTCTGAATTTAGCGGCTTTCAGTGAAGTATAATACAATCCCCGTCCATCAGTTCCAATCCACATCATTCCATCCTGATCAATCAGTAAAGCTGTTAATCTGTTGTACGATTCAATTCCATCTGTAAGAAAACTTTTAAATACATTAGCCTTATTGTTTACAGGATCGTAAATAGCGTAACCGCGATCTGAAGTAATCACAAACTGATCCTTCAATTTTACGATTCGCGTTGGTTGACCTAATCCCGTCAGATGTAAACATTTTCGGGTAATTCTTGTCGTATAAGAATAGGAATAAAGAAATTCCTTCTCCCAATAATAAACCAAGGTATCCAAAAGAAAAAAACGATTGGATAATTTGGCCGGAAAATAATGAACGTCCCAATCTCCAGTATGAAAATCATACTTTATCAATTCTTTTCCGGATGAAGATATAAAACCAAATTTCTGGTTGCTCCCAACCGAGGCGTATCCTACTTTTTTATGGTGTTTGAAACGTTGCGGGAAATTTACAACTTGGTACTTTTGCGTATCTTTTACAGAAAACTTGACCACCATTTTATTTCCAAACTGAACCCAAATAAAGTCTTTGTCTTTTTCTTCTAATAAAAAGGTAATGGCATGTTCCGTTTCATCTTTTGAAGGATACGTATAAATCCGAGTAAAATTGTCTTTAATTGGATTATACAGATCTACCCCTCCTTCGTTTCCAATCCACAGTTTATCGTATTTATCTCTGTATAAAAACTGTATATTATTACCTCCAACCGAGTACCTATCATTTTGTTTGTGTTTATAAATCTGAACCTCATATCCATTATATCTGTTCAAACCATCTGCAGTTCCAATCCACACGAAACCTTGTTTATCTCTGCAAACCGACCAAACAGAATTTTGGCTTAATCCTTGATTCACATTAAGTTTTTTGAAATAAAATGGACTATTCTGAGCCGAAGTTATAATCGGGATAAGGAATACTATTAGAAATAATACTTTTCTCCATTTTTGATAGTATAAATACGTCGAATGCATTATTTTTAATTGTGCAACAAATTAATAGTTTTGTACTATAAATATTCATTATATGAAAAAACTCCTACTTTCCATTCTCTCAACAACCATTATAGGACTAAATGCCCAACCTGTTATGGAAAACAATTTACCCCCTACCGGATCCACTTATTCGTTAGCCCAAATTACAGGTACCTTTAACGAAGCATCAACCGGAGCGGATCAGGTTTGGGATTATAGTGGGGTTACTACCAATGCAATGGCTTCTTATATCATTGTTGATCCGGCAACCTTGCCTGCTTCCATTAAGGACAGTATACCAACTGCCACTTATGGAATTAAAATTGAAGTTGGTGCGCCTACCCCTGATTTGGCTCCTTATGATTTTGTAGCCGACAAAACCAATCATTATTTATATGTTGGTAAAAAGAGTTCAGGAAGCAATCCGGTAGAGAAAAGAAACGATACGTTTATGGTGTTTAATCAAGCATATAACAGCTCTTTGAATTATGGCGGTATGAACCGTGTATATGCAGGCTATGGAACCTTAAAAGTTAAAACCAAAACCTATAATAATATTGTTATGATTAAATCATATGCTGATGGTAGCCCTGATACATTGGTTCAGTTTCATCAATTTGTACCTTATTACCATTTGTTGATGACCTACGCAAAAATGAATGGCGTAATTCAGAACAAACTATATTTTGAAATCACCGGTGGTGGTGGTACAACAAGTATAAATGACCTAACCACCTTGCAAGCTTCTGTTTTCCCAAATCCAAGTGAAGGAAATGTTAGTATTTCTATACCCGGCATAACCGAATCAGTAGTAACCTTCACCGATATACGTGGTAGAGAAGTTAAACGTTTCGATCATGTATCCGATAATGTCATTTTAGAAACTGCAAATCTTGAAAAGGGTTTGTATTTTGTTTCCATATCTAATAAGATGAATTCACAAACCATTAAATGGGTTAAGAACTAAACCACTTATCAAGCTTTTTAAAGGGATAGGAGCACATACTCCTGTCCCTTTTTTTATGATTTTAACACAATGGTTGCTCTCGAATAAGTTTTCTACTAAATTGCCACTAATTATTATGTACCATGAGTGAATTCAAAGTTCCCACTATGGCCGAAATGGCCGCAGCAAATGAAGATGTAGAAATACTTTTCTGGGTAGGCTGTGCAGGTAGTTTTGATGAACGTGCCAGAAAAATCACAAAAGCAATTGCAAAGATATTGCACGCTTCAGGGATTCGTTTTGCTATTTTGGGTTCAGAAGAATCCTGTACCGGTGATCCTGCTAAACGGGCAGGCAACGAATTTCTTTTCCAAATGATGGCGATGCAAAACATTGCTACCTTGGATATGTATGGTATTAAAAAAATTGTAACCGGTTGTCCGCATTGTTTCAATACCCTGAAAAACGAATACCCTGAATTAGGCGGAAAATATGAGGTTTTGCACCATACCACTTTAATTAACCAATTATTGGACAATGGTCGAATAAAAATTCAAGGAGGTGCATTTAAAGGACAACGCATAACATACCACGACTCTTGTTACCTTGGTCGGGCAAATGAAATATACGAAGCTCCTAGAAATGTAATTGAGAAACTGGATGCTGATCTGGTAGAGTTAAAACGTAGCAAAGCCAATGGATTATGCTGCGGAGCCGGAGGTGCCCAAATGTTTAAGGAGGCTGAGCATGGCACAACAGAAGTTAATCTTGAGCGCACCGATGATATCCTTGGATCACAAACCAAAGTAGTTGCTGCTGCTTGTCCTTTTTGCATGACTATGTTGCGCGATGGTATCAAACACCACAACAAAGAAGCCGAAATTAGTGTGCAGGATATTGCTGAACTGGTAGCATCAGCAATAGACTATTGATGTAAAATTGAATTTAAAACGAAAGATTTATCGCCGACGAAAGCCTTTCTGAACGGTAAATATTCTGCAATGGATTTACACACATAACCGGAATCAGTTCTTCGTTATTGATTACAAATTGTTCTTCCGGACCAATGATTATATCCTTTATTCCTTTTTCGGCAGTGGTTAAAATCACGATTAAATCAGCAGAAATAGATTTTGAGTAGGCGATAAAATCTTTTGCAAAATTCTTGCTGATTTTCTCCTGTTTAACTACTTCATGTTCCACATTATGCTCACTTAAGTAGCGAACAACAAATTTTTCATTCAAACTGATTACATCATCCAAGTGTTCGTCGTAACCCTTTTGGCGATACAAGTATACCTTAGCTCCTAAAACCTTAGCAATACTGATGGTTTGTAAGGTTTTTTGCTTGGTTTCAACACTACCATCAATGGGTGATACAATCTTTAAATAACAATTATTCACCGGTAATCTTTCTTGTACAATCATCACCGGAATTTTGCTAGATGCCACCACTTTCAGGGCATAAGCTCCAACAATTTTTTGCATTCCAATAACTCCGTGCGTTCCTAGAATCATCAGGTTAGCGCCGATTTCTGTAGCAACTTCGCCTATGGTAGTAAAAATACTGCCCTCTTTTAACTTGTATTTAAAACTAACCTTATATTTTTCGGAATAGGATTCACACATCTTGCCTAGCTTCTCCAAAAGATGCTCCATTCCTTCTTTTTGTTTTTTAAGGTTAGCCAGTGTTTCCTTATTGATGATATGTAAAAGCCATACTTCATCGCCACTTTTCTGGGCAATTGTAGCTGCGTGAATGGTTGCGCTTTCGGCAACTTCACTAAAATCGGTGGGTACCAGGATTTTAGATTGATTTGATTCCATATGATGTTGTGCTAATCTTCTTTATAAGATTTCACAATATCGCTAACTTTATTCAAATGTTCAAGTTTTAACTTTTCACGAATGCGTTTAGCACTGTTTGTAAAGTAATGGTGGTTTTCTAAAAAGTTCAGTTGCAGCTTATTCCATTCTTCCTCATTTTGTAAAATACCCATTTCGGTGAGCTCATGAAATAGTTTGGTACCAATGGTCCAAAAGTCGTCACGGCCCAAATAATCCAAATCGGCATCACAAATAATTTCTTCCAATAAATTATTTGGCGATTGCGGAATTTTAGTCGCAATAATCATTCCGCAAATTCTTTCGATTTCTTCGTTTGTAAAATCATATTCGGGCAAAACTTCCCGAACAATATTACAGCCCATTTCTTCATGATTTTTGGCATGGTATATAAATCCGCTATCATGGAAAGCCACAGCTGTGGTGAGCAAATCCTTTTCATAGGCAGAAACAGATTCCATGTCAGCAATTATACTTGCTGATTTCAAAACATCCAATACATGCATTATACTATGGTAGTATAAATTAATCGGCAATTCTGTTTCCATTCGTTTCAGAATGTATGCAGTAGCAGCTTTTACCTTCATATTTCAAAGTAAAAGTATATAAAATTTATTTAAAATCCCCATTTAGGGGGAGTAATTAAACACAGATGTACCTTTTTTGGTACATCTTTTGGCCAATTGAAGATTATTTAAGCCTTCTAAATAATATATTGCTTTCAAATACCCTTGTCTTATGCTCTTATTTCAAGTTATCGTCAGCATTATTTCTCTTCTCTTTTGTGTTATCCTGGCATGGATTACCATCAAGCGCAACCGCATGCTCAAATTACTTAAAAATACCAGAATCAATATCGCCCGAGATCTGCACGATGAAATAGGCGCTACCTTAAGTAGCATATCCTTCTATTGTGAGGCATGCAAAATCAACCTTCTACACAACAAAACAGAACCTACCCTCCATTTAATCGATAAGATCGGGACAAGTTCGCGTGATACCATTTATTCGATGAATGAAATAGTTTGGATGATCAACCCCAAGAACGACCATCTTGAAAAATTATTCGACCGTATCGAAGATTTTGGGAAAACCTTATTTGTAAGCAGAGGGATTACCTTTTATTTTTATCGCGACCACCACTTATTACAAATGGTTTTGCCTGTAGAATGGCGAAAAAACCTTTACCTTATTATAAAGGAAGCATTAAATAATATTGCCAAATATGCCTCTTGTACCCAGGTTGAAGTTTTGATAACCCGAAAAAAATCAATGATTGAAGTGCGGATTAAAGACAATGGTGTTGGCTTTAACCCAAATGAGTCGAAAGAAGGAAATGGCTTGTTGAATATGCGTGTTAGGGCTGCCTCACTTGGAAGCAAACTGCATATCGACTCCTCGTTGATGAAAGGTACAGTCGTTTCATTTAGTTTGCCATATCCCCATAAATGGTGATTTTGGGATTCATTTAATGGTATTACATTCGACTCATGAAAGTGAATATTTGCTTATTCGACGATAGCATTCAAATCATTGAATCTCTTACCACGCTTTTCAACTTGGTAGAGGATTTCACTATTTGCGCATCCTATAACAATGCCAAGAATACCGTTGCAAGAATTACAGAAAGCAAGGCAAATATGGTTGTAATGGATATTGATATGCCCGGCATGAATGGCATAGATGCCATCAAGGAGATAAGAAAGGTAAACCGGGAAATTCCGGTAATCATGTTTACGGTATTTGACGATGAGGATAAAATATTTGATGCCATTTGTGCAGGAGCCAATGGATACTTACTTAAAAATACCGAACCTTCCCGATTAATTGAAGCTGTAAAGGAAGTAATGACAGGAGGTTCGCCCATGTCGCCGGGTATTGCCCGAAAAGTTATCAATAAATTTCAGCTGCTAAACACCACACAGTTAAAAACAAACTACGAGTTAACCCAACGCGAAAAAGAAATTCTGCGTTTACTTACCAATGGATTAAGTTATAAAATGATTGCCGCCGAATGCGATATAAGTTTTGAAACGGTGCGAACCCATATCAAAAATATATACAGCAAATTGCATGTAGCATCTATGACCGAAGCGGTTGCCAAGGCGATTCATGAACGGATTGTTTGATTTGGGAATAAACTCAATTTTGTATATTCGAAATACTAATTAAAACAAATAAAAAGGCATGGCTAACATACCTGTAAAAGTATATTTATACCTGTGCTTTTTTGTTTTTCCGCTATGCCAATTTGCGCAAAATTCTGGTAGAGCGAGAATAGATTCATTGTTGCGTATTACCAACACAATAATGAACGATACCCAAACCTTAAACAATATTTATGCGTTATCTATTGAATATGCGAAGTTTGATCCGGATAGTGGTTTAGCGTTAAGTGAATTGCTTTTTGAGAAAGCTACCTACCTAAAATATGAGAATTATACCGCCAAGGCATATGCTGCCAAAGGCCTCAACTTTTTAACAAAGTCTGATTTTCCAAATGGAAAGAATTATTTGCAGAAATCAGTCGATATGTTTGAACAACTAGGAGATGAAGTTAGCGCTTCAAAATCGTATAATAATATTGGAAATCTGTATTTTACTAAAGGAGATTTAAACTTGGCTTTGGTTACCTATAGCAAAGCTGAAAACACCTATAAAAGACTTGGATTAAAAGGGTTAGCTGCCACCACCAGAGGAAACATTGGTTTGGTTTACCAATCAAAAGCTAACCATACAAAAGCGTTAAGCTATTTTCTATCTGCCTTAAAGATATTTCTTGAAGTAAAGGATTCGAGTGGAATTGCTCGCATGCTTTTGAATAGTGCCAATATATATGACACACAAAAAAAGTATGGTTTGGCATTAAATCAGAAATATAAGGCTATAGAAATATATACGTCGTTTGGAGATATTTATACTTTGGCAAGGGCATTACAGAATTTATCCTATACCTACCAGGTTATCGGTTTAGAAGAAAATAAATCAATTGTTCCGGATAGTTTAACCAACAAAGATTATTGTTTAATGCAAGCCGAAAAATTTCTACGCCAATCCATTGTTTATAACAATACAATTAAAAACCTAGCCGGATGTATTGACAGCTATGCAAGTCTATATTTTTTATTCAAGCAGAAACATGAACCTGCATTGGCACTAGAATATTTTGAAAAACATATTCAATTAAGGGATTCGGTTTTTGGAATCGAAAGTCAACGAAAATTTACTGAAGTAGAATTAAACAGAGCGAATGATATTAAATTAAAAGAACTTGAAATAAAAAATATCCAACTTCAATCTGCCAAAAAAGAAAGATGGTACTTCTCTGCTTTAATTTTGGTATTTGTTTTACTTTCATTTTTTATTTACCGGCTTTATCGCATCCAAAGGAAAACGAACTTTCAATTAGGAATAGAAAAGAAAAAATCCGACGATCTCTTGCGCAATATATTACCGGAGGAAATTGCCGAAGAGCTAAAGCAACTAGGCCATTCGGAAGCTCGGCTATACAGCAATGTAACTGTATTATTTACTGATTTTGTAAATTTTACCGGTTTGAGCGAAGAGATGGGTCCGACAGATTTAGTAAATGAAATTAATGTAAATTTTACGGCATTTGATGGAATTGTTGATCGCCACGGATTAGAAAAAATAAAAACTATTGGAGATGCGTATCTTGCAGTATGTGGCTTACCAATTCAAAACGAAAACCACGCGCAAAAAGTAATGGATGCCGCTCTAGAGATTCAAAATTATATGGTAACAAGGAATGGAAAATTTAAAATAAGAATAGGTATCCATTCTGGACCGGTGGTTGCGGGTATTGTGGGTGTAAAAAAATACGCGTACGATATTTGGGGTGATACGGTAAATACCGCCGCAAGAATGGAACAGAATTCGGAACCAAATAAAATAAACATGAGTGGTGCCACATTCGAATTGCTTAAAAACGAATTTGATTGTACTTATCGAGGAAAAATTAGTGCAAAAAACAAAGGAGACATTGATATGTACTTTGTTCATCGTAGACTTGGCGATGGGGGAGCTGATTAAATCTTGGGATGTATTTGTTCGACCTGCCAAAAAATGCCGGCTTTCTCTTGTAAAGTCAGGTTGTTTGGCGTATCCCCCTTTTTGGGGGTTTTAACGAAATATCAAATGCGTTAGTATTGCATTGCATTTGGGCACTGCAAGACATCAACCTGTATGAGCAAATTCATTATTTTGTATATATATTCGTAACAACTTCAATCAACACCAACCATGAAAGTAAAGTCGATATTATTGATTACCACTATCGTATTCACATTAAATACCCATGCACAAATAACCAATAATGGTTTCGAAAACTGGTCCGGTAGCGATCCGGTAGGTTGGGTATCAACAAATGGATTGATGATTTTTGGTAACCCGCAGTCCATTTATCAATCGTCTAATTCCCATTCAGGAAGTTCGGCATGTGAAATGCATGCAGTACATATTACATCAAAACCACCCGGTATATTTATACCCGATTATACCGGTTCTATATTTTTAGGTGTTCAAGTTGGATTCAACTCCATTCGGGGTATACCTTATACCAGTCGTCCGGCACAATTAGAATTTTGGAATACTTACTTAGGTTCAGTAGGAGATACTGCAAGTGGTTTGGTTGCCTTAACCAAATGGAATACAACAAGTGGTAACAGGGATACCATAGCAACCGGATATTTTCTCCGTTCTACTTTTGATTCTGTTTTTACTAAATCAAGTATGGTACTAACCTATTCGAGCAACGAAAACCCCGACACTGCTATAATTATGTTTGCCTCTGTTACCGTTAGTTCTACCCAAGCAGGTGCCGTATTTACCATCGACGATTTGGTTTTTACCGGTGGCAATGTTGGTGTAAAAGAAAATATTGGGCTTAATGAATTTACTTTTTACCCCAATCCGGCAAAAAATAATATCGTTTTGGATTTTAACGAATTGGATAACATTAATTGGATAACATTAATCGATATGCATGGCAAAACCTGCTATAGGAATGATAATATCATGGGCACTAAACTTACCATTGATGTCGAATCCCTCTCACGTGGTTTGTATTTTATTCAGGTGTCAGACGGGAATTCCATCGGAATAAAAAAACTGATAATAGAATAGTATTGTAAATTATTAATCTGCAACATGTCGCTCAAAAACGGAGTTACCATAAACCAATGGAATTTGATTCGAACTCCGATTTTGTTAAGCCTGACTTTCGCTTTTTTCTTTAGATTCTCCACCCTGCACGCGCAAGAATTCAGGTCCAAATCAAAACGTAACCAAATACAGGCCGATTCGTTGTTACCACCTGATGGACCAATACATGCCCGTATTATTCATGGAAAAGTAACGGAATCAAAAAACGGAAATGAATTGCCTCTTGCAAGTATTTTCGTTGCCGGCACCTCACATGGCGTTTATTCGGAAATGGATGGAGCGTTTAGTATAGAAGTGGATGTTACCAAACCAATAAATCTTATTTGTTATTATCTAGGTTTTGCCGGCGATACAATTACCTTAAACCAGAACAGTTCCTATGTACATTACCGTATGAAGGAAAAATATTTGGTGGAAAAAGAAGTAGTGGTATCTGCTTCCCGTAAAATAGAGAGAAAATTTGAGAGTCCGGTAGCAATCGAAATGCTAACTACTACCGATATCCGCGTAAATCCTTCCTTAAACATGTATGAACGAATAACCAATATGGCTACCGTTGATGCAATAACTACAAGTGCTAATTTCAAAACACTAAATACCCGCGGTTTTAATTCGAGCTATAACCAACGTTTTGTTCAACGATTCGACAACATGGATTTATCCATGCCCGGATTTAATCTTTCGTTAGGCGCGTTAAATGGTCCAATTGATTTGGATGTGGAAAGAATGGAATTAATTCCCGGTTCTAATTCGGCATTATATGGACCAAACGCAATTAGTGGTTTAATGAATACAACTTCTAAAAATCCATTCGAATACCAAGGTCTTTCTGCAGAAATAAAAACAGGCGTTAATCATATAGATGGCTTGGACAATACAGCACAACCCATGTACGATTTTAACCTCCGTTATGCCACCATGCTTGGACGTAAAACTGCAGCAAAAGTAACGTTTGGATACATGCAAATTGCCGACTGGCAGGCTACAGATTACAGAGATATTTCTAATTACACCTACACCAATAACCTAAACAACTATGGATACAAAGCCGGTCCCGGCAACCCGGGATACAACGGCCTAAACATAGGCGGAGATGAAGTTTCGGCTGTATTTGATACCAGTATAAAAGCACCGGTTACCAATACTCCTTTTCTTGAAAACGGAACGTTACGTGTGTCGAGAACAGGTTACCGTGAAAATGAAATCTTTACCTATAAACCATATATGTTAAAAAGCGATATCGGTTTTTATTGGCGCCCAAAAAAGGGTATGGAAATTTCGTGGACTTCACGTTTTGGTATTGGAAGCAGCAATTTTCAAACCGATAACCGTACCCAAGTTAGCAACTATAGTTTGCAACAACATAAAGTTGAAGTGAAAGGAAATAAATATGTGTTTCGTTCCTATGTGAGTGCCGAAGATATTGGAGAAGCCATAGATATTAGTTTAAGTGCCATAAACATAAACCGAGCTGCAAAACCCGACGAAAATTGGTTTATGCAATACCTGCTTGCTTATTCCGGACAATACAATAACCTCGCATTTGCATTTGGATATGATTCCATTGCCAAAGGAGATGAGGCCGCGGCACGAAAATTTGCCGATTCGGACAACAGCCATCTTTATCCGATTATCAATTCAGTTGACCCTGCAAGTGCCAAACTCATATTAGGACATGCTCGATACGAACCCGGCACAGCTTCTTTCGACTCGGTGTTTAGTATCATAAAATCCAAACCCTTTAAAGATAATGGCGGAAGAATTATTAGTTTATCAAAAACATGGTACAGCGAATTTATATACGACTTTTCGTCGCGCGCAACCAATACCACCTTATTAACCGGAATAAATTATCGGTTATACGCTCCCTATTCATCCGGATCGGTATTCCCGGATAGTTCGCAACTTATCTATATGCATGAGATAGGCGGTTTTGTTCAAGGTGAAAAAAGAGTCTTACACGAACGATTGAAATTACAGGGTTCGGCCAGGGTAGATGTATTTCAGAAATTTGACCCGAGGTTTAGTCCCAGGTTATCGCTTGTATATCTATTAGGAGAAAAACAAAACCACAGTTTACGGGTTTCTGCACAAATTGGATTTCGCATGCCTGCCTTAATCGACCAATATTCATACATGAATATTAAAGGTGCATTAACTTTTGGTGGGTTTTTACAAGATGCTGTTAATTTAAATCTTGTGTGGTTTAATCCGGATGGAAGTAAATTTGTTAATATGTATACCAGTGCTTCTGTAAATGAATTTTTGTATTCAGGAGATTCAAATAAACTCGTGAAGCCTGTAATTAATGATATTGCTCCCGAGGAATTACGTTCCATAGAATTTGGTTGGAGAAGCTTTTTATTTGATCGTCTTGAAACCGATTTCAATGTGTACTTTAACACTTTTCAAAATCTAATTAGTGCCCAACAATATATCGGACCAATAAACCGAGCAGATACCATAAACCCTGCCTATATAAAAAATCAGCAGCAAACACAGGTATACAGGCGAGCAGCCAATGCCCAATTCCCTGTAAGTTCGTATGGTATAGCAACCACATTAAACTACTACCAAAACAGCAAATGGAGCTATTTTGCCAATTACAATTACAACGAACTTATTACCTCCGAAACTTTTATCCGTCAGAATTTTGAAAAAGGATTCAATACCCCTAAACATAAAATTAATTTTGGTGTAAAGGGAACACGTTTCTATAAAAATTTTGGTGTGGCTGCAAATGTTCGTTGGGTTGATGACTTTTACTTTTCTGAATACGACAGAATAGGAACCTTGGATGCCTATTATACCCTCGACCTTGCTTTGAATTATACTTTCCCTTACCAACATATCATGGTTAAAGCTGGTGGTACCAACGTTACCAACAATCGCTATATACAGGCATTAGGTTCGCCTTCGGTTGGTGCCATTTATTTTGTTTCGATTGTTTTCGATGAATTAATAAAATAAGTTTCTTAGAAATATGAACATAAAACTTTTAGTGGCATTCTTATTTATGCAGGTAGGTTTTGTTTCAGCCTGGGAATTCACTTCAAAAAATTATACTTCCAAAGATTTCGGTGCACATCCTTTGATTTGGAATATGATTCAGGATAAAAAAGGCAATCTATGGTGTGCAAATAACAATGGCGTTTTGCGCTTTGATGGCAGTAACTGGATTTTGTTTGCAACGCCTAAACCGGTGCGCAATATGGCATTTGATGATGAGGGAAACTTGTTTGTTACTTGTGAAGGAGATATAGGTGTATTTACCCGGGTAAAACACAGTTTCCAATATGCGAGTTTTAAAGACCAAATGGGGGGCGCCAAGAAAAGTACTTTAGGAGATAAAAATGTACTCAATATAGGCGGTAACATTTACTATACTCTTGGAAAACATATTTTAAAAGTTGAAAAAAACAAAACCGGTTTTCAATTAAATATGATAGAAATCGGAGAGATAACCGGTTCATTTCAATGGAAAAATTCGTTGTATATAAATATCATGCAACGTGGACTTGGGGTATTTGACGGAGCAAAATGGAAAGTATTGCCCGGAGGAGAAATCTTAAAACAGAAAACCATTATCAATACTTGTGAGTTAGGAGGAAAACTTTGTTTGGCTACCAATTACGATGGTTTATATCTATGGGATGGGAAACAATTTACCGGGCGGTCAAATGAATTTACTTCCAAAGGATTGGCAGATATAGCAACCACAGATAATGCAACAATTTTAGGTGGATTTAACGAAGGGGTAATTTTGCATACCGAATTACTTACCTATCAAAAACAATTAGCACTTCCATCGCACGAAATTTTTAAACTATTTATTGATCACGAAAAAAACTTATGGGTTGCACATCGAAAAGGATTAACCCATGTAAATATTCATGTTCCTATAAAGTACCACGATGAACTAGATTTACCGTCGTCGGCAACAGATATCCTTAACTTTGAAAACACCTGGATCATCAGCTCACATGCCGGTTTATTTACAACCGACCAGGAGAAACATACATTAATTCCAATTAAAAATATTCAGGGAGAAACATGGCAACTGCTAGATGCTGGGAAGGATGTTTTAGTAGCAAGCACCAATGGATTATTTGCTTACAACAAAAGCAGAACGATAAATGTATTACCGGATAAAACCATACTTCATATTCAAAAAGGCAAACGTGCATTTACCTATTATGCTTTTGGTTCCGAATACTGCTATTTTCTAGAGTACAAAAACGGAAACTATTTGGCACAAAAACTGGATGGATTGGATGAGCTTGCCAATTCGGTATATGAAGCGGATAATGGCGTATTATGGATTGGCACGTATTATAATGGTTTAAAATTAATACCGGATGCTAAGATACAAATTCCGGAAGAGTTGAAGAATGGAAAAGTAACCATTCGTTTGTATAAAAATAAAATTCTCGTACAAGGTAAACAGAATTTTTATCGATTAGAAAACAACCAATTGAAAACAGACGCCGAAACATCTGAACTTTTTGATGGCATCCTAAATCAAACACATGAAATTGGTGAAACGGGTTTGTTGTATAATTCCAATTCCTTTTTGGAATACAAAAATGGTGCTTTTGTTCCGTATTCGTTTTCTTATATGTTCATTGGAAAACCGGTGGCAGGATATGTTTCGCAAGCAGAAAATGTGTATGTAATGGAAGATAAAATATTTTCCGGTAATTCTATGTTTTCGTCAAACAACCTACCTATTGTAGAAGTTTCCTGCATTTCTTTCAATACTGGATCAATACGATACGATATTCCGGGAGAACGGGAAAGCATACTCCTCCCCAACCACAAATCAAATTGTACCATTCAATTTGGAATACATTCATTTATCCAAACAGATAAGAACAAATACAGGTTTAAAATAGTCGGATTAAACGAATCATGGAGTGATTGGCAACAAGAAGGCAAGATAACCATTACGGGAATTTCACCCGGAAAATATGAAATGCAGGTAGACGCAAAAAATGCGTTTGGTGAAAATGCACAAACTGTGTTTTCATTCGAGGTACCTGCACCTTGGTATCAAACCGGTTATGCTTACACATTATATCTTCTTCTGGTTATACTCGTAGTAATACTAGTAATTCGGATTAATAGCAAATTATTGATTTCTCAGAACCGTAAACTAGAAATAATTGTTAAAGAACGTACAAGAGAACTTGAAACCAACAATGCCGAACTTACCTTAGAAAAGAAAAAATCAGATGATTTATTGTTAAATATCTTACCGGAGGAAGTTGCAATGGAATTAAAACAATCCGGCAAATCCAAGGCGCGACAATATGCTAATGTCTCTGTTTTATTTACCGACTTTGTAAATTTTACCGGCATAAGTGAGCAAATGAGTCCGACAGAATTGGTGGAAGAAATTCATAAAAACTTTACAGCATTTGATGCCATTATGGAGAAACATGGTTTAGAGAAAATTAAAACCATTGGCGATGCGTATCTTGCTGTTTGTGGATTACCAATTGAAACGCCGGACCATGCCCAACGAATAATTCGCGCTGCCATCGATATACAACAATACATTAAAAACAACTCCAAGAAATTTGAAATTCGAATTGGAATAAACTCCGGTCCCGTAATTGCAGGAATTGTTGGGGTAAAAAAATATGCATTCGACATTTGGGGTGATACCGTAAATACAGCAGCCAGAATGGAACAAAACTCCGAAGCCGGTAAAATTAATATCAGTGGTGCAACTTTCGAATTAATAAAAAATGATTTTCAATGCGAATACAGGGGAAAAGTAAAAGCCAAAAACAAAGGCGAAATAGATATGTACTTTGTTAAACAAGCTTCCAACAATTTTTAATTTACGTTTGTCAAAACGGTTTCGAAAAGACCATCCATTTAGCCTAGGACGGATTCTTCAAGTTTCGAAGTATCTAAACTAACTCCCCCAAATTGGGGATTGCATTTCGGATATAATCGAACAACTTTGTATACCTTTAGTATACGATTAAACCCTAAATTTAAAATTATGTCAGACCCAACAGAACCAAATCGCTTATTCACGATTCAAGATCCGGATGGAAACTACCTTACTGTAGATGTTAATGGTAACTTATCCTTAACTCCTGTTGAAGATGCCACAGGTTTCACCCAGCAATGGCAAACCAGTGACGTACTAGGTAACAATTACTTTTATTGTGTTCCTGATCAAACTACTAACAGCCGATATTATTTAACACCTGGGTTATCTGTTTCGGTTGGAACAGAAGTAGTTGCAGATCCTACGTTTAATCAGTCAACAATGGGATGGGACATAACCGATGGTTCCATGTTTTTTGATCCGGATAATCCCCAAGATTTCTATGCTAACGCAGATTCGGCAACCAAGAAAGTTGTTATAAAAAATACCAAACAAACCTGGACCTGGAACAAAAAGGTTTCACATGGGTTAGGCTTTGAAAGAAAATAATATTTGAAAAATGCATCACTCTACTCCTAAATTTCCTTCCGATTTGGACTAGTTAATTGTATATTTTTGGTATTCCTTGGTCTAAACCGCAAATTTAATGACTATAAATATACGCATACTGCTGTTTGGATTCGCATTGATGTTTCAATCTGCTCTTTTGTTGGCACAATATACCAACAAGAGAGCAATGGAACTATTTGATTCTTTGGAGGACGATAGATCCAAAAAACAAGTTTTGATAAAAACACATGGCGATTCACTTCTCAAGTTCTTTAAAGCAACCGGTGACCAATGCAGATTTATTAAAACTTTGTTATACCAAGAATCAAGACTGTGTAATATTGGAGAATACGAAGAGTCATTAAAAACGCTGGCATTAGCACAATATTCCTACAATCAAACCAGGTGCGATAACGAACCCATCGGCTCGGATATATATGCCTCTTATGCAAACTTATATTATACCTTAAATGAAAACAAAAAAGTTGCATATTATATTAAGAAAGGAATAGAATTATGGAAACCGATTTATAAAGATAGAAGTGTTCTCATGCGACTTTATATCTTAAAAGGAAGTTTGAATGCAGAGTTAAATCGCCAGATTTACTATTATAATTTAGCATATCAACTGGCTTATGAGGATAAAAATGAAAAATTTCTGGAATATGCTTTAAACGTGATTGGCACTGCTTATGCAATTGGAGGTAATTATAAAGAGGCCAAGAATTATTTAAAACAATCCCTAACATTTGCTTTAAAACGAAAAGCATACGGTACACTTTCCGGAATTTATAATAACCTCGCAGGATTAACATCCAATCCTTCAGAAATAACCAACTATTTAGACTCTTCTTACTATTATGCTTCACTTTCTGGAAGTTTAGAAGATTTGCATACCAGCTTAATAAATATGGCTTACAATCATTACCAGGTAGGCAACTTCAAATCGGGCTATGATGTGCTTTGGGAATCGATGGTTATTAAAGATTCCTTATTTAACCAGGATAAAATAAATGCTTTTGCCAACATGGAGCAAAAATATGAATCAGTAAAGAAAACTTCTGAAATTGCTATTCTGAAAAGTCAAAATGAAATTGCAACTTTACAATCCTCGCGTCGATTAGGAATTAGCATCGGATTGGCTTTTATTCTGACAACCTTTATTGTTGTTTCTGTAGTCTTCTTTAAACAGAATAAAAGAAAACAAAAACTGAATATTGAACTTTCCATAGAAAAGAAAAAGTCGGATGATTTACTTTTGAATATTTTACCTGAAGAAGTAGCAGATGAATTAAAACAAACGGGCATGTCGAAAGCAAGATTGTATAACCATGTTACCGTGCTATTTACAGATTTCGTTAATTTTACCGGTATAAGCGAAAACTTAAGTCCAACAGAATTGGTGCAAGAAATCCATAAAAACTTTACAGCCTTTGATGCCATCATAGAAAAACACGGATTAGAAAAAATAAAAACTATCGGTGATGCATATTTGGCAGTTTGTGGATTACCGCATGAGATAAATAACCACGCACAACGGGTTGTAAATGCTGCGTTAGATATTCAATCGTTTATGTTACGAAATGAAGGGAAATTTCAAATTCGGATTGGAATTCATTCGGGTCCGGTAGTAGCCGGAATAGTTGGGGTTAAAAAATATGCCTATGATATTTGGGGTGATACAGTTAATATGGCTAATCGCATGGAAAGTAATAGTGAGGTAGGAAAAATAAATATTAGTGGTGCAACTTATGGGTTAGTTTCCGACAATTTTGAATGTACGTATCGTGGTAAAATAAATGCAAAGAACAAAGGAGAAGTGGATATGTACTTTGTTGAAGATAGAAAAATAAATTATTAGTACTTAATATTAACCTAGAATTAAACCGTTTTACTTGTATGGAGCTAATTTTTGTGAATGTCCGAAATTGCTATTGATAGTAACAAGTATTAATTGAGTGGTAAAAATATAAGCATAGCGAAAACCCCTTGTTATTTAGATATAATAACAACAAGGATAACGTCAAATCAACAAAACAAACTTTGAAAGGGTATAAAATAGTTCCTAATGTCTTTGCATTACTATAGTTAACTTATACATTGGTAAATCAATAATTGAATACGCTTTCAATGCTTAATACTCCCCCTTTTTGGTGATTGTATTTTGTATTGGGTTACCATACATTTGAATACATATATTTTCTAATTCTTAAACCTTTAAAAAATAATCAATATGTCAGCACCATTACCCAATGATACCTACAATATCTATATAGCTATAGAGAACGGAGGTTCAACAACCAATTATTACATTTTGAGTCCAACCGCTTCGGGCAGTATTTTAGTACTCGATTCATCAGCAGATGATGAAGATGATCAAATCTGGGCAGACGGTGCAGATTTGACAGACACCAACCTTTCATCTACATTTAAAGTTGGTACCGACACTACTACCACTACGTTTTATTTTGTTGCAGATGGAACGGAAGGAAATGATGTGACCGTTGATACTAATTCGAACAATGCATCTAGTTTTACTTTAAATGATGATGGTTCGATTCAAATAAAAGGTACTTCTGGAGATAATGCAATGTATCTTGTTCCGAATGGAACTGCAAAGGTAAAACAAAGTAAAACCAAGCAAACTTGGACATGGAACAAAAAGTCGCTTGGAAGTTCGGGACCAAATATACCATAGGGTATACATGAAAAGCGTCATCATGATGCTTGGATGAAACCATTTAAAATTTGCTTTCCTCATTAGAACAAAAGTTTCATGCTTTTATTCAAGAAAACTTTGGCTTTAAAAATTGTGTTCTGGTTGGCTCTGCTGACAATGTCGGCAGAGCTTCATGCACAATCTAACTATGAACATTCCATTCGGATTTTTGATTCATTAGAAGTTGACAAAACCAGGGGGTATAAACTTACCCATCAATACGCTGATTCTTTGCTTGCGTGTTTCAAAGAAAATGGAGATACCTATCGTTGGATAAAAACTAAATTGGCAGTGTTTGCATATCAATTTAATGAATCCAAATACAAAGAATGTTTGACCACTCTTTTTATGGCATTATCTGTTTGCCAGCAAAAACAATTACTAGAATATCCCTTATTAGCCCAAATTTATAAGTGTTATGGCACATTGTATTGGACTTTAGGTGAAAATAAAAAAGCTTTATATTATACAGAGAAAGGAATTAAATGCTGGCTGCCGCTATGGACAGATAACAAAGTACTGATTCAACTTTATTTGCAGAAAGGGACGATTTTAAAGGAAAATCCAGATAATTTGAATTATACGAAGCTGGCGCTTCAAATGGCCATCGATTCTAAAAATAAGATAATGGAGGAATTCGTTTTGGCCACAATTGGTACTTTATATGCGGAGGCTGAAGACTATAAAATTGCAGAACAATACATTAAACAATCCTTGGCTCTCGCCTTACAAAGAAAAGCTTATAGCAATTTATCTCCTATTTACAATAATCTGGCAGGTATTTCAACTACCAAAGAACAAATGTTGCTGTATGTGGATTCTGCATACTATTATGCACTCCTCAGCGGTAGCTTAGAGGATCAACAAACCAGCTTACTCAACAAAGCTTATTATTATAGTCAAAATAATGCATATGAATTAGCTTATAATAACTTATGGGAGGCCTATGTTTTACAAGATTCTATTTTTAACCAGGATAAAATAAATGCATTTGCTAACATGGAGCAAAAATATGAATCAGTTAAGAAGACTTCTGAAATTGCTATACTGAAAAGTCAAAATGAAATTGCAACTTTACAATCCTCGCGTCGTTTAGGAATTAGCATCGGATTGGCTTTTATTTTGTTAACCTTCATCATTGTTTCTATTGTCTTCTATAAACAATATAAAAGAAAACAAAAACTGAATATTGAACTTTCGATAGAAAAGAAAAAGTCGGATGATTTACTTTTGAATATATTACCTGAAGAAGTAGCAGATGAATTAAAACAAACGGGCATGTCGAAAGCAAGACTGTATAACCATGTTACCGTATTATTTACCGACTTTGTTAATTTCACAGGAATAAGCGAACAGTTAAGTCCAACCGAATTGGTACAGGAAATCCACAAAAATTTCACCGCATTTGATTCCATCATTGAAAAACACGGTTTAGAAAAAATAAAAACTATCGGTGATGCTTATTTGGCTGTATGTGGACTACCAAATGAAATAAACAATCATGCCGAAAGGGTATTAAACGCTGCATTGGATATTCAATCCTTTATGTATCGTACAGAAGGTAAATTTCAAATTCGTATTGGTGTTCATAGTGGCCCTGTAGTTGCAGGAATAGTTGGCGTAAAAAAATATGCTTATGATATTTGGGGAGATACGGTTAATATGGCCAATCGTATGGAAAGCAATAGTGAAGCAGGTAAAATCAATATCAGTGGAACAACTTTTGAGTTGATCGGAAATCAGTTTGAATGCGAGTACCGCGGCAAAGTTAAAGCCAAAAATAAAGGCGAAGTAGATATGTACTTTGTAATCGGACGAAAAATAAATTATTAAATTAACACCCTTAATAAAAACAATATGAATATATCTGCTTCAGAAACCGGAGAATACAAAGTGGGAGAATCGTATCTTACTTGTCCCGGCACGTTAAATGGAGAAGTATTGCTATCCGTAAGTGATGATAGCAATTTCCAAATATGGGCAACTCCTAACCAATTATCACAAACCGGTTTATCTAGCCAGGAGTCAGATACTGCAACGCCATTTTTCTTACAATCAGTTACGGCCGAAAATGCCCCTGTAATTGTTGTAAATGATGGCGCACAATCATACTGGGATGTTGAACCAAGTGGTGCCCATATCGAATTGTTAAATGCAGATTATTCTAAATCCGGCTATTATCTTAATGTTGGTGCCGGTAAAGTTGTGGTAAAATCAACCAAACAAGCCTGGGTTTGGAATAAAAAAGTGATGAAGGGCAGTTCCATGCCATAGAATATTCTGTTATAGATTGGATTAATTAATAATTTCCATTTGGGAATGTAATAACATACATCCCCTTTTTTGGTGATACTATTCGCTCTTAAATTGGTGTAATATTGAATTTAAATAGACAGAATAATATTGTCGTTAAAATAAAACCGTATTTATCATGCCTGGGAGTTCAAATCCATTAGAATCATCAAACTTTCAAGGATTCACAAATCCATTCCCCGGATTACGTCCATTTCAGGCAGAAGAATCACATCTTTTCTTTGGCAGAGAAAATTATATTGATACCATCATTAGCAAGCTTCACCATTACCACTTTGTTTCCATTGTGGGGAATTCAGGAAGCGGAAAATCGTCGTTAATGCGGGCCGGTGTAATTCCAAGATTAAGCAACGATAAAGGTTGGATCATTTCAACCATGCGACCTGGAAAAAATCCCGTGGAAGAACTTAACCAGATTCTTTCAAAAATTGAGGAACTTCATTTTTCTAAAGAAAAAGCGGATACATTAGGAAACCTGCACATTTTACAAAAAAGTCAGTTGGGTCTTGTTCAGTTACTGAGAAATGCAATTCCGGAAGGACGAAAATTATTGTTGGTAGTTGACCAGTTTGAAGAACTGTTCCGCTTTAATAAGGAAAACGAAGAAATTGCATTTCAATTCGTTAATTTATTGTTAGGCGCAATCCAACAACATGATGTAAACATCAATGTAATCATAACATTAAGAAGTGATTTTATTGGTGATTGCGAACAGTTCATCGGTTTGCCCGAAGCCATTAATAATGGTCAGTTTCTGATTCCACGGATGAAACTCGAAGAACTGCAGTTAAGTATTACCGGCCCGATTGAATTGGTTGGCCAACGGATTTCCCCTCGATTGGTACAGCAACTATTAAAAGATGTAGGTTCCAATCCTGACCAATTACCGATTTTACAACATGTATTAATGCGTACATGGGAAGTTTGGCGAGGACTCAATGATCCATCCGTTCCGATTGATTTGATTCATTATGAAAAAACCGGTAAGATGGAAAAAGCTTTGTCGAATCATGCCGAAGAAGCAATGCTCGAAATCAAATCAGAAGCACACCAAAAAACCATAGCAATTCTATTTAAAACATTAACGGTTAAAGAAAGTGATAACAGAGGAGTTAGACGTCCTACCCCGATAAGTAAGATTGCCGAAATAGCAAATTGTACAGTTGAAGATATTATCTATCTCGTTAATATTTTTAGGCGGGCCGACCGCGGATTTTTAATGCCTCCGGCCAATGTAGCCATTTCGGAAAGTAGTGTTATCGACATTTCACACGAAAGTTTGATGCGCGTATGGGAAAGATTAGGTAATTGGGTAGAAGAAGAATATGAATCCGCTCAGATTTACCAACGTATCACCGCAAGTGCACTTCTTTATGAAAAAGGACTTTCAGGTTTATGGCGCGATCCGGATTTACAAATTGCCATTGACTGGAACAATAAATTTGATGTAACCCGACAATGGACAGAACAATACAACCAATATTTCGAATTATCGAAACGATTTGTTGATGCCAGCTGGCAGCAAAAGATGTTTCTTCTGGCCGAAAAAACCAGGCGCAAAAGAGTAACCAATATTATTGTGGTTTTGGTGTTGGTAGTATTAAGTACATTAAGTCTTTGGGCGGTGTTTGAACGAAACAATTCATCCCGAAACGAACAACTTGCAGTTGCGGAAAAGCAAAATGCACAGGAACAGGAATCTATTGCAAAAAAACAAAAGTTATTTGCCGAAGAAAGTGCCAAAAAAGCGGAACTTGAAAAGCGGAATGCCGAAAAACAAAAATTACTTGCTTTGCAAAAAGAAAGAGAAGCAAACGAACAGAAAAAAAATGCCGAACAAGCTTCTCTTAGTGCCAATCAAGCAAGGAATTTAGCTGAGTCGGAAAAGAAAATCGCTATTCAGCAACGATATGCAGCCGACAGTTTGCGTAAAGTTGCAACCAATTCAGAAAAAAATGCTTATCGCTTGCGCATACTATCTATTGCACAAGCGTTGGCTATAAAATCAAATTCCATTCAAAAAGGTACATACGATGAAAATGTAAAACCTTTATTAGCTATACAATCCTATAATTTTAATAGCAAATACGGCGGAAAACTCTTTAACCAGGATATTTCGGCTGCCCTTTTTGCTGCTTACAAATCAATTTTAAACGAAGAAACATACAAAAACATTAGCCATACGGATATGGTTAGGTCGTTGGACATTAGCCCGAATAGCAAAGAAATTGCCTCCTGTGGTTCGGATGGACTATTAACCATTTGCGATGCGCTAGAAGTTGGAAAAGTGATTAAAATATATCCCAAGCAAAATGCCATTCTCGAAAATGTTGAGTACAACAAGGGTGGAAATATTATTGCCTGTCTTGCCGACAAAACAGATATGCTACTCTTCAAAACAGAAGGTACACCTACTGCTCCAACCATTGTTAAAACAGGGCACGTTGATAAAATAGCTGGTTTTGTTTGGTATGGAGATAATTTGATTTCTGTTTCGATGGATAATAAAATGATTGAAACCGAAGTGGCGACACAAAAAACCAAAAACATAACGATACTTAATTCCAAACCAACTTGTATTGCCATACATCCATCGCAACACAAAGCATATATCGGATGCGAGGATGGTAAGATTTTCGAATGCCCGTTACAAGGAAAAAGCGAGCCTATAGAAATCCGAAATTTGAATACAAAAATTTCTACCATTAACATTTCTCCTAATGGAACTTTACTAGCAGCCGGACTAAATGATGGAAAAATTCATATGATATCGCTACAAAATATCAACAAGCAATTCCAGAACCTCAACCAACACAAATCAACTGTTACTAGTATTGCATTTCATGTTTCTGATAAATTTATGTTTTCGACCAGTTTCGACGGATATGTTTTGAAATGGGATTTATCAGGAGAAGATCAGGCTCCAATTCCATACACGGAACACGATTCGTGGGTGTGGAGTGTAGCGTGCAGCAATAATGGCAAGTACTTTTGTACAGCAGGAAAAGACAAAAGCATCATAACCTATCCATCCAACGATGAAGAATTGGTGAAAATCATCACCCCTCTAATCAAACGAAACTTCAATGCATCTGAATGGCAACAATTTATTGGTAGCGACATCCCATACGAGCAAACCATTCAAGGTCTAAAGTAGAAAAAAATCACCCTAATTGGGGATTGTACCACAATATTTATAAATGCATATTTGGGATGCTTGAAAAGTGAAATATGCTAACTTTATTATCCATTATATTATCCATAGGTATCCTTATTTCGTTATGGCTACGTTATATACAGTCAAAACAAATAAAGGAACTGAAAGTAAAAACAGATTTCGCTCTACAAGCAGAAAATCTGATTAAGATTGAATTTAATACGGACAATGATTTAGGTAAAATTGCCGATAATTTTAACCGCATTGGCAATAAATATACCAACCAAAAAGAGCAAGTTCAGCAATTAGATGAATTAAAAGAAAAACACCATGAACTAAGCAGCATGGTTAATGTGTTTGAATCATCCATTTCTCAGATTACCCTCATTACAGATATCGGAAAAGATATTACATCCAGCCTCGGATTGAAAGAAATACTCTCGAAGGTTCAAAAGTATATTATTTCTAGTATGGCAGCCCAGGAGGTTCATTTCTTAATCGAAAAACAAGGCCATAAACTCTATTATGTTTTAGCAGATAAAGATATCGATCAAATTGAAAAAGGTAAATGGACCAATGACCCCGATAATATCCTGAATTGGTGTTTTACAAACAACAAAGAATTAATGCTGCAAGATGCCGCATCCAATTTTGAACAATATGTTTTCAAACCCATTCAACTTTACAACAACAAAAGTGCGGCCTCTGTTATTGCGATACCATTTGGTTTCAACACCAAACAAACTGGAAGTATCGCGGTTCTAAGCACAAAATCGGATGCCTTCGATACGTATCAACTCGATTTTGTAAAGTCGCTTGCCTCCTATATTGCTGTGGCAATTGATAATTCAAATCTATTTGAAGAATTAGACGATGAAAAGAAAAAATCTGATGGGTTACTTTTAAATATTCTACCGGTTGGAGTTGCCGACGAATTAAAAGTAAAAGGTAGCATTGAACCAAAACAATACAATGCCGTTACGGTACTTTTCACTGATATGGTAAACTTTACAGGCATAAGCGAAAAAATGAGTCCGACTGAATTGGTACAGGAAATTCATGAAAATTTTACTGCATTTGATGCGATAATGGAAAAACACGGATTGGAAAAAATTAAAACAATCGGAGATGCTTACCTCGCAGTTTGTGGATTACCCAACGAATATGCTGACCATGCGAAAAGAGTTGCCCATGCAGCATTGGATATCCAACACTATATGGCAACCAACAAAGGAAAATTTCAAATCCGCATTGGTATTAATTCCGGTCCGGTGGTTGCAGGAATAGTTGGGGTAAAAAAATACGCGTATGATATTTGGGGAGATACTGTAAATACTGCTGCCCGAATGGAACAAAATTCGGAAGCAGGTAAAATCAATATCAGTGGTTCAACCTACGAGTTAATTAAAAACGATTTTAATTGTTTCTACCGAGGCAAAATAGCTGCTAAAAACAAAGGCGCTGTTGACATGTATTTTATTGAAAATGTATAACTTCAAATTCATAAAATGTCTTCTTCTTTTGATTGGATTTAACTCTTTTGTTATTCCGATGGAGGCTCAAAACCCTAACTTATATGGAGAAATGTTAATCAAAGCGGAAAAGGAATATGAACTAGGAAACCTATCGGAAGCCGAATCAATAATAAAATCATTAGACTATGAACACGCTGAAATAAGCGATCAATGGAAAACGCAAAGATTACTCGCAATGATTTATATTACGGATAACAGGCAAGATGAAGCAAGGGTAGCGGCTGAAAACATGTTGGAATTAAATCCAAAATACAAACCCAACTATTTGAAAGACCCGACAGAATTAGTTAAACTACTCAACAACATTACCATTATTCCTAAATTTAGTTTAGGCCTTGCTTTTTCAATTGGTTCCAATACTACATTTCCGCAGGTTACCAAAACTTATACCATCGCCGATTACGACAAAACATATACCTCTAAAAGTGGCTTCCAATTTGGTTTAACAACAGGTTATGCGCTCACCCAAACATCAGCAATTGAGTCGGGGCTTTACATTACCCAAAAATCATATGACCTTTCTTATGGACTTTACAATTGGAACATGGAAGTAAATGAAAACTTGACCTACCTTGAGCTTCCACTTACCTTTAAATATAGTCCTTCCCAAAAAAGGAGACTTAGACTTTTTATCCAAGGTGGTGCATATGTTGGTTACCTACTGTTTAGCAATAACGATTTCAAAACTTCAAACATTACCAATGGACTAACGTTCGAAATAGCAAATCTAAATTCAAAAGACAGGCGCAATGAATTCAATTTTGGAATTGTAACCGGACTGGGATTGAACTACAAATTAGGAGAAGGCAATTTGTTTTTACAAGTGAATTACTACAAATCTTTCTCCAATATTACAAAAGAAACTTCTCGCTATAACTCAAATGATTTGTTGTTTACCTACTATTATATCGACGATGATATCATCTTAAATAATATAACGTTCAATATTGGTTACACTTTTTATATGAACTATAAAATTATCCGGAAATCGAAATAGGTATGCAAATAATTATAACCTTATTTTTGATTCTTTTTTCCTATTCGGTATTTGCACAAAAAAAATGCAAAGACTTATTAAATAATGCCAATAAATTATACCAGGATGGCAAGTTTCAGGAAGCAGTAAAACTTTGCGAACAGTGTTATAGTACCTTAAAAACACAGGAAGAGCAATTTGAAGCCAATCGATTGATGGGGATTTCATACAATTTCATGAACAATCTTTCGAAATCCGATTATTACATAGAAAGGATGCTGCAGGTTCGGCCCGACTATCAAAAATTTCCCAATATTGATCCGATTGAATTTACCAAAAGGGTGAATACTTTTGAAGTAAGACCAATTTGGTTTATTGGGATTAAATCGGGAATCAATTTTACATTACCGTCACTGATTCAAAGCTATTCGGTATTTAACTCTACCCAAAGATATTATACCACAATCGGTTATCAAATTGGCGCATTGGTAGAATATATGTACAAACCAACCTTATCATTTAGCAGCGACCTCTTGTTCAATGGTATATCAATCCGCCATGAAATTGACAACGCCGGTGGTAAAAAGCAAACAGTGAATGAAACAGAACAATATTTTCTATTCCATTTTAGAAGCACTTATTATTATCCTATCTATAACACGATAAAGTTAACTGGAGGTGTTGGATTAGGTATTAACTACATGCAAAATGCAAGTGTTAATTTTGAAGCTAACGGTATTGAAACTCCAAGTTATATACAAAGTTCCTCTGTTGTTTTAGAAGAAAGAAACAGAGCGCAGATTGTAGGTTCCATTCATCTTGGCATTTCGATACCAATTGAAATCGCCACACTCGATATGGATATGAGCTATTTGCATTATTTTTCAACCACTATAGATCCGGATATGCGTATGAATAATACAAATTTTATTTACAATTATCAATATATACATGATGATATTAAACTTCGTTCCCTCCTATTGAATATCAGTTTGAAAATGCCTTTGCAATGGCGAATTACACGTACCAAATAAATAGAAATGAAAATTAAATCTGCAACATCCAAACTTCTTATCTATTCTGTCCATTTTATATGGATAGGTTTTATGGTAATAAGTTTTTTTGGTGCTTGTAAAAAAGAAATAGATAATCAAGAACTTTCAAGTGCAACAATTAAGTATTATTTAGGTAGCGACAACAACAAAGTGAACAATGTAATTAAAACCAAAGATGGCGGTTTTATATACTGCGGAAACTCAGGAACAAATTCAACAAATACTGAAGCTTTTCTATTAAAAGTGAATGCTGATGGAAAACAGGAGTGGTATAAAACATTTGGAGAAAGAGATTATGATGAATTTTTTAATGTAATTCAAACTTCGGATGGTGGTTTTCTTGCCGTTGGCCAATCAAATTCAAATGTTACAGGTTCAACAAGTAACAATTTTTACACCCGTGATTTTACTGTAAAACTAAACAGCAGCGGTGTGGTACAATGGATTAAGAGCTCTCATCCGTCAACAAATGGGTATAGTAAATTATATGCTGCTGTTGAATCACCTGATGGGAGCTTTTTTGTAACCGGTAATTGCAGCGATACAACTGCAGATATACTTTTGATAAGGTATAACCAAAGTGGACAATTGATGTTCGATAGTGCTTATCCAAATCTTAACTTATATGCTCCTTTTATGGTATCTGAAAATTACCACGAATACGGAAGAACCATAAATATAGCTAATGATGGAACTATAATGATAGGAGGTGTAATGAGTCGCGGTGGGATTCCCAACCAAAGTCAAGAGCACATTACATTTATGATGCATACAGAACTTGATGGAACTGTTATTACATTTTATCCTATCAAATCTTATGAAAAAGCAGATTTCTACATTAAAAGTTTTGATAACCCTCACCGAAGATTTGGCACAGTTAAACTCATTAACTATCCGGATGGTTATTTGGTTGGTACATTTTATGAATTTATACTGGATAAATCAATTAGTATTCAATTAATGAGAACGGATTTAATGGGTGTTGTTCAATGGGAAAAAAGATATTATGGTTTAGGTTATACTTTTTTATATGATATTGAATTAAGTCCGGATGGTACTTTACTATTGATGGGTTGCACAAGCAAGGAACCAATGGATGTTGAATATCGGGAACGGTTCCGAAATATGAAATCCATTTTAATTAAAGTAGACAAAGATGGCAATAAAATATGGGAACAAATTGCAGGTGGTGACCAAAATGTAAATGTTGCTAGATGTGTGCAGCCAAATTCACATGGTGGTTGGAACGTAGCCGGATATACCTGTTTCAACGAATCCAGTTTCGACCAGATGTTTATGATGCAAGTAGACAACTACGGAAATCTGATAACTAAATAATAGATGAAACAACGGCGTTTAAATTTGCGAATAATTTATATGGCATTCATTCTGCTGTTATCCAATAATGCCTGTAAAAAGGATGAAAGTAACGAATTGTCTTCTGCCTATTTGTTTAAAGTATTTCCGGATAAAACATTGGAAACCGTAAGTTTCATTCGCGAAGTGGATAACAACTGTTTCCTTTTAATTTCCAATGGCGGTCTCACAAATTACGACGATATACAAGCATTAATAATTTATAAGATAAATGCAAATGGTCAGGTACTTTGGAGAAAGCAAATACCTAATTTAATCATGAATAATCCAACTTGCGCTAAATTGCCGGATGGTTCTACACTCATTAGCCCTGCTCAATTACAAGGAAATCTAATTCAAATAGACAAAGAAGGCAATGTATTATTTACCACGAACTTTAGTAATTACAATGAATTTAGTCTGTATTCACCTCCTTTGCCTATAAGCACCGGTGGTTATTTAATTGGGGATTCAAAAGGGAATTCACAGGTTAATTCGGATAATAAAATCCATAAAGTAGGCGCAGATAAACTTTACAAAGGTGCTATTACTATAAAGGATTCAAGTTTGAATTGTAAGGTGCTTTACATGAATGTATATAATTATGAATCGGAGGGCATCTATTATTTAAGCGGAAGTTGTTTCCAATTTGGTTGGAAAAATTTTAACGCAATAACAAAATTATTCATTGCAAAACAGACGTATGCAGGGGATACCTTAAAAGAAACTAAATGTGTAATATTAGACTCTTCCAATACATCGGAAGGTGCAAAGGTATACACCAGTCAGATTTATACCACAGATAATTTTTTACTTATTGCCTCCAATCATTCTTATAGGTCTTCCGGATACCGGGGAAGGGTAACCAAAATAGATAAATCATTACAGGTAGTTTGGCAAAAGGAAATTGCTACTAATTCAACATTTACTAATTTAAATGGAATGGAAGAAAGTGTGGATGGTAATTACATCGTTGTAGGTTCGAGTAGATCGAATGAAAAAGCTTCCCCTCAACCATTTGCTTGTAAACTCGATAAAAATGGGAATATCATTTGGTACAAAGTATATTCAACCGGACTGAATGGTGGTTTTGAACATGGCATTCTGTCTAATAATGGCGCATATTATTTTGGGGGATGGACCAATGGATTTAGCCAAGGTCAAAACTACGATGATGCCTTTATTATTAGGGATAAACCTTAAACTTAAGACACTTATTGTATCCCCCTAATTGGGTATTGATATTAATTAACGTTAAAGGTAAGTTTGGGTATTCTATCCAAAAAAATGAGCTTGATACGAATCATATTGATTTCAATCCTTAGCTTTTTGTTGGTTTCTCCTTCAGATGCACAAACAAAAACAAGTTTTGCCGAAATTTTGGTGAAAGCAAATAAGGAATACGAAGCAGGGAATTTTGAAGAAGCTATTACACTAACAACCTCTTGTTCTATTGATGATGCCTCTACGAGCGATCAATGGAAAGCATATCGCTTACTTGCTATGATTTACTTGGCTAATGGGCAAAACGATAAAGCCAGAGAATCTGCTGAAAAAATGCTGGAGATAAATCCTACCTATGAACCCAGTTACCTGAAAGATCCTGCTGAATTAATTAAACTATTAAAAAGCATCACCGTCATTCCTCGTTTTAGTCTCGGACTTGCGCTGTCGCTCGGAACCAATACCACCTTTCCCGAAATTACCAAAGGATACAATTTGTCGGATTATACCAAAACCTATACCTCACAAAATAGTTTCCAATTTGGCCTTTCATCCAGCTACTATATATCCCGTCGTTTTACCATCGATCTTGGGGTATTGGCTACTCGAAAATCATATTTGATTGACTATGAATTATCAAACTGGGAAATTCAGGTGGAAGAAGACCTCACTTACCTGGATATGCCACTTACCCTAAAATACATTTTTTTTCCAAAAAAAAGATGGCATATTACTTTACATGCCGGTGCCTTTGCCGGATTTCTTTTGTTTGCTGAAAATAATTTCAATGCTGTTTTTACTCCTTCCGGCAAAACCTACCAACTGAGTAATGTAAACTCCACCTCCCGAAGAAATGACTGGAACTACGGAATTGTTGGCGGTATCGGAGGCTCTTATAAAATAAAAGAGGGAGATATCTTTTTGCAAGTCAATTACTACAAGTCGTTTGCTAATATAACCAATGCAGATAGCAGATATAAATACAACGAATTAGTGTACAATTACTTTTATGAAGACGACGATATCATTTTAAACAATTTAACGGCAATAGTTGGCTATGCTTTTTACCTAAATTATAAAATCCTGAAAAAATGAAGGTAAAAATAATTCTATTGGTAGTAATTCTTGTAATCGGAAATATCTCCTTTGCACAAAAAAAATGCAAAGATGTTTTAACCCGAACTGATAAGTTATTTCAGGAAGGACAGATTCAGGAAGCAGTGAAAACTTGCGAACCATGTATGGGTTCGTTAAAGTCCGACGAAGAAAAGTTTGAAGCATATCGCTTGTTAGGAATCTCTTATCTCTTTCTTGGGAAAAAACAGAAGGCTACCCAATATGCCGAAATGATGATTTATCTGAAACCGGATTATAATAAATATCCGAATATCGACCCTGTTGAATTTACGCAGCTAATCAGTAAATATGAGTTAAAGGAAATTATTTTTGGAGGAATAAAAACCGGAGTAAATTATGCTACTCCTTCCATCTTAAAAAGCTATTCAACTTATAACACCACTTCTACTTACTATCAAACTACAGGATACCAATTTGGGGCATTTGCCGAATATTATTTTAAACCCAATATGGTTTTTGGGGCCGACCTGGCATTCTCAGGAATGTCTATCTCTCAGGATGTGCAAAATGCCGGTGGCGTCAGCCAAAAATACAATGAAGCACAGCAATATATTATGTTTCTGCCTTATGCAAATTTTTACCTTGATTTAAGAAATGGTTTACGTGTTTATTCGGGTGCAGGAATTGGAGTTAATTATATGGTGAGCGCAATGGTAAATCTCGAAACTAAAAATGAGGTTACCGGTGTCGCCACGCTGAATACTAAAGATGCATTGGACGAAAGATACCGGGCACAATATTTTTCATCTATTAAAGTTGGTATTGGTTACCCCATGGGTAAAGGTTACATAGGATTGGATTGTTCTTACATGCTTTATTTCCGTAACTTAATCAATCCGGATATGCGTTACGACGACCTCGATTTTATTTTTAGCAACCAATATATTAACGACGATATTAAATTGAGTGTTTTTGCTTTTAATCTAAGTTATCATATTCCTCTTTACTCTATAATTGTTGTTAAAGAATAAGCAATGACAAAATATTTAAGAAATATTATATTGAATAGGAATAACCTACTCCTCCTATTTTTAGTAGTGTTTTTTTCAACCTGTAAAAAAGAATTTATCTCTGAAACTGAATCTAATTCAACCATTAAATACCTCTTAGGTGGTACGGAAGACAAAGTTTTTGCCGCAGAAAAAACAAATGATGGAGGTTTTATATATTGTGGTAATACCGTATTAGGAAATCATATCAACGCTTTTCTTCTTAAGGTTAATGCGGAAGGCGAAAAAGAATGGTATAAAACTTATGGAGGAGCATTTTCGGATTACTTTTTTAATGTTATTCAAACCAAGGATGGTGGATACATAGCAGTTGGGACGACAAATTCATTTGGTAAAGGAACTTGGGATACCACAAATAGCTTTAATGATATGGTGGTTAAAACGGATGCAAATGGAGAACAAATCTGGATTAGAAGTTTTAACCAAAATAGCAACATTTATCGCAGCAGAGCAAATGGAATTGTAGAAGCCACCCCGGATAGATTTTTTATAACCGGAGGCATTGAATTTACCACTTCAACTACCATGTATAGCTATATTCAACAAATAACGGGAAACGGGCACCTGCTAACAATTTCAAACGGAACACCAGACAGCACCGAATTATACAACGAGAGAGATTACTACCAATATAATTTAGGATTCACTAATTTACTTAGTTATCCTCCCGGTTTGGTGCATGCTAATTATTACCACTCCTTTGGCGTGTCGCTAACCGTTGCAGGTCCGGGTAAATTATTGATAGGAGGATTAATGTCCTATTCTAACATACCCGGGGAAGCAGGTCAATACCTTAATTTTTTAATGGATTACGACGCGGATGCCAGAAGAATAAATTTCTTTCATCCTTATTACGGGTATGAAAGATGGTATTCCTATTGGCTGGATAATCCAAGAATATATTCTCCTGTGATTGTAAAAGTTTTATCCGATGGGTATCTCATTGCTTCTTATATCGAATACAAAGTAGGCAAATTAAAAATGCAATTGATGAAGACGGATTATTCAGGCTATATATCCTGGGTGAAAGATTACACTGGTCTCGGCTATTCCATTCTAGAAAGTATTGAAGTAAATCCGGATGGTTCCATTTTGCTGGTTGGAGGTAGCAGCAAAGACCCTATAAATGGTTCTTACCCGGAATTGTTTGCCAACATGAAAGTGGCATTGGTTAAAGTGAGTAGTAACGGAGAAGAAATATGGTCGAAGTTCATTGGAGGTGAAACCAATACTACGGTGGGCAAAGCAGCACAACTTAAATCCGATGGTGGATATGCTATTGCCTGCAGCAGTTGCTCCTCTGAAACCGGTTACCACAAAATCTTTACCATTCAGATTGATAAAAATGGGGATTTAATTACCAATTAACTTTTATATAGCATGATTAGATATACAATGAAATTTATGCAATTCGCGACATGTTTATTGTTGGTTATGCTCACCTGCTTGGGATGTGAAAAAGAAGTGGCTAAAGAAGTAGTAGAAACGGATACATATATGCGGGTATACCCGGAAATTGGCGGGCAAACCTGTAATTTTATGAAAGCCACTAGTGATAATGGATGCATTCTTTTTATTAATGAAGACTTAAGGGCATCAGGCGATGGTAAAAAATTAGCCATACTGAAGCTTAATGAAAAAGGGGATATCGAATGGAAAAAGTTAGTAGCTGATTTCGAATTACCTTCATTATCCTTATGTACTCCTTTACCGGACGGCAGTTTTTTGTTTACACCCGATGGACCTGCAGGTAAAATTGTAAAGATTAGCGCAGATGGAAATCTTGAATTTGTTACCGACTTTAAGCATGACATTCCCGGAGGGCAGGTTGAAGGTAAAGATTTTTATTATAGTGGTTATCCTCTTTTAGGTGCTGATGGTACTTATAAAGTTGGTTATTGTAATGGTGGAGCTACCTGGTGGGGAACTGTTTATGTTGCTTCATTTAATACAGATGGAACCTATATTGGGAGAATAAATTTCCCCGAAGACAACTTTCTTAAAACAACACCGGAATTCAAAATTTTGTCTACGAGCCTGTATAAGTATGGCAATGGTCAGACTTACTTTTTTGTCGGAGCTGCATTTATGCACAATCGAAAAGATTTTAGCTGGAGTGAAAAAGTTAAATTATATTTAAATAAACAGGTATTATATGACACTACCCTTGCATTTAGCAAAACTGTTTTTCTCGATACACTTACAGATGATAATTCTTACGGGAGTTGGTTTCATCGGTATCTTGACGATAAAACTTTGTTAATTTCAACCACTATACAAGACAGATTCCTACGTAACAAAGGCCAACTAATAAAAGTAAACGATGACCTTGAAGTGATTTGGAAATGTGATGTTTCTGCTAGTCCTTATGGTACATCTTTAAATTCAGGACTAGAAATTACCAAAGATGGCAACTACTTCGTTACGGGAACTTGTAAGGTAAAAGGTAAAATTTCTGATCAGCCATTTGCTGCTAAGGTGAGCAAAAACGGCACTTTACTCTGGACCAAGATATTTACAACAAACCTAAATAGTAATATGTCCTATGGTCTTGAAACCGTTAAAGGCAATTTTATTTTAACCGGAACAACAACCGGATTTGGTATAGGTAATACAGGCTCCGATCTATATATAATCAAGGCGGATAAAGATTTAAACTACAAGTAAAACAAACATGTAATCGAATAAGCTAGTTAAACCTAAAATCTTAACATAAATAATGTTAAAGCAGTTACACATATTAATTCCAAGATTCTTAAAATATCCCGTATGGGTAATGTTTGTGGTGTGTTTATTTGTTACCTGTAAAAAGGAATTTATATCGGAAGGGCAATCGAATTCTTCCATTAAATATTTTTTTGGTAACACTTTGGATAATGTGAATTCAGTAGAAAAAACAAAAGATGGTGGTTTTATTTATTGCGGAACATCCACCGTTGGTCCTAATAATACAGACGCATTTTTATTGAAGATAGATGCCACAGGTAGAAAAGAATGGTTTAAAACGTATGGTGGTTCAAAATCGGATTTTTTTACCCGGGTGCTTGAAACCAAAGATGGCAATTATATAGCCGTTGGAGGGACTAAAAGTTTTGGTAATGCCATTTGGAATGCAACAAACAAACAAAATGATTTAGTTGTTAAAATCAATGGAAATGGAGACCAGATATGGCTTAGAACTTTTAACCAAGAGGTAACTGATTTGTATAGCACGGCAAATGATATCGTTGAAGCCACACCCAACAGCTTTTATATTACTGGTACTATTCAATTAACAACATCCACTAGAGACCGTATTAGTTACCTGCAAAAAATTACGGAAAATGGCCAATTAGTTTCCTTATCCAATGGCGACCCGGATGGAATTGAATTTATTGACGAAAGAGATTTTGGCACGTTCAATTTTAGATTTAATAATTTGCTACAATATCAACCTAACCTGGTAAAAGAAGATTATTATCGCTCGTATGGCATGTCGGTAACCTCGGCAGGCCCCGGCAATATATTAATTGGTGGTCTGATGTCTCGCTCTAATATAGGAGGCGAGTCACGTCAGTTATTGAATTTTTTAATGTCAATAAACACAGATGTTTTATCGGTTGATTATATCATTCCTTATTATGCATACTATAGAAGTGGTGTAAATTATACGAATAACCTTTCTCCGGTTATCACAAGGGTTTTAGCGGATGGCCTTCTTGTTGCATCAAACATGGAATATGCTTCAGGTGAAATGACCATACAATTAATGAAAACGGACTTTTTTGGAAATATCATGTGGATAAACGAGTATCTTGGATTAGGATACTCTCTTGTCGAAAATATGCATATCCATGCGGATGGTTCCATTTTATTGATTGGAGAAAGCAGCAAAGATCCACTCGATAATGGCTATCCTGAACAATTTTCCAATATGAAAATAACATTAATCAAATTGGAAAATAACGGCAAACCGCTTTGGACGAAATATATAGGAGGCGAAGTCGATGTTAATAAGGGTCTGTCTGCCCAACCAAGAACAGATGGTAGCTATATTATCGCGTGCGTTAATAGCTCAGCTAAAACAGGAAGCCATAAGGGATTTACACTTCAAGTAGACCGAGAAGGTAATTTAATAACCGATTAATAAATACCCACCATGTTTAGGTTCACTCTTCATATATCTCGGTCCCTTCATCTCCTATGCTTATTCATTGTAACGCTCTATTTTGTTGGTTGCAAAAAAGAGACAGTGGTTGATAATGAAGACATAAAATCGGATGCCTTCCTTCGTGTTTATCCGGAACAGGGTTATCACCTTTGTCAAGTTATGAAAGCCACTGAAGATAATGGCTGTTTACTTTTTATAAACGAAGATTTAAATGCCGCCGGAGATGCAAGCAAATTAACCATCCTCAAAATCAATGAAAAGGGTGAAATCGAATGGCGAAAAATTGTTGCAGACTTGCAATTGCGAGATTTAGTAAATTATACGCCTTTAGCGGATGGCAGCTCTCTGTTATCTTCTAACCGCCCCGGAAAATTAGTAAAACTAGATAAAGAAGGAAATCTGGTATTTGCCACGAGCTATAATTATGATATACTAAATAATACAAGTTATTATGGTGGAAAAGCCATCCCAGGAATTGATAATACTTACAAAATAGGATATAGTAATGGCGTATCAACTGCTACAACTGTGGGCTTTGTAGCTTCCATTAGTCAGGATGGCGGGTATTTAGGTAGCATACAATTTGATGAATCAAATTTTATTCCACCCGATTCAAACTTTAAAATGCTTACCATGAACCTCTATAAATATGGCAATGGGCAAACCTACTTTTTTACCGGACTTGCTTTTAATTCATCTCCTTGGCAATGGGATGATCCACCTAGAATTTATGCAAGTAAACAGATCTTATACGAAGATAGTACCCTTGCATTTAGTAAAACCGTTTTTCTAGACACATCCCTATCAGAGAAGTTTGGTTATGGCCGTCTCGAATGCTTTTCTTTCGAGAACAATTCTTTGTTGATCATGACAACTGCCCAAAACAGTTCTTTTGAAAAAGGCCAAATTATTAAAGTAAACAATGAACTGGATGTACTTTGGAGATGTGATGTTATTGCAAGTCCAAGTGTTACCAGATTAACTAGTTTGGAACAAGCAAAAGATGGCAACTACCTTCTAACCGGTGTTTATTTCTCTTCAGGAACGCTATTTGGCTATCCGTTTGTAGCTAAAATCAGTAGCAATGGCACGCTGTTGTGGACCAAAAAGTTTAGTCCCAGAGTTACCGGTCTTTTGCAGCATGTCATAGAAACACCTAAAGGAGATTACTTTTTAGCCGGTCAAACCCGAGTTTATGGCTTTGGTAATTCGGATGATGACTTGTTTATTCTCAAGACAGATAAAAGTCTTAATTATTAAATAAACGGGCCATTTGTGCCTATTTAAAATCCAACATTTTTTATTTCATCAAAAGATTGATAATTTGCTGCAATATTATCGGCTGGGTGCCGATTTATGTGTAAATTATTGAAATGAAAAATATAGCAGTTTTAATCGACTTTTCTGAAGGATCTCGTGCAGCCTTATTACAGGGTGCCGCTTTAGCTAAAAAAACGAATTCCAAGTTATTTGGAATTCATATTGTTTCATCGATTGATAAAGTGAAACAAGCCGAAGAAGATCTCAAAAAGTTTTATGCAACAGGTTCTTCTGCTAATCTCGATATTACAACCGCAATAGAAGTAGGTCCACTTACGCATGCTACCAATGCCATATTGAAAAAAATTGACGCAGCACTGGTAATTATATGCACCCATGGCGTAAAAGGCATGATGCAACAACTGTTTGGTGCCAATATATTAAAATTGGTGCAGGCTATAACCTATCCGTGTTTGGTAATCAGCGATCATACCACCGCGGACTTGAGTGCAGCCAATAAAATATTATTTCCGATGGGTCCGCATCCGGATTTCATGGTTAAAATCAAACAAACTGCAACCCTTGCCAAGAATCTTGGAGCGACTATTATTTTGTATTGGATCGACAAACCCGGAGCTGATTTTGATGGACAAATGTCGAAAAATATTGAACTCGCCCGTGATTATTTTAATTCGCAGAATATTCCTTACGAAAATGTAACGGAAGATATCCAGGTTATTTCGGTTGGATTTTCCCGTCAAACCATGGAGTATGCTGCCAACAACAACATATCGCTGATAAGTGTAATGGCCAATATTTCTAAAAGCGATGTGCTTTTTGGTTTCGGAGATAAAGAAAATTTTCTGGTGAACGAACAAGGTATAGCAATATTGACTTGTAACGCCTGACTTCCTTTTAACTAAAGCAATGCCTGCGTTAAAAAAAAGTTTCAATGATGTTGTTTTAACCGGCTTGTTTTTTTTCTGCTCCTTTACTGTTTCTGCTCAATTAAATAATAAGCATATCAGCGACCACATTTCGCTTCATCCTTACGATAGTAATTTGTATGGAATCAGCGTAACTGCCAATACTTATTTACGCAATACCGAATATTTTAACCCAATTGAATTGGGAAGAACCTTATTTGGGTATCAGTTAAATCCTTCCTTCTTTATACAACCCCACAAAAATGTTCTGCTTCAGGCAGGTGTTTATGTGCGCAGCGATTTTGGAAGCGATCCGGTTTACACAGAAGTACTTCCAACATTCACCTTGAAATTTCATAAAGAAAACAATGCTTTCCTATTTGGTACATTAGAAGGTGCTCTGGCACATCGTTTGGCTGAACCACTTTGGGATATCAATAGTGGTATAGAACGCCGAATCGAAAATGGATTTCAATTTAAACATGAATCCGAAAAAGCATTTGTAGATGTTTGGATTAACTGGGAACAGTTCATAGAAAGAAATTCTCCGTTCCAAGAAATGTTTACTACCGGTTTCAATGCAATCCCCGTATTATATCATACTCAAAATAATTTTAGCATATCGCTTCCGATTCAATTTACGGCACACCATAAAGGAGGACAAATAGATATCGATACTTCCAATACGGTTATGGTATTTAATGGCGCTCTTGGACTCGATCTTCGTAAAAGCTGGAAGAATAAATTTATAACGGAATCAGGATTTAGTTTAATGCGCATGCAGTACCGCGAAAATACCAATTCGGGATATTACACTTTTAAGAATGGGAATGGGAATTATGCCAATTTATTTTTGCAAACCCAATGGCTTGGTATCATGCTAAGTTATTGGAATGGACATCAATTTATAGCACCAAGAGGTACCTCCATTTACCAATCGGTATCTGCTGAAGGAACAGGATACACAGAAAAAAATCGGAAGTTATTATTCCTGCGTTTGCTCTACGAAAAAGAAGTATACGAAAACTTTTTTCTTGTGGTAAGGTATGAACCATATTGGGATCTCATAAACAAAACTTCAGATTATTCGTACTCTGTTTATATCAGCTACCGCGAACATTTTACCTTAGGGAAATTAAAACATTGATATTTTCATGCATTGGTAAGGCATGGTTAGTCTTGAGAAAATACTTTTTTGGTTGGAGTTGTCATGCATTTGCAAGCATGATTAAATTAAACGATAGCTCCTTAGGAAACCGAAATGCTCGCTATATCCAGTGTTTCATAAGCTTTCTGTGAGGCCAGTTGTTCTGCCTTTTTCTTTGAAAAATTTTCCGCTTCACCCAGCATTACCCTATCTACCAAAACCCTTACTTTATATACCTTTTGTTTCTGGTCCGTCAACTCTGTATTCTCGTACTCAATATTACGGTTGTTGCGCTGTGCCCATTCAATTAACTTTCCTTTATAATTTGATTCGGTGTTTTGAAGTTTATCGAGATCAATATGGGACAACAATTTGGCGCGGATAAATTTTTGCGCAACCAAAAAACCTCCATCCAAAAAAACTGCGCCAATAAAGGCTTCCAGGGCATTTCCGAAAATACTGATTTTAGAAAAATTATTGATGGCTCTTTTATCATATTGAACCATGTGGTTTAATCCTATTTTTAATGCGAGCTCATTTAAACTTTCACGGCTTACAATTTTAGAGCGCATTTCGGTTAAAAAACCTTCGTCTTTAAAAGGATAGCGCTTAAATAGCATATCAGCAACCACGGTATTTAAAACCGAATCGCCGAGGTATTCAAGACGTTCGTTGCTGTCTTTTGATCCATTATGGTGGATGGTATTCGAAGCCGAATGGTGGCGTAATGCCTGCAGATAACAGTTAATATTTACAGGATTGTATCCCGAAATATTTTTGATGCTTTTAAATAGATTCTTGTGCTTGGAAAAGTATCCGAGGTATATGCCCGAAAATGCCCGCCTGATCAAAATTTATTTCTCAAACTTTTTGAACAACACAGAAACATTGTGTCCGCCAAAACCAAAGGTATTGCTTAGTACAATTTTAACCTCTTTATGTTGGGCTTTATTGAAGGTCAGATTCAATTTTGAATCGATATCCGGATCATCAGTAGAATGATTGATCGTTGGAGGAATAATTCCCTTATTAATAGCAAGTAATCCTGCAATAGCTTCTACGGCACCGGCACCACCTAATAAATGGCCTGTCATTGATTTCGTAGAACTGATATTTAACTTGTATGCATGCTCGCCAAAAACCTTTTGAATGGCTTTTAATTCGGCAACATCGCCTAATGGAGTGGATGTTCCATGAACATTCACATAATCCACTTCCTCCGGTTTAACTCCCGCATCCCGTAAGGTATTATTCATTACAGCTATTACACCCAAACCTTCCGGATGAGGCGCGGTTAAATGATACGCATCTGCTGTCATACCACATCCTACCACTTCCGCATATATTTTTGCCCCCCTTGCGAGTGCATGTTCTAATTCTTCTAAAACCAAAGTACCTGAACCTTCGCCCAAAACAAATCCATCGCGTTCTTTATCAAAAGGACGAGAGGCCGTTTGAGGGTCATTATTTCGTTCAGAAAGTGCTTTCATGGAATTAAATCCACCAACAGCCGGTTCGGTGATACAAGCTTCCGAGCCACCTGTAATGATAATATCTGCTTGTGAAAGTCGAATGGCATTGGTTGCATCTACAATCGCATTGTTGGATGATGCACAAGCCGAAACGGTTGCATAATTTGGTCCCCTGAATCCATATTTCATGGAAATATGTCCTGCAGCGATATCTGCAATCATCATCGGAATAAAGAATGGACTAAATCTAGGCGTTCCGTCGCCCTTGGCAAATGCCGAAACTTCGTTAAAAAAGGTTGTTAATCCACCAATTCCGGAAGCATAAATAACGCCAACACGTTCCTTATTTACCTTCTCCAAATCGAGGCCCGAATCTTTCACAGCTTCTTCTGCCGTTACAATAGCGTATTGGGCATAAGGATCCATGCGACGGGCTTCCTTGCGGTCGATAAATTGCGTGATGTCGAAGTTCTTTACTTCGCAGGCAAACTGTGTTTTGAATTTGGAAGCATCAAAACGGGTGATCGGGGCAGCCCCGCTCACACCGTTCGATAAAGCGTTCCAGTAATCCTGAACATTGTTACCCAATGGTGTTAATGCACCTAAACCTGTAACAACTACTCTTCTGGACGACATTAAAAGGTCTTTATTAAGTATGGCCTTATTTTGCGTTTGCTTCGATGTACGAAATAGCTTGACCTACCGTACCGATTTTTTCTGCCTGGTCATCAGGGATGGCGATATTGAATTCTTTTTCAAATTCCATAATCAGCTCAACAGTGTCAAGTGAATCTGCACCGAGGTCATTGGTAAAATTTGCCTCATTAGTAATTTCACTCTCTTCTACGCCAAGCTTATCCATGATAATAGCTTTTACTCTTGTTGCGATGTCTGACATTGCTGTATAAATTTAAAGGTTTAAGGATGCAAATAAAGGGTTTTTTTAATGAAAAAAGGTAATTGGCTGTTTTTTTCTGAAATAGTATTGTTTTATTGTTAAAAACATGGCAATATACCCATCAGAACAAATGCTATCTTTCTGACAGGCAACAAGATTTATAACAAACCTGATAAATAACCGATATTCTATTTATATAACTTCCTTAATAATATTCTCATCATATTATTAAAAGATCCTTGTTTTTACCTTGGCTATACTTCAGTTTTCTATCCAAGATTTGTTAAAGAAAATAAAACCAGCAGGCTAAATTGGCAGATATTTTTTAGCATTTTCACCTTAGAAAGTACAACTTTGAATGGTTGAAAAAACATTATCTAGATAATACCAAAAACGATGCGTTTATCATGTTTGGCGTTGTGTCCAGTGAAAAGCCCCATCGCTTTGCCTGGCTGCTCAATAATGCATTACATTTAAACCTTAAGCGACAAGACGACATTCCGTTTGTTGGAAAAGAATCACAGGAATCTAATTTTCCCCGATTTGATTACCACGATGAATTAAACCGTTTGCAATATTATTTGTTAGGTAACAAAGACGAAAGTCAGTGTATCTTGCCCGAACTCAAACATGTTGATTATATCCTATTGATTAAAGGTGCCATCGAATATTTTAAACCGAAAAAACTAATTACCGCCGGAAAAAAAATAGAATCGGTACAATTAATTACAGAAATTAACCAACAACTACTCAAATCTAAACACAACCTTATTATACCGGATTAATTACCATGTTACAAAAAACCAATAACCGAACCAAAATTGTTGCCACCATAGGACCGGCAACTTCGAGCCTCGAAATGTTGCAAACAATTATTACCGAGGGTGTAGATGTATGTCGACTCAACTTTTCACATGGTTCGTACGAAGATCACCGTAAGGTAATAGAAAACATTCGCAAAATTAGAGAAACCAATACGGATTCGGTGAGTATGCTGCTTGATTTACAAGGACCTAAATTACGTGTTGGCGAAATGGAAAATGGAAAAGTAGAACTGATTACCGGATCTGAACTTACTGTAACCATCAAGGAAATGGTTAGTACAGCTGAAATGATATTTGTAAAATTCCCTACATTACCTCAGGATATTCGTAAAGGTGAATCCATTTTATTGGATGATGGAAAACTCGAACTTCAAGTAATTTCTACTGATGGAAAAGAAAACATACGTTGTAAAGTAATTTACGGTGGATGGTTGTCGTCGAAAAAAGGATTCAATTTACCCCATACCAATTTATCTATTCCTGCATTAACCGAAAAGGACAAAGCAGATTTGGCATTTGGCATTGAAATGGGCGTTGATTGGATTGGTTTGTCGTTTGTTCGTAAGGCTTCCGATATCGAAGAGCTGAAAGAAATAATTGAAAAACATGAATGGAAACCACGCGTAGTGGCAAAAATTGAAAAACCCGAAGCGCTCGATAATTTAGAGGAAATTATTAAGGCTACCGATGCAGTAATGGTTGCCCGTGGCGATCTTGGTGTGGAAATGCCAATGGAAAAGGTGCCCATTATCCAAAAACAAATTGTTAAAAAATGTATTGAATACAGCAAACCGGTAATCATTGCTACCCAAATGATGGAAAGTATGATTTATAGTCCATCTCCTACACGGGCCGAAATAAATGATATCGCAAATGCCGTGATGGATGGTGCGGATGCCGTGATGTTAAGTGCCGAAACTTCGGTTGGAGCTTATCCGGTGCTGGCTGTTCGCAATATGCAAAAAGCAATTTTTGAAGCCGAAACCACCAATGCGCCTTATTTTAAAGGAAAACGTCCGAACGAAAATTCTCCAACATTCATCAGCGACGAAATCTGCTTTACCGCGGTGCGCATGTCCGATCATGTTAAAGCATCAGCAATTGTGAGCATGACTTTTTCCGGCTATACCGCCTATCAGATATCTTCCTTCCGCCCCAAAGCACCTATCTTTATTTTTACCAGCAACCAACGTTTATTGTATACGTTAAGTTTGGTTTGGGGTATACGGGCTTATTATTACAAAGGTTTTGATAGTACCGATTTAACCATTCAGGAAATAAATGGAATCCTCTTAAAAAAAGGCTTAATCCATAAAGGTGATCTGGTAATCAATACTGCCAGTATGCCCATTCATGAACGATCACGTACCAATGCAGTAAAAGTAACGGAGATAGAATAGATAGTGTTGGAAACTATGGTTTGTATATAACAAATGAACCACTGTCGCCCCATATGAATTTTAAATTATTTCCTTTATAAACCCTTTTCCCTTCAAGCATGGATACTATTATTTGTCCGGTTATACAATTTAAATTGGAGTTAACATAATGGGTTGAATCTTCTTCCCTAACTTTCATGTTAATTGTTAGGGTATCATCAAAGAAATCATTTGTTTTATAGTAAGAACCTAAATCAGGTTCAGAATTTCTGTATTTGAAAGAAATGGTTGTTCCTCCTTGGTAGGTTGTTCCATTTGATTGGTAATAATAATCTCCCATAATAGCAAATGCCCCACCAGATGTATCCTCCTTAATGTTTTTTAATTGATACGATTTCACTCCAAATGTCATATAACTTGCCGGAACAAGCTTTTCCGTACTTTTGGTTTCACTTTCTTTCTTGCAAGCAAATAGATGGATAAGGGTTAAAATCAATACCAAATTAATTGTAGTTTTCATCGGTTTTACGCTAGGATAATCAAATATAAAAATAATTTTTACCTATGTTAAGTTTTTTAACATTTCAATGAATTTAAATATTAGTTGAATTTATAGTCTAGTTATGCGCAAGGCTAAATGACACAGAATAGTTAAGAAAGTGACCGATGGAATAATTAAAATCGTATTTTTGGGAACAATAAAACAAAAAACAGGTGAACCAGAGAATTTATATAGACACTTCAGTTTTCGGTGGACATTTTGACGAAGAATTCAAAGAACATACAATTCCTTTGTTTGAAAGAATTAGAGACGGTGAATTTGTAATTCTCTATTCAACAGTTACGCAGGACGAACTTGAAAATGCTCCTGAAAAGGTAAAAGAACTTGTAAAAAGTCTTAGTGTCGACCTGGTAGAGTTTATTGAAACGACTGACGAAGCAGTTGATTTAGCGTCTGAGTACATTATTGAAAAAGTTGTAGGACAAACAAGTTTTGTTGATTGCTTACATATTGCATTGGCGACCATAAATCGCGCTGATTTTTTAGTGAGCTGGAACTTTAAACATATTGTGAATATTGAGAGAATAAGAGGGTACAATTCTATCAACATTAAAAACGGTTATAAACAATTAGAAATTCGTTCACCTAGAGAATTTGAAAAATATGAAAACGACTGAAAAAACATTTGATGCAGTAAAATTTATGCGTCACCAACGAGACATATTGAGCGAGAAGTTATCCAAAATGACAAAAGAAGAAATATTGGAATACTTCAAGAAACGCAAGTCACAGACGACTATAAAGCCCTGTGCATAACATTGTATAAGCTATATTTCCTTGCCGCAGATGCAACACAAGGCAACGTCGCCTATACGCAAAACGTTATAGAGATAAAAAAGTAACGTCTATAATGTAATTAGTTTACCTCTGCCACCTAATATATTGAATATTTCTGCCAACAAAAGTCTGTTACAATAAGATATATTAAAAAACATGTCCATAAAATGGCTTTTGCGTTTGGTATTGGCTAAATTGCGCCCGCTTACAAAAAACTGTTCTATTTTATAATTGTTAAATAACCATATGACCTTCGATTTAGAAATGATTAAGTCGGTATACGCACACATGGATGAGCGTATTGCTGCAGCCCGTAAAACGGTAAACAAACCTTTAACCTTAACTGAAAAGATTTTATATAGTCACCTTACCGAAGGAAATACGTCCAAAACTTATTCGCGCGGAAAAGATTATGTGGATTTTGGACCGGATCGCGTTGCCATGCAAGATGCTACTGCGCAAATGGCATTGTTACAATTTATGCAGGCCGGACGACCAAAAGTTGCTGTCCCTTCAACAGTGCATTGCGACCATTTAATTACTGCTAAAGTTGGCGCCAAAGATGATTTGGCAGTTGCCAACAGCGAAAGCAAAGAAGTATATGATTTTTTGGCATCCGTATCCAATAAATATGGAATTGGCTTTTGGAAGCCGGGTGCAGGTATTATCCATCAAGTGGTATTAGAAAATTATGCATTCCCCGGAGGAATGATGATAGGTACAGATTCACATACCGTAAATGCCGGAGGTTTGGGTATGGTAGCTATTGGTGTTGGTGGAGCAGATGCCTGTGATGTAATGGCAGGATTGCCTTGGGAACTCAAGTTTCCTAAACTTATCGGTGTTAAACTAACCGGTAAGTTAAACGGCTGGACTGCTCCTAAAGATGTCATTTTAAAAGTAGCCGGTATACTTACCGTAAAAGGCGGAACAGGAGCTATTGTGGAATATTTCGGAGAAGGAGCAACTTCTATGAGTTGTACCGGTAAAGGTACCATTTGCAATATGGGTGCAGAAATTGGTGCAACTACTTCTACTTTTGGTTATGATGAAAGCATGGAACGTTACCTGCGTGCAACCGGAAGAGCCGATGTGGCAGATCTGGCAAATGGAATTAAACACCATTTAACCGCAGATGCTGAAGTTTATGCTAACCCAAATGATTATTTTGATCAAGTTATCGAAATTAATTTATCTGAATTAACTCCTCATTTAAATGGTCCGTTTACCCCTGATTTAGCAACACCTGTTGCAAATATGAAAGAAGAAGCAGCCAAAAATAACTGGCCATTAAAAGTAGAATGGGGATTGATAGGTTCATGTACCAATTCATCTTATGAAGATTTGAGCAGAGCTGCATCCATTGCTCAACAAGCAATTGCCAAAGGATTAAAAACAAAAGCTGAATTTGGAATCAATCCGGGTTCGGAACAAGTACGATTTACTGCAGAAAGAGATGGGTTATTAAAAACATTTACCGATTTAAATGCTACCATTTTTACCAATGCATGCGGACCATGTATCGGTATGTGGGATAGGGTTGGTGCTGAGAAAGCAGAGAAGAATACCATTGTTCATTCGTTTAACCGAAATTTCGCCAAACGTGCAGATGGAAATCCAAATACCTATGCCTTTGTTGCATCACCTGAGATGGTTGCCGCTATTGCCATTGCCGGCGACTTATCCTTTAATCCAATCACCGATACTTTAATTAATGATAAAGGAGAAGCGGTAAAATTAGATCCTCCAACCGGCCACGAATTACCGGCCAAAGGTTTTGCGGTAGATGATGCCGGATATCTTGCTCCTGCCAAAGATGGCAGCGGCGTAGGTGTTGCTGTTTCGCCAACTTCGGATCGTCTTCAATTACTTGATCCGTTTGCAGCTTGGGAAGGAAGCAATTTAAAAGGATTGAAACTGTTGATTAAAGCAAAAGGAAAATGTACTACGGATCACATTTCGATGGCAGGACCTTGGCTAAAATACCGCGGACATTTAGATAATATTTCAAATAATATGTTGATTGGTGCTGTAAACTTTTTCAATGAAAAAACCGATTCAGTAAAAAATCAATTAACTGGCGAATACCAAAGTGTACCTAAAGTGCAACGTGCTTATAAAGCAAATGGAATCGGAAGTGTGGTAGTTGGAGATGAAAACTATGGCGAAGGTTCGTCGCGAGAACACGCTGCCATGGAGCCACGTCACCTAGGTGTACGTGCAGTACTGGTTAAATCGTTTGCCCGTATCCACGAAACCAACCTAAAAAAACAAGGAATGCTTGCGTTAACCTTTGCCGATAAAAATGATTATGACAAAATCAGAGAGGAAGATATTATCGATATCAATGGATTGACGTCATTTGCTCCTAACACTCCCCTATCGCTTACTTTACATCATTCCGATAACAGTTCAGAAAGTATATCTGTAAACCATACTTACAACGAACAACAAATTGAATGGTTTAAAGCAGGTGGTGCTTTGAATATTATTAGAGCAAGTGTAAAGGCCTAACGGTATAAATACGCATTGTCTATCCAATACCTCTTACTTGAAAAAGTAATGGAGGAAGACTATCAATTTTTCTATTGTTCTTCAGAAGAAAGTTAGTTTCTAATTTATACTTAACCCTGCTGTATTAAACTGAATCGGTGTTAAAAATCATCGGTTTGGTTGATTTTTGTCAGAATACTTTATCGTACTACACCTAGAGATTTGTTTATGAATTAATGGCTGTTCATATGAAAACTCTACTAAAAAAAATAACTTTATCGGCTCTATTGCTGGTGATGTTTATTGGTGCAAAAGCCCAACTCACTTCTTCTTTTACCATCGCCGGAAATAACGGATATTGTAAAGGAACTTCCGTTGGATTTACCAATACAAGTAATGCGGCAACCTCATCATACTGGGATTTTGGAGATGGTGGTATTTCAACACAAACTTCCCCTTCCCATACTTTTTTATATTCGGGGACATATATAGTTACACTTACAACCAATGATGGTAGTTTGCAAAAAACTTCCAGAAAAGCGGTTTATATACGCGAAAATCCCAATGCTTATTTCAATGTTACAAGTGCAGGCTCCTATGGTCCGTTAATGCCCGGACAAATTATTAAACCCGTTAACCATTCAACCGGCTCTCTTACCTATTATTGGAATAATGGCGCAGGGTTTACTTCCACACAAGAAAAAATTGCATTTGCTTATCCAAACCCCGGAAATTATACCCTCTCCTTAACAACCACAAACGGCTGCGGAGACAGTAGCACCAGCTATAATACAGTTACGGTATTGGATACCAACAACTATAGCCCGATGGCCTCGGGATACGCAAGTCCACAAATAATTTGTCCGGGAAACGAGGTAAGTTTTTACAACTACACCAATGTTTTTACTTCCTTTAAATGGATTATGGGTGATGGTAATACCATTAACGATAAGGAGTCTTTTGATTATGCATACAACCAGAAAGGAACATATTTAGTTGCCTTGGTAGCTTATTATAAATCAAAATCGGATACACAATTTTTTGAAATCCTGGTAACCGATACCTTATTAGATAAATCAAGTGTGAGTGCCAGTATTAGTCCGCAAAGTTACGACCCTATAACGTATAAAATTCGTTATCTTAATTGCACCGGAACCCCTTTTTACTTTAATGGTTCATACCAAACTGAAATTGTAAAACACACATGGAAAATAGCCGGAGGATCTGTATTAAATGCAAAGGATACGATGATAACTTTTGCAAATATTGGCGACTATCCCCTTACTTACATTTTCGAAAATAGTTGTGGCGTAAAAGATTCCATTTCCTATTTATTAGAAGTAAGGGTTCCGGATTCTATACCTGTTAGTTCTCCTTCGATATATTTAAATGCCGGACCTAGTGGCACAATTTGTCCGGGAAACAAAGCAATTCTTTATACTTACTCTGGTAATGCTAACCAACTCAAATGGTTATTCCATGATGGTACTTCTGTAAGTGGTGAAACCAGAGTTTCAAAAGTTTATTCTGTTGCCAGTATTTATCCGGTGAAACTTATCTATACATCCTGTTGTACTACCGATACCATTCAAAAAGATGTAGTAGTTACTTCTACAGCCGAATCTTATGCGGGATTCAATATGTTAAATACCTACAATTCAACATCACCGGTTTGTTCAGGCGAAAAAATAATTTGTGAAGCAGATTCAACTTCCAGCCAAGTATATGAAACCGTTACCATCACCCAACATAAATGGTATATGGGAGATGGAAATACCTATACAACACCAAAAGTAGAACACCAATATGCATCTGCAGGCTGGTATAGTATCTTGCACGAAACTGTTAACTCTTGCGGACAATCGGCATTTGAAGCCAAAACAATTTGGTTGACCAATACCACTGTACCGGTAGCAAATTTCTATTTGGTTCAACATACAAGTTGTGTATACGAACCTATCATGATTGACCAATTTTCAACCAAAACGGATAGTATCGTTATTAAAATGGGAGATGGCAATTACATTACACAAAATCAAAATACATTCTTCCCGCATATTTGGTATACCTACCACACTCCCGGCAACTATACGGTAACCCTGTATGCTTATAATAAATGTGGGATGGATAGCGCAACGGATATGATTCAAATAACCCCATTACCTACTACACAAATACTGATGTCGGATACCGTTATCCAAAAAGGAACCACCTTGCAGATACATGCAAACGTTTCAGGAAGTATTTACTATGTATGGAAATATGGTCCAATGGATGCCGATACGTCTTCCTCTAATCCTTTAGTACGTTCTTTTAATACATTAGGTACCTATAAAATTTATTTGTTTGCAGTGAATGCAAATGGTTGCGAAAACCTTGATTCCGTTTTAATCACGGTTCAAAATAATATGGTTCTACAAGAGTATGCTTTCAAAAAGCTGGATGCCATGGCATATCCCAATCCAAATTATGGAAACCTCTTTGTAAATATTAATAGCAAAATCAGCGATAAAGTTCACTTACAACTTCTGAATTTGAATGGTAAGGTGGTTTTAAATATGCAGGAAATAAGCCTTGATCAGGGCTCGAATAAGGTGCAATTAGATATTTCCCACCTGCCATCTGGATTATATTTTCTTTCCTTATCAGCTAATTCCGGTTTTGAAACGATTAAAATATTGAAAAGATAATTTTAGGCTTAAAACCTCCCTGTAAATAAGATGCAGGGAGGTTTAATTTCAAATTCCTTAGTAGGGTATAAAAGACCTTGTTTTATGCCAAAAGTCATACTATTTGTTGATGACAGTCAACAATATCTATGAAATAAAATAAGAACTTTGGGTAAGGAAATTAATCCTCAAATTATGAAACACTTCATAAAAAATTGGATAGGAATAGTAACCATGTTACTCCCCATCTCCGTAGCATTTGCACAACAAGGTAATACAGGCACAAATAACAAAAGCGAAACCGCAGTTAACAACATTAATAAAGAAATAAATGCATCCATTTTTCCTAATCCATGCAGCAATGAAATCAATGTTTACTACGAAAACATAGGATTGAATCAAGTAACTATAAAAATTAGTGATATCGTTGGTAACTTAATAAATACAAGAGACTATAAAAATCTTGATATGGGTTTACTCACCTTTTATTATGATATAAGCCTATTGCCTGCCGGCGAATATTTCGTTACGGTTGAAGATGCCAATGGTTCAAAGAATCTCAAACTGGTAAAACAGTAATTTTTCGTTGTTAAGTAAGTAGATGGAAAACGGCTTCGCTATTGCGGAGCCGTTTTCTTTTTACCTGTTTACTCCCTTCTACCTTACCTATATTACGGTTTGTTGTATTACCATACATTTAATTTTGACCAACAAGGACAGAAGCCTACCTTTGCCCTCATTCTATTAAAACAGATTTATGCCCTTAGAAATTAAAGTACCTACCGTTGGAGAGTCAATCACTGAAGTTACTATTGCCCGCTGGAACCGTAAAACCGGCGATTATGTAGAAATGGACGAATTATTATGTGAACTCGAAAGTGATAAGGCTACTTTTGAATTGAATGCAGAAGCTGCAGGTGTATTAACCACCAAAGGAGTGGAAGGGGATACCATAAAAATTGGCGAAATAATAGCGTTAATTGATACCACGGCAACCAAACCTGCTTCTGCGAAAGAAGAAGAGCCCAAACAACCTGCCAAGAAAGAAATTACAGAACCCGTTTCCGTAAAAAAAGATACCTATGCAAGTGGTACTCCAAGTCCGGCAGCAGCCAAAATACTGGCAGAAAAAGGAATTCCCCTGGTTAATGTCGTAGGAACGGGTAAAGATGGAAGGATTACCAAGGAAGATGCAATAAATGCTACACTCAAAGTAACCTATAACGAATCAAGTACACGCAACGAACGCTCTGTTAAAATGACTTCCTTACGCAAAACAGTAGCAAAAAGACTGGTTGCCGTTAAAAATGAAACTGCCATGTTAACTACCTTTAATGAGGTAGATATGAAGCCAATCATGGATTTACGGACCAAGTATAAAAATCTATTTAAGGAAATCCATGGGGTAAATCTTGGATTCATGAGTTTTTTCACCAAGGCGGTTACCATTGCTTTAAAAGAATTTCCTGCTGTGAATGCTTATATTCAAGGGGAAGAAATTATCTACCACGATTACTGCGATATTTCAATTGCAGTAAGTGCTCCCAAAGGCTTGGTTGTACCTGTTATTCGAAATGCGGAAAGTTTGAGCCTGGCCGGTATCGAAAAAGAAGTATTGCAACTCGCAGGTAAAGCAAGAGAAAATAAACTGAGTTTGGAGGAAATGACCGGTGGCACTTTTACCATCACCAATGGTGGCGTTTTCGGCTCCATGCTAAGTACTCCGATAATCAATGCCCCGCAATCAGCCATTCTTGGCATGCACAATATTGTAGAAAGAGCGGTTGTTAAAGATGGAGCAATCGTTATCCGACCAATCATGTATGTTGCGTTAAGTTACGACCATCGCATCATCGACGGTAGGGAGTCGGTTGGCTTTTTAGTGAAAGTGAAAGAATGCCTCGAAAATCCTTCCTTACTGCTTTCTGAAGGCAAGGACTTAAACAAATTGTTGCTGGGAATTTAAAACAACCTGTTGTTAATCTTGTTTATTGTTAAAATACTAAAATGAAAAAAACGCTGGTAGTTGGTGCCACTCCTAACCCACAACGATATGCATACATGGCAACAACAATGTTAAGAGAATATGGTCATGAAGTATATCCGTATGGCAACAAAAGCGGGAATATTGAAGATCTTCCTATCCATCATAATTTTCCTGAAGAAACCAATTTCGATACCATTACCCTCTATCTAAATCCTGCCAATCAAAAAGCATACGAAGAACGTATCCTTGCTCTGAAACCAATAAGGGTAATTTTTAATCCGGGCACCGAGAATCCGGAATTTGAAATGATTCTGTCGCAAAACCATATCGAAGCCATAGAAGCCTGTACCCTTGTTCTATTAAGAACCAATCAGTATTAATAAAATTGTTTTACATTTATCCGCTGAATTTTATCTTGCGAAACCATTCGAATAATTAGAAATGCTTAAAAATTACTTTATCATCTTTGTTGCAGCTTTGTTTTTTGTTGCTTGCGAATCACCAAAAGAAAAATCCCTAAAAACCATAAGGGAAATGGAATCGAAAGACAGCATTTTTAGTCCGGAAAATATTGAAAAACTCAAAAAAGAATATATCGGATTTGCTGAAAAATATCCGGATGATGAGTTGGCTCCGGAGTTTTTATTTAAAGCCGGACAACGCTGTAATGTAATGGCCCAACACCAAGAAGCTTTGCAGTTGTTTCAGCGGATTCGCCAAACTTATCCAAAACATAAAATAGCTGAAGAATCATTATTCCTGCAAGGCTATATTTATGAAAACAGCATGAACGATTTGGAAAATGCCCGAAAGGTTTACCTGGAGTTTATCCATACCTATCCGAATAGCGAATTAGCAGAAGATGCAAAATTAGCCATACAAAATTTGGGCAAAAGCCCGGAAGAAATTTTCGAAGGATTCGAGAAGTAGGGACAGGTCGCGACCTGTCCCTACTCGCGACCTGTCCCTACATCGCGACCTGTCCCTATGACGACGTATAATTAACAGGATTATTTTCAATATATTTCGTAATCGTCAAAAACGATTTCTCATCACGAATTATTCTATCGTGAAAGGATCGTTGCCAAGCGAAATCCAAATTTCCCAACAAATGAATTTTTTTGGATACCGATGTTTTATATGCCCCCATTAATTCGGATAATGTTTTAATTTTGGTTCGTAGGGACGGGTCGTGACCCATCCCTACCAAAATATTCCGATTAATTTCAATAATCCCATGCACATGATCCGGCATTACAACAAACGGATGCAAAACCAAATATGAATATTGTTCACCAAGCCAATGCCATTGTTGTTCGGCAATTATTCCATATTCGTTTAAAATCATTCGACCATCCTTAATTTTTCCGAAAATTTTTCTTCGGTGTTGAACATTGGATGTTATAAAATAGAGGTTGTCTTTGGAATAATCATACGATTGCATGCGATTCCCTTTTCGGGTGTGTTTCATAGTAACGCTAATATACATAAAATTTCGTAGGGACAGGTCGCGACCTTTAGTAAGGACAGGTCGCGACCTGTCCCTACGTGTTAATCCGACGCATGTTGTTCCGTTTCATTCACCGAACTATTTGGATCCTTTATCTTATCCCCTTTATTAATACCGGACAAAATCTCAGTATTAATGCCATCCGATAACCCAAGTTTTACATAACTCCTCCGATAGGTTTGTGGTTCGGTTTCTATTTCCACATACGGTTTATCTTCTCCTTCAAATTGTATCAACGATTCGGATACCGACAATACACTGTCTCTTTTATCCAGTACAATATCTGCTGTTGCACTATAACCGGCGCGGATAAATGAACCAGGTTTGAGGTTCATCTTTGCTTTGATTAAAAATTGAATCGCCCCATTTTCTTTTACACCTTTTGGCGCGATGTATTCAAGAATCGCATCAAACTTTTCCTGATCAATTGCCCCTATTTTTAATATCAAGTTCATTCCCACATTTATTTTTCCCACTTCACTTTCATCTACTTTACCTTCAAAAATCATTTCTCCCATATCCGCTACAACGGCAATGGTTGTACCTTCGTTAAAGGTATTGCTTTCAATCACACTGCTCCCTTCTTTTAGTGGCACATCTAATACCATACCGTCTATAGTAGATATTACTATCGTATTGGTTACTTTACCGGACGATTTGCTTATCCCTTCTTTAATTAATTGTAAGTTATTCTCTGCCGTATTTTGTTCTGCTATCGCATTATTATAAGCAAGCTGAAATGGTTGAAATTCGGCAAGTGCTATCATCTTGCCTTCATACAATTTCTTGTTTCGCTCAAAGTCTATTTTAGCGTTTTCCAATTGCAAACTCGACCGGTTCAATCTGTTTTCTGCTTCATTTAGATTAACCATATTCGGAATTATCTTTATTTGGGCAATCTTATCTCCCTTCTTTACTACATCTCCTGCAATCACAAATAGTTTTTCAATAATTCCCGATACCCTGGGTTTAATATTTACTTCTCTTCGTGGAACAACAGCACCGGTAGCTACTGTCTTCTTAATAATATTTTGTACCGAAGCTTCTTGTGTAGTAAACACTACCGGTTTTTCTTCTGATTTTTGATACAGGAATACTATCGTGTAAACAAAAATTCCAACAAAAAGCAAGAGTACTGCAATTTTAAAAAATCTTTTCATATTGTTATTTCTAACCTTACCTCAAGGCAACTTAATGGCACAAACGGAGAATCCCATTAATTATTACATAAACAACCCTTTATTGATTTAACTGGTATAAATCTTAACCGTATTTTATTTCTGAATAATCAACCGACGTGATATTTTGCCATGCGCTGTTTTTAATTCCAGAAAATATACCCCATCCGAAAACGAATCTGTTGCAATGGTTTTTTCATTCCAACCTTTTACCGAATGATAACTTTGGCGAAACACAACTTGTCCCAAAACGTTCATTATTCCAATTTCGATATTCTCATTGTTTACCGATTGGAATTTTAAATTAAGCAATTCTGAAACCGGATTAGGGAAAATGGTTATTGCATTTTCGTTTAATTCTTCATTCAAAGAGGTATTGTTTGCAACGGTTACGCTTTTTTGAACATTTTGCCCTTTACAACCATTACCCGATGTTTCCTGTACCTTCACCAAACCTAATCCGGCCGCAGTCCATTGTACCTGAATTAAATTGGTATTTCCTCCTGAAATTTTAATACCTCCTGTTAATGTCCAGTTGTAAGTCGAGCCAACAGCGAAACCAACATTATAATTTTCAATTGCATTTTTTATACTGTTTTCTGGTCCAGATATTGGCGATGTTGTAGGCGATGGTAGCAAGTTAATAATTTTATAATCCGACATGGTACCAACGCAATCTCCATTAATCCCACGAACACTATATTTTCCGGAATCGGTAACCAAAAACGAAACTGAAGTTGAACCATTCAATACATTATCATTTCTGTACCATTGGTTTCCTGAAGACAAAGAAGAAGTTAATGTCGCGGTACCGCCAGTACACATAAAACTTGAAGTAAGATCAGATGTAATAGTTGGTTTAAGCGGATAAGTATTCACTACCACATTTTTGGGATCAGACTGCGCCATACATCCACCGGCATCTGTAATTTCAACTGAATAAACTCCGGTTGCGTCTGCTTTAAACAGATTCGATATTGCACCCGGAATTTTACTGCCTGCTAATCTCCATTGGTAAGCTATTGCAGGAGAATCACACGTTAACATAACTGAATCTCCGGTGCATATACTTGGGTTTTTATCTGTACTGATAGTCGGTTTATTCGGATTTGCAAGTACCGTAATATAATTCACCTTTGTGATGCTATCCGAACCGGTACTATTCGTTACTTTTAGTTTTACGGTATACATTCCCGGACTATTGTATACGATACCTGAAGGATTTTGAACAGATGAACTGGTTGTTCCTGCACCGTTAAATGTCCATTGCCATGCGGTTCCTATATTAATGGTTGAATCATAAAATGAAATAGATTCCCCAACACAGGCGGTAGTTTTGGATGCATAAAAATTTGCAACCGGTAATAATGCTGTTCCATTTATTTCAACATTATCAATAAATAGATTATTGCTATACCGGTTATATCCTTCAAATTTTAACTTTACATTATTCAACCCAACATAGGCATTCAAATTTAAGGTGATGCAATTAAGATTAGCTCCTGTACACCATTTTTGTGCAGAGTCGGGAATAAATTCATTCGAATTATCCGGAACTGTACTTAAATTACCGGTTCCATTTTCACCTTTGGATAAAAGCCTTGTCCATGCTGTTCCACAATTGGTAGAAACCCAAATTACCAAGGAATCGGATGCCGAAGTTGGATCTTTGGCATATGCATGCATAAAAGTTAAATTAGCACTCGAATATCCTTTTAAACTAATTGCAGGTGTAATTAATCCGTCTCTCCTGCCGATATTGGTATAGTTGAAAAATGGCATGCAATAAGCCTGGTTTCCCGGACTGGTTCCTTTAATCGTAGCAAGTCTCCAAGTAGTATCGTTATTTGGATTATCGATTGTCCATGAGCTTCGTGAAGCTGAATTGGTTTCAAAAGTTTCAGAAAAAGGTAAGGTAATGCCACCTGCTGTAATATAATTTACCGAGTAAACGGAATCTTTACCTAGCGCATTGCTAACCACCAACGAAACAGGAAATTTTCCTGCATTTGAATACGTTACAACCGGTGCCGCAGCCGTAGAAGTAGTAGGAAATCCTCCGGGAAAATACCAGGTTCTGTTTGTTGGTGAACCGGATGAATTGTCGGTAAAGGTTACCTGACTACCGGTACAAACACTTCTTGTGCTCGCAGAAAACCCTGCAACGGGAAATCCCATTAACCCACTAACAATAAGCGAAAAGTTTTGTGTACCGACCAGCGTACCTTTATGAGAAACCACAACAGAATAAGTTCCGGCTTGAGGAGCTGCCAGATAAATTTGCTCTACATTGTCTACAATATTATTACCGGTTGTAGCAACTGCAGCCGGATTGGCTTTATCAAGAATGTAAGGGAAAAACACTGTATTGTCAGATAGCCTCGTCAAACGAATATCCAAATCGTTCACCAACATTCTGTTTCCAGGATCAAGAGAAGGATTTACCGGTGTGCCGGCCGGGTCTGTCCAACATATTGTTACCCTCAAAGGACTTACCCCGGAAGAAGAAATATTCTGGCTATACGTTTTGGTATTGGTAAGGGATTTTTCCTGAATTTGATTGGAAACAGAATCGGTAATTACTTGCACTGCCTTCGCAATATTTACCAATCCCCAACCGAATTTATAATCCGGCCCGCTGTTGCCTGCCTCATCAGCCGTATGTATAGCCAAACCTTTTAAGGTGGAAGCACGCATAAATACATTTTTCAGGTTGAAATAATGTTGTTGCACCAACAGTAAGGATCCACATACATTGGGTGATGACATCGAAGTACCCTGGTAGGTATTATAAGATGTATTGCTAACAGCAGTACTCGAGTAAACTCCTACTCCGCATCCAACTACATCCGGTTTAATCCGACCATCATCCATCGGTCCCCAACCACTGAAACTACTCATCACCACATCCGAAGCCTGTGTATAGCCATTGTTGGTATTGCTATTTCCAATTTTATTTACTGCACCAACTGTAAGTATATTTTTCGCTCCACTATAAGTGGATATACAATCGTATTGTCCATCCGCAGGTGGCGGTGTGCCAACACCGGGGCTACCATTGGCATAAAACCAATTGGTTTGGGTTTTGTTATCGCCACGATCGTTTCCGGCCGATTTAACAATAAGGTAATAAGGATTTGTTGCTACGATATTATCCCATTCGGCAGAACGCTGATCGTAAAATCCAAACTTATAGTCCTCTGTATTGCTGATACTAGGATTACCTATCCAATAATCATTGGTACCATCAAAATACCAACCCGTTTTTACTCCGTATGAATGATTCGACAATAGCATTCCATTTGCTGCTGCTGCACTCATTTCTGATCCATCGTTATCCCAATCATATACACGCAAAGTTGCCTGATACGACATGCCTTTTGCATTCGCACTTACACCTGACCCAATCATGGTACCTGCCACGTGTGTTGCATGGTCATCAACTTGAGTTGACCCGTCAACTTGAACAACCCTTCCGACTAATTCTTGATGGGTAACACGGGTAGCTCCGCCATCCCAGGCACCTAAACGATTCCCTGTTAAATTTCCGGTTAAGGAAGTTCCAACAATACCACCGGGCCAAACTTTGTTGGTTGAAATTGTTCTTCCAGCACCCACATTATCGGTTATATCAAATAACATATCACCTAACATATCAAAACCCGCAAATGCGCTGATTCTTCCGTTTTTATCCTTCATTCGCAACGGAATATTTCTTTCTCTGCTAATTTGCTCTGCCATTGCCCGGTCGCGGAGATACTGTTGATTCAATCTTTTTACCAGTGAATCCGAGGTTGGTTGCAAAGATGGTTGTGCCAATAGCAATACCGGAAAATAAATAAGGGTTAAAAGGGTACTCTGTAATCTATTCATGAATTTAATGGGTGCTTAACATTTCTATTTCCGGAATGTTGCCATATAATCCGGTTTCAACTTTAATCTTCTTTTTGTTTTTACAATACAAGGTAGTGATCACTTTTATATAAACCGGATTTCCTACCACGTTCTTCTTACTATAAATCTGTAATGCTGTTTTTGAATATGTTGGAGAACTAGCCCAGGTGCCTGTTTCGCGAATAAGAACAACCCTTACCGGAGCGTTTTTTATTATAGTATCCTTCAACCATAAGCTTCTTAAACCATTTACCTGTAACATGTTCCCATTTGCATCTGTAACACTTACATTGATCGAATTGTTCTTGTTTTCAAATGCAGGTTTCAATAAAGGAAATAATCGCTCCAGTTTTCCATTTGTGTGAAATAACCACGCGTATGTTTCATTGGTTCTGCCATTTGCCGGTTTTTTTTGCCCGAAAACAAAAATATTTACAACAACCAGAACCGTTATGAATAAGAGGGATTTTTGCATTTACCCAAATATAAGAATTAAAAATGAAAAAATAAGGGGTGCTGTCTTTTTAAAGCTCATAAAGGAATGCTTTATTTGCAGTATATCCCATGAATGAAATCAAACAACATATTCCGAACTTTCTAACCTCCCTCAATTTATTGTTCGGATGTTTGGCTATCATCGCTGCCTTGGATGGCCGTTTACAAACTGCATCTATTTTTATCGTTTCCGCGGCAGTGCTCGATTTTTTTGATGGCTTTATAGCACGGGCTCTTGGCGCATATTCAGAACTGGGCAAACAGCTTGACTCGCTTGCCGATATGGTTAGTTTCGGCGTTGCTCCCGGCATGATATTCTATATGATGTCAGGAAAATGCTTCGCCACCGATGGGTTTTGCATCAATACCTATACTGCGCTTTTAATTCCGGTTTTCTCGGGTTTGCGACTGGCCAAATTCAATATCGATACAAGGCAAACCGATTCATTTATTGGTGTCCCGACTCCTGCAATCGCAATATTTATTGCCAGCATTCCGTTTGTATTATCAAATAGCAGTTTAGGTTTGGCAAAAGTATTTGAACACGAATATTTTCTTAAGTTCTTCCCTTTACTTGCAGCCTATCTTTTAACTTCTGAAATTCCGCTGCTTGCTCTTAAATTCAAATCTTTTGGATGGAAAGGCAATGAATTCCGCTATTTGCTCATCCTAATTTCTCTGGTCAGCGTATTGCTTTTTACGTATGAAGGGGTTGCAATCGCAATTGTTTGTTACGTTTTATTATCTTTAGTACAGAATCTATATAAAAAGAAAACCATATGAAATTTATAGCCGAAATAGATATAATGCCACAAAAAGCATTATTAGACCCGCAAGGGAAAGCAGTTACAGGAAGCATGAAAAACCTGGGACACGATAAAATTTCTAATGTTCGTATTGGTAAACATATCCAACTCGAAATTGAAGCTACCACTGAAGAAGAAGCTAAAATGCAAGTGGATGATGCTTGCAGAAAAATGCTTGCTAACCTGATTATGGAAACCTATTCTTTTAGTTTACACCAAAGCTAACAGATGAAACGAGCACTACAATTACTTGTTTTTGTGTGCTTTCAAATAGTTGCAAACGCACAAAATCCGGATTATGCCCGTGAAGTGCTAAATGTGCTTTGCTCTGAAGATTTTGCCGGAAGAGGTTATGTAAAAGATGGGGCGAATAAAGCTGCTAATTATATTGCAGGAGAGTTCCGTAAATCCGGATTAAAATCCTATGGTCCCGATTATTTTCAACCCATCGGTTATCCTGTTATTGCTTATCCATATGAAGTTACCATAAAACTGGATGATACAGAACTGATTCCGGGAGATGAGTTTATCATCAGTCCGGGATGCCCATCCATTAAAGGTGTATTTGATTTATTATATGTTGATTCGGCTTTGATTGATAATCCCTCCTCCTTTCGCCAGTTCGAAAAATCAGGATTCTCCCATTGCATGATCGTATTAAATATTGCAACAAAACAATCCTTAAAGTATCCTGATCGCTTACAAAAAATCAAGGAGAATTTTTACAAATCAAGAGGTATCATTCATTACAACCAAACAAAATTAACCTGGAGTGTGGCAATGGATTATGATAAGTTTCCAAATATTTATATGTTATCCGGAGTTTATAAAAACATACCTACAAAAATCAATATCCAGGTAGTACCCGAAGTTCGTTCCTATAATGGAAAAAATGTAATCGGTTATATAAAAGGAAGTGCGCAACCCGATTCAGTAATCGTTTTTTCTGCCCATTATGACCATTTAGGTATGATGGGATCATGGGCTATTTTTCCTGGAGCAAACGATAACGCAAGTGGGGTTGCCATGATGCTCGACCTAGCAAAATATTACACAGCAAATCCTCCTAAATACACCATTTGTTTTATGGCTTTTACCGGAGAAGAAGCCGGATTGTTTGGCTCCTATTATTATACCGAACATCCTTATTTTCCATTGGGTAATATTAGTTTACTCATGAACCTCGACTTGATGGGAACAGGAGATAAAGGCATGACTGTGGTTAATGCAACTTTATTTCCGAAAGAATTTCAGGATTTGCAACTCGTTAATTTAAACGGAGATTATTTGCCCATTATCCAATCCAGGGGGAAAGCCCAAAACAGCGACCATTATTATTTTTCGGAGAAAGGTGTTAAGGCTTTCTTCTTTTATCTGATGGGCGAATACAAAGCTTACCATGATGTGTTTGATACTCCGGAAGCTGTTACTTTTTCAAAATATAATGAGGCTTTTAAACTCATTAGGGATTTCACAGATGTTTGCCAAAAGAAACCTTAACCGTTAAATCTCTTTTCTATCAATTGCCTTAATTCCTTTACCAATTCATTTTCATTGTCCCATGAGTAGGTATGTTTCAATTCGCCAAAATACAACATCGATTCTTCTAACGTAGATGCCGCATTTAACCGATCGATTGCCTTTGCATACTCAACTGTATTTTCCATGAACAACTGATTTACGAAGGCAATCTTTTTGTTCAGTGTAATGGCTGATTTTAAACTCTCCACTTTAAGCTGTAACTTCTCTTTCAAATCATTTTTCAATCCCGAACTGCTTATTTTTTCGTGTATCGACTGTTCTTCCGTTTTTGATATGGATGCATGCAACAACACTTCCTGCATTATAGGTTGCTCTTTATGTACTTCTGTGATTTCCGGCTCCGAAACCGGTAAATCAGGCTCAATTATACTATTTGGTGCTTCCTCAGTTATAACCTGAATCTCATCAATCTCTTCTTCTTTAATTGCCTCTATGGATACTTCATGTAGATTTCGTTGTTCCTCTATTATTGGTTTCATTTCAACAGGCGCTTCTTCCTTCACATAATTCGGCACCAGAATCTGAATATGCTCATACAGATCGATGCAGCGGTTCTTTAACAACGCAATATCCAATGTATTCGACGGGTGATTGCTTTGCTGAATGAGTCCGGCAAGCTCTTTAACTTTTTGCATTACTTCCTGTTGATTCATAACTATTTCTGTTTTTACAAAGTTGCAAAAGAAAAGGAATCAAAAAAGCATGTATTTTTACACATATGTTTTTGGAACCACGTTTAACTACACAGGAGAAAAAAGGCTGGATTGAAGTAATCTGTGGTTCGATGTTTTCAGGCAAAACCGAAGAACTCATCCGCAGGCTCAAACGCGCCCGTATAGCTAACCTCAAGGTCGAAATATTTAAGCCCGAAATGGAAGTACGTTACCACCAAAGCGATATAGTTTCCCATAATGCCACCAGCATTGCATCTACACCGGTAAAATCTTCCCTAAATATACTTTTACTCCACAATGAAGCCGATGTAATCGGAATCGACGAAGCACAGTTTTTCGATGATGAAATTGTTTATGTATGCGAAACACTTGCCAACAAAGGTGTACGGGTTGTGATTGCAGGATTGGACATGGATTATCTGGGCAAACCCTTCGGACCAATGCCCAAACTAATGTCAATTGCCGAATTTGTTACCAAAGTAAATGCCGTTTGCATGGTTTGTGGTGATATAGCTACACATACATACCGTAAAACGGAAGAAGATTCGTTGGTTATGCTGGGAGAACACGATAGCTATGAAGCCCGTTGCCGTAGCTGCTTTAACAAAGGCCGAAAATGATTTTTCACGCTTTAAAATGACTTTGTTATTGGTTTATAATAATTTCTACCAATATTAAATCCCTAACGGGATTTGGATGTAATACGTTAATTTTCTTCTACCGATATTTAATCCCTGAAGGGATTTGGATTCCTTTCATCTAATTTCTACCGATGTTAAATCTCTAGCGGGATTCAAATACTCGTCATTAATTATTCTACCGATATTTAATCCATGATAGGATTTTAGGTGGTATGGTGTAACCCTAATTTATGAGAAGTATGTCAATCCAGCAGTCTTCAACACCTTAACACCTCAACACTTCAACACTTCAACACTCGTCCACCGTAGCTTTAGCGAAGGCGGGCAACACTTCAACACTTTTCTAAATCCACCCTTTACGCTTAAACCACGTATAAATGGATAAGGTACAAACTACCATTATACCCCAAACAATAGGATAGGCAATAGGGATATCAAGTTCGGGCATGAAATGAAAATTCATACCATAAACACCAACCAAAAAAGTAAGGGGTAAAAAGAAAGCGGAAAAAACCGTTAATACACGCATCACTTCGTTGGTACGCTGCGATGAGAGAGAAATATAAATATTCAACAAGCTTTGTATACTATCATACACCTCTTCAATAGTGGTGTCGATTTTTGTATAACTATCCTTCATGTCTTGGTAATAAACGGATTGGTCACTATTTATTGCCAACTTCTCAATGGTTTCTTTGGTTAGGTTCATGAGTTTGCGAATACCATAACTTCTGCGTTTAATAATGTACAAACTCTTTAATAAATCCGGAATTTTTTTCTTGAGAAAAATGCGCGATTCATAAAAATCAATGTCCTTATCTAATTTGTACATTGGATCTTCAAAGGTGATTAATACAAACCGAATCATGCGGTATAATTGATCAAAAACACCTAAGGTTTCAAAATTTAAAAAAATATCGTGGTTGGGATCTACATCGCTTCGATGGATAGTTATTAATAATTTGCTGTTACAAAATACGGCCAGTTTACGGCTAATTTTTTCGATGCTATCGGCGTTTTTACCGGAACTGATATCATAGTATCGTGCAATAATAAAATGGGTATCGCCAATTAATTCGTATTTGGGTAGATGGCCATGTTGCATGCAATCCTGCACTGCTGCCGGATGCAAATTATAGGTAACCGCTAACTCATTTAATTCTGCCTCATCGGGATTGATTACATCCACCCAAAGCCAATTTTTGTCGTATATTTTGCGAATCATCTGAATCAAATATACATATTTCCCCGTACGGACAGGTCGCGACCTGTCCCTATGCCAATTTCGCCTTCAAATTCACATCCAACGCATCCAGAAAATCCTCTGTGTTTAAATAATGTTCGCCCAATTTTACTTTGTTTCCATGGATACAAACCGCTAAATCCTTGGTCATTTTTCCGCTTTCCACCGTTTCAACACATACTTCTTCAAGGGCTTTGCAAAAATTTACCAGTTCGGTATTTCCATCCAGTTTACCTCTAAATTCTAATCCGCGTGTCCAGGCAAAAATAGAAGCGATTGGATTGGTTGATGTAGGTTTTCCTGCCTGATGGTCTCTGTAATGACGCGTAACCGTTCCGTGTGCTGCTTCTGCTTCCATGGTTTTACCATCCGGAGTAACCAAAGTGGAAGTCATCAATCCCAATGAACCAAATCCTTGCGCTACGGTATCACTTTGTACATCGCCATCGTAATTTTTACAAGCCCAAACAAAATTTCCATTCCATTTTAGTGCACTTGCAACCATATCATCGATTAAGCGGTGTTCGTAAACAATTCCTTTTTCAATAAACTTTGTTTTGTAATCCGATTGGTAAATATCTTCAAAAATATCTTTGAATCTTCCATCGTATTTTTTCAGGATGGTGTTTTTAGTTGAAAGATATAAAGGCCAGCCTTTAGCCAATGCGGTATTGAAACACGAATGTGCAAATCCTTTTATTGATTCGTCGGTATTGTACATGGCTAATGCCACGCCATCTCCTTTAAAGTTATATACTTCAAACGACTGAGGAGCACTTCCATCTTCAGGAGTAAATGAAACAGTTAATTTGCCTTTTCCTTTGGTAACAAAATCGGTTGCACGGTATTGGTCGCCAAACGCATGTCGTCCGATACAAATTGGTGCGGTCCAGTTTGGAACCAAACGCGGTACATTTTTACATACAATTGGTTCGCGAAAAACAGTACCATCCAAAATATTACGGATTGTTCCGTTTGGCGATTTCCACATTTGTTTCAATTTAAACTCAGTAACACGGGCTTCATCAGGCGTAATGGTGGCGCATTTAATACCAACATTGTATTTTTTAATCGCCTCTGCTGCATCAATGGTAATTTGGTCGTTGGTAGCATCACGTGATTCCATGCCCAAGTCATAATATTTTATATCTAATTCCAAATAAGGAAGAATCAATTTGTCTTTGATAAATTTCCAGATAATGCGGGTCATTTCGTCGCCATCTAATTCTACTACCGGATTTGCTACTTTTATTTTGCTCATATCGTGTTTTGTTTGGTTTTCAAATTGTGGTGCAAATATGGGGGTTTCATCGAAATAGGCAACGTGGAAACTTCAAATTATTTAACATTGTTTATATTCGACATTACAAGTTAAAAATAATGGTACCGGTAATTAAAGATTTTACATCCTATAAAAAAGAGTATAAGAATAGTATAAGCAATCCTGAAGCTTTCTGGGAAAGTATTGCCTCCACCTTTCAATGGAAACAGAAATGGGACCAAACCCTTCGTTGGGACTTTAATTCGGCCAAGGTAACTTGGTTCGAAAACGGTAAGTTAAATATTACCGAGAATTGTATCGATAGACATTTGGCTGTTAAAGGAAACCAAACTGCCATTTTATGGGAACCCAATAATCCAACAGAAACACACAGAGCAATTACTTATTCGCAATTGCATAAAATGGTGGTTGATTTTTCGGGTGTATTGGTTCGCAATAACATATCGAAAGGCGATAGGGTTTGTATTTATATGCCAATGGCTCCAGAAGCAGTTGTTGCTATGTTGGCTTGCGCTAGGATTGGAGCGGTGCATTCAGTTGTTTTTGCAGGATTCTCGGCACAATCGCTTTCCGACCGAATAAATGATGCAAGTTGTAAAATGATTATTACTGCAGATGGCATGTTTAGAGGGGATAAAAAAATTGAACTAAAACCAATTGTTGACGAAGCACTCAAAAATTGTTCAACTATCGAAAAATGTATAGTTTACAACAACCGAGGTTTTGATATTTTGATGCAAGAAGAAATGGATAGTTGGTGGCATGATGAACTAACTCGTGTTACAGTATCTCCTGAAGCGGCTTGGATGGATTCGGAAGACCCGTTGTTTATTTTGTATACCTCCGGATCTACAGGAAAACCAAAAGGAGTTTTACATACAACAGCCGGGTATATGGTGTATGTGGCTTATACTTTTAAAAATGTTTTTCAATACCAAGGAGGCGATATTTTTTGTTGTACCGCAGATATTGGTTGGGTAACCGGACATAGCTATATTGTGTATGGCGCCTTATTGAATGGCGCAACAACCGTTATGTTTGAAGGTATTCCGAATTACCCAGACCCTGGGAGGTTTTGGGAGATGATTGATAAACATCAGATTACCCATTTTTATACTGCACCTACTGCCATTCGTTCGCTTGAATTGCAAGGAGAAACCTGGTTTGAAGGAAAAAATCTTTCCTCGTTAAAAGTTTTGGGAACCGTTGGCGAACCTATAAACGAAGAAGCTTGGGAATGGTATCATCAAAATGTTGGAAAAGGAAATTGTCCGATTGTAGATACATGGTGGCAAACCGAAACGGGAGGAATTATGATTTCTCCACTTGCCGGTATTACCAAATTGAAACCTGCTTTTGTAACCTTGCCTTTACCGGGTGTAAATCCTGTTTTGTTAGACGAGAAAGGCAAAGAAATTACTGGCAATGGGGTTGAAGGAAATCTTTGTATTAAAACCCCTTGGCCCGGAATGGCCAGAACCGTTTATGGCGATCACGAGCGATTTAAACAAACGTATTTTACAACCTATCCGGGTTATTATTTTACGGGAGATGGTTGCAAAAGAGACGAAGACGGATATTATCGCATAACCGGCCGAGTGGATGATGTAATCAATGTTTCCGGGCATCGCATCGGAACCGGAGAAATGGAAGATGCCATCAACGAACATGGCGTTGTGGTAGAAAGTGCAGTAGTTGGATATCCGCACGATGTAAAAGGACAAGGCGTATATGCTTTTGTAATTTGCAGCCATTCCAATTTAACAGAAGAAGAAATCAAAACTGAAATTCGATTATCCGTAAGCAATAAATTGGGTTCATTTGCCAAACCGGATAAAATTCAATTGGTGGCTCATTTGCCCAAAACACGTTCGGGCAAAATCATGCGTCGTATTTTACGCAAAATAGCGGAAGGTGATTTTTCAAACCTTGGTGATACTTCTACTTTGTTGGATCCAACGGCAGTGGAGGCGATTATAAAAGGAAGAGAATAACTATTTAATTGCGTAATTACGGAGTTACTTAGTTACATTATTGTCCTTATGCTTCCTTACAACTTCTCCAATTATCTCTCCCGTAATATCCGGATAATAAATTTTTGGAGGCAAACTATAGTTTAACCATGTTTTTATTTTATCAGGGAATTTTGAATCAATAGTTTTTACCATGGTTACACCAATATCCCGTGCGGCAACTGCATTGCACTGTTGTTCATATTGGTTGGTCATCGGAATTACCATTACTTTTTTTCGCAAATGAATGGCTTCGGCCACACTTTCAAATCCGCCTGCAGTTATCACCCCATCTCCAGTTGCCATGCTTTGAATAAAGCCTTCGTTGTTTACGGGAGAAATTGATATATGGCCTTTTTTGTATGCTTGCTTGGTGTGCTTTGAAAACACTTCCCACTTTACTTCTTTAATCTTTTCGAAATGTGGAATGAGTACTTCATCTGCATGTGCGGGAAGGTAAACCGTTATATGGTCGCGGTTACTGGTTTCAAGTTCCCTTATTTCTTTTCGGATAACGGGAGTATAAATATTTTCATCAAATGCTTTAAAATGAAATCCATAATGGAAAGTGGAGGGAGCATAATTTCTGAATACCCATTCGGCAAAATTATCTTTCTTCTCCGGTCGTGGTGTTTTATTGGATAAATACGCCGATTGATGGCTCAGTGCGATGCAAGTTTTATGCTTTACTTTACACGACCATGCACTTACCGGCTCAAAATCGTTGATCACCAAATCATATTGATGAACCGGAAAAGTTTGAATATCCCTTGCAAGTTGAATCAAATGCAAGTGTTTAATACTATCCAAAATATCAATCCCTCCATGTTTACCAAATGTATAACTCAATCCCTTTTTTCGGTATTGTACCATCCAAGGCAAACTGATTTCGGCTTGTCGTCCGCTTACCAATAATTCTACCTGTCCATATTCCATCAAATGGGGAATGATTTCTCTGGCACGGCTCAAGTGTCCGTTACCCGTAGCTTGTATGGCATACAGAATTTTCATTGGTATAAACTAAATATGTTTGGTAATAGATTGAAACAACATGGCATTGTCGGGAATAGCTACATTCAATTCATCATCCTGCTCTTCTTTTTCATTTAACACATGTTGGTATATCGACCATTTGCCTTTATGGTATTCCAGTGATGTGAGATTTTCAATCCAGTCGCCCGAATTGAGATAGGTTACAGATCCTTTAGCAGTTTGTGCTATCCGTATTTGTGGTTGATGGATATGTCCGCATGCCACATAATCAAATTGATTTTCGATTGCAATATCAATGGCTGTGGATTCAAAATCATCAATAAATTTTACAGCTTGTTTTACCGATTGTTTGATGCGTTTAGAGAAGGAAACTTTTTCTCTTCCAAATGTCTTTAAAATAAAATTTACCATGCTATTAATCATGATAAGTATATCGTATCCGATTCCGCCAAGTTTAGCGAGCCATTTACTGTTCTTCATGGTCACATCAAAAACATCTCCATGAAAGAACCATGCTTTTTTACCATCCAGATTAAGCACCAGTTTGTTAAGGATTTCTATATTCCCAATTTTAAAATCAGCAAACTTCCTAAGCATTTCATCGTGGTTTCCGGTGAGGTAATACATTTTGGTTCCCGTACTCAACAGTTTAAATATGCGTTGAACCACTTTCATATGGGATTGTGGCCAATACCTTTTCCTGAATTGCCAGATATCAATTATATCGCCGTTTAAAATTAAGATACCGGGTTTAATGGATTTCAAGTAATTGTTTAATGCATTGGCATGACAACCAAAAGTTCCAAGATGTACATCCGAAATTACCACCAACTCTACTTTTCTCTTATCCATGCAATTTTTTTAATCGCATGCAAAGAACAAGTTATGGTATTAAGCCAATAACAATTAATTGTTATAACAATGCTAATAGAGGGAAGAGGAGAAGTGTTTTAGTACTGGGTGTTTTGGTACTAAGTCTCCTTTAAATAAAACTTATATTTTTAAGTTGGGATTCTTCAAATGTCATTGGTCAGAAGTCATTGGTAAATTTTCAACAAATTAAATGCGCGAGTTTTGACTGTATGCCAACCGAGTGCTTACTTTTATATAATCTGTGGCTATAAAAAGGGTGTTAGTAATTAGGGGTCAGTGATTAGTTAACCGTGAACTGTGATTCCTCAGCCTTCATCAACTTCTTGGTTTCATGCCAAACGAGAACTTATTTAATAAACTTTGCGCTCATTATTCGTTTGAAAGCTACTTGGTAATTTCTTTGCATTTATCGATAGGGTGATTGTAGCTATCTGAAAACTGTAAATTACTTCTTTAGAATTCTCCAGACAAGGTTCGCGACGTGGCCATATTTACTTCCCGCATGTAAAAACTACGTTGTACCTCCTTGTCTTTATCGCGCGGGATTTGCAACATTTACTCATTCACTCCTTTACTCATTTCTTTAGTCCGGCTGTCTTCGAGAACCTCAGACACCTGCATCACCCAAACAATCAAAACCCAAATCCATACAAAATCTTCTTAGAACTCATCCAATCATTCATTCATCCAATCATTCACTCCTTTACTCATTTCTTAACACCCCATTAACTTTATGTTGATATTGTAAACTGAATTTCGCAACATGAACAGGAAGGATGCACAAATTTCAGAAGAGGATATCAAGAATCTATTGCTATTGGATAAAGTGCAGTCGGAAGTGGTAGTCAAAGGCATCATGAAACTTTTGCAACTCGACAAAATCACTGCCATTTATAAAAAGTCGTCGAAACAAACTCCGGTCGATTTTGTGGATTCCATTTTAAGTCAGTTAAAAATAAAATACCATTTGCCTGCCGAAGATCTTCGGAATATTCCACAAGACGGTCCGTTTATTGTAATTGCCAATCATCCTTATGGAGGAATTGATGGGTTAATTCTGATGTCGCTTTTATTAAAAGCACGACCTGACTTTAAAGTGATGGTGAATTATATGTTGCAGCAATTTCCGGAAATAGAAACCAATATCATTGCTGTTGATCCGTTTGCCAAACAAGATATAAACGGCATGAATATTAAAGGCATGAAAAACGCCTTACATTTATTGATGAATGAGGTTCCGGTTGGTATTTTTCCTGCAGGAGAAGTATCGGCCTTCAAATGGAAAAAGATGCGTGTTTCCGATAAAATGTGGCATCCGGTGGTTGGCAAATTAATTACCCGTTCCAAAGTTCGTGTGGTTCCGGTTTATTTTTCGGGTAACAACAGTTTGCTTTTTAACCTGCTTGGAATGATAAATCCAAAGTTGCGTACTGCAAAGTTACCCTCTGAATTGTTCAATAAAACGCAAACCATACAAGTTCGCATTGGCAAACCTATTTCAACCCAAACCTTAAAACTATTCAAGGATAACGATCAATTGATGCGATTCCTCAGGGCTAAAACCTATTCGCTTGGTTCTTCTTTGGATGTAAAACCATTTTTTACTGCATCTTTGAAAAAGGAAAAAGAAGGAAAAGAAATTTCTTCACCGGTTACATCCGAAATTCTGGCCCGGGAAGTATTAAAAGTTAAAGGGGGAAATGGATTGTTAGCCGACCACAATGAATTTAGTGTGTTGTTAGCCGATGCTACTGAGATTCCAAATGTATTGCATGAAATTGCCCGTTTGAGAGAAATTACATTCAGAGAGGTAGGTGAAGGAACCGGTAATAGCTTCGATACCGACGAATACGATATTACCTATAAACACCTTTTTGTTTGGGATAATATGAACAATTGTATTGTAGGAGCTTATCGAATTGGTAATGGACCCGAACTATTTGCAAAGTATAAAAAGAAAGGATTTTACTTAAACCGTCTTTTTAAGTTCAACAAAGAATTTAATCCGGTATTAAAATCTTCGCTTGAACTTGGGCGCTCCTTTATTGTTAAAGAATACCAACGCAGCCCATATCCTTTGATGCTGCTTTGGAAGGGTATCAATGAATATATTAAGGACAATCCTAAAGTTAAGTATTTGATTGGTCCGGTAAGTATCAGCAATAACTATAAAAAGTTGTCGAAAGAAATAATGGTTAATTTTATTCTCAAACACCATTTCGATGAGACATTAGCGGGCTCTGTAACGCCAAGAAAAAAGTTCAAATATGCCGCACATGGAGAAACCAAATCTCTGGCCGAAACGGAAATAAATGATATTCGACTGATTGATTCGTTGATATCAGATATTGAACCATCCCATTCAAAAGTTCCGGTTTTGATAAAAAAATATTTATCTCAAAATGCCAAAATCATCGCTTTTAATGTCGACCCGGATTTTAGTAATTCCCTCGATGGGTTGCTAGTCCTTAAATTGGATGAAGTGCCTGAAAATACGTTTAAACTGGTAAGTTAATGGTGTGGGTTAACGTTAACTTAACATTAGATTGATAATAGGGTAATTTAATTATAACCTTCGATTAACCTCCGGTAAACGGGTGTGTGGTAAGTTTGTGCCGTGAAAAATAAGGATATAAATAAGTTTTTAACTTTAGTTGTTTTAATACTTGCCACATTTAATTTAATGGCAGCTCCTGCGAGCACCGGAAAGATTATGGGTAAAGTTATCGATAAGAAAACAGGAGAAGAATTAATAGGTGTTTCCGTTTCCATTGAAGGAACTTCCATTGGAACGGTTACTGATTTTGAAGGTAAGTTTGCAATCAACGGATTAAATCCGGGTTCATACAATATTGTAATTAGTTATATTTCTTATCAGAAGAAGATAATACAAGGTGTTCAGGTAAAGGCGAACGATGTTACTACATTAGATGCCGGTATTGAACCTTCAACCAAAGAATTGAACGAAGTTGTGATTTCTGCTGAAGTGAAGAAAGAAACAGCTTCTGCTTTGATGATCCAACAGAAGAAAAATATTTCCATTTCAGATGGTATTTCAGCTGATTTAATTAAGAAAACACCCGATGCTACAACCGGAGATGTGATGAAACGTATCAGCGGAACTTCCATCCAGGATAACAAATTTGCCATTATTCGCGGTTTAAACGACAGATACAATACTGCCTATATTAACGGTGCTCCTTTACCTAGTACAGAATCGGACCGCAAGGCATTTTCATTTGATATTTTCCCTTCTAATATGTTGGATAATATGGTTATTACCAAAACTGCCTCTGCAGATTTACCGGCTGATTTTGCCGGAGGTGTAATTACCATCAATACCAAGGACATACCGGATAAGACATTTCTATCTGCCTCTGTTGGTGCAAGCATCCATAGTATAACCACCTTTAAACCTAGTTTAGAAAACACACCCGGGTCAACCAATTTTTTTGGAGTTGATAATGGTACTAGGGCATTGCCTGAAGGAATTCCGGCAAGATTAGCTTACGAATCATCGACAGGTGCTGAAAAACTGGATGCAAGTAAAAAGTTTAACGATTCATGGGCGATGAATGAAATTGCTTCCACCCCAATAAATACCTCTTTTCAATTGTCCGGAGGAACCAATTATAAATTTAACAAGGTTCATCAAGCCGGTTTTATCTTCTCTTTATCGAGAAGCAAAAGTTATCGTACTACGCCTGTTCAACGAAATAAATTCCAGAAGAACATGAATGTGGAAGAAAACCAGTATCAGCGTCAATACAACGATACGGTTTACAAACAAGAAGTACTTTCAGGAGCCATGTTAAATGCAGGATGGAAGATTGGTAATAACCACAAAATTTCAATCAAAAATGCCTATACAGTAAATACGGAAGACCAAACTATTACCCGTAGTGGCTTCGATGATTTATTGGATATTGCTACCTTTCCATTGGTTCAAAACCGTTATTTTATGTACCAGGATAATCGTTTGTTAAGCAACCAGATTATTGGCGATCATTACTTCACCGAAATTAAATTGAAAATGAAATGGGTATTAAATAACAATAATATCCACCGCACCATGCCTGATTTTAAAAGGGTATCTACCAGAACTTCTTTGGATGAGTTTACCCAAAAATACTACGATTACGCGGTACAAATCGGTCCGAATATCGATATCACCCAAACCGGTAGATTTTACCAGGATCTGAAAGAAAATATCCAAAGCGCCGGTGCCGACTTTCAATTACCTCTTGAGTTTCTTTCCGGAAAAAAGGTAAAAACCGAATTGAAAACGGGGGCTTTCTACCAAGTACGCGAACGCGATTTTCAAGTACGTGCTTTTGGTTATAAGTTAAAAACAGTTGTTAATTCGTCGAGCAAATACAATTACCAAACTTTTGTGGCACAAAATCCGGATCAGATATTTCAATCCAATAACCTGGCACAAGATACTTTTTATATTGATGAGCGAATCAATCCGCAAGATGTATACGATGCAAATTCTCATTTAACTTCTGCTTATGCCATGTTCGACCAACGCTTATTCAGCAGAATTCGTGTATCATACGGCGTAAGGATGGAAAGCTATAACCAAAAAGTAAATTCGTTAGGTACCACCGGCGAACCTGTAAATGTAGATACTACCTTTACGGACTTTTTACCTTCCGTTAATTTTACTTACGAATTAACCGAAAAAATCAATCTGCGTTTATCCGCAAGCCAAACGTTAGCACGACCTGAATTCAGAGAACTTGCGCCATTTTCGTTTTATGACTTCAACTACAATACGGTTGTTACAGGAAACCCAAATTTGGTTCGTACCAAAATCAACAACTACGATTTCCGATTTGAATTATACCCCGGAGAAGCACAAATTTTATCCTTCTCTTTATTCTATAAAGACTTTACCAACGCTATTGAACAAGTTAACGAATACCAAGGAAGTGACCCTACTTTAAGCTACTCAAGCAATACCAATGCAACCAATTATGGATTCGAAATTGAGGCCAGAAAGAATTTTGATTTTCTGGATAAAGCATTTGGCACTAAATCCCTTCGTAACTTTAGCGTAACGGTAAATTATGCTTACATTCAATCAGAAGTAAAATTCGACAATAGTATTAGTTCGACCAATACTGCATTTGGTACCCGCCCTTTACAAGGTCAATCTCCTTATATTATCAATGCAAGTTTCCAGTACTACAATCCAAAATCAACTTTAGCCGCTGCCATCTTTGTTAACCGAGTAGGAAGAAGAATTGCCTTTGTACGTGAAAAGAATGGTTTGGTTCCAGATTTATGGGAAAACCCAAGAACTGTTGTTGACCTTTCTATTTCAAAAACATTTTTCAAACACTACGAACTTAAATTCGGTATTAATGATCTCCTAGCTCAGGATTTGATATTCTATCAAGATAATAATGGAAATGGCAAGTACGATGATATTACCATGAATGTGGATGCATCAAAAGGTCCGGCACCGCGTGTTGACCAAAATGTATCGAATGTAGAGAAATCTCAATACGACAATCCATTGTTAAAATACAAAATGGGTTATACCATCTCTTTAGGTATTGGTGTTAAATTTTAATCGGGATTGCCTTTTTACTTTTCCCAATAATTTTTCAAGAAGAACAATTTAATTCAGAACCCCGAAAGGGGTTCAACCTTCTTACTATCGGTGAAACCGATGGACTGATGGCCGATGTACCAATGACCAATGCACCAATGACTATTGACCAACCCTAAAAGGGTTGAACACCCGCGACAATTAACACCGATTTAACATATCAATAACAATTAGGTGAGCATGCACCGGTAGTTTTGCTTTCGAAATAAAATGCAAAACATGAAGAAAATTATTTACTTAATCGCCGTTGTATTAACAACAGTAATTACCGCACAGGCACAGAAAACACGAACTGTGTCGGCAGGTGAAATCACCTCAAATACTACGTGGTTTAGCGACACCACGTATATACTGGATGGTTATGTGTATGTTAAGAATGCCACATTAACCATTCAACCGGGAACCATCATTCGTGGTGGAGATCCTGCAAAAAAATCTACTTTAATTATTACCCGTACCGGAAAATTAGAAGCAAAAGGAACAGCAACACAACCAATTGTTTTCACTTCCGGTAAAGCTGCCGGTTCACGTGCTCCCGGCGACTGGGGTGGAATTGTAATATTAGGTCAAGGCATAATAAACCGTCCAACCGATTGTTCAACTTGTCCGGGTACTGCAGTAGCAACAACGCTACCGGGTATTCAAAATGCCATCGAAGGCGATTTGGACAATGCCAATGGAGATGGATTATATGGCGGAACAGATAATTCCCATAGCTCAGGAAACTTGAGTTATATCCGTATTGAATACGGTGGTGTGGTAATCACTCCGGGAAATGAAATTAATGGGTTAACCATGGGAGCAGTTGGAAAAGGAACATCCATACATCACGTTCAAGTAACCCAAGCAAACGACGATGGATTTGAATGGTTTGGTGGAAACGTAGATGCCAAATATTTGGTATCAAACAGAAACATTGACGATGACTTAGACGTAGATTTCGGTTTTTCGGGAAAAGTACAATATGCTATTGTGTTAAGAGATTCGAGCTGGTATGATATTGGTTCAGGACCAACTACCAATGGTTTTGAGTCAGATAACGATGCATCCGGAACGGAAGCTATGCCATTCACCGATCCTACCTTTTCTAATGTAACTGTTGTAGGTCCATTGGCTAACGGTACTTCACTTTCTTCTTCAACATCATTTCAGAATGGAGCCCGTATCCGTAGAAATTCTTCTACTTCGTTATTTAACTCTATTATTATGGGATGGCCTGCAGGTTTATTTATTGATGGAACAAGATCAGGACAAAAATTTACCAACGATTCATTGATGTTCAACAACAATATTATGGCTGGTAACTTAACCAATATCAATGCATCTACAGCAAATGCATCAACCGTAAGAACCAAAATTATGGCCAACGGAACTGATACTTTTGTTTCTGCTTCAGGAATATTAAAAGATCCGTTTAATTATAACAATCCTAATTTTATGCCGGCCAATGCATCCAGTGCATTAGCAGGAGCCGCTTATACAGCAAACCGAATCAGCGATGCATTTTTTACACAAGGTACATTTAGAGGTGCTGTTGGAAGCAACGATTGGACAAAATGCTGGTGTTCATTTAACCCACAAAACAACAATTACGAAGTAGGTCCGATAAACAGAGGTTTTGCTTATGATGCAGGAAAAGATTCAACGATTTGTTCCGGTAAAAGTTTGGTTATTGGCCAATCGTTAACAGGAGCATTAAAAGCAGAATGGAGTCCTGCTACCGGATTAAGCAGTACAACCCTTGCCCGTCCAACTGCTAACCCAACCGTTACAACAAAATATTTTGTAACCGTTACCGATACCGTTACCGGTTGTTCAGTGATGGATAGTATTTTAGTAAGCGTTAATCAAACACCTGTTGCCAACTTTACATCGGTTAATGGTGCAAACGGATTGGTAACATTTACCAACACTTCAACTAATGCAACAGCTAATTCATGGAATTTTGGCGACGGTGGTACATCCACTACAACAAGCCCAACACATACGTATACATCCAATGGAACATACAATGTTTCTTTAGTAGCTAGCAACGGTACATGTACAAATACCATCAATAAGTTAATTACCATCGACGGAATTAATTCACCTACAAGAGCGTTAGCCGGTGATATTACTTCTAATACAATATTATATCGCGATACCATTTATACCATGAACGGTTATGTGTATGTAAAAAATGCAACTCTTACAGTTCAATCAGGTACTATTATTAAAGGTGGTGCAAACAAAGGAACTTTAATTATAACCCGTACAGGTAAAATAGAAGCTAACGGTACAAAAAATCAACCTATTGTATTTACTTCAGGTAAAGCATCCGGTACAAGAGCACCCGGCGATTGGGGTGGAATTGTAATTTTAGGTCAAGCGGTAATCAATCGTCCAACCGATTGCTCTACTTGTCCGGGAACTGCAGTTGCAACCAGCTTACCTGGTATTCAAAATGCAGTAGAAGGTGATTTGGATAATGCAAATGGCGATGGATTATATGGTGGAAATGACAACAACCACAATTCAGGAACATTAACTTATGTACGTATCGAATACGGTGGAATTGTAATTACACCGGGTAATGAAATCAATGGATTAACCATGGGTGGTGTTGGAAAAGGAACAACCATTCATCACGTACAAGTTACACAAGCAAACGACGATGGATTTGAGTGGTTCGGTGGAAATGTGGATGCAAAATATATTATATCAAACAGAAATATTGACGACGATTTAGATGTTGATTTCGGATATGTTGGAAAAGTACAGTATGCTATTGTATTAAGAGATTCGAGCTGGTATGATATCGGTTCCGGACCTACTACCAACGGTTTTGAATCGGATAACGATGCTTCAGGTTCAGAAGCAATGCCTTATACAGATCCTACTTTTTCGAATGTAACGGTTGTAGGTCCTTTAGCAAATGGTACTTCTTTATCCTCTTCAACTTCATTCCAAAACGGAGCGCGTATACGCAGAAATTCATCAACCTCCTTATTCAATTCCATTATCATGGGATGGCCTGCAGGTTTGTATATTGATGGTGCCAGATCAGGCGCTAAGTTTACCAACGATTCAATGATGTTCAACAACAATATCATGGCAGGTAACTTAACCAATATCAATGCATCCACAGCAAATGCAGCAGCAGTTAGAACTAAAATCATGGCAAATGGTTGCGATACTTTTGCTTCAGCGAATGGATTATTAAAAGATCCTTTCAACTATAACAATCCTAACTTCATGCCGGCACAAGGATCAAGTGCACTTACCGGTTCTGCATTTACTGCACCACGTGTTTCTGATCCTTATTTTAACCAAACGCCTTTCAGAGGTGCAATGGGTGGAAATCCGGATAGCAACTGGACAGATTGCTGGACAAGATTTAATCCGCAAACAGAAGGTTATACTTCTTCACCGGTAAATTATCCATCTGCACTTGCCGAATTTAATGCGGCAACACCTGTAGGTCGTTCGGTTACTTTTACCAATAACTCTTCCAATGGAAATAATTACTTATGGGATTTTGGTGTTGCCAGTTCAACAACCGATACTTCTGTTGAAGCCAATCCAACATTTGTTTACCCTACCAATGGTACATTTACTGTAACCTTATTGGTTAAGAGTCCATGTGGTTCTTCGATGCAATCGAAAACAGTTACCATCAATGATGTGTCCTCTAAACCAGTTGCAAACTTTACCTATGTGCAGAACACAACAACCGGTTCACGTGAGTTTACCTTTACCAATACAACTGATGAAAAAGGATTTCCAACTACTTATATGTGGGATTTCGGTGTAACATCTGCAAACGACGATACTACCAGTGTTAAAAATCCGGTTTATACCTTCCCTGCAAGCGGAACCTATAATGTGAGATTAATTGCAATCGGTCAGGTAGGAACAGATACCATCACCAAAACCATCACGGTTATACCAACTGCGGTAAATGAAGCGAACTTTGAAGTGCGCAATTTTAGAGTGTATCCAAATCCAACCGATAATTACGTAAATGTTTCTTTCAACTTGAAACAAACCCAATTGGTTAACGTAATGGTTACCGATATTAGCGGACGTATTGTAACAACTATTCCTGCAAGTACCTACACAGAAGGAGCTAACGACTTAGTTATCGATACACAACATTTAGGAAATGGAATGTATTTTGTAACCATAGCAGGAAATGATTTCAACAAATCAACCCGCTTGGTTATTTCAAAGTAACAAACTAACTTAATAATTTAAAAGCCCTGCAGCGTAAATGTTGCAGGGCTTTTTTAATGCCTTAGGAAAACGTTATTAGGTAAGTAGTAATTGTGTAATTAGTTCCGCGTCGCTAACCAATTAAGAATCGTTATTGGGTAAATAATAATTGTGTAATAAATTCAACGTCGCTGTAAAAAATTAATTGTTTGGTAATTGGCTATGTCACGAACCTATAAAACAAAATTTCACCATACCAAGCACCAAGCACTTTGCACAAATTACTTTTCTCTCACCAACCCAAGCAAACTCTCAAAAATAACTTTGCCATCTGTATTGTACAATTCAGCATCCACAACCCTTTCCGGATGCGGCATCATGCCAAATACATTTCTTCCTTTGTTGCAAATTCCTGCAATGTTTTCCAACGCGCCATTTGGATTGGCATCAGCCGTAATATTTCCTTCAGCATCGCAATAAGAAAACAATATCTGGTCGTTCTTTTTTAATTCCGTTAGTGTGGTATCATCACAATAAAAACGGCCTTCGCCATGGGCTACCGGAATTTTAAGCGCTTTGTTTGTATCCACAAATTGGGTTACCAAGGAATTAGTAGTTGCTGCTTTGATGTAAACATTTTTGCAATTAAATTTTTGGTTGTCGTTATGCAATAATGCACCGGGTAATAAATGCGATTCGCATAAAATTTGAAATCCATTGCATACACCAAATACCAATCCGCCTTTGTTGGCAAATTCGATTACATTTTGCATGATTGGCGAGTAACGTGCGATTGCACCACTGCGTAAATAATCGCCATAACTAAATCCACCGGGAAGGAAAATTAAATCGCAGCCTTGTAAATCGTGTTCTTTATGAAACAACTCTACCGTTTCACAACCAAAAACATTTTGGAATGCATACACTGCATCTTTATCACAATTAGAACCCGGAAAAATGACGATACCTACTTTCATATAGAAATTATTACCCGCCAAAGGTAAGCAGTGTTTTTGAAGTTGTGAAATTTGAATGAAATTATATGATTTTGTTGCCTTAGAACCGTTTAACCCAGATAAGGCAGTAGAAATTCTATTACGACACAAAATACCAATAAAACCTGATGCTTTGCAACTTTTGCTCATTCACCATAATGGTTACTATGCCTCACTCGCAAAAGTTCAGGTTTTATTGGTCTTTTGCGTCTCATAACGAATCCTACTGCATCATCTGGGTTTATAGACAACACTTTTGAGAACGGATAATTCGGGCAAGTAAAAGTCTATACACACCAAAGTATTGATTTTTAGTGGGAAATTGCTATAAAGGTCTCCGGAGTAACTACTTTTATGGTTGCTTTTTTATAGTCTTTTATATTTCTGGTAATAATGGTTGTCAAATTGTTTTCCATTGCACAACAATATTGTATTGCATCTTCAAAGTCATTGAAATCAGAGGCGATTGCCAAATCAATCGTCTTGCTATTTACAGGTAACACATTAACTATGGTTTTCAATTTCCCAATTATTTGTCGAGAATGTGTTGTTGCATATTGGGATCGTAACACATAGTCTATGTTAGCAAACGAGAGAGATGAAACATAAATTTTAATTTTACCGTTATCGGCAAGAGAAAACAGAATTTCGGCAGTCTTATTAAAGGGTTGTCGGTCTGATAACAAATCAATGCAGATGTCGGTGTCAACAAATACTTTGGTCATTTATTTTCCGTATTTGTTTAGCAAATGTTTTTTGTAATCCTTTTTGTGATCAAAATTTTTAGGCAGATCAATTACCCCCGATATACTTTTTACCAAAGGCGTTATTTCCTGTGAGTTTTCCGGTTCAACAAGTAAACCAAGGTAAGATTCTATTAATTGTGAAAGACTAGTATTCTCTTTTTTAGCATAGGTCTTTGCCTTTTCAATTACAGTATGGCTTAGCTTTAGAGTTAATTTAGTATCCATGGATTAATTGTTATACGTACAAAAATAACGCATTAATACGTAATAAGCAATTTAGATTCTGTAATTCACCAAATGACTTTTAATTACAAATGACTTCTGACCAATGCCTAATGACTTCCGTCCAATGACTATTGCCCAATCAACGACGGCGCAACAATCAACGCACGAATGGCATTGACAATACCGGTTTTATCATACCCGCATTCGGTATACAATTCAGGTTGTTCGCCATGTTCCACTATTGCATCCGGCATTCCAAGCATTTGTACATCGGCTGCATATTGGTGTTTGGCCATAAATTCAACTACTGCACTTCCAAAACCGCCAACAATGGTTCCATCTTCTATGGTTAGTATTTTTTTGTATTTGCCGAATACCTCATGCAACATTTCTTCGTCAATCGGTTTCACAAAGCGCATATCGTAATGTGCGGGTTCAATTCCTTCGGTTTGTAACATCGATATTGCTTCGGCAGCAATATTACCAATATGACCAATGGTTAAAACGGCTAATTCTTCCCCATCATGTAATTTGCGGCCTTTACCAATAGGCAATTCTTGAAAAGGTTTTTTCCAATTTGGCATCACCCCATTACCTCTTGGATAACGAATAGAAAACGGACCCGCGTTTTTCTTCAGGGAAGCGGTATACATTAGGTTTCTTAACTCCTCTTCGTTCATAGGAGCGCTTACTACCATATTTGGAATACAACGCATAAATGGAATATCCAGAGCACCATGGTGGGTTGGACCATCGGCACCGGCTAAACCTGCTCTATCCATGCACAATACCACATGTAAGTTTTGAATAGCAACATCGTGCACTACCTGGTCGTAGGCACGTTGCATAAACGACGAATAAATATTGCAAAATGGGATTAGTCCTTGAGTAGCCATGCCTGCACTAAAAGTTACCGCATGTTGTTCGGCAATTCCAACATCAAATGAACGCTTCGGAAAAGCCTTCATCATAATATTCATGGAGGATCCGGAAGGCATTGCAGGAGTTACTCCAATAATTGCTTCATTTAATTCAGCAAGTTCAACCAAGGTATTACCAAAAACATCTTGGTATTTAGGTGCCTGTGGTTTGTCGGGAACCGATTTAAATATTTCGCCTGTAACCTTATCAAACAAACCAGGGGCATGCCATTTGGTTTGGTCTTTTTCGGCCGGGGCATACCCTTTTCCTTTTACAGTAATGGTATGCAATAATTTTGGACCTGGAATCTTTTTAAGGTCGTTTAATACTTTGATTAAATGGTTTACATCATGTCCGTCAATCGGTCCGAAATATCGGAATCGCAAACTCTCAAACATATTGCTATCCTTCAGCAAACCACTTTTCATGGTATCCATTACCTTACCTAAAATTTCCTGGGAAACATGACCAATTTTATGCAATTTATCAAGCGCCTTCCACACATCATCTTTAAATTTATTGTAAGTAGGTGATGTGGTAATATCCGTTAAATATTCTTTTAAGGCACCAACATTTGGGTCGATGCTCATGCAATTATCGTTCAGAATTACGATTAGATTTGAATCTTCTACACCTGCATGGTTCATGCCTTCAAAAGCAAGTCCGGCTGTCATAGCACCATCGCCAATAACTGCAATATGTTGGCGGTCGGTTTCTCCTTTTAGTCGGGAGGCAACTGCCATTCCCAAGGCAGCAGAAATAGAGGTGGATGAATGACCAACCCCAAATGTATCGTATTCGCTTTCGCTGCGTTTTGGAAAACCGGATAATCCTTTGTACACCCTATTGGTATGAAAACGGTCTCTTCTACCGGTTAATATTTTATGTCCGTATGCCTGATGCCCTACATCCCAAACCAATTGGTCGTAAGGGGTATTAAATACGTAATGCAAGGCAACAGTTAATTCAACCACACCCAAACTGGCACCAAAATGCCCGCCATAAACCGAAACCATGTCAATAATATATTGTCGAAGTTCTTTAGAAACATCAGCCATATCCTCTTCTCTCAGTTTTCTGAGGTCTGCGGGATAGTTAATATTGCTTAATAATGGTCCTGGGTTAATTTCCATAATCTTGTAAACGAAACCGTGGTATAAATGTTTTAACCTTCAACTTTGGGTATTGGTTAAACTGTTTTGCGGTGGTAAAAATAAGGTTTTGCAGGAAACAAAAAATGGAAAATCCCATGCAGTTTTATGCTTGACAAAAGAAAATGGTGAAAGATGCTACAGTCGGGCTTCAGTGGTCATCAAATCTTCCCTTGGTGGAATACTCAAAACCGGTATTGGAGAATGATTTACCATTTGTTGTGCATATTTACCCAGGAAAAACGATCCCATTTGTAATTCCTGTTCTGTCATGATGATGATCAAATCAGCATTGATTTCTTTGGCATAATCAATGGTATTGTTGGTTACATTTCCACCCAATCGCTTATCAATTATGGCTTCAACTCCTGAATCCTTAATTGCAGTAGCAGCCTGACGGATATACGAATTGATTTTGTATTCGGCATCCTTGTCTTTATCTCCTGAAACACCAAAAACATGTACAACCGACTTAAACTTTTTTGCTATACTAATAACTGCCGGAACTTTCTGACGCGATTCGAAAGAAGTATCAATTGGTAACACTATTTTTTTAAATTGGTTGATGCTGGATTCTTCCTTCATGGTTAAAACCGGCATGGAGGCTTGGGTAACTACTTTATAAGCATTACTACCCATCCAAAACTCCTGAAAACCGGTAACACCGTGGGTTCCAATTACAATTAATTCGCAGTCGGTTTCCTTTGCAGCATGAATTATTTCTTTATGCACCGTACCGGATTTATGCATATAATGGTAGTCTATGCCTTCCGAAATCTGATCCAATTGGCTTCGAAGAGCCGACTCAGTAACTCCTTTTTCATCAATATGAACAGTTTCCAAGTGCGATTGAAATGTTTTTGCAAAAAGAATGGCAGCTTTGAAAGCTACGATGGATTGTGGAGACCCGTCTACCGGTACAAGTATCCTTTGGAATGTAAAGTTCATATGGCTTAACTTTAGGTTACAATTTATATATAAATATAGAAATTAAAAATGACCTAGCAATATTTTTCTATTATCCGCCTTTGAACTGTGGTTTCCTCTTTTCATTAAAAGCCTCTACACCTTCCTTATAATCAGCACTTCTGCCTGCAATTTCCTGACAATACGCTTCATATTCCAACATATCATCCAGGTTACTATGAAACGATTTATTCAGCATTTTTTTCATCAAAGCAATAGCTTTTGTTGGCGAATTCGAATAATATGCTGCCACTTTATTGGTTTCTTCATCCAGATTTTCATGTTTTACAACCCGGTTTATCATTCCCCATTCGTATGCTTGCGAAGCCGACACTTTTGTACCCATGGTACTCATTTCAAATGCCCGGTTTGAACCTACCAATCGGGGTAAAAAATAAGATGAGCCCGAATCCAGCACCAATCCTACGTTTACAAATACTTCGATTAATGTTGCTTGTTCGGATGCCACCACAAAATCGCAAGCCAAAACCAACGAACAGCCGGCACCGGCTGCCACCCCGTTTAATCGACAAATTACCGGAATAGGTAAATTTCTCAATGCACGAATCATTGGATTGTAACGCTTATACAATGAATCGCTTAAAGAACGATTTTGTGAACCTGCAATACTTTTAAGATCCTGACCGGAACAAAAAGCTTTTCCTGCTCCGGTTAAAACCAAAACCCGTATAGATTTATCTTTCTCACATTTTTTAAGTGCATCGAGAACGTCGGCACTTTGTTGTTCGTTAAAGGCGTTAAATACATCGGCCCTATTCAAAGTTAAGGTTGCAACGCCTTCATTAACTTCAAAAAGAATGGTTTCATAACTCATAATTAAGTCTGTTTTTATTTACGAAAGTACAATTCTGGAGATTTATTTAATCTTTAAGCAATATAAATGGTATGAAATAATACTTGTTTGGGGGAATTGGGTATTAGGCAGAAGGCATTGGACATTAGGCATTGGTCATTAGGCAGAAGGCATTGGACTTTCGACTGAACGCTTTGGACATTGGACTTTGGGCAAAAGGCAGAAGGAAATAGGCACCCAAAAGCTATTGGTTAATAAAGTATAAGCCACATCACAACGGATCCTAAAAAATAACCGAAGTAAATTTGTTTTGTATCGTGTGCATTTAATACCAATCGGGCACTTAATACCATTCCCGAAATTCCGATCAGAATAGGCAAAAAGAAACCTGTTCCCGTTCCATACTTTAAATTAGAAATAATTACAACAGATAGTAATGTGCCGAGTGCAGCTGCATGTAAACTGATCTTCGAGAACTGATTTACAATTAATAAAGATACGACCACACTGCTTGCCCCAAGTAAGTATGCATTTAAAATATATGGTGCACCTAATTTTCTAAAAAAATAGAAATTGAAAAGATATATGGATGCCGTTATAATTAACGGAATATTACGTTCCGATTTGTCGTGTAAATGTATACTGGCATTGCGACTCAGTAATGAAGAAATGAACACCCACAACATTGGAATGAGGCAAGTGGTTCCGGCAATAAACATAAAATAAAACCAAAACACCTTTTGTGAAACCATAAAAGATAAAGAGGGGAAAAGTCCAAACATCAACCATAAAGTAAAACTGTTTACCAATGCAGGATGAAATAAAACGGAAATAAAAAGGGCGGATTTTTTAAGCATCACTAAAATATAGAATCGACAATTACGGAAAATCTACCCAATTATACACTAGATAAAAAAGGTACTGAAGTGGAATCGCATGCACAATACTTATGCTAATTTCCTATTTATCAATAATATACAACTTCGTATGATTACTTTACAAAATCCTTTATGGATGCATTGAAAGGGGTATTTTTTGCCGAATTCGATTCTCCTTTTATAAAAAGGTGCAGTAAAAGAAGGCATTGGTACATTCTTTACCTTTAGGTATTTTTTACCTTCTATAAAATGATTAGTTTCGCAGGTAAATCAATCAGGAAAAAGATGAAAAATATTATCGAAGCGATTAAGAAGAATTTGGGGTCGGAAGGAGTTGGAGAAAACACAATCGCATTATTGAAGGAATTAAGAGAATGGTTTAAATCCAACCTTAATGAGCCGGGCTATGTTCGGATGTTACGTTTGGCATATGAAAATATAGAACAAAACAACGATTATACTTTTTTGTATCTGGAAGAAGAAGATGGGAAAGCAAATATTATCTATCTGCTCGACTTACTAAGTGATTATCAAAATAAATACAACAAAGAAGAGCTTATCGACATTCGTCATCTGATGGAAGGAACCACCAGAGAAGAGGAAGAAGAAGGCGAAGTTGCTTCAGAGGAATAATATCCTGCAATGAAAATTTTAGTAACCGGAGGCACAGGATATATCGGATCACATACGGTAGTTGAATTAATTAAATCCGGTTTCGATGTAGTAATTGCTGATAATCTTTCCAATTCAAAAATAGAAATACTAGATAGGATAAAAGAAATTACAGGTATTACACCTGCTTTTTACAAAACAGAATTATGCAACAAAGACGAAGTTGCGTTGTTGTTCTCAAAGGAAAAAGATATTGATGCCGTGATTCATTTTGCTGCTGTGCTATTGGTTTCTGAGTCGGTTGAAAATCCGCTAAAATATTACCATAACAACCTTTTCTCGCAAATTAATCTGTTGGAATCCATGGTTTCGCATGGGGTAAAACATATTGTTTTCTCTTCCTCGTGCACCGTTTATGGAAACCCGGATCAATTGCCGGTAACTGAAAATGCTCCCGTAAAAAAAGCCGAATCGCCCTATGGTAATACCAAACAAATGGGTGAAGAAATTATCGATCATACCACCCGTTCAAAAAACATAACCGGTATCTCTTTGCGTTATTTTAATCCAATAGGTGCACATGAGTCCGCAAAAATTGGCGAATTTCAACATGGGGTACCGCATCATTTGGTTCCTTATATAACAGAAACAGCTTTCGGCAAACGAGAAAGGTTAAACATTTTTGGTAGCGATTATCAAACGCACGATGGAACATGTGTTAGGGATTACATTCACGTTGTGGATGTTGCTTTGGCACATATTGCTGCAGTATCCCGATTGATAAAGGGTGAGAATAAAAACAAGTACGAAATCTTCAATATCGGAACCGGAACCGGTTATTCTGTATTGGATATGGTGCATGCTTTTGAAAAGGTAAGTGGCATATCCATTCCATACCAATTGGTACCAAGAAGAGCAGGCGATGTTGAAGCTGTTTATGCGGATACCCATTTTGCTGAAACGGAGCTGAAATGGAAAGCAATTTATGGCATTGAAGAAATGTTGCAAAGTGCCTGGAAATGGGAGAAGAAATTGCAGGAATCAACTGCAAATGATCAATAATTAAACGAATAAATCTTTTCGGATTTGAGCAATAAAAGTATATTAATTACCGGAGGAGCCGGGTTTATAGGTTCCCATGTGGTTCGGTTATTTGTAAAAAAATATCCTGATTATACGATTTATAACCTCGACAAATTAACCTATGCAGGTAACTTAAAAAACCTTACCGATATAGAGAAAAGTCCTAACTATTTTTTTATAAAAGGGGATATAACCGATGCGGTTTTTATTCGGGAATTGTTTGGCAAATACAAGTTCGACGGTATCATTCATCTTGCGGCAGAAAGTCATGTAGATAGATCCATTACCAACCCCATGGATTTTGTGATGACCAATGTGGTTGGAACCGTAAATTTATTGAATGCCTCAAAAGAATTATGGGGAAATAATTTGCAGGAAAAATTATTTTACCACGTATCCACAGACGAAGTATTTGGCAGTTTGGATGATGGTGGCTTTTTTTATGAAAATACTCCTTACCAGCCGCAGTCGCCATACTCTGCATCAAAAGCAGGTTCCGACCATTTTGTTAGGGCCTATCACAATACCTATAAATTACCGGTTGTAATTAGCAATTGTTCCAATAATTACGGTCCAAATCAATTTCCCGAAAAACTAATCCCGTTATTTATTCATAATATTAAAAACAATAAACCTTTGCCTGTTTACGGCAAAGGCGAAAATATTCGTGATTGGCTTTATGTTGTGGATCATGCTAGGGCAATCGACGAGGTGTTTCATAAAGGAATAATCGGAGAGACCTACAATATTGGCGGATTCAACGAATGGAAAAACCTGGATTTGATCAAAGTTATTTGCAAGGTAATGGACAAAAAATTGGGACGTGCAGAAGGTGAATCCGAAAAATTAATTACTTATGTTACCGACCGGGCAGGACATGATTTAAGGTATGCTATTGATGCCAATAAAATAATGAATGAACTTGGGTGGAAGCCATCCTTGCAATTTGAAGAGGGGATAGAAAAAACCATTGATTGGTATTTAAATAATGAAGAATGGATGAAGGATGTTACGAGTGGAGAGTATACTTCCTATTATGAAAGTATGTATAAAAACCGATAACAAAAGTATGCTACAAAAAAGCCCGTTACGACATATCGCAACGGGCTTTTATATTTTTATACTATTTAGATTAACCTAAGGCTACTCTAATGAATGCTTTCACGGAAAGTCCTTTCTCAACACCATCCAACATTTGCGCAATTGTTTTCGAATTGTCTTTTACAAATTCTTGGTTCATCAACGTTGATTCTTTGTAGAATTTACCCAATTTACCTTGTGCAATTTTTTCCAACATGGCTTCCGGTTTTCCTTCAGCTCTCGCTTGTTCTTTTCCGATTTCGATTTCACGGTTAACAACAGTTGGATCTACATCTGCTTTATCTACAGCAACCGGATTTAAAGCTGCAACTTGCATCGCAACATCTCTTCCTGCAACATAGTTAGCATCATTTGGAGCGTTGTTTAACGAAACCAAAACACCCAAACGGTTAGCACCATGGATATAAGGAACGATATTATCGCCAGCCATCAGTTCATATCTCACTACATCAATCTTCTCTCCGATTTTACCCACTTGTTCGGTAATTTTATCACCTAATGTTAGCCCTTCGAATGGCAATGCTTTTAAGGCATCTGCATCAGCAGGTTTATTGGCAAGAGCCAAATCTGCAATTGCATTGGCAAATTTTACAAAGTCTTCATTTTTTGCCACAAAATCCGTTTCGCAGCTTAATTGAATGATTACTCCTGATTTTTTATCGGAAGAAGTTTTTGCAATCACTGCACCTTCTTTCGCTTCTCTGTCGGCACGTGCCGCAGATACTTTTGCACCTTTTTTACGTAAATAATCTACTGCTGCCTCAAAATCACCATTCGTTTCCGTTAATGCTTTTTTACAGTCCATCATTCCTGCACCTGTCATTTGGCGCAATTTGTTCACATCACTTGCACTAATTGTACTCATACTCTTAAGTTCTTAATTTGATTGGTTAAAATAATTGAAAAAAAATCGGCTATTTTTTGTAGCCGATTTTAAAGTTGTTATGCTTCTTCTTTTTCTGCAACGGCTTCTTTTTCGCCTTCCTTCTCGGTTTCTGTATCCTTGTCTCGTTTTCTTTCTGCTAATCCTTCGATGATGGCATCTGTCATAACTTTTGCCATTAATGCGATTGATTTTGCAGCATCATCATTTGCAGGGATTGCATAATCCACAACCGTTGGATCTGAATTGGTATCAACCAATGCAAAAGTTGGGATATTTAATTTTTGTGCTTCAGCAACTGCGATATGTTCGCGTTTTACATCCACAATAAATAAAGCAGCAGGTAAACGGTTTAAATCCGCAATACCGCCTAATAATCTGGTAAGTTTAATTTTCTCACGATCAATCATCAATCTTTCTTTCTTATTGATGTTTGTATACGTACCATCCTGGGCCATTTTATCAAGATTCTGTAGTTTCTTGATCGACTTACGAACGGTTGAGAAATTGGTAAGCATACCACCTAACCAACGCTCGGTTACGAAAGGCATGTTTACTTTGCGTGCTTCCGTTTCGATAATTTCTTTAGCTTGCTTTTTAGTAGCAACAAATAAAACTTTACGACCCGATTTCACGATGTTTTTAATGGCGATTGAGGCCTCATCCAGCTTTACGGCTGTCTTGTTCAGATCGATGAGGTGGATACCGTTTTTCTCCATAAAAATATATGGGGCCATTTTTGGGTTCCATTTGCGGGTAAGGTGACCGAAGTGCACTCCCGCTTCCAACAACTCTTCTTGAGTGATTTTTGACATAGTATATAATTGAAAATATTCGATTAACGTTTAACGAACTGGAAGCGCTTACGGGCTTTCTTCTGTCCTGGTTTCTTACGTTCCACCATACGTGGATCACGCGTCATCAAACCTTCTACCTTTAATAAGGTTTTCAGTTCGGCGTTGTATTTTACCAATGCACGTGCAACAGCAAGCTTGATAGCATCTGCCTGACCGGTGATACCACCGCCATCTACATTGCATTTAATATCAAACTGACCTGAAGTATTGGTTACTTCAAATGGTTTGTTGATACTATGCTGTAACAATACCGTTGGGAAAAAAGCTTTTACGTCTTTTCCGTTAACAGTAACATTACCTGTACCTGCAGTTAAATAAATGCGGGCAACTGCGGTTTTTCTTCTTCCAATAGCGTTTATTACTTCCATTTCTTTTTAGAAAGTTAAGGGTTTTGGTTGTTGTGCTGCATGTGGATGCTCAGAACCTGCATACACAAAAAGGTTTCTGAATATTTCTCTTCCCAGTTTGTTGTTTGGCAACATACCATCGATAGCGTGTTCTACTATATAAGTCGGGCGTTTTTCCAACATCACTTTAGCCGACTCAAAACGTTGTCCACCCGGGAAACCCGAATAAAACACGTATTCTTTGTCGTTTGCTTTATTTCCCGTAAAACGGATTTTCTCTGCATTGATGATGATTACATTGTCACCACAATCAACATGAGGGGTAAAGCTTGTTTTGTGCTTACCTCTTAAGATATTTGCCACTTTGCTGGCAAAACGGCCTAAAGTCTGGCCTTCAGCATCCAATACAAACCATTCCTTTTTAACGGAAGCCTTGTTAGCTGATTTGGTTTTATAACTAATTGTATCCACGATTATATAATATTACTATTTTCTATTAAGGGGTTGCAAAAATAGGGCAGGAAATTGTAATTCACAACAAAATGTGAAAAAAAGGTCTTAGGATTCCTTATTTTCTCCGAAAGCTGCGGTTTTAGCCGTTAAACTTTACAAATTTATGGTATCTGTAGTTGTCTTTTGAGTCGTAAACAAAAATAAAATAGACCCCTTGTTGTAAATTAGACACATCCAAGGTGGAATAATACCGGTTAACCAAACTGATATTTTCTGTTCTAACCTGTTTTCCAAACGAATCCATGATTACCATTCTAATGAAATTCGGATTTGTCGACTGAACTACAGTAAATTGTAATAATCCGGCTGTAAAATTCGGTAGTATATCAAATTCAAACCCCGAACAGGTTCCATCGATGTATTGCTGAACTCCATACCTGAAAGTTGCTTCACACAAGTTGCGGTAGGTTTTGTTGTCGCAGCCACAAACCGGGTTATATTCGTTATTCGGACAGGAATAAGTTGGGAAAATCGACATCGAATCAATACAGGACTGCGCTTGCGCCGGCTTAACCATATAAAGGAGTACGAACAGAAAGCATATTGTTTGGCGCAAAATATGGTAGTTAAGTTAGAAGTTTGACAAAGTTAACGCAAACAGGATTTTTAATGGTATGAGGCCCGATAAAAATTACACAGATAGGCTGTTTCAACAACCCATTAAAAATTTATCCGTTTGCGCTTTATGCAATCTGTAACGTATACCAAAATATTGAATTGCACAGATTATAAAGCAGTTAAACTATCATCTCGGTTTTGTTCCATTAACTAAGCTGAGCAAAGTCAGTTTCTAACTTGTCCAATGTCAAGGGTTGGATTGAAGCTTGTCATAGTTCAGTCAGGTTGCCAATAAGAACTTTGATTCGACAAATTTCCATAAACCCAACACCTAATTATATGACGATGAAAATGAATAAAAATTTGAGAACCCCAATTCTGGTAGTGCTTATTGGCATGATAGGGTTAATTACCGGATGTAAAAAGGATTATGAATATGTTCCTCCTCCGCTTGATCCAAATGTAAAAATTAAGTTCAGCACCGACATCATGCCAATGTTTACAGCTAGTTGTTATGGATCAGGTTGCCATGACGATGGTATACCTCCTGATTTAACTGCAGCCAATGCATGGAATTCGCTTACCGCAAATGGAACCTTTATTGGAAGCAATGTGGATACCGTAAATGATGCGAGTTCGGTTCTATATGTAAGAATGACAACTACTACACCAAATACGCCGATGCCAACAAGCGGACTTCTTCCAAAGGCTCAAACCGACAAGGTGTTGCTTTGGATACAGCAAGGAGCAGAAAACAACTAATTATATTAATCCAAACTTATTAAATACACAAAGGATATGATACCCTTAAAAAAAATAACCATTGTACTGGCAACATTTCTGCTGTCATTAACCATACAAAATCTTCGTGCGCAGGAAACGCCTGCCGCTACTGAAACAACCGAAACGTCAAGTAAAGAGCCGGTTAAAGCGACGTTCGAAAATGCCATTCATATCAATAACCAAACGGTACAAACCAATGCAAAGAATGAGTTAGGAACCTTAATTCAACATAGATTTGGTGTAATAAAAAACCGCTCCGATCTTTTTGGACTGTATGCCCCGGCTAATGTCAGACTGGGTGTGAACTATGGTTTTACAAAAGATTTAACCTTAGGCTTTGGTATTACCAAAAGCAAAATGCAATACGACTTTGAATGGAAGTATAAAATTATCGGACAATCGAAAGGTGGAGGATCACCGGTTACAGTAACCTATTACGGTGATATGGCATATAGCGATGCTCCCAGTGCCAATTTTGCCAATCAAAACAACGAGGTGAGTACAGCTAACCGCCTTTCATTCTATCATGAAGTTATGGTGGCAAGAAAATTTGACAGCCATTTTTCTGCACAAATAGGAATTAACTATACCCATGTAAACTTAGTGGATAGTTCGGTGTTTGGAACCCACGATCGAATTGGGTTAAGCTTGTTGGCGCGATATAAATTCAGTCCACAATCATCGGTTGAATTTGGCTACAACCAGAATTTAGCCAATCTGGATTGGCAACCATCTTCTTTAAAAGACCCGCTAAAATCTGATTTTTCTTTGGGATATGAAGTATCAACCGGTAGTCACCAATTTCAAATTTTTATTTGTGCCGCGGATAATATTCTTAACCAGGATATTCGATTCTATAACACAAATGATTTCTTCAACAAACAAATTTTAATAGGATTTAATATCACCCGTCAATGGGGATTTTAAACCTTAAACCAATAATAATGAAATCATGAGTAATGCAGAGAACCCCAAAAACAACAGAAGAACTTTCCTGAAACTGGGATTGCTTACAGGAGGTTCTGTTATCGCAGGAGCAGGAATAACCAACGCATTAAGCGAATCCGGGAAAGAAACCGGTGAAAAGGTAAAAGTGCTTACCGCCGATGGTAAAATGGTGGAAGTGGATAGCAGTATGATTTCTCATCCTGCCGACCAAGAATTAAATATTTCTTCGGTACGCGAAGGTGTTCCGGGGAAGAAATTTGTGATGGTGATCGACCTTGCACGATGTGCAAACGAACGTGCTTGTATTGATGGTTGCCAGGAAATGCACGGAATGCTTGCTCCGGTCGAGTATATTAAAGTAAAACGGATGCAAGATTCTGAGCTTGCGGCACCATATTGGTTTCCTACTTTATGTTACCAATGCGATAATCCACCTTGTACCAAGGTTTGTCCGGTAGATGCCACTTTTAAAAGAACGGATGGCATAGTTGCAGTGGATAGTGAACGCTGTATAGGTTGTAAATTTTGTATGGCCGCTTGTCCATATTCAGCCAGAAGCTTCAATTTTGGTCGTCCGGAACAAGTGGAATACAGCGAAAAACATCCACCGGATGAAAACCATTGTTGCACCACAAAATCCAGCATGGTTGGAACGGTTTCAAAATGCGATTTTTGCCCGGATAGCGCAGCTAAAGGCGAACTTCCTGCCTGTGTTACCGAATGCCCTAATGGCACCATATTTTACGGTGATGAGTTAGAAGATGCTGTAACCAATGGGGAAGAAACATTCCGATTAAGTGAACTATTGAAGAAAAGAGGTGGGTACAGACAGTTTGAGGAATTGGGTACCAAACCTAGGGTATATTATTTACCACCAACAAACAGACAATTCCCATTTGAAGAAGCAGAAGGTCCGGTTAATACCAAAGAATAAAATAAGTAAAGGAGAAAAATTATGACAGACAAAGATTTCCATCCGGAACGAATCAAAAACGAAACTTTTACGCAAGACGAGTACATGGAAATGAAACGCGACTTGCTAAAACCAATCCAACATATAGGTTTATGGGGTAAGGTTTGGATAGGCTTTCTCATAGCCGTTTGCCTTGCAGGAGTTTATGCCTATTATCTGCAGGAAACCAAAAGCAAATATGTAACGGTAAGCCTTCGCGATTATACCATGTGGGGTGTATACATCAGTAATTTCGTTTTCTTTATTGCCCTCAGTATGATCGGTGTACTTATGTCGTCGGTTTTAAAACTCACCAATTTTCAATGGTACCGACCTCTTTCTCGTATTGCAGAAGTAGTTGCACTTGCAGCTATTTGCCTTGCCGGGGTTAGTATCGTTGTTGCCATGGGAAGACCCGACAGGCTGCATTATTTATTTATTTATGCCCGATTGCAATCCCCGATAACGTGGGATATAATTGTAGTTATAACGTATGTTGTAGCAAGTTTGGTTTTGTTGTATATTCCAATGATTCCTTCCTTGCTTACTTGCAGAAATCATTTATCCAACAAACCAAAATGGCAAATGGCCATGTATAAATTTCTTTCCTTTGGATGGGAAGGAAATGCCGAACAATGGAAATTACTGAGAAAAGGAGTAAAGATTTTAACGATCATGATTATCCCTTTAGGCGTAGCGATTCAAACGGTAGATGCCTGGCTATTTGCTACTACTCTTCGCCCTGAATGGGACAGTACAAATTTTAGTGGATACTTTATCTCCGGTGCCTTTTTATTGGGTACAGCTGCGATGATTGTAGCAGTATATGTTTTCAGAAAAGCATATAACCTCGAAAAGTATCTTACGGATATGCACTTCGATAAATTAGGACAAGCATTGGTACTAATGTCGAGTATTTATATATTTTTTAATATCAACGAATACTTGGTTCCTGCATATAAAATGAGTAGCATGCATGCCAATCATTTACTGGATATGTTTGTAGGAGAAGGAGCATTGATGTATTGGATGGTTGTGGTGTTTGGATTATTTGTACCTGCATTATTGCCTTTAATTCCTGCAATGCGCAAACCGTTGCCATTATTTGTTATAGCGATTGTAACTGTTATTGCTGCCTGGTTTAAACGATATCTGATTGTAATTCCCGGCCAATTGCATACCTATCTTCCTATTCAGGATGTTCCGGAGTCGTGGACACATTATACACCTAGTTTGGTTGAGTTAACTATTGTTGGCGCAACTTTTGCAGGTATGTTATTAATCGTGACATTATTTTCAAGATTCTTCCCAATTATTTCAGTATGGGAAGTTGCAGAAGGTAAACTGGAAGGCAAGGATGAAATTATAAACTATAAATAATCATGGCTATGAAAAATATAATAAAAGCAATTTGTACCGGTATCATTCTGCTGATAGGATCAGTAGGGTTTGCACAGGAAAAATCAGCCGACATGACTATTTCATTTGAAAAAGCTGAAGATAAGAATATCTGTAAAGTCGAAGTTGTTTCTGAAGGAAAACCTGCAGCTGAAGTTGCAGTTAAACTTTATGTGAAACGTTTGTTTGGTAATTTACCTATTGGTGAAGAAGTCGCAACAGATGAAAGCGGAGTTGCCGTTTTTGAATTTCCTAACGATATCCCATTGAATGAAGAGGGAAATTTGATAGTTTTGGCTAAGGTTGAAGATGATGAAAACTACGGTTCTTTTGATGCGGAAACAACCACAAAAATCGGTACTCCTAAAAAGGTAACTGAAATCAATGTAAATGAACGGTCGATTGCCGGCTCCGATGCACCTATATATTTTATCGTTGCATCACTTGTGGTGTTTGCAGGTATTTGGGCCGCAATTTTATATGTTGTATTACTTGTATTTAAAATTAAAAAAAGCGCTATTCAATTAAACCAATAATAAACCAAAAATAAACAGTATGAAAAATCTCAAAGTATTCTCCACAGGCTTGTTCCTATTTATTGCAGCAATGCTAATCAGTAATTTATCAATGGCCCAAAAACCTGCAGGTAAACCATGGGCAGCACCGGATGCAGCCATAGCAAAAAAGAATCCGGTTAAGTCTGATGCAGGTACATTAAAAGAAGGCAAAGATTTGTATAACCAACATTGTAAATCCTGTCATGGTGCCAAAGGAAAAGGCGACGGAACAAAAGCAGAAAAAATAGATATCTCTTGTAATGATTTTACCACCGCCGACTTTAAAAAGAAAACCGATGGAGAGAGCTATTGGAAAACAACAGAAGGAAGAAAACCAATGCCATCGTATAAAGAAAAGTTAAGCGACAACGAAAGATGGTCGATTGTAAACTACATGCGTACGCTTAACTAAAATAGCGGAATTGAAAAATTAAAGGCACTAACTGTTGCATGTACTTTGCACTGGTTAGTGCCTTTTTTATGCCTTGGTCGATAGGCATGATTTGCAAACTACCATATACTTAGAATTGTTGGTTCTTCAACAAGTGAAATGAAAATCATGCTATAGGATAACGTTGGTCATGCTTTGATACCAAATTAATCCCAACATTTGATCGTTATAATTAACGATACTGAATTGTTATTCAGAATAACCATATTGATTATCGGTGTTGTTACCATTTTTATGGTTCTTGCATTTAAATCTGCCCAGCAGAGACCCCCATGGAGAGCACCGGCATGGGCAGACACCATTCAATTTAAAGGAAATAATTCGCTAGCATTTATTGCAGCGGGTAAAAATATATACCTCGCTCAATGTATCGTTTGCCATGGCGAAAATGGAAGAGGCGATGGCGAATCCGGATTCGGATTAAGTGTTCCTCCCGGAGATTTTAACGATTCATTAACCCGAACCGAATCAGATGGTAGCCTATACTGGCAAATTACATATGGCCGCGAACCAATGCCCTCATTTCTATATAAACTAAATGAAAACCAACGTTGGCAATTGGTAGCTTATATACGCGATTTACAAAAGGTGTTTACTACAAAACAAAAAGGAAAAAAGCAATGATTGATTTTACTTCCCATCTTAATAGAGCATGGATTTGCTTTGCATTCATAACCATTTCAAATGCAATGTTTGCACAAGAAGAAACACGACGAACAAGTGATTTGTCGGGAATCACCAAAAATGTAATTATCGGATATGCATATTCCGATTTTGCAATAACACCAAACGATCATATTAAAACCAATTTTACACGGGTAGGATTTAGTCCTACCATGATTTGGAAATTAGGCGATAAATTATTCTTTGAAAGTCAAATTGAATTTTACACCGATAGCCATTTGGTGATTACACAAGTAGAATACGCCAAGTTATCTTATGTACTTAACAAACATGTAACTATCGGGATGGGGAAAATACTTACGCCATTTGGTACTTACACCGAACGATTTGAAGCACCTTTCATAGAAAGAATGCCAAATGCCCCAATAGGATTCAGGCATAAAGACGGTTGGCCCAATACCGGTCCGGTTGGCTCAGAAATGGGACTCGATATACGTGGAGGAATGCATGTTGGAGATGCAAAAATGAATTATGTGATCTATTTTTCGAATGGGGCAAAATTACATGATGGAACCACAGAGCCTAAATTAGCAGGTGCTGTTGAATATGAAAATTTCTTTGACAACAATTCAAATAAAGCAGTTGGATGGCGATTGGGTTATTTGCCACTTTCCAATTCATCGCTTGAAATTGGTGTTTCTTCCAATTACAGCATTGCCGGCACAGTGAATACAAAATACGAAAATGTTGCAGCAACAGCCTATGCATTCGACCTCTCTTACCATAAATCATTTCCCAAATTAAAAACTATTGTGAACCTGAAAGGTCAATTAAACTACTTACATGTTGATGATGCCGATTATTTGGATGAAGGTGGATTAAACTATACTTTTAAAAACGAAAGCTATATTTATTACACGCGACTTTCTTTGCGTCCGGCATACCTACATAATAAATTTATTAAAAGAACGGAATTCCTGGTTCGCTACAATTATGCCTCCCTCGCAAAAGATGCCCATTGGGGTGGTACAACAACAAGAACAGATGTAGGTATTGCCTATTGGCTAAGCGTTCGTACAGGTTTACGTATTGCTTATGAAATTACTGAGTATCCCGGTAACCATAAAGAAGAAGTTATTTTAATGCGATTTGTAACCGGATTTTAAATGAAGTGGATTATGAAAAAATTAATTAGCGGAATATTATTGCTTGCATTGTTAGTCAGCATTCTTTCAACAACACAAAGTTGCAAAACTTCTTTAGCAGTACAGGAAAAAACCGGATCGGTATTGTGGAGTGAAAATTGCTCCCGTTGTCATTATTCACCGGACCCTGAAGATTATAACGATGCCCAATGGGAAGTAATTGCTATGCATATGCGCGTTCGAACAAACTTAACCGAAGAAGAATCGGATAGGATTACGAAATTTCTACAAGACTCAAATTAGTTATAAGATATGAGTTATAAGATATGAGTTATAAGATATGAGTTATAAGATATGAGTTATAAGTGATTGCAAGGACCTAAATACTTATTGATGACTAATTCGTTTTAGCTTGTTAGTTTTCTTTTTGAAGTAATAATAGAACTGCGTAGCATTTTAAGAATTTGCAAACAATTGTCTTGAAATTGGATTAATTCTTCCTTATTTGAGATACCGGATTCTGCTAATAATTCTAGCCAATAGATTGTTTCGTCACATTCTTTTTGTGAAATCGAAAGTTTATGAATAAAATCTTTGTTGGACTCTGCATTTTGTGCTTCTCGAATCAATGCACCAATTGCTGTACCACTTCGCAAGATTTGATTACTGATAATGAATTCCTTTTTACTTAACTGAAGATGACGACTAAGCTTGATGATTTCTACAGCAAAAGCAAAGCTCTTAACCGCTAGTATACTTTTATTCATAGGCAGAATCTTATAACTTATATCTTATATCTCATAACTTATATCTATAAATTAATCTATGTCCCAGCAATCATACAACTTATTAATTAGTTGGTTTTCGTGGTCTTGCATGGTTTCGTCGGCCATGGCTACATCCATGGCAAAACGGGTGATGGTATGGCGTTCGTCGGAAGAACTGATGGCATAAAAGTGTTCGGCCGTTTCAACAAAATGACTTTCTCTCTCTTCGGCAGGTAAGGCTTTTAGGAATGCTTGCTCTTTTATTAAATCAATATTGTCGTTAAAATGATCATTTAAAAAATCAATAACTACATCGTGTTCGGTAGGGTGTAAATGATTATCTGCAAGGGATAACAACATCAGGAGGTGAAAACCAGCCTCTGTCTTATTCATCTTTTTTATAAACTGGGTAGGCATAATAATTTTTATCTAGGGCAATGAAGGTAAAATAAATATTTAAGTACACCAATTAATATTCCATAATTTTTCGTTTTTATACCGTTCCACTTTCGATTAAGTTTGCAGCCATTTAATTAAGCAGTATGAAATTCGGAACAAAAGCTATACATGCCGGACAAGAGCCCGACCCAACAACAGGTGCAGTAATGACCCCTATTTACCAAACTTCGACCTTTTGGCAAGAAAGTCCGGGTAAACACAAGGGATATGCCTATGCAAGAGGTAAAAATCCAACCCGTACCGCATTAGAAAACTGCCTGGCAGCACTCGAAAACGCTACGTTCGGATTGTGTTTCAGCAGTGGAATGGGTGCAACTGATGCGGTAATAAAACTATTAAAGCCGGGAGATGAAGTAATTACAGGAAACGACTTATATGGAGGAACTTATCGGATGTTTACCAAAGTATTTGCCAATTTCGGTATAAAATTTCATTTCATTGATTTGTATGATGCAGCCAATATCGAGAAGTATATTAATGCCAATACCAAACTGCTTTGGATAGAAACTCCAACCAATCCTACCATGCAGATTATTGATATTGAAGCATGTGCTATAATTGCTAAAAAGCACAAATTAACCTTAGCGGTCGACAATACTTTTGCGTCACCATACCTTCAAAACCCTTTGGATTTAGGTGCTGATATTGTTATGCATAGTGTAACCAAATATCTCGGTGGACATAGCGATGTAATTATGGGTGCATTGCTCACCAACGATAAAACCATTTACGAACAACTGGCTTTTATCCATAATTCGTGTGGGGCAACACCGGGTCCGATGGACAGTTTTCTGGTATTGCGTGGACTAAAAACCTTGCACCTGCGTATGAAAGCACATTGTGCTAATGGAAAAGCAATTGCTGAATATTTAAAAAATCACCCGAAAATTGAAAAAGTTTATTGGCCGGGTTTTACTGATCATCCAAATCATGCGATTGCAAAAAAACAAATGCGAGATTTTGGTGGTATGATTTCGATAGTATTAAAAGGGGCAGATTTACAGGAAACGTTTAGGATAGCTTCTTCTTTCAAAGTATTTACACTTGCTGAAAGTTTAGGAGGTGTTGAATCATTGATTAACCATCCTGCAACCATGACACATGCTTCTATTCCAAAAGAAGAAAGAGAGAAAGCAGGTGTTGTAGATAATCTCTTGCGCTTGAGTGTAGGGGTTGAAGATGTGGAGGATTTATTGGAAGATTTGAAAACCGTGTTGGCATAAGAATAACTGCCCATGATTGCAGGATTACTGCTCATACTTTATATCCTATTAATTTCCTGGCTAACCGGCTTGGTATTCCAATCGGTAATAGTTCGGGTAACCCGAGATACAATTTTTTTTATACATCCGGTAATAACCACCATTAGTGGTTTGGCTACGCTTGGGGTTTTATTGCAAATCAGTCATTTATTTATACCGATAAACCATTGGGTGCATGTTGGAATATGGATAATCATTGGGATATTTTTGATCATAGAAAAGCGCAGTTTTCATACAAACACAAAACTTACCTTTGAATGGTTTTATACCAAGAAGTGGTTTGGATTGTGGGCTTTGGTTTTATTGTTGGTAGCTTTGTTAAATTTAGTTGGAAGGGCCGGTGTTGGCGACATTGCAGATTATCATTTACAGGCAATTCAATGGAACGAAAAGTATACTGTAATTAATGGATTAGGTAATTTAAGGCGTCAGCTTGGCAATAACTCAAATTGGTTTTTACTCCATGCGTTTTCCGGATTTTCGTTTCTTGAACTGAAATCTGCCTATATTTTAAATACTGTTTTATTCCTACTTGCCGGTGTCTATTTTTATCCCTATCCAAACCGTTCAAATGCAATCCTCAAAGGTTTCATTCTGGTGTATGTGGTATTAATGGCATTCAGGAAATATGTAGGAGCTGTTACCAACGATTATCCAATTACCATTATTACTTTAATCGTGTTTACGGAATGGCTGGAAAACAAACAAGAAAATATCCGGTCATTGTTTATCTTATTTTGGATTATACTAATACTTCCAACTTTTAAATTATCGGCTATTGGTTTGCTCTGTATACTTCCCTGGTATATTTACAAACAATGGAAAGAACAGGCTCCGCTGAAACATTTCTTTTTACTATTTGCCTTACTTGTTATCATTTATTTACCATGGATAATTACCAATTATTTCCAATCAGGCTACTTGGTATATCCAATTGAATTTACAGGTTTTCTGCATCCTGAATGGCAGATGAATCCATCTGTATTGCAATTTGAAAGAAACATCAATATAGCCAATGAAAGAATTCCCGGTATGCCCGTAAGTGAAGTTTTAAACTATTCGTTCTCACAATGGTTTCCAATCTGGCTAATCAAATTGGATTTCTTCAGTAAATTATTATTGTTGCTTTTTTCCGGTTCCGTTTTTTTTCAATTTATTCGATTGGTAACCGGTAAAATTAACCTCAGAAATTCCTTATTTTCTGCCAAAGGTATTCTCCTTATTACCATCATGGCCGGTATGACAATCTGGTTTCTTAATGCACCGGCTACCCGATTTGTATTTGGCTACTTGGTATTTTTTATCGGGTTAAATCTGCAGATTATCTTTGCAAAGAGTAGGTATCACATTCGCATTATACATATTCGTGCTGCTTGTTTGCTTATTTTATGTATAACAGGTGGTATATTTATGATTCAGTACTTGCCAAAAGCAAAATTATTGGAACAGCTAAAAACGCCTCAACCCTATTCAAACCAAATAATGCAAAAAGTTAAAATTGGCAATGGATTTATTAATCGCCCGGGTGCAGGAGAGCAATGCTGGGATAGTCCGTTGCCTTGTAGTTCTGAATTCGACAGCACCTTACAATGGCGGTCCCCAAATCCCGAAGATGGTTTTTCAATAAAATAATCGGAAGAAACTTTAACTAACTTTATTTAATATCGCACTACAAAAGAAACACGCATGTCAACAGAAAAGATACTTATACTTGGTGCCAATGGTCAGATTGGACTAGAGCTTGCAGAAACCTGCAGAGGAATTTATGGGGAAGACAATGTAGTTACATCCGACATTAAACCCTTGCAAACTCCGCATGGTATCTACGAACAACTGGATGTAATGAACAAAGATGGCATGTATGAAATCATTAAAAGACATCAGATAACCCAGGTTTATTTGCTTGCAGCCTTGCTATCGGCCACGGCAGAACAAAAACCTAAATCTGCCTGGAATCTGAACATGGAAGGTTTATTTAATGTTTTGGATGCTGCCAAAGAAGGAATTATAAAAAAAGTTTATTGGCCAAGCTCTATTGCGGTATTTGGACCAACCACCCCAAGTGATAATACACCTCAATATACCGTAATGGAACCAAATACCATTTATGGAATCAGCAAACAGGCAGGTGAACGATTTTGTGAATATTATCACCAGAAATATGGAGTGGATGTAAGAAGCATCCGTTACCCCGGATTAATCGGATACAAATCTGCTCCCGGTGGCGGAACTACAGATTATGCAGTACATATTTACCATGAAGCATTAAAAACAAAATCATACGAGTGTTTTTTAAGTGAGCATACCACCCTCCCAATGATGTATATGCCGGATGCTTTGCGTGCAACCTTAGAATTGATGGAAGCTCCTGCAGCTTCTGTTAAAATCCGCAGCAGTTACAATGTTGCCGGTGTAAGTTTTAGTCCTAAAGAAATTGCCGACAGCATTCGCAAATATATTCCTGACTTTACCATTACTTACAAACCAGATTTCCGTCAGGCTATTGCCGACAGCTGGCCGCATAGTATTAATGATAAAGAAGCGAGGGAAGATTGGGGCTGGAAAACCAAATACGACTTAGATGGGATGACAAAAGACATGTTGGATAACTTGAAATAGATAGAACAAAATTCACCCAATCGATATACAGGCTATTTCGTTTACTTTCCGATACAAAACTTACTAAAAATATTCGCCAACAAATCGTCGGTTGTTACTTCCCCGGTGATCTCACCCAAATGGAATAAGGCTTTCCGAATATCGAGCGAAAGCATTTCTCCGCTTAAGTTAATTTCGATACCGTTTAATACTTCCTTCAATGCCTTTTCGGCTTGGGTTAATGCTTCATAATGGCGTAAGTTGGTAATGATGATATCATTTTTTACTTCATCCTTTTTTACAATTTCAATCAGCCTGTTTTTTAAGGAGTCGAGTCCGTTTTTGTTTTTTGCACTCAGGTGAATCAGATCTTTATTCGAAAAAGGAAAAGGGGTTTTGATCAAATCTGTTTTGTTAGCAACAGGAATAATGATGGCTTGTAAATTTTCAAATGCTTTGAGTTCTTCTTTTAATTGATTTTCGGATGTGGTACTTCCATCAAACAAATAGATAATGATACTTGCTTGTTGAATTTTTTCGAAAGTTCTTTCAATCCCCATACCTTCAACAATGTCGGCGGTATGGCTTCTGATGCCGGCAGTATCAATCAATCTAAAAGAAATACCCTCTATCACAAATGCTTCTTCTATGGTATCTCTTGTGGTTCCTGCAATATCACTCACTATTGCACGCTCATCATTGATTAAGGCATTTAATAAAGTGGATTTGCCTGCGTTGGGTTTCCCGGTTATCACAGTTGGAATGCCATTTTTAATTGCATTGCCATATTGAAACGAATCAATCAATGCGCGAATTAATTCCTGAATCTTCTCTACAAAATCTTTAAGTTCTGTTCTGCTTGCAAAAGCAACATCTTCTTCCGCAAAATCCAATTCAAGTTCAATTAAGGAAGCAAAATTGATGAGACGTTCGCGCATCTCTTCAATTTGTTTCGAAAACCCTCCCCGCATTTGCATCATAGCGGTACGATGGGTGTCTTCATTTTCTGAGGCTATTAAATCGGCAACCGCTTCGGCTTGCGATAAGTCTAACTTTTTATGCAAAAACGCTCGCAAGGTAAACTCACCCGGTTTAGCCATTCTGCAACCTTGTTTAACCAGCAACTGTAAAATTTGTTGTTGAATAAATGGAGATCCATGACAACTAATTTCGATGGTATTTTCTCCTGTATAACTTTTGGGCGCCACAAACACACTAGCCAAAACTTCATCCACAATTTTTTCTCCATCTGTAATTTTACCAAAATGCAAGGTATGGCTGACGGCAGTTTCAAGATTGGTTCCTGCAAAACATTGGTTAACTAATTTAATTGCCTTTGTACCACTCACCCTGATTACACCTATTGCGCCTACACCGCTTGCTGTAGCCGGTGCACATATTGTATCGTCTAAATCTGTTTTTAAATAAGAACCCATAAAGTCGCAAAATACGTGTAATTTAAGGTTAGAATTGCTACGTTCCTGATTATATCCGATTTGCCAATCTTAAATTCTATAACTAGTTAATTAATAAATGATTTAGTTTTTCCAAAAAACCATCTTTTGCTCTGCGAGATACATCTACCTTATGTCCTTCAATCAAATGAACAGTACCACCATCTCCACGTATATATTTTACAAGTGCAGTCATATTAATCATACTTGATTTATGTATTCGATAATAGTTCAAGTCTTGTAAGACATCTTCAAACTCCTTAAGTGTTTTAGTGGCAAGTAATTGTTTCCCTCCTTTTAAGTAAAATTGGGTGTAGTTGCTCTCAGCTCGTAAATAAATAATGTCATCCAAATGTACAAATTCAAATCCGTTGAATATTGGAATGCTTATTTGGGTAAATGGGTTTTCTCTATTTGATATATTCTCAATAAAAGCTTTGTATTGAATACCTCCAAGTCGATTCAAATTTACCTTTGCCCTTTCAATTACTTTTTGCAAATCTTCGAGGTCAACTGGTTTTAAACAATAATCAAGTGCATTCATTTTAAACGCTTTAATGGCATACTTTTCAAATGCAGTGACAAATACTACAGAAAAATTAATTGTTTCAAATTTCTTAAGCAGTTCAAAGCCGTTTTCTTTAGGCATTTCAATATCTAGAAAAACTAATTGTGGTTGATTTTTTTGAATTAATTCAACTGCGTTTGCTACGCTCGAAGCTGTACCAATCAATGATACATCCGGACAAAATCTTTCGAGTAAATTTGAAAGATAATCGCGAGAATTATCTTCATCATCTACTATCACTACCTTTATTTTATCCATCCCTTATAAGTTAAACTTTATTATTCATTACTTGATATAATTGGAATTAAAAGTACTACACGTGTTCCAGTAGATTTTCCAAAAGAATCTGTCAAATCTATAATTTGTGCTTTCGATTTCCCATTGTACAATTTTGCAATCAAATTAATACGACTTTCAGTTATTGCAATACCTTTTGAAACATGAGTCTTCCCTTTAGATAATCTTATTTCACCAGCTCTTTTTCGTCCTACCCCATTGTCGCTAATAGTGCATTCAATTACCCTATCTCCCAATGCGAAATTAATATTTAATAATCCTTCTTTTCCGGTATCTAAATTTAACAAGCCATGAATGATTGCATTTTCTATATAAGGTTGAACTATCATGCCTGGTATTTCCGGATTTTCGGATAATAAATCATCTTGTATTTCTATGGTAAAGGTAAACTTATTTTTAAAGCGAACTTTTTCTAGCTCCAGGTAATTCTTTAGTAACTCCACTTCATCTTCTAATTGAATGGTTCTTCTGTCTGATAGGTCGAGTGTTGAACGTAAAAGTTTAGCGAATTTTCCAAGATACTTATGTGCATCGATGGTGTTCTGACTAATTATTTGTTGCTGAATAGCACTTAACGCATTAAAAAGAAAGTGTGGATTGATCTGGGCTTTAAGTGCCTTTAATTCAAACTCCATCAATTCGATACTGTGTTTATTTTCTAGCCTGGCTGCTAACCTCACCCTTCTAATTTTTCCTTTTACTAATAAATAAACTACGAGGGCACTTAATACTATTAGTGAACTTATAAACCACCACGTTTGCCAAAATGGAGGATGAATTATTATCTTAATTTGTTTTGGATAGGTATCCCAAACACCTGCATAATTTGATGCCTTTACATTAAATGTATAGGTTCCACTTGGTAAATGTGTATAGGTTATCTGCTTTTCGTTTGTAGATGTATGCCATTCTTTATCAATACCATCAAGATAATAACTAAATTGATTAAATTCGGCTTGTCGAAACGATAAGGATGAAAATCCAATTGTAAGATAATTTTGATCATGGTTCAATGAAATGGATTTAACTTCATTTAAATCTTGGTTAGTTAACCAATCTTTGCCCCAAACTTTAATCGAATTAACAATAACATGCGGTTCATTGTTCGCTTTATTAAATTGATCAATTGAACAAATTATAATGCCTTTAGGAGTTGCGGATATAAACTCATTTTCATTGCTAATTAAAAAAGTATTGTTCGGATTTATAACATTCAAATCATGGAGGTCCTTGCCTGAATAGTTTTGAAATTTATATGTTTTCAAATCCAAACAGGATAAGTAAGAAGTACTAATTGTCCATAACTTATTATATGATATAATAATTGGATAGTTGCTAAAGAGGTTAGAGCCAAGTCCATCTTGCTCACCAAATAATTCTTCCTTTTTTTGTTTTGGAAAGAAATGATAGATACCCTTTCCATATTTATTTATCCATAAGGTATTATCGTGGTCAATACATGCTGCAATAATTAGATCATTTGGATTACCTACCTGATAATTTTCGTAAACTTTTGCAATTGGGTCAAAGGATGACAAACCTGAATAATAGGAAATCCATATTTTATTTTGTTTATCCTGACCCACAATCGCGTATCCCATTGAAGGTTGCTTTACTTTAAGCTGATGTGCAACAATTTCCAGCGAATTATTCGATGTAACTTTCGCTAAACCGGAGTCAGATAAGATTATCCAAATTTGATTTTTTGAATCAATAAAAAAATCAGTAATATATTGAGAATAAGAATCACTTATCTGATAATATGTGACCAAGGAGGATGTTGTAGAATTAATATAATAGAGATGTTTGTAATCAATACACCATACCTTACCGGAATTGTCGTATAATAGTTTGTTGATATATTGTTTAAGTTTATGATGCGAAATTGAACCATACGTATGTTTTGATAATGTTTGTTTGTGCCATTTTAAAACACTAAAATTGTTGACATTAAATAAACCGGCATAATACGAACTATCAAAAGGATTATATAAAATACTATTCAGTTTGTATTCCTCATTTCTAATTAGCCCAGGTATGGTAATTAACCTCGCAGGTTGGTTTTTTGTATCAAGTGTAAATAAGCCATTTGAACCACCAAAATAGTAAATATTCTCTTTCGATCGGATGATAGCATGGTTTATTCCAAATTTCTCACCATTGTTTTGGTTAACTTCATTCAATAATCTGTAAGTAGCTTTTTGTTTGTCAAAAATCAACAACCTTTTTTGACCGGCAAAAATTAAGAACTCATTTTTAGAATAGGTGCAAAAATTAATTTTGCCATTTGAAGCTTCGATAGGCAAAGCATGTTTGGTAAATTTACCAGTGGATGGAATAAAATGTATTAACCCAAAACCATAAAGGCTCAACCAAATGGTTTGGTCTTTTTCAATAAATTGTTGTGTAATAGTATACTCGGAAAAGTTTTCAATAGCTTGCCAATAATTATGTACAAAATTTTTAAGTAAAGGATTAAAAAGCAACAACCCATCAGTGGTTCCCAGATATAAATATCCTAAAGTTGTAATTGAAATAGATAATCCATTAGTCCCTCTACCTCTTACCAGATTTTTGGGAATGGTAAAATAAGTAAGCTTATGTGTTTGTTTTTCAATAAATCCAAGTGCAGAAGTGCTGCCCTTATTGGAAAACCAGATATTTCCATTTTTATCTTCAACAAAATCTGATGGCGAAATATTATTTAAGTTATTGGTTTCATTTCTAATGGTCAGAAATCGATTATGTGACTTATCAAACAAAACAACTCCTTTTCGTTCTGTGCCAATCCACAATTGGTTATCGGAAGAAATAAACAATGCGGTTATATAATTTTCATTTAAACCAAATGAGTCATTTTCATTTGCTTTGTAATGGGTATAACCATGCGCGTCAAGGCGATATAATCCGTTGGTAGAGCCAATCCAAATAAACCCTTCCTTGTCTTCAACCATGCATTGAATCTGCATAGAAGGATACTTTTTTTGTTCTAAATAATTTTCAATATATACACGGTTCGTTTCTTGGGCAAACGCCTTATTAAGGAATAATATATTATTCCAAAACAGGAGATTAATTAGAAAAGAGAAAACTATATTTTTTTGTGTCAAGGTGCTTAGCAAAAGGCAATACAACTTACAAAAAAAAATGGTTTATTGTTGAATGGTTTTCAGGTTCCTTCTTACTCTGCTCCAATAGCAATTAAATTTACATTATAGTTTACACTAGCTGCCGAATTTCTGCCATTATATATATAAAGAGACGCACCAGAACTTGATACATTCGCTACACTCATTGTTACTTCAGCAAATCCTCCTCCTGAAGCGTTTCCGACATAAGCTACAGGGGTACTACTAAATGTTTCAGACCAATTCACATAAACAATAACGGTACTTCCGGCGCCAATTGTTTGGTTAATGGTTGTGTTGGTTTTTACTATCTTTTGTTGACTAGCATCTGATGAACGAATTATCCCTTTATTGTTTTTTACTGTTAAGTTGTTTTGAACAACTGCGTTTCCCGACATATCTACATAAAAAGCATTTTTACGATTGTTGTCGGCAGTTCCATTGCCTACTTCAAATAAATGGGTTAAAGAAGTGGTGTCGTTAAATACACCTATACACATTGACCGATTACCTCTTGCTTTAACATATGCGCCAAATGCTGCAGATGAACTTCCGGATGCTACTGTAAATACTCCAAATGCAACAGAACTACCACTGGTTACTTTTACCCCTGAACCAAATCCAAACGAATTATCGCCACTTACTTTAACAGCGTCCCCACCGGCTAAACTATTTCTTCCACTCGCGGTTGTACTATATTCACCAAAACTTGCAGCATTCCTTCCGCTCGCGATAGTTGCTCTTCCAAAAGCTGTCGCATAATCACCACTTGCTTTATTTTCCATACCGGTTGCAAATGAACCTTCACCCGAAGCTGCATTCTGACTACCAATTGCCGTAGAAAAATTTCCGGTTGCATTATTTAAATAGCCCAATGATGTTGAACTATATCCTGATGCTTTTGTTCCATTGCCTAAAGCAACTGAAAAATCACCAACCTCATTTATATTCCAACTATTGTTGCTTGCATACCCTGCTCTAAAAGCCCCTTTTTCAGGTATCCACATCAATCTCGTACCATCACCGGAAAGATTTGTTGTTCCTATATCGCCATTTAAAATAAATGCTTTGCCACTAAAATCGATTGTCGCTTTCAGCGAATCACGTACGGTTAAATTTCCCAACACGGTAGTATTTCCTGAATAAGAAATAGACAATCGTTTCACCATATTCGTATAAAAATCTAATCCGTTTTGTCCTTCCCCTGCATTTCTTTTACTCCCTATTCCTTCTCCACTTCCGTTTCCAAAAGTGAGTGTGTTTTGTATGGTACCTGTGTTTGCATTCTGTTGGTCAATATTCATAGAACCGGCAACACTCAAGTTTTTAGATGGTTCAAGCACACCAATTCCAACATTACCATTTTGAAGAATGGTTAATGCATTCTTTCTATTGGATGCATTTGTTCCGTTCCCAACTTGAAAGATTCTATTTTCATCATTAAATAACGAAGAAGGATTAAAGTCGTTGTCGGTAATGTCATTGTATGATCCAAGCGCGATGCCAGCACATGATCTCGAAATGGTATTGTAACCAATTGATGTTGCATAATAGCCCGATGCCGAGGTGCTTTGTCCGATAGCGGTTGAAAATACTCCGGAGGCAATTGCAGCATTTCCTAATGCAATAGTATAAGAACTTAATGCTTGCGCAGAGGCACCTAATGCAACACTGGAATTGCCTAAGGCAAGAGAATATGCCCCCATTGCAGTTGAATAAGGTCCTGTAGCACGTGTTCCTCTTCCGGAAGCAAAAGAATATAATCCAATACTATCGTTATCCCAACTTTTATTATTTGCACTTCCTGCGCGAAAAGCGGATTTGTTTGGAATCCATAACATTGCTGTACCATCTCCTTTAAAATCAACTCCACCAATGGTTCCTTGAAGCAATAATCCACCATTTTGCACATGCAATTTTGCTTTTGGTTTTGCCACCCCAATCCCAACCATTCCTTGATGAGAAACATTCAGTGCCGGACTCCAAGCACCGGTTCCTGCTTTAGATGCAATACCGAATATTGGTGTTGTATCTAACGGATTACCATCAGTAAAATAATACGCCTGTTTGTAATTTCCGTTTTCAGATGAAAGGTATAATCCTTCTCCGGAAGTGGTTACGCCATAATCGGTTCCATTGCTTCTGCTGGTAATATATTTAGACCCTTTAAATGCAATTAATTTTTCTTTGTCGTTTCCTTCGATATGTAATTTGGCTTCCGGCGTATTCACACCCAAACCAATTTTTCCACTTGGATTTACATTGGTTAAATCGCCATTATTTAATAACCAACCTTGCTGTGCCACACCCGAAATCGGTTTCCATTTGGTACCATCCCATCCCAATAAATATCCTTGTACTTTTCCGGTAGTATCTACATCTTTTAATCCCGATAAAGATTGGTCAACTACACTTAACGCCTGAGAAGCAACCATGGCAAACGGAACCGTTAATAAAGGTGAAGTTCCCATATCGAGGTATGAAGTACCACCGGCAGGGTCAATGCCAACCTTCATTGCCTTTAATCCAATATTCCAATTGATATTCGAAAACGATCCGGTTAAAACAGAACCTTGTCCAACTTGGATGGTGAACAAACCAAAAGGATTGGTAGTTGCTTTATGGCTTTCGGAATACACTTCGTTGTTGTCGTTTAAAAGTGCAATGCGAACACCAATTGTTTTATTTGCCAAAACATTGCCTTGTTGGTTTCTTGCAACAGCTTGATAATTGAATGCTTGTGGAACTTGTGCAAACACAATTTGCAAACACAAAAAACAAATACTGAGTAAAAATAATTTTTTCATAAAAGTGAATTTTAATTATTCGGCACCTATAGCAATTACTTTAACTACATAGTTATTGGTAACAGCAGTTCCTTTTGCGTTAAACACATACAAGGTTCCTCCGGTTGCATTAATATTGTTCAACACCATCAATGCTTCACCCCAGTTGCCACTTCCCGAGATAACATTTCCAACATAAGCATCCGGAGCGGCACTAAAACCTTCCGGGAAAGTGAACGCAAACGATTTGGTTTCTCCTGCAGCAAAAGATGCATTTACAGTAACATTTGTTGTTACCTTTTTTTGTTGCGTTGCATCGCTGCTTCGAATAATTCCTTTGTTGCCTTTTACGGAAACGGTATTTGCAATGCTTACATTTCCTGAATTGGAAATAGACATTCTATTGGTATTTTGGGTATAAAAATCAAGACCGAATTGTCCGGTTCCGGTTGTGCGTTTACTTGCAATTCCTTCCCCACTAGCCGATCCAAAACGCAATCCTCCTGAAGCAAGGGTCCCTGTGTTTAATTCGGTTTGGTCAATATTCATCGAACCTTTTATGCTCAATGTGTTTTGTGGAGTTGTTACACCCAATCCAACATTACCGGTTCTTAAAATAGTCATGGCATTGCTTCGACCAAAAGCATCACCATTTCCAATTTGAAAAATACGAATAGTTGCATCTAAATAATTGGTTGGAATTGCTACATCACTTGTATCATTATAAGCGCCAATCACAGTTGCTCTTGCCGACTTTGCGATTGTTTGAGTTCCAAATGCCATTGCATTTGACCCACTTGCAGTTGTGTTATTCCCAAACGACATAGCATCATTGCCAGATGCCTGACTATTTAAACCTAAGGCAATTGCCGTTGAACCAATTGCTTTGGCATTCGACCCAACTGCAAATGAATTGGCTCCTGAAGCAATGCTATTATTTCCCATTGCGGTTGAACTAATTCCCGAAGCAGTACTTCCGGAACCAGAAGCAAATGAAGTTTGTCCGGATGCAGTTGTATTGCTACCCATGGAAGTTGATCCAATTCCGGTTGCTTTGGTAGAGGATCCCATTGCGGTCGAATAATCGCCACTTGCTTTTGTGATTCCTCCCATTGCGGTTGATGCGGCACCACTAGCTACCGTATAAGCTCCCATTGCAGTAGCAGTTGATCCGGATGCTGTTGTAAAATTACCCGTTGCTATTGCATAATCGTTGGATGCTTTGGTAGCATAACCTAACCCAATAGAATGAATGCCAATGCTATCATTATTCCAACTGTTGTTGTTGGCTGTTCCTGCTCTAAAGGCTGCTTTAGCAGGTATCCACATCAAGCGTGTTCCATTTCCTGCAAGAGAAGTTGTTCCAATATCTCCATTTAAAATAAATGCTTTTCCACTAAAATCAATTGCTGCTTTTAGAGTATCTCTAACGGTTAAGTTTCCATTTACCGTGGTATTGCCTGCATTTGAAATAGAAAGTCGATTGGTTGATGCAGTATAAAAATCAAGTCCATATTGCCCGGTTCCTGAAGTGCGTTTACTGGCTATTCCTTCTCCACTTGAAGAGCCAAAAGTCAAACTAATTTCGTTGGTGCCATCGTTGGCATTCAGATGGTCGACATTCATGGATTTTGCTACGGTTAAGTTTTTTTCGGGGTTAACAGTACCTAATCCCACTTTGCCATTATAATAAACAGTCATCGCATTTCTTCTTAAATTTGAACTTCCATTTCCAATTTGAAATATTCGATTTAAATCACTGGTAACATAAGTAATTGCATTCGTATCCGAGGTGTCATTTCCTATGCCAATAACCGTTGAACAATAAGCTTTGGCAGTAGTTAAATAACCCATTGCCGTAGAAACATTGCCTATAGCTGTCGTATTTGATCCAAATGCAGTGGAAATATATCCGGAAGCTGTTGTAAAACTTCCAAATGCAGTGGAAATATTTCCGGAGGCTAATGATGAATAACCTGAAACTAAAGAGTTATAACCCGAAGCTGTTGTATAACTTCCTAATGCCGTCGAAACAGGTCCTGAGGCAACGGTATATTCACCCATTGATGTCGAAATATTTCCTGAGGCCACAGTATAGTTACCCATTGCTGTCGAAGAATGACCTGCAGCAATTGATTTAGTTCCCATGGCAATTGAATTTTCACCTGAAGCGACTGTATATGCTCCTAATGTGGTTGCGGTAAGACCAATTGCTCGCGTCCAATATCCAAATGCACTTGCGTATCTTCCGGATGCAACATTTCCAATTCCTGCAGCAAAAGATACATCACCAATGCTATCTTTATCCCAACTTCTATTGTATGAATACCCTGATCTAAATGCGCCATACTTATTAGGGATCCAAAGCATTGCACTGCCGTCTCCCTTATAATCCACACCTCCATTGATACCTTGCATTAATATACCTCCATCTAATACATGCAATTTTGCTTTGGGTTTTGCCACGCCAATACCAACCAATCCTTGCTGCGAAACATTCAGTGCCGGACTCCATCCACTATTTCCGGTTTTAGAAGTAATCCCAAAAATGGGTGAAGTATCTAACGGGTTACCCTGGGTAAAATAGTAAGCTTGTTTGTAGTTGCCATATTCAGAAGTCATATATAATCCCTCTCCGGTTGAAGGTACGCCATAATCACTTCCGCTACTTCTGCTAGAAATATATCGATCTCCTTTAAAGGCCATCACATTTTCTTTGTCGTTGCCTTCAATATGCAATTTCGCTTGTGGTGTAGTTACTCCTATACCAATTTTACCGGAAGTATTTACATTGCTTAAATCGCCATTGGTCATTAACCAACCTTGTTGTGCCGCACCCGACAATGGTTTCCATTTAGTGCCATCCCATCCCAATACATAGCCTTGTGTTTTGCCAACTGTGTCAACATCATTTAAACCTCCTAGGGATTGGTCAACAACATTTAAAGCTTTGTCTGCAATTAACGCATATGGTACAGTCAATAAAGGAGAAGTTCCCATATCCAAATAAGTTCCCGAACCGGTTGGGTCTAATTCTACTTTCATTAATTTACTTCCACTACTCCAATTTAAATTCGAAAACGAACCTGCATTTACATTTCCTTTACCCACTTGGATAGTAAAAAGTCCGAATGGATTGGTTGCTACTGCATGGGTTTCTTTGTAGACAACATTGTTATCATTCAAAATACTAATCTGTACAGAAATAGATTTATTAGCCAAAACATTGCCTTGTTGGTTTCTAGCTACAGCTTGGTAATTGAGGGATTGCGGCACCTGGGCGCGAACACTTTGATAAAGAAAAATAAAAACAATTAGAATGAATACGTTTTTCATATAGTATTGGTATTAATGAATAACAATGAGTTTTTTGGTATGGGTAACTTCTTGGTCTCCCTTAAATACAGTTCGTACATAGTAAATGCCATCGCTATAGGAAAACATATCAAAAGTTTTATTGACTAATCCACCAGTATAAGGTTCATCGATTAGTACGGTAATTAACCTACCAATTTGGTCGTATAAAAATCCGGTAACTTGTCCCGACGAATTAAATTCGTACCCAATATTTAAAGGACCATCTGTTGGATTGGGATAGAACGTAAAGACGCCTTTCACCAATGGTGGTTGCACATCCATTTCCTCTATACCATTGATAATATTGTAAAAATCATCCGGTTGTTGAAATCCTTGGGTGAGTATGATTGGCTTTAACGAATCGCCAAAAGTATTTACCATCGTTAACTCACCTATGGTTGCCGATAAAGTATATCCTCCTGCGGTAAAAAAAGAACCTCCTGCAGATGGGAAATAGGGTAAGTACAAGATTATTGGTTGGAGCGTAACAGCAATAGTTTTGGAAATAGAATCGACACAACCTTTATCAGAAAGTACAGTTAATCCAACCAAATAATTTCCTGTTTGGGCATAATTATAAGTTAGTGCATTGGCTATTGATTTCTCCCCATTACCTAAATCCCAACTATTCGTAAATGTGCCTGCCCCTATTTTTGTTTGGTTAATAAATCCAACGCTTGAACCAACTATAGTATAATCGAAATTGGCTTTGGGTTTAGGATTTAAGGATACGGATATTGAATCTATACCAACACAACCATCTGCACTTGTAATAGATAAGGTTACCATATAATTTCCTACCTCTTCAAATGCATGGGTAAAAGTATTACCCGACAATAAAGTACCATCCCCCAATTGCCATAATACGGTATTGGTGCTATCACTTGGTGTTCCTGTATTGGTAAAAGTAAAATCGCCGTCGCTTTCGCAAATACTGGTATTATTTACCGTAAAGGATGCAGTTGGTTGCGAACCAACGATAACTTCTGTTGCATTCGTATCAACGCAGTTTCCTTGGTTTACTGCGATTAACGTAACCAGGTAACTTCCTGCATTCAAATATGTGTGGTCTGTTGCCGGTTGTACTTTCGATTGGCCATCACCAAAGAAATAGGTATAGCTAGTTCCCTCCGGATTTTGCAATCCGTTTTCCGGATAAAACAGAAACAAGTTATCTTTTAAACATTGTTGCGCATTTACCACTGCTAATTTTGCAGATGGTGTTTCCTTTATGGTAGCCGAAAAACTATTGGATGAAGTATCGCTACAACCAACTATATTCGGAATGCTTGCAACGAGTTTATAAGTACCCGATGCTACTAAATAAGTAGTACTGTCTGTTTCTATATTTACATATACAGAGTCGTTGAGTAAAAGACTTTGTATGCTTCCAAATGTTGATGGGGAATACGAAATGTTAATAGGCTCACCTTCGCAAATAGTTACCCCCGAAGAAGCAGAAAGTGTAGCAGTTGGTTTCGTGTAAGCATTAACTGTTACGCTAGTCGATTTGCTTGTACAACCCGACGATGAAACTACTTCTACGTAATATTTGCCCCAGGTTGGATTGTTGATACTAGCGGTTGAAATTGAAAGAATGGTATCCGGTTCTTGGGCATTGTTGGTTGGATCGTAATCGGATTTATGCCAAATATAGGTATTCCCAATTCCAGTATCTGCAGAAAGAACCAAGCTTTGAATAGGTATGCAATAATTAAGATTTCCGTCAACCTGGATATTGGCTGAAGGATAGGCATGAAATAAATAACCAAATAATTGCGATGAATCCCTGCATCCCAAAGAATCAATAACTACCAATCGATAATTTCCGGTTTGGGAAATTTTTATGATATCGTTGGTTTGTATCGCTATATTGTTATTAAACCAAGTATACGCATATGGCATAGCTCCACCATTTGTTGTGCCTTTTAAATTAACCGTGTCGGATAAACAAAAATTGGTTTTGCTTGATCCTCCATTTACACTTAACGATGGCTTTGCATTTACTTGCACGATTACAGAATCGCTTGTGTTTGCACATTGCGTCATGGTATTTGTAACCCTTACACGATACAAACCGTCATTGCTTGTAGTAAAATTTCTAGCTGTTTCTCCAATTAAATCGATCGAATCACGCATCCACTGATACAGAAGATTATTTCCCATACTTGCACTTATGGTTGTGCTTGATCCTGCGCATATGGAAACTTTACCGCTACTATTTAATGCAACTGAAGGTAATTGAGCAATAGTAAAGTTTATTGCAGCCGAAGTAGTTTGACAACCGGTTATTAAAGAAGTGACAATTGTTCTGTACGATCCGGATTGAATAATTGTTATTTGTGGAGTAGTAATATTGGTATTTGTTTGGTCGTGTTGCCAACGATAGCTAGCACTAGATATTACAGAAGTGTCGACAGAAAGATTAAATGAACCTCCTTCGCAAAATGAAGTATCGCTTGTTTGGCTTAAAATTACTACCGGAGACGCATGCATCGAAATTACCATTGCATCGGAAGTGTCGGAACATCCAAATGGATTGGTAATAATGGATTGGTAGTTACCCGCCAAATTTGCAGCGTAGATTGAAGCATTTGCATTTTGGATTTCATTGCCATTGTATAACCATTTGTAACTTCTTCCCGATAAAGTATCTGCACTTAGCATTACATTACCGCCACTACAAAAACCATTAGAAGCTGACGAAAATTTAGCGCTATCTAAAGTTATTTGGTCTATACCAATTTTGTTTGAACTAACGTTGCTTGTGCTTAAACATGCAGCAGAACTAATTAGCGTGGCATGTACACTGTCATTTTTTGCTAGGCTATTTAGCATAAGAGTTAGGCCTGTATCGCCCAACAATATGTTATTGTTTTTATACCATGCAATTTTAGGAGTACTTCCTCCATTGGTTAAGTTAGCAGTAAAAACAAAAGGGCCACCCAAACATAGATTTATTTTATTGGCAGTGATACCAATCGATGGGGTCGACAAAGATGCAATGTTCATTACAATTTTGTTCGATTCAAGGTTGTTGTTCGCTATGCAGGAACTTAAACTCGAACTTACCATGCAAGAAATCGTATCCTTATTAGCTAAAGTGGTTGTATTTAAGGTATCATCCGTTGCCCCCGAAATATTGATACCATTCCGTCGCCATTGAAAGGTTGGTGAAGATCCCCCGTTGGTTGGTACTGCCACAAATTGAATATTTGTTCCGGCACATGCATTATTTGCAGATGCGGTTATTATTGTTGAAAGTACCTTTACCGGACTTACATAAATTGAAGAAATCGTACTATCCTTGGCACAAGTACCCGGCGTGTTTATTACCAATTTAATAGCATAATATCCGGTATCCGAAAGGGTTAATTGCACCGTGTCTTTTCTGGTTCTATCAATGGTTCCATTGTTTCCAAAATCCCAACTATACGTAGTTTGACTGTTGGTATCTGTACTCGAATTAATAATGGTAAATGTTTGTCCGGCACATACCGAAACTGGGATACCCATTTTTGCTCCAGGCTTTTTACAGAAATTGGAATCTTCTGCGATACCCCAATTTCCTAAACTATCCTGAATGCGGAAAAAGAGTTTATGATTACCTAATGTAACTGCACTAAGATTAATATTAAAATTTGCAATAGCTGTATCTCCTTCATTGTTTAATGAAACAGATTGTCCATTTCCAAATCCTGGATCATTATCTATAAAATATTCTACTTTTTTTGGTTTAGCCGGAGAAATTAAGTGGTAGAAACGGGTTACTTGAACCACACTCCAATGGTTTGTTTGGTCCTTGGTACGAACAAAAAGGCGGTGGTAACCGGCAGTAATTCCACTTGTATTAATCATAAGAGCAAGCGTGGTATCCATTGCATTGGGATTTATGGAAATTTGTTGTCCGTTGCCGAAACCCGGATCCGTATCAATAAAATATTCAACTCCTACAAGTGATGGATTGGTAGGCAGGATAAAAAAACGTTGACGCTCTACTACACTATATTGTCCGATATTATTCTTGGTTCGAACATATAAAGTATGTAAACCTGGATTGATGGATGAAGTGTTTAAGTTGAAGGATAAAGAGGTGTCGTTTGCATTGGGTGTGATGGTTATTTGTTGGCCATTGCCTACACCTGGATCGTTATCGATAAAATATTCAACACTGCTTAATATAGGATTAGTTGGTGTTACAAAAAAACTTTGGCGTTGCACTATACTGTATTGGCCAATATTGTTTTTTGTTCTTACGTACAAAGTATGTAAACCTGGATTTAATGAGGCGGTATTTAAATTAAAAGACAAGGAGGTATCGTTTGTATTGGGTGTGATGGCTATTTGCTGTCCGTTGCCTACACCGGGATCGTTATCGATAAAATATTCAGCACTGCTTAACATTGGATTTGTTGGTGTTACAAAAAAACTTTGGCGTTGCACTACGCTATATTGACCAAGACTATTTTTTGTACGCACATACAACGTATGTAAACCTACACCTAAGGAAGATGTATTGAGATTAAAAGATAAAGAGGTATCGTTTGAAGTGGGTGAAATTGCAATTTGTTGGCCGTTTCCAATACCGGGATCTGCGTCAACAAAATATTCCATATTAGTTATTCCTGGATTTGTTGGAATGATAAAAAAAGAGCGATTCTGAACAACGCTATTTTTACCCGCACTATCTTGTGTGCGCACAAATAGTTTATGTAAACCTATTGCAAGTGACGAGGTATTTACTTGAAATGTTAGTGAAGTGTCGGCAGCTAAATTTGTAAAAGATAGCAATACACCATTGCCTATTCCAGGGTCCGAATCAACAAAATATTCAATGCGGCTGATTCGGGATTGGGCCGATAGGTATGATTGATAGCATAGCAAAACAACCAACAGATATGAATATTTTAAAATTTGTTGCATAACCTTTTTATTACGAAAACCAGACCAATAAAACACAAGGGTTCGTTTCTATGGATTGCGTTTTGCTTTTATGGTTACATTTAATCCGCCGGCGGATGTTCCAACCCCCGGCATAATAATATCATAAATGGAGGGAACAGTTGGAAGTCCACTTAATACATAGGGAATATTTCCTCCAAATGCACCAATTTCACCACCAACTGAGCTAGCAGTTTTTGCAGCAGTTGCATTTACCAGTTGAAATAAGCCATCGGTTGAAATTGCATTTGTTACATAAAACCCGGTAGTCATGTCAACAGAAGTCGAGCAGGAAACGCAATTACTCCATGTTGGTCGGTTGGTATAATTATTTGAAAGATTGGTGGCAAACGGAGGGTTGTTTCCAGTATTGGTGAATTGTACAATATTGTTTCGAATAATCGTACCAATTCCCAATGCGGTGAATCTTGAAATACGTAGTGTATTGTTCTCTATTAGGGCAGAAGTAATATTGCCATGGTTTCTTTCAAATAAATCTCCATTTCCTATGCCTGCATGGTAAACGATATTGTTTTGAAATATCATATTGGCCACAGCAGTACTACCACCTCCTAATCCAAATACATGATAATCTTGTTGTAAATAAAATAGATTTTGTATTACAACAGGGTTGAGATAAGCTGTATCACCTGGAAATTGGATTGCCCAATTTTGTACACCATTATAGGCAATGTAATTTCTCATTACAGTAATATTATGCTCTGCTATTTTCATAGACCCGGTATACATTCCCATTACCACTGAGTTTGAAGAACCAACAACAAAAATTATCTGTGTAGCATAAGCATTTTTTCCTCCCTGCAAAGTTTTTGGATTGTAGCCTTGGTCATACCCCGGACCAATCACAATTAATTTCTTGGTTAAAGTCATGGTTCCATAATTGGTTACGGTACCTTCCATATAAATAGTGTCGCCACTGCTTGCCGCAGCTTGCGCCGAAGCAAATGAAGTATATAAACTTCCACTTGCAACTAATTCGTTGTTCACCCTAAATTTGGCTGCATGTACGGTTAAACTTAAAAGTACAACAGAAAGTAATAGTAGTTTCGATTTCATAAAATTGATATTTATCTTATTCGAAGCTATCTATATAAATAAAGCCTGATTTGGCTATATAGCCAGCGGTTGATATTTTGAGTGTGTGGTATTGTTCACTTGGTGAATGGTATTTATCCTGTCTAACTAAGAATGAAATTCTAGCTTTCCCCTCATCATATAAAGGCAACTGGTTAACTGTTTCCAAAACTCCATCCACATGATTTATCTGTTAAATTAATTGGCTCCAACCCAACTCGAACTAATTATTCAAAATTTTCTTTAATAAACCGTATACTTGTTTTAATCAATAACTTACCAATATGAAAAAACAACTACTCTTTCTTTTTATGGCATTATTGTGTGTATGCATGCAAAGTAATGCGCAACAACTTAGTGCTCCCGATGTAGAAGCGGTTTATGGAGGACGAATCAATGCTATTACAGGTTACGATAAAGGAGGCGACACCTCTCGAATCTTCATCGCAACCGAAAGTGCCAACTCTGTTTTTTATGCCGATGTGGTTACCAATCCGGCTTCGAGTACCTCCGCAAGTTTCTCTGATTTTACCGTAATGCCCGGTTTAAATGCTGCGGCCAACTATGGAAGTATTTCCAATTTGTATGCACACGAAGGTTCAGGAATGGTGTTTTTTACTTATGGCGATAAGCTTTTAAGTGCTAGTACTTCATCCTCTACAGTCAATACGGTTTCTTCTTCAGGCAACCATTATATGCAAATCAAAGGCAATACCATGCTTTATTTTAAACAAGGAACAAGCAACACCTTTAACTTTGGCACCCTAAACTCATCCGGTACTTTTACCGCCGGAACTGGTTCACCATTGCTCACAACCATTACCGGTTCACCATCTATTTATATCCATCCGGTTAATAACAAAGTATACCTTTTTGTTGCAGGTTCATTTAGTACCGCACCAAAATTATACCGCTCGTCTGATGCATATACGGCATTATCTGCAACCACTACATTCACCGATATTTCTCCAACAACTTTAGGAACAACAGTTGAGTGGAGAGCTTGTGGAATCGGTCCGGATGGTAGGGTATTTATCGGTGGCTCAACCAGCACAACAAAATATTCGGCTCATACCGACAACGATACTGCATGGTATTCGGCAACCACGAATATTGCAGGAGTTGCTGATACCCGTTACGCTTTCGGTGGAACCGGTTCTAACTATTATGTATATTTTTCTTCTTCTTATAATACCCATCGTGGAGATAGTGGATATTGGAAAAATTATGGTGATCCCGGTGGGTTCGAAACCCATCCAAACGATGGTGATGTATACACGGATCCAAATGACAGCAATGTGGTTTATATGACAACCGATCAAGGTATCGGTGCCTCTACCAACAGAGGTTCAACCATTTTTGAAATCGACGAAGGTGTGGAAGCAGTGCAGGTTAATGATTTTGACATGACCACAGATAAAAATACAGCATGGATTGCTTCAAAAGCAGGAGTAAGAAAAGTAAGTAATTACAAAACATCCAAACAATGGACCCCTGCTATGTTTCCAAATGGAGACGGGTCTCCTTATTATTCAGCTGAAATGAGCAACAACGATACCAATACCGTTTATGTTGGAAATCTTCGTGTGTATAAAACAACCAATGGTTCGAGTTGGTCGCAAATCTTTTCGCCGGAGAATGCTCCTTATAATTATGGTGCTGTTGGTGCCAGAGTAGAAACCATCGAAGTTTGTGACTATGATCCAAACACCATTTTTGCAGGTTATTATATTGAGGGTACAACCAAAGGTGGATTGTATTATTCAACCAACGGTGGTACAAATTGGAATATTTTATACCTGCATGCAAGTTCGGGATATAATGATGTGGATGTTTGGGATATCGTATTTAACAAAGAGGGAGCCGATACCGTTGCTTATGTTGGAGTTGACTATGATGTAGCCGCAGCAACAGGTAGAAGTATATATAAATTAACCAAATCAGGAAGCACTTGGACTCCTGCTCAAGATATGAATGCTGCAACCACAAGCACCGGAACAACCATAGTTGTTACCATACGCGATTTACATAAATCATCAACCGGAGATACTTTATTTGCTACCGGAACAGATGCCGGAACAAACCATCCTGTTGCATATTATAAGCCAATTACCGCAACAGGGAAATGGACGCCTTATACCACATCCGGATTTCCAATCGTTGCCGGTAAAAAAGGTTCTGCAGTAACCCTCGGTATAGATACGGTTTACTGTGCGGTTGATAATGAAATTTATATTTATCCAACTGCTGGAACAGCTTGGTCACTTGGATATTCGTATCCGGTAGGCACACAAATTAATTTCCTTTACTACGACGAATTGTTAGCCGGAACAGGAACCGGTTTGTATGGACATATAGGCAACGGTGGTAGTACAGGCTTAAATGAACAATCGATTAAAGGACAAGAATCAATCATAAGTGCTTTTCCAAATCCTGCAGGAAATACTTCTACTATCCAATATAAAGTTGCTAAAACAGGAAATGTTGGTATGCGGGTTTTTGATGTGAATGGAAAAGAAATTGCCGTTTTGGTTAATGAGAATAAGCAAGCCGGTGCATATGAAGCAAATTTCAATAGCAGAGAATTGCCTAACGGTTTATACTTTATTCAGGTAACTACTTCCGATTGTCAACAAACCATCAAAATGGTGATAAACAAATAAAGAATTCGAAAAAATTTAAAATCCCGTTTTCTGTTTCAGGAAACGGGATTTTTTTGTTGACAGACACTTGAAGTTAGGCTTGCGCTTTGCTCGCGGATAAGCTCGTTTCAATCTCTGCCCGAAATCCAATATTCTTAATGCATGTAATTTTTCAAAAAAATCCCTCGAAACAATTTAACCCTTTCGTCGTTTCTTTACTATTATATGGCTTTAAGTATTGAATTAATTTTTAGCTTTGGAACTTATGACTATTAAACGCTTTATTTGGATACTTATAGCATTAATTGTATTCGGTATTATTGTTATACCGAAATTAATAAACCGGAATAAAAAAGAAATCTCCGCTAAACCTTCCGGTAAAAACACACCCATTAAAGTGAGTGTATTTGTTGCTGCTGTTGAACCATCCTCTGAATTTATAAAAGTAAGCGGAAATGTGCTTGCGATGGAGGAAGTGGAATTAAGAAGCGAAACCCAAGGCCGCGTAGTTAAAATCGGCTTCGATGAAGGTACGGAAGTTAGTAAAGGACAGTTGCTGGTTAAAATAAATGATGCCGATTTACAAGCCCAGTTAAAACGTGCCATTTCAACCCAAAAGCTAAAAAGCGAAACGGAAAAAAGAAATAAACCGCTTTTGGAAAAGGGAGCCATTAGCCAGGAGGTGTACGATAATTCCTTCAGCGAATTAAATGCCGTTAACGCAGATGTGGATTTGATACGCGAACAAATCCGTAAAACAGAAATCAGAGCACCATTCAGTGGTTCCATTGGTTTGAGGTATATCAGTGAAGGAAGTTATGTTACCAATGCAAGTAAAATTGCATCCATTCATACCTTAGATAAAGTTAAACTTGAATTTTCTGTTTCTGAAAAATATGCTTCTCGACTTACCAAAGGAAGTAAAATTACCTTTACCGTTGAAGGCATGGACACAACCTATTTGGCACAAATCTATGCCATAGAACCACAAGTAAATGCAGCTACAAGAAATGTTCTCATGCGGGCAATTTGCGACAACAAACAACACCGTATTTTACCGGGTGCATTTGCAAGCATCAAAGTTGATTTGGGTTTAAACACCAACACCTTAATGATACCTACCCAATCGGTAGTTCCAATTTTAAAAGGTCATAAAGTTTATGTTGTTCATGGAGATTCCGCCACCGAAAAAAAGGTTAAAATTGGAAACCGCAACGATACCCGTATCGAAATAAAAGAAGGTTTATCACCCGGCGACTCCGTAATTGTAAATGGTGTAATGTATATGCGCCAAGGAAGTAAAATAATATTAGGTAAATAATAATTACATACACCTCAACACTTCAACACCTCAATACTTCAACACCTCCCCAATGAGCCTCAGCACCACCAGCATCAACCGACCTGTACTGGCAACCGTAATGTCAATCATTATTGTTTTGTTTGGCGCTATCGCTTTCAATTTTCTTGGGGTAAGAGAATTTCCTTCCATCGATCCACCTGTTATCACCGTTCGAACATCTTATACTGGCGCTAATCCCGAAATTATTGAATCACAAATTACCGAACCGCTCGAAAAAGCAATCAATGGAATTTCGGGCATTCGTTCCATTTCGTCTTCCAGTAATTTAGGTAATAGTGTAATTACGGTTGAGTTCGACTTAAACGAAAACCTAGAAGCCGCAGCCAATGATGTTAGAGATAAGGTTTCACAGGCTGTTCGACAACTACCACAAGATATCGATGCTCCGCCGGTCGTTAGTAAAGCAGATGCAAATTCAGATGCAATATTGTCGATGACCATACAAAGCAATACACGTTCGCAATTAGAAGTAAACGACTATGCAGAAAATGTTTTATTGGAAAGATTGCAAACCATTCCCGGTGTAAGTACGATTCAGATCTGGGGTCAAAAAAAATATGCCATGCGGTTATGGCTCGATCCGGTTAAAATGGCTGCCTTTAAAATTACTCCGTTGGATATTAAATCAGCTCTCGATAGAGAAAATATAGAACTGCCGGGAGGTAAAATTGAAGGAAACAATACCGAACTTTCGGTAAAAACTGCAGGTCGATTATCTACCACCGAAGAATTTAACCAGGTTATAATTCGCTCTGATGAAATGGAAGTTATCCGACTAAAAGATATCGGTGAAGCCATGCTAGGTGCTGAAAATGAAGAAACCGCCTTAAAAGAATCCGGTGTACCAATGATAGGTTTGGCTTTGGTACCTCTGCCCGGTGCAAACTATATCGAGATTTCGGATGAGTTTTATAAACGATTTGATCAAATTAAAAAAGACGTGCCATCGGATATTCAACTCAATATGGCACTCGACAATACTAAGTTTATTAAAACTTCTATTAATGAAGTTGAAGAAACTTTATTAATTGCTTTTTTACTTGTGGTTTTAATCATTTACTTGTTTTTCAGAGACTGGTTAATTGCCCTTCGACCCTTAATTGATATTCCGGTTTCCTTGATTGGTGCATTCTTTATCATGTACCTATTCGGATTTTCTATCAATATTCTAACCTTATTAGCCATTGTACTTGCAACAGGACTCGTTGTTGATGATGGCATTGTTGTTACGGAAAATATATTCAAGAAAATAGAACAAGGCTATTCACCAAAAGAAGCAGCAATAAAAGGTTCGAATGAAATATTCTTTGCGGTAATTTCAACTTCACTTACGCTTGCGGTTGTGTTCTTACCTATTATATTTCTTCCCGGTTTCGTTGGCAGATTATTTCGTGAATTTGGCGTTGTTGTTGCCGGTGCAGTTATCATTTCTGCTTTTGTTTCGCTCACTTTAACACCAATGTTAAATGTTAAACTTACCAGAGGTAACCACAAACATTCTCGTTTTTATGAAATTACAGAACCATTTTTTGTAAACCTGAATAATGGATATGCTCAATTACTAAACAAGTTTATGAACAAGAGATGGTTGGCTATTGTTATTCTTATTTTTTCTATTGGATTAATTGGACTAATTGCAACCGAATTACAATCAGAACTTGCCCCATTAGACGACAGAAGTGTGATGCGCATTAGCGCAACTGCACCCGAAGGTGCATCTTATGAATACACCGATCATTATCTCGATAAATTACAATTACTCATCCAGGATTCTGTTCCGGAAAGAAATATTTTATTAACGGTTACTGCTCCCGGATTTATGGGAAGCGGTGCTGTAAATACAGGATTTGCACGTATCATGTTAAAAAAACCGGAAGAAAGAAATCGTTCGCAAAATCAAATTGCGCAAATGCTTTCCCGCAATATTGTAAACTTAACAGAAGCTAAAGCTTTTGTAATACAAGATCAAACCATTAGTGGTAGCGGAGGTTCAAGAGCAGGTTTACCGGTACAGTTTATTTTACAGAACCAGGATTTTAACCGCATCCAAGAAAATCTGCCTAAATTTTTAGAAGCAGTAAATAAGAATCCTACTTTTCAAGGGGTGGATGTAAACCTAAAGTTTAATCGGCCTGAATTGGTAATTGAAATCGAAAGAGAGAAAGCCCAAAACCTTGGAGTTAGTGTACAAAATATTGCCCAAACATTGCAGTTTGCATACGGTGGTGTGAGATACGGATATTTTACCATGAAAGGAAAACAATACCAGATTGTTGGCCAGGTTAACCGAGAAAATCGAGACGAACCCGTCGATTTACAATCTCTTTATGTTAGAAGCAATTCAGGCGAATTGGTACAATTGGATAATGTGCTTAGTGTAAAAGAACAAAGTAGTCCTCCTCAACTATACCATTTTAACCGATATAAATCGGCAACCGTTTCTGCAGGATTGGCTCCCGGTAAAACCATTGGAGATGGAATAGAAGAAATGAATAAAATTGCCGACAATATCCTGGACGAATCTTTTACAACTGACCTAAGTGGACCATCACGAGACTTTGCCGAAAGTTCATCCAATACATTGTTTGCATTTATATTGGCATTGATTCTTGTTTATTTGGTTCTTGCTGCACAATTCGAAAGTTTTATCGACCCGTTTATTATCATGCTAACCGTTCCAATGGCTTTGGCAGGAGCATTCTTATCGCTATGGTATTTTGATCAGACATTAAATATTTTTAGTCAGATTGGTATTATTGTTTTACTTGGACTCGTTACCAAAAATGGAATTCTGATTGTGGAATTTGCAAACCAAAAAAGAGAACATGACGGTTTAACAAAAATGCAGGCTGTAAAAGAGGCTGCAGTATCTAGGCTTCGCCCGATATTAATGACAAGTCTTGCAACTATATTAGGCGCCTTACCAATAGCATTGGCAATTGGCGCGGGGGCAAAAAGCAGGATGTCGTTAGGTATTGTTGTAATTGGTGGTTTACTTTTTTCCGGTTTTCTAACCTTGTTTGTAATACCTGCTGTTTATAGTTTTTTATCCAGAAGTGGTATTAGAAAAAAGAAAGATTCCATCATCATAAATGAAGAAGTTGAAAATTATGTGGGATAATTTCTATCAAAAAAAATCTAATATCAGTTTGGTCGCAGTGAAAAGTGTCCTTCCTAAATTATTGCTTGGACTTCTGATTTTATCAAATTCAAACGCTTTCACCCAACCGGTAATGACTTTAAAAGAAGCACTGGATATTGCATTACAAAACAATTACTCCATTCAGATTGCACGAACCGACGCAGAAATTGCTTCCAATAACAATACCCCCGGTGCTGCAGGAATGTTGCCTCAGGTAACAGGTACAGCGGTTCAGGATAACCAAGTATTAGATACGCGACAAAAATTTTTAAGTGGTAGCGAGAACAACCGAACTGGCGCGCAAAACAATTCTTTAAACTCAAGTGTGGAATTGGGATGGAATATTTTCGATGGAATGAAAATGTTCGCAACCAAAAACAAACTCGAAGAATTACAAAAAATCGGAGAGCTACGTATGCGTTCCAATATCGAACTGGTATTTGTTCGCGTGATACGTGCTTATACCGATGTGATGTTGTACAAAGCACAAATTCGTGCCGGAAAAGAATTAGCCGAAAACAGTGAAAAGCGTTTAAAACTTGCCGATGATATGTACAAGGCCGGGAAAAGCGCGCGTACCGAATGGTTGCGGGCCCAGGTAGATTTAAATACCGATAAATCGGCATTGATGCGAACAGAAAATGCCTATACAAATTCTAAAATAAACCTGAATCAACTCCTTGCAAGAGATCTAAATACACCATTTGATGTTCCTGATTCAGTTGCTGAATTTACAGATTACAAACTCGAAGAATTACTGAACAAAGCTGAATCTCAAAATGCAGGTCTGCTGGTTGCAAAGAAAAACCAACAAGTTAGTTTACTTGGCATACGCGAAATCCGTGCCGAACGATTTCCTCAGCTTCAATTGAGAGGAGGATACAACTATAACCGATTGGAATCACAAGCCGGTTTCCTTCAGTCATCACAAAACCAAGGATTTCATTATGGAGCCGGAATAAGCATTAACCTCTTTAATGGTTTTGAAGTAAACAGAAGACTGCAGAATGCCGGAATCACTGCAAAAGCAAGCGAATTGATTTATAAGGATTCTGCATTGCGTGTACAAAATGCAATTACACAAGCTTACAATACTTATGTAGTTAGCAAGAACCTGATTGTTTTTGAAAAAGAAAATGTGGAAATCGCCCGTCAGAATTATGATATTTCTAACGAACAATTTAAAGTTGGCGTAATCACGTCTCTTGATTTGCGTTTTGCCCAACAAAATTTACTGAATAGCGAATTGCGATTATTCAACGCACAATATGAAACAAAATTAAATGAAACCGAATTGCTACGGTTGTCGGGAGAACTCGTTAAATGAGATATAAGTTATGAGATATGAGTTATAAGTTATGAGATATAAGATACGTGCTAGTGAGCTAGATTGGTTTGGAGAGTTAAATTTTATTACGAATTACGGATTTTGCTAGTAGGTTAAATGAACATGGGTCTATTCATTCGAGCTGTTTAATATAATATAAGGCTATGATTAAGAAAATACAACCGTGAACTGTGAAACGTGAACCGAAAACTGTGAACCGTAAACTGTGAACTGTGAACCGAAAACCGTGAACCATGAACGGAAAACAATAAACTGTATTACCGAGACCACCTTAACTCCTCAACACTTTAACACTTCAACACCTCAACACTTCAACACCTCAACCCTGCTCTACTTTCCGCTCGACTTCAATGGAATCAACTTAATCATTCCAATTTTATCAAACAATCTCATCACCGGATAAACGGGATCAAATTCCCACCATTTAAATGCGAAATTTGGGCGGGCTCCGGCATGGTGGTGGTTATTCTGGAATAATTCACCCAGCATAAGGAAATCAAAAATCAAGGTATTTTTTGAATGATCCGGTTCATCGTAATTGCGGTATCCGTATTTATGTCCGGCCCAATTAACTACAGCTCCCTGTACAGGTCCGATTAAAAAATGGATTGGCAACAATAAAAACATCCACCACTGGGTGGCAAATACCATGTAAAAAGCAATATATGCAAACGCAAATCCAAGTCGTGAAAACCACGAATCAGCAATTCTATCAATCTTAGGATATACCGGATATCCTTTTAAAAACTTTTCTTCAACATCCAAGGTACCACGCAATACGCCATTGTATACAGCACGGGTATGCCACATCATGCTAAATACTTCTTTGAAAAACATAGGAGTATGCGGATCTTTTTCTGTATCACTATAAGCATGGTGCATGCGATGTAAGATTGCATATGCCCTCGCATTCAAATAAGATGTTCCTTGGGTTATCCAAGCATATATATACCAAAATTTTTCCCAAAACGGACTCATGGTATACATCTTATGAGCAGCATAGCGATGTAAATAAAAGGTTTGTCCAAACAACGATAAATACCAGTGACCTATAAAAAATAATAATATTGCCATGTTCTAATTTAAAGGGTGCAAATTTAACCAATTCTTCCCTAAATTAACATGAAAATTGTCATGTGAATCACCTATTTTCATTTCTGTACCGTATTTTCTGTAGTTCCCTTTCAATTATCAAATCAGCAAGCATAGGCGCAATTTTATTGGGATCGCTTTGGGCAAAACAGGCTTTTACATGCTTTTCGTTAACATCAATACGATACAAAATGTGCAATAACCTTTCCATTTCATGCAACAACAAATACACAATTCTTTCGGTCAGATGCTCTTTTATGGCATACATATCTTTTAATTGTATAAATGTATCGTCATCAAATACCTTTTGCAGGTATTGCACCGCGGGTAACAACGATTCAGGTCCGGTTCTGTCTTCCATGATACAAAGGTATATACTATGGAAGAAAAAAACCGGATGATTCCCATCCGGCTTTTTCGCTGGCAAAAAGATTTACGATTCTTTCTTGCTCAACATCAACAATTCGTGTACTACAATTTCTGTGTAATACTTTTTGTTGCCTTCTTTGTCGGTGTAGCTTCGGCTGCTGAGTTTTCCCTCAATGGCCACTTCGCTTCCTTTTTTCAGATACTTCTCAATTACATCTGCTTGTTTGCCCCAGGCAATCAAGTTATGCCATTGTGTTTCTGTAACTTTTTCACCGTTTTCATCTTTGCGTGTTTCCCATGTGGCAATGGTGCATTTTGCTAATTTTTTGCCACCATTCAACGCTTTTACATCCGGAGTTTGTCCTAAATGACCGATCAGTCTTACACTGTTTCTTAAATTGTTCATAGTTGTAACTATTTTTTGTTTTTAATTAAACTCTCATAGCTCCCTATCTCGTCAGCGCCTTAACGAATCGGGCAACCATAAAAGGTGTCAGAAGTTGACGAAGCAAAAATGCATCGGCTTTCTCCCGTTAATCGTATAGTAAACGTGTATTTACGTTTATAGACGCGTAAACACGGATATCTCAGTTATTTCTAGACAATAAAAGGATGCAGAATACAATACAATTGCTTTAATTTAAAGCCTCAAACAGTAGGGAGCAATCAAATAAAAACAACAAGATTGAATTATATATTACATAAACCATACGGATACTTGAGCCAATTTGTTGGAGAAGTAAAAAAGAAAAAATACCTAGGCGAATTATACCCGTTTCAGGAAGGTACCATGGCTATTGGTCGCTTAGATGAAGATAGCGAAGGACTTTTGCTTTTAACCACCAATGGAAAACTGAGCGAAGAAATTAGAAATGGAAAAGTTGAAAAGGAATATTATGCGCAAGTGGATGGAATAATTACCCTGGAAGCAATAATCAGGATGCAAAATGGTATCGAAATTGGATTAAAAACAGGGAAATATATTACCAGGCCTTGTGAGGTAAAAAAACTACCGGATGATTTTCAATTGCCACAACGCTCCAGGAAAATAAGAGACGACCGTCATGGTCCAACATCATGGGTTTCGATTACCTTAACAGAAGGCAAACTGCGGCAGGTAAGGAAAATGACTGCTGCTGCCGGTTTTCCTACATTACGCCTCATTCGAGTACGAATTGGGAAAATCCATTTACAGGATTTGAAATCAGGAGAGGTTCGAGAATTGGAAAATTTAGATTATTAAATAGCTACCAAATATTACACTTTTCAAAGCACAAGAGAGCGCAATGCCCAAAAACATTAGCCAATTTACAAATTAAACTTGCCAAATTCACCCAAACATCCTATATTTGCATCCGTATTAAAAAAATCAATGCTGAGGGGACCAAAAGTCCCCTCTCTTTTTGAATATGGATATTATCAGGCAAATAGCAGAATGGTCGAATGGGTTTTTAGAAAAATCCATGTTTGTGGTGGATATTGAACAAAAACCGGGAAGCAACAAAATATGCGTTTATATTGATGGCGACGATGGCATCAAAATAGATTCGTGCAGGCTGCTTGCCCGTCATTTAAGCGAAATGTTGGATGAAATGGATTATGGAGAAAACGCCTATTATTTAGAAGTTTCTTCGCCGGGTGCCGAACGTCCACTAGCAATGCCAAGGCAATACACCAAGCATGTTGGTAGAGAGCTACTTGTAAAAATGCATGCCCAAACAGAATTGTTGGGAAGATTAAAATCGATTGAAGAAGATGCCATTTTGATTGAATTAAAAGACAAGAAAAAAGCATATAAAGATGCCAAAGAAAAACGGATTCCTTTTGAGGAAATCGCTTCAACGATGGTGCAGCTCAGTTTTAAATAAGTAATAACATATAATAATATAGTTTATGCATAGTGTAGGATTAATTGACTCGTTTAGCGAGTTTAAAGAGTTCAAAAACATCGACCGCGTTACCATGCAACGTGTGCTGGAAGACGTATTCCGTACCATGTTGCGGAAGAAATACGGAACGGACGAGAATTTCGATGTCATTATCAATGATAACAATGGTGACCTTGAAATATGGCAAAATCTAACCATTGTTCATGATGGGGAAGTGGAAGAAGAACGTTCACAAATTTCGTTGACAGATGCACGCCAAATCGAACCTGATTTTGAAGTGGATGAAGAGGTTACCAAAGAAGTTAAGCTGGAAGTGTTTGGCCGCAGAGCTATTTTATCTGCACGTCAAACCCTGATGTCGAAAGTACTTGAATTGGAAAAAGACGAGTTGTACAAGAAATATAAAGACCGTGTTGGCGAAATTATTACCGGTGAAGTTTACCAAGTTTGGAAGAAAGAATTAATGATTCTGGATGATGAAGGAAACGAGTTATTGTTGCCAAAAATGGAAATGATTCCTGCTGATCATTATAAAAAAGGAGATTCGATAAGAGCGGTGGTATTGAAAGTAGAAATGTATAATGGCTCACCAAGAATCATATTGTCTCGTACCTCTCCTGTTTTCCTTGAAAGATTATTCGAACAGGAAGTTCCGGAAATTATTGATGGCGTAATCATGATTAAGAAAATTGTACGCGAACCGGGTGAACGTGCAAAGGTTGCAGTTGAATCCTACGACGACCGAATAGATCCAGTTGGGGCCTGTGTGGGAATGAAAGGTTCTCGTATCCATGGAATTGTTCGTGAATTAAGAAACGAAAATATTGATGTAATCAACTATACAACCAATCTTCAACTATTGATTCAACGTGCGTTAAGTCCTGCAAAAATCGTAAACATAAAGTTGGATGAAGAATCCAAACGTGCTGCAGTATATCTTAAACCGGATCAGGTTTCACTGGCTATCGGTAAAGGCGGACACAATATTAAGCTTGCCGGCAAATTGGTTACCATGGATATTGATGTGTATCGTGATAGTGAAGAAGATGAAGGGGATATTGATTTGGAAGAATTTGCAGATGAAATCGATAGCTGGATTCTGGATGAATTAAAAGGTATTGGATGTGATACCGCTAAGTCTGTTTTGGCTTTAACGGATGAGGATATTACAAGAAGAACCGAATTGGAAGAAGAAACAGTAAAAGAAATAAGAAAAATATTAAGTGCTGAATTTGAATAAACGGAGTCGATGGGGTTTAAACTCTTTTTAATGAGACACTTACACCCTTTGATAACGTAAACAAAATGGTACTTTAAATTAATTAAGCGATATTCGCAAAAAAAGAAGGAGAAACGACAACTGAATGAGTGAGAACACAGGTACAATAAGGTTAAGTAAAGTTGCTAAAGAAATTGGCGTAGGTATTGGTACCATCGTTGAACATCTTGGTAAAAAGGGTCAGAAGATTGAATCTAACCCCAATACTAAAATTACGGATGAACAATACCAATTGCTTTTAACCGATTTTCAAAGCGACAAAAAAACCAAGGAAGATGTTAAGTTATTAATCAAAAAACCTGCCCCGAAAAAGGAGGAAGTGGTTATTTCACCTCCGGTTGTTAAAGTAAAAGAAGCCGTTGCAGAGGAAGAAGAGGATGATGACGGAATATTAATTAAGTCGTCGGGATTAGCACCGGATAAAAAAGCCGCTATAACTCCGGTAACTCCTTCCATTCAGCCTGTTACGCAAATTGAAGAACCTAAACCTGAACCCCCTGTGGTTGAAACTTCCAAACCGGCCGTTGAAGAAGAAGATAAACCGGGTTTAAAAGTTATCGGCAAAATAAATCTTACGGATCTTGAACCTAAATCGAAAGATAAAAAGGGAAAGAAAACGGAAAAAGTAGCAGAAAAAGAAGCAGAGAAGGAAGTTGAATCAAAAGGAAAATCAACTAAGAAAACTACAAAAAAGGATACGGAAGAAATAGAAATTGCAGCCGAAATAAAAATTGAAACACCAACCGTTGTACCTATTATTCCTGAGGTTCCGGTAGAAATTACTCCTACAGAAGATACCCAGATACAAGAACCCAATTACGAAAAACTTTCGGGTTTAAAAGTGATGGGTAAAATTGAATTGCCTGTTGAACAACCGGCTAAAAAACCTGTTCCTGTTGCTTCATCCGACGAAAATTCGTTGAAGAAAAAACGACGTAGAAAAACCAATTTTGTTGCCGGAAGCGATAATGTAGATCAAAAGAAATTTGATACCACACGTCCTCCGGGAACTACCTCTGCGCCAAATACCGGAGCACGCCCTCCATTTAACCGCGATAACAACCGCCGGTTTGATAACCGACCACCGAATCGTTTCAATAAAGCCGGAAAACCTGCTGAAGAACAAAAATCCGAAATAACAGATAAAGAAATTCAGGATAAACTAAAAGCAACGTTAGCCCGCTTAAATCCGGGAAGCAAAACGCCAAATATTGGATCTGTACGTTCGAAATTAAGAAAACAGAAACGAGATGCCGCTGCCAACGAACGCGAAGAGCAGGCAATGGAACTTGAAAACCAAAAGAAAATTCAAGTAACAGAATTTGTAACGGCAAACGAACTTTCCAAAATGATGGAAGTTTCGGTTACCAATATTATTTCTGCATGTATGTCCCTTGGTTTAATGGTTTCTATTAACCAAAGACTGGATGCCGAGACCATATCTATTGTTGCTGATGAATTTGGATATGAAGTTGAATTTGTTTCAGCAGAAGCACAAGAAACCATAGAAATTGAAGAAGACAAAGAAGAAGATTTAATGCCTCGTGCACCTATTGTAACCGTTATGGGACATGTGGATCACGGTAAAACATCTTTACTCGATTATGTACGTAAGGCCAATGTAGTTGCAGGAGAAGCGGGTGGAATTACACAGCATATCGGTGCATATGAAGTAACCTTACAAAACGGAAAACATATTACTTTCTTAGATACTCCGGGTCACGAAGCTTTTACAGCGATGCGTGCTCGTGGTGCCAAAGTTACGGATATTGTAATTATAGTAATCGCTGCTGATGACAGTGTGATGCCACAAACCAAAGAAGCAATCAGCCACGCGCAAGCAGCCGGTGTGCCAATTGTTTTTGCAATCAATAAAATTGATCGTGATGGTGCTAATCCGGATCGGATCCGTGAACAACTCTCTGCCATGAATATTCTTGTGGAGGAATGGGGAGGAAAATTCCAATGCCAGGAAATATCAGCTAAACAAGGTAAAAATATTGAAGCCTTATTGGATAAAGTTTTACTTGAAGCTGAAATTCTAGATTTAAAAGCTAATCCTAATCGCAGGGCAGTTGGTAATGTAATTGAATCAACTTTAGATAAAGGACGGGGAATTGTAACAACCATTTTGGTTCAAACAGGAACTTTAAAAGTAGGTGATCCGATTCTTGCTGGTATGCACCAAGGTAAAGTAAAAGCGATGTTCGACGAACGTGGTAATCGCATTACCGAAGCCGGACCGTCGGCTCCTGCAGTAATTTTAGGTTTTGATGGAGCACCTCAGGCAGGTGATCCAATTATTGTTACCAAATCAGAACAAGAGGCAAAAGAAATTTCGAATAAAAGAACCCAGTTACAACGCGAACAAGGAATTCGTACACATAAGCATATTACCTTGGATGAGATTGGCCGCCGTTTGGCAATTGGCAATTTCAAAGAATTAAAAGTGATTGTAAAAGGAGATGTGGATGGCTCTGTTGAAGCATTGGCTGATTCATTAATTAAACTATCCACAGAGGAAGTTCAGGTAAGTGTTATTTTGAAAGGTGTTGGTCAGATTTCTGAAAGTGATGTAACTTTAGCATCCGCTTCAGATGCAATTATAATTGCATTTAACGTTAGGCCTTCGCCGCAAGCAAGAAAACTTGCCGAACAGGAAGCCATCGATATTCGCATGTATTCTATTATCTACAATGCAATCGAAGAAATCAAGGCTGCAATTGAAGGAATGCTCGCACCAACGGTTGAAGAAAAAATAACCGGAACAGTGGATATCCGTGAAGTATTTAAAATCACAAAAGTTGGTACAGTTGCAGGATGTATGGTTACCGATGGAAAAGTATTCCGTAACTCAAAAATCCGTTTAATTCGTGATGGTGTTGTGGTATACGATGGTGAACTTGCTTCCCTAAAAAGATTCAAGGATGATGTAAAAGAAGTTGCCACCGGTTACGAATGTGGTTTAAACCTGAACAACTTTAATGACATTAAAGTAGGAGATTATATCGAAGCATACGAAATAGTAGAAGTTAAGCGTAAGCTCAAATAAATAGCAACTAATTAATTAAAAGCCTCGGAATAATTCCGGGGCTTTTTTATTTTCAAGGTTTGCAAAGAACTGCTTAAATTGGATGGTAAGTGCAGTTAAACCTTAACAAATGGTCGCGATGTTGAATCCCTGGCGGGATTCATTGCTTCATACTTTAAGAAGGTATACCGAGGTTAAATCCCTAACGGGATTGAATACAGTTTATCTGCGCCGAACCAACTCGTCATCCGCTCTCAATCCCGACAGGGATTCAACTTTGCTAACATTGCATTACTATCATCTGGAACCTTCCTATAGCACATCAGCAGCATCGAACCAACTCGTCATCCTCTCCCAATCCCGCTAGGGATTCAACATCGGTAACAACCCAACCGTCACTCTCCCCGAATCCCGTCAGGGATTCTACATCGGTAACTATGCATCACTATCATCTGGAATCTTCCCATAGACTAATCATCAGCACCAAACCAACCCGTCATCCTCTCCCAATCCCGCCAGGGATTCAACATCGGTAATAACCCAACAGGAACTCTCCCCGAATCCCGTCAGGGATTCTACATCGGTAACTATGCATCACTATCATATGGAATCTTCCCATAGACTAATCATCTGCACCAAACCAACCCGTCATCCTCTCCCAATCCCGCCAGGGATTCAACATCGGTAATAACCCAACAGGAACTCTCCCCGAATCCCGTCAGGGATTCTACATCGGTAACTATGCATCACTATCATATGGAATCTTCCCATAGACTAATCATCAGCACCAAACCAACCCGTCATCCTCTCCCAATCCCGCTAGGGATTCAACATCGGTAACAACCCAACCGTCACTCTCCCCGAATCCCGTCAGGGATTCTACATCTTGCAAATCAGAATATTCATTTTTAGATATTCTATCAGGAAACAAAATAATTTATCAAGAAAAGGGATAGCAATCTTCTATGCTTCAAACTTGTAAAATAGTAATTTCGATTTAAACTTCTAGCCATGCCACATACGTACACACGCATTCATTTACATATTGTCTTTGTAGTGAAATTCCGAAAAGCCGTTATTTTGGACTCCTGGAAAACCAAATTATATAAATATATTACCGGCATCATCCAAAACCATCACCATAAAATGATAATAATTAATGGTGTAGAAGATCATCTTCATTTGTTAATTGGAATGCGACCTACACAATCTATTTCTGAACTTCTCCAAAACATAAAACGCGATTCCACAAATTGGATAAACCATAATCAATTAACTCTAGAGCCATTTGCCTGGCAAGAAGGTTATGGTGCGTTTTCATACGGTAAAAATGATTTAAGTTCTATCATTAGTTATATCGAAAAACAAGAAGAGCATCACACAAAATTCTCATTTCGGGAAGAGTATGTTAAACTTTTGGTTGAAACAGGTACAGAATACGAAGAGCAATATTTATTCTACGAACCAGTTTAATAGTTAACTTAATATCAATCGCAATACTTCCCTTTTCACCTCATGACCACCTTCAAAGGTCACAACTTTTGCTTGAAGTTTTTGCATGAGCGCATCCACAGCAATTTTCTGTTCCGGTTTCAGCAATGGGTCTTTGGAGCCTGTAATGTAAGTGATGGGAACACTTTTTAATTTATCGGAAATTGGATGGGTTAATTCCGCAGCTATTTGTCCGGCATAAATAAATAAAGAATCTACTTTTCGATGGCTTGCATGCATCCATCTGGTTAATGTTGCAACACCTTGAGAAAATCCAAGCACCATAATTTTTCCTTGATAATCCATTGGTATCATGTGATTCATTAAGGAATCTATATATTGGATATAATCCTTGATTTCGTTTTCCCTGTCTTCACTTGTCATCCAACTTGCCACCGGATTTCCTCCGAAACCTTTGGCATAAAACCTACTCAAACCTTCAGGAGCGATAAAAAAACGGTTTTCATTTTCCAATCCTTCAAAGTTTTTAAGAAAATTTGATGCTAGCTGTGCATATCCATGAACTACGAGCCAAATCTCTGTAGTATTGCTATTTAACTGACCAAGTGTTGCATATCTAGCGGATCGGGTTGTAGGAAAATGATACGTATGGATCATTATTTTGTATTAAACATATTCATTGCTTTGGCCAAACCTTGTAGGATAAAACACTCGGTTGCCTCCACAGATTTCGAAATCAGTTCAGGTAATTTTTCTGTTTCTATTTTATCCCATTTGCCTAAAACATATTCAACCTGACGTCCTTTAGGATAATCATTACCAATTCCAAAACGCAACCTAGGATAATTCTGTGTGAGGAGAATTTCATGTATGTTTTTTAATCCATTATGTCCTGCATCGCTACCATTACCTCGCATACGAATGGCTCCAAACGGTAGTGCTAAATCATCTACCAACACCAACACTTGTTCCAGTTCTATGTTTAATTCCTGCATCCAATAACGCAAGGCTTTACCGCTCAAATTCATATACGTTGTTGGCTTTATTGCAGTTACCAATTTGCCTTTCATCTTAAATTGTGTTGTATCAGCATACCGACCGGAGGTGAACGTAGTTTTGTGTTTTTCTGCTAATGCATCAACAATATCAAATCCAATATTATGCCGTGTATGCATATACTCTAATCCAATATTTCCTAAACCAACTACTAGGTATTTCATCCACGAAAATATTAAACCGATTTAAAAATAGTATAAATACGTTTGAATTTATCCTTCATAATTTTACTTTTTAATTTACCTTCAATAGCCGGCTCAACTGTATAACCTTCAAATGGGTTCCCTAAGCGAAGATAATATTTGAAAAAAGTAGAACTTGCCATTCCCCATTTTCTTAGAAATTGTAAATAGCCATTGTTCTTTTTAACCCTTGAAACGCTTTTCGAAATAAAATGATAAACCCTTGCTTCCGAAATGCCTTTGTAGTAGCGCACGCCCGACTTCCATAATTTCATCATCATATCCGGATCAGAGCCTAATCCGGGAGTAAATTCAATACTTAAGCCACCTATTAAAGTCCATACCTTTTTATGAAGCAACATTGGGTACCAGTTACCTCCGGTCCAGTCGTTAAACGGAATAGAAGTATACTCCTTTAATAATCTTTGCTCATCAAATGTTTCAATGGAAGTGCCAAAGTCGAAAGGGGCAATAACACAGGGATTGGTAGTTTTTTTGTATTCGATTGAGGTTGCGTTGATACAAAAATAAATATGATCCAATTTTGATACCTCGCGGTATAATGGCTCATCCCAACCCGGACAGTAATATTTATCGTCGTCGGTTAATAGAATAAGTTCGTTGGAAGCAAGGGCAGAAGCGGCATTAAATGCATAACAAACTCCCAGGTTGGTATCAGAATGCGAATAACTAATCTTTTCTTCTTTAAGCCATTCAATGGTACCATCATTTCCTTCGTTAACATGCACCACAAGTTCGTGTTTATAAACCGAATTTTTTCGGATACTGTTTACTATGCATTTGAGATATGGCAAGTTGTTCCAGCTGGGAATCAAAATAGAAAATTTAGTATCAGAATTTTGCTGAACAGGATGAAAGCTTACCGGTGTTGCCATATATTTACAATTTTAAGGAAGCGAATTAATCTTATCCAATTAATCTTTGAGCCAAATCTCCGGATTAATCTTTTGATTCATATTCCAAATTTCAAGATGCACTTCAGTTGATTCTTCCTCGTCATTGGTTAAAACCGTTCCTATCTTTTGACGGGTATCCACTTCCATACCTTCCTTCACATCCACACTTTCTAGTTTGGCATAAGCGGTAAAATATTTACCATGTCCAATTAACACTATCTTTCCCATACCCGGAATTGAAAAGATTGATTTTACTTTTCCTTTAAAAACAGCCCGAACAGTTGAACCTGGTTGTGTTGCGATATCCACCCCATTGTTATTTACCATCACTCCTTTTAGTGAGGCATGGGCATGGGTTCCAAAAACCTCACTGATATAACCTTTTTCTACCGGCCATGGTAAAATCCCTTTGTTGCTTTCAAAATCGTTTGATAATTTTAAAGCTTCCGGCGTTAGATACATTTCACGTGCAGCTCCAGCTGCTGGTTTTGCAGCTTCTTTTGGAGCAGCAGTTCCTTTGGCTGCAGCTTCTGCGGCTCTTCTTCTGGCTTCAGCTTCTTCCCTTCTTCTAGCTTCTTCAATTTCGCGGGCAATCATATCGCTAATCGCTTTATTGAGCTTTTTAGCTGCACGTTCATTTTCAGCTAACTGCCTCTTAAGAACACCTTCCTGTTGTTGTAGTTTTGTTAATACAATACTTTCTTCCTTCTTATCTTTTTCCAGTTCCTGTTTCTCTTCCTCCTTCATTCCTACCAATGCCAACTTATCTTTCTTGATTGCAATCATCTGGTTCAATGCCGCAATAATTTCCTTTTGGGTACTTAAAATAAGTTCGGCTTGTTGTTTCCTGAAATCACTGTATTGGTTCAAGTATTGTATACGTTTAAGCGCTTGGTTAAAACTTTTGGAAGAAAAAATAAACATCATTTTATCATACACATTTCTGGCCTTGTAAGCACCTAAAATATTTTGTGCATAATCTTCCTTCAATCTTCGCATGTCTGTTTTCAAGGTATCAAGAACCCTTTTCGATTCACCAATTTGTTTGTTTAAAACATTGATTTGCTCTTGTACATTATTGATAACTTTCTCCCTGGTTTTTATCTGATTGGCAATAACTTTCAGTTGAGACAAAGTGGTTTTCTCCTTCGAACGGGTCTCTTCAAGGACCTTCTTTGTTTCTTGAATTTTTTCAGAAAGTTCTTTCCTTTTTCTTTCGAGTTCTTTGCGCTGATTTGCGGTTCCGCTTTGCGCAAAACCGGTAGCCACCCACAACAGCAGAATCAAACTACATACGAATGATTTGAAAATTCTTTGGTATAACAAACTTAACTTCCTTCTTTTTATCAAACGCAAAATAATCTAGGTTAAACTTACATTCCATAGTTTTTTCTGCCCTGATGTTGATATTGAACTCTTTTGGAAAGCAATTTGCGCCACTGGTGTAGCATTCCGTATACTCTATGCGTACTTCACGACCATTTGATTTGTCGGAAATTATATTTCTGTTAGCCTTCCAATTGGTGTTACCATAAAAGGTAGTTTGCCATTGAGAGGTGTGGAGATTGGTATTTAGGAGAACATAATTCAAAACCGTATCTACGTTCACTTGTGTTTCATCTGGTGTAAAAACGGCGTTCCCGACAAATACTTGTTGCAGTCCTTTTAAATCAATTGCTACATTTGATATCTTCCGGATATATTCGTAATTGGTGATGAAACATTTTTTATGCAAGATATCGAGTATACAAACCGAATCTCCGGTGAAGAAAATTCTTGCAACCGAAATACCCAATAATGCAGTAATGTTCATATAAACATAGCGGTCTTTCTCCATCACCAAATCAACATTCAAATCAATGTTTTGTGCGTTATCATGGTAATTTACTGTTCCCCTCGAATTATAATATCCAAAAGTATTTTCGTTTACTTTTATCTGATGCAACAAATTTGCCTTTGCTGTGGGAAGTGTGGTTTTAATTTCTTTCTTTTCTTGTTTTACAACCGCCTTTTTAGATTTACACGCAAAAACAGAAACGATAAAAACTAGCACTACCAGTAATTTTATCACAAACTTATTCATACAAATTCCCGCTTTTTAGCTTTTGTTCCAAGATATCATTAACTCTACCTTTCTCCTTTGCGTTTTTCCAATTATCCATAGCTTTACCTTTATCACCTAGCTTAAACCACACATCTCCAAGGTGATCAATAACCTCTGAATTTTCAGGTTCAATAGCCAACGACTTCTGAATATATTCTTTTGCCTTTTCAAACTCACCCCGTTGGTAACAAATCCAACCATACGTATCGGCATAAGAAGCATTTGCGGGATCAATCTCCAGTGACTTTTTAGACATGGCCTCAGCCTTATCGAGTTTAATTTTTCTTAAACTTAAAAAATAAGCATAATTATTTAAGGCATATGCGTTTAATGAATCCAATTTCAATGCGTTTTCATAAGCACTATCGCAAGCGCTATGTTTATTGAGGTAATGGTAGGCATCTCCCAAATTAACATAAAACTGAATCATTACCTCCTTGTCGCCATTTGCTACATTTAATCCGGCTATGGCGCTTGAAACCGCCTTTTCGTATTCCTTCAATTGCAAGTTAGCAATGGTCAAATAAATGTGGAAACCAATTTCGTTTGGAAAATTTTCAATGGCAAGCTCACAATCTTTTTGCAACAATTTGTTATCTGCTAGTTTGCTGCTACAGAAAATCATTTGTTGGTAAGCTACTAATATCGAAGGCTCGATGGTTATTGCCTTTTCAAATTCTGTATGGGCTTCCAGAAATTTTGCTTGTTCGATAAACAAATCACCTTTAACCAAATAAACAGAAGGCTCTGTCGGATGGGTTTGAATAAAAATATCTATCAGCTCCTGGCTGCGTTGGTATGTATCACTAAACGACTTAGATGTCATAAACACTACCATCATTCTTAGCTTCGACTTTACATCTACATCGCGTGAAGCAAGACCGATTTTCATATACGAAAACCACTTTTCATTTTCGTTTTGCAAATGATAATAATCTCCCAGAGCGAATGCTGCATATCCATTACTTGGATCTTTTTCCAATATTTTCAGGTATAAAGCAACCCCTTCTTTTTCCTTACCATTTACCAAATACAATTCGGCCAACAATACCTGGTATTTCATGTTATCCGGAAATGCAGTACAAAGTTTCTTTATTTCCTTCACTGCAAGTTCAAACTTGTTTTGGGCCAGATACAATTGTTCTTTTTTGATAACAATATCTTCATTAACCCCTGTTTTCTTTTCGGCTAATTCCAACATTTTAATTGCCTTTGGAAACAATTTAGCCTGTTCGTAGAAAAAAGCTGCTTGAATCAAATTCGGAATTTCATCTTCTTTTGTACTCATGTAATATGATAGCTCAGCAGCTTTTTCAAACTCTCCGGTTCTCTCATAAATATCTACCTGAAGTTTTTTATACCAAAGGTTTTCTTTGTTCAATTCGATGGCTTTTTGAATATATTCTTGCGCATCCCTGAATTGCTTTTTCTCCATATACAATTCTGCCAGATTATAATAAACCGGATCGCTATATGGGTCAATTAAAATACAGGTTTTAAATTGTTTGATTGCTTCGTCCTTGTTCTGTGCAACTTTTTCGCGTGCGCCATTATAGTAACATTTGTCAAAATTCTGGCGTTGTTCTTCGCTAAGTACAGATTGTTTTTGGGCAAACAATTGCTTGTTTACTCCTGTTATAAAAAACAGAAATAAAAAAACTACCTGTAAACGTCTGACTATTATTGTCATTAAATCGTGGTCGAATAATCGCCAATACTGATATCCTTGGCTTCTCCATTGTATTCAACGAAATTACCTATCATGGCATTATCTATTACGGCATTTTTTATTTTCGAATTGGTTTGGATAATACAATTACCAACAACCGAATTTTCGACGCTGCAGTTGTCGCCAATTGATGCATGTGGACCAATGATACTTCTTACCAATTTTACGTTTTTTCCGATATAAGACGGTTGTATTACCAACGACCCTTCGTTTATAACCGACTCATCCACCATTTTATTACCGGCTTCTTGCATGTAATGTAGAATTCTGGAATTCGTAAATACAGTTGAATTCTTATTTCCGCAATCCAGCCACTCTTGAACTTTACCCGGCTCAAATTGCATTCCTTTCAATTTCATGTTTTCGAGGGCATTGGTTAGTTGATACTCCCCCTTATCCATGATGTTATTGTCTAATAGATACTGTAATTCCTTGCGTAAATTTTCACCATCTTTAAAATAATATATACCAATGATTGCCAAATCGGAAACAAACTCCTGTGGCTTCTCAACAAAATCCGTAATTACATTTTTGGCGTCTACTTTTACCACTCCAAATTGACGAGGATCTTCAATTTGCTGCACCCAAATGATACCATCTTTGCTTCTATCGAGTTTAAATCCTGCTTTAAATAAAGTATCGGCAAATACCACCAACACATTTCCCGACAACGACTCTTTGGCGCACATAATGGCATGCGCAGTACCAAGCGCTTCATGCTGGTAATAAATACTGCCTTTAGCTCCCAATTTATTGGCAACTTCTACTAATTTTTTTTCTGTGGCCTCTCCAAATCCGGGATGTATGATATAGGCGACTTCTTCAATTCCTTCGCCACATACCTCTTCAAGGTCCTCTATAATTTTTTGTACGATTGGTTTTCCTCCCACAGGAATCAAAGGTTTAGGTATGGTAAGGGTATGTGGACGCATGCGTTTACCCATTCCCGCCATTGGAACAATTATTTTCATCTTCTATTTTTTTTCGTGTTAACCTGACCGATTAAATTTGGAATTGGTCTTGCAACTTAATTCCTGCAATAATATGCGAATATTGGCTGATTTTATAGCAGATTTTGTATGCCGGCAAATTCAATTATCATGCAGTATGTTAGGGATTTAACAATCCTGCATAACCAAGCCAAAACTTATTTGCCGGTACTGCCGTAACCACCTGTTCCTCTGTTTGTTTCGTTTAATTCAGCGGTTTGAATCATTTTGGGCTGTTCATGAGAAGCAATGATCATTTGTGCGATTCTATCTCCTCCACTTATCTCAAAATCTTCTGAACCGAAGTTAATAAGTAAAATCTTAATCTCTCCTCGATAGTCTGCATCAATGGTTCCGGGCGAGTTCAATACAGTTACACCATGCTTTAGGGCCAATCCACTTCTCGGACGAATCTGGGCTTCATATCCAACCGGAATTTCCATAAACAATCCGGTTGGAATTAACATCCGGTGCATGGGTTTTATTACCACGGATTCTTTTAAAAATGCCCGTATATCCATGCCGGCTGCATGCTCGGTTTCGTAGGTAGGAAGCGGATTATTGGATAGATTGATGGTGTTAATTTGCATAAATGAGAAGGTGCTTTATGTTAACAAGGAAAGATTCTTTCTCTCAAAAATAAATGCTGCGGCACAAAAACCAACCAATAAAAGTGAATTAATGACCATATAGATAGAATGGTCGATTCTGGATTTTAAAAAATAAGATATACCGAACAACACCAATGCAAATGCAATATAAGCGGATACTTTCAGGATTTGATACGGTATCGGATAATACTTTTTACCCATGAGGTAACAAATTACCATCATTCCAAAATAACAGAAAAAGGTTGCCCAGGCCGAACCCAAATAACCAAAAAGTGGAATCCACCAGAAATTTAATAACAGCGTAATTGCAGCTCCGGTTAGTGAAATGATAGCTCCTTTATTGGTTTGATCAGATAATTTATACCAAACCGATAGGTTATAATAAATACCTAAAAATAAATTAGCCAACAATAATATTGGCACCACTTTTAATCCCTCTCTGAATGGTTCTCCAATAAAATATTGAAAGTAATCGATGAATAAAGTGACCATTAAGAATAAGAACAAACAAACCAGTACAAAATAATTCATCACCTGAGCATAAATGGTGCGTTGATCGGATGACTTAGCATGCGCGAAGAAAAAGGGTTCGGCAGCATATCGGAATGCCTGAATAAACAAACTCATCAATATAGCAAGTTTGTAATTGGCACCATAAATTCCATTCATCGATCTTCCAACCTCCGGATCGGGATAAAACCAGGTTATTAAAGTACGGTCCAATGTTTCGTTAATCATTCCTGCAAAACCTACCACCATCATTGGCAAGGCATAAACCAACATCTCTTGTAACAAACGACGGGAAAATTTCCCAAGTCGTATTTCAAAAAATTCTTTGTAAAGCAATGGAATAGTAATTGCACTTGCTATTAAATTGGAAATAAACACATAGCCTATCCCAATGGTAGGGTTATAAAATGGCAGTACAAGGTTTTGTTCTTCCTGTAACCATGGACAAAGCATTAGAAAATAAAGGTTAAAAAGAATATTGGAAAAAATATTGATGTTTTTAACCAAGGCAAATTTAATGGGTCTGTTTTGTTGTCGCAACTGCGCAAATGGAATGGCAGAAACCGCATCCAATGCCAAAATGAGGGTAAAATATATGATATATTCGGGATGTTCGGGTAATCGGATGAGCGACGCCAGTTTGCCTGAAAATCCGATGAATAATATGGAGAATACAACAGAAGTACTTAAAACAGATGCCAGTGAAGTAGAGAATACATTGGCCGGATTATCACTTTTGTTTGCAAATCGGAAAAAAGTGGTTTCCATCCCATAGGTTAGCAACACATTAAACAAAGCCACATAGGCATACATCAACGTTACAACACCATACTCACCCGTTGTAAAAATGCCGGTATACAGTGGCACTAGCAGGTAATTTACAAAGCGCCCGACAATCTGGCTCAAGCCATAAATGGCTGTTTGCGAAACAAGTTTTTTAATTGTGCCCAACCCGGATTGTTTATTAACGGTTCAAATTACTTAAAATTATTTGGAAGAATTTTCGTTGTTTACACACAGCATACCATCATTTGTCTATTTTCGCCATAAAGTGAACCGGTTAATCATTATAATTTTTGCCCTGCTCTTACACTTGCAGGCATTTTCGCAACAAACGGAAGAGCAGTTGGCTACGCAATACTTTAGCAATGCCGAATATGATAAAGCTGCCGATTTGTATGAAAATTTACTTTCCAAAAACGCCACCTCCGTTTATTTCTATGAAAATCTTTTACAAAGCTACCTTTATCTTAAAAAATATGAGCAGGCTGAAAAATTGGTAAAAAAACAACAGAAACGCTTTCCTGAAAACAATTTTTTTAAAGTAGATCCAGGCTATGTGTACCGCAAATCCGGAAACAACTTAAAGGCTGAAAATTTCTTCAGCGATTTATTGAAATCATTTAAAGGTACTGAAAAACAAACCACCGATTATGCCAATGCCTTGCAAAAAAGAGGGGAGGATGATTTGGCAATTGAAGTGTATAAAAAAGCCAGGGTATTAAACCGAAACCAGACAATTTACGCAATCGAACTGGCACAATTATATGCAAAGAAACGAAATACCCGAATGGTAATTGACGAGTATCTCATTGCATTGGAAGCCAATCCCGAATACCTTGAAGAAATTGAAGATTATTTTCAGTTATACCTTGACGACAAAGCAGATTATGAACTTTTAAAATCTGCAGTCCTAAAAAAGGAAAAAGAAAATGCCTCCAATGATTTATATGGAAACTTATTAATATGGATTTTTGTACAAAAGAAAGATTTTGATAATGCCTTTATCCAGGCTAAGGCTCTCGACAAACGCAATAAAGAAAACGGTGCGAGGGTATATGAATTAGCCAAACTTGCAATGAGCAACAAAGAATACGATGCAACCATAAACATTTACCATTATATCATGCAAATGGGAAAGGATAAGCCTTATTACCTTGCTGCTCAAATCGGTATTCTTGAAGCCAAACACGATAAGATAACTTTAGCCAGAAATTACTCGCAAACTGATTTACTGACACTAGAGACCGAATACAATGTCTTTTTAAACCAGGAAGGACGCAACGATTTTACAGCATCGGCTATGCTCGCACTGGCAAATTTGGAAGCTTATTATTTGCATGATTTCGATAAAGGAATTGGTCTGTATAAAGAGCTCATAGAAATGCCGCGATTAAATGCAAGGTTTAAAGCTAATTGCAAACTCGAATTAGGGGATATTTATGTTTTGAAGAATGAAGTGTGGGAGGCAGTATTACTATACGGACAAGTGGATAAGGATTTTCTGGAAGAACCAATTGGACAAGAAGCCAAATTCCGCAACGCCCGATTGTCTTATTATATAGGAGAATTTGAATGGGCAAAAGCACAACTGGATGTACTCAAAACAGCCACCTCACAACTAATAGCCAATGATGCACTCGAATTATCGCTTTTGATTCAGGATAATACGCTGGATAGTATCGAAGAACCTTTATTGTTGTTTGCCAAAGCCGATTTGTTTTATTATCAAAACAAAACTACCGAATCAATGGCATTGTTGGATAGCTTACAAACTGTTTATCCTCGTCACTCACTCGCAGATGATATATTATTTAAACGCGCACAGATTTACAACAAAGACAGAGAGTATCAAAAATGTATCGCCATTCTGGAGCAAATTGGCAAGGAACATGGCACCGAAATATTGGGTGATAATGCATTGTTTATGATGGCCGATATTGTAGAGAACAATTTGCTCGACAAACAAAAAGCGATGCAGTTATATGAAAAATTTATGGAGCAATATCCGGGTAGTTTTTACATGACCGAAGTTAGAAGACGTTTTAGAAATTTAAGGGGAGATGTATTGAATTAATGATGATTGGATGTTGATGAGCGTTAAGCGAATCAATCCCGCAAGATAAAAACAAGGAGGAACGACGTAGTTTTTACATGCGGGGATTGGATGTTGATGAGCGTTAAGCGAATCAATCCCGCAAGATAAAAACAAGGAGGCACGACGTAGTTTTTACATGCGGGGATTGGATGTCGGATGTGTGAATGATTGGATGTGTCGCGGAAATATTTACTCCATTACTCATTTACTCATTTGACTTCTCGTTTGTATGAGATATTTTTCGGCATTAACTTGCATCGATGATAATTTACAATGTAACCATTAATGTAGAAGATGAAATCCAACACGATTGGTTGGATTGGATGAAGGAAACACATATTCCGGAAGTGATGCAAACAGGGATGTTTGCAGATTTTAGTTTTTCGAAGTTATTGTCGCGGCAGGAAGACGAAACAGGAACAACCTATGTGATACAATATTTGGCACCAACAATGGATCACTACGAAAAATACATTACTGAATTTGCGCCTTCATTACAACAGAAAGTTATTCAAAAATACGGCAATAAATTTATTGCATTCCGAACCTTAATGGAAAGGGTTTAACAAATCAGCTACTGTACAAATGCAGTGTCTGTAAGTGTTTTCAAAAAATCCAACAATTCTCCTTTTTCCTTGGGTGTTAAATCCATGGTACGGTTTGTCATTCGTTTGGTCATAATCGGATCAAGCGTTTCGGATACTTTCACACCGGAAGTATAAAATTCAATTACTTCTTCTAATGTTTTAAGTCGGCCATCGTGCATGTATGGAGCGGTATAAATTAAATTACGTAAGGTTGGCGTTCTGAATTTTCCCATGTCGCTGTTTTTACCGGTTACTAAATACCTGCCTTGATCAAATCCGGTAAACACATCGGTTAAACCATTGTTGTGGTAATCGTTATCGGTAAACAAAGGATTGATATGACAATGGAAACAATCCCCTCTTTCGGTAAAAAATATCATCATGCCATTTAGTTCCGAATTGGTTAAAGGTTTTTTATATATTCGGTAAGCATCGTAACGGGTGTTTGCGCTAATTCTGCTTCTTAAATACTGGCTAATTGCAAACGAAATTTTCATTTTTAAATCGTGAAAACTGAGTGTACCAATATCTTTTATACCAAACGCAGTTCTAAACATCATTGGATAATATGGATGTGCTTTCAGTTTACTGAACAATTCATCTTCTTTGGTATTGAAAATATCCGGTTCAAAATCTCCCATAGCAAGCGAATCGAGAATTGGAACCGAGCCTTCCCAATTGTATTCTCTAGTAAATGCAAGATTTAAATGAGGCAGAACACTGATTACATGTCCGTTTGGTGCATTGTAAATTGGAGAAGAAAACGAATGCTGTTGTTGATGGCAAGTAGTACAACTTTTTCCGTTCGACGAAAGTATCGGGTCGTTGTATAATGCTTTTCCCAAGGCAACACCTTCTACCGTCATCGGATTAAATGAGGCAAAATAGGGTGGTGGAAATCCTAAAGGTTTAACAAAAGTGTATAACGTTGGCGGTACAATAATATCCGGATTTGTATCGCTGTTATCGTTCGTTGATTCCTTTGAACATCCTGCAATGAGGAATATCAAGAGGAGAAAAATCGTATTGCTTTTAATAAATCGTAAATACATCTTTTCCATTGTTCATTATTTTTTGCATGAGAATTACATCGCCCATGGTATAATTTCCATCGGTATTAAAATTATAGTTGTATGGACCGGTAAACCATTCATTAATATTCATCTTCAATCCAATCGAAGTGGTTTGGTTTTTAGTAATGGCTATGTTTGCTATTAGTTTGTTGTGGTTAACCAGCGCAGCATTGGTGCCTAAATGCACGGTATAGCCTTTTTCCTGGTTGCTGGCATTGAGATAATGACCTTCTAGTTTAAGAAAATGGTAACCGCCACCCATTTCATCAGGCCACGCCATATTGATATTATCAACAGTTTCCGGTAATGCATTTGATTTATTGTATGCAGTATCCAAACCAATAGAGAACGAAATTGCATTGTAATCGCCTACTGGTATTCCCGAAATACGAATTTCTGAATTGTTTTTTGCTGCATCCACATACGTAACACTTTGAATCGGGTTCGATGAATTGTCGGACTTATATAACCGAAGGTTTGATATATAATAGAAAACCCTGGTAACGCTGTATTTATTGCCGGCGGCATTTTGATATTGCAAGGTATCATACACCAAATTCTTGTTATCGATATGATAGCCAAGGGCTATTTTAAGTTCACCTGTATCAATAGGTTTATAAATAGTATCCTCGTCCTTTTTACAAGAAACTAAAAAGGCAAAAATTAACGACGTGATTAATAATAGTTTGCTTTTCATAACCCAAAGTTAACCCTCAAACACCCTGTATTTGGTGATAAACGTCACACAATTCGATGATTTTTGTTGGGTGAATGAAGGTTCAAAAAGAATGTGCCGATTGCGGTAAGAATCAGTTTTAACTTATCCATTGAAGAGACAATTGTGGTTAAAATGTAATAAGTTTTCGAGATGAATAAACTTACAATGGAACACAGGACCGCGATAACGGAGTTGTTTTTGTCGTCTTCAATTTTTAAGTATTCTTATTTTAATTAAATTTAATCACGATCAATACGTCCGTGAGAACGAGTTAATACTCGAAATTAATCTGTTTACTAATTTCTATTTATTTAAATCCAATTCTCCTGCGTTTTTTCTGAGAATCTTCTACTTTATCCTTTTGTAAAAGATAGTTGAGTGCCTCATAAACGTCTTTAAATTGTCTATTGTATTTATCTTCGAAAGCAAGAATTTTCTCGGTAAGTTCTTTCTGGGAAAGTGCAAATTTCCTCAACAATATAAATGTTCTCATGATTGCAATGTTTACATTAACTGCCTTTTCACTTTTCAAAAGGCCAGACAACATGGCAACACCTTGTTCTGTAAAAGCGTATGGCAATACTTGATTTGACCTATGTTTTAATGAACCGGTCACAAATTGTGACCGGTTCGAAGCGCTAAATAAAAGACTAGACTTTAACCCTTCTAATTCAAGTATAGTAATTTGAAACATGAAGTCGTTAGGGAATCTGTTTTGATTTCTTTTAACGGTTTGGTTAAGCGATTTTGTTGAAACTTCATATAATTCAGCTAGATCAAAGTCCAACATGACTTTAAACCCTCTAATTTCAAAAATTCTATTTTCTATTGCAACTATATTCATAAAATTAATTCTATTTCGGTTGAGTTGACTTCCCCTTTTCTATCTATCCATTCTCGCAGACGTCTCATCCGTGATTTTGAATCCTATATTTTAACCGTCTCCGTTCTCGCGGACGTGTCGTCCGTGATTTTGAATTCCGTTCTCGCGGACGTATCGTCCGTGATTTGAATCCCATATTTTATCCATTTTAAAATAAATTACCGAATTGGCAATACCTTTAGCGGACTATTTTTACTAGCAGAACTTAACCTATAATCTTCAGGATAAATTACAATTCCAGCTTTAACCGGATTTCTATGAATGTATTGTTCCTTCTGATTAATAAATTTAATGCTGTGCAATTCTACTGGGTAATTTCCACTTTGCCATACTTTATAACCCGCTTTTCTATTGCCAGTTTCCGGTCGGGTAAACATTTCAATCAACCATTCTCTTCTACTTTCTTTTGGATTTTCTAAAATCTCTTTTATTATGATTTTAGAAGTATGTTCCTTCATGTCGCGTAATATATTACTCAGGTTATCATCAGTTCCAGCAATCATATGAATATGACTTGGCATTATCACATAAGCATATAAATCTAAACCTTTATTTTTTTGACAATATTTAATGCTAGCAATTAATATGTCGACATAACACTCTCGTGTAAATAAATCTATCCATTCAACAATTGTTAAAGTGATAAAATAGTTTTTATTGCATTGTATTTTTAGGTATTCTGACATTGTATTTTAATTCATTTAAATGCCACGGACGACACGTCCGCGGAAACGTTGGTCCTTGTTAACATAACAACCCCCATTCTCGCGCATTTGCAATGCGTGATTCTCCCGCTCTCCGTTCTCGCGGACGTGTCGTCCGTTACTCCGTTCTCGCGGACGTGTCGTCCGTGACTTTGAATCCCATATTTTAACCGTCTCGTGCATTTGCATTGCATGATTCTCTTACTCTCACTCTATTTCCCGCTCTAATTAACTTCCTCTCCGTTCTCGCGGACGTGTCGTCCGTGACTTTGAATCCCATATTTTAACCGTCTCGTGCATTTGCATTGCATGATTCTCTTACTCTCACTCTATTTCCCGCTCTAATTAACTTCCTCCCCAACTCTCCCTATCCAAACTCCTATACTGTATCGCCTCTGCCAAATGTTCTAATTGAATTTCATTTGATGATGCCAAATCTGCTATGGTTCTTGCCACTTTTAAAATTCGATCGTACGCACGCGCAGATAATTGCAAACGATTCATCGCGGTTTTTAATAGTGCTTGTCCAGCCGGTTGTATCGCGCATATCTGCCTTGCCATTGGTGCGCTCATTTGTGCATTGGCGTAAATATTTTCGTTTCCGGCAAATCGTGTACTTTGCATTTCTCTTGCTTGCATCACCCGTTTGCGTATGTCTTCACTTTGCTCGGATTTGCGGCTGTCGGATAACTGGTCAAAGTTTACCGGTGTTACTTCTACATGGATATCGATGCGGTCGAGTAATGGACCTGAAATTTTACTCAGGTATTTTTGTACCGTACCGGGCGGACAAATACAATCCTTTTCGGGATGGTTATAATACCCACATGGACATGGATTCATAGCCGCTACCAACATAAAACTTGCCGGATATTCAATGGAGAATTTTGCACGGGAGATAGTTACTTTTCTTTCCTCCAATGGCTGTCGCATTACTTCTAAAACAGTTCGTTTAAATTCAGGCAATTCATCTAAAAATAATACCCCATTATGTGCCAATGATATTTCGCCCGGCTGTGGATTGTTTCCTCCACCAACCAATGCCACATCGCTAATGGTATGGTGAGGCGATCGAAATGGACGCATAAACAAGAGCGATGTTTCTTTAGAAAGTTTACCCGCCACCGAATGAATTTTGGTTGTTTCCAGTGCCTCTTGTAAAAGTAAAGGAGGCAAAATGGTTGGTAGTCGTTTTGCCAGCATGGTTTTGCCTGATCCGGGTGGACCAATTAGTATTGCATTATGTCCGCCGGCAGCAGCTATTTCAAGCGCACGTTTGATGTTTTCTTGTCCGCGAACATCGGCAAAATCGTTTTCGTTGGTATGCTGACTCAATTCAAATTCCCTTCGGGTATCTACAATCACCTGTTCGATGGTGGACGTTCCATTGAAAAAACCGATTACTTCCTTTAAAGTTGATGCACCCAACACTTTAATATTTCCAACGATAGCCGCTTCTCGTGCGTTTTCTATTGGAAGTATAAATCCTTCATATGCTTCTTTCCTCGCTTGAATGGCTATGGGTAACGCGCCTTTTATGGGTTTCAATGTTCCATCCAAAGCTAGTTCGCCCATTACAATATATTTCTCCAATAAAGTTCCATTCAATTGTTCAGAAGCGGCAAGTACTCCCAAAGCAATCGGCAAATCATACGACGATCCTTCCTTTCTGATATCAGCCGGTGCCATATTGATTACCGTTCGTAAGCGCGGCATCTTTAATTCGATATTGCGTACCGCAGTTTCAATTCGCTCTTTTCCTTCCTTTACTGCATTATCGGGTAAACCAACCAAACTATATCCAACACCTTTGTCGGAAACATTTACTTCGATGGTAATGGTAACGGCATTTACGCCATGCACGGCGCTTCCAAAAGTTCGGATAAGCATATAGGCTAGATTTTTTGAAAGGTAGCTATGGATTATTTATCCAACAAGAGAATTGTTATGCAGAAAATGAATAAGTTATGAGGATTATGAAAACAGGATGTTTAGATGGATGCGAAGTGATGAGTGGTTTGTGATCAGCTGTCAGTGATTAGTGGCAAGTTTCAGGTGTTTTAGTGCTGGGCGTTGGGCATTAGGTAGCTGAAATCCTTTGCGCACTCTACGAAAAAATTCCGTGTGCTTAGTGGTAAAAAAATGTAATTAATACCTCAAACAATAATGTCACCCTTTCAGGGTTCTGGTTGCGACCGATACGAATTTTTCTATAATAATGACACCCTTTCAGGGTTTTAAATTTGGAGTTTAATTGGTGGCTTAAAAGGCGATCAGCAGTCAGTCAAAAGTCTTAAGGAATTTGACAGAATTCAATGGTCAGTGGTTACTCCGTGGTTGACTCCTTTGCGCGCTTTGTGAAAATCTTCGCGTGCTTCGCAGTTAAAATCTGTGTAATCTGTGGCTAAAAAATCCGCTACCTTCACTTAACCAAATTCACCATACTCATCTCCAATCCCTTTTTAAGCAATCCGGTTCGCTTAGGATTAAATTGTTGCAAACGCATGAGTGCTTGTCGAATAATCTTAGACGAATCTTTAAATATCTCTTCGTCGTTAAGTTTAAAATCTTCGCTCATACAATAGGCGAATGTTCTTGCCATTCCGCAATTGGCAATAAAATCCGGTATTACGGCAACATTGTCGTCGGCATAATTTCCTATCGGACCTAAAAATATTTCGGTATCGGCAAAAGGTACATTGGCACCACAGGAAATTACTTCCAGGTCGTTTTTAATCATGCGATCCAATTGCTCTTTAGTTAGCAATCGAGAAGCTGCAGCAGGAATAAATATTTCTGCCCCGATATCATAAATACGCTTATTCACTTCTTCAAAAGATAACATATCCGGTGCAACTAGTTTATTGCCTTGTTTGTTTAAAAATAAGGTTCGTATTTCTTCTTTGCTAAATCCCTTTTCATTGATTAATCCGCCGTCGCGGTCAATAATTCCAACGATAGAAACGTTCATTTCAGAAAGGTAATACGCAGCTGCTGCTGCTACATTTCCCCATCCTTGAATGATGGCACGTTTGTACGCAAAATTTGGTCCCCAGAAATCATAAAAATGCCTTACCGCCTCTGCAACTCCCCAACCGGTAATCATATCAGCAACCACAAAATGTTTGGTAATATCCGGAGAAAATCTTGCATCATCTAACCGTTTGGAAACCCCTTCTCTTAAGTTACCAATTCGTTCGTGTTTTTCGCTTTCATTTAAACGCAAATGTCCATTCACAACTCCTTCTTGCGGATGCAACAAGCCATGCTTTTCGGTGATTGGAATAACCTCATGAATTTCATCCACATTTAAATCGCCACCGGTACCATAGTAATTTTTTAATAAAGGATAAACTGCTTTATACCAGCGCTCCAATACACCTTTTTTACGGGGGTCGTTAGGGTCGAAATTGATACCGGATTTTGCTCCTCCAATTGGCGGACCGGAAACGGTAAATTTAATTTCCATGGTTTTGGCAAGCGACATCACTTCGTCTTTGTTTAATCCTTTGCGCATGCGTGTTCCGCCTCCTGCTGCTCCTCCTCGTAGTGAATTTATTACAACCCAACCTTCTGCTTCTGTTTCTGCATCTTTCCATTCAAAAACAATTTCGGGTTGTTTGGTTTCGTAACGTTTAATCAGGTTAAATATTTGTGTCGACATAGAAATTTGATATTACTTTTTTAAAAGGCCGCAAGGTAAGGTTTTTAAACTTAAGGCAAATTGGCTTGCTTGCATACCCCTTTCAAATAGGTAACATTCTGCGCTTTACATGCAAAAAAATCGAAAAAATAGGCTATAAAAATGTTTCTAATTTTTAATGCACTTCATCACAACCGGCTTCTTTAAGCTACTTGAAATTACTTGTATTAAATAGGTACCGGAATTTAATGCACTTAAATCCAATTGAATCTGGTTATTCTGCCATTGATCATTTGACACCTTTTTAATGGTTCTTCCCAAAAGGTCAGTTACCATTATACTAACGGATCCATGAATGCTATTGCTAGAATAAATACTGGTATAATCAGTCGTAATTACAGGAAATAAATAAACTTTATGGTCGGTAGCCGCTGGCATTTCCTCAACCCCTGTATTTTTACCCATAACAATCATAAATCGGTTGTTGGCAAATGTATTTGAATCTGAAATATCTGCCGTAAAATTATACGTTTTTGTTTCTCTTAAATTGCTATAGGTTTTAGTAAACTTATCGACCAAAAACACCCCTATTTCAGCAGAGTCTATGAGATTTTCCAAACCGAAAAAATCAAATTTATAATTACCGGTAGTTCTGATTCCAACACTAAATGGAATGGTATCGGTATAACTTGCTTTCCTTGGTTTAAGGTTGGCAGATAAAAAGGTACCATCGGTTGTAATCGTTGCAATATTTACTTCCGGACCATAAATTTTTGGTATATCAAATCCATCCAGGTTTTCAGATGCATCCTCTCTGTACTTAATAATCATTTCATCAGAATTCGTACTGTCTTTTGTAAATACTATCGTAAAAAAGGCCGGTGCAGAACCTTTGTATAACGCCCCCGGAACAGTTGAAACCCTGTTTGATTCTTTTAAGTTAATTGAAGGAGAAGAAGCCACTGCTTTAACAAGAAAAGCAGAACCGGATGGAACAATCCCGCCGGTAAAAGCTCCAACAACCGCTTCGCCATCTGCATTATAGGTGGCATAGCTATTGGTTGAACCATTATAAATGGCTGCAATTGAATTTAAATGGGAATATCTGCCGGCACTACTAAAATCCGGTGACGTACCATTTCTTCCGGTATCATGAAATGCGTTCCAGTCGAATGCACTTGGAAAAGGATTGCCGATTAAATTCCAACCATCCTCTGCCATTCCTGCGTTTGAGGTGAAGAAAATAACAGGAGAAACATCGGATACATTAACGGTTCCATTTACATCTATGGTAATATCGTCTTGCGTTGTAACCGTTCCATTTAATCTACCGGCATTACGGGTACCTCGCACAAACATTCTGAATCCCCTACCCAAATCTAAGGTGGTATTGCTTCCATCCGTAACTGCAACCCAACCCACGGTTGCTAATCCGGTTGCGGTTTCATCATAGGTAAATGCGCTTGATTGGTTGCTTAAAGTTCCGTCAAAATTACTACCAACTCCTGTTACATGAAATTCATTTTTCCAATCTGCCATGGAGGCTCCTGAAACCGAACTCGATAAAAACCTGAACCTCCGCGCTGCAATTGCCGGAATAAATCTTTGCACAGCAACGCTTCCGGTAACCGAACCACTTCCGGCTAAAATATTTCCGGTTGAAGCAGCACTGGATCCAATCACCAAAAATCCTCCTGAGGCAACAGTTCCAAGAGTTGGTGTTAACGATCCGAATATTTTTAGTTTATTGCCACAGGTAAAAGTGCCCCCACTTCTGTTCATGGTAAGATTGTTCAATGCGGTATCGCTCGATTCATCAAAGAAAAAGCTGCTTGTTATGGCACCATTTCCTCCGATGGTAAGATTGGAACTTAACCCTCCGATAATGGTTCTGGAAGAAGTTCCGCCAACATAATCACCGTTTAAAGTAAGTGTATTTGCACCGATACCTAATTTTGCAGTTCCACTTTGGGTTAGGGCACCACCAACTATAACTGCCGCAGCCATCGTTTTCGTTCCGCTATTGCTCAAGGTAAGTTCATCAAATGTAGTAGCAGTATTGATGGTTTGATTTGTTCCACCAAAATCTACGGTACTTGTTGAGGCAGTAAAGTTTGAACCGGTACCGGTCCATGCAGTCGCACTACTTGAATTTACATGGATGGTACTCGAACCTCCATTTAAAGTCCCATTTGTTAAAGAAACATCGCCGGTAAATGTATGTGTTAAACCACTTCCCATATTAATGGTACCACCACTGCCATTAATGGTAAGAGCAGCACCGTTAAAGTTACCTGTTGCTGTTGCCACTCCGCTGGTTTTTGTCATGGTAACCAAACCTGTGGTTGTAAATCCGTCAATATCATGTGTTGCTGTTGTTCCTGCAATTGTTATAATAGAACTTCCGGCAGTAAGTGTACCTCCATTATTAATATAATCTCCGTGAAAAGTTAGTCCGAAATTACTTCCTGAAGTACTTAAAGTTGCACCACTTTCAATGGTTAAATCCACATTGGTATTGTTACCAAATTGTTTGGCATTTTGTAGGGTTATAGTTCCGGTGCCGTTAATTCTTACCCCACCAGTTGCAATAAATGGAGTAACCCATTCAGTAGATGTGGTACGGTTAGATGCACCTGCATTGTATTGTAAAGTTGCTGATGCGCCATAAGCTAATGAGCCGGTAAAGGTATTTGCATTGGTTCCATTTTCGATGGATAAAATGCCATTAACAGTGGTTGTTCCGGTTGGAAAAGTCTTAGCACCACTTCCTGCTAATGTTAAATTCTGAAAAGTTGTTGGTTTTATTGACTGTGCTGCGCCATTTAATCTGACTGTACTTGAAGAACCAGAGGTAAATGTACCTGCTGAAGCTGAAGTTAAAAAAGTTCCACCACAATTAATTGTTGCAGCACCCGTACAAATAAGACGGGATGCGGCACCAGCTGAGGTAATATTTGAGACAGTAGAGACAACTCCAGTTGTAACATTAATTGTTGAAGTTCTCGACCCGGCTGTTGTTCCTCCTAATGCAATTACATTAGCTGTAAATACCCCATCGTTCACATTTAAATCAAATGTTCCACTGGCTGATGGTCTTGCCAAAGTAGCAGTTCCGGTAATGGCTAGGGTATCTCCCGTGGTTAAGTTGAGACTGGTCACAAAAGCTGTTGCAGTATAGGTAAAGGTTGCAGCGGTAACTTTGCCATCAATTCCTACCGATGCGGCAGCACCTTTATTAAAGGTAACTGTTCCGGTAGTGGTAAAACCATCGATGGATTGGGCAGCAACTGTACCACTAATGGTAACTCCTGAGCTTCCGGCACTTAAAGTTCCTCCATTGTTGTTATAATCTCCATGAAAAGTGAGAGCGAAATTGCTTCCTGATGTACTCATGGATGCCCCGCTGTTAATGGTTAAATCTACATTGGTATTGCTACCAAATTGTTTGGCTGCATTGAGAGTGATTGTTCCGGTACCTGCTATTATCACCCCTCCGGTTGCAACAAATGGGGTAACCCATTCGGTTGAGGCTGTACGTGCAGAGGCCCCTGCATTATATTGAAGGGTTGCAGAAGCACCATAAGTTAAAGTTCCTGTAAATGTATTTGCACTGGTTCCATTCTCAATGGAAAGTATTCCATTGACCGTGGTTGTTCCTGTTGGAAAGGTTTTTGCACCAGATCCTGATAATGTAAGATTGCTATAGGTGGTTGCCTTTATGGTTTGGGTACCGGCACCATCATAATTTACTGTATTTCCTGCAGTTGTTGCTGTTAATGTGGTTATAGTTGGCACAGTAGGTGTGGTTCCTATGTTTAACGTACTGGTAGAAGTTGCATTGTTAAAACTCGTAACTGTTGCCGAACCATCATGGTTAACTATTCCGCCGGCATTATTGGTAATACCTGTGATAGTGCCCGAACCGGTGATATTAAGGGTATCTGTATTGGTAAAATTAGCCAATGCCGTTGTAATATTTGCTGTACCCGACTTATTGATAGTGCCAGAGTTTGCCAACGTTGTTACACTGCAAGAGCCAGTGATGTTCAAAGTAGCGTTATTGTTATTGGTAAGAGTGCCCGATCCTGAAAGGGTATTACTCACAGTTAAAGTACTCACATTGGCAATAGTTCCGGTAATTGCAACCAATGGAATAGATGTAACCGTGTTTCCACTTATTGTTTTTGAAGTTCCATTAAATGTGTGAACGCCTGTTCCTGCATCGCTAAATGATGTTGCGTTATTGATAAAATTCCCGGAAATTGTATAGGTATTTCCGCTACCATTTCCCGTGCCAAGTTGTGTCCAGGTTGCTCCACTATTCAAAGTTAAATCCCCTGTAAAAGTCATTAAACGATTTGTACCACTTGTGGATGCAAAAGTAACGGAGCCAGTAATATCTGCCGTGGTTGTAACTACAAATGGGCGATTCATTAACAAGATAGCACCGCTATTAATAACCAAACTATTGCAGGTTATTGTTCCTGCAGAAGTAGTTACTGAGTTTCCTCCTGTAGTAGCAATAACAACGTCATCAGTACTTATTGGTGCTGCACCTCCAACCCAAGTACCTCCAGTTGCCCAATCGCCACCGGTAGTTGTAGATGTTATTGTTGCGGCTTTCGCATTTTCAAATACAAAACAACCTATTATGAAAACTAAAACTGCTTTCTTTAGAAAATAGAAATTAAATAGAATGTCGGATTTAAACATAAAGGCTTGATAACAAATATAACTTTTTACAAAATTACCTATTTATATGAGTAAAATTTTTAATTTTTTTAACGTGTTGTTATGGCAAATAAAGGCAACCAAATACCTTATCGGATATTTTCAAAAGGCCTTGTATAGATTTAAGGCAATATTTATTCTGCCCTTTACTCCCTAATACATTTAAAGGTAAAATTCAATTCCCTGTTTGTTATAGTGATAAAGTATATTCCTGTTTTTAATTCTGTAAGCGGTATCTGAATGGCTTTATTTATCCAGCCTACGCCTTTCATTGTAAACATCGTTTTTCCTCCTAAATCTTTAACCTGTATTTCTGCCATTCCTTCTATTTCTGAAGTACTATAAATTGTGGTAAAATCATTTGAAATTACAGGTGAAATATACAAGCGATTTTTAGGTATAAGTTGCTCCGTTGTACTGTTTATTATATTGCCTCCGATTACTACCATGAATCGGTTATTGCCATAAGAAGAGATATCGTTTATTGCAGCACTAAATGCATAGCTATTCGATTTACGAAGATCCAATGCTATGCCTGTTTTGAAATCCACAAAATCCACTTCCAGGCTTTTGTTTTCAGTTAGTTCATCAATATCATGAAAGTTAAATACATAATTTCCATCCGAACGAATACCAACACTTAGCCAAACAGTGTCGGTTTCGCTAGGTTTTAACGGCATAAAATTGGCTGCATAATATTTCCCATCTTTGCCGATTGTGGCTATATTCACTTCTGCTCCATACATTTTCTGTATATCAAAGCCATCCAATCCTTCTGAGGCTTCTGTATGATAATCGAGTAACATCTCATCGGAGTTAATACTGTCTTTAATGAAACGTACTCCGAAGTATGGTTTAGACCCTGATTTAAAAAGAGCTCCCGGAGCAGATGCGGTTCTAAAAGATTCCTTCAATGTTATACTTGGCAAAGCTGCAACTGCATGCACTGCAAAGGAACTGCCTGAAGGAACAATTCCTCCACTAAAATTCCCGATTACTGCATCACTTAATGCATTGTATCCGGCATAGCTGTTTGTAGTTCCGTCAAAAATAAATGCCGAAGGACCTAAGTGAGCATAATTGGTTCCGCTAAAATCAGGATCTGAACCACTTCTTCCGGCATCATGCAATGCATTCCAATCAAATCCTGCCGCAAAAGGATTACCAATAAGATTCCAACCGTCATCCGCAACCCCGTTTGAAGGTGTAAATGTTAGTGGCGGTGTTGAACCGGTATTCAATGTCAAATCGCTGTTATTTAATGTGCCGGTTAAATCAAGTGTTACATTGTCTTGGGTGGTTACCGATCCATCCAATCTACCGGGGTCTCTGGTTCCTCTCACAAATATTCTGAATCCTTTTCCAAGAGTTAAAGCATCCGTTGAACCATTGGCCGCAGCTACCCAACCGGTATTTATATCACCTAATGTCGACTCCGTGTATGAATAAACACTGGCGCTGTTGCTTAATGTAGGATCAAAATTGTTGGTTGCCCCTCCGTTTCCGGTAATATGTATTTCATTTTTCCAATCACCTAATGTGGCGTTAGAAATAGGGCTTGACATAAAACGAAACCTGCGACTTCCCAAAGCCGGAATAAATCGCTGAACCCGAATATTTCCGGTGAATGTACCTGATCCTGATATTACATTACCGGTAGCCGAGGCATTTGAACCTATAACAAGAAAACCGTTCGAAACAATTTCACCATTGGTTGGAGTAAGCGTACCCACCACTATCATGGTATCTCCAAGCGTTACCTGGCCAGAAGTGCTGCGGTTTACGATAAAATTGTTTAACGACTTTTCGCTGATGGATACATTCGACATAAATACACTTCCCGATAATGTTCCGGTTCCGCCAATACTCAAATTAGAGGTGTTGCCGCCTACAAAACAATTTGACGAAGACGTTCCTGTTAAACCACTACCCAATGTTAGCGTATTTGCTCCAATCGCTAATTTTCCGGACGACATGTTCAGCGTTGCTGCTATAGAAATACTCCCTGTCATGGATTTGGTGTTTCCTCCACTAATGGTGAGATTGTGAAATGCTGCTGCTCCAATGTTCTGCGCAGTTCCGTTGAAAGCTACTGTACCACTGTTGTGTGTAAAAGTACCACTATTGCTAAAATTGCCTGAAATATTCAGGGTGTTATTTGTACTTGTTACTGTTCCTGCCGAAATAGTAAGTGCACCTAGCGTGACTGTTCCGGTTCCTAAATGTAGGATACCTGCACCTGCTTTGGTTACCGCAAAACCTCCTGAAATTCCATTTGCACCTATGGTAATATTTCCTGTTGTATTTATATGACTAGCAGCAGCCAACGTGATTGCTCCTTCAAAATGAGATGCGGACCCGGATGTATTGCATAATGCCCCACCACTGCTAACTCCATCTCCGTTTAAACTTAAAGACTCTGTTGCAGCAGATGTAAGTGAAAATCCATTTAAATCAAGTGCTGCACCCGAAGCTGACACTGAAGTTCCGGCACCGGTAGTACCCAATGGACCCGAAGTAGAAACTGCAGAGGACGCACCAAGCAAGATTTTACCCACGCTTATCGTAGTTAGTCCATCATATGTATTGGCTCCTGATAAGGTTAGGGCACCTGATCCCGTCTTAGTAATTGCCATCGAAGTAGCACTTCCCTTTTGAACTATACCGGCAAACGTTGTAGTAGTATTATCGCCACCGGCGGTTAAAGTCAATGCTCCGGCGGCAGTACTGGTCACAATACCTGTGCTTGCACCGGCAAGTGAGCCTACTGTTTCATTAAATCCATTTAAATTTAACGTTCCATCAACAACCAAGGCGCTGCTATTCGAAATGCGATCTGATGCGGTGATTAGTAATGTTCCTCCAGTGTTGATTGAAGTTGCTCCAGTGTACGTGTTCACTTGACTTAAAGTTAAGGTTCCGGAACCTGAATAAGTCAATCCTCCTGAGCCATTTCCAAAAACACCGGTTTGTATCATATCACCATTGCCGTTGACGGTGGTTAAAAAAGTAGAATTTGAAACTGCCGGAACACTTAATTGGGTTACTCCGCCTCCGGAAGGATCCGTTATGGTATAGGTAGGAGCGGCAGTGTGTGTTACAGCTCCTGTGGTAACTTGGGCGGTACCCGAATTCACATTGCTTCCTCCTGTTATCGAAAGATTGAATGCACCAATCGAAAGCGTACCAACCGTTTGTGTAGCACCTCCTCCTGAAGTTAATCGATCACTTTCGATTGTTGCATCTCCGCCAACTGTAATGGCTGTACCACCATAGGTTGCTCCGGCACTCACGGCAAGGGATAAAACGCCTCCATTCAAGTTCAGCGGGGCACTTGCAGAAGTATTTAAGGCATTCGCTATCTGCAATCGCAACACCCCGGCATGCAAATTTGTTGATCCCGCAACGGTTGTTCTCGTGCTGGTAGTGGCCAAAGTTAATTGACCTGCACCTTGTTTGGTAAAAGCGAAAGCCCCGGCTAATGCACCAAGAGTCAGGTTAACTCCGCTCTCCGGAATAAATACCGGAGTGGAAGCGCTCAAAGTTGTAGTCCCAAATGTTAAACCAGCATTACTATTATTTACATTATTGCCAATTTGTATATTTAGGGTATCATTCAAACCAATGCTTAGTGTACCCAAGGTATGTGTAATACCGGGACCGGCAACATTCAAATTAGACTGAATGGTTGCTGATCCATTGACGGTTGTGGGGTGAGCATTAATGGTTGATGCAGTTTGAATGTCCAAAGTTCCATTTGTCATTGTAATAGTTACGCCAGTAGTTCCCAAAGCACTAACATCACCTATTTGTATATTACCAGCATTGACATTAACAACCCCCGAAGTTCGAGAAGACCCTGTATTTAAAGCCATTGTACCATTCCCTTGCTTAATCCATGCGCGATTTCCAGTTAGTTCACCAAGAGTCAATAATGCACCACTTGCTATATCAAAAATAGGAGTTGCAGCAGATAAAGTTGAAACACCAAATACTAATCCGGCAGTTCCACTTGTTACATTCCCACCTACAGTTAAATTCAATTGATCGCTTGCCCCGATCGACAGTGTGCCTAGAGTGTGAGTAATTCCCTCACCAGAAACATTTACATTCGATTCAATGGTAACATTGCCATTAATTGTAATATTATATGCATTTACACTGGATGAAGTGGCTAAATTATATGTTCCACCGGTTGCTGAGATTGCAGTACCGGCCGCACCAAAACCGGCAATATTCGATAATAAATAAGTTCCGGCACTCATGGTACTGGTTCCAGATAGTAAATTTGTTGCAGATAATTCAAGTGTCCCTGCGCCAGCTTTCACCATCCCAAATGCACCACTAACAACTCCGCTAAGGGTTAAGTCAGTTGCAGATGTACCATCATCGGCTACTGTAAAAGTTCGGTTTGCACTTAAGGTAATCGGACAAGAGATTTCTGCTCCGCTTGTACCGGTTGCCATGTCGTTAACAGTAACAGTACCCCCTAAGGTTAGCGCTCCGCTACCTGCAATTGTTGAACCTATTGTGGCCCCTGCTTCGAGGGTAATGCTACCTACGCTTATTGTAAAAGTGGATAAATCTAAAGTAGCTGCTTCTTTAACCGTTAATACACTTGCAACCGTTGTATTTGCACCTAATGTTTTTGTATTGCTTGATCCGCCACTTATCTTTAAATTGGTAAATGCAAGTGCTCCTGCCGGAGAAGAGGGCAAGGTAAATCCTGTTGAATTCTGAAAATCAATGATTGCATTTGTTCCGATAAAATCGATAGTATTGGTACCTCCTCCTCCTCCCATTGTTAATGGGGTAGTACTTGTTAAGTTCAACCCAAGAAACGAGTTATTCATCGCCAATGCTGAAGTAGTACTTGCTGGAGTAACTGTTGTTAATCCTGCACATGTTATAGTACCTCCATTGGCATTAAATGTACAATTGTTGCGAAAGGAAACAAAACTACTATTGATAGTTAATTGATTCGTTATATTGAGGGTGGTGATAGTAGATGTCATTGCCGTAGTTCTATTTGCCGTACCTCCACCACCGGATCCAACAGTTAAAGAACCACAATTGAGTTCACCGGTGCCAGCTAAAGTAAATGCTATATTACCGGTAGTAAGACTGTTTACCGTAAATGTTCCCGAAACAGTTAAGATCACCCCTGTGATGGTTAATGTTACTCCAGTTGCTGTAATGGTAACCGAATTCAAGGAATTATCAGGAGTAACTGTAAGTGTTGGTTGATTTGTACCGGAAGGTATTAAAACATCATCCCCAGATGCCGATCCCGGATTCCCATTTGGTGTCCAGTTGGTTGTAGTTGCCCAAGCGTTTGAAGTCCCTCCATTCCATGTATATGAGGTACTAAATGCTTTAAAATAAAAGCCAAAAGTAAGAATGAATGTACAACAAATAAGTTGACATTTTCTAATAATCAATTGTCTTTCATTATTGATGAATAGATTTAGCATTTGATATTTAAAAAACTGCTATTTAAATATCAAATATAACTATTTAGCCTATTAATACACAATATTTTAGGATAAAACAAGAATGCTAGAATTCTTTACAAATGAATTAAAATTTAATGCATTTGTAAACCAAAAAACCTTCGGAATTTGGGTTGGATATTTGTATAAAATAGATTCCGCTATGGTAGGGTGCAAGACTTAAATTAATAGCATTATTTTCCCAATTTAACTTATCTGAATACATAGATTTTCCTGATAAATCGGAAATGTTTATTTCTACAACTCCTTGAACCAAGGAAGTTGCTTTAATCGAAATATTATCTCTGGTAACTGTAGGATACAGATAATATTTGGTTTCTGGTTTGTTATGGATATCCTTGGTAATTGTGTTTGGAGTTTCTTTTCTTCCGATGATAATTTTAAACCGGGTATTTCCCCATGAATTCGGATCATTTATGTCTACAGAAAAAGAATACCATTCAATTTCACGTAGGTTTATCAATGCGTCGGATATAGCATCATATAATTCCATAGTTAGGTATTTATCCGGTATCAAACTATTTACATTTTTAAATTGAATGGAATATTCGCCGGATTTGCGAATTCCCATACTCAATCCAATGGTATCGTAATCTCCATTGAATGATTTGCAGTATAACGACTGGTAAGTGCTATCTGAACCAATTGCAGCAATATTTACATCCGAACCATACAATTTTGGTATATCATACTGGTCCATGGTTGCTGTTGCTTCATCTTTATAAATAATAACCATTTCATCGGATGTTATGGTATCCTGAATGAGTTTCAGTGTAAAATAATTGGGATTACTGGTGGTTTTAAAAACAGCAGATCCGGCAGAAGCGGATTTATACGTTTCCTTCATCGTCATAGAGGGTGATGAACTAGCGGCTTTCACAAAAAAGGAAGCACCAGATGGAATAATACCTGTGCTGAACGAACCGGTACCTGCTGATGTATTCGCATTATAACTTACATAACTATTTGTTGCAGCATCATAAATATAAGCGATAGCACCTAAATGGGCGTAATCTGTTCCGCTAAAATCTGGGGATGACCCACTTCTACCGGCATCGTGAAAAGCATTCCAATCAATCTGACTTGGATATGGATTTCCAACCAAATTCCAACCATCATTGGCAGTATCTCCAGAAGACGTAAACGTTGGATTCATATTGATATCTCCGGTATTTACAGGTCCAATTAAATTAAGTGTAACTGCATTTTGAGAAGAAACGGAACCTGTTAATCTGCCCGCGTCACTTCTATCTCCACGAATAAACATTCTATATCCTTTTCCCGGAGTAAGGCTATTTGAAGTAGTTGTTGCGGCTGTCCAACCCGTATTTAAATCTCCGGTAATAACTGATTCGTTATAATTATAAAATCCAGCCTGGTTACTGGTTGTAGCATCAAATCCGTTTGTAGCACCTCCAACACCTGTAACGTAAACTTCTTCTTGCCAATCATCGATGGTACCATTGGTTATTGTACTGGATAAAAAACGCCATCTTCTAGCCGAAGAAGGAATAAACCTTTGAACAGTTGCGTTTCCACTTATATAGGAACAGCTCGTGCATCCACCATTCGCAATGCGTGCAGTTCCACCTGCCGAAGAACCTAAGATTAAAAAGTCGCCGGTAGCGAGTGTTCCTGCTGTAGGTGTAAATACTCCTTCAATTTTTAACTTATTTCCCAAAGTAATCGTTTCGCCACTTCGGTTTAAAGTAAGATTATTGAGCACAGAATCCTGTGAACCCGATTGTCCAAAAAACAAGTTTCCAATTGTTCCACTTCCTCCAATCGTAACATTAGATGTTGTTCCTCCATTTAAACAATTACTTGAACTTCCACTGAAATTACCATTTAAGGTCAATGTATTGGCGCCGATACCAATACTTCCGTTGGTTAAAGTTAAGTCGCCACTTACCACCAAACTAGCACCTAATGCTATATCCGAATTGCCATTATTGATTAATAAATCGTCGACTGTAGCTGGCAATCCGCTTCCAAATACTTGTGATGCGCCTCCAATATAATGGTAACTTCCGGTTGTATTATATGTTCGGGTTCCGGTTACCTGAATCTGACCATTTGCAGTAGACGTTAAAATCCCCGCATCTTCGGTAATTTTCATTGCACCACTATTGGTGAAATCTCCCGTTGAACCATCCAATATATCCTGAAAATCAACAATGGCACCGGATGCAACGGTAAAGAAAATTAAGTTGGAAATGGTACCTGCAGTTTTGGTAAAAGTTCGTACTACACCCGTACTATCAAAAGTTACACCGGATGCCGTACTCGAACCTGATTCGGTAAATGTGCCTCCGTTCATGATAAAATCACCTTTAATATTCATGGTACCATGGTGTGTAGAGGTGCCACTCGACGATAAATTAAAGGTACCTGCGGTTAAAGTAAAATCACCATCCAAAGCAATGTTTCTTGCTGCTGTAGCGGTAACCAAACGCAAACTACCCGAATTGGTTGTTGTAATAGTAAAGTCTCCATCAATATTCAACGCTGCATTAATTGGGACATTACTAGTTTGAGAAGCACAGTTCCACACCACATTTCCAAATGTTTGGTCCATACCGGTTGGTGCGGTAGTACTGCTGGTATATCCCGAAATAACCAAGGTGCTGTTAACATGCCAACTCGAAAATGATGGAACGGTTGCAGGGTTTCTGGCATCTTCAAAAGTACCACCATCATCCATAACCACAGCGGTTGCATTGGAAAGGGCGCTTTGGGTTCGCAATAAACCACCATTGCTCACGGTGATTGTTGCCGAAGCAAGATCAATTGTTCCGGTTCCGGTATTGTCTAATGTTCCGGCAATTGTTCCGGTGGTACCAGCCGCACTCATGGTTATACCGGCATTTGAACTTCCGCCGATTTTTAAAATGCTTCCTGCTTCAATATCCAAATCAACACCGGTTAAGTTTCCTATTGTTATACGTCGGGTTCCTGTTCCATCAATGATGGTAAAATCTGCCGAATTTCTTACGATTATTTGTCCTGCCGTTCGGTTCCCTGTTTGTAAGTTAACGGTAACCGCTCCGGTTTGCAGACCGCCGGTAGCCGACACATCACTTCCGTCGAAATAAACGATATCGCTGGATGATGGAACACTCGACCCACTAGCACCTCCTAAAGTAGTACTCCAACTCGCAGTTGTATTCCAATTCACCGTACCTGTACCACCAACCCAATATCGATCTGCTGCTGAAACAAAAAGTATGCTCCATACCAAGATTAGAAATAAAACAGATTTACGATACATTATTTCTGTAAAATTAATTTATACAAAAATACAACAATCCCTGTTTTAGTGGGGTTAAAATTGTATAAAGAAGTATTTGCTTATTACCCGCTATTTTAAGCGATAAGTGTCCTATATCGGTTCTTTATTTCTCAGAAAAGACTCCTTCGATTACTCCCCCAATCGAATCTCTTTTGGCACCGGTAACTTCTTTTAATATGTTTATTTCACCCCTTACCCTTAGCACGCCAAGGAAAGCAAAGATTAACGCTTCTTTAAAATCAACAGTTTCTTCATCAGGTATGGTATATAAAGCCCCTGAATTTCTACTTAATTCATTGGTTAAAAAATGATTATGTGCTCCTCCTCCTGTTACCAAAATCGATTTTATTCCATTCGAACTAACCACAAGCGAAATTTGCTTCACAATATGTTCCGTTAATGTTGCAAGCATATCTTCATCTGAAATTTCAAACTCCATGATCAATGGCCAACAAGTTTCGTCTATCCATTCTACCCCAAGAGATTTTACTCCTTCTAGTTTGTAATATGGTAAATCATTTAACAATTGCAGTAACTTCTCATTTAACTTTCCTGATTTTGCAATCTCGCCATGGTTGTCAAATTGCAGTCCTTTATTTCGTGCAATTCTGTTCAATAAAATATTGCACGGAGAAATATCAAATGCCACACGTTTATTGTTTTTTGTGAAACTGATATTGGCAATTCCTCCTAAATTTAAACAGGCATCAAATTCCTGAAATAACAACTTATCTCCTATGGGAACAAGCGGTGCACCTTGGCCTCCAAGCATTACATCTCCGGTTCTGAAATCATATACAACCGGCAATCCGGTTTCGGCATGAATGGCAGCACCATTTCCAATTTGTGCCGTTAAACCGATATCCGGTTGGTGGAAAATGGTATGTCCGTGAGAAGAAATAAATTCGGGTTTTAAGGCATACTTTTTTATAAACCGGTTTACGCATTGCCCAATATACTTTCCATAAAACAAATCTGTTTTAGGGTAAATAATGGATGGTTGTTTATGTAGGTTGGTAAGTCGTACAACCCATTTTTCTTCGTATGGAATGGTTTCTGCAGCAAGTATCGCATACTTCCATTTGTCTGCTTCCAATACAAATTCACAACATGCCAAATCGAGTCCATCCATTGATGTACCGCTCATGATTCCAATAACTGTATACCGGTTTTTTATCATGTGCTTTTGGTCAAATAATACCGTGTGGTTTTATATTATTTGTCCTCCGACTTTGCTTCAAACAACTCACTCTTGTCAACTACTTTTACCTTGTCGTTTTGTTTCAAGGTACGTGAAATAGCGCTATACGGACCGGTTACAACTTCATCATTTTTGGATAGTCCGCTAATTACCTGAATGAACTTATCATCCTGGATTCCGGTTTTAACCGGTCTTATCTTTACCACACCATTGTTGTGAAGAAAAACCACTTCGATATCATCCTTAGATTTATCCGTAATTTTGGTAGTGGCTTTTTTATTGCCTCGTGTTGTACTATCCATGGCTGATTTACTTTTAACAGTTACCGATTCGATTGGAATTGAAAGTGTATTGATGATTGCCTCGGTTTGAATTTCTACAGATGCCGACATACCCGGACGAAACACAGCGCTGTTATTCTTACTTTTTTCCAATAAATCGGTATAAGAAATACGAAGTATCCTGATTTTTACAACAAAATTGGTCACTTGATCGGAGGTGGTTGCCGTACTGGTGGTTGCCGAATTGGCAACTTCGGTTACTATTCCTTTAAACTTTCTGGCATTATAAGAATCTACTTCTACTATGCAGGTATCACCTACAGATACTTTTACAATATCGTTCTCGTTTACATCCACACTCACTTCCATGTCATTCAAATTGGCTATCCGCATCATTTCGGTTCCTGCCATTTGTGAAGTACCAACCACACGTTCGCCTTTCTCGATAGCAAGTTTCGAAATCGTACCACTTACCGGAGCGTAAATACTGGTTCGCGATAAATTCTTCCTGGCTTCTTTTATTCCAGCTTCCTGTGTTTTCACGGTATATTCGGCAGCAATAACCGTTTGTTTGCTTGCATCTACATCTCCTTTAGCAGCAGCATAAGCCGACTTTGCAGTTTGAAATTCGGCATCCGAAATTAATTTCTGCGCATACATTTTCTTGTTGCGATCGAACTGCGCTTCCACTTCGGCAAGTTTGGCTTCACTTTGAATGATTCGTGCACGTGAACTCGCCAAGTTTGCTTTTGAATTGCTTAAAACAGCTTCTGCTCTATCCAATGCGGATTGGTATAGTTCCTGGTCAATTACTGCAAGCAGTTGTCCGGCAATTACCGAATCGCCTTCCTTTACAAATAATTGCTTCACCTCGCCTGAAACATCTGAACTAATTTTTACTTCTACTTCCGGTTGAATTTTTCCATTTGCCGAAACCGTTTCAACAATGGTCTTTAAATCCGCCTTGGCAACACTTACTTTGGTCCCTTCCTTTTTGCCAATCCAGCCTGCACTCTTGGCAATCACCAAGAATAAAATCAGAACACCGGTTATTATTCCCAGATAAAGCAGTAATTTATTTTTCTTTTTTGCAGCCATAATGTTGTTTCAATATTGGTATTAGTAAAGCGGTTTTCCTAAATAAAAATCAAGTACCTTTCTTCTGAAAACCAATTCGTATTTTGCTTGAAGGTAATTTGTTTCAGCTTGCAAAAATGCATTTTTTGTTTGCAGATAATCATTTATTCCAATTGCGCCTAAACTAAATTGGGCTTCGGCTAATGATGCCGACTCCTTATTTGCGTCGAGGTTGTTTACATTGGATTCATATTTTTTTTGTGCCGATTTAAAATCAAGGTAAGCTTGGTTAACACTTTTATATGCATCATTTCTTACCTGTTGTTCGTTCAACTCTGCGCTTTTTAAGTTGATGGTTTGTTTCTTTACATTGGTATTGGTTTGCCAACCATTAAAAATTGGAACAGCAAGCGTTAATCCAAAGTTTTTCCCCAGGTTTCTGTCAAATTGGGTGCTGAATGGAATTACTTCAGATTGCGGATAGGATTGTCGAAATGCAAACACAGAATTCCCATTTATATCCACACCGATAGGAGAAAGCGTGGTGGTCGGCGTTCCCGAACCTTGTAAACTTTGTGTAGAATAAAACGAATTGATACCTGCATTAAAGGTGATGCGAGGACTATGTCCACCAACTGCAATCGACTTACTTAATTCGGCTGATTTGCTTCGTAATTCGGCTGCCTTAATTTCGGGACTGTTTTGCACATAGGTTTGAAAGATTTCATCTGCCGACTTTAATTCATCTTCAACTTTCGTAATGTCGGCATCCGGTTTTTTTACTTTGTTTACGGTGTCGGGAAGAATATTCATCGATTGCCATAGGTTTAAATACGATTGACTGAGTTGATTCTCTGCTAAAACAAGTTGTAATTCTTCATTGGAATATTGGGCCTTTAACTGAAGATATTTGGTTCGGCTCGAACCGCCTAATTCATATAATTTTTCCTGTTTATCGAGTTGCAATTTGGTGGTAGCCAATTGTAACTTGCGACTCTCCATTATCTCGAAATTTAACAACGCCTGTAAAAATGCATTACAAATTTGAAGCGCAATGTTGTTTTTTGTGCTGAGATAATCCTGGTCAAAAGCCTTGGTTGTAGTTTTCTGTAGTTTTGTGTTTCGTGTATTCTGTAATCCGCTAAACAAAACCCACGAACTGTTAATTCCAAAATTGTTGTTTCTAAATGTTACATCTTGTGTGGCAATATTGGTAACCGGGTTAATCGCAAACCCTATATTCCAATTATTACTGGCCGAAGCGTTCAAGCTTGGCAAAAGATTCATTTTGCTTTGGTAGTAATCGGCTTCGGCACTTTCTTTGCTTAAACTTTTTTGTTGCAGCGAAATATTGTTGTTTAATCCGGTGTTCACACATTCATCCAAAGTCCAGTAACGTTGCGCTTGGCTAGTAAAAAAAAGAATACTTAAAAGTAAGAACAAGGTTATTTTGTTCATTGGCATAATATTTATATATTCAACAAAAATAATGTTTAACTACACAATCCCTTTATGGTTACAAAGTTTAATACCATACCTTACATGGAAGGTTAAAACCAACCGTCGTGTGGTATATTTTACTTTCGACGATGGGCCGCACCCCTCCATTACGCCATGGGTTATGGAACAGTTAGATAGGTATAACGCGAAGGCAACTTTTTTTTGTGTGGGAGAAAATATCAAAAAGTTTCCGGAGACCTATCAAATCCTCGTTGATAACGGACACAGCATTGGTAACCATACCTTTAACCACTTGAATGGCTGGAAAACCGGTACCAAAGATTATTTGGAGAACGTAAAAAAATTTGACCAAGTAGCTAAAACCAGGTTCTTTCGCCCTCCATACGGTAGAATCAAACCTGCACAAATTTGGGGTATGAGAAAAGACTATCAAATTATTATGTGGGATATTTTAACCGGTGATTATAACCGCAAACTGAACCCGGAAGTGATGTTTCATAAAGTTTCCGGTCATATTAAACCCGGATCGGTTGTATTGCTGCACGATAGTGAAAAAGCTGAACCAAGTTTAAAAATCATTCTTCCACTATTACTTGAATATTGTAAACAAAAAGATTTTACATTTGAGAAATTTTGAACCTCGACCTAATCTATAATATAGCAATCGCAGCATTATGTGCCTATATACTGATACAATGTATCAATATGGCAAGTATTCAGTTGGCTAATGAAGATGAGCCCGATGAAGTATTAACGGATGAACAACTGCCAATGGTTTCGGTTTTGGTAGCAGCACGCAATGAAGAGCAAAACATCTGGCGTTGTTTGGCTGCGCTAGAACAAATGGATTATCCAAAAGATAAAATTGAATTTTTAATCGGCAACGATCAGTCGGAAGACAAAACTTGCGAAATGATTGAAGCCTACGAATCTTCACATGTCCGATTTAAACTTATCAATATCAATGGTTCGCTTGGTAAGGCAAAAGGAAAAGCAAATGTGTTGGCTCAATTGGCACATCATGCAAAGGGCGATTATTACTTGATAACCGATGCAGATGTTGCAGTGAATAAATACTGGGCCAGAGAAATTGTTTCCTATTTTGATGAGAAAACTGCCATCATATCTGGCGTTACGATTGTTACCGACGAGGGTACCATGGGAAGAATGCAAGAAATCGACTGGATGTATTTTATGGGTTTGTTGAAAGGCTTTTCAAATCTTGGATTAAGTTGTACTGCTGTAGGGAATAATATGGCCATTTCTAAACAAGCTTATTGGGAAGTTGGTGGATATGAAAATCTTGACTTTTCGGTTACGGAAGATTACAAACTATACAAGGAAGTTCGCAAACGCGGATGGAAAACCAAAAATATTTTAAATCCTCGGATTCTAAATCGTTCAAGAGCTATTCGTCAACTTCGTACTTTGTTGTTTCAACGCAAACGATGGTTAATCGGAGCAAGGGAACTTCCATGGTATTGGTGGCTCATGTTTTTTATTTTTGGTTTATTTGGTCCGGCGATCTTATTCGTGGCCTATTTCAACATTAAACTTGCCCTTACTTTTTATCTCATTAAACTCACCTTGCAATCCGTTAGTGTCTTCATCATGCAAAACAAAGTTAAAGTAGATAAATCCATCGATTATTTATTTACCTACGAGCTTTACAGTATTACCATCGCCATCTTAACCCAAGTAATATTTTTCCTTCCTGTAAAACTACGTTGGAAAAACAGACGATACAGCATTTAATCATTTACTCATTTATTTACTCATTTACTAATTCACTCATTTAATATGCTCCTCACCGACACCCATACCCATCTCTATTCCGAAGAATTTAAGGAAGATCGTGAAGACATGATTAAGCGTTCGATTAATAATGGAGTCTCTCGTTTGTTTCTTCCCAATATCGATTTACATTCCATACAACCGATGCTCGATTTGGTGTGGGCTTATCCGGATAATTGTTTTCCAATGATGGGATTGCATCCTTGTTCTGTGGATGCCAATGTGGAAGCACAATTATTTCAAATTCAAAAATGGTTTAAAAAACGAAAATTTTATGCGGTTGGCGAAATCGGATTAGACTATTATTGGTCGTTAGAATTTAAAGAACAGCAAATACATGCATTTAACCTTCAAATTCATTGGGCCATTCAAAACGATCTGCCAATTGTAATACATTCAAGAAATTCTACCGACGAATGCATTGCTGTTTTACAAGAAATGAAACATCCTAAATTACGTGGTATTTTTCATTGTTTCAGTGGCAACGAAACACAAGCCAAAACAATTACAGAGCTTGGCTTTTACCTTGGAATTGGAGGTGTAGTAACCTATAAAAACTCCGGATTAGATAAGGCCATTGCAGATATTCCTTTGGAAATGATGGTTCTTGAAACAGATGCCCCTTACCTTTCGCCGGTACCTTTCAGAGGCAAACGAAATGAAAGCATGTATATTCTGGAAGTAGCAAAAAAACTATCCGAAATTAAAGGCGTTTCGGTTGGAAGTGTTGCAAATATTACCACCGAAAATTCAAAAAAGATTTTTGGGATATAAATCCTTATTTTCCTACACCATATTCACTCATCAACCAAACCAACGAACACATACTGGCAGCTCCCAATTCAAGTTCGCGTTTGTTAACTTTATCAAATGTATCAATAGCAGTATGATGAATATCGAAATATCGTTGGCTGTCCACTTCATATCCAATGGTGATTGTACCATTCGATTTTAATGGTCCGATATCTGTTCCGGTATGGCCTCGTTTAATATGTTCGATACCATAAGGACTTAACAAGGGAACCCACTTCTGAAATCGTTTAACAGCAAGCGAATCATCTAGGTTAAACCCTCTAGGAGTAAATCCTCCACCATCACTTTCAATTGCAGCGATTACTTTTTCTTTCTTTTCAACAACTTCCTCCGCAAACTTCTTTCCTCCTCTCACACCATTTTCTTCATTCATAAACAATACACATTTTATGGTTCGTTTGGGTTTAAGTTTTAATGCTTTTAGTATGCGAATAACTTCCATGCTTTGTACCACACCTGCGCCATCGTCGTGTGCACCATCTCCATTGTCCCACGAATCCAAATGCCCACCAACCACAATAATTTCATCCCTCTTCTCACTTCCGCGAATTTCACCAATTACGTTATACGACAATTCATCAAAATACATTTTGCAATCCTGATAGAAGTAAAATTCTGTAGCAGTGTCCTCTTTAATCATACTGCTTAAAATATCTGCATCTTTGGTGCTAATAGCACAAGCCGGAATTCTTTGGATCGAATCTTCATAACGCATCATTCCTGTATGCGGGTTGGTATCGTTTGCAAGCGTTAGACTTCTTACAATGGCACCAACAGCTCCGTACTTTGCAGCAACAATTGCTCCAATACCTCTTTGATCTCCTGCCTCACCATAAGCTTTGCCGGTGTGTATGTGAATGGGATTTAATGGCCTGTTAAAAAAAACAATCCTTCCATTAACTTTTTCAAACCCAAGAGAATCCAGTTCTTTAATTGACTTTACTTCTATTACCGGTGCAGTTAATCCCATAATTGGAGTTGCAATCGAATTCCCCAATGCACATATGCGCACCCGATACTCCTTTCCTCGTCTTTTAATAAAACCACGTTCCTTAGGACCTCTTACCCAATGTGGAACCACAACACTTTGCAGGTAAACCGTATCTGCTCCATACTGATATAACTGCTGTGCAGTATACGCAACAGCTTGTGCTGCTTCAGGCGAACCGCTTAACCGACCTCCAATTTCATTGCATAAATATTCGAGCGTGTTATAACATTTACCGTTTAACAATACTTCCGTATAAATATTTCTTATGGTAACAGAGTCTTTGTTTTGTGCAGAAATTGCAGATGAAACACAAACAAATAATACAAGAAAAATTTTCTTCATGGTTTACTCTTTAATAAAATTTTTGGTGGCAAATATGGATCCTTCTTTCCCAATTAAAGTAACCAAATACATCCCCGATTGTAAATTCGAAACCTGAATGGTATTGCCGGAGCCTGCCAAACATTTTCTGCCAAATACATCATATACAACATACTGAATTTGCTCCTTATCCATACCCAAAATGGTAAGCTCTTGTTTAACGGGATTCGGAAATACTTCAATTTTAGGGTATACTAGTTTTTGCTCTTGCATTCCCAATACCGTTATATCCTGTGTCACGTCTGCCTCATTTAAAATATAATTATTCGGATCAACTTCAATCGAAGCTACCGTACCAGTTATTGGTATCTTATAATATTCCAAATTACTGGCTTGATTCAAACGTATCACCATATCCGGATCGGGACCGTTCTTAATGATTCGATAATCCACCGGAGTTACAAATAATCCGGTAATCGGTGTACTTGTATTTTCTTTTGCTTGCATATATAACGTATCGTTTTGTTGATACCATTTTATCACAAACTTTGGATATCCCTCGCCATAAAACCATTGGTTAAATACTTGCGTAAAATCCTTTCCTGAATATTGTTCAAGTAAATTTTTAAATTCAATTGTGGTGGCAGTTTTAAAAGAAAATTGATTGTAATACGTTTTTAAAAATCCGAAGAATACCGAATCGTTATTTATCTCATATCTTAAGGTATGGATAAATGCACTTCCTTTATTATAGGTTAACCGCCCATCAAAAATGCGTCCTACATTGGTAGTATCGGTAAACCAAATACTACCATTTGGCGACGACATTACAATAGAATGAACATCACGCATATGCGCAGGAGCTTCCGACGGACTTAACCATTCTAAAGCCAGATACTCCGTGTAACTTGCAAATCCTTCATTTAACCAAATGTCCTGCCAGGTTTCACAAGTAATATGATCACCAAACCATTGGTGTCCGAGTTCGTGGGCTACAATTCCAAAATCAATAACGCCAATACTGGTCATGGTTTGGTGTTCCATGCCACCACTAAAAGGTGCCATTGCATGTCCGTATTTTTCTTTACTAAATGGATACTTTCCCAGATGTTTCGAAAATGCCTCAATCATATTTGCAGTCTGATCCAAAACAGGTTTAAATGTTATAAGGGTTTGCGGATTATCGTAAATATAATCCTGAATTAAAATAGAATCACCATCTACCAAAGCATAGGTATTGTATTCAATATACTTAGCTGCCGTAACAGAAATCAGATAATAATCCACTGGATATTGTGATTTCCATTCATACCTGATTTTATTGTTGGGCAGATTTATCGTGCCAATTAATTTTCCTTGCGAGCCGGCTTTGTTCTCATTGCTGGTAGTTATATAAGTTAACGTAGAGTCGATTTTATCCTGTAAAGATTGTTTGCATGGCCACCATTCGTAAGCCGAATAAGGTTGACTCAATGACCATGTTGCGCGGTTTCCCCATCGGGTTGAATTACCGGAACTAAATCCATTGCCAATAGCAGCACTGGCGCTTTTTGGTGCGGTTCCATGGTAATAAATGCGCAAATCGATTTGTGCATTTTGCATGATAGAGGCAGGCATTAAAACAAAAGCAACATGTTGTACACGAATTACCTGCAAATTATTACCATTAATTCCTTCCACCGAGTCAATCGTAAAATTACTATGCAGCTCAAATCCGAATGTATCGAGTTGGGAGGCAATTACTGTTGCAACCGTCCGCACGTTGCCCTTGATATAAGTCGTGTCTCTTTCAATTTGCAAATCAAGGTGATGATATTTTACATCATATTGATTCATTAGTTCCTGTTGCGATAAAGTTGCTGATTTACCAAAATTAGTAAAATATGTTTTTTGTTTACCGGATGAACAGAAATGTGTCTGGCTATACACATTGAGGTTTAAAGCCAACAGTAACCATATAATAATTCTCATGCTTAATATTTATAGAAAGACCCGTTTTGTAGGTAAATGGTTTTCAATAACGGACAAACCTTATATCTTTCATCATGTGTATCCTGATACATCGCTTCTAAAATTTCGTAAACATTCTTAATTCCAATTTTATCACCCCATTCAAACGGACCATAAGGATAGTTGGTTCCAAGTTTCATGCTGGTATCAATATCTTTCATTGTAGCTGTACCTTCCTGAACCGTATAACAGGCCTCATTAATTATCATAAAAATAATTCGCGGAGTAACCATTCCAACGCGATCTTCTACCAATTGAAATTTCCAATTTAATTTTTCCATCAGTTGCGACAGATGTTTTTCCTCTTCCTTATTGTATAAACTCAATTCTGCCAAGTCTCGGTTAATAAATCCCGGTAATGCATTCAAACCATAAAAGCGATGCGCTTGGCGTTTAAAGGCATGCATAGCCCCGGCCATTTGAATTTTGGCTGCAGAAACAAAAACATCCTTTCCTTCGGCCAATGCCAGATATTTTAATTGGTCAGGATGGTCGTCGAAATTCAAATCAAAAACAACATCAAAATCCATTAAATTAGCAGAAACTAAATCGGTATCATCAATACAAACCAGCTTTGCATCAACCAATGAAAGTTTCAATTTTAACTCCTCTGTTTTTATTTTTTCTCCTCTTGCAAGAATTTTCATTTGCACAAACTACTTTTGCTGACAAAAATAACAAACCTATTAGTATGGAAAAGAAAATAATAACCAGCGCCAATGCTCCAGCTCCTATTGGACCATATAGCCACGCAAACCTGATTGGAAATACCCTTTATGTGTCAGGTCAGGTTGCCAAAGATGCCCAAACGGGAGAATTGGTATTAAGCGATATAAAATTAGAAACCCGTAAAGTGATGGAAAATGTCGGCGCAATATTGGCCGAAGCTGGGATGAACTTTACCCATGTAGTTAAAACAACCATCTTTTGTGTGAATCTTGGTGATTTTGCCGCAATAAACGAAGTATATGGCTCTTTCTTTACCGGTAACTACCCTGCAAGGGAAACTGTTCAGGTTGTAAAACTTCCCTTAAATGTAAATGTTGAAATTTCCGTTATAGCTGTAAAGAATTAACCTAATGACTACTGTCTATTGACTGATTGCCGAACCCTTTTTAGCCACAGATTTCTCAGATTACACAGATTTATTAGAATTAAACTCTTGGTTGGCCTAAGGCCAAAGGAGTTACATCTTTGTAAAAATAAAAATACCATAGATCACTTCTATATCTCAGCACTTCTTCACATCAGTTCTTTAAACCGCAAAGCGCACTAAGCATTTACTAGCGTTTTAAGATCGCAAAGTTTTATAAATAGGATCCTGTTTGGCATAAAGCCAAAATTCAAGCTGTTGTTTTGATAACATACACCGAACAACTATAACCACTGACTTTTGACTGATTGCCGAAGGCTTTTTAGCCACAGATTTCTCAGATTACACAAATTTATTAGAATTAAACTCTTGGTTGGCCTAAGGCCAAAGGAGTTACATCTTTGTAAAAATAAAAATACCATAGATCACTTCTATATCTCAGCACTTCTTCACATCAGTTCTTTAAACCGCAAAGCGCTCTAAGCATTTACTAGCGTTTTAAGAACGCAAAGTTTTATAAATAAAATCCTGTTTGGCATAAAGCCAAAATTCAAGTTGTTGTTTTGATAACATGAACCGAACAACTATAACCACTGACTTTTGACTGATTGCCGAACGCTTTTTAGCCACAGATTTCTCAGATTACACAGATTTATTGTAAACGAACTTACGTTTGGCATGAAGCCAAAAAATGTTCACGGTACACAGTTAACGGATTAAAGTCGTCATCCTAACACCTAATCCCTTTTCACTAATCACTTTAAAAGTCTTTGAATACACGGATTTTAAAAATGGATACCCTCGTTTGGCATAAAGCCAAAGCAAGTACATTTATTATTGTTGTTTTTACCGCTAAGAATACGCTAAGAAATGGTCTAATGTTTAAAGTACGCAAAGTTTTGAGGGTAACTTAATGTTTGGCATAAAGCCAAAATGGATGCATATTTTACAAGAAATTAATGCTAAGCACTATGTACCAAAATGACAAATGACTATTGACTTCTGCCTAATGACCAATGACCAAAATCCAATCCCGAAAATGTTTAATGATACAATCAAACTTATTTAGGCATGCACAACTTACCTCTTATATCTCATAACTTATATCTTATAACTTATATCTCTAAATTCATCCCCGTATTCTTCCTTTTCATCCCTTTTTTCCTCCGTTCTATCGCAAATTGCCATTACCATAAATATTACTTTTACAAATTTGTTTCATAATTATTCCGATATGAAAACAATATTTGTACTGATGCATGTCACCGAAAAACTTAGTAAGCTTTTCATCCGTGGATTATACCGAATGATCCTGGTTACACTTTTCGGGTTTACTGCCCTGGCTCAAAATGGCACACAAACCATACGAGGTAGCGTTGTAGACCGGGATAGTAAGCAGCCTTTAATTGGTGCTACCATTACCGTAATAAATGGCAAAACCGATAGAGGAGGAGTAACGGATGTGGCAGGAAACTTCAAAATTTCGGGAATTCCATTTGGAAGAAAATCATTAAAAGTAACATACATAGGATACGAAACACTCACCTATCCTGATATAATAGTTACAGCCGGTAAGGAAATTGTACTAACCCTTTCGATGGTAGAATCAGTAACTAAAATAGATGAGGTTACCATAAAATACGACCGAAGAAAAGATCCAACGGTTACCAATAATGAAATGGCAACGGTGAGTTCGCGTTCATTTAATCCGGATGATACCAAAAAATATGCCGGTGCTTTAGGAGATCCAAGTCGAATGGCTGCAAATTTTGCCGGGGTAATTGCTGGCAACGACAGTAGAAACGATATTGTTGTCAGAGGTAATTCACCAAATGCCATGTTATGGCAAATGGAAGGAGTTAATATTCCAAATCCAAACCACTTTGGCAGTGCGTTCAATACCGGTGGACCGGTAAGTATGCTAAATGCAAATAATATTGGGAAGAGCGATTTTTTTACCGGTGCATTTCCTGCACAATATGGCAATGCAAATGGTGGTGCTTTTGATTTGGTAATGCGTGAAGGCAACAACGAAAAACGCGAATATGTTGCGCAAGTTGGATTTAATGGGGTTGAATTTGGTGCTGAAGGTCCATTCAGTAAAAATTCTAAATCATCCTTTTTGTTTAACTATCGTTATTCTACCATAGGGTTAATGAACAATGTTGGGGTAAATGTTGGAACAGGTGCTGCTATACCCTTGTATCAGGATATCAATTTTAAAATTACGGTTCCAACAAAAGGTAAAGGCAAATTTGCCATTTGGGGTTTAGGGGGAATGAGTTCTATAGATTTATTGGCAAAGGATGTGGATACTACGGATATAAATTTCTATGGATCGAAAGATGAAAACACCTTGCCAAGATACCGTTCAGGTGTAGTAGGAACAAGTTATGAAAAAAATCTGTCTCCTAAAACATGGGCACGTTTCTCGTTGGCTTTCTCCCATATTTCTAATGAATATACTGTTGACAGTGTTGCTTCCTTAACACCTACAGAAATTACGTACCCCAAAGCATCGGGAGATTTTATAGATAACAAACTTTCAGCAGTAGTAAATGTAAGCCATAAAGTGAATGCTCGAAATTCCATACATGGAGGTTTTAGTAACGATTTTACCCGTTTCGATTATTTCAACAAAGATGTTCATTATATGGGAACTGTTGATTCTGTAAGAGTTGACCAACAAGGTTCTATCAACCTCACACAAGCATATATACAATGGAAACACCGATTCAATGTAAGGTTTAGTAGCAATTTTGGCTTTCATACCCAATACTTAAATATCAATAAACAAATTGTTATTGAGCCGCGTCTCGGATTAAAATATGCCATCAATAACCAGTCGAGTATTAATGCAGGTTATGGATTACACCACCAAACCATTCCGGTATATAATATGTTTGTTAAAAACGACCAAGGAGTGGAGAGCAACAAAGATCTTAAATACATGCGCTCCAATCATTTTATTATTGGTTATGAAAACATGCTCGGTCAATTTATTCGAATCAAACTGGAAAGCTATTTTCAATATTTAGACCAGATTCCTGTAAATGATTATCCATCCCCATATTCTGCTCTTAATGTTGGCTCTGCTTTTGAACCAAGCGACGAAACCGATTTGGTAAATAATGGTACCGGTCAAAATTATGGAATTGAACTTACTTTGGAACGATTCTACAACAAAGGATTCTATTTTTTAATTACGGGCTCTGTCTTTAATAGCGAATATAAAGGAAGTGATGGCATTGAACGCAACACTGCTTTCAACACCAATTATGCTGCGAATATTCTTGGAGGAAAAGAAATAAAAGTAGGTAAAAACAACAACGTATTATACCTTAACTTTAAGCTTACTACTGTAGGTGGAAAATACATTACTCCTATTGATGTAACAGAATCACAAAATACCGGTACAGCCCAATATGATTACAGCAAATCTTTCAGCGAAAAACAAGAACCTTACTTTAGATGTGATGTTAAAACCGGTTACCGCAAAGATTATAAAAAGAGTTCGATGGAATTTGCAATCGATTTTCAAAATATCACCAACCACCAGAATATTTTCAGCCAGGGTTATAACAAATACACAAATTCTATTACCTATAATTACCAAACAGGATTTTTTCCGGTTCCCATGTTTCGATTCACTTTTTAAATTTTGTCAGCGGATTTTAAACATTTACATTGCCAAGTATCATGCTAAAAAAAAGCAATATTGTACCTTCCCTTTTGAGTCCTAAAGATCTTATCCTACGGCATCTTATCATACTCTTTATGTCGGTATTGTTTGGTTCTTTAAACGCAAATTCTGAAGGAGATATACTTTTCTCTTCCCAATGGATTCGTAAAATAAGTTTCGATTTTATTTATATAGCTACGATTTGGAATGGAAATATTTTCTTTCTCAATCGCCTCGACCGTATAATAAAATGGGAACATCAGGTTGGTAAATTTATATTCATAAATGCTTCCTTTGCTTTACTGTGGCCTGTATTAGTGCATTACACCTTTAATCTGATTGTTTTCCCGATCATACATGGTCACTCATGTGCTCTTAACTCAAGAGAGAATATCATATTTCTGATAATTTCCATAACCATCACCTTACTCGTAAATAGTATTTTTGCAGCAATTGGTTTTTTTCATTTTTGGCGCACAACCATCAAGGAAAAAGAAGAACTAAAAAGAGAAGGATTAGCCGCTGAATTTGAAACTTTAAAAAGTCAGATTAATCCGCATTTTCTTTTTAATTCGCTCAATACTTTAACCAGTTTAATTGAAGAAAATCCGCAACAGGCTACCAATTTTGTTCAGAAACTTTCAGGTGTTTACCGTTATGTATTAACCCAAAAAGACAAAGAACTGGTTTCACTCAAGGATGAAATTCAATTTATCGAATCCTATATTTATTTAAACCAAATTCGTTTTGGGAAAAATCTTCAAACCAGTTTTGCCATAGATACCGGTTTACTGGATAAAAAAATTGTTACCCTTTCTTTACAGATGTTGGTTGAAAACACCATAAAACACAACGTAATCTCTGCGGATAAACCATTAACAATAAAAATTGAAACAAAAAACGATACATTAATCGTTACCAATAACCTCCAGCCTAAACAAACCATGAACGACAGCAATGGAATTGGTTTAAATAATATTGTTCACCGATATAGTTTATTAACTTCAAGAGAAGTTGAAATTACCAATGACGGAATTATCTTTAGTGTCGCTTTACCATTGCTTTAACCATTATGAGGATTATAATAATTGAGGATGAGGCACCTGCCCTGAGCAGAATTAAAAAAATGGTGTTGGAGTTATCGCCCGATATCGAAGTGATTGGAACAGCTGATAGCATAGTGTCGGCGGTAAACTTGTTTCAGGTCAATAAAAACATTGAACTTGCACTGATGGATATTGAATTGGCGGATGGCCAAAGTTTCGAAATATTTAAGCAGGTTCAAGTTGATTGTCCGGTTATATTTACAACGGCTTATGATGAGTTTGCTTTAAAAGCATTTAAACTAAACAGTATCGATTATTTATTAAAGCCTATCGATAAAATAGAATTATATGCTGCCCTGGATAAATTTAAATCTTTACAAAGTAAATCTTCCAATCATTCACTTAATATCGAAGGATTGCTTGAAAAGATTAAGCCTTTACATGCAGACTTTAAATCGAGATTTCTCCTAAAAAATGGTAGTAAACTTATCTCTGTTCCGGTCGAAAATATCATGTACTTTCATGCTTCCGATAAACTCGTTTTCGTTTATACCCGCGATAAAAACAAATTTGTTATAGACTATTCATTGGATGAACTTTCTAAAATGTTACAGCCAAATAAATTCTTTCTGCTCAACCGACAATTTATTGCCAATTTAGATGCCATACAGAATATCCATACCTATTTTAACGGCAAGCTAAAAGTTGAGTTAATTCCAGCTATTAACGAAGAAATAATTGTAAGTAGAGAAAAAGCACCGGAGTTTAAGGCTTGGCTTGATCGATGAAGATATAAGTTATGAGATATAAGATATGAGATATAAGTTATGAGTTGGATGCAGGGTATTTACTCATTCCATCATTTACTCATTTACTCATTTCCTTTAATCCGGATGTCTTCGAGAACCTCAGACACCTGCATTCCGTTTACAATTAAGTTTAATTTTCCTATGTGCATTCTTTCTTCCTTTTTGCATACCAATCGACGCTTCCCGCGAAGTGGCAATCATCTATACATGCATCACCAAATATCGTAAGCCAATTATTTTATAAAATCGCCTTAGAACCCATCCAATCCCCGCATGTAAAAACTACGTCGTGCCTCCTTGTTTTTATCGTGCGTGATTGATTCGCGTTCCGCTTATCAACATTCAATCATTCGATTATTCAATCATTCAAAATCAACATTTACTCATTTCTTCGCTACCATAAACAAATCCCAGGTTTGATCCAACTCTGTTTTGCTTAAAAAGAAATCATTGGTGGTAATAGCTAAAGTATCGGTATTGGTTTCCTTTAAGTTTTTACGCATATTGGTGGTTAGCCAATTGTACGGTTTTATCAACCAAGAAGCCGGAATGAGTTTATGCAAACCAAGCGGATCGAGACGTAAGATTTTTTTCGCCCATTTTGCATTATCGGCATAATACTTATTCACCCTTTCAGAACCCTGAACACCTCTTAACTCTATTTCTGAAAATATCGGTCCTGCCTCCTTTTCCATTTCTGCAAAAGTATATTCATGTACGTGAAAAGGATTGCGAGCAATACTCATTTTACTGTTCGGTGTGGAACATAAAAATACACCGCCCGGTTTCAGGATTCGCTTCACTTCCTGCATAAACTGGGGACGTAAATGGATATGCTCTATAAATTGAAAAGCAGTTACCACATCCACACTCTGATCTGGCAAAGGAATTGGAGGTACACTTCCTGATACAAACTTTAAGTTGGTCTTGGTTTTGTGTTTTTCTCTGGCGATTTGCAAAGTTGGTTCGCTATAATCCACTCCGGTTATTTCATTGGCATAATCAGCAAGATACTGTGTACCATAACCATCTGCACACCCAATATCGGCGGTTACTTTTCCTTTTACAAAATCACGGGCAAATTCATAGGCAAAAAAACACCGTTGTACGGTTACATTGTTGCTATCTTCAAAACTTGGTCTTTCTCTATCGAACATAGCGACAAAAATAATCAATTTAATAACTTGCCATAAATTACCTCTATATGGATTCCAAACAATTGTTGAATTTTCTAAGTAAATTAAAGAAAAACAATACCAAAGAATGGTTTGATACCAACAAACCTGCTTATGAACATTTGAAAAAAGAATGGTTGCTATTTGTAGATGATCTGATTGACTCCATTCGGAAATTTGATGCATCAATGGGTGAAATGGAAGCAAAAAAATGCATCTTTCGCATCAACAGGGATGTCCGATTCTCGAAAGATAAATCTCCATATAAAACCAATTTCGGAGCCTCCATCAATAAAGGTGGAAAAAATGGAGGAACAGCAGGTTATTATATCCATATCGAACCCGGTAATTGTTTTATAGCCGGAGGAATGTATATGCCCGAAGCCCCAATTTTACAAAAAGTAAGAGAAGAAATAGATTACCATCCGGAAATCTTTAAAAAAATAATTTCAGCCGGTGATTTTAAAAAACACTTTGGCGGTTTAACCGGAGATGCCTTAAGCAGACCACCTAAAGGATATGAAGCAGATAACCCGGCCATCGAATTTCTCAAACACAAAAGCTTCCTCGCTGTTCGAAATGTTTCTGATAAAGATGTTAATGCTGAAACGTTTACCAAAGAAGTAATCGCTTCCTTCAAAGCCATGAAACCATTATTGGATTTTCTAAACTCGGCGCTTTGAAGTGTTGAAGTGTTGAGGTGTTAAGGTGTTGAGGTGTTGAGGTGTTGCCCACCTTCGCAAATGCTACATTGGACGAGTGTTGAGGTACCCACGTCACACATTGGCATTCTGCTCATCAGCATCGAAAAACACCAAATATTACAAACATCATAAGCTTCACCTTAAGTTAAAGCTTCCTAGAACCCATCCAATCATCCAACATCCAATCATCCAACATTCACTCATTCACTCATTTCCTCACTGCCCCCCAAGTTGCTGATACTTCTGCATACACTGTTGCGCTTCATTATTCTTCCCCTGTTTGCTGAATGCCTCTGCCAAAGCACGGTAACCCATAGCAAAATTCGGACTCAAGGTTAAGCAATTGATAAAGTTTTCTTCTGCCTTTTTATTCAAGCCGGTATACAAATAACAAACTCCCAGGTTATAATAAATTTCAGGGATGCCGTTTCCTCCGCGCTTTACGGCATTTTCCATATAGGTTATGGCGCGATTATAATCCTTACGTGCCATATAAACCGAGGCTGCAAAATAATAGCCTTCTGCAAAATTATACTTCAACGCAATCGACTTATCAAACGACTTCAACGCCATCACATCATCATGTTTTAAATTCATGTATGCCATACCCAAATTGCTGTATGCACTATAGCTTTCAGGAGCAATTTCCAGTGATTTCTGCAACATCATAATTGCAGTATCACCTGAACCTTTATTCATGTATGCTTCTCCTAAAACACGCCATGCTTCTTCGTCGTTTGGATTGTATTGGGTAGCCAAAGTAAAATAATAAACTGCAGAATCGTAATTCTTCTTTTCACTTGCCTGGTATCCCAAAGGCATATTGTAATCCTCTCGTTTCACCACAGCTGCCAGTGGTACACCATCTGCTTCTATTACATGTATGGTTCCTTTAGGTGGAAATGAGCCTAATTCTATTTCTTTCTTCGAATAAGTACGTGATGTGAATATGGCATAATCCCAAAAAGGTTTTTGTTCTTCGTATTCACGCACCCATTTAAACTCCATGTTCGGATTGATCTTGGTTGCATAATAGGCTGCTGTTTGTGGTTCATTATTGATAGCAACCAATATCTTACGGTTAGGCTCTTGTTTGGCTAACCATTCAGCAGCGGCACGACAAGAATTGGAATAGTAATCGGTTTCGTATTTGCCAAATGCCCCTTTTGTTCCTCCGGCAATCTCATTAAAATAAACACATTGGTTTGGACTGTTAGCAACCATCCAGCTTGCCGGCAATAGCGACAATCCCAATAATAAAACCAGAGCCGTTTTCTGTATAACCGGCTTAGGCAATAAACGCATTATTCCTTCCCAACCCAATGCCGATAAAATAATTAATGGTGGATATACAAACAAATAATGTCGCCAGCCATTGTAGTAATACATGCTTTGGTATTCAGCATATACAATTGGAAAAACCAACGTAAACAATACAAACCAAACCAAAACCGGTTGGCTAAAAATCCTTCGCAAAAATAACAGGGTAACCAATGCAAGTCCAAAACCTACCAATACCATTAATGGTGTATTTATCAGGATAAACTTTGGAAGGTAATACCACGGCACATTTGCCATATACATTCTTACTCCTTCAAACAATTCGTGGTTATAGGTGAAGTAAGCCCCTTCTGTAGATTTCTTCAAGGCTTCATACCAATTGGTTAATATATGTTGTTGTCCAAATGGCCATAGAGATACACTGCACAAATGCCCGATAACAACTAATAATACAAATACCCTTACATACTTACGGATGTATTTAAAACCATCCTTTTTAAATTGCAATAGAAAATGAATCCCAAAAAACATACCGGCATAAGCATATAATAAAACGCCTCCAACCCTTGATCCAACAGCAATTCCAACCCCAACTGCTGCTAAAAAAATATGTGCCCCTTTAGGAGATGGCATGGTTCTGAAAATCTTGAACAAATAATATATCGCCATCGAAAATCCACAGGCAAATGGAATATCTGTTGGGTTATTCATGCTGTGTCCGAAAAAAACCGGACTCAGGTAAATCATAACAAAAGCAATGGTAGCAGTTCGCCACGAACCTATTTCCTTCGCTAATAACGCTGCAAATAACATGGCCAAAAACCCATATAAGGCATTTAATAAATGTCGGGTTTCATACTCTCCCAAGGGCGAAATATGGGTATATAAAAACGCCGCAATTACATTGAAATGTTCCCCGTAATACCGGAATTCCTGCGTAGGCAAATTTTCTGATAAACAAGTGGTATCTTCTCCAAAAGTCTCAAAATATTTTAACGATTCTTTGCTGTATTCATTGTGTCGCTTTTCATCCCAAGTCATGCCAAATTGTTGGCTCCAAACCAACATACTCATTAAGGCAAAAACAGTAAAGACAAAAAATGCCGGTTTCCATAAATTCTTTCTATCTGCCAAGGGTTGTTTAACCAAAGAATTTATGCGCATCTTCCATGCATTCGAAAATAACCTTCCCCAATGCATACTCCTGCTTCCCAGTTCCTTACTTGTAACTATAACCTGGTTGAAAGGAAAATCCTGGTAGGATGCAGCACCCAATAAATCCTGTGCAGTTTTATGCAAAGGATGCAAAAGTTCAGCTAGAATATTTTTAGGGAAATATTGAAAAGGTAGTGTTAAATCCTTTTGCGGTGTGGGAGTTACCAATTGTCCAACAAAATTGTAAAATATTACTTTAGCATTCTGCACCAAACCGGCTTTCTCACCGCCACTCTCTTTTCCTTTTATTCCGGTATAAATATGTTTTTCGGTAAATCCTTTTTTATTGCTACTAAAAAACGAAATTGCTTGGTTCAGCATGTAGTCATTCGATTCGTCAGCAACCAACAGCCATGAAGCTTTTCCGTTAAGAATAGCTTCTTTTACTGCCTCAATATTACCGATGATGCATTTTCCCTTTTGTTGCATATCAGTAATATCGGTATTGGACAAAAGTTCGTTTGCATCATTGGCAACGATATAAACCATTATTTCACTGCGCGATTTTGCCAGCTTCTGTGAAACCTGTTGAATTATCCAGCTAACATTCTTGTTTTCAATAAATAAGACTGCCAGTTCGTTCTCAGCCGATACCTTTTGTTCCGGTGAAGCTAACTGAGGTTTCTGTTTTTTCATATCCCTTATTTTGTCTATTGCTTAAAAGCGAAACTAATCAATTCTGTTTAAGCTTGGTAATGCACCTGCAATTTTTCATTTTTTATATTTTTCAACTCTCTTTTTTACCTTATCCTTGCATGTTTTTAAAAACCATGAACAAAACCAAACGAGTAGCTGTAATTGGCGCAGGACCTGCAGGAATAACCTGTGCTTATCAACTGGCGAAATCTGGAATTGAAGTCCATTTATATGAAGCAGCACCACAGGTAGGTGGATTAGCCAAATCCATTGAGCTTTGGGGACAACGGGTAGATCTTGGTCCACACCGCTTTTTTAGCGATGATACACGGGTTAACAAACTTTGGCTGGAAGTGGCAGGCCGCGACTACCGTATGGTTGATCGTTTAACACGTATTTACTATAAAAAACAATTTTACTATTATCCAGTTAAGGCATTTGATGCTCTAAGCAAACTAGGACTTTTTACTTCTGCTCTATGTGTTCTTTCTTATTTTAAAGAAAAGGTACTTCCTACCAAACAAACCGGAACATTTGAGGGCTGGGTTACCAACCGTTTTGGAAAAAAACTATACGAGATTTTCTTTAAAACCTATACCGAAAAACTTTGGGGAATAAGATGTAATGAACTGGATGCAGATTTTGCAGCCCAACGAATTAAGAAATTCTCCTTAGGAGAAGCCATGAAAAGCGCCCTCGGTATTGGAGGTAAAAAACACAAAACCCTTGTCGACCAATTTGCCTATCCCACCCAGGGAACCGGGATGATATATGAACGAATGCAAGCATATATCAACAGTAACGGCGGAAAAGTTTTATGCAATACCCCTGTTAAACGGGTATTAAAAACGGATCGCGTAGCGGATGGAATTGAGATGATGGATGGGGAAATACTTGCTTACGATCACGTTGTATCGACCATGCCATTTACGGTAATGGTGAAACAATTACCGGGTGTTCCAAAAGAAATTGAACAACTTACCAACCAACTCACTTTCCGCAATACCATTTTGGTTTACCTGCATGTGGATGGAAAAGATTTGTTTCCGGATAACTGGTTATATGTGCATTCTGCCGAATTGCAAATGGGAAGAATTTCTAATTTCAGAAATTATGTGCCCGAAATTAACAATGGCAAAGAAACTACCATTGTAGCGCTCGAATACTGGTGCTATAACGACGATAAACTTTGGTCGATGTCTGATGAAAAACTCATTGATCTGGCGAAAAAAGAATTGGAATATACCGGCTTAAATAAAGGTAGCAAGGTAACCGATGGCCATGTATATAAAATTGCAAGATGTTATCCGGTATACAGCAATAACTACAAAGAAATTTTAAAACCAATTGAGCGTTATTTAAGTGCCATTCAAAACCTGAGTGTTATTGGTCGCTATGGCGCTTTCAAATACAATAACCAGGACCACAGTATCCTTATGGGAATTCTGGCTGCAGAAAATATCAGCAACAACACCTCCCACAATCTTTGGGATATCAATACCGATTACGATAACTACCAGGAACGCTCTACGATTACCGCCAGCGGGCTGTCGAATGAGTAATGATTGAATGGGTCAATGTTGAATGATTGGATGGGTTTTAAGGAGATTTTACTGAAAGCTAGGATTTTGGTGTTTGAGATATTTTTTGTTTGATAATTGACTGATTTAAATTGACCACGTCGCGATATGACGGGAAATATGTAACCGCGAAGCACGCGAAGATTTTTCGCAAAGGGCGCAAAGTTTAATCTCAAATGACTTTTCAATTAGTGGTTAAGAACCCCATCGGGGTGACATTATTATAGAAGAACAGACAAACCGCAACCAAAACCCTGAAAGGGTGACATTATTGTTTGATTTATTAGAAGCAAATTCTAACCGCAAAGCACGCGAAGATTTTTCGCAAAGCACACAAAGATTTTTAACGCAGTGGCACAGAGATCGCAGAGTTTTATAAAATAGTCTTTTGTTTGGCATGAAGCCAAAGTACGAACCTGCCATTGACCAATTACTGATGGCTTTTGACTGACCGCTGACCGCCATTTAAGCCACAGATTTCACAAATTACACAGATTAATGACCACCACTAATGGTATTGAATCTCGTAACCGGAAGGCTGGTGTCTGAGTTTGCCGAAGACCAGATTTCGCAGATTTCACAGATTCCCAATAAAGATGCTTTGGCTTGGCATAAAGCCAAAATAGATTCTATTGACCCTATGACTAAGGGGATTTTTTAAATAATTTGTATATACATAATTGGTTCACATAACGCGAACTTTTCAGACAGCCAACTTCAACACCTCAACACCTTAACACTTCCCTTACCCGTTCGCCTTCTTATGATCCGCTAAAAACTTCTCTAAACCACTATCGGTTAACGGATGTTTTAGCAAAGCAAGAATGGAATCAAGCGGACTGGTGATTACATGTGCACCAACTTGGGCGGCTTTGATAATATGCATTGGGTTGCGAATTGATGCTGCTAAAATTTGTGATTGGTATCCTTGAACGGCATAGATTTGGGCGATTTGTGCAATCAATTCCATTCCATCATAACTAATATCATCTAAACGTCCAACAAATGGAGAAATATAAGTAGCACCGGCTTTGGCAGCTAAAATTGCTTGTCCTGGACCAAAAATCAAAGTACAATTGGTTCTAATTCCTTTGGATGTAAAGTACTTAATTGCTTTCACTCCCTCTTTAATCATCGGAACTTTCACCACAATATTTTCATGTAAAGAAGCAAGCATTTCTCCTTCACGAACAATTCCTTCAAAATCAGTTGAAATTACTTCGGCACTCACATCACCATCTACAATATTGCAAATGTCGACATAGTGTTTCATAATGGCATCTGTTCCTTTAATACCTTCTTTTGCCATTAGTGATGGATTGGTTGTAACGCCATCCAAAATACCTAAATCATTGGCTTCTTTAATTTGTGCAAGATTTGCTGTATCGATAAAAAATTTCATGTGGTTTATTTAAAATATGCTGCAAGATTAATGGATTTTAAGGGTAATAGGAAATGGAAATAATAAACGGGCAAATTCCGCATTAATTATTGCTTAGATACCTTTCAGTTTGTAATGTATTTCCAGTACACAAGTTCAAAAACTTCCGGATGACTTCTAATTCCTCTAATATGGAGTTTCATATTAACTTTGCAACAATAGGCAAGGCATTGTCTCGCGGAATCTATTCTTTAAATGTTCAGTCAGGAAATTACAAATTTCGTCAAAGTCTAATTGTAAAATAATGCAATTAACCGTTGCATCATATTGCTATTTCCTTTAATTAAACTAACTTTGAGTCAGACGTTTATTATTAAACGTCTGACTTGTTTTTTTTATCCATGCGAATATTAAAATTCCATATTGTAATTTGTAGTATAATTCTAATTTGTATTCCTTTGAAGCAAATTGCACAAACCAACCATGTAATTAATGGGAGTTTTGAACAATACTCAAGTTGTGTCGATGGATATGCTCAATTATACAAAGCAATTGGATGGAGTCAGCCAATCATACCACCTAATCCAAGCTTTAACACAAGTTATTACTTTCATTCACAGTTTTTTCATGGTTGTTACAGAAATCCACCAGCGGGTAGTTACCCACATGGCACACCTTCAAATAGCTGGATTAATGCTACCAAATCAAAACCCGCTAGAACAGGAATAGGTTATGCAGGCATATATGGAGCTGAGAAGTATGTTGAGTTCGGTAATCTTTTTTTGTATACAACATCATTTTTACAAGGCACAATTAAACCTCTAAAAGTTAATAATACATATTACTACGAAATGTATTTAGCTTGGGCTATAGATAGATCAGAAATGGCGGCGGGTCACTTTGGCGTGCTATTCACTGATACGGCAATCCAAGCAAGAGATAACTGGACACCATTATATGGACTAAAAGCAGACATTATAGATACCAACCGTGTTTACGAATACAAAGGTTGGTATAAAATCAAAGGTAATTATATTGCAAACGGTACGGAACAATTTCTATTTATAGGCTCTTTTAATCCAGATACTGTTACATATCGGTATATAAATTTAACAGATATGTCTGCCCGTTACTTCGTCGACGACGTCTCCCTCATCGATTGCAACGATTATATCCGCAAAGATTTTCTTGGCAAGGATACCTTGCTGTGCAATAATGCTCCGTTTAAACTTGATGCTCGGCAACCCCAAGGAGAGGTAACTTATTTGTGGCAGGATAATTCGACCAAAGATACTTTGATGGCAACTCAAACAGGTATTTATTGGGCGCAGGTTAGTGTAAATGGTTGTCCTCCATTTAGAGATTCCATTTTTATTGATAGAGAAATTCCTCCTGCCGTTAACCTTGGACCTGATACCATTATTTGTTTGGGTAAAGGTTTCTTTTTGCATTCAACTCCTATTTTACATGATACCGCTTATCGTTATGTATGGAATACCAAAGACACCTCTGCTGTTTTGTATGTAGATAGTGTTGGCAAATACGAATTAACCATTAGCAAACGTGGTTGTGGCAATACCGATTCCATTAATATTTATAAGTTTCCGCTCAAAGAGTTTAACCTTGGTTCTGATACTGCGCATTGTACCAACAACCCCGTGGTGCTGGATGCAACTACTGCAGGTGCGCAACATTATTTGTGGAGCACAACCGATACAGTGCCGGTAATTGGTGCCTTGCAAAGTGGTTTGTATTGGGCAGAAGCTAGCAATGGTACTTGCCAATACCGCGATTCGGTTAACTTAATTATTAAACCGCAACCGGTTGTTGAACTGGGTAATTTCTTTAGCGATATATGCGATAATATAAACCATGTTTTAGATGCGGGTAATCCGGGTGCAAAATATGCGTGGAACCGTGGTGATACCACAAGCCTTTTACCTGTTACTTCCCCGGGTTTTTACAAAGTGGTGGTTAATTTAAATGGTTGCACGGTATCCGATAGTATTCAAATAAGCATTGTTCCTGCAGCTGTGGTTAATTTAGGTCCCGACACGTTGGTATGCGAAGGAACCCAACGCCTGCTGGATGCTACTACAGCAGGTTCTACTTATTTGTGGCACGACTTTACTTCCAATGCAACTTATCTTGCTACCACCCAAGGTTGGTATAAAGTAAAAGTTACCAAAGGAAAATGTGTTACAATCGACTCCGTGCATATAGACATTACACCAAAACCAATTTTTACTTTGGGCAACGATACTGCTGTTTGTTTTGAAGTACCTGTAATTTTAGATGCCGGTGCAGCGAATGCAGATTCCTATTTGTGGCAGGATAATACAACCGCTCCAAGCTACACTGCAACCAAGGAAGAACTTGTTTGGGTTGAAGTTACCAAAGCAGCTTGTATTGTTAGAGATAGCGTTTTAATAACCCAATTACCCCTTGCATTACCAAACCTTGGTCCCGATACTTTCTTTTGTAAAGGAGAAACCTATTTGCTTAATCCGGGAAACTTTGTAAGTTATCTGTGGAGCGATAACAGTATTGCTTCCCAACTCATAGCAAACAAGGCAGGATTATACCATGTGCTTGTAAAAAACAACGATGGTTGTTCGGGTAACGATCAAATTAACTTAACCGAAAAAGCCTTACCGCAAATAAATTTTGGTATAGATTCTGCACTATGCGAACCGAATTTTTTACTTAGTCCGGGAAAAGGATTTATCCAATACCAATGGCAAGATGGAAGCACAACTCCTCAAATCCCTGTTACCGATTACGGAACCTATAAAGTAACCATCACCGACCAATTTGGTTGCAAAAATGAAGGACAAATAACCATAAGCAATAATTGTCCAACTGAAATATTTGTACCCAATGCATTTACGCCAAACACCGATGGTACCAACGATATTTTTATGCCGGTTACTTTTAATGTAAAAAGTCTAACCATGAAAATTTACGACCGTTGGGGTAAACTAATTTTTGAATCAAACGAAACGCAAAAAGGTTGGGATGGTAAATGGGCCGGAAATTTTGTAATGAGCGATGTATATGTATACGTAATTAATTACACCGATTTAAAGGATATTACAAAAGTACTAACCGGTAATGTAACGTTGTTGCGTTAAAAACTATCTTACTTCCATTTCCTCAAAACTTCACCCCAACTCCCATATACCATAATCTACCATCAGCAGGCAATAATCCCGGTCCGGGATACCCTCCACCTCTGCGAGTAAAATATTTGGTATCACCAACATTGTTAATACCACCATTTAATTGGAATACTTTCTTCACTCGGATACTAAAAGACCAATCGGCAACTTGGTAAGCCGGTATTACACCATTCACTCCGGTTGCATCGTATTTGGTTGTATTCAATGCATCGCTATAAGCTAAACCCACATGCGACTGCTGGAAAGTAGTTGTAAAATGTTTAAACGAATACGTTATGCCATAACGATTAATATAAGCCGGTGCATTCTCAACTACTTTGTTTTCTAAATTTTTAGTTGGATCGGGATTAATCCATGATGTGTATTTTGAATCATTTATCGACAAGGAATTAAACAATGCGATTTGTCCAAACTTGGTATTGTTCATTAAAGCAGTTGGAATAAACTCTATATAACTTTCAATTCCTTTACTTACCGAATTGCCAATATTGCTTTTGTAATTTCTTCCATTAACTGCATAAGAGCCAATGCGGTTATTATACTGCATGTAAAAAGCGCTTACATCCAAAACCAATACTTTTCCAAAATTCCCGCGATACCCTAAATCCATGTTAAATCCGGATGCATCTTTTAAATTGGCATCGATACTGTCGGTAGTTGCAGAAGGGGTAATATCACTGAATAAAACCGGACGGTACGCTTGGGAGTAATTAAAGTAAATATTGGTACTACTGGTTATTTCATACTGGGAACCTACTCCAAGTAACACAAAATTTCGTTTGCTCATGGCATCTGATATTACTGCATTTGCTGCAGAAGCGTACTTCCCATCGGCAGTATTTTCGATATGCTCATACCTAACCCCGGGAGTGATGCTCCATTTGCGTGTTACATAAAAAATATTTTCTGCAAACAAAGCTACATTGCGGGTGTGATAAACCATATCCACTGCCTTTACCTCCGAGGTAACCGATAAATCATAGCCGGTTCCTTTGTTGCCATTTGTATTTCTGAACCTTTCCGTTGTGCCATTAAAGTATTTTATTCCTGCAGCCAATGCATGTTTTTTATTAAACAAAACATAGGAATACAAATGCCTTGCTTCTAATCCATAATTGGTATAACGATCAACATCAATCCGTCGAGATGCATATTGACCAGTTGCACTATTAATAGTATCGGGTTTATTAATTGCTTCCAAATAACCGATACTGCTTCTATCAGCAAACAACCCGAACATTTTTATTTTTAATTGGTGGTTTTTTGAAATGGCATAATCAATGCTAATTGCCGGGATATTCCATTTTAAATCAAACCAGTTTCTGCTTCGCAACGACTGTTGTGCATCTGCTTTAAACATCGAATCGTTTAATCCACCTGGTTGTTGTACCAATTGATCCATATGGGTAAATTCAACTCCAACCGATATTTTTTTGGTTAATTGGTATCCTAAATTGATGAATCCATTCCAAGTTTGGTATTCGTTGTTTTGTCGCCAGCCATTTGATTTGCGATAGTTGATATTTCCATAGTAGGAGAACTTGCCAATATTTCCTCCAATAGCATTAAAGGAACTGAACATACCATAAGCACCAAAAGTTTGCATCGACTCTACCCCAATAGGTTTTTTGCTAATCGAACGCTTTTTAATATAATTTATCATGCCACCAAACTGTGGACCATACTGCAATGAAGCCGCTCCGCGTACTACTTCAATTCTATCAAGCGATTCAACTGATGGTGTATAATAGGATTCGGGATAACCAAACGGATCGGCTGCAATATCGTATCCGTTTTGACGGGTATTAAACTCCCACATGCGGTTCGGACTCAATCCTCTTGTTGCAATACCCATTTGAACGCCACTACCATCGCTTTCCCACACTTGCACTCCGGGTACTTTGGCAAATACCTGGCGCGACATGTTTTGCGCTAAATTCGATGAGCCGGTGCTAAGTTTTAATACTTCGTTTTTCTTGCCTGCATAAATTACATTGTCTTTTACATCCGGCAAACGCTCTACACTTACCCGGTTGCTGCGGTCGGTTATTTCTGTTTCTTTTAATTGTAAATTTCTCTCAATCAATATCTCTCCTAGGTTAATTGGCTTATTCGAATCATCTACCACAAACCATTGAATGGTTACCATTTGTCCGCCCATTTCTGTATTGATATGGTATTCGCCCTTTTGAATGTCGTTAAATACAAAAGCACCCTGTTCATTAGTTCGTACTACTTTTCCATTAGATAGATAAATTTCCTGATGGGAGTATGCTTCCTTATTTTCTTTAATTAACCTTCCTGTAACTTCCGAAGCCTCTGATCTGCTTAATATTGCAAATGCCACAAATAGTATTATATACCTCATTCCAAATTGTTTTAATCGGGACAAAAATATACTATTTATATTTAGTCTAAATAAAATTAACATGATTTTCGTCAATCTTTGGGGAGGTGTTGAGGTGTTGAAGTGTTGAAGTGTTTTGGTGCTGGGTGTTTTAGTACTAGGTCTCCTTAAAATTAAACTAATATTTTCAAGGTCATTAGTCAGAAGTCATTTGTAAATTCAATTTTCAATTCATAGTTTGTTTTTTGGCTTCATGCCAAACGAGAATTTCCATCGGTGTAATCTGTGTAATCTGTGGCAAAAAAAGCGGTCGGCATTCAGTGGTCGGTCAAAAGTCATAAGCAAATACATGTGTTTTGGTACTGGGTGTTTTAGTACTTAGTTCTCCTTAAAATTAAACTTATATTTTTAAGTTAGCATTTATAAAAGGTTTTTGGTCAAAAGTCGGTGGTCATTAATGAACTCTGAACGGACAACTTTGAACCCTAAACCATCAGCAACTTATTGGCTTCATGCCAACCGTAAATATTATTTTCAGAAATCTGTGTAATCTGTGGCGATAAAAAGGGGTTAGGGGACAGAGGTAAGAGGTAAGAGGTCAGTGATTAGTGATTGGGGGGTCAATGATTAGTGAACTGTGATTCCTCAGCCATTATCAACTTCTTGGCTTCATGCCAACAGAGAGCCCTTTTCAAATCTTTGCGTCCTTAAAAACAGAGACAATGCTTTGTGCTCTTTGCGGTTAAAAGAAGAGGTGTTTTAGTGCTGGGTGTTTTAGTACTAGTTCTCCTTTAAATTAAGCTTATATTTTTAAGTTAGCATTTATAAAAGGTTTTTGGTCAAAAGTCGGTGGTCATTAATGAACTCTGAACGGACAACTTTGAACCCTAAACCATCAGCAACTTATTGGCTTCATGCCAACCGTAAATATTATTTTCAGAAATCTGTGTAATCTGTGGCGATAAAAAGGGGTTAGGGGACAGGGGTAAGAGGTAAGAGGTCAGTGATTAGTGATTGGGGGGTCAATGATTAGTGAACTGTGATTCCTCAGCCATTATCAACTTCTTGGCTTCATGCCAACAGAGAGCCCTTTTCAAATCTTTGCGTCCTTAAAAACAGAGACAATGCTTTGTGCTCTTTGCGGTTAAAAGAAGAGGTGTTTTGGTACTGGGTGTTTTAGTACTTAGTTCTCCTTAAAATTAAACTTATATTTTCAGTGATAATCTTCAAAGTTCATTAGTCATTAGTCATTGGTCTTAAGTCATTTGTAAATTTAATTTTCAATTCATAGTTTGTTTTTTGGCTTCATGCCAAACGAGAATTTCCATCGGTGTAATCTGTGTAATCTGTGGCAAAAAAAGCGGTCGGCATTCAGTGGTCGGTCAAAAGTCATAAGCAAATACATGTGTTTTGGTACTGGGTGTTTTAGTACTTAGTTCTCCTTAAAATTAAACTTATATTTTTAAGTTAGCATTTATAAAAGGTTTTTGGTCAAAAGTCGGTGGTCATTAATGAACTCTGAACGGACAACTTTGAACCCTAAACCATCAGCAACTTATTGGCTTCATGCCAACCGTAAATATTATTTTCAGAAATCTGTGTAATCTGTGGCGATAAAAAGGGGTTAGGGGACAGGGGTAAGAGGTAAGAGGTCAGTGATTAGTGATTGGGGGCTCAATGATTAGTGAACTGTGATTCCTCAGCCATTATCAACTTCTTGGCTTCATGCCAACAGAGAGCCCTTTTCAAATCTTTGCGTCCTTAAAAACAGAGACAATGCTTTGTGCTCTTTGCGGTTAAAAGAAGAGGTGTTTTAGTGCTGGGTGTTTTAGTACTAGTTCTCCTTTAAATTAAGCTTATATTTTCAAGGTCATTGGTCATTAGTCAGAAGTCATTTGTAAATTCAATTTTCAATTCATAGTTTGTTTTTTGGCTTCATGCCAAACGAGAATTTCCATCGGTGTAATCGGTGTAATCTGTGGCAAAAAAAGTGGTCGGTCAAAAGTCAGTTGTCATTCGGTTGAAATCCTTTGTGCACTTTGCGTAAAAATCTTCGCGCTCTTCGCGGGTTAATAATTAGTCATTTATGGAACAAATAATAATGCCACCCTTTCAGGGTTTTGATCCGACCTATATTGTTTTTCTATAATGGTGTCACCCCTTCAGGGTTTTTGACCACTAAATCAAAAAGTCATTTAAGACTATACGCAGCGCCCTTCTCGGTTAAACAACTCCCGACATATATCGCAACATAGCCAATTTAAATCATTCAATTATCAAACAAAAAATATCTCAAATACCATCATACTCACTTTCAGTAAAATCTCCTTAGTACCCATCCAATCATGCAATCATTCTATCATCCAAAATTAACATATACTCACTTACTCATTTACTCATTTTCTTCCTCCTTTTCCCTATTTTCGCCTCCAATACAATTACCCCGAATGAAGATATCGTATCATTGGCTTAAAGAAATTATCAAATCTGATATAACAGTAGAAAAAACTGCTGAATTACTAACAGGTTGCGGACTAGAAGTTGAATCTGTTGAACCATACGAATCCCTTAAGGGGGCTTTAAAAGGCATTAAAATCGGAGAGGTAAAAACCTGCATCAAACATCCCAATGCCGATAAACTTAGTTTAACAACAGTTGATGTTGGAGGTGAAAATCTATTGCAAATTGTTTGTGGTGCTCCAAATGTTGCAGCCGGACAAAAAGTATTGGTAGCAACGGTTGGAACAACTATTTACCCAACAAAAGGAGATCCATTTGAAATTAAAAAATCAAAAATACGCGGCGAATTCAGCGAAGGTATGATCTGTGCCGAAGATGAATTAGGAATGGGAACAAGCCATGATGGTATTATGGTTCTTCCTTCGGATTATATAGTAGGAAAAGATGCCATCCACTATTTCTCGGTTTATACCGATTATTTGATAGAGATTGGTCTAACTGCAAACCGTGGCGATGCAGCATCTCATCTTGGTGTAGCCCGCGATTTAAAAGCATTAGGTGTTGGTAAGGTAAAAGCGTATTCCAATAAAATAGATGGATTAACCTCCAATTTTCCAATTGAAGTTAGCATTGAAGATACACAAACTTGCAAGCGTTATTCCGGAGTATTGATTTCCGGTATTACCATAAAAGATTCGCCGGATTGGTTAAAAAATAAATTAAAAGTAATTGGCATCAATCCAATCAACAATATTGTTGATGCTACCAACTATGTATTACATGAAATGGGTCAACCATTACATGCATTTGATGCAGATAAAATTGCAGGCGATAAAATCATCGTTAGAAATGGTTTTAAAGGAACGGTTTTTACCACCCTTGATAAAACTGAACGAAAACTCACAGCAGAAAACTGCATGATTTGCGACGCCGAAAAACCTTTGGCAATTGCAGGCGTATTCGGTGGACTTGATTCAGGTATCACATCCGAAACAAAAAATATATTTATCGAAAGTGCCTATTTCGATGCCGCTTCTATTCGCAAAACTGCTCGTCAACATGGTTTGTCAACCGATGCTTCCTTTCGTTACGAACGCGGTACAGATCCCAATATAACTGTAAGTGCACTCGCACGCATTGTGCCAATTATTTTGGAAATTGCCGGTGGTAAAGTTTCTTCCGGATTAACCGATTTGTATCCGGAAAAAGTTGCAAATACGGAGATACATTTTTCGTTTCATAAATTAAATCAATTACTCGGACAAGAAATTCCAGCTACTGAAGTTAAACGCATACTTGCCGATTTAGATATAATAACATTGAACGAACAAGAAGGAAATCTGCTTTTGTCAGTTCCTCCTTTTCGAGTTGATATCAAACGACAAGCAGATGTTGCAGAAGAGATTGTACGAATTTACGGACTAAATAATATTGCCATTCCATCACAATTAAAATCAGTACTAACGCGCTCAGCAGATGAGGATGCATTTATTTTGCGCAACCAAATTTCAGACTTTTTAAGCCATAATGGATTTTTTGAAATTTTGTGTAACTCTCTTACCAAATCGGCTTATTACCCGGAAGAGGAATTAAATAATGCGGTGCGTATATTAAATCCATTAAGCAGTGATTTGGATATCATGCGCTTATCTATGTTGTATAACGGACTCGAAATGTTGCAGTACAATGCCAATAGAAAAAGCAAACAAATCAAAGCCTATGAATTTGGAAATACCTACCAAACATCCGTAAATGGTTATATTGAAACACCACATTTCTCCTTATTTATAACCGGGAGCCAACAAAAAGAGAATTGGCAGCAACCGCAACAGGATAGCAATTATTATGCAATGAAAGATGCGGTTGAAAAATTACTTCACCGGGCTGGAATTGGAAATTTACAGTTTGAATATTCGGCCGATACCCGCACATTAACACAATATACCAAAGTACTGGTCGATCAAAAGGAGGTTGCGGTTTTTGGCTGTTTGTTAACCGAAGTATGCAACAAATTTGATCTGGACCAGAGTGTGTTTTATGCCGATATTTTTTGGAATCAAATCAAAACTATTAAAAACAACAGGAAAACAGTGGTTAAACCACTATCTAATTTCCCAAGTGTTCGGAGGGATCTTGCTTTGGTTCTCGACCAACATGTAAAATATGCAGATCTTGAAAAGAAGGCTTTTCAAACTGCACCCGATCTAATCAAAGAAGTAAATGTGTTTGATGTTTACCAAGGCGATAAAATCGAAAAAGGAAAAAAATCATACGCACTTAGTTTTATTCTGCTCGATGAAAACAAAACACTGACAGATATTGAAATCGATAGTGTTATGCAGAAATTGATTAAAGGATTTGAAAAAGACTTTGGTGCTGTGTTGAGGCATTAGGCATTGGTCATTGACAATTAGTCATTGGTCATTGGTCATTAGTCATTGGTCATTAGTCATTAGTCATTAGTTCATTAGTCATTGGACCGGTAGACATTGGACTGATTGACTTTGGACTGAATAACTTTGGACATACTTACATTGCGCAACCCAACATCAAACAATACTTCAATTCTCCATGCATTTCCAATTCCACCTACAAATCCCTAATTTTGCATCATTAACCCATAACCCATGCATATCCAACAACTATACACCAATTGCCTCGCACAAGCTGCTTATTATATAGAAAGCAACGGAGAAGCGGCAATTATAGATCCGCTTCGCGATTATGAAGCATATATACAATTAGCAGAAAGTCGGGGCGCACAAATCAAATATATTTTCGAAACCCATTTTCATGCTGATTTTGTTAGTGGACATATCGATTTAGCAAAAAAAACAGGAGCAGCAATTGTATACGGACCAACAACCCAAACTTCTTATCCGGTTTATGTTGCTGCAGATAACGAAGAGTTGCAATTGGGAAAAATTACCATTAAAATTTTGCATACACCCGGACATACACCTGAATCGAGTTGTTATTTATTAAAAGATGAAACCAACAACGATTATTGCATTTTTACCGGCGATACCTTGTTTGTTGGCGATGTTGGTCGTCCGGATCTTCTGGATGGTATTATGACCAAAGAAGAGCTTGCAGGTATGATGTACGACTCTTTACATCATAAATTAATGCCTTTATCAGACAAAGTTATTGTATATCCTGCACATGGAGCCGGTTCGGCTTGCGGTAAAAATATTGGTAAGGAAACTTTCTCAACGATTGGCGAGCAAAAGAAATTGAATTATGCATTGCAACTCATGTCGCGCGAAAAATTTATTGCTATACTAACCGATGGCATTACACCTGCACCTGCATACTTCTTTAAAGATGCTAAACTAAACAAACAAGGATATGTAGCCATTGAAGACGTGTTGGAACATGGATTAAAACCCTTAACCGTTCTCGAAACAGATATACTTCGCCAACAAGGAATGACAATTATCGATACGCGGCATCCGGATACTTTTGAACAAGGATTTATTCCGGGAGCGATCAATTTCGGACTTAACGGACAATTTGCCATTTGGGCAGCAACTGTGTTGGATATAACGCAACCATTGGTTATCGTTTGTGACGAAGGAAAAGAAAAAGAAAGTATCGAACGACTTGCGCGTGTAGGGTTTGATAATATGCAGGGCTTTTTGCAAGGCGGATTTCAGGCTTGGCTTGATGCTGGCAAACGCTACGATATGATCATATCGGTTGATGAAGAAGAATTTGAATTAGATGCCAAACATACCGATATCAAAATATTAGATGTTCGTAAAACCGGCGAATGGAAAGACCTTCACCTTAAAAAAGCAACACACGAACCATTAGACAATTTGAACAAGACTTTTGAAAAACTCGACAAAGACGCTGAATACCTCGTGCATTGTGCCGGCGGCTACCGCTCCATGATTGCAGCCTCCTACCTCAAATCAAAAGGATTTCAACGCGTAAAAAATGTATATGGTGGCTTTGCAAAAATCAAAGAAATGAAGCTGCCGATGGAGAAGAGTTCCTAGTGCTTAGTGTTTTAGTACTGGGTGTTTTAGTCCAAGGTAAAATTATCGTTAAGAATAATTCCGACTTTTTGTAACCCGCAGCGGACGGTCGTCCGCCGGTAATAACCGCAACGGACGGACGTATGCCGGCAAACTAAACCGTAAAATTTTTGCTTACAAAATTACCATTCGAACAAATTATGCAGCGGACAGTAGTTCTCCGGTAAATTAAACCGATAACTTTTTTGCTTTTTCTATTCGTCAGTAGTTTTACTTGCTTGTACAAATAGTTCATGGATACTAATTCCAATAATTTTACAGATTTGTTATAAAATCTGAATATTAATATACGTAAACTTACCTTGTTCAATCTTAGCATAGCTGCTATGACTCTTGAATCCTAATTTCACCGACATACTCAACTCCGTTTCACCACATGCAATTCTGCCAGTTCGGATGACTTTTCCAATTTTAACTGCATCGAGTTCAAGCTCCATATAAGGTTTTGTTTGATAACAAAATTAATCAAATTGTCTTATAAAGATAACGATTGTCTTTATAAGACAACGATATTTCTATTTAAACTTAAATTTACTTATAATCTTTGATTACCCAAAACGGAATAGCTATTTCATCGGGTTTGAAAAACACTTAAATAATACCATATGGATAAAACACAAACCATTGCTAGTATAAACCCCTACTAGGTTTGCGGTTTATAAAACCAATTTTCACTTTTTTTTATCAATTAAAAATTTAACAATTATGAAAAATTTACTTTTAATAGGGTTGACATTAACAATGTTAAATGTCGATGCACAATATTTCGATAACAAATACGAATCCTTCAAAATGGGTAGTGGGTTAACAACGGTTTCGACAGGAGACGGCCATCTTTTAGCAGGAATCGTTAACGTTAATCATGATATTTCGGTAATAAACACTAACATTTCAGGAGGCTTTAGTGGTTCAAATTTCAAGAAAGGATATCATTTAAAATACAATAACCATGATGCTGTTATAAATGGTGCTGAAGCAATAGAATATGCTAATGGAAATGCATTTGCAGTAGTAGGTTCATTTACTACTTTGCAAGACGAATATGGTATTTTCTATTTGAATCTAAGCACTAGTGGTACAGTGAATTTAGTTACATGTTATACCTTTACCGATGAACTAACTGTCAAATCCATTTGTGAATCAACACAGACAGCCGGTGATATTTTTGTTACTGAGATGTTAATGGAGAGAAGGTTTTTGTTGCTCGATTAACTGTATCAGGTGCTATGACTTGGGGATGGATTTATAGCACGCAGTATGGTTGGACGCCCTCAGGAACTCCTCCATCAAGTCCGGATCCGGTTATTGTAAATGATATCATTCAAACACAGCATTATGATGCAACATTTGGTGGATATCCTGTTATTGTTGTGGGTGGCAAATTCAGCCCTACTGCATTTGGAGTAAACACAGATTGGAATGGAATGTGGATGTGCGTTGATCCGGATAGTGGGTTTACTTTTCCTATCACTTTATACGATACACATTCTGCAACAGATCCAGAATCAAATGAAATTTTCTCAGGTGTTTGTAGTACACCTAATGGGTACTATGTATCGGGCAAATGTGAAAATCTTTATGGTACTGATCTTTTTAATAATTGGGTAACTAAGATTGCACACCAATCAGCGTCCGGTTGGCCTACTATAAATTGGTCAAATATTTATCCTTCTGTAATTTCCGGCTCAGATTACTCTTTGCTTGCAGATATTAAATATAGAAATGCAACAGATGAGTTATATGCAATTGGTAAAGATTTCGATACAGACCACCAGCGATTAACATTGGTTAAACTTGACGCGGCAGGAAACATCCTAACAGGCAGATATTATGATCGTGGCTCAATAGATGTTCTTGAACCGGTGGACATTGACTTAAATACCAATGGTACGGCTAATGGAGTCGGATTGTACAGTTATACTTCAGATGCATTTAGCATGAACATTCTAAAGGGATACTTTAATGGGGTTTATGACTGTTCATCTTCTTCCTATGCGCCAAGCGACGCTCCTATTACTCTAACTTCATATGGCGGGAATCTTTTTGGAGAAGAATTTGAAAACGGGGAGATTGTTGTAGATGAAGTATATAACTTGGATTACACTGATGATTGTTATGCAGAAACTGTTGTAGGTGGAAATAATTCGTTTGTAGGAATCCGAAAGTTAAATACAAATCAAATATTTGAAAGTAGATTATATCCCAACCCTTTAGAAAATAACAGTATATTACATTTGCAAATTGCAGCTGCAACAAGTGGAAGTTTAGAAATTACAGTTTTTGATTTGATGGGGAAAGTGGTTTTTATTAAAACAGTTGAAACTAAATCGGGTAATAATATAGTGGACATAGCTTACTCAGAATTGAAGTTAAATGCCGGGATATACCTATTCAAAGCTAAATCCGTGGAACAGACCATTTCATATCGAATGATACTTAAGTAATTATAAGTTCAATGTTTTGATTTTAAACTATTTATAGATTAACTTTGAGTGATGTGGAATTTCCATATCACTCAAAGTTTGTTAATGCATAAGTTTTATTGCTTCATATTATTAATCGTACTGTTTTACAAACCGACACAAATTGCCGGCCAAACCAACCATATTATTAACGGTAGTTTTGAGCAGTACACTACTTGTGTTAATGGCTTTAGACAAGTAAATAAAGCGATTGGTTGGAGTGAACCTGGAGTGTATCCTTTTGATAATCGTATTGGAGAAGAATTGCGTTTTTACTCTCAATATTTTAACCAGTGTTTTCGAAGCCCAATCACAGGGAGTTATCCATATGGAGTGCCCCATAACCAACATATTTTCAATAAATATCCTAAATCAGGCAATGGATATGCTGTTTTTAGTCCACTTGTTATATATAGAGACAACTTTTGGAGTCCACTAAAGTCAATGTCAACCTATTTACAAGGAAGTGTTAGCTTACTTAATGAAAATAGAATCTATTATTTTGAAATGTATATAGCTCTTGCTTTTGCTACTTCTCCTGTTATATCATATTCTTCTTATGCTTCAGGTCATATAGGTGTATTATTTTCTGATACTGCAATGCCTGATATACATAGCTCTGATCCTTTGCATGGACTTGAAGCTAGTATAATTGATACCAATTTAATTGGTGAATGGTTTGGTTGGCATAAGATAAAAGGAATATATAAAGCAAAAGGAAATGAAAAACACTTCTTTATAGGCGCCTATGAATTAGATACCTTTAGAATTTGGACACCGTCTAGTTGGAATGCTGCTTCTTCATCCTACTTTGTCGACGACGTCTCACTCATCGATTGCAACGATTATATCCGCAAAGATTTTCTTGGCAAGGATACGTTGCTTTGCAATAATGCTCCATTTAAACTTGATGCCCGGCAACCCCAAGGTGAGGTAACTTATTTGTGGCAGGATAATTCGACCAAAGATACTTTGATGGCTACTCAAACAGGTATTTATTGGGCGCAGGTTAGTGTAAACGGTTGTCCGCCTTTTAGGGATTCCATTTTTATTGATAGAGAAATTCCTCCTGCCGTTAACCTTGGACCTGATACCATTATTTGTTTGGGCAAAGGTTTCTTTTTGCATTCAACTCCTATTTTACAGGATACCGCTTATCGCTATGTATGGAATACCAAAGATACCTCAGCTGTTTTGTATGTTGATAGTGTTGGCAAATACAATTTAACCATAAGCAAACGCGGTTGCGGCAATACCGATTCCATTAATATTTATAAGTTTCCGCTCAAAGAGTTTAACCTTGGTTCTGATACTGCGCATTGTACCAACAACCCCGTAATGCTTGATGCAACCACCGCAGGTGCGCAACATTATCTGTGGAGTACAACCGATACTATGCCGGTAATCGGTGCCTTGCAAAGTGGTTTGTATTGGGCAGAAGCTAGCAATGGTACTTGCCAATACCGCGATTCGGTTAACTTAATTATTAAACCACAACCGGTTGTTGAACTGGGTAATTTCTTTAGCGATATATGCGATAATATAAACCAAGTTTTAGATGCGGGTAATCCGGGTGCAAAATATGCGTGGAACCTTGGCGATACCACAAGACTTTTACCTGTTACAACACCGGGTTTTTACAAAGTGATGGTCAATTTAAATGGTTGTACGGTATCCGATAGTATTCAAATAAGCATTGTTCCTGCCGCTGTGGTTAATTTAGGTCCCGACACTTTGGTATGCGAAGGAACCCAACGCCTGCTGGATGCTACTACTGCAGGTGCTACTTATCTGTGGCACGATTTTACTTCCAATGCAACTTATCTTGCTACCACCCAAGGTTGGTATAAAGTAAAAGTTACCAAAGGAAAATGTGTTACAATCGACTCCGTGCATATAGACATTACACCAAAACCAATTTTTACTTTGGGCAACGATACTGCTGTTTGTTTTGAAGTACCTGTAATTTTTGATGCCGGTGCAGCAAATGCAGATGCCTATTTGTGGCAGGATAATACAACCGCTCCAAGCTACACTGCAACCAAGGAAGAACTTGTTTGGGTTGAAGTTACCAAAGCAGCTTGTATTGTTAGAGATAGTGTACAATTAACCCAATTACCCCTTGCATTACCAAACCTTGGTCCCGATACATTCTTTTGTAAAGGAGAAACCTATTTGCTTAATCCGGGAAACTTTGTAAGTTATCTGTGGAGCGATAACAGTATTGCTTCCCAACTTATAGCAAACAAGGCAGGATTATACCATGTAGTTGTAAAAAACAACGATGGTTGTTCGGGTAACGATCAAATTAACTTAACCGAAAAATCCTTACCGCAAATAAATTTTGGTATAGATTCTGCACTATGCGAACCGAATTTTTTACTTAGTCCGGGACAAGGATTTATCCAATACCAATGGCAAGATGGAAGCACAACTCCTCAAATCCCCGTTACCGATTACGGAACCTATAAAGTAACCATCACCGACCAATTTGGTTGCAAAAATGAAGGACAAATAACCATAAGCAATAATTGCCCTACCGAAATATTTGTACCCAATGCATTTACCCCAAACACCGATGGTACCAACGATATTTTTATGCCGGTTACTTTTAATGTAAAAAGCATCACCATGAAAATTTACGACCGTTGGGGTAAACTTATTTTTGAATCAAACGAAACGCAAAAAGGTTGGGATGGTAAATGGGCCGGAAATTTTGTAATGAGCGATGTATATGTATACGTAATTAATTACACCGATTTAAGGGATATTACAAAAGTACTAACCGGTAATGTAACGTTGTTGCGTTAAAGGATTACTTTGATAAGATAATTAGTTATTGGTCAATTATCAGCAACTCACCCATCATTCATCACTCATAACTCATAATTCATCCCCGCATGTAAAAACTACGTCGTTCCTCCTTGTTTTTATCGGGCGGGATTAAAACATTCAAAATTCTCTCCATCACCGTTATCGGAATCAACAAACAGGTCATTGCATAAACCATGTCCTCTATTGGTATGGTAAAAATGCGTATGCCTAAATTTTCGGCATTGTTATACCAAACTACCGGTTCGGGTGTTGCAATGCCGGTAAGAATGCCATTCACAATAAAAAACGGAATCAAATGGAACAGATAAGATACCCAAAAATATCCCATCCAATCGCGCTTTAAAAACAACAAATGAATCAATAGAAGTAAAGATGCGATTAAGCAATTATAAAAAGTATAGGATCGCGTGGTATTGAAAAGTGCGAGAAGAAATGTAATTGCAAAAAAGAAAATGGTAATTGATTTACTCCATTTTTGTAGAGGTTGTCTTGGCAAATAATACTTTACGCATTCGTAAATAAAAACACTGCTAAATGGAATTACAATAAAAAACAACCATTCTTCCAATGGCAGATGTAACAAGCGATACGACCACACATAGGAAGGGTTGAATCCCCAAACCCCGTTACGGGCAAACCAACTATCCCAAAGAATAAAGAGTATTCCGTTTATACCAATACCTAAAAACAAACCCGACCATTTTTTGTAATACGATATCCTTTTGTCGAAACTAAAAAGCAATGGACCGAGAATGGAGAAAAACAAAATCCAGGCATACAAACTCATAGAATTTGCTTTTTGTCTTCCTTAAAATATCGAAATGGAACCAACAACATACCAAAGTTTTCGCCATGTTCTTTGTTAAAATGTTTGTGATGCATCTTATGCGCCCTTCTAATTCCGACCACATACTTGTTGCTCCAGTTGCGTAAAAGTTTAAACCGTTGGTGAATGATGATATCATGCACAAAAAAGTAGGCTAATCCATACAATGAAATACCTATACCAACAAACAATCGAAAATCATGGTACAAAGCACCTGTTACATAACAATAAATACTTGGGATGGCAAAAATCAGGAAGAATGCATCATTCTTTTCAAAAAATCCTTCATGTCCCTGGTGGTGATCCCTATGTAAATACCACAAAAAACCATGCATCACAAATTTATGGGCAAACCATGCCACAAACTCCATTGCTAAAAATGTTACCAATACCACTGCCAATGAAACCATACTTCTAATATTAATTCAAAGTTAAAAGGTTTGAACCGCAAAAAAGTTTGCAAAAACTGAATTTCTTACTTAAACACTAAGTACCAAAACACTAAGCACTAAAACACCGTTCTGTTTAACCTTACTTCAACAAACAATATCCCCAACAACTTGTTCCTCTTGTATGTCTGCAAAAAAAGCAATCGTTATTGGTTCGGGTGTGGCCGGTTTATCGGCCGCCAGTTACCTTGCCCGCAAAGGGTTTGCAGTAACGGTGCTCGAAAAAAATGCAGATGCCGGTGGACGCGCTCGAAAATTTGAAACCAACGGATTTGTATTTGATATGGGACCAAGTTGGTATTGGATGCCCGATGTTTTCGAAAATTTTTACAAAGATTTTAACCATACCACTTCCGATTTTTATGACCTCAAACGTTTAAGTCCATCCTACAAAGTATTTTGGAAAAATGGTGTTGGGGTGGATATCCCTGCCGACATGAATGAATTAGAAGACTTATTCGATTCATTTGAAAAAGGTAGTGGACTGCGGCTTCGTAAATTTTTAAAAGAGGCCAAGTATAAATATGAAGTTGGCATAAATGATTTGGTGCATAAACCCGGAATTTCCCTTCGTGAGTTTATGGATTTTCGTTTACTCAAAGGGATACTTAAAATGGATGTATTCACGAGCATGAAAAATCATGTTCGTCAATTCGTACAACATCCCTTGCTTACCGAATTACTCGAATTCCCGGTTTTGTTTCTTGGTGCAATGCCGGGAAATACGCCTGCCTTATACAGTTTGATGAATTATGCCGATATGAGCCTTGGTACCTGGTATCCCATGGGAGGCATGCATAAAATTGTTGAGGCATTTACAAAAATTGCAGAGGAACAAGGTGTTAAAATTGAAGTGAACCAAGAGGTAACCGAAGTGCGCACAATAAGCCAAAAGATTACCGAAGTTAACACCATTTCCGGCAAAAAATGGGAGGCCGATTTGGTGGTTGGTGCAGGCGATTACCAACATATCGATCAAAAGATTTTAAATCCCGAACACCAAACCTATACTACCAAATACTGGGACACCAGAAAACTTGCACCATCTTGTTTGCTGTATTATGTTGGAGTAAACAAACGGCTAAATAACTTACAACACCATAACCTGTTTTTTGATTCCGATTTTGTTGTCCATTCGAAAGAAATCTACGAAAATCCCAAATGGCCAACTAACCCCTTGTTTTATGTTTCCATGCCATCCGCCACCGACCCAACTGTTGCTCCGGAAGGTTGCGAAAATCTGTTTCTGCTCATACCGGTTGCTCCCGGCCTAGAAGATACCGATGAAATAAAAGAGCGCTATTTCGATCTCTTAATGGATAGACTCGAAAAAAGAACCGGACAAAATATCCGAGAGCATATTGTTTATAAAAGGTCGTATGCCATGCGCGATTTTGTGAAAGATTACCATGCATTTAAAGGCAATGCTTATGGATTGGCAAATACCCTTTCCCAAACTGCCATTCTAAAACCAAAAATGAGAAGCAATAAATTAAAAAATCTTTACTACGCCGGTCAATTAACTGTACCCGGTCCGGGGTTACCTCCCGGTATTATTAGTGGAAAGGTAGTAGCTAACTTAATCGAAAAAGATTTCCGTTCACGTTAATAGTATACCAATATGAAAAAAATATTTGATCAGGTTTCGCGTAAAACGAGTAAACTCGTAACAACAGCCTACAGTACCTCATTCTCTTTAGGAATTCGCTTTCTTTCGAAAGAAATGCAAAATCCAATTTATGCGATTTATGGGTTTGTACGATTTGCTGATGAAATTGTTGATACCTTTCATGATTTTGATAAAAAAAGTTTATTACAACAATTCAAAATAGATACGTATAAATCTATCGAACAAAAAATTAGCCTAAATCCAATCTTGCATAATTTTCAAGAAACGGTTCATCGATTTCAAATTCCATTGGACCTAATTGATACTTTTCTTGCTAGCATGGAAATGGACCTAAACCCACAGGAATTTAACCAACAAACATACGAGAAGTATATTCTTGGCTCTGCAGAAGTGGTGGGTTTAATGTGTTTGAAAGTTTTTGTTAAAGGAGATGAAGAACAATATGAAATCTTAAAACCCTATGCCATGAAGTTGGGTTCCGCTTTTCAGAAAATAAATTTCTTACGCGATTACAAAGAAGATAATGAAGAATTAGGAAGAATTTATTTCCCTCAATTGCAGCTAAGCCATATCGACGAAAAAACAAAAAAGGATATAGAAGCAGATATCGCAGCAGATTTTGCCATGGGGTATATTGGAATTAAAAAATTACCAAAGGAGGCCAGATTAGGCGTTTATGTAGCCTATATTTATTACAGCAGCCTTCTTCGCAAAATAATGGAAATGCCCCCTCAACGAATCCTACAAGAACGAGTTAGGGTTCCTAACAACGAAAAATTTACCCTATTTTTTGGTTCCTATCTTAAACATAGTTTTAACTTATTATAAACATGAAACGGAATTGGGTGATCATGCTTTTTACGATGTTTCCCATTTTGGGTTTTGCAGAATCGTATTCGGTTGAAAAGGCCAGGTGGGTTTTCGAATCTGTTGCCATTAACAAAGAAGCAGGAAAACAATTTATTGAATATACTTCAACCTTAAACCCTGCACAAAACAATTTACTTTATGGCTATCGTGGTGCTGTAATGATGGTGATGGCCAAACATTATTTCAATCCATACCACAAATGGCAATCGTTTAATGAAGGAAAAGAAATTTTAGAAACTGCTATCCAAAAACAACCCGGTAATATCGAATTAATTTTTCTTCGGTATACCATCCAATCCAGGGCACCTCATTTTTTAAATTACCACGATAAAACAGAAAGAGATCGGGCTTTACTCGAAAAAAAATTACCTTCTTTAACCGATATACCGTTAAAGCAACGAATCGAAAACTTCTTTGCTCTTCAACAAAACCAATCATGAATACCAACGAATTTGTAATTCTAGTAGACGAAAACGACCATGAAATTGGGTTGATGGAAAAACAGGAAGCCCATCAAAAAGCTTTGTTGCATCGTGCATTTTCTGTTTTTATTTTTAATGGTAAAAACGAATTGTTGCTTCAAAAACGCGCCGATAATAAATACCATTCCGGTGGGTTATGGACCAATACCTGTTGTTCGCATCCTCGTTTTGGTGAAACAACGGAAGAGGCTGCCCATCGCCGGTTAAAAGAAGAAATGGGATTTGATTGCGAACTTACCCGCCAGTTTAGTTTCATATACCACACACCATTTGAAAACGGATTAAGCGAACATGAGTTGGATACAGTTTATACCGGCTACTATCACCAAAATCCTGTGTTTAACAAACAGGAAGTTGCTGATTTCAGGTGGGTTTCAATGGATCAACTTAAACATGAGATGACATCTGACCCCGCTCAATTCACTTCTTGGTTTTCCATTATTTTAGAGGAATACCTCCATCATTTTGATCCGGTTATATCCTGAAAATTATCAGGTTGCATCAATTCCTTTACGTTCTTAGCGCGAACCTTCACGCTTTAAATAAATTTCTTTTGTATAATTTGTGTAATCTGTGGCTAAAAAGCGTTCGGTGATCAGTCAAAAGTCAGTGGTTAGTAGTTGTTCGGTTCATGTTATCAAAACAACAGCTTGAGTTTTGGCTTTATGCCAAACAGGATCCCATTTATAAAGCTTTGCGTTCTTAAAACGCTAGTAAATGCTTAGTGCGCTTTGCGGTTTAAAGAACTGATATGAAGAAGTGCTGAGATTTAGATTTGGTCTATGGTGTTTTTTTACAAAGATGTTAGTCCTTTGGCCTTAGGCCAAGCAAGAGTATAATTCTAATAAATCTGCGTAATCTGTGGCTAACCTTTGCGTCCTTTGCGCAATTCATCGCGCTCTTTGCGGTTAATAAAATCTCTTCAGTGTAATTTGTGTAATCTGTGGCTAAAAGAGTGTTCAGTTCACAGTTTTTCAGTTCACGGTTTTCAGTTCACAGTTCATTGATCATTTAGTTTACTTTTCATGCATAGGTAATTCCCTTGGTTTCATGCCAACCGAAAGTAACATATAAGTCCTCTGTGTCCTCAGTGACTCTGTGGTTTAAAGAGAAGAAGAGTTGATGTGTTGAAGTTGGTCGCCTTGTTGTTTTTAATTCAGTAGCAAACACCTTCTTTGGCTTCATGCCAACTAGGAATATTATTTTAGAAATCTGCGTAATCTGTGGCTAAAAAGCGTTCGGTGATCAGTCAAAAGTCAGTGGTTAGTAGTTGTTCGGTTCATGTTATCAAAACAACAGCTTGAGTTTTGGCTTTATGCCAAACAGGATCCCATTTATAAAGCTTTGCGTTCTTAAAACGCTAGTAAATGCTTCGTGCGCTTTGCGGTTAATAAAATCTCTTCAGTGTATTTTGTGAAATCTATGGCTAAACTTCCCTGTTAATTCATTCAAACAATAATGTCACCCCTTTGGGGTTCTGGGTTTGTTGCATATTGTTTTCTACAATAATAACACCCCTTCGGGGTTTGGTTACCATTAGTTTAAGATATTTATAATTCGCTTAATCTGTGGCTAACCTTTGCGTCCTTTGCGCAATTCGTCGTGCGCTTTGCGGTTAATAAAATCTCTTCGGTGTGTTTTGTGAAATCTATGGCTAAACTTCCCTGTTAATTCATTCAAACAATAATGTCACCCCTTTGGGGTTCTGGGTTTGTTGCGTATTGTTTTCTACAATAATAACACCCCTTCGGGGTTTGGTTACCATTAGTTTAAGATATTTATAATTCGCTTAATCTGTGGCTAACCTTTGCGTCCTTTGCGCAATTCATCGCGCTCTTTGCGGTTAATAAAATCTCTTCAGTGTAATTTGTGTAATCTGTGGCTAAAAAAATAATTCATGCGTTCAATTGGATATTTCTTGTTAAAATTGTTCCTTTATTAAACGATTCATGCAATTTGAAAATTCCCTTGCCTTTGCGCAACAACTCGATAACCAGGACCCTTTAAAATCCTTTCGCGACCGTTTCTATTTGTTAAAAAAAGACGGAAAGGAACAAGTTTACCTCTGTGGAAATTCGTTGGGTTTGCAGCCTAAATCGGTAAAGGAAGCAATTGATCAGGAATTAAAAGATTGGGCGGAGTTAGGTGTTGAAGGGCATTTCGACGGTAAAAACCCTTGGATGTATTACCATCACTTTTTAACTGAAAAGGCTGCTCAGGTAGTTGGTGCGAAAAAAGAGGAGGTAGTAGTAATGAATAACCTCACTGCAAATTTGCATTTAATGATGGTTAGCTTTTACCGTCCTACCAAAACAAGGTATAAAATAATGATGGAAGTTTCGGCTTTCCCTAGCGACCAATATGCCATGGAAACCCAAGCAAGATTTCATGGCTTTAATCCCGATGATGCCATCATTGAACTAAAGCCACGCAATGGGGAATACACGCTAAGAACCGAAGACATTCTCGACACCATTCATGCACACAAAGACGATTTAGCAATCGTTATGATGGGAGGTGTGAATTATTATACCGGACAAGCATTTGATATGCAAGCAATCACAAAAGCTGCTCATGAAGTTGGTGCTATTGCAGGATTTGATCTGGCTCATGCTGCTGGAAATTTACATTTACAACTGCACGATTGGGATGTGGATTTTGCTGTTTGGTGTACGTATAAATATTTGAATAGTGGTCCGGGTGGCACAAGTGGTGTTTTTGTAAACGAAAGGCATGGCAACAATCCCGAACTCGTAAGATTTGCCGGTTGGTGGGGACATGAAGAAGAAACCCGGTTTCAAATGAAAAAAGGATTTATCCCAATAAAAGGTGCTGCCGGATGGCAATTAAGCAACGCACAAATTTTCCCAATGGCCATTCATAAAGCTTCTCTTGAATTATTTGCAGAAGCAGGCATCGCCAACCTCAGGGCTAAAAGTGAATTACTTACCGGTTACCTCTATTTTATTTTACAGGATTTTAAGAACCACCTCACCGTTATCACTCCTGAGAATCCAAAAGACCGCGGCTGTCAATTATCTATTATTGTTAAGAAAGATGGTCGTAAATTATTTGATTATCTATCAGCAAATGGTATCCTCCCGGATTGGCGCGAACCGGATGTGATTCGCATGAGTCCGGTTCCGATGTATAACTCCTTTGAAGATATTTATAAAATCGGAAGTGTGATGCAACAATATTTTAATTTATAAGCCACAGATTGCACAAATTACACAGATAAATTGAATAATGCATTCATGTATATTGTTTAATCTTGTATGCAATAAAAGCCAAATTATGAATCCGGGTAACCTTATATTCAATCCGTGTTAAACAAATCAGTTCTATCTGCTTAATTATATTTTCAATTTGAGTTAAAAATAAATGAATCAAAAAATCAATATCATCGGCGGAGGTCTCTCCGGCAGTTTAATGGCTATTTACCTTGCCAAAAGAGGATTCGAAATAAATCTTTTCGAACGCCGTCCGGATATGCGTAAAAACCGTATATCAGCCGGCAAATCTATCAATCTTGCCCTATCAACACGTGGTTTGCGTGCACTCGAAAAAGTAGGATTAGACAAAGAAATTTTAGCCGATGCCATTCCCATGTATGGACGAATGATGCATTCCAAAACAGGTGAACTGAGTTCGCATCCTTATGGAAAAGAAGGTCAGGCCATAAACTCTGTATCGCGTGGAAGATTAAATATACGATTGCTCGAACTGGCAGATGAGTATAAAAATATCACCATCCATTTTAATACCAGATGTACAGCCGTTGATTTGGATAAAGCCATTGCAACCTTTGAAATGGAAGATGGTACTTTAAAAACTTTTCAATCGGATCGTATTATTGGTACGGATGGTGCTTTTGCAGCAACCCGAGGTAGCATGCAGTTTACCGACCGCTTTAACTATTGGCAAAATTACCTGCATGTTGGTTACAAAGAGTTGGCTATTCCTGCAAAAGCAGGAGGTGGTTTTATGATGGAAAAAAATGCCTTGCATATTTGGCCACGTGGCGAATTTATGATGATTGCTCTGCCAAATCCGGAAGGAGACTTTACCTGTACCTTGTTTGTTCCGTTTGAAGGAAAATACAGTTTCGATAAAATTAAAACCAAGGAAGATGTTACGGCATTTTTTAATGAACAATTTCCGGATGCAGTGCCGATGATGCCAACCCTGGTTGAAGATTTTATGCATAACCCAACCTCCTCACTTGTTACAGTAAGATGCTATCCATGGGTTAAGAAAGATAAAATGGCCTTAATGGGTGATGCTGCGCATGCGGTAGTTCCTTTCTATGGACAAGGTATGAATTGCAGTTTTGAAGATGCGGTAGTGATGGATGAGTGCATCGAAAAATATGGCGACGACTGGACTAAAATTTTCGACGATTACCAAAAGGAACGTAAACCAAATGCAGATGCTATTTCAGAAATGGCTATTCAGAATTTCGATGAAATGGCAAATAAAACTGCCGATAAACACTTTCTGCATAAAAAACATATCGAACATGATTTAACGGAATTATATCCCGATAATTTTAAATCGCAATACGAATTGGTAACATTCAGTACAACCTCTTATAAATATGCCCAAGACCAAGGCAAGAAAAACGATATCCTTTTAGAAAAAATTATTGCCGACGGTACCGAAGATAAAATCAAAGATGCGGCATACATGAAAACATTGTGGCACTTATTAGACTGATTTAAAGATATTTAACAATATTATTGGAAATATTAATACTAATTTTTCCATTATATAAGAAATATTAATACTAATTTTTCCACTACAATGGAAAATTTAGTATATTTGAGCATGGATACTACCCATAGAATCCCTGAAAAAGGAATATTAAAATGGCTCAATAGGCGTAAAGTAATTGTTATTACCGGTGCCAGGCAGGTTGGTAAAACTACCATGCTTAAAAAAATGTTCCCAAACAATGGGAATACGCTTTGGTTAAATGCCGACGAAACAAGTATCCGTGAACGTTTCGATAAAAAAGACCTGCATGTATTGGAACAAATTATTGGCGATTACCAAACCATCATTCTGGATGAAGTGCAACGAATTAAAGATCCCGGCATCTTATTAAAATTGCTAGCCGATAATTATCCCGATAGGCAGTTTATTGCAACCGGATCTTCAGCACTCGAGATTTCGGATCAGGTATTTGAACCCCTAACCGGACGACAAATTTTGATCCATCTTTATCCATTTACATTGGCCGAATTGTATCCACATAAATCGGATTTTGAGATAGAAAAGGAACTTGACTTTCACTTGATTTTTGGTAGTTATCCAGAAATATGCAATAACCGCATCGATGCCGAAGTATTGTTGAAAAACTTGAGTAACCAATACCTTTACAAAGACGTTTTATCGTGGAAGGACATTCGCAAACCCGAGTTATTGGATAAGCTATTACGGTTATTAGCCTTTCAGATTGGTAGCGAAGTTTCGGTGCACGAATTATCCAAACAGCTGCAAGTAAAATCGGAAACTGTAGAGAATTATATCGACCTCTTGGAAAAATCGTATGTGGTGTTTCGGTTAAAATCATACAGCAATAATTCGCGCAAAGAAATTAGCAAAATGAGCAAGATTTATTTTTGGGACAATGGCATACGCAATGCAATTATCAACCAGTTTAATCCGTTATCCTTAAGAAATGATGCAGGTGCATTATGGGAAAATTTTATTATCGCAGAACGCATGAAAATGAATGCATTTCTTGGTAATAACACACGGACCTTTTTTTGGCGCAATTACAACCAAAGCGAAGTCGACTATTTAGAGGTAGATAATGACACCATACACGCATTCGAAATGAAATGGAATACAATAAAGAAAAATGCAGTTTCCAAAGCATTTACCAACTTGTATCCATTGGCAAAAACAGATACCATTACACCAAGGCATTTTACAGAATTTGTAAAAATTAAATCCGTTCACCAATAAACAAAAACTACACCATGCGAAATATCCTCTTAATCCTATTAACCTTTTTCAGTTATATCTTAACTGCTCAAACCCACAAATTACCTGACCAACAACAAATAAAACAGGTGCTAAAAATACAACAGAATGCATGGAACAATGGCGACATTCCTGAATTTATGGAAGGGTATTGGAAAAGCGATTCACTTACTTTTATAGGGAAAAAAGGGATAACAAAAGGGTGGAAAAACACACTCGACAATTACCTTAAATCATATCCCGATAAAGCAACGATGGGCAAACTTGCATTTGTAATTTTGCGCATTGAAATGTTTTCATCAAATACCGCTATGGTAACCGGCAAATGGGATTTAGAACGGGATGCCGACAAAGGAAATATCGGAGGTTATTTTACTTTAATCTTTAAGAAAATAAACAAACGTTGGGTGATTGTTTCGGATCATACAAGCTAGTTATGAGTTATGAGTTATGAGATTTTTAATCCCGAACGATAATAACATGAAAGCGTAAGGTGGTTTTTATAGATTCGATATAATATGTTTTAAAAAACCCTGAAAGGGTGACATTATTATTTACTTCCGCTAATACACCAGATGCCTTCTTCTTACCACATCATAGGTCGCAAAATACCCAATTGCTCCACCAACAATATTGGTTGGTAAATTGGCCGGTGGTACTTGAAACGGACCGGGTGCTCCGGATGTTTGGTTATTATATGCTTCAATAAAATCATTCATATCCTTTGTTATTGAACGGAAAATAAGAATTGCTTCTTGACCTTTTTGATAACGTACAAATGGCAATTCAAAAGGGTATATCGTTCCTATTGGTGTTTGATCGTTGTTAAACAATACTTTTGGTTCGTATAAGGAATCTGATGAAATAATGTTGCTATATAATCCAAACCGAAAATAGGTAAACTTTATTTTTGATCTGTCGTCGTAGCCTACATAGCTAATGGCATACCCTTCTTCTAAGAAAGACTCTGCTTGCCTGTATGTTTGAAAAGTAGTATCCACCCTAAACATGGGCTCTAAGATAGAAGAAGCAGTATATGTTTTACCTTCCACTACAACAGCCAAATTATATTGTTGGCCAACCACTCCTTTGTAGGGTGAAACGGGTTTGTAAATTCCGTTTGCCATGTGGTTAAACACAACACCATTCACCAACACCGAAGCCGCAGTTATGGCAGGATAGTTACCCGTTTCATAATAATCCACCGTTTTTGAAAGTTTAACAAATGAGCTATCTGTTTCACTGGTAATTTCGGCTTCAATTACTACAATTGGACTTGTGCCCGGTACATCGATATCAATTTTTTCCTGACAGGAAACTACCAAGAAAATTAGCAGGATATAAAATATAGAAAATTGCTTCTTCATCTTCAATAAAAAATTAAAATTTAAAATTATAGGTAACTGCAGGAACAAAAGTAAACAGGTACCATTTGTAAATTGCCGGAACACCATTATCGTTTTCATACGATAAGGTATAGGCGTTTTTTCGGCCATAGGCATTGTACAACGAGAATACCCAACTTCCTTCGTAAGGTCGTTTTTTGAAAACCCATAATGGCTTGGCTTCTGTTTTCTTTTGTTTTACCGTAACCGACAAATCCAATCGGTGGTATGCAGGAAATCTGGCGTCATTTCTTGAACCATAGTAAATGGAATATTTATCATCGCCAAACAAATTTGCCCTGGCATTAGCTACGGTAAACGCTTCGCCTGTAGCATAAATAAAACTTGCTCCTGCACTAACCTGTTTTGTAATATCATGGTTTACCACCAGGGTTAAATAATTGTTTCTGTCGAAGCGAAAGGGATACCATTCATTGTTATTGATATTATCTGCTTTACGTTCCGATTTGGCAAGGGTGTAACCAATCCATCCGGTTGTTGCGCCTCTTTGCTTGCGAAGGAAAAATTCGATACCGTATGCCCTGCCTTGTCCGGCCACCACCTGCGATTCGATGGCTTCATTAAATTGTATATCTGCCCCATCTCTCAATTCAACGGTATTCTTCATCCATTTGTAATACGTTTCAACCGAAACCTCTATTGTGTTTTCTCTGAAGTTGCGGAAATATCCTGCGGCAATCTGATCTGCCAGCTGGGGTTTGATATACTTATCGGAAGGCGTCCAGAATTCTTGTCCTACACTGGCAGTAACATTTTGTATCAGATGCATATACTGATACATTCTGTTATAAGAAGCCTTTACCGAACTACTTGAATTAAGTAAGAAGGTATAATTTAATCGTGGTTCCCAACCAATATTGGTATTGTAAATTTCACCGGAGCTATAATTGGTATATGGGTTTGCAGCATCTATGGTTCCTTCTTTAATAAAACCGTTTATAACCTGTGTCGGCTGACCATTTACGTAATTTATACTTCTTCCTGCTCCGATATTTGAAAACACCGACAAGCGCAAACCATATTCAACTGTATTGCGTGAACCTACTTTTAAGGTATGACTCACATAATAATCCTGTTCGTATGCCCGCTTAACCGGAAGGGATGCTTCTGTAATAACTGACTCAGCTGTTATTGGCTTACGAATACCGGGTTGAAAAGAATAGTACACCTGCTTCATTCCAAATTTTAAACTGCTCTTTGGTGTTACATAATACGTTCCGTCGACTTTTGCATTGATATCGTTTATGTAATTGATACGCGTAAGATTTAAGTTTGGTGAACCATTGAAATCGACATTGTAATCATACCTGCTATATACTAAAGTGGTATTTAAAAATAATTTATTGCTGAAGATATGATTCCATCTTGCGGTGGTGGTAAAATTACCCCAACCAAAACCAAATAATCCCGAGAAACCCAACTTATCACGTCCAAAATAAGCGGATAGAAACAGTTTATCTTTGTCGCTTAGGGTATAATTGATCTTCATATTCAGATCATAAAAATAAGCTTGCGTATTGCTTAGGTCCTCACTTAACGGAAAGAACAAATCAAAATAACTACGCCTTCCGGAAATCAAAAAGGAAGACTTATTTTTAACAATTGGTCCTTCCACGGTTAATCGAGAAGAAAGTAAACCAATTCCACCCGTAACATTAAAATCCTTCTGGTTTCCGTCTTTCATGCGTACATCCAATACAGATGCCAATCTACCTCCAAATTGAGCCGGAATTCCTCCTTTGTATATTTCAAAATCCTTTACCACGTCTCCATTAAAGGTAGAGAAAAAACCAAGTACGTGAGATGGATTGTACACTACTGCCTCATCCAACAATACCAAGTTATGGTCGATATTACCTCCACGCACAATCAGGTTTGAACTTCCATCGCCGGCTGCTTGTACGCCGGGTAATAATTGTACTGCCTTTATAATATCTACTTCGCCTAACAACAAGGGGATTTTCTTCACTTCCTTGATGTCAACTTTTACCACACTCATTTTATTCTGTTCCACATTTTTGGCATCCGGTTTATCTGAACTAATGGTAACTTCTTTCAATTCGTTTTTTACTTCTTTTAATTCAATCTTTAGCTTTTGGTCTTCATTGGTAATGTCAACCACTCGTGTAACCGACTCATATCCAATGTAACTAATGATCAAGGTATACTTAGCAGGCGGAAGGGTTAATGCGAAAAAACCGTAGGCATTGGTAGCGTCGCCCGCTTTTAATTCCTGCACATAAATAGAGGCCCCGATAAGCTCTTCTCCGTTTCTAATATCCTTTACCGTTCCACTAATGGTATGTCGCTTCGCTTGCTGTGAATAAACGGAAGTGGTTAAAATGGTTAATGTTATAAATACAAATAATCTCATGTTTTGGTTACTAAAAGTTCGACAGGTATCAAACACCTTGCCAAGGATAACAAGCCGCAAAAATAATAGTTTGCTTCTTCTCTGAATTAAATTTAGGTGAAGCGGCTTTCAAAAGCGGTTAAACGCCCTTTACTTCAGATGAACGGAGGCCAACTTACTTTTTTTACGGCCATAGAAATAATATATCAGTAGTCCAAAACTTAGCCAAAGTATAAATGCTGCCCAATTGGTAAAATTCAATTGGGTCATCAGGTAAAAGTTGGAAATCATACCTAAAACCGGAATAGCTGAAAATCGTTTGATAAACGACAACACCCCCAGTAAAATAAACAGTACCCAAAATGCAACAATGGTCCAGTTTTCGGGGTTTCCTAAATGCGTAAACACCTTGTTATCATCAAACACAATAAATACAAACAAGGAAACCAAGCACAACAAAGGAATTAATATTCTTCCACTCAGATAGGGAACCCGGAATCCCACATGGTATTCGTTTTTATGGCTCTCCATACGGATAACCCCGGCATTTACAACCACAAACGCAAACAACGTTCCAATACTGGATAAATCCGTTACTTCTTTCAGGTTTAAAAATAATGCAGGAATAGCTACAAAAAATCCGGTTACCAAAGTTGAAAATGCAGGTGTTTTAAATCTGGGATGAATCTTACTAAATGCCTTAGGTAATAATCCGTCTCTGCTCATGCTCATCCAAATGCGTGGTTGTCCGTTTTGAAAAACCAACAACACACTGGCCATAGCAATTACCGCACTAACTGCAACAATTCCACTCATCCAACTAACATGTATTAAATCAAAAGCATGTGCCAAAGGATCTCCTACTGCTAACTGATCGTAAGTAACCATGCCGGTTAAAGTTAAGGATATTAATATATATAAAACGGTACAAATGGTTAAAGATGCCACCATGGCTTTGGGCAAATCGCGTTTGGGATCTTTGCATTCTTCGGCAGTAGTTGCCAACGCATCAAAACCGATATAGGCAAAAAAAACAGATGCAACTCCTCGTAAAACGCCTTGCATGCCATTGGGAGCAAACGGACTCCAATTCTCCGGATTAACATAAAAGGCACCTACAATAATTACCAGAACAATAACGGTTAATTTAAGTGCCACAAAATAGTTGCCTACTGTTTTTGTTTCATGTACGCCTCTATAAATTAAAGCAGTGATAGCAAATACAATTCCAAGGGCAGGTAAATCACAAATCAATTTCATTCCAAATATTTCCGGTGCGTTAGCCCAAGCGGTCATCTGTTCCGTTAATCCAACACCTAAAGGAGTTGCTTGTGCAATCATTTCCTGTGCCATGATAAATCCGTTTTTTGCTGTAAGGTAATCCATGCACAAATATTCCGGAATATGGATGCCCATGCCGTCCATCAATCCGGTAAAATAATCACTCCAACTTATTGCAACCACAATATTACCGATTGCATACTCAACAATTAAAGCCCATCCAATTATCCAGGCAATAACTTCTCCGAATGCAGCATATGCATAGGTATATGCACTTCCCGAAATAGGAATACTGGATGCAAATTCGGCATAACTCATGGCAGAAAAGGAACAGGCAATGGCAATAAAAACAAACAATAAAATTACTGCCGGACCACCACTCGCACTGGCATTTCCAATGGTGCTAAAAATTCCTGCACCTATAATTGCTGCTATTCCTAAAGAAGTAAGGTCGCGCAACGACAATGACTTTTTGAGCTTGTGTTCGCTCAATTCATTTTGTTCGGCCTCAGCAGTAATCATCTCCAACGACTTTCTGCGAAAAATAGAATTACCCAAATAGTAGTATTGTTTTAGGAGCAAGGTAAGAATTGCCGGTTAAATTTTGAAAAAGAAAAAACACTTCTAAACAACAATTCCGGTTAACTTTTAAATGTGACGGTATATGTCTGAAGTTACCCTCTGATTTCTGCCCTAATGCGACTCAATGTTTCCTGCTTCATACCAAGATAGGTTGCAATTCTACCGAGCGGTGCACGATGGATAATTTCCGGCCTGTTTTTTAAAAGACTTTCATACCGTTCGCGTGCAGATGTGAATTGAAAGGATATCAGCCTTTCTTCGAGACGCGAATAATACTCTTCATGAATCAGTCTTCCGGCTCGTTCTGATTCGGGAAACCGCATAAACAATTCGTTCAATCCGTTAATATGAAGTGCTTGAAGCGTGGTGTTTTCAAAGCACTCTATCGTTTCATAACTTGGTTTGCGGTTGATAAAGCTATAATAGGAAGTCGCAAAATCTTTTTCAATTGCTATCCAGTTACACACTTCTTTGTCGCCGACAGTAAAGTAACCACCCATCATACCTGCATTAACATAATACAGGTAATTGCAAATTTTTCCTTCCAATAATACCTTGTCGTTTTTCTTGAAAGAAAATGTCTTTATGTTTTCCTGTAACCACGATACGCCTTCCGGTGAAAGGGTTATTATCTGTTGGATTTTTGCTACCAGTCCCATGGGTAATTGATTTAATATTTGAAATGTAATAATTTATTTGAAGAGAAAGCACCACTTAGTACCTGCGGACAGCCATCCGCAGGTATGGATTAGTAATGAAAGTGAATATTAATGAACCACGATATTTTCTACCCAAAAGGTTCCGGGTTTGGTAACGGTTATTTCTATACGCAATCGTTCCATGGGTTCGGGTACAATTACTTTCCATTCCAATTTTCGCCATTCGTTTATGTTTTCGGATGACTTTAAACTAACCCCGTCGCTTTTTTGTTTGGCATTAACCCCATGGATACGGATATTAAAAGTTGCATTTTTGTTTTTTACCCAACAACTAACTATATACTCTTTGCCAGGAATAATTGGAATTTCCTGACTGATTCCCGGTGAATATCTTCCACCTTTTTCTGAGCAGGATTTTACATCGATACAAAGGGATTGTTTTCCATCTTTGGCATCGACAGTATCAAAATAAAAATTGAAATTACCTGTGCCGGTTGTTTTTGGTGTGTAGACAAGCCAATTAACCGGCAAATTGTTTTGTACGTGCTCGAAACTGCCATTCAGGCCTTTTTTAGGGTCTGAGATAGATTCGCTCATTTGCGCCTGACAAGCAGGAATAAATGGAATCATAAAGAGAAGGGGAATAGATAACCAGATTTTTTTCATACGTTTTGTTTTTAATTTTTTAATAAAAGGCATATGCCTAATCGGGGACAAAAGTAGAATTGGTTTAAATCGGAAAATTTGATTTGGGTCAAAAAGTGAAAATAGGAAGAAAGAAAAGAAAAACAAGTATTTGAAATTAGGGCATACTTTGGAAATGCAATTTACACATGGTGTGAAATGTTAGGGCATGCGCTTCGTGCGTTTGGCAACAAAAGGCGATATTTTCTTATGTAGGATATTCCAAACCAAAATAACATGTTTGCTCTTCAAAAAATAATGTACCATTTCGAGTGCAATATATCCTAACAAAATAGCGATGGTGGTTTGCAACCAGGAAGGAATTTCATTCACAATAGTTGTTTTGCGATGGGCCAAACCAAATAGATTATTTAAATTTCTGCGTTCCAAAACAGCATGTGTAAATGATTTGGAAACCCATAAACCAACGGCAATACCAATCATGTTTCCGAGGGCTTGTTTGGTAATAAAATCAATAATATTTGGCAGGGTTAGGCGCTCCATTAAAGTTAATTTGGGGAGCTCGGTTGTTCCTGTTTCTTCTAATGTTTCTGCATCCCAAACTTTTTTTACGCGATTAAAATAGTGTAGGTTATTGGTGTTTTGGTTCAACCATAGTAGAAACACTTCTTTTTCTTGTTCCGTTTCATCTTTGGCAAGGTGACGGGTAATCATCAACCATATCTCATAATCCTTCATACGATATTGCTTAATTCAAACGAATATCCGGTTGAATGCAGGAAGATAGGCTAAAGGGTTTAATTAGCGTTATTCAGCACTTGGAACGACTTTTTATTTACTCTCGAAAGGAACAAATAAAGATAGGTGCAAAGTAACGGGTTTGAATGGGTGGAAAAGTAATTGGGATGAATAATCATGGCGCGTTGAAAAAGTGAAAAGCTTCTATAACATCCATATTATAATGGATAAATAAATTATGGTTCCAAAATAAAAATTTTACTTGTATAGGTTTTATCGTCATCTATAATTTGAACATAATACATACCACTAACAAGATTATCACGTAGTAGCACAAATGTTGTTCCATTGATATTTTCTACTTGCTTCACGGTTTGTCCGAATGAATTGGTGAGTGTTAGGATTGCATGATCCAACGGATCGGTACATTGGAAAGTGGTTTGATTTGAAAACGGATTTGGGTAAACAAGGAGCTCTCCATTGAATGCCGGCAGCAATTGCCCCAGTTTTTGATTTGTTTTAAATAATGTTTCACCCGATAAAGCAAAACCCACCGTGTCGTTTACAAAAAAGATTTTTGTAAACGGGTAAGTAATACCGGTGATTTGTTGTTTCCAATGTAAGCCTCCATCGATTGTTTTGCCGATATAGCCATTTTCACCTGCCACATAACCAACGGTATCATTCAAAAAGAAAATACTGTTTAAGTTGTCCGTTGATCCAATATGTAGGTATTCCCAATTTACACCACCATTGTTTGTTTTAATTATTTTTCCGAAATCACAAACGGCATATCCAATATTTGTGGAAGTAAAAAATAGTTTATGGATATTAATCGAGCCATCATTAAATACATTAAACCAATGTGTTCCCCCTGTTATTGATTTTAGAATAAGATGTAAATTTGGGTTCTGAAGTGTGGAAGCAACGATATAACCTGTTGTTGTATCCGGAAAGCATAACAAACGAACCCTTTCGTTAAGGAAAGAATCTATTTTCAAATAAGCAATTCCATTCGTCATCTTATTGATATATTGTTTTTCGTCGAACCATTCGTAAAGCAGAAAATAATTTGAGGTATCAATAACTGAGAAATCTCTATAATAACCACTTGTGCCAATAGGAGATTTAGTCCAGGATTTTCCTCCATTATTGGTAATTCCAATTGAAGTCGAACCCTGCCAGTTATTAATATGATAAAAAGTGTTCTGGTTATATACCTTGTGAATTGCATAAGTACTTATTCCAATACCGGCGGTTGACCATACATTGTCCCATGTATATCCACCATCATTGGTAAATTGTATGTTAATACCACCACCAGAGCTTGGAGATGACATATGGAAATAACTATACATACCCGATTTTTCTGAAACAAAGTTTACATCAACTAATCTACTATTGGCGTATATAGTATTAAATGTCTTTAGGTATATGGATTCATTCCACTGTGCGTATCCTCGGGGGATAATAAAAAACGTAACGGTGAGATAGAGAATTAGTTTGTTCATCTGCTATCAATATGCATTCTCAAATAGGGTAAAAACAGAAGAAAGGGAAGTGTACTGTTAAACGCGAAACAAAGATATCACCTTTTCACTCATAATAATACACCCTCCTCACCCTTTGTGAAATGGAAGTAAGAACCTCATAAGGAATGGTTCCAATTTTATCGGCTATATCCAAAATATTCGGATCCTTTCCAAACACAATAACTTCATCGCCTTCTTTGCAAGCAATATGGGTAACATCGAGCATGGTCATGTCCATACAAATGCTCCCAACAATAGGTGCCCGTTGGCCATTTATTACCATATATCCTTTTCCATTTCCGAGTTTGCGGTTTAATCCATCGGCATAACCTATAGCAGCCGTAGCAATAATCGAATCCTGGTTCACCGTACCTCTTCTGCTGTAACCAATTGTTTCGTGTGCTTTAACTTTACGGAGTTGGGAGATAACTGTTTTTAAGGTGCCAATTTGTTGTAAGTCCTTTTGCACTTTACCGGCAGGGTCTATCCCATATAACCCAATTCCCAAACGTACCATATCCAGTTGTGCATCTTTAAACCTTGCAATTCCTGCACTGTTCAATGCATGATTCAATATCGGATAGTTGAATGTATTGCTAAATAAGGCCGCCATTTTTTTGAATCGCGAAATCTGAGACTGGGTAAATTCATCGTGCTTTTTTTCTTCACTTGCAGCAAGATGGGTAAATACACTTTTTATGCGAACATGTCGGTTGTTTTGTAAAATACCAATTAAGGTATCTAATTCCTCTTCTTCAAAACCAAGTCGTTTCATACCGGTATCCAATTCGATATGAATCGAAATTTCTTCGCCGTTTACCGCATGCAACAATTTATGCAGCAACTGCATCGAATAGATTTCGGGTTCGAGGTTGTGACGAAGAATGGCATCAAATCCTGATTCTTCAGGATTCATTACCATAATCGGCAATTGAATTCCTGCACGACGAAGTGTAACACCTTCGTCAGCATAAGCAACGGTGAGATAATCGGCTCGATGAAAAGCCAGTACCTTGGCTATCTCATAACTTCCGGCACCATAACTAAATGCTTTTACCATTCCCATTATTTTTACATCCGGATGTAATTTATTGCGATAATAATTTAAATTATGAACGAGGGCATTCAGGTTTATTTCGAATACGGTTTCGTGTACCCGCTTTTCGAGCAAGGCCGAAATTTTTTCAAATTGAAAGGTTCGTGCACCTTTTAACAGTATTACCCTGTTATGAAATTCAGAAGACTTAAACGAAGCGATAAAATCATCGGTGGTTTTAAAAAATTCTGAGTGATCAGGAAACAAACTTTGGTATTTAAAGAATTGAGGTCCTACACCATAAAGTTTAATGATTTCCTTTTGCTTCAGGAGCCTTGCAATACCTGCATACAATTCGGCTTCAACCATACCTGATTGGAGAATATCCGACAAAATAACGGTTTTACTATATCCGGCACTTTGTTGTTGTAAAAAATCGAGAGCGATTTGCAATGCCTGAAAATCGGCATTGTAACTATCGTTAATCAATACGCAATTGTTGATTGCTTCTTTTAATTGCAAACGCATTTCTACTGCCTGCAACTCTTCAAATCGACTTAATACATCGGTTGAAATCCGGTTAATTACCAATAAAAAAGCAAAACAAGTACAGGCATTATCGATAGAAGCTTCGTCGCTAAACGGTATGTGTACACCCAGTATCTGAGCACCCTTTCGCATTTTTAAAATACTTGTACCCGATTTTCTTTCTACCTCAAATTGGATATCGGCGGGTTTGTTTTCTTTGCTCCATGAAACGGTTTTAAGTTTAGGGTGGCGGGGTAAAAATTGTTTTATTCCCTCCTCCACTTCTGTTTGATCGGCATTGTAAATCAATAATTCGGTGTCGCGAAAGAGTTGCAGTTTTTCGTGTAATTTTTCTTTCTTCGAATGAAAACCTTCATCGTGTGCAACACCCAAATTGGTAAAGATTCCAATGGTTGGTAATATCATTTTCTGCAAATGCAGCATTTCGTTTTTTAATGAAATACCGGCTTCAAATATCCCGAGTTGATGGGTTTCCTGCATTTGCCAAACCGAGAGCGGAACCCCAACTTGTGAATTATAGCTCTTTGGACTACGCACCAGATGGATATCGTTTTTAAGCAATTGGTTAAGCCATTCCTTCACAATGGTTTTTCCATTGCTACCGGTAATTCCCACCACGGGATAGGTAAATAATTTTCGGTGGTATGCCGCCAATGTTTGTAAAGCCATCAACACATTTTCTACCACGATAACATTTACATCTGCAGGCAAACTGAGGTCGTGGTTCGACTCTACTATAAAGGAACGAACACCTGCATCATAAACATCCTTAATGTATTGCATGCCATTGTTTCGTTCTCCTTTAATGGCAAAAAACAAAGAGCTTTCCGGATAAATAATTTTTCGCGAATCGATCAGTAGGTGTTCGATCGGTTGAGGAGAAATTGCATCTGCACGGTGAAGAAGTTTTCCTCCCGTTATTTCGGCTATGTCCGTTATTTGGTAGTGCATGATCGTATACAATATTAAATAAGAAGTTGGAAATATGAAGGGCTAAGTTGAAAGGAAGTAAGTACAGGTCAATAATCCAATGATTTTCCCATTTAGCAAATGGTTATGTTAAACCATCCAATACAACGAAGCTTCATGATTTTGCTTTGCCAAATCCATACTTTACCTTTGGTTTCGTAAAAACATGTCGGCCAAATCCTTACCAGCAAAAACAAAAAGTAATTTTTTAAAGATGGCAGCCTATTGTGCCTACCAGGAACGGTGCCATACCGAGGTAAATGACAAGTTGCAGGAGTTGGGGATATTTGGTGAAGAAGCCGGTGAAATAATTTCGGAATTAATTGCACAGAACTACCTGAATGAAGAACGTTTTGCCAAATTATTTGCGGGAGGAAAATTCAGAATAAAAAAATGGGGTAGGTTAAAAATAAAAAGGGAATTGCAGATTCGCAATATTTCTGATTATTGTATTCAGGAGGCTTTAAAAGAGATTCTCGAGTCGGATTACCGGAATACAATGTGTAAATTAATCGCTGAAAAATGGGATTCGATAAAATTGAAAGATAACTACCAGCGAAAGAAGAAAGTAGCGGTATTTATGCAGGGCAAAGGATATGAAGGGAATCTTGTTTGGGAAATTCTGCAACAACAAAACCAATAAGCGATAAATATGTTATTTTTGTAGTTCCAAATCCATTGAATATGATTGAAAATAAAGCTTATCTGGAGGTATATAGTGAGGCCACCCCAAATCCCGAAACACTTAAGTTTGTGTTTAATAAAATGATTTTGCCTAACGACAGTGCAGATTTTCCAAGCAGGGAAAGTGCGCTGGCAGGACATTCTCCTTTGGCGAAAAATCTTTTTGAATTCAATTTTGTAGGAGGTGTTTTCATCATGAACAATTTCGTAACCATTACCCGTGTTCCCGGAATCGAATGGGAAGATATTATTCCTATTACCAAAGAGTTTTTAAAGTCGTATATAGAGGCGGAAGAGGCTATAGTGGAGGCAGTAGCGGAACATTCACAAGCAGATTTTGGCGACGACAATCCAATTGTTGATCAAATCAAAGAAATTTTGGATACCTATATCAAACCGGCAGTGGAATCCGATGGTGGAATGATATCCTTTAAAGATTATACCAATGGTATAGTAACAGTTGAACTCAAAGGTTCGTGCAGTGGTTGTCCATCAAGTACCATTACCCTTAAAAAAGGAATTGAAGGAATGTTAACTAAGATGATTCCACAGGTTAAAGAAGTTGTAGCGCAGGCTGTATAATTGTAATTCCAATTTTTGGTGTCATGAAAAAAATCCAACCCTGGATGGGTCGCACTTTGTTGTTGCTGGGTGAAGAACGATTAACCCGTTTGGTAAATACCAATGTATTGGTGGTAGGTTTAGGTGGTGTCGGTGGTATTGCTGCCGAAATGATAGCCAGAAGCGGAGTCGGAAAAATGACCATTGTGGATGCAGATACGGTAGAAGAAACTAACAAGAACCGACAAATTGCGGCTTTAAACAGTACCGATGGCGCTTTAAAATCAGAAGTGTTTGCACAGCGCATTCGGGATATTAACCCAGAGATTGAATTGCAAGTTATCAGTTCCTTTTTCAAGGACGAACTCACGACAAAAATTCTGGATGAAAACAAATTTGACTATGCGTTGGATTGCATCGATACTTTGGCGCCAAAAGTATTTTTCATTAAGGCATGTATCGAACGTAAAATTCCCGTGGTAAGTTCGATGGGTGCCGGTTCAAAAGTCGACCCAACACAGGTTAAAGTTGCAGATATTTCGGAAACATACAATTGCCACTTGGCAAAATATACCCGAAAATACCTTCACAAATTTGGCATACGTAAGGGATTAAAAGTTGTTTTTTCACCGGAAAAAGCACAACCTTTTATGCAAGTAAAAATAGTGGATGGACAAAATAAAAAATCTTCGCCGGGAACAATCAGTTATATGCCAAATGTGTTTGGCTGCGCAATGGCTTCGGTTGCGATTAGGGATTTATTAGGCTAAAAAATCGTGAAAGTCTTGTTCCATTTCCATGAACAATTCTACAAAGCGTTTGTATTCACTTTTTAATTTTATATGCTCACGGGTTACACGGTCGCGAAGGTATTCGAGTGCAAAATTTGTCATGCGCTCTATTTCGTTTTCATGTGCCTTTATGTTGTGTTTTAGTGTATCTAAAACTTCGCGTTGTCGAATGAATTGGTTTTGAAATTGTTCAATACGTGGAGCAATTGATTTTGGTGGTTTAGAAGCTACAAAATCAATCATTTCCTTTTCCATAACAACGAGTAGTTGTTTATAGAAGTCAATTGACTTGAGCCACTTAATATGTTCGGTCTCAAGTGATTTGGCTATTAATGTTTCCATATTTGTTTTATGAACAATACTATAAGGGAAAGTAAGCGATTTTTTATAAATATTAAAATTTCCGCTTAAAATTTAATCTAACAACCATTAGAATATGCAAGGTCGAAATTGTTATCTTTCTTATTAACAACCAGATACAAATAAAATATTTTGTGGTTCTGCCGTGTTAAAAGTTTATTTTTGCCTGCCCAAAAGCAACCAAAATATGGATTTTAGAACCGAAAAAGACACCATGGGAGAGGTAAAAGTACCTGCTCACAGATACTGGGGAGCGCAAACCGAACGCTCCAGAAACAATTTTAAAATTGGTCCGGAAGCAAGCATGCCCAAGGAAATAATATACGCCTTTGCTTATCTTAAAAAAGCTGCTGCTTATACCAATATGGACCTTGGTGTTTTAAGCAAAGAAAAGTGTGATGAAATTGGAAAAGTGTGCGATGAAATTTTAACAGGAAAACTGGATGAGGAATTTCCTTTGGTGATCTGGCAAACCGGTTCCGGCACACAAAGCAATATGAACGTGAATGAAGTAATTGCTTACCGCGCACATGTTTTATCGGGAGGTAAATTAACCGATGAGAAAAAAATATTGCATCCGAATGATGATGTAAATAAATCCCAATCATCCAACGATACCTATCCCACAGCGATGCATATTGCTGCCTATAAATTGGTTACAGAAAATACCATTCCCGGAATTAAAAAATTAAGAGATACGCTGGCACAAAAAGCAATAGCATTTAAAGGAATAGTAAAAACCGGACGAACCCATTTTATGGATGCTACACCTCTTACCTTAGGACAGGAGTTTGGTGGTTATGTGCAACAATTGGATAATGGTATTCGTGCATTAAACAACGCCTTACAAATGGTAAGCGAATTGGCTTTAGGAGGAACTGCTGTTGGTACCGGATTAAATGCTCCGGAAGGTTATGATGTTCGGGTTGCGAAACGTATTGCTGAATTTACCGGATTACCATTTGTAACTGCACCCAATAAATTTGAAGCGCTTGCAGCCCATGATGCCATGGTTGAATTAAGTGGTGCATTGAAACGGGTGGCTGTAAGTATGATGAAAATTGCCAACGATATTCGCATGTTATCATCCGGACCAAGAAGTGGAATTGGAGAAATTATCATTCCCGACAATGAACCCGGATCATCGATTATGCCAGGTAAGGTAAATCCGACACAACCGGAAGCCATGACGATGGTTGCAGCACAGGTAATTGGAAATGATGTTGCGGTTAGTATCGGCGGCACCAATGGACATTTCGAATTGAATGTATTTAAACCTTTGATTGCAGCCAATGTTTTACAAAGTGCGCGATTGATTGGCGACGTTTGTGTTTCCTTTAACGACAATTGTGCCATAGGAATTGAACCAAACCATGCCATAATTAAATTGCATATGGAAAATTCGTTGATGCTGGTAACAGCATTAAATACCCATATTGGTTACGAGAATGCAGCGAAAATTGCCAAGAAAGCACATAAAGAAAATAAGACTTTAAGAGAAGCTGCCATAGAGTTGGGATTGGTAACCGACGAACAATTTACCGAATGGGTTCGTCCGGAAAATATGGTAGGAAAGATATAGCCATTAGGCACAGAACGATTCTGGAAGAGATTGGTGCGATTGACAGATAGGTAAAAAATCACTTTCTGTGCTCAGAGAATTTTATATCTTTGGCTTCTTACCGTATGTTATGCTGCAAATTATTTTTCAAGGAATTATAACCGGTTTTATCGTTAGCCTATCCTTTGGGGCCGGTTTTTTTTCGTTGATACAAACGAGTATCAAACGTGGAATTTATCGGGCCATGTACATTTCCATTGGGGTAATTGCCAGTGATACCATTTTTATTTTGTTTTCTGTTTTTGCTACCAACTTTATTAGCCACGAATTGGTTAAGTATGAATATCAAATTAGGTTGATAGGCATGATTATGCTAGTTACAATGGGTATATATTCATTGATTAAAACTTCGAGGGTTAAAAACTCCAATATCAACGATGATCCGCATGTGATGTATTATGTGAGCAAAGGATTTGTGATTAATTCTCTGAATCCGTTGAATGCATTAACTTGGATAGCGGTTGCTGTTTTTCTTGAATCGGCATTGCAATACAGCATGCAACAAATCTATGTATATTTTACCATGGTAATCATGAGCATCTTCGGAACCCAGATGTTGGTGGTGTATTCGGCCAACAAATTAAAAAACTGGATGTCCGAAAAAATAATTCATCGCATCAATGTATTTGTGGGAGTGCTTTTTATCGCTATTGGAATATTTATCTTTTTCAACAAAACCGACCCAAACAAAGTTAACCCGATTGAAAAAGCACAGCATATCATTAGAGGCAACTAATCCCACACTTTAGTTCCTTCGGTGCAATTGGTGCAGATATCTATTTCCTTTCGGGATTTCAATACTGCTTTTCGAAATATATTATACGTTTCGCTATGCCATATTTCTTTAAAGGTTTGTTTGCTAACATCTCCAAAACGATGTTTGGCATCTTTGTCAAAACAACAAGGAACCACCAATCCGTCCCAAGTAATTACACTTCCCCGCCACATACGCCAACAATGGTTGAGTAATTTGTTTTTAATAACATAGCCGGCATCTGTTTTTTTGTAGCGTGCGAGTTTGTTGTTTTCAGGAATCAATTCATCGGTATGCTGGTAATCGTATATCTGTGCGGTTTTAATTCCCAATTCATTTACCCCAATTTGTTTTGCCAATTTTTTAATTTCAGGTATCTGGCGTTCGTTGTGTTTAAATGCGATAAACTGCCAGATGATATGTGGCGTTTTTTTGTTCAGTTCTTTTTTCCAACGCAATAAATTTTGCGTTCCTTCAATTACTTTTTCCAGGTTACCGCCGATGCGGTATTTGCCATAGGTGTCCTGTGTTGTACCATCAATGGAAATAATCAACCTGTCGAGTCCGCTTTCAACCGTTGCTTTTGCCATTTCATCCGTAAAATAATGTGCATTGCTGGAAGTTGCCGTATAGATGTTTTTGGATGCTGCATACTTTACAAACTCCAGAAAAAATTTATTTAAAAAAGGTTCGCCTTGAAAGTACAAAATCAAATAAACAAGTTCGGGATACAACTCGTCAATCACTTTTTTATACAAAGGAAGATCGAGCATTCCGGTATCTCGGGTAAACTCACGCAAGCCACTGGGACATTGCGGACAACGAAGGTTACAACTGGTAGTTGGTTCAATTTCTACTATGGTTGGCAAGCCCCATTGTACAGGCCTTTTAAGTAGTTTGGATACATAATAACCCGAAAGCAAATTGGTAGCGTTGCGGATTCGTTTGCCGTTAAGTTTGGATAAAAAATTGATTCCGTCGGTTAAATTTCTGTTCATGGTTTAACCGAATAAATTGCTTAAAAGTTCATCCAACTTACCAATCCTAACTATTTTTAAAGATGATTTTAACTCTGCCATTTTGTTGAATTTTGATGTATAAATAGTAGTAAATCCGAGTTTCTCCGCTTCACTTATCCGCTGTTCGATTCGGTTCACCGCTCTCACTTCCCCGCTCAAACCAACTTCACCTATAAAACAGATTTTGGTATCGAGTGCAATATTCTCAAAGCTCGAAACAATGGCAGCTACAATACTTAAATCAATTCCCGGGTCTTCAACACGTAATCCACCTGCAATATTTACAAACACATCTTGTGTGCCCATGCGTAAACCACATTTTTTTTCGAGAATTGCCAACAACATATTCAACCTTTTGGTATCATACCCATTCGAATTTCGTTGTGGTGTACCATAAACAGCTGTGCTTACAAGTGCTTGTGTTTCTATCAGAAGTGGTCGCTGACCTTCGATGGTGGCGGCAATGGCAACACCACTTAACGATTCGTCGCGTTGAGAAATTAAGATTTCAGATGGATTGCTTACTTCTTTCAATCCACCACTTTGCATTTCGTAAATTCCAATTTCGGAAGTAGAACCAAAACGGTTTTTGGTTGTTCGTAATATGCGATACACGTGGTGGCGATCGCCTTCAAACTGCAATACCGTATCCACCATATGTTCCAACAATTTTGGTCCTGCCAAGGTGCCATCCTTTGTGATATGTCCGATTAAAAAAACAGGGGTGCCTGTTTCTTTGGCATACCGAATCATATCGCCGGCGCTCTCCTTAATTTGTGAAATGCTACCGGGGGTCGAATCAATCAATTCACTTTGAATGGTTTGGATGGAATCGATGATTACAATATCCGGTTCTAATTCTTGTAATGCTTTACCAATTCGTTGTGTTGTAATTTCTGTAAATAAATAACACTGGTCGTTTCGAAACGGTAAACGTTCGGCTCGCATTTTTATTTGGGCTTCACTTTCTTCGCCGCTGATATACAGTACTTTTTTATCCGTGAATTGCAATGCAATTTGCAGCATCAATGTCGACTTACCAATTCCGGGTTCGCCTCCGATAAGAATCACACTTCCGGGTACAATACCACCGCCCAATACACGGGATAATTCCAGGTCTTTAACCGGATAACGTTTTTCGTTACCTTTCTCCACCTCTCCAAGTAAAACCGGTTTTAGGGCCGGGTGCTTCCCCTCTTTCTTCCAGGTGTTTTTATACTCTGTCTTTTCTTTGTGAATAACCTCTTCTACATAGGTGTTCCATTCTCCACAACTCGGGCACTTACCAATCCACTTGGTTGCCGAAGCACCGCAGTTTTTACAAAGAAAGGTAGTTTGGGTTTTTGCCATGGCCTCAAAAATACTTTTTAAATTGTATTGTTTGTACGCAAATGAATGGGTATGGACGCTTTTTCGGAATTGCCGTAGAAATCAATATCATACCAATGCGGTTGCCCTTCTGTTTGATATCTGAAATGAAGATATTGAATCCTTAACGGGATACGTCCTTGTCGGTGCTGGTTACTACCGATATTGAATCCCTAACGGGATTGGTTATCAATCTTATCTGTTCATTTAAAATAATCTCCTGATTAAAGGATGTTCTTACCCTGCCTTTTATTTTATATTTTTTCGAAAGATTTTATACCTGTTTAGCATCGTTATCTCTTCTCTATAGTTTAAGCAAGGGGTATTAGGTATTAAATATCAATAGCTCATAAAACATCCTCACCCTGAATCCCGTTAGGGATTAAATATCGGTATAAGCTCTCGTCGCTTTCCCCGAATCCCGTCAGGGATTTAACATTGGTAAAAGGTAACAACAAACGACCACTCTCCCCGAATCCCGTCAGGGATTCAACATCTTGCGAAGTCGTTACTTCATTCATTGTAGTTAAGTTATAAGAAACACTTGGTTTCTAATTTGCATTTTTCCCTGAACCCCGACAGGGATTCAATATCGGTATAAGCTCCCGTCGCTTTCCTCGAATCCCGTCAGGGATTTAACATCGGTAAAAGGTAACAACAAACGACCTCTCTCCCCAAATCCCGACAGGGATTTAACATCGGTAAAAGATAATAACAAACGACCACTCTCCCCGAATCCCGTCAGGGATTTAACATCTTGCGAAGTCGTTACTTCATTCATTGTAGTTAAGTTATAAGAAAAACTTGGTTTCTAATTTGCGTTTTTCCCTGAACCCCGACAGGGATTCAATATCGGTATAAGCTCCCGTCGCTTTCCTCGAATCCCGTCAGGGATTTAACATCGGTAAAAGATAATAACAAACGACCTCTCTCCCCGAATCCCGTCAGGGATTCAACATCTTGCGAAGTCGTTACTTCATTCATTGTAGTTAAGTTATAAGAAAAACTTGGTTTCTAATTTGCGTTTTTCCCTGAACCCCGACAAGGATTCAATATCGGTTTAAGCTCCCGTCGCTTTCCTCGAATCCCGTCAGGGATTTAACATCGGTAATAGGAAACAACAAACGACCTCTCTCCCCGAATCCCGTCAGGGATTCAACATCTTGCGAAGTCGATACTTTAATCCGTTGCAATTAAGTTATATGTTGGACAATTGATCTTCTGCCATTTTCTACCAATCATGCTAGGGATTCGCTCTCGTCTATATTGATGCATCTCCCACGTAAACACCAAAACACACGGTACTTCGAACTTAAAAAAGTAATCCAGAATATATCCGCTTAACTGTTACCCATTTTGCTTTTATTTGCAGATAACGTGAGCGAAATAGACCAAATAAAGGAACCGATTACCCAAGAACTCGAATTATTCGAATCGAAATTCAGGGAAGCCATGAAAAGCAATGTGCCTTTGCTGGATACCATCATGACGTATATTGTGAAACGCAAAGGCAAACAAATTCGTCCGATGTTTGTGTTTTATTGTGCCCAACTTTTTGAAGGGATCAACGATTCAACCTACCGAGCTGCCAGTTTGGTAGAACTGCTGCATACTGCAACTTTGGTTCATGATGATGTGGTTGACGACAGCGATGAACGAAGAGGTTTCTTTTCCCTAAATGCACTTTGGAAAAACAAAATTGCCGTGTTGGTTGGTGATTATTTGTTATCGAAAGGCTTATTGCTATCCGTTAAAAACAAGGATTACCATTTGCTTGAGATTGTAAGCGAAGCAGTAGAAGCCATGAGCGAAGGGGAATTGTTGCAGATAGAAAAATCCCGTACCCTAAATCTTTCTGAAGAAGTATATTACGATATCATTCGTAAAAAAACGGCCTCCTTAATTGCAAGTTGTTGCGCAATTGGTGCAGCAAGTGCCGGAGCAAATCCGGAACAAATCAAACGAATGCACTTATTCGGTGAAAAAATTGGTATTGCTTTTCAAATGAAAGACGACTTGATGGATTATGGGGATAGCAAGATTGGTAAACCAACCGGTATCGACCTCAAAGAAAAAAAATTAACCCTTCCTATTATTTATACCATTAACCAAGCGGATCATGCTACCCGGTCGCATATCATCCGAACCATAAAAAACTACCACAACAACAAAGATCAAGTAAACAAAGTGATTGGTTATGTAAACCAACACGGCGGAATTGCTTACACTGAAAATGCAATGATGCAATACAAAAAGGAAGCTCTTGAAATTTTGGACAGCATAAGCAAAAACGAATTTGCTGTTAAACTTCGAATGTTGGTAGAGTATGTGATTAATAGGAAGAAGTGAAGAAATGAGTAAATGAGTAAAGCGGTAAATATGGTCACGTCGCTGTATGTGTTGGGAGTTGTTTAACCGCGAAGTGCGCTAAGATTTTTGCGCAGAGGGCGCAAAGTCTAATCTAAATTGCTCTTTTTGATTTGGTATATTAGAACCCCTTCGGAGTGAAATTATTGTTTGGTGAATGATCCAATTTTTATCGCAGAATACGCATATGCACAATTGGGAATGCAGGTGTGTGAGCTAAATCATGAGCTTGTCGAATGATGTCGAACACATCCGGATAGTATAGAAATGAGTAAATGAGTAAAGCGGTAAATATGGTCACGTCGCTGTATGTGTCGGGAGTTGTTTAACCGCGAAGTGCGCTAAGATTTTTCGCAGAGGGCGCAAAGTCTAATCTAAATTGCTCTTTTTGATTTGGTATATTAGAATCCCTCGGAGTGAAATTATTGTTTGGTGAATGATCCAATTTTTATCGCAGAATACGCATATGCACAATTGGGAATGCAGGTGTGTGAGCTAAATCATGAGCTTGTCGAATGATGTCGAACACATCCGGATAGTATAGAAATGAGTAAATGAGTAAAGCGGTAAATATGGTCACGTCGCTGTATGTGTCGGGAGTTGTTTAACCGCGAAGTGCGCTAAGATTTTTCGCAGAGGGCGCAAAGTCTAATCTAAATTGCTCTTTTTGATTTGGTATATTAGAACCCCCTCGGATTGAAATTATTGTTTGGTGAATGATCCAATTTTTATCGCAGAATACGCATATGCACAATTGGGAATGCAGGTGTGTGAGCTAAATCATGAGCTTGTTGAATGATGTCGAACACATCCGGATAGTATAGAAATGAGTAAATGAGTAAATGAGTAAAGCGGTAAATATGGTCACGTCGCTGTATGTGTCGGGAGTTGTTTAACCGCAGAGGACGCAAAGTTTTACCACAGACAACAAAGTGCCCCCTAATCCCTCATCCCTCATCCCTATTCCCTTATCACTTACCCCTAACTCCTCATCACTTACCCCTCATCACTCGTGCCTACTTCTTCTCCTTAGCCAAATCTTCGTCGTATTTCGCAAACTGGCTATCAATTGATTTCTTTACCAGTTCGATAGCAGCAGCTTTGTATTTTTCACGATTCACTTTTAATTTCCATTTACCACCTGCATTGTCAATTCCATCCTGAAAATCGGTTCCGCCATTGCCTTCACAAGAATATCCCGCTGCAAGGTTTTTGGTTTTAATCCATAATACCAACGAACTACCTGAAGTCGATTTTAAAGCGGGTTTTCCTTTCAGCGATGCATTGGTTCCAAAACCGGCAGTAAAATCCATGAAGTTAATATTCATGTTGAAGTTTACCCGAGAAAGATTTCCGGTAAAATCGCCCGGAAAAAACGCACCGTTTCCATACACCATGGTTCCATAATAATCTTTCTTCACTTGCAAGGTGTTTGTTGGCGTTACAGTTACGTTTTTTACATAATTATTTCCACCAGCATATACTCCGGGATTAACAATTTCTGCTTTCCCTTTTGATTTGTCTTTGGCAAATTGTTTGCTTGCTTCAATTTCGGCAGCGGACGGACAAGTAACATTAATGCCGCGACTTTTCCATTGCTCCAAAAAATAAGCATAACCCGCATCTGTAATTTCTTGCGCCAAGGCATTGTCGAAGTTTTCGAGAGAAGCTTCAACACTTACTGAATTTGCGGTTCCTTTGGCATTGTTACCTCCGGCATCGGAAGCAAATACCCACGTACTAAATGTGATAGTGAAATGATCCAGCATCGACTCCGGAACCGATTCCAGAAGCAAACTACCTTTTCCTGTTAACGTTCCTTTCGACTTTTCAACGGTTACTTGAGAATAAGCAACCATGCTCAGCATCACCAAAACACCAAGCATAAATACATTCTTTGTTTTCATATTGGAGGGTTTATTGTATACCAAATGTAGGGAATTAGGAGATATAAGTTATGAGTTATGAGATATAAGTTATGAGTTATGAATTGGACCTATCGGTATGCTGGGTGATTTAACATTAGGGTATACATTAACACTTCAACACTACATCCAAATGATGCTCCAAATGATCCACATAATCTTCAATTAAAAAGACCAAGGTGTGATTTTCTTCGCCTCCGGTATTGCATAATTTTTGCAAATCAGACTTAGGAATTCTTTTTATAACCTCCAGCATATGTTGGTTGTAGATGGTCCAGAACTGGATTAAATGTGTTAGATCCAATTCCTGATAACCATGCAAAGCATTCCATTTATCTTGGTTGTACTTTATCGACGGAATTTCTTCATACCGCGCGCGGATAAAACGTTGGTGGTTGTTGGCAGCACTATTAATCAAATGACCAAGAATTTCTTTCTTGCTCCATTTTAAGGGATTAGGTTTCGCCTCAAAATCCTCTTTGCTTATCTGCAATAATTTACGCGGTACCTCACGGATAATTTTTTCTAATCGTTGAATGGCATTTTCAATCATGCTTTGGTACAAATTGGTTTACACACTACCTCAAAATTAACTGAGTTTGCGATATAACAAATTTCATGCGCTTTATGGTGCAAGGCAATCGCTTGTTCAATCATTGATTCATCTGCAATTTTACATACAGGATGTAATACCACTTCCTTAAAACTACCACCCCCACTTTCTTTTTCTTCCATTATTCCGGTTGCTTCATCGGTATACGATAGCACCACAATTCCTTCGAGAGCGCAAACATATAAATAGGAAAGCATATGACACGACGATATGGCTGCTACCAGCAAATCTTCGGGATTGAGTTTGGATTTATCACCAACATGCGGATTGTCGGTTGTTAAATGCAAATCCGGTTTACCTGCAACTTTAACAGAATGGCTTCTATCGTACGTTTTAATATTGCTGTTTCCATTGCCTTCCCAGGTAGTGGATACTTTGTACTGATGTATATGCATACTTTCTATATCTATCTGTTTAAAGAAATTAAACTATTCGTTCCATTTACCATCAAGTTTTTCTGTTGCGTTCAATCAATCTAAAAACCCACTCTCTCTCCTTCCCTAATCACTCATCCCTTATCCCTTACCCCTAATCACTTATCCCTTCCCCCTAATCACTTACCCCTTATCCCTAATCACTTACCCCTCATCACTATCCCCTATAAACCCTAAAAATATTTACAGGATCTCCATGATGGTTTATCGTTTTATCCAACACCATTCCATTTTTCATTGCCACTTTTGCCGAGGCCATATTATCGACATGCACCATCGAAATTAAAGATTCGCGATAGTTGTTTGCAAAGACAAATTCTTTGCAAGTTTTGGCTGCTTCAATTGCATAACCTTGGTTTCTAAATTCCGGCATCAACGAATAACCAATTTCTAATTCTTCTTTTTCTTCAACCGTTTGTATCAGCAAACCACACTGACCAACAAATGCACCGCTGCTTTTCTCAATGAGCGCATTCATTCCTCCCAATCCATTGGAGTATCGGTGAAATACTTTATCAAACCATATCTTACAACGAGCTACAGGATCTACCTCTTCCAACTGAATCGGTGAAAATATATATTTCAATGAATCCGGATACGCACAAAATCGCAACCAAGTATCAAAATCTTCTTCGGTAATTCTGCGGTAAAGCAATCGTTCTGATTCTTGTCCCTCGAGAGAATAGGTATATGTGGGTTTAATTTCCATAATTAACGGTTGACTAAATTTTCCCATTCGCTTTTTATCATCCGATACCGATAGCAATCCCGCTCAAGCGAAATAATTTGTTCCACAAAAAGGAGTCCGCATTTTTGTAAAACATGTTGCGATGCTTTGTTTTCAATATGTGCTTTACCAATAATTTCATTCAATTTCAATTCCGTGAAACCATATTCCAATGCCGCTTTTGCCGATTCCGTCGCATACCCTTTTCCCCAATAATCCGGGTTTAAACGGTAACCTAAATCGTAGTAAGTAGGCAAACTATTTTCCGTTTCCTTTTCAAACTTCAAACCACTCCAGCCTATAAAATTTCCGGAGCTTTTTTCGATAACGGCCCAACGACCAATACCGTTATCCTGATATTGGCGGTTAATTAAAGCAATTGCGTTTCGGATTTGTTCGATTGTGGTTACGGGTTTATTGCCTAAGTATGTATGAACAATTGGATTCGAATCCATAGCAAAAAAAGCTTCTTCATCTTCTGGAAGTATATCACGTAATAACAATCTTTCTGTTTCGATATAATATTTCATTGCGATTGAATAAATTTTCGGTAAGTAGGTTCCTGGTGCAATTTAAAACCACTTAACTTATATACAAATTCTCCTTCCTCGGTGGCGTGCAACTCAAATGCTTCAACGCCATATTTGCTTGCCTCATCTGTTAAGCATTGTAAAATACCTTTGCAAATCCCCTTTCTACGAAACGCAGGAACGGTATACATATTCATGATATAACCCCATTTGCCACTTAGGATTTTATAGTTGCCCGGCAGCTCCCTTATATGCACGGTACCGATTCCGGCAACTTCATTCCCAACTGATGCAATAAAAGAAATACATCCGCTTTCCGAAAAGGGTTTCGCAAAATAATTGGTCAGTTGATTAAGCAATACAGCTGTTTTTTCGGGTGGTTGCACACCTAATAATTCCTGTGCAAAACGCAATCGATATTCTGCCAACAATTTCGCATCCGATTCGGTGGCAAGTTTATACATGATGTGATTCATGTTTCAAGTATAATTAAAAAGGGAGAATGGTTGACGGATCACAGTTAACGGATCACCGTCAACGGTTAACTGTTATCGGTTCACTAACCCCTGACCCCTAATCACTAATCCCTTTTTTGCCACAGATTTCGCAGATTACACAGATGACAGATCACGATGAAACAGATCACAATTAACTATTATCTAATCACTGACCCCTAAGTACTAACCCCCTTTTTATAGCCACAGATTACACAGATTTTTTAAAATAATACCTCTCGTTGGCATGAAGCCAATAAACGATAACGGATCACAGTTAACAGTTCACTAACCCCTGACCCCTTATAACTAATCACTTTAAATAACACAGATTAAATTCCAATATCCCAACCCCATCGGGGTGACATTATTGTAGAAAAATATAGAAACCGCAACCAGAACCCTGTAAGGGTGACATTATTGTTTGATTTTTTTATCGCAGAGGGCGCAAAGAGTTTCACCACAGCGGCACAGAGGACACAGAGTTTTATAAATGAACTTGCGTTTGGCATGAAGCCAAAAAAGTTACTTATTTGTTTAATGAAAATTTTCTCGATTCAGTGAACCGTCGACCGATAACTGTGAACTGATAACCGATTACTGATAACCTCTTCATAAACCGCAAAGGACGCCAAGAGTTTCACCACAGCGGCACAGAGGACACAGAGTTTTATAAATGAGCAATCGTTTGGCATGAAGCCAAAAAAGTTACTTATTTGTTTAATGAAAACTTTCTCGATTCAGTGATCCGTCGACCGATAACTGTGAACTGACAACCGATAACTGATAACCTCTTCTTAAACCGCAAAGATCGCAAAGAGTTTCATCACAGAGGCACAGAGGACACAGATTTAAAAACCCCAGAGGGGTGACATTATTGTAGAAGAATTTAGAATCCGCAACCAGAACCCTGTAAGGGTGACATTATTGTTTGATTTTTTAACGCAGAGGACACAGAGTTTTATAAATGAGCAATCGGTTGGCATGAAGCCAAAAAATGTTCACGGTTCACTGAAGCCAAAATAGAATAACGAATGACCCTTATAAGATTCACTTATAACTTATATCTTAAAACTTATAACTACTGAATGACTAATGACTTCTGCCTAATGACTAATGCCTCCTGCCTTCTGTCTCTTGCCTTCTAATAGGATAATTACCAAAAAAGCAGTCACTCCTACTTCAACACCTCAACACTTTAACACCTCAACACTCGTCCACCGTAGCTTTAGCGAAGGTGGGCAACCCAACTAAAACACTAAGCACTAAAACACCCAGCACTTAAAAATCCATTCCAAAATTTCCTCTGCATCCAAAATCGACCACGAATGCGGATGCCTATTTCCTTCGATGCGATACCCTTTTCCGAAGGCATTGATGAACTCCGCCTTTGGATTTCCCATTTGTTGCAACATCATAATCATGGCAGTTTGATCCAAGGCATTCATATCATACATATCCACTCCGCGGTTTTGCATCCACCAAACCGGATCTACATCGCAATAAATTCGTGTAGGCGTATTTTTTAAATAAGCTGCATTGCCACCATTGCTCTTGGCATTTGAATAACACGAATAGTACTCGTATCTGTCTCTTGCTTTATCCGGACTGCCACCACAATATTTTTCCAGTTCCCGAATGCCATACAAAGGTTCGTTGGCTTCGGGGTTCTTTTTTAATTTCCGTTGAAACATGGTATAAATATTTTCCAAATCGCAAGGACCATCCACACTAAATACTGCCGCCGGTTTAATCGCTGTTTTATTTGGAAATTCATTTGCCAGTTCGGTATAACGCAAACTAAATAATCCGCCCATCGACCAACCGCCCATGGCAATTTTATCTTTCGGAATTGCATACCGTTTGGTTGCATCGCTCAACATGGTATTCATTAATGCGATTACTTGGTCGGTTAATGCCAATCGCTGGTTAACCGACAAAGCCAAAACCACCAGTTGGTTTTTATAGGCCATCTCACATAAAGCTTTGGTGCTACTTAACAAATGCTCTGTCGTTTCCCATGTGCCGGGCATCAATACCAATGCACCTTTTACATTTCCTTCAGGAACCAAAGCATGGTAGTACAATTGTTTGTTGTTGTTATCGCCCACATACATATCGGTACTGTCGTTTTCCGAAACCACATGCCGGTACAATCGTGACAATAACTTCCCATCCAAATCCAACAATTCACCCTCGAAAAAATTTCCCTGCAACTTGCGGTTGCCAAATACAAACACACCTTGTCCATGTGGTTTGCCTTTCATCATGTTTCCTGTATACCGCGAAGTTTCCTTGCCTTTGGTAAATCCAACCAAAACGCCTTCTCCCTCTGCCAGCTTGTTTTTACAGCCCCCCGACCAGATGATGCTGTCTTCTGCAAACGTATGCTTATACCAAACGGTACAGCCGGTTTTTTTATCTGCGATAAAATTGCCGGGGGATTCTTGGGCGGAGAGGGAAATGGATAGACTTAACAAGCAAATGAAGTGTATTATCTTTTCCATAAAGTGAATAATTAACAATTTGGATGAGAGGAATTTCATGAAATAACGAAATATGCCAAAAAATAGTACGAATAGATTAAACTATGCGTATAACTTATTATTTGGAAAGTTCAGCAGCCCAGGAATTGCTAATAAAACAAACTATTAAACCGGGTCGCGTTCGTTGGGTTTCAAATATATTTAACTTCTTTAAGTATGGATTCTCTAAGTCTTTCTTTAAGTGCATTATTCGTTACAAGGTCAATGGGTATACCAAAAGACTGTTCTAAAAAATGTTCTAAAGTAAAAAACTCCCATCCGATGGGTTCCGAAAATTCAACCAATAAATCTAAGTCGCTAGTTTCGGTTTGTTGGCCCTTTACAAAAGATCCAAAATACCCAATACGGCTCACATGAAACTTGTTTGCAAGTTCTGGCTTCAAATGCTGCAATTTGGTTTCTATCTCGACCTTGGTTAACATATTTGCAAGTTAGTTAATTTTAACAAACTCAAAATAGTGGCTTGAGAATTTTAATCAACCTCTTAAATATAATAAACCCTATATTGTATCCATATTATTTATTTTATCATTGGGCTGTTCAAGCGAATGATAGGATAAATTAGATTTGAATATACTTTTACTAGTCTCCTTCCTTTACCTTGTTTTAACGCACTTAATTTCAATTACCATGAAGAAACTTTTTCTCACCTGTCTGTCTTTTTGCCTTTTCTTTTCCACGGTTGTTGTTGCACAAGCACCGGTAAAACAATGGGACGTTACTTTGGGAGGTACAGGGAATGATATCCTATATCATACTTTTCAAACTACTGATGGCGGTTATATCGTTTGTGGCGTTTCAACAACCAGTGCATCCGGTGATGTGACCGATTCTTCAAAAGGCGGTGCTGACTATTGGATAATAAAATTGGATAGTTCCGGCGTTAAGGAATGGGATAATTTATTAGGAGGCAGTGGAAATGAAAGCGCTTCAAAAATTATCCAAACTGCAGATGGGGGTTACCTTGTTGGGGGTTGGTCGATGTCGGGAATTTCCGGTGATAAATCACAAAACAACAGAGGTGGTTATGACTATTGGATTGTAAAATTGAACTACGCAGGTGTAAAACAATGGGATGCACGTTACGGAGGTGACCAAGACGATCAAATGTTGGATATGGTTACTACTTCAGATGGAGGGTATTTGCTTGGAGGTAGAAGTTATTCAGCAATTTCAGGCGACAGAACAGAATCCAACCAGGGATCGGCGGATTATTGGTTGGTTAAAGTTAACAGCCTCGGCGTAAAACAATGGGATAAGCGGTTTGGAGGAAATCTCGAAGATTATTTGTCTTCATTAATAAAAACCAACGACGGAGGATACTTGTTGGGAGGTTCCTCTCTATCCATACTTTCCGGAGATAAAACCAAGAATAAAGTTGGCAGCAGCGGCAATGATTATTGGGTGGTTAAAATTAACAGCAGTGGCGTAAAACAATGGGATGTGGTTTTTGGTGGTACAGGAAATGATGCGTTATCTGCAATGAAAAACTCGTCAGATGGAGGATTTATACTGGGTGGGCAATCCAATTCTATTATCTCGGGTAATAAAACACAAAACTCAAAAGGATCAGATGATTATTGGATTGTTAAAATATCGAGTACCGGCTCTTTTCAATGGGACGCAACATTAGGTGGAACTTTAAATGATAACCTTTACTCCATTGAACAAACTATCGACGGAGGATATGTGCTCGGAGGATCTTCATCGTCGGATAGTACCGGCGACAGAAACATAACTTCACGCGGTTCGGCTGATTATTGGATAGTAAAATTGAATTCGGTTGGAATGAAACAATGGGATAACGCATTTGGAGGAAACAATGATGACAATTTAAAAACAGTAATGCCAACTTCAGATGGGGGATACATAATAGGAGGCTATTCTACATCCGGAATATCCGGTGAAAAATCACAAGTAGCAAAAGGTATTTATGACTTCTGGTTAGTTAAGGCCGGTAGTTATATAACTCCTGCCATTTATACAGGTTCTCTTGGCCCTCAGTTTTGTTGCCCCGGTAAATCGTTAATTGTACCCTATACTACAGCCGGTGTTTTTAATCCCGGAAATGTATTTACAGCACAATTAAGCGATAGCCTTGGCAACTTTACCATACCAATTAATATTGGAACCATCACCAATACCCTTTCCGGAAACATTCAGGCAATTATTCCAAAAACTGCTAATGCAGGTTCTGCCTATCGCATTAGAGTCGTTAGTAGTAATCCAATGGTTATCGGTTCTCTAAACAATTATAATTTAAGTATTGAAAAACCTGCAACCCCAACTTTTACCATTAGTGGTGTTGTCTTAACTTCATCAACTGCACATACGTATCAATGGAATTATAATGATACTGCAATAACCGGTGCAAATGCACAAACTTATGCGGTAACAAAAGATGGTAATTATAGTGTATCCATTGCAGATATAAATGGTTGTTGGGCTACTTCGACGACACAAACCATAAACATTTCCAATCCTTCAATTACAACTTTATCCGATTCAGATTCTTCTTTCTGCATCGGTGAACCCGTTAATGTTGAATTTAGCATCATTGGTGCTTTTCTTACCGGAAATACTTTCACCGCACAATTGAGTGATTCAACAGGTAGCTTTTTAAATCCAGAAAATATTGGATCCATTAATAGCCAAACTCCAAGTACAATTTATGCTACTATTCCAATTACCGTTGCAGCTGGAACCAAATACCGGATTCGGGTAATTGCCAATAATCCACCAACGATTGGAACGGATAATGGAAGTCCTTTAGATATTAAAACCATTACAATACCAACCATTACTGTCAATGGAAATATCTTAACTGCTTCTGAAGGTTTAGCCTACCGATGGTTTCTGAATATGGAAGAAATTTTAGGCACTACAACCCGCTCCATAACCATTACACAGAATGGGGAATATGTAGTAATGGTAACTGATATCAACGCATGCGGAATTGGTTCAGCGATGGTTAATATTACTAGCTTTGAGCCACCGGATCCGGTTAAAAAGATTATCGCTGCAGGAGGTTATCATTCCATTTACAGCTGCTCAGACGGGCTAGCTAACGCAGTGGGAAAAGGTAACGATGCACAACTTGGCAATGGAACTTGGATTAGTTCACCAACACCTGTTCTAGTTAGTGGCCTCACCGGAATTACTTCGGTAGCAGCAGGAGAACATCATTCTATTTTTGTGAAAAATGACGGTACTGTATGGGCATGTGGTCAGAACGGTCCTGGGCAACTTGGCGATGGAACAACAATTAATAAATCTATTCCTGCAAAGGCAATTGGCCTTACAGGAATAATTGCAGCCGCGGGCGGACGGGCTCATTCACTTTTTTTGAAGGATGATGGTTCTGTTTGGGCGGTTGGTTTAAATTTAAATGGCCAACTAGGCGATGGAACAATTGTTAGTCAATCTACTCCAATCCAAATAGTTGCTCTCACAGGAATTATTGAAGTCGCTACTGGAGCATATCACTCTCTTTTTCTGAAGAATGATGGCACTGTTTGGGCGGTTGGACATAATTATTACGGACAACTTGGCGATGGTACAACAATTGATAAATTAACACCAGTTAAAGTAAGCGGCCTCTCTGGAATAACTGCCATTTCCGCTGGAGGAGGTAGTCATTCTCTTTTCCTAAAGAATGATGGTACTGTTTGGGCGGTTGGAGAGAATTGGTGGGGACAACTTGGTGATGGAACAGGCGGGGATATTGGGGATTATCAATCAACTGCTGTACAAGTAAGTGGTCTCTCTGAAATAATAGCTGTGTCAGCAGGGTGGGGACATTCTCTTTTTTTGAAGAGTGACGGAACAGTTTGGTCGGTGGGAGGCAATCAATATAGCCAACTTGGCGATGGTACAACAACAGATCACTCAGTTCCTCTAAAAGTAAAAGATCTTACTGGCATCATCGCAATATCTGCTGGTGGTAATCATTCTCTTTTCTTGAAAAACGACAACACCGTTTGGGCGGTAGGGAAAAATAGTGATGGCGGACAATTAGGCGATGGAACTACCATCAGTAAGTCGACTCCAGTTAAGGTAACGGGCTTATGTTCGATAGGTGTTGGAATAGAAAACAATTCCATTGAAAATAATATTTCAATTTATCCCAACCCAACCAACGGAAAAATAACGGTGCAAACCGGACATTTAACCATCACCAAAATTACAGTGATCAACCAACTTGGTGCGGTGGTATTAACTGCAACCCATGCTTCTGAAATCGATTTATCCGGTTTCCCTTCCGGTATGTATATGCTGGAAATTGAATGCGGGGAGAAAAGGATGATGGGGAAGGTGGTGAGGTGATTTAAAACTTCTCTTAACTTCAATCTTTACGTTTTATTGGAGCAAGTAACAAAAAGAATATTCAGGCAATCTACGAAATAAATATAACTGCGAAAATCCTGACTAATTTTTCAGATCCTGAAGTTCTATTTGAATTGAGGATAGATATTAATGGCTGGGAGTTATGTTTTTTTTGAAGGGTTGGAAATGTAAAATAAAATTCTTTTAGGACGGCTTTGGCTATTTTACTTTCTCTTTCATTAATTCTGTTAAGGTTACTGCAAATGGAATTCCTGCTGTAGTCACATGATTATTTTTTGATTTAATTTCTTTGTATTTTTCTAAATTTTTAAAATTAAAACTAGCTCCGTTAAAGTCAGTACTTTCTTCTTTTTCTATTTCAATTACTAAATAATAGTCTTTAAGATCGTTAGTTTTATAGCCAACCAAGCTAGTTCCTTTATAGACTTTTGGGCCTTTGCTTTTTATTCTAAAAATTCTACTTGCTGTCTCTTTGCCTGATTCTCTTAAGAGTAAATATTTAGCATTTACAACATTGTTTTCTAAACTTAACGACCCTTTGTCGTCATCCATTCTGAAATTATATTTCCCTTCTTTTTTATACCAATTTGTATTTAGAGGATCTTTGCAATAACCAACTAATACAAATGTTTCGTCTGGTATTAATTTTTCGTTTTTCGACGAGTCTAAGTATTCGGGCATAGGCTCATGTACAACATTGGTATCGTCCTTTTCTGCTTTGTGAATATCATAAACTTTGATTGCCGTATGTTCTCTTTGAGAGGCTCTATCAGTAAAATTTGCTATGACTTTTTTAATAAAGCTTTTTAAATGTTCTTTATCCTCATCGTTTTTATTGGGTTTAATAACAAAAGCACCCAAGCCGGGAATCAATTCATGAAAACCTCTAAAGGGATCATTCTTGCCTTCACCAGGATATAAAACATAAGCACCACCAGTTCGTCTAATTGCATCTTTGTAGGCATGCATTTTAAGCAAATCCTGATTCTTAAATGTTCCTTTCTTTACCTCTTCGACTTCTTCTTCAATTAGCTTAATATTTTCTTCCTCTGTTAAATCCCCACCTTTTGATTTAGAAATTAACTCATAGAAATCTTTGACCTTGTATTTAGCATCAAAATGAATGTGTGTAATTAATTCCTTCTTTTCAGCCACTTTAGTTTCCTCAATTTCCTCGGGCCAAATGGATAAAGTATAGTCGGGTCGAAGAGTAGTAGTGTAGCTTCCGGAATTTGGAAATTTTTTACCACCACCAAAAGAACGATTATAAGAAAACTGAATATTCAAATTTCTAGACATTGATTTGTAAACACCTTTCAAAGCTATTGCTGTTCCCTGTTTCAAATTAAGTGACAACTGTCCCTTATCGTATTGAATTAATTCCGCAATACTTTTAGGTTCAATTTCAAATACTTCTTTTAATAAATCTAATAAGACGAAAAACAACCAATATTCGTAAAGTGTAGCAAGATCCTTTTTGCCAGCGTCATATACATTGTCTCCACCTTTCCAAATTAACTTGGCTGCCAAGTCAAATTTCAACCATGAATTTAAAACCTCTCTATACCCGTTTTTCCTTTGAAGTACCGGGCTATTTATCTTTAAGGAACTTGGTCTTGATATTTGTTTGAAAAAAGTTTGATTTAAAAAAGTGGAGATTTTTGTAGCTAACAATCTTGATTCCAATTTTGCAGTTGAATAATCTTCAAATTTTTGTTCGCAATTTTCGCAGAAAAAAAGAAATTCTTCTAAAGCGTGTTTAATAAAACGATTTTCAGCTGTATCAACAGATTCGGATTTTCGTGTACTATCAATTTTAGTAGGAATCGAGGTTAGACCGTAACTCTTATTTAGAAAATGATCACAACTTATTTCAATTCGGTTACTTTTTGTAACCAACTGTTTTATGTTTTTTTGATTAAATCTACGTATTCTACGGATGTCTTTTTCTTCATGTTCCTTTTCCCATTTGGTAGTTGGGTTAGAAACTATTTTTTGTATTGCTTCTTCAAATTCTAACGAATCAATTAATGATTTTACAAACGAAAATCGTTGATATACTGTTTGACTATCCGTATCAAATTTTGTTTCAAAATGCTGAGTGATTGGTGAATCAATTTGCATAATTAGGTCAGTGCATTTTTCAGTAATACACTCAAGCATATATCGGTAATCCGTTCTATAATCTGATTTCACTGATTGTACTTCTAATATAATTTTATGAGAATTGCCTATTCCTTCTATATGAATGATTTCAAATGTTAAAGCACCAACATAAATATTAGGCGAAATAATTCCTATATGTTGCTTTCTGCTATGTGGCTGAATATAATCTGTCTTTTTAAAGGAATATTTTGGGTCTGAAAACTCATAATCATAAGCACACCCTTCTTTTATTTGATATCGGGCTTCTCCTTCTTGCTCAGCGTTAGTGGCATCAAATAAAGTGTTGTTTTGTTTAGCATCAATAGTTAGAACTAAACCTGCATGGATATGCTTTAAGTCAATTTCTATTGTAGCACAACTTATGTAATTTGACATGCCTTATTTGTTAGAATTGATGAGCTCTTGCAATTGTTTTTTACTAGGAAGAATTAATTCATATTTACTAGCAAAAATCTGTTTGTTGTGCTCGGGGAGTGTAATTTCTACCATAGTATCTTTTTTATCCTTGCATAAAATTATGCCTATGGTTTTATTTTCTTCATCAAGCTTTACATGCCTGTCATAATAGTTTACATACATCTGCATTTGACCAAGGTCTTGGTGTTTGAGTTTCCCAATTTTTAAGTCTATCAATACAAAGCATTTAAGTAAGCGATTGTAAAAGACCAGATCAACTCTAAAATGTTCTTCATCAAAAGTAAATCGAACTTGTCGACCAACGAAGGTGAAGCCATTGCCCAACTCTAATATGAAGTTTTCGAGCTTGTCTATAATTTGATTTTCTAGCTCATTTTCTGAATAAGTGGAATGTTCGGGCAAGCCAAGAAATTCTAAAATATAAGGGTCTTTGATAGCGTCCACAGGCTGGGCTATTATTAGTCCTTTTTCAGAAAGCTCTTTTATTTTTATTTTATCTCTACTTAAAACAAGCCGGGTATATAGGGCTGAATCATATTGACGTTGCAACTCCCTTACACTCCAATTGTTTTTTGTGGCTTCTATTTCATAAAATTTACGTTCCTCTTCATTTTCAATTCTCATTAATATCAAATAATGCGACCAACTTAAGCTAAATATAGCAGACGCTGTCTGATGCATTGCTTTTTCAGATTTCCGAGACATTATCTCGGAAATGTTTTCTGAAGAAATCCGAGACATTGTCTCGGATTTTGAGTAAATTACATAAAACCTTCTCATATTTTCAAGATTATCAACAGAGTATCCTCTGCCAAAATCTTTCGTTAGCTTAGTGGATAATCCTTTCAAAAGTTTTTTCCCGTATTCTGCTCTGTTTTTACCTTTCTGTTCTTCTTCTATTATAATCCTACCAATTTCAAAGTAAGTAAGAACCATCGTTTGGTTTACAACCAGCACAATCTTGGTTCTGGCAGCCTGCAACAAATCAATAATTCGTGCATAAAACATGTTATTTTCGGATAGGTTTATCATAATCAATGATGTTATGCTTCAGCGTAACTTGCAAATCCATTTTCAACTGCATTTTTATACATTCTGCAAATTTTTTCGAATGATATTTTGTATTTGATGTTTGTGTCAGCTTTAAGTTCAACCTCGGTTAAACTATTACTTACGAATTTATCCAAGTAATCTTCTTTAATTTTTGAATTGTCTGTCAAACAAAAACCACCTAAGATGGGAAGTACTTTTGTAAGCTTGTTTCTTGAACCATGCAATTTTGGAAGCAATTTCTGCATTATGGCAATATCAAGTAAGTTGTCGCCTGATTCGCCAAGTTCTTTTAGCATATACATTAATCTTCCAATTTCACTTGCAGTTCTATAACCAAATTCAGCCCCTGATTTTTTTAATTCAGAAAAGAATAATTTCAAATCTGCTTTTGATAACTTTAAGAAGGCTTTTTCTTCTTTGAATTTTTCGTCTTCTTCCTCCTTATTAGGAAAAACCATTTGCATAAAGCCGTTAGACATATTTGCTCCTTGCCCCTTTAATAAATCCATGTCAAGTTTAACACCACTATCGATAAATTTTAACAAATCTTCTTCAGTCAACCTAAATTCTATTGTATTTGCTCTATCTAATACTTTTGGACTAAACATGTAGGTGGTTTCATCAATATTTACGGTTCCAATAATGAATAAGTTTTTGGGTAGTTTTAAAGACTGTGGAATTGTGACCGTTTCGCCATCCTGTTTAGATGTAGGTGTTATTTTGTGAAGTGGTATGTCTTCTCCTGATTCCATAGTGCTTAAAAAATCAGCAAAATATCGCTCTACGTGACTCAAGTTCATCTCGTCTAAAATCAAGAAGTAAGGTTTTAGAATTTTAGTTTCACCAGCCAAGTATCTATCAAACTCGGTTTTTGCTCTAATCATTAGATCTAATACACCATTTTCAGGACACACATATTCTTCTTTAGCTAACGCATTTGGATAACCCAATAGAGGCTCTCTATTCGTCCAATCAGCCCCAACTGGTATAATCTTATATTGCTTTTCGCTTTCACTAATCCATTGAGCAAACGCTTGTGCTAATTTTGTTTTACCAGAACCTGAAAGGCCACTGCAAATTACAAATGGTTTTGTGCATAATGATGCTATAAAACGTTGGATTAGTTGAGGGGAGAAGATTAAGCCTGCTTTGTCCGAGTCAATTTGAAAATCTGTATAATCAAAGTTTACGTTAATAGTACTAGCCAAATTCACCCTTTCATTTAAGAAGTCTAAGTATGTTTTTATTGAAGCAGAGTACCAACCCTTCAATGATAAAGAGGGCCTTACTTTTGCATAATACTTACCTCCTATTTTTTTTTGTTCCTCTAATAAATCTACATAAAGTAGATTAATAACCTCAACATTCGATTGTTCAAATATGTTATAACCTACAATTTTTGATAAATTTTCAATTGAAGTTACATATTGCTGTCTTGTAGTGCTTTGTATATCTAAATTATTCTCGGCCCAAATGAGATATTCCTTTTTGTAATTCATATTGAGTTTTTAAAAGTTGTGATTTAATCAGGGTTTATATGAATAATCATAATTAGTTATTCTTGATTATTTATAGCCTTTAATATTGCTATACTTTTGATTTTACAAATTTTATAAACATCATGCGATCAAGAATAAAGAGTAAACGGATCTTATTCAATTCAAAATGGTTTTTTGTTAAAATCGGGACTTTATAACTAGACCTTTATGTTGCTTACTATACAAAAGAGTTTGAATACTATACTTTATTACTCATTCTTTGGTCATTTTAAGTTAAGAACCTTTTCTGTTGTAATTATTTGATTGCTCTCAATTACCTTAACAGTAGGTGGTTCGGAGAACTTATAACTTTTTAACTCATATATTAAATCATTGAAATCGCCACTTTTTGCTACAATTACATTGTCCAATCCGATGACGTCACCACTTTTAATTTTTGCTTTAACACTTTTTGCTTCATTGACTTCAAGTGTTACCAAATAACTCAATGCTTTTCTGTGAACATATTTTAATGCGATTGCTTCAAGATCCGCCTGTTTATAACGTTCCCGTAAACTTGTTTTTGCAGATATACATATAGGTCCACGTTCAGTAGTATAAAACATAATATCATAAATTACATTAGGAACAAAGGCAACTTTGGCACTCATATATAATGGTAGAATATTTTCACGCACAAATAGTGTTGCAAGGATATATTCAAATATTTTTCCGTTCAAATTGTTGTTGCCTTCAGGATGTTTTTGAAAAGCCTCCCAATAAATAGTAATGTAATCCGATGGCTTTTTATACTTTACGGCCATAAAACTTGGAAACAAACTATCAAAAACCATCTCAGCTTTATTGTCTTTTCCAACTGTTATACCTAATTGGTTTAATTTATTCATTTATCTAAAATCACTTCTAAAATTTTAGCGGCAGTCGCCTGTATCGCAGGAACTGCAACGGAATTGCCGAATTGCTTGTAAGCAGATGCGTCTGCAACAGGAATTTCATATTTGTCTGGGAAGCCTTGTAGTCTTGCCCATTCTCTTGGTGTCATTTTGCGAACTCCTTCCCGATTTACTACACCTTTTATCTTAGTTTCGGGTGTAAAATCAATAATCCGGTTATCAAGTACTAAATTTCTTTCGCGCCCCATTCCCCCGCAAACAACGGCATTAGAAATTCCGTTATCAGGAATAATTTCAAAACCAAACCCATTGCCTTTACTTGCATGTCTATCTCTATGATTATGTAATGTTTGCAAATATTGTGTAGAAAGGTAGTACCGTGTTGGAACAACATTTTTCTCTTTAACATTTGCGAAAGTTACTTTTTTCTTTGAAGGCTTCGGATATTCAAATTCTGTAATTTTTAAATCTTTCCTAAATCCAACAATATAAATTCGTTCTCTATTTTGCGGGACTCCAAAATCTTTTGCATTTATAATTTGTGGGTCAGGGACATAATACCCAAGATCATTTCTTAAAACTCTTAATATCCTTGCAAGAGTGTCCCCTTTATTATGATTTCTCAGTCCTTTAACATTTTCAAGGAAAATTGCTTTCGGCTTTTTTCGCTTAATTATTTCTGCAACATCAAAAAACAAGGTTCCTCTAGTATCTTCAAACCCACCACGTTTACCGGCAATTGAAAATGCTTGACAAGGAAAACCGGCACATAAAACATCAAAACCGTCAGGAATGAATTTTTTAGTTTCTTCCTTAGTTATGTCACCAAATGGAACTTCACCAAAATTTGCTCTGTATGTTTTTTGCGCTTCTCTATCCCATTCACTAGTAAATACACATTTACCACCCAGTTTTTGCATTGCAATTCTAAAACCGCCTATGCCGGCAAACAAATCAATAAATTTAAATTTATAATCCTTTGGAGTCGGAAAAGGCACATCATTAACTTCAAACAAAAGTTGTTGTAATGCATCTTCGGCAACCATTGAAAGATTATTTTCTTCCTGCTGAAATTGCATGTATTCTTTGATATATCTCAAAGCATCCTTTTTATAGTGCTTTGCGACTCCATTGTCAATATTGTGGAGATAATGAGTAACGACAGCCTTTTTATGATTGCTAGCTACAGGCTCAATTAATCGAATTTGAAAATTTTTTCCATCAAACTCGTCAATTTTTATATTCTCTTTTAATTTCATTTATTACCATCAAAATTATGTCTGTGCAATTTCGCAAATTTTTAGATATGTCTTCTCCCCAAAACCTTAAAACTTTCCACCCATCTTTTAACAATTGTTGATTAACTTCTTTATCACGTAGCATATTACGTTCAATCTTGGTAAACCAAAAGTCTTGGTTACTTTTATGGTCGTGTTTTCTGGTTTTCCAGTCCTTACCATGCCAAAATTCACTATCAACAAAAATTGCAAGTTTATATCGCTTCATGGTAAGGTCCGGCTTACCGTAAACTGAGTTGTCGTTTTTTCTATATCTGTAGCCAAGTCGCCAAAGTTCTTTCGCTAATATAGTTTCAATTTTGGAACCTGTTGCCTTAATCGCTTGCATATTTTTGCTTCGTTGTTCTTTGGTCAATTTGTCCATCCTTTCAAAGTTAAGTCAATAGTCAACTCATAGTAAAATATAAAATCGTTTGATTTTTAAATAATCGCATACAGCTTGCGGTGTCAAACTTGGAATTATTTGTTTTTGTTAATTCAATAAGTGAGATAACAAAATGTGGCCGATGCGGGTTTTCGGAGAAGATTTTGTCCTCATAACAAATTCTTTTTTTAAACCTGTATTCAATTTAATTGGTGGATCGAACAACCCCAAAATCATTAATGTTATGGAAATCTAACAACCAAGTCTTAATGTTTATATCCATAAATTTTAACCTTGGTATTTTCAAGTTGTCGACTAAAAAGATGATTTTTAATAGCCCTTTCTTCAAGTAAGTCAACTTGACGCTTAAGCAAAGTTTCTAGTTTTGCCTTGAGATTTAAGTAAAGGTCTGTGTATGTGTAGTGGTCTTTTTCCTCAAAGTCTACAACAAGATCTATATCCGATGACCCATTAAAATCGTCACGTGTAACAGAACCAAAAGCATAAAGAGATTTGACTCTGTTTTCTTCACAAAGTTCCTGTATCTGCTTAATCTTTGGTTCTTCAATATGCATACTCAAATGTAATGAAAAACTACTTAGTCTCCAAATGCGTATTGGCCTAAACGTTCCGCGGCCTTGGGCTGGTGCCGACTGCGGAACAATTAATTATCAAGATAAGATAAGAAAAATTGCGGAACGAAATGCCCAACTTAAACGAGTTACCTGCAATGGCGCAAGACCGCTGTTAGTGGCTGCCTGGTATTATCTTTCTGGTTTGTCTAAGTATTTCTTCATAATCCAACCTGTCTGTGGTAAGTTGTCTTTTTTGCTAAAGTAGCTTACATAAATCCACTTATGATGAACTTGCAAAACTGTTACTTCGAAGGCTACGGGAAGTTTTTCAATTACTATTGACTTCAAACGTGGCTTTGACATTACGAAGCAAACTCTGTTAGTTATTCTATATTCCTTCCCTTCTTTTAATTTCTTTTCGTAAACGCTAAATTGTTCTTTGATTAATGATTCAACTTCTTGCTTTGTTGCATATTCAGGCTTAGGTAACCAATTTCTTGCTTCTCCCATTACGGCAAGCATAAAACTCAACAAAGCCAACAATTTCCAAAACAAAGCATTAGCATCCGCATCGATTTTATCTACCTTGATTTCAATTCTCTGAAAAAATGCTCTTAGGTCATCTAATCCTTCTTTTGTTACTCCGTTGTTATCGAATATTCGTCCATTTAGAGAAATGGCTTCTTCAGTAATTTCTTCAAAGTTTTCTATTAGATCCCATTTTCTTTGAGTTGCTGCAATTGAAGCTAATTGTCCAGAGATACCACTAACAGCAAACTGCCAATTATTAATTTTAGCGAATGCAGATTGATTTTTAGAACTTGCTTCTGCTATGCTTCGAAGATTTCCAAAAAGTTGTTGGTGTTGTCTGTTTATTGATGTTATAGCATCAAAAGTTGTTTGGGGAATAGCATATCGCATCGACTTTGTTAAGGCGTCAATTGCAGAAGCAGAAGGGGCGAATGCCATTTGTTGCTTTTGTATGCTTTTAGCCAAGTCAGCGGCTAAAGATAAGCCTCCTAAGTTCTGTCTAAACCGTTCTTGATGTTGCAAACTTTTAGCAAGTTTCGATCCAATACTTTTTGCGAAATTTTCTTTTTGTTGCATGGCCTTTGCAACAGCCGTCATCATACTAAGACCACTAAAATTATTAGTAACTCTTCCTTGAGCTTTCATTATTTCGGATAGTTGTCGGCTTATTCCTAACCCTCTATCAATATTTTGACTTTTCTGGGCCAATTTTATCATGTCGTCAAGGCTTGTCATTTTCTTGAATATTGTCTTGCTGATATCTATTAAGGTTGCCACTAACGTACATATTCTCGAACAATTATATCAACCAATACCTACGTCTCACCCCACTTCTCTCGTCCCCAACTCTATCTTCCCTAAATCCTCATCCTCCTTCAACTTCATAATCTGATCCAAAGCATCCGGAACCACATCGCTGCAAATGGTTATAAACGCACCTTTGGTAGCATGTTTAATCGCATAATCGATGGCTTCGCTTTCTTTTTTAATGACCGTTACTTTTTTCTTCGGGTCAATTTTATGGATACCGGCCATAATCAAATCAATGATTTCTTGTTCGGTGCGGCCACGTAAATTTTTATCTTGGCGTATTACAATTTCGTCGAACATGGTGGCTGCTAATTCGCCAAGGGCAGTGGTGTCTTCGTCGCGGCGATCGCCTACGCCGGCTATTACCCCAACATGGCGTGCATCAAACTTTTTCAGCATCTCGGCAATGGCAGTAAATCCTGCAGCATTGTGTGCGTAATCAATCATCACCTGAAAATTGCGGAAGTTAAAAATATTCATGCGGCCTGGTGTTTGTGCCGGACCGGGAATAAAGGTTTGCAAGGCAATACGCATGTCTTCAATTTTAAATTCGCGTACAAATCCTGCTATTAACGTTGGTAAAATATTGCCAATATTATACGTTGCTTTTCCGCCTAAAGTCAAAGGAATATTTACTGCTTTTTCAACCCGTATTTTCCAGGTGCCTTTGCAAATGGTAACATATCCGTTTTCGTAAATGGCCGCCAATCCGCCGCTTGCGGTATGTTTTTTAATTACCGGATTATTTTCGTCCATGCTAAAATATGCCACCTTGCACTTCAGGTCTTTGGCCATGGCAGCCGTCCATTTGTTGTCGGCATTTAAAATGGCATAACCACTTGGCAACACACTTTCGGGAACCACCGCTTTAACACGAGCCAGTTGTTCAATCGTATCAATATCCTGCAATCCCAAATGGTCTTCGTCTACATTGGTTACAATGGCAATATCGCAATGGTGAAATCCCAAACCTGCCCGTAAAATTCCGCCGCGTGCACATTCTAAAACAGCAAAATCTACGGTTGGGTCTTTCAGTACAAACTCGCTGCTCACCGGACCGGTACAATCGCCACGCATCATCAATTGGTTTTGGATGTAAACGCCGTCGGTGGTGGTGTAACCAACTTTATGTCCCATCGTTTTTACCATATGCGCCATCAAACGGGTGGTGGTCGTTTTTCCATTGGTTCCTGCAACCGCAATAATGGGAATGCGTGCCGAACTTCCGGGAGGATACAACATATCAATTACCGGTTCGGCCACGTTGCGCGGCAATCCTTCTGCCGGATCAATATGCATGCGGAAACCCGGAGCCGCATTTACTTCTAAAATTGCACCACCGTTGGTAGCAACCGGTTCGCTAAGCGTTTCGGCCATGATATCAATACCACAAATATCCAATCCAATAATACGGGCAATGCGCTCGCACATAAAAATATTATCGGGATGCACCATATCGGTAACATCGGTTGCCGTTCCTCCGGTACTTAAATTGGCGGTTGGTTTCAACCACAATTCGGTGCCTTTAGGCAAAACGCTCTCTAATGTTAATTCGTTTTTCTGTAAAATATCTTCCGTAAAATTATCGACTTTGATAGAGGTTAATGTTTTTTCGTGTCCGTAACCGCGACGAGGATCTTTGTTCGTAATATCAATTAACTCTTGTATGGTATGTTTGCCATCGCCTGTAACTGCTGCGGGTTTGCGAATAGCAGCTGCAACAAATTTATAATTGATAACCAATACGCGGTGGTCGAGTCCGGTGATAAATTTTTCGACAATAACAGCGCGTCCGTATTTTTTTGCTGCCTCTAAACCTCTTACGGCATCTTCCCAAGTACGAATATTGGTGGTAGCGCCTTTGCCGTGGTTTCCATCCACCGGTTTGGTAACAATTGGATATCCAATGCGGTGAATTGCTTCTTGCATGCCTTCTTCCCCATATACGATTCGTCCTTTGGGAACCGGGATCTCAGCGGCTTCCAATAAATTTTTAGTTTCTTCTTTATCGCAAGCAATATCTACTGCAATACTTCCTGTGGTACTGGCAATGGTAGCACGAATGCGTTTTTGGTTTACCCCATAACCCAATTGCACCAGAGAATTTTTATTCAATCTTATATATGGAATTCCACGCGCCACCGCTTCATCCACAATACATCCTGTACTTGGTCCCAGACGTTCTTCCTCGCGCATGATACGCAGGTTTTGGATATCTTCTGTGAGGTCGTATTCCTTTCCTGCAATCAACGCCTCGGCAATCGCAACGGCCGCTTTGGCGGTGTATATGCCGGCTTTTTCTTCCATATAATCAAACACCACATTGTACACGCCTTCTTTGCCGGTACTACGTGTTCGTCCGAAGCCCGTATTCATTCCGGCAAGCGTTTGTAATTCCAATGCAATATGTTCGATAACATGTCCCATCCAGGTGCCTTCTTCTACGCGTTTAAAAAATCCTCCGGGTATACCTTCGCTACACCGGTGACTAAACATCGAAGGAAACATTTTTTGCAAACGATCGCTAAAACCTGCAATTTTATTGGTGGGATGCAGTTCCATTTCTTCCAAATCCAGGCGCATTTGAATCAGTTTGTGACGGCGAACACTCCAGTAATTGGGGCCACGCATAGCTTTAATGTCTAGGATTTTCATGGGTAATCAATTTTAGGTTAACGATAGAAAAAGCAATATGCAGTTTACGAATTATTTTGTTAAAACATAGCTTTTGCAGGCAAATAAGTTTCGGTATGCTTTTTAGAAGTGCTTGTTGTTTTAGTAATAGGTGTTGAAGTGTTGAGGTGTTTCCACCTTCGCTAAAGCTACGGTGGACGAGTGTTGGAGAGGTTGTTGTTTGGGGGTAATTGTCGTTTTAGAAGGCAAGAGGCAGAAGGCATTAGTCAGTTGTCATTAGTCAGTTGTCATTATTTTTTGGCTATATGCCAAACGCAAGCTTGTTTACAAAAATCTGTGTAATCTGTGGCAAAATAAAGTGATTAGTGAAAAGGGGTTAGGGGTTAGTTAACCGTGATCCGTGAACTGTTTTTGGCTTCATGCCAAACAAAAGCTCATTTACAAAAATCTGTGTAATCTGTGGCAGTAAAAGGGGTTAGGAATTAGGGGTCAGGGATTAGTTAATAGAGATACATAACAATTGCAACATTTTTGGCTTCATGCCAAACGAGAGTCCATTTTATTAAACTTTGCGTTCTTAAAAACATAGTAAGTGCTTTGCGAGCTTTGCGGTTAAGAAGAAGAGGTGCAGAAGTTGGAGAGGTTGTTGTTTTGGGGTAATTGTCGTTTTAGAAGGCAAGAGGCAGAAGGCATTAGTCAGTTGTCATTAGTCAGTTGTCATTATTTTTTGGCTATATGCCAAACGCAAGCTTGTTTACAAAAATCTGTGTAATCTGAGGCAAAATAAAGTGATTAGTGAAAAGGGGTTAGAGGTTAGTGAGCTGTCATCCGGGTGTTGACAACAGTGAACATTTAACCGTTGACAGTGAACCGTGTTAACCATGTGAACCGTTTTTGGCTTCATGCCAAACAAAAGCTCATTTACAAAAATCTGTGTAATCTGTGGCAGTAAAAGGGGTCAGTGATTAGGGGTCAGTGATTAGATAATAGTTAACTGTGATCTGTTTCATCGTGATCTGTCATCTGTGTAATCTGCGAAATCTGTGGCTATTAAAGTGATTAGTGAAAAGGGGTTAGGGGTTAGTGAACCGTGATCCGTGAACTGTGATCCGTAAACTGGTATCCGTGAACTGTGATCCATGAACCGTGAACCATGTGAACCGTGAACCAAGCGACGATTTTATACAATTAACGTAACATGCGAATAACTTCTTGGTAACTTAAAAGGAGAGTATTTATATTTGAACGCTTGTAACCATAATAAACAAAGAATATTGGAATTACCAAAAGGAAAGCTCATTTCTGTTGGCGGGGCAGAAGATAAAGGCACAGATTTAGAACAAGGTTTTATTCAACGCAATCGTTTAAACTTCTTTGAACTTGGCATTCTTAAACGAATTGTCGACGAAACCGGAGGGGTTGAAAAACGCATCGAAGTTATCACTACCGCATCTTCTATTCCGGTTGAAGTGGGTGCCAATTATACCGACGCTTTTGGGAAAATCGGATGTAACAATGTTGGCATAATAGAAATCCGCAAACGTGAAGACGCAGCCAATCCCGAATTTATTGAACGCATTAAAAATTGCAATTGTGTGATGTTTAGTGGTGGCGACCAATTGCGTTTAACCAGTATTTTTGGAGGCACCGAAATTTACCGGATCCTCCACGAACGATACCACAATGAAAGCGATTTTGTAATAGCAGGGACCAGCGCCGGAGCCATGGCAATGAGCAATACCATGATTTTCCAAGGCAAAAGCGAATTGGCACATCAAAAAGGCGAAGTAAAATTAACAACCGGTTTGGCATTTATCGCCAACGTCATAATCGATTCTCACTTTGATAAACGGGGCAGATTTAACCGTTTAGCCCAAGCTGTAGCGAGCAATCCGCAATGCACCGGCATCGGATTAGGAGAAGATACCGGCGTGATCATTACCCAAGGAATCAACCTCGAAGTAGTGGGTAGTGGTGCTGTGGTTATCGTGGATGGAAAAGATATTCGTCATTCCAATATTACCGATGTAGATATCGGCGAACCTATTGCCGTTGAAAACCTTCGCGTACATATTATGGTCCGCGAAAACCATTACAACCTGCTCGAGCACCGATTCATTGCAACCAAAGAGGTGCCGGTTTAGTACTTGTAGAAGGCAGAAGGCATTAGGCATTAGTCAATAGTTAGTAGTTAGGGTGATTCTGTAGGTTAGTTTTTTGGCTTCATGCCAATCGCAAGCTCATTTATAAAACTCTGTGTCCTCTGTGACTCTGTGGTGAAAATCTTTGCGCAATTTGCGGTTAAATCTCCGCGCACTTTGCGGTTAAAAATTCAAACAATAATGTCACCCCTCTGGGGTTTGAAATCTTTAGCTATAAAAAGGGGTCAGGGATTAGTTAACATTATCCGTCAACCGTAATCCTATTTTGGCTTTATGCCAAACGCAAATACCATTTTTAGAAATCTGTGTAATCTGTGGCAATAAAAGTGATTAGTAGTAAGGGGTAAGTGAACCGTAAACATTAGAACAATCCTATTTTGGCTTCATGCCAATCGCAAGCTCATTTATAAAACTCTGTGTCCTCTGTGTCCTCTGTGACTCTGTGGTGAAAATCTTTGCGCACTTTGCGGTTAAAAATTCAAACAATAATGTCACCCTTACAGGGTTCTGGTTGCGGATTCTATATTTTTCTACAATAATGTCACCCCTCTGGGGTTTGAAATCTTTAACTATAAAAAGGGGTCAGGGATTAGTTAACATTTATCCGTCAACCGTAATCCTATTTTGGCTTTATGCCAAACGCAAATACCATTTTTAGAAATCTGTGTAATCTGTGGCAATAAAAGTGATTAGTAGTAAGGGGTAAGTGAACCGTAAACATTAGAACAATCCTATTTTGGCTTTATGCCAATCGCAAGCTCATTTATAAAACTCTGTGTCCTCTGTGACTCTGTGGTGAAAATCTTTGCGCACTTTGCGGTTAAAAAATTCAAACAATAATGTCACCCTTTCAGGGTTCTGGTTGCGGATTCTATGTTTTTCTACAATAATGTCACCCCTCTGGGGTTTGAAATCTTTAGCTATAAAAAGGGGTCAGGGATTAGTTAACATTTATCTGTCAACCGTAATCCTATTTTGGCTTTATGCCAAACGCAAATACCATTTTTAGAAATCTGTGTAATCTGTGGCAATAAAAGTGATTAGTAGTAAGGGGTAAGTGAACCGTAAACATTAGAACAATCCTATTTTGGCTTCATGCCAATCGCAAGCTCATTTATAAAACTCTGTGTCCTCTGTGACTCTGTGGTGAAAATCTTTGCGCACTTTGCGGTTAAAAAATTCAAACAATAATGTCACCCTTTCAGGGTTCTGGTTGCGGATTCTATGTTTTTCTACAATAATGTCACCCCTCTGGGGTTTGAAATCTTTAGCTATAAAAAGGGGTCAGGGATTAGTTAACATTTATCCGTCAACCGTAATCCTATTTTGGCTTTATGCCAAACGCAAATACCATTTTTAGAAATCTGTGTAATCTGTGGCAATAAAAGTGATTAGTAGTAAGGGGTAAGTGAACCGTAAACATTAGAACAATCCTATTTTGGCTTCATGCCAAACGCAAGTCCATATACAAAACTCTGTGTCCTCTGTGACTCTGTGGTGAAAATCTTTGCGCACTTTGCGGTTAAAAAATTCAAACAATAATGTCACCCTTTCAGGGTTCTGGTTGCGGATTCTATGTTTTTCTACAATAATGTCACCCCTCTGGGGTTTGAAATCTTTAGCTATAAAAAGGGGTCAGGGATTAGTTAACATTTATCTGTCAACCGTAATCCTATTTTGGCTTTATGCCAAACGCAAATACCATTTTTAGAAATCTGTGTAATCTGTGGCAATAAAAGTGATTAGTAGTAAGGGATTAGGGAACTGTCAACCGTTAACAGTGAACCGCGATCCGTACCTTACAGAAAACCCTAGTACGTTATCGTACCACTCGATTGCATTACCGCCGATTGACTCGCCGATTGCGGGTTGAAGAAACCGGATAATATTACTTTGCCGGTTGCTCCATAAAATTTACCTGTTCCGCCGATGATATCGAGGTTAGCAGTAAAAAACACTTTTGTGGCATTGATCGGCTTCAGATTTGTTCCGGTTGTTGAAGTAAACCATACCGAATTTCCGTCGTTATCAAACGTAATGGAACTAACCGAATTTGGCACATTGGTAATTCCTGCTGCTGCAAGTTCTGTTGCAAAAAACTGGTTAACAGGAGCTGCAGTAGAGCCAACAGGTTGGCCATTGCTAAACGTAACCATTTGGTTAAAGTAGTTGGTGGCTTTACCCATATGTGTTGCATTGCCGTTTCCGCTTCCCGGATTAAACACGCCCATTTCTGTAGGTGTGATGGTAGATGTTGCTGTAAACCATTCTGAATAAATTCGTTTTACTTGCTTTCCGTTTTTCCCAAAAACCACCGGTTCTTCTGTGGAATTTGCAGTATTACCACTGTCGTTGAAAGGAGTAATTTCTTCCTTTGTACACGATGCGATAAATAAAGTAACAAGTAAGCTGAGGAGTAAATTTTTAGTTTTCATATCAACAGGGTTTGATTCAAAGTACCGGTTTTTAATTGTGAAATGCCACTATTTCGGTATAAATTTTGTTTTGTGGGCTTTGCCCTCCCCATTTAACCTCGTTTAAAAGGATAAAACAATTGCGGTTTTATAAGAATTCCCAAGGTAACTTGTATAAAACCAATTTGGTAAAATTGCCTCTAAAAGATTTGGATTTGTTACTTTCCACGCGGCAATCAACGAATCATTCAACATCCAATCCCCGCATGTAAAAACTACGTCGTACCTCCTTGTTTTTATCGCGCGGGATTGATTCGCGTGCCGCTAATCAACATTCAATCATTTACTCATTCACTCATTTACTCATTTCTTCCTATCCGGCTGTCTTCGAGAACCTCAGACACCTGCATCACCCATACAATCAAAACCCAAATCCTTACAAAATCTTCTTAGCACTCATCCAAAATTATATCGTCCATTCATTCTTCATCCAACATTCATCATTCATCATTCATAATCATTGTTGTCCGGGATAACATATTGTAAATTCATTTGAACAGAATATGGATAAAGGATTAGACTTGATTTAATAGATAATAGGCTTACTTGATAAAAATTTTAAACTTTGAAATTAGAAACCACAAAATAGTTATCCAATTGTTTCACAAAAGTTTCCAATTTAAGTTGAAGTATCCGGTGAGACAGCTGCCGGGTGAGGGATCGCAGCGGAAATCCTTTTTTGTATTCAAAAAAGATTGCAGCGAAGAGCCCGACCCGACGCAGGAGGGGCACCCCCATATTTTCATTTTTTAATTTCCCCGGACACTAGTGATTCATCATTTATATATCCTCACCACCGTTTCCCCCTCATCCCGCTTCATCGCCCTATACATGCCTTCGCTGTTAAATGGCATTTCAATATTCCCGAATCGGTCAATCGCTACCAATCCACCTTCCCCACCAAATTTTACCAGTTTATCCATCACCACAAAATTGCAGGCTTCTTGTAACGACATGCCTTTGTATTCCATCAAACAACTGATATCGTATGCAACAACCGCACGGATAAAAAACTCTCCGTGTCCGGTACAACTGATGGCACATGTATCGTTGTTTGCATAAGTGCCTGCACCAATGATAGGCGTATCACCAACTCTGCCAAATCGTTTGTTGGTCATGCCACCCGTAGACGTTGCTGCCGCTAAATTTCCATGTTTATCCAATGCTACTGCACCAACAGTACCGAATTTTCTTCCTTCTCCGTTCTTAATGGTATGATCCAGTTGATACCCTTCCGTGTCTTTCACTTCCTGCCATTGTTTATAACGGCTTTCTTCATAAAAATAACTTTCCGGTTGAAACGGTAAATGTTGCTCCTGTGCAAATTGTTCCGCTTCCTTTCCGCATAAGAAAACATGGCCGCTCCTGTCTTTGATTATCCTTGCCAATGCAATCGGATTTTGCACACCGCTTACCCCACCAACAGCACCGGCTTCTCTGGTCAGTCCGTCCATGATAGAAGCATCCATTTCGTGTTTACCGGAATGGGTGAAAACACTTCCTTTTCCTGCATTAAACAAAGGAAAATTTTCAAGAGAAATAACTGCAGCTTCAACAGCATCCATCGAAGTTCCTCCTCCTTTCAAAATTTTGTTTCCGGCCTCTACAGCTTCGCGCAAAGCATTGGTATACATAGCTTCCTTCTCATCCGTCATCAATGACTTTAAAATAGTTCCCGCACCTCCATGAATTGCAATGCCAAATGGTTTCATATTATTTTGCTGCTTTGTTAAAATACGTTTTTGTTTTTTCCTTATAGTAAGGCTGCATCTCGGTCGGAATAGTTTGTAGCAACTCCTCTTCACTCTTCTTCTTTTTCAGGTATTCGTCAAATGTTGGTGGAGGTGTTCGTGGCTTTTCTTTGGCTTGCTCAGCTTCTCTCTTTTTATCTTGTTCCTGTTTTATTTCTGCCTTTTCACTTTCCAGCATGCGCGTCATAATATCTTCTTGCCTACGCAACATTTCTGAACTCATTCGCTTATTGAAAAGTTCTTTCTCTGTTTGCTCCATTAACTTTTGCATCTCTTGTAATTTGGCATTGCCACCCAATCCTTCTTTTTCTTTGGTCCCCATTTCGCTCAACATTTTTTGCATTTGTTGCCGAATAGCCATTTGTTGTGCCGCCATGCGTGCATAGTCTTCACTTCCCATTCCGCCAGGCTTGCCTCCTGATTTGTCGCCTCCCGGTTTATCTCCCGGTTTTTTACCTTCCTGTTTGTTTAATCCCTCCCGCAATTGTTTGTTCAGTTCTTCCTGCATCTTTTTCATGCTGCTCATGCTTTTGCCTTTTCCCTTGCCTTTTCCCGGCTTCTTTGTTTTGCCAGATTTGCCTTCGCTGTTGCTAGTCATTTGATCCTGCATTTGCTTGAGCACCTCACTTAACATCACACCAAGATTATTGGCATGCATCATCGAGCGTTGTTGGGTGGTACGTATTTGTTCGATATTGCGGGTACCAAACCCTTCCACACTTTTTTCGAGGTTGTCGGTAAGTTTAGATACTTCACGGTTAATAAACGAACTGATTTCCGGAACTTTTTTGCTTAATGCCAATAAGGAATCTTCAATAATGCGTGCGTTTTCGCGAATATCTTTTTGTGTTTTTGCCGCTGCAACATATTGCGGATTATAATTGCTTACATACTTAAAGTCTTGCATTAATTTCTCTTCATCGTTGCTTAATTGGATGGTGTTCTCCAGTATTTCACGCAACGCCTCTGCATTAATTTCCAACTCTTTCTCCTCTGCTTCCTCCATACTTTTCTTCATCTTATCGGCCATCTTCTTCATTTTGTCTTTTGCCTCTTTCTGCTCCTTTGCCGACTTTTCCGGTTCATTGTTTTCGAGTTCTTCTTCACTTTGTTTCTGGTCTTCCTCAATTCCTTTTTGTTCTTCTTTTGTGTCTTCTAATTTCTTTGGTTCTTCCAGTTTGCTGTTCTTATCTGTTGCATCCTGTATTTGTTTTTCCACTTCCTTAAACTGTTCGCTCAATTCTTTTTGTTCGTCCTGTAATTTTTTTACCAGTTCTTTTTTATCCGCATTATTCAACTTTATATCTTGATCCAGCTTTTCTGTTTTCTTGCTTAAAGCATCTTGTTTCTCTTCCAATTTTTGTAGTTTATCCAATGCTTCTTCCAATTTCTTTTCTACCTCCAGTGCCTTAAAATGTTCCAGCATTTTGTCGAGTTCTTTCTCTATATCCTTATTCGACAATTCCAGTTTCTCCATTTCTTGCTTTATCTGTTCCTTGTTCTGCATCTGCATCATTTGCTCCATTTGCTTAATGAGTTTTTTCATCTCCTCATTCATAATTTCATTAAACATTTTATCGATCTGTTCCTGCTTACGCAAAATTTCTTCGCTTTGTTTTTTATGTTCCCGTTCTTCTGCCGATACCCTTTTTTGTTCCTGCTTAATCGCTTCAACTTTCTCTGCCAATTCTTTTTGTCGTTCCATCAGTTTCTCCAGCTTTTTCTTTTCTTCCCATGTTAACTCGCGTTTTTCAAGCATTTTTTGTTCGAGGTCCTTTAATTCTTTTTGCATGGTCTTGGCTTCTTTGATAGCCTCTTCCATGTTTTGTTTCATGCTGCTTTTATCCGCTTCGCTTTTTGCTTCCAATTCTTTTTCGGAGGGTGCCTTGTAATTAAAGAGTTTCGACTTTACCGACTTGTGTCCAAACACCCCATCGTTGTCCCATACTTCAAAATAATATTCTACCTCATCGGATGGTTGCATACCCGTTTCTTGCAACAAAATCTGATGGTAAAACCGGTACGTTTTATCTTTGCCATCGATTGCCAAATCCTTTACCTGCAACTCCGGTTTATCTGTTTCTTCTGCATCCTTTTTGAGTAAACGATAGTTGAATGTTAGCCTTGTTAAACCATAATCATCTGCAATATCTCCGATAAAATATTTCTGTTCCCGGTTCAACGAATCTTCTTTTTCTTCCACCGTGATGGTAGGAAATGCATCCGGAATTACACCGAGCATATAATGCAAGGAGTCCTTTAATTTTCCTTCTTTGTTTTTCGTCTGTATAAACAAACTCGCGCTTTGAAATAATTTTCTGGAATAAGTAAACACATCTGTACCATTGGGTTTTGCGCTACTGGTTTTCTCATTAAAGCCTAACCAAACCTCATCGGTTTTACGTGTTACAAAATTCCAGTTGATAACAGTGCCGGCCGGAACAGTTAAGTCTCCAGGGTTTTGAATCGTTTCGTGGGCACGATTTAGATACGATGGATAGTCAAGCCTAACACTGTATTTCATAATTTGAGGTTTGGATATCACCTCAACGGAATAGGCTTTGCTGGTATAATCTGCTGCTTCCAGTTCGAAAGAAAACTTTTCGCGTACGCTGTTAAATACAAATACAAAATGGGTAGGATCGGTCTTTTGCATTTTAAATGCGTTTCCTTCGCGCACTACAAAAACTTCTTCCGGTAATTCCTTTCCTTTTACTTCCACTTCCAACTCAAAATCGCTGAATTGCTCGGCTTCTAAAAATTCGTTAACCGGATAAAAAGCAAATGGTGGTGGCTCGATAAATGTTTGGTTGTAACGCAATACCCGCATGGTGCCATCGGATATCATGCCCGGAGCGATCAAGTAAATAAGTATGCAGGCAATTACCGGCAACAATGCATAACGCAGATAACGCAGGTTTTTTCGCAAATCAATTGCAGCCACAAAAGGAACCGGATGGAGTTGTTTGGTTTTCTGGGCAATTGCAGCCTCAATTAAGGATGCATCCAATAAGCCATCTGCCTTTTGCTTGAGCTCTAGGGTGTTTAAGAGTTTGTCTTTCACTTCCGGAAAATGTTTCCCTATCAACACCGATGCTTCTGCATATCCTAATATTTTTCCAATACGAAATAACCTGGTCAACGGTATAGCAACATACTTTCCGGCCAGAAAGGCTGTACCCAATACAAAAAGATAAAACAATATGGCACGGATAAGTTGGTTATAATGTCCAAAATATTCGAGTGCACTCACTAAAAGAAACAATATAATCCCGCCTATTACAAAATAAACCCCGCCTTTTATCAGCTGGTTTTTGTAATATTTACGAATAAACGCATCTAGTTTTTGGATCAGTAAATCGTAGTTTTGGTTGGACATTGCAGTGAATGGCGAATTTATAGAAATAAACGTTTACGGAAAGATTTTAATATGTGGGTTTTTAGGTATAATATTTGTTGTTATCTTTCCATGATGAAATTGATGCGTTCCGTATTGGCAATTGTTTTGTTGTTATGGTTGAATTTTGCCATTGCCCAACAACCCAAAACAACCGAAAAAACTATCCAATCAGGAGAACTGGTATGGCTCGACTGGAATGAAGGTTATGAAAAGGCGGTTAAGAGCGGAAAAATATTGTTGGTAGATGCCTATACCGACTGGTGTGGTTGGTGCAAAAAAATGGACCGCGATACCTATTCCAAACCTGAAATTATCCAAAAAATTAACGCGTCGTTTATCCCGGTAAAATTTAACCCCGAAATTACCGACCGATCTTATAAAATTGGCACAGAATCCTTTTCCGGTAGCCAGTTATATGGTTTTTTAACCCAGGGAAATTCAACCGGATTTCCTACCACCTATTATATTTTCCCTGCCAAAAAACGCATCATGCTCGATGCCGGTTATAAAGGTCCCGAAGATTTCGCCAAAGTGCTCGACCAGATTGTTTTGGAAGGAAAGAAGTGAGGGGGGTTGGTGATTGGTCATTAGGTCATTAGTTCATTGGTCATTAGTTCATTGGTCATTAGGAGCCGTAATGCTCATCGACATTCGCCATTCATAATTCATCATTCAAACATCCAATCATTCATTCATCATTCATCATCCAAAATTCATCATTAACACCAAACCTCTCATATCTTATATCTCATAACTTATATCTTATATCTCATAACTTATATCTTTTCCTTACCTTTGCCTCTCCTTTATGAGTGATCCAATCAAACACGAATGCGGCGTAGCTTTTATACGCCTGCTCAAGCCCCTCGAATATTATCAGGAAAAATACGGTTCTGCGCTTTATGGCCTAAAAAAGCTATATCTCCTGATGGAAAAACAACACAACCGCGGACAAGATGGTGCCGGTGTGGGAGTAATTAAAATTGATCCCGTAACGGGGCGACAATATATTTACCGCAAACGAGCGAGTGGAAGTGGAGCAATCGCAGATATTTTCAGTAAAATCGATAAAAAAATATCGGATTCGGGAAGTAAGTCGGATTTAAAAGATGTGGAATACCTGAAAGCCAATACACCATATGCAGGTGAGGTTTTATTGGGTCATTTACGCTATGGAACATACGGCGGAAGCGCATCAAACCTTTGTCATCCATTTATTCGCGAAAATAACTGGATGACCAGAAGCTTAATGCTGGCCGGTAATTTTAACATGACCAATGTCGACGAGCTTTTTGAAGTGTTGATTGGATTAGGACAACACCCCAGCGAAAAAGCGGATACCATAACCATGCTTGAAAAAATTGGGCATTTTTTGGATGAAGAAAACCAACGCTGCTTTACCAAGTTTAAACGCGAAGGACACGGAAACCAAGAAATTACTCCGTTAATCGGGGAAAACATGAATATCGAAAATATTCTGCGCCGTTCGTTACGGGATGTAGATGGTGGTTATGTTTTAGCGGGTTTAATCGGACATGGAGATTCGTTTATAGTGCGCGATCCGAATGGTATTCGTCCTTGCTTTTATTACCAGGATGATGAAGTGGTAGTGGTAACTTCCGAACGTCCTGCCATACAAACCGGTTTCAATATCAATATCAACCTGATTAAAGAACTTGGTCCGGGAAATGCCTTGATTATTCGTAAAAACGGAAGTATCAAAGAGGTAAATATATTGCCTTCCACCAATGTGCGCCAGTGTACTTTTGAGCGCATTTATTTCTCCAGGGGCAACGACCGCGATATTTATAAGGAACGTAAAAAACTAGGTTATTTATTATCCGATAGGGTGCTTAAATATATCGGACATGATATCGAAAATACTGTTTTCTCCTATATCCCAAATACAGCAGCAACTGCATTCTACGGAATGATTGATGGCGTGCTCGATTACCTGAGCGAATACAAAGTACAGGAAGTCTTAAAAATGGGTGCCAACCCGGATATGGAGAAACTTAAAAAGCTGATTGCATTAAAACCACGACGCGAAAAAATTGCCATCAAAGATGCCAAGCTAAGAACCTTTATTACCGACGACCAGCACCGTGAAGATATGGTAGCCCACGTGTATGATGTTACCTATGGTATCATCAACAACGATAAAGATACACTCGTGGTGATGGATGATTCCATCGTTCGCGGTACAACTTTAAAAACCAGCATCCTTCGAATCCTCGATCGCTTGCATCCAAAGAAAATTATAATTGTTTCTTCAGCACCTCAGATTCGCTATCCCGATTGTTATGGTATTGACATGAGTCGCTTAAAAGATTTTGTCGCTTTTCAAGCCATGATTGCTTTGGTCAAAGAAAACAAAAAAGAACATCTGTTGCAGGAAGTTTATGCCAAATGCAAGGCGCAGGAAAATATGCCAAAAGAAGAGGTTGTTAACTACTTAAAGGAATTATATGCCTTGTTTACCGTCGACGAAATCAGCAATAAAATTGCAGAAATAGTAACACCAAAGGATATTAAAGCTGAAGTTGGCATTATTTATCAACCATTGGAAGGATTACACGAGGCTTGTCCTAACCACAAAGGCGACTGGTATTTCAGCGGAAATTATCCTACACCCGGTGGAAACAAAGTAGTGAACAAAGCGTTTATCAATTATATGGAAGGCATTAGTGCCCGTGCATATTAACAAATGGACACAAACAATACCATTGAACCTATTGCTAATAAAGTAGCCGAAAGCGGACTGGTAACCATTAACCTCGAAGATTTTTACCACCCCGGCGAAAGGGTATTGTTTGATATTAAACCCTGGCTATTTCGGGAAATGATTTTAAAAGAAAAAGATTTTCGGGAAGAAGTGAAAAACCATGATTGGTCAGCTTATCAAGGAAAAAATATAGCATTTTACTGTTCAACCGATGCCATCATTCCTACTTGGGCGTATATGTTATTAGCGATTGCCGTAGAACCATTTGCCAATCGTTATGTTTTCGGCGACGCCCAAAATCTGGAAACGGTTTTGTTCAACGATGCATTAGAAAATCTTAAACCGGAAACCTATAAAGATATACGCGTCATCATTAAAGGTTGTGGTGATATTCCAATTCCTGTAAACGCCTACGTTGAAATTACCCACAAATTAATCCCTTTCGCCAAAAGCATTATGTATGGCGAAGCATGCAGCAACGTACCGCTTTATAAGAAGAGGTAATAAGTGTTGAAGTGTTAAGGTGTTGAAGTTGGAGAGGTTGTTGTTTTGGGGTAATTGTCGTTTTAGAAGGCAAGAGGCAGAAGGCAGGAGGCAAGCGTTCGGTGCTTGTTTAATTTTTCTTATAAATGAAGATTGGTGATCAGTTGTCAGTTGAAGGATTCAGTTGTGTTTAAATTTGCTTTTCGAGTATAAGTAACTTTTTTGGCTTCATGCCAACGAGAAATTTTGTTTTAGAAATCTATGTAATCTGTGGCTATTTGAAGGGGTTAGTGATGAGGGGTTAGTGATTTGTGGGCCGTGAACCGTGAACCGTGAACTGTGAACCGTGATCTGTTTATGGCTTTATGCCAAACGTAAGCCCGTTTACAAAAATCTGTGTAATCAGTGGCAATATAAAGGGGTCAGTTATTAGGGGTCAGTGATTAGTTAACTGTGAACCATGAGCCGTGAACTGTGAACCGTGAACTGTGAACTGTAAACCGTGAACCGTGATCTGTGAACCGTTTTTGGCTTCATACCAACCATTAATATCACTTTAAAAATCTGTGGCACTCTTTCCGCTCGATGCATTTAAAAAAGCACATGCATAAAAAATCCGCAGCGTTAACAACTGCGGATTTTCAATCAAGAATTCATTATTTCTTCGATGTGATCGGCTTCAATCGGAACATGTTCCATTAAATCGATACAGCCGGTTTTGGTTATGAGCACTTCGTTTTCGAGACGAATACCAATACCTTCTGCCTGGATATAAATGCCGGGTTCGCAACTAAATGCCATGTTTGGTTGCATGGGCTCGTAACGCATACCCACATCGTGTACATCAATCCCTAAAAAATGGGATGTGCCATGCATATAGTATTTTTTAAATGCCGGCCAGTTTGGATTTTGGTTTTTAATATCATCCATGGTGAGCAATTTCAAATCAACCAATTCTTTTTCCATTACAGAACAAACTTGTTGGTGATAGTCCATTAACAATACACCCGGCTTCAATATTTTTTTAGCCTCTTTCATAACCCGCAACACGGCATTGTACACTTCTTTTTGACGCTTCGAAAATTTACCATTCACCGGAAAAGTACGCGTCATATCACTTGCATAGTTGGCATAATCCGCACCGGTATCGAGCAACAGCAAATCGCCATCTTTACAGGTTGCTTTGTTATCGATATAATGCAGGATACAACTGTTTTGACCGGAAGCAACAATCGGATGAAAGGAATGACCGGTAGCGCCATTGCGAATAAACTCATGGATAACCTCGGCTTCAACTTCATATTCTTTCACACCCGGCTTAACAAATTTTAGTACCCGATTAATCATTTTATCGGAACAGGAAATTGCCATTTTCATTATTTCCAATTCGATTTCTGATTTGATAGAACGTAACCGATGCAAAATCGGTGCAGCCCGTTCGAATTTATGCAATGGGAATTTGTTTCGCATTTCTTGTGCATAGGCATAATCCTTGTAGGGTGCGTTGTTTCCAGCGCGATCGTTTTCGTTCAGGTTCAGGTAAATGTTTTCGGCCATGTTGATGGTTGCTTTCATCAACGAGTCGAACTCATCGTACCAATACACATGCGATACACCGGATACCTCCCGCGCTTCCTCGAAAGTATATTTATGTCCGTACCACACTTCTATGGTTTCGTTGCTGCGTTTAACAAATAACGCCTCACGGTATGAAGGTATCGGACAATCGGGAAACAGCACCAACATGCAATCTTCCTGATCGAGTCCGGTGAGGTAAAAGAGATCGGAATTTTGTTTGAAATCAAAACTGGCATCACCGTTGCGCGGCATTTCGTCATTGCTGTTAAAAATGGCAATGGAGTTTGGTTTCATTTGTTTTTTGAATCGTTCACGATTCTGAATAAATAAATTTTTGTCTATGGTTTTATAACGTTTCATGATATTTTATTTTTTCCCGCATCTGGTAACACCACATAAAAAAGCAGTGCTTAAATTAGGTTTGGGAGATACAACAATAATAAAGTTTACTTGGGTAAAGTCAATGGGGTGTTTGAATGCTTAGCTGGGTAAGCATCCGGGTGCATTTGCTGCGAAGAAAACAGATGACGAGTAAGAGGTCATTGGTACAAATATATGCTTTTTGGTGAAAATATGTCACATTACAAACACAGTCGACATTTTGTAAACTTGGTTTTTTTGGTAAATCATTATTGCTTCAAGTTGATACGAGACATTTAAATACAGATCAAGTGTTAGTAAGAGTATTTATTAAGTGTATAAACATTAATACCCACATCAATAATTGATTTAGCAAATGCATCAATAAAAGACCCATCTATTATTATAACTCCAACCTCTGAAAAGTCATTTGTGTTAAACTTTAACTTCTCCCTTTTTCTATTATTTGAAGGAAGCATTAAACTTGTTTCATAAAAACCATCTATTATATGGCTAGGATTACCATTTCTTATTTCTGTATATAATACATAAATTTTGTTATTTAAGTAATTCTTAGTATCAATACCTATAGTTAAAATCAGAATCAGATTAGAATGTTCTTCAACTAAAACTGAAGTAACTAACCAGTTATTTTTATTACTTGCACTTATTGTGCCTGGGACTTTGGTTTCACTAGTGCTGAAATTTGTGGATTTTGTAATAATTCTATCGAATGATAACTTCTTTTTAATACTTAAATCATTTTGACCAAAACGACAATTAGAAAGGTGGACAATTTGAGCTTCGTTTTTTGTATCTTCAAATTTACTTGAAGAGGAAACGGGCAAACTGTCTAATTCAGGGTAAATTAGTTTATCAATTGGTTGAAGATTATTTATTTCAGAAGCTGAAATAGCAAAGTTTAAATTTTGAGCATTTGAATAGGAGTAAGAAATTACGCCAATATATTTTCCTTCCATTGTTAACAAAGGACTTCCACTACTTCCTGATGATATGGGAACAGTAGTCTGAATAACTTGGCGAAGTTTGGAGTCAATTCTAAATGAAGAAATAATCCCATTAGAAACCGAAAAATTAAAATCCTTTGGATTTCCAATCACTAATACATCATCTCCAACTTTTGAAGGAATAGTAGACCTTTTTATAAAATTAAACTTACTATTAGTAAACGCTATTTGAAACTTGACTAAATCTCTTTTCCTATCCCAAGAAATAATTTTTTTAAAGTTAAATATTTTGCCATTATAGCATACTATTCTTGCAGACTTAGCTCCTTGAATAACATGGTAATTTGTTATTGCAAGACCTCCTTCAGAAATGAAAAACCCTGTTCCTGTTTTGATTATTTGATTTTGCTCATCTAAAACTTCAACCTTGAAAACAGCTGATCTGTTTTTTATATAAACAGCGTTAATTTTGTTGTTTTGTCCAAACACAAATGGAGCTACAACAAAATATACTATCAGAGAAAAGCACAATTTCTTAAACATGTTTTCATTAAATAAGTTCGTTGATATTAATTTTATTTGGAATAATGGAATAAAAAATTCTATCCTTAATTCTATACCCTGTTTTGCCTATAATTGTATAGCAATCTGGAATTAGTGGTGTATTGTAGTCACTTTCTGAATTAAACATATTCAAAAACAAATATTTTTTACGAATCGATTCTAAATAATTAAAACTTTCCTCGGTAATTAAATAAACAGTATTTAATTTTTGGTTTGACCAAAATATTAAAAAGTCATTGGGGTATTCTAATTCATGCATAACGATAATAATTATTCTCTTATGGACACATATATCAAAAATAATTTATTTAAACAATGTGTTCAACTAAAATCGTTTTCAGTAGCAAACACCGAATAATGTTCGGCTATTTCATCAAGTATAGCATGTAGTTCAGCCAAAGTATCAGCTGTTACCAGGCGGTTGCGGAATGGTTTGAAATGATCCATGCCTTTAAAATAATGGGTATAATGGCGACGCATTTCGAGTACCCCAATTACATCTCCTTTCCAGGAAACCGAATGGTTGAGGTGGGTTCGGCAAACCTGAATTCTGTCTTCGAGCGTTGGAACAGCAAGATGTTGTCCCGTAGCCATAAAATGTTTGATCTCGTTAAAAATCCAGGGATAACCGATAGCCGCGCGACCAATCATGATTCCATCCACACCAAAACGGTTTTTATAATCCACTGCTTTTTCGGGCGAATCGATATCGCCGTTTCCAAAAATTGGTATTTTTAATCGTTGGTTATTTTTTACTTTAGCAATCAACGACCAATCCGCATCTCCCTTGTACAGTTGTGCACGGGTTCGACCATGAATGGTAAGTGCTTTTATGCCAACATCAAATAAGCGTTCAGCCACTTCTTCAATATTTCTTGAGTTATCATCCCAGCCGAGGCGGGTTTTTACGGTTACGGGTAGTTTGGTAGATTTAACTACTGCATCGGTAATGCGAACCATTTGTGGTAGGTCCTTTAATATCCCCGCACCGGCACCTTTGCAAACCACTTTTTTAACCGGACAGCCAAAATTGATATCCAGTAAATCGGGGTTGGTAACATCGACGATGGCAGCTGCCATGGCCATCGACTCTTCATCGCCACCAAAAATTTGGATACCAATAGGGCGCTCATAATCGAATATTTCGAGCTTTTTACGGCTTTTGATGGCATCGCGGATTAATCCTTCGGAAGAAATAAATTCGGTATACATCAAATCGGCGCCATTGGCCTTGCACACAGCACGAAAGGGCGGATCGCTCACATCTTCCATGGGGGCAAGCAACAAAGGAAATGCTCCTAATTCTATATTTCCAATCTTTACCATTATTTTCGCTGCAAATCTACGTAAATGTCCGAAAACACCTTACAACCCTTTCAACCCGTATTGTTTTTTGTTTCCAAAGTTTTTATTCTGATTGGAATGGTTTTGGTGTTCACCTTTGGTTTTATGGGTATCGGCATGGTTTTGTCGAAGTATATTTTTGAGGTGGATATCATTAGCAACCCTGGTTTGCTCAACGATTACGAAACCAATCCGTATGTATTAAAGAGCCTGAAACTTATTCAATCCTTTAACATGATTGGGGGATTTTTGCTTCCTGCCTTTTTGTTTTCAAAGGCATTGCAACAGCAACCCGACAGGTTTATCGGGTATGTGTTTAAACCGGATTATCGGTTTGTGTTGATCGCTTTGGGAATAATGTTGGTGTCGACCCCTTTGATTTCGGCACTGATAGAATGGAATGAAGCATACACTTTTCCGGCATCGATGGCAAGTATGGAACAGAAATTTAAAGCGACACAAGCCGAAGCGGAGAATCTAACCAAAGCTTTTGTAGCAACCGACAATATAGGCGGATTGCTGCTTAATATGGTAGTAGTAGCTTTGTTGCCGGCAATTTGTGAGGAGTTTTTATTCAGAGGAGCCCTGATGCGTTTTTTAATGATGTGTATGAAAAACAAACACCTTGTTGTTGTTCTTACCGCTATGGTTTTTTCGGTTATGCATGGTGAGTTTTATGGTTTGTTACCGCGTTTTATGTTGGGTGTTTTTCTGGGTTATATTACCTGGTTTAGTGGAAGTATCTGGCCGGCAGTAGCGGCTCATTTTTTAAACAACGGACTGGCTTTACTGGCCATTTATTTTAAATGGGATAGCAGCGGTATTGCGGTGTTTGATTCATCTTATTCCTTTTCGATGATTTGGGTAGTGTTGAGCGCATTGACAACTTTCGGTTTGGTAATTTTGTTAAAAGTAAAAGGCAATCAAAGCATACAAGCAGATGAATAAGGATTGGGTTAAGGTATACGAATCGGGCAATACTGTTTCGTCGCAAATAGTACTTGCAATGTTACTTGAAAACGAAATTGAAGCAGTTGAAATAAATAAGATTGACAGTTCATATACGGTTTTTGGAACCGCACAGATATATTGCAAACCGGAACAGGCAATGCTGGCAACACATTTAATTAATACACAAGAATGAAAAGCAATTTTGTACAACGAACCATTACCGGAGGCTTGTATGTAGCCACGGTAGTTGCAGCCGCACTATTTCACCAGGTTGGTTTTTTCTTGTTGCTTTTTGTTGCCAATTATTTATGTCTATTCGAATTTTATGATCTTGTATTACCCGACAAAAGCAAGTTGGAAAAATATTTAGGTATAGGCGCCGGTACCATTATTTTGATGATGTTTCAATTGATCTTTTCTGCCGACTTGTCTATCACCTGGTATTATCATATCATCCCTGTCTTTCTTTTGCTTTTTATTATCAAGCTATTCGAGAAATCAAACAATGAATTTACCACACTTGCTTTTCAAGTATTGGGAATTGTATACATCACTTTGCCATTTGTAATGCTCGGCAAACTTGGTTTTTTTGGAAGCGTTTATTTTGATGGAGGATTGCCATTGGGTTTTTTCATTTTGCTATGGACAAGCGATACCGGAGCCTATTTAGCCGGCCGACAATTTGGGAAAACAAAATTGTTTGAGCGTATCTCACCAAAGAAAACGATGGAAGGATTTTTGGGCGGTTTGATCTTGGTTTTTGCAGTAGCTTATTCGTTTTCGTATTTCGATTTGTTTGATGCAATCGACAAAAAGGACTGGTTGGTTGTGGGCTTGCTTGTGGTGGTGTTCGGTACCTTTGGAGATTTATTTGAATCGTTACTGAAGCGGAATTTAAAGATAAAAGATTCGGGGACAATATTACCGGGCCATGGTGGTGTATTGGATCGTTTCGACGGTTTGTTTTTAGCAGTTCCTGCTGTGTTTTTTTATTTATTGCTTACCAATTAAGTTTATATGAAGTTATTTAAGGTGTTCTTTTCCTTTTTTATTATCGCGCTCGTAATTTTTATTGTTTCACGTTTTTTCCCCCATTCTTATAAGGTAGAAAGAAGTATTGTAATCCATAAGCCGGTGGATACGGTTTACGCTTTTATGCAGGATTTTCGCAACTGGGAAAAATGGAGTTTATGGAACAAAGAAACCGATAGTTCGCTGGTTTATTTTTATGGTAAAGAAAGTAAGGGAGTAAACGGCAGACAATATTTTTATGGTAATCTACTGGGGAATGGCAGGTTTAAATTCGACACTTGTGTTGTAAACAAAAAACTAGCTTACGACCTGTTTATGCACGCCGGTGAAGTGAAAGCAAAAGGAACATTTATTTTTAAAGGCGATGAAAACACAACTACCTTAATATGGTTGGATTCTGGAGATGTTGGCAATAATCCACTGTATCGATTTATGATTCCTTCAAAAATTTCTTCTACTGAGAAAACATTTGATGATGGACTTGGAAGAATAAAGAGGATGGTTGAGTGAATTGATTTTGAATGATTGGATGTTGATGAGCGGTACGCGAATCAATCCCGCACGATAAAAACAAGGAGGCACGACATCGTTTTTACATGCGGGGATTGGATGTTGGATGATTTGGGCAAAGATTGTTCACGGTTGACGGCTCACTAATTATTGTCCCCTCTCCCTAACCCCTAACCCCTCATCCCTAACCCCTCATCACTAATCACTTTAATAGCCACAGATTTTTAAAACAAAACTTCCCGTTGGCATAAACCACTTCAACACCTCAACACTTCTTCTCCTTAAACCGCAAAGATCGCAAAGCAATTCTGCTGTTTTTAAGAACGCAAAGTTTTGCAAAAGGGCTCACGGTTGACATGAAGCCAAGAAGTTAGCACCTAGTAAAAAAACAAAGTTAGTTACCCGACCACTTCAACACTTCAACACCTCAACACTTCAACACATCCTCTCATATCTCATATCTCATATCTCATAACTCATAACTTATATCTTATATCTTATATCTAAAAATCCTACATTCGAATCAGTGAAAAAGGCACCAAAAACACATACTTCTGTCTTAGGAAAATTCGATAGCAACCTTTGGTATTTCCATATTCCCGTTCCGGCTGCTGTTGCTTCGGTTTATATTGATGGCAATAACCGCCGTGTGGTTTGCACCTTACAAAACATAGAATCGTTTCAATGTGCCTTAATGCCGGATGGCAAGGGGGATTTCTTCATCAATATCAATAAAAAAATACGCGATAAACTAAAGTTAAAAGAAGGTGATTCCGTAACCTATTCCCTCGAAAAAGACCAAAGCGAATTTGGTTTACCGGTACCCGAAGAAATGGCCGAATTATTAAAGTTGGATATCGAAGGAAGGGATTTATTTTATGCGCTTACTCCCGGAAAACAACGAACCTTATTGTATCTTGCTGCTTCACCTAAAAGCAGCGATATACGTATTCGCAAATCGATTTGCATACTCGACCATATCAAGGCTACCAAGGGTAAAATAAATTACCGCCAACTCAATGAATTGTTTAAAAATTCGAAATAACTTCCCGCTAAATTAAATGCTATACGCTGTTGTTGATATTGAAACCACCGGAGGTTTTGCCGAATCAAATGGCATTACCGAAATTGCCATTCATTTGCACGATGGTGTAAAAACAATTGATACTTACACCACCTTAATTGACCCGGGTAGAGATATCCCCGGTTACATTTCGGGCTTTACCGGCATAACCAACGAAATGGTGGCAAAAGCTCCTTCCTTCGATAATGTTGCCCATAAAATTTTTGACTTGTTGGATAACAATGTGTTTGTAGCCCACAATGTAAACTTCGATTATTCTTTTGTGAAACATCAACTAGCTATGTCGGGCTACGATTTAAATGTTAAAAAACTTTGTACCGTTCGGTATAGCCGAAAAATATATCCCGGTTTAAAATCCTATAGTCTTGGGAATATATGTGGTTATTTAGGCATTGATATCAACGACCGGCATCGGGCAAATGGCGACGCAGAAGCTACTGTCATCCTATTGGAAAAGTTATTGCAAAAAGACGATGGCTCGGTTCTAAAATCGTTTCTTAAAAAAGGTTCGAAAGAATATTTATTGCCTCCCAATCTTCCCAAAGAACAATTTGAAAACTTACCGGCAACAACCGGTGTATATTATTTCCACGACGACCAGGGTAAAATAATTTATGTAGGCAAGGCGGTTCAAATTCAAAAAAGAGTCGGGCAACATTTTGGTGGCAATACTACCGCTAAACAAAAGCAGGATTTTCTGCGTAATATCCATAGCATAACATACACCGAATGTGCAACCGAATTAATGGCATTAATACTAGAGTCGGTTGAAATAAAAAAACACTGGCCGGCATTTAACCGTGCTCAAAAGCATATTGATTTTAGTTTCGGTTTGTATAGTTACGAAGACCAACATGGTTATATCCGTATTTGTATCGACAGAATTCGAAAGAACTTAAAAGCCATCAGTACCTATCGTAACTTATCAGATGCCATGCACAGTCTCGAAAAAACGTTAATCGCCTTTTCTTTATGTCCGAAGCTTTGCGGCATCGATCGTTCTAAAGAGCCATGCTTGCCTTCGGTTTGCAATGGGGCGTGTGAGCAAAAAGAAAGTGTTATTGCCTATAATAAAAAAGCCTCTGCTGCTATCGAGGCACTTTCCGATATGGAGTCGTTCGCTATTATTTCACATGGCTTTACCCCTGACGAAATTAGCTGTGTATTGATTGAAAACGGCGTCTTTTATGGCATGGGTTATATCCCACACGACATGAAAATAAATTCTGTAAACGACCTAAAAGAATTTATTTCGCCAATGAAAGCAAATTTGTTTATACGCGAATTGCTTGATTCTGACTCGATACAAAACTGGGGTAAAAAAATCTCACTTAGTATTTCATAAATCGAACTCTCTAGCCGGATACCAATATAGTTGTTCTCCGGTTTCATCTAAGCCAATTAAATAACAAAATGCATTTGCCTTGGCCCAGGCGCCTAGTGTGCCTGTGTAAACTTCATCTTTTCCACCAATTGTTTGGCTGTTTATGGATTGATTTGTTGTTACAAATATTCCTTCGTAAATTTCTGCATATTCAGGAATGTCGTGTATTTTTTGTCTAATTAAAGTAATGTCTCCTTGAAGTGTCCAACCGGCTTTAGTTTTATCAAATAATGTATAAGGATGTCCGTTTAATTGATTAAACTCTCTATACCTACCGGCCTTTCTTTCTTTTGGGGGTGAGCTTGAGAATACCCCAAATGAACATTGAGAAACAGCTCTTGTTATAAAACTTAATACTATCAAAAGTGTTAAAAATATATTCGTCACCATATTCTATTTGACTTTATTTGTTATTTAATATCCCATATTTTGCTTGATGTAATTCTTATAATTCCATACTCCTTATTATAAAAAAGTGTTTCGTTTTGTTCATTCTTAATTTCTGAAACATTTGTATATATTTTATTTCCTAATTGAATTTGTTTATGAAAAGGGTAAAAATTAAAGTTTTCATTATCTATTCCTTTGAAGTTAAAAACGAATTGTGATTCGTTGATTAATATTTTAATTTCAGATGCATAGTTCTGCTGCTGAAAATTAATTGTTTGAACGCTCTTCTCTTCTTTAAATATGATGGATTGAATTTCATGATTTATTTTATCTGGGTCGCATGAAGGATGATTGTAAATATTATCTGTATAATATGTTCTTTGCGCTCCTGTACCAAAATAAATCAAACTGTCGCCAGAATTGCTAGTAAACACCAGGGTGTCCTTCCCGTGATAAGGCACTTTGCTTTTTTCATCTTCTGATAGATTTATAATCGTTATTTTAGTTGATGGGCAATCAGGGTCCTGGTCAATAGCACAACCGTTACTAATTATCAGCAAAACAAACAAACAATATAAAAACGTTTTCGTTATTCTCATAATTTATTGTTATTCAAAGTTTAGCAAATAATACAGGATTAAAAACTTTATAAGCAATTGGTCTAAAATTGTACCATTTTGGGCACAGGACTTTAATTTTTGGTAACAAATTACCGCGGCAGTAATTCGCTCAATTGTAAAAAAATACAACTTACAACGCCAACTCTTTCCCTGGATCCCAAAAGTGGATTTCAAAATCAACAATTTGATCTTCCTTTATTTTTATGCCTTCTTTCTCCAACAAGGTTTGCATCAAATTTGGTGTTGCAAAATGATGTTTGCCGGTTAACAATCCGTTTCGGTTTACCACCCTTTGCGCCGGTACTTTTGGAACAACAGTAAAAGAAGCATTCATGGCATATCCTACTACCCTGGCGCTTTTACCGGATCCCAAATAATTTGCAATGGCGCCATACGTGGTAACCATACCTTTCGGAACCAACCGAACAACGGCATAAACGTCTTCAAAAAAAGTGGATGCTGACATATCTTCTCTTTTGTAAATAAGTTGGAAAGTTACCTTTGTAAGATGAATAATTCAACCGGGATTAAACTGGGAGGTGTTACCAACCTTACCGATGCACGTTATGCCGCAGCACAAGGAATAAACTATATTGGTTTTTGCTTCGATGCAAACGATCCCGGATTTATACCGCCTATTAAAGCACGCGAAATAATGGATTGGATTACCGGTAGCCATATGGTTGCCGAATTTAAAGAACACTCCTTGTCCGATATAATCAATATCTGTGAACTAATTCATCCGGATGTGGTGGAAGTGAACAATTCAATACCTGCACAAGATTTACTGTCTGTTGGTTTGCCTGTAATAAAAAAAATTAACATGGAAGGGTTGTCGGAAACAGCATTGGCGGCGCAAATAGAATCGTTTGCAGAAGTAGCCGATGCATTCCATTTATTTGGCACCAAGGAAAATATTTCGGATGCTTTTTTGTCTAAAATAATTGCAGAAAATAAAATTATTTGGGGATTTGCTTTTGATATCACCCCTTTGGAAAAGGTGCTTTCCGATTTTAAACCGTATGCCGTTCAATTAATCGGTTCCGATGAAGAAATGCCGGGATATAAAGATTTTGAAGAACTCGACCGATTGGTTGATCTCATTCGTCCATTGGTTTAAAAGTCGAGGCTTAAAGAAAAATAATAAACCGGTTTTTTATTTACCTCTCTGTCCTGTATTCCCCATGCCATATCAAACCGAATAAAATAACCAAACAACTTGGTGCGCAATCCGCCTCCATAACCTGCTACAATCGGTTCTCTTACGTTTACCACCGTTACCTTCATGTGTTTCACTTCAATAATGCGTTGGTTATAAATATTGTCGTCGCTGTATGGATCGCTACCTATCCATGCAGTACCCACATCAAAGAAAGGTACCAACTGAAAATTATTAATAAACTCCGATCGAATAGGTCGGTTAAACATATAAGTAAAAATTGGAAATCGTATTTCGCTGTTGATTACCGCAAACGAATTGCCGCTGCGAATATTTTGAGAGAATCCCCTCATATTGGTTGCCAGTGCCTGAAATGCATAATTAGCGGTGCCCAAAGTACTGTTTTCTGTTTCTACTTTTGGTTGCATCCAGTTATCTACCCCGCCCAACGAATACCTCACTTTTGCCACCCCAAACGAAGTATTGTATGTTACCCGGTTACACCATATTAATTGGCGGTGAATGCGCTGGTAATTTCTGAAATCAAACCCGAAGGTGTTCAACTGAATTTCTCGGTTATTGTAGTTTTCGTAATGTTCGGTAAACACTTTAAATCGAGTTCCGTTGTACAAATTCATTCCCTTCGGAATTACATTATCATAAACAAACTCAAGCTTGGTACCAATCCAGTTGGTTATATTATCCGAACGGTTTACCGTAACCGGCGAAATTGCTTTAAACACATCCCGGTCTTGTCGTCCCGATACACTTAACCGAAAACTCATGATTTCGTTCAAGGGATATTTGATCATGTACTTCAGTTCGTGCGAATAGCTTTTAACCAATGTGCCTTCTGCATTTCCTTCTCGTACCTGTCGGTAAAACGACACCTTGTGATCTAGTCTTCTTTTTAATACTTCATATGCTAAAAAATAATCGATACCACTTAAATCCAAGGCAATCCTAAACCCTCCGGTTATTTTATAATCTTCAAACAAATCTACCAACCCCAGTTTAAACATTCCGTTGATGCCGGGATTGAACATGTTTTCGCCTCCGGGTGTAAGCGGTTGATAGTAGGTGTTGATAACCGAATTGTCGAGTTGGGTAACAAAATAATCCGGGAAAAAAGTAACATCATAAAATCTCGGTGCGTTTAATTTAAACGATTTTGCTTTGCTCTTTTGATGCTCCGTTTCACCTACAATTACTTTTACATCTTCCGCTTTTAAGGTTGGCGAAGTAAACTCGTTGATGAAAAAGTAAGCATACTTTTCCAGTGTCTCTTCCTTTGGTTTTATTGGCTCCTGGTCCGTGCTCTTTTTCGCTCTTCTGTCGCTGTAAACAACCAATCCTGCGGTAAATGGCTTGGTAACCACCCCCGACTTTAAGCGAGCCATGGTTGGATAAGATTCGGTTTTTTTAGCGTGTTGCGAAACATTGCGTATGGTTGGACTATAGCGTAGAGAATATCTGTTGCTGTCTAAAATAACTTCATACAAAATATTGGTCTGTCTGCTTACATCATGCGATAAAATATTACGTTTATAATTGGTTAACGGATAGGTATACACCAAATCTTTGTTGTGAATAATGGTGTCGATTCTTTCAACATTACTGTCAATGACTATTCTTTTTCCATCATATTCAAAAACGGTTCCTTGCTCTTGTAACTCATCGTAGAAAAGGGTGTCGGTTGCCTTCTGTTCGTTCTTATAAACAATGTTCAACTCGGTGAAATCATAGGTTGTTTCGATCTTAGCAGCATACCTGTTTTTTATTCCGTTGTAATCGGTTAAGTAGGCATAATAATCTTTGCTGTATTCTATTGGGTTTGTTTCGTTGATATTGGGTGTTCGGGTAAGTCGCTTCAGTTTGTTGCTCTGGTTTTCGAAATCATAAATAAAAATATCCAGGTTGTTGTCTGCACTTAACACCGGTTCGGCTGCTGCACTTAACGAATCACTTCTTCTGTTCGATGAAAAAATAATTTTGGTTGAGCCGTCAACAAACCTTGGTTGCAAATCATCGTACCTATCGTTGGTAAGTTGCTTTTCTTTCCTGGTTTGAAGGTTGTAGGTATAAATATCCGATTGGCCTTTTCTTATCGCTGATAAAACCAATGTCCGTTCATTGTCTGAATATGCTATCGATGTGATTTTATCGAATTTCAGAAACATCAATCGCTCTTTTTTTCGGGTTACCAAATCGTACGTAGTAATAAATATTTTACCTTTTTTCTCGTGTACATACGAAACTTTTTCGCCACCGGGATGCCATGCTAAAACAGGAAACGAATGGTCAATTTCAGCCTGGTTATATTTGATACCTCCCTTTTGTAAGCGCTTGGTTTTTCCTGTTTTGGTATGCATCAGCCATACTTTATACTTTCCATATTTGTTGGTGGTAAACGTAACATAATCTCCTTTTGGACCCACCTTCATTTCCTTTTCGAGATAAGGATGCAATCGCTTTTTAATTTTTAATCTGTCGTTTGGAATCACACGCAACGAATCTTCTTTCGCATATAATTCCTTGTAATACTTTAACCAATCTTTGCTGGTTTGTTTTAGGTTTTGACCGGTAACATAAATTAATGCGGTTTCATAATTACGGGTAAGCCGTGTAATATAAAGCATGTTCGAAACCACTTCTTCTCCATACTTGTCGGAAATAAACCGCCAAAAACTTTGTCCTGCAATTTTATAATCCGATTGTACAAGGCGGTTAAACTTTTTAATTTTTTTTGATACAATAAGGTCTTTTAATCTATTGTCGTCGTCGGCATTCCAGCTTTTCGAAATATGAAGGGTTAAGCCAAACAAAAACCAATCGGGTAAATTTAATAAGGCAGCATTTTGTATCCTGTCCTGTATGCTTCCGCCAAACAACAATTCGTTCATCAACACCAATCCAATTCCTGCCTTAATTTGTTTTTCAAAATCTCCGTGATTGCCATTAAAATAAATAAATATTTTGTTGTTCGTTACCTGTGAATAGCCCCCTGTGTTTTGGTTTCCATCCGAAAGTCCAAAGTTGCCCTGCTTGTAATCCGATAAGGAATTATAACAGATTATTTCTACCCTTCCGCTCAGTCGGTGATCAATTATCCGCTCGGTTTCATTTAAATGGTTTTCTGCTGTTCTTGCTGCAAACTGTCCAAGCTCCTTTCCTCCGGAGTAAAAAAAAGCATCAAAATTTTCGCTTCGTACAAACGACCATATAAACTTTCCGTGTTGTACCCTGTTCTGACCAAAGTCGGTATACATACCTTGTCCTGCAGCTTCAACCGCCCACAGTAAGAAAATCACAAGGACTAACCTTAACCGATGTTTATATAAAGGATTAATAACCAAAGCTATCAAATTTCAGTATAATTGACTATTAATACAACCCAAAAATTACCTATGGTTTGGAAAACATTCATTTTACCCCTTATTTTTATCCAATGATTGAAATAGCCAGTTTTGTATTTAATGATTTTCAGGAAAACACGTATGTGCTTTGGGACCATACCAAAGAGTGCATTATTGTTGATCCGGGTTGCTATGCGTCTGAAGAAAAATATAAACTTAACCAATTTATTACTGAACGAAAGCTCAAGCCTGTTAAGCTCATCAACACCCATTGCCATATCGACCATATACTTGGTAATGCCTACGTTGCTTCTACTTATCATATACCGTTATATCTTCATAAGGATGAACTTAAAACCTACTCCCAAACAGCCCGATGGGGCGAAATGTTTGGGTTGGTTGCCGGAGATATTCCCGAAAACCAAATTTACTTAACCGAGGCCGATAAAATTACATTTGGGGAATCGACCCTCGATATTGCCTTTACTCCCGGCCATTCGATTGCTTCCCTCTCCTTTTATAGTATGCAAAACAAGCTTGCGCTTGTTGGCGATGTGTTGTTTTATGAAAGCATTGGCCGAACCGATTTACCGGGTGGTAATATGGAAACTTTAATATCTTCGATAAAAAATAAATTGTTTGTTTGGGAGGATGATATGCGTATTTATTCCGGACATGGACCGCAAACAACAATTGGTCATGAAAAAAAGTATAATCCCTTCCTTCAATAAGGCATGATAATTAAACGCGCATTTCTTTTTATGGCAACATCCCTGCTGTTTGTTGGAATCGGTATGGGCCAAACAGTAGTGAAAGGAAAGGTAAAAGATAAGCGAACCAACGAAGCGCTAATTGGCGCCAGTGTGAGCATAAAGGGTAACGGACAGGGTGTAGCAACGGATTTGGAGGGCAGTTTTTCGGTTAAATCTTCTCAGCCGCTTCCTGTAACATTGGTGGTTTCTTATATGGGTTATACCGGAACCGAAATGGTGGTTACCTCAACCGCTAAACCCGTGGTGGTTTTGCTTAACGAAACCACCCGCGAACTGAAGGGGGTAGAGATTAAAGACAGCCGCATCACCGAAAAGCAAAAACAAGCACCTTTAACTGTTGAAACCATGGATGCGGTTGCGGTAAAAGAAACTCCGGCTGCGAATTTTTACGAGGGCTTGGCGCTTCTCAAAGGCGTTGATTTAACATCGGCCAGTATCGGTTTTAAAATCATCAACACCCGTGGTTTTAACAGCACTTCGCCTGTTCGTTCTTTACAATTAATTGATGGAGTAGATAACCAATCGCCGGGACTCAATTTTTCGTTAGGAAATTTTTTAGGGGCCCCCGAATTGGATATCCAACGGGTAGATTTAATTGTTGGAGCAAGTGGTGCCTATTTTGGACCAAATGCGTTTAATGGTGCCATTAATATGTATACCAAATCCCCTTTTTTGTTTCCGGGGTTGTCGGCACAGGTTAAAGTAGGCGAACGAAACCTGATCGAAACTTCCGTTCGGTGGGCACAAGTGTTTAAAGACAAAAACGGCAACGACAAATGGGCATACAAACTCAATATTTTTTATATGCAGGCCGACGACTGGGAAGCTACCAATTATGATGTTACCGCACAATCGCCTACCAACAAGCAAAACCCCGGTGGATACGATGCCGTAAACCGATATGGGGATGAATATTCCAGTCCGGTTTTTAGATCCCAACTGAGTAATCTAACTTATGTTGGATTTGGATATTACCTGCGCGATGGCTATAAAGAAATTGATTTGGTTGATTATAAATCTAAAAACCTAAAACTAACCGGTGCTGTCCATTACAAGTTAAAAAAAGACAATGAATTAATTTTCGCATCCAATTTTGGAACAGGCACCACCGTATATCAAGGAGACAACCGTTTTAGCTTACGCAATATTAAGTTTTACCAAAACCGTTTGGAGTTGCGCAAAGAAGGAAAATATTTTATTCGTGCTTATGCCACCCACGAAGACGCCGGAAAAAGTTACGATGCATACAATACCGCATTAATTTTACAAACCTCTGCCAAGTCCGACGAAGACTGGGGTTTAGACTATCGTGGGTATCTCACAGCAAATTTAAGTCCGCAGGTGAGCAACTGGTATTCGGCAAACACCTCCTGGTTAAACGATATTCCTGCCGCCAACAATGTGCGTTTGTATTATATCAATGATTATTGGTATACCAACTTTGCTTCTACCCTTCAAAACATGCATGATGGAGGTCGCGAAAAAGCAAATATCAACCCCAATTTATACAATACAAGTGTGCCGGTTTTGGTTCCGGGTACTGCCCGCTTCGATTCGGCACTAAATTCGGTTCGAAATCTTTCCAACCAAAACGGAGGCTCAGGATTTATCGATCGCTCGGCACTTTACCACTTTTCGGGCGAATATAAATTTACTTTGTACCATTACGATTTAACACTTGGTGGCAATTACCGTTTATATGCGCCACGTTCGGAAGGAACCATTTTTTACGACACCGCAAACGTTCGGATTTACAATTGGGAGTATGGTGGTTATTTGGGAGTGGAAAAGAAAGTGATGGACGACCGGCTAAAACTTAGTGTAACTTGTAGGATCGATAAAAACCAAAACTTTAAACTGCTCTTTTCTCCTGCTGCTACGGCGGTGTATACGTTACACAACAAACATGTGTTTCGGGTTTCCCTTTCATCCGCAATACGAAACCCAACCTTGTCCGACCAATACCTTTATCTGGATGTAGGAAGAGCCATTTTGTTGGGAAACCTGCATGGGTTAAAAAATGTGGTTACCCTAGCGTCTTTTGTGGATGCATTAAACACAAACGACAAATCCTACTTGCGTTATTTTGATATTGCTGCGGTGAGGCCCGAACAAGTAAAAACCATTGAAGGGGGATACCGGGGAAGCGTTTTAAGCGACAAATTATATTATGATATCAGCGCTTACTATAGTTGGTATACTTATTTTATCGGGTATAAAATCGCTGCAACGGTTGATTGGCCAACAGCAACCATTCCTACCTACCAGGTATATCGTGTTGCTACCAACTCCAAAGATCAGGTTACCACTAGAGGTGTTTCCGTAGGCTTGAATTACTTTTTTCGCAAATATCTTGGGTTTTCGGGCAATTTTTCCTGGAACAAGTTGGATCGTGGCGGCTCAACCGATTCGATTATTCCTGCATACAACACCCCGGAATCCAAATTCAACTTGGGTGTAAATGGCCGCGACATGGATTCCAGAATTGGTTCTTTGCAAATCCGCCACTGGGGCTATAGTGTAAACTATAAACACCAGCGCGGGTTTATGTACGAAGGCTCTCCACAGTTTACCGGATATGTACCGGCCTATGGCATGTTAGATGCCCAGGTTAACAAACGGGTTCCGGCTTGGCATAGCACCCTTAAGCTAGGTGCTAGCAATGTGCTTAACAACATGGTCTTTCAGGTGTATGGCGGACCAAGGGTGGGGCGCTTGATATACTTTTCAATCCTACTCGAATTGGATGGATGGAAATAAGGGTATTAAATTTTAGAAATTTTATTACCTTGCTTTTACTTATCAACTTAAAAATTATGAAAAAATTATTACTTAACCTGTTTCTTGTGGGTGCATTCTTTTCTATTGCACTAACAGCAAACGCCCAACAACGTTATGTCGACGATATTTTTACCGATGTGGTAAAACAATCGAACATCATGTATGACTCCAATCGCTCGGTTAATATTTTGTATGGGCAGATTCCGGGTCAGCTGCCAATTATCACCGTAAATTTGAAATGTGATATTTACACACCGGCAGGTGATTCCGTTACCAACCGTCCGCTTATTATTGTTGCAGGAACCGGAAGTTACCTACCTCCTATCCACAACAACCAAACTACAGGTAGCAAAAACGATAGCTCCATCGTAGAAATTTGTACCCGTTTTGCCAAAAAGGGTTATGTGGCTGTGGCTGTTGATTACCGTCAGGGATGGAATCCTTTAACTACCATCCAAGCTGAAGCTTCAGAACAATTAATTAAAGCAACTTTCCGTGCAATCCAGGATGTTCGCAACTGTATTCGTTACATGCGTGTAAACGCTTCTATGTATGGTGTAGACGCTTCTAAAGTTGTGGTTGGCGGACAAGGAACAGGAGGCTATGTTGCCTTGGCTATTGCCTCGGTTAACAAACGTTCAGAAATTGAAACCAATCCTAAATTTTTACGTGGCGACTTTACTGCCATGGTAAACATTGATACCCTTGGCGACTGGAATGGATTGGGTGGCGTTGCGCTTCCTGGATATCCGTTTTACTTCAATTACTCAGGCGATTCGGCAGTTTCTGCAGATGTTAATATGGTATTCAATTATGGTGGCGCCATTGGCGACTCAACATGGGTTGATGCTGCAACCATTCCTATTGTTGGAATCCATTCAACCCTAGATCCATTTGCTCCTTACAAAACAGGAAATGTGGTTGTTCCTACAACAGGTTTAACGGTTATACCGAGCGCTTCGGGTGCAGGGGCGTTAATCCCTTATGTAAACTCAATGGGAATTAACACTAAAATCAACTCCTTTAACTATACCGATGTATACTCAACCCGTGCCATGGCTGCAAGTGGTGGTGTAAAAAGCTTATTCCCGTTACTTCCTCCAACACCCGGTGATGGTGCGCCATGGGAATGGTGGGACAGAGCTGCTATGCAGGCTTTAACTGTTGCGCCAATCAATGGTATTCCGCTTCCGGCAAATGGACGTAAAGCGGATTCGCTTTCCATGTTAACCAATCCAACCATGTCGGCAGCCAAAGGAAAGGCCTATGTAGATTCTATCGTAGGTTTTGTTGCTCCTCGTATCGCTGTTCAGTTTGATTTCTTATCCGTTGGAGTTAACGAGTTACAATCTTTAGATGAAGTGTTGAGCCTCTATCCAAATCCGGCCAATACCATTTTAAACGTTCAGCTACCGGTTGCTATACGCCGCGTGGTATTGTTTGATATTACAGGTAAACTGGTTTATGAAGCAGGGTCAAGATCCAATATTACTGCAGTAGATGTTTCTAGCTATAATCCGGGAATGTACTTTGTACAAGTAACCGCTACTGACGGAAGAACTGCTACCAAACGCATTATCGTTCAATAATTTCGGTTGATTTCAAATGAAAAGCCGTGTAGTAAATTACTACACGGCTTTTTTATTGCCCCTTATTTGCGACGTAAATACGTAATTACGTAATTACACAATTACGTAACAGCAAATTAGTGTCTCTCAAACGCATTAAAGAAAAACGAAGCTTCAATCGCTGCGTTTTCATCGCTATCTGATCCATGAACCGCATTGGCTTCAATAGAATTGGCATATAGGTTACGAATGGTTCCCGGTGCCGCCTTTTGAGGGTCGGTAGCGCCAATGGTATCTCTGAAATCAGCAACGGCATTGTCTTTTTCCAACACTGCCGCTACAATCGGACCGGATGTCATAAAATCAACCAGGTCTTTAAAAAACGGACGTTCGCGGTGAATATGGTAGAACTCTCCCGCTTTTTCTTCGCTTAGTCTGGTGTATTTCATGGCAACCAGCTTAAATCCTTTTTGGATTACATGGTCAATTATTTTTCCTGCATGTCCGTTAGCTACTGCATCCGGCTTAATCATGGTAAACGTTATTCTTCCGCTCATTGCTTATTAATTTTTGGTGCGCAAAAATAGTGTTTAATCTATTATTAAATCAATTTCTTATGATTAATTAATTAAGGCCTTTATTTTTGTCGGGTGAGCACAACCAATCCCCTTCGCAAAAAAATCGGCATTATCGGCGGAGGACAACTCGGCAGGATGATGATTGAAGAGTCGCTTCGACTGAATCTACACTTTAATGTGTTGGATATTGCCGGCTGTTCTTGTGCCGATTTAGCCAATACCCATATTGTTGGTTCTTTAATGGACGCAGCAGCCATTAATCAACTTGCAGCAACCAGCGATGTGCTTACATTCGAAATCGAACATGTAAATGTAGACGCCCTGGCTGAGCTCGAGTCGCAGGGAAAAGAGGTGATTCCGTCGTCGTCGGTTTTAAAAATTATTCAGGATAAAGGGCTACAAAAGCAGTTTTTTGCAGACAATCATATTCCAACGTCTGCCTTTACTTTGGTAAACAACTCCGAGGATTGGACCAATGCTTTAACAAACAAACACAAAGGAACCAAGGTGGTTGCCAAAACCAGAAAAGATGGCTACGACGGAAAAGGTGTGGTGGTTTTTGAAAGAGATGTGGTATTAAATAACGCAAGCAATATTCCTTTTTCGGGACCGTCGGTGATAGAAGATTTTGTGGTTTGTAAAAAAGAATTGTCGGTAATGGTTGCCCGCGATCGTTCAGGAAATATGCTCACTTGGCCATTGGTTGAAATGGAATTTGATCCGCAAGCAAACCTGGTAACTTTTTTAGATTGTCCGGCAACCGTATCAAAAACCATCGAACAAAAAGCGATTGCAATTGCCAAACATACCGTTGAAGCTTTACATGGCATTGGTGTTTTTGCAGTAGAACTGTTTATGGATTCGAACGACGAAATTTTGGTAAATGAAGTGGCTCCTCGTCCACATAACTCGGGCCACCATACCATAGAAGCCTGTTACACTTCTCAGTTTGAACAGCTCGTTAGAATTCTGGTTGGTTTACCGCTTGGTAGTACCGAATTGGTTCAGCCTGCTGTAATGATGAATTTGCTTGGAGGTAACGACTTTTCGGGAAAATATAAACTACAAGGCTTAGAAACAATATCTGCACTTCCCGGTGTGTTTGTACATTTGTACGGTAAATCCGAAAGCAAACCCATGCGCAAAATGGGACATATAACGATTCTAGGTCATACCTTGGAAGAAGCAAGAAAAAATGCGGTATTGGTTAATAAATCTATTTCCTTTGTATCCGATGAAAGCAATTAATTTAAAAACCCTCGTATTAATATTTGCTGCTGTACTATGGTTTAGTTGCAATAGCCAAGAGCCAAAATTAAATACACAAGAAGAAAAGGCGGTTAGCACACAAGTGGAGAAAGACCAAGCGGCAATGGACTCTTTGGAAAAAGTAATTGAGGCGCAAATTAGCGAGATGGATACTGCTGATTTGGATTCAGTAAATTAATTTTTTATTCCGTCTTAAATTGGTTTAAAAACCTGGTATCATTATTACTTAATAATCGGATATCTTTAATGCCATATTGCATCATCGTAGATCTTTCCAATCCCATACCAAACGCAAAACCCGAATAAATTTCCGGATCGATATTGCTGGATTTTAACACATCCGGGTCTATCATACCACACCCAAGAATTTCTAACCAACCGGTGTGTTTACATACATTACAGCCACTTCCTTTACAAATAATACAGGCAATATCCATTTCTGCTGAGGGTTCGGTAAACGGAAAATAACTTGGACGAAAACGGATTCCGTAATCTTCCCCAAAAAGTTCTTTTACGAAATAATATAAAGTTTGTTTTAAGTCGGCAAACGAAACATTTTTATCAATATAAACCCCATCAATCTGGTGAAAAAAACAATGCGATCTGGCAGATATAGCTTCGTTGCGATACACCCTACCCGGCATAATGGCGCGAATAGGTGGCTTTTGGTTTTCCATTAACCGCACTTGCACACTGGTACAATGGGTTCTTAACGAAATATCTTCCTGTATAAAAAAAGTATCCTGCATATCCCTTGCCGGATGGTTCTCCGGGAAATTTAATCCCGAAAAATTATGCCAATCATCCTCAATTTCCGGACCTTCCGCAATCGTAAAACCTAATTTTCTAAACACATCTATCACCTTATTTTGAAAAATAGATAATGGGTGTCGTGATCCTTCGGGATAAATTGCAGCAGGTAAGGATAAATCATTCTCTGACTTTATTTTTTGATTCGATTGCTTGTAAATTTCTGTGTATTCGGTGAGTTTATTTTCAGCCGTTTGCTTCAATAAATTCATCACCTTCCCCGTTTCTTTCTTTTGATCGTTTGGGATGGTTTTAAATATTTCAAACAATTCGTTTACAATTCCTTTTCTGGATAAATAAGCAAGACGAAATTCTTCTAACTCAGTTGCCGACTGAATAGAATAATCCTGTACTTCCTGAATTGCTTGTTTTAATTTTTCAATCATGGTAAACTATTTCCCTTTTTCTTTTTATCAGATTCCAAAACTAAGTCAATTTATAGAATTAGTTAAAAACAGAAATAAATATAAAAAGATTAAATAAGGTTTGTATTTGTTGTTATATGCTGTGAATTCGTGTAAAAAATCATTTTTAAAGGATAACTATTCACACATTTTTAACTACTTAACATTTAACACACATTACAATACTATATTAATCAGCAAGTAAGAGAACTTATTATCACTTGTGGATAACGATCTTAACATGATTTGGTGGGTATTATTTTTGGCAATTTTTTGTGGGTTAATCAGGGTTATGTTGTGTAAATGAAAAGCCATTCGGTGATAACTAAATTACCCACAACAGATACCCACATAAATCAGCGATAAAACACCCTTTATACACATTACTTGTTAAGTTCTTGTATATCTATACTTTGTTCAATATCCCAATATGCCCTCAAAACAAGTGGTTCAGGATAGTAAAATACACGTTCGGGAGCAATACCACCTTGAAAGTTACCATTGTCCCAAACTTTATTTTGATTGGTGTCTTCTATAAATTTTATTCGATAAGTTCCGGGAATGATATAATCCAACGAAATGGTTTTATCCGAGTTTACATAGAACTCCTTATAAACGTTATTTTCTGTACCAATAAGCAATTGCAGGATATAATTACGGTTTTCTGCTCCTAACACAAATAGCTTTAAGGTTGCATAATCTTTTAACTCTTTGCTTACCCAAGCATGTTTTAATTCATCGTTATTATACCTGCCATACATATCTTTAAAGCTGCTGTCGGCGCAATAAAAACTATATTTTTTGTGTTCCACCCAGGGATAATATAGCCAGAATTTACGGCCATCATCGCTTAATTTATAACCAGACGCTACAATCACCACACTATCTTGTTTAAGCTCCATTAACGACGTGTCAACAAAACTTACCGGATCAGAAAACACAACATACAAAGAGTCGTTGTTCTCCACCTGTTTAAATAACCCCGTTGTAAATTTTGGTTGTTTACCTTTGCTTCTGGTTTGTATGCGAATATTAAACACCGAGTCGCCCGATTGATAATCGCATTTAAAAACGGTATCCTTATTTGATGTAAAATAAACAAAGGTGTCGATGCGATTTTTGCCAGCTATATGCCAGTTATAACTTGGTTTCAAAGCAGGGCTTATCGCGTTTGGCTCAGATTTATAGGCGACCAACACAAACTTACCGGACACATGGCTAAAAGTATCCAATAACCGCCCCTTTTGATAAGGATCTGGCGTATAAACAGGCAACAACAAAGGTTCTGCTGCAGTATCGCCGGGCATTATAGGCAGACGAGAGAATCCAATTATTTCATTCTTGTCGTATTTCAGGTTTTTATTTTCATCTGTAAACGATACCACCCGATAAGATTGCAATGGAATATTCTCAATTAAAAAGAAACCATCTGTTCTGCTTCTGGTAAAGTATACCGGGCGCTCCGTTTGGATAGTAGAATCCGTAAATCCTTCTGTTCGGTATAGCCCAACCAGCATTCCTTTTTCTGCTACATTGGTAAATGCGTTCTCGGTTTTTCCGGCAATCCTTAAACTATCCAACGCCGCACCGGTACAAAACACATAGGTTTGGTTTTGCAGCAAATTATTCTCGTGCAAATCCCCAATGGCATTACCAAAGTTAATGGTATAGGTGGTTGAAGGCTTAAGCTTTTGTTGTTTAAAATCAATAATCAGTTTTTTGCCCTCGATGGTATATTCCGGACGTTCGTCCAACGGAGGCGAAATAATCACCTGGTCGGATGCACTGTTTAAAACAATAAACTCGTCGAATTGTAAGATAATTTTTGGTGCCGAAAAGTGGGTGGTTTTATTTACCGGATATGCTTTTACAAGCCGAGGAGGTGTTTCGTCTTTTTTACCACCTGTTGGTGCAACTTGCTGTGCACACGACGACAGCAACACAACCAATACAACAGCAAACCCTAAACACTTTTGCAACAACATGTTTATGTTTTAACTTTTTTAACCACAAACAACAAACTAGAATAGTCTTTTTTGTTCAAGGCATTTATGGTTGAAACCGAACCGGATACTGCACCGCGCAAAAAGGATAACGAACGGCCTTTGTGTACCTCGCTTCTCATGCTGATATAGGGTGCGTCGAAAAGCATGGGACGTGTTTCTATAACTTCAAACCCGTGTTTTGTCATCAGCGCGCCAAAACTCTTTTGGTTAAAATGATACAAGTGTCTTGGTACATCGTATCCATCCCAAAATTCTTTGTAATGGTTTGCATCCCAGCTATCCGAATTAGGCACCGCAATGAACAGGGTGCCTTCCGGTTTTAACAATTGATACAACTGTATCATGCGCTCGTTCAGATAATGCACATGTTCCAACACATGCCATTGGGTTATAATATCATAACTTAAAGGAGCCAACCTATCTAAATCCTTCTCCGGACTTACCGTATAACCAAAACGTTTTTTTACATAATCAATTGCATCTTCGCTTATATCCACCCCCAACGCATCAAACGTTTTGTCTTTCACTACCCCATCTAAAAAATATCCTAACCCACAACCAAGATCCATCAGACGGCCACCTGAATGGTATTTTTTTATCAGCTTGAGTTTTTGGTTAATGCTATAATCCCTAACCCAATCATAGACTTTGTACATAAACGAGAAACCGGCTTTATTTCCGGCATGCGAAACGTAACGGTCTGATTGGTAGTAGCGGCCAATTTCTGATACGTTTGGCCTGGGGTTTGTAAAAAGAAAGGAACACGAATTGCATCTGGTCAGGGTAAACGTTTCTCCGGAAGCAACAAAGTCTTTACAAGAGAACAGTGGCGAAAAATCAGTATTGCCACAAACCAAACAACGATCGAGTATTTCCATTTCAGGCAAAGAAAAATAAATAACAGCAACTGTGGAAACAAATATTGTTAGCGGCCGAAATAAATCATCAGGACAGAAATATCCGCCGGTGAAATTCCGCTTATTCTGGATGCCTGTCCTAGGGTTTTTGGGCGTTGTTTACCCAATTTCTCGCGGGCTTCTTTGGAAATAGAAACCACTTCCGAATAATCAAAGGTTTCATGAATCACAAAATCTTCTAAGCGGTTCATTTTCTCAACCATGGCCTGCTCTTTTTCGAGATAACCTTGGTATTTCATCAAAACTTCAGCCTGTAAAGCCGATTCTGAATGATAACCCGACAAAAAAGCACCAACCGAAGGGATTCCGTTACGAAGGTCAGCCATCGAAACCTGTGGACGAGACAATATTTGCTCCAACTTGTAGTTTTGAGGAATAGAAGCACTAGAGAGCGATTCGAGCAAAGGGTTAACTTCTGCAGGTACAACAGAAGTTTTCTTAAAATATTTAATTATTTCTTCTGTTTCTTTCACTTTGGCTTCTACCAATCCCAAACGCTCTTCTGTTGCCAGCCCAAGGTCAAACCCACGCTTGGTAAGCCTTACATCTGCATTGTCCTGTCGCAACAAAATCCGATATTCTGCCCTGGAAGTAAACATGCGGTAAGGCTCATCGGTTCCTTTATTGATGAGATCATCAATCAAAACACCAATATAAGCATCGGAACGGCGCAACACAAAGGGCTCCTTACCCTTTACGTTTTGGTGGGCATTAATACCCGCAATCAATCCCTGACAAGCAGCTTCTTCATAACCGGTTGTTCCGTTAATTTGTCCGGCAAAAAACAAGTTCTTGATTTTGTGGGTTTCTAAACTCAATTGCAATTGGGTAGGCGGGAAATAATCGTACTCAATGGCATATCCAGGACGAAACATTTTAGCATTTTCAAACCCCGGAATTTTTTGAATTGCCTTGTATTGGATATGGTCAGGTAGGGAAGTAGAAAACCCATTCACGTATATTTCAACGGTATTCCACCCTTCAGGCTCAACAAAAATCTGATGCCTGTCGCGCTCTGCAAAACGGTTAATTTTATCTTCTATCGAGGGACAATAACGCGGACCCAATCCCTGTATCCGTCCGGCATACATTGGCGATTCGTCGAAGCCGGTTCTTAGTATGTCGTGTACTTCTTCGTTGGTATAAGTAATCCAGCAGCAACGTTGGTTGGTAACAGATGAGGTGGAAGGTAAATAAGAGAATTTTCCCGGGTTAATATCCCCCGCTTGTTCCTCCATTTTCGAATAATTGAGTGAGCGACCATCTATTCGGGGTGGCGTCCCTGTTTTCATACGCCCGCTTTCAAATCCCATTTCAATGAGTTGTTCTGTTATACCCGACGAGGCTTTTTCGCCAATTCGTCCACCACCAAACTGTTTGGTTCCAATATGAATGATTCCATTTAAAAAAGTACCATTGGTAAGCACAACCGATTCGCTTAATATTTCCTGGCCCATTCCTGTCACCACGCCTGTTACCCGTCCTTCTTTTACCAACAAGCCTTTCACCATATCTTGCCAAAAATCGAGGTTGGGTAGCTGCTCTAATTGTTCTCTCCAATATTGAGAAAAAAGCATGCGGTCGTTCTGGCTCCTTGGACTCCACATTGCCGGACCCTTAGAAAGGTTCAGCATGCGAAATTGTATGGTTGATTTATCGCTGATGATACCGGAATACCCGCCCAAAGCATCTATTTCTCTGACAATCTGACCTTTAGCAACACCACCCATGGCCGGATTGCAACTCATCTGGGCAATCTTGTTCATGTCCATGGTTATCAAAAGCACCGAAGAGCCTAGGTTTGCAGCGGCAGCAGCGGCTTCACAACCGGCATGTCCTGCACCGACAACGATGACGTCATATTTTTTAAACATTTGTAAATCAGCAAGTTATGTATTACAACAGAGACCTTCTCTATTGAAAACGATCGAACAAAGATAGGTAATAATTTTCTTTCTTGCGCATCAGTTGCGCTTCTTCAGGGCTTTTGTCTTTGTAGCCGCACAAATGCAATACGCCATGAACCAATACCCGCTTAAGTTCCACGTGGAACAATGTGTTATGCGTTTTGGCGTTTTCTTTTACGCGTTCAATGCTGATATAAATATCGCCCGAAATTTGATCACCATCCGACAATTCGAAGGTGATAATATCGGTAAGGAAATTATGGTTGAGGTGTTTTTTGTTTACAGACAACAAATATTTATCGCTGCACAAATTGTAACTAATAAAACCGGGAGTTTTGTGTTCTTTTAAAACAACGTGAATGATCCAATTGCGGATGGCTGTTTTTTGCCGAATTGTAAAAGGTAAATCGACAAGATTAAAAAGAATGGATTTAGCGTAAGAGGGTAACGGTTCCTTTTTTGATTTGTTCCTTGCCATTTGTACTTTTAATTTTCATTTGGTACAAATATACGCCAGATTCGAGATCTATTCCAGAGGATGATTTTCCATCCCAGCCCGGAACGATTTTTTCGTATGAGATAACCTTTGCTCCCCAACGGTTATAAATTTCCATGGTGGAGTTTTCGTAGTCGATATAACTTCCTTCGGGACGAAAGATTTTATTGACACCTTCGGGTACAAAAGCGTTCGGGACAAATACAACCATATCGCCACTCACACAACTTGAGAAGGATTTTGATATGCTTTTTAAACCATGTGGAGAGATGTCGTTTTGCACAGCTTCTATATAGTAACACACCCCCAAATTGCCAACATCTTGCAAGGGGTTGGCGTCGATATAAACACTATCGAAACCGGGAACCAGCCCAAGTAAACTATAATCAACCGTATTGGTTAAAAGATTCGTTCCCCGATAAACGCGATACAACTCTACGCCATTGTCCCAGCCAAAGTACTTGTTCCAATAAATTAGATTTTCGGTTCCGTTGCCGGTGGTAGATAGAACAATATTGCCGGCAAGGTTACTGGTGTCGGTTAATTCGAGACAGAGATTGGTTCCCGAAACCCGGAATAATTGTACCTTGTTTGTTTCATTTACAGTATAGGTAAAAGTACGGCTTGTACCCGAAATACTTAAAGAGGCCATGGCAGAAAAAGCAGGATATAAATCTTCATCGCTGTGAAAAGGAACCAAGGAGGCATACTCTTCATTTGGCAATACTGTAACCAAAACTTCCAGCTGGTTTCCGTCGGGATTAACAGCCGAAATATTGGCCAAATAGGTTGCGTTTGGATCGGTTCGGAACCTGGTGCTAAAGGAAGTTTGATTCGAACGAGAAGAAATTAGTTCGGAACCGTCTTTAAAAGCACGAATAAAAATCCCATAAGTAGATCCAAGAATGATCGAAAAAGTGTAGGTATTGATATTGCCTTGAACCGAATCTAACAGTATTTCAGGATTCAAATCTCTTCTGCTGTAGATATAATAGGTACGAATACCAGGCCACCCAATATAGGGAGACCAACTAAGCGTAGCTGTTGATTTACAGCTATCTACACTTGATTGAAGCAAGATGCTACTATGTGGATTGTAACCAAAAACCTGGGTTATAAAACAACTATCCATTGCCGTAATATCATAGGTGAGTACCTGGTTTTGGGGATTGGAAGAGGCGCGGGTATCATACAACGAAGTATCTCTAAAATTTGCCGGACTAATAGGTATGATATTGGATGAGCTGTCTTTAAATACGATATATCTTAAAAAGTCTTTGCTCTTGCTTCCTTTCCATCCAATGATAATTTGATTCAATAATGGGTCAACACTTACCGAATCAATGAACACCGAATCTGGGGCAATTTCATCCACCTCAAGGGTATCGGAATAGACCAAACCCGTGGGCGTACAACTGTCGGTATAGGTGATAAAATAGGTCCATGTTTTTGGATTACCAATAGGGTTTGCACCAATATGGTTATATGCATCATCTGTTTTATTGGAGAGCGAATCCAGTAAGATAAAGGGGCTCGACGAACCATCTTTTGCCCAGATATAATATTTATTGAAGAGGCTACAGGTATCTGTTGATGGATAAAATAGCAGGTTATTATCCAGGCCGTTTTTACAAATACGCCGTAGTTTTGGCCCATCGCCGTGGCTATTAAACACCACCAACAGGAGCAAACACAAACTTGATAATATGGCTATTTTAACCCGCAATGATGGTGGTTAGATCTTTCTTTTGTAAATATTTGGCGGAGAGATCCTGTATCTCTAACGGCGTAATGGCATTTATTATTTCTATAAATTCCTGGTAATATTCGGCCGTAAGGTTAAAGTCGATAAGAATTTTAACCCTTTCGGCAATTGAAAATGGCCCATCAAATGACCGCACAAAAGAACCGAGCATATAATTTTTAGCTGTTTCAAGTTCATCCGAAGGAACTGGAAGCAGCATCATCTTTTCGATTTCTTTCCCTATTTCTTCGATTCCTAAATCTCTTAATTCGTTGTTTATTTCTGTTTCTACATAAAATGCACCGGTATCTTGGTAGGATTCTACCGCAGAATATATACCATAGGTTAGTCCCTTTTCTTCCCGAATATTGGTCATAAGTCGAGAACCAAAATAACCCCCAAGAATTAAATTAACGAACTGCATGCGACGATAATCAGGATGTGAACGGCTGATAAAACTTCGCCCAATTCGTATTGCCGATTGAACACTGTTTGCTTTGTTTACCGTTACCAAAGTTTTGTTGGAGCCTTCAATTTTCACAGCGTGATTTCCAAATGAAGCCGCTTTGAAATTGCCACAAAAGGATAAAAGTTGATTGGTGGTTTCGCTATTAATATTGCCCGAAACCAACACCTGTTTTAGTCCGTTTTTATAGTGTTTTGCATAGAACCCACCTATAGTTTCACGTGGAATATTTTGTATAACTTCTTGATTTACAAAGCTTCCATAACAATTATCGGTTCCAAAAACTGTTTGATAAAAAGCCCTTCTTGCCAAATAAGAAGTTTTGGATTCGTTGATATTTAACCGCTGAATGCTGTTTCTTTTCAGTGTTTCGAGTTCGGATTCCGGGAAAATAGCATCGGTAAATGTCTCATAAACAATTGACAAGCAACGTTCCAGGTGTTTTGGAAGACAATAAAGCAACACAGACGAATCGTCGGCGCCAAACCTGTTTTGCAAGTAAGAGCCATAATCATCCAGTTTCTCGGCAATTTCTTTTGCGGTTAATTTGGAAGTTCCTTCCGCAATTAAAGCGTTTGTTGCCTGTGCTTCGAAAGGAGTGTTTTGTTGTCGGCTACCCGCATCAAACACAAACTCTATTTTGAGCACTTTGCAATTGTCGTCGTGCACCAAGTAAACAGGAATATTGGTGGAAGACAACAATTTTGTATAAGCCGGAAAAGCCAGCTTGTTGATTTGTATGGTTTCGGGTGGGAGTTGGCGGTTGGTTGTCATTTTTTTGCTTGGTAATAAATAGTGGATGCGTTGGTTGGTACAAGGATGTTGTTAGCGATAGCAAGCATGCCATCAAGCGTAACGTTTTGGTAAAAGGAAGCCTCGTTTTCGGCAAGATCAATATTGCCCAACATTTCACAATAAGCGAGTTTCATGGCACGATTAAGCACCCCTACCTCATTGAACAAGATATTGGTTTCGGTTTTGTTTTTTACTTTTTGCAGTTCTGTTTCGGTTACTTCTCGCAGAGCCTCCTCTATAACAGCCACGATTGCTTTGTCGCCATCTTCCAACGCAACCCCTCGGGTTAATTTTCCTTCGATTACCAGCAAACCCGGATCTACATCCCCTGTTATATAACAGTCGATTTCGCTGAACAAGGGTTTTTCTTTAACCAATTTTTGGTACAAGCGCGACGATTTTCCCATGCCAAGGATATCGGAGAAAAGATCGGTTTCGTAGTAACCGTTTTCCATTCTGGCCGGCGTATGGTAAGCCTTTACAACCATATCCAAAGGCACGTCGCCATTTATTAAAAGATGGCGGGGTTCGGTTTGTTTCGGTTCTTTTTCGTAAACAGGCCGGTTGATATTTCGGGAAGGAATATCTCCAAACCATTTTTGACTCCATTCACGGGTTTGTTCTTCGCTGATATTACCGGCAACTACCAGGATGGCATTGTTGGGAGCATAAAACGAATAAAAGAATTCTTTTACCTGCTCAAGCGTTGCGTCTGCAATATGGCTAAGTTCCTTGCCAATGGTTGGCCAGCTGTACGGGTGTTTTTTATAAGCCAGAGGAAGTAATTTAAGCCATAAGTCGCCATATGGCTGGTTTAGATAACGCTCTTTAAACTCTTCCTGCACCACATTTTTTTGAATATCAAGGGTTGATTGGTTAAAGTCAAGTTGCAACATCCTGTCGGATTCGAGCCAGAAACCGGTTTCAATATTATTGAAGGGTAAGGTTAAATAGTAATTGGTAATATCGTTGCTGGTAAAAGCATTGTTATCGCCCCCGGCCATTTGTAAAACCCCGTCGTAATCCGGAATATTTACCGAACCCCCAAACATCAAATGTTCAAACAAATGCGCAAATCCGGTTTTGTCTGACTTTTCGTCGCGCGAACCAACTTTATATAAAATATTGATAACACATAATTTGGTGTTCGGGTCGGGATGATGAATTACCGTTAATCCATTCTCTAAGGAAAATTTTGTGTATAACATGCAAGGTTTTTATAACAACTGCGAATTTAGCCTTTAAATGCGATATGAACGACTTTGTAAGGCTATAACCATCTTATATTGCCGCAAGGCAAATAGTTTAATAGACGCAAAATAAAAGGGTCGGCGTAAGCTTTAGAAAATCAGCCGGTTACAGAAAAAGCACCGAAGAAGGAATTCACATCTGTGGAAAAGGATACCGAAGCATTAAATCTTTTTAAAAAATCGTTTATCTGAAAAGTTACCACAAAAAGTTTCGCAACGATACAATACAAATATCTTGAATATATTTATGGTAGCATCTTGTGTTCCTCTTTTATTTAGATATAAATTAGAAATAAAACTTCCTTTATTGCATCACTTGGTTACATTAACCTCACCACTAGCACGCAGTTTTAAAACACTGCGTATGTAAACTACGACCGGCCCCGCGAAAGGGATCGAAACGGATATCCCATGAAGTGAGTGTACTCACTCTACTTCATGGATAGCAGTGAAGAGCCCGACTCCGCCATTACAAAACAAGAGAGCGGACCGTAAGTAACTTAGAACGAAAATCAAATATCCGATCTCGTAGTTTTGTAGGGCGGAGGTTCGCCCAAATAAAAAAGGGTTAAACATCTTGATAAACGAAAAAATAATAGTCCAACAATATTCAGTTACCTTTGCACAATAAATTATTGCGCACATGGCATTTAGAAAAAGGACACCGGACGACAAACCTGAAAGAAAGAAGTTTACAAAAGATACGGGAAATAAAAGTACAACCAGAAAGTTTTCGGACAAACCGAAGGAGTATAAAGGCAAGTTTAAAAAGGCAGATGATGGAAAATTTGGAAAACCGGAACCCCGTTCATTCGACAAAAAACCGGGTAAATATGTGAAGAGTGAAAGACCGGCATTTGGAAGAAAAGAAAATACACGTGTAAGCAGAGATGGCGACAGACCAAATCGTAACCGCAAGTTTGCATCCGACAAACCTTACAGCAAAGAATCACCGGATTACAAGAAAGACAAAACCGATCGTTTTCCTCCTACGCGTTCTTCTGCGGGTGCCAGGGATAATTATAAAACACGGAGCAAATCCTATTCCTATTCCGAGGATAAAAAGAATACCGAATTTGACCCAACCAAACGTTTTTCGAAACCCGGATTTAAAAAGGCCGGACGATTCGAGGATAAAAAAGAATCTTCTTTTGACAAGAAAAGAAGTTATGGCGACAAAGGATTTTCAAAAGATAAATTTGTAAAAAAAGACTATACGGGCAAGAAACAATTTGGCCGCAATAAAAAAGAAAAACCGGAAGCGGAAGAAAAGTTGGAATCAGGAAATACCCGGTTAAACAAATATGTTTCCAACGCGGGAATTTGTTCGCGTAGAGAAGCGGATAAACTAATTGGTGCCGGTCTGGTAAGCGTGAACGGACAAGTAATAACGGAGATGGGTTACCAGGTAAAACCGGGCGACCAAGTTAAATACAACAACAGCAAATTAAGTACCGACAAAAAGGTATACCTGTTGATGAATAAACCAAAAGATACGATTACCACTTTAGATGATCCGGGCGACAGAAGAATTATAACCGATTTGTTGAAAGGAGAAGATTTGCCAAGGGTTTATCCGGTAGGTAGATTAGACAGAAACACAACAGGTGTTTTGTTGCTTACCAACGATGGCGAATTGGCAACAAGATTAATGCATCCAAAATACGAAGTGCAAAAAATTTACAAAGCTACCCTATTCAAAAACATGAAAGGGGAGGACCTTTGGACGTTAACGAATGGGGTTGAATTAGAGGATGGTTTTATTAAGCCGGACTCGATTGCCATTCCGGATGCGGCATTTAAAAATGAGGTTGGGGTAGAAATTCATAGTGGCAGAAACCGCATCATTCACCGCATGTTTGAGCATGTTGGTTACACATTAGAAAAGCTCGACAGGGTATTATATGCAGGGCTCTCCCGCAAAGGTTTGAAAAAAGGAGCCTGGCGTCATTTGGATGAAAGGGAATTGAAGTCGTTGAAGAAGCTTGTTAAGATGAGATAGATTTACTTTTGAATGATTAACCACGCACTTTGCAAGCATGGTATAAAATGGTATATTTGGTTTAACAATTAATCATGACAACATCTTTGTTAAAAAACAAACTAACGGAAGCGATTGCCGGAATTAACGACAAATTACTTTTGGAGGCGCTTTACACCATAGTTAATCGGGCGGATAACAAAGATTACGAACTAAGTAAGGAAGATTTATTGGTTATTGAAGCAAGAAGAAAGGCATTCAAATCAGGTAAAGCAAAAGGGATTACCGTAATAGAAATGGAAAAACGTTTCTCGAAGAAATTTAAAGGATGAAGTATAGCCTTTTTGTTTTTGAAGAAGTTGAAATTGCTGGTAATATCCAAAGCAGATCAAAGACTAGTTGTAAGAAATGATTAATGAGGAACAGTTGTTCCATCTCGAGACAATTCGACTCCGCCAACAATTCTCTTCTCAGAATTATCTAAGTAAACTCACAGTTCCGCTTACTTCTTTCCAATTATTGAGATAGTCCATGTATTTTACTTGATAAACATAGACATCTATTGGGCAAATTATATTGTTAATGGTCCCATCCCATCCTTTTGTAAGGTCGGATGTTTCAAACACTCTTTTTCCCCACCTGTCAGTAATTATCATTTCCCCTATTTTTATGTGGTACAGAGTTGGTTTGAATATATCATTTAAGCCATCGCCATCAGGAGTAAAGGCGTTTGGTACCCATAATCTGCCATTAATCGCCTTAACTGCAATATCTTGTATTGCTGTATCTGCACATGCATTCAACTCAGCAACAAGTTTAACGGTAAAGTGGCCATTATTCGGATAAACATATTTTACATCGCTACCGAATTTCTGTATTCCATCATTAAATATCCACAGAAGTGTATTGGCGTTAGTTGAAATTGAATGAAACTCAACTTCTTGTTCCATCTCCGGAGCACTTGGGTTATAGGTAAAATTGGCTATTGGTTTCTCCGCTACACGGATATTAATTTCCGAGGAGTCCACACAGCCATATTTCTCAATAAAATACTGCACCTGATACTGACCTACAGAGTCGGGAAAGAATTTATTTTCAACCATAAACTTTCCTGTGAATTGTCCTCCCATATTTAGGGGTACAATTATCAATGGAGGACTGCCTACACAAATAATAGAATCATAAAAAAGTTTTGCAGTTTCTTTAGGTACAATTTGTATTGTTATTGAATCTACCGATATGCCACACACATTAAAAGCACGTACCTTCTGTGCAACTGAACCGGAGAAACTATGCAACGTCGTGAAATTAACCATTAGTGAATTTAGTGAATCAATAACACCATATGGATTTGGTTCCCATGCGATCGAATCATAGTTTAATGCTGATGCATGGAGGTGCATGGTGCTTTCGTTACACATGATCGTATCTTTACTAGCTTCAATAGAAGCAAGGGGCCGTATAACAAAATAAGTTGTATCAACATTAGAGCAGTTGTTGCTTGCGGTATATTTAAGCCAACATGATCCTTCGTTTTGAATTTGTTTGAAATTGGTTTTTTCTCCAGTACTCCATAAATAGTTATAGAATCCTGGTACAACAAATCGCAAATCTGATGGGCATAATTTTGTTGTATCGGGAAATATTTTGTTGGGTAGTGGCTGAAGAAAAATAATTGCTGTATCCGAGACTGCGGAATTGCAAGTGTCAAAAACGGCGACTGAATAATAACCGACATTGGTGGAATCAAGTTTATGAAAACGAAGCGATGCAGAATTGCTGTCAATGATTTGGCCATTAAATTCCCAAACATATTTTAAGGAACCGTTTCCCGTTGCTTCAACAAAAAGCTCGGTCGAATCATTAGGGCATCCAAGAAAAGATTGGGGATGTTTTAAGATAATTGCGCCCGGTTTTAGTCGTACAAATGCCGTATCAGAATAAAAAGTATCACAAGCTGTTGTAACTACTGCATAATAAGATCCTGTATCCTTTTCACATAAGGAATCAAAATTGATAGTAGGTTTATTAAATCCATTCAATAGAAGTAAATTCTTATACCATTGAATATTTCTGTTCTGGTTAGTTGTACCAAGGTAAAGGTTTGTATTATTACCCTTACAAGCGAGAATGTTTTCCGGGTTATGGGTGATTGGAGATGGATATACGTTAAGACTTACTGTGTCTGAATATATTGTATCACATTTTGTGATGATGCGCAAATAATACTGACCGGTGTCTGAATATGTTGTGATTGACCGGTATAAAAGTTCAGAGGTATCAGCAGTTAAGATCTTTTTGTTTCTATACCATTGCACTTTATAAGGTACATTGCTTGTAATACTGATATGGAGTACGGAAGGTTTATCCAAACAACCTAGAAATGGATAGGGTTGCTCCTTAATAGTAGTCAGTGCAACTGTTACGACTACAGAATCAACCACCTCGCATCCATAATTATCTTTAACTTTCAGAACGTATTTTGTGACAGGGAATTTTTGTTTTGTTTTTGGATTTAAACAATTTGAACAAGACAAATCTTCTGTATACGTCAACCATTGATATGTTAGTGGGCGAAAAATATCCGATACGCTGTCTGTATTGTAAAATTGCACTGAATCTCCAATACATACTTTTGATGTGAGTCCCATTCCTAGTTTTAAATCGGATACAATCAATTTGGCATAAAATGTATCTGGACAACTTAGTGGATTAGGTTGTTTAACAATGACTTTGTATGTTGATCCCGAAATTGGGTTATTTATCGTTAGTAATTGTTTGTTTCCAACGAGAATGTTGCTTTGGTTGAACCACTGATATGTTTTATAACCACTTGGGGCATTCAAATTAGCAGTTGTACTGTTAGGACAAAATGCACCTAAAATGCTGTAATCATCATTCACAATATCAAGGTATGCGTACGCGAAGTGCCCCCCTCTTGCACAATCTCCAGTTGCGAAATCCAACACCATGGTTCTTCCGACATAATTCGAAAAATCAATAGTGATGGCAGACCAAGGTTTATAAATTACCGAATCAGCGGATTTCCCCCTGATAAAACCAGTAAGCAACTTGGATGCAACCAAATCGAATGTTGCGCATTCATAAGTTTCCTTTGTGTCTATGTCATACACTTTCATTTCAAAACGGGGCTGGTCCAATGGCATATGGCCAGGCTCCTGTAAGACTAATGCGTACCACACTGTAATTTTATAATTATCTAAACCTTCTGGAACAGTTACAAAATATTGCAGTCTTTCTGATTCCGCATTTGAGTTTTGATTGCCTAAGCGTACAGAGTATTTGCTACCGCTAGGCGACAACATTGGAAATTTGCCATAAGGATCAACACCTGAACCGGAAATTACAGTGAATCGCGAACGGTTTGCCACCACTGAGTCCAAAGGAGTTTCGGTTAGTATTGGACAGCACTTACCAATTAATTGGTTCCAATTTTCAAAAGAGTTATTTTCAAAGTCAACATTGGGTAAATTAAGATTACTTTGGGCATAAGCCATTGATAATGATATTCCCATTAACAAGGTTAACCAGCATATTTTGAATCGGGTTTTCAAAATTTTAGCGATAAAGTAACAAGTGCTTAAAAGATTTGCTATTAAGACAAAGTTAATTTTATTACAGAGAAAAGCAAGTTAAGTAGCAGAATATCAACAATGATCACCTGAAAAATCGCTTCCCTGTGGTTCACCCTTTCGGTTGTTCAAAGAAGTATGTCCCATAATGAAAAAATTAAACAAAAAGAAAAGTACAGGTAGATGATCAGCAAGAATTGCATTCCGCTAAATGTTCAGTGCATGAAGCACCGTGTATTGTTTTGAATTACATTCCAATTTTTAATATTTGATAAAGGGTATTAAAATAATAATCCAAATCTTGTAGATGGCTGGACTGATGGAATAAGTTATAATGCTGAGGTGGCAACAAAAAACAATATAGATTTTATAGCAATCAATTACCTGACGAATTCCAAAACAAATATTGGCAAGCAAAAAACCCGGATAATATTTTAAAATTAATGGAGAGTGAATTCGGTATTGGATCGGGAATATAATGAAACACGAACCGCTAACACAGGCTATGATTTTGGGCATAAGACCGAGCCGAAATAATATGCATAACATTCTTACAAATAATTACCTAACTTCGCGAGCTAAAGAGAAACAAAATGAACCATACATTTTTATTTATAGGCAACCTTGGCGGAGGCGAATGGATTATTATCATTCTGGCAATTTTATTGTTGTTCGGAGGTAAAAAAATTCCTGAATTAATGCGCGGAATCGGACAAGGAATGCGTGAGTTTAACGATGCAAAAAAGAGCGTTAAATCGCAGATTGAAGACGGAATGAAAGAAAAAGAAAGCGCAGAAAAAGCAGAAAAAAAATAGTGGACAATTACAAAAACGTAACCAGTGTACGTGAAGATATTCTCAACGACAAGATCACTTTAGGTGGTCTTGTTTTGCATTATTTGGAGCAGATCGAAACCAAAAAACATTTGAATGCGTTTTTGGAAGTGTTTGCTGCGGAAGCAAAAGAGCAGGCAGAAATCGTACAAAAGAAAATTAAATCGGGCAAAGGCGGGAAGCTTGCAGGGATGGTGATTGCTATTAAGGACAATATTTGTTATAAAAACCACGAGTTAACCGCATCTTCAAAAATATTAAAAGGATTTAAATCGCTGTATAGCGCAACGGTTATTGAAAAGTTATTGGCAGAAGACGCAATCATAATTGGTCGTACCAATTGCGATGAGTTTGCAATGGGAGCCTCTAACGAAAATTCTGCTTATGGAACCGTGCTAAACGACTCGGATAATACGAGGGTTTCGGGTGGTTCTTCAGGCGGTTCAGCTGTTGCTGTTCAAGCCGGTTTATGTCTTGCCGCATTAGGTTCCGATACAGGAGGCAGTGTTCGTCAGCCTGCCTCGTTTTGTGGAGTATATGGATTAAAACCCACTTATGGCCGAATTTCGAGATATGGATTGCTGGCTTATGCCTCTTCGTTTGACCAGATAGGAACATTTACCAATAGTGTTAACGATGCACAATTGTTACTGGAAGTAATGGCCGGTAATGATAAGGAAGACGCGACTTCGTCGTTACACAAAACAACGGAATACAGCAAAGTAACCGCAAGGAAGAAGTATAAAATCGGATATATTAAGGAATGTATCGAGCATGAAGGACTTGATCCGGAAGTAAAACAACAAACATTGTTGCGAATTCAAAAACTGAAAGATGCAGGACATGAAGTTAACGAAGTGTCGTTTGATTTGTTGGATTACCTGGTACCGGTTTATTATGTTTTAACTACAGCTGAAGCTTCTTCCAATTTATCGCGTTATGCCGGAATGATTTATGGGTATAGAAGTCCGAATGCTACCGATTTGGAAAGCACCTTAAAGAAATCGAGAAGCGAAGGATTTGGACAAGAGGTGAAACGCAGGATTATGCTTGGAACGTTTGTGTTATCGGCAGGGTATTACGATGCCTATTATTCGAAAGCGCAACAGGTAAGGAGAATGGTAAAAGACAAAACAGAAGAATTGTTGCAGGAATACGATTTTATTTTGAGTCCAACAGCACCAACGGCAGCATTTAAAATAGGAGAAAAAGCAAACAACCCGATTGCCATGTATTTGGCGGATATGTTTACGGTTCATGCAAATATTTCGGGCCATCCCGCCATTAGTATTCCGGCAGGAACAGATAAGAATGGCATGCCTGTTGGCGTTCAATTTATGGGCAGAAGTTTTGAAGAAGGAGAATTGTTGGCGTTCTCGGCACTAATTTAAAAGAGATAAGTAATGGTAAGAAAGCAGGTTTTTTTCTATATAATGTTATTGGTATGCCTATCGTTGAATGCACAAAATACGATTAAGGTAGGGAGTGATGAAGTGTATCAAACCAGATTGGCAACGCTTAAATCACCAATCGAATTAATATACCGCACCGAAGTAAAAAAGTATATCGACGAGTATCTTGAAAATCCGGAGAACACCAGATTAATTATCCAACAAAGTAAAACACAGTTTCCGCTTATCGAAAACGCATTGAAAAGTAAAGGGGTAACTACCGACTTAAAATATCTAGCTGTTGCCTTATCCGGATTACAATACAATGCCCAAAACCCGTATGGAGCGAATGGCATTTGGATGATGATGTACAATATCGGAAAAATGTACAAGGCAAAGATGAATTCATTTGTTGATGAACGTTTAGACCCTTATAAATCATCGGTTATTGCCGCCGCGCATTTCAAGGATCTTTACTCCATTTATCACCAATGGCCACTGGTTATAGCAGCTTATGCAGCATCTCCGGTAGTGTTGAACAAAAGTATTCGTTTATCATCCAACAGCCTATACTATTGGGATGTATATCCTAATATTCCGGAAGCAAACCGGGATATTTATCCCAAATTTTTGGCAGCGGTTTATATCCTGAATTTTTATAAAGACCATGGAATAAAACCAGTGGCACCCGAGCCAATGGTAATAAAAGATTCGGTATTGGTTAACAAATGGCTTTCGTTGCAACAGATTTCGGCCACGCTTGAAATTAATATCGAAATATTACGCAAGATGAATCCCATTTTTAAACGGGATATTATTCCTTATAGCCTGGATGGTTATTGGGTGTTCCTACCGGAAGGGAAAGCAGTAGTATTCGATCGTTTAAAGGATACCGTGTATAACCCATTGCCGCGACCGAGCGATTTTACACCGGTTTTAATTAACAAGGAACCGACTGATACTACCACCACAGCAGCAGAAAACAATCCTGCTACGCCAAAGGCGTTCGACAAGAAGAAGGTGTTTTATACGGTAAAAAAAGGGGATATTTTAGCCAATATTGCCGATTGGTTCGATGTTACGCCAAAAGAAATAAAATCGTGGAACAAACTAAAATCCGACAAAGTACAGAAAGGAAAGAAGCTTACGATTTGGGTGAACGAAAAGAAAACGGGTTATTACAAACGCATCAATACCATGACCCCACAACAGAAAAAGAAACTGTTGAAAAAGGATTAATCAAATAAGTCTTCCGGTTCGGGAACTTTAAACACCAAAAAGTTTGTTCCCATAAAATTAAGAACTGCGTTTAGCACAATAGCTACCAGATTAGAAACGGTGGTATCGTATTGCATTGCATAGGCAGATAAGCCTTCAAAAGGCAGCAAATCCAATATCCAATAAAAGGGCTGATGCAAACGCAGGATATGGTCGCAGGTATAATTAAAGACCAAATAAACAAAGAAGGTAACAGCATAAACGATGATGTATTTAAGCAAATACCTTTCGCCTTCTTCGGTATGTTCCACATAAGTCCAAAGTTTGTTTAAGGTAAAACCCACAAAAAAGCCAAGGAGGTACCCAATCGCTTTGGCTACGAGGTTGTATTGGGGATATTGAAGAACGGTTACCCAAAACACAAATAAGCTTACCATGGCAGAGGTAAAACCCACAATGCCAAATTTGATAAATTTATGTGCAAGCGGATATTTCCGGATCCATAACCTGAATGTTGAAAAGGGCTTCACCGGACAAAAATAGAAATATTAGTTAGTCTTCCCTCAAAAAGTCCTTATAAAATAAATATGTAGTTTCAAAATTAGTTTTATGCTTTATGTTGATTTTGGGGCTATGCGCCCCAAGCCTGCATTCACTTTTTTTCTTGATAAAAAAAGTAAACAAAAAAATCAAGGCTTCCTATTTTTATACTGCATTTTACGAATCGCACCACCCACGCAACCCAAGCCGCCCTTAAGCTCTTGGCCATACAAGCTCGAGGGTTGCTTGCTTATCCCAGCGCAATGGTACTCTTCTTAAATGCTACGCATAAAAATAGAAGGCCACCATCTCCGAAAACAATTTAAATAAAATGGAGATTCAACCTTAGTCGCTGATAAAAGATAGAATAAACTGAACTACTGAATTTGCAAGATTTTTTACCTTTTGAACAATACCTTAAAAATAATTTATTACAAATTTGTAACGAAAGTATGGCTAAATATAGCCTTCAACACTTTTTGAGGGACGACTAGTTAATAAGAAACGCCTTCTTTAAGTTTTTCGGCGTTTTCGGCAATTTGCAGCTGTTCAATAAAATCCTGTATCTCTCCGTCCAATACCTGTGTAAGGCTATAAACTGTATATCCAATGCGGTGATCGGTAACACGTCCTTGGGGATAATTATAGGTTCTGATTTTTGCCGAACGATCGCCGGTAGATACCATGGTTTTGCGTGAATTGGCAATTTTTTCGTTGTGCTTTTGCAATTCTCTTTCGTACAATTTGGTACGCAACATTTGCATCGCACGTTCGCGGTTTCCGTTTTGTGTACGCTCTACCTGACAAACCACCACGATACCACTTGGTTTATGGGTAAGCATTACCTTGCTTTCAATTTTGTTTACATTTTGGCCACCTGCACCTCCCGAACGTGCGGTTTGCATGTCGATATCAGCAGGATTTAGTTCTACATCCACGTCTTCAGCTTCGGGCAAAACAACTACCGTTGCCGCTGAAGTATGCACCCTTCCCTGGGTTTCGGTATCAGGCACCCGTTGTACGCGGTGTACGCCGCTTTCGTATTTCAGCAAGCCGTATACATCTTCTCCGCTTACCTCAATAATAATTTCTTTATATCCTCCTGCGGTACCTTCAGTAAAATCAATCACCTCTGTTTTCCATCCTTTTCTTTCGCAATAACGCAGGTACATTCTGGCCAAATCCCCGGCAAAGATACTGGCTTCATCGCCACCGGTACCACCTCGAATCTCGAGCACTGCGTTCTTAGAATCTTCGGGATCTTGTGGTATCAATAACAAACGAATCACTTCTTCCATGGGTTCAACTTGAGGCAACAATTCGTCGAGTTCCGACTTTGCCATCTCGCGCATATCCTCATCTTTTTCGGTATTCAGAATTTGTTTGCAGTTGTCGATATTACCAAGGATGTTTTTGTATTCGTAATACCGGGTCATAATTTTCTGGAGGTCCTTGTATTCTCTGTTTAACTGGGTATATCGCTTCATATCGCTAAGCACATCGGGTTGTGTGAGCATTTCTTCCACCTGCTTAAAGCGATCGTGTATGGCCTCTAATTTTTGTAACATGGGTTAATTGTAGTGTGCTGTAAAAATGCAAAGATAAGGCAAAAATCACGAATGCTAAGAATTCGGGTAATCAATAGGCATATATCAACAGCTCTTCGTCTTTGATAATAAATAGCCTGTCTTTTTCGATACTGGGTTCTTTGTTACCTAAATAGGAAGGAATGCGAATTGCCGCATGTCTGAATGTTTTCATATCGTAACGGTACACGCAGGAGTCTTTAAAATAATAAATGTTTTCGTCGCGCACTTTCATTTTTTTACATCCTAATATCGGTATGGTTTTTAAATAAGTGCACATTAAATCAAATACCAGAATGCCGTTCACGGGATCATTGAGAAAGACCCGTCCACCATTATCGGTAATAAAATTAGGAACTACCGGATCTGCCTTAAGATACTGGCGAATATTGCCGCTATTCTGATAGGATTTACCTTCCTTGCTGTATTTTTTAAGCATCAGATCGGTTTGGTCGAATACCCATATACTATTGTCGTATGCCCTGGCAACAGCTGCAGCCTGACCAATTTCAAAATCGGCTAAATTTATTTCACCTCTGTAGGCAAGGTTATTATCCAAAAAAACAACCTTGTTCATTTCCTTGTAAAACAAGTAAAGTTCCATGGGATTTCCGGGGTCTACGGTTTCGAGGTTGCCTTGGTAGGCATAGTTTAATGTACTCAATAACTTTCCATCCTTGTTGTATTTATACATTTGGTTGGTTTGGCTTACCAAGTAAATATTTCCTGCATGATCGGTTTCAATTTTTTTAGCCTGAACAGCAATGGTTTTAATTAAGGTAAAATGGGTATTGGTATCCGTTTGGATAACCTGTGCACTGGTGTTTGCAATCCACAACAAGAAAACCATAGAGGCGAGGTATAACCGATAAAAAGCAGGATGGATTTTCATTCCGTAAAGCTTTTTAGTTCGAGGTTGTTGCCATCGAAAACAGCATAGGTATTGTGCGAAAACCAATCACCCAGATTTACGATACGTGCTTCTTGTAATGGTTTGTCGAAAGGCAAATGGCGGTGACCAAAAATGAAATAATCGGTTTTGTGGTTGGCCAATATTTCTTTGGCAAATAAAACCAGGTATTCTTTGTCGTCGCCCAAAAAACCGGCGTTGGACGAAAATGTTTTTTCTTTCGACCGATGCGAAAACCAATTTGCTAAACCTATCCCAAACGCCGGATGTATCATAGCAAACAAACGTTGAAAGAATCGGTTACGGTATACCGACAGGATAAATTTAAACCAACGTTGTCCGGGCCCAAGCCCATCGCCATGCGCGATATAAAAGCTTTTGTTAGCAACCATTAAACTAAGCGGACCGGAGTGCACCTTGCATCCAATTTCTTTTTCAAAGTATCCAAATTGCCACAAATCGTGGTTGCCATGAAACAAATGAATTTGAATTCCGGCATCTTGTAACTCACAAAGCTTTCCTAAAAGCCGTGTAAATCCTTTGGGAATAACGGTTTTGTATTCGAACCAAAAATCAAACAAATCGCCAACCAGATAAATTTCTGCCGCATCTTTTTTAATCGAATCCAACCAACGAACAATTTTCTTTTCGCGCAACAAGCTCGATTCCGCATCAGGAACTCCCAAGTGAAAATCAGAAGCGAAGTATATTTTTTTTGAATTCGGAAGTGTCATGATTACCGGTTGTGTTTTCAATGATGCAAATCGTCGATAATGAAAACAAACAAGTCCTTTGGACCATGGGCGCCCACCACTTTCGTTTTCCCGATACTGGTGTTTAAACTTGGTCCGCTGATATAAGAAATCATCGAAGGAAGATTTTTACCGTATTTATTTTTCACCAATTGCAAAGCATCTTTTAATTCGTAAACCACCTGCGACGAATAGGCGACCACAATATGAACCGGAGGAAAAATGGTAAGCAAGCGGGAGTTTTTTTGCGACGATACCAATACACTACCTGTTCTTGCTACTAAGGCTTCGCAGGTAGTAATACCAACTTGCATTTTTTGCACCGGGTCGCTTTGTGAATAGAAGGGAATTCCCGAATCTTTTAACAGGTTTTGCAATTCTTCTTCCCAGCAATGCATTTTCTTATATTTCTTTCTTTCGTTAAGCGTAATCAGTTTATCAATAAAATCGAATTTGTTATCACACATCACAAATTGGCCGTATATATCGGTATAATTACGTGCAAAGGTTTCTATAATGGAGACATCTTCGGGGCGGGTATACACATTGCTATCTAAATCGATATTCGAAAATTTTGGCTTCGATTTAAAGATAAGCGCCTGCCTAACTTTTTTTAATATTTTTTCTTTGGATGTAGTTTGTTGGTTTACCGCCACAGTTGCAAGATATACATTTTATAAAAGAATAGAAACGAACAAGGCGATGAATCTATCCAAGATGCTGCATGAGTATACGTTTTGCAATTGGAATGATGGTTTCTTCGACAGGATAGGCATAAGGTGTATATACCCCAAAAGTAGCGGGATTAGGGAGCTTTTTGCGGGTACGCACCATTTCTATTTTTATATTTTCGAAGGTGTTTACAATGCTGTTTTTATAAGAAGTTAGGTAATTGGTATGTACGGCTCTAAATTGGTCTTGTTCGTTTTCAAACAATTTAACTTCGTATTCGTACACTTTAATTACCGGTTTATCGCCATCGCGAATAAGCATATAACCTTCTTGCTTGTATAATGGCTGCACCCCGATAGGCGAAAACTCTATTTCCTTTTCAATAAAATCGTAAATCGCTTTTCCTTCGTCGATATACTTGGTTATTTCAGGAACCGAAAAATTTACTACTTCCATCAAATGCTCCATCAAATCGTCGTTTTTAATGGTTTTTCGGTAAGCGATATGGAAATTCTTCCAATCAATTTCGCTAATTTCTTCGGGGAAGGAAGCAAAAAACGAAGTTTGGTTTTTTCGGAAGGAGGTGAGGTTGCGGTAATGAAAAACCAAATCGGAAAGGGATGGATAAAGTTTTGTTTCAACAAAGGAACGATGAATATCTTTGAGATACGCTAACAAAACATAGCGTTTGTATTCCATATCGGCTATGTTTTCAATGAACCAGTTTGGTGGCAATGATTTCATATGAACGGGGTATTAAATTCCTAAACGTAAATTTAACCAAAAAGAAGATGATGCTATGCGAATGGGCACATCATAATTGTGTAAAAGTTGAAATGTGTATAGTTAAAACGTCTTGCGCAACGAGGCTGATAATCCAATAAAATAAGGGTATTGTTTTACCCAGTTTTCGTTCTCGATCATGGAGTTGATACTTCCTTTAAAAGAGGGCATTAAGCCCAATGTTACGGTAGGGTTTAAGGTATACGTCATACCCGGGTTCAGGGTTAAGAACACACTATTTGTTAAGCCGGGGAATGCATTTTTGTCTTTTATTAACAACACACCGATATTATCGTAGCTAACCATTCCGGCATCAGCAGTACTTAGTATGGCATAACTGATACCGCCTTGAATTTCGAAATTGAATCGTGGATTTTGGGTGAAGGTATAGCTCACAAAAAGAGGAATTTCTGTCCATGAATATTTGATACGGGTGCTCATTGAATTCCCATCAATGATGGAATCGTTTGGATTCAGGTATACCGCGCTATTTTCATAATTCGGGTTAGACTGAACCGGAGTGGTGGTATTGTAATAGAAATTCTGGTTAAAATTTAGGATACCGATTCCGGCTGAAATGCGAAGTCGCTCGTTAATTTTATAATCGAGCAGGAACAAGCCCGACCAATCCAATGCCGGTGTTTCTAAGGTTTGTCGTAAAGCAATATTTTTACTGAAGTCGAGGCTGCTGTTGTTCGGCTCTTTTAGCGATGTAAAGCAATAATAGAGTGCTGTTTGCACCCGTAAGGCAAAACGGGTAGGCTCATCAACCGGATTGGTGTAGGAGGATTGGTTTTCAGAAATAGCAATCATGGCGAATCCGGTATCTTTTTTCATTAATGGTACATGGGTAGTTTTATTTACAACCACTTGGTTCTCGGTTTCCGGAACGGAATCCTTTGGTTGGTTTATAACCAAAGGCAACATAGCGTTCTGCGTTGGTGTATGCGTAGTTTGGTTATCCGGAGGAATGGTTGGAGAAGCAGGATCTTTTTTGCCTGCATTTATTATTTGTATGGATGCCGATGTGGGTGCCATTTCGGAAGCAGGCTTTTCTTGTTTTTGTGCTTGCCGGTTTGTGTTACCAACTAAACCGGAAGCCCCATGTTTTTCGGGTTTTTGCAAGGATGTTGAAGAAGATGTTTCAATACCTGTTTCTGCTGATTTTTCTGTGGTATTGGGTTGAACCAATAGTTGTTCGGAATGTATTGCCGGCGTTTCGGCAGGAGCGGATATAGGTGGTTTGTCTTCCCTTAAATCTACAGCCGGCGAACGCTCTGTTGAGGCAGCAAGGGTTGGCTCTTTCCGAAAATTGGATACCGAAATAGGATTGGTGAAAAGAAACAACAAAGCAACTGCAGTAGCACTGAATAAGAAGCTTAAACCGAGCAACCATACTTTATTGAAAGGTTTAGCAGGTTGATGGATTGGAAGTTCGGCTTCTATTTTGGTCCACAAAGCAGGGTCCGGATTTACTTCGTATTTTAGCAAACGACTTTCGAGGTTTTTTTCGAAATCTCCCTTCAAATCCTCTTGAATATGATTCCACAAAGAGTCAGACGGCTTGTAATTTAGCCCGTCCATCTTGTCTTTCAAGCGATTTTCCATCTTATTTTGGTTCCTGAAAAGGCTCATTTAATATTTTATAATGTTTTGCAAGGAGTACTTGCATAAATAATTTGGCTCTTGAATATTGAGATTTTGAAGTCCCCTCGGCAATTCCAAGTAACTCTCCAATTTCTTTATGGGTATAACCCTCCACTGCATAAAGGTTAAACACCAGTTTATATCCTTCGGGCATTTGTTGAATTAAGGCAACAATTTCTTTGGCAGATATCTGGTCGATTACATTGTCTTGGTATACTGCCTCTTCATTTTCGCTATCAAGGGATTCCTGGAATTTGCGGGTTCGATATTTGTAAATATTTATGGCGGTAAAAACCATAATTTTTCGCACCCAACCCTCAAAACTTCCTTCGTTTTTAAATTTACCGATATTGTTAAACACCTTGATAAACCCTTCCTGCAACATATCTTCGGCTTCGGATCTGTCCTTGGCATAGCGCATACAAACTCCCAGCATTTTGGAGGCATAGCGGTCGTAGAGCATTTTCTGGCTCGATCGATCGCCGGATATACAACCATCCACAATATTTTTTTCTACGGGTGTCACCTTTTATAGTTAAGTCAAATATATGACAGCAAAGGTTGTTCGATGTTAAAATAAAGCGAAACGAGGCCATTAATGTCACTTTTTCGGGTAAATTTGCACCCCCAATGGTAAAAGTGTCAGTATTTAACCTATGGCACATGATGTGTTAATAGGTGGATACCACAAAAACAATAACAACAAAAAACGAAATAAAATTATGTCAGTAAGTCTAAAACCTTTGGCAGACAGAGTTCTGGTTGAACCAGCTGCCGCAGAAGAAAAAACAGTTGGAGGAATTATTATCCCGGATACAGCGAAAGAAAAGCCACAAAAAGGCAAAGTAGTTGCAGCCGGAAATGGCAAGAAAGATGAGCCAATGACAGTTAAAGCAGGCGATACCGTACTTTATGGTAAGTATGCAGGAACTGAAATCACCGTAGATGGCAAGGAATATCTTATCATGCGCGAATCAGATATTTTCGCCATTATTTAATCGGAAGCGGACACAATCAACAACAAAGAATTTTCACTTTAAACAAAACAAATAAACAGTATGGCAAAAAGAATATCTTATAACGTAGAGGCCCGTGATGGGTTAAAGCGTGGCGTTGATGCTTTGGCAAACGCAGTAAAAGTAACACTTGGTCCTAAAGGACGTAATGTGGTAATCGACCGTAAGTTTGGCTCACCGGCAGTAACAAAAGATGGTGTAACGGTAGCAAAAGAAATTGAATTAAAAGACCCAATCGAAAACATGGGTGCACAGATGGTGAAAGAAGTGGCTTCTAAAACTGCGGATATTGCAGGTGATGGAACAACTACCGCAACTGTATTGGCACAAGCGATTGTAACTGCAGGTTTAAAAAACGTAGCCGCAGGAGCAAATCCAATGGATTTGAAAAGAGGAATTGATAAAGCAGTAGAAAGCGTATTAGACAGTTTGAAAAAACAGTCGCAGAAAGTTGGCGATGACATCAAAAAAATCCAACAAGTAGCATCTATTTCTGCTAATAACGACGAGGTAATCGGCAAGTTAATTGCAGATGCAATGACCAAAGTTGGTAAAGAAGGTGTAATCACTGTTGAAGAAGCAAAAGGAACCGAAACAGAAGTAAAAACGGTTGAGGGAATGCAATTCGACCGCGGTTATCTTTCTCCATATTTTGTTACCAATACCGAAAAAATGGAAGCGGATTTAGACAGTCCTTTTATTTTAATTACCGATAAAAAGGTAAGCAACATGAAAGAATTGCTTCCGATTTTAGAGCCGGTAGCACAATCGGGAAAACCCCTTGTAATTATTGCTGAAGATGTAGAAGGTGAAGCACTGGCTACTTTGGTAGTAAATAAATTAAGAGGCACGTTAAAAATTGCAGCAGTAAAAGCACCTGGATTTGGCGACCGCAGAAAAGCAATGTTGGAAGATATTGCCATCTTAACAGGCGGAACGGTTATCAGCGAAGAACGCGGATTTAAATTAGAGAATACCGATATCAGCATGTTGGGTCGTGCCGAAAAAATATCTATCGATAAAGACAATACCACCATTATAAACGGTGTTGGAAACAAAGAAGATATCGTGGGTCGTGTAAACCAGATTAAAGCACAAATTGAATCAACAACTTCTGACTACGACAAAGAAAAATTACAAGAGCGTCTTGCTAAATTAGCAGGTGGTGTTGCGGTATTGTATATCGGAGCAGCAACGGAAGTGGAAATGAAAGAAAAGAAAGACCGTGTTGACGATGCCTTGCATGCAACCCGTGCTGCTGTAGAAGAAGGAATCGTAGCCGGTGGAGGTGTTGCTTATATCCGTGCAATCGAAGCGTTAGAAAAACTGAAAGGTTTGAACGAAGACGAAAATACAGGTATTGCAATCATCAAACGTGCTATTGAAGAACCATTGCGTCAGATTGTAGCAAATGCAGGTGGAGAAGGTTCGGTTGTGGTAAATAAAGTGCGCGAAGGTAAAGGCGACTTTGGATACAACGCACGTACCGAAGTTTACGAAAACTTAATAGCAGCAGGTGTAATCGATCCAACTAAAGTAACCCGTGTGGCATTGCAAAACGCAGCTTCGGCAGCAGCAATGATTTTAACCACCGAATGTGCTTTGGTAGAAGAGAAAGACGAAAAAGCTCCGGCAATGCCAGGTGGAATGCCGGGCGGTATGGACGGAATGTACTAATATCCTTTCAAAAGGGAATCTTAAAACCCGGGTCTCCGAAATGGAGATTCGGGTTTTTTATTATATTCACCTGATGAAATTTATAAAGTGGTTCTTCATTGGATTATTAAGCCTTGTGGTTTTGCTGGAAGCAGCCCTTTACTTAACCGGTAACGGGTATGTAAACAAGGTATTGGCAATGACAATTTTTAGTGGAAAGATGGGTCCCGAAATCGATGAACTTTTATTGTTTGAAAGGCATGAAGTGAAGAATGGATACCCGCAACCGTGGCCTATTTCTGCGAATTATCAAAAAGGAGAAATACCGGCATCGATACGCAGCGAAATCGAAAAATACCAAACGGTTTCGTTTCTGGTGGTGAAGGAGGATAGTTTGTGTTATGAATTATACAACGAAGGCTATGGAGATAGTTCATATGTAAATTCCTTTTCGATGGCAAAATCCATTCATTCTATTTTGATTGGCTGTGCGCTAAAAGACAAATTGATACAGAGCATTGACCAACCGGTTGCCGATTTTATTCCAGAATTTAAAACTGGAGGCAAAGAAAAAATTACTATTCGCCATTTGCTTACCATGGGAAGTGGATTGGATTTTAAAGAAGAATATGTTAGTCCGTTGGCTTGGCCGGCTGAAGCTTATTACGGTCCCGACGTAAACAAACTCACCTTAAAAGCAGCTGTTGCAGAAGAGCCCGGGGTGAAATGGATTTATAAAGGTGGCGACACACAATTGCTTGGTATTATTTTGAAAAAAGTTTTGGGCGAAAAAAGCATTGCAACGTATGCTTCCGAAAAGTTATGGCAGCCAATTGGAGCAGAGCATCCGGCATATTGGAGTACGGATGAAGTTGGGATGGAAAAAGTGAGTTGTTGTTTTTATACCAATGCCAGAGACTATGCAAGACTTGCAAAATTGTATCTTCAATTTGGAAATTGGAATGGCAAGCAGATTGTAGATTCGGATTATGTTAAACATTCCATACAAACCGCACCTTTAATCGATAAAGACGGCAAACAAATTGATAAATATGGTTTTCAATGGTGGTTGATGCAATATAACAACCATCCTGTTTTTTATATGCGAGGAATCAAAGGGCAATATGTTTTTGCCATACCGGATTATCATATGGTAGTAGTACGCTTAGGACATAAACGAGCACCGAAGGCCGGTGATGAATTGCCCGCAGATATTTTTGTTTATTTGGATGCGGCTTTTGCGGTAACAGGAAGTAAATAATGGACAATCCTATCGTTGTAGTATTGGGGCCAACTGCGAGTGGTAAAACACGGTTAGCAGTTAAGATAGCATCGGAGTTAAATTCGGAGATTATCAGTGGCGACTCGAGGCAGGTATACCGCAACATGGATATTGGAACGGGTAAAGATTATGGGGAGTACCGTATAGGATCATCGGAAATACCCTTTCATTTAATCGATATCGTGGATGCAGGAAGCGATTATCATTTAACTGCTTTTATGAAAGATTTTTACGATGCTTATGCCTTGGTAAGAAGCAAAGACAAAGTACCGGTTTTTTGTGGTGGAAGTGGTTTGTATATGGAAGCTGTTCTTAAAAAATTTGTATATGCTTTTGTTCCGGTAGATTTTGTTGCAAGAGAAAAATTAAACAAATTATTTACCGGTGAACTGGAAGATAAACTGGCATCGTTACCCAAAACAGCCTATCTACCATTAGCAGATACCAGTACCCGCAAGCGACTTATCAGAGCGATTGAAATCACGGAATATCTTCATAAAAACGAATTTAAATTTCCTACCCTACCGGATTTAAATCCTTTGGTAATTGGTATTAATCCTCCCATTAAAGAGCGAAGAGAAAACATTCGTATTCGGTTAATTAATCGCCTGGAAGCGGGAATGATAGAAGAAACGGAAGCGCTGTTAAAAACAGTTCCGGCAGAAAAGTTGTTGCGTTATGGATTGGAGTACAATTTTGTTACACGGTATTTAAAGGGAGAAATGGATAAGGCAACCTTAGTTTCGCAACTTACCATTGCCATTCAGCAGTTTGCGAAAAGGCAGATGACATACTTTAGAAAAATGGAAAAAGACGGTTTAAAAATAAATTGGATTGAAAATCCGGAAGGTGAATGGGAAATAGTAAACGAAAGAGTGAAACAATTTGCAAGGGCGTAAAAAATTTTATACTTCGATTGAATTCCTTTAACTTGACCCACCCCAAACCCACCTCATGTCGCAAGAAGAAAACATAGAAATTTTAGGAGCCCGAGAACATAACCTGAAGAATATAGATTTGGTAATACCCAGAAACAAACTGGTTACTATTACCGGCTTGAGTGGAAGTGGTAAGTCGTCGTTGGCTTTTGATACCATTTTTGCCGAAGGGCAGCGACGGTATATGGAAAGTTTTAGTGCCTATGCCCGACAATTTATGGGCAATATGGAAAGGCCGGATGTAGATAAAATTAATGGGTTATCGCCGGTGATTTCGATAGAGCAGAAAACAGTAAATAAAAATCCAAGATCTACAGTTGGTACCATTACCGAAATATATGATTTTTTGCGTTTGTTGTATGCCAGGGTTGCCGATGCATATAGTTATGTTTCGGGAGAGAAGATGATAAAAATGACGGAGGAACAGATTATTGCTTCCATTCTGCAACGTTTCGAAAACAAGAAAGTAAGCATCTTGGCTCCGGTTATTAAAGGGCGAAAGGGACATTACCGGGAATTGTTTGAACAGATACGCAAACAAGGCTTTAGTAAAGTTAGAATAGACGGAGAGGTTAAAGATATTACCCCGAAGATGCAGGTGGATAGGTATAAAATTCATGATATTGAAATACTAATCGACAGAATAGAACCGCGTAAAGATGCAAGGTTTAGAATAGGAGAAAGTGTTCGCAGTGCGTTAAAAACCGGTAAAGGGACGATGGTTTTATTGGTAGGCGAAGAATCTAAAGTATATCATTACAGTAAATTTTTAATGGATCCGGAAAGCGGTATCAGTTACGATGAACCGCAACCCAATTCGTTTTCATTTAATTCACCATATGGTGCTTGTCCGGCATGCGACGGATTAGGTGTTGTTAGTTCAATTGAGGAGAAGAATATTATTCCCGACAAAAAGCTTTCGATTAACAAGGGAGGCATTGTACCGCTTGGAGAAGCCAGAGACAACTGGACTTTTCATCAGTTGCGCGGACTTGCAAAAATATACAAATTCAGTTTTGCCGATCCAATCGAAAAAATATCAGAGGCTGCTTTACAGGCAATTTTATATGGAACAGATGAACCAATTGCGGTTACCACAACGTATTCGGGACAGCCACAAACATGGAATTCGAAATGGGAAGGATTGGTACCGTTTATTTCGAGACATTACCACGAAAAAAGCGGAGACGGTATAGCACGATGGGCCGAAGAATTTATGAGTTTACATCCATGTGTAGCATGCAATGGTGCAAGGTTAAAACGGGAGTCGTTACAATATCGGATTGGCGATAAAAACATTTCGGATTTAGCGCAGATGGAGATTGATGCGTTGGGTGAATGGTTTGAAACCGCCGACCAATGGATGGATGAAAAGCAACAAACCATTGCCGCTGAAATATTAAAGGAGATAAGAAGCAGAATTCAATTTCTAGTAGGTGTTGGAATCAATTATTTAACCCTTCATTCATCAGCAAGATCTTTAAGCGGAGGCGAGGCACAACGTATTCGTTTGGCAACGCAAATCGGCTCACAGTTAACAGGTGTTTTGTATATATTGGATGAACCCAGCATTGGCTTACACCAACGAGATAATAACCGGTTGATTGCTTCTCTGAAAGATTTGCGTGATGTAGGAAATAGTGTAATTGTTGTAGAGCACGATAAAGATATGATGGAAGAGAGCGATCATATTATTGATTTGGGATATGGTGCAGGAGTGCATGGCGGACATATAGCGGCACAAGGCACCTGGAAAGAAATACTCAAGCAGAAATCCATCACTTCGGATTACCTGAGCGGAGCAAAAAAAATTGAAGTTCCGTTGAAGAGAAGAAAAGGAAACGGCAAAAAACTAACCTTGAAAGGAGCAACCGGTAACAATTTAAAGGAAGTGTCGGTATCGTTCCCACTAGGAACATTTATAGCGGTTACGGGAGTTTCGGGAAGTGGAAAATCAACGTTAATTAACGAGACCTTGTATCCGATTCTTCGTCAGCATTTTTATGGTTCGCACCAGAAACCGTTGCCGTATAAGGAAATAAAAGGACTGGAACATTTGGATAAGATAATTGAAATTGATCAAAGTCCGATTGGCCGCACACCCAGAAGTAATCCTGCAACCTATGTGGAAGTATTCAGTGATATACGCAACCTATTTACCAATCTACCCGAATCAAAAATAAGGGGATATAAACCGGGGCGCTTTTCGTTTAATGTAAAAGGTGGAAGATGCGAAACATGCCAGGGAGCAGGAATGCGCAGCATTGAAATGAATTTTTTACCGGATGTATATGTTCGTTGTGAAACCTGCAATGGAAAAAGGTATAACCGCGAAACACTGGAAATAAGGTATAAAGGAAAAAGCATCAACGATGTGTTGGATATGAGTATTGAGGAGGCGGTGAAGTTTTTTGATGCAGTTCCATTTATTTTAAGAAAGATTGAGGCATTGAATGATGTTGGCTTAGGATATATCACCCTTGGACAACAAAGCACTACCCTAAGTGGAGGTGAAGCACAAAGGGTAAAGCTTGCAACCGAATTGAGTAAAAGGGATACAGGAAACACCTTTTATATTTTAGATGAGCCCACAACCGGATTGCATTTTGAGGATGTGCGGGTATTGCTGGAGGTATTGCAAAAGTTGGTAGATAAAGGAAACACGATTCTGGTTATAGAACACAATATGGACGTGATAAAAGTTGCGGATTATATTGTGGATCTTGGTCCGGAAGGCGGAAAATACGGCGGTGAAATACTGTGTGAAGGCACTCCGGAAGAAATAGTTAAAAGCGAGAGAAGTTATACCGCCACCTATTTAAAAAAGGAATTGAAACGATAGTTTTTTTTGTGATTAATCATTAGGAGAACTAATATTTATCATATCCGATTGGCATAAATTTATTCAACTTCGGAGTATAATTTAGACGCCATGATACTAGCACCCTATTTATTTTTTAATGGAAATTGTGAAGAGGCATTGCTTTTTTACAAACATTGTTTTGAAGGTGAAATCAATGTATTAAACCGATACGAAGATGCTCCTATGCAAATACCGGATAATTACCGCCACAAGGTGATGCATGCAGAACTACGTTTTGAAAACAACCGCATACAAGCCTGTGATATTCATCCGGCAGAAAAGTGGATTAACGGAACCGACTTTAGTTTATCGATAGGAGTGGATGAAGTTTTTGTACTCGACAAGGTATTTAACAAGTTGGCAGAAGGTGGAAACATTACCATGCCGTTACAGGATACCTTTTGGGGTGCACGATTTGGGATGATTAAAGATAAGTTTGGTGTGAAGTGGATGTTTAGTTGTGATCTGAATTAGCAAAACATTTGTACTATTCTCCTGTTATATTAACTTTGATAACCAACACCACCATTATGCGTAAACTACTTTTTATTTTCATAGCGGGTACATGGATACTCGCATCTTGTGGAGGCGGCCAAAACACCACCACAGAGCAGACAAACACCAATGCAATTACGCCGGAAGATGAGGCATTGTTAAAGCAGGCGCAAGGTTTATTTAAGCCATTACCTGCTGATGCGGGTACAGAAGTGCATCCTATATCTGCAGATAAGGTGGCTTTGGGAAAAGTTTTATATTTCGATACCCGATTATCCAAAACAGGAAAAAACAGTTGTAATACATGCCATAACCTGGCAACGTTTGGGGTAGATAATGAAGTTACCTCCGCAGGTGATGCCGGCAAAAGAGGTACCCGAAACTCGCCAACGGTATTTAATGCAGCAGTGCATTTTACCCAGTTCTGGGATGGAAGAGCAAAAGATGTAGAAGAGCAGGCAGGTATGCCAATTATGAATCCGGTAGAAATGAATATACCAAATGAAGCGTTTTTAGAAAAGAAACTGAGGGAAATTGAATTGTACAAAACGATGTTTGCAAAAGCGTATCCGAATGCAAAGGAGCCAATAACCTACAGCAACCTTAAAGATGCAATAGGTAATTTTGAACGGACATTAATTACTCCATCGAAGTTTGATTCTTATTTGAAAGGAAATATTAATGCCTTGAATGCAGAAGAAAGAGCGGGATTACATGAATTTATCAGTTCCGGATGTACCACCTGTCATGTAGGCGAAGCTGTTGGTGGAACTATGTTTCAAAAATTTGGTTTGGTTTCCGATTACAGAGCTTTAACCGGAAGCAAAGGAAATGATATGGGAAGAAAGGATGTTACCAAAGATGATTTCGACAAGGATATGTTTAAAGTTCCATCGATGCGAAACATCACCAAAACGAAACCCTATTTTCATGATGGCAGTGTGGATGATTTGGCAACGGCAGTAAAAATAATGGCCAAAGTAGAATTGAATAAAGATTTAACCGACACGCAAGTGGCGAGTATTATTACCTTTTTGGAAACGCTTACTTCAGATATTCCGGAAGAGGTGAAAAAGGCACCGGCTGAATTGGTAGCGGTTAAGTAGTCGACCCTCAAAAAGTCCTCTTAAAAGAAATGTGTAATTTCAATATCAGATTAACTGTTTTATTGAGATTTTGGAGCTATGCGCTCCAAGCCAGCATCCCGTATAAAAACGGGACAAAAAAATCAAGGCTTCCTATTTTTATGCTGCATTTTACGAATCGCATCCCGATAGCTATCGGGACCAAACGCAACCCAAGCCGCCCTTGGCACCGGGCCATCGCAAGCTCGTGGGTTACTTGCAAGTCCCAGCCTAAATGTGCAATTCTCAAATGCTACGCATAAAAATAGAAGGCCACCAACTCCGAAAAACTTTTTAGATAAAATGAAGATTCAACCTTTGTCGCTGATAATAGATAGAATAAATTGATCAGCTTAAATTGCAAGCGTATTAAATTTTTGAACTAAAATCTTCAAATAATTTGATGCAAACTTGTAATGAAAGTAAAGCTAAATCTAGCTTTCATCACATTTTAAGGGTCGACTAAGTAATTAATACCATACGCATTAATCCCGCAGAATATAAATTTTGCGGGATTTTTTTTTGCTAAAATTATTAGCAGGAATAAACCGGTTTAAATATCAACACGTGCCATTTGACCTAAAAAATTAATGTATTTTTGGGGGGATGTCTGATATCATAAAATTATTACCCGATCATGTTGCAAGTCAGATTGCAGCAGGAGAAGTTATACAACGACCTGCGTCGGTAGTAAAAGAATTACTTGAAAACGCGGTAGATGCAGAAAGCACCGTTATTAAGCTAACCATTAGGGATGGAGGTAAAACATTTATTCAAGTAACCGATAACGGAAAAGGGATGTCGGCAACCGACGCACGCATGTGTTGGGAAAGGCATGCAACATCAAAAATTAACACCGTAGAAGATATTTTTCGCATTCGAACCATGGGGTTCAGAGGGGAAGCATTGGCATCGGTAGCTTCGGTATCGATGGTAGAAATGATGACGAAGAAGACAGCAGATCAGGTTGGTTCCCATATTAAAATCCATGGTTCGGAAGTAATCAGCCAGGAAGCTAAAGCAACGGTGAACGGAACCACCATCCAAGTTAAAAACCTGTTTTATAATATACCGGCCAGAAGAAATTTTCTGAAGAGTGACGCGGTTGAAACGAGGCATATCATGGATGAGTTTATCCGGGTAGCATTGGCACATCCGGAGATTGCCATGGAAATGATTCAGAACGAAAACGAAACGTATATCTTAAAATCGGGAGACCTCGCTTTAAGGATTAAAGAACTCTTTTCTTATGATTTGGGAAATCAAATTATTTCTGTTTCTGAAGAAACAACCATCGCCAATGTGTATGGATTTATTGGAAAGCCGGAGCACGCTAAAAAGACCAGGGGCGAACAATTCTTTTTTGTTAACCAGCGGTTTATTAAAGATCCATATTTAAACCATGCCATTGTAAATTGTTATGAGGCTTTGTTGCAGAAAGACCAGTTTCCTTTTTATGTTTTGTTTATCGATATCGATCCTGCACAAATTGATATCAATGTACATCCTACAAAAACCGAAATTAAATTTGAAGACGAGCGAGCGGTATACCAGATAATAAGAGCTACCGGAAAACGCGCATTGGGAGAACATTACCATGTGAGTTCTTTTGAACCGGCAGGCGAAGATATGTATATGAATTTGGGTAATGCCACCCAAACCAATCGCGGATTGAAGGATGTACAAACAGAGCAAAACAAAAGTAACTATTCGGGCGGTTCGTTATTTGCTAAACCGGATAGCAAAGATTGGCAAGAATTATTTCGTGTGGTAAACCATCCGGAAACCATTGGTGATATTCCAAGAGGGGATAATTATAAAACAAACCAATCAGTGTTGCCAAACACGCTACAAATTCAGGAGCATACCAACAAACAAAATCTGATGCAGGTGCATCAACGATTTGTATTGGTTCAGGTAAAGGCAGGTTTGATGTTGGTTAGTCAGCAAGCTGCACACGAACGAATTTTATACGAGAAATTTTTAAGCGCCTCAACCCAAAGTCCAATAGCAACCCAACAAAAATTATTTCCAAAAAATATCCAGGTAAATGCAAGCGACGAAAAAATTATGGAGGAATTGTTACCTGAATTTCGCGCATTTGGAATGGATATTCAGGCGTTTGGAAAACAAACGTTTGTCTTATCCGGAATGCCTGTAGAGATGGAGCATTTATCGGAGCAAGAGTTAATTCAATCGTTGATAGAACAATATAAAGCCCAATCGTATGCATCGTTTAATCCGCACGAAAGGATTTCGAGGATACTGGCCGAAAAGTTATCCATCAACGCAGGAACAAGTATGACGCACGAAGAAATGGGAGAATTGATTGATGCGTTGTTTGCTTGTAAAGAGCCCAATTATGCTCCCAATGGAAACAGGTGCATACGCATGATTAGCATGGACGAACTGGTTAAGTTAATGGAGAAATAAACCGGTATTATTTTTTAAAAATCGACAGAACAGAAACGCCCAAAGGCAAATCTATTCTACTTTTAAGCAAGGTGTTTTCAGAAAGAAAAACTTGATAAAACAGCGTATTAAGGAAATCGGATTTGATTAAACCGAAATCTGAACCTGATCCTTCCCGTTTAAACGGAATCAATTTGGACATTAAACGGATGAATGAAATCGGGAAGAAAAGCAAGGTATTGATATACGTGGTAAAAACCGGTTTTATGCCCGGGAATAATGCATTCAGTTCTTTTCTGGTATAGCGACGAAAATGTTGGTTTACCACATCATGGTGGCTCCATAGAAATTGAAACGCAGGAACCGTTACAAACACATCACCACCTTTTTTGCAAACGCGCATCATTTCAGAGGCTGCCAGTTTATCGTTTTCAACATGTTCTATGACATCAAAAGCACAAACCAAATCGTACGACTCATCTTCGAACCGAAGTTCAAGTATGCTGCCTTGTTCGAGGTCGATGTTGAGACGTTCTTTAACAAAAGCATAACAATCTGTATCATACTCAACCGATTTTACTTTGCCAAATTCTTCGAGCATCACGGAAGTTGCTCCTGTTGCTATTCCGATATTTAGTATGCTTAAATCGTTACGGCCATTGGCAATTTTTTTAACCTGGGTGCGAATTATTTCAAGTCGTGCTTTGAACCACCAATTGTTTCGTTCGAGATCAAAATATTCAATGTAGTATCCTTTGTCCATCTTTTAATTCTTTGTCGCAAATAATTTTATCAATAATAAATAACGGACGTTGTTGGCTTTGCTGGTAAATGCGCAACACATATTCGCCGATAATTCCGAGGGAGATTAACTGCACTCCGCTAAACATAATAATAGCAGCAATGAGGGAAGTAAAACCGGAAGGTACACCATCGAAGAAAAACTTCTCGATTAACACATACAACAAATAAATAATTGCAATGATGATGGAGGCAATTCCTAACCTGGTAATAAATTTAACCGGAAAACTGCTGAAGTTGAAAATGCCGCTATAAGCCAATTCAAATAATTTTTTCCAACTGTATTTGGTTTCTCCTGCAAACCTTGCCGAACGCTCGTACTCTATCCCAATTTGTTTAAATCCTATCCAGCTTCTCATACCTCTTATATAACGGTTTTGTTCGGGCATTGCGTTTAAATAATTGAGTGCTTTTCTGCTGATCATGCCAAAGTCGCCACTATCAAGTGGAAGATCAATTTGCGAAATCTCGTTCATTAACCGATAGTAAGTCCAGTAGGCAATGCGTTTTACCAACGACTCTTTTCGCTTTTTTCGCACCCCGTAAATTACATCGTATCCTTCGTTTAATTTAGCAAGAAAAGAATCGATCAGTTCGGGTGGATCCTGTAAATCGCCATCTAAAATCAATACCGCTTTGGTGCCTCGCGCAACCGACAATCCGGCGGTAAGTGCAAGTTGATGACCATGGTTACGCGACAAAAACACACATTGGTATTTGCTATCGCTGAGGGCCAGGTTATTCATGAGTGCAGGGGTGCTATCCTTGCTTCCATCATTTACCAATACAATCTCGATGGGGTAGGCAAGTGTTTCCACCAAACTATTTAATCTGCCGATTAATTGGTTAAAATTCTCTTCTTCGTTGTACAGAGGGATTACAAAAGATATTTCTACAGGTTTGTTCAATAGGTCAAATATATTTGTTTATAAAGAAAAAAGGAGACCTTTCTTCTTAAAAATAAGTAGATCGGCATCTTCATAGCCAATTTCGAACCCCGTATTGGTTCTTAGGTTATGTAATTCCGTTTCGTATTCGGAAAGCGATTTACATGGGTAAACCGTATCCGGATTTTTAAACAAAATTACCAAATCGATATCTGCTCCAAGAAAAGGATAACAATAGATAAAATCTCTGTTTGCCAAATGTGGCACCAATCGCGTACTTGCACTCACTTTATAGTTAGTAGGAATTTTACCTAAAACAGCATGTACTTTTTGTACCTCCAGGTTGTTTTGGTAATGTTCCATAACCAATGGATTGGCAAGTCGTTTATCGAACCATTTTGATTTGCGAGGTCCGAAACTAAACAAGGTTAAGCCAAGTGCCAATAAAGTTGTAGCCATTGCCATTCGGTTTTTAAAAGAAAAGGAGGCATCCACCAACCAATGAAATAATGCGATGGTAAGTATGGGTATAAATTCGATGGAATAGTGATGGTAAATTCCCCATTTCACAAAATCGTCGTGGTACAATTTTTGGGCAAAAACCGGGAGTAACATCCATAAATAACGTGGACGAAGAATGAAGGCAAAACCGCCGGATAGAAGGATAAAGGCGTGTAACTCCACTTTTATATATTTCGAAATTTCGGCGTTTGCAGGGTCGGTAAACAACAGCACAAAGGCATCGACTGGGTGTTTAATAAGGTTGAGGAATACTTCTTGTAAATTATTGCCTAATCCGATAAAGAAAAAGTGAATGTATTTCTCTCCTGCAGGTGCCAATGCCGGCATCACCACTTTTAAAACCACTACGAAGTACAAAAGGGAAAAGAGCGCAACACCCAAAGATTTGTTTCGAAAAGCAAAATCTTTTCGGTTTTCCCATGCTATACCGGTCCACACAAAAAACATCCAAAAGGCAAGATTTTCTTTACAAAAAACAACAAAGAGGGTAAACAAACATGCCAAGGCAAAACGTTTTTGCTTAGCAAACAACAAAAGCCAAGGAACGAACATCGCACCAACTACATTGCTATGGTAATCAAATGCAAGGGCACTGTAAATGCCCCACAAGCAATAAAAATGCAACATGGCCCAAATCGCAAGTGTTTCGTTTTTCGATTTAAAAAAATGATATACCCCAATTCCTCCGGATAGTATGCTTGCAATTTGAACAATTAACAGGGTGCTGTTTCCAAATATCCAATAGAGAGGCGACAACAACATCAGCATTATGTCGAAGTGATCGCCAAGTTGGTTGCGAAAACGAAACAAAGGTTCGATTAAAAGCGATTGGTTGAATCGGAAGTGAGCGTAATCATATAGGGTATGCGAATATAAACCTAGATCTAAAGCAGCAGTGCGAAACAGGTAATGATTAACCAACGAAATGGACGCGTAAATGAGTGCAAAAATGCAAGGTATCAGTATGGGAAGATTGTGTTTTGAAAAAAAATTCTTCATTTAAAAAGCGTCATGTTTTTTACTGCAATGGGAAACACAAATAAAATATTCCAAAACAAGTAATTGTATGGTACCAAGGATAATGCCGGAAAAACAGAAAGGACAACAAGGAATGCTACTAGTTTAAAATTGGGATGGTTATGGTATTTTTTATGGCCCAATAAAAACAAGAGGATAACCACAACCATACCAACCAACAAGGTTATTTTTAAACATTGGATTTTAATATCGAGTGTACCCGGACACCAGGTATAGAACCAAGAGGCAAATCCAAATCCCTGAAATAGCTGGTAAGGTTTATCACCGGGTTGTTGCCACGATTGTCCGTTCCATTCGCCCAATGCAGCAATATCATAAGCAGCAGCACCCTTGAAAAAAATTTGTGGATCAACAGATAAAAAAGGGACGAAGTAAATTAAACCAACCAACAGGGTAATTGCCATCAAACCAATAAACGCTTTTTTGTTTTTTGTTCTCCATGCATCATATAATTCTATTGGTAAATAAAACAACGACATGTATCGCGAAAGCAGGGTGGTAACAGATCCGACCACAAATAGGAAACGGTTTTTTTCCATCAATGCAAGTGCAAGTAACATATAGAAGGATGCAATTAACAGCTCGACATTATGTGCCACACTGAGCGTTTGTTTATAAAAAATAACAAACAGAAAAATAAACGGAAGCAACAGTTTGCACAGTTTATCGGTGAACGACGAATTGGTTTTTAGCAGATACATGGTATACATACCCGTTGCAAAAAGCCAGCATGCTATTGAAATCCATCGGGGGTCAAAACCAAAATAAAACGCAGGAACAAAAGGCATCCAATGCATGGGTAAATAATTGGGAGTCCAGTACACATAATCGTACCCATTTACTATGGCGTAAACAAATTCGCCGCGGATAAAACGGGTATAATATATTTCTTTAAGCAGTGGAATGATATCGGATTTGGCAATATCAATCGGATGAGAAGCATAAATGTAAAAGGTCCAAAACAAGGTGATGGTAACCAGTCCAAACCAAATAAGCACGAGTAATTTATTTGGCGAATTGGGTTGCTTCAAATTACTTTCTTGTTTGTCGGTGTTGCTTAATAACCGATAACACAAAAAGGCAGTAGCAATAACATAAACAAGAGGCGAAAAGTAAGTGCCAAGAAAGCCGGGATGCCATAAAAGCAGAACAAAATAAACGACCAGCGGAATCCCTATGGTAATTTGGTTTTTAGTCATCGGTTTGTTGTAGGATTCCGTTTTCGTCGATAGGGATGGAGTCGATAACCATAGAGTCCTTCGCAATTTTAATAAAGGATTTAGCCTCACCCGAAATCTCGAATGGGGTATTTATAACCAAGGTATCTTCGGGCAATAAAACATTGCGTTGCAACATTAATTTGGTGATAAAAGAAAAATGCCGTTCGGCAAATGGTTTCAATTTTCCTTCTTTATCAAAACGCCACATAAATCCTTTGGGTCGTGGAATAATAGAGGCTAGGAACAAACATTCGCGGTAGTTTAATTGGATTGGTTTTTTCTTAAAATAGAATTCGGATGCTTCGCCAATACCATATACGTTTGGTCCCCATTCGATGATATTAAAATAAACTTCGAGCATTCTTTGTTTGGAAGAAATCCGGTTGTTTTCAAGAATATATACCAAAAGTATTTCTTCCATCTTACGCGACATGGTTTTTTCGCGGGTTAGAAAAACATTTTTTACCAGTTGCATGCTAATGGTGCTGGCTCCTCTTGCAAATTTACGCTGACGTATATTTTTAATGATGGATTGACGAAAAGCCTCATCTATAAAGCCTCTGTGATAAAAGAAGGAAGGGTCTTCGGTGGTAAGAACACATTTTTGCAGGTAAGGAGAAATTTGTTCGGCCGGCGTAAAATAAGGATTTGAAACGCCAACAAATATGGGGCGTTGTGGTCTTCCTTTTTCCATGGGGACATAAGTAAACTCCCCATTTAATTTGGCAAGATTTGCTTCACCATATTTTAATATCGATAGGTTGTATTTTCTTAAATTACTTTCAAATACCAAGTCTTTGGGATGGTTTTCATTGAATACAAAATCAAGTCGGTATTCGAACTCACCTGAAACCTCCATGCCTTTAAAATGGGTAAATAACCCACCGGGTAACGAAGAGATGAAATGCTGCGCCGGCATACGGGGAATATTTACCGATAGACTAAAAACAGTATCTGTTTCAAGCGATAATTTAACAAAAGGATTAAAAGTTACTTTATTAAAGGTTACTGATGTGGTGCTATCCAGTGAAATATTGTTTTCGTCGATAATAAAATGGTAATTAACGGAGGCATTATCTACCACCACATCTTTTTTAGAAATCTTGGGATGGTTAACCAAGAAATTGGCAATACCTGACTGGCCTTTAATATGTAGCACGCCACCATCCATATCTACTTCATCCAGTTCGATATGGATGGAATCGAAACCGGTAACCAGGTTGAATTTGCTGCTGATATAAGGAATAATAACCTTTCCGCTATCGAGGTTATAGAAATGGATATCGGCTTTCTTTTTACCCGGATCTGCCAAACCGGAAATCTTCCATTCCTGCAATTTTGAATGGTTATCGGAAGCGGTAATTGCAACTTCAATTTGGTTGTCGTTTTGTACCAATTGTTTCAAAACAAACTCGGCATGCAGGTCTTCGTCTTGTATTCGCAGTCCAAAATTTTGAATCAACATATTAGAAGGAATCCGATCGAGCAAACCATCAATTAATTTATAAATGGTTTTTGAAAAATTTATTTTGCCGGAACTTTTTACCGAAAGGGTATCGGTTTTGGTAGCCGAATCGGTAGGGTGAAACAATACATCGAAATTAGCCAACCCATTTTTTTTAGACAATTGAAGGTACCCATGGCTAATATGAATTTTCTTGATGCGGATATCGCCGATAAGGGCATACCAGAACTTAATTCCTGTTTCAAACGTGTCGATTTCGAGTATGGTATCGCGATGCAAAGGAACCATGCTGATATGTTGTAGGGTAACGCTTGTTAGTCCTGTAAATGCAGCATTCTGAACATGCAAGGTAATTTGGAATTTGCGTTCTAATTTTGAGGAAACACGTTCAATCGCTTTGTTTAATAAGGCATTTCTAAAAACAAAAAAAAGCAAGATTGCAATAAGTAAAAAAACACCGGCTATTTTAACCAGTGTTTTCGAAAGACGGATGATATATGCCGTATTAAACTTCATTATCCAAACGGAATATAAACATTATCCGATAAAAAAAGTCAGACGTGCATTAGTTCTGCTTCTTTGGTAGCAGTTAAATCGTCGATTTTTTTGATATAGGTATCGGTTGTTTTTTGTACTTGTGTTTCGCCCAACTTGGCTTCATCTTCGGCAACGCCTTCTTTTTGAAGCTTCTTAATTGCTTCGTTGGCTTCTTTGCGAATACTGCGCAAAGATACTTTGGCATTTTCAGCTTCGCCTTTTACTTTTTTCACCGTTTCTTTTCTTCTTTCTTCTGTTAAAGGAGGAAGCGAAATACGGATAAGATTTCCGTCGTTGGTTGGTTGCAAACCAAGGTTAGCGATTACAATTCCTTTTTCAATGGGTTGTATCATGGCTTTTTCCCATGGTTGAATGGTTATGGTTTTTGCATCCGGGGTATTCACATTTCCTACTTGGGTAATGGGTACGAGGTTACCGTAGTAATCTACTTTAACGGAATCGAGCATGCTGGGATGCGCTTTTCCGGCACGGATTTTTGCAAATTCTTGTCCTGCGTGGTCAACGGCTTTATCCATTGCCGCAGTCATATGGTTCAATACTTCTTTTAATCTAGGGTCGTTCATATTAATCGGTTTCTAAAGGTTCAAAATTAATAATTTTAGCTAACAAGGGTTCCAACTTTTTCGCCTGCACATACACGCAGGAAATTTCCTTGTTTGTTCATGTCAAATACCATGATTGGCAGCTTGTTTTCTTGGCATAAAGTAATGGCGGTTAAGTCCATAACATTTAATCCTTTTTCGTATACTTCGCTAAAGGTAATTTCTTCATAGCGGGTTGCATTAGGGTCTTTTTCAGGATCGGCAGAATAAATACCGTCCACTCGGGTACCTTTTAATACCAAATCGGCTTCAATTTCTACAGCACGCAGGGAAGCGGCTGTATCTGTTGTGAAATAAGGATTTCCGGTACCGGCACCAAATATTACAACCCTGCCTTTTTCTAAATGGCGCATGGCTCTTCTGCGAATAAAGGGTTCGCAAATTTGTTCCATGTTAATGGCAGATTGTAATCGGGTTTTAATTCCGGCTTTTTCTAGCGCACCTTGTAAAGCCATTGAGTTTATAACAGTAGCTAGCATTCCCATATAATCGGCTTGGGAGCGATCGGCAATGCCACCTGCAACACCTTGAACGCCTCTGAAAATATTTCCACCGCCTATTACAATGGCAACATTGATTCCTTTATCTACAACCAGTTTGATATCGTTGGCATATTGTTCAAGAACTTTTGGGTCTATACCATATTGTTGCTCACCCATGAGCGATTCGCCACTGAGTTTTAATAAAACGCGTTTGTATTTCATGAAGTATAACTTGTAATGCGGCCTGCAAAGTAGTACAAAAAATCAGAAGAAGGAAATATTATCGCGCATGGTAAATGCAGGAGAGCGAGGTATGTCGCCCCTTCAGGGCTTTGTTGGTAGTATGGCGTTTATTAATCGATGGACTATGTCCATCTCTGATATATGTCGCCCCTTGCAGGGCTTTGTTGTTAGTGTTGCGTTTGTTACTCGATGGACTACGTCCATCTCTGATATATGTTGCCCCTTCAGGGCTATGATGAAAATATTCGTCTGTATAGATTGACGATGTTTTTTTTTATAGATTACGCAGGATGGTGATTTCCGAATTTTAGATAGATGGACGGATGGCTGTTACTAATATATGTCGCCCTTGCAGGGCTTTGTTGGTAGTATTGCGTTTATTAATCGATGGACTACGTCCATCTCTGGTATATGTCGCCCCTTCAGGGCTATGATGAAAATATTCGTCTGTATAGATTGACGATGTTTTTGTTTAATAGATTACGCAGGATGGTGATTTCCGAATTTAGATAGATGGACGATGGCCGTCACTAATATATGTCGCCCTTGCAGGGATTTGTTGTTGGTATTGCGTTTATTAATCGATGGACTACGTCCATCTCTGATATATGTCGCCCTTGCAGGGCTTTGATGATGGTTTTGCGATTGTTAATCGATGGACGATGTCCATCTCTGGTATATGTCGCCCCTTCAGGGCTATGATGAAAATATTCGTCTGAATAGATTGACGATGTTTTTGTTTAATAGATTACGCAGGATGGTGATTTCCGAATTTTAGATAGATGGACGATGGCCGTCTCTAGTATATGTCGCCCTTTCAGGGCTATGATGAAAATATTCGTCTGAATAGATTGACGTTGTTTTTGTTTAATAGATTACGCAGGATGGTGATTTCCGAATTTAGATAGATGGACGATGGCCGTCTCTAGTATATGTCGCCCTTGCAGGGCTTTGTTGGTAGTATGGCGTTTATTAATCGATGGACGATGTCCATCTCTGGTATATGTTGCCCCTTCAGGGCTATGATGAAAATATTCGTCTGAATAGATTGAAGATGTTTTTGTTTAATAGATTACGCAGGATGGTGATTTCCGAATTTTAGATAGATGGACGATGGCCGTCACTAATATATGTCGCCCTTGCAGGGCTTTGTTGTTAGTGTTGCGTTTGTTAATCGATGGACTACGTCCATCTCTGATATATGTCGCCCCTACAGGGCTTGGTAGGAATATTTATATTGATTAATGGAGCGCAATGGCCATGCAGTATTTTTAGGTTTTGAGTGATTTACGAATGGGGTAAATTTTATGATATAGTAATCGGGCATTGGAAATGCGCGAGAACGGGAGGTTTCACTAACGATGTTAAAACGTTTTCGACATGGTAATTTTGTTGGAGGAAAACCCATTTTTAATAAAAAACAAACGTGCTGTTTCGTTCAATGTCCAATGGCTGAGTTCAACAACGTTTATTTGGTTAGATTGGGCAAATGAAAACGCTTCGTTAAGCAAAAGTTTTCCTATCCCTTTTGATCTGACATTTTCTTTTACTAAAATTTGGTCAAGTATTAGGTAGTTTCTTTTGTATTGAAATGGGTTTTCGTCAAAACGATGAATAAACAACAACATATAACCAAGGCATGATTCACCATCCATCGCTATAAAAGCTTTGGTTGTTTCTTTGGCCAATTCTTTTTCGAAGAATCGGGCAATTTCACTTTTATCATAAGGTTTAAAAACGTCCGGATACAATTTGTGGTGAAGCAATTGAACTTCTTGGTTCATTTCAGCAAGCAAATTATAATCTTTGGTTTCAACTATTTTTATCATTCTTTACTACGTTGCTTTCCTTTGCATTGGTTAGGTTCTGTTTGATTAATAAATCCTCACGGAAATTTTGGAAACTTTTTAAAGTCGGGTTTGCGTTTTTCGAGAAAAGCGTTTTTACCTTCTTTGGCTTCGTCGATCATATAATACAACAAGGTGCTGTTACCTGCCAGTTCTTGAATTCCGGCTTGTCCATCGAGTTCGGCATTAAAGGATGATTTGAGCATGCGCAGGGCAACCGGACTTTTTTCCATTATTTTTTTGCACCATTGCAAGGTTGTTTCTTCTAACATTTCGAGAGGAACCACTTTGTTTACCAAACCCATATCCAAAGCTTCTTGCGCATTGTATTGATCGCATAAAAACCAAATTTCCCTGGCTTTTTTCTGGCCAACAATTCTGGCAAGATACCCGGCACCAAAGCCGCCGTCAAAACTTCCAACCATTGGTCCGGTTTGGCCGAATTTTGCATTTTCGGCTGCAATACTCAAGTCGCAAATTACGTGCAATACATGTCCGCCACCTATTGCCCAACCTGCCACCATCGCAATAACCGGTTTCGGAATTCTTCTAATCTGCATTTGCAAATCCAGCACATTTAAACGTGGAACACCATCCTTACCAACATAACCGCCATGTCCGCGAACACTTTGGTCGCCTCCACTGCAAAAAGCATTGCCACCTTCACCGGTTAATATCACACAGTAAATATTTTCATCTTGGCGACAAATCTCCATTGCTTCGCTCATTTCTTTTACCGTTAACGGTGTAAAAGCATTGTGTTTTTCGGGACGATTGATGCTAATTTTAGCAACTCCTTCTAAAAAGGAGAATTTGATTTCTTCGTATTCTTTGATTGTTTCCCAAGCGTATTTACTTTGCATAAGTGAGTTTGATTTTTTTTAATTGGTTTAAAATGCGCGCATTGTCCTTCATATCGATTTTAATTTCGAGTACTGCAGCGCCGGTTGAAGGTTGAAAGAAAAAAGGCAATATTTTTTCGAGCGATTTGTAGTTGTTGCAAAAGTGGTATTTCAAATCGAATGCTTCTGCTACTTGTTTGATCTTATTTTTTTGCGGTGTGGTAAACCACGAAAGTTTATCCGGATATTTTCCCGGACCTTCAATGCGTGTAAATATCCCACCTCCTTCGTTGTTGATGATAATTACGCGAAGGTTATTTGGCATATACCCATTCCAAAACGCATTTTTATCGTATAGAAATGCCAGGTCGCCGGTAATTAAAACGGTTAGTTTATTGTTGGCAATGGCAGCGCCAACTGCAGTTGAACTGCAACCATCAATTCCGCTTGTACCCCTGTTTCCATGGATGGTCCAGCTGGTGTTCAACTGTCCAAGGGTATTTGCATATCGAACCACACTGCTGTTGGCAAGTTGTACATTAATGGCATCCGGCATCGATTTAAAAATGGCAGACATGGCTCCCAATTCATTAAACGGCGCTTGGCGAATAAAAGGATTTAATTTGAGTTCGGCCTGAATGTTTGCATATTCCCAAAGCATGCGAAACGTTGGATTGCTGCCGGTGGGCAAGGTAAACTGTTCGAGAAACCGAGCAGGCAAGGTGGAAATATAATCGGTAACATTACCGTAGGTATTTACTTTTAAGCCATCGGGTTGAATGCGAAAATGCAAAGCAGGACGAATGGACTTAAGCCATAATTTTAAATTTTTGGAAACCAGGGGTCCGCCAAAAGAAATTAAAATGTCGGGTTGTAAATCTTTTTTGATGGGATCGTTGCTTTGGGAAAGGATTAGGTCGTACATAGGTGCGGTGCACAAACTTTGTTTGTTGCTTAATACATCGCATAAAATTACGGCATTGGTGCGCTCTTTCCAGTTTCGTAAAACGGTATACAAGTTGTTGTTTACAGGCAGTTGACCAACCAGAATAATTATTTTAGGGTTTTTAATTTGGAGCGTTTTTTTATCAGAAATTTTCCAATCCGGGTGTTGGGGTAATTTAATTGCTTTGGTGGTTTTTGGGGATAATCCGAATGCATGTTCGTAAAGGGGTTCCCGCAAAGGAATATTGATATGAACCGGACCCGGAACCGGGAATGTAGTTGCCAAAAGAGCTTCTTCGCCCAATTGATAGGCTTGTTTCAGACTTAAATCTTCTGAAAAAACATAGCTCTGTTTGCAATTTTTTTCAAAAACATGGTCTTGATTTATCATTTGTCCGTCCTGTTGGTTTAATAATTCGGGCGGACGATCGGCTGTAAGCACCAGCAATGGTATTTGTTGGTAAAGGGCTTCGGCAATGGCAGGATAAAAGTTAAGCGCTGCCGTTCCGGAAGTGCAAATAAGTACCGTAGGGAGGAGGGTTTGTTGCGCCATACCTAACGCCATGTAGGCTGCACTGCGTTCATCTATAACCGAATAGCAGGTAAAAGCAGGATTTTGCGTGAAGGCAAAAACAAGTGGCGCGGATCGGGAACCCGGACAAATAACCACATGTTTAACGCCATATGCAGCACATAATTTTGAAATTTCGGAAAGGTTTTCGTGCACTTTTTCTTGTTTCTGAAACAATAAATATTTCAGGGAGTCAAAAATATCGTTTCAAATGGTTATGAAAAATAAAATCATTGGCTATTTTTGGCAGTTATTAGATTTAACCAAACCCGACCCGACATAAATGAAAAAAATCATATTGCTACTTTTGGTTGTCATTATTGCCATTGGCTCTGCAGATGCGCAAAAAAGAAAGAGAAAGAAGAAGAAGAAAAAACCGGTGGTGATTGAGCAGCCTGCACCGGAGCCACCTCCTGAAATTCCAATTGATACCATGCCACCGCCACCACCGCCGGTGATTGACTCGCCTGTTGTGGAAGAACCAACGGTGAAACCATACGAAAGAATTAAACTCAATTTTGACTCGACCAGTAACCTGATTTATTACGATGGGGTGGTTGAACAGGCTGAAAGTTCTTCTGATTCGTTGTACCTGAGAACCAAAAAATGGGCAGCAAAAACCTTTGTTGGCGGAGGCAAAGCTTTGTTTGAGGTTGATAAAAAGGCCCAAAAAGTTGTTATTAATGGGGTTTTACCGGCATATAACTACAGCAATAAGTACGCTAAAAAGGCAATTGGCCGCTATCAGTTTAAAATGACCATTTGGTATAAAGAAGAAAGATACAAGTACCATATCAGCAATTTTGTACACGAAGGAAGCAAGGGAAATATCGGTGCTTCACCACGAAACTATTTTGAATATTATTATACCACCACCAACAATATCAAGGCAAGTGATCAGATTCTGCGATATGCCGATAAGGATATCAAAGAAATGATTGAGGACTTCAAGAAAAGCATGAAGGAGCCACCTGAGAATACGGAAGATGAGTGGTGAATAATGATGATGGAGAGGCTTGGGAGATAGTGTTTAAGTACTAAGTACTGAGTGTTTTAGTGGTAGGTGTTGAGGTGTTGAAGTGGTTGGCCCCGAGAAGCTACTCATGTGTGTTTTAGTACGGGGTGCAATCATCAATTCGGTTGCCAACTCCTGCCTCTTGCCTCCTGCCTTTTGCCTTTCTAAAATACTAAGTGTTGAGGTGTTGAATTTGGGTGCTAATTAACAACATGGTTTCAAATGAATTTCTCAATGATAATGTTGGAAAGCAGAAAGCAATCAGTCGAAAGTCCAAAGCATTCAGTCATAAGTCGAATGACCAATGACTACTGACTAATGCCCATTACCCATTACATTCTTAAAGTGTTGAAGTGTTAAGGTGTTGAAGTGTTGAAGTGGGGTGCTAATTAACAACATGGTTTCAAATGAATTTCTCAATGATAATGTTGGAAAGCAGAAAGCAATCAGTCGAAAGTCCAAAGCATTCAGTCATAAGTCGAATGACCAATGACAACTGACTAATGTCTATTACCCATTACATTCTTAAAGTGTTGAAGTGTATAGGTGTTGAAGTGGGGTGCTAATTAACAACATGGTTTCAAATGAATTTCTCAATGATAATGTTGGAAAGCAGAAAGCAATCAGTCGAAAGTCCAAAGCATTCAGTCATAAGTCGAATGACCAATGACAACTGACTAATGCCTATTACCCATTACATTCTTAAAGTGTTGAAGTGTTAAAGTGTTGAAGTTGGGTGCTAATTAACAACATGGTTTCAAATGAATTTCTCAATGATAATGTTGGAAAGCAGCAAGCAATCAGTCGAAAGTCCAAAGCATTCAGTCATAAGTCGAATGACCAATGACAACTGACTAATGCCCATTACCCATTACATTCTTAAAGTGTTGAAGTGTTAAGGTGTTGAAGTGGGGTGCTAATTAACAACATGGTTTCAAATGAATTTCTCAATGATAATGTTGGAAAGCAGAAAGCAATCAGTCGAAAGTCCAAAGCATTCATTCATAAGTCGAATGACCAATGACAACTGACTAATGCCCATTACCCATTACATTCTTAAAGTGTTGAAGTGTTAAGGTGTTGAAGTGGGGTGCTAATTAACAACATGGTTTCAAATGAATTTCTCAATGATAATGTTGGAAAGCAGAAAGCAATCAGTCGAAAGTCCAAAGCATTCAGTCATAAGTCGAATGAACATCCCTGAATAAGGTTGACCGGTTTAAACTAAGACTTCATCATCAAAAATAGTAATATTAGGGATAGAATTGAATTGATTATTTAACCATTTGTTTTCAAAGTCTACTGGACTAAGTTTTCCAAGATTATTATGTGGTCGAATATTGTTGTAATGAGTTACTGCATTCTTTACGCACTTCTTAATCTGACATAGGTTTTTCGGTTTCCAATAATCTAAATATTCTTCTTTGATAGTTCTGTTAATTCGTTCAGCATATGCGTTATCTTGTGCTTTAAGTGCCATACTTAATTGACAATTATTATCCTTCAATACATTCACATAGTCTCCATATTCATATTGACTTCCTCTATCTGAATGATGAATAATCGGAGCTTTATTGTGCACCAATGCTCCCTTTAAAGCCTTCATATTTGCAGTTGCCCGCATATTATCAGAGACTTGATAACCTACGATTTTCTTAGTATAAACATCTATGATGAATACCGCATAGCAGAAGTGATCTCCAGCATCAATGTATGTTATGTCGGATTGCCAAATCATGGAAGGGGCATTAATCCTCATCCCTTTGATTAGGTTTGGATAGTGTTTATTGCCTGAATAAGTTGTCCTTCTAAAATTCCGCTTCTTCTTGATTCTAAAACCTAAATCCATCAGAAGTTCTATAAATCGATCCCTTCCAATAAATTCTGGCTTTAGTGTGTAATACATCTTTTCAACCCCACAACCAGGGTGTTCTTGCCTTAACTCCTCAGCTTCCATTACAAGCGCTTTTGTAGCCTTATTAAAAGCTAATTGTCGCATGGCATATTGATTAACAGCTTGTTTGCTTATTCCAACTTCTTTGTAAAGCTGATTCATCGAATAAGTTACTTTTTCTTGGTTCTGCCGGAACCAGTTGATTGTGGGGTGTTGAAGTTTTTTTTGATATCTATTTTTAGATCATCTTTAGCAATCTCAATCATCTTTTCCAAAAAATCTATCTTGATTTGCTTCTGACCAACCATTTGTTCGAGCTCCTTTATCCTTTGCTCAAGTTGCTTTAGCTTATCCATACTACTTGTTTTAAATTCTATGACTCGATACCCCCTTTCATTAAAAGTAGAGTATTTATAAATCCAATTGTAAATGCTCGCATCTGAGACCCCATAAAGTCGCTCGAGTTGATGAACACTGAATTTGCCTCCTTCAAACAAGGATACTAATTCCTTTTTAAATTCCTCTGAATAATGTCGTTGCTTCTGAATTTGTTTTAAATTTGCTTTCATATAAATTGACTTTTATGGTCAACCTATACCAGGGACATACAGAATGACCAATGACAACTGACTAATGTCTATTACCCATTACATTCTTAAAGTGTTGAAGTGTATAGGTGTTGAAGTGGGGTGCTAATTAACAACATGGTTTCAAATGAATTTCTCAATGATAATGTTGGAAAGCAGAAAGCAATCAGTCGAAAGTCCAAAGCATTCAGTCATAAGTCGAATGACCAATGACAACTGACTAATGCCTATTACCCATTACATTCTTAAAGTGTTGAAGTGTTAAAGTGTTGAAGTTGGGTGCTAATTAACAACATGGTTTCAAATGAATTTCTCAATGATAATGTTGGAAAGCAGCAAGCAATCAGTCGAAAGTCCAAAGCATTCAGTCATAAGTCGAATGACCAATGACAACTGACTAATGCCCATTACCCATTACATTCTTAAAGTGTTGAAGTGTTAAGGTGTTGAAGTGGGGTGCTAATTAACAACATGGTTTCAAATGAATTTCTCAATGATAATGTTGGAAAGCAGAAAGCAATCAGTCGAAAGTCCAAAGCATTCATTCATAAGTCGAATGACCAATGACAACTGACTAATGCCCATTACCCATTACATTCTTAAAGTGTTGAAGTGTTAAGGTGTTGAAGTGGGGTGCTAATTAACAACATGGTTTCAAATGAATTTCTCAATGATAATGTTGGAAAGCAGAAAGCAATCAGTCGAAAGTCCAAAGCATTCAGTCATAAGTCGAATGACCAATGACAACTGACTAATGTCTATTACCCATTACATTCTTAAAGTGTTGAAGTGTATAGGTGTTGAAGTGGGGTGCTAATTAACAACATGGTTTCAAATGAATTTCTCAATGATAATGTTGGAAAGCAGAAAGCAATCAGTCGAAAGTCCAAAGCATTCAGTCATAAGTCGAATGACCAATGACAACTGACTAATGCCTATTACCCATTACATTCTTAAAGTGTTGAAGTGTTAAAGTGTTGAAGTTGGGTGCTAATTAACAACATGGTTTCAAATGAATTTCTCAATGATAATGTTGGAAAGCAGCAAGCAATCAGTCGAAAGTCCAAAGCATTCAGTCATAAGTCGAATGACCAATGACAACTGACTAATGCCCATTACCCATTACATTCTTAAAGTGTTGAAGTGTTAAGGTGTTGAAGTGGGGTGCTAATTAACAACATGGTTTCAAATGAATTTCTCAATGATAATGTTGGAAAGCAGAAAGCAATCAGTCGAAAGTCCAAAGCATTCATTCATAAGTCGAATGACCAATGACAACTGACTAATGCCCATTACCCATTACATTCTTAAAGTGTTGAAGTGTTAAGGTGTTGAAGTGGGGTGCTAATTAACAACATGGTTTCAAATGAATTTCTCAATGATTATGTTGGAAAGCAGAAAGCAATCGGTCGAAAGTCCAAAGCATTCAGTCATAAGTCGAATGACCAATGACCAATGACAACTGACTAATGCCTATTACCCATTACATTCTTAAAGTGTTGAAGTGTTAAAGTGTTGAAGTTGGGTGCTAATTAACAACATGGTTTCAAATGAATTTCTCAATGATAATGTTGGAAAGCAGCAAGCAATCAGTCGAAAGTCCAAAGCATTCAGTCATAAGTCGAATGACCAATGACAACTGACTAATGCCTATTACCCATTACCCAAACCCCATTCCCCAATAACATTTAAATTAGCGAATCGCTCAATAATTCAATCTCTGTTTTAGCCGATTTATTGTTGTATACGATATTATAAACGGCACGCGCAATAGGCATATCCACTTTGAGTTTGTTGTCGTTTAGTTCGAACAGACTTTTTGTGGCATAATAGCCTTCGGCAATCATTTTCATTTCGAGTTGGGCGGAAGCAACGCTGTAACCTTTTCCCATCATCATTCCGAAGGTGCGGTTGCGGCTATGTTGCGAGTAGGCGGTTACCAATAAATCGCCCAAGTAAGCAGAGTGATTTATTTCTCTCGGGTGTACTTTTATCGCAAATAAAAATCGTTCCATTTCGCGAATGGCATTGCTCACCAAGACCGCTTGAAAATTATCGCCATACCCTAGTCCGCTGCAAATACCGCTTGCAACGGCATAAATATTTTTTAGGACTGCTCCATATTCGGTTCCGGTAATATCGTCAGATAAAATAGTTTTGATATAACGGCAAGCAAGCAAGGAAGCAAAGTGTGATACAAGATCCTGATCTATTCCGGCAATGGTTAGGTAAGAAAGTTTTTCTGATGCCACCTCTTCTGCATGGCATGGTCCCGAAATAACCATCATATTTTTTTGAGGAACAGCGAACTCCGAAGCCAGATAATCGGCCACAATTTGGCGGCTATGTGGCAATAAACCTTTGATAGCAGAAACGATATATTTATCTTTTAGTTGTTCGGGGGTAATATTTTCGAAGGCTTGTTTTAAAAAGGCCGAAGGAACGGCAAGCACCAGGAGGTCGCAATTTTTAATTACAAAGGCAAGGTCGTTGGTAACGGTAACCACATCGGGTTTTATTTCGACCGTGCTGATATAATTGGGGTTATGTTTGTTATGGATGATGTAGTCGGCTGTTTCTTTGGAGCGCACCCACCAATACAGGTTATGTATTTTGGTTCCGTTACTTTTATGCTCGCTAAGCATTTTGGTTATGGCGGTTCCCCAACTGCCACCACCTATAACTGCAATATTCGAAGGTTGCTTGTTCATGAAGCGAAGATAAAAAAAGGATTGGAAGTATGGATGTGGGGGAAAGTGAAGTTGAAATAGTGGAGTTGTTTAAAATATAATTTGATGGTTGTGGGATTGGGAATTTCGATAAAAAGGATAAATTGTATTTGAATTGATTGTAGACGTAATTTAGAGAGGACTAAATATAACAATAATAGCAATTAAAAAACAGGAGGTATGGATTAGTGTTTATGCAATAAGTTGGTAATTGTATAGGCGATATTATGAAGTGGGAATAAAAACTTATGCGTAAATTATTTCATTATCTATGGATAAACATGAAGCACTTGAAAAATTAAGAGGCCATTCAAAAAATCTATCTGCTGTTTCTTACGAAGATATTGTAAACCTTATGAAAAATGGTATAAAACAAATTCCAATACCAACAGCAAAAGTTAAGAAGAAGGCGCACATTGACAGAGCAAGGCCAAATAAGGGTCGTGACCTTTATGAGCATGTCGACAGACTCGGATATATAAAGGATCAAGAAACAATTGACAATAAACTTGTAGAATTCGGAAGGGCAAATTGTCCACACCAAGTTATGTTTTATGGTGCCGTTGAGACTTCTGTGATAGACAAACAAAGGCTTACCGCAATTGCAGAAACCTCAGATTTATTTAGGGAGAACAAAAACTGTCCAGAAGGTAAATACTATACTGTAAGCCGGTGGGAAACTTTAGACGAGTTTCTTGTTGTAGAGGTTGTTTTCTCCGAATACGCTTTAAAGTACAACCCCGACATTCAGAAGTCGTACGAGAAGCAAAAACAATTTCTTCAATCGCTTGGTTTAGACCAAAAAGACATCGACTTTCATTTGGACTTTTTGAAATTTATTAGTGAAGAATTTTCAAAAAAAGTAGCCAATCCAAATGATTACAAAATAACTGCCGCCTATACAAATATAGCTTTACAGCATCTTGATGTAATAGGAATAGCTTACCCAAGTGTACAGACAGAATACTTTGGCGTAAATGTAGTTTTGACCCCTGAGGGTGTTAAAAAATATTTAAAACCAATCCTTTGCAGTACTCAAATTGTTTATAGAAGTGCGGGAAATACCATCATTGCCAATGGTGAACATTATTGTGACACAATTGATGAATCTAAGAATCTTGAATGGAAAGATTCAGACAAATCAATTTTAACGGATTATAAAGAAGTAAAAACGCAATTGAAAATAACATAACTGTGCATAACACGCGTCTGAGGCCAGTGGCGCTAACTTACTAAGTTGTATCATTTCGTTTACGCATTTTATTTATATTAGCTTGACAATTTAACACTCCGCAATTGCCACCATCGGCAGGCTCGGGAAAGTTATGCCGCACTCTAACCGCTTACACCAGCGACAATAAATGACAGCAAAAGAATGATCGAAAGATAGTTTTTTAATCAATCAAATAAGTCGAAAACAATATCCAAAGAACATTTAAATCGAACTCACAAATTGAAAAATAAAAGTAGCTTTGTAAATGATTTAATTTTATGCATAAACACGAAATAATAGATGTACCAGTCATTGATTCTTTTATCAAAAAGTTTGCTGAAATATATTTGAAACAGCGCTCTCAAACACAATTTGATTTCAGTAGCATTAATGAACAAGTATTATATAAGAACCTTGGATTCGGTACAGATGCATTAAAACAAATCATTACAAAAAACATCATTCCTATTGATAAAAAAAGAGAACAAGGTTTAGAGCCAAAAGTGCTAAATGATATTTATCGAAGTGATTTGGGCGAATTATTAATGACCTATTACTTTGAGGAAAAACTTCCCGAAGGAGAGCGATTCATTATACCTCTTAAAAATATCACGTTTAGAGAGAGAGCAGAATTACCAGGTAGAGGACTTGACGCAATTGGATATAGAAAATTTGGAGATACTCATGTGGAAATCTTATTAGGTGAGGCAAAAGTTTCTGCGGACAAAAAAACTCCACCACCAGTTGTAGATTCAACGAAAGATTCAATTTATAGCACACAATCTAATCATAAGAATGATACTCCGCTAATTGTCCAAAGATTATCAGATTATGTCCGTAGATTAAACGCTAAAGATGCTGCAATTTTAGGCTTTGCAATAATTAGCATTGAAAATCAATTGACTGATAATTTCAATATAACTTATGGTTGTACATTAGTCAGAGACCACACTTGCGTCAATGAAAACTCTGATTTTGGCAAAATGAAAACTAATCAGGTTGATTTTGAACCTGGCAAAGTTCATTTCTCAATTCTTTCATTCAGTGATAAAACAATAAATGATACTGTCGATTTATTTTATAAAAAAGTGCAAGAGTTGATAGCAATCTAAACATGAGCAATATTATCAATACCATATTGCAAAAAGAATCCATCATTTCACTTCTCAATGAAAGTGAAAAGAGATACATATTGGGGCAACTCAAATTCCCACATACATCTGAATTAAATGATGGGGAAGTTCTACGTCTCTCTTTCTTTTTAATAAACGCTATATTTTCTGAAACTAAAAACGGATTTGAAAAAGCCATTGCTTACAAACTTTTAAAATCTGTTAACATAAATTCCCAAAAAGGTTGTTCTTTGTTTGAAGAGGTTTTTGGAATAAAAGGCGTTGATTCTATAACGCTCTATTACTTTTATTTGGCAATTGTTGCATTAAAAGCGGATAAACAAATAAGTATCAGGGTAGATTTGAAAGAGTATAATCCAGTTACTGAGAAAAACTCAAACTGGAAATATAGACTACTCAATAAGGCATTTGAAGCTTATATTTTGTTAGTGCGTAAGCAAAATGGTTTCTCAGATATTGAAAGAGCTTTAGCTGTAATCGAAACCTTAAAGCAAGAACAACAACTATTTGAAGAAACATACTTAAAGCAGTTTTCTACAGCAAATGAAGTTCAGGAAGCATATATATTACTTTCTTTATATCATCTATCGAAAGCAGTTGTAGAAACCGCTACCTATCTGAAGAAAGGATATGATTATAAAGAACGATTAGATGCGGTTATTAGACAACATTTGGATATAGCAAAGAAATTAGTCAAAGGTGAACCAAGGCTTAACAGTGTATTTCAGATTTTCGAGTTTGGTTTGAACACATTGTATAAAAATGCCATTTGGACTAACACAAAACTAGGGGACAAAGTAAGAAAATTGTGTGAGCAAAAAGCAAAATTAGGAGTGTTAGAACTATTACCTTCTCAGCGAGAAGCTTTGACTGAAAAAAAGCTGCTTGATGTTGCTGCGAATGTTACTGTTTTGCAGATGCCAACAAGTGCTGGAAAAACACTTTTAGCTGAGTTTAATATAATTGTAACCAAAGCATTAAGAGCAGATGCAAAAATTGTTTACATAGTACCTTCAAGGGCATTGGTAAACCAAGTTTACTTTGAATTAAAGTCAGATTTGGAACCTCTCGATTTTGTAATTGAGAAAACTTCATCAGCAATAGAAATAGACCCAACGGAGGATTCATTTTTAAGTGGAGATGAAACAATAGATGTACTTGTTTCTACTCCTGAAAAACTCGATTTACTAATTAGAAGAAAGCATTCCTCAGTAGATGATGTTTCAATGTTTATACTCGATGAAGCACACACAATTCAGAATGGGGAACGTGGAGCTAAACTGGAATTATTATTGGCTATTTTAAGGAGGGAAAGACCAAATGCCAAGTATATGTTATTATCTCCATTTATAAGAAATGCGGATACGATAATTACAGAATGGCTTGGTGGTGGTAATTCCATTGATATTGATTGGAAACCTTCTGAAAAGCTAATGTTGGGAATTAATACCCACATTACTCCGAAACGAACAAAAAATGAAATTCACATAGAAGTACTTCAATCGCCTTATGAATCAATAAAACCGATAGGAAAAACAATTATTCCCAACCCATACGAAATTATAAACACTGGCGACAAAGGACAAATTCTTGAGTTTTCAGTAAAACATTTTGCAGAAAAAGAAAAGGCATTTTTAGTATTATGTAATGGAAAAGGTCCAGCAAACAACAGAGCAAGTTTTATTTCTGATTTTGTTGATGATTTTGAAATACACGATGATGTCAAACTTGTAAAAAAATTCATCGAAGATGAGGTTGGAAGACAAACGCTTTTGTCACGTGTGATTGAAAAAGGAATTGTAACACACCATTCTGGAATGTCAGATGAGACAAAACTTTTGGTTGAGCATCTTGTAAGAGAAAAACGGGTTCAATTTGTTTGTGCATCTACAACAATAGCAGAAGGTGTAAACTTTCCTGTTTCAACTGTATTCTTCGATGACTATAGAAAAGGAAGAGACAGCAAGCTTAATTCAAATGATTTTTGGAATATTGCAGGAAGAGCAGGCAGGACTTTGGTTGATAATTATGGAAAAATAATACTTCCTTTTAATAGCCCTGAGAATATTAATAGTGCTAAAAGTTTAATAAACAAAAGTGCTAATGAATTAACCAGTGTATTATCAGAACTTTTTGAAAATGCTGATAAAATTGAACAGAAGTTGAAAGAGGTTGATGGCTTAAAAGATTTATTCAAGGTGTATTCAGACTCCCTTTCTCCATTAGTTCAATATTTTGTGCATTTACTCACTGTTGGCGGTAATGGATACTTTGTTTCAGAGATAGAAGATTTGTTCAAAGATTCGTTAGAATATTATTTATTAGATACAGTAGAAAAAAAGGAAAAATTTATATTGATATGCAAGTCAATATATTTACATATTCAATCAAAATATCAAAATCAGGGTGGTGCGTTAAGTTTTGCAGATAAGACAGGATTTTCTGTTCCTTCAGTTTTAAGAGTTATGTCGGCTGCATCTCAAAATCCTGATATTAATGATTTAAATTCCTGGTCAAAAGAACAATTATTTAATAGTCATAACCCGGATAATCTTGCCGAAAAAGTAAGAGTAATAGCAGCTTTACGTGAAACAAATTTGGGAATAGAATCTAGTAACACGCCATTTAATGCAGAACTATATGCAAAAATTATTATTGATTGGGTAAAAGGTCAAAAACTTGGAAAAATATCCGATTTACATCCTGCATATAATTCTCAAGGTAGGGATGAAAATGAGACTGAAAGAAGAATGACAGAGTTTGTAAAAAAAATGAATGAGATACGTTTTAAAGCTTCTTGGGGTTTAAGTGCATTGGAAGGTATTGTCAGGGGAAAAGAGGAAATTAAAGATTCACATATACCATCATTGGTTTATTTTGGTGTTGATAATGAAGAAGCTTTAGCCTTTAGGATGATTGGAGCCCCAAGAGCATTATCGTTTTCTTTACAAAAAATATTGGATAAAAACGTAAATGATTATTCTTATAAGAGTTTGAGAAGTAGGGTTAATAGCTTAACCAATTCTGATTGGGATGGATTAAAACCTTCCAATTCTTCATTAAGTGGAATGGAATGGAAAAGAATTTCAGAAATATTAATTAAGTAAACACATATAGAAGTGTTGTAAAGTAAACAAGGGGGACGGCTTAACAACACCTACCCAAAATTGGCGTTTCAGTGGTTAAATCAAGCTTTGTGCTTTTAAATCGTTAATTACTTGCATTATCAAGCCACTACCCCAAAAATATTTTTTATAATTCCACCGCTAATAATCAGTATTTTGCAATAATGTATTATTACAATTAAGTAATGAACAAAAAGAGTTTATCTGAAAGAGATATTTGTACCAAGTTTATCACACCTGCTTTGGAAAAAGCTGGTTGGGACAAGCAATTTCAAATATTGGAAGAAGTATCATTTACGGATGGAAAAATATATGTCAAAGGAAAGATAACAGGAAGGGGGACAAGAAAACGTGCCGACTATATTCTTTATTACAAGCCAAACATTCCAATAGCAATCATTGAAGCCAAAGACAACAATCATTCAGTTAGAGCAGGAATACAACAAGGACTTGACTATGCAAGAATCCTTGACATCCCTTGTGTTTTTAGTAGCAACGGTGACGGCTTTTTATTTCACGATCGTTCAGCAACGGATGTGAACATTGAAGCAGAAATAGAAAATGATGACTTCCCTACCCCCGAACAACTTTGGGAGAAATATAAAAAGTACAAAGGGATTGAGACCCCCGAAGCAGAAAAAATTGCTTCTCAAGAATATTATTTTGATGGCACAAACCGCAAACCAAGATACTACCAACAAATTGCTGTAAACAGAACCGTTGAAGCCATTTCAGGTGGACAAAACAGAATTCTGTTAGTAATGGCAACTGGAACTGGTAAAACTTATACGGCTTTTCAAATTATACACCGGCTATGGAAAAGCGGAGCAAAAAAACGTATTCTGTTCTTAGCTGACCGAAACGCTTTGATTGATCAAACACGAAGAGGCGATTTCAAAAACTTTAAGGATAAAATGACTGTGGTAAAACATAGGCAGATTGACAAGAGTTTTGAAATTTATTTGGCTTTGTATCAAGGTTTATCAGGAACAGACGAAGCAGCCAATGTTTACAAACAATTTTCAAGAGACTTTTTTGATTTAATTGTAATTGACGAGTGCCACAGAGGAAGTGCAAAAGACGACAGCAGTTGGAGAGAAATATTAACCTATTTCCAAAATGCTACGCATATTGGTTTAACCGCCACTCCAAAAGAAACGGAAACTGCAAGTAATTCAGAATACTTTGGCGACCCTGTATATACCTATTCACTTCGACAAGGAATTGACGATGGTTTCTTAGCTCCTTACCGTGTGCTTCGTATTGCGTTGAATGTTGATGCCGAAGGTTGGCGCCCCGAACAAGGCAAAACCGACAAAGCCGGAAACGAAATTGAAGACCGCATTTATAACCGCAGAGATTTTGACAAGAACCTTGTCATAGAAGAAAGAACAGATTTAGTTGCTAAAAAATTGACCGAGTTTTTAAAAGGTTATGACCGCTTTGCAAAGACAATTGTTTTCTGTGTGGACATTGACCACGCTGAACGAATGCGAACCGCATTAGCAAGACACAACGCTGACTTGGTTGAAGAAAATTACAAATACATAATGCAGATTACAGGCGACAATGATGAAGGCAAACGAGAATTAGACAATTTCATTAATCCTGAAGAAAAGTATCCTGTTATTGCAACGACTTCTGAATTAATGACCACAGGAGTTGATGCACAAACTTGTAAAGTTATTGTGTTGGACAGCAACATCAATTCAATGACCAAGTTCAAACAAATCATTGGAAGAGGTACACGTATCAATGAAGAATATGGCAAACTGTATTTTACCATTTTAGATTTCAGGAATGCAACAGACTTATTTGCTGACCCTGCATTTGATGGCGACCCTATTAGAATAAAACCAGTTACAGTAGAAACCGATTTAGGCGGAATTATTGACGAAGAAGAAACTCAAGTAGAACCAATCATTGATATTGAAACAGGCGAAGAAATTATTTTAGACCAACCTGAAATTCGTTATTCTGAGCCAAATTTTCCCGAATCAGAAGTAAGAGAACCACGGCAAAAAGTGTATGTAAACGGTGTTGATGTTTCGGTATTAATTAGCCGTGAATTACATTTTGACCAACACGGACGACCAATCACAACGAGTTTAAAAGACTACACAAAAGAAATTATTAAAGAGCAGTTTGCTTCCTTAGATGATTTCCTTAACAAGTGGAAAAATTCAGACCGAAAAGAAGCCATTATTGCCGAACTGGTTGACCAAGGGGTTATGGTTGAAGCTTTGTATGAAGCAGTAGATAAGCAAGTAGATTTGTTTGATTTGATTTGTCACGTGGCATATGACCAACCGCCAATGACAAGGAAAGAAAGAGCCAACAATGTGAAGAAGCGAAACTACTTTACAAAATATGGAGAGCAAGCAAGAAATGTTTTGGAAGCACTTTTAGACAAATATGCCGACCAAGGCATTGAAAGTATGGAGAATATTCAAATTTTAACTGTTCCTCCAATTAGCGATTTTGGTTCAGTAACGGAAATTATAAAAGTATTTGGCAGTCGTGAAGCCTATGACAATGCAATAATTGAATTAGAAAACGAATTGTATAAAATAGCATAAAAAGTAAAGTAGGAAACACAACAACTAAATATGGCAACAAAAACTAAATTACTACCCCAAAATATTTTGCTGGTACGCACTGCTTGGATGAAATATTATGAAGGTAGGGCAAATATAGATATACCTCGTTCAGGCGCAAAGTACATTCTAGAAAACAAAAAAGGTGGAGAATTGAATAACTTCAAAAATAGAGATGGTAAAGTGTTTGGGTACATACCATTTGTTCCCTCGTGCAACATTTCAAATTTAGGGGCAAACGATTATGATGATAAAATCGAAAACATCACTGTTGTTTTTTGCGCTACTCACCCTGTCGAAAAAGGAATGAGAATTGTTGGCTGGTATAACAAAGCAACAGTTTATAGACATCCAAAAACTAATAAATTTACCAATTGGTACTTTGCGCAAACCGAATTTAAAAATGCTTTCCTCATTCCAGCAGAAGATAGATTTTGTAACATACCAAACACATTTGGCAGAAGCGCAACATTCTTTTTCTCAATTCATCCCGAAAAAAGTGAAACATTTAATAAGGTTGCTTCATACATACAAAGTGGGGGTAAAATTGAAGAAACATTCATAAAAAAGAATAGTCAAAAAGATAATTTTGCCAGACAGATAGATATTGAAAAAAGAATACAAGTAGAAAAATCAGCAATTGATATTGCGTTTAAGTATTATTCACAACGTTATGGAATCGAAAATATAAAATCTGTTGAAAAAGACAATGTCGGTTGGGATTTAGAAATAATAACTGGTTCCGTTATATTAAAGGTAGAGGTAAAAGGACTTAGCGGCAGTATAATGGCCATAGAATTAACTCCAAACGAGTATAAAGCACTAAGTAGAAAACAAGAAAACTATTATTTATTTATTGTAACAGAGGCGCTTTCAAAAAAACCAAACTACGAAGTATTTTCATGTTCGCATGATACAAACGTTATGGTTGGTAATAAAAAAACAGAATTAACAATAACAGAAGTTATTTCTGCTAGGATCAATTAAAGAAATATGAGCAACATAGGCGGAGTAATAAAATCCATCAGAGATATTTTCAGAAAAGACCCTGGTTTGAGTGGCGATGCTCAACGCATTGAACAATTGGGCTGGATGATTTTCTTAAAACTGTTTGACGATAAAGACAAGGAAAGAGAGATACTTGATAGAAAATATAAATCACCCATTCCAACACCATTGCAGTGGCGTAATTGGGCAGAAAATGACGAAGGCATAACAGGTGATGAACTCATTCAGTTCATCAACAACAAACTGTTTCCTCAATTAAAAGAATTGCCAGTTACGGCAGATAACCGTTTGGGCGTTATTATCCGAAATATTTTTGATGGCACTAACAACTATATGAAAAGCGGAACTACGTTCCGCCAAGCCATTAACAAGCTAAACGAAATAGACTTTAACAGCAGTAGGGAGCATCACGTTTTCAATGCCATTTACGAAGACATTTTGCAAGGACTTGCTACCAAAAAAGACACAGGCGAATTTTATACCCCAAGAGCCGTAACGCAGTTTATCATTGATATGGTAAACCCAAAATTGGGGGAAAAAATTATTGACCCTGCCTGCGGTACAGCAGGTTTTTTGGTTTGTGCCATTGAGCATTTGAGTAAACAAATAAAAAATGTTGCAGACCGCAAAACTTTACAAGAAACCATTACAGGCACAGAGTTAAAACCTTTGCCGTTTATGTTGAGTGTGGTAAACTTGATAACACACGACATAGAAGTGCCACAAATATTAAATACGGATTCACTAAGCCGTGAACTCACTTCTTTACGCCAAGCAGACAAAGTAGATATTATTGTTGCCAATCCTCCATTTGGTGGTGTGGTGGGTGACGGAATGGAAACCAATTTTCCTTTGAACTACCGTACCAAAGAAAGTGCAGACTTGTTTTTGATTTTGTTTATTCAATTGCTAAAAGATGGCGGACGAGCAGGAATTGTATTGCCTGATGGTAGCTTAACTGGTGAAGGAGTAAAACAACGAGTACGTCAAAAACTTATAGAAGATTGTAATGTGCATACCATTGTAAGGTTGCCACAATCTGTCTTTGCACCTTATGCAACAGTAAATACCAATCTTATATTTTTCGAGAAAGGCAAAAAGACCAAAGATATTTGGTATTACGAACACACATTGCCCGAAGGTGCAAAAGCATATAGCAAAACAAAACCTATTCGAATTGAAGAATTTGATACCATAAAAAAATGGTGGAAGTTAAGAGAAGAGAGCGAAGTGTGTTGGAAAGTTTCCATAGACACCATCATTGAACGCAATTATGATTTGGATATTAAGAATCCGAATAACAAAATAGAAGAAGTCAAACTTGATAGAATTGAAATACTCGATAATCTCAAAGTGTCAATGCAAAAATCTATTTCTATTGTTGATGAGCTTAAAATAGAAGTGTTATGAAATGGCATAAGGTAAAAGTTGGAGATTTTTTAATTCGTGTTAAAGACCTTGTACCTATTATTGATAATGAAGAATATAATTTAGTTACGATAAAACTATATCATAGAGGAGTTCAGTTAAGAAAAAAGGTTAGAGGTGCTGAAATGCAAGCTGAAAAAATGTCTAAAGTAAAAGCAGGGCAATTTATACTTTCTGGAATTGACGCAAGAAATGGAGCATTTGGAATTATCCCTAAAGAACTGGAAGGCGCTGTTGTAACAAACGATTTTTGGCATTTTGAAATTGATAGAAATATTATGTCAAATGAATATTTTTTATGGCTTTCTTCTACTCCTTATTTTGATGATATATGTAATAAAGCAAGTGATGGAACAACAAATAGAATTCGTTTACAATCAGATAGGTTTTATTCTCAAGAATTATTGATTCCTGAAATTCAATACCAACATAAGGTAGTTGAAGAATTAAAATCAACAAATAATAAAATAAAGAGTTTGGAAACAGAATACCAATTCCAACTTACCCAACTCGAAAACCTAAACCAAGCCATTTTACAAGAAGCAGTGCAGGGCAAATTGGTTAAGCAAGATAAGAAAGACGAACCCGCCAGCGAACTACTCAAACGCATCAAAGCCGAGAAAGTAAAATCAGGAAGAAAAGAAAAACCTTTGCCACCTATCAAACCTGAAGAAATTCCTTTTGAAATTCCTGAAAATTGGGTGTGGTGTAGATTGGGGGAAATGTGCTTCAATCATGATGGTGAAAGAAAACCAATAGCTCAATCCGAAAGGAATGGCAGGAAAAAAATATATGATTATTACGGTGCTTCAGGTGTAATTGATAAAATTGATGGTTACACCCATGAAGGTGAGCTTCTTTTAATAGGAGAAGATGGCGCAAATCTTATAGCACGTTCCACACCAATTGCATTCATTGCAAAGGGACAATTTTGGGTAAACAATCATGCACACGTTATTGATACAGTGGATAGAATTACATTAGACTATTTATGTTGCTATATCAATTCTATGGATTTGAAACCATTTGTAACAGGAGGATTTCAGCCGAAGTTAAGCCAAGGAAATTTAAATATCATTCATGTGCCTCTTCCTCCACTAACTGAACAAAAACGCATCATATCTGAAATAGAAAAGCAATTAGCAAAAACCAAACAATTAAAAGAACACATCATTTCCAACCAACAAGCCACCGAGCAACTGCTAAAGGCATTGTTACATCAGGCATTTGAGGTGGAGGAAATGAAAGAAGTATAAAATATGGCAGAAATTCAATCAAGTAGCACAGGTTTATCAGGCGAATATTTTGTTGCCGCAGAACTTCTAAGAAGAGGCTACAGCGTTGGCATTACAATGGGTAATGCAAAAGCCATTGATATATTGGCAGAGAAGGACGGAAAACAGTTTATAATTCAGGTAAAAGCAATTTTCAAAAAGAAAAATGTAGGTTGGCCAATGATGAAAGACAAAGTGAATGTGACCATTTTTTATGTGTTTGTTAATCTAAACGGAGATAAAATGACAGAACCCGATTACTTTATTGCAACAGGAATTGAAGCAAAACAAAAGGTAAAACAATACACAACAAGAGGAATCATTGATTTATCTACAATTAACAATATTGAATTTAAAAACAGGGGGGATAAAATTCAATAACAGAATTATTTTACAGAATGAAAACAATAGATAAAGACACCTTTTTGCGAGGCTTCAAAGTGCTTTCAAATCAATCTTTTGATTTGTTCCTTGGAGCAGGTGCGTCTATTTCTTCGGGCATTCATTCGGGCAGTGATTTGGTTTGGCATTTCAAAGGTGAACTACTAAGCGTAAGCGAAAAAAAAACGGTAAGAAATTTCAAAGCTTAAAAGTTGAAGCCAATAAAAAGGTAATTCAAAGCTATTTTATTTAAACAGGGGCTCCCCGCATCAAAATTTGTGATGAAATTCGCCACCTGCACCAAACCCGAAACCATCCTCTAATTAATACCATAAAACAATGACTAAAATAACCCTCCTTTTTACCCTTTGGCTTTTAACCTGTTCTCCATCTTTTAGTCAGCATCTTGGCCTGACTTTTCAGGATGCCGAAAAGCAAGGCATTTCAATCAAGCACCTGGATAGTATTTACACCAGTGCCGTGCATACCGACACTTCCATGGCTGTTTTTAAAACAGAGTCAGAACAACAAGCAATGCATCAAGCATATACCATACTGTTGCAAGACTTTGGTTTGTTTCTTTCCAATAACAATTTCCATTGGGAAAAGCCTACAAGATGTTTCAATAGGATATATTTTAATACAGACGGAACCATTGATTATTTTCTGTTTAATTTTTTAGGTAAACCGGAAGACAAACCGGTTAAAGAGAAGGAGAAGGAATTCCAAAGGCTATTGAACGTATTTATTGCTGATTATGTATTTTCGATAACCGCTCCAACAAAGTTTGCACAATGCAGTCCTACAACCTATATGCCTTACAAATAATTACCATCGGTAAAGGCCATCGACTTAATTTGCCAATAAAACACCTTGGTTTAAATGGGAGATGGCGAACCCTGTTTTATCGTAAAGGTCATTAAAAAGTGATAAGCCCAATGGACAGAAACAAGGAAACATTCGATACATGGAACAATATTGCTTCTATCTATCAAGACAAGTTTATGAAAATGGACTTGTATAATGAGCCCTACGATTTTATTTGTAGTTCGATTAGCAAACCCAAGGCAAAACTTTTGGAAATTGGTTGTGGACCGGGAAACATCACCCAATACCTGCTTTCTAAACGTCCGGACTTTGATGTATTTGGAATTGATATAGCACCAAATATGATAGAACTTGCCAGGCAGAATAACCCAACTGCACGATTTGCCGTGATGGATAGCCGACAAATCAACACCTTCGACACAACATATGATGGGATTATAGCCGGGTTTTGTTTGCCCTATTTGTCGCAGCCGGAGTGTAACGAACTTATTTCTTCTGCATACGATTTATTAAACGATGGTGGCTTGCTCTATTTAAGTTTCGTAGAAGGCGATCCAAACAAATCGGGTTTTAAAGTGGGTAGTGGCGGACGGGTTTATTTTAATTACCATACATTAGACGACATACAAGCACAACTGAATGCATTTAAATTCGGAGAAATAAATACGTTTAAAGTGCAGTATAAAATTTCAGAAACTGATTTTGAAATACATACTATTTTAACAGCAAGAAAAGTGAGTTAAATCAAACCGGGGCGCTAAACAGTTCACGGATCACGGTTGACGGATCACGGTTGACAGATCACGGTTGACGGATCACTAATCACTGACTCCTAATTACTAACCCCTGACCCCTAACCCCTTTTTATCGCCACAGATTACACAGATTGCTGAAAAAGGTATTTACGTTTGGCATGAAGCCAAAAAGCTACCTCTTAGTAAAATAATGCTGATTGCCGACCACTTCAACACTTCAACACTTTAACACTTCAACACTAAAATACTAAGTACTAAAACACCCAGCACTAAAACACCTCCTCTTTAACCGCAGAGAGCACAAAGCATTGTCTCTGTTTTTAAGGACGCAAAGATTTGAAAAGGGCTCTCGTTTGGCATGAAGCCAAGAATTTGCTGATGGCTGAGGAATCCCTAATCCCTAACCCCTAATTACTAACCGCTTATATCGCCACAGATTACACAGATTTCTGAAAATGGTATTTACTGTTTGGCATGTAGCCAAAAAGCTACCTCTTAGTAAAATAATGCTGATTGCCGACCACTTCAACACCTCAACACTTTAACACTAAGTACTAAAACACCCAGCACTAAAACACTCGTCCTCCGTAGCTTTAGCGAAGGTGGGTTATGGAATTACAAATAGTAGAATTTAGCCAATAACCCTATCGCCCATACTGCATAAATAGTATATAAAGTCCATTTGTGTTTTAGGAAGAACACCAGCAAGCAGGCAGCAATTGCCAATACTTTGATAACCGTAAATAGCAGAATTGGATTGCTAAACTGTGGCAATAAGTGAACAGCCAAATTACCTGCCAAAACTAAAAATATGGAAGGAAAGGAACTATCAAATTTTGAAGTTGCTTCTTCCTTTGTTGAGGATGCCACCGGATACATGTGTATGGTTGCTTGCAGCAAAAGGGGAGGAAGCAAATACCCAAGGTAATTGAGGTAATGGTGGCTAGGATCGCGGTTAAAAAAGGAAAAGTAATTATAAATATTCCCTACCGACATTTCCGTAATAACAAGAATGGTTAAAAGGTAATGGAAATTTTTTTTATTGATAAGTAAGGCAAGTTTCCACTGTCCAATGATTTCGGACAAAGCGGTTCCATAAATTAATAAGGGGATAAAAAGAAGGTAATTTCCAAGGTCGTCCATTTGATTAACGATTAATTTGGTTTGACATTAATACGAAAAAGCATTGATTGCTTTTGCAAAATATGAAAGGTTAGGTTCAAAAAAAAGCGAACAAGAAATTTAAAAGTTTATTCTTCCAAACGTCTTCTGGTTGCTTCTTTTTCCAAATCTTGGTATTGTAATGTTCCTACATCGATGGTTACAAAACGAATGGTTCCCCCTTCAAAGGTTCCGGGTGATTTGTATTGTTTGCTAACCGGATCGCCACTATCATAACCTACACACAATCCGTCGCCTACCAGGGTAAATTTACCCACTTGGGCTTTCATTGGTCCTTGCGCAACTTCTTTGTCGTTTATGTATAATTTGGCGGTACCAATGGATTCCTTGTACGGACCGGCTTTTTCACGGTTAAAGGCAACCCCGATGGTATATTTACCCGGTTTTAATTCGGTTGACACCAATTGTTGTTCGGTGATGCCAAGGAAATTATAAACGTAATATAATTTATGGTCTTTGATAAATAGGGAATGTCCGCCAAAACGGGAACCGTGCGCAAATACTACGCCGGAACAATTGGCATCTGTAATTTCGATATTAGAAATAATTTTATACGAACGACCTCTTACACTTACAGCAACTGCTTCGGGAACTGCACTTGTGTGTGGGAAATAAGTGTATTGGGATCTTTCTGCTTCTTCGGTTGGACGAGGTAAGGTAATAATTTCCATGGTAGTACGGTCATCCAACGGCTTCGCGAAATTTTTATCGGCTTCTTCATCCCATAATTTTTTTAATGCTTCTAATTTTTCCGGATATTGTTTGGCAAGATCTATCGCTTCTGCACGGTCTTCGTCTACATGGTACAATTCCCATTTGTCCTGGTCTAATCGTCCATGACTGGTTAATGGTGCATGCACAGCTACCGCTTTCCATCCATCTTGCCAAATTGCCCGTGTTCCAAGCATGCTATAATATTGCACATGTTTTTGGGTAGGTGCATTGGGTGCAGCATCAAAAGAATATTTCATCGAAACTCCGGATAACGGATATTGCTCTACGCCTCGGTAAACTTTTGGCATTTCTAAACCACAGATTTCTAAAATAGTTGGAACAATATCTACTGCATGGTGGTATTGGTTTCTCACTTCGCCACGTGCTTTGATTCCTTTAGGCCACGAAATCACCAAGGGATCTGCGGTACCTCCTGAATAGTTCGAATAGCGTTTAAACATTTTAAATGGGGTAGAAAATGCGGCTGCCCATCCGGTTGGGTAATGTTCGTAGGTATTTGGACCACCCAACTGATCAATCAATTTCAAGTTCTCTGCCAAATCATCGGGATAACCATTGAAGAATTTATTTTCATTCACCGAACCATTTGGTGTTCCTTCTCCCGATGCACCATTATCGGCAGCATACATGATGATGGTATTTTCGTATTGTCCGGATGCTTTCAGATGGTCGATGATGCGACCGATTTGCACATCGGTATATTCAGAAAATGCGGCATATACTTCGCACAAGCGAGAGAATAATTTTTTCTCGTCGGCATTTAGGGATTCCCAAGGACGAACAAAATCGGCAGCATTTGCCATATCTGCAGGCATCGGATTCCATTCGGTTAGTTTGGTACCTTTTGGTAAAATACCTTTTTCGATCATGCGTGGTAAAACCCATTTGCGGTAGGCATCGTAACCATCGTCGAATTTGCCTTTGTACTTGGCAATATAATCTGCAGGTGCCTGGTGGGGAGCGTGGTTAGCGCCCGGACAATACCACATAAACCAAGGTTTTGACGGATTTGCTGATTTTTGGTCGCTGATCATTTTGATGGCTTGATCGGCTAAATCTTTGGAAAGGTGGTATCCTTTTTCTGGTCCGTAAGGAGGTTCGATGGCGTGGTTATCTTCTGTTAAATCCGGATAAAACTGGTTGGTTTCGCCACCAATAAATCCGTAGAAACGATCGTATCCTTGTTGCAATGGCCATTGGCTTTTGCTTGAACCGGCAGAAAGGTCTGTTTCCGGAACATTGTGGTTTTTTCCCAACCAAAAAGTACTCCATCCATTGTCGGCCAATATTTGTGCCATGGTAACTGCTTGCGCCGGTAATTGGCAATTGAATCCCGGAAAACCATTGGCGCCTTCTGTTATCACACCCATGCCATTTAGGTTGTGGTTTCGTCCGGTATTGATACACGAACGTGTTGGCGAACACAAGGCAACAGTATGCCATTGGGTATAGGTTAAACCTTCGGAAGCAAGTTTATCCATGGTTGGCATATTAATTCTTCCACCATAAGGCGACCATGCACCCAATCCGGTATCATCGTATAAAATAAAAAGAATGTTTGGTGATCCTTCGGGTGCTTTTTTACGGGTGTATGGTCCCCAATCGGCTTTCGAATCCCGAACATCTAATTTGATATCGCCTTTGAAAGGTTGCGCAAATAGTGAATTATTTGAAAAGAAGGCAGTGAGTAAACAAACGCCTAAAAGTTTAACAAAATTATTCATGGTAAAAAAAATGGTTTTATGTACTTGTATGTACAAGTATAGCGATTATATCAAAAAGTAAATGGTTTTAGTTTTGGTTCTTGTTTTTCCTGTTTAATATCAGGTTTTGAACGCAATTAATGTGGTAATCCCAGCATGGAGAAAAGCTCCCAATAGGCAGTATTTTTAGGGTCAGTTGATTGTAAGAATGCTGCAAATTGCATAGCCCTTTGTTTTTTATTTTGTTGCAAATAAAAATAGGCAAGTGCATAGTTAATTTTCGCTGATGTTTGATTGAGACGGTATCCTTGCAATAATATTACCTCACTTTGCTTAATTTCTTTTAGTTGTTGAAGAAGCAAACCATAGTTATAATAAATATCCGGGTTGTTAGCATTTAGTGCAACCGCTTTACCAAAATTTGTTTTTGCAAGTTGGAGGTTTCCCAATTCATAATACAGTAATGCCAGATTGTAATACACCCTTTCGTTGGTTGGATCGATTCGTTCGGCAAACAAAAGTGTTTTTAATGCATCTTCATTCTTTCCTAGATTACTATATGCAGCAGATAAATTTAGTCGGGCATAATTGATCAGACTATCCTTTTTCAATCCTCTTTCATAAAATCGGATGGCACTGTTATAATCTTTACCCTGCATGGCATAATCGGCATTCATAATATTACCTACTGCAAAATCGGTTTGTTGTTGAAGGAATAATTTGTTTTCTGCATCTGCCGAGACAAAGGCAGGCTTAATTGATTCCGGAATAGATGTAATGGGTAACTGATGGTATAAATCAGCTGCGGCAATTCTTACTGCACGTACCTTATCGGTTAAACATTTTTGGGCAGCAGTAATCCAAATTTCAGCCGGAAAGTTTTCAAGGCTTCTTAAGGAATGGTAACGAATCATGGGTTGCAAGTCGTTCAAAGCATTTAACAAACCCAATACACTGTTTTGGGTTCGTATATTTCCAAGGTAAAATGCAGCTGTTGCACGGGCAATTTCGGGTTGTGAAGTATCGCCTAAAAGTTTTAATAAATGAGACTCACTTTTGTTATTCAGTAAACTTCCCGGTAACAAGTCGTCGGAGAAATGATATCTTCTTGTTGGTCCATACCATTTGCGAATCGCATTGGAAGCCCATAAATTACTCTTTTGGTTATGACAGGATATGCATGTGTTTGGGGTTTGATAGGTTATCGATTGATCCGGTCGTGGAATCCGAAAACTATGGTCTCTCCTGTTATCATTGCCCATATACGTTTTTTGGGGCATATGGCAATTGATGCATTGGGCGCCTGTTGTATTGGTTTTGTGGAAATGGTGACCAGGACTATCGTATGTTGGTTTGTGGCAATTTAGACATAAGGCATTTCCGACTGAAATTAATTTACCGGAATGTGGGTTGTGGCAATTACTGCAAGTAATATTGTTGTGGTACATTTTACTTTGGGCAAATGAACTGTATTCATAATCTTCATTTTTAATCTGCCCATCTGCATAAAAATTTTCGTTGCTGATAATTTCGGGAATAAGGTTGTCCATTAATTCACCCGAAGTTTGGTTGAATTGAACATCCGTTTTTCGGGTATGACAAGGGGCGCACGATTTTATTTGTTGTTTGTTTGTTTTACTTGTAGCATCGGTTAATTCGGAATAGGGTACACGTTCGCCACCTTTATACGCATCAGATTGAATATATTCGGTATGTTTTTTACCGGGTCCATGACAACTTTCGCATGCAACATTCATTTCCGAAAAAGTTGTTTTATAGGTATCCGATTCGAAATCATAATTTTTTACCAAGTTGGTAGAATGGCATGAAGCGCACATGGTATTCCAGTTTTGTCCATTTCCTGTCCAATGCAACCAATCATTGGAAGAAATCTTTTGCTTGGGATATTGGTGAAACCATTTGTTTTGTTTTGCATCCCAGCTTACACGGGTAGCTTGTAATTGGCCACCCGGAAGTTCAATCAGGTATTGTTGCAAAGGAAAAATTCCAAAAGTATATTTAATGGGATAGTCGTGGTATTTACCATCTTTTCCTTCGGTATGTAAAAAATATTTTTTGTCTTTGGTATAAAAGCGGGACACCACACCATCTGCTTCAAAGGTGGTATTAAAGTTACCTTTAACAGTCCTATCATTTGGTAATTCCATGGCATGAAAATGGTCGGAAAGCAACCAGTCGGCATAGGCTTTTTCGTGACAAGATTTACATGCTAAGGAACCTACATATTCGTTTTCGATAGATGTGATTTTATTGGATTGCTTTTCGGTTTGTTGGTTAGAACAAGCATCTAGTACCAAAGTAATAGTTCCAATTAATGCACAAAACAATACCACAAATAATACATGGGTGCGGGAGTATTTCACATTTCAAGTATAACCATTGGTATGGAAATATGGTAGTAAGATGTTAGGGGGAATGGAAATACGATTAAAAAAAGGTTTATTTAAATTCTTGAAACATTTTTCTTTTTAACTAGACGACCCTAAATAGTTACTTTTAATTTATGGCGTAACTTCAATAAAATTTTCATTATAATTTTTAATTTAGAGCGCCCAAACCCGCATCCTGTATAAAAACGGTTTTATTCTATAGATTCTTTACCTATTGAATTTTGAGCCTTCTGAAACAAGAAATGTCGGTGATACTTGATTCTATTGGTTCCTCTAACAGGTTGTGGAATTTATCCCAGACACTAGTGAACTTCTTTAGCCGCTGTTATAGGCTTTCCAACTTCCATTTAAGACACAATTCGTCTGGTGTCAAAACGAGTATTTCACTGTCACGAAAGTCTTTTATATTACGTGTTACAATGCAGTCCATTTTTTCTACAGATGATGCACATAATATTTGAATTGAATCTTCAAAAGCCTTATGTTTTGAGCGCAATCCTTTCTTCAATACGTCTGTGTCGACTGCAATAACTGTTAGATAATCTAGTAAATTGTATAAAACATTACGCAAATCTTTTTCCTCAAGATATTTTTTTAATAAATAACAGGTTGTTGCAATGGTATGAGAAGATGTAAACAGCTTTATTTTATTTTCTTCCGCTTTCTTAAATATTTCAATGGAATATTTGCTAAAAGGCTTTCTGTCGGCAATTAAATCAACAATTATATTTGTATCTAGAAATACCTTTTTCATAAATGTTTTGTTTCAAAATAAGAACGTAATTCTTTTTCTTGGTCAAAGTTCTTTGGAAGTTTAACAGAACCTACTATTTTGTTCAGTTTCGGAGAAAGACGTTCTTCTCTACTTTCTTGGGTTATTGTCTCTAAATAATTTTCAATGAGTTCAGATAAACTTCTACCGGTGTTTTTTGCGTATGATTTCGCTCTTAAAATTATTGACTTTTCTACTGTCAAGGTTAATTTAGTGGTCATTATTACGTGTATTTTTTACAAAGATACGTATCTATGCTAAAAACGTCAAATTGGTTTTCTTATTACTAGTTTATTGTCGATAAGGATGGAATGTTCTTTTATTAAATAAGTTGTTAGAGCCGGTGGCATAAAAACAGGTAGTCGAACATCAAAATGATAAGTTTTCAACTTTAAAACGAATTATGTAAACATTAATTTATATTGTTAAATATGCTCCGAAGTAGCAAATATGTTTTACTAATTTAAAGTGAATTAGTTTTTACAAACGTTTTTCGCATGACCTTACCGTTAGATATTACCTCAACAATATATGTTCCGTGTATCCATTCGGCAAAAGAAATAGCCGTTTTTGTGTTGCTTGTTTCTGCAGTATAAACTACTTGTCCGTTTTCGTTATAGATTCTGATGTTGGTGTTTTTCGCACCAGGTGTTTCAACCCATAATTGATGTACAACAGGATTGGGATAGCATTGGATTGTTGGCTGATCACCTTCTGGTTCGAGTAAATTGGAAACAGGTTGCTTCCAATCAAAGAGTATTTTAAAACGTGTTCCTTTAAAAGAATTGCTATCTAAAGTAGTTTGAAATTTGTAAATTGAATTGTATGCAAGATTGATGAATTGGTTAGTGAAAAGATCGTATAAAACCGGCTCTACACTATCCGAAAAGCTGTTGGCTGCAATAAAATTTAAGGCCATGGATTTTGATTCGGAAGGAAGGTTAACGTCTATGCGAAAGCCATATCCGCAGTATATTTCGGGTACCCTGCAAATACTGTAGGAATCGTTTGAAGCATCATTTTTTATTGCTATTTGGCGACTGCCAAAGCCAATTTTTCGGGCATCTTCTTTTTCCACAAAGCCGTCGCAGGTTTCTTTGAGAACCCGAAAAACAACTTCATCGTAGATTGCATTATTATCTGCAGAGGATAGTTGTATGCGTAATACAGATTGTTGGTTATTGGTTTTAAAAAAGGCAAAACCATTTTGGGCAATGTCTTTGCATGCCTCCGTGAAAGTTACCTTTCCATTTCCTGCCGCATTGGTTTGCACAAAGAATGCCGAACCCGGAGCCATATAACGACTCATTCCAAGGGTAGAGTCGGGAATTGGAAATGTGGTATAACTGCTATAAGCACCCGATACAGAGGCATCGTGTTTCCAACCATAAATAGTAGGGCACAAATTGGTTTTACTTATTCCGGTCGAGGTCCAATCAATGGTTGCCTGGTATGGATTTCCAATTAAACTAAAATCACCGGAATCTATTCCAACGTCGACAATCACCTGGCCGGTTGATAATGTACCGGTTGCCTGTAATACGGTATCGTTTGGAATGGCCATATTATTGGTCAACAATGCACAACCTCCTGAACGGGCACCCCGGTAATAAACGCGATAACCTTTTCCTGTTTTAAGTTGTATTGAATTGGTCGCAGATAAACTTTCCCAACGTTGCGAATCATTTTGGTAGCAATAAAAAGAGGCGTTATTAGAAAGCGTAGGATCGAATCCATTGGTGTGACTTGATAGATTAGGACAAGCAGAGCCACCGGTTCCCGGGCCGGTTATATGCATTTGTTTCTGCCAGTTATTGCTAATAAAATTTGCGGTAGTAACCGATGAAGAAACAAATCGCCAGCGATTAAATAAGGAGGGGTTATTGCCTTTTATATAACGTTGCACGGTTACCATTCCGGAAATATTTCCTGTACCGATTAAGGGTGCGATTTGCGCCGAATGGGTTACGGATGATGATCCAAATACCAAATTTCCATTCGTGTTAAGCATCCCATCGGATAAAGTAAGTAATTCTGTAACGACCAATTTATTCCCTAGAATCAAAGCGTTTTCTCCGGTATTACGGGATAATGTTAATTCAGCCAATGTATTTGAATTGGCAGTATGTTGTGACATATATAAGGTACCCGCATCCGCTTGGTTGTTTCCAACAATTATTTTACCAGAAGTACTTCCTGTAATTGTACCGGTTTGTGTAGGATGAATGATTCCATTTAAAGTTAACAAATGAGAAGTGATGGATAATTCGGCTCCGTTAAAAATGGATAAAGTATCCGCAACGTGGATATCACCGGTCATGGTTTTAATGCCATTTAGTAATTGCAAACCGCTTTGATACCAACCGGCAGCCAAACTTTGGTTGGTGCCGTCGAGTTGTAATCTGAAATTCCAGGTTTTGTTAGCAGGTAAGGAAGCATTCGATGTGTTTTGGGTACGCAACAAAGCATTTATACCTCCCGCAGTATAAAGGGAATCAGCCGTAAAAATATTGTTTCCCAGATTTACGGTTACGCCGCTATCGATAACCATCAGACCTGCTATTTTTAATGGTCCTTGAATGGTTTTTAAACCCAATCCGCTAAAATGTACTTTTGGTAATATGAGGTTATTATCGGTTGCAATTGTTTGTATGGTAAGCGATTGAAACACCAGCAAACAATTTTGCATGGCATAGTAATTCGCAATAGATGCAGTGAAATTTCCGGAAATTTTCAGCGTATCATTCTCAGGGAAGTAACGATTTCCTCCATTCACATTCAAAGCAGCAAGGTAAATACCGTTCATAATATACTGCGGCGCGGATGCATTATAGCTCATGCTTTGTGTCCAGCTTTTGTTATTAGGAATTGGTTCAGTGGAAGTATTTTGTGTTTTTATGGTACCGGCACCTCCAATGGTTAATTCGACTCCTGAAACAAGCTTAGCCGATAACATATCGAGGGTATTACCGGATGAAATTTGCAACAAACCATTATCCAATATGGTTAGGTTGCCGGTTGCGATATTGGTATTGGTTCCGGATGTGATTAAAAGTTGGAAGTAAGATCCAGATACAATATACTGTCCGGCAGAGTTTGCCGAATAAGTGACGGAAATATTCCAAATTCTGTTTTCGGGAAGTGGAGAAGTTTCGGTACAAGTAGTGGTTAATGTTCCTGCGCCATAAATTTGAGAAAGATTACCGGTAAGTTTATTGGAACCCATTGCCATGTTGCATGCCGGGGAAATAAACAAAATGCTATCGACTTGTAAAGTGCCACCTGTTATAGACTTTGTGCCGCTATTTCCGGTTGCCATTAAAATGGAGTAATTGCCATAAGGGATGGTTTGGTTGCCATTGCGATAGAATTCAACGGTACACGACCAGGTAAGATTTGCGGGTAATGCATTAGGACCCGAAGAGGTGGTTCGCAAGAGTCCGGTACCCGTAACAGATTGCAAATTTCCAATGAGATCTTCGGTACTTGCGTTTACATCCAGGATACCGGAAATATGTAAGTTCCCATTTACGGTTAAATCGCCAACGGTAAGTTTCGAACCACTACCGTAAATTTCGAGATGGTAGTAGCTTTTATTGCTTAGGTTTTGATTTCCATTCGCTTTGTAAACAACCTTGCTACCGGTGAAAAGCGAATCTATCGTAGGAACGGAAGTATGGGAAAGTACCAATTCTGCATTCGATTTAACAATTACCATTCCGTTAACGGCATAACCCGAATCAAAAACCGCACGGGTGAAGTTTGTGCCATCGCCAACAATAATTCTCGAATTTGTACCATTTACCGACCAGTTCGATTGTAAGGTTGCCAAGCTGCAATTGCGTATTTCAAAAGTATCTCCGGCAGAGGTAAACGAAGATGGATTGGTGCCCGTACCATTGGTATTGTTTCCCCAATTGGTGAGCGTATTTAAGTTACCCGAACCGGAAAAATAGTAATGCGTTTGTGCGGTTGAGCATGCGGTAATGAATATGCTCCATAGCAAGATGCAGTTTTTCATAGGCTAAGAATTAGAAATTGGTTACGCTAGTTGCTTTGCGCAATAACAAAGAAGCAAGTTTTGTTTTAGGATAACAATTCTAATTCTGCATAATTGGGGTGTATGTTATGCATAGAATTGATAAACCATTTAAAAACGAGATAAATCGAGGAAATTTGTTTTAAATCAAACTCTATTTTACGACAAAAGAGTGAAAGCTTGATAAGGGTAAGATATGGTAGAGGTGAAAATTGCCGGATTAGAGAATATTAAGAAAATAAGTGGATGCAGGTATGACAGTTTTCTTGTATTTTCGTTCGTACAATAATGAAAAAGGGATTTTATTTAGTTGCCTGTTTTTTTCTTTTTTCGGTTGGGGTATTTGCCCAACAATCTGCTTTAGACTTGGAATTGGAAAGGGCGCAACTTTCGTTTGATGCCAAGAAATTTAATACAGCAGCCACCTTATTTAAAAAGGCATATCCTAAAATTAAAGAAGAAGAAAAGCAGAACCAGGTTTTGTACATGATAGCAGAAAGTTACCGTTGTGCGAACAATTTTAAACAAGCGTATGATTGGTATGAAAAACTGGTAAACACCAAATATCCGGATCCCCGTATTTTATATTCGTATGGGTTACTGCTGAAAAATTTTGAGAAGTATGAAGATGCGTCGCGTCAGTTTAACGATTACTTATTTGAGGTTCCGGGCGACATAAGTGCACGACGAGAATTGCAGTCGTGTGCTGTTGCACAAAGTTGGAAAAACAAACCCGAAAAGTTAGAAGTGCATAATATTCGTGAGTTAAATACGGTTTATTCGGATTATGCGCCATTTTATATCCAAGGTAAAATGATTTGGGCTTCGGCTCGACAAGAGTCAACCGGAAATGAAATATTTGAATGGACAGGGCAAAAGTGTTCTGATTTTTTTGAATCCAATTTTGACAAAGGGGTTTGGAGTAAACCGAAAAACCTGAAAGGAGCTGTAAACACAGATTTTAACGAAGGTGTTTGTTGGATTGATACAGGATTTACTACCATGTATTTTACCCAATGCAATGGTGCCGATGGCAGGGGAATGAATTGTAAAATTTACGAAAGCCATATGGTCAATGGAAGCTGGTCCAATCCGACCAAATTGCCCTTTTGTTCCGATTCGTTTTCGGTTGGGCATCCGAGTATGCATCCGGATGGAACCAAACTTTATTTTTCTTCGAATATGCCCGGAGGTTTGGGGGAGCGCGATATCTATGTAATCGACCACAATCCCAATACCGAATCTTGGGGAACGCCTGTTAATCTTGGTTCTACCATCAATTCGAATGCGGATGACATGTTTCCTTTTATTTCCAATAGTGGCGTTTTGTATTTTTCAACCAAAGGAAGAATTGGAATGGGTGGTCTTGATATTTTTAGTGCAAAACCAAAGGGAAACGGATTTGACTCTGCAGTAAACATGAAGTATCCGGTTAATTCGGGTGGAGATGAATTTGGTTTAATTATGTTGCCTTCGGCGACGGGTGCACTTGGTGCAATTGGATATTATTCGTCGAACCGAGAAGGAGGAATTGGAGATGATGATATTTATGGTTTGCATGTGAAACCATTTATTTTCCAGGTAAAAGGCAGGGTTTTAGACAAAGATATTTTACAACCATTGTCAGGGGCAAAAGTTGCTTTGACCGATGCTGCAGGTAAAAATGTATTTTCGGTTCAAACCAATGCAAAGGGGGAATATTTTGGTGAAATTCCTTTGAATCAGGTTTCGGGTTTACTGGCAACTATGCCAAAATATTTTAGCAGTGCCAGGGTCGAAATAAATGCCAACGGTATCCAAAAGGATTCGGTAATTGAATTGGATTTTATCTTAGATCCGATTCCAACCGAAGAAGTTGAATTTGTTTTGGAAGGAATTTATTATGATTTGGATAAGTATGATTTACGCAGGCGTTCGATGGAGATTCTCGATTCGATGGTTGTTATTTTAAAGAACAATCCGGGTATTACCATTGAATTGGCTTCGCATACCGATAGCAGGGCTCCGGCTGATTATAATATAACTTTATCGCAGAAACGCGCGCAAACTTGTGTTACTTATTTGGTTAAAAACGGCATCAACAAGGAGCGGTTAACTGCTGTAGGTTATGGCGAAACCAAATTGGTAAATGATTGTGCAGATGGGGTGGAATGCACCGAGGAAGAACACCAGCAGAATAGGAGAACGACGTTTAGGGTGCTCAAGATGGACTTTAAAGGGAAGTAATTAGGTAATTGAAAATTATGTAATTTTTCACGTCGCGAACCTTGCAGGATTGACGTTATTTGGTAATTAGTTTTTAAGTAATTTGATGCACGTCGCGAACTTTGAGTGGTGCGACAATCGGGGCAGAGCACTATAACACCTCAACACTCGTCCACAATAACATTTGCGAAGGTGGGCAAAACTTCCTCACTAAAACACTCAGTACTAAAACACCAAGCACTACAATTAAGTTGTTTTCTTGTCACACCCACAATTACCGCTTTCGCAGGCATGGCCTTTGGAGCTTTTATAAAAATGGCGTATCAGGTAGCCAATGGCAGCTACTACAAGTACAGTAACGATGATTAGTTGATAATCCATTTTAATTAACAATGCAAAGTTAACGGGTAATAAACAATTTCCTGCTGCTTATCGTCCTCGACGGTTTCCACCGGGTTTTGATTTTCGTCCGGATTGATGGTGTCCTTCCGATTTACTTCCTTTGTTGCCGTATGGTTTTCCTTTGGTACTGTTATCTTTAAATGATTTTTTTTGGTGTGGTTTATTCGACTTTGGTTTGTGGTCTTTTGGTTTGGAAGGTTTGGTTTTAATGGCTTCGGCACTCGAATCTTCTACCATTAAATACAATTTTTCTTCTTCTTCGCGTGTTAATTCTCTCCATTCGCCTAAAGGCAATCCTTTTAAACCGATATGCATGATGCGAACCCTTTCTAATTTAACAACCTCATACCCGTAATGCTCGCACATTCTTCGAATTTGACGGTTTAATCCTTGCACCAAAACTATCCTAAATGTATGTGGACCTTCCTGCACAACCTTGCATTTACGGGTATTTACTCCCATGATCGAAACACCATTTGCCATACCGGAAATTACTTCCGGGGTTAGTACTTTATTAACTGTTACTACGTATTCTTTTTCGTGGTTGTTTCCGGCGCGTAATATTTTATTTACGATATCGCCATCGTTGGTTAATAAAATTAATCCCTGAGAATCTTTATCCAAACGGCCTACCGGAAATATACGGCTGCTATGGTTAACAAAATCTACTATATTATCTCTGACTCCTTTTTCGGTGGTGGAAGTAATCCCAACCGGTTTATTCAAAGCAATTATCACCAAGTCTTCCCCTTTTCGTGGTTCGAGATCGTATCCGTTTACTTTTACTTTATCGCCGGGTTTTACCTGATCGCCAATAGTTGCTTTTTTCCCATTAAGGTATACTTGACCATTTTCGATAAAACGGTCGGCTTCCCGCCTTGAACAATAGCCGCTTTCGGCAATAAATTTATTGAGGCGGATGGTTGAATGCATAACTTAATGGAATTAATCTTATTTGATTCAAATATAACCAATTATGAATGATGAGGAATGAGGCTAGTTGTGGATTATCTTAATTCGTTTATGCTTTAATTTAGGATAACTTTCGTCGAGTTAAATCTCTTTTAGCATGATGAATAGTTAAAATATCAATGGTTGTCTTATTTACTATTTTATAAATTATTCTGTAATTACCTTCCTCAAGTTCTCTGTATTGTTCATGGTAGAATTCAGGTATTATTTTACCTGAATAGGCATGCGTTTTTAAAATATTTGTTTTGTTTTTAATCCGAATAACCTGCAGTTTGGCATATTGAACAGAATCTTTTGAAATGTAATCATAAATACTTTTCAAATCCGCAACAGCCTGCCTAGTCCAATTTACTTGAACCATTTTTTAATTTCAGAGTCTAATTCGTTTTCCGTTATCGTATCGCCAATTTCCGATTGCTTATTTCCTTTTTCAATCTTATCTAAAAAAATAATCTTTTCCATTAACTCATCAATTGTAAATTCTTCAGGAAACATATTTATTGTTTCTTGTAATTTAATTTTGGAAATCATGGGCGTTTAATTTTTATACTAATATACGAAAATTATAAGTTTTGTAGATAATTTATCATGTCAAAGGCTAATGTCCTACAGCAACACCAATTTGCCTTGGCTTATACCTAGCAGCTACTTCGGCAATAGCTTTGATATGTTCCGGAGTAGTACCGCAACAGCCACCCAAAATATTTACCAAACCTTCTTTGCAAAATTCTTCAACCTGTTTTGCCATCGAAGCCGGACTTTGGTCGTATTGTCCCATTTCGTTTGGTAAACCGGCGTTTGGATACGCACTCACAAAGAAATTAGAATTATTAGCCAACACTTTTAAATAAGGACGCAAAGCATCGGCACCCAAAGCACAGTTTAAGCCGATACTAAGTAATGGTACATGTTGTACCGAAATTAAAAATGCCTCGGTTGTTTGTCCGGATAAGGTGCGACCCGAAGCATCCGTAATAGTACCCGAAACCATGATTGGATAGGTTTTTCCGGTTTCTTCGAAATATTCCATCGCTGCATATAGACCGGCTTTTACATTTAAAGTATCGGTTACCGTTTCCATTAACAACAAATCGGCACCTCCTTCGAGCAAACCTTTTACTTGTAGTTTAAATGCTTTTACCAAATCATCAAAAGTAACTGCGCGATAACCGGGATCGTTAACGTTAGGCGACATAGAAGCCAGTTTGGTGGTTGGTCCCATAGAACCGGCAACAAACCGTGGTTTGTCGGGAGTTTTTTTGTTGTATTCTTCGGCAACTTCCTTTGCAATTTTTGCGGATTGATAATTAATCTGATACACCCATTCTTCGCCCAAGGCATAATCAGCCTGTGCTATTACGGTTCCGCTAAAGGTATTGGTTTCTATAATATCTGCTCCTGCATCAAAATACTGAGCGTGGATAGCTTTGATTACATCCGGACGGGTAATTGACAACAAATCGTTGTTGCCTTTTAAAGGATGGTCATGGTCCTTTAATTGCTCGTTTCTGAAATCCTTTTCTTCTAGTTTATAGCGCTGAATCATGGTACCCATAGCACCATCAATGATTAGAATTCTTTCCTTTAAAATGTCTCTTATATTCATGTGGTTCAATTTCTTTACAAATATAAGGGATATGTATTGCAAGTTTATTCTTATTAAATTGCAAAAAATGGAAGGCAACCCAATCGTCATCTTTTGTTCTCAAAATAGCAACCGGCTTAACTATATTTTAACCGAATTGTTGGAAAGAAGGCTTGGTATTGCATTTCATACCACCCGTAACAAGGAGGAGTTCTTACAATACAAAGGACCAAAAATAAATTACAGCGAAGAAAATCTGGAGGGTAGCCTGCAGATTATTCCGGTAAAATTACTGTTGCATGACAGTATTGAAATCATACCAATAGAGGTTAAAGACGAAAAATGGTGGGTTAAAACATTTTTTCCTTCTGATGGCGACATTCCTTTTGATGTATTTGCTGCATCCTTTTATTTGTTGAGCAGGTATGAAGAGTACCTTCCTACCGCACCGGATAAACATGGTCGTTACAGTCCTTTCGAAAGTTGTGCATATAAAAATAATTTTTTGCATTTACCATTGGTTGATATCTGGGCATTGCAAATCAAATGGCATCTTGAAGAAAAATTTGGGCCACTACCTTTAACATTACCTTCCTTCGAATTTCTATCAACCATCGATATTGATTTTGCTTACCGGTATCGGGGAATTGGCTTTCGGCGTTACTGGCTGAAATTAGCCAATGCATTATTACACCTTCGTTTGCGGGCAGTTGCCGAACAAATACAAGTGGGCATAAACTACAAGAACGATCCTTATGATACCTATGCATGGATTTCGAAAGTATGCAGCGAGAACCAAATCGAACTCAGGTATTTTGTGTTGTTGTGCAGCGGAACATTATACGATAAAAACATACCGCCATACAATGAAGTGATGCGAAATTTAATTCTAAAACTTTTCAGAAAATATCCGGTGGGATTGCATCCTTCTTACCATACTTCAGAAAATATTGATTTGTTGTTGCACGAAAAAGCAATATTGGAATCGTATACACACCAAACCATTACGCATACCCGTCAGCATTATTTGCGATACATGTTACCTGATACATTTATGGAATTATTGGAAGGTGAAATTACCGATGATTATTCGGTAGGATATTCAGCCATCAGCGGTTTCAGGGCTTCAACATCACACCCATTTAATTTCTTTAATCTCTTAAAAAACAAAACATGTACCTTGTTGCTTCACCCTGTAGCGATCATGGATGTAAATTTTAAAAACAACCCGGATATAACACCAACAATGGCATCAGCTGAGATTGAAAAACTGATGAATCAGGTAAAAAAAGTAAATGGTACCTTTATCAGTATTTGGCATAATTCGAATTTATCGCACCACGAAGGTTGGTACGAATGGCGGGAAGTGTTCCGAAAAATGCATACTTTAGCTTCCAGTAAACAAAAGCAAGCAATTGATTAGACCTCTCACACATGCGGAAATCGACAAAGCAAAATGGGATCTTTGTATCGGACAGTCGGTCAACAGCTTAATATACGGATACAGCTGGTACTTGGATATTGTTGCTCCGGATTGGGAAGGATTGGTATTAAATGATTATGAAGCTGTTTTTCCACTTACGCACCGAAAAAAAATATTCCGTTACTTATACCAACCTTATTTTACCCAGCAATTGGGTTTGTTTTATCGAAATGAACATGTTTCAAAACGATTAACTGAATTTCTGGAGGCTATACCTGAAAAATTCGGGTATATAGATATCCAATTAAACGAAGGAAATGAGCCGGATGAAAAAAGGTGGCAGGTAAAAAAGAGAAAAAATTTTATCCTGGATTTAAACAAACCTCACCCAAAATTGGTGAAAAATTTCAGTGAACCAACGCGAAGGAATATCAAAAAAAGCCACAAACACGAACTTACCATACAATCTATTGAACCCACAACCGGAGTAGATTTTTATCGCACCCATAAAGGAATTGCAACCATAGGCGTTAACAAAAAAGATTATGGGCGTTTCGAATCCCTTTTGCAAGAAGTACATAACCACCAAATGTTAATTTGTCAGGGTGTATTTACAAGGGAAGGGGAATTGGTTGCGACGGCAATTATTTATTCTACGCAAAACCGATTATACCTGATCAATAATTGTACTTCTCCGAAGGGAAAGGAATTACGGGCCATGTATTTGTTACTCGACCATTTGATTTTGCAGTATGCCAACCAACCAATTTGTATTGATTTTGAAGGATCTGATATCCCCGGAATAGCGCAGTTTAACAAGGGTTTTGGAGCAGAAAAACACCCTTACTTTCATTTAAGAATTAACAGGCTACCGTGGTATATTAAATTGTTTAAAAATTAATCCCAAATCATTTTTTATCTCATTACTAAACCGAATATTGCAGCACGATGAAATTAGCAGCGATTGATATTGGCTCCAATGCAGTAAGACTTCAGATAGCCCGTACAAATAATACCGAAGGAACAGAACCATATAAACGGATTGAGTTTGTAAGGATTCCGGTTCGGCTTGGCGATGATGCCTTTAAGAAAGGAAAGATTAGCAAAGAAAAACGGGGCATGTTTTACAAAGCCATGGAAGCGTTTGCTTTGTTGATGGAAGCGTTCGAAACCGAGCATTATATGGCATGCGCAACTTCGGCCTTGCGTGATGCAAAGAATGGAGAGGATATGGTGGAGAAAGTGGAAAAGGAAACCGGAATTAGGATTGAAATTATCGATGGTAAGAGAGAATCAGAAATTATTTTAAAGTCCATTGCGCACCTTTTTAAACCCAACAAAAGTTATTTAACTATTGATGTTGGAGGAGGTAGTACCGAAATGACGGTTATTAAAAACCGACAGGCTTACGATTCTGTTTCTTTTGATATTGGTACGGTTCGATTACTCGACAATGCCATTAAAGACAAAACATGGAAGGAATTGGAACACTATGTTAAATCGCATATTGGTGATGTGCAGCAAACCAAAGCAATTGCAACCAGCGGTACTATCAATAAAATTGCAAGTATTATAAAACCTGCTGAAGACCTTGCCATAACTACCGAAGAATTGGAGGCGTTTCATGGATCTATTAAAAATTTAACTATGAAGCAACGGGTCGAAAAGTATAAACTAAATCCGGATCGTGCTGATGTAATAGAACCTTCGGCATTTATTTATTTACAGATTTTGAAATGGGCTAATATTGATCGTATCTCAGCCCCATCGGCAGGATTAAAAGATGGGATGTTGTATGAGTTGATGGAGAGATACGGGGGATAAGGAGCGTATGTATCTCTGCGGGAGAGAAGTGCTTTGTGAAATGATATAGTCTATGATGTATTTTCGAGTATGTTTTGCTTGCGGTGAATCTCGTTGTAAAAATGCAATCTTATTCAGTTTTAACCAGTTTGGTAATAGAAACAAATCCATCATTAGAATGTATTTTACAAAAGTAAATACCGGGTTGAATAAAATTGGTTTCAATATTTTCATCCGCAGATTTCAAAGCGTATTTTAATACAGATTTCCCCGATAAATCAAGAAGTTCCATACTTGTGGATGTGTAATTTTTTTGGTTAATATGTAGAAAATTTACAAATGGATTAGGGTTAATTTGAAAATTATATTGCCTAAAATTATCTTCCATTCCATTTACAGGTGAGCCGGTAAAATACATTAGCTTAGTAGGGGAGTCGTCGGTTATACCGAAACCAATTTGGTTATTATAAAAGTTCAAATAGTTAAAACTACAGGTATCGTCTACTTGTACCCATGTTTCGCCATCATTAAAACTATAGTACGATCCGGCATCTCTTCCGGAAGTCATATAATATCCCTGTGGATTTGCCGCTGTTGGTTTGGCATAGGAAAGCCGTGCACAATTATCAGGAGTAAAGCCACTATAAATTGGAGTGATGGTTTTACCCCCATCGGAAGTGCGATAAAAAGTATGATTCCCAAGAAAAAGCAATAAACCATTTAAGGAATCTCTGAACGCTATATCAATGATAAACTGTCCTTCTGTTATATCCCAACTATATTCTTGAATCCGATTTCCGTATTCAGATATCTTAAGTAGTTTTGATGAGTTTTTAGGCGAAATCATTATTAGTTTGTCTTCAAATAGATTTCTCTTTCTTGTAACAAATGGGCCATAGATTGACATTTTAAAATCTTTACAATCAACCTTGGACCAACTTAAACCATTATTGTTGGTTACAAAAAAAGGCTGGCACGAATCTGCCATCGGTTTACTACACATAACAAATCCATTACCATTAGAATAGAAATGAGAAAATAAAATATTATATGGGTAGCTAAATGTATCGCCTACATCACTCAATAAGTATAACTTTTTCCAAGCCGACCCACCATTATTTGTATAAAGAATATGGTTCAAATTATAGGTAATAAAGTATTCGGAATCGTTTAACATTTGAAGAGATAGCAAATTGCGAAGCGAATCACTACTCACGGAAAAAGTATGTCCACTATCTGTACTTAAGTAAAAATAATTGTAATCAATATAACCAACTTTGGTATTTGTGAAACTCAAATCCTTAGGACTTGCTAATTTAATAAACGACCATTGTGCAAGTGAGCATTTATTAAAAGCTGATAAGCACACAACAAAAAGTAGCGACTTAATCCATTTCATAATCCAAATATAGTTAAACCGGAGTTGATTTTTTTTAATCAACTCCGGTTAAAATTTATAGACAAGGTGATAAGGTAATTATTTGGGTAGTTCTGTTGAAATTGACATGCACACAGTTACAAGGAGGAGATAGATTGGTGTTTTCAATATCGATATCATCCCCAGGGAAAGCACTGCCTATTACTTGGCCGTTAATTTCGATTGTAATTGCCGAATGGGTAATGCTTAAGTTGGGTGGATAAATTCCAAATTCAGTTGCTACCCTTTCCGTTGTTAAATCTGATTCACTATGATCAACAAAGAAAAGTTTAACATCATTATCTACACCTATAAAAAATGTCATGTCAAATTCGCATTCTGTATTATTGGTGATATGCCAGATCGAATAATTGTAAACACTACCCGGAGGTACAATGGGGGGATGCCCGCCATCATCCCAGTATTGTTCAGGTAAAGGGCGTTCTTGGGCGATTAAAGTTGTTGTAATGGTTAATAAGAAGAGAACTCCATACAGTTTAATTAATTTCATACTTTTAATTTTATTTATTGCCTACTCTTTCAGCTTTTCGGCATCTGCTGCTCTTTTCACTAACCATATCAATGATAGGTATTAAGAATAGAACAGTACAAAGTTCATGTTAAATTTAGGTCAAAATCTATAGTTAAAACCCGATAAATGCTTGATAGAGATTTTGTCGGGTTTTCCCGATACTTACAATTTGATATGTTAATTTTATTTTTGTTTATGGTGTCCGATCAATCATTGAATATTGCGATTGCAGAAGACGATTATTTTTCACGTACGCTTCTCTATGCCACTATATCAAAAATGGAGAAGGTAAAGCTTGAAATTGTCGCCACAAATGGTATAGACTTATTAAATCAATTGTCACTTAAATCAATTGACTTGATACTTCTTGATTTGTATATGCCAATAATGGATGGTTGGGAAGTTTTAGAACACTTACCACAAACCTATTATTCCGGCAAAGTGATTTGTATGAGTAATGGATATTATAAAAATTATCCGGAAAAGCTGAAAGGGTTTGCGGTGGATTGTTATATTCCGAAAGAAAATAATATTATTAAGCAATGTATTCAGCAAATACAGTCTAATGTTCCTTTAAACATTCATCATTCAAATTTTCCATTATATTTTCACAAGCATGAATCTTCATCTATTCAGTATAGTTTTAAAAGTATAGAATTACAAATCATTCAATATTTAGCAAACGGATTATCTTATTTAGAAATTTCAAATCAAAAAGGTTTAGAGCATTTATCCGACAGGTCGATAGAAACATATGTTCTAAAAATGATTAAATCACTTCATTTAAAAAGCAGAGGTCACTTAATAAGTTACGCTTATGCACACGGCTTGATTCATTCCTTTGATTTTACCCCCCCCCCCCAATTATGAAGGGTTTTAATACAATTCAAAAATATTTTTGCAAATGAACTTCTATAGAAAACGACAATTTTATTTTCCTTTATTAAGTAAAATAGCTTTATAAATATACCCTGTTTCTGCGGAATTGACTTCCTGAAATATTATAAACCTACCCCTTAAACAAATTCCCTATCACCTCATCCAACTTAATTCCGAATATTTCATAAAGGGTATACATACCCGCTGTCCATAAAGTAAAAGAGATGAGCATGTAAATTTTAATTTTCCATTTGTTGGGTTCGATCATGGCTGCAAGTATGGTTCCTAAGGGAGGGGTTAGTATTAATGGCGTTAAAAAAATGATGCCATAAATCTCAAACTTAACAATCAATTTCACCATCCAGCGGCGGCGCATATTCATTTTTATTCCTTCGCTTACTTCCGGTTTACGCCAACGCTTCCAAATGCTTAACCAGTAATCCCAAACATACAAGTACACAATTACACCCAACATTCCACCACCAACATTGGTAACCATGGTTTCGATAAAACCAAAATGCGGAGGCGACCCAATGGCTATAAAAAAGCCAACCAAGTACTTAAATGCCGACCAGATCAACACGGAAAATAATTTTAAAAAGTATGCGCTCATAAGGGAGACGCAAGGTAGTAAATAGATTGCAACTATTTTAGATTAGAAACATGGAGATGGACAGAGATTTTAGCCACAGATTGCACAAATTACACAGATTTTTAACCGCAAAGGACGCAAAGATTTTACGCGAAGGGCGCGAAGAATAATGAAGAGAGCGCTAAGTTTTTAGCCTCAGGCTGACTGCTGAACGCTGTTCACTGACCTCCGACTTTTGACTGACTGCCGATTGCTGAACACTTTTCAAAGCCACAGATCACAGTTAACAGTTCACGGTTAACCGATTACTGATAACTAATTACTCGCCCCTAATCACTGTTTACTATTCACTTTTTAGCCACAGATTACACAGATTACACAGATTACACGAGAAGAAATTACCGTTTGGCATGAAGCCAAAATTCGAACCTGCAATATGTATAACGATAGACAACCGTCTTTTGACTTTTGACTGATCGCTGATCGCTTTTTTAACCGCAAAGGACGCAAAGATTTTACGCGAAGATGCGCAAAGAATAATGCAGAGAGCGCTAAGTTTTTAGCCTCAGACTGACTGCTGAACGCTGTTCACTGACCTCCGACTTTTGACTGACTGCCGATTGCTGAACACTTTTCAAAGCCACAGATCACAGTTAACAGTTCACGGTTAACCGATTACTGATAACTAATTACTCGCCCCTAATCACTGTTTACTATTCACTTTTTAGCCACAAGATTACACAGATTACACAAGAAGAAATTACCGTTTGGCATGTAGCCAAAAAACAAACTATGAATTGAAAATTGAATTTACAAATGACTTCTGAATAATGACCTTGAAAATATTAGTTTAATTTTAAGGTGACCTAGTACTAAAACACCCAGCACTAAAACACCTCTTCTTTTAACCGCAAAGCACGCAAAGATTTTACGCGAAGGGCGCGAAGGTTTTAAGTCATGGAATACTCAGATTACAGTTCACAGATAACTGTTCACGGTTAACTGATTACTGATCACTGATTGCTGACCACTTTTCAAAGCCACAGATTGCACTAATTACACAGATATATAAAAGTACATTCATAGTAAGAACCAAACCAAACATATCACTGTGAACGGTTAACGAATCACTGTGAACTAATAACTGACCGCTGATAACTGATCACTTACCACTAACCGCTTTCCTCACACTACCATATTTTTTAAGCAATGCTTCTGCTACTTTCATACTAACGTTCAATTCATCTTGTATCATTTTTGCACCTCGGTCGATTAACTTGTTGTTGGTAGGTGTCATGTCAACCATTTTATTTCCTTTCACCCTTCCTAATTTAATCATGATAGAAGTACTAATCATATTTAACACCAACTTTTGTGCGGTGCCTGATTTCATGCGTGTACTGCCGGTTACAAACTCCGGACCAACCACCACTTCAACAGGAAATTGGGCATTGGCTGCAACTGCAGAATTTTTGTTGCAGACGATGCATCCGGTTGTAATGCCGCTTTTATTTGCTTGTTGCAATGCACCTACCACATAAGGTGTACTTCCCGAAGCAGCAATTCCGATCAACACATCTTTATTGGAAATTTTATATTCTTTTAAATCCTTCCATCCTTGTTTGGGATCATCTTCGGCAAACTCAACAGCTTTGCGTATGGCTGTATCGCCACCGGCAATGATACCAATCACCATGCCATGCGGAACACCAAATGTTGGAGGGCATTCACTTGCATCTACAATACCTAATCGGCCACTGGTACCAGCACCTATATAAAACAGCCTTCCTCCTTTACTCATTTTTTCAAACGTGGCATCTACCAATTTTTGAATGGATGGAATTTGTTTTTTTATTGCAAGAGGAACCGTTTGGTCTTCCCGGTTTATGTTTTGAAGCAATGATTTTGTACTCATTTTTTCCAGGTTAGTATAACCGGAAGATAGTTCGGTGGTTTTTATCAATTGTTTTTTTGCCATAATATCGCTTCTCCCTTTTTTTGCATCAAAGGGATTATCTTTGAAATTATTTCAAATATCGGGATGAATAACAAAAACAAATGGCAACCTTTTATATACGGATTGTTGATAGCTGGCGGAATAACCATCGGAATGTGGCTACAACCGGCTACAAATAAATCGGGAGGGTTTTTTGACAAAGGCAGTAAGTTACAGGAAATATTGCATATTATTCAGGAAACGTATGTAGATACGATAGATTCTAAAGTGCTTGAAGAAACTGCAATAGATAAATTACTGAGCCAACTTGATCCACATTCGGTTTATATCCCGGCCGAAGATTTAGAGAGATCCAACGAATCCCTTGAAGGTGGTTTCGACGGTATTGGAGTGGAGTTTAGTATTTTAAACGATACCATTATGGTAATTACACCGCTGAATGGAGGTCCGTCAAAGGAATTGGGAATTCAGTCGGGCGACCGGATTATTAAGGTGGATAGCGAAATTGTTGCCGGAATTGGTATTACCAACGAACAGGTTTTTAAGAAGCTAAGAGGCAAGAAAGGCTCCAAAGTTTCTGTGCAGATTTATCGTCCGGATACCAGAGAAAAGATTGACTATACCATTACCCGTAATAAAATTCCGATTTATAGTGTGGATGTAAAAATGATGCTGGATGACAAAACCGGTTATATCAAAATCAGTCGGTTTGCTGCAACAACATACGAGGAATTTACCAATGCCATCAAAGAATTGCAAATGCTGCATATGCAACAATTGGTGGTGGATTTGCGCGGTAATCCCGGAGGGTATTTGAATGCTGTGATTGAAATGGCAGATGAAGTTATTGATGACAAGAAACTAATTGTATACACCGAAGGCAGAAACCAACCACGCGAAGATTATTTAGCCTCACGTCAAGGAATTTTTGAGCAAGGGAAACTGGTAGTTTTGATAGATGAAGGCTCAGCTTCGGCGAGTGAGATTTTAGCAGGAGCAGTGCAGGATCATGATCGTGGAATAATCATCGGGCGAAGGTCGTTTGGAAAAGGATTGGTACAAGAACCATTTCAATTGCAGGATGGTTCGGCAATGCGATTAACCGTTGCACGATATTATACCCCTTCGGGAAGATCTATACAAAAGGATTATAGAGACAACGAAGCCTATGAACATGAGATTTTAGCAAGGTATGAAAATGGCGAATTGGTCGACTCGTCGAGATACAAACAAAAAGATTCTACTATTTATAGAACCGATGCCGGTAGAATTGTTTACAGTGAAGGAGGTATCATGCCTGATGTATTTGTGTCGCTGGATACCAGTTACCAAACCGATTTTTTAACTGCTGTTTTATCCAATAATTTGTTGAATCAATATGCTATAAAGTATGCTGACAACAACCGCAAACAACTTGCGGGGTTTAAATCTCCAGAAGCTTTCGTTTCAGGATTTAATTCCGATTTGATGCCGGGCTTTTTAAGTTATATTAAAACAAAACAAGTATCGCCAACGGAAAAAGAACGGAAAGCTACCAGGGAATATTTGCAAGTGCATCTAAAAGCTTTGGTGGCACGTCAGTTATATCGAGACGAAGGATATTTTCGGGTGATTAACCAAACGGATCCTTATATAAGAAAGGCGCTGGAGGCTATGAGCAAGTAGGTTAAGTTTATGAGAGGTTGTAGGGTATCCGTTTTATAAACTGAGAAAAGAAATATTTGATAAATGGATTTGGATGCATGGGTATGCTTTGATGAATTGAATTCGTTGTATTACTAACTGGAGCATTGAAATTCTATACTTTTGTTAGGCAAGTGGCAAGATGTAGAATCCCTGACGGGATTCGGGGAATCGTGGTCATTTGTTGTTACCGATGTTTAATCCCTGGCGGGATTCGAGAAGAGTGGTTGTTTGTAGTTACCTGTTACCGATGTTAAATCCCTGGCGGGATTCAGGGAGAGAGGTCGTTTGTTGTTACCTTTTACCGATGTTTAATCCCTGACGGGATTCGGGAATAGTGGTCGTTTGTAGTTACCTGTTACCGATGTTAAATCCCTGGCGGGATTCAGGGAGAGAGGTCGTTTGTTGTTACCTGTTACCGATATTTAATCCCTGACGGGATTTGGAGAGAGTGGCAGTTTGTTAATCCCGCTAGGGATTAAATATCGGTAGCAAATAATTATCGTTAAAGGCGAATCCCGTCAGGGATTCTATATCACGACTCTGCGTTTCCACGAAAAGTTTTTTATGTATAGAAGCACAACGCCATTCCGCCAAGGCTTAGGCCTGTATTTTGTAGATCAGTTAACCGAATGAGAGGGGAAGTAGTAAATCCAAAATTTTTACACTACGCAAACATAACTATGCTTATTTTTGAAACAATACAGCTCGTAAGAACTATGCGCAAACTTTTCATTCTGACAATATTCACCTTTGGAATTTTACATCCCGGTAAAACCATGAATATCCCTTCGTTATCCAATCCGGCAAATGGCGCTGCATTTAATTTTGATGGAGGACTTTTTGTAGGAACAGTTACGGGTGCAACAGGCTATGAATTTCAGTATGATACAACCAGCAACTTCAACAGCATGTATCTGAAATCTGATACCAGTAGCACAACCTATATTACCACCAAATTGTTGCGAAAGGGAAAAGTTTATTACTGGAGGGCAAGGGCATTTAAATCGGGTGATACATCTGCATGGTCAGCATTTCGCTCTTTTACTGTTTTCAATACACTCGGTTTATCGCAACCTGCAACCAATACAACCGGCATCATACGTTACCTGTTAAGCAACCATGCAGGATATGATACTAGCATTCGTTACATCTATGAAGCCGATACTACACCTTTGTTTAATTCTCCGATGTATGTTACAAAAACGAATTCCGACCGGCAATTTGCGGATACCAATTTAATGGGTTTTGGGAATGTAATATATTGGAGAGCCACAGCACTGGTTCCGGGAGTGGATACATTGAGCTGGTCAACAACCAATAAATACACCATTCAAAAAACACAGAATATTTATTCTAATTCCGCTATTGTAGGTCCAAATTTTCAAATCGGATGGCAAACAGCCGGACTGGCAAGTTACGAATTACAAATCGACACGGTAGCAACGTTTAATTCGGTTCGATTGGTTACCAAATATATTGCATCAGGTGTTTTAGTTGATAGCATTCGTCAGGCAAAATTTGGTAATTATTATCATTATCGGGTTAGGGCAAAATTTGGCAATTCTTTTTCGTCATGGTCTACCGTATATAACACCAGGGTAACCACGTTTCCAAATCTTGGTAATCCAACAGCTGGAGGAACACAATATGATATAAAAGTTGTTTTTAGTTGGAATGTATATGCAGGTGCCAAATGCCAGATTCAATTGTATGCCGATTCGAGTTATACTACTTTGTTAAAGGACACCATCACCTCCTCAACTAACTACACCTATCCGGAATATTTAACCTTCAATAAAAAATATGCGTTTAAAGTTCGTTTGTTGCACGAAACGGATACAGCCATTTGGCAGATCAGTTGGTTTAAAACATACCCGGGTGGGACAGTTCTTAATTCGCCTGCCAATAATGCTACCAATGCAGATATACGAACCCGATTCTCTTTTTCAAAACCAAGTTGGGCAACCTCGTATTTTATAGAAATTGATACCGGTAATGCTATTTCCGAACCACATTCTCCATTTTATATAAGAACCAATATTTTCAAGGTACAAGGTACTTCCTATTATATTGATACCACATTGCGGTATGGTCAAAAGTATAGTTGGCAAGTAACTTCGGTTCACGAAACAGATACTGCTGATCCATCATCTCCGATTCGAACATTAACTACAAAAGCAGTTCCGGTAAACAATTTTCCACCTAATAATTTTGTTGGAATTGGAACTTATACCGGAGGCTCCGTGAACAAATTTGATGGTTCAACTTATATACAATGGGAGCTGGATACTTCCATGTTATTTAATTCTCCCGAGTATTCAAGTAAAACAGAAGCCCATATCCCCGACGATTTTGATCCGCAATATATTTATATGGATTTTCCACGCGACTTGTTGTTTCATCAAAAGTATTACTGGCGTACGCGTTGTATTTCGGTTGTTGATACCAGCAAATGGTCAACCGTTTTTAACTTTACAACCACCACCGATTTATACCATTTAGCGCCATTAGATAAAAGTGTTAATATTCCTATCAGCACCAAATTGGAATGGAGTATACAAGGTTCACCGTCTGATTATACCTATCAATACCAAGTTACCTTAGATTCAACTTTTGCTAATCCAATAACCCTATCTCTGCCTCAAGGGGCTTCGGCTGAAAAAACCATTATATGTAATTACGGAACAACTTATTTTTGGAGAGCACGGGCTTTTCATAGTCGGGATACGTCGCCTTGGTCGAAACCAACCCGATTTACAACTGTACCTATTCCACAACCCGGAGTTCCGTTGTTGGTATCTCCGGCAAATGGTGCTATGAATATTCCTATTGCAACTTTAACACTCACCTGGTCGCAAGCTGCAAATGCAACCTCTTATGAAGTGGAAGTAGCTACAGATGCCGGATTTAGCAATATCGTGGCAAGTGGAAATCCAACTACCACTTCTGTTTTGTTTTCGAATGTGCAAACCAATACCCGTTATTATTGGCATGTAAGAGCGAAGAACCAAAACGTAACAAGCGCATATTCCAATGCGCGATGGTTTCAAAGTGTTCCTGGTGTTGGTTTGGTTGAAAGCACAAAAAACACAACGATGGCTATGTATCCGAATCCGGCAAATCAGGTTGTACAATTTGATTCGGAAGAGAAAGTTGGTATAGAAATCTTTAATGCAATTGGACAAATAATTTCAAAAGAGGTATTGGATAAGGGGCATTCGCAAATATATGTTTCGGCATGGAAAGAAGGAATGTATTTGGTTGTTGTAAAAACGATGAACACAACAGAAACCATTAAGTTGGTAATCAACCATTAGTATCACGTCGCGATGTTGAATCCCTGACGGGATTCGATCATTCCATTTATTTAATTTACCGATATTAAATCCCTGACGGGATTGGTGGTAGTTGATAGAAATTTTGGAAGGGCATCATTTCACAGGTCGCGCACATTTGTAATGCGTGAAAACATTTCTTTGGAAACGATTCGTGGGCAACGAATTTACCTAATCGTAACCATAATTTTCCCGCGTCGCGATGTTGAATCCCTGGCGGGATTCGATCATTCCATTTATTTAATCTACCGATATTTAATCCCTGACGGGATTGGTGGTAGGCGATAGAAATTTAGGATGGGCATCATTTCACAGGTCGCGCGCATTTGTAATGTGTGAAAACATTTCTTTGGAAACGATTCGTTGGCAAGGAATTTACCTAATCGTAACCATAATTTTCCCGCGTCGCGATGTTGAATCCCTAACTGGATTCGATCATTCCATTTATTTAATCTACCGATATTTAATCCCTGACGGGATTAGTGGTAGGCGATAGAAATTTTGGAAGGGCATCATTTCACAGGTCGCGCGCATTTGTAATGTGTGAAAACATTTCTTTGGAAACGATTCGTTGGCAAGGAATTTACCTAATCGTAACCATAATTTTCCCGCGTCGCGATGTTGAATCCCTAACTGGATTCGATCATTCCATTTATTTAATCTACCGATATTTAATCCCTGACGGGATTAGTGGTAGGCGATAGAAATTTTGGAAGGGCATCATTTCACAGGTCGCGCACATTTGTAATGCGTGAAAACATTTCTTTGGAAACGAATAGTTGGCAAGGAATTTACCTAATCGTAATCATGATTTTCCCGCGTCGCGATGTTGAATCCCTAACTGGATTCGATCATTCCATTTATTTAATCTACCGATATTTAATCCCTGACGGGATTAGTGGTAGGCGATAGAAATTTTGGAAGGGCATCATTTCACAGGTCGCGCACATTTGTAATGCGTGAAAACATTTCTTTGGAAACGAATAGTTGGCAAGGAATTTACCTAATCGTAACCATAATTTTCCCGTGTCGCGATGTTGAATCCCTGACGGGATTCGATCATTCTATTTATTTAAACTACCGATATTTAATCCCTGACGGGATTGGTGGTAGTTGATAGAAATTTTGGAAGGGCATCATTTCACAGGTCGCGCACATTTGTAATGCGTGAAAACATTTCTTTGGAAACGATTCGTTGGCAAGGAATTTACCTAATCGTAACCATAATTTTCCCGCGTCGCGATGTTGAATCCCTGACGGGATTCGGATTCTTTTTTCTGACTTAAGTAATACCAATGTTAAATCCCTGACGGGATTCGGAGAATTTGTTTACTTAAGTAATACCAAGGTTAAAACCCTGACGGGATTCGGAATCTTATGTTGTCTTAGGTAAGATAAAGGTTATATCCATGATTGGATCGGAGTTTTATTCTGCCTAAGTAATACCAATGTTAAATCCCTGACGGGATTCGGAGACTTTGTTTACTTAAGTAATACCAAGGTTAAAACCCTGACGGGATTCGGAATCTTATGTTGTCTTAGGTAATATAAAGGTTATATCCATGATTGGATCGGAGTTTTATTCTGCCTAAGTAATACCAATGTTAAATCCCTGCCGGATTCGGAGACTTTGTTTACTTAAGTAATACCAAGGTTAAAACCCTGCCGGGATTCGGAATCTTATGTTGTCTTAGGTAATATAAAGGTTATATCCATGATTGGATCGGAGTTTTATTCTGCCTAAGTAATACCAATGTTAAAACCCTGACGGATTCGGAGACTTTGTTTACTTAAGTAATACCAAGGTTAAAACCCTGACGGGATTCGGAATCTAATGTTGTCTTAGGTAAAGGTTATATCCCTGACGGGATTCGGATTCTTTTTTCTGACTTAAGTAATACCAATGTTAAATCCCTGATGGGATTCGGAGACTTTGTTTACTTAAGTAATACCAAGGTTAAAACCCTGCCGGGATTCGGAATCTTTTGTTTACTTAAGTAATACTTCGGTTAAATCGCTAACGGGATTATTTGTCCTGCACCTGCATAGAATGCAAACAATAATATTACTTATCACGAGTAACACACCTTTTCTAAAAATACTACCAAAAAATTGTTGACTACATAATCCCGTCAGGGATTTAACCTCGGTAACGATGCGCTAAGCATCGAAAAACCACACGACGCGACCACCGAATCCCGTCAGGGATTCAACTTGCCAGACGTCTATAAGTCAGATAGCAATTCTTTCACAACCAATAACTGATACCAATAAACAAAAGGGTTAAGATTTAAAACGCCAACAATTCTTGTAACTGTTGTTTAAATCGTTCTTTGGGAAGAAAATTTTGCTCGAGTTCGATATTAAATGGAACGGGAGTATCTAAACTTCCGCAGCGCATTACAGGGGCATCTAAATGGGTAAAGCAATGTTGTGAGATATGCGCTGCAATTTCGGCACCAATACCGCCGGTTAAGGTGTCTTCATGTAAAATAATTGCTTTACCGGTTTTGCGTACGCTTGTTTCTACCGCTGATTTGTCCCAAGGCAGTAGGGTTCTTAGGTCGATAATATCGGCATCTATATTTTGTTCCAGAACATATTGGGTTGCCCAATGAACACCTGCTCCATAAGTTATGATACTAACTTCGTTACCTTCTTTTACCAATCGTGCTTTGCCAATTTCTATTTCATAATAATCATCAAACACCTCTTCTTCTAATTCTACGGAACGGTACAAATGTTTGTGTTCAAAAAATAATACCGGATTAGGGTCGCTGATTGATGCAGCCAACAAACCTTTTGCATCTCCGGGTGTTGAAGGATAAACAATTTTTAAGCCGGGAACATGAAAAAACCATGCTTCGTTGCTTTGCGAATGAAACGGTCCGGCGCCTACACCAGCACCGGTTGGCATACGTACCACTACATCGGCGTTTTGTCCCCAACGGTAATATGATTTAGCAAGGTTATTTACAATTTGATTAAATCCAACACTTACAAAATCGGCAAATTGCATTTCAACCATTGCTTTCATGCCTTTTACCGATAAACCATAAGCGGCGCCAAGAATGGCACTTTCACACAATGGTGTATTGCGAACTCTTTCTTTGCCAAACTCGTCCATAAAGCCTTGTGTTATTTTAAACACACCGCCATAATCGGCAATATCCTGTCCCATTAATACCAGGTTTGGATGTTTGCGCATGCTGCCTCTTAATCCATCGGAAATTGCATCTACCAATCGTTTGCGACTCTTTTTATTGGTTTCGGGAGCGATGGTAACGTGTTGTAAATTTCCTAAAGTTGCGGAACTTGCTTGATTCCAAGGAGCATATAAATCGGCTAATTCTGTTTCGGTATCCGGAATAATTTCGGGTTCGGCCAATACTTTTTCAACACTGGCATCGATTTCTTTTTTAAATTCTGATCGGTATTCAGCAATTAATTCATCGGTTAGAATTTTCTCTTCTTTTAACCAGTTTTCATAATTTAAAATTGGATCTTTTTTACCCCATTCTTCAAACAAATTAGCAGGAACATACTTGGTACCCGATGCTTCCTCATGTCCGCGCATCCTAAAGGTAATGCATTCGAGTATCACCGCTCTCGGATTGGTTCGCATAGTAGTTGCCAGATTTTTAATTGTATCGTATACTTCTAAAATATTGTTGCCATCTATTTTATAACCTTGTATACCGTAACCAATTGCTTTGTCGACAAAATTTTTAAATTTAAATTGTTCGTTGCTTGGAGTGGATAATCCATATCCGTTGTTTTCGATTAAAAATATTACGGGTAAATCCCAAACAGCTGCTGTATTAATGGCTTCATGAAAATCACCCTCACTGGCGCCTCCATCTCCACTAAAAACAACTGCAATTTTTTCTTCCTTTTTCAATTTATTCGCCAGTGCAATCCCATCGGCAACTCCTAACATTGCTCCCAAATGAGAAATCATTCCTACTATATGGTGTTCATTGGTACCAAAGTGAAAAGAACGTTCGCGTCCTTTCGAATAACCGTTCATTTTCCCTTGCCATTGCGAAAACAATTTATCAAAAGGCATATCGCGGTTCATCCAAACCCCTAGGTTACGATGCAAGGGAAGGATGTATTCGTCTGTATCCAACGCCATGGTAACTCCAACACTAATCGCTTCCTGACCAATTCCTGAAAACCATTTACTAACCTGACCCTGCCGCAACAGAATGAGCATTTTTTCTTCTACCATGCGAGGTCGAAGCATGCCTTTGTATAGGTTTAGCAAGATATCGTTGGAATAATATTTTTTATTGAACTGCATGCCAAAAGGATTAAAGGTTGCAATTTAAGGGCAATGCCCCAAAGAAAAAACGGAATTGCTGAAATGTATGAAAGACGAAGCTTTTCGAATGTTTCCATGAATTGATAAAAAGCTGAAGAAAGATAACTAGTATCTGCCGTAACTAAAATACCAATAACTTTAAATGGCTTTCACACCATTTCATCAATAGAGAAATTGGTATAATAGCTGCTATGCATTAGTTATAAAAAAAGACCTGCATTTGCAGGTCCTTTTAGCTATTAATATGAACGTATAAATTACTTCTTTGCCTTTTTGGTTGGCTTGGTAGTTTTGGCCGGAGCTTTGGAATTTGGCTCCCCATCACCATCAAAAGTACTTTCTAATTCCGGGTACTTACTTGGCTTACTTTCCGGCATACGAATAGAGCCATCGTCGTTACGGAATAATATTTTTAAGGTAGCATCATTTACTGTTACGGGATACTTGGCACGCAATTCTTTTATCCATTCTTTCTCTAAATAAATTTGGTAATCGGAGGTAATAGCACCTTTTGCTTCTTTGGTAGTTTTAGCTTCAGGACCAACAATACCATGTACGATATTAAATTTGTGGTTACCGTTTTCATCTGTAATATCCACTACACCACTTTTATCCCATAATTTGTCGTATTCGGCATTTTCTCCTTTTTCAGCTTTAACTTCCACAAAGGTAACCGAGCCTTCTATTTTCTTATTCAGCTTGGCTTTCAAGTCGTCTTTGGTTTTACCGGCAGCAGCCATTTTCATTGCTTCCTTTTTTGTTTTGTCGTCGATACAAGTTACCCGGGTAAACGAAACACGTTCTTTCCACATGTATTTGGTTTTGTTGGCATCATGAAATTTTTCGATTCCGGCCGTATCGTTTACCGCTTTGGTCCAAACCATTTTGTCGGTTAAATCGAACAATAATATACCATCGTGGTATTCTTGCATTAGGTTTCTGAAATCTTCGTATTTGGTGTCTAGGATACTTTCTTCATACTCCAAAGCCTTTTCGTCGCTATACTTTTTTAGCAACGAATTGACTGCCATGGCAACCGAACCGCCTTTACGCGGTTCTTGCATAACGCGCAGGTAGCCAACAAATTCTTTTGCACTGTATTTTTTATTGCTAATAGACATAACCGGCTTATCGCTGAATTTAGATTCGTCGGCAACCCATGTACCGGCAAGAAAGGTAGTATCAATTTTTGCCACCATTGCTTTGATGTTTTCAGGATATTCGGTGTATTTGTTTTCTTTTTTAATACGCTGGGCTACTACTATTTTACTGCTCTCCGAACGACTATCTCTTGCAATTTTCGACTTAATCATTTCCTCCACTTCTTTTTGTGGCGGTATTCCTTTGAGGTCAACTACTTTTAATATATGCCAGCCAAAATCTGATTTAAACGGTTTGCTGATATCGCCAATAATTGTAGAGAATGCAACATCTTTAAAAATATCTGGGTAGCTGCTTAAACTACCAACAGTAATTACTCCTCCGTTTTGGGCACTGCTTTGGTCTTGCGAATATTGTTTCACCATCGATTCAAACGATTCGCCTTGGGTAAGTTTTTGATAAACACTATCGATTTTTAATTTAGCTTCTGCAACAGTTTCCGCACTGGCACTTTGCCCGGTTTGAATCATGATATGTCCACAGCTGGCCTCACCTCTTGCAGCTCTGCGATCGGTTACTTTAACCAAATGGTATCCATAACGTGTACGAAATGGCATAGATACTTGTCCTTTTTGGGTATTGTAGGCTTGTGTTTCAAAAGAATAAATCATGTAAAAAGAAGTAAACCAACCAAGGTTTCCATAGTTTCTTTTCACCGAAGGGTCTTCAGAATTTTGTAACGCTACACTATCAAAACTCTCACCTTTGAGTAATCTTTTGCGTAATTCAAGAATTTTATTGTAGGCTTCGAGGGTATCCTTAGGAGAAGCACTTTCGGAACAGTTAATCAAAATATGGCTTGCTTTAATTTCTTCCAGCATTCTTTTATATGCTTCTGTAATCAAACCCGCTGTAACGTTTTTATCTGTTAGGTATGGATTGGCTAATTGTTTACGATAGCCGGCAAGCTCACTTTTATAGGCAGCCGAAGTGTCTAATTGAAGCATGGTTGCTTCCTTCACTTTCATTTTAAAATTCTGGTATAGTTCCAAGTATTCTGCTACTTCCTGGTCGGATGGTACCGCTTTGTCTTTTCTGTTTTTAGATAATAAACGCTCAAACTCATTGCGGTAAACAGTATCAGAGCCATAGGTAAAAACCCAGGGATTGTTTTTGGGAACCGAAGTGGTTGTTGTTACCGGTTTTGTTTCTATTGGCTTGGTTACCGTTACCGGCTTTTTTATTGCCTGGGCAAACAGGCCTATCCAGATTAAATTAAGTGTTAAAAACAATACAGTTTTTTTCATTTTTCTTATCATTTTGGTTTTCTTGAAGGATTGCAAAAATATATATTTAACCAAGATTATCTAATGTTAATAGGGCTTCTGTGTAACATAGATATTGGTTAGTAGAGGAAAACAAGGTTCGCAATGGCAGAAACAGCTAATAATTAGATGTTTAAAGGCATTTGATGGTATCTTTTTTTACTTTTTTATTGCAATCAATATGGCATCTCGTAATCCTTGAATATTAATTTTCTTTTCTGCCGAAATAAAAACCACCGGATTATGTTCTTTTGCCATCCACGATTTTTGCAGCATTTCAAGTGTTTGTGGCTCCTGTCCCTCTTCGATAAAATCGTCGGTTTCTTTTGGGTTTTCCCACAAATCCATTTTGTTGAAAACAAGGATATGAGGCTTTTTATTGGCATGGATTTCTGCCAATGTTTGTTTTACTACTTCAATTTGATCTTCAAAATTAGGATGCGAAATATCTACCACATGGATGAGTAAATCGGCTTCAGTAATTTCATCGAGTGTTGATTTGAAGCATTCGATTAACTGATGTGGTAGTTTTCTGATAAAACCAACAGTGTCGGTTAGTAAGAAGGGTGTTTCATCCCAAACAATTTTACGAACGGTGGAATCCAGTGTTGCAAATAATTTGTTCTCGGCAAGCACATCTGATTTTGCCAACAAATTTAAAATGGTTGATTTCCCTACGTTGGTATATCCAACCAGGGCGACTCTTTTCTTGTCGCCTCGGCTTTGCCTGCGTGTTATGCTTTGCTTATCGATTACTTTTAAACGCTCTTTTAATTTGGTAATCTGGTTACGCAATAACCTTCTATCGGTTTCTATTTCAGTTTCACCCGGACCTTTCATCCCAATTCCTCCCTGGTGTTTGGATAAGTGGGTCCACATACGGGTTAAACGCGGTAATAGATATTGTGCCTGCGCCAGCTCAACCTGGTATTTGGCTTGTGCAGTTCGGGCACGTAAGGCAAAAATGTCTAATATCAGGTTGCTGCGGTCTAAAATTTTACACTTTAAGGTTTGCTCCAGGTTTCGGATTTGAGAAGGCGATAGTTCGTCGTCAAAAATCACCATATCGGTTTCGTTTTCTTTTACAAATTCTGCAATCTCCAGTAGTTTGCCTTCGCCTACAAATGTTCGTGGGTTGGGATGGGTTAACCGCTGAATATAACGTTTTACAACCCGCGCACCGGCAGTATGAGCCAGAAAAGCAAGTTCTTCTAGGTATTCTTCAACCTGTTCGGGCTTTTGATTTTGTACAAGTACTGCAATTAAAACAGCCTTTTCCTGTTTTTTTGCAGTCGAAAATAGTTTTGACATCTGATACAAATTAAGGCTATCCGGAAGGCTTATCAAACCTGAAAAAGCAGATATTCCAAAAATCATATTGTAATTGGGATAAGGGAAATGTATTTTCGCCACCACTAATTACATATTACCATGAATTTTGAACTTACCGAGGAACATCTTTCCGTACAAAAGGCAGCCCGCGATTTCGCACAAACCGAATTATTGCCGGGTGTTATAGAACGCGACGAATTGCAGAAATTTCCAATGGAGCAAGTGAAAAAGCTTGGGGAACTTGGCTTTCTTGGAATGATGGTTGATCCAAAATACGGTGGGTCGGGTATGGATACCGTATCTTATGTATTGGCAATGGAAGAATTATCCAAGGTGGATGCATCCACTTCGGTTGTGGTTTCGGTAAATAATTCGCTGGTTTGTTGGGGATTAGAAAATTTTGCCAACGAAGAGCAAAAGCAAAAATACCTGATTCCAATGGCATCCGGTAAGTGTTGGGGTGCCTTTTTACTAAGTGAACCGGAGGCAGGTAGCGACGCAACTTCGCAACGTACAACAGCAACTGATGCCGGAGATCATTATATTTTAAACGGTACAAAAAACTGGATTACCAACGGAAATACGGCAACTTATTACCTTGTTATTGCGCAAACTTATCCTGAAAAAGGACATAAAGGTATCAATGCTTTTATTGTAGAAAAAGACTCTCCGGGAGTTACAGTCGGACAAAAAGAAAATAAATTAGGAATACGTGGTAGCGATACCCATTCTATCATGTTTCAAGATGTAAAAGTGCCTAAAGCAAATCGCATCGGGGAAGATGGTTTCGGATTTAAGTTTGCCATGAAAACCTTAACCGGTGGTCGTATTGGTATAGCATCACAAGCTTTAGGTATTGCAAGTGGAGCATACGAATTGGCTTTAAAATATTCGAAGGAACGCAAGGCATTTGGCAAAGAAATAATGCATCACCAGGCCATTCAATTTAAGTTGGCTGATATGGCAACCGAAATTGAAGCTGCCCGTTTGTTGTGTTTAAAAGCCGCCTGGCTTAAAGACCAACATCTCGATTATGGTATGGCAAGTTCGATGGCTAAAGTATTTTCGTCGGAAGTTGCTATGCGCACTACCATTGAAGCGGTACAAATACACGGTGGTTACGGTTTTGTTAAGGAGTTCCATGTTGAGCGTTTGATGCGTGATGCAAAAATTACGCAGATTTATGAAGGTACTTCCGAAGTACAACGAATTGTAATCTCCAGAGAAATTCTGCGATAACATTTTCCGGTTTTGATTCGTGTAAGGATAGAAATGGCAAGGGTTACAGCTCCTTGGATGTTTCACCTTTTATAGTATAACAACGGTTAAACTGTGGTAAATTTACACATATCCATAAATTCAAATCAGATTCCAATAGCTGTATTTGCTTAATTGACGGCAATTTATTATCATTACCATTTCAAGCTATGGCAATTGTAAACTCATTAATGACGTGGTACCTCAAAAAGCGCATCAGCGATATCGAGCGCTTTATGAAAAATCCACATGAGGTTCAAAATGAGTTGCTGATGCAAAACATCATTTATGCACGCGATACCGAATGGGGACGCAAGTATGGATTTAAATCGATTGCGAATGCAACCGATTTTAAGAACCGGGTTCCTGTGGGCAATTACGAATCTCATTTTCCGTATATAAACCGCATGATGTATGGCGAGCAGAATATTCTGTGGCCAAGTGAAGTAAGGTGGTTTGCCAAATCCTCCGGAACCACCAATGCAAAAAGTAAATTTATTCCTGTTACATACGAAAGTTTAGATGATTGTCACTTTCAAGGTGGGAAGGATGCTTTAATGTTGTATTGCAATAACCGTCCGGATACCCGATTATTTGATGGAAAAGGCCTGGTAGTTGGCGGAAGCCACCAATTGAACAAATTCGATAGCGAATCTTATTATGGCGATTTGTCGGCCGTAATGATGCAGAATCTTCCTTTTTGGGCTCATTTTTTCCGCACACCTGATTTAAGTATTGCCATTATGGACAATTGGGATGAGAAGTTGGAGAAAATGGCCAGGGCAACAGTAAACGATGATGTAACCAATATTTCGGGTGTGCCAACATGGACACTGATGTTGATTCAGAAATTATTTGAAATTACCGGAAAGAATAACCTGGGTGATATTTGGCCGAATCTTGAGTTATATATTCATGGTGGGGTAAGTTTTGTGCCTTATAAAGAACGTTTTCAAAAACTGATTCGATCATCAGGCACGCATTACCTCGAAACCTATAATGCTTCCGAAGGATTTATCGGTATTCAAGACAGGCTCGACTCAGGTGATATGTTGCTCATGCTGGATTATGGCATTTATTATGAGTTTATGCCTCTTTCCGAATATGGAAAAGAGTTTCCTAAAACCCTTACCCTTGATCAGGTTAAGACAAACGAAACATACGCTATATTGATAAGTACCAACAGCGGATTATGGCGTTATATCATTGGTGATACAGTAAAGTTTACCGAAACCAACCCATATCGTTTTAGAATAACAGGCAGAACCAAACATTTTATCAATGCATTTGGAGAAGAATTGGTAATCGAAAATGCAGATTATGCCATTGAAAAAGCATGTAAAGTGCACCATGCCCATATTGCTGAATATACAGCAGCTCCGGTTTACCACAGCGAAAACAATATAGGGTCGCACGAATGGCTAATCGAATTTGATAAGGAACCCGAATCGCTTGAAGCATTTATACTTGAATTAGATAATAACCTGAAAGCTTCTAATTCGGACTACGAAGCCAAGCGCTATAAAAATATGGCTTTAACCATGCCCATTGTTCGTAGGATGCCACCCGGTACATTTAACCAATGGCTAAAAAAATCAGGTAAACTTGGAGGACAACATAAAGTTCCACGCCTGCATAACGACCGCAAATACGTGGAAGAGATTTTACAACTCACTGCAGTTTCAAGTGTATGAGCAAACCGAGCAAATATTTGCTTCTTTTTATTGTAGTATTTGGAATTGGTTTTGCCAAGGCACAAAAACATGAAGTAGATATTGGGGATGTTTATTTTGAATTCTTCAATTTTGAAGAAGCAATTAAACATTATGAATTGGCATTGGATATGGCAGATGAAAAAAGCACGCCTTATATTTTAAGGCAATTAGCCATTAGCAATAAGTATTCGTTTAAATATAAACAGGCAGAAACGTGGTATGTTAAATTATTAGAAGGTGGGAATAAAGTAGAGAATGAGGATATCCGTGAATATGGTGTTATGCTCAAAAACAATGGTAAATACGAGGATGCAAAAATGCAATTTGAGATTTATCAAAAGCTGACTTTGGGCAAAGATCCGGTTGGTGTTTTACAAAACAAATCCATTAATTGGGCAATTAGGAATAAGGAAGCCGTAAAGCCTGTAACACTTACTTTAACCGACCTGGATATGAACGGACAATGTTTGGGTTATTGTTTAATGGACGACGGAATAATATACGCACATGCCGACAGCAGCAAACAAATAGGAACGATGAAGATATTTGATTTGGATTTTGCAGTAATGAAGGATACCGTACATTTTGGTCCGGCTACAAATGCCATTTCACAAATTAATTTCGCCACCAACGAAGGAGCTCCAAGCATCAACAAAGAAGCCGGATTGTTTTATTTTAACGCCAATGCAAGTAATATTAAAAAAGGCAACATCAAAAAAGTTGGCGGACTTCAAATTAACAACGAAGGCGTTTCTAATTTTAAGATTTATGTTAGCGAGTTTTTGGATGGTGATTTTCGAAATATAGAAGAACTTCCATTTAATGGTAAAAACTACAACTGTATCCATCCTTGTATCTCAGAAAATGGCGATGTGTTGTATTTCGCATCCGATATGGAAGGCGGTTATGGCGGATTGGATTTGTACATGGCCAAACGAAATATAGAAGGTGTTTGGGACAAACCGGTTAATTTAGGAGAAAGTGTAAATACGGTTGCCAATGAGTTATTTCCTTTTGTACACATGAATCGCATTTATTTTGCTTCAAAGGGATTTAATGGATATGGTGGATATGATATCTATACCGCAAAACTATCAATGAATGGAATGCCGGCTGCTCCTCAAAACATGGGATTGCCAATTAATTCGTATCGCGATGATATGGGTATGGTTGTTTATAAGGATGGTCAATTCGGATATTTATCTTCTAATCGCGACAACGATGATGGTGCCGATAAATTGTATTTCTTTCACGACCATACACTCGATCCGATACAACCCGTTTTGGTTAAAGCACCCGTCGATTCTGTGAAACCAATTGCAAAGGTTGAAACGGTTAGCAAACCAACAACTGCCGAGAATGAAATGTTAACGACCCCAAAAGCTACAGCTGCCTTGCCTGCAGTTGCAGCTGTTTCCGTTATTCCTGAAAAGAAAAACAAAGGGGCGAAACCAACCAAAGAAAATGCCACTACAAATGAGGTTGGTAAGAAAGAGAACAAGGAAAATTTAAACACAGATATATTAATTCAAAAGCAATTCAGCCATATTCGTTTTCGACTGAACGATTATAAACCGGATGGGAATTTTGATCAAGTTCTGGATTCGTTGATTACACTTGCCCAATCAAACAGGGAAGTTAAAATCCGCATTTATGCCTATGCGGATGCACGAGGTACCGAAGCGTATAATATGGCATTATCGGTAAAACGAGCCCTGGCTGTTAAACAATATCTGACAGCGCGTGGTTTAAAATCCAATAGAATTATTACTGCCGGTTTTGGTGAAAGCAATCCGTTAAATAATTGTACAGATGATATTGCGTGTTCGGAAGAAGAGCATGCCATCAACCGAAGGGTTGAAGTATTGCTAATACGATAACCATCGCAATAAATATCCTAATAGCTGTGGGCTTTAGATCATTTGTTCAAACCTGTAAAATATCAGTATTTGTTATGGAAGTGACGCATAAATTTGAAGAAATTTAAGTTCCATGGAAACGTATGCAGTTGACCCAAAAATAGCAAAGAAAATTGAGCATTTATGGAATATGGTAGGCAATACCCCAATGCTCGAAATTCAATATAGATATAAAGGCGAACCCCGAAAAGTATATGTTAAATGCGAACACTATAATTTAACCGGAAGTATCAAAGACCGGATGGCATTGTATATTTTAGAACAATCATACAAATCCGGAAAAATCAGAAAAGGAAATGTAATAGTTGAAGCAACCAGTGGTAACACAGGTATTTCTTTTGCTGCAATAGGCAAAGCATTGGGACATGATGTAAAAATCATAATGCCTAATTGGCTCAGCAAAGAAAGAATTGCTATCATTCAAAGTTTAGGGGCGGAAGTAATTTTAATCAGCAAAGAAGAAGGCGGGTTTTTGGGTAGCATAGCCTTGTCGGAGAAAATGGCATCTGAAGATAAAAACATTTTTCTTCCGAAACAGTTTCAAAATGATTTCAATGCAATGGCACATTCGCTAACTACCGGTCCGGAAATTTGGCAACAATTACAATCCATAGGTAAAAAACCCGAATTGTTTATTGCAGGTGTAGGAACCGGAGGAACGGTAATGGGAGTAAAAGATTTTTTCAAAAACATTGATCCATTTATTGGTGTGCATCCGTTAGAACCGGAGGAATCGCCTACCTTGAGCACCGGTCATAAAGTAGGATCGCATCGCATACAGGGCATTTCGGATGAATTTATTCCTGCAATTGTAAACCTGAATGAGTTAAATGAAATTATTCCGGCATCGGATGGGGATTCTATTCTTATGGCACAAATGCTGGCCAAAAAACTAGGTCTTGCAGTTGGTATTTCTTCCGGAGCAAATTTTTTGGGTGCAGTTAAATTGCAAAACGCCTATGGAGCAAACAAAACGGTTGTTACTATTTTTAGCGATAGCAATAAAAAATATCTGAGTACCGATTTGATGAAGGAGGAGCCGGTTAAAGACACCTATCTAACTACCGATATTATATTGGATGATTATGATGCGATAGATCGGATGTAGGAGGGACAATTCGCGACTTGTCCCTATTTGTCTTCATCAATTACCACAATCCCATTATACATCGACTCTGCCCAAGCAATTAATGATTTTTGTTGTGCTTCGCTCAGTTTGGATTCTTGATGAATGATGGTATAAGAGTTTAATGGCATTTCGTGTTCCCTTACCATTTCAATTATTTCTTCCATTTTATGTTTCTGGCGTTTTGGTTTATAGGTCATGAATTGCGAAAAGTTTAACTCTGATTTTCCTTCTTCAATATGGTCTTGCATCCACCATCCAACAGGTTGAACAGAAAAATACCAAGGATAATTCGAATGGTCGGAATGGCAATCGTAACAAGAGGTTTCGAGAATTTGTTTCACATCGTTGGGTACTTCGGTAAAGTGCATGATATCGTTTTCAGTTGCTGCTTCTCCGTTATTTTTTTCTGGACGTATAATTTGTATCAACAACAAAAGCAATCCAACAACAATCAAAATATTTTTAAAGGTAAATAGCTTTTTCATATGCAAGTTTAGTTTAAATCCAGTTCTGTTTTATCGTTTGTTTCTTCGGATGGTTTAGAGCAATAGTCGCAGGGCTCTCCATTCTCGAGAACACCGCTTCCTTCGCATTGGGGACAGATATAGCCACATGTCATGGGACGAAGGTAGGGAGAAAGGAGTAAATTAGTAAATGTGTAAATGAGTAAATATGGTCACGTCGCGAGAAACGTCGATCGTTGTTTGCCACAGAGGAAAGCTTGTTTGAAAATTAATCCTAATTGTAAACGGAATGCCGGAGCTTGAAGAAATGAGTAAATGAGTAAATGAGTGAATGTTGAATGATTGGATGTTGATTAGTGGCACGCGAATCAATCCCGCGCGATAAAAACAAGGAGGCACGACGTAGTTTTTACATGCGGGGATTGGATGTTAGATGGAACCTACCCCCTAACTACTTGCCCCTATCCCCTAATCACTAATCCCTTATCCCTTACCCCTAACTACTAATCCCTAATCCCTATCCCCTAACAGCAACCATTTATCACAGTACCGGTACGATTATGTATTTAGGATAAATTAGGTAACACAATTTCAGATTGTTCCTTATTTTCGGAGCATGACAAGAACTGTAAAAATAAACCTGTTGGTAGTATTTCTATTCATTGGAAATCTGGTTTTTGCCCAAGCCGGATACCAATCCTATTTGGGTGATAAAACTAAGTTCCGAGAACATTCGCTCGATATTACCCGTATGAAGGTTGAGGTAAGTTTCGATCCATATGCAGGAATGGTAAAAGGAACGGTTACGCATACGTTTACGGTATTACAAAAGCAAGTGGATTCGGTATTTTTTGATGCGCCGGGAATTACCATTTTAAGCGCAACATTTAACCAAACCAAACTCTCGTTTAAATCAAACAAAACAGGAGTGTGGGTTAAACCGGATAAGCCTTTAACCTGGGATCAAACAGGTACCATTGTTTTTACATATGAAGCAAAACCAAAGCGAGGAATTTATTTTATCGGATGGAACGAACCAACACCGGCAGTGGCTAATCCTTTTGCTGTTAGAAAACAAATATGGACCCAAGGGCAGGGAATAGATAATCGCCATTGGATACCAATGTACGATGACATGAACGATAAGTTTATTACCGAAACAATGATAACATTTGATAGTAAATACAAGGTATTGTCGAACGGATTGTTGGTAAAGAAAACGGAAGGAAAAGAGAATACAACATGGCATTATAGCATGTCGAAACCGCATGCTGGATATTTATTGATGATTGCAATCGGCGAATACGATGTGGTTACTTCAAAAACCACCGGAGGAGTAACGCTTAACAATTGGTATTACCCGGAATATAAAGAAAGAGCAGAACCAACTTATCGGTACACAGCCGACATGATGGATTTCTTAGAAAAAGAAACCGGTGTAAAATATCCTTGGGAAAGTTATTCGCAAGTGATGGTACAAGGATTTATTTATGGGGCAATGGAGAATACAACTGCAACTATTTTTGGTGACTTTTTTAATGTGGATGAACGCGCATTTGCAGACAGGAATTATGTTGGTGTTAACTGTCACGAAATGACACACCAATGGTTTGGAGATTATATAACTGCCCGAGATGGCCGCGATTCGTGGTTACAAGAAAGTTTTGCAACCTATTGGCCAAAGCAATTTTCGAAAGTGAATGAAGGAATAGATGAATGGAGTTGGCAACGAAGGGCGCATCAAAACGCTGCTATTGAAGCAGGTAAAAAGGATAATTTTCCGGTTCGACATTCGCAAGGAGGAACCGCACGCAATTATCCAAAGGGGGCAGCAGTAATCAGTATGCTCGAATATGTATTGGGAGAAGAACAATGGCAACGTGCATTGAAACATTACTTAACTACGCATGCCTATGCCAATGTAGAAACAAACGATTTAAAACAAGCCATACAGGATAAGCTTGGATTGGATTTGTCGTGGTTTTTCGATGAGTGGATTTATAGAGGCGGGGAACCTGTTTATCGCGTGCATTACGAAAGTTTGACCTATGCAGATGGAACCAAAGGAACAGAAATCGCAATAGAACAAACCCACAAAACCGACGAAACGGTGAAGTGGTTTCAAATGCCAATTTGGTTAGAAGTAAATTATACCGACGGCAGTAGCGATAAGGTACAGGAAGTGATTGATGAAGCCTTCGAAGTAGTTAAAATACCAAACAAAGGCGGCAAAACTATTGCATATGTTTTGTTTGATCCGAATTCGAATATTATAAAACAGGTTTCTTTTAATAAATCTTTTGAAGAATTAAGCAAGCAAGCAAAATTAGCGGCTAATATGCTCGACAGATATGATGCGGTTGCTGCAATGAAGGAATTGCCTTTAGAACAAAAACGAAAAATTTTGCAGGAAGTTTTGCAACGTGAAAAACATTATAGTATCCGCAATGAAATTATAAGTCAATTAAGTACAGATACGGATGTTAGTTCTGTTCAAAGTTTACAACAATTGTTTAAGTCTTCAGATACCCGTTCGAACACAAAAGAAGCAATCATCAAGGGTTTAAAAACAATCACCCCTGAATGGAAAGAAATACTTACCACGGCCTTAACAGATAATAGCTATGATGTAATTAAAGCTGCAATGGATAAACTCTCACAGTTGTCGTTTGACGAAGCCACTATAAAAATAATTTTATCAAAAACATCTGATGTTTATGGCATGCATAACATCATTCAAATCAAACATGAAGAATTGAAAATAGTATACAACAGAAATTTTGTTCAGGGATATTTAGACAATAAGGACAATCTAAATGCTTTGGTAGCATATAGTTCTCCTGCTTATGAGTTTCGAACCAGAATTTTATCGTTTGGCAGTATTAAAACATTAAATATTTGTAATGAAATCGTAGTACAAAACTTGTTTAATGCAATGTTGAGCAGCAATGGCAGACTTGTATCACCGGCTGCTCAAACTGCAGAGTATTTATCCGGACAAATTGGTTTCAAGCAAATGATGGTAGACTTTTTTAACCGTCATAACTATACCAATGAAGAAAAAGAAACGTTGAAAAAGCAAATGGTGTTTTTATGAGAATAAAATTTGTTGTTGGTGCAGTTTGGATGTGGTTTTGTGTTGTTAATGCTTCGGCCCAAGTTAGGCCATTATCGACCTACACTATTAGCACCAAAGTGTCGCCTTCCTGTGTTTCAGCAGTATCGCTCACTTTATTTGAACAAGGAAGTGGAAACGATAGTTTAAACCAATTATTGGTTGAAGAATTTCTGGGAAATTTTATGCAATCAAAGCCATTGCAAAAAGTTCATTTCTTTTATGATCAGCGACAGTTTAACCAAGACAGTGCATTTGACTTTTCGATTTATTCAGCCTCTACTTTTACCAAGAACGATTTGTATAGTTTCACCGTATGTCCAAAGTATGCATGCGACAAGGAAGAATACAGTACATACGAAACACAAATGGTGACGTTAGATGCTAAAAATAGAAAATTTTTGGAGCTCGCCGATATTTTTGATCCTGCTAAAACAGATACACTGGTTTCATTTATTTACAAAGTAGTTACGATGTACCGGATTCGTAGTTTACCGACTTGTAAACTTTTAACATATAATCCAAATGTAATTGCTTCAACCAATGGGGCTAGTACAGGTACCGATGTAATTACCTATGAAAGGGGTATCACCCATAAATTTTATTTTTCGGAAGGCAGGATTCATTTATTCAACAAAGTAAAACATCGCGATTACGATTATACGGATGTAGAAATTGCTATTCCGATGAATAAACTGAAGTACTTTTTAAAAACGGAGATGATAAAGCGGTTGGGGATTGAGTAGTCTGTTCACCGAATTATTGACGCGTTACAATGAATTTTTGCCTGTACAAGTTACCTGAAACAGCAATTGCATTTAACATATAAATTCCTTCACTAAATTCGGTACAACGGATAGAATTATGAGTTGGATTTCCTGACCATATTAACTGCCCGTTTAGATTTAGAATATCTACCGCTTTTATCTCTTCACTCAAGTTTCCAATATGAAGGATGTCGTTAACAGGTTGCGGATATAGTAATATTTCTTGATTTGATGTAGTTTGAATTTCTTGGGTTGAAGTAGATCCGGACGATTTATATTTTAGTAGTTTAAGTCCGCTTGTTATATATACATCACCATTTGCTTTAAAATAAAATCCACTTACCCCTAAAGATAAACCTGCACTTACATTGTTCCATGTTGAAGTTCCGTGCTCCTGACGATATAATATGGAAGTTCCCTTGGTTGCATAAATATTATTGTTAGCGTCAACCCAAATCGAACTAAAAGCACTATCCATATCCGAAAAACTGGATCCACCATTGGAAGAAATTTTTGGCTTTACACTACCGCCAATTACATATATGGTATTATCAGGTCCAATGGTGATTTTATCGCTGTATGTATCAATATTGGCACCGGAAACAGGTGCAAAAGTTGAATCGTTGGTAGTGTTGCTTACCAATTGACTAGCACCCATGCTGCTATTATAATGAATCACATATATTTTTCCATTAGAATCAAATGCTGCACTTTTAGCTACTATAGAGGTGTTACTCCAAATTTGTCCTCCATTTGAAGATACCTTCATTGTTGAAGTTCCATCGTAACTTGGAATCAGCAATACCTTTTCTGAAGGTCCTGAAACTAAACCACCACTCACAGCATTAATTCCGGGAATTGCTGTCCAGGATACTCCTTCATTTACGGATTGGTAAACCGGGAAATTCCCATTAATTCCTCCTATATCCATTTTACCCATTAAAATTTTGCCGGAACTGGTTACTGTCAATAAAATCGGGGTACCTTTTGGTATACCTGCTGTATCGGATGTCCATGTAGCTCCATAATCGATCGATTTCGCAAAACCACCTGCTGATAATGTACCATATAAATTTGGACCTGATTTATCGCAGGAATAAGTATTTCCACCTAAAGGAATTGGTAATTCTGTCCAGTTTTGGGCATTGCTTTGGGTTAAGCTAAATATGCTTACCATTAAACAGGTTAGGATAGCTTTTGTCATGGTTGTAATGATTAGTTACACAAAGCTATGGATATGAAGAAGATAGAAAAGCAGAATATTTGCTAATGTGTTAAGCGTCAAGTAAAAGCAAATAAATATAGTTTTCCTGATGATTAGTGGTAGTAATTATTTGGTGGCAAACGTTTTATCTAACCAGTTAAACAATTCAAAATACAATTTTTCTCGTACTTTTTTGTTCGACAAAACCAAATCGTGCATGCCATCTTCAAGTTTAATAACGGTTGCATTAGGACCAAGTTTTTGTCCATATTTTTGTATGTCGTTTACGTCCAAAACACCATCTCCACGCAAATATGCATCGTTCCATGCTGCACCATAAACCGAACTATCGGAGCTCATAATTAGTATTGGCTTGTAAGTACAATTTCCTTTTTGAACTTCTTTGTGTCCGTGGTGGATGGCTTTCAAAAAAGCATAATTAACATTGGGAGCCAGGTATATGGGTTTCCAGGTAGTATCAAACTCCCATTCGCCTTTATAACGTTTATGCAAACTTAATCCATAGTTCGGGTTAAAATCACTACCTGCTTCTCCTTTAGGATTTAAGCTACCCATTAGTGAACCGAGCGGAACGGTAACATCTTCTGTAAATTCACCCAAATTCATATCTAAAAAAGGGCTATTAAGGAACAATCCGTCAAACATTTCCTTACCAAGATTTTTATTGGCATAACAGGTAACCACCAATCCTCCGGTAGAGTGACCACTTAATAGCACTTTTGTATATTTTTCGGTTTTGATGATACGCAATGCAGTATCCAAGTCGGCATCATATTCGTGTATGTCGCGAACATTATAAAAGCGTTGGTGAGGTAATCTGGAACGACCATATTTTCTTAAATCAACCGCATAAAAGTCATAGCCATGGGCAAGATATTTTTCAGCCATTTCAATTTGAAAGAAATAGTCGCTGTAACCATGCACGTATAATACTGCTTTTTTGTTTCCGGGTTTGGTTTTCTTCACCAAGGTAGTAACTACTTTGCCATCGTAATCATCCGGTTGTTGGATGGTAGCTTGCACGAAACCATTTTTTAATACATCCTCTTTAAATATAGGTTGTGCATTTATGCAAAAGGCTAAACTTAAGCCTGCAAATATTCCGGCAATTTTCATGCATACAAAGATGTATAAAAAAAAACAACCCCGAAATGATTTATTTCAGGGTTGTTTTTGTGAATGCAGATGGCTATTACGCCAGTTTAAATTCCTTTTTTACTTTGTCGACAAAGTCGAGTTTTTCCCAAGTAAACAACTCCACTTTTTTGGTGATTTTTTTACCATCAGGAGAAGTAAATGTTTTGGTAACGGTTTCGTTTTTACGTCCCATATGTCCGTAGGCCGCTGTTTCGCTATAAATAGGATTACGCAGTTTTAAACGGGTTTCGATACCATAAGGGGTCATATCGAAAATCTTTTCTACCTTTTTAGCCAGGTCTCCATCGCTCATTTTAACTTTGGATGTTCCGTATGTGTTGATATATACACCCATTGGATCTTTTACACCAATGGCATACGATACCTGCACCAATACTTCTGTACACAATCCTGCTGCAACCAGGTTTTTAGCTATGTGACGCGTAGCATACGCAGCACTTCTATCTACTTTACTTGGATCTTTACCTGAGAAAGCACCACCACCATGAGCGCCTTTTCCGCCATAGGTATCTACAATAATTTTACGTCCGGTTAAGCCGGTATCCCCATGTGGTCCGCCGATTACAAATTTTCCGGTTGGGTTGATATGGTAATAAATATCGTTGTTAAACAACTTGGCAAATTTCTTGTATTTGGTTTTTACACGTGGGATAAGAATCTTGATAATGTCTTCTTTGATTTTGGCCAACATTTTAGGTTCGGTATCAAAATCATCGTGTTGGGTTGAAACCACAATAGAATCGATGCGAACCGGTTGGTTTTTATCGTTGTATTCGAGGGTTACTTGCGATTTTGCATCCGGGCGTAAATATTTAATTGCTTTGTTTTCGCGGCGTAATGCTGCCAATTCAATCAGTATTTTGTGTGCCAGATCGAGAGCAAGTGGCATATAATCTTCCGTTTCAGCGGTGGCATAACCAAACATCATTCCTTGGTCGCCGGCACCTTGGTCTTGTTTCTTTTTGCGATCCACACCTTGGTTAATATCTGCAGATTGTTCGTGGATTGCCGAAAGCACTCCGCAAGAGTTTGCTTCGAACATGTATTCCGATTTGGTGTATCCAATTTTCTTGATTACATCGCGGGCAATGGTTTGAACATCCAAGTAAGCACGTGATTTAACTTCTCCGGCAAGAATAACCTGACCGGTAGTTACCAGCGTTTCGCAGGCAACTTTTGAATCGGGATCAAAAGCTAAAAAATTATCAATTAATGCATCAGAAATCTGATCGGCAACTTTGTCGGGATGCCCTTCGCTAACCGACTCTGAAGTAAATAAATAGGACATATGTTGGGTTTATGTTTAAATTAAGTGAAATAATAACTGAGGCGCAAAAATAGGGATTTCAACCAAGTAAAAAAGGGTAATTTTTACCCCGATATTTTGGTAAAAACAAGTAGAAATCTTCTAAAACAGGCGTAAATTCGAGTATGCAAGATATTGAACCATTTTATCGATGGCGAGATTTTTACAGGGCAGAGGACGATCATTTATCTCCTTTTTATGCCAGGGAATACAGCGAGTTTGAGTATACAAACAAGATATATAACTATGCCATACACCCACAATGGGATGAATTTGGGTCGCCAACCCTTTACATAAAATTACTTTATGTTGATTATGAAGAAAATTTTGCTGTGGTAGAAATGATGGGCGAATGGAACGACGCGGTAACCAATGATATCATGTTTTTGAAACGCGATGTAATGGAAGTTTTAATTGACAACGGCATTACAAAGTTTATTTTGATTGGCGAAAACGTATTAAATTTTCACAGCAGCGATGACTGTTATTATGAAGAGTGGTTTCAGGATATTGGTGATGGTTGGATTGTTGCGCTTAATTTTCAGGAGCATGTTCTCGAAGAATTTAAACACAGCAACCTGGATTACTATGTAAACTTTGGCGGTAACTTGGATGGCATGATGTGGAGGAAACTTAGTCCGATGGCTTTGTTTCAGCTCATACAGGAAACGATGCAACGCCGGCTGGGATGATTGACTAAGTTTAGCAGGCAAATGAAAAATAGAACCGTTGTGTGTCATGTTTTGAGTTTGATATTTCTTGGGTTAATTCCGTTTTCGGTATGGGCTCAGTTACAAGGTCAGGAAAGGGTAGATTCCATGGTGGCGATTCTACCTAAATTGGCAGAGGATACCGATAAAGTGAATACATTAAACCGTATTTCCTTCGCGATAGATTCGCATCAACCCAAAGCAGGAATTGAATATGGTCAGCAGGCTTTAGCTCTGGCGAATAAACTGGAATGGTCGCGGGGAATTGCCTCGGCTTATAATTCAATCGGGTGCAATTATCTGGCATGTAACAATAATGCGAAAGCACTCATTCATTTTAATTTAGCCCTTGATCTAAATGAAAAATTAAATGACGATTTCCGAATAGCACAGAATCTCGGAAATATTGCATTGGTTTATCAGAATCTTGGGAATTACCCTAAGGCTTTAGAGAACCTTTTTAAAGCACTAAAAACATTTGAAAAAATGGGGGATCAAACCGGTATGGCCAACCAGTATGGAAATATTGGAAACATATACCAGGAGTCGGGGAATGCGCGGAAAGCTGTTTATTATGATTCGCTTGCTTTGATTGAATTCAAGAAGATGGGCGACCTGTCGGGACAAGCGAATCAACTGAGTAATATTGCCAATGCTTTATCCGATTCGGTGGATAGTAAAAGAGCGATTGCTTACAATAAGGAGGCCCTTAATCTGTATGAAAAACTGAATGAAACGGATGGGATAATTCGGGTAACAAATAATATAGCGGTATGTTATGAATCCATCGATGAGTATTCAAAGGCATTCGCATATCATTTTCGTGCAATGCAATTGAATAAGAAGCTGCAATTGGTTTCAGGATTAATCATAAACAATGGCAATATCGGAGAATTGTATTTGAAGTTGAGCGATAGTAATGCAATTGAAATAGGTTCACCTTATTTACCAAAGAATCCTGCATCCCGTTTAAAATTGGCCATTGGTTATTTAAAGGAAGCCGTAACACTGGCATCGAAAAATCTGGATCCTGTTAATCTGGTATTTTACCTTGAACGATATGCCTTTGCATTGGAAAAAAACAAAGATTTTAAAGGTGCATTATTGCAATACAAAAAATACAGGGAACTCGACGATTCAATTTATACCGTTGAAAACGCCATAAAGATTGAAAATCTGACCACAGAAAGAGAAGTTGAGTTGAAGAACAAACAAATTGAAATTGATTCCTTGGAAGTAGAGAAAAAACGAGAAAGGGAATTGTTTTTTATCGCAGGAATAATTGCCTTGTTGTGTTTGACAGGATTGGTGTTCAGAAATTACAGAAGACAAAAAGTATTGAATGGAGCCTTATCTGTTGAGAAGCAAAAATCGGATGATTTATTGTTAAACATTTTACCGGCTGAAGTAGCCGAAGAGTTAAAAACAAAGGGATACGCAGAAGCAAAGTTGATAGATATGGTTACGGTCTTGTTTACCGACTTTAAAGGTTTTACAACGTTATCCGAAGAACTCTCACCGAAAGATTTGGTAGCAGAAATAAACGAATGTTTTTCGGCATTCGACCATATCATGCAAAAAAACGGTATTGAGAAAATTAAAACAATTGGAGATGCGTACATGGCGGCAGGAGGTTTACCGGTTGTAAATGTTTCGCATGCTAAGGATGTGGTGATGGCTGCGCTTGCTATTCAAAAGTTTATGTATTCACATAACGTCGAACGTGTAATGAATAAAAAACCAATATTTGAAATACGCATAGGCATACATACCGGTCCGGTTGTTGCCGGTATAGTAGGGGTGAAGAAATTTGCCTATGATATTTGGGGCGATACTGTTAACACAGCGAGTCGTATGGAAAGTAGCGGAGAAGCCGGTCGAATCAACATTTCAGGTAGTACCTACGAAATGGTGAAGCATCAGTTCGAATGTGAATACAGGGGAAAAATTCAGGCCAAAGGAAAAGGTGAAATTGATATGTATTTTATTCGGGATGGAATTGTTTAACCCGGTTACTCCTTTATCAGTTTACCTTTATGGCTTATGCCTTTGTTATCTATAATAGAATAAAAATAAAAACCGCTGTTTAATTTATCTATTTCGATGGTTTTAGTTGAAGTGATAGCACTTTCTCGTATCCAGATTTTGCCCATAGCATCGTAGACAATAAATTCGGTTATTGATGCTATTAATCCCAAGGAAATGGATATTTCATTTTGTGCAGGATTCGGATAAATCGTTATTAAATTTTCTTCAACGTGCATATCTTTTAATCCGGTACCTAAAGGAATATCAAATTTGTAAAGCTCATTGGCGTAAGTGGTATCAAAAATGTTCATAATTACCGACCCGTTATAACAAATTAATTCGCCAATAAATTTGGTACCATTGTCTAAATCGCATTCTGTTAAAAGGCCTGTACCTTCAGCTGTTCCATCGGTAAAATAAAGCCGATCGAAGTCGGCAAAAATGAGTTTGCTGTTTGCAGTGGTGTCATAAGATTTGATGTTGGCATCCAACGGACTGGTTAATGAATCCCAAATTAGAGTTGTACCAGCTTCAGTACCGTCGCTCGACCATAAATCATAATAGGCCGAACCATTGATTTGCGGAACAGAAAATAAAATCCGGTTATTAACAGTTAGCAGTAATCCGCTTGTTCCTGTTGAATTAGAATCGGGAGTAATGTCTTTAACCATAGTAGTCCCTGTTGCACTTCCATCTGTTTTCCATAACTCAAGTCCATGCGTACCATCGTTTGCCCAGAAAAACAAATACTCATTGTTGGCAGCGATGGTTTGTTCGTAATCGATAATACCGGTTTTTCCTGCCCTTATTTCTTTTAATCTAATTGTTCCGGGTTTTGTTCCATCCGATTTCCAAAGTTCAAGGTTGTAATTAACAGAGGTGTCGCCAATAAAATAAAACGCATTTTTATAGGTTAGCATATTGCTATGCATGGAGGTACGAAAAGTGATTAGTTCAAAAGTACCTCCGGTTGTTCCGTCGGTACCGGTAATGCCATCTTCGGCATTTACGCCTACCGACATAAATAGTTTGTTATTTAAGATGGCTGAACGTGTTCGGGTTCCCGGACTGGTAGTTATTGCAGATAGCTTTTTTGTGCCTGCAACAAAACCATCTGTTTTATAAATGCTACTTTCATAAAGTGCATTCTCAATTGCCCTTATATAAATACTGTTTCCAAATGGAATTAAAGTGTTATCGGAGCCATAAAACACATCAGGGAAAGGAGAAGTAATAACTACCCTGGTGCCTGAAAATGTACCGTCCGATTTCCATAATTGAATGCCTCCTGCAGCAACTCCAGTAAAGAATAAGGTATTGTTTGCAACAGCAAAATTTTCCGGATTAACGCTTCCACCCCCCGAAATGTCTAAATCATAAACCATTCCGGTGCCATTTGCGGTGCCATCTGTTACCCAAAGTTCGGTTTGGGTTTGATCGGGTACGCCATTGGAAGTGTCTTCGGTGGTTGCCTGGAAATAAACTTTACCATTGTAACGGATGAAACCTTTTGGATCACCCGACTTATCACCCATAAAAATATCCTTAATCATTACCGGTTGGGCAAACGATAAAAAAATCATAAATAATGGAAAAATAGGCAGTAATATTTTTTTCATTGTGTAATATGTATCAAAACCATATTATCTCCAACCACAATTATATAAGTTAACTAAAAATATAAATGTATATAAATTAACAGAATACACATTACGATGTGCATGATTTGAAGTAAAGAAACAGTCTTACCTTTTACCTTTGTAGGGATGTTACCTCGTAATGTATTTGTACCAAAAGATAGGTCGGGCCTATGGCTATGCATATTGTTAGCAATTCTAATTCATGCTTGTTCAGGAGTTAAAAAAACAAGCACGGCCAATCGCAAACTTACCAAGAAAGAATATACCGAGTTAAGTGAAAAATTGCAGGTGGAGATAGACGATAAATGTAATATTAAGCTGTATCGATTAGTTGCTGATTGGTATGGGGTTCCTCATAAAGATGGCGGTTGCGAAAAATCAGGAACTGATTGTTCGTGCTTTGTGAGAATGGTGATTGATGAAGTTTACAATAAACAATTGCCACGTACAACCGGCGAAATGTACAAAAAGGTTTCAGAGAAGAATGGTAAATTAAAAGAAGGGGACCTTTTGTTTTTTAACACAAAATCAAAATCAGTTTCGCATGTTGGAATTTATCTCAAGGATGATTTATTTGTTCATGTTAGTACCTCAAAAGGCGTTATGATTAATAACCTTAACGAAACATATTACCGCAAAACATATGTTGGAAGCGGGAAGGTGGATTAAGAAGGGCAGTGGTCATTGGTTAGAAGTCATTGGTCATTAGTCAGAAGTCATTGGACATTGGTCATTGGTCACGGGTCATTGGACATTAGTCATTGGACATTAGTCATTGGTCAGAAGTGAGAGGGCAAGGGTTAAATGACGGATTACGGGAAGGAGAAACAAGCATTATTTTTGGCCACAGATTGCACAGATTACACAGATTTTTTTAAGCAAAGGAATTTAATGGCCCACTTAAAAAGTTCAATGTCAAGACAAATCCGAGAGTTACTGAATGCTTTGGACTTTTGACCGATTGCTTTTCCAGCCACAGATTTTTTTACGCAAAGGAGTTTAATGGCTCACTTAAAAACTTTCAATGCCAAAACAAACCCGAGAGTTACTGCATGCTTTGGACTTTTGACCGATTGCTTTTCCAGCCACAGATTTTTTTACGCAAAGGAATTTAATGGCTCACTTAGAAAGTTCAATGCCAAGACAAATCCGAGAGTTACTGCATGCTTTGGACTTTTGACCGATTGCTTTTCCAGCCACAGATTTTTATACGAAAAGGAATTTAATGGCTCACTTAGAAAGTTCAATGCCAAGACAAATCCGAGAGTTACTGAATGCTTTGGACTTTTGACCGAATGCCTTATCCTACCCTAACTCTTAAATAGAATATCCTTAATATTTAATTGCAGGTTGATATGTCCATTAAAATAATTCTCTTCTATGGTATAGCAAATATCAAACGAAATTCCTTGTGCAACTTTATGGTAATGTTCTCCTAATCCGAAAGCAATGGCCTTATAAATCCTGCCACCTTCTTCCTGGGTTAAACTTAGTTTTAAATGGTTGTTGCCAACAATGGTTACATCGCCAACATCCCAAACATTTTTACTCATGAATACAGGATTCATATTACCCGGACCAAAAGGTGCAAATTGTTTCAGCACATTGAAAAATTTTGGAGTGATGGTTCGCAAGGCTATTTCGGTGTCGTATTCAATTTCGGGGGTCATGCTTCTTACTTGGATGGAAGCAGAAACAATGGACTCAAATTTTTCGGTAAAAGGAACTACATTCTCAACACGAAGGGTAAGTCCGGCAGCATGGGTATGGCCTCCGTATTGCTCCAATAAATCGGAACATTGTTCGATGGCACTGTATAAATCAAAACCATCAACTGATCGGGCAGAACCGGTAGCCATTCCATTGGATTCGGTTAATATAATAGTAGGCCTATAGTACTTTTCTATCAATCGGGATGCAACGATACCAATTACACCTTTATGCCATTCGCTATGAAATAAAACAGTAGATTTTTTATCATTGAACGTGGCATCTTTGGCAATCATATCAAAAGCCTGTTCTGTAATCGACGAATCGAATCCTCTGCGCTCTACATTGTGTTGGTTTACCAGTTCCGCTATGGTTCTTGCACCTGTAATATCATCTGAAACCATCAATCTCACTGCATCTTTGGCATCCGCAATTCGACCGGCAGCATTGATACGTGGACCGATAAAAAACACCACATCACTCACGCCATATTCAGGTTTTTCCTGGTAGGTTTCCAGTAAGGCTTTTAAACCATTGTTGGGGCGCGACTTTAATTTCTTTAAACCCTGATGAACAAGTATTCTGTTTTCGTCGAGGATAGCAACCAAATCGGATGCGATACTAACTGCTACCAGATCTATATAATTTTCAGCTTCTGTAAAAGGTATTTGATACTTTATACAATAAGCTTGTATGAGTTTAAATCCAATCCCACATCCGGATAATTCTTTAAATGGGTATGGACAATCCAATTGTTTTGGATTTAATATAGCAGTTGCATCCGGAATTTCATCGCCAGGTAAATGGTGGTCGCAAATAATAAATTCGATATTTTTATTGTTGGCATACCGGACTTTGTCGTTTGCCTTGATACCACAATCCAAAGCGATAATAAGCGAATAGCCATGGTTGGCAGCCCAATCAATTGCCATAAACGAGATGCCATATCCTTCTGTATACCGATCGGGTATATAAAAATCGAGGTTCGGATAAATTTTATGAAAGAAAGAATATACGGTTGCAACGGAGGTGGTACCATCCACATCGTAATCCCCATAAACCAATATTTTTTCACCTGTTTCAATCGCTTTATGGATTCGTTCTACGGCGATATGCATTCCTTTCATGATAAAAGGATCGTGTAAATCAGCGAGTACCGGACGAAAAAACTTTTTTGCAGATTCAAAATTTGAAACGCCACGTTGAATTAAAATCCCCGAAAGGGTTTTATTTATATTGATGGCTGAAGATATTTCTTCAACCAGCTTACTATCAGGTTCAGGTTTAGGTGTCCAGCGTTTGGTCATCTTTTATTTTATCTGTTAAACAGGCAAGTGTGGCGAAAATATCAAAAAATAACGTATTCGCCTAAGTATAATTTGGTTCCATCTGAATACAAAGGGAATATTCTTAAACCCTTATGTTTGCACTATGTCATTGATATTGTGTTTGGATACGGCAACCGAAATCTGTTCGGTATCCATAAGTGAAAACGGTAAGTTATTGGTTTGTAAAGAGAATCATGAAGGGAACAAACATGCATCGGTACTTACGTTGTTGATACAAGAATGTTTGGATTATGGCAAGATTACCATGCAGGATTTAGCTGCAGTTGCTGTAAGCAAAGGACCAGGATCATATACCGGTTTGCGCGTTGGTGTTTCTACGGCCAAAGGAATTTGCTATGCACTACAAATTCCTTTGTTGGCAATCAATACACTCGAATCGCTTGCTATACGGTTTATGGAAACAAAGCAAATTGAATCAGATGCTTTATTGATTCCGATGTTGGATGCACGCCGAATGGAAGTGTATTGCGCCGTTTTTAATCCTGCTATGGAATGTAAACAAGATACGAATGCATTGATTGTACAGCCCGATTCATTTCGAATGGAATTATCAACCCCTTGTTATTTTTTCGGAACCGGTGCAATGAAATGTAGTTCTGTTATCCATCATACCAATGCAAAGTTTGTAGATGAAGTGAAATGCAGCGCAGAATCAATGGTTGGAAAAGCATATCAATTATTTGAAGACAAACAGTTTGAAGATGTGGCTTATTTTGAACCATATTATCTAAAGGATTTTATGGGCACTAAAGCGAAGGGTGTTAAGTTAGGATAATTGTTGGTTGACGGTTTACGGTCCAAAGTCCAAAGCGATCAGATACCTGTGTAGTTATTTTGGCGTGATAGTTATTAATTGGGAATTGAATCCTTTGCATTGGCCGTATAAAAAGCTGTGTAAATTGTGATCTGTTGCTAAATAGTTCACGGTTCACGGGTCACAGTACACGGGTCACAGTTCACGGTTCACAGTTCACAGTTCACAGTTTGTTGATGCCTGAATATGGTTGAAAGTTGATGGGTATTAGTTCACAATTTTTGACTTGGGGATTGGAATGGTTAAGCTATATCCCTGCGATAGGCGCAGAGCGGCATGTTTGAGCTCATACACGGTACTCCGTGGATAGCGAGTAGCGAGCGCCGGCCCCGTTTTTTCAAAACAAGGTAGGCGAACCGCAAAGAAGAATTACAAGTAAATAATTTTACGCTACCGTAGTTTTGTAAAACGGGGAATCGCCCATAAAAAAGAGAAAGTGTTTAATCCTATAAATTAATTGCCTAGAGATACCCTTTGTCTTACGGTTTCATAAATGGCTATTCCCGCTGCGACCGATACATTGAGTGAAGCCACTCCCATATTCAACGGAATTTTTGCCAGTTGTGCGCTGCGTTTTAATACATCGTTTCCGATTCCATCTTCTTCATTTCCCATGATGATGGCAACCGGAATGGTAAGGTCGCAAAAAGGTAAGTCCTTGTTGGCTTTTTCGGTACAAGCAATGGTAGTAATACCCGATTGGTTGAGCAATTCCATCATCGTTTTAAAATTCTTTTCCCTGCATACCGGAATCTTTAACAATGCTCCAGCCGAAGTTTTTACCGCATCTTCATTTACCTGTGCAGCTCCAATATCCGGAATAACAATGGCATCTACCCCACCGCAGTAAGCAGTTCGAGCAATGGCTCCAAAATTTCTCACATCGGTTATTCTATCGAGCACCAAAATAAAGGGTACTTTACCCGATTCAATAATTTGAGGAAGCAGGTTATCGAGCTGGTAGTAGGTAATAGGCGACAACAAGGCAATGATACCCTGGTGGTTTCGCTGACGTGGAAATGCTGATGCTTCGCGTGGAATAAACTGAACAGGAATTTGTTTTCGTTTGGCAAGGGATATCAACTGATCAATTTGCTCGTTGGTATTTCCTTTGGCAACCATGATCTTGTTAATTTCTTTCGAAGAATCAAGTGCTTCCGAAACAGCGTGGATACCATAAATGGTATAGGTATTTTCTTTCATTGCATGCTAACCCGGATATTCTCTTTAAGGAGAATATCTTACTTAGTTGGTTATTCCTGTTATTTTTCTCAGCTCTTCCGTTAATTCTTTCTCCTGGTTGTTTTCAGAAACCTGGATACAATAGCTCATGATTTGTTGTGCTTCTTCAATTTCGGACGACACAGCATTGTATTTGTTGGTTCCTTTAAAACCGGAATAATATTTATTTTTTTCGCTGAAATCAATGGCTACTTTTCGCAACAATTCTTTTCCTTTAGCCGGTGCACCCGCTGCGTAATAACCTTGAGCCAAACCAATTATCAATTGGTTGTATGGAACGTTTTCCTGCGGCATTACCTCAATACATTTATCTAAGGCTTTAATGGCTTTATCATTTTTGCCTTCTTCAATTAATGCAGTAGCTAAACGGTAAAATAAGTTGCGGAAATTATTGGTTTGACGGATAATGGTTTCATCTAAATAGATACCCGGTTTATCCATATTACCCCATTTGAATTTATTCATCAGGTTATCGTAAAGCACGTCGGTATTGATTCTACCCATCGAACCTTCTTGGGTTTGTGAGTTAAAGATGGGAACAATCTGGTAAACCAAACCATTGATCTGAAAATAATTCTGCATGTTTAAATACACATCGCTTCCGGTTGTAATGGCAAAACAAATCGGGCGCGACCAATCGGTACTACCTAGGATATCGAGGGTTATCAAATCGGCTTTCATCAAAGCATTATTACCAATTTCAAACTTGATTGAATCTACAATTAATCCTGTATCTCTTGGGTGAATTACACCTGCATCAATAACCTGGCGTTTGTTGATGGCAACCATAAATTTCTTGGTCGGGAAATAATTAAACGATTGTCCGTTTTGGGATTGGATTTTAGCCAACGGATCCACATCATCGCATACAAATTGGATGATATTTTTTAATGGATAAAAATCGGTTTGATTGATTCCATATTTACTTGCAAGCTCCGCATTGTTATAATAATAAACCACCTCTCTTTTGTTTCCGGCGTATTTATCCGGTGTCATGCTAAATGGCACTTCAGGTGAGTCGTAAGCAGCACGTTTAAGGTAGTTGGCATACCAATCGGTATTCAATAAACTTAGGTTGATTACCCTCACATCGGTACGTATACCTTCTACATTTTGTGCATACCAAAGCGGATAGGTATCGTTATCTCCATTTGTAAAGAGAATGGCATTTTGAGGACAAGAATTGAGATAATTTGAGGCAAAATCAACAGCAGTATATCTTTGGCTTCTGTCGTGGTCGTTCCAGTTCTGGTTACCCATTAATACAGGAACGCCGGCTAAGGAAGCAACAGAGGCAATTCCGGTGGCGAGTGCCAGATTCATTTTTTTAGACAACCAATCGATTATGGCAAGCACACCTAAACCAATCCATATCATAAAAGTTTGATACGAACCCACATAGGCGTAATCTCTTTCTCTTGGTTGGTGAGCAGGGAAATTCAGATAAAGAATGATAAAGAATCCTGTAAATAAAAATAAAGTTAAAACTACTGATGCATCTTCTTTTGATTTCTTGAAATGCCAGATCATTCCTAAAACCCCAAGCAACAAAGGCAAGAAGAAGTAAGTATTATGGGCTTTATTTTGCATAGAAGCCGGAATATTGTTTTGAGACCCAATTCTCATTTTATCGATAAAGTCGATTCCGCTAATCCAGTTACCGCGGGTTATATCTCCAAATCCCTGGTCATCGTTTTGGCGTCCAACAAAGTTCCAGAAGAAATATCTCCAGTACATAAAGCCAAGTTGGTATGAAAACAGGAAGTCTACATTTTTTCCAAAAGTAGCCCGTTTTCCTTCCGGTATTTTTTCCCATTGCCTATATGCCTGCACATGGTCGGCACGGTCGCTCCACATACGCGGAAATATAGAACAGTCTTTTGGATCGAAAACCCTTTCCATTTTTTCTCCCGATTCTACATATTTATCGCCTTCCTTCATGTATTGCATGTCGCCTTTTTTCACATCAATCATTTTGGCATAGAAATACTGTCCGTAAACCAAAGGATTATCGCCGTATTGTTCGCGGTTCAGGTAAGATAATAACGTGAAAGGATTCTCAGGATCGTTCATGTCAATCGGAGGATTAGCAGCCGAACGGATTAGGATCATGGAATAGGAAGAGTAACCAATTACCATAAAGGCAAAACATAAAATCACCATATTGATAATGGTTCTGGCGAGTTTTTGCTTAATCACAAAGAAATAAATGGCTGCCCCGAATGCTCCCCAAAGTATTAAGCCGCTTACCGAAGCATTGATAACAAAAGAAGTTAATCCCATAAATACAGCAGAAGCAGTAAAAATGTATAAGCTGATTTTTGATTCGGTATGGGTATAATGCAAGATACTAACCACAAACGCAATCAAAACGAGCAACATAACAAAGACGCCTGTATTGAATCCCATGCCAAGAATATTGGTAAACAGGTAATCAAATTTTGTCATCAAGGATGGAAGTCCCGGAATGATTCCGAATTGTAAAATGCCAATAGTTCCTATTGCCACCGCTGTTGCGCGAATAAAACCATTGCGGGTAAAGGTGTTTTTCTTAAAATAATAAATGTATACAATGGCCGGCAGAACAAGGAGGTTCAATAAATGGACTCCTATTGCAAGTCCAACCAGGTAAGCAATGAGTACCAGCCAACGGTCGGCATGTTTTTCATGCGCAATATTTTCCCATTTCAGGATGCACCAGAAAGTGAGGGCTGTAAAGAAACTGGAAGAAGCATAAACTTCTGCTTCTACTGCTGAGAACCAGAATGTATCACTGAAAGTTAAAGCCAAAGAGCCAACCAATCCGCTAACCAATACACCTGCAATCTTTATCCACGAAGCATCTTCTTCCGAACGGATGATAATTTTACGACCCAGATGGGCAATGGTCCAATAAGTAAACATAACACACAATGCACTGGTAACAGCCGAAACCATATTCACATAAAATGCAATACGCGTCACATCATCGCCCGCCATGAGCGAGAAAATTCGTCCGATAATCAGGAATAGTGGGGCTCCCGGAGGATGACAAATCTGCAAACGGTAAGCAGCCGAAATAAATTCCCCGCAATCCCAGAAACTAACTGTTGGTTCAAGGGTTAGGGTGTAAGTGGTTAAGGCAATCACAAACGTGATCCAGCCGAGTACATTATTAACTTGATTAAACTTCTTCATTCTTTAATTTAAATTGCTCTCACAAATAGTGAAGTAAGCAAACCTAACGGAATTTTGCCAAACTCACAAAACACTTTATATAATTTTAAAACCTTGATTTCTGTATGGTTGCCGTAGTTAAACAATAACTTGTAAATCAATATTTAACCCTTAAAATACGCTTAAAATGCAGGATTATTGTACCAAAAGGAGATTTAAGAAAATATTAAATATTGCCCAAATCATTAGTAAAACGGCTAGTTCCGGGCGTCAAATCATATAAATTGCATCCATTAACCTTGGTTATGGCAAAGAAGGCGACTACCACTAGAAACCTTTTAATAACTTTGTATGGTATAATTGGTTGAACTATGGACAAAGAAACATTTCCTCATATTTTAATTGTAGAAGACGAGAACAGCCTAGGGATTTTATTGAAGGAAAACCTCAAATTGGCTAAATTCACTATTAAGCTGTGCAAAGATGGCGAAGAAGGATGGCAAACCCTACAGAAGGAAAAGTTTGATATGTATATTCTGGATGTAAATATGCCAAAGAAAAACGGATTTGAATTGGCAGGGGATATTCGGAAATCGGATAAAAAAACACCGATTATTTTTTTAACAGCCAACTCTTCGGAAGAAGACAAGCTTAAAGGTTTTGAATTGGGAGGCGACGAGTATATTACCAAACCTTTTAGCACACAAGAATTAATTGCCCGTATCAAGGCAATTTACAAAAGGACCCAAAACGAATCGATGGTAATCGAAACGGTAAATGAGAATTTCAGGATTGGAAGTACCGAAGTGGATTATTCGAACCACCAGGTAAATTGCAATGGAAATGAAAAAAGAATCAGTACAACAGAAGCCGAATTGTTGAAATTATTTGCCCTTAACAAAAACTCACTAATCGCTCGAAATGCCATACTGTTAAAGGTTTGGGGGCGCGATGATTATTATACTGCACGCAACTTGGATGTGTATATTAATAAGCTCAGAAAAATATTAAAAGAAGATTCTTCACTCGAAATTGTAAATATTCACGGTTCAGGCTTTAAATTAGTAGAAAATGTGGAAGTCTAATTCGTGAAACTCCGTGCGCTGATTTTATTTGGAATAGTTTTTTTTAGTACTTGTGTGGTTGCCCAGATAAGTGCTGATAGTCTGTTAAAACTAAGCACCTCCGGCACCGAAAGGGAAAAATGGAATGCCAATTTACAATTAAGCGAAACCTATAAATACAACGATCCACAGAAGGCTTTAGAGTTTGCCTCAGCGGCACTTGTAGCAGCCGAAAACCTAAACGACGAAGCCGCAATAGCCAAATCAAACCAAGTATATGCCGGAATTTTATTTCGGTTGGGAAATTTTAATAAGTCGAAAGAATATTATCAAATTGCCTTAACCAAATATAGTGCAGCCCAAAATGAAAAGGGCAAGGCTGAAGTACAAAATGCACTTGCCGGAATTTATTATGCCCAGGGTAATATTGCTTTGGCAGTTCAGCATTATCTCGATGTATTGCGCTATTATGAAGTAAAAGGGGATAAAGCAGGATTGGTGAATGTGTACACCTCGCTAGCCAATTTATATGCGCGACAAAATAATTTTTCAAAATCGATTGAATACAATTTAAAGGCAATCGAATTATACGAAGGTTTATCAAATAAATTTCAAGCCATCGTAATCTACGACCAGATAGGCAATGCTTATCTGAAACAAAACAACCTGGTAAGAGCAACCGAGTTTTTTAACAAATCTTTAAAAGCGTATACCGATTTAAATAATAAAGCAGGTATAGCTTACACCTTAAATCAACTCGGAAATATTGCAGCAGAAGAAAAGGCTTTTTCCAAAGCGGAGAAATACTTTAAGCGGTCGAATGAAATGGCAGAGGCTATGAAAACCAAGTACCTTCAAGTTGTTAATTTGAATGCATTGGCGGGCATATATCTCTTGCAGAAAAGATACCAGGAATCAATTACGTGTTATAAAAGAGCTATCGCCATTGCAAAGCCGGCGAATATGAAACTGGAGTTAGAAGAATCGTATAAAGGATTATCCAATGTTTATGAACTTACCAAAGAGCAGAAAAAAGCTTCGACTTTTAGTACGTTAAGTACCGAAATAAAAGATTCGTTATTTAACGACAGCACCCTGAAACAATTAAGTGATTTGCAGTTGCGATATGAATCAGAGAAAAAGCAATTGCAAATTGAGCGCTTATCAAAAGAGCAACAATTAAAGGAAAACGAATTGCTAAATGAACGGGAACTTAAAAGATTCTTTATCATCGTTTCGGTTGTGTTTGGAATTATTTTTATTATTTTGATTTATTCCTTTATACAGAATAAGAAATATGCCAACAGTTTACAAAAACAAAAAAATGAACTCGAACAAAAAACATTCGAGATTTTGCTGCAAAAGGAAAAGTTGGATCAGTTAAATTCAGTTAAGGACCGATTTTTCTCCATCATATCACATGATTTGAGAAACAATTTAACGACCATGAAATTGTATTTCGATTTGATTTCAAATCCGGATTACAAAGCATCCGACCATTCAGAAATATCCAAACAAATTGCCGGATCGGTAGAAAATACGATTGATTTACTGGAAAATTTGCTGGTTTGGGCATCAGCCCAGATAAAGGGAATACCAATTCATATCCAAAAACTGGATTTGCATTTGTTGGCCGAGGAAAATATCAATTTGTTATCCGGAACGGCAAGCCAAAAAAGAATTACCATTCACAATAACTTATCTGAAAATGTAGCAGGTTATGGCGACATGGATATGATAAACCTTGTTTTACGTAATTTAATTTCAAATGCCATAAAGTTTACGCCAATTGATGGTGCTATACATTTAAGTGGCGAAATTAAAGACAAGGAAATTATAGTTTGTGTAAAAGACAATGGCATCGGAATTAGCGAGGACAACCAACAGAAAATGTTTGATTCGCACCATCATCCAACTACAAAAGGAACCGGTAATGAAAAAGGTACCGGACTTGGGTTATTGCTTTGCAAGGATTTTATCAACCAAAACAAAGGCAGGATTTGGGTAGAAAGTTCCAAGGATGGTGGAAGTGCGTTTTATTTTAGTTTGCCGGCGTAATGGTTGGTCGCGACCGACCATTACGATGTAACCGACCATCATTGTGTCGCCATATATTTCAAAACCGTTTCGTAGGTTGGGAAATTAAATGCGCTCCATTTTTTTACAACCACATTACCTTTCATCAGCATCAAACCCGGATTGCTTCTAACCATTGATTTTAGTGGCGTTCCATCCATTTGGTAGTAGGTAAAAGCAAGCTGGTTTTCGTGGCGGTATGGCTCTGTTTTTTCGTAGGCACTTGCTGTTAATGCCCAGAATATTTTTCCGCTTTTTTGCCACTGATCGGCAAGTTGGGCAATACTTTTTTCGATATGTCGCGACTCTTGTATGTTGCGTTGAACCAAAATTAATTTAAAATCGTTGCCGGCTAAAATACTGTCGGTATATTCGGTTCCATCCACACCATATACCTTGAAATCATGAATTGGCAATTCGTAACCTTTACGGATTATTTTATCTTTTCTATCGATGAAGGTATAACTCTCATCAATTTTACCAATATCATCCATGCCGATTTCTACTTGCTTGCCGTCCTTCTCATAAATAAAAACCATTTGCACACTATCTCGTAAAGCACCTTCGGGATATTGCATTTGTTCGTAAATATTGTTTCCGATTTTGTATGGCAAAAAATCGATGCGTGGCAGGAACATGTATGTGTACACGGTAAATGCGGTAGTTACCAATAATCCGATAAACAAAGCAATGGTTTGAATGGTGGAATTGTTGAAGACTGATTTTATATGTTTATGACCAAGAAATATAATAACTATGAATACCAACAAAACCACATCTTTCAAAAACGATCCAACGGGTTTGAGTTTGATGGCATCGCCAAAACAACCACAGTCGGTAACTTTTCCTGTAATCGCCGAATAACCGGTTAACCAGGTAAAAAATACAATCATCAATAAAAGCAACCAAGCATTTAATCGAGCATAGGCACCTATTAAAAGAGCCACCCCGACCATAATTTCAAAAATACAAATCAACATCGAAAGCGGTTGGGCGAATTGAACAAATACCGGCCAATTAAAGATTTCAAAGTACTCTTCTAGTTTATAAGAGAATCCAATTGTGTCGTTGGCTTTAATAAAACCTGAAACAATAAAGAGAACGCCAACAAATATTCTGCTGATTTGGGTAAGTAATTTCATGGTGCAAATTAAAACAAATACTTTCTTAAATATTCGCTAAAATCAGGCCGTTACCTGAGATAATTAAAGGCGGCATTTAGCGATTTTCACTTAACTGAATCAAGGCAAATACCGAATAATTGATCATATCCATCAGATTTGAGTCAATTCCTTCGCTTTCTGTTGTATTATTTTCAGCTTGGATCAATTGACGGATTCGAAGCACCCGCATCAACAACATGTCGGTAAAGGTGCTTACTTGCATATCCCTCCATGCTTCACCGTAATCATGGTTCTTTTGTTCCATGAGCATTTTGGTTTTAGCACTGTATTTATCGTATAAGGTAGTTAAGGTTTCCGTGCTTAGGTCCATTGTTTCCGACTCCACCAATTCCATTTGAATCAATCCAATGATACAATAATTAATAATGCCTTTAAATTCGGATTCGATCCCTTCATCCACTTTCATACTGGCTTTTTCTTCGATGGTGCGAATACGTTTTGCTTTGATAAAAATTTGGTCTGTTATCGACCCAATGCGCATTACCCGCCAAGAAGTGCCATAGTCGGCGTTTTTGTTCAAAAAAACTTTTTTGCAACCCAATATAATATGGTCGTATTGTGAAGATGTTTGATTTATCAATGCCGGTATTGTTTATTTGTGCTTCGCAAAATTAGTCGCGAATATCATATTGCAAACTTTAACCCAAAAAATCTCTATCAATTGTAAAGGACGGATATGTTTGCTCAACAAACCTGTAGTGATGGGCATAGTAAACACTACCCCGGATTCGTTTTTTACAGAAAGCCGCCATTCGGGCATCGAAGCCTCGCTTCGAAAAACAGAACAAATGCTTGAAGAAGGAGCCACCTTTATTGATATTGGGGGATATTCAACCCGTCCAGGTGCCGATAGCGTAACGGTAGATGAAGAGTTAAAAAGAACAATTCCTGTAATTGAAGCCATTGCGAATCGTTTTCCGGAGGCGCTCTTATCGATCGATACATTTAGGGCAATTGTAGCCAAAACAGCAATCGATTCAGGGGCCCATTTGGTAAATGATATTTCGGCAGGAGATGGCGATTCGGAGATGTTTCAAACAGTAGCCGATTTAAAAGTTCCGTATATAATTATGCATAAAAAAGGGGATCCGGCAACCATGCACCATAATCCCGAATATGAGAATGTAGTGTTGGAAGTAATGGATTATCTGGCAAAAAAAACAGCTATATTAAAAGACATGGGGGTTGCGGATATTATCCTTGATCCGGGTTTTGGTTTTGGTAAAAATAGCGACCACAATTATCGGCTGTTTGCTGCATTAAAGGATTTTCAGATAATTGGTTTGCCACTATTAATAGGTGTTTCACGTAAAAAAATGATTCAAGGAATAATTGGTAGAAACGCAAACGACTCATTGAACGGCACGACGGTATTACATACCCTTGCCCTAATGCAGGGTATTAATATTCTAAGGGTTCATGATGTAAAAGAAGCCGTAGAATGTATTAAACTTGTAGATGCAGTTAATGGAACTATTTAGTATTTATAATTACTCGTTTTCGATCGTCAATATTATCGACATACTTCTAGTATTGTTGATTGGATTTCAGTTATACAGATTATTGAAAGGCAGTTTGGCTTTTAATATGCTCATTGGTTTACTTACCATCTATATATTCTGGAGGGTGGTTAGTGCATTCGATATGCCGATTATGGAAGGTATCCTGAATCAATTTGTTAAAGTTGGTTTTATAGCGATATTGATTGTTTTTCAGCAAGAAATAAGAAAGTTTTTATTGTTGTTGGGGAAAGGCACTTTTGGAAATGATAAGCGTTCGGTATTGCGGTTTTTACCATGGAATTGGAAGATTGAAAAAGGATTTCATACCAATTTTGAGGAAATTGTAGAAGCTTGTGATATCCTGTCGCAAACCAATACAGGCGCATTAATTGTATTTCCAAAAACATCTGAAATGAAATTTATTGGAGCAAGCGGAGAGGTATTGGATGCACATATTACCCGTAGGTTATTGTTGAGCATTTTTAATAAAACCAGTCCGCTACATGATGGTGCTGTAATTATTGCCAACAGTAAAATTAAGGCAGCAAATGCAGTGTTGCCTATCAGTGATAATCCTGAGGCACAAACAAAATACGGGTTACGTCACCTGTCAGCAATAGGGATTACAGAGCAAACCGATGCTATTGCATTGATTGTTTCAGAAGAAAAAGGCACCATCGCTATTGTTAAAGAAGGTAAAATTATGGAACAAATGAGCAAGCAGGAAATAACCGAATTCCTAAACAAAGAATTCGCCAGTGATATGGTGAGTATGAAATAGATTTATAATTTGGCGGCTTTCTCTTTTATCGATTTCAGTGTCTTCAAATCTTTGGCAGTTAGTTTGCAATTATCTCTGCCGGTTGAAGTAAAATACATCAGCTCACTTCCGGCAGCACTGATGACCAATTTGTTGCAATATTTTTCATCCTGAACCTGAAAATAGTAAAGTTTGGTTTGGTCTTGTTGCAAAATCGCCTGATAAATTCCGTCTCTATCAACTTGTTCATCTGCTTCGCCATCCCATAATTTACCAACTTCTTCTGTTGGTTTGATATCCAGCACTTTCTTCTCAAACAACAAGGTTTGGCTGCTCATTACTCCTTTGTCGGTTGGGTAGTTATTCATCAGAAAAGATTCAGAAATTGCGCGGTCGTCTTTTCCTTCAATGGCGATATTCATATACGAATTCAATAATTGAACGCCTCTGGTTAATTCGGGCCACCAATCAGCAGTATCAATTGAATTACTGCAATATCCAATTGCCACCATATCATCGGCCATCACTTTTCGTTTATAATTTTTGGCAAGTAAAAGGCCATTGATATCGTTTTCGGCTGAATTTACTTTGGCTTTTAATTTTGAACCTTTGCTTTTGCTGAATACCAGAAACGAATACTCCGGTTTCTTTAGGTATGGTTTTAACATGGTATCTATTACAAACACATATCCGGTATTAAATGTCCAGTATTTTTGCATGGCAGCTTGAATAGAGGCATTATAACTGCTGTCTGAATTTAATACAACAACAATGCGGGTATCTTTTATGCGATCAATTTCGGGTTTTTTCTGAAATCCGAATTGAGCAAAACTGCTTACCGAAAGAAATAGTAAGGCAATTATAACAAGGTATCTTTTCATGATTGGCGGTTTTAATTTAAGTCGAAGAAAATAAAAATGTACCGATTTAAGAAGGAAGATACACTTTTTTTTTAAAGTAGGCCTTCATCTGCAAAGCTGAAATAGGTTTTGTCGCCGATTATAACATGGTCGATAATCAGTATATCCAGCAATTTAGCCGCATCGGTAAGTTTTCTGGTTAATTGCAAATCTGCTTCACTTGGTTTGGTGTTACCGGAGGGATGGTTATGGCATAGCACAATAGAAGACGCTAAGTTTTCCAAAGCATACTTAAATAAAATTTTCGAATCAACCAGTGTTCCGCTTACACCACCTTCGCTTACTTTTCTGGATTGTAAACATCGGTTGTTTCGGTTGAGTAGCAAAACCCAAAATTCTTCGTGAGGCAAGTCGGAAATCAAGGGATAAAACCAATCAAAACTATCTTTGCTGCTCGCAATTTGCATGCGCTTAACAGATTCAGAAGTTTTTCTTCTACGCCCAAGTTCAAGCGCTGCAATTAGGGTAAGTGCCTTTGCTTCACCAATTCCTTTTATTTTTTTAAAATCTCCGGTTTGCAATTTGCCTAATTCATTTAGATTATGGTTGGTGAGGGATAATATTTTTTTTGAAAGTTCTACTGCGGATTCATCTCTGGTTCCGGTAGCAATTAAAATCGCTAGTAATTCGGCATCGCTTAAAGCATGCAAACCTTTAAGCATGAGTTTTTCTCTTGGCCTGTCGTCTTCTGCCCATTGTTTAATTGGCAGGGTTTTTAATTCTGTTTCATAATTCATCGTAATCCGAAAGTAAAAAACGAACAAATTACATACCTACCATGGTTGATAAATTTTAATTAAGGTAACCAATAAGAAGGTATTAAATTATACTTGCAATATGGCAATCCACCCAATTGTATTAAGGATTGAAAAAGGCGAATCCGACACGCTAGATTTCAAGAAAACGATTAGCAGTGCGGCCAAAATTGCCAAAACCATGGTATCGTTTGCCAATCATAAAGGCGGCACGTTACTGGTTGGTGTAAATGATAGTGGAACCCTTGCCGGTGTGAAATCGGAAGACGAAAAATATATGCTGGATCTGGCAGGCGGATTTTATTGTAAACCGGAAATAAATCCGAAAATCAAGGAATGGGAAATAGGAAAGAAATTAATACTGGAAGTTTATATTCCTGAAGGGAAGAGCAAACCATATTATGCGAAAGGAGATGACCAGAAATGGTGGGTTTATATTCGGGTGAAGGACCAATCCTTACTGGCCAGTAAAATTGTGGTGGATGTATTGAAAAGAAATTCGGCGGGCGAGGGCTCGTTAATCCAATATAGTCGCCACGAATCGGCTTTGCTCAAGCATCTAACATTATCCGAAAAAATTACCACCAAGGAAGTTTGTAAGTTACTGAATATTTCACGTTGGCGTGCCCAGAAAATGCTGGTTAACCTTATAAGTACCGGTATCATAAGAAACCATACTACCGAAAAAACGGAGTATTTTACCTTAGCCTGACAAGAATCTAAAGGTTAATTTTTTTAAGAATGGAATTGCGTTATTTTTGCACGGCAAATAATGGTAAGTATTATTTGCTATGATAAACGATAAAAACAAGTTCTACGGCGAAGGCCTCACATTTGATGATGTTTTGGTTCTTCCTGCTTATTCAGAGATACTTCCACGCGAAGTAAACACCTCCACCCAGTTAACACAAAATATCCGCATCAATATTCCGATTGTATCGGCTGCAATGGATACGGTAACCGAATCGGTTATGGCAATTGCTATGGCGCAACAGGGAGGAGTTGGTATCTTGCATAAAAATATGAGCATCGAACGCCAAGCCGAAGAGGTACGACGCGTAAAAAGAAGTGAAAGCGGAATGATTCTCGATCCGATTACTTTATTACAAAACGCTACTTTAAAGCAAGCGCTGTTGTTGATGAGTGAAAATAAAATTGGTGGAATTCCTATTATTGATGGCAATCATAAGTTGGTTGGTGTACTTACAAACAGGGATTTGCGATTTGAAAAGAACCTGAATAAAAAGGTAAGTGAAGTAATGACAAGCGAAAACCTGATTACTGCACCGCAAGGAACTGATTTGAAGAAGGCGGAACTGATTTTGCAAAAGTATAAAATCGAAAAACTGCCTGTGGTGAATAAGGCCGGCAAACTTATCGGACTGATTACTTATAAAGATATTTTGAAATTACGCGATAACCCGAATGCCTGTAAGGATAAACACGGTCGTTTGTTGGTAGGTGCTGCTGTTGGCGTAACTTCAGATACCCAAGAGAGAATATCTGCGCTAGCAAATGCAGGTGCTGATTTTGTAATTATTGATACAGCCCATGGACATTCGAGAGGGGTATTAAATGAGATTGCCCGAATGCGCAAAGCATTTACCTCTTTGGATATTATAGCAGGAAACGTTGCAACCGGCGATGGTGCGAAAGCATTGGTAAAGGCCGGAGTGGATGCAGTTAAAGTAGGAGTTGGTCCGGGATCTATTTGTACCACTAGGATTATAGCAGGTATTGGTGTGCCGCAATTAACTGCAATTTATGAGGCTGCCAAAGCTTTAAAAGGTTCCGGAATTCCGGTTATTGCAGATGGTGGAATCAGATACAGTGGGGATATTGTAAAAGCGATTGCTGCCGGTGCAAGTACTGTAATGTCGGGCTCAATTTTTGCCGGAACGGAGGAATCACCTGGAGAAACGATCATTTACGAAGGAAGAAAATTTAAATCCTACCGAGGTATGGGTTCTATCGAAGCCATGAAAGAAGGTTCAAAAGACCGTTATTTTCAGGATGCAGAAGAAGAAATTGCCAAACTGGTTCCGGAAGGAATTGTTGGGATTGTGCCATTTAAGGGCTCTATAAAGGAAGTGCTTTACCAATATGTAGGCGGATTGCGTGCAGGTATGGGTTATGTAGGTGCTAAGGATATGAAAACTTTGCAAACGGCTAAATTTATTAAAATCACCGGTGCTGGCGCCAAAGAAAGCCATGCACATGATATTACCATCACAAAAGAAGCACCTAATTATAGCTCGAACCGCTAAATTTATATCAACTTAAGCTTACGGTATTTGTATCTGAGCCAGTAGTAGGCAATAATACATCCAACGGTATTGGCTACCATATCGAAATAGTCAAAACTACGCGATGTGGTAATGGTTATCTGCAGAATTTCGATACAAATGCCATAAACGGCACATAAAGCGCACACCAAGAACAAAACATTAAGGTTGATGGTTTGATGCGACTTTTTTCTGGCTTGCATTACCAAAGCCGCTTGAAATCCAAATAGAATCATGTGAATCGGTTTGTCGTAATTGAACAAATCGTTCCAATTTAATTTTTCTAATGTACTTGCATTAGATAACGTAGCAAACAGAATAAAAAGAAACCAGGCTATCGCAGGAATATAATTTTTGATTTCCGGTTTCATCTTAACTCATATCTTATAACTTATATCTCATAACTCATATCTCCTCCCTCACCGCTTTTATTCCCGGCAATTCCTTCCCTTCAAAGTATTCGAGTAAAGCTCCTCCACCGGTACTCACATAACTCACTTGATTTTCGAATCCAAACTTGGCAACTGCAGCTGCACTATCGCCACCACCAATGAGCGAAAAGGCACCGTTTTTTGTAGCCTCTGCTACGGCAATTGCTGCTTGTTTGGTGCCGGCTTCATAATTGCTCATTTCAAATACACCCATCGGACCATTCCATAATATGGTTTTGGAAGCACGGATAATGGCATCGTTTTCAGCAATGGCTTTTGGACCAATATCCAATCCCATCCAACCTTTTTCGATAAGTTTGTTGTCACATACCTTGTGGTTGGCATCATTTGAGAACGCATCTGCAATCACCGAATCAATCGGTAAAATTAATTTCACACCCAAATCTTCGGCTTTTTTAATCAAGGATAAACAAAGGTCTAATCTATCATCTTCACATAGAGAAGAACCAATTTCATATCCTTGTGCTTTTAAAAAAGTATAGGCCATTCCTCCTCCAATTATTAGGTTATCTACTCGGTTTAATAGATTTTCGAGTATCAATAATTTATCTGAAACCTTGGCTCCACCCGTTATTGCAGTAAATGGACGCTCGGCATGTTGCATTACTTTTTCTGCATTTTCAATTTCTTTTGCCATTACGTAACCAAAACATTTTGCTTGTGGAAAGTATTGTGCGATGATTGCTGTTGAGGCATGAGCTCGATGTGCAGTACCAAAGGCATCATTTACATAAATATCCCCATATGCTGAAAGTTTTTTGGCAAATATGGCATCCCCTTTTTCTTCTTCTTTATAGAAACGCAGGTTTTCAAGTAATAAAACTTCTCCAGGCTGTAAATCTGCAGCCATTTTTGTGGCATCGTTTCCTATACAGTCAGCAGCAAACTTTACTTCTACACCCAGTAATTCTCCGGTACGTTTTATGGTATGTTTCAACGAAAACTTTTCATAATCAATGCTTCCGTCATCCTTCAGTTTTTTAAGCGGACGACCAAGATGCGACATTAAAATGCAAGAACCGCCATCAGCAAGTATTTTCTTTAAAGTAGGAATAGTGGCTTTTATCCTGGCATCATCGGTAATTTGGAATTGCTTGTCCATAGGCACATTGAAGTCAACACGCACCAGTGCTTTCTTATTCTGGAAGGAGATAGAATCTACTGTTTTCATAAAAGTCTGTTTTAAAGTGGGGCAAAAATAATTTTTTTGAGTAGAATTGCTTAGTCAAAACCAATCCATATGCGAATAATTCTGATTTTTGGAATGCTCTCCATGCTAATATCCTGCGGAAATGCAAAACGAGAAATGTTATGTCGAACATGGCAGGTAAGTGATGTGCAGTTTATTAACGAGAAGGAATCAACCGTAATTACCGATACCATGAAAGGCAATGAAATTGAAGTTGCAAAATTTCAATTGAGGGATATCCTGATGAAGAATATTTATCAGTTTAAAGAGGACGGGTCGTATATAACCGGAAATCAATCCGCTAATTCGGAAGGAAATTGGGAAATGGAGAAGAACGCCATTCGCTTTATTTCAGGAACCGGAAAAGAGCAAAAAGAGAAAATAGTGCTTATCGAAAAGTTTGAGCGCGACACTTTAATTTTATTGATGCAAAACGACCAAACCAGTTTAAAAATAAAGCTTATGTTAACTCCTGTTTTGGTTCATTAATTAAACCGTATTCACTTGCGTTGGATAAAAATTTACGATTTTAAATTACATGGAAGTGAGCCTCAGTTAAAGGGTTCCGTTAGAAGTGTAGAAGTTGAAAACAAACGTATTTGTTTGGTTTACGATGGTCAAAATTATTATGCCATGGACGATCGTTGTCCGCATGCAGGAGCCAGATTTGGAGCCGGCGGATGGTGCGAACAAGGTCAATTGATTTGTCCGGTGCACCGCCACAAATTTGATGTGCAAACCGGAAGAGGCTCCATGGGAGATTATGTTGAAACGTATTTAGTAGAAAAAAGAGAAGAGGGTGTTTTTGTTGGATTTAAGAGGAAGAAATGGTGGAGGATTTGAATGATGAATGTTTTAATCCCGCGCGATAAAAACAAGGAGGTACGACGTAGTTTTTACATGCGGGAATGAATGATGGATGATGGATGATGGATGAGGAGTGAATGGGGAGGTTAGTTGTTCAAGGGATATAAATAGTCAACTTGTTTTTAGTAAAAGCAACGCTAACATTTCAATATATTACCAAATTAAAATCACGATAATTTATTCAGATTCTTGCTAACGAAAGGGTTTGTAGAAACTTTTTTTTTGCCAAATTTGTAGGCTGATGAACAGGCCTATCTTCAATCACAGAACTTCCGATCGACTACTTCCCCGGCGAAAATCGATTCGATTAAAAGGATATGATTATGCGCAAGCTGGTTTATATTTTATTACAACCTGCTGTCAGAACAGGAAACATTATTTCGGAAAAATTGAAAACGGAAAAATGCTATTAAACGAAGCCGGATTGATGGTTGCAAATCAATGGGTACAATTACCAAACAGATTTAAAAATGTCGAATTGCATGAATTTGTAGTTATGCCAAATCATTTTCATGCAATTTTAGAAATTGTTGACGAAACGACGATTGAAACGACGACCGTTGAAGCGACCGTTAAAGCGACCGTTGCGGCGACTGTTGCGGCGACCCTTGTGGTCGCCCGCAACCAGAATAATACTAGTGAATTGATATTGGAGGGCGGGCAACCACAAGGGGTTGCCCCGACGGCGACGACGACGACGACAAAAGAAACGACGACGACGACGACGACAAAAGAAGCGACGACGAAAAAAGCAACGACGAATGAAATAACGACGATGAAAGAAACGAAAAAAACAGTTGGAGATATCATTGGAGCATTTTTATCGATTGTAACAGTTGAATATATCCGTGGCGTTAAAACATTGAATTGGCCACCGTTCGATGGAAAATTATGGCAACGCAACTATTATGAAATCATTATACGCAACCATACTTCATTTCAACGAATTGGTAATTATATTAAAAATAATCCCGCGAAATGGAGGGAAGACAATTTTCATTTGAAATAAATTATTAAAGGTTTATTTGGTATGAAGAATTGGTTAATGAAATTGGTTGGGGTAATTTTTAGGGGTAACCAAAAGGGTAACCACAAGGGTTACCCCAACAGAGATCTCCCAACGGGATAAACTGGTTTTATATTTTCTTACCGGAGAACAAAATTCTCACCTAAATATACTTTTCGAACGATTGGGTCGTCGGCTAATTCGCGGGCGGTACCGGCTTTTAGAATTTTACCTTCGAACAACAAATAAGCACGGTCTACAATAGATAAGGTTTCATGTACATTATGGTCGGTAATCAAAATACCGATATTGCGGTGCTTTAATTTTGCCACAATCTGTTGTATGTCTTCAACAGCAATTGGATCCACACCTGCAAATGGTTCATCCAATAAAATAAATTTAGGATTTACAGCTAGCGCGCGTGCTATTTCACATCTTCTTCTTTCGCCACCACTCAACACATTTCCAAGGTTATGGCGCACCCTTTCTAAACCAAATTCGGCAATTAAAGATTCTGTTTTTTCCTTTTGTTCTGATTTTTTAAGGTTGGTCATTTCAAGTACAGCCCGAATATTATCTTCAACACTTAGGGTACGAAATACCGATGCTTCTTGTGGTAAATAACCCAATCCTTTTTGTGCTCTTTTATACATGGGCATTGAAGTAATATCTTCTTCTCCCAACAAAACACGTCCTTCATCCGGCTTTACAATACCAATGGTCATGTAAAACGAAGTAGTTTTACCGGCCCCATTTGGCCCAAGTAATCCAACACATTCTCCTTGGTTAACATTAAAGGAAACGTGGTCGACCACCGTACGCTTTTTGTATTTTTTTACCAGATTTTCGGTTTGCAGCAACATGGTACTAAGATAATAACTTTCTCCAGTTCATTTCTTCGGCAAGTATTTCTTTTATTTTCGACATGGCAATTCTTTCTTGAACCATGGTATCGCGATATCGAATGGTAACGGTATTGTTTTCAAGTGTTTCGTGGTCGATGGTTATGCAAAATGGCGTTCCAATTGCATCTTGCCGACGGTAGCGTTTTCCGATTGCATCTTTTTCTTCATAAAAACAGGTGTAGTCTAATTTTAATTCATCCATCAACAACCTTGCTTTTTCTGGTAATCCATCTTTTTTAGTCAAAGGGAAGATGGCAACTTTTACCGGAGCTAACAATGGAGGTAACTTTAATACCACCCTAGTGTCTTGCTTATCGCCTTCACCAACTACTTCTTCTTTATACGATGCACATAAAGTTGCCAAAAATAAACGATCGAGTCCGATGGACGTTTCGATTACATAAGGAATATAATTCTGGTTTATTTCAGAATCAAAGTATTGTAACTTTTTGCCCGACAATTCCTGGTGATTTTTTAAGTCAAAATCGGTTCGGCTATGAATACCTTCCATTTCCTTAAATCCAAATGGGAAATTGAATTCGATATCTACGGCAGCATCCGCATAATGGGCTAGTTTAACATGATCATGAAAACGGTAATTGTTTTCGCCAAAACCAAGTTTATGGTGCCAGTTCATTCTCGCCTCTTTCCAAAATGCATACCATTCTTGTTGGGTACCCGGACGGATAAAAAACTGCATTTCCATTTGTTCAAACTCACGCATCCGCATAATAAATTGACGCGCAATAATTTCGTTTCGAAATGCTTTTCCGGTTTGGGCTATGCCAAATGGAATCTTCATCCTGCCGGTTTTCTGAACATTCAAAAAGTTTACAAATATTCCTTGTGCTGTTTCCGGTCTAAGGTATACTTTATCCGCATCTTCTGCCATTGCTCCCATTTCGGTTGCAAACATCAAATTAAATTGGCGTACCTCTGTCCAGTTGCGGGTGCCACTTATCGGACAAGCAATTTCATGTTGTTCAATTAATGTTTTAAGTTCACCTAAATTATTGTCGAGCAATGCTTGGTCGAGTGCAGTTTGCAACTCTTGCGCTTTGTTTGTTTTGCCGTCTTTTTCATAGCGGGTAATTTTATCCTCCAACAATTGATCGGCACGGTATCTTTTTTTCGAATCCTTGTTATCAATCATTGGATCGCTAAAGCCATCCACATGTCCGCTGGCTTTCCAAACTTTAGGATGCATAAAAATGGCGGCATCAATTCCTACTATATTTTCGTGCATCTGCACCATTGCTTTCCACCAATATTGGCGCAAGTTGTTTTTAAGCTCAGTTCCATTTTGGCCATAATCATATACTGCTCCTAATCCATCATAAATTTCGCTTGAAGGAAAAACAAAACCATACTCTTTGGCATGGGAAACAACTTTCTTAAATAGCTCTTCTGACATAAGGTGCGAAAATAACGCTTCGCAGCAAATACCACGCCTAAATCCTAAAATATTTAAGGTGTAATATTTTTCGCTTGCTTATAATTTGGGGCTTACCCAGCATGTTTTATACTACGTTTCGTTCCTCAACTTGTATAAATACAGCGGGGTCACGTGCTACGCTGTATCTCCTAAAGTTTGCGAGTACACAAACTTCAGGAGGATGCCGCTGCGCCCGTTAAGCCGGGCATTATGCAAATAATAAGCTGTTTCGTTTTTTAAAATCCACCTTGTTGAAGATAAAGGTTTAGTTAATAAAAGATTGCATAAATACAACAAGGATTCGGCCAAATGAAATGAAATTAGATACGCTTTTTGAGGCTCGAATATTTAATCTATATTGTGGTCCTTTATGTACCATTTGCATGAATAAGCCCGGAATAATTTTCGCTTTTGTTTCTGTGTATGCTATTGCAGCATTTACGTGGTGGACAATTGCACATATTCAATCGTCGGAAACCATTTACCAAACCGGAAAGGAAAATATCGAATTGCTCTGTTATAAGGCCAGTAGCGATGTTTCGGGTGCAATTGCGCAGGAACTTTTTCGCGATACAAACCAGCTCAAAGAGTATGTAAAATTTAATTTCCCATTGCTGGAAATAGTTTTTGTAGAATCGGAAAAACAAGCAAATCCAATGGATTATTTTTTGATTCGTCCGCTGCAAAGCGAATACGATAAATTGGATTTAAAGCGAACCCGTAATGTATATATGTATGGGGCGGAAGGTATAGTGATGGTGTTGTTGTTAATCTGGGGAATTGTATGGATCTACCAGAGTTTGCACACCCGATTGTCGTTCAATAAACAACAAAACAATTTCATGCTTTCCATAACCCACGAATTGAAAACACCGCTTTCTTCCGTAAAATTATACATCGAAACATTGTTGAAAAGAGACTTGGATAAGGAACAGTCGAAGCTCATTTTAAGAAATTCGTTGAGTGAATTGATACGGTTGAAAGACCTTGTGAACAATATTCTCATGGCTGCACAACTTGAAAATAAAAAATTTGAGTTGATGGAAACCGAAGTTAGTTTGAGTACCGTTGCGGCTGAAACATTTGAAAAATATGTTTTACCCCGATCCTTACACCATAGGTTTAGCTGCTTGATCGAACCGGAAGTATTTATAGAAGCAGACGCAACCGGTTTAGAAATATTGATAACCAATCTGTTATCCAATGCAAACAAATATGGAGGTGCAGATGGTAAAGTTGAGTTAAAGGTATTTACGGAAAACCACAAAGCGTATCTTTCGGTTTCGGATACCGGTATTGGAATCCAGGATGAGGATAAAAAGCATTTGTTCAAACGTTTTTACCGTTCAGGCGACGAACAAACCAGAAAGTCGAAAGGAACAGGATTGGGTTTGTTTATTGTAAAAAACCTGTTAAATCTTATGAAGGCAGAGATATTAATCAAAGACAACCAACCTAAAGGCACTATATTCGAAATTACATTTGCAAAATATAATGCCATATAGAATACTCGTTGTTGAAGATGAAGAGCATATTCAGCATGCACTTAAATTGAATTTAGAGCTGGAAGGTTATTTCGTGCATGTTGCAGGAGATGGAAATACTGCAGTGAAAGACTTCAGGAACCAGAAATTTGATTTGGTTGTATTGGATATAATGTTGCCAGAAATGGATGGTCTAATGGTTTGTGAAAATATTCGCATGCACAATGCCAATGTTCCGGTATTATTTCTTTCAGCAAAAAACACACCTGCCGATCGAATAAATGGTTTAAGAAAAGGTGCCGATGATTATTTAACCAAGCCATTTGACTTGGAAGAGTTGTTGTTGCGAATTAAGAAATTGATTGATAAAAACCAGAAATTACAACAACACTCAGAGAACAAATTAGGAACAGAAGTAAAGTTTGGTGATAACTGGATTAATTTCGAAAGCTACGAAGCAAAAGGAGTTAATGGGAAACTGGATTTAACAAAAAAGGAAATTCTACTCATGAAGTTGCTGATTGAAAATAAGAACCAGGTTGTAAGCAGAGAACATATTTTGAAGGTAGTTTGGGATTATAATGTTATTCCCAATACGCGAACCATTGATAATTTCATACTTGCCCTCCGCAAATACTTTGAAATTGATCCGAAAAACCCAACGTATATCCAATCTGTTCGCGGAGTTGGGTATAAATTTGTTAGTTAATTTATTTTTCAACATTCTCGGTTGATATTGTATGATTAATACGATTTTTTTATTAAAAAAATCCGCTTAATGTTGCGCAGCTTTAATAAAGAAGCTTACAATTTTAAAATTAACGTTTACGTATAAAAAATGAGCACAGCAATTATGTATCAAACGATACTCACCAAGGTTGAAAAGGAAATCATGTACATCACCATCAACCGCGAACCGAAATTAAACGCATTAAACATACAAACCTTAAAGGACATACGGGATGCGGTTCTTAGTACTTACGATGATCCTTCTGTTAAGGGAATAATTCTAACGGGAGCCGGTCCTAAAGCATTTGCTGCAGGAGCAGATATTGCAGAATTTGCAAACTTTAATGTGGAAGAAGGAACAAAAATGAGTGCCGAAGGACATGCAGTTTTAAATGCGGTGGAAAAATGTCCAAAGCCCGTAATTGCTGCAGTAAACGGATTTGCTTTGGGAGGAGGAAATGAATTGGCTATGTCGTGCCATATTCGTATTGCATCTCAAAACGCAAAATTTGGTCAACCGGAAGTGAATTTAGGTATCACACCGGGTTATGCAGGAACACAGCGACTGGCACAACTCATTGGAAAAGGTCGCGCATTGGAATTACTAATGACCGGAGATTCTATTAATGCAGAAGATGCTTACCGTTTAGGGTTGGTTAACCACGTGGTTACCTTGGAAGAGTTGATTCCTAAATGCGAAGAAATTCTCAATAAAATAAAAACCAAATCACCTTTGGCTATTTCTTCGGTAATCCATTGTGTAAATGCATTCTATGAAAAGAAACTGGATGGCAACAATGTGGAGATAAATGAATTCGGTAACTTTTTTGGTTCCGAAGACTTTAAAGAAGGAACTACTGCGTTTATTGAAAAAAGAAAAGCGGAGTTTAAGGGGAAGTAGGGTAATAGACATTGGTCATTGGTCAGTAGTCATTAGTCAGTAGTCATTTGTCATTAGTCAGTTGTCATTTGACAACACGTTCTCGCGGACGTCACGTCATTAGTGTTCGAAACATTATACAGCAGATAATTTTGTAGAGAAGTTTTCCTTTAAATTGAGTTAGCTCAAGGAGAACTTTGATATATGCAATTAAGTGATCTCCTTCGCTTTATTCCGGACTCAGAGCTTGAGTTTCTAGCTGCAGAGACTAACGTTGATCATCAGGTAAAAAAGTTATCAGGCATTACCATCTTTAAGCTAATTCTTTTCTCAATGCTTCATGCCAATCGTGTTAGTTTAAGAGTAATGGAAGAGTTTGTGTATCATGCCTCCTTTCAAACACTTTCAGGCTTTAAAGAAAGCACTCGGTTTAATTCAATTCGAGATCGGATAGTTACGATGAATGCAGATTTTTTCGAACAAATTTTTCTCCGACTATTCGAAGTGTTTAATAAAGAACTGTCTGAACATAAGGCTATTGTTAAAGTAGATACCACTTCTGTTGCCATTTCGGCAAAATTGGTAGAATGGAGCCTGCGTAGTGGGGGCAGTAATCCTAAACTAAGACACATGAAGCTTGGCATTGGATTAAAAGGCTCTTTGCCGTGTCATGTTAAAATATTCACCGCAAAAGAAGCAACAAGTGATGATATTGCCATCCCGGAAACGGTATTGAGTTCATTGAATATTAATCAAAGCATAATAACCTTTGATAGAGGTGTTCAATCAAGAAAGGCTTTGGCAAAGTTTAGCGATGAGGGATTTATATATGTGGGTAGATTAAACAAAACGAACAATTATCAATTGGTATCAAAATCGAAAGTAAAACGAGCTACAAGTCGTGATTCTGTAATTATTAAAGAAGATATAGTTTGCAAACTGATGAGTCGGGGGAAAAAATGGAGTGATGAAAACTTCCGAATCGTAAAAGCTGAAATCAAAGAAAGTAAGGAGCCGATTTGGTTTATTACCAACAACAAAGAACTATCGGCATTAGAGGTAGCAGCTATCTATAAGCAGAGGTGGGAAATTGAAGTCTTTATAAAGTTCCTCAAACAACATCTCAATCTTAATCATTTGGTGTCAAGGACTGAGAATGGAATGAAAGTAATGATTTATATGACGATGATATTAGCCATGCTGATTATTGTGTTCAAAAAAAGAAACAAAATCGCCAGTTATAAAATTGCCAAACTGAGGTTTGAATTGCAACTTGATAATCTTCTAATGAAAGAAATCGTCATCTTGTGTGGAGGAAACCCTGAAAAAGCATCTCACCTATGGAACTCTTCATGAGGTTTCGAACACTAATGACGTCACGTCCGTGAAACCTTGACGGGATTTGGATGTAATGCATTATTTTCTTTTACTGATATATAATCCCTGAGGGGATTTAAGGTAAGAATCGGGATTTGTCAAAAGAAAAGCTTAAGGTAAGACGAACTCAAACACCAAAACACCCAGTACTAAAACACTTAGTAATTAAACACTAAGTACTATTATTCAGCTGTTTCGGCAACACGAATGCCTGCCGATTTCACAAACTTTAAGGTGTCGTCGCGCATGTTTTGTTCGAGTTCAAAACGATAGAACCCACTTACCGGAAACTTTACTTTTTGTATAGCAGGAAACTGGTAATCGTAAATATCGCCTAATCCTTTGCCTAACCATTTGCCTTTTTCATCCGCAAGACGGATTTCTATTCTTCTTTTATCTGTTTTTTTATCGGGATTGGTGGTGTAAAGCCATAGGAAAATATTGTTATAAGCATAGTCTGAGCTTATCCTGAGATTTACGGAAACATCATACCATGTATTGGTATCAATAATTTGAACATCAAACGGGAGGGTGTTCTTGTAGTACCATTTATCGTTTCCAATTGACTTATTATCATCGTAAATCCTTGCAGGATCGCAGGAGTAAAGTAGCAGAAATATTCCCGAAAGTAAGAAAGCACGCAGTAAATTCATTTTACTTTGGATTTCGGTTTTGGTTAGGATTAGGACGGTTTGGGTTATTGCGGTTTCGGTTGTTGTTGTTACGGTTTGGTTTTTTACGCGGAGCATTCTTGTTCTTGTTTCTTTGATCCAAACGGTTAATATCTTCCGTTCCCATATCATTCTTAAATTCAAGTTCAACCACTTTAACTTCCACTTTAGGCTTCTCAACCGCAGGTCTTTCACCTCTGGCATTGAGCTCCATATATTCTTTTACTTTTCCAACTTTTAATCCAAGCCATTCACCACCAATTTCATTTAAAGGAACAAACCACATGGTACGCTTCAAAATATCGGATTTCATAAATTTATATGGTCCGTTTTCAAGTTCCAAACGAAGATGATCGTCATCCGGAAATTCTTTCAATGCTTCCGTATAGGCATCCAATTCAAAATTCAAACAACATTTAAGTTTACCACATTGGCCTGAAAGTTTGAGTTGGTTGATAGACAAGTTCTGGTATCTGGCAGCAGAAGTATGCACCATTTTAAAATCAGTTAACCAGGTTGAACAACATAATTCCCTTCCACAAGATCCGATAGCGCCTAATCTTCCGGCTTCCTGGCGGTATCCGATTTGACGCATTTCTATTCTCACCTTAAACGAATCAGCAAGACGTTTGATCAGCTCACGAAAATCTACTCTTTCATCTGCTGTATAATAAAAGGTTGCCTTTCTTTTGTCGCCTTGGTATTCAACATCACTTAGCTTCATGCTCAATCCAAGTTCCATCGCAATACTCCTTGCTTTATACATAACAGGGATTTCCTGTTCCTGGTTTTCTTTGTAACGAATCTTATCTGTTTCGTTTCCTTTTCTGATAATTTTACGGATACCTTCTGCATCGGTTGCGATACCTGCTTTTTTCATCTGCAGTTTTACCAATTCGCCTTTTAAGGAAACATGTCCGATATCGTACCCGTTTTCCATCTCAACAATTACCATCTCGTTGTTGGTAATATCCAGGTTGTTTGTATTGCGGTAAAATTCCTTGCGTGTTCCTTTAAAGCGCACCTCGATTATATCGAAAGGCTTCATGTACGAGGGCATATCCATGGTGGAAAGCCAGTCGTAAGTATTTAATTTGTTGCAAGCACCGCTGCTACATCCTCCGCTTCCACATCCACCTGTGCTGCACCCTCCTGATCCACATCCCATTGGTTAAATTTCAATTATCGGAGACGTTAAGCTCCGTAGTTATAAATGGTAAAAATTAGTTTGATCCTGCTTTTTGCCTGATCAATTGTCTGCTAATATATAAAGAAAGATTTAAAAAGGTAATACGAAGGTCCGAATTGCGCTCTACTTCACGATGTGTTTCATTTAATTGTCGGGAAATTGACTCGATATTTTTGTCGTTAAATACCATAGAAAATTTGGTGATAAAGTCTTTTTCGGTTTGGCTTAATTTAATTAAAGCAGGGTCGGCATGCTTGCTAAGCAGCACAGCCCTAAGCATATACAAGCTATAACCGATAAAACTTTTAATGAATTCCCGTCCGGTAGCCTGAATTTTATCAATCAAAACGTTCATTCCTTTCATTTCACGTACATAACAAGCCCTCATCCATTCTACGAAAAGTTCGTGGTAATCCGATCTTCCTGCTTCTAACAAAGAAAGCGCCATAACCAAATTACCTTCTGCTACCCTTGCTATGGTTTCGGCTTCAGCTTCTGCTATTTGATAATTGTTAACCAATTCGGCCTTGATGTCTTCATCCAATAAATGCGGGATTTTTAGGGTTTGCGCCCGCGATAAAATGGTAGCCAATACCTTTTCCGAATCCTGTGCCACCAAAATAATAAGCGTTCTTTCGGGCGGCTCTTCCAGTAATTTAAGTAAAATATTTCCTTCTTGGCTCATGTATTCAGGCAACCAAATGATAATGGTTTTATATTTTGCCTCAAACGCTTTTAAACTTACTTTTTTAATGATATCACGACATTCGTCGGCAGTAATATTACCTTGTTTTTTACCTTCATCATCAAGCGTAAAAATCCATTGCATGCCACTAATGTATGGATTTAAGGTAAACGCATTCCTCCATTCGGTAATAAATTCGGCTGATGTTTTTTTCTTCTCAACCGCAATTGTTGGATACGTAAAATGCAAGTCGGGATGAATCAGTTTTTCATATTTGATGCATGATGAACAAACGCCGCAACTATCGTCTTCAAGTGGTTGCAAACAATTTATGTATTGTGCATAAGCAACAGCTAAAGGCAAGGCTCCGCAACCTTCCGGACCAAGAAACAGTTGGGTATGGCTTATTCTACCTGAATTTGCACCCTGAATAAGGTTGCTTTTAATCTTATTTTGCCCGACTATATTTTTAAACAACATGAAGGTTCAAATAAAGCAAAATAATAGCGAATTGCTGAAAACAAAACGAGATAGTAGGTAAGTTAATTATAGTGAATAAGTAAGAAAATAACCTGCTTATCGTTCGAGATAAAATTTTAATGGTTCCCAATAATATTCCGACCATCCTTTTTCTATATTATCTGCAATCACTTCCGGAATTCCGGTATGATAAAAATCCAGTTTCGCTCCATCCTCGGTGTCGGTTAATGAAAATACTACTTCCGAATAATGGTTATCCGGCCATTCTTCTTCGTTGGCCTTCCATGATTGTACTATTTTTTTACCCCGTTCAAGCACCATATTTTTGCCTTCAATATAACCGTCATAAGCAGTAAATGGGGTATCTTCTGTATCTTCAATTTTTGCTTCTGCACCTGTAAATGAACTATGAATTCGTTCATCCAGAATACAATTGTACAAATCGAGCGCTGTAGTTTGAAACAAAACAGTTTGATGAATGTCGCGTGTTTGCATAGAATTGTTAAGGTAAAATGAATTGAAATATTATTCTACTATCAGTTTCTTGCATGCAAATCCATGGTTGGTATGTAACTCAACCAAATAGATACCGGATGTCGAAATAGTAAATTCTTCTTCTTTATTATTTAAATGCATGATTGTTTTGCCTGTGATATCTTTAATGGAAATTTTATTTACAGTTAAACCTGTTGGAATTTCTAGTCTTACCAAACCGGTTGAAGGATTAGGGTATAACCGGATATAACTTGCAAGTTGTAAATTTTCCAAACCTTCGTAAATACCAATAAAGAAATATCCCGGACTAATAGACGATATATTTCCGTTTATTTCACTCAGTTTTATTTTACACTTATCCGATAGGATATTTCCCGGAACTTGCCAATATGTTTTTTGTGAATCGGCTTTATAATTTCCAATGGTTTGGTTAAATGTATCGGCAACAAATAAATCAATTTTGACAGAATCAATATTTTCGCTTATCCATTTGATGCTGTCGGAGGCTCCTGGTTTAAAGCTGATAAATACTTCACCACCAACAGGACTGGCTATTTGCAACATCTTTTCTTTTACACCGCAAACACCGGGATTTGATATATGCGACATATTGCTAAAATCAATATGACAAACAAAGTTTACGCTATCAATAAAAGGGTTGCGGTTGTGTTGTTGGGCGTAAATAAATTCATGTCGTGCAATTTCCCAGTTATCCGGCAAATCCTGAAAATGCCATTTTTTCAAAACAGATTGGTCTTGCTGAGGTGGAAGCGACCAATTTAAACTATTGATTCCGTGATAAGCTGCGCACATGTAAAACAAGGCACGTGCAGCATCTCCTTTATGTGCATCGTTTGGCTCCCAAACTGTTGCGCCATTTAAATCCTTTCCAAGTTTACCTATGCCTGATGGGGAGGGTTGTGCATTTGATACTACTTCGCCTAATGGATAATTGGATCGTACGCCATTACCGTATTGTTGATCGGCCGGAAACAAATGATGCAAATCGTTGTACTCCGGAAACTCTCTTCCATTAGCTGCATTCGGCCAGTTTGGTGCACTACGTGAGGGCATCCAACTCTGCGGATAGGTATGCTCCCTTGTTAAACTTGCACCATTGCTACCATTCCACCATTGAAAGGGTTCGGTATAATGTTGCGGGATAGTAGTATATACACAGTTTACAATTTTTTTATTGTTACTGGTATCTCTGGTAAGAAACGGATTTACAAAACGAGAAATATACTGGCTATAATAAATGGTATCGTGCAGATTAATTTTAGAGGTGAGTTGGGAGATAAGATTGCTGTTTGAACCCTGTATACCACTATAATAATTGCCAATATTTTTACCTGTTGTGTTCGCATAGGTACTGGCTAAACCGGTGGTAAGGTAGTTTTCAAATCCTGCGGGACCATTAAAACTAAAAGCCACAAAACTATAACCGGTGTTGGCATGAATATAAGTTGGTTTAAAAGAAGTAACCGTATCACCAATGTATGCCACTTGCGAATTTCCGATATAATCTCCCTTTTTGTAGGTAGTACCATCCAGAGGAAAATCAATCGCGATATTGTTTTGTTTGCGAAGAATGATATAATGTTCGGGAGCATTGGATGCAGCAGATAATTGTACATCAAATCCATACGCTTTAATATTATTTACTGCAATGGATGTTGGTGCAGAAATTGGTTCGCTTGCAAAGTTACCTCCGATACCATAAAGGTTAAAAAAATAGTCTGATTTATCGGGATCGTTACTCAAAATATGCAATATTGCTTTTCGCGATCCATTTGAGCCCGGGGAAAAGGCAAGATTGAACGTTGCATTACCCAAAGGATTTACGGAAGCAGGAACATTGTTAACCGAGAAATCGGCCGAATCAGGTCCGGAAATTGAAATTCCTGAAATTGTAAGGGTTTGAACTGTACCCTTGTTTTCGATGGTGAATGGTGTAGAAGCTGATTTTCCGTTTATATAAGTTGAAGCAAGAATGATGTTGTTTCCGGATTGTTTTACATTGATACTGGGTGTAATTGGTGGTGGAGCGGAAAGAATTAACACACTGTCGAGTGCAAAATTTCCGGATGTTTTAGTCGTAAACATAAAACGGATAAATCGGGCACTTGCGGAAATATTATTTTCGGTATGCTTGCCACCTGTAAAATTGGTAGTTGTAGTTGCAGCATAGGTAAAGGATTTTAAAGTAGACCAAGTATTTCCATCATCGCTTTGTTGCACATCAAATTGGCCTACCCATGGATTTCCTGCATTTTGCGGACTAACATAATAGGATAATGGTCCGGGCTTGTCGGCAAAATGAACAATAAGATATTCTCCGGCAGCATCGAAACGACACGATAACGCATCTCCAATTCCGAAACCATAGGTTTGTACACCGGTTGAAGCGGGTAAAGTATTCATCAAGGTCCAACCATTAGGAACACTTGTGATTCCGGGATTGGAAAAATTCCAGGACGCAGGAAGGGATGTTTGTGCGGTTAAAAATTGAATCGGCGCCAGTAAAAATATAAATATTAATTTGTTCATTCTCATTCTATTAAATCTAACCACAAGGTTAATGTATTCTTTAAAAAAATCCCCATTAATTTATGGTCTCGGTAATAATTTTACCGTATCGTTGAATGATAATATGATTTATCTTATATATGTATACAAGGATTATCATAATAGCAACTTTTGGTAACCATTATTTTGCGAGCTAATTTTATCGGATAAAATACGGAAATGACAACTGTTTCAACCCAATCAACGTGTTACCATTGCGGAGATATCTGTTCCGAAGAAATCCCATTCGACAACCATGTTTTTTGTTGTACCGGATGTTGCAATGTTTACGAGTTGTTAAGCTCAAATAACCTTTGTGATTATTACAGTTTGGAAACCTCTCCGGGTATCAGTCGCCGCAATCCGGTTGGTACGCATCGGTTTAATTACCTAGATGATATTCAAGTACAACATAAACTGCTAGACTACAAGGATGAAAACATTACAAAGGTGACGTTCTTTGTTCCTACCATGCATTGCAGTTCATGCATATGGTTGTTGGAAAATTTATATAAAATAGAAAAGAATATTCACCGATCACAGGTTAATTTTTTAAAGAAAACTGTTTCGGTTACTTATAGCAGCCAATCATATAGCCTGCGAAAATTGGTTGAATTGCTAACTTCCGTTGGATACGAACCTGCCATTAATTTAAATGACATTGAAACACAAGTTAAGAAAGAAGTTAACCGAAGGTTGAGTTATCAGATTGGGGTTGCCGGATTTTGCTTTGGGAATATCATGTTGATCAGTTTTCCTGAATATTTTGGCTTAGACGAATTTACCCGATCTACTTTTTCCCGCTTGTTTGGTTATTTGAATTTCGCATTATCGATACCCGTTTTTTTATTTAGTGCTGCAGATTATTTTAAGAATGCATTCAATGGTTTACGTAAAAGGCATATTCCTATTGATGTTCCTCTTGCACTCGGAATTTTTGTGCTTTTTTTCAGGAGCATGTACGAAGTATTTTCCCATACCGGGATAGGTTATTTTGATACACATGCCGGTTTGGTGTTTTTTCTTCTGATTGGAAAATGGTTTCAGCAAAAAACTTTTGATACCCTTTCATTCGAACGGGATTACAAATCCTATTTTCCGGTAGCAGTTAGTAAAATTAACGACGGATTGGAATCAACAGTTCCGGTTAATGCCCTAAAAATTGGAGATCGCATACTTATTCGCAACCAGGAATTAATACCGGCAGATGCCATATTGTTAAACGGGGAAGCGCATATCGACTTTAGTTTTGTTACGGGCGAATCGGCACCGGTTGAAAAAGTATTGGGCGAAATAATCTATGCAGGCGGTAGGCAAACCGGACCAACAATTGAACTTGAAGTATGTAAAAAGGTTTCGCAAAGCTACCTGACCCAATTATGGAACAACGAAAATTTTAGCAAGGACCAAGAAAGTAAGGTAGAAACATTTCAATTGACAGTGAGCAAATATTTTACCATTATTTTGTTAGTGATTGCTTTTGGATCTGCGGCCTACTGGCTGTTAGTAAAACCAGAGCTTGCCATGTCGGCATTTACAGCAGTGCTTATTATTGCCTGTCCTTGTGCCTTGGCATTATCCAGTCCGTTTGCACTTGGAACTGCCATGCGCGTACTCGGTAACAATAAGTGTTATCTTAAGTCGGCAGGTGTTGTGGAGCAATTGGCAAAAACCGATACCATTGTGTTCGATAAAACAGGCACCATTACGCAACCCGGGGAATCCGAAATTGCTTATGAAGGATTGCCTTTATCACAGGATGATGCAAATAAAATTTACACGATGGTTTCTAGTTCTATGCATCCGTTAAGTCTTCAAATCAAGAAATTTTTAACCGAAGGGTTAAAAGTATCGATGCAGGATTTCCATGAAATTCCCGGTAATGGAATGGAAGCAAGATTTGCGGATACAACAGTTAAGGTAGGCTCACAAAGTTTTGTTTTCGGTCAAGTAGAAATTCAAGAAAACAAAGGTATGAATCAATCAACACAGGTATATATTTCAATCGACAAAGAAGCAAAAGGTTACTTTACATTTGTTCAGGTATATCGAGATGGTTTAAAGGATGTGGTATCTGAAATGCAGCGTAACTATGCTATTTGTTTGCTATCCGGAGATAACCAAAAGGAGAAGAATACGTTGCAAAACATATTTGGTACCCAAACACCATTGCTATTCAAACAATCTCCTATGGAAAAACTAACGTACATTCAAAACCTTCAGGAATCCAACAAAAAGGTACTTATGATTGGAGATGGATTAAACGATGCAGGAGCGTTAAAAGCAGCAAATATAGGCATCTCGGTTACAGAGAATACTGCGAGTTTTTCGCCGGCATCCGATATTATCATGGACGCAAGTAAGTTTAATCATTTACCTGCCTTTTTACAATTCAGTAAAAATACTTTGACAGTTATTCATATAAGTTTTATAATTTCCCTGATATATAATGTTATTGGATTAAGTTTTGCGGTACAAGGGATTTTATCTCCATTAATAGCCGCAATTTTAATGCCTGTTAGTTCGGTTTCTGTAATTGTATTTACAACCATTTGTACCAAGGTTTATGCAAAATTGAGGGGATTACAATGAGTATTTTATATATTTTAATTGGTTGTAGTTTGTTGCTCGCAATAGTGTTTTTACTTGCCTTTATTTGGTCTGTGAGGAGCGGACAGTTAGACGATGATTATACACCATCCGTGCGCATACTTTTCGACGACATCAAACCAAAAACAGAAGAAACTGAGAAAAATCAGACTGTAACCTAAGCGATTTCATGTTTATTAATTCTATAATATTACAGTTTTGTTACATTAATAGCACAATAAAATAAATTCACGATATGCAAATTGAAAAATTCAACTACGACAACCGGATTGTCCGAAACTTTGCCATTGCAACACTGATATTTGGTGTTGTTGGTATGTTGGTAGGACTACTGGCAGCTATTCAATTATATGAACCGGCTGCAAATTTTGGCAACCAATACACCTCTTTTGGGCGCATTAGACCATTGCATACCAACGCAATCATTTTTGCCTTTGTTGGAAACGCCATTTTCATGGGTATTTATTATTCTTTACAAAGGTTATGTAAAGCGAGGATGTATAGTGATTTATTGAGTAATATACATTTTTGGGGATGGCAACTCATCATTCTGTTAGCAGCCATAACCCTTCCATTGGGTATGACCTCCGGAAAAGAATATGCCGAGCTGGAATGGTTTATCGATATTTTAATTGCTTTGGTTTGGGTTGTGTTTGGACTAAACATGATTATGACCATTGTTAAGCGTCGCGAAAAACAAATGTATGTAGCGATATGGTTCTACCTGGCAACTTTTGTAACGGTAGCTGTTTTGCATATCGTTAATTCAATAGAATTGCCTATCAGTCTTACTAAAAGTTATATGGTTTACGCCGGCGTGCAGGATGCACTTGTACAATGGTGGTATGGACACAATGCGGTTGCATTCTTTTTAACTACTCCTTTTTTAGGAATGATGTATTACTTTTTACCTAAAGCCGCAGGCCGTCCGGTTTATTCTTATAAACTATCCATCTTGCATTTCTGGTCGTTGATTTTTATTTATATCTGGGCTGGTCCACATCACTTATTGTATTCCTCTTTACCTGATTGGGCTCAATCTTTAGGTGTTGCCTTTTCCATTATGTTAATTGCTCCATCATGGGGTGGTATGGTTAATGGACTATTAACTTTAAGAGGTGCCTGGGATAAAGTAAGGGATGAACCAATATTAAAAATGTTTGCTGTTGGTGTAACTGCATATGGTATGGCAACATTCGAAGGACCACTTCTTTCACTTAAAAATGTAAATGCCATTGCGCACTTTACCGATTGGATAGTTGGACATGTGCATGTTGGAGCATTGGGATGGAACGGTTTATTAACCTTTGCCATGTTATACTGGATAATTCCAAGGATATTTAATACCACGATTTACTCGAAGAAGTTGATGAATGTGCATTTTTGGTTGGCTACCTTGGGAATAGTATTTTATGCTATACCAATGTATTGGAGCGGATTTACGCAAGGTTTAATGTGGAAGGAATTTACTGCAGAAGGAACATTGCAGTACCCTGAATTTTTGAAAATAACCATACAAATTCTGCCATTGCATATTGTTCGTTCGATTGGTGGATTGTTGTATCTCGCAGGATTTTTGGTTTTGATTTATAATATAGTAAAAACCATTGGTCAGGGAAAACTGGTTGCAAATGAACCGGCAGAAGCACCTGCACTTGACAAATCCACCTTATTTAAAAAGGGCGATTTCTGGCATGCAGTTTTAGAGAAAAAACCGGTTTTGTTTACTGTAATCGCCGTAGTAATGATTTTGGTAGGTGGTGCAGTAGAAATGATACCAACCTTTACCATCAAATCTAATATTCCAACCATTGCAAGTGTTAAACCTTATACACCGCTCGAATTGCAAGGTAGAGATATTTATATTCGCGAAGGTTGTAATACTTGTCATTCGCAATGGATTCGTCCGTTCAGAAGTGAAACAGAAAGATACCAAGGCGAATATTCAAAAGCCGGCGAGTATGTATATGACCATCCATTTTTATGGGGTTCGAAACGTACCGGTCCGGATTTAATGCGCGAAGGTGGTAAGTACCCTAACAGTTGGCATTACCATCATATGATCGATCCAAGAACCATGTCGCCGGGTTCGATTATGCCTGCTTACGATTGGTTAGCTGAACAGAATATTGATATGGAAACAACACCCAAAAAATTACAGGCAATGCAAACATTAGGTGTTCCATATACCAACGAAGAAATTGCATCCGGTAACGATGATTTAATGAAGCAGGCAAATGCCATCACACAAAATTTGAAATCAGATGGTATTGCTATCGAAAGTAACAAAGAACTTATAGCAGTTATTGCCTACTTACAACGCATGGGAACCGACATCAAAAAACAAAACACTGCATCTATCAAACCATAAAATTTATGAAACAGTTTTTAGAGCATGTTACAGGGATGGAAGGTTATTTGATTACTTCTATGTTCATTTTTCTCACTTTTTTTATTGGATTATTGGTTTGGGTTTTTAAGGCCGATAAATCCTATATCGAAAAAATGAAGAACATGCCACTGGATAAAGAAAATTAAAAATTAAAACATGAAAAAAATAGCAATAATTTTAGGAATGCTAAGCAGTTTTGCGGCTATGGCTGCAACCGGTGCAGCTACTCAACCCATGATAACCTTTCACACGGTTTTGATCGGAATCATTATCGTTCTTTCTATTGTTATGTTAATGGTTGTATTCACTTTGCAACAAGTAGTACAGTTATTAAAAAACGAGTCGACAAAAGAAAAGAAAATAGCGGAACCAGAACTTACTATGTGGGAAAAATTCCTTTCTTTAAAACCTTTATCGGCTGAAAAGGATGTGGAGTTAGATCACGATTTTGATGGTATCAGAGAACTCAATAACCCAATTCCACCTTGGTTTAATGTGTTATTTTATGGTACTGTGGTATTTGCTATCGGTTATCTGATTGTATACCATGTATTGAATATGGCGCCTTTGCAAGCCAAAGAGTACGAAAACCAAATGGCCGAGGCTAAAATCGCCAAAGAAGAATATGTGAAAAAGGCAGGAAATTTGGTGGATGAAAGCAGTGTGGTTATGCTTAAAGATGCAGCTTTAATTTCCAATGGGAAGGAAACGTTTATGACCAAATGTGCCGTTTGTCATGGAGAAAAAGGCGAAGGTAAAGTTGGACCAAACCTTACCGATGCTTATTGGATTCATGGTGGTACCATACAAGATGTATTTAAAACCATTAAATATGGGGTTCCTTCCAAAGGAATGGTAGCCTGGGAAAACAGTATGAATGGATCGCAAATGCAGGAAGTGGCAAGTTATATTTTAACTTTGCAAGGAACCAATCCTCCGGGTGCAAAAGAACCACAAGGTCAAATGGCAATGGATTCAACTTCGGTGCAAGCTGTTGTTGATACTACCATTTCTGCAAGTAAATAATTTTCAGTAACACGGTTGTTTTTCATGAACTTTGTTTTTGATAAACAACCGTGTTTTATTTTTTTATAAAGGAACAATGAGCCATATAGCAACCCCTAGTAACAACGAACATTTCAGAGACACCATATCCCTGGTTAATGAAAAAAGCGGCGACCGCGAATGGGTTTATCCAAAAAAACCAAAAGGTTCCTTGTATAATGGACGAACTTGGTTTTCAATAGCATTAATGGTATTGATGTTTGCAGGACCATATTTGCGAATCAACGACCACCCAATTTTATTGCTGGATATTCTTTCGCGAAAATTTATCATTTTTGGTATCCCTTTCTGGCCACAGGATTTACCACTTTTTGCATTACTGATGCTCACTTTTGTTGTTTTTGTAATTGTATTTACCGTTTTGTTTGGTAGGTTATGGTGTGGTTGGGCTTGTCCACAAACCATCTTTATGGAAATGCTCTTTCGGAAAATTGAGTACTGGATAGAAGGCGACTTTCGCTCGCAAATGAAGTTAGACGATGGACCATGGGATTTCAACAAAATTTTCAGAAAGACAACCAAACATATTTTATTTTTTGTTCTATCCTTTTGGATTGCAAATACGTTTCTTGCTTATTTAATAGGTACCGATGAATTGCAGAAACTGGTTACCGAAGGTCCTGCAGCACACACAGGACAATTTATAGCACTGGTAATTTTTACCATAGCCTTTTATGTAGTATATGCCAAATTCAGAGAAATTGTTTGTATTGTGATTTGTCCTTATGGTAGATTACAAGGATTGATGCTAGATAAAAATTCCATCGTGGTAGCTTATGATTTTATTCGTGGTGAACCGAGAGGATTGCGAAAAAAAGCAGTGGAACAAAATTTAGGCGACTGCGTGGATTGTAAACGATGTGTTCATGTTTGTCCAACTGGTATTGATATTCGAAATGGCACACAGTTGGAATGCATTAATTGTACTGCTTGTATTGATGAGTGCAACGATGTGATGCAACATATCGACAAACCAAAAGGATTAATCCGTTATGCCTCTCAGGAACAAATTGCTGAAGGACATTCGAAACGGCTTACATACCGCAGTTCAGCTTATGTTGTAATTCTTACCATTTTGGTTTCGTTATTGATTTACTTTTTGGTAACAAGGAAGGAAGTGGATTTAACTGTTTTGAGAACACCTGGTATGACTTACCAACAACAAGATGATACACATGTAAGTAATATGTATAATTTTGAAGTAATTAATAAAACATTTAAAGAGCAACATATCGAATTGGTATTGGTAACACCGGATGGTGCAGAACTTAAAATGGTTGACCGCAATAAAAACGATGCAGTGTTAAAAGAAGGAGATATCATGAAAGGTTCGTTTTTTATTATCCGTAGCCAATCCGATATAAAAAAGAACAATACAAAAGCAACAATTCAATTGTTGTCGAATAATAAAGTAATCGAAGAAATGGAAACCAACTTTGTTGGTCCGGTTCGTTAAATATATGAAATTAAACTGGGGACATAAACTTACCATTTTTACCGTTGCATTTATGCTATTCATTATTGCATGCGTAACTTTTATGATGAAGCAAAATGTGGATTTGGTGGATGCCGATTATTATGAGAAAGGAATAAAATACCAAGAAGAGATCGACCAAAGTAAGGAATCGTATCGGTTGGTAAATATTGATTTGGATTCTAATGCCGCAATGTTAACGGTTACAGCCTTGGATAGCAGTATAAACAAAATGGAAGGAGATTTGTTTTTTTACAGACCTTCGGATAAGAGCAAAGATTTTTCTATTAAAGTGGGCTGTAGCTATAACGAACCATTTAAATATTCGGTTAGTGCATTGGCTAAAGGTCCATGGAAAGTAACTATCCTATGGGAAGATGAATCGGGTAAGCATCAGTTGTTGAAAGAATTTAACCTGTAAAATGGCACTTTGGATTACTGCTTTTTTAACCGGATTTTTAGGAAGTTTTCATTGTATGGGCATGTGCGGTCCCATTGCTTTGGCATTACCGGATGTCGGTGACTCAATAGGAGGAAAAGTAACAGGTCGATTAATTTATAATACGGGTAGAATCATTACGTATTCTATACTTGGAATATTACTTGGTGCTTTTGGTCTTGGATTAAAACTTGCCGGCATGCAGCAAAGCATTAGTATTGGTGCAGGAATACTCATTATCATAATGGTTTTATTTTCTTCCAAAACCATCGAACGCAAAATTGGTAATCCATTTAAATTGCTTAAAGGTAATACCTTGATGCGCCTGTTTCAACAAAAAACATTTTACTCTCTTTTTGTCATTGGTTTGCTGAACGGTTTATTGCCCTGTGGTTTTGTGTATGTTGGTTTGATAGGTTCGGTTGCCACGCAAGATGTTTTACATGGAGCAATTTACATGGCCTTGTTTGGATTGGGTACATTACCAATGATGTTTGGTGTAAGTATGGCCGGACAGTTCATTCATATTCAAATTAGAACACGAATCACCAAAATGGTCCCTTATTTGGCAGTATTAATTGGATGTGTTTTTATCCTTCGTGGATTGAATTTGGGAATTCCATATTTGAGTCCGAAAGTTTCGGCCGATACCGAAAAGGTGGAGGATTGTTGCAAGCCGGGGGAAGAATGAAGAATTACGGATTTGGGTAGCGGATTAATTTTATTACGAATTACGGATTACGGATTAAGGTAGCGGATTGGTATTATTACGGATTACGAATTTTGGGTAGCGGATAGATAATATTACGAATTTACGAAAGCTATATTGAAACCACTAATGCCAAATGCCAAATGACCAATGCCTAATGACCACTGCCCACTGCCCAATAACCAATATCGCAAGCCTCACATATGCAATGCCCTGTTTCCTGTGGCTGCAAGAGCAGCTTCTTTCACTGCTTCGGCATAGGTTGGATGGGCATGGCTCATGCGACTGATATCTTCGGCGCTGGCACGAAATTCCATGGCAGTAACTGCTTCGGCAATTAAATCAGCAACACGTGGACCAATCATATGAACACCTAAAACTTCGTCGGTGTTGGCATCTGCTAATATTTTAACAAAACCGTCGATATCCATGCTGGCACGTGCACGACCTAATGCTCGCATCGGAAACGAACCTGTTTTGTATTTCGTTCCTGCTTTCTTTAATTCTTCTTCTGTGGCTCCCACACCGGCAACTTCAGGCCAGGTATAAACCACTCCGGGAATCAAGTTATAATTGATATGGGGTTTTTGTCCGGCAATAGTTTCGGCAACAAAAACACCTTCTTCTTCTGCTTTATGTGCCAACATTGCTCCTTTAACTACATCACCAATTGCATAAATACCTTTAACAGAAGTTTCAAGATGTATATCGGTTTCTATTCTTCCGCGTTCATCTGTTTTTAAACCTGCATTTTCTAAAGCAAGACCTTCCGTATATGGTTTCCTTCCTACCGAAACCAAACAATAATCTCCTTTAAATTGTACCTCTTCCCCTTTATCGTTATCTGCTATTACAGTAACCTCTTTGCCTTTTGTTTTGGCACTTTTCACTTTGTGGTTAAAATGAAATTCGAATCCTTGTTTGCGTAAAACACGTTGCAGTTCTTTGCCCAGTGCAGCATCCATGGTAGGAATAATGGAAGAAGTATATTCGATAACGGTAACTTTAGCACCCAATCGTGCATACACCGAACCCAATTCCAATCCGATAACACCTCCACCAATTATGATAAGATGATTTGGTATTTCAGTCAAGTTTAATGCCTCCGTACTCGTGATTACTCGTTTCTTGTCAATTTCCAGTCCGGGTAAGGAAGCGGGTTTGGAGCCGGTAGCAAGGATTACTTTATCTGTTTCTATTTCAACAGTAGTATCACCGCTAACTTTAATTTTATTTTTTGTAACAAAGGACCCCATGCCTTTGTAAACATCCACTTTGTTTTTTTTCATGAGGAAATCAATACCATCACAAGTTTGTTTGATTACGCCGTTCTTGCGTTCAATCATTTGTTTCAGGTTAACTTTGATTTCGCCTCCAATATCAATTCCATGTGTTTTGAAATGATGGGTTGCATTTTCGTAATGTTCCGAGGAATCGAGCAGGGCTTTGGATGGAATACAACCTACATTGAGACAAGTTCCACCAAGGGTATTGTATTTTTCAATCAGAGCCGTTTTAAATCCAAGTTGGGCACAACGAATCGCGGCAACATATCCGCCGGGTCCGGAACCGATGATGGTAATATCGTATTTCATAATAGATAAAATGAATAAAGGACCGCAAAGGTAGGAAGCAACAGTGGAAATAGCTAATTTGGGAATGGTTTCTATACACACATAGAAGGATACTTGCTTCGCTGCGTATGAGGCATTTTTTTCTTGTTGTCTTGAGTTTGTAACTCAAGACAAGAAATACTAATCAAGGAGCACTTTGGGCGTGCTGCAAAAACATTAAATTATTTTCGGGATTATTAAATGATCCCGTTTTGGGGAGGCAACAACCAAAAGGGAATGCCCATACTTGCTTCGCTTCGTATGAGGCATTTTTTTCTAGTTGTCTTGAGTTTGTAACTCAAAACAAGAAATACTAATCAATTAGCACTTTAGTCGTGCTTAAAATCATTCAATTTAAAAGGGATTATTTCATGATCCCGTTTTGGGGAGGCAACAACCAAAAGGGAATGCCCAAACTACGCTACGCTTCGTTTTAGGCATTTTTTTCTCCGCACGCCCTAAAGTGCCCATACGCACGAGGCCAATGGAGCACTTTGGGCGTGCTTCAAAAAAAATGCCTGTTTTCGCTATCGCGAAAACGGGCATTCCTTTTGGTTGGCGGAGAGTGAGGGATTCGAACCCTCGATACCTGTTACAGTATACGCGCTTTCCAAGCGCGCTCGTTCGGCCACTCTGACAACTCTCCAAGTTTTAATATCGCTGAATTGGCTTGAAAAGCTTGATTCTTGCAATATTCCGAAGCTACAAAGGTAGTGTTTCTGTGCTACCAAGGCAATATCAAAAAATATTACCTACATTTGCTGCGATTTTTATGCAGATAGAAGTTTTAAAATCCAAAATACACCGCGCTAAACTTACTGAAACTGAGTTACATTACGTGGGAAGCATTACCATCGATGAAGCATTGATGGAAGCGGCAAACATGATTGAGAACGAAAAAGTTCAGGTGGTAAACGTAAATAATGGCGAGCGCCTCGAAACGTATATCATCAAAGGCGAACGCAATTCGGGTGTTATTTGCCTCAATGGACCGGCTGCCCGTAAAGGTTTTGTTGGCGATCACTTGATTATTATTTCCTATGGAATAATGGATTTTGAAGAAGCTAAAAAGCACAAACCGGTAGCAGTGTATCCCGACCATAATAACCGATTAACGGTTTGAAAGACCATTTTAAGTCCATAGCAAAATTCCTCCTCTTTCTGGGCATCGGTTTGGGTTTACTGGCACTTGCATTTGTAAATCTTGAACTCGACTACAACAAAGTTATCCAAGGTTTTGTAAGCGCTGATTATTTCTGGATTTCCTTAGCTATTATAATTTCGCTTGTCAGTCACCTGCTCCGGGCATTACGCTGGAACATGATGCTTGAGCCACTTGGTAAAAAGCCCTCAGCCATACATGCATATAATGCCGTAATGATTGGTTATCTTTTTAATTTCGCCATTCCTCGTATGGGCGAAGTAAGTCGTTGTGGTGTTTTAAATCGCACCGATCGGATACCGATTAATCAGTCGCTTGGAACAGTTGTGGTCGAAAGGGTATTTGATTTACTTGTTTTGCTATTGGTTACCGCTTTGGTTTTGCTTCTGCAATTTGATATTCTCTTTGGTTTTTTTAACGATACTTTTTTTAATCCTTTCTTGCATAAAATGGAAGGTGCCAACAGTACAGTAATTTTAATGATCTTGGCAGTATTGGTCTTGGTGTTTTTTGGAGGTTATAAATTTTTGCCGGTATTTAAGCAGTCAGCAATATTTACAAAAATTCTAAACATGCTTAAAGGATTTGCAGATGGATTTGCCAGTGTTTTTAAATTGAAAAGTCCGCTTGCTTTTTTTGGATATACCTTCTTTATCTGGGTATTGTATTTCTTTAATACCTATTGTTATTTAATGGCTTTCGACGAAACTGCAAATATTGGTTTGGCAGCTACTTTAAGTATATTGGTTGTAGGTACTTTTGGTTTTGCAGCTCCGGTTTCCGGTGGCATTGGCGCGTACCATATTTTTGTTGCTAAGGGATTGGCATTGTATGGTGTATCTTCCGTGGCAGGTGGTATTTTCGGATTTGTATCGCATGGCATGCAAATGATTATGATATTGGTTGTAGGAAGTTTTTCGTTAATTTATACGTTGATTAAAGAACGCAAACAATTGGCAAATTGAAATGAATCACAGCAAACAAATACTAGCAAAAATTTGTCAGGATAAAGATGCACTTCTTACCAAACTGAAGGAGTGGAAACAACAAAACAGCAAGGTGGTTTTTACCAATGGATGTTTTGATTTGTTGCATAAAGGACATGTAGATTATCTGGCAAAGGCTGCCGATATGGGCGATAAATTGGTGATTGGCGTGAATACAGATGCTTCGGTAAGTAAACTAAAGGGACCAAACCGACCTATTCAAGATGAACAGTCCAGGTTGCAAATTCTTGCTTCACTTGGTTTTGTTGAAGCTGTTATTTTATTTGATGAAGATACCCCATACGAATTAATCCAATTGGTAAAACCGGATATTTTGGTTAAAGGCAGCGACTATAAACCGGAAGATATTGTGGGATACGATATCGTTACTGCAAAAGGCGGAGAAGTAAAAACAATTGATTTTTTACCCGGATTTTCTACCTCCGGAATCGAACAAAAAATCCGCAACACCCGCTAAACATATTCAGGTTCCTTTTGTTTATAGCTTAACATGGAACAAAACCCCATTTCTGTTTTTTGGTTTCGCCGCGATTTAAGATTAAAGGATAATGCAGGGTTATACCATGCGCTGAAAAGCGGTTTACCTGTATTGCCAATCTTTATTTTCGACGCCCATATTTTAAATAATTTAAGTAGCGCTAAGGATAGAAGGGTTCAGTTTATTCATGAAACCATCGTTTCGTTAAAGCAAAAATTGAATAAATTGGGTAGCGACTTATTGGTCTTGCATGATACGCCTGAAAATGCATGGAAAAAGTTGTTTGGCCAGTTTCAAATCAAACATATTTTTGCAAATAGGGATTACGAAAAGTATGCCATTAACCGGGATAGTTTAATTGAAAAATCCGCAACAAAACACAACGCTTCGTTTAACTTATTTAAGGACCAATGCATTTTTGAAGGAGATGAAATTGTAAAGGACGATGGAACGCCATATACTGTTTTTACACCCTATTCCAGAAAATGGAAAACATGTTTAAATGATTTTATGGTTCGTTCTTATCCTTCGGAAAATTATTTCTTCAACTTATATAAAACAGAGCAGCAATCGCCTATATCGACTTTGCAATCATTGGGATTTGAGTCGACAGATTTTTTGTTTCCATCAAAAGATATCAAGCGTAAGTTGGTTGTTAACTATGCCAATCAACGCGATTATCCTGCAATTGATGGTACTTCACACCTTGGCATTCACTTTCGTTTTGGAACCATCAGCATTCGCGAAAAGGTCAAAAAAGCTGCAGCAATTAGCGATATTTTTTTAAATGAATTAATTTGGCGCGACTTTTATAAAATGATCTTGTTTCATTTTCCGAAAGTTAATGAAGGTAAATCTATTAAGGAAGCTTATGATAGGATTGAATGGCGAAACAACGAAATTGAATTTCAATTATGGTGCACCGGTAAAACCGGTTATCCAATTGTAGATGCAGGAATACGGCAATTGAATGAAACCGGTTTTATGCATAACCGAGTAAGAATGATAGTTGCCAGTTTTTTAACCAAACACTTACTTATTGACTGGAGATGGGGAGAGGCATATTTTGCGGAGAAACTATTGGATTATGATTTCAGCGCCAATAACGGAGGCTGGCAATGGGCAGCAGGATGCGGTAACGATGCTGCGCCATATTTCCGGATTTTTAATCCTGCTTTACAGACAAAAAAATTTGATCCACAAAATAAGTACATTTTAAAATGGGTTCCTGAATTACATACACCCGATTATCCTACACCGATAGTAGATCATGTATTTGCTCGAAATCGTTGTTTATCGGTTTATAAAAAAGCACTGAGCACACCTTTTTAAATTTTCTTTTTTAAGGGTAGCCATTGGTCTTGGTTGGCTGCAATTGGTATAAATACGCTGAATTGCGTATTCTAATTAGCATTTTATTGGATAAGTTTGAATTCCACTCCCTGAACATTTAAATGAGTACCAATATGAAAACAAACTTTTACAACCTTTTTAGGAATCTGTTGATTCTAGCAATCAGTATCCTACTAGTTCCACAAACAGGGAAAGCCCAATGTGGCGCAGTAGCTAATTATAAACCAACAGCATCTGCAACAACAGTTTGTACAGGTTCAACCGTGGTTGTTTTTGCAACCGGTTTGCCGGTATCTAAATGGATTTACCGCGACAACAATACAGGATCGTGGCAAGTGTATAACTCGGCTTCTGATAACGCCAGTTTTTTTATGAGTACAGGAACAACAAGTACATTGCGTACTTTTAAAGCAATTATAACCACGTCGAGTTGTGCCAATGATACAACATTGGGTGTCGATGTTACTGTTATTCCCTATGCATACGGTAATGATCTTTCTGTAAAGTTGTCGGCTTCGGTATACGATGTATGTTCGGGTTCAACCATAACATTGCGTATGATGAACCAATCCATACAACAATCACAGTGGTTATACCGCGACAATGGAGGTAATTGGAATGTTTACACCAATACCACTTCACAAACTGTTTCTTTTTCGTTACCATCTACAAGCAGTACTTTAAACCGGGATTTCCGAGTGGTTATGCAGGATGCAACCAATTGCAAAATGGATAGCAGTGATTTAATCGGAATAAAAGTAAATCCATCCATTGCAGGAAACAATGTAAATATCAAACCTACAATTACACAGCAAAGCATATGTGGCGGATCATCCGTTAGTATGCAGGTTGAATGGCCATTGGAAATTGGCAACTGGATTTATAAAGATGCAAACGATAGTATATGGAGAAGCTTTTCGTCGGGTAGCTCAAGTATTAGTCACAGTAATACCTTAGTTACTGCAACCACACAAAGGGCATATAAAGTTATCTTAAAGAATCCTGAGTTTTGTACTGCTGATACTTCCGATGCTTCTTATGTAATGATTAACGCTTCTCTTCGAAGGAATTTACCGGATGTACTACCTAAAATTACAGGCTCGAAAGTGAACGTTTGTGCGGGTAGTTCTCAGTCGTTTCAACTACAAGGGTATAACAGCACGCAATGGTATTATAGAGATAGCGTAAATGGCAACTGGAATAGTTTCGGATCCGGATCATCCGCATCTGTTTCCAGCAATAGCAATCTAATCAAGGATATTAACCGCGAAGTTAGGGTTGTAATAAATAACTCTTCCGTTTCTTGCAGTTATGATACGTCAGGTTCGGTATTTTATACCATTAAGGCAAATATCAAGGGAATTACAACTACTTCGATGCCATTTACCACCTTACAGGAAGTTTGTTCCGGAGCTCAGATACAAGTATTTTTGAACAATGGATTAAATATCAATAACTGGCTATACCGCAATAACAATACAGGAAGTTGGATAAATGGCGGATCGGGTACTACCTATTATGATTATAACACCAATGTATCCGTAAACACCCTTCGATCGTATAAGGCTGTTGTTAGCAATACAGCACTTTGTAGGATAGATACCACGCCGGAGGTACAAGTAAATATTAAAATGCCGGTTGCAGGAGGTAAGGTGAATATTACACCTACCATTAATCAACCTGCCTATTGTGTTGGCGCTACAGTTGGTGGATACATCGATTTAAGTGCAAATTATGCGGTAAGTAAATGGATATTTAAAGACAATAATGCTACTACATGGACAGAAGTTCCTTTTCAAAACAGCTCTTCCTTTAACGACAGCTATACTTCAAATTTAACAACAACTACCATCCGTTATTATAAAGCGTTGGTAAAAAATCTGGAAACGTTTCGCATTGATACATCCAATGAAATGATGGTTACTATTAATCCATTATCAAGAGGAAACATCGCGGTAAATCCAACTTCTTCGCAAAGTTTTATTTGCAACCAAAACTCTTATCCATTAACGGTAGTTTTACCTGCCGATTATACGGTTAATTATTGGATTGGTCGCGAATTACCAACCATGGGTTGGAATACTTTTGGTTCCGGATCAACAACCACATCAGATTATGTTAGTTCGGTAAATCCATCAAAAACCTATCGCGTAATTTTATTTAACAGCGGTTTATGTAAGTACGATACTTCCAATGCATTAATAGCCAATATCAACCAACGTATTGGAAGAAATAACAACGCCATCGTTCCAACCGTTGATAAAAGTACCGTTTGCAGCGGTACCAGTTTTCAGGTAAAAACGTCTTCCGCAAGCGGTTTAAGTATTTCTAAATGGATGTACAGGGATAATGGAGGCGATTGGAAAAACATTTCATCAAGTAGTACTACCTATAATGAAAGTGCAAGTAATACCCGTGTTATTGCAATCACCCAAAGAGAATATAAAGTTGTAATTAACGATAACAACAATTGTACAGTGGATACCACTGCAAGTGTAATGGTTACCATTTCGCCACTTGAAAACGGATTGATAAGTGGTATTACACCGGTAACAACCAATACCGTTAATTGCGCCGGAAATACGATAACGATTTATTTAAATAACTATTCTGGAACCGTGCAGAAATGGGTTTATCGCGAAAATGGCGGCAACTGGACCGAATTTAATGGCAGCTCCGCATCTACTTATTTGTATGAATACAACACGTATGTGAAGACTCCAACAAATAGAGAGTATCGTGCATTTTTAGTAAGAACAGGAACTTGTATAATAGACACCACACAATTAGTAGCACTTCAGATAAAACCTTATACTTATGGAAATGCTGCATCGGTTCAACCGAGCGCAAGCACAGTAAATGTTTGTAGTGGTAGCACTTATAGTGTGAGTTTAGTAAATTACAATGGAACTGTTCATAAATGGATTTATCGCAATGGCACAAGTGGCGATTGGTTGGAACTAGCTAATTCAACTTCCAATTCATCCTTAAGTCAGAGTAATATCAATGTAATCAGTAACACAATTAAAAGTTATCGTTCTATTTTGCTCACTTCCGGATGTTCGTATGATACCACAGCTTCGGTAAATGTACAGGTTAATGCACGGTCGTATGGCTATGCAAATTCGGTTGCTTTAACTTCTTCAAGCGGATTGTATTGTTCAGGATCAACCATTAGTGCAAATATTTCTTCTTCCTTGCCAAGTGGTTCGTCGGTTCGTAAATGGATGTACATGGATAATATGAATGGCAATTGGCTGGATATTCCAAGTTCAACTTCTACTTCCATAAGCCATACAAATAGTTTTGTAGCTACAACCACCACCCGTTCGTATCGTACCATTATTGGCAATACCAATACATGCAGTTATGATTCATCAGGCATTTACAGTGTTACCATAAATCCAAGTACCATCGGGGTTGTTTCTATTAATCCAACCAGTAATGTTTCAAATGTTTGTAATGCAAACACCACACCTTATTTAACCCTTGGGTCGTATTCGGGTACCATTTTAAAATGGCTGATGAATACAGACAATAAAGGATGGACCGACTTTGGCTACACTACTAACTATAATGGGGTGTATGATTATAATGTTAATGTACCGGTTTCTGTGAATCGGTCGTATAGAGCAGTTATTACCAATCCAGTTACTTGTTCTATCGATTCGACCAGTGCAGTTAGCGTTACCATTTCTCCCAATGCAATTGGAAACATGAATTCCATTATACCGCAAAGTCCGCGTGCAGTTTCTTGTTATACAAAACCTATCAATGTAACCGTTTCGGGTTTGCCTTCGGGTTATTCTGTAACAAAATGGATTTACAGCAACAACAATGGCGAGTGGAATGATTTTATTTCATCAACCGGCTCGAGCAGTTTAACAGATAACAACACGTATGTTAGTGTACCAACCAGTCGTTCGTATCGCGCAATTATTTCGAATACCTCCATTTGTCGCACAGATAGTACTGGAACTTTTACGGTTTTAATCAATAGCCGTAGCGGTAATATTGGAAGCAGAGCAGTTAAGCCAACCGCAAACAATTTATCCATTTGCGCAGGTTCTTCCGTAAACGTGAGTGTTATAACAGGTAATGGAAATGAAGTATACCGTTGGACATACAGTGATAGTGGTACTAATGGACCATGGTACAATATGTATAATGCATACAATTCTTCCAGCTTTAACCATGGCGCTACGCAGGTTACAACCATAACCGATCGTTTGTATCGTGCTATAATTACGGATACCTCAACTTGTGATTTTGATAGCTCACAAGCTGTAATGGTTAATATTAAACCAAAAGTAAATGGTACCGATACATCATTAAAAATAAGCAGTCTCGACACCATTTGTACCGGAACTTCAATCACTCTAAGTATTACACCCGGGTCAGGTAACTCAACCGTAAAATGGCTATACAATGAAAATTTTGGAGCATGGAAAACTTTCACAGGAAATACAGCTTACAATTCGTTAACAGACTATAACACACTCTATCCTCCGGGAACTACCAAAGGATATACTGCTATTGTATTAAAAGGTGTTACCTGCAGCAACGACACTTTAAAGAATGTTAAAAATGTTTACATTAAAAACAAAACATATGGCAATGGCTTAACCAATGTTTCGATTAGTTCTACCGATACCATTTGTGCCGGAAATTCTGTTTCCTTAAATACCAGCGGAACGGTTGAAAGATGGTTGTATAGCGAGGGAAATGCCACCAACTGGCAAGTAATTCCATCGAGTGCTTCAACTTCTTACACGCATACTTCAACAGGAGTTACCAAATCTACCTGGAGATATTACAGGGCTATTATTAATACAGGTGCTTGCAATGCAGATTCATCAAAAATTGATAGCGTTTATTTACGCGTTTACCAAGGTGGCATGATAGCGATTACCCCAACCACCACAAATACCATAGTTTGTTCGGGCAATTCACTAAATGTAAGTATTAGTGTTTCTAATGCAACCATCATTCGTTGGATGAGCAGAGACAATGGCGGAAGTTGGGTTACTTTCTATACCGGAAGTGCCAGTTCTGTATCCGATAATAATACTTATTTGAGTACTGTTACTTTAAGAGAATACAGGGTTTTATTACTTAAAAACTGCAGTTACGATACCACCAATACCCTTACGGTAACCATTACACCAAAAACAAATGGAACCGATATTACAAAAGTACCAACTGCTACTTCAACAACTGTTTGTGCCGGTAACGCAGTGCAAAATATTCAGGTTTCTGCCGGTTCAGGGAATACGATATTGAAATGGTTATACCGCGACAATGCAGGAAAGTGGAATGTGTTGGTGGATGGCAATTCGAATAATATTTCGGATTACAATACCTATATTGGAGCAACTGTTACAAGAGATTATGTTGCAGTTATCAATAACAATACAACCTGTAAATATGATACAACTGCTAAACTAACGGTAACCATAAATCCGGTTGTTCTTGGCAACAATAATTCACGTTTCCCTACTGTTCCTGCAAGTTCGTGTATGGGTAGTAGTTATAATGTTTCCATGAATGTTTCATCCGATACCTCTATTATTCGATTCTTTTATAATACCAACGGAGGTAATTGGATCGACAGAGGATACATTACGCCAACTACCAGCTTTTCATTCTCAGAATTTGCGTCTACATCTTCCTCTACTTATACAAGAGGTTATCGTACTGTTTTGTACAAAGCTTCAACTTGCAAGATTGATACTTCTGCCCCTGCTTATGTTAGTATAAGCCAAAGAAGTTATGGAAACGAAAATGGCGTTACGCCAACAGGAAGTTCAAATGTTTGTGCCGGTGCAAGTTTTAATGTAAGTGTTTCACCGGGTTCCGGAAATTCTATTCAATATTGGCTATATAGCGACAACGATGGTTCTTGGAATATCATTTATAGTGCTTTAACAAGTATTTCTCAAACATTGGCGGTACAAAATCAAACCATAAGAAAATATCGGGCCATGATATTAAAAGGAAGTTCATGCACCATTGATACCTCAGCAGCTTTTGCAGTTACTATCAATCCGATTATTAATGGCAGTGATACGTTAGCCAGAACAACCGTTTCCGGATCAAAAGGTATTTGTACAGGATCTTCGATAAGTTTAAATGCATCTAATTTAAGTGGTGCAACTATTAGTACTTGGTTATACCGCGATGGCTATTCAGGTAAGTGGAATAATATGTATTTGAATTCTACCAGTATAACAGATTACAGCACCAATACCAGCACTCCAATTGATCGCCAGTATGCATTGTTGGTATATAAATCGGCCACCTGTAGAACAGATACAACGACAAAGAATGATACTGCATTTATTTCTAATAGGGTTTACGGATACGACTCAACATTTATAATTACTACACCGAATGCATCTGTTTGTACCGGAACACAAATACCGTTAACCGGAACAGGCATTGGAAGTAATAGCATTCAACAGTGGCTTTATAGTGATAATGGCGGAAGCAGCTGGTATAATTTACTCTATGCTTCTTCTACTACTTTAACGGATTATAATACAACGGTATCTTCGGTAACCAACAGAAAATACAGGTTGGTTGTTCGTAAAAACAGTGTTTGCCGTATCGACAGTGGAGCAATTAAAGATGTAACCATTAATCCCCGAACCAATGGTAACGATTTAACCATTGTGCCTGTTGCAGCAAACGCGGCAGTTTGTTCCGGAAATATTGTTTCAATCAGTATGGTACCCGGATCAGGAAACACCATTCAGAAATGGATGGTTAGTAACAATGGCGTTGTTTGGAGCGATTTTGCAATTACAAGTTCAACCAGTGTAAACGATTACGCAACCACAACATCTGTTACTATAAATCGTCAATACAAAGCGATTATCTCAAAAGGAAGTGGATGTTCTGTTGACACCTCTGCAAGTGTTACAGTATCAATAAATCCAATTGGTTATGGCAATCAAAATACAGTAGCCCCTGTTGCAAATGCAAGTAGTGTATGTTCAGGAACAGCAGTATCTTTAAGCATCAGCGGGTTTAGTGGATCGTCGGTTCTTAAATGGTTATACAGAGATTTGGTAACCGATGGTTGGTCGGTAATAAACAACGGATCAGTTACCATTACTGACTTTAATACAACCACATCTTTGTTAATTGCGCGTCAATATCGTGCATTGGTAGTAAATGCTTCGGGATGTAGCTTCGATACAACAGGAATTACAACCGTTACCATAAATCCAATTGCAAATGGGGTAATTGGTACAGCAGTTCAATCATCACAGTCAACCGTATGTACCGGTAACCCAATCAATGTTTTTATCAATACGCCTTCAGGCTATACCATAAACCATTGGTTGTATAGAAATTCAGGTGGTGATTGGACAAACCTCAATGCAGGAACATCTGCATCCATTAATGATTATAACACGGTAATAACTTCCAATACAAGCAGGGAATATCGTGTTGTATTAAACAATGCAACCGGTTGCAGTATTGATAGTTCGGGAATTGCTTCCGTTAATATTAACCTGATAACACAAGGTTCAAATCTTGCTATTGTACCGGTTACCAATACACAAACTATTTGTTCGGGAACAACAGCAATTGTTAGTGTGAGTGGATTTTCGGGTACAGTTGTGCAATGGATGTATAGAGACAGCAGTGTTTTTGGATGGAATACAATTAGCAGTACAGGATTCACTTTATACCACACATCTACCAATGTATCCTACACTAGAGTAAGAGAATACAGGGCACTTTTATACAATGCCAACAATTGCAGTTATGATACATCAGGAGCCGTACAATTAACCATAAATCCACAGTTGCAGGGAAATGCAAATAGTGTTTTGCCAACTTCTGCTAAATCGGCTTATTGTTCAGGCGCAACCATCACTGCAAATGCAACAGGCTTTATTAATGGAGGAGTAGTTACAGGCTGGTTGTATAAAGATGGAAACGGACCATGGATTCCTATTGCATCCAGTGGTAATTCAACCATCAACCACAACAATACAGCAGTAACCGCATTGGTTAACCGCCAATACCGTGCCTTGGTATTTACCGGTTGCTCAACAGATAGTACTGCATCACTGAATGTAACAATTGATGTATATCCTGTTAAACCAATAGTTCAAAGAACAGGTACAACGGATACACTCAATTGCTCTCAAACAGCCGCAACCTATCAGTGGAAATTAAACGGAGCAAATATTACCGGAGCAACGTCAAAAATGTTTATTGCCCAGCAAAATGGTACATATACCGTAACTATCGGCAACGTATCGGATTGTAAAACAGAAAGTGATGGATTTGTATTTGTGAAGAGCGGCATAAATGAAGAATGGTTAAAACACGAAATATCCCTTTATCCTAATCCAACCTTAAACGGATTGGTAAGTATCGAAGTTGGTAGTCTGTTGGCCGAGCAACTCGAAATACAAGTTGTAGATATGGTAGGAAGAAGCGTATTGAACGGTGTATCAGCTGCCGCAAACAATAAATTTGTTCTGGATTTAACCGAACAAAAAGCAGGTGTATATTTTGTCACTATTAAATTGGAAGGATATAGTGTAACGAAAAAGGTGGTCTATCAGAATTAAAAACAAAAAATCAAAACAGAAAAGCGGGCAATTGTCCGCTTTTTTGTTGTATACATAAATCGTATTTTGCAAAGGTGAAAACGACTTTATTGTTTTTAAGATTACTAAGCTTGATTTTGTCTTTTTCGACGATGGCGCAAACTGTTGAATGGGCTAATCAGCAAAAGCTAAAGTCAAGAACCAATTACACAATGGTTCTGGGAGAAAATCCGAGTGGCTATTTTCTGTTGCGTTCCAAAGACAATGAATTTACGAGAGAATTGTTAATGGAGCGATATAAAAGCAACCTGGGTTTAGATTATTCCAAAGAATTGTGGCAGCCTTCCGGTTCGGTTATTGAAAGAGTTTTATTACAACCAACTGGATTATTGATTTTTGGTATTGTTAGAAATAATCCGATTGATAAATATGATTTTTTGTATTGGAAAACAGATGATAACTTGAATGGTGAGCTAACTGCAAAAACTTTATTTCAGGTGGATGCAGGATTGGTAAGAAACAAAAATGCGTTTTATATCAAGCAGTCACTCGATCGTTCGAAATTATATGTGATGTATGTAATGCGCTCTGCAAAAGAAAACGAATCCGTGCTGGTGGTTAATGCATACAATAGCGATTTTACCGTTATATACACTCGTCAGTACAAGTTATCTTCTGAAATTGAAGATGTTTTTATCACCTCATTTGAATGCGATAACGATGGCAATACTTTTGCACTAATCGATTTCCCCAAAAGCAATACCAACAGGAAAAAATCCCTGCAACGTGATTTTTATCTTTATGGCATTTATACCAACCAAGTTGATTTAACGGAGTATGCACTTAATGCAGATTCTATGGATATAATTGATTTAGGAATGGTTATGAATCATTACAACAAGAGTATTACAGTAACCGGTTTTTATAAATCCAAAAAAGACCAGAATAATCTGGATGGAATGTTTACTACAAGCATTGATATTGCTACGGAAGCAATCAAGGCACATAAATATTTTTCATTTGATAAGGCAATGGTGAGCAAGGTAACTTCGGTTATTTCAAATGAGAACTCACCCGGATTTAATGATCTAATTATCCGTAAAATTATTCCGAGAAGTGATGGCGGATATCTTGTACTTGCTGAAAAATTTTACGAAACCAAACAAACCTATACTTATTATGTAAATGGGTTTCCTCAATCCTCTTCCAGAACTGTTTATAATTTCGATGAAATAATTGTTTTTTCGGTAAATGCGGATGCGAAAATACAGTTCACCGAAGTGATAAAAAAGCGACAGTCGAGTGTGAATGACGGAGGGTACTATTCATCCTTTGTTGCAGCTAATACCAACAATTCTGTAGCGTTGGTTTATAGCTTGGATGCCAGTCCCGAATCTGATGTTTTGATTAGTACTATTACCCCGAAAGGTGAAATAGACACCCGAATATTAATTAAATCGATGAGTTATTATGTTTCATTAATGCCACCTGAATCAAAACAGGTTTCGTCTAATGTTTCGATAATTTGCGCTTTAAAGGACAGAAAATTCAGTATTATGAAAGTTACTTATTAGCCTCAAAAAGTGTTAAAGATATTCAGACAAAATACATTCACTGCAGGTTTATTGTTATTGCTTTTTGCATTGATGTTTCGATTGCCGGTGCTTATAAACGCCAAACCATATCCGTTTATTTACGATGCATTTCTTTCGAATATTTTATTTGATGCCTTGTTAAAATTCGATAATTATATATTAATCAGCTATGTTTTATCGATGATTCTCATCATGATTCAGGCCGTGATGTTAAATTATACCGTAAGCAAACATGATATCCTGTATAAGGATACTTTTTTGCCGGGTTTAATGTATATCCTCATCAATAGTTTGTATGCCGAACAATATGAACTTACTTCCCAGGTATTGTCGAATACTTTTCTTATGCTGGTATTTCAGCGATTGTGTTATTTGTACGAATCTCCAAAACCATTATTGCTGGTGCTTGATTCGGGGATGTTCTTAGGTGTGGGAATTATGTTTAATTACTCATTGCTCATTTTTCTTCCATTTATTTTAATAAGTGTGGTGGTTTTTACCTCCTTCAACCTTCGATACATTGTTGTTTCGTTAATGGGTATTTTGTTGCCGGTTTATTTGATTCTGGTATTTTTTTATGTAACGGATCGGGTTCCCGAAATGCTTGAAATAGGAACAAAAAGTTTGAGCCAGTTGCAACTAAAACCTATCATTCGTTCTTATAAAATATTTGCACCATGGTTTATATTGTTTCCAATCGCGGTTTGGAGTGCTTTTAGATTGCAGCAGAATTTCTTTCGAAACAAAGTAAAAACAAGAAGGATTATACAAAGTATTTCCTTTTTTACTTTGTTTGGAATTGCCTCTTTGTTTACTGACAATAACGGATTGCTCTTTTCTATCATATACATTAGTATACCCATGAGTGTTATTATTGCCTATTATTTCATCAGTAGCAAACGTTTCTGGTTGAAGGAAATATTGCTTTATGCAATTATTGTGGTTGCGCTTTATTTCCAATATTATTAATTAATTTCGGCTATATCCTTACATTTGTATAGCTAAAAAGTAAGCAATTATGAGTAATTTAGTTGGTATAATAATGGGTTCTGATTCGGATTTGGAAGTAATGAGCGAGGCTGCTAAAATCCTAGATGAGTTCGGTGTTGCTTATGAAATCACGGTTGTATCTGCCCACCGAACACCCGATCGAATGTTTGAGTATGCAAAAAGTGCGAAGGATCGTGGGTTGAAAGTAATTATTGCTGGTGCAGGTGGAGCTGCCCATTTACCGGGTATGGTTGCATCTATTTCGATTTTACCGGTAATTGGAGTACCGGTGAAATTAAAAACCATGGATGGGCTCGATTCCTTGTTGTCGATAGTGCAAATGCCGGGAGGTGTTCCGGTTGCAACTGTAGCCATCAACAATGCAAAAAATGCAGGTTTACTTGCTATACAAATATTAGCACTACACGAAGTTCATTTATCTCATGCACTGACTAAGTATAAAGAGAAGATGAAAACAGAAGTGCTGAAGAAAGCTGAAGTTGTAGAAGGTGGAAGAAAGCGTATAGGATTTTAGTAGTTAACCTTATTCATGAGTGATCTAAATATCCCTGATTATACAATCCTCGAAAATTCCTTGCAGGAAATATTGATGTTTGCTGCAATTCTGTTAGCAGGATTTCTGTTTAAAAAATTTGTTGCTGTTACCATCAGCCGTTATGCTTATCTATTTGTTAAGAGATTTTCACATAATCAATTTGCCGATGAGTTTGTTGCCCTAACCCGCAAACCGGTAGAACAATTGCTTTATCTGCTGATTCTATATCTGGCATTTGTTCATTTGAAATTCCCCGACTCATGGTCGATGGCAGGTGCAACTACCCTTGGTATTCGTTGGCTCATTTTGGTAATATATAAGATAGCAGTATTGTCAATCGGTACAAAGTTAGTTATGCGTGCTGTCGACTTTGTTGCTTTGGTGTTTTATGAAAATAACCGCGAAAACTTTTCACATGAACTGGTTGTATTTCTGAAAGAGCTATCCAAAGTAGTACTCATTATTGTTTCTGTATTTGCAGGTTTACGTTTTATATTTAATGTAAATATTACTGCTTTGGTTGCATCCCTTGGTATCGGCGGACTGGCGGTTGCTCTGGCTGCACAGGATACCCTTGCCAATTTGCTTGGCTCTTTTATCATATATCTTGATAGTCCGTTTAAACAGGGTGATGTTATCGAATTTGGAGAAACTTCCGGAACCGTGGAGCATGTAGGTTTTAGGACCACCAGAATTAGAACCTTTAACAAATCCTTGCTAATTGTTCCCAACAAGAAAATAGTAGATTCTATTTTAAATAATATTACTTCCAGCATCATGCGAAGGGTGCGGTTCGAAATCGGATTAACTTACCAAACATCAGGCGATCAATTAAAGAATGTTGTTCAGGAAATAAAAACCGTAATCCAAAATCATCCTGATACCACGGAAGATGCTACCGTAAAGTTTGTTAAATTCGGCGATAGTTCCTTGCAAATTCTGGTTTCATATTTTGTAAAAGGCAATGATTATGAATGTATGATTGAAGTGAGAGAATGGATTAACTTACGAATTATGGAAATTGTAGAAAAGCAGGGATGTGAGTTTGCCTTTCCTTCGCAGTCGCTTTATATCAAACAAAATAAGGAAATTCAACCATAACTTTCGAAATGAATATCCGATTTTTTGTATCCCATTGTAAGTAAATTTTGGGTTGCCTCTCTTAACATCTCTTTCCATCCACATAAATAAAATGTCATAGGTGGTAAGTGTGCAAATAGCGATGCATATACGGCATGAACATAACCTTTTTCTCCCTCCCACTCCGGATTGGTTTCACGAGATAAAACCGGAATGAAATGAAAGTTTTTGTTTGTTTGGGCCAAGTTTTCGAATGCTTCGCGATATAAAATATCCTTGGCCATGCGAACTCCAAAAATCAAATAAATCTGATGGGAATAACCTTTTTGGTTTAGTAAACTTAAAATCATGCTGCGCAATGGTGCAATTCCTGTTCCGGTGGCAATAAAACACAAATCAGTTTCCTGTTTCGAAGGTAAACTAAATTTCCCCTGGGGTTGAGATATGGACAAACTTGTACCGGACTTAAAATTTTCCCAGATATAATCTGAAACAGCACCTTCGGCTTTCCGTGAAATTACCAGTTCGAAGCTATTTGTGTGTGATGGAGGGGATGCAATAGAATAGCTGCGGTTAATTTTCTTTCCGTTAATTGTAAAATGGATGGTAATAAACTGTCCGGGGATAAAGGGAAAAACAGACAAATCAACACAACTGATAATGAACCGTTTGGTATTATCTGTTACGGGATATACTTGTTGAATCACTGCATTTAATACTTGCTTGCTCATTATTTTGTTTTTTGGAAGGCATCCATTTGTAAAACTTTTGTATCTATATGTGTGATAGTGCAGTAAATTTATTGATTTTCATTATTTTGCGCGCTTACCAAACACTAAACTAAGTGAATATGAACAAATTTCTAAAGGTTTCTACGCTTGCACTGCTTTTTATTGCTGTTTCACCAATTTATGCGCAGCGCTCTAATTGTGGAGTAAGTCAAGTTGCTAATACCATAGTTCAGGCTAATGGGTCATTACTAACCATTCATGGTATGGGTAATGAGGCAATTAGTTACCTTGAAACGGAAAATGGCTATACGGTTTTATTGAATAAAGTTAACGGAAATTATGAATATGCCGGATTGGATGCATCAGGTAATCTTGTTTTAAGTGGCGTAATAGCATCTGATTTAGGGGAAAAGCAATTGCAGAAAACGATTAACCTTACCCCTCATTTGAGATATAGCCATGCACAGCGGTCGATGTTAACCCAATATTTTGAAGAAGAAACAAGGGTAATGCAGGATTTAGGGAAAGCAGGAGCGAATGTGTTTTCTTCCCAAGGAGATAGGAAAGTTTTGGTCTTAATGGTTCAATACCCTGATTTGCCTGCCACTATACCAATCGAAAATTTTCAAATGCTGATGAACCAGCCAAATAATGCGGGTACCGGAAGTTTCCGTGATTATTATTTACAGGCATCAAAGAATCGTTTGCGTTTAACAAGCGATATTTATGGTTGGTTTACTGCCGATAGCGGCTACAAATATTATGGTAAAACCAGCAGTCCTTCTTATTCACAAGCTACCCGTAAATTATTGTTGGGTGCCATTAATGATGCAGATTCGGTTGTTGATTTTGCACAATACGACAGCGATAGCGATGGATATGTTGATGCGGTTATATTAATTCATTCAGGTCAAGGTGCCGAGGAGGCTAGTGCGCCAAATGCCGGAAACTATATTCATTCCTTCCGTTCTACGTTATCCAGTACACAAACACCAACCAAGGATGGTAAAAAATTCAGTGCTTATTGCATGTTTCCTGAGAAGTTATACAATGGGGGTAATTATACCATTGTTGGTATCGGGGTTATCGCACACGAATTTGGGCATATCATTGATTTGCCGGATTTGTATGCTACGGGATACAGCAATGCAGGTGCCGGTAATTTTACCATCATGGCAGCCGGAACTTGGTTAAATAACCAGAAAACGCCCTGTATGATGGATGCTTTTTCGAGAGCTGCCATGGGATGGGGAGAACCAACGGTGATTACGGAAATAGGAAATTATACAATTCCTTATTCGATAGTGGATAGTAATTTTGCTTTCCGAATCAATACCAAAATGGCCAACGAGTATTTCCTGCTCGAAAATCGCCAAAACAAAGGATTTGATAAATATGTTCCGGCTAAAGGGTTAGCTGTTTGGCATATTAACTCGAACAAAGCAGGTCGGTTATCGCAAACAGGTAACAATGTAAACAACGACACATCGGATTTGGGTGTGCATTTATTACAGGCTGATGGATTGCGAGAGCTGGAAAGAAATGTAAACAATGGAAACAATGGCGATTTATTCCCGGGAACATCCAACAAAAAGAACTTAACACCATTTACTACACCAAGCACCAACTTGCATAAGTCGTATGCTGCAACCAATATTTATATAACTAATATTACGATGAATCCGGATAGCTCTATTACTTTTCGTTTTAGTTCGCAACCGGCTGCTGCATTTGCAACCGACCGCATTGCAGGATGTGTGCCTTTTTCGGTTGCCCTCACCAATAATTCAACCGCGGCAAGCGCATTTAAATGGAATTTTGGTAATGGCCAAATGGATAGCACCACATTAAATCCAACCGCAAGTTTTACCCAACCGGGTTCGTATGCCATTAAGCTAAACGTATACGATTCGTTGGGTAATTTAAGCGATTCGAGTACTATGAATATCGAAGCATATCCAAGTCCTGAGGCTTCTTATAAAAATATTCAAAACGGAAATAAACTAACTTTAACCAATACTTCAACCGGTGCAGTTTCTGTACAATGGCAATATTATATTGGAGCTACTTCTTATTCCAGCTCATCCAATATTTTAACAGATTTAATTATTCCCGACACGGGCAAATTTGTGTATAAAATAATTGCATTCAATAATTATGGATGCGCGGATACCGCATATGGCGAAACACATGCTTTTGCTGTTGGATTGAAAGAAAACAACGAATCATTAGGTGCACTGAATGCTTATCCAAATCCATTTTCCGAATCATTCCGAATTCAATTGCAATTAGCAAAAGCAACAGAAATACGTTTTGCTTGCATGGACATCTTAGGGAATGTAATTACAGAAACAGTATCCGAAAAATATGCAGCAGGTAACCAAACCATTTTATTTGAAAATGTTAAGCAACTGGGTGCGGGAATCTATTTCTTAAAGGTTTATACAGGTTCTGAATCTAAAACCATTCGATTAATAAAAACTGAATAAACAAATTGTATGTGGCGGGAACTACTCGGTTTACTTTACCCGCGTTTATGTATAGGTTGTAATAGCCATTTACTGCAACAAGAAACGCACCTCTGTACATCGTGTTTGTACCAGTTGCCGCGTACCCATTTCCATTTGCAAAAGGATAATCCTCTCGAAAAAACATTTTGGGGTAGAATACCAATAGAACAAGGATTTGCTTTCTTGTACTTTAAAAAAGCCGGTTTGGCCCAACGAATTTTGCATCAACTGAAGTACCGTGGTAATAAAGAACTTGCCGAGTATATTGGAAAAGTTTATGCCGGAGAGGTTGATACTTTTATTAAACCCGATGCCATTATTGCAGTCCCTCTGCATCCATCAAAAGAACGAAAACGTGGTTATAACCAAAGTGCATGGTTCGCAAAAGGGTTGACAGCAGTTTGGGAGATACCGGATTTGTCGAAAAATATTGTAAAAGTAACCGCTACAGCAACGCAAACAAAAAAATCGCGGTTTGAGCGTTGGCAAAACGTAAAGGAAGTTTTTGCGGTTAAAGATGCAGATGTATTTGCCAACAAACATATTTTAATTTGTGATGATGTAATTACAACCGGCGCCACCATTGAAGCATTGGTTAAGATATTACCCGAATCATGCAAAGTAAGTATTTGTGCCATTGCGGTCCCTGTTCGTTAACAACATTTCCTTACATTCGCATTCTTTTAAAAAATGAAAAACTTTTTTTCTTTATACAAACCATATTTTAAACCCATATTGGTATTGAGCTATCCGATTATCATCGGTCAAATTGGTTTTGTACTGATGGGAGTTGCTGATATTATTATGATAGGTAGGCTTGACTCTACAAATTTAGCAGCAGCCGGATTGGCAAATTCGGTTTTCTTTTTTGTAACTATATTAGGAATAGGAACACTTACTGCAGTTTCTCCTTTGGTTGCAAAGGCAAAAGGTGCCGGACATATAAATGAAACTGCCTTGTTGTTTCGGCAAGGACTATTGGCGTCCTTCTTGTTAAGTGTGGTTGTAAGTGCAGCGTTATATTTTTTTACCATAAACCTGCATTGGTTCGGACAAAGTGAAGATGTTACAGCCCTTACCATTCCCTACTTACATATTTTAAATGCCGGAACATTTTTTATGTTGTTTTTTATGGCTGCCAAACAATTCAGCGATGGATTGTCTTTTACCAAACCTTCTGCGGTTATTACGATAGGCGGATTGGTTTTGAATGTTTTATTATGTTGGGTTTGGATTTATGGTCACCTTGGTTTTAAAGCAATGGGATTAAATGGTGCCGGTTACGCTACAACCGTTACACGGATAATTATGGCGGTAATCATGCTGGTTTATATTTTATGGCATCCCATCTATAAACACTATTTACATGTGAAAGAGAAAGCAGGAAAAATGTTATTGTTAAAACAGATTTTCAAGGTTGGTTTGCCTTCTGGATTTCAATATTTTTTTGAGGTTGGCGCATTTGCTTCAGCAGCAATTATTATTGGTTGGTTTGGTACGAATCAATTGGCAGCACATCAAATTGCCATCAACCTGGCTTCTGTTACTTATATGATTGCAACCGGATTGTCGGTTGGAGGATCTATTTCGGTTGGAGATGCTTGGGGTAGGAAAAACAAAATTGATATGATGCGAGCCGGTAGGGCGGCATTGATAATGTCGGTGGTATTTATGTTTGTTACGGCAATATTATTTTCGATTTTTAATACCTTTTTGGTTTCTTTATATACAAAGGATTTGGCTGTTGCCGATATGGCTTCCAAGTTAATGTTGATAGCTGCTTTGTTTCAGTTAAGTGATGGTGTACAATGTGTAAGTCTAGGTATTTTAAGGGGATTAGCCGATACCAAAGTGCCAACTATTTTAACCATTGTTGCATATTGGATAATTGGCTTACCGGTTGGTTACTGGTTAGCATATTCTTTAGACTTGGGATGCTATGGTATTTGGTTTGGATTATCCGTAGGTTTAACTTTCTCTGCTATTATGTTAACCATTAGGTTTATCAAAGAATCACGTTCATTTGATTTTGTTACGGAAGAGAAGAAACATTTTGCCGGGTTAATTGCGGAGTAAATGAAAACAAGTTTAAAAGTTCATATCGCTTTATTTATTGTTACCTTAATATATGGCGCAACTTTTAGTATTGCCAAAGAGGTAATGCCACTGTTTGTGAAACCATCCGCATTTATCCTCATGCGTATTATCGTAGCTACTGTATGTATTTATATATTTCACTCGGTTGCTATAAAACAAAAGATTACCGATTGGAAAGACATAAAAAAATTGTTTATAAGCGCCATGTTTGGTGTGGCTTTTAACATGTTGCTTTTTTTTAAGGGATTGGCAATTACCACTCCAATTAATGGGGCTGTTTTAATGATGAATACACCATTGTTTGTGGTAGTTTTTGCTGCGATTTTATTAAAGGAAAAAATTACTATACAAAAGGTGTTGGGAATTTTAGTAGCAGCTACAGGTGCAATTATGTTGATGGGTGGCAGTAAATTTACTTTTGATAGCAGCAAGGTTTGGGGCGATATCATGATTACGGTGAACGCCATCATCTATGCATTTTATTTGGTATACGCCAAATCGTTAATGCATAAATACCACCCCTTAACCGTAACCTTGTGGTCTTTCTTTTTTGGATTTTTTCTGGTTTTACCTTTTGCAGCCGGCGAATTTATCGAAATACAATGGCATACTTTTACTCCTATGGTTTGGGGAAGTATCGCTTTTGTTACTTTTGGTTGTACCTTTTTAACGTATGTATTAAATGCCTATGCATTAAAAAATGCAAGTTCTTCGTTGGTTGGATCGTATATTTATTTGCAACCTGTTTTGGCTGTTACAATAGCATTGTTATTGGGAAAGGATCAGCTTACATCAGAAAAGTTATTGCATATTGCCATTATCTTTGGAGGTATATTCCTGGCTAACTGGAAACCAGGATATAAATCTGGTGTTTAATAGTTATTAATCGAATAAGATTTAATCGCCCTATGTGGTTTCAAAAGAAATAAAATGGCAATACAACCCTATATTTGTCGAAATAATTAACCATGTTAAGATCAATGACCGGCTACGGACAAGCCGAAACCGATACGGAAAAGTATACCATCAAAGCAGAATTTAAAGCACTTAACAACAAGTTTCTTGAAATTAATTTACGTATGCCAAAGGTTTGGCAGAGCAAGGATCTCGAAGTACGAAAAGAATTGAATAAGTTGGTAGAAAGAGGAAGTTGTCAGGTAAATATCAACGTAACCTTTAAAAGAGCTGAAGATAAAGTGATGCCGATTAACAAAGATGTTGCCCATTATTATTTGCAAGAGTTAACCGATGTGGTAAGTAAGTTTAATTTGGATGCATCGGCAATTGCTAATAATTTATTGAGTTTACCTAATTTGTTTCAACCCAACGAAGACGAGGACAACGAAGAAGACGCAAAAAATATAATGCATGTGTTGAATTTAGCATTTGTTGAATTCGAAAAATTCAGAATAAAGGAAGGAGAAATGCTATCGGAAGAATTAAGTCGTATGACACAATCCATTATGCATGTGTTGAAGGAAATAGAAAGTATTGAACCGGAAAGAATGGATGCTATACGAAATAGAATCGAACAGGATTTAAGTCAACTGAAGGAAAATAATATAGATAAAAACCGCTTCGAACAAGAGTTGATTTTTTATATGGAGAAGCTTGATATAACGGAGGAAAAAACGCGTTTAATGCAACACTGTACTTATTTTTTAGAAACCATGAAAGTAAAATCTTCCGGTAAAAAGCTTGGTTTTATTGCACAAGAAATGGGTCGAGAAATTAATACCATCGGTTCAAAAGCAAATAATTTTAAAATGCAACAAAGGGTTGTAGAAATGAAAGATGAATTGGAGAAAATTAAAGAGCAGATTAATAATATTGTATAGAGAGGATTAAAGATTGAGGATGATGTGAGGGGGAATTACGGATTACGAATTGAGGACGACGTGAGGAGGAATTACGGATTACGAATTACGAATTGAGGACGACATGAGGAGGAATTACGGATTACGGATTACGGATTGAGGACGACGCGAGGATGAATTACGGATTACGGATTACGGATTGAGGAGGAATTACGGATTACGGATTACGGATTGAGGACGACGCGAGAAGTTATTGCGAATTACAGATTGGATAGATTGAAAAGGGTCATATATGAATATGGGTGTATGCATTTTCTATGGATTATTGACTGAAAAATTTTATGTATGATTGTTTTTTTTGTACTTAATTAAAAAAAGGATATCTTACATTCTTTATTAACAGCTTATGAAAACAATAGATGAATGGATAGTCTATACTAGAAATTTAGCAATTCAGGTGATGGAATTAACTGATGCGATTCCCTTCAAAACCAATAATAACGAAGTAGTCAAGCAAATTACTAGATCTGCAAACTCGGTTGCTGCGAATTTTCGAGCTACAAAAAGAGCGAAATCAACAGCTGATTTTATATATAAGTACAAAATTGTTGAAGAAGAAGCAGATGAAACCATTCATTTTTTGGAGATTCTTAAAACTCGTCGTCCCGAATTGGTAAATGAAATAAACGCATTAATGAAAGAGTATGAACAGTTTCTAGGAATTGTAGTGAATTCGATAAAATCTATAAGGTTGAAGAATAGAAAAATGTAGGTTGAAAGTAGAAAAATGTTTGATTTGGATTGGAGGTGTTGTTTAAGAGGAATTACGAATTAAGGATTACGGATTAGGACGTCGCGCGCGAGGATTGTAAATGATGGATTAACATACGCTACAAGCTTTTTCCACATAATCAGAAACTTAACGCACAACCCCAAACCACAACTCAACCCGTAGTAATACCAACCCACTACCCAATCCGTAATTCGTAATCCGTAATTCGTAATCCGTAATAGTAGTAATCAACAACAATCCATAATATTATCAACCTACTACCAAATTTGTAATTCACCTGCCATAACCCGTAATTCGTAACTTGTTAATCAACTCATGCTCGAATCCAACCAACTAAGCGGCAAAGCCATAATTTTCTGTGCTCCTTCAGGATCCGGTAAAACCACTATAGTAAAGCATTTGCTTTCAGTTGATAACCGACTTGCTTTTTCGGTTAGCGCCTGTACACGCAAGCAAAGAGCAAATGAAGTGCATGGAAGAGATTACTATTTTCTTTCTAAAGAAGAGTTTCATCAAAAAATTGAAAACAATGAATTTTTAGAATTTGAAGAGGTTTATGGAGGTAATTTTTATGGAACATTAAAATCAGAAATAGAACGTATTTGGGCTGCAGGAAAGTCAGTTATATTTGATGTGGATGTTGTTGGTGGAATCCAAATTCGCAAATACTTTGGTGATAAAGCCCTTGCTGTTTTTGTTAAACCTCCTTCGGTAGAAGTATTGGAATCACGTTTGCGTTACCGTTCAACAGAAACCGAAGAAACGCTGAAAATGCGCGTTGATAAGGCGATTCATGAACTGGAGTATGAAAAGGAATTTGAAGTAGTATTAGAAAATATTGAATTGTCAATTGCACTGAAAGAAGCAGAAGAACTGGTTAATAATTTTTTAAAATGAAGGTAGGATTGTTTTTTGGCTCTTTTAATCCGATTCATACCGGACATTTATTAATTGCCAATTACTTTATTGAATTTGCAGGATTGGATAAAGTATGGTTTGTAGTATCTCCTCAAAACCCATTTAAAACTATTGATGTTTTGTTGGATGAAAATGTTCGATTAGAAATGATACAACTTGCAATTGGACATGATGATCGTTTTGTAGCAAGTGATATTGAGTTTAATCTACCTCGTCCGTCGTTTACCGTATCAACACTCAATTATTTGCGCAACACTTTTCCGGAAGACACATTCTATCCAATTATCGGAGGGGATAATTTGCAATCTTTTCATCTCTGGAAGGATTATATGGAGATACTTGAAAAGCATAAGGTTTATGTTTATCGACGAGCCGGTTACCATGAAAATCCAATTCTAGCAAATCACGAACGCATAAGAATTTTTGAAGTTCCATTATTGAATATCTCTTCCACATACATCAGAGAAATGATCCAAGCCGGTAAATCAATCAAATACTTGGTTCCCGAAGAAGTTGAGAAATTTATTATCCGAGGCAATTTGTATCAGCAATAGGTTTGGAAATAGATTGAACCGGATTAATCAGTAGAAATTCTACTTCAACACAATACCCATCCATACCTTAGACTTCGTAATCCAAATAGTTATTTGTCCGATACAGTATACCTGGTATCCTCCAATGAAATGGAATCGTTGCTAAACTTAGTAACGTATGGCATACTTGCTAGGTGTGATTTGGGAATTTCTAAAACATAGTTATTTCCGCTAACCGTAACCTGGTTTTTACGCAACCATGGGTTATGTAGTTTGATAGTTTTGTAGGTAATGCCATTATCATTTGCGTAGGCAGCCAAATTAAAAATGGATTGGTTGATACGGATATGATAATAATTTTCGGGTTGATAGAGCTGTTCAAATGGAACCATAAAGCCGTAATCATTCGGATTTTCTAGTATGCTCTTTATAGCCAGAATGCGGAATACATAGCGCGCTGTTTCGGTATTTAAATACAAGTCAGTAAAGTTGTTTACCTTTTGAATTTGTAATTGTTTTTTAACGCCTTCGATACCCATATTATAGGCAGCTGCTACCAATGCCCAGTTATTAAATTCTGCATAAGCATCTTTAAAATAGGCGCATGCAGCCAAGGTTGATTTAGTTAAGTGATAGCGTTCATCAACTTCTTCATTAATCGTTAAACCGTATCGTTTCGCTGTAGGTTCAATAAATTGCCAGTATCCTGCAGCATTAGAAGGCGATACAACATAATATTGCAATCCACTTTCGGCAACTGCCAGGTATTTGAAATCATCCGGAATACCATTCTCTTTTAATATTTTTTCGATTACCGGAAAGTATTTATGTGCCCGTTTAATAAAAAGCAATGTTTGAGATTGCCAGTAAATATTGGTGAGTATTTCTTTGTCGTAACGCTCCTTTAAATCCGTTTCGTTTAATTGGATAATTTCACCTGCAAATTTTATTTTATCCGGTGTATTTAAGCTATGTACTTTGTAATTTTCTTTAAACGACTGCAAATTCTTTTCATCTTCTGTAAAGGTACCGGCTAACAATAAAAGAAATATAGCGCCTGATCCCAATAGGAAAAACCATTTTAAATGTAACTTACCGCTCATATTAAATTAATTGATATTTATTTCAAAATAACTATTTTTACTTTTCTAAAATCACATAAAAATGAAAATACTAAAAAAGATTGGAATTGGATTGTTGGGATTAATACTACTTCTGGTAATTATATCCTTTTTTCTTCCAAGTAAAGTTCATGTATCCCGTTCTTTAGAGATGAAAGCGAAACCGGAAACAGTTTTTGCGTTGGTTAATAACCTAAAAGCATGGGATCAATGGTCGCCATGGCATAAAATCGATACCAATTCAAAAATGGTGTATAGTGATATAGTTGAGGGTACGAATGCTTTTTATACCTGGAATAGCGAGAATCCGAAAGTAGGAAATGGTAAACTTACCATTCTTGAAAGTACTGCACCGGGTTATATCAAAACGCAACTTGATTTTGAAGGAATGACTCCTGCTTATGCTGAGTATTTTTTTGAGTCTACACCGGAAGGGGTTAAAGTAACCTGGACCATGGATTCGGATATGGGGATGAATCCTATCGGTAAGTTTTTTGGGCTGATGATGGATAAAATGATTGGGCCGGATTATGAAAAAGGTTTGGCAAGTATGAAGGAAATTGCGGAGAACACGGTTGAAAAAGTTACCATAGCAGGATTTGATTTTGAAGAACGTCAAATGGAAAAAATGTTCGTTTTAGGAATTCGTGAAAAAGTGAAAATTGCCGATATCAATAGTGCAAAATTTGGTGAATGGTATGGTATTATTGGTCAATCTATTGCCAAACAAAAGGTTGAGATGGCGGGACCGGTACTTTCTATATATTACAGTTACGACAACGTAAATACGGATGTTGAGGCAGCCGTTCCTGTAAGCGGTAATGCAAAAGATGAAGGCAATGTTAAGTACCATGAATTACCGGCAACAAAAGCCTTGGTAGTAAAATATTATGGCAATTATTCCAATATCGAACCAGTGTATAATGCGGCTTTCGAATATATTGGCAAGCAAGGTATGAAATCCAACGGTGCACCAATGGAAATGTATATTACGGATCCTGGAATGGAAAAGGATACAGCCAAATGGTTAACTGAGGTTGTGTTTCCGATACAATAATCCAATAGGATAATTTTTAAGCATGGTTGATTGCAACCATGCTTTTTTATTTACGCGGTATGAAAGAACAACTCATCGAATTTTTGTCTCAGATAAAACATGCCGAAAGTTCCAACGCCAAACATTTACGCATAATTTGGCATGCAACAAGCAAGGAACAAACTTTCGAAATATTAAAGGAATGCAACCTGCAACCTGCTAAAACTATTCATATTTGGGAAGACCAATGGATGAAAAAGCAATCGATTATTCTTTCGAGATTACGGTCAATGCTTGGATTAAATACAAAGATTCATGCGCGTGCCACAGAGATTAAACGAATTGATAAGAAGGCGGCAGATCAATTTCTGGAATCCTATCATTTGAACGGAACAACGAGCGCATATTATAAATTCGGAATGTTTTATCAAGACGAATTATTGGCAGTAGCTACATTTAGCAAACCACGAACCATGAACGATGGAATAGTACCATATCGGTCTTATGAGTGGGAAAGATTTGCAACAAAAAACGGATATACCATTGTTGGTGGATTATCCAAATTATGCACCTTCTTAGTGAATGAATTGCATCCGGCTCATATAATGACCTATATCGATACCGACTGGGGGGAAGGAAAAGGTTTTATTCAGCTTGGATTTAAGGAAATAAAGAAAATGGAACCACAGTGCTACTTAATAAAATTTGGCGAATGGATTCGGTATCCGATAACACGTGAAACGGAAGTTACCCGTCAAAAGAAAATAGAAAGTGGGTATATAGAAGTTAGAAATAATCCGGGAGCAAAATTGGTATTCGAGTTACGAAATAATCAAGCTTCATAATCTACAACCCTTCTTTCGTATCTGGCTTCAGCAATAAAGGGCATAATGGCAGTATGCAAAGGATGTGCGGCATAAACCGACAAAGCTTCACGGTTTTCGAATTCGCTGTATAAAACCACATCTGCTGATTCGCCTGAATGTAAAAAGTCAATTCCTACTTCAATTCGAACCAAACCGGGAATTTGGCCTTGAAGTGATTCTAGTTTTTCTTGAATTAATTTGGCATTTTCAGCTTTCGACATGCCATTTGCCTCTTCCTTTAACTTCCACAATACGATATGTTTCACCATGAAACAAAGGTATGATTTTGATTGAAATTTACCATTCCGGTATGGGTTTGGGTTAAATTCATATATTGTTATCTTTGCCGCTCTTATGACAGAAAGAAGAGTTCGTGTTCGTTTTGCCCCTAGTCCTACCGGAGCCTTGCATATCGGTGGAGTTCGTACTGCTTTATACAATTATTTGCTCGCCAAAAAGCATGGAGGTGATTTTATCCTTCGGATTGAAGATACAGATCAAACAAGGTTTGTTGAAGGTGCTGAAGATTACATCATCAGATCGCTGAAATGGTTAGGAATTGAACCAAATGAAGGTATTGGTTTTGGGGATGGAAAACATGCACCATACCGCCAAAGCGAACGAAAAGCAATGTATCAAAAGTATGTGCTACAACTGATCGAAAAGGATTTTGCCTATTATGCTTTTGATACAGCGGAAGACTTAGATGCCATGCGCGAACGATTAAAAGCGTCGAATGTAGATGCCAAATACGATGCCATTACCCGCAGTGCCATGAAGAACTCACTTACCCTACCGGAAGATGAGGTAAAACGAAAGCTTGAAAATGGCGATGCTTATGTGGTTCGCATAAAACTTCCAAGAAAGGAAGAGGTTAAATTCCATGATGAAATCAGAGGCTGGGTTAGTTTTAATACGTCTCAGATGGATGATAAAGTATTATACAAAAGTGATGGAATGCCAACCTATCACATGGCGAATGTGGTGGATGATTATCTCATGGAAATCACCCATGTAATAAGAGGCGAAGAATGGCTACCCTCTGCACCATTACACGTGCTTTTATACCGTTATTTAGGGTGGGAAGAGGTAATGCCAAAATTTGCTCATCTGCCTTTGTTATTGAAACCGGAAGGAAATGGTAAATTGAGTAAACGGGATGGAGACCGCTTGGGATTTCCTGTTTTTCCATTGGAATGGAAGGACCCTGCTACCGGAGAAACATCCAGTGGTTATAAAGAAAGTGGTTATTTACCCGAAGCTGTAGTAAACCTTTTGGCATTTTTAGGATGGAATCCCGGAACCAATCAGGAGATATATTCAAAAGAAGAGTTGGTGCAAGCATTTACTTTGGATAGGGTAAGTAAATCAGGGGCGAAATTCGACCAGAATAAAGCCAAATGGTATAACCAGCAATATGTTCGACAATGCGATAACAAAATGCTTGCTGCCGAATTGAAAAAAGAAGTAGATGCCCATGCATTACAATTTTCGGATGAGTATATCGAAAAGACAGTTAATTTAATTAAAGAAAAAGTCTCGTTTATTAAAGAATTATGGAGCCTTGGAAGCTACTTTTTTGAGGTGCCTGTAAAATACGATGAATCTGTGATAGCCAAGCGATGGAATGAAAAATCGCCTCTGGTACTAGTGGATTTGATTGCCAACCTGCATGGTTTAGCGTCGTTTAATGCGCCCAATTTCGAATCGGCATACCAAGAAGCATTACAAAAAAATGAAGTCGCCGGGAAAGATTTCTTACAATTATTACGCGTTTGTTTAACAGGGGTAGCCGGTGGCCCTCCAATTTTTGAAATGGGTGAACTCTTTGGAAAAGAAAATACGATATTGCGTTTACAGAATGCACTTGCGTCTCTAAAAAAATGAAACAACAAATATCTTTTATGATACTTCTGTCGGTGCTTGTAGCTTGTTCTGCAAGCCACTTCGATAGGTATCCGGGGAAATCAATTTCTTCTTTTCCTGATAGATTTATTGGAGAATACCGCTTAAGTCCGGGAGGTTTTAAGTCCTTTTTCCAAGGCAAACAACTCGATTCGGTGCGCAGCCGTATTTGGTCCGATAGAATTGAAACATTGAACCCGGAAGGATGGATTACCGATTTTAAACCGGATTCGAACAATGTATTAAGCAGGATAGATACCAACTATTATTTTTTATCGCAACGCGATGTTGCCGACTCCTTGTACTGGAATTCAAGTTTGCTTTGGGGCAACGACAAAGAAATTTATCTATACGGCATTAACAGCACGGATAAGAACCTTCAAAACGACAAATTAAAGAATTATTTGCAGTTAAAATTGCTGGTAAGAAAGGGAGGAAAGGAATCCATTCAGACCGTTAATTATGCCGATAAAGCGTTGTTAAAACAGTTAAGTAAAATGAATAGCGACACCAAAGATTCCGTATTGTATTATCAAATGTACGATGAACAATTATTAAAGTTCATCAAAAAAGAAGTTAACGCAGGCAATTCGCTTCGGTTTGTAAGAATAAAAAATAGTAAACCAAAACAATGAATCGACCAATTAGGGTATTAGTAGCTAAGGTTGGATTGGATGGCCACGACAGAGGGGCCAAAATTATTGCAACCGCATTACGTGATGCAGGGATGGAAGTAATTTATACCGGTCTTAGGCAAACGCCGGAAATGGTTGTTCAAGCTGCTTTACAAGAAGATGTGGATGTAATTGGGGTTAGTATTTTATCGGGAGCACACAATACTGTTTTTCCACGTTTGATAGAATTATTAAAAAAAGAAGGCCTGGAAGATATATTGCTTACCGGTGGCGGTATAATTCCGGAAGAGGATATGCAAGCATTACAAAAAATTGGCGTCGGCAATCTATTCGCCCCGGGTGCAAAAATGCAAGAGATAGCAGAATATATTAAGGACTGGGCGGAAATGAGGAAATGAGTGAATGAGGAAATGAGGAAATGAATGAATGATTGGATGATTGGATGAAAGGTGTTGCACAAGGGCTAATTTCTCGGTATAATTAACTGTTGGTTGTCGACAGGTTACTGACATACTTCATTTTCTTGAAATTTTTACCCACAACTACTACTCCTTTCATTTATTCGATTATTTTTGCCCAATTTTATCCTATACCAACATACCATGCCAAAAGACCCAAGCATCAAATCAGTACTTCTAATCGGAAGTGGACCAATCATTATCGGACAAGCTTGTGAATTTGACTATTCAGGAAGTCAGGCTTCGCGTTCGCTGAAAGAAGAAGGTATTGAGGTAACGTTAATCAATAGCAATCCGGCAACTATTATGACGGATCCTGTAACCGCTGATCATGTGTATTTATTGCCATTAACATCCGATTCGATTGAAAAGATATTGATGGAAAGGCAGATTGATGCGGTTTTACCAACAATGGGCGGACAAACAGCTTTGAATTTATGCATTGAATGCGACGAGTTGGGTATTTGGGAAAAGTACAAGGTACGAATGATAGGAGTGGATATTGCTGCGATTGATACCGTTGAGAACAGAGAATCGTTTCGGAAAAAAATGATTGAAATTGGTGTAGGAGTTGCGCCTTCTAAAACTGCGAATTCGTTTTTGGAAGGAAAAGAAATTGCACAAGAAATTGGCTTCCCTTTAGTGATTCGTCCGTCGTATACCCTTGGCGGTACAGGGGGTGGATTTGTTTGGAAGAAGGAAGAACTAGACGCCGCATTGCAACGTGGTTTGTCTGCATCTCCAACGCATGAGGTTTTAGTAGAAAAAGCTGTTTTCGGCTGGAAAGAATATGAGTTGGAATTGTTGCGCGACAAGGCAGATAATGTCGCAGTAATTTGTGTGATTGAAAATTTCGACCCAATGGGAATTCATACAGGTGATTCAATAACAGTAGCGCCTGCCATGACATTGAGCGATACCTGCTACCAGCATATGCGTGATTTGGCCATTCACATGATGCGCTCTATCGGTAATTTTCATGGTGGTTGTAACGTGCAATTTGCTGTTAATCCGGAAAATGAAGAAATTATTGCAATTGAGATTAATCCCCGGGTTTCTCGTTCATCCGCTTTGGCTTCAAAGGCAACCGGTTATCCGATTGCAAAAATTGCAAGCAAATTGGCAATTGGTTATACTTTGGATGAATTAAAGAATCCGGTGACCAAAACAACTTCGGCTTATTTTGAACCGGCATTGGATTATGTAATCGTAAAAATACCGCGTTGGAATTTTGAAAAGTTTAAAGGTGCTGATCGCCAGCTAGGATTACAAATGAAAGCAGTTGGTGAAGTAATGGGAATTGGTAGAACCTTTACGGAAGCCTTTCAAAAAGCAGCTCAGTCGTTGGAAATTAAACGAAGCGGACTAGGGGCAGACGGTTACCAAAGCAGAAACCTGGAGCAAATTGTAGAGAAAATGAAAGTGCCAAGTTGGGACCGCATGTTTGCTGTGAAAGATGCATTGAGTTTGGGCATGCCAATTTCGTCGATAGAAAAAATTACCAAAATTGACCGTTGGTTTTTAACGCAGATTAGTGAAATGGTACATCTGGAAAACAATACCAAACGTTTTAATCTGGGCAATATACCACGGGAACTGATGCTTGAGTTAAAGCAAAAAGGGTATAGCGATATCCAGATTGCACATTTGTTAGGAGGTGAAATTTCAGAAGATGAAGTATGGGATTTGCGTAAAAAGATGGGCATTAACCGGATTTATAAAATGGTAGATACTTGCGCCGCAGAATTCCCTTCTCCAACCAACTATTTTTATTCCACTTTTGATGGCGAAAATGAAAGCAAAGTTAGCGATAAGAAAAAAGTAATTGTATTGGGTTCAGGACCTAACCGGATCGGGCAAGGTATTGAATTTGATTATTGTTGTACACATGGTTTATTGGCTGCCAAAGAATGCGGATTCGAAGCTATCATGATCAATTGCAATCCGGAAACTGTATCAACAGATTTCGATATGGCAGATAAATTATATTTCGAGCCTGTTTTCTGGGAACATTTACGTGAAATAGTGGAACTCGAGAAACCGGTTGGGGTAATTGTTCAGTTGGGTGGTCAAACTGCACTTAAACTTGCCAGAAAATTAGATGCTTTGGGAGTCAAAATTATTGGCACCAGTTTTAAAGATATGGATTTGTCGGAAGACCGCGGATCATTCTCGGATTTGTTAAAAGAACTTGAAATACCTTACCCTAATTACGGTGTTGCAGAAGATGCCGATGAAGCAATTAAAGTAGCCAGAGAAGTTGGCTATCCGGTATTGGTTCGACCTTCTTATGTATTGGGAGGACAGGGGATGAAGATTGTAATCAACGACGAAGATTTAGAAAAGGCGGTAATCGAATTGCTTGGAGATTTACCCGGAAACAGGGTATTAATTGATCATTTTCTGGATCGTGCAGAGGAAGCTGAAGTGGATTTGATTTGTGATGGAGAAGACGTGCACATCATCGGAATGATGGAACATATTGAACCTGCAGGTATCCATTCAGGAGATTCAAACGCCGTACTTCCACCCTTTGCTTTGAGTGAAGCAGTACAACAACAAATGGAAGTATATGCCATTCAATTAGCAAAGAGTATGAATATTCTTGGCTTATTGAATATTCAGTTTGCCATTAAAAACGAAAAAGTATATGTAATCGAAGCAAATCCCCGCGCTTCTCGTACTGTACCTTTTATTGCAAAAGCATATCAAATTCCTTTTGTAAATATTGCAACAAAAGTGATGTTAGGTACGCATAAAATTAAAGACTTTACCTTCGAAAGAAAATTAACCGGATATGCTATAAAGGAACCTGTTTTCTCTTTCGATAAGTTTGAAGGTGTTAACAAAGAACTTGGACCTGAGATGAAATCCACCGGTGAAGCCATCCGATTCATCAAAGATTTACATGATCCGATATTCCGTCAATGGATTAAGGAGAAGAGTATGTATTTGAGTCGTTAAACAATTGTAGGGTTACCTGAATTTTACCTTTTGTATAGGAAAATATTGAATTACTCACCCAACACATAATACATCTCAATCATTCCTTTGTTTTTGGCTTCAATTTTGCCGCGGTGCTCGCACTTGAATTTGTCTTTTACCAATTCATATACAGGACCACTGATATTGATTTTCCCTTTGCTCGAATTCTGTTCCATACGAGCGGCCATATTAACAGTATCTCCCCATATGTCATACGCAAACTTGGTTTTGCCTACTACCCCCGCAGTTACCGGTCCATAATGTATACCTATTCGTAATTCAAATAGCTGTCTATCCTCTTTTACTTTTTCTATATTTAAATGGTTTACATAATGCACAATATCAATTGCTGCATGAACCATATTTTCTGCTGAATTTTCTCCGGTAAAATTGTCGAGGCCATTGGCACACATATATGCATCGCCGATGGTTTTTATTTTTTCGATACCATATTTGCTGATGATATCATCTATTCCGGAGAATAACTCATGTAATTCATGTACGAGTTGATCTGCAGTTAATTTTTCAGCAAGTGTTGTAAATCCAACAATATCACAAAACAATACTGTTACATTTTTATAATTCTGCGCTTTGTATTTACCGGTACTTTTTAATTCTTCGGCAGTTCGTTTAGGTATTATATTTAATAACAAAGCATCCGATTTTTCCTTTTCTTTTTCAATTTGTATTTTCTGCTTTTCAATTTCGCTGGTACGTTCTTTTACTTTATCCTCCAAGTTTTCATACAACAAAGCATTTTGAATAGAAATACCAATTTGGCCGGATAACATCTTTAATAAAGCCAGACGGTTCTCATAAAATACACCCTTTAGCAAATTATTCTCCAGATATAAAAGTCCAATTGTTTTTCCTTGAGCTGCTATCGGTACACATAACATGGAAAGAACTTTATGCTTTTTTATATATGGATCTGTATTGTACAACTCATCTTGCATGGCATCATTTACCACCACGCTTTCAAGCGATCGCCAGCAATAATTAATAAATGAATGCGGTATCAAATCTGTTTTTTCTAAAGGTATGGAGGGTAAAATATCAATCTCTTGTCCTCCTGAAATACTTTGCGCTTCCAAACACAGCGTATTATCTTTTAATAATAGGATACTTCCTTTATTGGCGCCTGCATTTTCAATTGTTATATGCATTAGCTTTTTTAAGAGATCATGGTACTTTACTTGGCTGGCAATGCTTTGCGACGCTTTTAAAACGCTTGCCATATCAAGTGAAGTAAAACTTGACTTCGAAGTTTGGCGGTTATCTGTTGCAACTTCTGTAGTTTCGTTTGCAGGTTTTATACCGAAAACACTTGGATTTGCATTGGCCAGTTGTTTGCATTTTTCGTGCGCACCCCAAGAGAAGTATGCTTCGTATGCATCTTTCAAATAGGAATGGCTTTGTTTTGTAAATCCTCTTTGCGCACAAAAAATGGAAGCTCGTTCATTGGCAATTCCTAACAGATGGGTAATTTTATTTGCTGTAGCCCATTGAATTGCCAACTCATAATGGGAAAGCGCAAGGTCATATTGATTCTTCACCATATATAGCTCAGCACGCATCAAATATAGGTGGGTATTGTAGTTTTCAGGACACCCTTTAGCCCATAGTTGCATGTTTTTAAGTTGATGGTGCAAAATTTTGGTATACTTTTTCTTTTCTGTTCTACTAAACTGATCGTTGCACGCCGTTATAGAAAGTGTCGTATAAAGTGCATGGTTACATTCAAGCCAATCACCCAAGAAATTCTCTGCATATTTCTCCACCATTTGAGATGCAATAAGTGCATCCCGGTAATGGTCGAAAATATATAGATGGAAACATCTCGACGAATGGAAAAATGCAAGTTTGGTCATATTGCCTTCCTTGTTTAATCTTTCCAATGTTTCGTTTCCGCTAAAAGTAGCATCGTCCCAACTATCACCATTGGTTTTACCGTTAAGTGATTTTGCAACCTGGTAAAAGCATTGAAAGAAATCAATTCCTCCTTCACTTTTAATAATTAGTTGTAAGTGATCTTCTGAACTATCCAGTATATCTTTCAAATTTACACCTGCCAATAATCTTGCCCTTGCATATAAACCAACAGAGTAGTTTGTAAAAATTTGATCTCCATTTAATACACAAGCTTTTATGGTTTCTTCAATGGATAAAAAGCTCTCTTTAAAAGGCATTCTCCAATGGTTGTGAAAAGCCATAACCGTATAATTTAACCGCCATTTTATGATAGGAGAGTGCGTACGTTGATGCAATTTAATGGTAAGATCCCATAGGTTAAATCCTTTGTTTTGCATTTTTAATGCCGATAAAACCACCACCGAAAATCCCGAATATCCCCAGCCACTGGCATCGGTAAATCCATTTTTTATAAACGATTTAACAATTTTAAAAATAACCAGCATCATCAGATTTTGGTCTTGCTGATAAGCACTGGTTGCAAGGTCAATGAGAAATTTATTGAGTGCTATAATTTCTTCATCGCTACAATCTTTAAGATGAAATAAGCTTTCGGGTTTTTTGTACTTGGTAGAAAATAGAAACAAGTATTTTACCAGGGTAAACAAAGTTGCTACTTGTATCATTACTTTGTTGGAAGGGAAGCGAATATTATAGAGTTTTACTGCCTCTAAACCCAAACGCAACGATTCATTGGTATTTCCTTGCTTTAAATAAAGTGACGAATGCACGTAGTAAACTTTCAGCTTTTCAAAATTGGATTTTGCATAAGTGAGCACTTCTTTAAATAGTTGTTCCGCTTTTTTGGGATTCCCATTTAGGTATTCGCATTCGCCTAATTCAAACAATACATCAAAGGTGAGTTTATAATCCTGGCTCCAGCTGTCGTAATCGAGCAGTCCCTTTGCCATTACTAGAAAGCGAATACCGAGTTTATAAGAAGTAGAGTCTTTTGCTTTTCGTCCGGCTGCAAGACAAAGTTTAATTATCCTGTTTTTTTCTTCTGATGTTTTGATGAGCGACGTAGCTATGGCAAAATGATTTAACAATTCAAAGATGGTTTCCTCAAGTTGTATTTCACTTCTATTTTGTAATAGCATTCGTCCGATGCGAATATGAACATGATCCAATTCTTCTCTGGAAATTAATCCGTAAGCGGCCTGTTGAACTTTATCGTGTGTAAATGTGAATTGGGCTGTTCCTTTTAAAATGGTACTTCCGGATTGGTCGCCGGTTTCGATTAAATTGTTAATGGTGATAGAACGATATTGCTTATCAATGGCATGCAAGTATCCATTTTTGATGGCAGGCTTCAACCTTTCAAATGTTTTAATTTGCGACTTCCCGGAAATCTCTGCCAATTCATACAAATCAAAGGTATTGCCCATTGCAGCTGCATATTTCAAGGATTCCTGTGTTTCCGGAGGAAGTGTAATCATTCCCTCCGTCATCAGATCAATTACATTTTCGGTATAACCTAGTTCATCAATATCCTTTTCACTCCATAGCCATCCGGTTACCGAATCTTTTCTGATAATTCTTTTGGAGTAAAGTGACTTTAAGAAACTATGGATAAAAAACGGATTGCCTTTTGTTTTTTCGTAAACTTTTTTGCCAAGTAATATCGCTTGATCCATTGGCATACCAAATGAATCGGCAACAATCTGACAAGTGGTTTCCCGACTAAGTGGTTTTAGTTCAATGGTATTTACCCTTGCTTTTGAATCTTTTAATTGCTTTAAGGTAAGCAATAATGGATGTCCTTTTTCTACCTCGTTATCGCGGTACGCACCAAGTATTAATATATTATCTTGACGCGGATTTTCCAGTATTCGTTTTACAAGATTTAAGGAAGAGTAATCAGCCCATTGTAAGTCATCCAAAAATATAACCAGTGGATTAGCAGCCGAACTGAAAGAATAGATGAAATCAAGTAAAACCATGTGAAACCTCGTTTCCTGTTCGGCAGGTTGCAATTTTGCTACCGGTAATTGTTTGCCTATAATCATGGAAAGCTGAGGAATAACTTCCGTTATCAATCCGGCGTTCTCTCCCAGAACGCTTGTTATTCGGTGTTTCCAAATGTTTATACGATCTTCCGGTTCGGTAAGTAGATTTTTAATAAACTCTTGTATCGCTTCGATAAAAGCATAGTAAGGAATGTCTTTTTTAAATTGATCGAACTTGCCACTGATGAAATTTCCGTGCTGCTGAATAATTGGAAATTTAACATGCTTTACCAATGCCGACTTACCTACTCCTGAATAACCGGCTACCATCGCCATCATCGATTTCAATTCCGACAGGTTTGTATAGTAACCAATCAATTCACTTATCTCTTTTTCTCTTCCGTAAAGCTTCTGAATTTGTTTATATTCATTGGTGAAATCAAATAATCCTGCTTTAAAATTATCCAACGATTGTTTCGCATTCAGTTTATTTTTAATTTCTTCAAGATCTGCCTTCAAACCGGCTGCGCTATGGTATCTATCATCCGGATTTTTTTCAATTAATTTATTTACTACTTGTTCAAATGCATCCGGAATATTATTTAGAATAGTTGTTAAAGAGAGCGGTTTTCGAGAAAGATGAAAATGGATCACTTCTAATGAATCTACCGAATCGAAAGGTACCTTACCTACCAGTAATTCGTAGAGTAAAATTCCGGTGGCATAAAAGTCACTACTATGCGTTATGGCATATGCTGTTCTTCCGGTTTGTTCCGGAGAGATATAAGTGAGGGTACCTTCGATATGATCAATATTCAAGGTGTCGTATTGTTCGGAATGAAATCCGGATGAGATTCCAAAGTCAAGTAATTTTAATTTTCCATCAGCAGTGAGAATTAAATTATTGGAGTTAATATCTTTATGAATAATTCTGTTCAAATGGATATAAGAAAGGATATCAGAAAGCTGAATGGCAATATCCAACACTTCATTTAACGACAATCCACCTTTACTTATTTTTTCTTTGAGTTTGGTACCTTCCACATGCTCCTGTATCAAAGTGGCAGTTTTGCCATCATACAAAAAGTCATAAACTTTAGGAATCCCAACGTATGCTAAATCTCTGAGTATATCATACTCATGACTTAACTTAGAAACATCGGCAAAATAATTCGGATGATAACGGGAGCACTTTAAAACAACTACTTCTTCATCCAATAACCGTTTTGCCAATAAAACTTCATTTCGCTCTGATTGGTGAATGGTCTTTAGAATCTGGTATCCGTGAGGTGCGTGATGAAAATAGGCCAACTCCATCTACTTCTTTTTAATGGTTAGCAATCCGTAGTACCAAAGATCATTTTCAAGGGCTTCGTATTGTTTGATGGAACCAAAATGATTGCCATGGTTAACATCGTTTCGAAATCCAAGTAATCGTAGAAATTTCCCAAAACCCCATAATTTAGAAGCCATGGAGTGCAAGTGACGAAGAGATGGTCGTGTAAACATTGTTATATCTTCTATTTCAATTTCACTAAAACCAACGTTATATGCATTGGTTTCATGTTCCTTTTTTGTGTCAATATCCATAATCGACCAACCATCCAGCCAATCGTGCAATAATTTTTCACCGGTGTTCGACAAAGGCCTTTCCTTTCTGATATAGTCCACACATACAATTCTCCCTCCCGGTTTTAAAATACGAAATGCCTCTTTATAAAAGTCTGCTTTGTGCATGGCATGACAAACACTTTCGCATGCCCAAATCACCGAAAAAGTTTCGTCCGGAAAATTTGTTTGGGTATAATCTTGCACTGTAAAGGCAACTTTGTCTTCAATTTTATTTTTACGCGCAAACCTATTGGCTTTTTCTACCTGATGAGGCACCAAGGTAATTCCTTCCACATGCACATTAAAATTTTTTACCAACCAAATCGCACTTCCTCCTTGTCCACAGCCTGCATCTAATATTGTATCTCCTTCAACGATACCGGCCTTTTCGGCAAGTACCTTATTTAAATTCAACAGTGCTTCGCTATGTGTTTGAATTTCCTCATCATAATAACCAAAATGTACCGATCGGTTATTTTTACTAAACCATAGTACCCAATAATCCAATCGGGTATTGTCGTAATAATTAATAATGGCTTGTCTGTATTCTTGATTCATCGTTTTTCATTTTTCATTTCAAAGCCCATAATTCCTGTAAATCAGAAGGGATTCTGAATCCTGATTTTTTCCCCGGTCTGAAGTATACCGAAAGAATAGCTACCATTATTCCGCCCATTGCCGACATAATATCGATGATGGCATCTTCTTCCAGTTTTTCTACAGGTATGTCAGATCCATCCTTGTGAAGGATAGCATGAAGCTGTTTTAAATGTGCTTCGAACATATGTATTTTCTGTTTTTCGTTGGTTATCCATTTCATCAACTGTTTAACCAAACCGATGATAAACTTTCCAATTTGATTCAACAAACCCGTGCCTTTTTCAATTTTATCTTCTTCAATTTCAATTTTAATCTTGATATCCTTTATGGCATTGTAATATGCATTAATATGGAAGTGAAAACGCTCTTTCAATAATTTGGCATTCGCTTCCTTATCCGCATCTGTTACAGGTTTTACAAATAAATAGGGATACTTATCCTGATAAGAAGGGCCAAGCATTCTTTCAAAACAATCCGGAAACTGATCATCGGCAAGCATCTTCTTCATCATTAACAAAGTAAGCTCTTCCGGTAAATGAAAATGTACCATTAATCCTACAAGAGCTTTTGCTAAAGGAATGCCTGCAACAGTTGGGTCGTTAAATAAATGATCATAAATCATGTGTTGTAAACTCCAGGCTTCTTTTACATCTTTACAAACCAACTCTTCCTTAATACCCATTATTTTACCAATGGTAATCCAAGTATGAAACCATGCTTTTTGCTCCTCTTCCGTAAGCACATCTTTTAGCATTCCCATTCCTTTAAAAAACTCGAGCGAAAAAACCTGGTTGGTTGCTACCAGATCTTCCTGGCTAATAGGCTTACCCCAAGCTTCGTTCCATTGCACTCCATCAGAGCCGGAAAGGAGCAGATGACGCATAGAAGCATGCATGATGCGTACTTTTAATGCAGTAAGTAATCCTCTCTTATAGGGTTCCCACCAATTGCTATCCATTACATCAAACACAAACTGAGCAGTTTCAAAAATTCTTCGCTCCGGTTGTTCAACCAATAATTTTGTCATCTTTAACACATTGGCAGGTTTTTCGGCCATATAGGTATATGGCAAGGCTCGGAACAAAAGAATGAAAATAAACTTCATCCCTTTTTCTTTCCATATGGCATGGGTTTGTTGAAAATAGGCAATGTCTTCTTTGGTAAAAGGATAAGCCAATTCCTTGTTAACAAAATGCTGCATGGCTTCAGGTAACTCAGTGGATACCGGACTATCATTGGAAGCCATGTTGATTAATAAGTTCCGCAATTCTGACATGGCATTTGATTGGTATATCGACATTACCGCTTCGTCGGCCGGATCATCCATAATCAATCGTTGTTTGTTCAGATCAATACCATTCCAGATAAATTGTTTGCCAATTGATTCCATAGTTTTAATGCTTGTTGAAGTTGTATTACTTAATGTACTTGTTTTTATTAATGCATTAAGCAAGGTGCTTGAAAACCAAATATAAGGGTTGTTTTCGTTTAAAAAAGTTAGGCAATGTGAAAAATAAAGGTTAATTGTAGATATTGATTAATTGTTATTACAAGAATTTAATACATAAACAGGACTCTGTTTGAAGGATTGTCATACAGTCTGACTGTTTTATTTGATGCTTTATTAAAAATTTAGTACCCTTTAAAATTGCATTTTTTAGGTTCGAACCATTTAAGTTATCTTTGTTTAAATTAACCGGAATTGCAAACACGATCAAATACCTTTCAACCTATAGTTTCTGTATTTCATCAACCTGAATTGGTAGATGCAATCAAGGAGGCGGGCAAAATTATTTCAGTTGAAAAAGGTGAGGTGCTGATAAATCCGGGAGATGAAATACACCATATCCCTATTGTGTTAAAAGGATGTATTAGGATTATTCGTTCCGACGACGATGGGAATGAAGTTTTTCTTTATCATCTTTATCCGGAACAAACCTGCACAATGTCGTTAACGTGTTGCCAGGCAAGAGGGAAAAGTCAGATTAAAGCAATTGCAGAAGACCAATCCATATTGTTGCAAATACCGGTAGAAAAAACATCAGACTGGAATAAGTATCCCGAATGGAAGAATTTTATCGACACCAATTATCAAAATCGGTTTTCGGAATTAATGCAAGTTATCGACTTAATTGCATTCAGCAATATGGATAAGCAATTGTTGCATTATATTGAGCAACGTTGTCATGCATCACAGACAAAAATATTGGAAATAACCCACCAGGAAATCGCCGATGAGTTGCACACACACAGAGAAGTAATCAGTAGATTGTTAAAAACGATGGAACAGAAAAAGTTGGTTAGACTTTCCAGGAACAGTATCGAATTATCGAGTTGAGTTTATTTTATTATAAAGAAAAAGCCATCCCGTTACAGAATGGCTTTTCTCGTTAAAAAAACCCCTCCCTAAATGAACAACATATGTGTTCCTAATCCTTCAGCCTGTTTGTAAAAATCACCAACAGTAATTACACCGTTAACTTCTTCTACAAGATCTTCTTTTTTATAATGAAACATATCCATTGCCAATCGACATGCCCAAAGTTTTACTCCGGATGCACTCAGAATTTCAATAAACTCACGAATTCCCGGCATATCTACTTTTTCCATTTCTTTCTTCATCATATAGGTAGCAAAAGCTTCCATACCCGGTAATCCTCCAAGCATCGTTGGCATATGCATGGCAGGATTTCCAACCGTTGCTACATGAAGGCTTTCTAGTTTTTTTGCATGAACTGCTTCCAACCCGAAAAAGGTAAAAAACAATTCAGCTTCGATACCTTCCATGCGGGCACCATTTGCAAGCACAAATGCTGCATATACATTTTCGATGGTTGCCTTCGAAAGTATAATCATCATTTTTTTAATTTCACCATTATAAACTTTTTCCGGTGCTAGATGTTGTTGTTTATCCACCATTAGTTTTTGGTCTTCTTTATTTAATACAGTTTCCATAATGTTTAAGGGTTAAATGTTAAATACAACTTGCCGGTTTAGGAATTCCGGCTACTTTGGTAGCGGTTTTCAATGGTCCGTTCGGGAATAGTTCATAGAATTCTTTGATATCTACTACACCACTTTTTCCTACTTTGCGGATACTAAGTGGCACTTCATTTTTATGTTGTTCCTGCAAATAAGTTAATACCTGCATATGACGTGGAGTTAAATTCAGATTAGCTTCTTTGGCTAATTCTTCGGCGATAGTGGTATCCCATTGTGAGAAGTCTTTTAAATAGCCTTCTTCATTTACTTCAATGGATTTACCTGCGATTATTTTTTCCATAATATATTTTTTTAGGGGGTTTTATTCTTCGTAATGTTTTCCTGCTTCTTGCATGGTTGTTGATACAAAAGGCAAATGGGTTCCTTTTAATAACATGTTCCAGTATATCCAGCGAAATGCCAGTTTACCCATATGGTTCATTCTGCTTTCTTTTAGCAAGCGCAATGGACCAACACCTGGGAATGGAAATTCACCTTCTACCGGTTCGTGGGTGTAATTAAAATCTATTAAAAGTGCTTTGCCATTTCCTGTTTCTACAAAACAATTGGCATGTCCGTCAAATTCTTCTTTCAATGGTTCGTTTCTGGTATACCGCAAAATATTTTCGGTTAATATTTCTGCTTCAAAGTGTGCCACCGATCCTGCCTTAGAAGCAGGAACATTAGAAGCATCACCAATTACAAATACATTTTTAAAATCTTTGGATTGTAGGGTTGCTTTATTGGTAGGCACATAATTTAATTCATCCCCCATTCCTGATCTTTCAATTACCTCATTTCCTTTGTTGGTTGGAACAGTTACCAGTAAATCAAAGTTGATTTCTTTGCCACCATAGTCGATTATTTTCTTGTTCACATTATCCACCTCTTCAATGGCAAAATCGCTCTCAATCCGTATGTTTTTTTCGTCGAGTAAATGTTGCAAAGCAGCAGTTGCTTTCGGTTTAGTAAATGCACCACTTAAAGGGGTTACATAAACGATTTCAACCTTTTCCCGAATGCCTTTATGCTTAAAATAGGAGTCGGCTAAAAATGCAAATTCGATTGGGGCAACCGGACATTTAATCGGCATTTCGGTGATATGCACAACCAGTTTGCCACCTTCAAATGTTCTTAGTTTGTTACGCAATGCAAGCGATCCGTTAAAGGTATAAAAATCAAAAACGCTTTTTTGCCATTCTTCTCCTTGCATTCCTTTCGTTTCTTCGGGAGCAATGTCTGTTCCGGTTGCAACGATTAAGATATCATAATGAAAAATATCGCCGTTTGCCAGTTTGACAAAATTTTCGGGTGCATTAATTTTATCTATTTTTCCTTGAATAAAAGTTACGCCATGTGGGATAAAATCCTTTATGGGTTTGATAATATCTTCCGGTTTATAGATATCAAAAGGAAGAAATAAATAACCGGGTTGGTAATAATGTTCTTCTCTTTCGTCGAGAATCATCATTTCCCATTCCGTAACAGGAAGTTCTTTTCGTAAATGATTTGCCATCATGGTACCGGCTGTACCGGCTCCCAGAATTAATAGTCTGTTCATACAATTGGGGTTTTGTGTTTAACGATTTTCACGATACAAATTTCACGCTTCAAACCTTGTCTGGCACGTAACAATTGTTACATAGGTGCATGATTCAAAGCATTATTTAAACTGAGATTACTCAGGATATGAAATTTATGCGGCCAAATTGTTTCCTATTTTATACAGAATAGCAAACCATGATATAAAATTAAGGATAGAAGTATGGATATAATCTATTTCCTGTTGGATGCTTTGCTTATGGTATGAGGCAAATCATACTCTTTTTATAGGTTTAAAAGCAACATTGTTCTACTTTTTTGTAATTTTGAAAGTACCTCAATTTGAAATCACAAATGATTAAATCTATTTATCTGTTAATGGTAGTTGTGTTTGGCAATCTGTCTATGGTTAGCTCCCAGTCAACAGCAATTGATTTCGATGTAAATGATTGCAATGGTATACCTCATCATTTGTTTGCAGAATTGAATGCAGGAAAAGTTGTGGTTATGTCGATGGTTCATCCTTGTGCTTCTTGTATTGGGCCATCTAAAACAGCATTAAACACCGTAAAATCTTTTGCAACATCACATCCAGGTAGGGTTTTGTTTTATTTAACCGATGATGTTGGCAATACCAGTTGTACCAGTTTAACTTCATGGGCATCTACAAATGCAATTACCGGTGTTCCAATATTTTCGAATATTGCCATTTCTCAATTGGATTACGGAAGTGCAGCGATGCCAAAAGTGGTTGTTTTGGGAGGGTCTGATCACCACATTTATGAGGTTCAGGACAATGGCGTTAATGCAGTAGCATTAGCTGCTGCAATTAATACAGCCTTATTGGCAACCGGCTTGAATGAAAAACAATTGGATCGAAGAATAGCAGCTTATCCTATACCTGCAGACAACAAAATAGTGCTAGATATTAGCAAGTTGTCGAACCAAAAGTATACCGTTGAAATTTATAATTTATTGGGGGTGAAAGTTAAATCGATGCAAATTTCAAAATCAGGTTATCCCTCGGCAATGGAAACCCAAATGGATATTGAAAACCTACAAAATGGTATTTACTATTTAACTATTTCTGCCTCGGATTATACAGAGGTACTTAAGTTTACAGTGAAGCACTAAACCCCTTAATCAAACGGAGATGGCGCGTTTGTTTTGTTTTTTATTTTGTCTTCTTTTTTATCACTCGAATATTTATGCTCAAGGTTGTTGCGCCGGCGGAAGTGGAAGTCCGATTGCGGGAAATATTTCACAAGGAGTATTGCAACAGAATCAAGTGGAATTTGGATTCAATTACCAATATGCCAATTCTAATGATATATACTACGGCAACAAATTGGATACAGTTGCTTCTAATAAAATAGACAAATTAAACAGCAACTATCTTTATTTCCGAACTGCTTATGGAATTTCTAAACGGCTAACACTATCCATGGACGTAGGATATTATATCAACCGAACCCTCGTTCGCAACCATCCGGAGAATATCGACAATACACAACAATCAAAGGGATTCTCGGATATTATTATTTTTCCGCGTTACGATGTATACAACAAGAGTAGCGAAAAATCCAATACGGAAATTACCTTGGGAATAGGTTTTAAGATTCCGATAGGAACATACAACGATTCAACTTTGGTGTATGTCGACCCGAATAACGGGGATGAATATTACACTACTTCTGCCATTATGGTTCAACCTACAACCGGAGCACCTGATTTGTTGTTTTATGCATTTGTTTTACATGAATTTAAACAAATTAAACTTCGTGTTTTCGCAAATACATTGTATGTGAAAAAGGGATGGAATCCTTTGGGTGAAAAGTTTGGTGATTATTTTGGAGTGAATTTATTTGTAGGAAAAACTTTTAAACGCAAATTTGGAACAACCCTTCAACTTAAAGGTGAACGCATCGCACCAATGCAAGCAGCTCCAGGTGTCGATTTACTGGCCTTGTACAATGTGGATATGGCATCCACCGGAAGTAAACTCATCTCTTTGATACCACAAGTAAGTTATAGCCGCAAATCCTTAAGTTTTTTTATGATGTACGAAATTCCTTTGTATCAAAATATGAATGGAACACAAATTGGTGTAGAACATATCCTGACAATGGGAATTAATTATCGTTTTATACCGAAATCGCCATGGAAGGCTACAGATATAAAAAAGGCCAATTGACAATTTTTTAGCCACAGATTACACAGATTTCTTTACGTTTGGCATGAAGCCAAGAAGTTAATAATGGCTGAGGAATCACAGTTCACTAATCACTGACCCCCAATCACTAATCACTAATCACTAATCACTGATCCCTGACCACTGACTACTGACCACTGACTACTGACCAATCTCCCAAACCTATTAAATGTTCTTTTGAAACTATTATCTCCTTAGAACCTCCCTTCTGCCTCTTGCCTCCTGCCTTTTGCCTAAAACAATTCTAATTTGAAACTATCTGCAACTACTGACTACTGACCACTGACTACTGACCACTGACCACTTACAATTCTCCCAAACCTATTAAAATGTTCTTTTGAAAATATTATCTCCTTAGAACTCCCCTTCTGCCTCCTGCCTTTTGCCTAAAACAATTCTAATTTGAAACTATCTGAAACCACTGACCACTGACCACTGACCAATTCACTAATTACCAAGCACTAATCACTGTTCATTATTCCCTCATCCCTCATCACTAATGCTAGTTTTCTTGCAATGGCATTTCGCTTATCCAACAATGCAGCAAATTCTTCCTTATGCTTACGCAAGGCTTTATTTCCGCTTATGTTTAAGAGCAATTCGGTAAAATATTGCCAGTAGTAATGGGTTATAAATCCGGTTACAGGAAGACTAATTGCATACAACGCTGTGATCCACCATTGGTGAAACAAGAATTGACAAAGTACGATTTGAATAGGGTAAAATAGCAGGAAAGTAAACATTCCTAATAACATGGCAAGAGATCCTTTTAAATCTTTGTCTTCCACATAATCGCTAATCAAACCCGGTATGATATATGGCACATAATTGTTGATTAAACCAAAGATATAAATCGGGAAACCGACCACCAGTTTTATCGTAGGTTGTAAAATCGGAATTCGGTTTATTACATGTGATTGTCTTTTAATCCAGCTGTCGTGCCAGCTTTTTTCCTTTAGTTCGAAAAAGTAATCTGTAGTCTCTTTTTTTAATGATTCTGCCAATATTGGGTTATTCGCTAACAAATGATTCCACGTAGCAATGATTTGTTTGGTAGCTTTAAAGTCTTGATAGGGCTCATTCAATTGATTTGACTCTGATATTACTGCTTGTTTCACCAACTTCTCAAAGTATCTGATCAATTCATCTGACTCCTCATCCGGTAATGAAATAACTACTTCTTCCAGTTTATTTCTTATTTCATCGGTTAATAATTGTGCAACCTTATTCACCTCGCTGGCGTTTTGATTGAATTTACGAACATCAATTGGTGGTTGAATTTGAATAAGCAGATTGCGGTTAAATTTGTGTTGGTCTTCATAATGCAATCCAACCACCAGTATATGAAGTTCTGTTTTATCTTGATTTCGGGATTCAGCTCCTAATGCAATTTTCGCTGCTCCGGTTTTTAATGGCCTTAGTCTTCGTTGGGTAATACTTGTGCCTTCCGGAAAGATTAAAATGGTACCGGAATTCTCTAGGTGTTCGAAACATTTTTTAAAAGTGCCTGCATTTTTACCTACTTGTAAACTATCATCCTGCATGCGATGAATGGGAATTAAACCAAGTTTTGGAAGTACATAATTGGCAATTTTACCTTGAAAAAGTGTGCCTTTAGCCAGAAAATATACCCGTCGGCCGGTTGTTAATCCTATCATTACCGGATCCATAAACATACTCGGATGATTAGCAACTATCATCAAAGCCCCATGTTTGGGAATGTTCTCCGAACCGGTAATTTGTACAGTCTTAAAGAAAATGTCGGAGGTTCGCTTAAGCATCCACTTAAGTATATAATATAGCATAAGGCAATTTAAGCAATTAAATACAATTGTATGAAGGAACTTGAATCGCTATTTCAGGTCAATGTTTTGATATCAATATTCCTTCGTTAACTTTACCGACGTATGGTTAAAACAGGAAATATCAATTCACTGCAGATTGTGAACAAAAGCAAGGACAGTATTTTACTTGAAGGTAATTTTACTATTCCGTCGGCCGGAGTTCCTCATTATTTAAAAGCAGGAGATAAGATGGATGTTTTTATTTATTACGATAGCCAGGATCAATTAATAGCAACTACTACCAAACCAAAAGCACAAGTTGGAGATTTGGCAACCTTAAAAGTTGTGGATATGACTAGAGCCGGAGCATTTCTAGATTGGGGATTACCCAAGGATTTGTTTTTACCGCGTTCGTTTCATGAAGATGATTTGGAAATAGGAGATTATTGTTTGGTGAAGGTATTTTTGGATGAGGTAAGCGGCAAAATATTATGCAAAGAAACACTTGAAGACGAATTGAGTAACGAAGTGTTAACCGTTAAAGAAAAAGAATTGGTGCAAATGATAGTTTACAAAAATACACCGCTTGGGTATGTTGTTATTATCAATGGAAAGCACATTGGGTTATTGCATTATAACGAAGTTTTTAAGGATCTTTTTGTTGGTGATGTAATAGAAGGATTCATTAAAAAAATAAAAGACGATAATAAAATAGATGTGATGATTGGTAAACCCGGTCATACCAGGGTAGAATCAGAAGCAGATGTAATTTTGAAAAAGCTGGAAACACAAAACGGCTTTTTGCCTTTTCACGATAAGTCGCCAACTGAGGCCATTTACAAGGAATTTGGGATGAGTAAAAAAACGTTTAAAATGACAATAGGTAATTTATATAAGCTTAAAAAAATAAGTTTGGAAAAAGAAGGAATACGATTGAATAAATAATCAAGTTATGTATCATAAAATACTTTATCTACTAAAAAAATATTCCTATTTTCAGTTGATACTGATTGCAGTCGCTTTGTTTCTTGGCCCATTGATTCCACAGCCTGCACAAAGGTTTGTAATGGCAATTACATTTTATATCCTGGTGGTGGTATGTGCTTTTTTGGTGAATAAACACAGTGTAATTTATGTAAATGTTGCGTATACATTGGTGGGCTTACGCCTAGTGGCAGATATTTTGGGAATCCCGTCTTTTTCATCGATTGAAGAGTCGTTGTTGGTTATGTTTTTTATGTGGCTCTCGGTTGTATTGGTTCGTCAAACCGTTCACAGTAAGATCGATGATGATACCATCACCACCGCAATTATTGGCTATTTATTACTTGCCATATCTTTATCCTTGCTTATGACAGTTATTATAAGAGAAGATCCAACCGCATTTACTTATTTAGGACAACCAATTCCCGGCGAATTGAGAAATTTTTCATTCAGCAATTACTTTGTGTTTGTTACCTATACAACACTTGGATATGGTGATGTATTGCCGGTGACTCCATTGGCACAAACGTTTGCGAAACTTACTTCCATAGCCGGACAAATATACCTTACCATCAATGTGGCTATTCTGGTTGGTAAATATATCAACCACTCCAATAAAAAAGAGGATGACAACGGTACCGAAGCCTGATACAACATTGTTGTTGGCACTTGTGGAAGTAAAAATGCCATTTGGTAAATACAAAGCAAAACGCCTTTGCGATTTGCCTGTTTCCTATCTGGAATGGTTTGCACGCAAAGGTTTTCCAACCGGCAAGCTGGGTATGCAATTGCAAACGATGTACGAGATTAAGATGAATGGATTAGAGTATTTGTTGGAACCGTTAAAAGGGAAATGAAGGATTCAATAGTATGTTGAAAACAAGTTTTAAGATTCAATTTAAAAGGAAGAGTCTTTATCCGTGCCTTGTTTTAGCAGTTTAAAATAAATATCCAACGAATCGTTTCTGCTTGCAGTAGCGTTGTCTGAAGCAACAAAATCTTCTACCACTTTTATCCTTGCATCCAAATCCGGATGGGTACTCAACATTTCATTAATTGCTAAATTGTTTTCTTTTTTCAATTGCATAAACAATTGTTTCATCCCAACTTTTGATATCCCATTTTCCGATAAAATTTTTAATCCATTTTCATCGGCTTCATTTTCCATTGCCCTGCTATAACTTAAGGTGGTAAGTTGGTGCGCATTTTGTACCAATATTCCTGCAATTCCTCCCGCATCACTAAAGAGTATCGATATAAACATATAACCCGCCAAATTCTTAAACAAACCACGGGTGGCATGTTTTAACTGAATATGCGAATACTCATGAGCCAATAATGCAGCCAAAGATTCCGGTGTTTTTAATTGGTCGAGCATTTTGCTGTATACCACAATTCCTCCACCCGGTAAAGCAAAGGCATTGTTGATATTTTTGTCGACCACGGTAATACGAACCGGATAATCCCCATCCACTTTAAGTAATTGAAAAAACAGGTTGATATCTTTGGTTTTTACAGAATCAATTTTCTCCTGTGCAAGCACAGATTCGTATATGGATTCGCCCATTTCAATTTCATATTCTTTCGGGAAATTACGGCCAAACACATCTGCTATTGCAGGTAGTATCAAAAAATACCCGGCACCAAACAAGATTAATATTCCTAAGATAACAGCCAATACCGGTGAGCGACGCAATGGATTTTTAACTGTTTTATTTTTTACTTTTCTATATAATTCTTTGTAAAGAACAATTGCATTTAAATCGGTAATTTCCAATTGTTCTCTTCCGAAACCGGTTATCTTTTGTAGTTCAATAAAGGAGGATTTCACCAGAATTTCTTTCCATTCTGGTTGTTTCCAAATTACATGCACTTTTTCTCCTTTATTGTTGGTGTAAATAATGTTTATGGTTTCACTTGCAAACGAAATGTCTACTGTATATGCATGGGCATCTTGTCCATTATAATACCTTGCCTGAAAAGAGTGTAAAAGCATATATTGATGAATTATCGGCAATATTAACAACTTACGGCAACAAAAATCTGTAATATTTATATGAAACTTCCTGCGTTTATAGTATTCCGGCATTTTTTATCCCGTTTCAGCGTATAAAAAAGTAAAGTAGTTGCAATCTTATCTGAAGTACCCAACCTTTTTAGTATTTTCGCTGACTTTGTTGCAAAGAAGATGTCGATTATTATAGAAAATTTAACCAAAACATACGGAGAACAGAAGGCTCTTGACGCTATTTCTTTTGAAACGAAGCCTGGTGAAATTCTTGGATTTCTTGGTCCGAATGGTGCCGGAAAATCAACTACCATGAAAATCCTTACTTGTTATATTCCACAAACTTCCGGTAAGGCAAGCGTATGTGGGTATGATGTTGAAACCAATGCTTTAGAGGTAAGAAAAATGATAGGTTACCTTCCTGAGTTAAATCCATTGTACGGCGATATGTATATCAAGGAATATCTTTTATTCTCTGCTCAAGTACAAGGCATAACGGGCAAAGAGGCCAAAAGTAGAATGGAAGAGATGATGAATAAAGTAGGTTTGATGGCTGAAAGGAAAAAGAAAATCGGACAATTATCAAAAGGATATAAACAACGTGTTGGTTTGGCACAAGCCATGTTGCACAATCCCAAAGTGTTGATTTTGGATGAACCAACCTCGGGATTGGATCCAAATCAAGTGGTTGAAATAAGAGAATTAATCCGGGAAATAGGAAAAGATAAAACCGTATTGTTTTCAACCCATATCATGCAAGAAGTTGAAGCAATTTGCAATAGGGTAGTTATTATCAATAAAGGAAAAATTGCAGCCAACGATTCCATGGAGAATATACGAAAGAAACTTTCCGGAGATACCATCATTCAAGTTGGGTTTAAAAACAGTCCGGAAATTGTTAAACTAAAAGAAATTGCCGGAGTAAAATCTGTTACCATGGCAGGTAATCAATTCAGAATAGTTTCTAATCGCGATTTAAGAGAAGAAATATCGATATTAGCAGTGAATAACAATTGGCTTGTTCTTAGCATGACATTGGAGGAGAATTCGCTGGAAAATATTTTTCAAAACCTAACCCGTTAAGATGAAACAACTCAAAATAATAATATTTATTTTATACCCAATTTCTGTATTTAGTCAAACAACAGAAAGTAATACAAAAATCGAAACCGGCAATTTAGTTCCATCGCTAAATACCAATCTTACCTATGCAAATGGAGGTACAAAATTGCAGTTGGTAAATTTCAATACATCTCTTGATTTCACTGCAAAGGGAAAATATACAGTCGGTTTAGGAACAGGATTGGATATGCAACAATCAGACACTTTCAACATTTCTGCCATTCCGGTTTATTTTAGTTTTCAATATGTATTTATGCCATTGGACGCAAATTACGCTAATATTTATTTTCACTTTCGTCCGGGTATAAGTTTGGGTTATAGCGCTGTCGCAAATCCTGCAATTCCCGCAACCCAACATCCAACCATGCCGGGTGTTGTGTCTACTGATGTGAACGATTTTGTGATTAACGATTTGTTTTACCAAACAGGAATTGGCTATGAAGCAAACAGTGGTATTCATATCGAGCTTGTTTATCGCAACCAACCTTCCAATTTGATTAACCCATACCGGCAGCGAAACAACTATGTAGGAATCGCGCTGGGATATCGTATAAAATAACATGTATCCAATATTTATAAAAGAAATACGAAGTTTTTTGAGTTCATTCATCGCCTATGTGGTGATGCTTGTTTTTTTAATTGCGACCGGATTATTCATGTGGGTTTTGCCTGATTCAAATTTGTTTGACCTTGGCTACGCTAACTTGGATACTTTATTTAGCATGGCTCCTTGGTTATTTTTATTTTTAGTTTCGGCCATAACCATGCGTTCGTTTAGTGAAGAAAAAAAATCGGGAACCATTGAAGTGTTAACAACCAAACCGGTTACCGATTTACAAATTATACTTGGTAAATATTTTGCAGGAATTACCTTGGTTATTTTCACTTTGCTACCGACACTTGTTTATGTGTATACGATATATATGCTTGGTTCTCCAAAAGGCAATTTGGATATGGGTGCAACCTGGGGTTCTTATTTGGGATTGCTTTTCCTTGCTTCAACATTTGTAGCTATTGGTACTTTTTCTTCTGCCATCACCGACAACCAGATTGTATCATTTATCATTTCGATGTTTCTGTGTTTTACATTTTATAACTTATTCGAACAATTAGCAGATTTTAATTTGATGGGCTCTTTGGATAGTTTTGTTGCATCACTAGGTATAAGTGCCCATTACCAATCCATCAGCCGCGGAGTAATTGATAGCCGCGATTTGTTGTATTTTTTAAGTATCAATCTGTTGTTTATCTGGGGCACTAAAACCGTATTTGGCGCAAGGAAATGGTAAGTATAAAGCAATCTACAAAGCAGAAAAACAAGAACCGTTCAATAACCGAACTAATTCTAGTAGTTGCGTTGGTTATCATAACGAACCTCATTTGTTCCGTTTATTTTTTGCGATTTGATCTCACCAAAGAAAAAAGATATTCGCTTTCTGAAGCAAGTAAAAATCTAGCTTCCAGGGTTGATGATGTGCTGTATGTAAAAGTTTATCTCGAAGGTGATTTCCCTTCCGGATTTAAACACCTGGGCAAATCAACCAAAGAAATGTTGGATGAGTTTGCTGCCTATGCGAATGGGAATATCCAATATGAGTTTATTGATCCATTCTCCGATGCTGATACCAAAAAAAGCTCCGACATTGTGAAAGAATTGGTGAGCAAAGGATTGCAACCCACCAGTGTTCAGATTAAAAAGGACGATGAAATGTCCCAGAAAATTATAGTTCCGGGGGCTATGTTCTATTATAAAGGAAGAGAGATACCGGTTAATTTTTTAAAAGGCCAATTTGGTGCAGCTCCCGAGGATGTAATCAACAGTTCTATCGAATTACTCGAATATGAAATTGCAAATGTGTTGCGTAAGGCTACTGAAACAGGTTTAAAAAGAATTGCATTTATGGATGATCATGGTGAATTGGACCAATGGGATGTAGCCGATGCAAAGGCCGAACTGGAGCAATTCTATGACGTGAAGCGAATTCCTTTGTCGTCTGTTCCCCCTCAAGAACTAAATAAATATGCCGGCATTATTATTGCCAAACCAACCTTGCCTTTTTCAGATTTCGATAAATTTAAACTCGACCAGTATGTAATGAATGGCGGAAAGATTATCTGGATAATCGATTCGCAAATTGCAGATATGGATAGTTTACAAAAAGAACCCATGTTTGTTTCTGTTTCGTATGATTTAAATCTCGACGATATTTTATTTCGGTATGGCGTTCGCATCAACCAAAACTTGGTACAGGATATTCAATGCGAAGCAATCCCAATTCTAAGTGCCGTTAAAAATGGCAATCCCCAACAGAAATTATTACCATGGTTATTCTTTCCTGCTGCAACACCGGCAAGCGACCATCCAATAGTTAAGAATATCGATCCTGTGTGGTTTCAGTTTGCTTCCTCCATTGATACCACTTCCAATAAAGATATCCGAAAGAGTGTGTTGCTACGAACGTCTCCTTATGCTAGGCTAATGGGCGCGCCTGTGCGTGTCGACCTCAACATGGCTCGTATACGACCCGATCCGGAATTATTCAGTAAAGGAAGTTTTCCAATGGCTGTTTTACTCGAAGGGAAATTCAATTCCATTTTTCAGTATCGCATGGGTGCCAATGCAAATCCTGAATTACCGTTTAAGTCATCCATAGATAACAATAAAATGATTGTTATTTCGGATGGTGATATCATACGCAACCAACGGAAGAAATCAACCGGAGAAATCTTCCCATTGGGTTACAACAGATACACGAATCAGCAATTTGGTAACAAGAGATTTATATTGAATTGCGTAGATTATCTTTGCGACAATTCAGGAATAATCGAAGTTCGTGGAAAGGAAATTACTTTGCGTTTATTAAATAAGGCTAAAGTAAAGCAAGAAAAAACAAAATGGCAGATAATCAATATCGGTGCTCCTTTGATTATTATTCTGATATTTGGCGTTACAAATCAATGGATCAGAAAAAGAAAATACGAATAATCAATTAAACTTAACCATACAAAAATTTAGTGCATGAGTAAAAATATAAAAATACTTTTGGTATTGGTATTGTTGGCCGGAGTAGCATATTTCTTTATAAGCAGAAAACCCTGGAATACCACGCATACGGAAAGAAAGGATTTTGCGATTACAGATACTGCCAACATTAGTAAAATATTTCTTGCCGACAGGAAGAATAATAAAGTGTTGATGGAAAAGGATGAAAACGGATATTGGAAAATAAATGGTTCCATTCCTGCAGATGTTCAAAAAGTGAATTTGTTAAAAGCAACCATCCATGATGTAGAAGTGAGAAACCCTATCACAGAAAAGGAATTTAATAATGTAGTTGCCAATCTTGCAAGTAATGCGATTAAGGCAGAATTTTACCAGGGAGATAAATTGATTAAAATTATTTATATCGGAGAAGCAACACCTGATGGAACCGGAACATATATGATGATTGAAGGTTCGAATACTCCTTTTGTAACCCATATCCCCGGGTTTGTAGGTTATCTTACCCCACGATTTCTAACCAATGCTGTAAAATGGAAGGATAAATTGGTTTTTAATTTTACAGAAGATATTATTTCGGTTATAAAAGTACATTACCCAAGCGACGATAAACTTGGATTTAGTATTGAAAATAGCGTACAACCTTTGGTGAAATCAGGAAACAATATTTTGCTGGATGCCGACAATGGCTTTGTTAAATACTATCTCTCGTCTTTTGGAGGTTTATACTTGGAAGCATACGATGACGATATGTCGGAAAGCAGCAGGGATTCAATTATTAAACGAATTCCGTATTGCATTTTGGAAGTTAAAACGAAGAATGAGTTGTCAAAAAAATTAACCGTTTACCTGAAAGGAATTGATAACCGTACCAAAGAGCGTTATGACGATGAAGGAAATATTTTACCCTACGACCGTGATAAATATTTTGCACTGGTAGACGACGAAAAGGAAATTGCCTACATCCAAGATTATAACTTTGGTCGCTTGTTTAAAACAGCCGATGATTTTAAAATAAAGAGAAAGTGAGATAGTACTACGTGTTTTAGTACTGGGTGTTTATGTGCTACATGCAAAGGAGCTTATTTACTCATTCACTCATTTCCTCTAATCCGGATGTCTTCGGCAAGCTCAGACACCGGCATTACCAATTCAACTAAAGATAAACTCCTATCGACACTTCTCGCGACGTGACAATCATTCAATCATTCAATCATCTACTCATTCACTCATTTCTTTATTTCCCTCACACACCGGCATTCCGATGATATTAAAGATCTATTTGAGAATGGACTTTCCAATCTGTGTAATTTGAGAAATCTGTGGCTTAAAAGTTATCAGGGAAAGGGATTAGTAAGTAGTCATTGTTCAGTAGTCAGTGGATGCTTGAAATCCTTTGCGCGCTTTGCGTAATCCTTCGTGTGCTTTGCGATTAAAAATCTGTGTAATTCGTGAAATCTGTGGCTTAAAAGTTATCAGGGATAAGGGATTAGTAAGTAGTCAGTGGATACTTGAAATCCTTTGCGCGCTTTGCGGTTAAAAATCTGTGTAATTCGTGAAATCTGTGGCTTAAAAGTTATCAGGGATAAGGGATTAGTAAGTAGTCAGTGGATACTTGAAATCCTTTGCGCGTTTTGCGTAATCCTTTGCGCGCTTTGCGGTTAAAAATCTGTGTAATTCGTGAAATCTGTGGCAGAATTCCTATCGACGCTTCTCGCGACGTGACAATCATTCAATCATTCAATTCCCGCATGTAAAAACTACGTCGTACCTCCTTGTTTTTATCGCGCGGGATTTCTTCGCCATACGGCTCATCAACATTTACTCATTCACTCATTCACTCATTTCCTCACTCCGCTCTCAACGCATCCACCGGTTTAATTGCCACTGCTCTACGCGCCGGAATTAATCCTGCGAACAAACCCGAAACCACCAAAATACTTAACGCTTTAAAAGCAATTTGAATATCCACTCCCGGATTTTTAAACATGCCTGAACCGCCTTCGATTACCGAATTTACTGCTTCCAATAAAAATATTCCGGATACCAAACCAAGATACCCTGCAACCAAGGTTAGTGCAATAGATTCTAAAATAATCTGACTCATAATCGAAAATGGTGTGGCTCCAATTGCGCGGCGAACGCCAATTTCACGGGTTCTTTCTTTTACTACAATGAGCATAATATTACTGATTCCAATTACCCCGGCAATTAAGGTACCGGTACCAACTACCCAAACCAACATGCTGATACCATCAAATAAACCCATTATTTTTTTGAATTCTTTTTCCATGTTCCAGCTGCCAATTGCACGTTTATCGGATGGATGAATTTTATGTCGTGATGCCAATAAAGCACGAACTTTTGATTCGGCTAATACTGCAGAAACATCTTTTCTTGATGTAATAGAAAACCAACTAACAAAATTGCCATAATTAAATGCTTGCTGAAACGTACTAAATGGCGTATAAATGGTTTGCATTTGTTCTTGTGCATCTTCATCTCCTTTATCGGTGGTATAGGTTCCTACCACTTGAAAATAGATGCCATTTATAGAAAGATACTCTCCAATAGCATTTTCCTCTTTTTTAAACATCACTTGTTTAACCCGTTCGCCAATCACACAAATTTTTCTTTGTAAATGCAAATCGTTGTAATTAATAAATCTACCGGAGGTTAATCGAAAAGTTTGTATTGCCCGTGCTTCAGGATAATCACCACGAACCGTAAATGGGGCGGTTTTGTTTCCTCTCACCACATTATTTTCTCCTCGGTAACCACCAAGTTGATTAGCTGGAGCAACTACCTCAACTTCCGGAACAAATTGTTTAATCGCTGCAATATCTTCGTTGTTAAACTGAACATTTCTGTTTTTTGGTAATCCTTTAAATGGCATCGAAGTACTTTGTCCCCAAACAAAAAACGAATTGGTAGCAGTACCTGCAAAAGCCTGGGTAATGCCATTCTTTAATCCTTGTCCCGAACCCAACATGATAATCAACATAAAAATTCCCCAGAACACACCAAATGCAGTGAGTATCGTCCTGAGTTTATTTTTACTCAAGGTTTGGTATATTTCCGTTATGCGATCTAAATCAATCACTGTAATTCTATTTATACTATTTACTTTATTAACCTTTATTTAATTCCTCGTACTAAAACACCCAGTACTAAATCTCACTTCAATGCAGTTGGCATAAAGCCAACTTCAACACACCCAAACTAAAACACTTAGTACTAAAACACTTAGTACTAATTACTCGTCCCTCAACGCCTCTATCGGCCTTACTGCTGCAGCTTTACGCGCCGGAAAAAATCCTGCAAATATTCCTGCCACAACCAAAAGTAAAACAGCATAAAGCGCAATTTTAATATCAACATTTGGGTTGATAAAAAAATCAGAATCCGGTAAATATTTTTTTGCCAACTCCAATAATCCTATTCCTAAAATTAAACCAATATATCCCGAAGCAGAGGTTACAAATACTGATTCTTGCAATACCAAACCAATGATACTAAATGGCGTTGCTCCGAGTGCTTTTCGGATGCCGATTTCCTTGGTTCGTTCCTTTACGGCAATCATCATAATATTACTTACTCCAACTATTCCTGCAATCAAAGTTCCGATACCTATAATCCAAACAAAAATCCGAATACCAATAATTACTCCCATTATTCTATTGTATTCTTTTAAATTATTCCAAATAAAAATTGCTTTATCGTCTTTAGGGTCAAAATTATGTTTGTCGGCGAGCTCTGCTTTAATCTGTCTTTCTACCCGCTCGCTTTCTTCCATATTGTCCATGGTTAATACAATTTGGTCTATTTTATCGTTCCCATTAAACGTTCGTTGTCCGATAGAAATTGGAATATACGCACGGCGCATATCATTTTCGCCTCCTTCGTCGGTAAACACACCAATAATTAAAAATGGAATTCCGTTAATTTCCAGATATTGCCCAATTGGTTCTTCCTTACCTATTAATTCATCTACCAACATTTGGCCAACTGTAGCTACTTTTCTTGATCCAACCACATCTTCATCATTTACAAACCTACCTTTCAATACCTTTATTTTTTCGGATGCCACCATTCCTTTTTCAACTCCTCGAACACCAAATGAACCGTTCTTTTTTTTGAAAGTAAATTGGTTAATATCCCAAAGATTTACTCGTCCTGTTAGGTTTTCAGCATCTTTATGTTTCATAGCAATCTGCTCTTTGTCCTCGTTGGTAAATCGAATTTCCCTGTTGGGTTGCAATCCCCGATACGCTACTGAAGTTTTACCGGCATTGATCCATAAACTATTTACAGCATCTCCGCTAAATTCACTTTTCACCCCATTTTCCAATCCGGTTCCACTGCCTAGCAAAACAATCAGGATAAAAATTCCCCATGCCACACTAAAACCGGTTAGTATGGTGCGAAGCTTGTTTTTCCCAAGCGTCATCATTATTTCCTGCCAAATATTTAAATCAAACATCTAATTTCATCATTCCTAATTCATAACTCATAATTCATAACTCATAACTTATATCTCATAACTCATATCTTATAACTCATATCTCATCATTTATTCTCCCATCTTTCAACCTTATCGTCCTCCCAGTCATCGCTGCTATATCATGTTCATGTGTTACAATTACAACGGTTAATCCTTCCTTGTGTAAATCTTTCAAAATCTGCATTACCTCATAACTGGTTTGTGTATCAAGTGCTCCGGTAGGTTCGTCAGCCAATATTACTTTTGGTTTTCCAATCAATGCACGGGCAATGGCAACGCGTTGTTTTTGTCCACCGCTTAGTTCATTGGGCATATGTTCGGCCCAATTTGCAAGACCTACTTTTTCTAGATATTCCATGGCAATTTTATTGCGTTTGCGGCGACTAACCTTTTGGTAATACAGAGGCAAAGCAACATTTTCCATGGCATTTTTAAAAGAAATTAAGTTGAATGATTGAAACACAAATCCAAGCATTCGGTTACGCAATTGGGCTGCTTTGGCTTCGCTTAAATTACGAATCGATTGATTATGTAAACTATAATTTCCTTCGTCGTAATTATCGAGTATTCCCAAAATATTGAGCAAGGTAGATTTCCCGCTTCCTGAAGAACCCATGATGGAAACCATTTCTCCCTCATGCACATGCATATCAATTCCTTTTAATACATGTAACGTGTTTTCGCCTACGGTATAATATTTATGGATGTTTTGAATTTGTATCATATAAGTAGACCAAGATAACGAATTATTTTTGTCGGTATTGCAATTATGATAAGTGGAAATGTCAATCCTTTAATGCTATGAATTGTTTTGTTGGAAATATTGTATAAATATGAATTTAATTTGGATTTACCCTTTAAGGAAGTGACGTTCGCGCGAGCATCATGCTCGTGCAAGCTAATCCTTGAATTGCGAAAAAATTGCTATTATATTCGGAATACCCTAATCTGCATTATTAGGTTGAGAAATCAGAGTCATAAGCGTTTTAATTTCGTCATCCGAGTTGTTTTCAAGACTTTTATAAAACTCATTCCAACTCAGGATGCTGTTTTTATGAAGTAAAACATTTACATCGGAAAGGTTCAGAAGAAGAAATAAACTCAATCGAAGTATTTCACAAATTTTTAATAAGTCATGAATATTAACCGATGTTAATTCACCCCGTTCCAACTTGGCATAAGTAGAATGATTCTTGTAACCTAGTCTAATCGCCATACTCTCTTGTTTCTCTCCCCGTAACTCTCGGAATGTACGAATTACTAATCCGAGTTTTTTCATGTTCAGATTTAGTTCCATAAGTGTTGTATTGATTTGGTAATCAAATATACATCAATGGTCATTCAATGACAGCGATGGTCATTTAATGACAACGAATTAAGTTTTTTGCCAGTAAATCAAGTGCAAAATTTGATCTGTTATGACAAATTTCAAAACCGAATACAATTTAATTTATCGCTTATGGAAAGTAACAAAAGAGAAAACCACAGTAACAAAGCACAGCTTATGTTGTAAGTATGGCCTATGATTTTATTAACTACTCCATAAAGTAAAAAATAAAAGTGATGAAAAAATTTAATCTCTTATTGCTATTTGCAATAACGTTTGTTCCTATTTGTCGGGCTCAGTATTTCGAAAATAATTACCAAGGTTTTCAAATGGGTAGTGGGCTTACAACTGTAGTAACCGATGGACATTTGATGGCAGGAATTAGTGATCCTGACAATGATCTGATAGTTGTGAAAACCGATATTGATGGCGGTTTCACATTGCCTTTAGTTACTTTTAACAAATCCTATCACTTGGTATACCAAAATAATGATGTGGTGGTTAATGATGCCGAAGCGATTGAATTAATCAATGGTACCGGAGTTGGTGTAATGGGTTCGTTTAGTGTTGTCGTAAGTGGAGTGACTACCCATGGTTTGTTTTACGTAAAGTTAAACAATGTTGGAACGCCATTGGTTACCACTTGTTATATTATAGATTATGAAGTACGGTTAAAAGCGATGTGTGAAGGTCGCGTTACGTCAATTAGAACAAGAGATATTTATGCAACAGGCGACCTAACTCGAATTTACAATGGTAACAGAAGAACCGATCATATTTTTGCCATCAGAATTACAGCAGCCGGTGCTTTGGTATGGGGAAACGATATGATTACACAAGCAGGATTTATACCTAGCGTAAGCACGCCAAGACCATTATGGGGACATGAGTTACATGCAAATGATATCATACAAAGCCCATATCCGGATGGCTATGGTAATTATCCGGTTATTGTGGTTGGTGGGATTGAAAACATATGTTCTAATCCAAATAGCATAGACTGGAATGGCTTATGGATACCGATTGATGAGTTTATTGGCGGTGGTTTGCCGTATACAATATGTAATGGAAATGATGATAATGAAGAATATAATGCCATTGATATTTCAAGCGAAGGGTTTATTGTTGCCGGATATAATAATGGAAACACTGGGTATATAAATTCCTGGATTACATTAATGGATAACTCGAACCTGCCTAATGTGACTTGGACGTATATTTACATTTCTCCATTTAATAGAGGAGCAAACTTAACAGAACTGACTGATATTAAGTGGAAGTTTAATACCAACACCAACAAAAGCGAATATTTTGCTATAGGGTATGATAAAGATGGCTCCGGCAATGAATATCTGATTTATTTAAAAGTGGATGATTTAGGTGGGTTGCTGGGAAGTACCTATTATATTCAAAATTCCAATGCCGGCTTAACCCCTGTTAGCATAGGTTTAAATACAGCAGGTACGGCAAACGGTGTTGGATTATACAGTTACGATGTGGCTTCCTCTCCTTTGCATTGGAATCTGATTAAAGCTTATTTTAATGGCGTAATCGATTGCGATTATTACCAATACAGTCCGTCTGATGTTGATATTCCTTTGGATGTAATTTATGATAATGGCTATTGGTGGCCATTCAACGAAGGTTCCATTTCAATATCCGATGACGATGACTTAAATTACAACCAGGACTGTTATGCCGAGATGGTTGCCGGTGGAGCAAATATAACCCAATCAACTTCCCTTCATGAACAAGAAAGTAAAAATGAAGTGTTCCTGCTATATCCTAATCCGGTAAACAGAGAGGATTACTTAAGAATAGCTTTAAAGTCTAATTCTGAATCAAATGCATCTATTACCATTAAGGATATACTCGGTAAAGAAATATATAGTAAACAGGTAAACCAAGAAGATATATTGTTGATTTCGTCTGCTTTGTTCAAAGCGGGTATCTATCAAATTAGTGTTGAAATCGACGATAAAACCGTACATTCAAAATTAATCGTGAAATAATACTCCGACTTAAGTAGAAATTTTACATACAACCAATAACCAAATTACCTAAATTTGGTTATTGGTTCTTTTTCAACTTATTAAGAATTACTTCCAATAGCTTTGCTACAAAGAAAAAGGTATATATTCTTTTATTTCATAAGTTTATTTTTGGGTAACACTGTTTTGTTTGCCCAAAGCAATAACTATGTGGTAAATAGTGGCTTTGAAGAGTATACAACTTGCCCGATTAACAGTCATTGGCATAATATTGTATTAGCACCAGGGTGGGATATGCCAGTTACACCGATGAGCATTTATAATAGTGTAGGGTATATCCAAGCCGCTCCAACAAGATTTTCAGTTGAGTATTTTAATCAAAAGTGTAATACCTCACAATCAACCGACTGGCGTACTATTCTTAGAAATACTTATGGAACAGAATCACCACATTCTGGTACTGGTTATGGCGGAATTTCTATTGTTGACACGCCTGCATTTTTTGTCGACAATAATTTTCTACAAGGAACTTTAAAGCCGTTGCAGACCGGACAAGAATATTATTTTGAGATGTGGTTAAGTTTAGCAGATTATTCGAAAGTGATATCTGGTAATATTGGTGTTTTGTTTTCAGATACTCCAATAACACCAATAATTTTCGCAAGTAATTATAATGGCTCGAAACCTTTAAACAAATTAATTCCTGATATTATAGACTCTTCATTTATAACCAATTTAAATGGCTGGTATAAAATAAGTGGAAACTATAAAGCCAAAGGAACTGAGAAATATTTTTTTATTGGCATGTTTAATTCAAAAACATATGTGTTTACTAATGCTTCATCGCCTTTAAACAGACCAATGAGCTTCTATTACATCGACGACGTAAAACTGCTATTATGTGACACAGTTGTTCGCAAAGATTTTCTTGGTCCGGATAGTTTGATATGCAACAAAACACCTTTTAAATTGGATGCCTACCAACCCGACAGCATGGTAAGTTATTTATGGCATAATAATTCAACTAACCCTACTTATTATGCCACCCAAACAGGTACCTATTGGGTTGATGTGAGCATCAATGGTTGTCCGCCATTTAGAGATTCGATTGAGCTACAAATGGAGAACACCCCTTTGGTAAACCTTGGTCCGGATACCATTATTTGTATTTCCAAAGGAATTCAATTGCATACCAATCCGTTGGTACATGATACCGGTTATCGGTATTTATGGAACACCGGAGATACTACTTCTTATTTGTTTGTTGAGAATACCGGAACTTTCAATTTACAAATTTCAAACCACGGTTGCAGTAACTCAGATACGGTTAATATTTACCGATTCCCGCTTAAAGAGTTTGACCTTGGTCCCGACACGGCGCGCTGCATCCAAAACCTTTGGCAACTCGATGCCACAACACAAGGTGCCGAACACTATGTTTGGAGTACCGGCGATACTACTGCAACCATTACGGTAAATGCAAGTGGTTTGTATTGGGCGGATGTAAGCAATGGCATTTGCCATTACCGCGATACCGTTAGGTTAATTTTAAATGCAATTCCACAAGTGGATATTGGTCCACCCGAAAATACCATTTGCGATAATATCAACTATACTTTAGATGCACAAAACCTTGGATATCGGTATCTATGGAATACCGGCGATACAACCCGCTTACTCAAGGTAACCAATATCGGGCATTACAAAGTAAGTGTAAACAACAACAATTGCATAGCAACAGACTCCATGTTTGTTTATGTATTACCTTCTGCAATTATCGATTTACCTCCGGATACGTTATTATGCGGAAGCAATACTTTATTGTTGGATGTAACCACACCAAATGCAATTTATTTATGGCAGGACAACAGTAAAAAGCCAACCTTTGCTATTACACAACAAGGCAAATACAAGGTATCTGTTACACTGCTTAATTCTTGTGTGAGCAGCGATTCGATTCAGGTAAATTATGCCACGCAACCAACGGTTAATTTAGGTCCGGATAAAGCTTTGTGTTTTGATGCGCCATACACCATCGATGTAAGCAACTCCGGTGGTGACACCTACCTATGGCACAACAATAGCACCGAACCTGTTTTTACCGCCACGCAAAGTGGATTGTATTGGGTAAAAGTTAGCCATCAAATATGCAGTGCTACCGATAGCATTGTACTTACTTCGTTACCAAAGGCAATACCTATTCTTGGGATTGATACTATTTTGTGCAGTGGGTCAGGAATAAGTTTGCATCCCGGTAATTTTGCGGTGTATTTATGGAATGATAATTCTACCAAATCAACCCTTTATATTACCCAACCGGGTACATACAGCGTTAAAGTTACCAATATCGATGGTTGCACAGGAAGCGATTCGATAAGCTATACCTTACATCAAATCCCTATCATAACATTGGGAATGGATACCCAAATTTGTCAGCCGGATTTGCAATTGGTAATGCCGGTGGGCTATGCCAATTATTTGTGGCAAGATGGAAGTATAGGAACAACCATGCATGTAACCGATTATGGCACCTACAAAGTAACCATTACCGACGAAAAAGGGTGTGTTAACCAAGGACAGATTACCATAAGCAATGGTTGTCCAACCGAATTGTTTGTTCCCAATGCCTTTACGCCAAATGATGATGGAAACAACGATATATTTTTACCCGTTACCCTGAATGTAAAATCCATCCATTTTTTGGTTTACGACCGTTGGGGTAAATTGTTGTTTGAAAGCAAAGAGTTGGGAAAAGGATGGAACGGCAAGGACAAGCATAAAAACGAATACGTAATAAGTGATGTATATGTTTATACCATTCACTATACTGATATTTATGATAAACCGGGAGAGTTGCAAGGCAATGTAACTTTGTTAAGGTAGTTGCCCGCAGTTCGCACGAGCATCGTGCACATGCGTTCTAATCCTTGATATACCCATTATAATTTTAAACTATTATATCTGGTATCTTCTTTATGTAATGTTGAAACTGTTTTGGTTTACGACTAAGAAAGGATCTATAGTTGCCAGCAAAAGTTGCTCGCGCAAATAACATGAAGTTATGTATAATTAGTAACTATACCAGTTAGATTCTCAATTCGAATAATTGTTTATTGGGTCATAAATGCATCTATACTTATTTTACCATTTGCAGTATCTTTGTTTAATAGTTATTTAAGTAAAACCCAAAATCCCAAGACATGCCATCCCTATTAATCCGAAATGCAAAACTCGTAAACGAAGGAAAAATATTTCATGCCGATGTATTTATCAAAAATGGCATCATCGAAAAACTGGACACCAACGGAATTGCCATGGATGCCGACCGAACAATTGATGCAACCGGTTTGTATTTATTTCCAGGATTAATCGACGACCAAGTGCATTTCCGTGAACCCGGACTAACCCATAAAGGCGATTTATATTCTGAGTCGCGAGCGGCAGTTGCAGGAGGAGTTACCAGTTACATGGAAATGCCCAATACTTTTCCCAATGCAGTAACACATGATTTGCTGGAGGAAAAATACGACCGCGCAGCAAAAGTTTCGTTGGCAAATTATTCCTTTTATATGGGAACCACCAACCACAATTTAGAAGAGTTGTTGCGGGTAGATGAAACAAAAATTTGTGGGGTAAAAATATTTATGGGTTCTTCCACCGGCGATATGTTGGTGGATAATCCAAACGCTCTCGAGAAAATTTTTAGCGAAGTAAAAACGTTGATTGCAACGCATTGTGAAGTGGATCCGATGATTAAGCAAAATCTCGAGAAGTATAAGCAAGAATTTGGAGAGGATATTCCGGTGCAATACCATCCCTTGATTCGCAGTGCCGAAGCTTGTTATGCTTCTTCCTCCTTTGCAGTTAACCTCGCAAAAAAACACCAAACCCGTTTGCATGTGTTGCATATCAGTACCGCAAAGGAACTAGAATTATTTAGCAACGATATTCCTTTGCAACAGAAAAGAATTACCGCCGAAGCATGCATTCACCATTTGTGGTTTTCGGATGCCGATTATGCAACCAAAGGAAATTATATCAAATGGAATCCTGCCATTAAAACTGCTGCCGATCGCGATGCAATTTTTAAAGCAGTATTGGATGGAACGATTGATGTAATCGCAACCGATCATGCGCCACATACCATAGAAGAAAAAGAGCAGAAATATATATTGGCTCCTTCGGGCGGACCATTGGTACAACACAGTTTAAATGCCTTGCTTGCGTTTTACCACCAAGGAAAAATTACCTTGGAACAAATTGCTGAAAAGGCAAGTCATAATGTAGCCATAATGTTCGAAATCGACCGCAGGGGATTTATACGCGAAGGGTTTTATGCCGATTTGGTATTGGTCGATTTAAACCAAACGTATACCGTATCCAAAGCAAATATTTTATACAAATGCAAATGGAGTCCGTTTGAAGGAACGGAATTTCATTCGAAAATTACCCATACCTTGGTAAATGGAAATATTGTTTACGAGAATGATAAAATTGTTGAATCGGATTCGGGAATGCGGATGCGGTTTAATAGGTAAATAATTTATCTATTAACTAAGAATTTGAATGTTTTATATTGGTCCTTATATTGAAGGAGCAGAATATAGCCTCCGTTAGTTAGAGATTTTATGTCAATTTCATTTTCGCAATCTATTTTGCCATTAAGAACTTCAATACCAAATGAATTATAAACTTTGAATTTGGACTTTATTAAGGAAGAGTTAAAGTGAATTGTATTTGATGACGGGATTGGAAATAGGATTATATTTTCTTTTGGTTCAATATCATTGTTGTATAATTTAAGATCACTTAACGCATGTTTCCAAATACCATTCCCAATGGTGCCAACATAGATAGTATCATTCATAATTTCTATTGATGTGGTATTTATATTTGGTAGCCCATCGTTTTTTGAATACCAATTCAGTCCAAAATCACTTGTTACATAAACACCTTTGTTTGTTGCCAATATTAGATTGGATCCGGAATAGGTAAAATCTCGTATTAGTTGATCAGTTAATAGTCCTTGGTTCGCAAATGTCCAATTACTACCTTCATTAAAACTGACATACATTCCATATATATCAATATTCGCGAAAATTGCTCCATTACAGATGTAGAGTCCATTTACACGTTTATTATTCGGTAAGTCACCAACGATTGATTTCCACGAATTAAGCTCGAATTTATATATGCCATTTGCAAGTGCAAAAGGGATATTATTATGCAAAACAAAATCGTATATCATACTACCGGTTACCAATGGAATTTCCATATTTGTCCAACTAACTCCAAGATTATTAGTTGACCATAGATTTTCATCGGAATAGATATACATTATATTGACTCCACAAAAAATTTGAAATGGATTATCACCTATTGAAGGGGGAGGATAAATGGGATTGTTATAATTTTTACCTGAATCATAACTATAAAGTAAATAGTGTTTAATATATGGGAAATCGGGTGAAATTAAACCCATTGAACTTATTAATGTATCACCAAATGAATGAACTGATTCTATTAAACTAAATTCTGATTTTGGAGTAATATCGGTCCAAATTCCATTGTTCGAAAGAGTATATGTTTTTGAATGATCATTAGTGAATAACAAATTATTTATAGAACAAATGGATGTAATGGAAGAACAGATTAATCCATTTTTATTATTGGTCCATATATTGTTATCTAAGTAGTAAGTGCCATTGGAAGATGTTCCGCAAAATATTCTTTTTTTGTAAATCTCAAGCGTTTGAATGTTTAACTGTTCAAGTCCTGAATTTAATGTGGTCCAACTAATGCAATTATCATTTGAATAGTAAACTCCACTTCCTTTAGTGCCAATATAAAATTCATTCTTTGATTTTATGATAGAAGTTATTTCTGATTGTGATATAAAAAGCAGAAACCAGTTGTTCCCTTTATCAGCGCTCCTATATAATTTGTTAGAAATAACAGTAAATAAAGTATCTGCAAATTCCTTTATTAATGTAACGTTAGAGTCAGGTAAACCGGTATTCGATTTTTCCCATTGTTCCATATCGATACTTCTATAAACACCCTTTTTCGTACCGCTATAAATGTAGTTTTTTGAAACTTCAATATCCGTTACCTTAGTAAAATAGACATAACCAGAAGTTCTGGTCCAAACGGTATCAATTGGTAAACCAATATTATGAGCACTCCAAGATTTACCAAAATCTTTGGACTTTAAAAACCCAAAAAGCTCATGACCAATTAATAATATAGAGTCTTTGTTTGCAATGCTATTTGCTTGAATGTAACTCACATGTTCCGGAATTATTAGTTTATTCGACAAATTCAATAAGCGAAGACCTAAACCGGGTGAACCCACAAATAAACTATTACCGATTTTGGTGTAAATCGTAATTGGAGTTGTTGATTTTAGCTCCCAAATATCATTTTCGTTTTTTTGCGAAAAAAGTCCACAATTTGTAGTTGTAAACAGAAGAGAGTCATGTTCAAAAATATTTGAAACGGATACTTCTCCAAACGGTCCATTAGCAGTTATCCATTGAGAATGTGCATTATTAATATGAAGTATTAATAAACTAACTAAAATGAATACTACTTTCATAAAATCAATAACCAGTATGATAGCATAAATACCTATGTGAAATACAGTTTATGAAATGCAATTTAGACATTTAGCTAAGTAAAAATTTTATGATTCATTTCATAAATACCCCAAGTAGTCACAAACGAATCGTCTGTGACTATTAGCCAACTAATTCATATCCCATAACACACATGTTATCGCGGACTTCTTGTCCGTGACCACTTCTAAATATTCACCCGTTCGCGCGAGCATCATGCTCGTGCAATTTAACCCATGAATTATTCTCTAATTCCGGCAATTTCTTTTATGTTGAAACTAGATAAATGAAAAGCTAGAATGGCTGTATAGGTGCACGAGCATGATGCTCGCGCAAACTGCATAAAATATAGATTAACCCAAAATGTCGCGGACGTGTCCTTCGTAACCCCGTTTTCGCGGACATCGCGTCCGTGACCATTAACCAACTAATTCACTTCCTAAACAACTACGACTGTACGGCTTGTAACGTCATCATTAAAATATTTTGGATAATTTATATATTGTACGTATTTTTGTACATAAATAAGTACATAGTATGATTACTACAACTATAAGTGATTTTAGAAAAGATATGAAGAAGTATATCAATACCGTATCGGATGACTTTGAAACGTTAATTATAAATAGAGGAAAGGATCAGGGAGTAGTGGTTATTTCCTTGGATGAATATAATGCGATGATGGCAACTAGTCATGAAATGTCGTCGAAGAAAAATCAAAAACGATTAGATGCTTCAATCGGTAAATTGAAAAAGGGAAAAGGATTTCGAAAGAAACTTATTGATTTATGATATTGCTATTTACCGACGAATCGTGGGAAGATTATTTGTATTGGCAAGCTTATGATAAACAGATGTTAACAAGAATCAACCAGCTCATAAAAGATATTTCGCGCGACCCATTTAAAGGAATTGGTAAACCTGAACCTTTGCGACATAAATACAAAGGATTTTGGTCGAGACGCATCGATAATGAACATCGATTAATTTATAAGGTAGAAGGCAAGCAAATTCAAATTGTTAAATGCAGGTTTCATTATGATTAAATTAATAAAGCACCTAATTGCTGACTAATGACCACTGACTAAAGCCCACTGACAAATGACCACTGACTAATGCCCAATGACCATTATCCAACAAACAACTTTGCCGATTTTTCTATAAACTGCAGCAACTCATTTCTTCCTGTTTTCTCTGTAGAAGAAGTGATAAAATCGGTCGGCAACTCTTCCCATTCTTCTGCTAGTTTTGCTTTAAATATTTGGATGTTTTTTATGGTAGAATGTTGGCTGTTTTTATCGGTTTTGGTAAATACAATACACAAAGGAACCTGGCTTTCGCCAAGATAATTAATGAGTTCGATATCGGAAGCTTGGGGCGAAATACGCGAATCCACCAAAACAAATACGGTCATCAGATTTTCGCGGTTCACAAAATAATCAGTCATTGCAGTTTCCCATTCAGTTCGTAACGATTTCGATCGTTTGGCATACCCATAGCCGGGTAAATCAACCAAATACCATTTGTCGTTTATATTAAAATGATTAATGGCTATGGTTTTTCCCGGAGTTGCCGAAACTTTTGCCAATCCTTTGCGGTTGCACAACATATTAATCAACGACGATTTTCCAACATTCGACCTGCCTATAAATGCATACTCAGGCTTTTCCGGTCGCGGACAATCAGCCAATCCTGCCGAGCTCTTGATAAATTCAGCTTTGTTGATGAGTATTTCTTTCATGGCAGTAAGGTAAGGGTTTTTAAAGCTGATTTATACCGAACAACGCCATCAGTGGTATTGTAATACAAACTATCGCCGGTAACGGAAAGTCCAATATGTAAATTCCGAAAAGTTTGTCCATGGTATTGTAAAGAATCAAACGCCGCACTGTCAGGCGATTCAAGGGCACTAAACCGGAATAGGTAATCTTGTCCGCTTGCCTTTACGGTAACCAATTCGGGCTGTAAAGAAATATTGCTATGGAACGAGAATAGATTTAAAGAATCGGTGACCACAACGAATTTATTTTCAAAAGCATAATAATCCTGCGGGCATTCGGGGTTATTGGTATAAGCTTCAAGTGTATACCAATGATCAATTGGTGTTGATTCAAATAATAAGGTATCGCCGTTTTGGTTGGTATAATACGACGAATCGTTGCCGGAAAATGGCCATAAATTCAGATGCGAATTTCCCAAATCTAGATGCTCTGTATGAGAAGCTCTGCAAGGCGCATCATAATCAGGTTTACAGGAAAATACCCCAAGAAATAAGATAAAAAGGACACCAAATTTCATGTTGCAAATAAATACAATGCAGGTAACTTATTTTCGCTTATTTTCGTGCGATTAATACTTTGGAAATAATTAAACCCGAACCGGCTTCCAACTCTTCTAAGAAGATTCAGGTTGAACAGATGTTCGACAGCATAGCCCCTAAATACGATTTTCTGAATCGTTCGTTATCCCTTGGCATGGATATTTTATGGCGTAAAAGAACGATTAAAAGTCTGCGAGAAGTAGAGCCAAAATCGATATTGGATGTGGCAACCGGCACCTGCGACCTTGCCATTGAGTCGCTTAGCCTTAAACCGGAAAAGGTTACCGGGGTTGATATTTCCGCAGAAATGCTCGAAGTGGGACGTAAAAAACTGGCTCAGCTTGGGCTTACAGAAAAAATCCTGTTGAAGAAGGCAGATTCGGAGAAATTGCCCTTTTCGGATGCCAGTTTTGATGCCGTTACTGTCGCATTTGGGGTACGAAATTTCGAAAACCTACAAAGCGGAATCAGCCAAATGTACCGTGTTTTAAGACCGGGAGGCAAAATTGCCATTCTCGAATTCTCCAAACCGAAGGCATTTCCATTTAAACAGGTGTACAATTTTTATTTTAATTATATATTGCCAAAGCTTGGTGGGATGATTAGCAAAAGCAAAAACGCCTATACTTATTTACCGGAATCTGTAAAACATTTTCCCGAAAATGATGCGTTTACTGCATATTTGCACAAAGCCGGCTTTAAACAAACCAAAATTGAACCTTTAACATTCGGAATTTGTACGCTTTATACAGGAATAAAATAATTACAGGAGTTGTCGTATTGATGATGACAACCATTGCTGCTTTGGCACAACCAAATACAGAGCAGTATGATAACAATTGGCTGCACTTTGGTTTTACTCTGTGTACCAATACAGCTAACTTTCGGGTTGATACAAGGCCGTCAGTTATTGCTGCAGATTCTGTTCAAAATGTAAGTATGCAATCGTTTCCCGGTATTGGTTTAGGAGGTATTACAAACCTGCGTTTAGGTAAGTTCTTCGATTTACGATTGATGTTTCCGGTAATATCATTTGTTCAACGTAACCTGGTTTACCAATTCCCTACCCAAAAAAAGGAAGTAAAAATCGAATCGGCATATTGTGATGCTTCCCTGCTGTTAAAATTTAAATCGGCACGGAGAAAAAATATTCGTGCTTATGTTGTAATGGGTCCGCGTTTTAGTTACGATCTTGCATCAACCACCAAAAAAGACCGAAGCATGAAGGATCCTGTTGTTTCGCTGAATAAAACCAGTTGGGGCTACGATGCAGGTTTCGGTTTGGATATCTATTTCCCATTTTTTAAGCTTTCACCCGAAATAAAGGTTTGTAATACCTATGGAAATACTTTGTATTACGATGGGTTTATTTATACTGGGGTAATCGAAAAACTTTCGCCACAAATGGTGATGTTCTCCCTTCATTTCGAATAAAAACTATGAAGTTTACTATTGCTGCAACGGATGCGCAAACCAATGCCCGTGCGGGAACTTTGCTAACCGACAGGGGCGAAATACAAACGCCAATTTTTATGCCGGTGGGAACACAAGGTAGTGTAAAAGGTGTTACCCAATCTGATTTAAAAGACAGCATTAAAGCACAAATCATTTTAGCCAATACCTATCATATTTATTTGCGTCCCGGTTTAGAAGTAATTGAACAAGCCGGAGGCATACATTCATTTATCAACTGGGATCGTCCAATGCTTACCGACAGTGGAGGTTACCAGGTTTTTTCGTTGGGTGATATGCGGAAAATAAAAGAAGAGGGTGTTTATTTTAAATCCCATATCGATGGCTCGAAACATTTTTTTTCGCCCGAAAATGCCATCGATATCCAACGGGTTATTGGTGCCGATATCATCATGGCTTTTGACGAATGTACCCCTTTTCCCTGTACCCTCGATTACGCAACAAATTCGATGCACTTAACGCATCGCTGGCTCGACTGTTGTATTGCACAATTTGATTCGACCGAACCAAAATACGGTAAAACACAAAGTTTATTCCCAATCGTACAGGGTAGCACGTATAAAGAGTTACGTATACAATCTGCCGAATTTGTGGCATCAAAAAACCGTGAGGGAAATGCCATAGGAGGATTGAGTGTTGGCGAACCTGCCGAAATGATGTATGAAATGACAGATTTGGTTTGCGGAATTCTACCCAAAGAAAAACCACGTTATTTAATGGGGGTTGGAACACCCGAAAATTTGTTGGAATGTATTGCTCTTGGCATTGATATGTTTGATTGTGTGATGCCAACACGCAATGCCCGGCACGGACATATTTTTACCAAACAGGGTATCATCAACATAAAAAATAAAAAATGGGAGAAGGATTTTAGTCCGCTTGACGAAGAGCATACCCCCGAGTATTCAAAAGCCTATTTGAGGCATTTGGTCCATACCAACGAAATGCTGGGCGCACAGATTGCCAGCAAACAAAATCTGGCTTTTTATTTAAAACTTGTGCAGGAAGCGCGTGAGCATATTGTAACAGGTGATTTTCGTACATGGAAGGAATCAACTGTTAAACAAGTAACATTCCGTTTATAAGAACCTAAGACCGAGCTTCTACGCATTTCTCAGCACCTTCGAATAATACGAGAAAGAGGAATGTTTCATAGGCAGGGGAGACTTTTCCAAATCAAAATTCTCTAATTAGGCAACTATTTTGTGTACCCTAAAAGGTACATTTTTCAATCTTGCAGGTTCATACTTTCTTTTCCCAAATATTTTCAATAACGTTGATGGAATGAGTATACTGAACTGTTTGGTCGCGGATGATTTTTCTTCAGATCGGTTTTTATATGCAAAGATGCTGTCGGATTTAGGACATGAAGTGTTGGCTGTTGCCAATAATGGAAATGAACTCATAGAAAAAGCCAAACAGTATAAACCGGATTTTATTTTAACCGATATCAACATGCCGGTAAAAAATGGCATCGAAGCTTCGTTGTTTATTAAAAACAAGATTTCACGCGATATAAAAATTATTTGTGTTACCGGAGAAGATATTTTACCCAATACATTTGAGATTGCAAAATCATATATTAATGGATATGTTTTAAAGGGATTCTCATTGGTTAAATTAAACCAAGCAATTCAATGTGCTTTTGCAGGAAAGTTTTACATTGATCACAAACTACATAAGAAAATTGCAGAATTATTTAAATTAGAAGAGATACCGGAATTGTTTGAAGGCCTAAAAGAAAGCGCCGATTCAGTTATTATCGAACAGGAAGGATTTAAGGTAAAAATTTCTGATCGACAGGTATTAATAGTAAGTGCATTGTTTTATAGTAAAAGTCAGGGAGAAATCGCAGAGATGCTATCTATAGAGCCCCAAAGTGTTGCTAAAAACATCAAGCGACTAAAAGAAAGATTAAATGCAACCGACCGGATGGAATTAATACGCATATTTATGGAATATGGGTTAATAGATAATGTACAAATTATTAATCCGGCAAACCTGAAATGATGTTATCGCAGCTTGTTTCTATAAATATAGGTTACCTGATTCACATTTTTCGGATTTAACCAATGCATCACTTTGTCCAAAAAACTAGGTTCTATTTTGGTTTCCAATACCAAGCCAGGGAATACAGTTTTGAGTTTATTTACCCGCTCTTCCAAATGCTCTTCTTCCAGAAACAAAACAAATTTAGGTTCACATTTTAGGTTTTCGTATACTTCTTTTTTTAACTGATTCATGTCGGCATTGGCAAGAATCGAATATTGATCGGGCCATTGTTTTTGTAAATAAAACTTAGGCATACTAACCGAATTTTCATGGTTGCTGTTTTCAATTACCAAACAATTGATATATCGGTATTGTGATAAATACAACATGGCATCAACCCTGTTTTTTTTAGTCGACGAAAAACTTAAAAGTAAAAGCAAAACCATATTTAAAGCAATAGCAAAGCCAAAACTATACCGATGCAGAAGCTTTTGTTTTTTCCAAAAGGCAGATTGTTGAATATAACGAAACCAGCCAACCATACCAATCATTAGTATAAATGGAATAACCGGTATAACAAACCGCTCTTGTTTGTTTGGGAAATAAGAATGAAATAGGAAAAACAACAACACAGGAAGTATGATTATCAAAGATTTTTTCCACTCTTTAAAAAAACCAAACAGGATAAAAAAACTAACTGGTGGTATAAAAATTCCTGCAACCAGTAAAGTGTAATTGTACCATGGTCCGTTTGGATAATCTCCCGAATGGTGGATATTATAATCTACATATCCTCTGAATTCAGCAAATGGATATCCCCAAACAGCCATATCCGTTCCACCTTGCAGTACCAACATGCTGGTAATGGTTCCTAAAGCCAATATAAATGCAGCTACAAAGCCTCTTTGAATCCATACTGCCAATCCCAAACCTAGGATAAAAAAACTGGTTTGAAATCGAATGGAAAATGCAATACCGGCAACCAATCCCGCATAAAACAAAAGTTTCTTTTTATTCGTATCGTTTTTTACCAACAACCAAACAGCGCCAAATAACGGTGGTATACAAACAACTTCAACCAAATTGCGTACACCCAACATGGGTAACATCCAAAACAAAGCAAGCGACCAACCTGCAATTTCTGCCATCTTTTCGTCGTAGAGCTTCCGGATGATTTTATATCCCCATAGTATACATAACATGGAAAACAAAGCATGCAACAACCGTATAAGCAGCATCTTGATGGCAGGATTATAAATTCCTAGTTGCTCAGCTCCATATAATATGCCACACATAAAGGCAGGATAAGTAAGACTATGACCGCTTGGTTCAACATATCCTTTGTCCTTATCCGGCAACCAACCATTCATGTTTTCCCCGTCAATCCACGATTGTGCCACTTCGATAGTGATGAAATGATCATCGTGCATGCCATACCCGGTGGAGAAAATAGCTGAAAACAAGCGTATGGTAAATGCAATTAAAAGAATGGATTGCAGCTTATTCTTCTGATAAATATTTATTATTGTCGGAAGTATCATGGCACAAAAGTATAACTATACTGCAATTTTGGTAATGCTAATGGTATGAAGTTTATAACATACATGAAGACCATTGATAAGTATATAATTAAAAAGTTTTTAATTACATTTCTGATGTCAACTTTGCTATTTTCATTAATTGCAATTGTAATCGATATTTCAGAGAAAATTGACGACTTTATTAAAAACAAACCTCCTGTTGTTTCTATCATATTCGATTATTATATCTATTTTCTTCTTTGGTTTTTCGGTTTCTTCGGTCCTCTTTTTGTTTTTCTTTCTTGCATGTTCTTCAATTCAAAACTGGCACAGAACACCGAGATAATTGCTATCCTGAGTAGCGGCACAAAATACCGCAATGTACTTAAACCCTATTTTGTTGTTGCCGGTTTACTGGTTGTATTGTTTATATTTTTAAATGCATACGTTATTCCGATTGGCAACGAACGTAAATTGGCTTTTGAAGATGCGTATATCAAGGAAAAGAAAATTGTACAGTCGCAAAATATCCATGTTCAGATTACTCCAGGAACCATGTTGTTTATTGAGTCGTTTAATTACCTCGATAGTACCGGTACCAACCTAACACTAGAACGATTTGAAAACAGCAATGTGGTACAGCGTATTTTTGCATCCCGCTTGGTTTGGAACAAAAACAAAGAAATGTGGCAACTCGAAAATTTTAAACAACGTGTTTTTACAGAGGATGGTGAAAAACTGATAAAAGGTGCTGTAAAAGATACCATGTTGCCAATAAAACCTTCCGAGTTTATTATCAAGTCTCAGTATATTTCGGCTATGACCAATTCCAATCTTAATGATTATATCCGAAAAGAAAAGGAGAGAGGTTCTTCGAAATTGAGCGAGTATTATGTTGAATTATACAGAAGAACTGCTAGTGCCTTTTCATTTCTGCCATTAACTTTACTGGCTGTAGCCATATCTTCCCGTAAATCAAGAGGTGGGATTGGCGTACATTTGGGAATTGGAATTTTTATTACGTTGCTATTTCTGTTAACCGAACAAGTGTTTAAAACATTTGGCATCTCCAATGTTATTGCGCCTGCTTTTGCCGTATGGACACCCGTTGTACTTTTCTTTTTTGTAGCTTTGTACATGATAATTAAGGCACCTAAATAGTGATTAAAGTAAACAAGTATGTGCAGCTACATACCATTATTTTATTATGGGGATTTACACCGGTATTGGGGAAGTTAATTTCTCTGCAGGCATTAGATCTGGTTTGGTATCGCTTGTTAATATCCGGAATAACTATTTACATTTTTGCCAGGTGGAAAGGCATTAGTTTAAAGATTCCCCCAAAGGCTTTTTTTGAAATTTTAGGTATGGGAGTTATTGTAGGTATACATTGGTATACGTTTTACCATGCCATAAAAGTTTCTAACGTTTCGGTAACCATGGCTGGATTTTCGACCGTTACTTTGTTTGGTAGTTTGTTGCAACCGTTGATTCTAAAAAAGCCTTTCTTTTGGGCCGATTTGATTTATGGAGTAGTTATTGGCGCTGGCTTAATCATCATTCTTAATTTTGAAAAGTTTTATGCCTTAGGAATATTTTATGGCGTAATTTCAGCGTTTACTGCTGCAATTTTTGGTATCTACAATGGTAAATTAATCCAAAAACATAATCCAATAACCATTACGATAGTTGAATTTATTGGCGCATTTTTATTGCTTACAATCCTTATTGGTCTATTTGGCAAAAATCCGAATGTGTTTCTTCTCCCCGTTGCTGTGGATTGGTTTTGGTTGATGGTATTAAGTATTCTTTGTACCACCATAGCCTTTACCTGGGGAATCTACATCCTGAAACAATTTTCTCCCTTAACCGTGATTATTACTAATAACCTCGAACCGGTATATGGTATTGTATTCTCTGTATTGCTCTTTGGTAGTTCTGAATATATGTCGCTGCAGTTTTATATCGGTGCAGCCATCATTTTACTCGGAGTTTTTACCTACCCGTTTATTCAGAAAAAATGGAATAAAAGTTAAATTTGTATTATGCGATTACTTAAAATCAATGGCTTACTCATTCTTGTACTATTTTTAAGGCAAGGAATTTTTGCCCAAACAGGATTTACTTATTCCACCAAAGAAGTAAAAACTTCGGGCATTTTATTCGACTTTTCTGCCGGATTACCGGATTATAAACCGCAGCTTATTTTGGTTAAATCAACCATGCCCCAACCGATTAGTGATGTTCAACAAACCAAACTGGCTTTGGACAAAATGCGAGCCGAAAAATTGCGCAACAAATCCAATGCAGCAAGTCCACAAAAATTGCATAAAGCAGTGCCTCCTTCACCCCAATTGTTACGCGGCTTTTTTGGAAATGTTGCACAAGGTACTCCAAACGATAACGATATTGCCATTAGCAATAGTGGTAAGTTTATCATGAGTGCTTGTAATACCAATTACAACATGTACAACGATTCGGGTAAATTTTTAGCTGGACGAACACTCGCAGGCATTGCAGCACAACTTGGACCTTTGAACAGTACATTTGATCCACGCGTAATTTATGATCCCGAAAAGGACCGTTTTATCGCCGTGTTTTTACAAGGTTCAACCCATGAAGATACACGTATAATTGTTGGCTTTACCCAATCTGAAGACCCTACCAAAGTTTGGAAATTTTATGAATTGCCCGGAAATCTTTGGGGCGATTCATCCTGGAGCGATTACCCTATAATTGCCATTACCAAGGAAGAATTGTTTATCACGGTTAACCGCGTAAAAGACAAGACACCTTGGCAAACCGGATTTATCGAATCCTTAATTTGGCAAGTTAAATTAAGCGATGGGTATGCAGGCGATTCATTAACACAAAAGGTGTATGGCGATATCAAATATAACAACAAAACTATTTGGAGTATTTGTCCTGCAAAAGGCGGTGCCGGATCATACGGACCAAACCAATATTTTGTTTCCCTTCGTCCGAGCGATTTAAGCAACGACACCGTTTTTCTTCATGAGATAACCAATACCATCGCATCAGGAAGTGCTACATTAACGTTAAAGATTTTAAAGGCAGATAACAAGTATGGCTTACAACCAAACGCCATTCAGCCAAGCGGACAATACCTACAAACCAACGATGCTCGAGCTTTATCGGCAATGTTTGAAGACGATAAAATTCAGTTCGTAGGAAATTGCATGTACACACCTGAATTTAGTCCGGGTATTTACCATGGAGTAATTGATTATGTATCTTCCAATCCCGTTGTAAAAGCTAAAAATCTAGGCTACGATTCCATGGATATTGGGTATCCATCGATTGCATTTGCAGGAACTAAAGGAGATAACAACAGTGCTATGATTACTTTTTCTTATGTGTCGCCAACACGTTACGCAGGAACAGCAGCCATATTTGTCGACAGAAATTTAGATTACTCGTTTCCGGTTTTGGTTAAGGCAGGAGAGAGCAATATCAATGTTTTGGCCGATACAATCGAACGCTGGGGAGATTATACAGGCATTCAAAGAAAATACAATGAAACCGGAATGTTCTGTTTAAACGGATCGTACGCGATCAACGGCGGACATAATACCTGGATAGCTAAAATCCGGAACATGGACCCACGACTGGGAGTAAAACAAGAAGAAGGAAATATTACCAATACCACGGTATATCCTAATCCGGTAAGTGAACTTGTTTCAATTGAGTTTGCCATACAAAAAACCGATTGGCTCGATTTTTATTTATACGATGTTCAAGGGAAAATGGTTACCAAATTGTTACGGGATAAAGCCAAAGCCGGACTGAATAAATTTACCATCTCTACTTCCGATTTACCAAACGGGATCTATTATATAAATATCCAACAACATGAACAGATTCTGGAAAATAAAAAGATTGTGGTTGCTCATTAGTGCTCTTGCGCTGATAGGGATTACTTGTAAAAGTAAAAAAACTGCTCAACCCGAACCAACAAATGTACCTGCCGTTACGGAGTTCCCTAAACCGGCATCAGAGCCCGGAATGGATTCGGTAAAACACGAATTGGATATCGAAAGAGCGAAACGGTTGCAGGAAAAGAATCCGAAATGAATTGATTGCAAGAATACTTATACGCGAGCTTCATGATTGTGAAATCAAGGAAAGTTAACAATCGCGTTTTACAATTGGGCACAAACGGAAAGTATTAGTTAGAGCTTCTTTTTGCGATGGCTTTGTCGGGTATCGTAAAAAGCAATCAATACGATATGTTCTTCATATATTTTATAGATGAGTAAATTATGTGGGGTAACCAATGCTTCATGAATATTCTTCTTATTGGTTTTCCTGAACATGAAGGGGAATTCTGAGATATAGTTTATAACGTTTTCAGTTGCAGCTACAAAACTATCAACCTCTTTCTCCGTCCAATTCTCTTGTAAATATTCTACTACCTTATAGAAGGTTGTTTCTGATCGTTGTGACCAGATTACTTCTTTAGCCATTTCTTCACCCTTTTCATAACTACTGTATGTGGTGTACCTTCACCTCTATCGGCTTCTTTAATACCCTGTTGTACTGAGGCTCTAACGTCATCAGGCAGACTTTCAAACCAGTTTGTGTCAGGTTGTGTATCAAAGATAGCTTTTATATGATTGATGATGCCTTTATCTTCGGTATCAATAATTTTTTTAGCTAAATCCAGTTTTATGGTTGCGATGCTCATTTGTTTGTCTTTACAATTCAAATTTAAAGAAAATACTACAATAAAAACCAATCGCAAATCTGAAATCAAATAATCTGTTTCTGTTTACTTTCACACGAGCTTTATGTTCATGAAAAGTATTTCGCATCTTTGTTTCAAAATATTAGTTTCACTATGGGTATAGAAGCATGATACTCCTCCGAACAAGAAAAGTCAGGAATCGCATATTCCAAAAAAGTGAGAATGAATGTTTAAGTAAACGTATTACATTAGAATCCCTGCAATAGTTGCCGAAAGATAAGAAGCAAGTGTACCGCAAAACAAAGCCCTGAAACCAAGCTTGGCAAGGTCAGCTCTTCGGGCAGGCGCTAGTTCGCCAATACCGCCAACTTGAATTGCAATTGAACTAAAATTAGCAAAACCACACAAAGCAAAACTTACAATTAAAAGCGATTTGGGATGCAAAGCTTGGTTGCCAATTAATCCCGATAAATCCGAATAGGCAACAAATTCGTTGATTACTAATTTGGTTCCCATCAACGAACCAACGGTAAAAGTATCTTGCGCCGGTACACCCATGGCCCATGCAAACACCGAAAAGATGGAGCCAAAGATGGTGTTTAAATTTAAGTTGGTTATCGATATTCCTAGTGCCGATAAATCCAATCCGGTATACGAAAGCCATAAACCCGCTTTTCCCAACAATACATTTACCAATGCGATCAATGCAATAAATCCAATCAACATGGCAATTACATTTAAGGATACTTTTAATCCGTCACTGGCACCATGCGAAATGGCATCCAACAAATTGGCATGCGATTTTTTTACTTCTAGGGTAACCGAACCTTTCGTTGCCGATTCTTCTGTTTCGGGCAACACAATTTTTGAGATTACCAATGCACCCGGCGCAGCCATAATACTAGCCGCCAATAAATAAGGAGCCGGCACACCCATCGAAATGTAAACTGCCATCACGCCACCTGCAATACATGCCATACTCCCGGCCATCGAGGCAAGAATCTCACTTTTGGTCATCGTATTGATATACGGCTTAATCATAATTTGTGCTTCCACCTGCCCTACAAATGCACTGGCAACATTGGATAATGCTTCGCTTCCACTCACGCGCATCAACCGATGAACCAATTTAGCAAAGAAGGAAACAATCAATTGCATGATTCCGATATGATAAGCAATACTTACCAATACCGCCACAAAAATGATGGTTGGAATAATTTTAAACATAAAAAGAAAACTGTATTGGTCACCAAAAATAGGCTGTAACAATTCCGGTTTCATCAATCCGCCAAACACAAACTCTCCGCCTTTATCCGCCATTTCCAATAATCGTTTGATGCTGTTACCTAGAAAAGCAAATATAGTTTGACCAATAGAGGTTTTAAGAATAAACAAGGCGAGCCCTACCTGCAACAACAAACCACTAATCACCACACGGTAGTTAATCGATTTTTTATTGCTCGAAACCAGGAAAGCAAGTCCGAGTATTAAAACCACACCGATCAAACCGTGAAATCTTTCCATTTAGTTTTTCCTTCTTTTTTTAAGTTCGTCTCGTATCGCTGCTGCTTTTACGTATTCTTCTAAACCCAACGCTTCATCCAACTTTTTTTGCAATTCTTCCGGAGTCATTTTCGAGTAATCATTTTCAGACACCACCGGCTTTTCTGCTTCCTTTTTTTCTTCTTCCATAAATGGCTCATCATCGAATACCACTCCTGCTTCCTCCATTATTTTTTCGAAGGTATAAATCGGACATTTAAAACGTACAGCCAATGCGATAGAATCAGATGTTCTTGCATCAATCTCATATTGCTCCCCTTGCATTTCACAAAGAAGTTTGGCATGAAACACCCCATCAATCAAATCATAAATCTCAACTTCAAGAACCTGTATGGAAAATGTTTGGGTAAAGGCTACAAATAAATCATGTGTCATTGGGCGAAACGGAACGATTTTCTCAATTTCGATGGCAATAGCCTGCGCCTCAAAACTGCCAATAACCACCGGTAGTTTTCTTTTCCCTTTATCTTCTCCAAGAATAAGCGTGTAAGAACCATTGCTTTGTCCCGAACTCAATCCTATAATGTTTAACTTGATTCTATCCATTGCCAAAATATGTATCCAATCATCAAACCTAACCGAAATTTGTATTTTTTCAAATTGTATTGAAGGTTAAATGCAGGAAATCTGTTTTTGACATTCATTGTGAAAATCAAAAGGGCTGTACGAGCACGATGCTCGTATATGTTAAATTATCGGCCCGTTTGCGCGAGCATCATGCTCGTGCAGGTTAAATTATTGACTAAGGTTAACAGTTATGAAAGAACACATCAAAGTGTTTGGTATTCATTGTAAAAATCAGCATTGGTACACGAGCATGATGCTCGCGTAAATGTGCTTAGTTTAATTGTTATGAATGAACGAACCCTCGTTCTCGCGAGCATCATGCTCGTGCAGGTTAAACTATTGACTAAGGTTAACAGTTATGAAAGAACACATCAAAGTGTTTGGTATTCATTGTAAAAATCAGAATTGGTGCACGAGCATGATGCTCGCGCAAACTGGAGCATGATGCTAGCGCGAACGCACAAAAAAAATCCTGCCTCACTTTACGTGGACAGGATTTTTAATTCGTATGTCGTTATTAATTTATTTTACCGAATCTACAATTGCTTTAAAAGTTTCAGGATTGTTCATCGCTAAATCTGCTAAAACTTTGCGGTTTAAACCAAGATTCTTCTTGCTAGCCATTCCGATAAATTGTGAATAGCTTAATCCTTGTAAACGTGTACCTGCGTTGATACGCATAATCCATAAAGCGCGGAAATTACGCTTTTTGGTTTTTCTGTCGCGGTAAGCATAACCCAATCCTTTATCGATGGAGTGCTTAGCAACGGTTAATACATTTTTTCTTTTACCCCAATACCCTTTGGCTAATTTGAGGAGTTTTTTTCTGCGTCTGCGAGACGCTACTGAATTGACTGAACGTGGCATAATTTGTTTTTTTTGTTTTTGAACCTAAGCGTCAGTCCTTCAACTGATCTTTTGTGCTTTTGTTCGGGTTAAAATTTAATAAACCGATAGTTGCTACCAACTATTTTCCTACTCCAAGTAGGCTCTTTACCAATCCCATGTCGGCATCCGATACGACAACCATTTTGGTTAAGCCGCGTTTTTGCTTGGTGGTTTTCTTGGTAAGGATGTGATTTTTGAAAGCTTGCGCACGCTTTATTTTACCACTAGGGGTAACTTTAAAACGCTTTTTCGCTGAGCTGTTTGTTTTTACTTTTGGCATTTCCTTTTTATTTATACGACCTACGAATTTACTTACTTACTGGCTTTCCCTTTTGGAGCCATCATCAAAAACATCTTCTTTCCTTCTAACCTTGGCAATTGTTCTACCTTTCCTACTTCACTTAATTTTTGTGCAAATTGCAACAACAATACTTCCCCTCTTTCTTTGTATATAATGGCACGACCTTTAAAAAATACAAATGCCCTTACTTTATTGCCTTCCGTTAAAAACCGTTCTGCATGTTTAACCTTAAAATCAAAATCATGCTCGTCGGTATTTGGTCCGAAACGAATTTCTTTTACCTCTTGCTTTACTGCATTTGCTTTCTGCTCTTTCTTTTTCTTCTTTTGCTCGTAAAGAAATTTCTTATAATCAACAATCTTACAAACCGGTGGATCTGCATTTGGCGATATTTCTACCAAATCCAATTCCTGTTCTTCTGCCATTTTAATGGCTTCCTGTAAAGTGTAAACCCCAACTTCTACATTATCACCTACCAGCCTGATTTCTCTTGCTTGTATTTTGTGGTTAAGCTTATGTTCCGGTTCTAAGCTTCTTCTTCCTCTGAAATTTGGTCGCCCACCCGGTCCGGGACTGGGTCTGCTACTGTTTGGTGTAATTGGTGATGCCAAGTTTATACGTTTACGGTTAATTGTTCTTTTATATAATTTACAAATTCTTGTAATTTCAATTTGCCAACTTCTTCGCCTCCATGTTTGCGAACCGATACAGTTTCATCCTGCATTTCCTGTTCGCCAACAACCAACATATAAGGAATTTTCTTCATTTCTGCATCCCTTATCTTCTTCCCAATCTTCTCGTTTCGGTCGTCAAATAGCCCGCGAATATCTGCTTTATTCAGCACATTCACAACTTTTTGCGCATACTCGTGATATTTTTCACTGATTGGCAGGATAGCATATGGTTCCGGAGTGAGCCAAAGTGGGAAATTTCCGGCACAATGTTCAATTAATACGGCCACAAAACGCTCCAAAGACCCAAAAGGAGCGCGGTGTATCATTACCGGACGGTGTTTCAAGTTATCACTGCCGGTATATTCCAATTCAAAACGTTCCGGTAAATTATAATCCACTTGTATGGTTCCCAATTGCCATTTCCTGCCTATGGCATCTTTTACCATAAAATCCAGCTTTGGTCCGTAGAATGCCGCTTCACCTAATTCAACCACTGTTTTTAGTCCTTTTTCTGCTGCCGATTCTACGATGGCTTTTTCTGCTAAAACCCAGTTTTCATCTGTTCCAATATATTTGGCCGAATCTTCCGGATCACGTAGCGAAATTTGTGCCGTATAGTCTTTAAAATCAAGGGCTTTAAATACATAAAGCACCAAATCAATTACCTTACAAAATTCTTCTTTTACCTGGTCGGGTCTGCAAAATAAATGGGCATCGTCTTGCGTAAATCCCCTAACCCTCGTTAAACCATGCAATTCACCTGCTTGTTCGTAGCGATAAACTGTTCCAAATTCGGCAAATCGAACCGGTAAATCTTTATAAGATTTTGGCGATGATTTATAAATTTCGCAGTGATGTGGGCAATTCATCGGTTTCAAAAAGAATTCTTCACCTTCTCTTGGAGTAGAAATCGGATGAAACGAATCGGCGCCATATTTTTCGTAATGTCCCGATGTAATATATAAATTCTTATTGCCAATATGTGGGGTAATTACCGGTAAATACCCTGCTTCGAGTTGCGCCTTTTGTAAAAACTGCATCAGTCGTTCGCGCAACATAGCTCCTTTTGGTAACCACAAAGGCAAGCCCATTCCCACTTTCTCTGAAAAGGTAAATAACTCTAATTCTTTGCCAAGCTTACGGTGGTCGCGCTTCTTGGCTTCTTCCAACATCGCCAAATATTCGTCGAGTTCGGATTTCTTCGGAAACGTAATGCCGTAAATACGGGTTAGTTGTTTGTTCTTTTCGTCGCCTCTCCAATAAGCACCCGCAACACTCATTAACTTTATCGATTTGATAAAAGAAGTACTGGGAATATGCGGTCCGCGACATAAATCGGTAAAGTTTCCTTGTTGGTAAAAGGTTATCTCCCCATCTTTTAATCCTTCAATTAACTCGAGTTTATATTCGTCGCCTTTTTCGGTAAAATACTTTACTGCATCTGCTTTCGATACATCACTTCGAACAAATGAATTACCTTGTTTAGCAAGCTCATTCATTTTACTTTCTATTTTCGCAAATTCTTCGCTCGAAAATTCCTTTCCGCCAAAGTCTACATCATAATAAAAGCCATTTTCAACCGGAGGACCGATGCCAAACTTGGTTCCCGGATACAAGGCTTCCAAGGCTTCTGCCATAAGATGCGCGGATGAATGCCACATCGTGGATTTACCTTCTTTGTCGTTCCAGGTTAATAATTGCAGGTTGGCGTCCGTTTCAATTTTACGGGTCGCATCGATTACATCGCCATTTACCTTTGCAGCTAAAACATTTCGTGCCAATCCTTCGCTGATTGATTTGGCTACGTCCAGTCCGGTTACACCCCGTTCATACGAGCGAACGGACCCATCTGGAAGGGTTATATTGATCATGCTCATAAGTTTCGCAAAATACGGCTTGATACGTAATAAATGAAACTGTTTTTCTGATTCTTATTTCATTTCAGAACATCCAAACGGTTTTTGGCTAAGGTAAAGGTTGGATCGCCCTCCAATACAAATGTATAATTCATGATAGCCTCCTTCTGTTCTCCATTCTGTTCGTGAATTAATCCCCTCATGTAATAAGCAGGATAGTTCCTGTTATTCATTTCAATGCAAATATTAAAAGCGCGCATGGCTTCTTTGTATTGTTTTACATCGTAATTGATGCATCCAACATTGTAATAGGCCAAGTCGTTTGATGGATCCAGATCAATCACTTTTCGATAATCCAACAATGCTTTTTGAAACATTCCTATCCGTTGGAAATAATATCCCCTGGCAAAATATCCTTCCGTATTGGTTTTTTGCATACGTATCGCAGCATTCAAATATTCGAGCGCCGATTTATCTCCTTTCTCTGTTAAGATTTGTCCAAGTTGAATGGCTGCATCGTAATAAACCGCATCTATTTCTAACGACTTCTGAAATGCGGCAATTGCCCTCGAGGTATCGCCCATTTCCTTGTAATTCATTCCTTTAAAAAAATAGGCATCCGAACGGTTAGGATTGGCTGCTACTACCACATTTAATAAATTCAACGACTCGTTGTGTTTTTTTACAATATAATACAGCTCACCCAATTTCATTTGTGCCACTTCATAATCCGGTTTTAAGGCAATTGCCGATAAATATGCCTTCTCTGCCTCTATCGTTTTATTCATGGCATAACATATTCGTCCTTTCTGAAATTGATACAATGCATTTTGTTCGTTATACCGAATGGCATCCTGGATATCTGTGTATGCCCTGTCGAGATATTTCAGGTTATAATAACTAACAGAACGCTGGTAATATAATTCCGCATTATTTGGGTCGTTTTCAATTGCGATACTGGTTTCTTTAAGAAACTCGCTGTTGGCCAACGAATCTTTTGGGTTCACGGTTTTAACCGTATGGTCGGGGGTGCATGATAGTTGAAAAAAGAATAAGCTAATGACAAAAATCAGTTTAACTATGGGTGTTTTGAAATACATTTGCTTTTATTGGCTTTTGTTAATCAGTCACAAAAAAAGTGAATTAGATTGCATCCGAGTCGAATATTTTAAATTATTTAACCAAATAATCAAATTATGCCGTTTTACCACAAACTTGGAGATATTCCACAGAAAAGACATACCCAGTTTCGCAAACCGGATGGAAACCTTTACCAAGAAGAATTAATTTCTACCGAAGGATTTTCGAGTTTGTATTCTTTGGTATACCACACTTATCCGCCAACCATGGTAAAAGAGATAGGCAAGGAATACCATTTTGGTCCTAAAGCAGCCATTGCTAAAAATCTGCAGAACCGCAGTTTTTTAACATTTAAAACCAATCCGGTGGACGATTATTTAGAAAGTAGGGTTTATCTGTTATTTAACAACGATGTTTACCTGGCTTCTGCTGCACCAAAGAAATCGATGACGGATTATTTCTATAAAAATTCGGATGCCGATGAAGTATTGTTCATCCACGAAGGAACTGGAACTTTAAAAACCATTTATGGTCAAATTAATTTTGAATATGGCGATTATCTGGTAATTCCAAGAGGTACTATTTACCAACTGCATTTCGCAACGGAAAACAACCGCATTTTTATAACCGAAAGTTTATCTCCAATTCGTGCACCAAAAAGATATTTAAACAGCAATGGACAGTTTTTAGAACATTCTCCTTATTGCGAAAGGGATATCAAATTACCTCATTCTTTAGAAACAATAGATAAACTTGGCGATTTCAAAGTGCTTATCAAAAAGCAGGACATGATTTTTCCGTATACGTTGGCTTCGCATCCATTTGATGCTATCGGTTGGGATGGTTACCAATATCCTTACGGATTTAGTATTCACAATTACGAACCGATAACAGGTAGGGTGCATATGCCTCCTCCAATACACCAAACATTCGAAGGACATAATTTTGTGATTTGTTCCTTTGTTCCGCGTTTGTACGATTACCATCCACTTGCAATTCCGGCACCTTATGCGCATAGCAATGTAGATAGCGACGAAGTATTATATTATGTAGATGGCGATTTTATGAGCCGCAAACATGTAGAACGAGGCATGATTTCATTGCACCCAAAAGGTATCCCCCATGGTCCTCATCCCGGAACCGTCGAAAAATCAATCGGCAAAAAAGAAACCGGCGAACTGGCTGTTATGATCGACCCTTTCTACCCATTGCAAATCACCGAAGAAGCCATGAAATTGGAAGATCCGGGGTATTATAAGACGTGGGTGGAGTAAGTACTAAGTGTTTCAGTACTAAGTGTTTTAGTATAGTGTGTTTTAGTACTGGGTGTTTTGGTACTTAGTGTTTTGAAATTTAAGCCTGTGAAATATGAACGATAAAATTACAAGATTTGAAGATTTGATTTGTTGGCAGAAGTCTCGTGAATTGGTAAATTTGGTTTTTGAAATTTGCGATGATGAAAAGTTGAAAAGAGATTTTTCGATGCAAGATCAAATTAAAAGAGCATCAATTAGTACGATGAATAATATTGCTGAAGGGTTTGGTAGATACCATACTAAAGAATTTATACGGTTCTTAGATTACTCTTCTGCATCTGCAATGGAAGTACGAAGCATGCTTTATATTTTGTTGGATAGAAATTATATTGATAAAGCTAAATTTGAAATTATATATGAATTATGTGTAGCACTTTCGAAGTTAACATTAGGTATGATAAGACATTTGAATTCAAAATTAACATAAAATAGAAGAGGCAATACTTAGCACTAAAACACCCAGTACTAAAACACTAACAAACATGGAAACGCAAACAATAACCAAGCCCACAACCAACGTAGATTTTCTTCCTTTAAAAGGAACCGACTATATCGAGTTATATGTTGGAAATGCAAAACAAGCTGCACATTATTATAAAACCGCATTCGGATTTCAATCGCTGGCATATGCCGGTCCTGAAACCGGAGTGAAGGATCGTGCTTCTTATGTGTTGGCACAGGATAAAATCAGATTGGTTTTAACTACACCACTGCATTCCGATAGTCCGATTGCCGAACACCATCGCAAACATGGTGATGGCGTAAAAGTTATTGCTTTATGGGTGGATGATGCCTATGATGCATTCGAACAAACAACCAAAAGAGGAGGGAAGTCGACTTTAAATCCGATTACTTTGTCGGATAAAAATGGCGAATTAAGAATGTCGGGCATACAAACCTACGGTGAAGTAGAACATTATTTTATCGAAAGAAAGAACTACAAAGGAGTATTTATGCCGGGATTTGTAGAATGGAAAAGCAACTACAACCCTGAGCCAACCGGCTTGTTGTATATCGACCATTGTGTAGGTAATGTGGGTTGGAACCAAATGAATCCTTGGGTTAAGTTTTACGAAGAAGTAATGGGATTTAAGAATATTCTTTCCTTCGATGACAAGGATATTTCAACTGAATATTCAGCTTTGATGAGTAAAGTAATGAGCAATGGAAACGGGTATGTGAAGTTTCCTATCAATGAACCGGCAGAAGGAAAGAAAAAATCGCAGGTGGAAGAATACCTTGATTTTTATGAAGGAGAAGGAACACAACATATTGCCATTGCAACCAATGATATTGTAAAGACCGTAAAAGAGTTAAAATCACGAGGTGTAGAATTTTTACAAGTTCCATTAAGCTATTATGATGATTTAACCGAAAGAGTTGGGAAAATTGAAGAGGACATGGAGCCATTAAAAGAATTGGGAATATTGGTTGACCGTGATGACGAAGGTTACTTGCTACAGTTGTTTAGTAAACCCGTAGAAGACCGTCCGACCATGTTTTTTGAAATCATACAACGCAAAGGGGCCAAATCATTTGGTAAAGGAAATTTTAAAGCACTTTTTGAAGCATTAGAAAGAGAACAAGAATTACGTGGAAATTTATAAAATGGAAAGGCCCGTGAAAACGGGCTTTTTTTATACCCAATAAAAAAGTAATCTCGTATATGGCTAAACCCGGTCCGATTGGAATTTTTGATTCGGGGTATGGTGGACTAACCATACTAAAAGAATTGGTTGTGGCATTACCCAAAAACGACTTTGTGTATTTAGGTGATAATGCGCGTGCACCTTATGGTAATCGTTCGTTTGAAACGGTTTACGAGTATACTTGGCAATGCGTGAAAAAGCTATTTGCGATGGATTGTAAGTTGGTTGTTTTGGCTTGTAATACAGCTTCAGCAAAAGCTTTACGTACCATTCAGCAAAATGATTTACCAAAATACAATCCTTCCCTTCGTGTTTTAGGCGTTATTCGTCCAACCACCGAAATGGTCGGAAATATCAGTAAATCAAAAGAAATTGGAATTTTAGGAACCACCGGTACCATTCATTCGATGTCGTATCCGATTGAAATAAACAAATACTTTCCTGAAATTAAGGTTTATCAACAAGCATGTCCTATGTGGGTCCCGTTAATCGAAAACAACGAGTTTAACAATGCGGGTGCCGATTATTTCATTCAAAAGTATTTGGAAGAATTGTTTTCACAATCTCCTAAAATTGATACCATTGTTTTGGGATGTACCCATTACCCGTTAATTGCCGAAAAAATTAAAAAGCATATACCGGAAAACGTTCAAATACTATCGCAAGGTACTGTTGTTGCAGAGAGTTTAAAGGATTACTTGATTCGCCATCCTGAAATTGAAACATGGTGTAGTAAACAAGGAGAAGTGAAATTTTATACCACCGACGACACCGAAAATTTTGACACCCATGCCACTATTTTTTATGGTAGCAGCATCCGTTCTTCTTCCATCGAATTATAATGAATACAAAATTCCTTATTTTTGAAAATTAATTTGTATACCTCATGTTTAAATTTCTCTTATACCTTTTTCTAATATATATCGTAGTACGGTTTTTATTTGGTCGTTTTTTTGGCTCCACTATAAAAGTAAAAACCTTTAATTACCATGCACAACTAACCCGGCAGCCTGTAGATGAAAAACCCGAAGGTACCGTGGTTATTGAAACAGAACAAGCTCCCAAAAAGCCCGGTAGCGATAAGAATTTAGGAGAATATGTGGATTTTGAAGAAGTGAAATAATGGAGAAATTGATTAGGGTGATTCTTCAGAAATTTCTTGGTTTTAAACGTTACCTCCGTTTGGTAAGTTATATTTACTTAAAACTGGTATTTGCCGGTTTTTTAAAGAAAAAATATCCCGAACTTTTCTTTCTAAAACAACTTATTAAACCAGGTTTTGTTTGTGTAGATATCGGTGCAAATGTGGGTTATTATTCATCCTTTTTATCAAAGTATTCAGGCAACACCGGACATGTTTATGCGGTAGAACCAATGGCTACTTTCGCCGAAATTTTTAAGAAGAATACAAGGTTATTCGGTATAGAAAATATTACTTTATATCAAACCGCTTTGGGAGCTGCTAAAGGCGAACTTACCATGGGTACACCGATTATTAATGGGGTAATGCGCCATGGATTAACCAGTGTGGTAGATGCTGCAAATGCTACAGGGATGCATACCTATACCGTGCCGGTTGCCGTGCCTGATGAATTGTTTGACACATTGCAACAATTCGATTTTATGAAATGCGATGTAGAAGGTTACGAGGTGTTTTTATTCCCTCATTTCTTGAAAACACTTTCCAAATTTAAACCGGTAATTCAAGTTGAAATTTCAACAGAGGAGAACCGTAAAATACTGTTCGATTTGTTATTACCGCTTGGTTATAAAATCGCAAAACTTCGCAATAATATCCTTACCCCTTTTGATGCCGAAACAGCATTAAAAGATGATAATGGTGATTTTTATTTTATCCCTACGCCTTGATATATGCGTTAATAAACGACTATTTTTCTGCAATCAAATCCGTCGTTACCGGTTGCATTGATTAAATATACGCCGGGACTTAAACCCTTGATTTCTTTGGTTCCAGAGAAATCCTTTTCTACGTAAATAATTTTACCGGTACAATCCATTATTTCCAAGGACTTCAATTTTTCAGCGGTGTTAATTTGAAAAAGGCCATCCGAAGGATTTGGAAATATGGTTAAATATTCTTTTTTCAAATTAACTTCTTCAAGATTCAGATGCAGGGTATAATAATTTTTCAAACTACCGGCTTGCTGTTTTAGATTGCAAATAGCATCCGAAGTACCGTTTGTTCCTCTATAAAATAAATAAGCAAAATCAATCGTGAAGGAGGCATCACCGGTAATACTTCCCAAATTAATATTCGACAACATTCGGCGGTCGCCGGGTATCATCCCCGAGCTTCCTTCTGTCCAACCGGTACTATCGCAAATATTTCCGGAAAAGGCATACCAAGCACGACTCGTACCCGAAATTCCTGAGTCACCGTAAGTCATTTCTGCATTATTTCTCCACCGGGCATTCATGTACCCGAAATATTGGTTGGTATTAACTGGGTTGCCATAATTGGAGTTGTCGTTATTATAAGTCATCGCCGACGACAAGGGATGACTCAATAATATCATTCCTTCCACTGGCGGATTCAATCCATAACCTTTTGCACCATCATCGCTTGGCAAACCATTGTACGCATAAACCATATTCAAAGCACTATCGCTTCCAATATAATCATCCGCATAATTACCTAAATCAAAATCAGAATACACAGAAAAAATTGTCGAATCGAATTGTGCACCCGATCGATTATAAATTTTATAGGAAACAAAAACCGAGTTGTTTAAGTAATCTGCCGGATCTGCAACAACATAAGCCATCCGGTGAATTTCAACTTTCATCTTTAATCCTCCTGTTTCACCATGCATTCGGTCATCGTTGAAAATATAATAGGTACATTGATCTCCTTTAATTAACGGATAATCCCCAAACTCTGGTTCGTAAATGGATGGGTTACCTCCTACATTAACAAAAGGAGCCAAATGAAAAGCTTGTCCATTAGCTGTATCTCCATGTGCCGGCCATTTTAAAAACTCGGCAGGCGGATTGGCCCATAACGAAGTATCCGTTTTATATTGGTTGATGGTTGCCGCCGAAATTTTTACCACATCCCATTTTGAAAGGTTGGAATAAACAGTAGAAATCGGACCACTTTGATAATCAGCACCATTTTGGCGATAAGTTTCTGCAGCCAGGTATAGATTTGAGTTGTTGTAACCCCCAATCCAAGGGGTAGAATTAAACACGGTACCTTTGTTTCCCGATTTTGGAACCTGAAAAACCGAATTGGTTAAGTCCCAAAACAGCAAAGGAGAAGACGGAATTAATGCCCTGACATTTCCGGTATCGAGGGTAACTGAAACCTGCGACTTAACAAGGTTTACTGCGAAAATAAAGGTAAAGAGTAGTACGTTTTTTTTCATGGGTTAAATTTTTAATAAGTCACCATTAAACAAGGAATTGTTGCATTAAACCTACATTATTTAATATTAAATACCAAATGAGTATGTTTTTGTCGGTTGGCGATATTTCAATTTTTTACCAATTGCTTACCCTTAACAAGCCTTATTTTGGCTAATTTTGTACCTTAAACGAATTGCTTTTGCACAATTGTGAATTGCTTTTTTAGGTAAGAAACAATTTTATATTAAAATTCGTTATTATTATATTTAAGATATGATGGATGCAGACGATTTTTTAGATGAGGAGATTACTTCCAATATCCAGCGTTACGAAAAAATGTTACGAAATAAGACAACCGATTATTTCGACCCCGAAACACTGGAATCAATTATTGAATACTATATATTAAAGGAGAAACTGAAAAAGGCATTAGAAGTGATATACTATGCCGAAGACCTTTATCCTACCTATACAGGCTTTATGTTGCAAAAAGCTGAAGTTTTTGGCGGAATGAACAAGTTTGATGATGCCATCGATATCCTGGAGAAAGCAGAATTGTACGAGCCGTTTAATCCTGAACTGCAATTGTTGAAGGGAGAAATGTTGCTTAATATGGAATCCTTTGATGAAGCCGACGAATGTTTTCAAAAAGCATTAATGAATGCCGACGAAAGGATAAATATGTTATTCGAGATTGCTTATATTTATCAGGATTGCGACTTGTATTCAAAAGCCCTTGAACTATTCGAAACCATTATAAAGGAGAACCCGGAGGCTGAACAAGCTTATTATGAAATTGCCAATTGCCACGATTTATTGGGGAGATTTGATTTGGCAGCAGAAATTTATCGTAAACTGGTGGATACCGACCCATATTCATCCAATGCTTGGTATAACTTGGGTGTGGCATACAGCAAAATGGAAATGCGAACCGAATCCATCGAAGCTTTTGATTATTGTTTGGTAATAGAAGAAGATTATGTGGCTGCAAGATTTAATAAGGCCAACGAATTGGTAGAAATTGGCGAATACCAACAAGCCCTCGACGAATACCAAATTGTTATTGAGAAGGAAGGACCGGATTCTATTTCGTATTGCAATATTGCCGGCTGCTACGAACGCATGGGTAACAATGCAGAAGCTAGAAATTATTACCGCAAAGCAACCAAACTAAATCCGAATATCGCTGAAGCTTGGTTTGGTATCGGACTCACTTTTGATAAAGAAGGTCAGAACAAAGAAGCGCTTAACCATTACAAAAGAGCGGTATTACTCGAACAAGAAAATACCGAATACTTGATTGCCCTTGCCGAACTCGAATACCGCATGGGTAATATTGAAGATGCCGAAGAATTATACCGCAAATTAATTGAACTCGATCCGATTGATATGGAAGCATGGTTAGATTGGTCGTTGATTTTATTTGGAGAAGGTCAAAAAGAAACAGCTATTGAATTATTACAAGAAGCATTGAAAATTGAACCCGATTGCCACCCTTATCATTACCGACTAGCACATTATTTGTATAGCACCGCACAAAACGAGCAAGCAAAAGTGCATTTAGAAACCGCTTTAATGATTAACTTTGACGACCATTTTCTTTTATTTGAGGTAAATCCTTTGCTAAAAGAATCGCCGGAAATTATTGCGTTAATCGACTTGTACAGAAATAAAAAATGAAAAACTTTAAGTTAAAACAAATACCTGAACGTACTGCAAAGCCACGTCAGAATGGACTAACCATGGTTATGGACAAAGGTCTTGGAACAATAGAAGTAGAAAATTTTCTTTCGGTTTGCAGCGACCATGTAGATATTGTTAAACTGGGATTTGGTACTTCGTACGTAACCCAAAACCTGGATAAGAAACTGGAACTATACCGGGAAGCAAAGATTATTACCTATTTTGGAGGTACTTTGTTCGAGGCCTTTGTGGTTCGCAACCAATTCGATGATTACTTAAAGTTGCTCGATAAAATGAAAATGGGACATGCGGAGGTATCAGACGGTTCAATAAATCTGCCTCATGATATGAAACTGGAGTTTATCCGTAAATTGAGCAAACATGTTACTGTATTAAGTGAAGTTGGGAGTAAAGATGTCGAAAAAATTATCCCGCCTTATCAATGGATTGAGTTAATGCAAAGTGAATTAAAGGCAGGTGCATGGAAAGTAATTGCAGAAGCGCGTGAGGCGGGAAATGTGGGTGTTTATCGTTCGAGCGGAGAAGTAAGAGAGGGATTGGTACAGGAAATTCTCACCAAAATTCCCGGAGATAAAATTATTTGGGAGGCCCCATTAAAAGCCCAACAAACTTATTTTATTACGTTGGTGGATGCCAATGTAAATTTAGGAAATATTGCACCCAATGATGTAATTCCTTTAGAAACGTTAAGACTGGGTTTACGCAGCGATACGTTTAATTTGTTTTTAGGAAAAAATACCAAATACCTGAGTAAGAAAAAATAATCGAATTATGCTGTTACAGGATCAAATAAATGCCGATATTATCGTGGCAATGAAGGCCAAAGAAGAAGTGAAACTGCGAGCCTTACGTGGACTAAAATCTGCGCTTCTGCTTGCTGCTACAGAAAAAGGGGCAAGTGCAGATGGTAAAATACCGGATGAACAAGCAATAAAAGTTTTCCAAAAAATTGCCAAACAACGAAAAGAATCGCTTGATATTTATATCCAAAATAAAAGGGAAGATTTAGCCAAGGGCGAAGCAGAAGAATTGGCTGTGATCGAAAAATATTTACCGGCTCAAATGAGCGAAGTTGAAATCACCGTTTTGTTAAAACAAGTATTGACCGAACAAGGAGCTACCTCTGCTGCAGATTTTGGAAAAGTAATGCCTGTTGCCATGAAAGCCTTAGCCGGCAAAGCCGATGGAAAAGTGATTTCAGCAATCCTAAAACAACTGCTTCCATAACTCATAACTTATATCTCATAACTTATAACTCATAACTCATATCTTATAACTCATAACTTACATCCACAGCGTGACCGAAGAAGAAAGAATCAAAAAAGCATTTGCAAACAAGAGCTGGCCCGAAATAAAAGTTTCCGACAGCTGGGCTACTTTTAAAATCATGGCCGAGTTTGTGGATGGTTTTGAAAAGATGAGCCGCATTGGCCCATGTGTTTCAATTTTCGGTTCAGCACGCACGAAAAAAGATACAAAGTATTATTTGTTGGCAGAAGAAATTGCTGCTAAACTGGTAAAAGCAGGTTTTGGGGTTATTACGGGAGGTGGTCCGGGTATTATGGAAGCAGGAAATAAGGGCGCACATTTGGCCGGTGGTAAATCCGTTGGTTTAAATATTGAATTGCCGTTCGAACAGTTTCACAATGTGTACCTCGACCACGATAAAATTATCAATTTCGACTATTTCTTTGTGCGCAAGGTGATGTTTGTGAAATACTCCCAAGGTTTTATTGCCATGCCCGGAGGATTTGGAACCATGGATGAATTGTTTGAATCCCTAACCTTGATCCAAACCCATAAAGTAGCACGCTTCCCAATTGTATTGGTTGGGTCGGAATATTGGAAAGGATTAATCGACTGGATCAAACAAACCATGTGCGAATCCGAAAAAAATATCAATGCTGCCGATATGGAATTATTCCATTTGGTAGATACCGCCGATGAGGCCGTAAATTATATTTTGGATTACTACGCCGAAATGTCGATTTCGCCGAATTTTTGATTTTGTATGGACAGGTCGCGACACGTAGGGACAGGTCGCGACCTGTCCCTACAAAATCATGATACATCTCCTTGTGCCCTCTCGAAAAAAATGCTAAACTTGCTTATTAATACATTCGTATGTCAACACTCAAAGAGGATGCTCTTAAATACCATAGCAAAGGACGTCCCGGAAAAATAGCCGTTGTTCCTACCAAACCAACCAATACCAAAAGAGATTTAAGTTTAGCTTATTCACCTGGTGTAGCTGAACCTTGCTTGGCAATAGCTGAGAATAAGGAAGATGTTTATAAGTATACCGCTAAAGGAAATTTGGTTGCCGTTATTTCTAATGGTACCGCTGTTCTTGGTTTAGGTGATATTGGTCCCGAAGCCTCCAAACCGGTTATGGAAGGCAAAGGGGTATTGTTTAAAATATTTGCCGACATTGATGTGTTTGATATAGAAATAGACACCAAGGATACCGAAATATTTATCCAGACCGTAAAAGCGATTAGTCCAACCTTTGGCGGAATAAACTTAGAAGATATTAAAGCACCGGAGTGTTTTGAAATTGAGAAACGTTTAAAAGAAGAACTGGATATTCCGGTGATGCACGACGATCAGCATGGTACTGCAATAATCACCGGAGCAGCATTGTTGAATTCGTTGGAATTGGTGAAGAAGAAAATTGGAAATGTGAAGGTGGTATTTAATGGAGCAGGCGCTGCTTCTATTTCCTGTGCCAAAGTGTTTTTTGGCCTAGGGGTGAAAAGGGAAAATTTGGTAATGTGCGATAGCAAAGGAGTAATTCATTTAAACAATCCGGGTTTGGATGAAAGTAAAAAATATTTCGCCACAGACCGAAAAATTGAAACCTTAAGCGATGCATTAAAAGGTGCGGATGTATTTGTGGGTTTATCCAAAGGAAATATTGTGAGTCAGGATATGATTAAAAGCATGGCCAAGGACTGTATAGTTTTTGCCCTTGCCAATCCGGATCCTGAAATTTCTTATGCCGATGCCATTGCCTGTAGAAAAGATATTATTATGGCAACAGGCAGGAGCGATCATCCTAACCAGGTAAATAATGTACTGGGATTTCCTTTTATTTTCAGAGGGGCACTTGATGTAAGGGCAACACGTATCAACGAAGAAATGAAACTGGCAGCAGTATACGCAATAGCATCGTTGACAAAAGAACCGGTACCCGAAATTGTTAACCTTGCTTACAACGAAAAGAACATACAATTTGGAAGAAATTACATTATTCCAAAGCCACTCGACCCTCGATTGATTACAACGGTTTCTCCGGCCGTTGCTAAAGCAGCAATTGATTCGGGTGTGGCAAAAATTAAAATTGAAGATTGGGAAGCATATAAGAGTGAATTGCTAACCCGAATGGGCAAGGAGAGTAATTTTATCCGGGTTCTTGGTAGCAAAGCGCGTCAAAATCCTAAACGAGTGGTGTTTGCTGAAGCCGATAATTATAAAATATTACGAGCAGTACAAATTGTAAAAGAAGAAGGAGTTGCCATACCAATTTTATTGGGTAACCGCGAGAAAATTCAGGCAATCTGCGATGAAAATAATATCAATTTAGATGGCATCCCGATTATTAATCCATTAGAAGAAGAAGCCAAACGAATTGAATATGGGGAATGGTTTTATAAAAAACGCAACCGCAAAGGGGTTACCTTACACGAAGCACAAAAGTTGATGCGCGACCGCCATCATTATGCACCGATGATGGTTGAATTAGGTGAGGCAGATGCCATGATTTCCGGACTTACAAAAAATTACCCCAGTACCATCAAACCGGCTTTGCAAATTTTTGGTAAGCAAGAAGGGATAAATAAAGTGGCAGGTATGTATGTGATGTTGAGTAAAAAAGGGACTTTGTTCTTCTCTGATACCACCATCAACATTAACCCAACAGTGGAGGATATTGTAGATATTACCAAATTAACCCACGATGCAGTAAAAACATTTAATATACAACCACGTATTGCCTTGTTATCGTATTCCAATTTTGGTTCGGCCGAAGGCGAAACACCTTATAAAATGGCAATGGCCAGAAAAATATTAAAAGAGAAATATCCATACATGGTGGTAGATGGTGATATTCAGGCTAATGTGGCTTTGAACCAAAAGATGTTACAGGCAAATTTCCCGTTTAGTGAATTAATAGGAGATCCCGTAAATACCTTCATTTTTCCAAAACTATCTTCCGGAAATATTGCCTATAAAATGTTGCAAGAATTAGGAGCAGCTGAAGCCATAGGTCCGATTTTGCTGGGTTTAAAGAAATCAGCCCATATTTTACAGCTAGGAAGTAGTATCCGCGAAATTGTAAATATGATCATTATTGCAGTGGTGGATGCCCAAACCAAAGAATAGGTAATGGATACGGAAGCATTGTTGTTGGTTCAAGAGATTAAACTGAAAGTAGGCAGGCTTTTACAACAGAAAAACGACTTGCAAAAATTGGTTAACCAACTTACGGAGGCCCAACAAATGCTTAAAGAGGAGCTTGTATTACAAAAAAATACCAATAAAGAGCTAAAAGAACAAAATAAAATCGTTAAAATTGCTGAAGCACTTCGTCAAAATGATGGGTTAAATAAAGAATTGGAACAAACCATTTCTAATTATATCCGGGAAATTGATGATTGCATCAGGTTAATTAGCGACAGTAAGCTTTAATTTTGGAAGAATTATCCATTAAAGTAAATATAGCCGACCGTTTGTTTCCCCTTACCATCAATAAGGAAGAAGAAGAAATGGTCAGAAAAGCAGCCAAGCTTATACAAGATAAGCTGAAGCATTTACAACAGCAATTTGCTGTAAAGGATAAACAGGATATGCTATCTATGATCAGTCTGGAATTGGCAACCCAATTACTCAGACTGCAGGAAGAGAATAAAGAGGGGATGGGAAAAACAATAGAAGAGCTCCGTCAATTAAAAGCCATACTGCAAGATATCACTATCTGATATCGGAATTTAACCTGCATTTATTATTGTTCATTTATTAAACCGATTTAAAAGGTATGGAAATTTATTTGGTGGTGATTATTGGAATGCTGGCATTGGGCATAGGCGCAGTGATGATGTATTTCATCTATCAATCCATGTTAAAAAAGAATGCCAATGCAATTATTGCAGAGGCAAAAAGCAAAGGCGAAATGCTCGTAAAAGACAGAGCCCTGGAAGCAAAAGAGCGATTTTTACAACTCAAGGCCGAGCACGAAAAGGAAATTGCTCAACGCAACCAACAAATGACGGTAAACGAAAACCGCATCAAACAAAAAGAGCAATCCTTGAACCAAAAACTGGAACATACGCAACGTAAAGAAGCCGAATTGGATCAGATTAAATCTAATCTTACCAAACAATTGGAGGTGGTTGCGATTAAAAAAGAAGAAGCCGAAAAAGCCATTCATAACCAGATTAAACAACTCGAAAAAATTGCAGGACTGAATACCGAAGACGCTAAAAAACAGCTGATTGATGCTTTAACGGAAGAAGCCAGAACGGATGCAATGAGTAGCATCAAAGAGATTGTAGACGAAGCCAAACTTACCGCAGGCAAAGAAGCAAAAAAAGTAATTTTAAGCAGTATCCAACGTACGGCAGCAGAACACGCAATCGAGAATTCGGTTTCTGTTTTCAATATTGATAACGATGAAATGAAAGGCCGGATTATTGGTAGAGAAGGTAGAAATATTAGAGCCTTAGAAGCAGCTACCGGTGTTGAAATAATTGTTGACGATACGCCTGAAGCTATTATACTTTCTTGTTTTGATCCAATTCGCCGCGAGATTGCACGTTTATCGTTGCATCGTTTGGTACAGGACGGACGAATTCACCCTGCCCGCATTGAAGAGGTCGTAACAAAAACCAGAAAACAACTCGAGGAAGAAGTAGTTGAGATTGGCGAACGTACCTGTATTGATATGGGTATTCACGGACTGCATCCCGAACTTATCAGAATGGTAGGTCGCATGCGTTACCGTTCTTCTTACGGACAAAACTTATTACAGCACAGCCGCGAAGTAGCAAATCTATGTGCTACCATGGCTGCTGAACTGGGATTGAATGTGAAACTAGCAAAACGTGCCGGATTATTGCATGATATTGGTAAAGTTCCTGATGACGATCCGGAAACGCCACATGCTTTGCTTGGAATGAAGCTTGCTGAGAAATACAAAGAACATCCTGAAGTAATCAACGCTATCGGAGCCCATCACGATGAAATTGAAATGACCTCCATATTGTCGCCAATTATTCAGGCATGTGATGCAATCAGTGGTGCCCGCCCTGGAGCGAGAAGAGAGGATAGCGAAAACTACATGAAACGGTTAAAAGATCTAGAAAATATTGCATTGAGTTATAATGGAGTTGAGAAATCCTATGCTATTCAGGCAGGTAGAGAACTAAGGGTAATTGTTGAATCGGACAAAGTTTCGGATGAACAGGCAGATATTTTGTCGGTTGACTTATCCCAAAGAATTCAAAAGGAAATGACTTATCCCGGACAAATAAAAATAACGGTAATCCGCGAAAAAAGGGCAGTTAATTTTGCCAAGTAAATAGCATTAAACCACTATAAAAGCAGGGCTACTAGGTCCTGCTTTTTTTATGCAAAAAAAACAAAACCGTTTTACATTTAACTCCTTTGTTTATTTAGATTTTCTTAAAACGTAACAGCCTGATTGTAAAATTCATGTCGGATGCATTGAAATCCAATTTTAATGGTAAATTTGAGTTGCTTGAAGCCAAAACGTATCATATCCATCCTGGTATGCTTGTTGTTTTTAACAACTGCAAATGCAACCCATATTGTTGGGGGATCGATGTCGATGAAATGGGTAAGTGGCAATACCTATAAAATCACCTTGAAAGTTTTAAGAGATTGTTACAATGCCCAGGCTCAATTTGATGGCATGGGCGGACCCGGTAGTCCGGATTGTATTGTTGGAATGTTTGATAAGGCAAACAATAGTAAAATCATGTACATTAACATGGGTGCTCCAACAGTTACCAGTTTAAAAATTGAAGGACCAAATTGTGCCAATGCTCCGGATGAATGTACAGAGGTAGGTGTTTATACAAAAAACGTAGTATTTAGTCCGAATATGTATGGCAGCTCAAGTGGATATTATTTCTCATACCAGCGTTGTTGTCGAAACCATATCATACAAAATATCAGCGTTCCGGGAGATGCGGCCATTGCTATTTATATGGAAGTGCCACCTTTTATTTTGCGTAATTCGACGCCCGAATTTACCAACAATCCATTTACGTATTTATGTGTCGATAATCCATATACCTATAATTTTAATTTTATTGAACCGGATGGCGATTCCCTACACTATTCAATGGTTACACCATTAAATGGCCATCTTAATAAGCAAGGACCAAGTACGGCAACCCCTCCGGCAGGTCCATATCCAAATATTACTTGGTTACCTAATTATAATAATGCAAATGAAATACGCGGAAATCCCCCATTGGGTATTGATCCAATATCAGGGGAAATAAGTGTAACTCCTGTTGAAGCCGGAGTTTTTGTTGCCGCAATTAGGGTAGAAGAATTTCGATTTGGAGTTAAACTCGGTGAAGTTCGATTAGAACTGCAGTTTAATGTAACCAATTGTTTGGCCAATCCGTTTCCGAAAGTGTTTTTTAAAAATTTGGATGGGTCATTTAATGGAGGAAATTTTAATGTTAAAATTCCGGAACAGCTATGTTTCGATATCAATATTACCGATCCGTATGATACGCTTTATGTAAAAATTGATGGGAAAGTATTTACTGATACCTTAATACCAAAAAGGCCAACTTTGAATGGACCATTTCAATTTACGGCTTTTAAAAATACCACAACCCGCTTGTGTTGGCAAACCGATTGTAGTTTGATGGGATTGCCCGATCAGATAGTTAATGTGGAGGTTTCAGATAATGGATGTCCGATACCCAAAACAGCCAAATCATTCTTTAAAATTCATATCGATTCAATGGAGTCGATTAAACCAATTATTACTTTTAAAGACGTGAACGGGAATCCGGATACCAATTTTCACCGCATAATGATTCCGAATGATTTGTGTTTTGATATCCATGTCGATGATCCAACCGATTCGCTTGATATCGAAATAACCGGAGATGCACTTTCCAATACCACTACTTTGCCAAAGCCAATTGTAGGTGCCAATGTATTTACATCATTCTTGCATGGCGAAACCCGATTTTGTTGGCAAACCGCCTGCAGCTTAACCGGAATAGCGGAACAGGAGTTTAAAGTTAAAGTGAAGGATAGGGGCTGCATTCCCAATATCGATTCAACTACGTTTTTTATAAAAATTGATTCGATGCCATTGGTTGGTCCAACCGATTTGTTGTGCATGACCCTTGCTACCAAAGATGAGACCATTGTTGAATTTGGGGATTCTACTTTAAGCAATCCTTACTATTATAGCCACCATATTTATCGTGCAGTAAACAGCAATCCATTTTCTCTTTTTGATTCGATCACCTCCAGATCCGTTAAAGGAACTTTTATTGATTGGAATTCGATAGACAACCGAAATAACAATTATATTTATTTTATGCGTACGGTAAACCTATGCGGTATCGAGGGTCCTTCTTCCGACACATCGGGTACACTGGATCATACCAAACCAATTCCGGATCAACAAAAATTACTTACGGTAACAGTAGAGGATAATTCCAAAATAAAAGTAATATGGCCGCAAACTTGGGAGAAAGACTTCGCTCGTTATTTTTTATACAAGTCGAAAGCCGGCAGCAATAATTTTGTATTGATTTCGGATTACAATAAAATAGGTGATACCGTTTATACCGATGAAGCGGTAAATGTGCACGAACAATCGTATTGCTATTATGTAGTAATGAAAGATACTTGTCAGAATTACGGACCCGATGGGAAGGTAAGCTGTTCCATTTTATTAAAAGGAATTTCGCAACCATTTGAATCGCATATAAATTGGTCGCCGTATAATTTCTGGGATAACGGTACACTATCGTATAGCATTTATAAAAGTGATTTATTAACCCCGATAACAAAGGCATATGACCAAGATGCAGTGAAACTAAATTGGGTGGATGAAAAGTTAAATCGGGAAACCGGTAAATTCTATTATACGGTAGAGGCGAATGAAAATTTTCCACCGGGAGCTGCAGGGTCGGGTAGTACAGGTATTGGATTAATGACCAGTCGATCCAACGAAATAGAATTAATACAGGCACCTTTATTATATGTACCGAATGCCTTTACCCCAAATGGCGACAACGTAAATGACGATTGGAACCTGCAGGATGTTTTTGTAAAGGATTACGAGTTGAAGGTATACAACAAATGGGGGCAGTTAATATTTACCTCAACCGATAAAAATGTAAGATGGAGAGGCGAACTTGCCGATAATTTGCAAGCACCGGAGGATGTGTATGTTTATCTTGTTTCCTATACCGGTTTCGACGAAAGCAAGTATTTCTTAAAAGGAAATGTTACCGTTTTAAAATAACCTATGTTCTCGCGGACGTGTCGTTCGTGATTGGTTCTCCCTTATGTAATTAACATTCACTGTTTTCATGGACGTGTCGTCCGTGAGAATTTTAAACAGCGACACTTAAAAAAACCAACGTTCTCGCGAACGTCACCAATGTTCTCGCGAACGTCTCGTTCGTGATTGGTTCTCCCTTTTGTAATTAACATTCACTGTTTTCATGGACGTGTCGTCCGTGAGAATTTTAAACAGCGACACTTAAAACCACCAACGTTCTTGCGGACGTCACCAATATTCTCGCGGACGTGTCGTCCGTGATTGGTTCTCCCTTTTGTAATTAACACCAACGTTTTCGTGGATGTGTTGTCCGTGAGTTTTTTATAAAGAAGAATCCCGTCAGGGATTCAACATCGGTAACCGATGCGGCACGCATCGGACCGACAACGCTATGCGACTGAATCCCGTCAGGGATTCTACACTCGTTCGAGATAAGTTCAACTTCTCTCACCAACGTTTTCGCGGACGTGTTTTCCGTGATTGCGTCAACTAGGTGAATGAAGCTGCAACACAACGTTTTCATTGATATTTAGATTCAAAATGCCACGAACGACACGTCTGCGGAAACTATGTTTATTGCTACATCTAATTATGTGGGATATGGTAACCTTACCGAATCCCGTCAGGGATTCTATATCGGTAACCGATGCGGTACGCATCGAAGAACCAGCAACACAACGCTACGGAATCCCGTCAGGGATTCAACATCGGTCACTGCTGCATCAAGAATCAAAAGGCCACAAAATATAATCAACGATACATAGGTCATAAAAATCAACCCAACGTTTTCGCGGACGTCTCGACCATAAAAATTTTAAATAGCCACCGTGATTTTTTTAATCGAACCAACGTTCTCGCGGACGTGTCGTCCGTGATAATTTTAAACAGCCACCGTGAATTTTTTTATAACAAGGACCTTTAAAATACGACAATTTCATTTGCCCCAAAAACTCCTTTTCTTGTGCATAACCCCACCCTTTTCCACAAGTAATTAACTTTTCGATCCCTAAATGTTAAAAACAGCCATTTAGTAGCGATTTATTGTGGGAAAGATAACCCAAATTTAAAACAAGGATTAGCGGTTATTAGGTAACTTTACTACCAGACACCCATCAAATTAAGTAACAGAAAATCAACGAATTAAATAGAAAATTATGGAAGAAAAAGTAAGCATCACCACCAAAAGAAAGCAGATTCAGCCTGCTATTGAATACTGTATGGATAACCGTATTTCATTCACTATTAGTCCGATAGGACTATCTCCGGAAGAATTTCAGATTGACCTGATTGTCAGTGGAATAAAACAAGCACTGGCTTTGGGTATGTTTGTAAAAGAGCATAAATTTGAACTCCTTGGTCAACCCGAATTGCCTAAAGCAAAAGTGAGTACAGCTTCTGTGAAGAAGACCGAGGTAAAGGGGAATATGGATGTATCGAATGCAAGCTCAAAAAGTGAGCAACAACCGGTAACAACTGTTCTCCATTTTTAAACAAGGAAACCTGAGCGACGGATTTTTGAAGTTGCCATGTTTTATATCAATTGATTACGCAAAAGGTCCCGGTTCGCCGGGACTTTTTGTTTTATATAAAGTCGATACGGCTAATGGCATGCAATGGTACCGAAATGCCGCCTTTCAAAACCACACTCTGGTCAGTGGATGCCCAAACCGTAGTTTCTACTTCTTTCAAACCTTCCATCGTCATGAAAAATATTTTTATTTTCACATGGTCGGTATTGCCCAAAAGCATTGCCTTTTGTAATTCAACCTTTCGCTCTTGTCTTTCTTCTTCGGTATCTAATACATCGTACGAAACAAAATGGTATTTGGGCACATCTTCTTTGTTGATGATTTCGAAGTCAGTTGTATTTGACATAAGTTTTAAATTTGGTACTATAAAAATAATAATTTTACCGGTAATACAATTAGTAAAAAAAAAATAACCAATTTGAGTTTATTCCAAGAAAGTAATAAAGATTTGATTCGCCACAAGGAGCAATTGATGCGCGTATTGGAGAAGTATATGCCTGCACCTGCCGTTGCGCATTGCAGCGAATTAATTATGCACTACAAATTGCATTTGCATATCGAAGTGGAACGTAAAGATAGATTAGGCGATTATCATCCACATCTTGGTAAAGGAAATCGAATCACGATAAACCATAATTTAAATCCGTATGAGTTTCTGTTAACCTTTATACATGAACTGGCGCACCATACTGCATACAAAAAATATGGAAACAAGCACCAACCGCATGGAAAGGAATGGAAAGAAGAATTCAAAATATTGATGCGTCCTGTTGTTCTAAGAAAATACTTTCCACCTGTATTAGAATCTGCCATCATAAAATACATGCAAAATCCGGCCTATACCCATACCGGAAATTTACTTTTGACCAAGGCCTTTCAACCGTATAATATTTCAACCGGTTTAAAATTGCTGGATGATCTAGCGGAAGGTGCCATTTTCAAAATCGGATTGAAAGGCAGAATTAAACTGCGAAAAGGGCAAAAACGCCGTACTTATATCCAATGTGAAGCAGTAGAAACGGGAAAGAAATATTTGGTGCATGCGGTGGCGGGGGTGGTTGAGGTTAGTACTTAGTACTTGGTGTTTTAGTACTTAGTGTTTTAGTAGGAGGTGTTGAAGTGTTAAGGTGTTAAAGTGTTAAAGTGAAGTGACATGAGTGCTTTATCTAGAATGGTTCGCGACGTCGTCAAATTACATAATTACCAATTTTCCAATTACGTTAAAGTGTTGCCCACCTTCGCTAAAGCTACGGTGGACGAGTGTTGAGGCTGGCTTACAATAAACAACTTCGATACCAATGAAATCCGAAATGAATAAAGCACCCCCAACTCATATCTCATAACTCATATCTCATAACTCATATCTTATATCTCATAACTCATATCTCTCATCCCATCATCCAAAGCGTCTTAAAAAACACCAAGCTTACGAAAATGGCAAATACAATTCGAATCATCGATTGAGATGACTTATGGGAAATGTTTACGCCAATTGGGGCGAAGATTAATGCAGACAATATCATCGGTAAAACTACCGGAAATACGATAAAGCCACTTTGCATGGCATGTACTTGTATGGCATCGGAACCGGATAAATTATACAAACCAACCGCAATGGCAAATACAGGAATTACACCGTTGGAAATGGAACTTGCTTTTTTAATATCTTGTTTTAATATATCGGTAAAAACCGGTGTCATCAATACACCACCACCTAAGCCCGACATGGCCGTTACTATACCGGTAAAAAATCCGGTTATACCATATTGGGTTTTGCTTGGTTCGATAGGAATTATTTCAGCTTGCTTTTTTTTCATGAACATGCGCACTGCTATTACCAATAACAACAAAGCAAATACATAATTAAAAATGTTTATCGAATACCATTCGCCATTTCTAATTAAATACGTCATCATTAAAACACTAATAACACCGGGCCAGGCGGTGATTAATATTTGAGAAGGGTAGAAGTTTCCTTTTTTATATTGTTTATAGCTAGAAATGCCACCTGAAAAAATAATGGTAAACAAAGAATTTGCCAAAATACTCTTCACAATATCATCTCCTTGCAATCCGAATTTGGCAAGAAAATGGGTAAGTATCGGAACATAAATAATTCCTCCACCTACGCCCAGATAACCGGATAAAAATCCACCTAACGAACTAAATGCAAATAGCAATACGAAATCCCAAACATCCAACATAAATCGAATATAGGAATTATTTTTTAGCTGTAAGAATTTCCTTGTACTGTGTCGGATTCTCGAGCACTTTAATTGCTTCCTGAATATCGGGATCGGTGGTAAACGAATATTCGTATCTCGAGTTTTGGAAATAATAACGACGCAATATTTCTTCTTCCAGAAGTGTCATTATCTCTTGTTTGTTTTTTTCAAGATCCGCTTGTTTGTCGTGTGTAAGGTTTTGTTTTAATAGTACATACTGCGATTTTATACTTTCAAAATACTTCTCATCCTCAGCTTTTTTCTTTAATTCTTCGAGCGCTTTTTCCGTATTGGTAGAGTAATCATATTCCTTAGAAGCAAGGAATTGTTTGAGCGATTCAAAATCTGCATCGGTGAGTTTAAATTCTCTTATCGGCGCAATGCTAGTGTGTTTGGTACGATAGCTGGTTGCAAAATCAAACAACAATTGTTTGGCCATTAAGCTCTCGGTAATCTTTGCATATTTTTTGGGAGCAACTGCAATATCCGGATCAACACCACCACCATCATACACTTTTCTTCCGTTTTTGGTTTTGAATTCTTTTTTCAACGAATCCGGAATTTGTCCAACGCTGCCATCTTCATTGCGATGGGTATAATCCAATGCTTGAATGCATCTGCCGGATGGCGTATAATATTTTGCGGTAGTAACTTTCAATTGGGTATTGTAAGAAAGGGGACGGGTATTTTGCACCAGACCTTTTCCAAATGTTCGTTGTCCGATTACCACACCACGGTCTAAATCCTGGATACTCCCCGAAACAATTTCGGATGCCGAGGCAGAAGAACGGTTGGTAAGCACTACCAGTGGTATTTGCAAATCCAATCCGGGATTTAAAGACCGATACGTTTTTTCCCATTCTTTCACTTTCCCTTTTGTACTTACTACTTCAATTCCTTGGGGAGTAAAAACATTAACAATATTGATGGCTTCAAAAAGCAAACCACCCGGATTGCCTCTTACATCCAATACCACAGATTGTAATGCAGCATTTTTCTTTAATGTGGCCAAAGCATCCCGTACTTCTTTTCCGGCATCGTTGGTAAAAGATTGCAAACGGATATAACCGATATGGTCGTTTATCATACCGAAGTATGGTACATTTTTCACTCGAATTTCTTCGCGGGTAAGATTTTTTACAATTTCTTGTGGTTCTCCTTCGCGTTTTATTTTAAGTTTTACTTTGGTACCGGGCTGACCTTTTAACAGTTTACTGATATCGGATGTAGTCTTTCCTTTGGTTGTTTTCCCTTCAATTTCTATAATCAAATCGCCGGCACGTAAATCTTCTTTTTGAGCAGGGAATCCTTCATACGGATCAATAACCATCACATAATCGCCACGTTGCCCGATTTGAGCACCTACGCCACCATACTGCCCTGTCATTTGAAACCGATAGTCTTCTGCTTCCGATTCGGAAATAAAATTGGTATAAGGGTCAAGAGAATTTAACATTTCGTCAATTCCTTTTTTAATGAGTTTACCGGCATCGACATCATCTACATAATAGGTATTCACTTCCCTAAATACCGAGGCGAAAATGTCGAGGTTTTTAGAAACTTCGAAATAGTTGGTAGCGGTTTGATTGAATGAAAATAGTGTAAATCCAAGTAAAACAGCACCCAGATAATACAGTTTAAAACGCTTGAAATGAATATGCATATAGATAGTTTTAAAATTGAATCGAATTTAATAAGCTTAACGACAAGAATGACAAAATAGTGATAAGAGGTTAATAATAAAGGATAATTTTAAGGGTTTATTTTAAAGGATCATAGCCACTACCTCCCCAGGGATGACAGGTTGAGATACGTTTAATTGCCAGCCAGGTTCCTTTGATTGGTCCGTATTTGCGTATGGCTTGTTCGGCATAAGTAGAACAAGTGGGTGTATAGCGACATGCATTAGGCAACAAAGGGGAAAGCAAATATTTGTATAGCTTAACCAATAAAAGGAAAGGAAAATTAACCACGTTTTTCCAATTCATACAACATTTTTTGAAAGGTTTGATCAAAAATCGGAGTAAGCTCGGCAGTAGGCAAAATAGCATCCCCGATATAGGAAACAGAAAGAATGATTTGTTTGTTTTTGGCAGTGAGCACGTTGTAAAGTAAATGTTTGCGGAGGCGGTACAATTCCCGCATTTGACGTTTGATGCGGTTTCTTTGGTTGGCTCTACCGAATTTGCGTTTTGAAACCAGGAATATAACTTGTGCAGGTGTAGGGTTATCAAGGGGTTGGAATACCCAAGAAATGCGAAAAGGAAACCCGTTTACTTTCGGATTTCCTTTTTCAAATAGCTTTGTGATGAGAATATTGCTACAAAGCCTTTCCTGTTTGGTAAATGTAAAGGCCATATCGCATGCGCAGAAACTTAGGTTTTACCCGGTTTCCGGTTAATGATTATCTTTTATGGCGCTTCTCGTCGGAAACGGTTAGTTTATGACGGCCTTTGGCTCTGCGTGAAGCAATAACCTTACGACCGGACTCGCTAGCCATTCTTTCACGGAAACCATGTTTGTTTTTTCTTTTTCTGGTAGATGGTTGAAAGGTTCTTTGTGGCATGACAATTTAAATTAAGGACGGCAAAGATAGGGGGATTGGAATTAAATTAAAAATTTCTTTTACGAAAATATGCAGGAAATAGCCCGATTTGGGTCAAAATCAACACAAAAAAAAGAGCGTTCCAAGGAACACTCTTTTTAAATAGGGTAATGAAACCGATTACTGAGCAGGTTCTACTGCAGCAGTTGTGTCAGCTGTAGCAGCTGTGTCAGGCATCATTGTAGCTTCCATAGCAGCTAAAGAATCAGCCATACGTTGAGCGTTTTCGATTGAATCTTGGATACGAGCTTCTTCAGCTTTCTTTTTTTCTTCTGCAGATGGTCCGCAAGCAACAACTGCTAACATAGCAGCAGCAGCAACGATTGATAATACTTTTTTCATTGTTTTGATTTTATTATTAGTGATAAACGGGCGCAAAATTAGCGGTTTTTTCCGATTTTCAAGAATTTATTTCTTACGCATGTAGATAACTATCGGAACACCTTGAAAATCAAACGATTCACGAAGTTTATTCTCGAGGTATCGCTTGTAGCTTTCGTTCACATATTGAGGAAGGTTACAGAAGAAGGCAAATTTTGGATTTTGACCCGGTAACTGCATGATAAACTTAATTTTAACATGTTTTCCTTTAATTGCAGGTGGAGGTATAGCCTCAATAAAAGGCAACATAATATCATTCAATTTACGTGTTGGGATTCGGATATTCCTTTTTTCGTAAACTTTCATGGCTATTTCTACCGCCTTGTGAATCCGTTGTTTTTCGAGAACAGAAGTAAATAAAATTGGAACATCGTCATGTGGTTTCAGTTTTTCACGGATTACCTTTTCAAAAGCCAACGATGTTTTGTGGTCCTTCTCAATCAGATCCCATTTGTTCACCAAAATAACCAAGCCTTTTCCGTTTCTTACAGCCAGATGCACCAAGTTCATTTCTTGTGCATCGATTCCAACGGTTGCATCGATTACTATAATAGCTACATCGCAATCTTCGAGTGCACGCAAGGAGCGCATCACCGAATAAAACTCAATATCTTCTTTCACCTTGGCTTTACGTCTTATACCGGCGGTATCAACCAAGGTAAAATGATGTCCGTAAGAATTATATTCTGTATGTATCGAATCACGCGTGGTACCTGCAACTTCGGTTACGATATTTCTATCAATGCCGAGTAATGCATTTACCAAAGAAGATTTACCAACATTTGGTCGTCCTAATACGGCAACCCTTGGTAATCGGTTTTCTTTACGAGGCTGTTGGATTATTTCTTCTCCATCTTCATCGTAAATTGGTTCTGTTGGCTCTTCTTCCACAATTTCTTCGGCAGGCAAATACGAAACTACTTTATCTAACAAATCTCCGGTTCCGCTTCCGGAAGCAGAAGAAAGGCAAAATAATTCTTTGAATCCCAATTTATAAAATTCGGATGCTGCATATTGGCGTTCGGTATTATCTACTTTATTAACTGCAAGGATTACCGGTTTTTTGCTTCTTCTTAATAAATCTGCGGATGATTTATCGAGATCGGTAATTCCGGTACTTACATCTACCATAAACACGATAACATCTGCTTCTTCTACTGCAATTTTAACTTGGCTGTTAATAGCGGCTTCAAACACATCTTCACTGTTTGGAACAAATCCACCGGTATCAATTACCGTAAAGGTATGTCCTGTCCATTCTGCTTGCCCGTAATGGCGGTCTCTGGTAACACCTGAAAAGTCATCTACTATAGCAACTCTTCCGCCTACTAATCGGTTAAAAAAAGTCGACTTCCCAACATTTGGTCGACCTACAATACCTACAATTTTTCCCATTTCTTTTATTCTCCTTTATACCCGAACTGTTTTAAAATATTGTCGTTATCGCGCCAGTTTTCTTTTACGCGTACATACGTTTGCAGAAAAATATGTTTCCCGAAAAATCTTTCCATATCTCTTCTGGCAGCTATACCTGTAGCCTTAATTGCCGCACCACCTTTTCCAATCATTATCTGGCGTTGGCTATCTCTTAAAACAAATATATCGGCACTGATACGTAATAATTTCTCTTCGTCTTTAAATTCTGTAATCTCCACCTGAACCGAATACGGAATTTCTTCTTTATACCGCATCATTATTTTCTCTCGAATAATTTCGGAAGCAATGAATCTTTCCGACTTATCGGTTAATTGATCTTCGGGATAATAGGATGGTCCAACCGGTAAAAGTTCCAATACTTCTGTAAGCAACACATTCATGTTAAATTTGTTGAGTGCCGATACCGGAATTACCGAATGGCATTTAACAGCAGAGCGCCAGAAATCAAGTTTGGCACTTACTTCTTCATTCGATTTAAGTTCGTCGATTTTATTTACCAGAATAATTAAAGGTGTTTTGATTAGGTTTAGCTTTTCGAGCAATTCTTTGTCTTGCTGCAAATCTTCGTAATGGTCGGTGATATAAATAACCACATCGGCATCTTGCAAACTTTGGTTTACAAACTCCATCATGCTGCCATGTAATTTATACTTGGGTTCGATGATGCCGGGTGTATCACTAAATACTATTTGGAAGTCGGGTTTACTCAAAATACCCATAATCCGATGGCGGGTAGTTTGCACTTTGGGAGAAATAATCGAAATTTTTTCACCTATCAAGGCATTAAGCAAGGTTGATTTACCTGCATTTGGTTTGCCAATAATGCTTACAAAACCGGCTTTATGTATGGGTTTATCTGAACTCATGGGGATTATTCTTTATAGCAAGCAGGAAAGCCATGCATGCCAAAAGCGGTGCAAAGGTAGCTAAAAAGTGCGACAAGTAATGTGTTTCAGTTAGTTAATAACTAAACAGGAATTTAAATCCGCGAAATTTAACCGTTCTGTACGTGTTTAAAGGAGTTATTTTATTTTAATCTTTAGGTAGGAAATGGTTATTTCTATTCAAATTTTAAGGATTAAGTATATTCGCTACCTTTAAAAGTAACCATGCATTTTACAAAACATTACCACTTTATAGCGGCATCAATTATTGGGGCAATTTTATTAACCCTTAGCTGGCAACCCTATGGATTGGTATTTCCTGTCTTTTTCGGATTTGTTCCTTTACTCTGGTTGGAGTATCAATTGCGAATGCAAAACAAAAATGGGTTGTGGGTTTTTGCTTATGGTTATCTCACTTTTTTATTGTGGAATTTAGGCACCACCTGGTGGGTATGGAATGCTTCGGCAGAAGGTGCTATGATGGCATTTATTCTGAACAGTTTGCTGATGAGTTTGCCCTTTATGTTATACCATCGGTTTCAAAGCAGGATGCCGGTGCAACAAGCCCAGCAGGTATTTATATTTCTTTGGATTGCATTCGAATACGCACATTATAATTGGGAAGGAACCTATCCTTGGTTAAGTCTTGGCAATGTTTTTTCGTCGATGCCGGGAATGGTTCAATGGTACGAATACACAGGGGTAATAGGCGGAACCATTTGGGTTTTGTTTGTAAATATTAGAATCTTCAGGTATTTGCTCGAATGGAATAACCGTTCGGTAATGATGCGTTATTCGAAAGGTTTGAACCTCCTTTTTTTCTATGTATTTGCTCCGATTTTTTTATCCTGGTATATAGAAAGTGATGTAAAAATTCATGGTAAAAATTTACAAGTTGTGGTGGTACAACCCAATATTGATCCTTATAACCAAAAATTTGACGGGATGACACCGGTTGAACAAACCCGCAAAATGTTATCCCTTGCCGAAAGGGCAATTGATAGTACCACCCAATTGGTTTGTTTTCCTGAAACAGCAATTGTAGGAAGTTTGAATGAAGAAGAATTACTTAACAATACATCTGTATTATTAATCAAACAATTTTTATACGCCCATCCGCAATTGGTAGTATTAACCGGAGCCGATACATATCGCTTTTACAAAGATGGGAATTATACTTCTCCAACAGCCAGAGAATACAACAAGGAATTATTTTATGATGCATACAACACGGCATTATTAATCGACCAAACCGATAATATTCAGATTTATCATAAGTCGAAATTGGTACCCGGCGTTGAACGATTGCCCTATGCAAACTCCATTGGTTTTATTAAACAACTAACTATTGATTTGGGAGGAACGAGCGGAAGTTTGGGATTTGATCCTTTTTCAAAATCATTTTATATCAACAAAAAGGTTTTGGGCGATTTAAAAGTGGCACCGGTAATTTGTTACGAATCGGTTTTTGGCGAGTATGTTGGAACTTATATACAACAAGGAGCAAACTTAATTGGCATTATAACCAACGATGGCTGGTGGGGGAATACACCGGGATACAAACAACATTTTGATTATGCCAGGTTGCGTGCCATCGAAACCAGAAGGTATGTGGCAAGGTCGGCAAATACCGGCATTTCGGGATTTATCGATCCAAAAGGAAACGTGATTTCGAAAAGTGAATGGTGGCAGGAAGCGGTATTAAAAGAAACGGTAATTTTAAATACCGATGAAACTTTTTATGTAATGTACGGTGATTTTTTAGGCAAAACAGGTTTGATGTTAAGTGTGCTTTATTTGTTGCTGAAGCGAAGAAAAATAGCTGAATTTAAATGACGAGATATAAGTTATAAGATATGAGTTATGAGTTGGGGGGGGACAAATTTATTTCGGATTTCATTTGAATCGAAGCTGATAATTGGCATCCAACCTCAATACTCGTCCACCGTAGCTTTAGCGAAGGTGGGCAACACTTCAACACTTTAACGTAATTGGAAAATTGGTAATTATGTAATTTGACGACGTCGCGAACCATGCCAGTTTAATGTAATTGGAAAATTAGTAATTATGTAATTTGACGACGACGCGAACCATGCCGGTTTAACGTAATTGGAAAATTGGTAATTATGTAATTTGACGACGTCGCGAACCATGCCGGTTTAACGTAATTGGAAAATTAGTAATTATGTAATTTGACGACGTCGCGAACCATTCTAGATAAAGCGCTCATGTCACTTCACTTCAACACCTCAACACTTTAACACTTCAACACCTTTTCTCCTCCCTTACATAAAATTTTCGTTTATAACATGCATAAAGGGAGAATAAATGTTCTTGGACGCCGCAATAATTTCTTTCCCGAAAACATAATCATCCCCACCTTTAAAATCACTTATTTTTCCTCCGGCTTGTTGTACAATAAAAGCACCTCCTGCCACATCCCAAGCATGCAAACCATATTCAAAGAAGCCATCAAATCTACCGCAGGCAACATAGGCTAAATCAACAGCCGCACTGCCCATACGACGCATCCCGTGTGAGTTTTTCATAAACACATGCAGCGTATTCAAGTATTTTTGCATCAAGTCAAAATCGTAATATGGAAATCCCGTTGCAAGCAAGGATTTTGATAAATCATTGTTGTCGGAAACTTTTATTTCATTGCCATTTAAATAGGCTTTGCTGTTTTCCCATGCATAAAACAATTCATCTCTGCTTATTTCATACACCACTCCCAAAACCAATTTATTATTTTTGGTTAAGCCAACACTGATGCTATAAACCGGAACTCCGTGAATGAAATTGGTGGTTCCGTCCAGCGGATCAATAATCCACATAAATTCTTTGTTTTGGGTTTGTACCGTTTCTTCTTCGGTAATAAATCCAGCTTCCGGTAACAATGCCGATAAGCCTTTAACTAGTTGCTCTTCGGCTGTTTTATCTACATAGGAAACGAGTTGGTTAAAGCTTTTTACTTCTACACTGCCTTGGTTAAATTGAAGCGACTCTTTTCGTATAAATTCTCCGGTTTGCTTCACTATACGGCAAGTATCGGTGCATACATGTTCAAAATTCATCTTGTAAATATATTGAATTGCAAGGATAGGCAGAGCGGGTAAAAAAAGTTATTTTCGCTCCGTATATGCAAAAACCAGGACTACCAAAAGGCACGAGGGATTTTACACCGGCAATGGTGCAAAAGCGAAAGTATATTTTACAAACAATAGAGAAGGTATTTGTAAAATATGGTTTTATGCCAATTGAAACGCCTTCGATGGAAAACCTTTCGACTTTGGAAGGCAAGTATGGGGAAGAAGGAGATAAGCTATTGTTTCGTATCATCAATAGCGGAGATACACTATCAGAAGTTAAAAATCACCAAAACGAATTGAAGGAACAAAAGGACCTCAATAAATTAATTACCGAAAAAGGGTTACGTTATGATTTAACTGTTCCATTTGCAAGGTATGTGGTGATGAATCGCAACGAAATTACTTTTCCATTTAAACGTTACCAGATGCAACCGGTTTGGCGTGCCGACCGACCGCAGAAAGGCCGCTACCGAGAGTTCTGGCAATGCGATGCCGATGTGGTAGGAAGCAACAGTTTACTGCATGAAGTGGATTTGATGATGATTTACCTTGAAGTATTTGGTTTGTTGGGATTAGAAGTTCAGGTCAAATACAACAACCGCAAAATACTGGATGGATTTTCACAGGTATTAGGCATTCCGGATAAACTAACCGAAATGACCATTGCATTGGATAAGCAGGATAAAATCGGTACGGATGCTGTATTAAAAGAATTGCTTGTTTTAGGAGCAGATCCGGAACAATTGAAATTAATGGTTGGTTGTTTAGATGACCCAACAAACAAATTGCCCGCTTTTTTGGGTTCAAATGAAATCGGAAATATTGGGATGCAAGAATTACAAACCATTTCTGCTTATTTAAATGCTTACGAGAATGGAACACATCAAAAGTCGGGGAATAAAATTGTGCATGATATCGCCTTGGCACGTGGACTAAGTTATTATACCGGATCTATTTTTGAAGTAGTAGCAAGTGTTGGTACGTTAAAGTCGAGTATTGGTGGAGGTGGCAGGTATGATAATTTAACCGGAGTATTCGGATTACCCGGCGTTTCGGGAGTTGGGATTTCATTCGGTTTAGATCGTATATATGATGTTCTGGAAGAGTTGCAATTGTTTCCTTCAAACCTGCATACGTCAACCACCAAGGTATTGGTTTGTGCATTGGATGAAAAAGTGCAACCGTATGCTTTGGGTATTTTAGCGGCTTTGAGAAACGAAGGTATAGCATCAGAAATTTATCCCGAATGCAAAAAAATCGGGAAGCAATTGGATTATGCCAATGCACTCAAGATTCCTTTTGCATTAATTATTGGGGAAAATGAAATGAATAACAAAACAGTAATGTGCAAGGATTTGATGGAAGGGAAACAGGAGGAAATGAACTTGACAGATATAGTTAATAAATTGAATTAATCTTAATTGAAAGATAGTTTACATGGTATTTGAAATTAACAACGAACTCTCTTTATCAGATATAAAGAGTATACTAAGCGAAAACAAAACACTTGTCCTTTCTGATGAGGCAAGAAACAGAATTGTGCGTTGCCGTAATTATCTGAATCAAAAAATGGCAAGAAAGGATGCTGTTTTTTATGGCATCAATACCGGTTTTGGTTCATTATGCAATACCCAAATTTCATCGGAGGATTTAGAAAAATTGCAAGAGAATTTATTGCTATCGCATGCATGTGGTTTGGGCGAATATGTCCCACAACAAATTGTTAAGTTGATGCTATTGCTTAAAATCCAATCCTTGTCGTATGGCAATAGCGGTGTGCAACCTGAAACTGTTGAACGATTGATAGCAATGTTTAACCTGGATTTATTACCGGTTGTTTACCAACAAGGTTCATTAGGTGCAAGCGGTGATCTGGCTCCGTTGGCACATTTGAGCATTCCACTTTTAGGGAAAGGAACAGTTTGGAGCAAACAAAATGGGGATTGGGAAATTTTACCTGCAAGTGTATTAGAAGAAATTTATAAATTAAATCCAATTGCATTGCAATCCAAAGAAGGACTTGCTTTAATCAACGGAACCCAATTTATGTTGGCGTATTCGGTTGCAATTTTGTTAAAGGCATTTCATTTGGTTTCATGTTCCAATAAAATTGCAACGCTTTCCTTGGATGCTTTTGATTGCAGGACGGAACCTTTTCATCCCTTATTACACCAGATTCGTGGACAGAAAGGACAGATTGCGGTAGCTGAAGAAATTCGAAAATTATTGCAAGGGAGTGAAATCGCTTCGCAAAATAAAATACAAGTACAAGATCCTTATGCATTTCGATGTATCCCGCAAGTGCATGGTGCGAGCTTGGATGCCATTAAGTATGCCGAAAAAATATTTGTAACGGAAATGAACGCGGTTACCGATAACCCAAATGTTTTTCCGGAAGAAGATTTGATTATATCGGGAGGTAATTTCCATGGCCAACCGCTTGCCATTACACTCGACTTTCTTGCTATCGCGCTTGCCGAATTAGGAAGTATTTCGGAGCGTAGAACCTACCAATTGATTTCCGGACAAAGAGGTTTGCCTGCATTTCTTGCCAAAGAACCCGGATTAAATTCGGGCATGATGATCCCACAATATACTGCTGCCAGTATTGTAAGTCAGAATAAACAATATTGCACGCCGGCTTCGATTGATAGTATAGTTAGTAGTAACGGACAAGAGGACCATGTTAGCATGGGTGCAAATGCCGCTACAAAATGCTGGAAAGTGGTTGAAAACTTGGAGAGAATTCTTGCCATTGAATTGTTGAATGCTGCACAAGCATTGGAGTTTCGTCGGCCATTGAAGTCGTCGCCCGCAATTGAAAGTATGGTTTCTGCTTATCGAAAGGTCGTTTCATTTAATACAGCCGACAGGTATCTGCACGAAGACATGATGCAAAGTGTGTTGTTTTTGAAGGATAGTACTAAGTTCTAAGTACTGAGTGTTGAAGTGGTCAGTGATTAGGGGACAGTGATTAGGGGTTAGTGATTAGGGGTTAGTGATTTGGGATAAGTTAACCGTTAACCGTGATCCGTTAACCGTTAACATTGAATAGCATCCCTATTTTGGCTTCATGCCAAACATAAGCATATTTAAAAATTCTGTGCCTCTGTGTCTCTGTGGTGAAGTTTCCCCGTCCTTTGTTTAAAACCTCTTTGTCTACGTGTTGAAAATTTCTATGGTTAAAACTTCAAATAATAATGTCACCCCTTCGGGGTTGATATTCATTTCCATCTGTGAAATCTGCGTAATCTGTGGCTATAAAAGTGGTTAGGAGTCAGTGATTAGGGGTTAGTGATCTGTTAACCGTGAACTGTGATCCGTTAACCGTTAACTGTGATCCGTTATCCGTGAACATTGAATAGCATCCCAATATTGAAATCTCCAACTTATAACTCATATCTTATAACTCATAACTCATATCTTATAACTTATAACTCATATCTCCTCATTACACCGCCGGATTACTGTCTTCTTCTGCTTCCGGTTTATCCATTTTAGAATCCAGTTTTTGCAGAATGTCTTTTAATTGGGAACCCGTTTTATCTGATTCGCGGTTTAATTGCGATTTCAAATCCGACTTTACGCTAAACACTTCGTTTTCAATTCCCGATTTTATTTTCTTAATTTCATCTTGCTGACTGATATAATTTTTTTGAATATCAGCATTCATGCGTTCGGTTTGGTTTCTAATTTCAAGATGGGTTTTCTTGTTCATGCTGATCAGAATCATAAGTACTACTAAAGGCAACACAATGCAGAGTCCAAGCAATACATATAATAGGGTATATAGCGTATTTATTTCTGTTTGAAATTGTTGGTTTGCTTTTTCGGTTTCACTTCTCAGGTCATCTATTTTTGATTGGGTAGTTTTTAGCGAATCGCTATTTAAAGCAATCTGAAAATTTGCAGAATTTAACAAATTTTCAATATCTGAGACCTTCTGGCTGATTTGTTGCATAGAATCGGCAACCTCAGCGACAATATTGCGAGCTGATGCACCCGCATTTGACGCTGATCTAATTCGGCTTTCTAATTCTTGAATTCTTGGCTCATAGTCTTTTTTCAAAACATATTGAGGAGGAGGAACTCTTGGCGGCGGTGGCGTAGTTGGTCTAGGTTGAGCTTTTGGTTGTTGCTTGGGTTGTGCAACTACACCAACCGAAAAAAGTAAAGTGATAAAAATAGTAAAGATAATCTTGGCCATATACTTATAATTATAAAAGTGAAGGTAGGATAAATATTCAAAATTGCAATTTGGGAGATTAATTTGAAATTAATTATGATTTTGGACATCCGATTTACCAATTTCTTTCAATTCCCTTTCCTCCAACCAACCGGAAAGTAATTTGTACCCTAGTGCCAATATTACCGAACCCATAAATAAACCAATAAAACCATTGTGTAAAAAGCCACCAATGGCTCCTAAAAATATTACCAAAGTAGGCACAGGTGAGTTTCTTCCCAGCATAATGGGTTTGAGAACATTATCGATAACCATCGTTAATACCATCCAAATCGTAAAAATTATAGCTGCAGTGGTGGAGGCATTTCCCCACATATAAATAATGGAAATGATTCCGACCGGACCAATACCAACTTGTGCAATCGCTAAAACGAGGGCTACCAAAGTCCATAAACCCGCAAAAGGAACACCACCGATAAACAAAGCGAGTGCAGTCATAATGGTTTGAATGAAGGCGATACCAATAATTCCTTTCATCACATTGCGAATGGTAACTATGCTTAGTTTTAAGAAAAAGGTACCTTGTTTGCCGGCAAGTTTTCTATACAACAAAATAAACCAACGCAGCAACGACGATGTATAAGTAAGTAAAATTCCTGCAACGATAATTGACCCAACCAATTCAAGTACCCCAAAGCCTATGCTGCTAAATAGTTTTAATATCCATTTCCCGGCAGTAGCTAATTGTTCTGCATATTTTACCATCAATTGGTCGATATGCAGGTAGGCCGTTTCCCAAAGATCGATAACCGGTTTGGTATATGCCGGCCAGTTTTGGGTATACTGGTCGGGCGCCGGTATTAATTTGCCTCCCGAAGCCAGGATATTTCTTATTTCTTGAATGCCCGAAAAAAGGGATTCGAATAAAAGCCAGGTTGGAATTACAATGAAAGAAATCAACAAAGTAGTAAGTAGAAATGCAGAAATTTTATGTCGTTGACCGAATAGGTGCCCCAACTTATTATAAAGAGGATAAACCGTAATGGAAATGATAACAGCCCATATTAATATGGTCACAAATGGCCTTAAGATATCAAAGCACCAATTAAATAAAATGTATAAAACAATTAACCGTATCAGCAGGTCGATTATTTTTTTTGTATTGAATGATTTTATTGGAGTTAACATGGCAGAATGTGTAATTTTTGGGAAGATATAAATTTGACAATACGAATTAGGTATTTTTAATGATTTTTATTAGTAAATTCGATTATCTAACTTCAATACCATGTATAAATTTTACACAAAGTATTTACCAATACTACTTGTTACGGTATTTTATTCTTATCAGACTTTAGCGCAGTCCTTGCAAACCAACAATGCGAGAATTACAGATAATATTATAAGAAATTATAAGGTTCCGAAAAAGACCTTTGGAAAAACTACCTCTTGTACGGTTGATACCGTAAATTATCCATTTTACAAGGCAACTGCATTATCTGTTGTTGCTTTAAATAACACTACTAGTGGCAATGTATTTGCCCAATGGTATGATGCGCCGCAATCGATTTCTATTTCAGGTTTTGATTTTTTTGCGTGGCAGAGTGCAAACACCAACACAACAGTTTTGGTCAATTGCAGAATATACAATGCTAACCCTATGGATTCAACCCCAACCGGAACGCCACTTGCCAGTGTAACGGTTAGTGTTGATTCGACTTTTGGAGGAGGATTGTTGGCAAATCTTAAAAAACAGGCTATATTTTCTTCAGCAGTTACCGTTTCCGGGCCCTATGTTTTAACGGTGGAAACATCCAGTTCAACTTCTGTTTCAGTGGTTACCAATAGCTGGACAGCTAGTCCGCCAAATGGAAGATCGGAATGGTTAAGTTCGGTACATTTTGGAACCAATACCTATTATGCGAGAGGATATTCTGTGAATGTTGGGGGAATACAATTTAATGCTGATTTTCTTTACCATCCTTATGTTTCCTACGCATTAACATCCGATTTTGTTCCTTCCAGTTCTTGTAACCAAGGTGGAAATTCAATAGTTTTTACGAATACAAGTTCTCCGGTATTATTCAGTCGATTTTACAATACCAGGGCTTTTTATAATATCACCTATATAAGCTGTATGTGGGACTATGGAGATTCGTCTGGAAATTGGTATGCCTTAAATGGCCAACGAACCTATTTAAACAGAATCCCTTATTCAGTTAAATTAAAAGATACAATTGTAGGATTTACTACAGGATGTGGGGATACAAAAATTAGTGCACTTACTGCAGCGCCACCACCCGTTGGTACTTCCAGCAACTCGCCGGTTTGTGTTGGTTCAAATATAAGGCTGTATGCCGACACACTTGCAGGGGCGAGTGGCTATTATTGGACTGGTCCAAATGGATATACTTCCACTTTGCAAAATCCGGTTATTCCAAATGCAGGTGTAATCCATCAAGGTACTTACCTGGTTAGGGCTATTATGGGTCAATGCACTTCCATGGTAGTTTCTGCCTTGATTAATATCCAGTCGACACCACAAGTTGCAAGTAACAGTCCGTTATGTGCAGGTAAAACATTGTCGTTAACTACCACCGCAATTGCAGGTGCAACGTATTTATGGACCGGTCCGAACGCCTTTACTTCAACGGTTCAAAGTCCATCGAAAACAAATATGGCACTTACCGATACAGGAACGTATAGTGTAGTTATTACTTCAGCCGGATGTGGAACGATTGGTCCTTTTAGCACCAATGTGGCAGTAAATCCAATACCTGCACAACCCGTCGCGGTTAACAACGGTCCCCTTTGTGTGGGAGATAACCTTAATTTGACCTATACCGGAGTAACCGGATCCTATTATTGGACCGGACCAAATGGATTTAATGCGGTTTCTCAAAACGTAACGCGATCCGCAGTGCAGGCATCTTTTGCAGGTTTATATTCCGTTACCGTGAGCAATAATGGATGTTCGTCGGTTCCTGCTACCACAACGGTAATCATTAATAATAACCCATCTACTCCGGTAGCTTCCAATAACGGTCCTTTGTGTGCAGGGCAAACCCTTAGTCTAACTGCATCATTGGTTGCAGGAGCGTCTTATGTTTGGAGCGGACCAAATGGTTTTACTTCAACTTTACAAAACCCGACACGCAGCAATCTTACCTTATTGGATGGTGGAACATACAGTGTAATTGCTTCGGCAAATGGTTGTAATTCTCAGGCTGCAACAACCTCTGTTGCCATCAGTACTTCAACGCCAACTCCGGTTGCGTCGTATAACGGGCCACTTTGCCCTGGACAAACCTTACAATTAAACGCATCCAATATTCCAGGTGCTACCTATTCATGGTCGGGTCCGAATAGTTTTAGTTCCAGCCAACAAAATCCATCAGTAATTAATATCACTTCTGCAAATGCAGGCACCTATAGTGTTACCGCTTTAACATCGGGTTGTGGAGTGTCGAGTGCAGGTAATATAACTGTTGCCATTAACTCGCTTCCTTCAGCCCCTTCTGTTAACAATAACGGACCATTATGTGATGGTGATTCGCTTACATTAAGTGCATCCGCCGTTTCGGGTGCGGTATATAATTGGAGTGGTCCAAATGGATTTACCTCAACCGATCAAAATCCGGTTATTAAAAACATGAATATGTCGAAGGCAGGATTGTATGCTGTGTATGTGGATGTGTCAGGTTGTGGAAGTTCATCACCTAATACCACGCAAGTAAATGTACATAGAATTCCGCAAACTCCTTCCATTTCAGGCAATACAGCTGTTTGCGAAGGAGATACGTTGAAATTATCAGGGGTTTCCTTTGGCACCGGTATCAATCGTGTTTTCAGTTGGAATGGACCGAATAATTTCACTTCTACTTTTCAAAATTTAACCATTGCAAATGCCGGTTTAGGAAATGCCGGAATTTATTCTGTTTCCGTAACGGATTCCGGATGTACTTCATCCACAGGAACTGCAACAACCAATGTAAAAGTAAAGCCCGGCATGCCTTTGGCTTCCAGCAACAGTCCGGTTTGTACAGGAAACGATATTCAACTATCGGCATCGCAAATTGCCGGAGCAACGTATAAATGGACCGGTCCGGGCGGTTATGTTTCAGGAGCGCAAAATCCGATTTTATTTGGTTCACAAGGAATAGTTTCAGGAACCTATTTTGTTACGGCTTCATTGGTAGGTTGTAATTCGGTACCCGGTCAAACCAACGTATATGTTTATCCATTACCTCCGGTACCACTAGCGTCGAATGATGGACCGCAATGCGTAGGTAATCCTATCAGTTTATCCTGTAATCCGATACCAGGAGTTATTTATAGTTGGACAGGTCCTTTGGGTTTTACCTCCAACCTACAGAATCCAATTTTACCAAATTCAAAAGTTGGAATGAGCGGAGTATATAGTTTAAATGTAATCGACTCCCATTGTGTGTCCTTGCCGGATACCACACTGGTAATAATTAATCCGGTGCCAACAGCACCAACAGTTTCTAGATTTCCTGCCGGTGATAATATTTGTACCGGTGATAGCGTGCAATTGTATGCATCTTTTATGACTGGTGTAACTTACGAATGGCATGGGGCTGCAGGATTTGGTTCGTTTTTACAGAATCCGGTTATCCATAATTCAACTCCCGCAAACAGCGGATTGTATGAAGTATTTGTTACCAAAAGCAATTGTCAATCGCCAATTGTTTCTATTTCATTTTCGGTTAATCCAATGCCTGTTACAGGAAGTATCGTTGGTCCAGACTCTGTGTTTAGCGGCGATACAAAAGAATATTTGATTACCGGAGATTCAGGTTCGGTATTTAATTGGGTTGCGTATGGAGGAACCATTCAAGGTGCTTCAGCCGGATCTACTATGCAGGTGAAATGGGGTAGTCCGGGAAATGGATTTGTTCGGGTTAGAGAAACCGGAATAAAAGGGTGTAAAGGAGCATTGGTTCAGCAAAACGTAGTGGTGTCGAAACCTACAACCGGATTAGAAGAGGAAGATGGATTGGTTTCTCGTTTGACCATTTATCCGGTGCCGGCAAATAAAACTGCAAAAGTAAAGTTCGAATCTAAAGTAGATGCTAGAGCTGCGTTGCAATTGTATAATGTGCTGGGCGAATTAGCAGGAACGTACGCTTATGCCATCAAAGAAGGGGCAAATGAATTGGAATTGAATACAGAGAATTTAGCTGCCGGAATATATTATTTAGTATTTCAAGGGGATCAATTTAATATGCATGCTAAACTTGAAATTAACCGATAAAAAAAAGGGTTGCCATCGCAACCCTTTTTTTTGTTTATCCTAAATAAGCTTTTAATATTTTGCTCTTGCTTGATTTTCTTAACCTGCGAAGTGCTTTCTCTTTTATTTGACGAACACGTTCTCTGGTTAATCCGATTTTTTCACTGATATCTTCTAAAGTATGCGCCGGACCGCCATCTAATCCATAATAAAATTTCAACACATCGCGCTCCTTTTCACTTAGTGTAGAAATTACACGATTGATTTCTTTTTGAAGCGATTCGTTTATTAATTGTACATCCGGACGAGGTTCGTCGTTGCTGTCGAGTATACCAAGTAAAGTATTGTCTTCACCATCCGTTAAAGGAGCATCAATAGATAAATGACGTCCGGTTGAACGCAAAGCATTTTCTACTTCTTGTAATGGAAGATCCATTTCAATCGCTATTTCTTCAACAGTAGGTTCACGCTCTAATCTTTGTTCGAGTTTTGCAGCAGTACTTCCTATTCTTCCAATGGATCCAACTTTATTTAAAGGTAGGCGTACAATTCTCGATTGATCGGCCAAAGCTTGTAAAATGGATTGGCGAATCCACCATACGGCATAGGAAATAAATTTAAATCCACGTGTTTCATCAAAACGTTTAGCTGCTTTAATCAAACCAAGATTTCCTTCATTTATTAAATCACCCAAAGTTAAACCTTGGTTTTGATATTGTTTGGAAACAGAAACCACAAAGCGAAGGTTGGCATTCACCAATCTCTCTAATGCAACTTGGTCACCTTCTCGGATACGACGTGCAAGTTCCACTTCTTCCTGTGCATCAATCATGGGTACCTTGCTTATTTCGTTCAGGTATTTATCCAGTGATTTGCTCTCGCGATTGGTAAATTGTTTGGAAATTTTTAGTTGTCTCATCTATATTTTCTGAATATCCTATTTTTAGGGGGTTGCAAATTTGCAGGAAATTATGTTAAAAACCTTAATTGTCAAGAAAAAAGTATATTTATTATACGACCAATATGTAATTTTGTTTTATTAGATGATAATTGTCACATAAATTAAATAGATCAATTCAGTTTATAATGCAAACTGAATAATTAAAATTAACTACTAATCAGACCAATATGAAGAAAAAGCTACTTATTATCGCGTACAGTGTGCTGTTAAGTATACAAACAAAAGCACAAACCCCTTTGTTTTTTGAAGATGAAAATTTCGAAATATGGGATTCTTCGCAAGGGTATTTAAATCCGGCTAACTGGTATTCGCTGAATACGCTTACTGTATTCGGATTTGAGCCAACACTCGAAAGAACCACCGATGCACATGGGGGTAATTTTGCGGTAAAATTGCAAAGCAAGGATCACAATGTTTTGGGTGAATTGTCGGGTGTAGTAACTACAGGACCCTTAATTGATGCGAATGGCAATGCTGATTTTTCTAGAATTAAAATACCGTATACTTTTCGGCCTACCCGCTTTCGATTTTACTACCACGCAGATCCGGAGCCCGGCGACTCTTGTATCATGGCCTTGGTACTTACGCGAAAGAATCTGGCATTACAAAAAATTGATACAGTTGGAATGGCATTATTTACAGTTGGTGATAGCAGTGCTACTTATGCCTTAGCGGATATTGAAGTTGTTTACCAATCACCTTTACCTCCTGATTCGGTTTTTATCATTGCCTCGTCGAGCATGGATGGATTTAATCCAACTCCGGGAAGTACATTTTACCTCGATGATATAAGAATCATTGGAGGTTCGAACGGATTGACAGATCCAAATTGGTTGCAATGGGGAATTTATCCGAATCCGGCCAAACAATTTATTAATGTAGAGTCAACCAATAAAGGCATAATTACTGTATATGATTTATTTGGTAAGTTAATGATGGTTCAAGAGGTAAATCAAGGGAGCAATAAATTCGATATTCATACATTGAATTGCGGTATTTACCTGTTGCAAATCTCGGATAATTCAGGACGCAAGGAGAGTAGAAAACTGATTGTTGAGTAACGTTTTATTTTTTTAAACCGTGTCCGCTAAATAAAGTAACCAGGGTGCCGGCATTGTAACCGGTTAAATATTTATTAACTCCTGCAATCGTTGCAGCAGCAGTAGGTTCGATGTAAAATCCTTCCCTTGCACATTCCTGCAATGCATCCTTAATTTCTAATTCATTTACGGTTAAAACCAAACCATTCGTTTGTTGAATAGCGTCTAAAATTTGTTTAAGTCGAACCGGATTTTGTACGGCAATGCCTTCAGCAATGGTAGCGGAATAAGTGCCCTTGGTATTTGTAAAAGCATGAAAAACAGGAGCACAATTTTCGCTTTGTATCGCAATAATTTTTGGCAACTTATTTGTAATACCTGCTTTTAAAAGGTCCATAAATCCAATATAACAACCCAATACCAAGGTGCCGTTTCCAAGAGGCAAAACAATGGTTTCAGGACACTTCCAACCAAGCTGCTCGGTGATTTCAAATGCAAGGGTTTTGGTACCTTGAAAGAAATAAGGATTATAACAATGACTGGCATAATAGCTTTTTTCGGCTGCAAGCAAAGCCGTTCTTGCTGTATCTTCTCGGTCTCCGTTTACCAAATGAATCTTTGCACCATACGCTTCTATCTGTTTGATTTTTGCGCCTGAAGTAATGGAAGGAACATATATATCACAAGAAATCTTTGCCATGGCTGCATAACAAGCAATGGCTGCACCTGCATTTCCGGAAGAATCTTGAACGATATGTCGGATTCCCAAAGATTTCACTTTGCTAATTAAAATGGTGGCCCCCCTATCCTTGTAAGAACCAGTTTGAAACAGCTGATCTTGCTTAATCCAGATTTTTTGGGTTTTAAAAGTTAGCGGTAGCATAGGGGTAAATCCTTCATCCACAGATACGATATCCTTTTCATGAATAGATGGAAGGGCTTCTTTATACCTCCAAAGAGTAGGTTTTCGGGATTGGATTATTTTGGGTTCAAATTTTGCATCCAAATCGAAGTTTAGTAGCTCATTGTCAGGGCCTTTCCACAATCCCTGATTGGCATCTACTTCCATTAATCCCGGAAAGGTAAAAAGTCTTTCGTTATTCATCCACACAAGTATATATTTTTTTTTGTATATTGCTCTGCATTTTTCAATTCGTTAATCTTTGCTTAAAACCGCTAAAGACGTGATTCTTAAGAAAAAATTAAGAACTAACGGATGTAATTTTGAATATTCAATTTTGAAGAAAAAACAGAAGGTCATGAGAATAAATAGATACCCCATTATGAAAAGTATGAACAAGTTAGAGATTGGTCGAAAGACTTTGCAGTTGTTGCTGATAGCAACTCTTGTTTTATTTGGATTTCAACAAAAAGCATTTGCATCCCACATGGTTGGTAGCGATATCACGTATAAATGTTTGGATGCTAATGGAAACTATAAAGTTACCCTTGTCTATTATCGCGATTGTGCGGGTATCCCAACTTGTAGTGGCAATTGCAGTACCATTGCTTCATGTTCAAAAAATGTTTCGGTTCGTGGAGCCGACCCATCTTGTAATGGTACGTTGTTTTTGAACTTTACAGTAACAGGTGTAAGTGTTCGTGATGTTAACCCAAATCCACGTTGTGCAAATGCAAAAATGATTTGCGATAATATGGGATGTATTTCACCGGGAAGTTTAACACCCGGTATTGAACGTTACGAATTTTCCGGCATTGTAAATATCGGTCCTTCTTCGGGAATCCCTGCAAATTGTTGTAATGTGGTTTTTGCATTTGAAGAATGTTGTCGTAATGGAGCGATTCAAAATATTTCTCCCAATAATTTTTATACCGAAGCAACGGTAAACCGCTGTGCTGCTACTTATCCGGATTGTAACTCTCCGGATTTAACCAATGACCCTTATGCAGTTTTATGCGCTGGTCAGGGATTTATTTTTAACAACGGAGCTTTTGATCCGGATTTGGATTCGTTGGTTTACTCGTTTACTCCTTCACTTTATGGATACGGCGTAACTGCAACTTATATCGCTCCTTACTCGTATGATATTCCAATGCCATACAAACCACCGTTGAGTGGTAACTATCCTTTTGGTATCAAAGTAGATCCGTTAACAGGTGATATCATGTTTACTCCAAACGCATTTCCTTTTACCGGATGTTTGGCATTGCGCATGGAACAGTGGAGATTAATCAATGGGGTATATGTGGTCGTCGGGGTTACACGAAGGGATTTGCAGATGTATATCAAATACTGCGACCCGAATACGCCACCTACACTTCGAACCGATCCACCCGGGATTCCGCCGCTCAAACCCAAAACAAAATATGAGGTCTGCGCGGGGGATCAGGTATGCTTTGATGTGATTGCAAAAGATACCGATTTTAATCCACCAACCATTTCGGATACTACCTTCCTTTCGTGGAATAAAGTAATGGAAAACTTCGGTGCGACTTTTATTCCAAATTATAATCCTGCTGCCCGTAAGGTATTAGGACCGAGAGAAGATACCTACAAAGTGTGCTGGACACCGCAAGATATCCATTGCAAACGCGGACAACCAACAACCTATCCGTTTACCATTAAGGCAGTGGATAGCCGCTGTCCGTATCCGGGAATTATCACCCAGGCATTTTCGATACGAGTCTTGCCACGGGCAGATGTTTCGGTTGATAAAGTGGATAACCAATGCGGACGATGGGTGGTCAGGTACTTGAAGAATCCTGCCTTGGTGCCGGCTCAAACCTTCCAGTCTACCACCATTATGATTGCCAAAAATCCGGAGGATTATTCCTTTATGGGTGGCGCGTATACCTACGCCAATGTGCAATCAAGTCCTGTTTTGTATTTCCCTAAAGGAGGAAAATACCTGATAGAGGTAACCATTAATATGCTTGGTCCATCCACCGGAGGATTCTGCTCACGCACTTACCGCGATACGTTGTATGTAATCACACCGGTTACTTCCATTATTCGCGATACGTTTACTTGTAAAAATGTAAGCATGACCATCAGTGCTTCGGGCCAATTCGGAAGTGCACCGTATACCTACCGCTGGTACAACAATATTAAAGATACCCTAACCCCGTTAAATGGTCCGGTGTATACCAGTGCCAATTACAATGTCTCACCAACCTCAACCCGCCATTATACCTTGCAGATAAGGGATATCAACGGATGCCGGAGCTGGGATTCGATAGCGGTACAGGTAAAACAATTGCCGGTGGGATTACTTGCCGATTCGGCTCGTATCTGTTTTGGCGATACCTTCCTGCTGAATCCGGGAAATAATAACGGCAATATCCGCAGTTATTTATGGAATACAGGAGATACCACAGCCACCATTGCTCGAAAAGATTCCAATACATTTACGGTAATCATGACCGATACGTTTGGCTGCGTTAATCCGGATAGTTTAAAATTATTTGTGAATGCAAAAATTAATGCCCGTGCGGGATTGGATACCTTCATCTGTCAGAAAGATACAACCTTGCTGATGGGCGAAGGAGGCAGCCAGTATATGTGGAAGAACCTTGCCAACGGACAAACCATATCGGCAAAAAGTTATATTCCATTTGTAAAGGTAAATCCAACCAATACGGCAGCAGCTACCAAATACCAGGTAACGGTTTACCAGAGTTACCCCGATACCACCAATAAAAATTTGGAATGTAGTGCCGTGGATACGGTAGCCATATCGGTACGTCCATTGCCAACCTTAAGCAAACCATCCACCCCAACCATTGCTTGTTATGGAAGTTTGGTTGCAAACTTATATCCGTTTAATACTCCTGTACCGGGCCAACAAGGTGGAACAGGTGTGTGGAGTTATCCAAAAGCACCGGGTGCAGTAGTGTTCCCAAATACCGGACCAAGCATTACTTCACAACCTGCCGTAAAACTGGATAGCTTAAAAAATAAACCAAGCGGGGATAGTTTTAATACACACGATAACTATGTAAACTTTACCTATACCGAACCGGTTTATGGATGTAAAAATACCGACTCTGCCATTGTACGTATATATGGCCGTCCACCGGTAGATGCAGGAACAAGATTAACCGTATGTGAGAACATCACCGGAACGATAGATTTACAGACAACCGCTTATCAGGGGCTTCCACCAAACGGACATAATGTACAACCAAAGTACAACTCGGGTTTATCGGCACAGTATAACTGGATAGGAAACGGAATTGATTCGGTGATGAGTCCGGTGAAGAAGTTTTATTTTAATCCAAGCAAAGCAGGCGTACTGAAATTACCTGCAGTAAATGTGATTACCTATAAGTATTATCAGAGCTACGGACCATGGACCTATAATTTTGTGCCATATACCACCCAATGTGTAAACAGCGATACTACGATATTTGCCGTAACAGCGATACCACAAATTAATGCAGGCAGCGAGATTAGTGTATGCAAGAATGAACCGGTATTTAATATTGCTACCAAAACAGGCGCAACCATCTCGCCAATTACAGGAGAATCGTATTGGATAGCAAAAAATGCAAACACCACCGGCAAAGGAATAGTAAATGCAGGGGTTGATTTTGATGCATCACAACCGGGTGTACCATACTCGGCAAGCAAGGAGATGATTATATTCAAAGATTCATCCACCGGATGTTTGGTATCGGATACCACCTATTTAACCATTGTTGGATATCCAAAAGTAGATGTAAGCTTCTCGTTGAATGATAAAAACGATAGTGCACATACGATGTGTTTGTCGACCGGAAATTACGATGTGTATACTTGGATTAACGATACCTTAAAGGCAGGATATACCAATAGTGCAGCACCGGAGTATTCGTATTTAGGAACACCGGCATGGCATCCGATAACCTCGGGTACCATTAACGATGGATTGCCAAAAGCATATTTCAACAGCAACGAATCCGGCTTAACAGCAGGCACCCATGATTTGATATTCAGACATTCGCAATCCAATGGCGTAATCACTTGTTCCAATACCGATGTAGCGAAAATGACCGTAGAACAACCACCTGTTGTAAACGTAACACCGGGAGGAGCCATTTGTGCTTACGATAACGATATCCCGGTATCAGTAGATGTTCAACCAACTACCTATACCATTAACTGGAGCACCGCGGCAGGAGCAGGAACTTTTGGCAACAATGCAGCTACCAACACTACTTTTACCCCATCGCAAGCATCAAAAGATGCAGGCACAGTTTGGGTATATGCCACTACTTTGCAAACCGGAACCTGTGTACCACAAACCGATTCAACCACCGTGCGCATCGACAAGGTTCCGGTGGCAGGATATAACTGTCCGGATTGTGATGGTTGCGAACCATTAACTTCTAACTTGAATGCATTACCAACAGGTGTATCGAATGCTAAATTCAATTGGGTATGGATAGATGGATATGGCAACAACAACAGCGATTCGGCCTTTACCAGAACGATACCATTTTATGGAACCGATGGAGAGCATCCATTTAGTTTAATCGTAGAGAGTGGGGAGTCGACTGCTTGTAGAGATACGATAGAAGGTAAGATGGTAGTGAGAGCAAAACCGCAAGCCGGCTTTACGTTTGATCCACCGTACACCACGATTGCAAAACCATTCTTTACTTTTACCAATACATCAACCGTAAAAGACAATACCATATTAAGTTATATCTGGGATATGGGCGATTTACCGGGAGTAGATCCTGCATCGCGCATCATGACCGATCCGAATCCTGCAGGTGTGCCGTTTAAGGAAGACACTACCTTGATTAAATTAAGGGTAACAAGCGAGTACCAATGTTGGGATACCACATCGCATATCATGAAAGTAGAGCCGGACATTACGGTATTTACACCGAATGCATTTTACCCGAACAGCAGTGTTCCTTGTCCGGATGGAAATGAAGATTGTAACCGCAGTTTCCAAATTGCTGCAACCGGTTATGCATCGGTAGAGATATTTGTATTTAACCGTTGGGGACAACAGGTATATTATTCGAATGTAGCGGAAGAGGGATGGAACGGAAGGATTAACAACAAAGGGGATGAGTGTCCGCAGGACGTATATATTTACCAGGTGAATGCAACGAGCTTCAATGGTAAGTTGTATAAATACTCGGGATCGATAACGTTATTACGATAAATAATTTTTAATCACGGACGAGACGTCCGCGAGAACAGATTATATGATATGAATAAAAGAGAAGCGCGCGGGCATTGCCCGCGCGCTTCTCTTTTATTCTAAACTTAAATTGTGTAGATGGTTGTTGCTGTTTACTTGCAAACTTTTATCTTGCTACTCTAATTCCATACAATGAAGTTAATTCTCGCATTTCTACTTTCCTTAATAATTTGTTTCGAAACGATTTCTCAGCCAAATATTCCTGTAAATGGTCCGAAAAATGTTGTGCCTAAATATGCGGCTTATGTTCATGTTACTTTATATACGGATTACCAAACCATCATTTCGGATGCAACTATTATTGTAAAAGATGGGCAAATTGTACAAGTTGGATCAGGCATTACCATTCCTAAGGAAGCAAGGGTTTATGAAGGGAAGGGCAAGATAATTTATCCTGCGTTTATCGATTTATATACGGATTACGGCATCCAATTTAAACCGGAGAAAAAGGACATCAACGACAATCAAATGGTATCATCCAAACCGGGTGCATTTGCATGGAATGAGGCAATAAGATCAGAAATTAATGCATCGGAATTATTTAGATACGATGAAAACAAAGCAAAAATGTATCGTGAATCAGGCTTTGGTGCTGTGGTTAGTGGATTGCAGGATGGAATTTGTAGGGGAACATCGGCGCTTGTATATACAGCAAGTAAACCGGAACGTGAATTAATCATGGTTCCAAAAGTTTCAGCAGGATATTCATTTAGCAAAGGAACTTCTTCTCAACCTTATCCATCATCGTTGGCAGGAGTGATAGCATTGTTGCGACAAACTTTTTATGATGCACAGTGGTATAAATCACAATCTGATGAGAAGAACTTTACCCTGGAAGCATTTAATGGGTTACAAATTTTACCTGCAATTTTCTCTGTCGATAACAAATTGGATATTTTGCGGGCACAAAAGATTGCGACGGAATTCAAAAAAGGATTTCTTTATAAAGGTGCAGGGGATGAATACCAACGATTAGAAGAAATAAAACAAACAAATAGTGCATTGATTGTACCGGTAAATTTTCCGAAACCTTTTGATATAGATAATGAAGATGCTGCGAATAGAATTTCGACTACAGATTTAAAGCATTGGGAAATGGCACCGTCTAATTTAAACGCTTTACAAAAAGCCGGAGTAGTTTTTGCTATTACTTTTAAGGGTTGTGAAAAGCCGGCAGATTTTTTACGTAACATCAGAAAGGCAGTGCGCTATGGTTTAGATGAAAAGGCAGCATTGAAAGCATTAACATTTACACCGGCGTCATTAATTAAACAAGAATCTAGAATCGGGTCGCTTAAACCCGGAATGGCAGCAAATTTTATAGTTACAGATGGAAATATTTTTCATAAGAACACCCGAATTTTAGAATGCTGGAGTGCCGGCGAACGTAGTTTATTACAAGAAACAGAAACAAGTCAATTACTTGGTTTATATCAATTATCAGGAACAAATTATCATCAATTAAAAATTACCGGCAACGAACAAAAGTATACGGTTTATGTATATGGAAAGGATACCCTTAAATCAACATTGGTAAAGGAAAATCAAGTTTACCAAAGTACATTTAAGAGGAACAACCAGTTTGTTGTACTTTCCATTTGGACGAAGGAATTAGATACAACCACGCGAAAATCCCAAGTTACTATTTGGAATGGAAAATTGATGGATTCCATTTCTACATATTTTACTGCAACTTATATTAGTGAGGTAAAACCTGATTCAGCAAAAAAGGATTCGGTAACAAATATTACTGCAGGTATTAACCTTTATCCATTTACCGATTACGGTTACAAGGAAATTCCGAAGAAGGAAAAAGTGTTGTTTAGAAATGCAACCATTTGGACCAACGAAAAGGATAGTATATTATATGAATCAGATTTGTTAATCGACAATGGAAAAATAAAATCTGTAGGAAAGAATATCCAGGCAGACGGAGCTACGGTCATTGATGCAACCGGAAAATTTTTAACATCAGGTATTATTGATGAACATTCACATATTGCATTAACCAGAGGTGTTAATGAAGGAACACAAGCTGTTACTTCAGAAGTGAGAATGGGGGATGCCATTTCTAGCGAAGACATAAATATATACCGTCAACTTGCCGGCGGTGTTGTTGCTTCGCAATTGTTGCATGGTTCGGCCAATCCAATTGGTGGACAAAGCGCGATGATTAAACTGCGGTGGGGAAATATACCAGAACTGTTAAAAGTAGAAGGTGCAGATGGCTTTATAAAATTTGCATTGGGAGAAAATGTGAAGCAAAGCAATTGGGGAGATCGTGCTGTCTTTCGTTACCCACAAACGAGAATGGGAGTTGAGCAAACAGATTTGGATGCATTTACAAGAGCAAAGGAATATCGTCTTAAAAAGAGTAACCACATAGATTTAGAATTGGAAGCATTGGTGGAAATTTTAGATGAAAAGAGATTTATTACTTGTCATTCTTATGTGCAATCAGAAATTAATATGCTGATGCATTTGGGCGACTCAATGGGTTTTAAAGTAAATACATTTACCCATATTTTGGAAGGATATAAAGTTGCCGATAAAATGAAGGCACATGGAGCAGGTGCTAGTACATTTGCAGATTGGTGGGCTTATAAATATGAAGTGATGGAAGCAATTCCATACAATGCTGCTATATTGAATAGAATGGGAATAATAACTGCTATAAATTCTGATGATGCAGAAATGGGACGAAGGTTAAATCAGGAGGCTGCAAAAACTATTAAATATGGCGGAGTAAGTGAAATGGATGCATGGAAAATGGTTACTTTAAATCCGGCAAAATTATTACATCTTGATTCCAAAATGGGAAGCATTAAGACAGGTAAGGATGCTGATGTAGTACTTTGGTCGGATAACCCGTTAACGGTATATGCTAAAGTGCTCTATACTTTTGTAGATGGTACATGTTATTATAGCGAACAAAAAGATAAGGAATCAAAAGAATATATACAGAAAGAGAGATGGCGAATCATGCAAAAGATGATGGCTGAAAAACAAGAGGGAGAAAAAACAGAAAAGAAAATTTCGACACATGAAGAAGAATATCATTGTGATACAGAAACGGATTATGGAAATTAAAGGGATGAAATTAATTGCTAAGATAGTTTTATGTTGTAGTTGGTTGTCATTAAATGCACAGTCGCAGTTAACCATAATCAAAGGAGGAACAGTTCATATAGGCAATGGACGTATAATTAATAATGGCAATGTATTTTTTCAGAACGGAATTATTATAGGAGTAGATAGTTTAGAATTGGTAGATAATAAGTCGGCAAAGGTAATTGATGCAAAAGGCAAACAGATTTATCCCGGTTTGTTTTGTATGAATACCTATATGGGGTTAAATGAAATTGATGCTGTTCGTGCCACACGTGATTATAACGAAACAGGCCCAACCAATTCCGATGCAAGAACTTTAATTGCTTTTAACACCGATTCAAAAGTTTTGCCAACAGCATTGTTCAATGGTATTTTGTTTGCACAGATAATACCTACAGGTGGTGTGATATCCGGTCAATCGAGTATCATGAAAACCAAAGGATGGAATTGGGAGGATGCGCAAGTGCAAGCAGATGAGGGGTTGCATTTGTGGTGGCCTGAATTAAGTAGATGGGGTGATATAACCAAACAACAAGAAAGGTTGTTGAATGAGTTGCAACAGATAGAAGAGTTTTTTTACCAGTCGGTTCAATACAACAACCAACTTAATCCGGCTTCGATAAACCTGAGATTAGAGTCGATGAAGAATGTATTGAACGGCAAAATAAAATTGTATATACATGTAAGTAGTGAAGATGGAATTATACAATCCATAAGATTTGCTAAAAAGTTTAAAGAGATAAAGCCGGTATTGGTAGGCGCTGAAAGTGCATATCGGGTTTTGCCATTTATAAAGGAGAATAATATACCTGTTGTAGTAAATTTAACCCATCGGTTACCACAATATGCACACGAAGACATCGATTTGCCCTATCGGTTACCTTCACTATTAACAAAAGCAGGCATAATGGTGGCAATTGGAAGTAGCGGAAGTTGGGAATCACGCAATGTGGCTTTTCAAGCAGGCACAGCTGCTGCGTATGGTTTGTCGAAAGAGGAAGCTTTGCAATGCATCACCTATAATGCTGCAATAATAAGTGGTACCGCAGATAGAACCGGTACAATTGAAAAAGGCAAAAGTGCTTCCATTCTAATTAGTAAAGGAGATATCTTGGATATGAAATCCAATGATTTAGAGTATGTGTTTTTGGAAGGACAAGAAATTATTATCGAAGGTGAACAACAAAAACTATTCAAAAAGTTTTCGGAAAAATATGGATGGAAGTAATAAGATGAAGGTAGTCTTTGAAAAAGAAAAATATTCAATAGAAGCGATTAATAAACGCAATGAGAATACCATGGCTGATTGGATAGGTTTGGAATTTACCGAATTAACCGATTTTTATTTGCGAGCAAAAATGCCAATTGATAGGCGTACTGTTCAACCTTTGCGAATAGTAAATGGAGGTGCGTATTGTGTTTTGGCTGAAACGGTAGGAAGTATGGCAGCGAATCTGGTAATCGATAGGGATAAATATTCAGCTGTTGGACTCGACATCAATGCAAATCATATTCGTTCGGCACATGAAGGTTCAGGTTTTGTTTTTGGGACTGCAACACCAATTCATCTGGGACGTTCAACCCAGGTTTGGGAAATTCGCATTACAGATGAGCATGATAAATTATGTTGTATAAGCCGTTTAACATTAGCGGTTATTGAAGTTAGTAAAGATGGATTTAAACGCACTCAACCAAAAATTTAAGGGATATCCGGGTTATCATGCTGCAGCAATCAGGTTGCCTCATTCAACCGACATATACTTTATATATTCCAAGAAGGAACCGGAATTAAATAAATTAAAATTCCCTAAAACTGGTAGCCCGGTTTTTTATTATTCACCTTTTGGGGCAGGAAACCTCTGTTATATTTTTCATCCCGAACTGGTATATAAAAATGAGGAATTAATTTTAGGTGACGAATCTACTATAGGATCCGGTGTAATTTCAGCATTAAGTGAAGCAGAAAATTATTATTTAAGTAAGGAAGAGTTTGTTTCATATGTAAATAAATGCAAGGAAAGAATACACCAAAATAAGGTTAAAAAAGTAGTAGCTGCAAGATGCGAAAAGCTAAACCTACCCGAATCATTTGCTATTCCTGCATACTTTAATAAACTATGTACTACCTATCCGGATGCATGTGTTTACTATTTTTCAAGAGAAGGAAATACGTCGTGGGTTGGTGCTTCTCCTGAAAAACTAATTACAATTAATAAAAAGGGTTTAGAAACAGTTGCACTAGCCGGAACTTTGCCAATTGACGCTACCATTGACTGGACATTAAAAGAGAAGGAAGAACAAAGTGTAACAGCCATCTTTATCCGTAATATTCTGAAACGATTTTCAACAAATCGCATCACAGAGTTGCCTGTTGTTACGGTAAATGCCGGGAATTTAAAACATCTATCGTCGACTTTTAATATTAAAATCGATGCGGAATGGATAGCATCAAAATTTCATAAACTATTACAGGAGTTAAATCCTACTCCTGCTGTATGTGGTTTGCCACAAATGGAATCTTCCTCTGTGATTTCAACTCTAGAGGGATTTGAACGGAGATTTTATAGTGGTTTTATTGGGTTTTTTGATGGTAAGGAGCAATTGGATTTATATGTAAATCTTAGATGCATGGAATTTGATGCACAACATGCGATACTTTATGCAGGAGCAGGAATTACAGCTGATTCAGATCCGGAGAAAGAGTGGGATGAAACCCAACGCAAAATGCAAACGCTTGTAAGTTTAATTTAAAACAAGGTCATAATTAAATTGGAGAGATTTTATCCGGCTGAAATTGTCGGTAAATTTTTAGCCAATTAAGGTAACCCGGTATGCAAATGATTGCATAGATAACCATCAATATAGCATAGAATGTCAAACCTTGTGTAGCATACAGATAGCATGAAAGTAGATTTATAATAAACCAATAAATCCAACTGCTTAAAATTTTTCTAGCTTCCTGAATAGTGGCTAATATTCCAAAAACCGTAAGAAAAGAATCGAGCAAAGGTTGACTCGCATCTGTAAATATACTAAGCAGATAAGCAACCGGAATTGTTATAAACGAAAAAAGCAGAATCAATTGGAATTGGAATTTCAAATTCCATTTACGGATATGTTCGTTTCGTTGCTTCGATTTCTTCCAGTAAATCCAACCATACACGCCAATCAAAGCATAATAAATACTGATTATAGACTGTGCGTATAAGCGGGCATGATAAAATGCAATCATGCTTAAGATACTAGCGATTATGCCAAATGCCCATCCCGCTATTTTTTCTTTCATCAAAAGAAGACTATACAGAATGCTACAAATAGAACCAAGCAATTCGGGCAGGAATGATATGGTAAAAATGTTTTCCAAAATAAATTGCAACTTAGTAATTTAACTACATACATTTGCATTGTCTTTAGGGGTGCATCGTTAATTCGAAGCTGAGATTAAACCCTTGGAACCTGATCGGGATAATGCCCGCGAAGGGATAAGATGAAAACATTACCTGTAATGTTTCTCTCCAAGCAGTAAACAATTTTGGCAACAACCTACCCCGGTTGTTGTTTTTGTTTATACGTAATTGATTTTTTATGAATCGTTTTTTTATTTTATTATCCATACTGCAGGTAAGTTATGCAGTAACGGCACAAACACAAACAGATACCCTTGCCAAGTCGCAGGTCATGGAGGAGCAAGTATTTAATGGCATAAAGGCGAACGCTGCAATGCCGGTAACCCAGTACAATTTAAGTAGAAAACAACTGGAAGAAATATATTATGGTGCAGATATTCCTTCGGTATTAATGGTTAGCCCATCTGTAAATACCTATAGCGATAATGGAACCGGAATCGGGTATTCTTTTTTCCGATTAAGGGGATTGGATCAATCCAGAATTAATACCACATTAAATGGTATACCGGTGAATGACCAGGAAGGACAAGGTACCTTCTTCAATAATTTTGCTGATTTATTGAGTAGTGCATCTGAGGTTCAACTACAGAGGGGTGTAGGTACTTCAACAAATGGTACTGCTTCTATTGCAGGATCCTTGAATATTACCACCAAATCGTTAAGCATGAAACCTTCCTTTTCGTTTTATTCGGGATTTGGTACTTATGGATCAAGGCGATTAACGGCGGAATACCAAAGCGGTCTATTGTACAAGAAAGTTGCATTTTACGGTCGTATTAGTGATGTTGCCACCGATGGATATCGGGTTTACTCGGGAAGTCATATTCAATCTCTTTATTTCAGTGGGGCATATTTTGGGAAAAGGTCGGTGCTTAAAATTAATATAATGAACGGACTTGCAGAATCTCAACTTTCATATCAAGGCGTAGATAAAGCAACCATGGATACCGCTAGAACCACCAATTATTTTGTAAATAAAGAACAAGATGCATTCCGACAAACGTATTATCAATTGCAGTATAACTATGAGTTAAATGCATCCTCAGGATTTGGTTTGTCCGTTTATTATGTAAAAGGCAATGCACCAAAATTCCAGTATTTTTTAGATGGTTCATATAACACGTATGCCTACATGAATATGCCGGATGCAATTATTGGAACAGATACATTCTCAACTACCGATGCAATTGGAAGTTATCGTTTGAATCAGGACTTTGCAGGTATTTTTGGAAGTTATTATTACAAAAAAGGGAATATTGATTTTCTTGCAGGATTTCATGCCAATCAATTTATTAGCGACCATTTTATGGAAGTTAATTGGGCAAGGATAGTACCTGCCGGAATCAGCCAAAACCATCAGGCTTATTTTAATACAGGAATGAAAAAAGAGCGTAATGTATTTGCAAAACTTACTTATTCCGTGTCATCTAAATTGTCGCTTTTCGGAGATTTACAAATGCGTATCGCAAGTTTTACTTATGAAGGAAAAGATTTGGAATTCCATCGCGATACTTTTGATGTAGAAGATATGAACTGGGTATTTATCAATCCAAAAGTTGGATTCAGGTACCAATTTACCCGTTCTTTATCTCTTTACGGAATGTTTGGTAATACTTCCAGGGAACCAACACGTACGGATTATTTTTTGGATGAGTTTCCTCACAAAGATATTCGTCAAGAGGATTTGAAACCCGAGCAAGTACAGGATTTGGAACTTGGAGTACAATATGAAATAACGCCAATGGTTATTCATGCCAATTTATTTTGGATGAATTTTTCTAATCAACTTATTAATACCGGACAATTAAATGCAGTAGGTACTCCGATTACAACCAACGTTTCTAATTCGTATAGAAGAGGTATTGAAATCGATTTCATTTTGAAGCCATGGAAAAAAATCTGGTTTACCAATAGCAGTTCTATTATGCAAAACGGAATTGGTTCAATTACACAATATTTTGATTCGGCAGCAGCTTATACCACGAGTGTTGGTATTCAATACAGCAATGTTTCTGCAGCTTTGTCGCCGAATATAATCGTGAATCAAGGAGTACGATACATTCCGGCAAATTGGATTTTTGCCGAAGTAAATGGCAGATGGGTTTCGAAGCAATATCTGGATAATACCCAAGATGAAAACTTATCCATTAACGCATTTTATTACGTCGATTTAAAGTTGGTAGTGAATCTGGAGAAATGGGTAGGTGTGGGGCAACCAACCTTTTCCATTCAATGCAATAATATCACCAATGAACTTTATACACCGTCTGGTAATATTACAGGCAATCGGATTGATTATACCACCGGTGTAGGTGTAAAAAGTGCAACCGGACTATATTTTCCGGCAGCAACAAGAAATTATTTTGTTACCTTGGGATGGAAATTTTAGAAATTATTATTCAGTTAAAGTTTCTTTATATTTGTAATGTAAATTTATTGCATTCGTGGCGACCCCGATAAATATCGGGGTGGTAGACGCGAACTTTGAAATAATATTGCGCGGGTGGCGACCCCGATAGTCATCGGGGTGGTAGACGCGAAGATTGAAATTATAATGCGCTGCGCGGGTGGCGAAATTGGTAGACGCGCTGGTCTCAGAAGCCAGAGGGTAACACTGTAGGAGTTCGAGTCTCCTTCCGCGCACAATATATGAGGTCAGGCTATCCCTTTGGTGGTAACTCCAATGGTAATCTTGACATAGAAGCAAGAGGGTAACACTGTAGGTCCCGATAATTATCGGGATCGAGTCTCCTTCCGCGCACAAGTTAATAGGTTAAGCTATCTCTTTGGTGGTAACTCCAAAGGAAATCTTGGCATAGAAGCCAGAGGGTAACACTGTAGGTCCCGATAATTATCGGGATCGAGTCTCCTTCCGCGCACAAGTTAAGGGTAAAGCCAATAGCTTGGCTAAAACTAGTCTATAGAAAATGGCCACAGTATATATATTATACTCGCAAAAACTCGACCGATATTATATTGGAAGTTGTAAGGAACTTACGCAACGGATATCTCAGCATCAAAACAAAGAATTTATAAATAGTTTTACATCGAAGGTAGACGATTGGGAATTATTTTATTTTGTCGAAGGATTGAATGAAAAATGTGCAAGAAAGATTGAGAGCCATATTAAACAGATGCGAAACAGAATCTATTATAATAATCTAAAAAAGTATCCGGAGATAATTGAAAAGCTAAAGGAAAAGTATCGTTAAGGTGGCGACCCCGATAGCTATCAGGGTGGTAGACGCGCTGGTATCAGAAGCCAGAGAGTAACACTGTAGGTCCCGATAATTATCGGGATTGAGTCTCCTTCCGCGCACAAATTAAGAGTAAAGCCAATAGCTTGGCTAAAACTAGTCTATAGAAATAGCCAAGGTATTTATATTAAACTCTCCCATGCTCGAGCGATATTGTATCGGAAATGATTCTGAAGTTTTAGGAATCCATGCAAAAGGTTAACCCAATATTTTCATCACTTCCTGATAAGTTATTATTACGCCAATTGCCAAAACCAGGATAAGTACTATTTTCTTAAAAACATCTTCATTGATTTTATTCAATACTTTTTTTCCGATATAAGTGCCAACAAACGAAATAAGAATGAGAAAGGGAAGCAGGTATAATAAATCTTTGGTGAAATATCCATGATCGATATATACCACCGACCTGCTTATGTCTACTCCAAAGTCGATGGCAGCAGAGGTTGCTACAAATACCTCTTTACTTAGTCCGAACGCAGCCATGCTTAAACCTCTGATGGCGCCACCGGTTCCGTTAAACCCTGCGATAAATCCGGCAAGGCTGCCACTTACAACCGCATTGCTGTTGGAAGCAGGTAAGGTAAAATTGGTTGCAAACAATAACAAACAACTAAATGCGATTAAGAAAATACCAAGTGTTAACTGGGCCCAGATTAAGTCGACCATTGTGGTTAAATAAGCACCGGCCACTACAAATAAAATGCTGGGAATTCCATAATAAAACAAGAGCCGATAATTAACATGCTTATAGAATAACATAAGCTTGCTCGTGTTGCTGAACACATGTAATATACCGGTAATACCAAGTACAATATGAAAGGAGAAAAAAGATTGTGCAACAGGTACAAAAAATACGGAAGAACCGAATCCACCTATTGTACCGGCTATTTCGCATAATAGGGCAAGTATTAAAAATACAAGCGTTTGAAACATGTTTAATTGTCGTATCCCAGGTTAGGAGATAGCCATTTTTCTATATAATCTACGGATTCATTTTTCCTTTTAGCTAAATCTTCCACTTGATCCCTGGAAATTTTACCTACCGGAAAATATTTACTTTCAGGATGGGCAAAATAAAATCCGCTAACAGCTGCTGTAGGATACATGGCAAAGTTTTCTGATAGATGAATTCCAACTTTTTTCTCAACATCTAAGATTCGGAACAAATCTGATTTCTCGGTATGGTCAGGACAAGCAGGATAACCCGGTGCAGGACGAATTCCTTGGTATTTTTCACGGATAATTTCTTCGTTGGTTAGTTTTTCATCTTTGGCATATCCCCAGAATTCTGTTCTCACCAATTCGTGCAATTTTTCGGCAAAGGCTTCCGCCAAACGGTCGGCAATCGATTTTACCATGATACTGTTGTAATCGTCGTGGTCCTTTTCAAATTGTTCGATTAGGGGTTCAATACCAATTCCGGCAGTAACAGCAAACAATCCCATATAATCAGTTTTTCCGGTAGATTGAGGAGCAATAAAATCACTCAAACATAAATAAGGTTGATCGGCCGCTTTTTCATTTTGTTGACGCATAAAATGAAATGTTTCTATTGTATCATTTACTTTTATGGATACATCATCTCCGATTGCATTCGCTTCAAACAATCCGACAATACCTTTGGCGGTTAAAAGTTTGTTGGAGATAATATTGTCAAGCATTTTATTCGCATCATCGAATAACTTTTTTGCTTCTGTGCCAATAATTTTATCTTCAAAGATGGCGGGATATTTACCGGTAAGTTCCCATGTTTGAAAAAATGGGGTCCAATCAATTCGTTCTCTCAGTTTTTCTAATGGATAATCATTTAGGATTTGAATTCCGAGTTGCAAAGGTTTTACAATCGATTGGAATTGAAGTTTTGCTTTATGCTCTCTGGCGCGTTCAATTGGCACATAACTTTTGTCTTTTTTACGGCTCTTGTATTCAATACGGAATTGCTCATAGTCGGCTTTCGTTTTATCCTGAAATGCCTTTTTGTGTTCTACACTAATAAGAGATTGTACCACCGGAACACTTTTACTTGCATCTAAAACATGAACAATTGGTCCGGAATATACAGGGTCGATTTTAACAGCAGTATGTGCACGTGAAGTGGTAGCACCACCTATCAACAAAGGAGTTTTCATGCCAAGTCTTTCCATCTCTTTTGCCACATTTACCATTTCATCTAAACTTGGGGTAATCAATCCACTTAATCCGATCGCATCAACATTTTCTCGTTGTGCAGTTTCTAGAATTTTTTCGGCAGGAACCATCACCCCTAAATCGATAATTTCGAAATTATTACAAGCAAGTACCACTCCTACAATATTTTTTCCGATATCATGCACATCTCCTTTAACCGTTGCCATTAAAATTTTACCCTGGGTAGTCGACATGTTACCGCTTTTGCGTTTTTCCTCTTCCATATATGGCATCAGATAGGCAACAGCCTTTTTCATTACACGGGCAGATTTAACAACCTGTGGCAGGAACATTTTGCCTTGTCCGAATAGATCACCAACAATATTCATTCCCGACATCAATGGACCTTCAATTACATCCAAAGGAAAAGGATATTTTTGCCGTGCCTCTTCTGTATCCACATCGATAAATTCGACAATACCTTTAACCAAAGCATGACTTAATCTTACTTCTACCGGATTTTTTCTCCACTCGTCGTCTACTACTTTTTCTTTTCCTTTGCCCTTTACTTTTTCCGCATATTCTAATAATTTTTCGGTAGCATCATCTGTTCTATCGAGCAATACATCTTCTACATATTGTAATAAATCCTTGTCGATTTCATCGTATACTTCTAACTGACTCGGATTAACAATCCCCATATCCATTCCATGTTTGATACCATGGTAAAGAAATGCCGAATGCATTGCTTCCCTTACTTTATCATTGCCACGAAATGAAAACGAAACATTAGAAACTCCACCCGATATTTTGGCCCCGGGTAAATTTTCTTTGATCCATTTGGTACCGTTAAAAAAATCAATCGCATTGCGGCGGTGTTCTTCCATTCCGGTTGCAACTGGAAATATATTGGGGTCGAAAATGATATCGCCTGCAGGGAAATGAACTTTTTGGGTTAATATTTTATAAGCGCGTTCGGCGATTTCAATTCTTCGCTCAAAATTATCAGCCTGGCCTTTTTCATCAAATAACATAACGATAACAGCTGCACCAAATAGCTTAATAGTTTTTGCCTGTTTGATAAATTCATCTTCTCCTCCTTTAAGCGAGATGGAATTTACAATACATTTTCCTTGCACACATTTAAGTCCGGCCTCCAATATTTCCCATTTAGAAGAATCAATCATCACAGGTACTCGGGCTATATCCGGTTCGGAAGCAATTAAATGAAGAAATTTAACCATGGATTCAACCCCATCTATCATTCCTTCATCCATATTGATATCAATAATCTGCGCTCCACCCTGAACCTGATCTCTTGCTACATCCAATGCTTCTTCAAATTTCCCGTCTTTTATCAAACGCAGAAATTTTTTAGAACCGGTAACATTGGTTCGTTCACCTATATTGATAAAATTGGAACCGTCGTAAATAACAAGAGGTTCAAGGCCGGATAATTGCAAGTTATATTGGTGTGGATTCGTCATAATGTGAGATTGGAATGCAAATTAAGGGTTTTACAAGGTAAGATTAAAGAAAATATGTATTCCGATTTAGTTGGAATGACAGGCTTTCAACTTGTTGTATAAGTCCTGTGGATGAAAGGGTTTGGTTATAAAATCGTTCATGCCTGCAGCAAGGCAACTTTCCCTGGATTCGGTTAATGCATCTGCGGTTAATGCAAAAATCGGATAATTAATACCGGCATTTCTCAATCGTTCTGTTGCTTCAAAACCATTTAATAAAGGCATGTGGATATCCATTAATATAATATCATATTGGTTGGTTTTGGCCATTTCAACCGCTTCAATTCCGTTTTTGGCAACTTGAACCTCTGCATTCCAAATATTAAGCAACTGACGGGCTATCGAAACATTAACATAATTGTCTTCAGCGAGTAGAATTTTCATACCATTCAACGAACGATCATCATCTTTGTTTTTACCATTAGCTATAAACATTGCCGGTTTTCGGCACTTGCAATTCAGGTTAAAAGAAATTAATGTCCCTTTACCTTTTTCAGATTTGAGTATAAACTCACTGTCCATTTTTCTAAGAATGGATCGGCTTATCGTTAATCCTAATCCACTACCCCCATATAAGTTGGCAGTCGATTCATTTTCCTGGGTAAAAGCATCGAAAATAATTTTCTGGTATTCTTTATCTATTCCAATTCCTGAATCTTCTACTAAAAACGACAAATTGGAATAATCTCCGTATGGGTTATCTGACTTAATTATAAGCTTAACAAAACCGGTTTCTGTAAATTTAACCGCATTCGACAATAAGTTACTTAATATTTGGGTCAATCGGATAGAATCTACAAGGTATTCATATTCGTTAACTTTAATGTCGAATAAGAACTGAATACCTTTTTGTTTTGCATGAAAACTATACATAGTAATCAAGTCGTTTATTTCTTCTTTTAAACTATTATATGAAGGAAGGATATTAAATTTTCCTGCTTCAATTTTATTGAAATCTAGTATATCATTTAGCAGATTCATCAGATTTTGGGCTGAGCTTTTAAGCACATTCAAATTTTCAGTATCTGTATTGTTTCCTTTTTGGTTATTGCTCAATAAAAGCAAATTGGTAATTCCTACTACGGCATTCAATGGAGTACGGATTTCGTGACTCATCGCGGAAAGAAAGTTGCTTTTGGCTTTGGAAGCGAATTCAGCTTGATTTTTTGCCTGAAGCATTTCTTCTTCTATATTTTTTATTTCGGTGATGTCTCTGATTGCACCATCAAAAAACATCGTGCCATGTGCATCATGCGTTAGTATACTACTAACCAATCCCCAAAACTTTGTGCCATCTTTTCTGGAAAAAAGTATTTCACGATTGTTAAAAAAACCGTGAAGCTTTATCAACTTTGCTAATTCTACCCTCTGTCCCGGATCATCATACAATCGCATGGAATTTAAATTAAGCACTTCTTCCGTTGAATCATAGCCAAAAAGGCTCACAAAAGCATTGTTTACATATATGAGACGATTGTCCTCGGTACTGCGATAAATACCTTCCGAAATATTTTGATTGATAGAATGGAGCAATTGTTCTTTGTTAATTAAAGCATCCTTTTGTTTAATTAATTCCGCTTCAGCGGTGTTCGTATTTCTGATAATCACTTCCATCATAATAATGGTCATTACTATTGCAGTAATTATATTGAAATAAATGACTATATCCTGGTGTGCAGGTGTAAAAAGGTATTTAGAAAGTTTTGGTGTAAAATCGAAAAAAGTAGTAATCGCTAAACAACTAAATGTTAACAGAAGTGTAAATATTCTGGTTGTGTTATTTTTTGGGTTTATGACTATAAAATTGCATAGTAACAATGGAATATAAAATATGTAAGTATGGGTAGGTCCATGCACTCCTGCATCAAATAGTAGCAATAATCCACAATTTGTAGCCATAAATATTAAATATGCCAAATCGTGTTTTTCTTTTTTAAACAACCAGATATTGATTGTATAGGCTAGGGAAGACAGAAAAAATATGAAATAAAATCTGGAGTACTCAACAAAAATGCTAAGGAATAATGCAAAAAAAGCGCTAATAAATAATGCACTGATATTAAATGATTTTAAAATCCGGATATATTTATTCATTTCTACTTTTATTCTCTGATGGCAATTGCCAGCTTTTATTTAAATCATACAATAATTTACCTTCTTTCACATACAAGGGACCCGAAATGTTGTTGGTATATAATTCACCCGTTCCCAAACCCTGTGCAATTTCCGGTTTATAACCGGCACACCACTGTGCAATATAGTTTAATCCAATATTAGATTCGAGGGCGGAGGTAGCCCACCATCGAATTTCTTTTTGGGATGCTAATCGTATCCATGCATCTGCTTTCTTAAGGCCACCTAATAAGGTTGGTTTTAAAATTAGAAACTGTGGACGAATAAACGCAAGAAGTTGATTACCTTGTGTTTCCGGATTTACTCCAATTAATTCTTCATCCAAGGCAATCGGAATGGTTGATTTATGACAGATTTCTTGCATGAGGTCGTGTTGTCCGGCTTTAATCGGTTGTTCCAATGAATGTATCCCAAATCTACTTAGTTCGATTATTTTTTCTAACGCTTCATTTCCAACAAATGCACCATTGGCATCCAGGCGAATTTCAAGTTTAAATGCATTGTATTTTTTGCGGATACGTTCAACCATCCTACATTCTGTATCAAAATCAAAAGCCCCTATTTTAAATTTTATGCAGGTAAATCCCTGTTGAATCTTTTCGAGAGCCGATTCATACATTTTATCCACTGTATCCATCCAAACCAAACCATTTATTGGAATACCAAATCCATTCTTTAAAGGTAACAATGGTGATTGCATGGTTTGTTGTTGATGCAAAGAAGTTAAAGCAGTTTCAAATGCAAATTGTATAGATGGAAATTCGTTTAGAGGTAAGTCACTAATTGGAACTCCTTGTTCCAGGTCTCTACAAAAGTTTGCTAAGTTAAATTCAAAATCCGGACGGTCGTCAATACTCAATCCAACCAAGGGAGAAGCTTCTCCATAACTAAATTTGTTGTCGTTTTTTAGGGTTACTAAATAGGCAGTGTGGGTTTGCAGTTCGCCTCTTGAAGTTTTAACAGGAGTTTTAAAACTAAGTATGTGTTTATAATAAGAAACCTGCATCGGATTTATTCTAAAAGATTTCTTGAACAACGATAATGGTATGTAAAATCCTGGATAACACAAATAATAGTACCAACAATAAGGTTCCTAACGAAAGCTGTTTAAGTAACTTATTGTATAAAGAGGTTGGCGGTGTATACCAAACTATCTTAAGTTGAAATCCAATGGGGATAAATGCTAGCAAAGCAATCCAGAGCATTTCTTGAAAAGAAAATAATTGGAGGATAACCAATACACAAATTAAAGAACCGGTAATAAGAAAGCTATGGTAAATTCTTGCTTTATGTAAACCTATTTTAACAGGAATCGTATTTTTACCTGAGTTTCTGTCGTTTTCGGTATCGCGAATATTATTGGTATTGAGAACAGCAGTACTAAGTAAGCCAATGCAAGTTGAGGCAGCCGTAACTAAAATCCAATCTGATTGATGGATATTGGTATGAAGCAAACAAGTGCCGGTTACGGCTACCGGACCAAAAAACAAAAACACCATGAGATCTCCTAGTCCGGCATATCCATATGGATTTTTGCCAATGGTATAGGTAACTGCTGCCGCTATTGCCAATATTCCGGTCACAAAGAAAAGTATGGTTGCTGTATTTATTTGGTTGTTGAAGGCAACCGAAAGTAATCCAATTCCGGTTCCAAGTGAAAGCACAACAAACAAGACAATTGCATATTGCATTTGTTTCAAGGTAATATTGCCACTTTGTAAGGCTCGTGTGTTACCGATTCTATTGTCGTTATCTGTACCCTTTACAAAATCGCCATAATCATTGGCAAGGTTGGATAAAATTTGCAAGGAAAGAGCGGTAAATAACGACAAGAATAAAATACTCCAGGAAGTTTGACCGATAATATCAGCGGTTACAGTACCCATGAGGATACCCGAGATGGCCAATGGAAGGGTGCGCAAACGGAGAGCAGAAATCCAACTCTTTATTACCATAAATAAATGAAGGGTGTATCCCGTGAGAACACACCCTTGAATTAAACAATACGTTATTGATCAGGAAGACGATTTAACGCCTAAAATTTCTTTCATTTTTGAGCCAATTTCAGCAGGTGATTCTACTACATGAATCCCACATTCACGCATGATTTTCATCTTTGCAGCTGCGGTATCTTCTTTTCCACCAATAATTGCACCTGCATGACCCATTCTTCTACCCGGAGGGGCTGTTTGGCCTGCAATAAATCCAACTACCGGTTTTTTATTTCCATTGGCTTTAATCCATCTGGCAGCATCCGCTTCATAACTTCCTCCAATTTCGCCAATCATCACTATGGCTTCTGTTTCCGGATCATTCATCAACATTTCTACTGCATCTTTGGTTGGGGTGCCAATAATCGGGTCGCCTCCAATACCAATTGCTGTTGATACTCCAAGGTCGGCTTTTACAATTTGATCAGCCGCTTCATAGGTTAAGGTACCTGATTTGGAAACTATCCCTACTTTCCCTTTTTTAAATACAAATCCTGGCATAATTCCAACCTTGGCTTCCCCCGGGGTAATTACACCCGGGCAATTTGGTCCGATTAATACCGTGCCTCTCGACTTAATATATTCTTTTACAGGAATCATGTCTTTTACAGGGATTCCTTCTGTAATACAAACAACTACTTTTATTCCGGCTTCAGAGGCTTCCATGATTGCATCTGCTGCAAAGGCAGGAGGAACAAAGATGATGGAAACATTCGCGCCAGCCTTGTCTACAGCATCCTTAACGGTATTGAAAACCGGCTTATCCAAGTGTTTCTGTCCACCTTTTCCGGGTGTAACACCACCTACTACATTGGTTCCGTACTCTATCATTTGCTGAGCATGAAATGTTCCTTCGCTTCCTGTAAATCCCTGAACGATTACTTTTGAATCTTTATTTACCAATACTGACATGTTGCTTTAATTTGAATGTTTATTTGAGGCGGGGCAAATATGAATATTTCTTGTTAAAAAACCCACAAAAATTAAGCAGGTGATTTTTGCCATTTTAAGATGAAAAAAACGAGGTAAATGGTTATTACAAAAACGATTAAGATTAAACCGATCATAAAGATGTACTGCGAAATTCTTTTTTCTTTTTCGATATGCACCTTATCCATAATCTCTGATTCTTTTACAGCCAGTATTTTTTGCTTTTCCAGTTTGGCATTTTCATACTCGTTTTCGAGGAATTTTATTTTTTCGGCAGTAAGGAGATTATTTAAACTATCGCTGTATAATTTAAATAATTCATGATAGGTTAGAGCCTCTTTAAAGTTGTTGTTTTTTACTTCAATCTTATACAAAATATCATAAGCCAATTTGATGTTTTCTTTCAGATTGTGTTTCAATGCCAGATTAAGTGCTTCGTTAACATATTTAAATGCGGCATGCAGCATGTTCATTTTTATATAACAATTTGCAATATTGTTGAAACAGGTAATGGTCGATTCAACATCTCCAATTCTTTGGCTGATGGTATTAGCCCTAAAGTAATAATTTAAGGCATTTTTCTGGTCTCCATTTTCATCATAAACAGTTCCAATATTGTTGTAACCGGCAAAAACACTTTTTAGTTCATTATATTTTTGGTGAATTTCTACTGATTTTAAGTAATAAGAAATAGCTTTATCGTTTTCATGTAAGGATTGGTATACACTCCCAATATTTACAAACTCGTTGGCCATTCCTATTTCATCTTGCTTCTTAGCCAGAATCACATAGGCTTTGTTGAAAAAATACAATGCCTTGTCGTAGGTGTTTCGATCAAGATAAACTACTCCAATATTGTTAAAGTTACGGGCCATTCCGGATTCATCATTCAAAGATTCGGATACCTTTAATGATTGATAATAATAATATAAAGCGAGTGAATAGTTTCCTTGTATATGATGGATACTGGCGATGGTATTATAGGCAGATGAATATCCCTGTAAATAATTGGCTTTAATAAAATGCAGCAATGCCCACCTGCTTTTATCGAGTGCTTTCTCGTAATTTCCTCCATTTCGATCTACCAATGCAAGATTGAGATAACCTTGTGCAATACCTTTATGGTACATTCCCGTATTACTCAGTTGGATTGCAATAGATGCAAAGCTATCTGTAAATTGCAGGTTGTTGTTTCTGTATTCCCAAGCTATCTGATTCAATAGATTAATTCTACTGGTATCTTTGGTTGTAGAAATTAACCTAATCAGGCTATCTGTTTTGCTCTGATTTTCGGCCTGTACAATTGAAACTAGCGTAACTAAAAAATAAAATATTTTTTTCTATTCAAATTTAACCAGAATAGCGAAATTATTGCACATTCAGGTTATCAGCAAACTGAATTTCGTAAAGATTCTTATATAACCCGTTTTTTGCAAGCAAAGTGGTGTGGTTGCCTCTTTCTGCAATTTCTCCATGCTGCATAACCAGAATTTCATCAACATGTTGAATGGTAGATAAGCGATGCGCAATGATAATACTGGTTCGTCCTATTAACATTTTATCAATTGCAACGCGAATTATTTCTTCCGTTTCATGGTCAATCGACGCAGTGGCTTCGTCCAATATCAGAATAGAAGGATTTGCTACCATGGCACGAACAAATGAAATCAATTGTCGTTGTCCGACAGAAAGTGTTAAACCACGTTCGTTAACTTCTTGATGATACCCATTTGGTAAATTTTGAATGAAGGTATGCGCACCCAGTAGTTTTGCAGTTTCTATAATTTTTTCTTCCGGAATTTGGTTGTTGTAGAGCCGGATATTATCCATGATGGTGCCACTAAATAGAAAAACATCTTGTAACACGGTTCCTATTTGTTGCCTCAACTCATGATTAACCAAGGTTTGAATATCCATACCGTCAATCGTAATTTTTCCGGATTGAGGGATATAAAATTTATGCATCAGATGGGTGATGGTTGTTTTTCCGGAACCTGTTGCGCCAACCAATGCCATTGTTTTACCGGCAGGTATGTGAAACCCAACGTTTTTAAGAACATTATCGTTTTCGTTATAGGCAAAAGTTACCCCATCAAATAGGATTTCACCTTTTAATTTTCCGGGTTTAATGGTTCCTATTGGTTCGCTATTCTCTTTGTCTTCTATTAACTTGAAAATACGTGACGAAGATACCATTCCCATTTGGATGGTATTAAAACGGTCGGCAAGTTGGCGGATAGGACGAAAAAACAAATTAATGTACATCATAAATGCAACCATGGTTCCTATTGTTGTGTGGTGATCTAGAATACCTTTACTGCTATACCATAATATCAATGCAGTGGAACAAGCAGCAATCATTTCAACAACCGGAAAGAAAACAGAATAGTACATAACCCCTCTAATGTTGGCATCCTGGTGTTGTTTGTTGATTTTTTTAAAGTTCTCCATTTCTGTTTTTTCACGGTTAAACATCTGCACAATCTGCATTCCCTGGATATGTTCTTGTACAAATGTATTAAGCCTTGCAACCTGGTTTCTAACATCCTCAAAGGATATTCTTACTTTCTCCTTGAAAAGGTAACCGGCATATAAAAGAAAGGGCAGAACGGATAAACTGACCAAAGAAAGTTTCCAGTCGGTATAGAACATGATAACCAGAATAAATATTATTTGAAGTAAATCGCCGGTGATATTTATTATTCCTTCACTAAAAATATCCGCAATGGTTTCAATATCGCTGATGGTTCTAGTTACCATGGTGCCAACAGGTGTATGGTCGTAAAATTTAACCTTTAATGAAGTTAAGTATGCGTATACTTTAATCCTCAGATCCTTGATTACTTCTTGTCCGATAAAGTTGGTTAAAATAGTTGCCCAGGTTTGTAAAGCCGATTGCAGAAATAACAGAAAAAGTATAAGTGTTGAAAGATAAAGGAGACCGGTTTTGTTGCCAATTGCGATATAATTATCTACTGCTTTTTGCATTAAAAATGGACGAATCGGACCAAGAAATGCGATTATAATCGTAAGTATAATGGCTAGATAAAATTTACCTTTAAACCTGTTGGTGAGTTGGATTAACTTTTTAACGGAGGAAAAAGTAAACTTATTACCGGTTGATTTTTTTTCTGTTTGGGTCATTGGAGCCTAAGTTTCTCTTCGGGGTATTGTATGTCGGTTAAAAACAAACCATATGCAGGAACCGATTGCCCGGCCTCACTTCTGTTTTTGCTTTCGAGCACTTGTTTGAATGCCTGTAAGGTTAATCGATTTTTTCCAACTTCTAACAATGTTCCAACAATTGCCCTAACCATGTTACGTAAAAATCGATTTGCTTTTATGGTGAAAACAAGATGGTTTTGATTCGCCTCCCAATTGGCATAGGTAATATCGCAAATAAAATTATTAACCTGGGTTTTTACTTTGCTGAAACAAGTAAAATCCGAATGCGTTAATAGGAATGCAGCAGCTTCATTCATTTTTTCTATATCCAACAATCCATATTGATACCAAGCAATATCCTTTAAAAAAGGATCTTTGATTCGGGTAATATGGTATTGGTAGGTTCGTTCGGTTGCATCAAATCTGGCATTAAACAAATCAGGAACAGACATGATTTTCTGTATGGCAATATCCTCCGGTAACATCTGGTTGAGTTTATATACTGTCCGTTCTGTATCAATTGGCGTTTCGATATCAAAGTGTGCAAAAAACATGGAAGCATGAACTCCTGTATCGGTTCTTCCACAGCCCAGGGTTTCAATATTTTTGCCACAAAGCAACGATAGTTTTATCTCTAATTCGGATTGAACCGAATGTGCATTTTCCTGTTTTTGCCAGCCATGGTATGCCAAACCTGAATAGGATAATTGAATAAGATAACGCATGGGTAACCGCTGGTTCACGACGGTTTATTGTCGTCCTTTTTCTTTAGCTCGTTAAAAATCTTTTCCATTTTGAACACATAATCAAGGCTATCATCCGGCAAGAATTGTAATTCAGGAATAATCCTTACTTGCTTTCGAATTTGTTTGGCAAGTTCATGCCTGATAGTTTTTGATTGTGCTTGTATGTGCAACATCATTTTTTCCTTGTCGGGGGTTTGCATGATGCTCAAGAATACTTTTGCATAACCAAGATCAGGAGATACAGTTACATTGTTTATCGTAATAAATGCATGATGAAAAAGGGTAACCCGATTTTCCATAAAAATATCCGCAAGTTCTTTCTGAATTAATTTTGCAAATTTCTCCTGTCTGATGCTCATCCTGCGAATATCGGTTAAAATTTTCGGGTAAAAAAAAAGTCACCCGTATATCCATACAGATGACTTCAAAATCAGTTAGTGATTGATTATAGTTCGTCTTCGTTATAAAAATAATCTTCGTTGGTCGGATAATCTGGCCAAACCTCTTCAATGCTCTCAAAAGGTTCTCCATCATCTTCGAGTTCCTGAAGGTTTTCGATTACCTCTAGTGGGGCGCCTGAACGAATGGCATAATCTATTAACTCGTCCTTTGTTGCGGGCCAAGGTGCATCATCTAAATACGAGGCTAATTCTAATGTCCAATACATAATTTGAAGTGGTTTATAATAACGCGAATATAAAATTATGTATTTTTAATAAAAGCAATTTTTGAAAATACTTTTTAATTTCTTCTGCTAATGAGCATTAGTCCTGTAAATGTGATACTTCCATTTATCAACAACATTTCAATCCCAATTTGATATCCCCCAAACCAGGTTTTGGCATGTAATCCTAGATAATAGGACAACAAAGGAGCAAGTAAACAAACCAAAGTAACCTTCCACGAATCGGGTAATTGACGTTTGGTAAAAATACCCATGGCAAATAATCCCAATAATGGACCATACGTATAGCCTGCCAAATCCAGAATTTTATCAATGATACTATTGTCTTTTACAACATAAAAAACCATGATACAGAATAAAAATACAATAGCAAAGCAAAGGTGAACAGTCCATCGGATATTTCTTTGTTTTTTTTCGCTTAGGTCTGTTCGATTTTTTAATCCCATTATATCGATACAAAACGAAGAGGTGAGTGCGGTTAATGCGCCATCTGCACTTGGAAACAAAGCCGAAATTAATGCGATGATAAATAAAACACCTACAACAGGAGGGAAGTGTTCGAGTACAAGAGAGGGAAAAATCTTATCGCCAATTATATTGGTACCATTTAATTGTAATTGTTTGGTGCTGATACCATCAACCATTACTTCCACATATCCAGCGCCATGGTTGATGGCAAAAAGGTAAAGTAGTCCACCCAGGAACAAAAACAAACACAAAACAAGCACAAGAATAATAGAAAGTGTCATCACATTCTTCTGCGAATCTACCAAGCGTTTCACACTGATGTTTTTTTGCATCATCTCTTGGTCTAGTCCGGTCATAGCTATGGTAATAAAAGCGCCACCAACAATTTGTTTCAAAAAGAATCCTTTGCTGTTGAAGTCGGTATTGAACACAGATAAATAGCCTTGTTTTTTTAAAGCAACAAATGCTTCGGTTGTACTAAGGTTAAGGTTTTGCAATATGTATCCAACGCAAATAACCAAACCTGCAATCATTAAAGTGGTTTGAAGGGTATCCGTATATACAATTGTTTTTACTCCTCCTTTAAAAGTGTACAACAAAATCATCACTAGAATAATGGCAGCGGTTACGATAAATGGAACACCCATTTTGTCGAGAATAAAAAATTGAAGTACATTAATAACCAGGTATAGCCTTGCCGTTGCTCCAATTGTTCGACTGAGTATAAAAAACAGCGCTCCGGTTTTGTATGCCATGTTGCCAAACCTAGTTTGTAGGTAATGGTAAATGGATGTGAGGTTGAGGCGGTAATAGAGAGGGAGTAATACGAATGCAATAATGACATATCCTATCAGGTAACCAATCACCACTTGTAAGTAGGCAAAGGCTTTGAAATTGGATCCGGCAAAATCTCCAACAGCACCGGGAACACTAACAAAGGTTACCCCACTCAAAGATGTGCCTATCATCCCAAAAGCAACCAACATCCAATTGCTGTTTTTGTTGCCAATGAAAAAGGATTCGTTGTCGGAATTTCGGGAAGTATAATAAGCTACTCCAAGCAACAAAATAAAGTACACCAGTATGATAACAAGTAAAAACGAATGCGACATGTGGCAAATCTATTTTTAAGGAAGAGAATTAACCGATTTAGTTAATCACATTTATCAGGTGATGTAAATAAAAAAGCACATCTGTTAAGGATGTGCTTTTTAAATAAGGAAAGAAGGGGTAATTATTCAATGATAATTTTTCTGGTAATGGTTTGATTTCCGGATGCTACTTTAACCAAATATATCCCCTGGCTTAACGATAAAGGAATATTGAAACGGTTGAACCCGAATGCCTGATTGGTATAATTTTGTGCATGCACCAATTGGCCATTCAACGAATAAATCTGAAGTGTCAAATTGGAATTCTGGTTAAGGTAAAGCGATACATTAATATGGTCGTTGGCGGGTTGCGGATAAATCATAAACTCTGATATGGCTTTTGGATCTGCCATTCCGGTTAAAGTTGTGGTAAAGGTTAAGGTATCTCCCCATGTTGTGTCGCCGGCATTCCAGGCGCAAGCACGATAAATATATTTGGTTGTTGGCAATAAATTTACCAGCATAATAGATGGTTCGATGATACTATCACCGGAAATGTCAGCGGGATTGGCATTGATAGAAATCCAATTTTCTCCTTCTTTTTTGTATTGAAAGGAAGCAAGGTATGCGCCACCGGCTTTTGCATTCATACTAGCATGTACAATGGCATGCGTATGGAAAATTGCTGTTGCCGGTAAGGTGGTAACCGTAGGAATTTGCTTATTTTCCTGGATTACAAAACTGGTACGTTTGGTAATATTTCTGGTTATGGCAAATGCCCCGAAAATGGTAAGTTTTCCTGTTCCTCTTGCCGGAGCAGTCCATTTGAAAGTCCAGGTTGCGGTACTTGCCGATTTTACAGAGGAGTGGGTAATATAATTGGCAACGCTTACCTGTGTACCTGCACCGGTTAAAAATTTACCATGAAAACCACCCACTGAATCCTGTGCCGAAAGTTGAAATCCTTTGTTTCCGGTACCGGTAAACGAAACCGTAAAATTATACGTGCGTTTTGGCACATAACCGGTTGCGGGTATATCGGTGGTAACATAGTTAGTAACGGATGATGGGGTACCATTATGACATCCGGACTGGGAACAAGTCATTCCTCCTTCGGCAACTCCACCTGTAGCACCTTTAGGAGCACCGGTAGGCATCGACTCTAAAGTGAATATTCCGGTAGTAATCATAACTCCGGTTGCGATTAGGATAAGTATTTTTTTCATATTTTTTTAAAGAGTACAAGTTTAGCAAAATAGTTGTTTCTACAATTGTAAAATTTATTAAACTTGTTTTTTATTAGCTTCTACATAACCTAAACATACCTTTGCGGCAATGAATTATCCCTCACAACTCATAGAAGAGGCAGTAAATGAGCTCTCAAAATTCCCGGGAATTGGTAAGAAGTCGGCTATGCGTATGGTTTTGTTTTTGCTGAAACAACCGGCAAATGATGTGGTAAAATTGTCGGATGCAATAACCAAATTAAGAAATAACATACAGTATTGTAAACGTTGCGGCAATGTTTCGGATGCCGAATTCTGCAATATTTGTACAGGCTCTAAAAGAGACCAACAACTCATTTGTGTGGTAGAAGATTTAAGGGATGTTATTGCTATCGAAAACACAGGCCAGTTTACAGGCACCTACCATGTTTTAAACGGACTTATTTCGCCGGTTAATGGCATTGGACCGGATAGTTTAAATATTGAGGCATTGATTCGCAGGGTTCAACAGGAAGAAACTAGAGAAATAATCATGGCATTAAGTGCTACCATGGAAGGAGATACCACCGTATTTTATTTGTCAAAAAAATTTAAACCATTTAATCTTTCCATTAGTACCATCTCCAGAGGCATAGCTATTGGAGGCGAACTGGAGTTTGCCGATGAAGTTACCTTAGGACGTTCAATCGCTTTACGCGTGCCGTATACGATTTAATTCGTATCTTCGTTACCATCTTTATGAAAATCTCAGTAATCATAGTTAACTATAACGTAAAGTATTTTCTGGAACAGGCATTGTATTCGGTGAGGAAAGCTTTACATGGCATGGAAGGTGAAATACTGGTTGTGGACAACAACTCGGTTGATGGTTCTTGTGAGATGGTTTTAAAGAAATTTCCGGAGGTGCATCTTATTGCAAACCAAGAAAATACAGGATTCTCAAAAGCAAATAACCAGGCGATTAGAAAAGCAAAAGGGGAATATATTTTGTTGTTGAATCCGGATACGGTAATTGAAGAGGATTGTTTTAAAAAGGTAGTTGGCTTTATGGATAAAACCCCGGATGCCGGAGCAGTTGGGGTAAAAATGATTGATGGAAAAGGTCATTTTTTACCGGAATCCAAGCGTGGTTTACCAACCCCTGCTGTTGCCTTTTATAAAATGTTCGGCTTGTCGGCTTTGTTTCCTAAATCAAAAAGATTTGGTCAGTACCACTTGGGTTACCTCGATAAAAATGAGATACATCCGGTAGATGTACTTGCGGGTGCATTTATGATGCTCCGCAAAGCCACACTCGACAAAACCGGTATACTTGATGAAGATTATTTTATGTATGGAGAGGATATTGACCTTTCGTATCGGATCATGGCGGCTGGCTATAAAAACTACTATTTCCCCGAAACAACTATCATACATTACAAAGGAGAAAGTACCAAACGTACGAGTGTAAATTACGTGTTTATTTTTTATAGGGCGATGATCATCTTTGCCCAGAAACATTATTCGCAAAAGAATGCACGACTGTTTAGTTTTCTCATCAATATCGCTATTTATATACGTGCTGCGCTATCTCTTTTTCTGCGAATTGTACAAAATACCTATCGGCCGTTACTCGACTTTTTGGTAATGTTTGGTAGCATGTTTCTGTTGAAGAATTTTTGGGAAGAAAACGTAAAGCATCTCAATGGGGTAAACTATCCTTTTGAATTTGTGCTCCTCAATTTGCTGGTTTATTGTATTTTTTGGGTTGGCGGACTTTATTTCGCCGGAGCCTACGAAAAACCACGTTCGCTGCTTAGTGTGGTTAACGGTATTTTGTTGGGTTCGCTTGTAATAGCAGTTTATTATGCATTCTTACCGGAAACCTATCGCTTCTCACGACCATTGATTATTTTAGGTGCAATAGCATCCATGGCCGGTACGTATCTGATTCGGTTGGGATTTTATTTCATCCATTACAAAAAAATCAACCCCGGATTATCCCTTGATACCAAAACCATCATCATCGGAAATAAGGATGAAGTAAAACGGGTAGAAGATTTGTTGGTGAGGTCCAAAGCTTCCTGTGATTATGCCGGATATGTTCGTATCAATAAGCAAGAAGATACCTTGGATAATTGTTTAGGACATGTGGATTCGCTACCGGAAATTGTTTCTCTATTTGGTGTAGAAGAAATTATTTTCTGTTCCAAGGATCTATCCGCCCAAAAAATCATAGGCTGGATGGGAACCATGCGTAAACCGGATATCCAGTTTAAAATTGTTCCCGAAGAAAGTATTTTTATCATCGGAAGTAATTCCAAAAAAACCAAAGGAGATTTCTATACCCTTGAAATTAATTTATCCCTTAATACCACCTTTCAACTCAGAAAAAAGCGTGTTTTTGATTTAATGGCATCTGTATTTTTTGTGGTATTCAGTCCGGTTTTAATTATTTTTATGAAGCGAAGGAAGAATTATCTCATTAATATTTTGAGGGTGATGATGGGTGAAAAAACATGGGTTGGTTATGCCTCGGTTGAAAACACAACGGTATTACCAAAAATCAGGAAAGGTGTAGTAACGCCCGTAGATATATACGACGACAAACAGATTAACACGTATACCATTCAGAAATTAAATTTTTTGTATGCAAAAGATTATTCGGTAGAAAAGGATATGAAAATTTTATTGGGGTCGCTCAGCAAACTCGGAAATTAATTTATGCCAACACTAACCACACACGACGTAAAAATAACGGTTGAAACCGCGTATCAGAATAACCGTTTAAATCGCCACGATGGAAACCATTTATTTGCCTATCGGATTACCATCGAAAACCATGGTGATTATACGATTCAATTATTACATCGCTACTGGTTTATTCAGGATTTGCATCATCCAAACCAAGAGGTTTCGGGAGAAGGTGTGGTTGGTCAAATGCCAATAATTGAACCCGGAGCTAAGCATCAGTATGTTTCAGGTTGTTCTTTACAATCCGAATTTGGCAAGATGAAAGGCAAATATTTGATGGTACAAAAAACGGATGGCAAGCGCTTTGAAGTTCAGATACCTGAATTTGAACTGATTGCACCTTATCGCTTGAATTGATAGCAATTAGTTCGTTTTTAATTCCTTTCCAATCGACTTATCTTCGCCAAACATGTATATGATGTTTCGCAAATTCCTAACCATTTGTATTTTATTTATCCTTGCTTTTAATGGCCAGATTTATGCCCAGACATATGAAGTAGTGGATGGCGATACTATTAATCTCACCGATAAATCCGGGAGAAAACAAGGGTTTTGGAGGTATTTCTGGGAAAATGGCGACATGAAATACGAAGTGTTTTATGAAAACAATGAAAAGGAAGGGGTAGAAATCCGCTATTTTGATGCCCCGGATTGCATTGAGTTTTCAAATACATACAAAAGGGGTATGCTGGATGGTCCCAGCGTAACTTTTTATAATTCTTGTAAAGTAAAATGTGAAGAAGCTTATGCCGAAGGAAAAAAACAAGGTTATGAAAGATGCTATGATCAAACCGGGTATCTGTTAACGGAAGCGCTTTTCGAAAAAGGAGAGATGTTGGGTTCCTATTCACATTTTGATAAAAAAGGTGTAGTAACGTATGAATCGCCAACCAAGGAAACCACCCTTAAATTTGATAAATTTATTACCGGCGAATACAAAATCAAGGATTCTACTTTGTTTAGGGTGTTTAAACGAAACGACCAATGGAGTAAGGTATTGTTGGTGGTTGATATGACCGGTAGCATGTTTCCATATATTGGTCAATTGCTTGTTTGGTACAAAATGCATTTCGAAAGTGAATGGATACGGCATTATGTTTTGTTTAATGATGGCGACAATTTACCCGATGCACAAAAAATTATGGGTCGTACCGGTGGCGTTCATGGATTCGACGCCAAAGATTTTAAGAAATTTAAGAAAGATGTGGAAGATGTAAGGAAAAAAGGAGAAGGGGGGGATGAGCCTGAAAATGATTTGGAAGCTTTGCTTACTGCCATTTCGATGTACCGCGATTATTCGGATATTGTATTGTTGGCAGATGATAGCGATATAAGGGATTTTAAAATGCTGAAACGAATTCGCAAACCGATTCATGTTGTTCTTTGCGGAACCAAAAAAGGAATCAACCCACAGTATTTACAACTAGCCTACAGTTCCAAAGGTACAATTCATACCGCCAACAATGATGTTGATATGAAAAAGCTTAACGACGGCGACGAATTTGAACTCGACAACGATATTTTTGTCTTCAGAAATGGGAATTTTATCTGGCTGGATGTGAAAGACAACGGGAAGGATTTTTAGTTTTAATGCTTTGTTAGGAATGATTTTCATCAATTATTGTTCACATTTCAAAATACTGAACACCACCACAATTAGTTAATTTTAATTTAACCTACTGATGTGTGTTGAATCATAAACAATTGTAAATTATACACTTAGTCGGCAAAAAATGGCGTTTACCGGAATTTTATTTTCCACCAAAAACCATTTCAAATGACAAATACATTGGTAAATCACAACTTATCAACAGCATCTTAACCAATAAGACTTTGAAATGACAAAAATACTCCCATATCTTAGTGCAGAAATCAATTTGATTCAAAAAATGAAAAAACTATTACTTTCTATGGCAATCGTAGCAACAGGGTTTGCTGCTTTTGCACAAAAACCTGCTGCAGGCGACAAAACGATGGAGTTTAACCTGACTTTTGCAACAGGTGCAGCAACTGGTGTAACTTATGGATTGGGATCAACTGCTCTTGTAGGAACACCTGAATTACGTATTCGTTATTTTATGGCTCCCGACATGGCAGTTAGGGTTAAATTAGGTTTGGGTTCAGGTAGTTCTGAAACCAAATCAACAGCTATGGTTGGCGGTACTGAAATAACCAACACCAACAAGTCAAGTTCGGGTTTTGCGTTGGCATTAACTCCTGGTATTGAGAAACATTTTGCCGGAACCGACAAATTATCTCCATATGTAGGAGCTGAATTACCGATTGGTTTTGCAACCGGAACTACTGTTGAAGATGACAAAAAAGACATCACAGGTGCATTTGGTGCAACCAACAGTTCAAAAACAGTTGGTGGATCTACTTTTAATTTAGGAATCAACATGTTAATTGGAGCTGATTATTATTTCACAGACGCTATTTATTTAGGTGTTGAAGGTGGAATGGGCTTATTCATGATGGGTTCAACCGGAGATGGAACTATTGACAACACAACCGGTGGTGTAGCTTCACCTCAAACCAAAACTTTAGGTGGCAGCACTTTCAGTTTATTTGGTGCAAGTTCAGGTGCAGTTCGTTTAGGTTACAAATTCTAAAATTTTATAACTTATTTTGAAAAGGGTTGTCTGTTTCAGACAGCCCTTTTTTATTGCAATTGCAGCAACCGGTTCTGGTTGGTTAAATGGAGGCGTATGATTCCGCTTTGCAAAGAATAATATAAAGTGTCGGTACCAATATTTACCATTCTTACATCCCGATAAACCTTGCCATTGATTGTTTCTTCATATTTTGTATAAGGGTAACGAAGGGTAATAATAGACATATTAAAACTTTGGTCATAATAAGTAACCGCAATTGTTGAGCCGTTTTTTAAATCAAATGGAACATATTGGTTGTGGTATAAAGCGCGCAGGTTACTCGTTTCGAAAAGATATTGTAATCCTTCGAATTTTTCACTAACACCGGTGCAAGTAGTTGAAGTGGATTGGGTATTGAAATAGGTATTGGAATCCGTAGGAAAAAATACCAAAGTATCGTTGTTTTCATCAAAGAAGTAGAGTGTGTCACTTGGTTTCAGACTAACTTCTTTAACTTCAGATTTATTCAAGTAATGGTAAGTTGTAGTATCATCGGTACAAGGTTGTTTTTTACACGACATTGGTAACCAAATTAGCAAGGATGAAACACAAACAATCAATATTTTGAATGGTACCGGACGAGTAGATTTTAACATACAGGTGTAAAATTAATATATTATTGTTTAAATTGCCCCTTTAATCCGTGTTTCATGAATAAGATAAAAGCTTTAATCGCTGCCTTAAGTATATCCTTTTATGCATCTGCCCAATTTGGGGTAAATATTGCTTACCAGTATGGGATTTCGGGTTCTGATTTGTACTCCAGCACCATGAAAAATAGTTATGCCGGACTAAACGCAAAACTAACTTATCAGTATGATGATTATCTACGTTTCAATATTGGTACCGGATATTACGTTATTCCATACGAATCGTTGGCAGTTGATGGCGTTCAAACCCCGGTTGATGGTGTAAACTTAACAGTAATCCCGGTAACCATCGGTGCCGATTTTTCCTTTTTAGACCAGCGTGCAGATTCTAAACAAAAACTAATTCCTTATTTCGGTATCGATTTAGGATGGGCAATGGCAACACAAGGAAAATCAGATTTTGCAGAATCCACCACCTATAATAATTTTATCCTTGCACCCTCCATTGGTGTTTCTTACAAACTAACCGATTTTATTGATTTGCATGGTGTGGTGAGAGAAAACATTTTGATTTATACCTACAGAGATATAAATGAATATTACGAAGTGTTTAGCTTAATCGGGATAAACGTTGGCGTAAGCTATAAGTTTTAGTTAACGGAAGCGTGGGATATTTTCTCCAACTTCTCTTTATTCAATAACCTTATTTTCTTTCCTTCCAGCTCAATCAGTTTGTCTGCTTTAAATTCGGAAAGTAATCGGATAACAGTTTCGGTTGCGGTTCCAACAATATTTGCTACATCTTCCCTTGGTAAACTAATATGAATAACGGAATCCTCTTTGTTATCCTGGTTAAAGGTATCATGTAAAAACAATAGTGTTTCGGCCAAACGTTCACGCACACTTTTTTGCGCCAAACTTTGAACCCTTTCTTCAACCACTCCCAACTCGTGGCTCAATGATTTTAAAATATCCTTTGCAATCATTGGATTTTCGTCGAGCAGTTCCATAAACAATTGTTGGGGTATAAAACAACAATTGGTATCTTCCAAACAAATGGCACTTGCCACCAAAGGTTCGTCGGCAATCAAAGCCCGATATCCTAGAAAATCTCCGGGTTTTGCAAAACGTAAAATTTGTTCTTTGCCATCGATATTGGTTTTTACTAATTTAATCACACCCTTGTTGATGCAATATATTCCTAAAGGATTATTGTTTTCAAAAAAGAGGTGTTCGCCCTTTTTATGGGAGCCGCAGGTTTTTTGCTCGGATACTCTTTGCAGTTGTTCCGGAGTACAATGCTCAAGAAACGAAATATTTAGAATCAGGCAATCTTCACAATTGAGTTTTATTTTCTGCATAGAAGCACTATTCAATTAGTTACCATTCGAAGATACTAAATTCTTAATTAACTAAAGTGACTGAAACCATGTTTTAAAACGTTTTTGCTGTTTTTCGTCACTATTTGAAAGGATATGCAAATTTATTTTTAATGGCATTTCTCCTTCTGTGCCGGTAATTTTTATCCCTAACAAACCGGCAATTTCGTGTAACCAAACCTCCATATAGCCCTTGCCATGTATGATTTCTTTGAAGTAAGCATCAAAAGATATTCCTGCATATTTTTCCAACAATTCACGGTAGCGGGCTTCGGTATATCCGATGGATTGTTTCGCATCGTGTTGGTATAATTCTTTTAACACATCATCGAGTCGGTATTTGCCATTCGTTTGATCCAAAATGATGATATCGGCAATCCAGGCTGCAATTAATCCTTCCATATAGATAGAAACTTTTCTTCCCGGTATGCCTGCTGTATAGCCGTCGAGCCAGGTATCCCAAGAAGATTCAGCTACCGAATAATTAAACCTGCCTTCGTTTTCGAAATGGCGTTTTAAATCGTCGCACAAACTTTTTTGGTATTGTTCCCAACTCCAAACACCACTTCTTGCCAACATTAAATCGCCGTAATACGTGGTAATTCCCTCGTAAATATAACCAAGGGTAGAGTAATTTTCTTTGGTAAAATCATAAGGCAACATATCAGCCGGACGAATGCGTTTGATATTCCATAAATGAAACAATTCGTGGCAACTGATAGCCAATAAATCTTGGTAAAATTCTTCGTTGGTTGTATCTTCTCCTTTACCCATGGCAATTACCGTCGAGTCGAGGTGTTCTACTCCATGTCGGAAAGGATTCGGTAGAAAAATGTATAAAAAATGATAATTAACCGAAGGCATATCTCCAAACAAGGTAGTTTGTGATTCCGCATAACGGATGGTGTCGGCAATTAACCTTTCTATGGGTAATTCATGCTTGCCTTGCATCCAGAAATGTAAGCGGTTATTACCATTGTTAATTTCACATTGGTAAGTAACCAAGGTATCACTTGCTATAATGGGCGAATCGGCGAGATAGTCAAAATTCGGGGCTGTTAAGGTGTTATTGCCGGTACTAGTAAGTTGACTGGCAATTCGGTAATTTTCGGGTAATTCCAATTGTAAGGTATACGGTTCATCCATCCTACCTTCCATATACATGCAACAATTAACGGGATTGATATAAAAGAAATCCTCTCCCAAATAGCTTGCTCCGGCATCCGGTTGGTTGGCATAATATTCATAAGTAATTACAATACCGGTTATGTTTTTGGTATAAATTTCCCAACGGTCTTTACCGGTTTTACAATAGCTTACCGGATTATTCTGGGTATCGCAAATACTAAACTTACGTATATTTTTGGCATAGTTTTGTAGTTCATACCTGCCCGGTCGCCACGAAGGCAATTGCACATGAATGATATCCTGGTGTATGGCAGGAATGGTGAAGGAAAACTGTATAAAATGAGCGCTTGGATTTTGGTAACTGATATGATAATGCATGGTTTAGTTAGATGATATAGGTAACAGTTTAGTTGCCATAAATTGTGTTAGATAAAATTAACGAATCACCACCTCATCTATCAATTCCTGACCGGCATATGCGTTTACTATTTCTATGATTTTGCTTCTGGTATAATTTAATTCGGTTCGCAAAGGAGGGGAAGAAATATGCAGAAAAAGTTTTCGTTTATAAAAATAAATTTTTTCAGTATGGCGCGCAATGATAGCACCTGCAATCTTTTCCCAATTATTTATCACATCCACCTCGGCAAGTTTACCTTTCATGTGGTTGTTGTTAAATAATTCTCCGATTACTTCCTTAATGGTTTGTTCGTTCGATTTGCGCATGTGTTCAAATTTCGTGAATAATTCCATTCTCCACCGAAAAATATTTAATTTCACTATGGCTTAACGGCTTAAATAATTGATGGAGTCTATCCAAATGGGTATCGGTAATAAACAGTTGTCCAAATGCATGATGAGATATCATTTCCATTAGTTTCTGCAAACGTATCTCATCCAGTTTTTCAAACATATCATCGAGCAACAACAATGGTTTATAGCCGGTTTCTTTTTTTAAATAAGCGTAAAAGGCGAGTTTTAAAGCGATAATAAACGATTTCTGTTGGCCTTGTGATGCATATTTTTTCAGTGCCAGATTTTGTAAGGTAAATGCAAGTTCATCTTTGTGAATACCTTTTGATGTGCGGCAAGAAGCCATATCCTGTTGCTCAGATTGCTGGAGCAGAGTGGCGAAATCCTGTCCGTTTAAATCGGATTCGTATTCCAAATTTACTACTTCATCGGATGAGCTAATACTTTGATAAAAGGTTCTAAATTCAGGAACAAAAGAAGCTAAGAATGCTTTTCTTTTTTCAAAAATTGCCGTTCCAAATTGAACCAATTGTTCGTTGTATGTTTCAAGCAGAGAAGGATCAAAAACAGACGACTCTGCAAACATCCTTAGTTGTCGGTTACGTTGTTCAATAATCCGGTTATAGGATAACAAATCCAACAGGTACTTTTTATCGAGTTGGGAAATCATCCCATCCAAAAATTTCCTTCTGTCTTCACTGCCTTCATGAATCAACATAATATCGTTTGGCGTAATTAATACCAATGGGTAATTACCAATATGATATGCAAATTTTTTGTATTCGTTGTTGTTTGCTTTGACTGATTTTTTTTCTCCTTTTTGAACCGCAATCCGCACTTTTTCATCCATTTCATTCCTTTTATAGTTGCCTTCTATACTAAACCAGTCGCAACCTATTCGAAAGTTTTGCTGTTCTAAGTTGTTGAAGTAACTTTTGGTAAACGACAGGTAATAAATTGCATCCATCAGGTTGGTTTTTCCGGAACCGTTTATACCGGTAAAACAATTAATCTCCGGTGATAATTGTACCTCCGAATGATGGTAATTGCGGTAATTTGTAAGCGTTATTTCCTGTAGCCAAAGCATCCGGCCAAATATAAGAACCATTAACCGGAGGAAGTTTATTTTGTTATATTTTTACCAGAAGCCTCATTCTCAATAACAAAGCGCCGATTTTGACAGTTCGCAAAATTGTGTACTTTTGCAGTCCTTATCGTAAAAATGGCTAAGACTAAACCAACAAAAGAGATTTACCTGAACTGGTATGAACAAATGCTGCTGATGCGCAGGTTTGAAGAGAAAGCAGCTCAGTTATACGGGCAACAAAAAATTAAAGGATTTTGTCATCTCTATATTGGACAGGAAGCCGTAGTTGCCGGTACAATGAGTGCCATACGTAAGGGAGATAAGATGATAACGGCCTATCGCGACCACGCCCATGCATTGGCTTGCGGAATAAGTGCAAGAGCGGTAATGGCCGAATTATATGGAAAAGTAACCGGATGCTCAAAAGGCAAAGGAGGCTCCATGCATATGTTTAGCAAGGAGCATAATTTCTTTGGAGGACATGGTATTGTTGGTGGTCAGATTCCTTTAGGGGCAGGTATAGCCCTTGCCGATCAATTCAAAGGAAATGATGCAGTAACCATTTGTTATATGGGAGATGGTGCCGTTCGTCAGGGCGCTTTGCACGAAACTTTTAACATGGCTATGTTGTGGAAGCTTCCTGTAATTTTTGTTTGTGAGAACAATGGATATGCCATGGGTACTTCGGTAGAACGTACAACAAATTTGGTTGATATTCATAAGATGGCAGAAGGATACGATATGCCCAATGCAGCAGTTGATGGCATGCATTGCGAATCTGTTCACGAAGCGATGGTACATGCGGTAGAAAGGGCAAGAAAAGGAAATGGTCCTACATTCCTCGAAATAAGAACCTATCGCTACAGAGGACATTCGATGAGCGACCCGGCTAAATATAGAACCAAAGAGGAAGTAGAAGAATACAAACAAAGAGATCCGCTAGAGCAAGTTAAAATTGCCATATTGGAACATAAATTTGCAAATGAGAAATGGTTTGATGAAATGGAAGCCAAAGTAGAAGCCGAGGTTTTGGATTCTGTTGAGTTTGCCGAAAATTCGCCATTCCCCGATCCGGCAGATTTATTTAAAGATGTATACGTACAAGCGGATTATCCGTTTATCACAGAATAAATTATAGATTAAAAATAACATGACAGACAAAAAGGAACACAGCGAATTGGATTTGGATAAAACGCTGGTGGAAACAACCCACAAAGTGGAGCACTTTTACCACGATTACAAAAAACAAATAAACTATGGGATTATAGCGGTTTTAGCGATTGCTGCATTATACGTGGGATATTCTCGTTTCTACCTTGCACCTCTGGAAGAGGAAGCGCAGAAAGAAGCATTCATGGCCCAAAAGTATTATGATATGGATTCTTTTAATCTTGCCTTAGTGGGTAATGATAAATTTAAAGGATTTGAAGCACTGGCCGACGAATACGGTCAAACTAAAATTGGCAATCTGAGTCATTTTTATGCAGGAATGTGTAACCTACGCCTTGGTAAATTTCAAGAAGCAATAGATCATCTGGAAGATTTCAGTACCAGCAACAAATTGGTAGGTCCATTGGCTGAAGGCGCTCTTGGAGATGCTTATGTAGAGTTGGGAGATTTGAATAAAGGGGTGAGTCAATATACAAAGGCGGCTAAAATGAGCGATAACAAATTAACCGCACCGGTATTTTACAAAAAAGCCGGATTGGTTTACGAAGAATTAAAGGAGTATGGAAATGCGATCGAAGTGTACCAAAAAATAAAAACTAATTATTCGGAGGCACAAGAGGCACAAGATATCGATAAGTATATAGCACGGGCAGAAGCATTAAAAGCAGGCATTTAATTAGAAATTAAAACAAAAGCCGCAGCATATCCTTCGATATTTCTGCGGCTTTTTTAATGAAATACAAACATGGCAACCAAATTAAAAAAGCAAGAAGAAACGAGCTTAAAAGCAAATAAACTGTTTAAAAAAGTTCGAATTGGTATAGTAGTTTCTGAATGGAACCGCGAAGTTACCAATGCATTAAAGGAAGGTGCTGTTACCATGCTACGCAAGATGGAGGTGAAGGAGAAAAATATAGTGGTTGAAATGGTTCCCGGTTCCTTTGAATTGCCTTTAGGGGCGCAGTTTATGGCGGCTCAAAAGGATATAGATGCTGTTATAGCATTGGGCTGTGTGATACAAGGGGAAACACGACATTTTGATTTTATATGCGATGCGGTTGCCCATGGAATTATGGATGTTGGACTAACCTTTAACATGCCGGTTGCATTTGGAGTACTCACAACCGAAAACCAGAAACAGGCAATGGAACGTGCAGGTGGTAAATTAGGTAATAAAGGTGCCGAGGCTGCAGAAACAGTATTAAAAATGTTGCTGCTGCAAACGAAGTAATTGGAATTCTTCAAAAGCCGCACCCTTCATAAAAAACCCCAACCTTGTTTGTTTTAAAAGCACGCAAGCTGCATGCTTCACCCTTGCTCCAACGTTATAAATTATTAATCATTTATTTACTTTCCGGATGCATCAGGATTTGATATTATTGTAAGGTGTTTACAAGGAAGAAAATAGTTGGTTTGATGCTGCTTCTGGTGGGCTTAAATTCCTGTAAAAAAGAATTTGAAGGCGATCGCATGGCAACCCAAATGCCCGAAACATTTGTTGTAGTTGATTCGGTAATGCGTGATCCGAATAATTTTCTCATTACCACCGTTCAAGCTTTTTGGTGGGGAAGTGCACCAAAGGGTTATGTAACAGGTTATGAAATATCTACTGATGGTATGCAAACTTGGAACTATACATCCGAACAGAAAGGCACTTTTTTATTAACACTTCCTGACGGTGTGAAGAAAGGAGAAGTGCCAATTTTTGTGCGTGCTATCGATAATTTAGGCAACAAAGACCAGACTCCGGCACAAATGGTGTTTCCTATTGAGAACTCGGCACCGAGGGCATCAATAGATTTCTCTAATCCATTACCCGATCTCTCCTTTCCTGTTATACGCTTTAATTGGGTCAGTTCAGATATCGATGGATTGTTCGATATTGATCATTATGATATAGTTTGGAATGATATTTCTGACACAACAACGTATTTTTCAGTTCCCGGTTCTATGTTGGATTTACGCATAAACGATACCACCGCCGGTGTTTCCGTGCGAATTGAATCGCAACGTTCAGGTAACAATTATAGTTCTACTTGTAATGTCTTCCAAAGTACCAAAACTACACCGCTTACCGGAACAATGGGAGGGTTAAAATTTGATACCATTAACTATATTTATGTGAGGGTAGTGGATAAAACTGGAAATGTTTCTACTTGGATCAAGGATTCTGTTTTCATAAAAAAACCGGTTTCAGATATACTCCTGATTAATTGCATGTATTCGAATGCCACAACTACGCAAAATTTTTACCTCAATAACCTTGCTAAGCCTTTGGTTGGAATAAATGCAGTAGAAGTATTGCGCGGTGTAAATTCTTTTAACGGGAATTCCGAATTGTATACCGATGCACTCACCCAACAAAGAATTTTTAATTTATTTAAACGGATGATTTGGTTAACGGATGATCCCAATACCTTGGCTACTGCGCAACTTACCACATCCGAGTTTTTTAATGCCGGAGGTGCCATGTATATTTTTGCGCAGTTCGGAGATGATTTCCCTCTAACCTCACAGGTTTTTACTTTTACGCCGATTAAATCATTGGTGGATCCAAACGCTGATGTTTCAATCGTTAACGGTAGATTTAGAATGGATAATACCTGCGAAGCTTTACCGATAAAAACAGGTTGGCCAATTTTAAAATACAGCGGTTCTATTCAAGTTGCCCGACCTTTTCATACCAACCAAACTTCTTCGGGGGTGTTTAGTTACGACTCCATCATGCAAACGGTATTGCGTATCCAAACTTCAACCGGTTCGCCTTATTGGTCCGGACCATCAGTTACCATGAGTCGTCGGGTTAAGCTTGCCTTGCAAAAAGCCGATATGATTATTTCGAGTTTGCCATTACAAAACTTGAATGGAAACAACAACATGGATTCGATGTTTAAGAAAATTTTTATTGATGAACTTTCGTTTTAATTAAAAACCTTTTGAAGAATATTATATTATTTGCTTCCGGTAGCGGCACCAATGCCGAGAATATTGTAAACCAATTTGCCAATTCACCTTCCATTAATGTGGCAGCTCTTTTTTGTAACAATCCCAATGCAGGTGTAATAGATCGAATGAATAACCGCCATATTCCGGTACATTTATTCGATAAAAAAACGTTTCAGGATGCCGATAAGTTTCTTTCGATTTTAGGGGATTACAAACCCGACTTGATTGTATTGGCAGGTTTCTTATGGCTCGTGCCCGAATATCTGGTAAAGCAATTTGAAGGTAAAATCATCAATATACACCCTGCATTGTTACCAAAATTCGGAGGAAAGGGTATGTATGGACACCATGTGCACGAAGCAGTATTATCAAAAGGAGAAAAGGAACATGGGATAACCATTCATTTTGTTAACGAAAAATATGACGATGGGAATACCATTGTACAAGCTAAGTTTGATGTAATGTCTGATGATACGTTATCGTCGATTCAGGCCAAGATAGCACAACTTGAAATGCATTATTACCCGGAAGCGATTAAAAGAATTTTGCATGTGTAATAAATGCTTTCTCCTATATATATTAACCTGTTTTCTGATTCTTGGTAATCATAACCACCTACAAGCGCAAGGTTGCAGCGATGCCGGTGTATGTACTTTAAATAACCTTAACCACACATCGGTACAGGTAGATTCAAGTATTACACCAAAACAGTATAAACATACCTTTCGATTAGGTATACAACAAGGATTGGCCGATTATCAGATAGTAATTTTTGGCTCCTATGCCGAATATTCTTTTCAAATTGCCAAAGGTTTATCCATGTCGGCTCGGATCAATTTATTATCACAAAACGGAAGCACCACCAATACCATTGGTTTATCCGACATTTATCTTACTGGCAGTTTGCGTTTGTTTCCTAACATAACATTGACAGGAGGATATAAACTTCCATTAAACAGAGCGGATGCAACAAGCAACAATTTACCATTACCAATGGATTACCAAACGAGTTTGGGAACAACCGATATCATTCTGGGAGCTTTGATTCAGATTAAAAAGCTGGCCGTTACAGTAGCCATGCAGCAACCGATTACCAAAAATTTCAATGCGTTTTATTCCTATGATTATCCCACAAACCATGAATTTTCTGGGTTTCAATCTACCAATGATTTTAAACGCAAAGGAGATATAATTTTACGTGCTACCTATGGTTTAAAAAAAGGGAATTGGAGTTTGTTGCCCGGGGTACTTGGTATTTACCATTATGATGAAGATGAATTTACCGAATCGTCGGGATTTCATCAGAAAATTGCAGGTTCAAAAGGACTCACGTTAAATGCCACTTTTCTGGTTTCTTATTCTTTAAATGATAGGGCTGCTATTGAAACCAGTATTGGCGCACCATTTGTTACCAGAGCAGTTCGTCCGGAAGGACTGACCAGAAAGTACGTTTTAAGCATTGAATACAAATATCTTTTTTAAAATGGTATTAACCGGTCAGCTTAATGGTAAGGAAGCAAGATATAGTGGTTAATTTTTAACCGGTAAGCTGCTTCACAAACAATGGAATAAAATTGTGATTTCTTCGGGCTAATTCCATTTTCTTAACCTACTTTTGCGGCTCAATAATTTCAACTTATTATGCAGGAGAGTCGTCAGATAAGAAATGCCTTAATTTCCGTTTATTACAAAGATGGATTAGATATTGTAGCCAAAACTTTAGCCCAATTAGGGGTTCAAATATATTCGACAGGTGGTACACAGGAATTTATAGAGAAACTGGGAATAAAAGTTAATCGGGTTGAAGATTTGACCGGATACCCAAGTATTTTAGGTGGAAGAGTCAAAACATTGCATCCTAAAGTGTTTGGAGGAATTTTGGCACGACGAAACCACGAAAAAGACCAACAAGAAGTTGCCGAATTTGAGATACCTTATTTTGATCTGGTAATGGTGGATTTATACCCATTTGAAGAAACCGTAAAATCGACCAATAAGGAAGCAGAAATTATAGAGAAAATAGATATTGGTGGTGTTTCGTTAATACGTGCCGCAGCCAAGAATTTTGAAGATACACTGATTGTTTGCAACCTGGCAGATTTTGGAAAGTTAAATAACCTGTTAACCGAGCAAAAAGGAGCAACTACCATAGATCAACGAAGGGAATTCGCCACAAAAGCTTTTCATACTACTTCACATTACGACGCCTTAATTTTTCAGTATTTCGATAAAGAAAATCCTACTGTGTTTAAGTCGAGTGTACAACCTGCAAGGGTATTGCGATATGGCGAAAACCCGCATCAGAAGGGTGTTTACTACGGCAATTTAAGTCAAATACTGGATCAATGGCATGGAAAGGAAATGTCGTATAACAACCTATTGGATCTGGATGCGGCACTTCATTTAATTGCCGAATTTGAAGAGCCTACAGTTGCCATTATCAAACACAACAATCCATGTGGCGTAGCAACTCGTGAAACTATCTTAGAAGCTTGGAATGATGCTTTGGCGGGTGATCCGGTTTCAGCATTTGGGGGCATCATAGTTGCCAATCGTCCAATTGATGAAGTAACGGCAACAGAGATCGATAAAATATTTATGGAAGTACTGATTGCACCTGGTTACGAGGGAAAATCCGCTTCTATTTTGCAGTCAAAAAAGAACCGTATTTTGATTACCCAAAAAGGGAGTTTGCCGGCCGGAAAGCAATTCCGCAGCATTTTAAACGGAGTTTTGGAACAGGACAGGGATACGATGGTTATAGGTAAAGAAAATTTAAACTTAGTAACCCAAGCAAAAGCTACTAATTCGCAAGTAGACGATTTGCTATTTGCCGATAAAATTGTGAAACATACCAAGTCAAATACCATCGTTCTTGCTAAAAACAAACAATTAATTGGCATTGGATGTGGACAAACTTCGAGGGTGGATGCGTTGAAGCATGCCATCGAAAAAGCGAATGGATTTGGGTTTGATTTAAAGGATGCTGCGATGGGTAGCGATGCCTTTTTTCCATTTCCGGATTGTGTGGAGATAGCCGGTAAGGAAGGGATTAACGCTGTTATTCAACCGGGAGGTTCGATAAAAGATGATGCTTCTGTTGCCTATTGTAACCAGCATCAAATCGCCATGTATTTCACCGGAATTCGTCATTTTAAACATTAAGTAATTAGGGGTAAATTATCCCGTGAACAAGTTGCGCAAAAAAGCGCATCGCATATTTGCAGAATATTATTATAATTTGCAGGTATTATTAACCAAACAGGAGAAAAAGTATAACCATGGGAATGTTTAGTTTCCTCACACAGGATTTAGCTATAGATTTAGGCACCGCCAATACATTGATTATTCATAAAGATCAGGTAGTGGTCGACGAACCTTCGATAATTGCCATTAACCGAAGAACAGGAAATGTGATTGCGGTTGGAAGTCAGGCGCAACAGATGCACGGTAAGGCACACGAAGATATCAAAACCATTCGTCCGCTTAAGGATGGCGTGATTGCAGATTTCAACGCAGCCGAGCATATGATACGCGGATTAATCGGAATGATACCTCAGTCGAGCAAACTGGTTAAACCACAACAAAGAATGGTAATTTGTATCCCTTCCGGCATTACCGAAGTAGAAAAAAGAGCGGTAAAAGATTCTGCAGAAAGAGCGGGAGCCAAAGAAGTTTATCTCATACACGAACCAATGGCCGCAGCAATCGGTATTGGAATTGATGTGTTTGAGCCAATGGGAAACATGATTATTGATATTGGAGGTGGTACAACCGAAATCGCGGTTATTGCACTAGCAGGAATAGTTTGCGACCAATCGATACGTGTTGCTGGTGATGAATTTACAGAAGATATTTTGGATTATATGCGTCGCCAACATAACCTGTTGGTTGGAGAGCGTACCGCTGAACGAATTAAAATTGAAGTAGGTTCGGCACTAACTGAGTTGGATAATCCGCCACCGGATTTTGCTGTAAACGGAAGGGATTTAATGACTGGAATTCCGAAACAAATTACCGTTTCGTATAGCGAAATTGCTTCTGCTTTGGATAAATCTATTTCTAAAATTGAAGAGGCAGTTTTACGCGCTTTGGAATTAACACCTCCCGAGTTATCGGCAGATATTTATTCTACCGGTTTGTATTTAACCGGTGGGGGTGCATTGTTACGCGGATTAGATAAACGTATTGCACAAAAAACACGTTTACCGGTTCATGTTGCAGATGATCCGTTAAGAGCGGTTGTGCGCGGTACGGGTATGGCATTAAAGAATCTGAAAAGCTTCAAATTTTTAATGACCTGATAAGGAAATAGAATTGTATTTAAAGTATAGCAATACACATGCGTAACCTTATTTTCTTCATCTATAAGTATTATGTGTTTTTTATATTTTTTACCCTCGAAGTTTTTGCGTTTGTTGTTATTTATCGGTTTAATAGTTACCAGAAAGCAAGCTTCATCAATTATACCACCGGCGTTACCAGTACGTTTTATACCGCAGTAAGCAATACCCAATCTTATTTTAGTTTACGCAGGGTAAACGACAGTTTGCAAATTGAAAATGCAAAATTGCGGTCCGAATTGCTCACATCTTATTATAAAAACAATATTATAACGATTCAAAAAAACGATACGGTTTACAAACAGCAATATGCTTATATAGCAGCCAGTGTGGTAAATAATTCGGTTATAAAACGAAACAATTATATCACCATAAACAGGGGACGATTACATGGTATCGAACCGGAGATGGGTGTGATAAGCGAATCAGGAGTTGTTGGAATTGTAATGAGTGTAAGTGATCGTTACAGTACGGTATTATCGTTGTTAAATAACAATTGTAAAATCAGCGCCAAAATAAAGAAAAACGATGCATTTGGTTCGTTGGTTTGGGACGGACTTGATCCGAAATATGCCAGGTTATTGGATGTCAATAAACATGTCCCTGTCGAAACCGGGGATCAAATTATAACCAGTAATTTTTCTACTATTTTTCCTGAAGGGTTGCCTATTGGAAGAATATTTTCACATTCGTTGGATGCCGGAGATAATTTTCATACCCTGAAAGTGGAGTTGTATACCGACTTTTCAACCTTGTCGACAGTATATGTGATACGCAATTTATTTAAGGAGGAACAATTACAAATTGAAAGTAAGTTGTTAAAATAATGCTTGAACTACTCACCTATATTGCCCGTTTTATTGTCATTATGTTGATACAGCTTCTTGTGATCAATAATATTGAGTTAAGTAGTTATATTAATCCATATATTTATGTAGCATTTATTCTCCTGTTACCAATTAAAATGAAAGCATGGCAAGTTGTGTTGATTTCGTTTTTTACCGGAGTGGTGATGGATGCTTTTTCGAGTACGCCGGGTTTACATATTGCTGCCACCAACCTGCTTGGTTTTCTTCGTTACTATTATCTCAGGGCCGCTACCACCAAAGAAGACCAGGAAGGATGGGTAGTGCCATCCATTTCTCAAAAAGGAATTGTTTGGTTTGGCTTCTATGGATTTTTCCTGTTATTTATACACCATGTAGTTTTGTTTTTTCTGGAAATTTATGGGTTTGGCGAATTTTTCGCCACGCTTTGGCGCGCATTCCTGAGCACCCTGGTAAGCCTGATGTTAATTATTATCGGGCAGTTGTTGTTCTATAATGTGAATAGGAAGAGGTAGACAACCGTCGATGGTTGTGAATATGTTCATTCATCCATTCTAAATTTGTTTCAACTTCCTGTATACTTGTATGCATAAATTGTGTCGGGTTGAATAACAATACCAAAAGAAATATTCTGTTTATCATTTTTGCAGTTACTGCGATTATCTATATCATTCGTTTGGTGTTTTTGCAGTTACTCGATGATTCGTATTTGCGTTCAGCACAGGCAAATGTTTTGCACGAGCAAACCATTTATCCGGCAAGGGGATTGATGTACGACAGATCCGGCGAATTGTTGGTATACAATGATGCCATTTATGATTTAATGGTTACTCCCGAACAAATTAAAGACCTGGACACAACCGAATTTTGCAGGGTTTTGGGAATTACCAAACAAGGGTTTTTACAACGATTTGAAAAAATAAAACGAAGCAAAGGATATGCCCCTTATCGGGAAGCATTGTTTGAAAAGCAATTAAGCATTCCTACATACGCAGCATTTCAGGAAAAAATGTTTGATTTTTTTGGTTTCACTACGGTGGTGCGCACGGATCGTAAATATAAGTATAGCAATGCGGCACATATCATGGGATATATTGGTGAAGTAACCGACAGGGATATTGAACGATCGGCTGAATATTACCGAATGGGAGATTTTATCGGTATTAGTGGTGTCGAAAAAACGTATGAAGAAGTTTTGCGCGGACAAAAAGGGGTTAGGTATATTTTGGTGGATTCAAAAAACAAAACCCAAGGCGTTTATAAGAATGGAGAGTTTGATACTCCCGCGGTTGCAGGAAAAAATATACATCTGAGCATCGATAAGGATTTACAGTCGTTAGGTGAATCTTTAATGCTGAATAAAATTGGAAGTGTGGTTGCCATTGAACCATCTACCGGAGAAATTTTGGCATTGGTTAGCAGCCCAACATATGATCCCAATTTATTTGTTGGTCGCGAACGTGGCAACCATTACATGCAATTGTTGCGCGACCCGATGAAACCGTTATTTAATCGTCCGTTGGCTGCACCGTATCCTCCGGGTTCTATTTTTAAAGTAATCATGTCGTTGGTTGGACAGCAAGAAAAAATGCTGTTTCCCAACACAACCTATGGATGTCATAGGGGTTATTTATTTGTAGGATGCCACCCACACAGTTCTCCGCTCGCGTTGCGTGGTGCAATTGCCGTTTCGTGTAATGCTTATTTTTGTCAGGTATACCGAAGTTTAATCAACAATCCTAGATACAAACACAGAGAAGATGCCTATAATATATTTCATAAAGATGTTGCCAGTTTCGGATTGGGTAAAAAACTGGGTGTAGATTTATTTGGAGAAGGAACCGGATTTTTGCCACCGGCAACCTATTTCGACAAAATTTACGGACGATACAGATGGCAGGCACTTACTACCATTTCGCTTGGTATAGGACAAGGCGAACTTGGAATCACACCATTACAAATGGCAAATGCAACTGCAGCAGTAGCTAATCGAGGCTATTATATTGTGCCGCATATGGTAAAGAAAATTGATGGCAAACCAAATCCTAATCCGGAGTATATTAATAAGCATTGGACTACCGTTGACACATCTTATTTTCCAATTGTAATTGATGGTATGCATGATGTGGTAGAAAGAGGAACTGCATATGTCGCAAGAATTCCCGGAATAGAAATTTGCGGAAAAACGGGTACTGCTCAAAATCCTCATGGTAAAGACCATTCAGTATTTTTTGCTTTTGCACCAAAAACAAATCCAAAAATTGCTATCGCAGTAGTGGTTGAGAATGCCGGTTTTGGGGCAACTTGGGCAGCTCCCATTGCCAGTCTGATGCTCGAACAATACCTTACCGGGAAACATGATACCCGTCCTGCACTTTTAGAAAGAATGTTAAAAGGAAATTTAATTCACCGCAATGATTCAACAACATCAGCCAAAACCGTCGAACATTGATTGGATAACTTTGATTATCTACTATGCATTTGTTGCATGGGGATTGTTATGCATTTACGCTTCTGTTTATAGCGATGCACATCCAATGATTTATGATATGTCGAAAAACTATGGCAAACAATTGATGTGGATTGGCATTTCTTTATTTCTGGGTTTGTTGATTTTATTGGTCGATGAAAAGTTTTTTTATGCCTTTGCATATCCAATTTATGTGATTACTATTTTATTGTTGATCGCTGTTTTGGCATTAGGTACAACGGTTAAGGGTTCGAGCTCGTGGATTGAAATTGCCGGTTTTAGGATGCAACCAGCAGAGTTTGCCAAGTTTGGTGCAAGTTTGGCCTTGGCAAAATTTTTAAGCGGATTCAGTATCAAATGGGAACAACGTAAAACACAACTTATTTCCGGAGCAATTGTGCTGATTCCTATGGTGATTATTTTGTTGCAAAATGAAACAGGAAGTGCACTTGTTTTTGCATCATTTGTATTTGTTTTTTACCGCGAAGGTTTACCTGGTTATTTACTTTTTATTGGTTTGATGGTTGGTATTTTTGCAGTGCTTGCATTATTAATTAGTCCTATTTATCTCATAATCGCAATTGGTGTAATTGCACTTGTGTTTACATTAATGATTCGTCGTAACCGACAAAACTTAATGATTGTAGCCGGCGTAGCCTTGTTGTTTATGGCTTTGGTAAGCAGCGTGGATTATGTTTTTGAAAATGTTATGCAACCCCATCAGCAACAACGTATCAATGTTTTATTGGGAAAGGAAGTGGACTTAAAAGGTGCCGGTTATAATGTTCAACAGTCAAAAATTGCGATAGGCTCAGGAAGTTTACTAGGTAAAGGGTTTTTAGAAGGAACCCAAAATAAATTCCGCTTTGTTCCGGAACAAAGTACAGATTTTATTTTTTGTACAATTGGTGAAGAGTATGGATTTGTAGGTTCCTTTATTTTCATTTCCTTTTATTTGCTTCTGCTATGGCGGATCTTATATTTATCCGAAAAACAACGAAATAAATTCAATCGTATTTATGGGTATTGCGTGGCCTCCATATTATTTTTTCATTTCGCCATCAATATTGGAATGACCCTTGGACTAGTTCCAGTAATTGGAATTCCGCTTCCCTTTTTTAGTTATGGCGGTTCATCTTTATTAAGCTTCACGGTATTACTTTTTATTTTTATTCGGTTGGATTCGAATAGGGGAAATGAATTACCGGGCGCTTATGAATAGATAGGAGATATAAGTTATGAGATATAAGTTATAAGATATGAGTTATGCACAAGGCCAAGAAGGTATCGTTTGGAAAAAACTGCACCTTCATTGAAGGTTGAATTGAGTTAAGTTTTTAAATATGAACAAAACAATTTTCTTCTTTTTATTCTTGAATCTTTTCTCTTTAAGTTCAAGGTCTCAATATATCAAGCTTTACGACCTTGATTCTTCAAGTGGACAATTTCCTAAAGGTTCATTTATTTCAATTGGATCTTTTTTATATGGAACTACAGGAAGTGGTGGTGCTCATGGTAACGGAACTATTTTTAGAATAAATAAAGATGGAAGTGGCTTTTCCAAGTTAATGGATTTTGACGGAGTTAATAGCGGAAGCACTCCTTGTGGATCTCTTTTATTCGATGGAACTTTTCTTTATGGGATGACTACGTTTGGGGGTATTTATGACCGCGGAACAATATTTAAAATAAAACCTGATGGACTTGAGTTTAAAAAACTATTGGATTTCAATGAATCAGTGACCGGTCCGGGGTCAATGCCTTACGGTTCACTGATAGCCGACAGTCTTTTTTTATACGGAGCAGCAGCTCATGGAGGCAAAAACTATCATGGTACAATTTTTAGGATTGACAAGAATGGAAATGGATTTACAAAGTTATTAGATTGCTCGGATTCAACCGGATCAGGTCCTTTCGGGTCACTTGTTACTGATGGTCAATTTCTCTATAGCATGACGAATGCTGGTGGAATTAATGGTTATGGAGCAATTTTTAAAATCAGAAAAAACGGGACTGGATTTTTAAGAATATATGATTTCACGATGTTGGGAGGAAGTGCGCCACTTGGTTCATTAATGCTTGATGGAACTTCACTTTTTGGTATGACTCACAATGGTGGCCAAAATAATGGTGTTGGAATAATATTTAAACTAAGCACAGATGGTACAAACTATGCAACATTGCTTATTTTTCAAAATTCAGTTTCTGGTTCTAATCCTTCTGGAAGTTTGGTTACCGATGGCTCGTATTTATATGGCATGACACATGGCGGAGGTAAGAACGGTAATGGAACCTTGTTTAAAATAAGACATAATGGTTCTGGGTTTGAAACATTAGTGGATTTCCAAAACTTCTTAACTGGTTCGCAATCCAAGGGTTCACCATATTACGACGGTAATTTCATTTATGGAATGACAACGGCGGGTGGTGCTTATGGCGGAGGAACGATTTTTAAATATGATTTAATTACTGGAATTAAAGATGATCCAAAGTTCAATGAAGTTCGATTATATCCAAACCCTAATAATGGAAAATTTTCCGTGAAAGTTGAACATTATCAAGATCCTTTTTTTAAACTTGAAATTTATTCAGCAAATGGACAACAGGTATTAGAAGATTCAAAATTCAACTTCATTACCACAAAGCAGATTGATATTTCAAATGTATCAAAAGGACTTTATTTCCTGATGATATCAAACGGTATTGAAAGATACAAGCAAACTTTTTTGATTAATTAAACCTTAAGCCCAGTGCATAACATCACCTACCCAAAAGGCGGGGTTTCGTGTTCCAAAGACAGTTTTGTGGTTAAAGATAATTTTAGTATTTTTAATTAAGTTTTGTAGTAAAAGTCCCGCTCTTCGGGTAGCTGCGGAACGATATGAGATATGAGTTGGGGGACGTCAATAAGTAAGCGGGTATGTTTAAATTAATTGATGTTGAGGATGCCGGTGCCTGAGTGTGTCGAAGGTAGGAGGCAGGAGGGAGAAGGCAGGAGGCAGGAGGCAAGAGGAACTCCATTAATAAGCAGAATATATAAAGAATAACGAACTTCAACACCTCAACACTTCTATACCTCAACACCTCGCACTTCTTCAAAAAAAATCCCGCTGATTTTGCAACCAACGGGATTTCAAATTTCAGATTATCTGTAAATTAGGCGTTAATTAAAGTTTTGTAAGCATCTGCTTTCATTAAACCATCTACTTCGCCGGCATTGGTTATTTTTAATTTAATCATCCAGCCGTTTCCATAAGGGTCGCTGTTCACGGATTCAGGTGCAGCGTCTAAACCTGCATTCACCTCCAAAACGTCACCGCTTAATGGCATAAATAAATCGGAAACAGTTTTTACTGCTTCCACTGTGCCAAAAACCTCGTGCTGTTTAACAGATTTACCCTTGCTCGGGATATCTACATAAACGATATCTCCCAATTCTTTTTGGGCAAAATCAGTAATACCTACATAGGCTGTATCGCCTTCCACACGAACCCACTCATGGTCTTTTGTGTACAATAATGTTTCTGGAAAATTCATATCTTTAATGGTTAAATATTGGGGCTAAATTAAACTTTATTGCTTTTAAAAAAAATGACTCCGGTATTTCTTTATTTTGCAGCATGGCGGGCAAACTTTATTTGGTTCCAACTCCGGTCGGAAATTTAGAAGATATGACCCTTAGGGGAATCCGAATTTTGAAGGAGGTTGACATGATTTTGGCGGAAGATACGCGCCAATCGCTCAAGTTGTTAAAGCATTATGACATTGAAAAGCAACTGGTTCCCTACCACCAACACAACGAACACCGCGAGTTACAACGTTTTGTTGATTTGTTGTTACATGACAAGAATCTTGCTTTGGTGAGTGATGCCGGTACACCCGCAATATCGGATCCCGGATTTCTTCTTGTTAGAGAATGTCTTAAAAATGATATTAAAATAGAATGTCTTCCTGGCGCAACAGCATTTGTACCGGCATTGGTTAAAAGCGGAATTCCTTGCGATGCTTTTTGTTTCGAAGGTTTTTTACCCGAGAAAAAAGGCCGTCAAACCAAATTAAAACAGTTGGCAGAAGAAACCCGAACGATTGTGTTGTATGAGTCGCCTCATCGCTTAGTAAAAGCGCTTGCCCAGTTTGTTGAATATTTCGGTGCCGATAGGCAAATTTCGGTGTCCCGAGAAATCAGTAAATTATTTGAAGAAACCATTAATGGCAGTACCACCGAAGTTCTGCAGCATTTTACATCACACCCGGTTAAGGGCGAGATTGTAATTGTTGTTGAAGGGAAGAGGTAACTAGGTAACTACGCAATTACGTAGTTACGTTGTTTTCTTCTTCATCAATCCCATTCCTCCAATAACCACAATTCCTCCATACAATAAAATAGAACTGATTAATGAAATACTTTCTCCTTTGGCAACTACTTCCGGTTCAAATTTAAACTCGATGGTGTGTTTGCCGGCAGGTACTTTCATACCTCGTAATACATAGTCGCAACGTAAGTGTGAAGCTGCTTGTCCGTCGATAGTGGCATTCCATCCTTTATCGTAATACATCTCTGAAAAAACGGCTAATTGATCGGATGTTGCACTGTATTCGTAAACCAATTTATTAGGAGCATAGCTTAACAGCTTAATATAATTAGATGAATCGGTTGTAATTTGTAAATCCTTCACCTGATCTGCAAAACGTTTGTCGATTATAGCGGCATATTTGGTTTGCAGGTTATTCAAACTATCCATTTCGGCATCGGCATTATCAACCACTGTAAACGATTTTACAAACCAAGCATTGCCATTGGCATCCGGATTGCGTTGCGGATACAAGTTATTTAAACTATCGCCAATGATAAAATATTTTACATTCAGCATATTAAATGTTTCCGGATTTCCTTTTGCCAATTGATACTCAATTAACTCTTGGTATCTTCTCATTTTGGCCCCATGATAGCCACCAATAGATTTATGATAATAAGAAGTTAAAGCATCTTGGGTAAGGTTTTGTGTGGTATTATACACCCTAAAATTAGGATCCTTATCCATTAATATTAATTCGTCGGTTTGCGTTTTTGCAACCACTTCCTGTGTTTTCTTTTTCTTGCTTTGGTAATCTTTATCGTTTAGATAGCGTTTATCTACCTGCCATAAATCAACTACCACCAAGGCTACAATAATTCCTATGGCATATAGTTGTTTGAGTTTGCCTTGCATAAAAAACCATAGGGTACCAACTGCCAACCCGATAAACACAAACGAACGCAAGGCATCCATTTGCAACATCGATTTTCTGTCTTCTGCAATTGCTGCCCTTAACCATTCAGGTAATTGGCTATCCGCACGACTAACAAAATAATCAGCTACACCTTCTGCTTTTTCTATACCCAGCATGTTAAAAAGTAACTCAGGCATCAACATGAACACGGCTAATAATCCACCAACAATATAAAAACTGCGAAGTACGGCTTTTTTGATATCTTCTTTTTTGATGCTACCATTCGATATGTTTCTTAAAGCAAGTACACCCAAAAGCGGAAATGTGGTTTGGGTAATGGCAAGTATAAAAGTAACCGATCTGAATTTATTATACATTGGTACATGGTCGAAGAAGAAATCGGTAACCAAACTAAAATACCTTCCCATCGATAAAAATATGGCCAATAAGGATACGGCAAGAATCCACCATTTTTCTCTTCCTCTTACCAAGAAAAGTCCCAATACAAAAAGGTAACAAATAATTGCACCATAATAAGTTGGTCCGGCCGTAAATGGCTGTGCACCCCAATATCGTGGCATACTTTGCACCACTTGTTTTGCATTGGGAACACCATTTTGTTTGAGGGTTTGAAAAGTTTCCGACGAAGTAGAAAGTTCGCCATACTGTGCTCCACCATAAATATTAGAAACCAAAATAGTTAATGGTTCTAGAGGTAAATAACTGTATTGCAACGCATAATCCTTATCTAATCCATCCGAGGCATTGTCGGCATTGCTTGTACCATCCGGTGTTTTTGTTAATTCAGATTTTCCACGGATACTGTATTTTCCGTATTCTTCCGTAGCCATCAAATTGGTGGCATTGGTTGCAACACCTATTCCCGTAGCAACCAGTAGAAAAATTCCACATACCGCTAAATGAACAAATTTTTTGTCTTTTATCGCATAAATCACTTCCGACAGCATCCACGCCACTACAATAAATAGCAAGTAATAGGTAATCTGTACATGTCCGGCTGTTAATTCTAAACTCATGGCAATACCGGTTAAAAGTGCCCCTAAAAGTTTATTTTTATGCAGGGTAATTTGAATTCCTGCTAAAACAAGAGGGATATAGGCAATGGCATTTCCCTTCCCAACATGACCGGCGTCAATATTGATAAAATTGAAGGAGGACAGCATAAAGGCAAACGAACCTATTAATGCAATCGTTGGAGAAACATCAAAGGCAAGCATCAAAATATAAAAACAAATAAAGAGCAAGAATACCGTATCTGTTGGGTTTGGAAGTACTTTACTGATAAAGCTTTGTACATTGGTAGTAAAGTTATTTTTATAACTGGGTCCAATCAAATAAGTAGGCATTCCACTGAAAATACTATTCGTCCAAAAGGTTCTTTCTCCGGTTGCATGCTGAAACTGATCAATTTCTTGGTAAGTTGCCTGCCATTGCTGAACATCGTTCTGAATAAGCACTTTACCCGATAACATAGGGTTAAAATAGGCAATGATTACGACCAAAGAGATAACAATTGCGGCTACATGAGGAAACCATTTGGTATGGATGAATTTGTTCATCGGTTTAATTAATTATTGTCCGAATATATTGTTTGATTTTAAGAGCCCAAAATATGACCACTATCATTTATAAATTTAGTGAATGTAAAGTCTCTGTCATGTTATCTAAATATGACAGAAATGCTTGTGTGCAATGGCTTTTGAGCATTTACTTTGTCGGACATTTTAATCAAAATATGAAAAGATATACTTTACTTACTATTCTAACTTTTAGCGTTACGGCAATTTTTGCCCAAACAAAAACCGATTCTGTTACCATGGGTTCCGGAAGTCCAAGTTATCCGTATGACGTTTTTTATAACCTTTCTACCCAAGAAAAAGACACCGTATTGAATACCAATTGGCATATTGCATTTGCCCTCAGACCGGCAATGCCACCGAACAATACCATGCAATCGGCCACGATTCGCATCAACGAAAGCCGTGGAGTTGCATTATATAAAACCCCATTTTCGATTGGAAGCTGGAATAATTTTACCGACACAGCAGGTTTATCCGGTTGGGCTGCCCAACATAACCAAAATAATACATGGGATATCGGAGCTTTCAATGCATCAAAAGATACAGCCAACCAATTTGATTACGGCTGGGGCGAATATGATATGGCATCACATGATGTGTTGGGAAAAAATTTATTTTTAATGGTTATAACTGCAGGAGCAAATAAGACCTACAAAAAAATAGCGATTCAAAAAATCATGTTTGATTCGGTTTGGTTATATACCATTTCAAATATAGATGGTACCGATAGCGTAACCCATATGATAAACAAAAAAGCTTACGACCATAAATTGTTTGCTTATTATGATGCAATGACCAAAGTGGTTAGAGACCGTGAACCAAATCATCCATGGGATATGGTATTTACTTATTACCGCGACAATGCAACTTTTGCTCCTTATCCAGCTGCATGGTACAATTTTATGGGTGTGATGACCGCTCCACAGTTAAGTGTTGCCAGAGTTGCCGGTTTGCCGGAAGAAACTACAGATACAACCAATGCAACAAGTTATAGCCAAAACGCAAACGTTATTGGTTGGGATTGGAAGAAAGTATATTTAGGTCCTCCGCCTTCAGGTCCTTACGATTTAACTGATTCTTTGTCGTACTTTATTAAACGCAAAGGCGATTCGGCTAATGTTTACAAATTTGTATTTAGTTTGTTTACTAATATACCTGCAAACAATATTGTATTCAATACAACCACTATCGCTACGCATGTTGGATTAACTGCTGTTGAAACTTCTATTGGAGATTTATTGGTTTATCCAAATCCTGCAAACGAAATAGTTACTGTTCAATTGAGCAATACAAAAGCAAATTCTGCAAAAGTTCAATTGATCGATATTACCGGAAAAGCGGTGCAAACCATTAACCATAATTTAAATCCAAATACGAATGATATCCTGTTTAATGTTTCAGAATTAAATGCAGGAATTTATTTTGTTTCGATTGAAACAGCGGAAGGTGCTGAAACGCGTAAATTAATTATCTACTAAAATTTTTGTGAGAACAGCCGTTTTAAATAGCATCTTAAAGAATACACACCCACATCTTTTTTGGGTGTGTGTTCTTTTTATGCCGGTTTATGCAATGGCGCAGGTTAAACAAGACAGCAGCAAAACGACTAATGAAATTAGTGAATTTGTGGTTACCGGACAGTATGGTGAAAACAGTTTAAAAAACTCTGTATACAAAGTTCGTCTGATTGATCAGAACAGAATCCAGCGACAAGGAGCTGTAAATTTAAAGGACGTACTTTCAAACGAACTAAATATTCGTGTAAGCAACGATGGAGCGCTAGGTAGTGGCATGAGCATTCAAGGTATGAATGGCCAGAATGTTAAAATAATGATTGATGGCGTTCCGGTAATTGGTCGTGAAGGAGGTTCTATTGATTTAAACCAAATAAACCTCAACAATATAGAAAGGGTTGAAATTGTTGAAGGACCAATGAGTGTGAATTATGGTACCGATGCACTTGGTGGTGTAGTAAATTTGATATCCAAAAAAAGTGATTCCAAAAAACTTTCGGCCGGAACAAATTTGTATTACGAATCAACCGGGAAGTTTAACGCAGGTATTAATACCGAATTTTCGAGCACAAAATGGAATTTACAATTAAATGCTGCTCGCAATTATTTTGATGGCTACAACACGAAAGATTCGGGAAGGTATATGACCTGGAAGCCTTACACCCAATATTTTGGGGATGTAAATTTTGGCTATAAGTTTAAAACATCTTCTATACGTTTTCAGAATGGATTTTTTGATGAAAAAGTAACCGACCGCGATTCGGGAACCATTACACCTTACTATGCCTATGCAATCGATCACTACTATTATACACGACGCATAACAAATTCGGTTTTTTATAACCGTAAGATTAATGAAGTTTTTGGTTTGGATATTTTAGCTTCCTACAATTATTATCGAAGAATTAGCAAAACAGTGTCTAAAAATCTGGTAACTCTCGAAGAAAATCTAGTTCCATCAGACCAACAACAGGACACCACTTATTTTAATAATTTTATGAGCCGCGGAACACTCTCGGCAAATAGAAAAAACAAATCCTTTTCGTACCAAATCGGTTATGAAATAAATTATGAACAGAACAGAGGAAGTAAGATTGAAGGAGGCAAACAATCCATTGCCGACTATAATGCATTTGGCAGTTTGGAATGGCGATTGAATGAAAGGTTAATGGTAAAACCCGGTTTGCGTTTGATTTACAATTCTCAATTTGATGCCCCGCTCGCACCTTCCGTTAATTTAAAGTGGGATATCAGAGATAATATTGCATTAAGGGCTTCCTATGGTAAAGGATTTAGAGCACCATCGTTAAAAGAATTGTATCTGGTTTATGTAGACCCAAACCACAATGTTTTCGGAAATCCTGATCTTAAGGCGGAGCTTTCAAATAATTACCAACTTGCTGTTGGTTTCGAATGGCAAGCATCCAAACATGTGTTTCGGTTGGAGCCTTCTGCATATTATAATTATCTGTATAATAAAATTGCATTGGTGCAATACCAACCTGCCGGCAACCAAGGTGCGGTTTATTATCAATATGGCAATGTAAATGAGTTTAACAGTACCGGATTAAATTTAAATACAGAATACAGAACGCCACGTTATGCATTTGTATTAGGCTATGCATATACAGGTGTCAGAAATATTTTACCAACTGCACCAACTGCATCCTATTATTTTTCGAATGAAGTACGTTTTAATTTTAATTATACATTTCCAAAACAACAGTTAAACTTGGCGTTATTTTATAAGTATAATGGCATGCAACAAATGCCACAGTTAGATACCAAATCACAAGAAATTATACTTGGGTATATAGATGCTTACAGTTTGCTTGATGCAACTGCTTCTAAACATTTTTGGAACAAACGTTTTTCGTTAACAGCCGGAGTGAAAAATATTTTAGATATGCGCAATGTTTCGGCAAATATGGCATCGGGAGTACATTCTGATATTTCCAATTCGGCAATGGTTGGCATGGGACGAACTTTTTTTTGTAGCTTGATTTTTCAAATTGAATCTGTAAACAACTGATGAAAATTAGTAACTTATATATCATAACAATTTTAACCTTGATTTTCTCTTCTTGTGAAAAAGAGGAAAGTCCAATAGTATTACCGGAGAAGAACGATTCAGCATACTTGGTTACCGTTAATATGGGGGAGTATTACAAGCAAGAAGTTTTTGTAAATATTGAAACCGGCCAATCCTGGACAGCCGACAACGAATCTTGGGATTTGCAATTTGAATCGGATGCCGATGGGTACCTGGTTAAAATGAATGGCGGTAAACGGGTATTGATTGGAAGTGCAGGTACCGGCATGTTACAAAACCAAAATGGAATTCCGGTTAGATTGAGATGGGATAATTCATCCGGTATGCGCGATTCCATCGTATTGGGTCAATGGGCTGATCCGGTTACCAGAATTTCGAGAGACAGCGTGTATATAATTGATAGAGGTGAAGCTTGCAGCCCGAATGATAGATACTTTCAGTTTCAGATACGCAAAGTGGATCATTTGAAGTATATGATTCGTTATGCCGACATTGATGGAAATAATTTGAAGGATATCAACGTGATGAAAAATCCGGATAAGCTGCATGTATATTTTACTTTTGCAAATGGGGGTAATACCTTGGATTTTGAACCCAACAAAAGCGACTGGCATTTTTGTTTTTTAAGGTACCGCTGGATTTATTATGAATTTAATCCTCCGTTATTGTATAGCGTTTGCGGGGTACATATTAATACGAGCAAAATAGAAGTAGCAGTAGATAGTACGATGCAATACAATGCTATTTTGCGTTCGCATGTTACCGGATTGCATTATACCGATGTAAGAGATGTGGTTGGGTTCGATTGGAAGGTGCCAGATTTTTCTTCTCCAACCGGAGTAAAATACAATGCACGTAAATACGTAAATTATATTGTTCGCGAAAAACACGACTACTCTAAATGGTTTAAATTGCATTTTATCGGATTCTACAACCAAACTGGCATAAAAGGTACGCCTCAGTTTGAGGTGGAGAAGTTGGTATATTGAGGTTGTCTCTCATCTTAGTAACATGATACTGCCTCTATCCGTAATTTTTTGGCCGCACAAACTTTCGCCATTTAAAACATAAAAATACACGCCTTCAGTTAAACTTTCGCCTGATTCAGTTTTTCCGTTCCAGCATTCCGATTCAGAATTAGTTGTAAATACCACTGTTCCCCATCGGTTTAAAATAGTAAGGTTTACGCTACTAAATTCTGTAACAGAGGTAGCCCAAATGCATTCATTCAACCCATCATTATTCGGTGTAAAAACATTTGGCAAAGGATTAATTTTCTCTTCCTTATTAACTAATACCTCGATGCTGTCTAAAGTTGCACAACCTAGAGAGTTGGTTGCAACAACAAAATATAAAGTACTTGTATCTGGATTTACAGTCGGACTACTTGAATGAATATTATTAACCGTATTTACAGGAGACCATTGATAGTTAAAGTTACCGGTTACCGTTAGTATTGCACTAGTGGATTCACAAGTAACATCATTAGATTTTGAAATATTTATAGAAATAGGATCAACTTTAAGTTGAATGGCTATAATACTGTCACAACCTTTCATATTAGTAACTGTATCATAATAATTGCCGGAAACTTTATAAATAAATTTATTACTTGGAGAAATAAATGAATCACAAACTTCCGGATTGATTATTGAAGTAGACTTCATAAGATCAAATTTGATGCTCAAGATGCTATCACATCCAACCGGTGTTTGCAATGTATCGAGATAGGTTCCGCTCTCATTCCAAATGTATAGACCACTCGGACTATTTATAGCATTACAATTAGAGGTGTCGAAGGAAAAAATTATAAACTTTCTTTTAGCTTGAATCTTGAGAATACTATCACAACCAAAATAATTAATAAGTGTATCATATATAATAGAGTCTTTCGTGATACTATACTTTCCACTTGGACTAACATAAGTGCCACAATACAATGTATCAATCATGCTCGATGAATTCAGAATAGTAACTTTTATACTCATAATACTGTCACAACCGTTTAAATTAATAATAGTATCTTGAATCGTAGTATCCTTTGTTACTGTATATTTTCCACTTGGACTTATGTAACTAGCGCAAACCGAAGTGTCAATTTTACTTCCTGATTTAAGCACCTTCAATTTAATTATTAATATACTATCACAGCCATTTATATCAGATATAGTATCTAAATAAATGCCGGTTGAATCATATAAATATTTGCCACTATTTGAAATCATTGAATAGCAAACATTTGTATCCACCAAATTTAAATGGCCAGTTATCAATACGAATGGGTTTCTAAGTGGTACTTGGGAAGCGTCAAGTTTTTTATTGCAAGTTATATATAGGGTATCTGATAATCCACCTGTTAAATATGCCTTGCCATTTGGATCTACAAATGGATTCTGAATACGCAAATATTGATCTCCAAAGAAAAAAAGACCTAAACCAAAGTAATCAGGAGTGGAACATTTAATAACTTCTGATAACAAACAACGGTTCAAAGAATCAAAGCTTGCTAAAAAAAACCTAGGAGAAGCCCCCAAAAGGTCTATTTTAAATTTATAGTTACCCAATGTTATCTGCTGTTGACCTGATCCAGTGGCACTACCAATCAATAAAAAGCCCTTAGTTTTTGGATTGAAAGCTAATCCTATCAATTGGCAGCCTTTCTGCGCACCTCCAAAAGTTTCATTCCAAATGATTTCTCCAAATCTATTCAGTCTTGCATTAAAGATATCTGTATATGTAGCTGGGTAAATGTTAATCGGGTTCTTAAATTGGAATCCAGAAGGGTAGAAACTAAACCCAATAAGCAATTCAAAGTTGCTTTTATCGAAGTCGAGTTTGTAATCTGATGGCTCTATTGCACCATTCCCAATGATTTTAACCCATTCGACGCTGTCCATTGAATTTAACTTAAACAAAATAACTGTTATTCCTGAATCAACAGGTGTGGATACCAATCCTTTAATTGTGTCTTTTTCATTAAGTCTAATACTGGCGATAGTATATCTATTAGTACCATCAGATATAGATTGGAAAGTTCGAATATTATCAGCCGAATCATTTTTCAATAATCTTATTGGAGATACTGTTCTTACTATAACTCCGGTAGTATTGAATCTTAATTGGATATCCTTTCCATTAGGTTTTAAGTATGTAATATTTCCATTGACACCAACCAGTTCAAGGCTGTCTGTTGGCTTAAGTGCGTCTTTAAATAAATCAATATTTACAGTACTCTCATAAAAGTTATCAATGGCAAGCGTAGTACCAAGTTTGGTGTTATCAGCATTAGCCCATAATGGAAGAGTTGGCCAATTAGGCGATATATTGGTAATTCGGGAAATGGAATTAACCCACTCAAATTTCCCATTTTCATCAATTTTACACAATAGTAAGAAAGTTGAATCCCTGCTTAATGGTGTATAAATCCTTTTAAAATTGAATCCATTCGCATCTATCAAATCGAGCGAGTCTACAAAACTTAATGTACTCCAAATCATATGATTGTTGTAGCCTGAAGGTTTCAGAATCATATTGCTCTTGATTATACAATTTGGTGCAGATTTATATAAAGCAATTAGATAGTGAAACAAGTATCGATTTAAACTATCATATTTAATAACAACAATACTGTGAGAACACATTGAAGAATTTTGGGTTCGCCCATCAACATAAATCGGAAAGCCTGCGCTATCAATAGTAAAATTAGCCTTAAAGCCAAAGGAGGTATAGCGAGCACCTGATTCTTCTACAACAGTTTGTTGTCCGTTACCACCTTGTATAAACGCATCATACTTATAACCGTCACGAATAATCTGTGCATTAACCGTATCCAGTATGAGGCTTAAACCTAAGATTACATAAGAACAACTCCTAATTATATTCACACTATTGCAGTTAATTGCACAACTATTCAAGAATAAATTACTATATGCAATTTAGTGATAAAAATTGATAGGTTAATATGCTGATTCACTTGTCAATAAAAAAAGTATTTCTTCATAATTTTTACTGTTTGTATTTTACCACTAGTCAAATTTAATTGAACAAAATAAATCTCAAATGGAAGATCCGCTATGTGAATCTCATTGTTATTTACACCAACCTTTTTATCTTTTCATACTACGTTGTCATAAATATCTATTGAACTTATGATTATATCTTTAACAATAAGACGCATTAAATATACAACCAAAGTGGCATAAAAGGTACCCCACAGTTTGAAGAGGAGAAGTTGGTTTATTAGTTCTAGAATTTACTTTATATCTACTGATAACATTTCCCTAATATTTCTTAATTTCGATTGCAGAATTATATTTCTTCTTATTCTGTAGTCATGAAAATTCAAACCACCAAAATTCGCTCCTTTTTAAACGATGGCATTTGGCAACTTAAGCTAAACGAATACCCGCGTTGGCAACGTAGCTTTATAAAATTACTTCGTATTGTTATCCTTTCCATAAGAGATTACACACGCAAGCAATTGGTATTACGCGCCACAGCATTAACCTTATTTTCGCTCATGTCGATTGTGCCGGTTATTGCCATGATTTTTGGTATTGCTACCGGTTTTGGATTGGAAACGTATTTAACGGATCAGCTGAATCATGCCTTTGCAAACCAACCCGAAATATTAAGCAACCTATTAAACTATGTACACAATTTATTGGGTCGTTCAAAAGGAGGTTTAATTGCAGGACTCGGATTTGCATTATTGATCTGGGCAGTTTTGCAAGTATTGGGTAATATCGAAAATGCCTTTAATTCGATATGGTATGTAACGGTTTCGCGCACCTGGTCGAGAAAATTTACCGATTATTTATCCATTATGCTAATTGCTCCCTTGTTTATTATTGTTTCGGGAGCTGCCAATATTTTTATCACCACACAACTAAAAAATTTCGCACTCGATATTGCATTTCTTGGCGAGATTATTACCGATATAATTATCATCTCCATTAAATTTATTCCGTATTTAAGCACCATTTTTTCTTTCTTTTTGTTGTACCTTGTTTTGCCAAATACGAGGGTTAAGCCACGCTCTGCCTTGTATGCCGGTATTGTAGCCGGTATTGTATTTCAGATTTTTCAATGGGCATATATCGAATTTCAATATGGTGTTTCGAGTTATAATGCCATCTATGGAAGTTTTGCCTCCATTCCGTTATTTATTACTTGGTTGCAGTTTAGTTGGATTATAGTTTTGGTTGGTGCCGAAGTTTCTTATTCGGTTCAAAATATCCAAGACTTTGAAGCCGAACACCAAAATAAAGGAATCAGCCACAAACAACGAATGCTTTATAGCATCAATATTCTTTACCATATTGCTTGGCGTTTTAAAGAAGCTAAGAATCCACTCGACCTAGCTGAAATTGCCGCCAGAATTGAGATTCCGATAAAGCTTTGTAAAACACTTTTGCAACACATGCAAAAATGCGACTTGATTGAACAAACTTTCGACCGCCATAAAAAAGAAACCTGCTATGTACCTGCACTCGATTTATCGCATCTAAATATTGGGTATATTATCGAACGACTCGAATCAATTGGTGCAACAAAGGTGGATATGGAATCGAACCAAGCTTATGGTGCCATAAAATTTCACTACGACAAAATGGAAGCAGCGATGTTTACGAGTGAGTACAATAAGAATATACTTGATTTGAAAGAGGAGTTATAAGTTATAAGATGTGAGTTATAAGATATGAGTTGGGGATTTCAAAAAGCAGGTTGGTTTTGTTGTAATTTAGTTGTGTTTAAGGAAAGGCAGGAGGCAAGAGGAAGTCATTGGTCATTGGTCAGTTGTCCATACTGTCATTCGACTTTGGACTGAACGCTTTGGACCTTGGACAGAAAGCATTTCATTTAAACCTAAAATGTTATTTGGCACCTTACTTCAACACCTCAACACCTTAACACCTCAACACATCTTCCCATGATTCAACCACACGAAGTTCTATTTGGCTATTCGATTGGCATTTTTCCGATGGCACACCCTGAGGAAGAGAATGCGTTGTATTGGTATGAACCGGAAATGCGGGGAATAATTCCATTGGATAATTTAAAGATTAGTAAATCGTTGCAACAAACCATTCGCTCCGGTAAATTTCATATTACATTTAATACAGATTTCGAAGCGGTGATTCGTGCATGCAGCCAACGTGACGATACATGGATTTCGGAAGAGATTATAGAAGTGTATTGTACGTTGCACGAAATGGGTCATGCCTACAGTTTCGAAACCCGAAATAAGGAAGGTAAATTGGTTGGGGGCTTATATGGTATTGCCATGGGTAAAGCATTTTTTGGCGAATCGATGTTTCATACCGAGACAGATGCGTCGAAAGTGGCTTTAGTAGAATTGGTAAATTGGATGAAGGAAACCGGAATGATTTTGTTGGATACACAATATTTAAATGATCATTTACAATCGTTAGGAGGAATGGAAATAACAAAAGAAGAATATAAGAATCGTTTGCGGGAGGCTTTAAAATAAAAAAACCCGTACAGATACTGCACGGGTTTTAATAAAGTTATCGAAAAAATTACTTTTTCTTTTTGATAGATTTTTTAACTGCTACTTTCTTCACTTTCTCAACCTTCTCAACTTTTACTGCAGTGCTGATTTTCTTTACCACTTTAGCAAGTTTCGATTTTTGGTTTGCAGCTTTGTTTTTGTGTATTACGTTTTTCTTAGCCAGTTTGTCCAGCATCGAAGAAACTTTGGTAAATAATTCACCTGCTTCCTTCGCATCTTCAGTAGTACGTAAGTTCTTTGTTACAGTTCTTACAGTTTTAGCTTGGTATCTGTTTCTTAAACGTTTGGTTGCGTTATTACGGATACGTTTTTCAGCTGATTTATGGTTTGCCATTCTCTTAAATAATTATCTTTTATATCCTTTTCAAAAAAGGACTGCAAATATAAGGTTATGAATTCAAAATCAAAGTTTTCAATGAAAAAATGCCATTAAACTGCAAAACTTTCGCCACAACTGCAGGTTCTGCTCGCATTTGGGTTGTTAAAAGAGAATCCTTTTCCGTTTAAACCATCCGAAAAATCGAGCTCGGTTCCAAACAGATACAATACACTCCTTTTGTCGGTAACAATTTTAACACCTTCATAATCAATTACTTCATCTCCATCTTTCACTATGCTATCGAAGTCGAGTTTATAGGAAAGTCCTGAACAACCACCACTTTCAACCCCAACGCGTAAAAAGAAATCGTCGGAAAACTGACTTTCTTTTTTTAATTCTTGAATCCTTGTTTTTGCCTTTTGGCTTACGGTTATCATAACTATGGTATTGATTTACAAAGGTAATGTATAGTATACAAAGTGCAATAATATACTGTATAAATAACCCATAAATCTCGAAATTGTTCTGTTATTTTGTAAGGATGTTACAACAAATAAGTAAAATAGCGATTGCAGGAGCAGGAACAATGGGAGCAGGGATAGCACAAGTATCTGCTGTTTCGGGGTATACAACCTTATTGTTTGATATTGATGCAACTATGCTCAATAAAGCGGAGCAATCAATCATTAAATCCTTACAATCTCAGGTAGATAAAGGCCGTATGATGGTTGATGAAATGCAAAAAGCGTTGTCGGCAATTACGTACACAACTAAAATAACAGATTTGAAATGCGACTTACTCATCGAAGCCATAGTAGAAAAACTGGATATCAAACAGAAGTTTTTTCAGGAAGTTGCAGCCATAAATCCTCCTGAAACAATATTGGCTTCTAATACTTCCTCTATCCCGATAACCCAAATTGCAGCCAAAGTGCCAAATCCGGAACGGTTTCTTGGCGTTCACTTTTTTAATCCGGCACCGGTTATGAAACTGGTTGAAATTATTTCGGGGGTAGAAACCAAACCTGAAATTGCGGATTTCTGTTATGGTTTTATTGGTAAATTGGGTAAAACGTGTGTGCGGGCAGCGGATGCCCCGGGGTTTATTGTGAACCGGGTGGCTCGCCATTATTATGTTGAAGGATTAAAATTAGCAGAAGAAAAAGTTGCAACAATAGAAGCCATTGATTCGTTAATGGAGAGTATGGGCTTTAAAATGGGACCATTTCGTTTGATGGATTTAATTGGAGTAGATACCAATTTTTCGGTAACTTCTTCCATGTATAAATTATTTCATTACGATAGCAAGTTCCGTCCAAGCCGCATTCAGGAACAGAAAGTGGATGCCGGACACCATGGCCGTAAAACAGGGAAAGGATTTTATACGTATGAAAAATAGAGTCGTTTTCTTTCTGTTAATTATAATATGTAGCAACTGGTCGTGTGAGAAAAACACAAATGGTTCGAGCAATGCCGATTTTTTCAGTCCGGTTTATGTGGAATTAAATATCGACATGGCTTTTGCCCAATATGCTCCACTAAACCAATTGCAAGGATTTGTTTATCTCACCGGAGGCAACAGAGGAATTGTAGTTTACCATACCATCGACGATCAATTTGTTGCATACGACAGAACCTGTCCGGTTAATGCAAACCAGGCTTGTGCGATGGTTACGGTTGATTCGATACCAACCCGATATCGTTGTGGCAAGCCCGATTCCACTGGTTGGAAACCTTGTTGTCATTCTTTGTTTGATGCTACTTATGGTACCCCAATTTCGGGTGAAGCCAAAGTAGGGCTGAAACCCTATTATACTTCCAAGCAGGGAAGTGTAATTTATATCCGAAGTAATCCTTTATAGTTTCACCCATACCGGACAATGGTCCGAATGCTTTACATCCTGCATAATACCGGCATCTTTTAAGTCTTTTTGCAGTGCATCTGAAGCCATGCAATAATCAATACGCCAACCTTTGTTGTTGTTGCGGGCATTTGCTCTGAATGTCCACCAACTATATTGATGCGGCTCGGAATGAAACACCCGAAAGGTATCTACAAATCCATTTCCTATAAATGTATCCATCCATTCGCGTTCTTCCGGTAAAAATCCGGAACTGTTTTTATTACCAACCGGATCGTGAATATCAATGGGCTTGTGACAAATATTATAGTCGCCGCAAATAATTAGTTTTTTCTTTTGCTGTTTTAATTCAGCTGCATAATTGTTAAAGAATGCAAGCCATTTCATTTTATATGCCTGGCGCTCCTCTCCACTCGAACCCGACGGAATGTATAAACTGGCAACAGATAAATCCCCAAAATCGCAACGAACGATTCGGCCTTCAGTGTCGTATTCTTTAGAACCAAAACCGGTTACCACCTTGGTAGGTTCTTTCTTGGTAAAAATTGCTGTTCCACTATAGCCTTTTTTTTCGGCCGAAAACCAGTAGCTTTTATAACCCAGAGCATCAAATTCATGATGATCAATCTGGTCTCTGCTGGCTTTGGTTTCCTGAAAACAATAAATATCTGCCCCAGTATCTTCCATCCATGGAAGCAGGCCTTTGCTGATTGCCGAACGTATACCGTTCACATTATAGGATACAATATGCATATCGTTCAAAACTATCCTAAAAAAGTATAGGTACAAAGCATTTTGTTTTTCTCATATTCGCGCCAATGTTAATTGTTAAGAAATCAAAAATTCCTAAATCAGGAAAAGGACTATTTACCACACACGATATTGCCAAAGGCGAAATAGTAGTAGAATACGAAGGAGAAAAAATAACCTGGAAAGAATGTTTGCAACGCAACCAGGCGCAGAAAGGCAAAGGCGGGTATTATTTTTATATCAACTCCAAAAATTGTGTAGATGCACAATATACCGAATGGGCTCTTGGACGTTATGCCAATGATGCTGCCGGTCCGGGACGAGTAGCAGGACTCCGCAACAACTGCGTGTATGAAGTGATAAAAGGGAAACCATATATCAAGGCAACTAGAAATATTAAAGCCGGTTCCGAAATTTTTGTTGCTTATGGCAAAGAATATTGGGAAGCGTTGTTGGAAGACTAGGGGAGGTGTTGAATTGTTGAAGTGTTGAAGTTGGCCTTGTGCCAACTTATCCTTTAGATGATTTCATTTATCAATTTATTTTTTCGTGCAGTTGTTTAAGTTCTTCCTCCCTCCTGCCTGTAATCCCGCCAGGGATTAAATATCGGTAGAAGAAAAGATCACAAATGACCGAATCCCAAAAGGGATTCAACCTAACGACGCGAAAGAATGAAATAAGACGATAGATTCATCCTGCCTCCTGCCTCTTGCCTCCTGCCTATCCATTGCCACCAATAAAATTAACCAAAACCAGCTAACTTTTTAAAATCCCCATCTCATATCTCATAACTCATATCTTATAACTCCTAACTCCTAACTCCCTTCGCCTCCCCCAATCCCTCATTCACCGATAACTACGGTTTGCTTATCTATTAACCATTTAGAACCTTGGTAGATTTTTTACCTTTGTTCCATCATGATGACGAAAATGAATACCGAGAATACAGATACAAACCATCGATATACACCAAATCCAAACAAATTTTCGAGGGTGTTTGGAGGATTAATTTTAGTAGCAATTGGCGTTTTGTTGTTACTAAGAGAATCAGGGATAGAAATTCCTTCTTTTTTATTATCCTGGGAAATGGCACTCATAACATTTGGATTTTATGTGGGTGTAAAACATCGATTCAGAAATCCGGTATGGTTTATTTCAATTATTGTTGGCGGTTTATTTATGGCTGAAGATGTTTTTACCGACATTTCTTATAGTGCTTATATATGGCCATTGCTTATCATTTTCTTTGGAATTGCGTTTATTTTTAAGCCGGCAAAAAAATGCGAATCGCATAAAAACTGGCAGCGTTGGGAACATAAGTGGAAAGACAAATGGGAATGGGAAAATACCGAAGGAAATGCAGAATCGAATGACATGATAGAGACCGTTTCAATTTTTGCAGGCGTTAAGAAAAATATTATTTCAAAAAATTTTAAGGGGGGAGAAGTGACTTGTGTATTTGGAGGTGCTGAGGTGAATTTAATGCAAGCAGATTTTACCGGAACAGCGGTGCTCGAATTAACCCAGATTTTTGGAGGAACCAAATTGGTTGTACCGGCACATTGGGAAATTCAACAGAATGATCTGGTTGCTGTTTTAGGAGGAATTGAAGACAAAAGACATATTCAAAAGGATACAGTTATTGACTCGGCAAAGGTTTTGGTTTTGCGAGGAACCTGTATTATGGGTGGAATTGAAATAAATAGTTATGCTTAAATGGTAAGACAATGAATTGGTATTTGGTAAAATTAGTGTACAAAATTCAACAAGCTGTTGAACAAAAGAGTGCTGAGTTTGATGAGCAGTATCGTTTGATTGAAGCTGATTCTGCCGAAGAAGCAATGACAAAATCTAAAATCCTTGGGGTAAAAAACGAACTCCGGTCTGAGACTGAAGATGGGCGTTTAATTTTATGGAAGTTTATTGATATTGCTTTTGTAAAACAGATGGGAGAATTAACGGATGGTATTGAGTTGTGCAGTACTACTTACTTTGCAGATGATGCGGTGCAGTATGAAAAATTTATACATCACCAGGCCGAAAAGGTATACCAGGAATCTACCCCACATTCTGTAATGATTGATTGATGCCTGAGAAAAGGAATTTACCAAAGAAACTTACTTATGTGTATCTGTTTTGGTGGATACAATGGACATTGATGCAAATATTGGTTATCCATCATTTTGGATTTACCTGGAACATAGCCGCAATAGATAGTATATTAACCAGTATATTACTAACTGGGATGATGTTTGCTACCAATAATATCATGCGGTTTTATCAACCATACAGCAAGAACTGGTATATGGGTTTGGTTTGGAATCTGGTGGTTGCTTTTATCTGCATCTTATTGTTCAAATGGATTCAATCTAATTTATATAAGGATGATTTAGGTTATTTAACCTTTGTAAATAATTCGCTGCTCGTTCGATTTTGCTGTGCTTTATTGATGATAACCTGCTCAACCATGATAAGCTGGATTTGGAGTCAATTGGCCGAATTGCGCAACACAGAAATACGCAATTCAGAAATTGAACAACTTGCCAAAGACAGTGAATTATTGAGTATTCGCCAACAATTGCAACCTCACTTTTTATTTAATAGTTTAAACTCTATCAGTGCGCTTACCGGTTCAAAACCTGAAGAAGCAAGAAAAATGATCCAACAATTATCGGATTTCTTACGAGGAACTTTGCGTAAAGACAACCAACAAATGTCGTCGCTCGATGAAGAGTTAAAGCATTTGCAATTGTATTTGGATATTGAGAAAGTTCGTTTTGGACATCGCTTACAAATTGGCATTGATATTCATCCGGATTGCCACTCTGCTTCTATTCCAACATTGCTATTACAACCTATTGTTGAAAACGCAATCAAGTTTGGTATTTATGATACAGTTGGGTTAACCGAAATTAATATTACTGCTTTCAAGGAAGGGAATAATTTGGCGATACAGATTAGCAATCCATTTGATTCGGTGAATACCAAACCAAACAGAGGTACCGGTTATGGCTTATCTTCTGTTGAACGCAGATTGTATTTATTGTTTGGAAGGAATGATTTGTTGCATACCAAAAAAGAAAAAGATACTTTTATTACCACCGTTAAAATCCCTCAAACAGTATGATTAAATGTATTATTATAGATGATGAACCACTTGCACGTTCCATTGTACTAGAATATTTGCAATCTTACCAACAGATTGAAGTACTAAAAGAATGCAACGATGGATTTGAAGGCTTAAAAGCAATCCAGGAATTAAAACCCGATTTGATTTTTCTGGATGTACAGATGCCAAAAGTAAGTGGATTTGAAATGCTCGAAATTTTAGAAGAGCCACCTTCGGTAATTTTTACTACGGCATTTGATGAATATGCACTCAAGGCTTTTGATGCCAATGCAGTGGATTATTTATTAAAGCCATTTGCTAAAGAGCGTTTCGATAAAGCCATGCAGAAATGGTTAATCCAACGCGATCAGCCTGCAAAGTTAAATCAATTGTCGGCAGAGAATTCTATTCGCCAACCGGAGGAGTTTGAAAGGGTAGTGGTTAAAAATGGCAACAATATCCGCATCATTCCTATTGACGATATCGATTATTTTGAAGCCTACGATGATTATGTAAAGATTCATGTTGCCGACGGTTATTTTTTGAAAAAGAAAACCATGAATTATTTTGAATCGGTGTTGGATCCTGCAAAATTTGTAAGGGCTCACCGATCGTATATTGTTCAAATTCCTCAAATCACAAAGATTGAACCGTATGAAAAAGACGGACATGTTGCTTTGTTAAAAAGTGGGAAGAAAGTTCCTTTGAGCAAATCGGGCTATACGAAATTGAAGGCGGTGTTGGGGTGGTAGTGATTTTTTTTCGCGAATTGTAAATGCATGAGAACCAAGTATACTTAGGTATATTTATATTGCGATTGGATATTGGGCTTAATCTAGTTTTAAAAGACTATTAACTAATATTAGAAATGAGAAGGCCTAACTTCGATTAAGCACGATATATTATTTTATATTAAATGAGAAATAAAATCTTTTTCATTAGCTCTTTACTATTGCTTTCTTTCTCCGGATTAGCCCAGGTTATTCTTACAAAAGATGCTGTACCAAAAATTGGTGAAAAATTCTATTTTTCTACTTCTTCCTTCTTAAAGGAAGTCGCCTTTTCTTTATCCGGAAACAACAATATTTGGGACTTCACCCAATTGCCACGGCAATATAAATATAGAGATACTATTAGTATACTTGATCCAGCCACGTCATTTGGTCATGATTCCTTTCCCAATGCAACGTTTGCAATACGCACTACAAGAAAAAGTGGTTTGCCAGATTACTATTCAGAATTTTATTACGTTAATGATTCAGGTTTGTATGGTCTTGGAAGTTATTTTGATGATATAGGTATGCTTGTTACAACACGATATTCTCCACACTCCCCGGAATTGCAATTTCCGGTTAAATTAGGTAATTATAGAAAAAATAAATTTGAATTTATAACTCCCGGTATACCTGTAAATAAACCTGGTGATTCCGTTAAATGTGTTGAATTTGTTACTTATATCGATGATGTTTTAGCTGAAGGAGTATTAAAATTGTCGGATGCTAGTTATCCAGCAATTTTGATGAAAAGAACTACTGTTGACACCTTCACTTGTTATGCAAGAAATGATACATCAAATGGACAATGGGTTTTTGATCACGCCGATAGTTTAACTATAATAAAATATTATTGGTTTGTACAAAATTCAACCATTCCATATCTTGAATATAGACCGAGAAGTCCACTCAATCCTAATTATGATATGGTAAATTATGAAGGTAAATATTCCGGTTTGTCAAAAATAGATTTATTAAATCAAATTTTTTTATATCCAAATCCAGCCAATCAATCCGTAACTTTTGATTTGAATAAGTTCGGCGAAGCTGTATATTATTCTATTAAAGATATAAATGGGATGGTTCTTCAAAATGGGTTAATCAATCATAAGGATTCAATGATCAATATTTCATCTCTTTCAAAGGGATTTTACTTTGTACAATTGAAAACTATATACGATGAAAGTAAATTGCTTAAACTTATTAAGGAGTAATTGGATGATTAAAGTAATAAATAGCTAGACTATCTTACCTTATAATTAAACGAAATTTTGTTGTCTACTTATCCAACAAAGAAGTAATTTCTGCATCCATTGGTTTCACTTGCGAAGGAAAGTAAGCAAGCAAACGTCCTTTTTCATCCAGTAAAAATTTGCCGAAATTCCACCTTACATTGTAATCTTCCTTGCCGTTGTATTTCTTTTGGGTTAACCATTGGTATACCGGGTGTTGGTTTTCGCCTTTCACTTCTATTTTTTCGGTTAGAGGAAAAGTTACACCATACCTGCGTTTGCAAAACATACCAATATCTGCCGCAGTTCCGGGTTCTTGTTCTCCAAACTGGTTGCATGGAAATCCAATCACCACCAATTTGTCTTTATACTTCTCGGATAATTTTTGCAAATCTTCATATTGTGGGGTATATCCGCATTCGGAGGCAGTATTCACACAAAGTATTTTTTTTCCTGCAAAATTCTTAAAACGGATACTGTCTTTACCATCCAAAGATGCGATGTTTAATTCATAAAATGTTTTCGCAGGAGGTGGAGTAAAGGAAGTTATCATAAGCAATCCAAGAAATGCAGACAGTAACCAATAGCTGTTTTTATTCATTATTAAAACGATTTTATCAATTCTTTTACTTCATCCATTTGCCATTGTGGAGTAGATGTTGCCCCACAAATACCAACGGTATTGTTTTCCGTAAACCAATCTTTTTGTACTTCTTCCTTCGAACTCACAAAATAGGTGTTCGGATTTATATCCTTACACACATCATATAATACTTTTCCGTTCGAAGATTTCTTTCCGGATACAAATATCACCACATCAAACCTGGTAGCAAAATCACGTAACTGTATATCCCGATTCGAAACCTGTCTGCATAAAGTATCATTAAAATCAACTTCTACATTTTTCTCCTTTAATAAATCACGCAAGGCATATAAATTTTTTGTGCGCTTGGTAGTTTGACTAAAGAGTTGCACTTTTTTAGGTAAATCAATCTTTTCCAGTTCATCAAAACTTTCAATTACGATTGCATCCCCGTTTGTTTGACCTTTTAATCCAATCACTTCTGCATGTCCATGTTTACCATAGATGATAATTTGCTCCTTATCGTTGTATGCTTCACGAACCCTGTTTTGTAATTTTAAAACTACCGGACAAGAAGCATCAATCAATTCGATATTGTTGTCGAGGGCTTTTTTGTATGTTTCCGGTGGTTCGCCATGTGCACGTATTAAAACAGTAGCATCTCGCAACACATCAAATTCTTCGTGGTTGATGATTTTAAGCCCCTTGTTTTTTAAACGGGTTACTTCTTCGTCGTTATGTACAATATCGCCAAGGCAATACAATTCACCTGTTTCATTCAAAATATCCTCGGCCATTTGAATGGCATAAACAACACCAAAACAAAACCCCGAGTTCTCGTCTATTTCAACTTTCAGATTCATTTACTGCAAATCTAAACCATTTTGGCTGCAATATGTTTGACTAAGCATGAAATTGTGTCCCAAATACAAATTATGTAGTTTTGCAAGGTTATGACAGAGCAGGAAGAATTTACCAGTTATAGCGGAGAAGCTTCGTTATCGCCTATTCCCCTAAATCTGGGTTCGCCGGTAATTAAACCGGAAGACCGAAACCAGATTAAAACCAATGCAGTTGAAGCCATGCACCATTATGCCAACCAGGAAATGGCCATGTTGCGCAGGCAAGCCGATTTGATTATGCAACAGGTTCATGAAATTGAAGCCCGCCTGAAAATTTCAGAGCAAATTTACCAATCTGATATCCGATTTGTACCTGTTGTAAACCAGGTTTATCATTTATACGAAAAGGAAGACCATTACACGTTGTCATTGATTGGTCCGGCCGAATGGCGCAACGCTAAAAATACAAGAAAATTTAAGGCATCGGTTCGGTTATTGGGCGACCATAGCTGGGAAATATTGCATACCTGATTTCTCCCCGCTTTTTTATTCCTTTGCACGCTTTATGGGTAAAGACAAATTAAAACGGTTTGAGGCATTTGCAAGGTTTCCGAATACCTATGATTTCGACACCGAAAAAAAGGGAAAATGGCGCGAATTGGTTTTTAAAAATAATAACCCAATTGTGCTCGAGCTAGGTTGTGGGAAAGGAGAATATACGGTTTCACTGGCACGTCATTATCCTGACAAGAACTTTATCGGAATCGATTTAAGAAGCAATAGAATGTGGAAGGGAGCAGGAACAGCAATAGAAGAAGGATTGAAAAATGTAGCGTTTCTTCGCATGGTAATTCATTTGATTCCCGATTATTTCGAATCCGGTGAAGTGGATGAAATCTGGATTACTTTTCCCGACCCGTTTCCAAAACCACGGCATGCCAAACACCGTTTAACCCATCCCCGTTTTTTGGCTTTGTACAAACAAATCATTAAACCGGGCGGACGCATTCATTTTAAAACCGACGATACCGATTTGTTTTCCTATACCGTAGAAATGTTACCTCAAACAGGTGTAATGCCGGAAACGATAGATTGGGATGTTCATCATAACCCAAAGGCAAATCAGCACCTTAAGGAGATTACAACCTATTACGAAAAACTTTTTATGGGTAGAGGTAGAACCATTAAATACACGAACTTTTGTTTGGATGCTTTTGATTGGGCAAAAGCAGAAAAGTTCATAGAGACTTTTGAAATAGAAAGAAAACGAAAGAAAAAGGTGGAAGTAGATGAGTAATATTTACCTTTCGGATAAGCGATTTAGCTCGGATGAATTACAACATCCTTTATTTGCCAACCACATGCATCCGGCATTAAAATTAGCGCATGCATGGTTAACCGGAAGCGAAACTTTTGATTTTCATACCTCCGGATCAACCGGCACTCCAAAAGAAATAACATGCTCCCGAAATCAGGTTTCTGCAAGCATCAATAGAACATTGAAGTATTTTGGGCTAAACCAAACAGATCATTTTTATTGTGGTTTGTCTACGGAAACAATTGCAGGTGGCATGATGGTATTGCGTGCTTTGGTAGCAAATGCAGATCTAACCTTAGATGTTCCTGGTTCAAAAAATTTAGAAAACTTACCTGCAAACCATCCGTATACTTTTGGCTCATTTGTTCCCATGCAACTTTATGGAATGGAAAACAACAAAAGGATGCAGGAAAATTTGCATCGGTTTTCGATTCTGCTTGTTGGAGGTGCAGCAATTCGTCACGAAATGGAGAAGTACTTTTCACCTATTGATCATCCGACCGTTTTTCAAACCTATGGCATGACCGAAACGTTAAGTCATATAGCAGTTCGAAGGTTGGGAAAGGATCCATATTATTCCTTATTACCGGGTATAGAAATAAAGCAGGATAGCAGAAATTGCTTAAGTATAAAGGCCGATGTCACAAACGAAGAATGGATACAAACCAATGATTTGGTAAGCCTTATAGATTCAAATACTTTTAATTTACTGGGAAGGTTGGATGAAGTAATTAATAGTGGAGGCTTCAAAGTTCATCCCGAAAAAGTAGAAAAAGTTTTATCAGTATGGTTGAAAGAATTTCAGTTTTTTGTTTGCGGAATTCCGGATGAAAAGCTTGGAGAAACTGTTACTTTGGTCATCGAAGGAAATGAGATTTTGGATTTAGAAATCCTGCGAAAGCAATGCGGTTCCGAATTGCATCCATTTGAATTTCCTAAAAAGTGTATAGCAATACCTTCCTTTATTAAAACTACATCAGGTAAAACCGATAGGTTAAAAACCATACAAGGGATATAAATTAAACATTTAAATTGTCGAAACTCAAAAAGCACTATTGGTTAAGTATTAAGGTACTTTTTTTTTAAAAAGTATTAAATTATTTTGCAAGGTTCATTTCTCAATTTAGAAAATCTTGCAAATTCAGTTGATCAATTTATTCAACTATTATCAGCGACTATGGTTGAATCTTCATTTTACCTAAATTGTTTTCGGAGATGGTGGCCTTCTATTTTTCTGCGTAGCATTTAAGAAGAGTACCATTGCGCCGGGTTAAGCAAGTAACCCACGAGCTTGCGCTGGCCAAGTGAGTTAGGGCGGCTTGGGTTGCGTGGGTGGTGCGATTCGTAAAATGCAGCATAAAAATAGGAAGCCTTGATTTTTTTGCTTACTTTTTTTATCAAGAAAAAAAGTAAGTGCGGGTTTGGGGCGCATAGCCCCAAAATCAATATAAAACAGAAAAGCGATTTTGACACTTACCTTTCTTTTAAAAGGGATTTGAAAGAGGGACAACTAAATAATGTTTATTCTGCTTTCGCAACCACTTTAATATTGATTTTTAACTTACCTGCTTTGGCCATTGCACCTAGTTTTTCGATCTTTATTCAACCAAATATTACCCTATTATAACCAATTATTAACAGCCGGATTTTGCATCTGTCTATTTTATTGAATCGATGTAAAAGCCTATCATTACTCATGTTTGTGTCGATTGTTCGAATATAATAGGCGCTTTTCATCAATATCCACAAGTGTTTCGGGGCAAGGTCAGTTAATTCATATAGGAATGACAAGTACTTTTGGGGTAGTGATATTACTTCATAAATACGTACCACAGGTAATAACAGAAGAAATTCATCTAAAGAATTTTCACCATCAGGAGGAACTGATGAAAATTTTCGACTTCATTGAACTCCCCGAAAATTTACTTCAAATCGAACAACAAAACAGTGCCATTTTACGTACCTATTATGCCAATTCGCTTGATCATAACCTGGTTGATATTAAAACGGTAAAATATCTTTACAACCAAAACATACGGGGTAAAGGAATCAACGAACGTGCTGTTGAACAATACATAAAAGCAGAGCAATGGCTTGCAACACAACTAAACGAACCACTAAGTATTGGCATGTTGTATCAATTGCAACAACTGTTAATTTTAAACCTGTATAACAACCGCGACGATATCAATCTCTTTTCTACCCATGCGGTTCGTTCGCCCGAAAAATTGAGTCCTTCGGCAGAAATGGAGCTGGAAGAATTGTTTGACTTCATGAATAACGATACCGATTTTAATCCGGTAATGCAATCTTGGATTCTTCATTTTAGGTTATTAAATATCCGTTTATTTAGCGAAGCACAAACCAAAATGGCTTCTTTATTGCAATTTTACTGGTTACAGAAAAAAGGAGCGGATGCATTTGGACTATTGAGTGTGGAGCATGAACTTTTTCTTTCTAAGAATGAATACCAGAACTATTTCGGACCGGATGCTACCATAACCGATTTGCAAAGTCAGGTAAATTTTGGGATGCAAATGTATAACGAACAAATTTCGAGAATTAAATTATTGCTTCGTTCTTATTTCAGAAAACAGGTCGACTTTGATAAACTGAATCCACGCTTGAAAAATATCATGAACTATGTATTTGAACGCGGCTTCAGACTGAAGGAAATGGATGATACCATTCTGAATAAAAGGCAAAAGCTGATTATGTATATTATCCAGCATAAAGGCTTTATATCAACCAAGGAACTGGTAAATGAGTTTGAGTGCAACCGCAAAACCATTCAACGTGATTTTAACGAATTGGCAGAACAATGCTTGGTTAAAGTTGTAGGCCAAGGTGCCGGATTAAAATATGCAGTAAATTTATCGGAGCACCGTCACGGAAATCTTGCTAAATACCAAACAGAATTGGTATCAGAGATAATGCCTGAACTGGAAGATTAAAAGTAAATAGGCCAATTATTTCCGGTTTTACATATTCATTACCAACCAATTAAATAAATGGTTGTATATTCGATGCTATTAATCCAAATCTCATGAAGAAATTATTACTGCTTTGCGGAATATTTTTATTGTATAAAACACTTGTTTTTGCACAATGTACACCTGATACTAGAATTGAAGGAGCATTTATTTATCCCGAAAAAATGAGTCCGGCAATGGCCGGTTATTATTATTATCAAACCTTAACTTTTAGGGTTGTAAAGGATACTGATATTGTATACAATGGCAATAATGTACATGCGGTTGTTGATTCAGCGCAAGTTGTATTTATGAGTGGAATTCCGGCCGGCTACAGTTACACGTGTTCTCCGGCAAGATGCACTTGGCCGGGTGGTAGTTTAGGTTGCGCTTTAATTGAAGGGGAAACGAACAAGAATGATACTGCAATGGTGGGCGAATATCCAATTAAGATTTATGTGCAAACATGGTTTAAAGTTGTTTCCCTTAACCTTAACCGAATCGATTCGAGTGATTATACTTTTAAAATATTAAGTTATAATGGTCAATTTGAAATTACCAAAGCCAAACCATTAACTGTTTATCCAAATCCCGGAGATGGTAATTTAACCATCGAATTGAGAAATATTCAATCGGACAATAACCTCATACAAGTATTTGCGTTAAATGGAGAATTGGTATATGAAAAAAGATTTGATAAACCGGCAACTTATCTCAGTCTCGAAGAGGTAAAAATAGCAAATCCGGCAAGTGGATTATACCAAATCAGGTTACTCAGCGGCAACGAATTGTTCGCACAAAAAGTAATGGTTCATTAAAAACGAAGTCGTAACTGAAGATTATAATTCCTTGGTGGGTCAATCTTCGCCAAACGAATGGCATATTCGTGGTTGGTTATATTATTAACCAAAAATGCAATGGTGATATGTTGGTTTAATGCAAACCCAAATCGCAGGTTATGCACCCAATCTCCCGGAGCCGAATCGTCGAGAAAGTTTCCGATACCGGGAATAAGCACATACAATGGCTCGTCAATCTTTTCAAAAATACTGTAATAAAAAGCGCCATATCCTACACTTATCTTTTTATAGCTTAATTCCATATCCAGCTTCACCAATTTTCGGTTGCGATAGGGTAATATACTGTTGATTTGTGCGGCACTCAATCCATCATGTGCAGTAACTAGATTTTTCATGTAGGTATTAAAATCTTTTAAGGTTGGGTCTATTTCCAAGTCAACCGGATACACATACGTATAACCACATAATGTTCTGATGCCGATTTCTCCGATATTTCCGGCCCCTTCTAGGGATAAATCAATACCTGCTGCACGTGTATAACCAAGGTTCACCGCCTTAAATCCTATTACACCATGTATGGGTACAAATTGTGGAGTTCCGCTCGAATAATCAATATAAAACGAATCTTTTTTCCATTGGTTAAATTGAAATTGAATCAGGTTTTCGTATTCCTGCCAAAAAAATGCACCGTCAACGGTTCCATTAAAATTCCCAATTCGAAAACCTTGTTTCAATCCGATTTCTGTATACCAACCATATTCGTTTTTTAAATCCGGACTCGGTAAAATGGCAATTCCTCCTATATAATCGTCGATATATCTTTCGGAAACGGTAGGGAATCGAAAACCTTCGCCGTAAGTAGCACGGAAGTATGTTTTAGAAGCGGCTTTATAATTTATACCACCTCTTAAAAGTGGTCCCGGACTTTGTTCGATATTTCCCACCGCATTTACTTCATACCTTAATCCTGCAGTTAAAGTAATATCTTTAAGCAAAACATATTCGCCTTGCACAAATGCAGCAGCCGAATATCCGGATTGGTTGCCGGGATAAACATTTCCAACCGCCCACATACGGGATAAATATATTCCGGCGGTAGTGGTAAAATGTGGAAACCAGATTTTCTGAAAATTAATATCCATTGCCTGTTGGTTTGCTACTGCATCATTGGTGCGATGAAGTGCCAGTTGTTGTCCTTCAAAATCTGCAAAACGAATAATTTGATAATGCCGTAATTTAAGGGCAAGGGTATAATTACCGGGTTTGGTGTAGGTAACATGTGGATCTAAGGTCCAGATTCGGTAATTATCCAAAGTAGAGGAACCATCATAAGGACGCAAATTATTGGAATCAGAATCTTTCCAAACAAAAAAGCGGCCACCTTTTTTTACCATGAAAGTTCCATTTATTCCCGCACTTAATCCGGGCAAGCTTTTAAAACGATATCTGGTTTTTAAATAAGTTCGTGCGCGAAACTGGTCGTTAAACTGAATATAACTGCTTACTGCATCCAAGTTGCCACTAAATACCAAATCAAGTTGTTTGTATTTTTGTTTATGCGAAAAAAAAGCACCCGTATTAAAAGGTTGGGATGAATTTTCCCACCAGCGGTTGTGTTTTCTGATAGGATTGGAAGTAATACCCTGGTACCATTGCACCTTGGTTTCGGGCTTTTTGGTAGGCCATCCAGTATGCACGCTCACAGTACCATTAGAGGCTGATGAGCCATATAAAACAGAAGCCGGTCCTTTCATTACTTCTATATTGGTTGCAGCCTCAATCGGCAATAAATCCCATTGCACATCCCCTGCATCCGGTCCCATCAATGGCAAATCATCCAATAAAACCATTACCCTGCTGCCAACATTATAACTCCATCCAACACCGCCTCTGATGATGGCCTGTCCATCCACAATACTAACACCCGGAACACGATTTAAAACATCGGATAATGTATTGGAATTGGTATTCGCAATCAAAGTTGGATCTATAGATACAATGGAAACGGCTTCTCTCGCAATTTCTTTTTCCAGCTTGCTACTCGAAATAACAACCTTCTCCAACTCATTGGCATACCTTTCTACCTGGAATACGATGGTTACTTTGTCGTCTTCGCCCAAACGCACATTCTGGTATAAATTTACATACCCGATTTTACTGATACCAATAGTAGAAATACCAATTGCTAATTTTATGTGAAATATTCCGTTGCTGTCAGCAACCGCAACATTGTTGTCGTTTACACGAATGGAAGCAAAGGAAACAGGCTCTCCCGTCAATTTATCAATCGCATGTCCGGTTAGCTCCTGCGACCATAAAGTCTGCACCATCATGAAAGCGCCTATGAACAAGATAAATCGTAGATTCAATAGATTCAATATATCTGATGAAAGTAAAGAATAAAAACCGGATTTCAAATTTTTAGATGTCATAAGCTATTTAGGATTGCCTATTTGGATGTGTATTCTACCTAAAGAAAGCACGGAACAACTTTAAATAAATAATTATTATCAGATTGCATTTTGCATTTGTGTTTATTGTAGTAAAATTGTAGGTACACTAAATTGTACCACACATGAAGCATTTACTGTTTATAATTATTGTCTGTTTTTCTCTTCAGGCATGCAAGGATAAAGGTCCCGGACAGGTAGCGGCATTGCCCGAAGTAACAGTAATTGAAGTGAATCAGGGAGATTTGCCTGTGTATGCAGAGTACGTAGGTCAAGCTTATGGTTTATCGGATGTGCATGTTCAGGCACGTGTTGAAGGATTGATTACCGGCATGTTTTTTAAAGAAGGATTACCGGTAAAAGCCGGCGATTTATTATATACGATTGATGATATGCCATACAGGGCAAAGGTTGCTGAAGCGGAAGGACGATTGGCAGATGCAGAAACGGAAAGGGTAAGAACCAAAAGTGATCTCGATAGGGTAGTACCATTGGCAGCAACCAATGCACTTAGCCAACGCGATCTAGATGCTGCAAAAGCGGCATTCGATGCATCGAAAGCAAAAGTGAAAGCAGCAACTGCTGCATTAGACAATGCTAAAATTGAATTGGGATATGCCAGTGTAACTGCTCCAATTGCAGGCACCATTGGCATTTCTAACGTTAGGGTAGGTGATTTTGTTGGTAGTTACAATAGCCGAACACTTAATACCATTTCATCTATTTCTCAAATGCGTATTCGTTTTTCGATAAGTGAAAATGACTATCTGGATTTTGTTGCCCGCAGACAAAAAGACACTTCGTATCATGTAACCGATGAGCCGGTTGATTTGTTGTTGAGCAATGGAACATTATATCCTATACAAGGTAAATTTAATATTGCAAACCGGGAGATTGACCCCGCAACAGGAAGTTTGACCTTGGAAGTATTGGTAGACAATCCTACCGGTTCTGTTCGACCGGGACAATATATGCGGGTTCGTTTTGTTTCCCAATCGGTTAAAGGTGCCATTACAGTGCCACAAAGAGCGGTTTCTCAAACCCAAAATATGTACCAGGTTTTTGTGTTGGGCGATAGCAATAAAGTGGAAGCAAGAGTTGTTGCTCCGGGTTTACGTATTGGCGAACAATGGGTGATAAACGATGGTTTGAAAGCAGGCGACAAAGTACTTCTTCTTGGAAATAAATTGGTTCGTCCGGGTACGCGTATCAAACCTGTTTTTGCCCAATCAAATGATTCAACCCAAACCGCTAAATAAATAGTAACATGAGCGAATTATTTATACGGCGACCCATTTTTGCGATGGTAATTTCCATCCTAACAGTGATACTTGGATTGCTTACCTTACAGCAAACCCCAATTTCTCAATATCCTGAAATTACCCCTCCATCCATACAAGTAACAGGAAACTATACCGGCGCAGATGCGGTAAGTATGGAATCATCTGTAGCAACTCCAATCGAACAACAGGTTAATGGCGTGGAGGATATGTTGTACATGAAATCCATCAACAATGGAAATGGTACAACTGTATTAACTGTTTCTTTTGAAGTAGGTACCGATCTGGATAAAGCAAATATGTTAACCCAGAACAGGGTTAGTCAGGCAAATGCATCCTTACCTCCCGAAGTAACAAAACTTGGTGTGGTTACACAAAAGTCGTTACCGTTTCCTTTGATTATGTTTTCGCTCTATTCAGAAGATGAAACATTCGACGGAGAATTTCTTGCAAATTATTTATACATAAACGTACTCAATGACCTTGCGCGTTTAAAAGGGGCAGGTAAAGTAACCGTTTTTGGAGGATCAGAATATTCGATAAGGGTTTGGGTGAAACCGGATTTACTTGCAAAATTAAATATCACCGTTCAGGATGTGATAAAAGCAATCGACGACCAAAATCAGATTGTTCCCGGAGGTCAGTTTGGTGGTCCGCCTGCAGCAGTTGGTAGCCAATTTACCTACACCGCACGTTTACAAGATCGTTTGGTAACCGAAGAAGAATTCGGAAATATCATCATCAAATCCAATGCTGCCGGAGGAAAAGTTAGATTAAAAGATGTTACCCGTATCGAATTAGGAATTCAGGACTACGGAACGTTTGCTCGTATGAATGGAAAAAATGCGGCAACGATTGCATTCTACCAAATCCCCGGAACCAATGCTTTGGAAGTTGCAGAAAGTGCCAAAGCGAAAATGGAAGAATTAAAGAAAAACTTTCCGGATGGCGTTAACTATACCGTTTCAGTAAATACTACCGAAGCAGTTACTGCAGGGATTGATGAAATTGTTCATACCCTTTTCGAAGCGATTTTATTGGTAATTCTGGTGGTATTTATTTTCCTGCAAGATTGGAGAGCTACTTTAATTCCTTTATTAACTGTACCTGTTTCTTTAATCGGAACCTTTATTTTGTTTCCGGTTCTTGGCTTTTCTGTAAATGTACTTTCTTTATTGGGAATGGTACTCGCAATTGGTTTGGTTGTGGATGATGCCATTGTGGTAGTAGAGGCCGTAATGCATCATATCGAACATGGTTTATCGCCTAAAGAGGCAACCTCAAAAGCCATGAAGGAAGTAGGAGGACCTGTGGTTGCTATTGCCTTAATTTTAATTGCGGTATTTGTTCCGGTTGCGTTGGCAGGCGGTATAACAGGCCGATTATACCAGCAATTTGCCATAACCATAGCTATTTCGGTTGCCTTCTCTGCCTTCAATGCATTAACGTTAAGTCCGGCGCTTGCGGCCTTAATCTTAAAACCAAAATCCACCAAGAAAAACTGGTTACAAAGGCAGTTTGATAAGTTTAATGTGGCATTTGATAAATTCACCAATGGGTATGGTCGTGTTGCACAATTTGCAGCCAGAAAATTATTGATCACCGTAATATTACTGATTGGGATTTCGACCTCTGCCGGATTTTTAGGTAAGATACTTCCAACGGGATTTGTACCGGAAGAAGACCAGGGTTATTTTATGATGAGTGTGCAATTGCCGGATGCTGCATCATTGGAACGAACCGATAAGGTAACACAGAAAGTGGAAACCTATTTGAAATCTATTCCTGAAATACGCTCTTACAATGTAATTAATGGTATCAATGTATTTACGTTTGCATACAATACCAATTATGCGACTATATTTTTTCAGTTACAACCTTGGGAAGAAAGGGAGAAAACTGCCAAGGATATTGTTCGCCAATTAAATAAATTGATGATGGTACATGTGACAGAAGCCACTTGTATTGCATTCGAACCACCACCAATTCCGGGATTGGGAACCGGTTCCGGATTTTCGATGGTACTGCAAGATAAAAGTGGAGGTACTCCTCAGTTTTTAGATGCCCAAACTAAAAAGTTTATTGCAGCGGCATCCGAGCGTCCTGAGATTGGAGTGATTTACACGCAATGCCGCGCTACCATTCCACAAAAACAAATTATTATTGACCGCGATAAAATTCAAAAATTGGGACTTAGTGTGAATGAAGTAACCAAAGCTGTTTCGGCATATATGGGAGGCGCATTTGTAAATAATTTTAACCGTTTTGGACGACAATACCGCACCTATGTGCAGGCCGAAGCCGAATACCGATCGAAACCCGAAGACATGGCCAATTATTTTGTTCGGGATAAGGAAGGAGATATGATTCCAATTAATACATTGGTTATTGTTAAAGATACAGCAGGAGCAGATTTTACCACGCGTTTTAATATGTATAGAGCAGCCGAAATAAACGGCATGCCTGCCGAAGGATTTAGTAGCGACCAAGCATTAACTGCACTTGAAGAAGTAGCTGCTGAAGTATTGCCAAAAGAAATGGGGTATACTTGGTCCAATATGTCGTTTCAGGAAAAAGCAGCGAGTGGAAAAGGAGGAGTGATGTTTTTAATGGCATTGGTTTTTGTGTTTTTGATTTTGGCGGCACAATACGAAAGTTGGGCACTTCCGTTTAGCGTTTTGCTTGGAACACCATGGGCAATTATGGGAGCATTTTTAGGAATATATGTTGCCGGTTTAATGGCTCCTGGTTTTCTAAATAATGTTTTTGCTCAAATTGGATTGGTGATGCTGATTGGTTTGAATGCAAAAAATGCCATTTTGATTGTGGAGTTTGCAAAGATGAAACGGGAAGAAGGAGTGCCTTTGTTACAAGCAGCAATTGATGGAGCAAAGGTGAGGTTCAGGCCGATCTTAATGACTTCATTTGCCTTTATATTAGGTGTAGTTCCGTTGCTTACTGCAACCGGTGCAGGAGCCGAATCGCGAAAAGTTATGGGTGTAGCTGTATTTAGCGGGATGTTGGTGTCAACAATTGTGGGAGTAATTTTAATTCCAGCTCTATTCGTAATGGTTGAAAAATTATCCGGTAAAAAAGACAAGGAGGTTAAAGCATGAAAAAGTTTCTACTTATTATGCTCTTTGCTGCTGCGGTGATTGGTTGTAAGGTAGGTCCGAAATACGAAAGATCGGATTCCGTTCAACGCAAATTAGAATACGGTCAGCAACCCGGTAACAAAGATAGCATGACCAACATGAAATGGTTTGATATCTATCAGGATGAAGCGTTGAAACAACTGATTCAACTGGCAATCGACAGCAACAGAAGTGTTCTTGAAGCCATCTCTAAAGTGGAAGAAGCACAAGCTGCTGCCGCCATCGTAAAATCAAATTTATTCCCACAATTAAATTATGGTGTGGGTGGTGCAGTGGTTAATCCAAGAGAGAATTCAAACCTGGCTTTAGGCGGACAAAATCTGAATGTATACCATGCAAAAGCAATGTTGAACTGGGAAATTGATTTGTTTGGAAAAATAAGAAACAACAAAGAAGCTGCAGTCAATGAATATTTGTCCAGAGAAGAAGTGCGCAAGAATATTCAAGTTAGTTTGGTTGCAGAAGTAGCTTCAAATTATTTCCTATTAAGGGATCTCGATAACCGATTGGCCATTGCCGAACGAACCATCCTTGCCCGCAAAGAATCCTTGCGTATAATCAGCGAAAGATTCAGCAAAGGTTATATCGCCGAAATTGATAAACTGCAGGCAGAACAGCAACTTGCGGTTGCAGAAGCCATGCGGCCAAATTTGAAACGTCAAATAATAACCATCGAAAATAACCTGAATGTTTTGTGTGGTAAAAGCTCCGGACAAATTGTGCGGGGTAAAACCAACTACGAACAAAAATTACCGCCTACTATTCCTGTAGGATTACCATCTGAATTATTGGAACGTCGTCCGGATATTAAATCGGCTGAGTATACGGTTGAAGCGCAATATCGCAGGGTTGGCATTGCGGTGGCAAATCGATTTCCTACTTTGAGTTTAACTGCAGCCTTGGGAATTGCCAGCAACGACCTTTCCACCCTGGCAAGTGGTAATTCTCTTTTTAACAATGCAGGTGCGCAACTCGCCGGACCGATTTTTGCATTTGGCCAGAATAAAAGAAGGGTAGAAGTGGAAAGAAAAAGGGCGGAGCAGGCAAATCTGAAGTATGAACAAACTGTTTTGATTGCCTTTGCAGAAGTGGAAAGTACCTTGGGACAATATGCTAATCTGGGTGAAGAATATGATGCCCGCAGCCGACAAGTTACTGCTGCTAAAAGAGCGCTTGATTTAAGTAACCAACGTTACAATACGGGATACACAACATACCTTGAAGTTTTGGTACAAGAAAACAATCTATTTGATGCCGAATTACAGGAGTCATCGGTATTACAACAAAAGCATAATGCATTGGTTTCTTTGTATAAAGCTTTGGGTGGGGGTTGGTAAACGTGTCATAGTATAACGCGGTAATATTTCTTCAACAGTTCATGTTCGACTTAACCTTATGGCTTGCCTGGAATAATACCACAAAATACAAGGATCACAGCGCACGGTTCACAGATAACCGTCAACCGTCAACCGTGAACCGTGAACTGTCATCTGTCAACCGTCAACCGTCAACTGAGAACCGTGACCGTTAACTTATTAAAACCCTAATCACTAAAACCCAAATTACTTTATCCTCTATTTTACTGACAAATAACAGGATATATTTTTGTGCTTCAAATTAGTATAAGAGTAAAACAAACTGTAATTTTGGACGTTTTTAAACATAGTTCAACCAAACCAACAACCAAATTTTCCCTATAGTCATGGATTACATAAAAAATAAGTTTGAAGAAGTAGCCTTACCCAAAACCAATCAGATTAAAGAATTTATAAAAGAAAATGCGAATCATGTACTTGGTTCTTATACCGTAGATTCTGTTTTTTCAGGTATGAAAGGTATGATTGGGTTGATTACAGAAACTTCTTTATTGGATGCTGAAGAAGGAATCCGTTTTCGCAATTACAGTATCCCTGAATTAAGAGAAAAACTGCCCCGCTTAAAAGGAACCGATGAACCATTACCGGAAGGATTATTTTACCTGATGTTGATGGATGAATTACCAACTTATGATGAAATGTATGAAGTTGGGAGTAACTGGACAAAACGTGCAGTTGTTCCAAAGCATGTGTTTGAGGTAATTGATGCTTTACCGGTTCATGCGCATCCAATGACACAGTTTTCCGCGGCTATTATGGCCATGCAAACAGAATCTGAATTTGCAGCGGCATACCGCAAGGGAATGAATAAAAAAGATTATTGGATGTACACTTTCGAAGATGCAATGAACTTAATTGCACGCCTTCCTAGGGTGGCTGCTTATATTTATCGTAAAACGTATAAAGGCGGTGTGCATATTGAACCAAATCCAAAATTGGATTGGGCTGCAAATTTTGCCCATATGTTGGGATACGGCGAAAGCGAAGGCTTCAAAGAGTTGATGCGTTTGTATATGGTTATCCATGCCGACCACGAAGGTGGAAATGTTTCGGCACATACTACCCATTTGGTTGGTTCGGCATTGAGCGATCCGTATTTGGCATTATCTGCAGCCATGAATGGATTGGCCGGTCCGCTGCACGGTTTGGCTAACCAGGAAGTAATTCGTTGGGTATTGGATTTACAAGCAGAATTAGGCGGTGGTAAACCAAGCAAAAAAGAAATCGAGGCGTATATCCATAAAACCATCAACGAAGGAAAAGTAATACCGGGTTACGGTCATGCCGTATTGCGCAAAACCGATCCGCGATTTACTGCCCAAATGGAATTTGCCAAAAAGCATATGCCGAATGATGAGTTGGTAAATATTGTTTGGGATATTTATGATGTTACTCCAACCATTTTGGGAACAATTAAGAAAATTAAAAATCCTTGGCCAAATGTAGATGCACATTCCGGCTCTTTGTTGGTACATTATGGCATGGTTGAGTACGATTTCTATACTGTTATGTTTGGCGTTTCTCGTTCATTAGGTGTTTTGGCTTCTTTGATTATCGATAGAGCTTTGGGATTACCACTCGAACGTCCAAAATCGGTTACTACCAACTGGATTAAAAACCAGATTGAAAAATCGAAAGCATCTGCCTAGTGAGGTATTGGCTTTATATAACAAGGACAATATTTTTAGCCGGGATATTTTTCCTGCAAAGTAGTTGTGGCTTTTATTCACATACGGGTGCTTCGGTTTCACCTGATGCAAAAACATTTTCGGTAAGTTATATCTCTAATCTTGCGACAATAGTTGCCCCATCTTTAAGTCAGATTTTGACAGAAAAACTAAAACGAAAATTCATCAACGAAACACAACTTAAATTATCGCAAGAAGATGGCGATATTCAATTTAGCGGTAGAATCATTGATTATAAAAACACACCGGTTTCGGTTCAAGGAAACCAGGTAAATGCCATAAACAGATTAACCGTTGTTGCCGAAATTGAAAGCATCAACCTCAAAGACGAGAAGAAAAACTTCAAACAAACGTTTACCAACTTTGTAGATTATCCTGCCGATAAAAATTTCTCCGCAATCGAAACCGACTTGATTACCCAAGTAACCGATATGATGGTTACGGATATTTTTAACAAAGCGTTTATTAATTGGTAGGGAAGGGATAAGGGGTTAGGGGATAGGGATTAGGGGATAGGGATTAGGGGATAGTTATTAGGGATTAGGGATTAGTGATTAGGGGATAGGGATAAGTTTTAAGTCACTCATATCTCATAAATCATATCACATAACTTATAACTTATATCTCATAACTCATATCTCATAACTCATCATTCATCATTCATCATTCAAAATTCATCATTCATTTACTTTCCCTTAAACACAACCTCCTTCGCATCTCCCCACAATTCCTCTATGGCATAAAAATCCCGTTTTTCTTCTTGGAAAATATGTGCAACCACATCAAAATAATCCAACAAAATCCATTCTAAATTTTCGTAGCCTTCACGGTGACGGGCCCATTCGCCGGTTTTTTTGTGGGTTTCGTCTTCTGCTGAATCTGCAATGGCTTCTACTTGTTTATCGGAAGTTGCATGGCTGATAACAAAGAAATCTGCCGATGCACCTTTCAGTCCGCGCATGTCTAATATTTTTATATTTTCTGCTTTTTTCTCAAACATTCCCTGGGCTAAAATCTTAGCCAACTCTAATCCCGAAGCCTCTTGCGGGGGGTTACTTACCTTCTTTACCGGCGTTTTTTTTGGTTTAACAGTTTTTGCTGCTTTTGGCTCTTCTTTTTTCTTCACTGGATACTCGCTTATATTTGGGTGCAAAAATAACATTTTGGGGCATACTAAGTTGGAAATAATAGGTTTGAATCGGTATTATATGGAGGAAGTTACTTCTACCAATGATGTAGCAAGAAATTATTTTACCGAAGGCAAGGCCCATCATGGAGATGTATTGATTGCCGAATACCAAACAAAAGGGAAGGGTCAGCAAGGAAATTCGTGGGAAAGTGCCCATGGACAAAATTTGTTGTTTACCGTGTTATTAGAACCTGATTTTCTTTCTTCTGAAGATTTGATTTATCTGAATATAGCAATTAGTTTGGCTTTACAACATGCCATTCAAAAAAATATAACAGATAAGGTTTATATCAAATGGCCAAACGATATCTATATCGAAAACCGGAAAGTGGCAGGGATATTGGTAGAAAATATATTGGGTAATCCACAAGTAAAATTAACCATTGCAGGAATTGGTATCAATGTTAACCAACAGGGATTTAATAGCCCACATGCAGTTTCAATTGGTCAGGTAACCCAACAATGGCATGATAAGGAGATAATTTTGAATCAGTTTTTGGAAGGACTAAGAATACAATACCAACGGTTAATAAAAGAGGATTGGCTAGGTTTTATGGAAGATTTTCATTCGGTTTTGTTTCGCTATAAAAAGGAAACCGGTTTTATGAAGGATAACCGGAAATTTACAGCAAAAGTAATGGGAATGGATGCTGCCGGACGATTGGCATTAGAAGTTGACGGAAAGTTAGCGTATTTTCACCACAAAGAAATTGAATGGATCATTTGAAGCATATACTGGCAATAGATATTGGGAATACACGCTCCAAAGCAGCTGTTTTTAAGGGCAATGAGTGCCTAGTATCGTCTACTGACTTTACCATCGAAACAGTTGGAAAAGAATGGTTTGATACCTATCCGATTTCGTATGGAGTAGTTGGTTTGGTAGGCAAACAAAACAACGCAATAAAGGAATTTCTTGAGGCTAAAATACCTTGTACCTATGTTAATGGTTTATCCAAATTGCCGTTTAAAAGCCTGTATCAAACACCGGAAACTCTTGGGGTTGATCGCATAGCCGGAGTTGCCGGAGCCATGCATTTTTTTCCGGATAAAGCATGTTTAATTATTGATATTGGCACTTGCATCACGTTTGATTTTATTGACGCCCAAAATAACTACCATGGCGGTTCTATCTCTCCGGGATTGAAGATGCGGCTCGATGCCATGCACCAATTTACCCACAAATTGCCGGCATTGCAGTTTAAAGAAGTAACAGACTGGATTGGAAATACAACCGATACATCGATGTTATCAGGGGCATTTTATGGAATAACGGGAGAAATAATCCAGTGGATTGAGCGTTATAAGCAGAAGTTTGGTGATTTGCAGGTCATTTTATGTGGTGGAGATGCAGCTTTATTTGGCAAACAACTCAAAAACGACATCTTTGCAGCGCCAAATTTGGTACTGTACGGATTAAATAAAATTTTGTTATTCGATGTTGAAAAAGGGGCTTAGCCGGATATTTTATATAGGTTTTTTATTGTTTTCAGGGATTGGTGTTGGTGCACAGAATCTTACCCAATCGCCATATTCGGTGGTTGGATTAGGCGAATTGCATTTTTCGGGAAGTGCCCAGCTTTATTCGTTAGGTCAAACCACACAAGCTTACCGTCGTCCGTTCGAAATTAATAACCTGAACCCTGCATCGTATTCTTCTTTGCAACAAACCGTATTCGAAGTAGGGTATTTATACTCATTTGGAACATTAAACACCAGCACCTCCTCAACCAAAATAGACAATGCTGCTTTTGCATATTTTAACCTTGCCATTCCCATTTCACAAAAGCATGGAATAAGCTTGGTGGCAGGATTGCAGCCATACAGTGCCATGGGTTATAATATCAACTTGCAAAAACTTTACGAAGGCTCTCCCGATTATTATGGTACCACCCAAATGCAGGGACGTGGGGGACTAACCAAATTTTATACCGGCACAAGTGTAAAATTACACAAGAATCTTTCTTTAGGCATCAATATGAATTACTTATTTGGAACCTTAGAAAGAAGTCAGCAATTAATCATTGATACATCTTACCATAAACTCAATGTAAGCGAAGAAAGAAAAATTGTCGTGTCGGATTTTGCTTATCAGATTGGTTTGCAATACCACCGCAGTTTAAACGAAAAGTATAAAGTTACCGTTGGCTTAACGTATGGATTGGCATCGGAACTGGATGCAAAAAATTCATTTACCAACCGTTCATTGGGATGGGGAGGAAATGCAACATTTACTGTGGACACAATCGACCATTACGTAGATCAAGAAGGAATCATCAAGTTACCACAGGAAATAAAATCAGGAATTGCTTTTGAGAAGAAAGGGGTTTGGTTGTTATCTACTGATATTAATTTTACCAATTGGTCGGCTTACCGGGCATTCGGTGTAAACGATAACCTAAAAAACTGTTTGGGAATTTCTTTTGGAGCATCCATCATTCCGGATGCTAGTGCATCTAAAAATTACTTGAATAAAATCGAATACCGTTTGGGTATGCGTTACGACAATGGCAATGTTAACTTGTATGGAAAAGATATAACAGGCTTTGGCTTATCGGCAGGATTAGGATTTCCGATGGGAAAAACCAAGTCTAAATTAAATATGAGTGTAGAATATTTATCGCGTGGAACCACCGAGAATAATCTGATTCGCGAAGAGCTCATCCGTTTTGTATTAGGCATAACATTCAGCGACCAATGGTTTATTCGGTATAAATATGATTAGATATTTCTTCTATATCGGATTCGCCTTGTTGTTTGCCTGTAAGAACGACGTGGAAAAGGTAAAAGTGATTACCCAAAACAAATCTGATTTGCCCATAGAAGTAGGAGAGAATGTTTTTATTAGCTATACCGATTCGGGTACGGTGAGGGCAAAAGTATATGCACCGGTAATGAAAAGATTTGCAGGCGAAATCAGAAACGAAAGTGAAATGCCAAAAGGAATTACCGTTTATTTTTTATCGAAACAAAAAAAAGTAGATAGTTTTTTAAAGGCCCGGTATGCTATCCGTTACGAGCGCGATCGTAAAATGGTAGCAAAGAATGATGTGATACTGGTGAATTCAAAAGGCGATTCGTTGCGTACCGAATTGTTAACCTGGGATGAAAGCCGCCAATTAATTTATACCGATAAATTTGTGCGGATAACCACACCGGATGAAATTATAACAGGAACCGGATTTGAGTCCAATGCCGAGTTTACCAAATACAAAATCAACAAAATCAGCGGAACATTTGATTTGGGGAAATGAAAAAAATTATCATCTACAACTGGATTATCTTAGCTATCGCATCTCTATTGGTAGGTTTATATATAACCGTATTCGAGCGGTTTTTATACGACAAAGCATATCTCTATTTTATTCTTGCGTTGGTATTCGGTGTTTTATATTACCGCAGGCGAAAGTTTATAAAATAGATTAGCATATTTCTTTTATTTCAAGTTGCTTGTTTTGAAAGCTAATTTTGCTGCCAACTTTTTGGTGCAACAATAAGTTCCCAATAGGGGACCGTGTCGATAACACGATATAGGTTTTGTTTTCAAAAATTACTTTACCCAATCCAACCAAAATATAAAACATGCCTTCGGAAGTATGCACAAGACTACCCGGTAATACTTCGAGGGTTGGGTTTACATATCCGATTCTTTTTAATTCTAGCGAATTCTTAATTACTTCGGCCAATTGTTTGGCATGCATATCGCGGTTAATCTGTCCCATAGCTCTCGAAGTTTCATACTTGTCGCCGGCGCTACTTTTCTCTTCCGAATTCGCTGAATCTTGTGCTTCATCGATTGCAGTTTCCAGTTCTTTCATTTGCACTTCGAGCAACGATTTGCAATGGTTGTATAGTTTTTCTTTAATAGTTATAGCCATGGTATTGCAGTTTACAAAGTTAGTTAGGAAAATGTTGTTTTTAGGGATTAGTAGTTAAAGATGAGGCAAAAGGCAAAAGGCAAAAGGCAAAAGGCAGAAGGCAAGAGGCAGAAGGCAAAAAACAGAATGGGGTTACTTTAAAAATTAACACATCAATACTAACCCCTAATCACTTACCCCTAACTCCTAACCCCTATTCTATATCCATTTCTCCTAAAGCTTCCAGATATATTCTTCTAATTTCTTCGTCGGCAAGTAAAAGCCAAGAAAAATAATGCGAATTGAATAAATCCATAAATAGAATATTATCGAGAGTTTTTATTCTGGTTAAGTAATCTGTATAGGTTTCTTTTTTGTCGATTATATTTGAATATTTTCCATAGTAGAGTAACCTATACAGGTATTGTAGCTGCAACTCTTTGTCACCGGCAGGTATCGATAATTCGTGTTCGATTAATATTTGATAGGCAATATCATATCTGCCCATAAACACGAAATCGTCGGCAAGTTTGGCAGCTTCATCGGCATAAATATTTTTAGAAATCTTTTGGATATCTTTATAGGATATTAATTTTCTGTCTTTTTTATACAGGTTTTGGTAGTAGAAAAATCTGGATTCGAAAATATGATAAAGTTGCAGTGGAATGGATGTGTTGTTAATGGTTACAAATTCTGAAAGTAACATCTCCATAGAGTCTCTGATAATTGCGATTGGAGCATTTCGGATTTCATTTAAACGTATTGCCAGAAAATTAAACTTTATTACAGGATTATTTGGGTCAATTTCACGCAGTTTTTCAAAAGTAGTTTTTTGTAGAGCATACTCTTTCATCATGGCACATTGGTTGTTAAACAAAACCATATTATATGGGTTTGGCGAAGTACCTTCAGGTATCAAACCTGTATAATCTATCTCTCCAGTTCCGCATAATTGGATTAATTTTTTTTGAAAAGACAATGCAGCCATATTGTTATTATTTGCTAATGCTTTACGCATTCTTTCTCTCCAATATACAGGTTCAGGATATTTTATCGGATCAAAAGGAATAAATAATTCAATTTTTGCCTGACTTAATTTTTGAAAGACAGGCATTAATTTTTGTACCAGTTCCGGATCTTTTGATAACCTCTTTCGTACATAGGTTTCTCCACTATCGGCCAGATAATATAAGTTTGTGGTGTAAACAGCTTCTTTAAAAGATGCCCAGGCATTTCCATGCATGATAACCGAGTTAAATTTATTGCCTGATGAATTAGCAGCAATTGATTGCAAGAATGAATTTGCCAAAGCAGTTTGTTGTTGTTTCGATTTTACCGGATCCTCAAGTAATGTTGGAGCGGTTGTGATTATTATTGAAGTAAGTTCAGCATCGGGTTCATACAAATTGTTTATTAGTGTTCTAACTTCGGCAACACCAAATGATTTTTTACTTGACGGAAATGGAACTTGTAAAATAATTTTTTTCTTGGGTTGAAATGACTCCGGTGTTTTAGCACTGATTGTATCTAAAAGTAATGGAATTCTGGGATACTTAAGAGCCTTCGATTTACTTTCAAATTGGTAGAAACGGTGGTAAGGATGCCAAACATCACAAATCATTTTTCCACAATACTTGCCATATTCAATACCCAATTCGATCGAGTTACTTTCCCAAAAGTCTTTCGGAACTTTGCATAGAAATAAATCGCCATTCGATTCTAAATCGCCAATCTTAACCGGGATAGATTGCAATTTGAGGATGGGTGTAGTTTTTGCTACCGGGTCGGTAGACAAAAGCAATGGTTTACAAATCAAATAAAAGAAAATACGGTCCTTATCATTAAATAACAATCGTAGGTTTTTGGTTTCGCGTGTAGTTCCAAGTAAGTTTTTTTTGAAGCTATCTTTCAGGTATATCTTGTTGTTGCGAATTGTTATTGCTGAATCCGAAGGAAGGTGTTTGAAGGAAGCCAGAAAAGGAGAAAAATTTTCACATAAACTACCTTTGTCACAATCGCCGGAAACACATAAGGTATTACAGGCAATACTACCTGCAACCCATTTTATGGAAGCATTATTTTTATATTCTTTTAATAAAAGATTTTGAGCGTTTACAAAAATAAAATTGAAAAATACGATTCCTGTTAGTAAAAAGTAATATCTGATGGCATTGGTAAATTTCTTCATTTCGGTAAAAATAAAAGAAAGTTGCTTGTTAATCTACAACCTTCCTTATTCACTTTTCAACAGTTCTTGATTAAGTACCTTTAACTGTATAATCAAGGTTATTTGTGGAATTGTTTGTTTCTATTTAATAGTTGCATATTTATTTTTTTTAATTAATTGGCATGAACACATACCGGAAACTGTATTTTTGCGGATATATAAATTAAAAAGGATGGAGAATTTTTTAGATCAACTGGGAATTAAACCTGAAAACGAAGGTACATATACCGGTATACAAGTATTAAGTGGAGGTTCAGGTAGTTTAAATCCAATAAAATCTCCGGTGGATGGAAAGTTAATTGCGTCTGTTTTTTATACCACGGAAGAGCAATACAAGCATGTTGTTCAAACTGCCTCAAAGGCTTTTGTCACTTGGAGAACTATACCTGCTCCAAAGCGAGGTGAAATTGTTAGACAGATAGGAAACAAATTAAGGGAATTTAAAGAGCCTTTAGGGAAACTGGTGAGCTATGAAATGGGTAAAAGTTACCAGGAAGGTTTGGGCGAAGTGCAAGAGATGATTGATATCTGTGATTTTGCTGTTGGTTTATCACGTCAGTTATATGGTTTAAGTATGCATAGCGAAAGGCCCAACCATCGCATGTACGAACAATGGCATCCGTTAGGTATTGTTGGTGTAATCTCAGCATTTAATTTTCCTGTTGCTGTTTGGAGCTGGAACGCTATGTTGGCCGCTGTTTGCGGTGATGTTTGTATCTGGAAACCTTCCGAAAAAACACCATTGTCGGCATTGGCTTGTCAGAAAATAATTGCATCTGTTTTAACAGAGAACAATGTTCCCGAAGGAGTTTTTTGTTTGATAAATGGGGATTATAAAGTTGGGGAATGGTTGTCTAAAGACGAAAATATACCATTGATCTCCGCCACCGGTTCGGTTCGTATGGGTAAATTGGTAGGACAGGCAGTGGGTAATCGATTAGGAAGGTCGTTACTGGAATTGGGTGGGAACAATGCCATCATCCTTACTGAAAATGCAAACCTCGATTTGGCTTTGCATGCCGTTGTTTTTGGAGCCGTTGGTACTGCCGGTCAGCGTTGTACAACCACACGTAGGTTGTTGATTCATGAAAGTAAATTCGAATTGGTTAAAGAAAAGCTGATTAGTACATACAAACAATTAACCATCGGGAATCCATTAGAAGGAAATTTGGTTGGTCCTCTAATTGATACATTAGCCGTAAAAGCATATCAGGAAGCTATCGAAAAGCTACAGCAAGAAGGCGGAAAAGTTTTATATGGTAATGAAGTTTTACAAGGCAATGGTTTCGAAAGCGGCTGTTATGTGAAACCAACTTTGTGTGAAGCTGAAAATCATTATAAAATTGTGCAAGCCGAAACTTTTGCACCGATATTGTACCTGATTAAATTTAAAACATTGGATGAAGCCATTGCGCTTCAAAATGGTGTTAAACAAGGTTTGAGTTCTGCAATTTTCACCGATAACTTGCAAGAAGCCGAATATTATCTATCGCATGGCGGTTCTGATTGCGGAATTGCCAACGTAAATATTGGTACTTCAGGTGCCGAAATTGGCGGAGCTTTTGGGGGTGAAAAGGAGACAGGTGGCGGCCGTGAGTCAGGTTCGGATGCTTGGAAAGTATACATGCGCCGACAAACCAATACCATCAATTATGGAAAAGATTTGCCTTTGGCACAAGGTATTAGCTTTAATGTGTAAATTTACGGCACAGGATTTGTATTAAAGATTCGGAACGTTTCAACCATGAAAAAGTATATTCTATTTCTATTGGTTTTTACCCTGGCATTTGCCGGTAAAAATCCGGAGGACCAAATAGCCACCCCCGACGAAGTTTTGTATGATTTAAAACCGATGCGCAACAATGCATTTACTTATGGTGAACGCCTTACTTATCGCATTCACTATGGTGTTTTAAACGGAGGTTCGTGCTATTTTGAAGTGGGAGATCAACCTGTGATGGTTAACGACCGCCAAACGTATCATTTAAAAGTACATGGTAAATCGACCGGAATGGTAGATATGATGTTCAACGTAAAAGATGAATTTGAAAGTTATATGGACGTGGAGGCATTGGTTCCTTGGAAGGCTACGAAAAAAGTTAAGGAAGGAAAATATACCGATTCTGATTTTATGGTATTTGATCACCGACGCCGGATCGTTTCCAGTCGCAAAGGAAATATGAGTATACCGGAAGGTACCAAGGATATTATTTCTTCTATTTATTTTGCCAGAAGTTTGGATATGGCAAATGCGCAACCCGGTGATGTTTTTCCGGTAACTTTTTATCTCGATCACAAAAATTATGAATTCAGGTTTAAATTTTTAGGCAGGGAAACTATTGAAGTGGATGCAGGAAAATTCAAAGCGTTAAAAGTTAGACCACAGGTAATCCAAGGTCGCATATTTAAAGATTCGGAAGCAATTACCATGTGGGTAACCGACGATGAAAATAAAGTGCCATTATTGGTAAAATCTGATATTTGGGTTGGGTCTCTGCAAGCCGAAATAAGGGAAATGAAAGGATTAAAAAATCCGATGACAGCAAAAATTAAGTAGTCGACCCTCAAAAAGTCCTTTTAAAAGAATGTGTAATTTCAAAATCAGATTAACTGTTTTATTGAGATTTTGGAGCTTTGCGCTCCAAGCCAGCATTTACTTTTTTTCTTGATAAAAAAAGTAAACACCTCGCTCCGCCGAAGCTACGCGTAGGCGAGAAAAAATCAAGGCTTCCTATTTTTATGCTGCATTTTACGAATCGCTCATCCCACGCAACCCAAGCCGCCCTTGGCACCTGGCCATCGCAAGCTCGTGGGTTACTTGCAAGTCCCAGCCCGAATTTGCATCTCGATAATTATCGAGACTCAAATGCTACGCATAAAAATAGAAGGCCACCAGCTCCGAAAAACTTTTTAGATAAAATGAAGATTCAACCTTTGTCGCTGATAATGGATAGTATAAATTGATCAACTGAACTTGCAAGCTTATTAATTTTTTGAACTGAAACCTTGCAAATAATTTGATGCAAATTTGTAACGAAAGTATTGATAAATCTAAATTTCATCACATTTTGAGGGTCGACTAAGTATGTTGGACTCGGTAAGTTCGACTCGGTAGGTTCGGCTCGCGAGCCGAACACCCGAATACAATAATTTCCCTAATCCTTACATTCCATCAAGAGCAAATCCCCTGTTTCGTATTTTATTTCTACCATCCCATCCGCTTTTGCTTCGTTGCTGCTGCTTGTTTTATATCCTAACGTTAAGGTTTCGTTATGCATTTCGTAAGTAAGTCCGACGGTGGTAACTCCGGTAACTATTCCAACCGGAAACAACGAAATTGGGGTTCCTGCTTGATACCTTTGCTTAAAAGATTTTGGCAAGCAAAAAATCTTTGAGTAATCATCGCGAACCACTATATTTATTTTGTCTTTGTATCGCACCATATCCGTAATATTCGATAACGTATGATCGGCACGTTTTCCGGTTGCCCATAAAATATTTACGGCAACATATCCTTTCTCAATCAAGTATTCTATACCTTTTTGCAAATCGGTTTTGTTTTGATCCGGGGTGTGAATTATCTGAACCGGATATTGGTCTTTCATCATTTCTTCAATATCGATGGCTCTGTCAAAATCGCCCAATACAGCATCAACTTTTATTTTATAGTTTAACACCCGGTGTATCGCACCATCCAATACCATCACAAACGGACTCCATTCCAATAATTGTTCAAGTAACTCCATTGAGCACGATTCCCCATTGGCAATAATCAGTGCCGGTTCTTGGCCTTCTTTTACGAAATGATGCGACGACATATTAGATATAAGTTATGAGATATAAGATATAAGATATGAGTGGAATGTTGCAATATAGGAATTATGGATTACGAATTACGGATTAAGGATTACGGATTACGAATTACGAATTACGAATTACGGATTGCGCGACGTCGATTTAGCCATCAGCCATCAGCCATCAGCCATCACCTATCACCTATCAGCCATCAGCCATTAGCCATCACCCATTCCCCATCCCCATTAACGCCACTTCCAAACAAAGCAAAATCATATTTAACAGGATCATGCGAATCAAATTTTTTTAAGTTGTTGGTTAGCTCAATGGCTGCTTGCCAATCGGCTTGGGTACGAGTTAAAATACCATAGTGTATGGCCACTCTTTGTACGTGAACATCGAGCGGACAAATTAATTGTGCCGATTTTATTTGATTCCAAATTCCAAAATCTACACCCGATTTATCTTTTCGAACCATCCACCGCAAATACATATTAATTCGTTTACACGACGATTTTTGTAAAGGAGATGGAATATGTTTTCTGGTTCGTAACGAACAATTCTCGCGGTTGAAAAATACATTTCTGAAATGATTTAATCCATTTTCTACAGAACTATCATTTTTACGCATGCCATTGGTAAAGGCAGTTTCGAGCGATTCATTGTCTTTATACCAATCATGTAAAACAGCTACAAAATATAACAAGTCGGTATCATTAAAAGTTCGGTGTTTAAATCCAACCAAGCGTTTTAAATCGGTTTTCGTATGGTTTAAAATAAAATCATGCGGTTTATGTTTCATTCTTTCCATCAATTCATTGCTTTTATTTAGAATGGTGATTCGTTGTCCCCAAGAAAAAACCGCTGCAAATAAACCTGCTATTTCAATGTCTTCCTTTTTGGTAAATTGGTGTGGAATAGAAATAGGATCCAAAGCAATAAACGATTTATGGTTATATTGTTTTACCTTTCGGTCCAAATCAGATTTTATATCTTTTAATACCATTTTTAAGCAAAGTAAGAAATCATATCGGTTAATTGAAGGTAAATTGTTTTACTTTTGGGCGTGTCCCCGTTGGCAATTAAATTCATTCTTTTTAATTTAGCATTTAATTTGCCAACGGGGCCGGGCTTTCCACTTCAATCTTTTTTGGGTACAAAAAAGGATTTCCGTTTCAATCCCTCACGCAAATCTCCATAAAAAGTGCTTGATCGTATAAAATATGAGACTTTTATTGACATTAAATTATGTAATCAATAAGGTGAACTTAACGTTGAATTTTAAATGGTTTAAAAGTTAAATATTGAAAGAATGAATCTATTAACTGTATTAGGTGTTTTTATATACCTCGCTAGTTGTAATGCACAAAACACTGTAAAATTAATTCCAATCAACGGAAAAATAAATTCGCCGGTTGCCATGGATTTTCCTGCAGATGGCAGCAATCGTTTGTTTGTTTGCGAACAAAATGGAATCATACGAATCATAAAGAGCTATCAAATTCAAGTTGAACCGTTTCTTGATATTCGCAACCGATTATTGAAGCAATTAAATGTATATTCAGAAAGAGGATTACTCGGTTTGGCATTTCATCCCCAATACAAAAACAATGGGAAATTTTATGTGTATTATAGTGCTGCGAGTAAACAAAGTGGAAGCAACCATAAAAGTGTAATTGCCGAATACCTGGTTCAAAAATCAAATCCTGATAAGGCCGATTGGAATAGTGAAAGAATAATTTTAGAAATAGAAGAACCCGAATCAAACCACAATGGTGGACACCTGGTGTTTGGGAAAGATGGTTATTTGTATATTGGAGTGGGTGATGGAGGCGGAGCAAACGACCAGCATGGAAGTATTGGTAACGGACAAAACATGCAAACCCTTCTTGGTAAAATTTTGCGTGTGGATGTAAATACATCGAGTGGATATCGTGTACCGTCCGACAATCCTTTTGTTGGCAAACCGGTTAAATCGGAAATTTGGGCAACCGGTTTACGCAATCCATGGAAGTTTTCATTTGATAAAGTTACCGGTAAATTGTTTTGTGCCGATGTTGGTCAGGAGGAATACGAAGAAATAAATATCATCGAAAAAGGAAAAAACTATGGATGGCGTATCATGGAAGGAAACCATTGCTTTAATCCCAAAACAAATTGCAACCGCAATAATTTGGTGTTACCAATTATAGAATATACACATGAGGTTGGGGTTTGTATTATCGGTGGTTATGTATATCGAGGCCTAACAAAATCGATGCAAGGCAAATATATTTTTGGCGATTGGATGGGGAAATTATTTGTTGGCATTTCGGGAACGAATTGGCGAATGGATGAATTATCCATCGATAAATCCATTGAATCATTTTCTATCAATAGTTTTGGAGAGGATGCCAATGGTGAAATATATGTTTTGGGACAACCGGGAATTGGTGCCATAAAAGAAGGAGTGATTTACAAGTTGGAATTTACAGACTGATATAAGCTCAATTTAAAATTTTATTCCTTGAACAATTTGCTATGATAAATACTTCCATCTTTTCTCCTTAATTGCAAAATGTACACACCACTAAACAAGGAAGAAACATCAAAGGAATTATTGGTTGGATTTTCCATACGAATGGTACAAACTGCTTTACCTGTTTGCTCGATAATTACAACCTCTGTCAGATCGAATTGATTTCTGATGTCAACCAAGGTGAGTTGATCTTTTACAGGATTTGGATAAAGTGAAACCGTATTTTGCTTTTCAACGTCATTTACTTGTATACATACAAAGACTAAAAATTCAAGTGTATCCGTGTCATAATATTGTGTATCACTTTTTCCATAATAACTATAATACAACATATAATCACCTGATGATAGCTGCCCTATTTCAATCGTATCTGTTGATTGGCATGGCACTGTTGCCCCACCTAATAAATGATATGCATGAATATGAATTTCATTATTATTAATTTCTACACCAAAACTATCTAATTCGCAAGGGGAGGTACCGAATCTGGATTTACAAATAATTTTGACAACTTCACCGATAACAGGATTTCTAGGCAAGAGAATTAAACTATCAATGACATTCGATCCAAACACATTGAATCCTGAAAATAGAATCATTATTAATAATGTTTTCTTCATTGTAATAGTTTAATAGTTTCTTTAACTACAATCAGATCGAAATTTATATTTTCAGCATTTCTTCCTGTAATGTCAAAGGTAAAGGTAATATTTCTAGGATTATCTATACGCTTATTTAAACTTGATATTACCGTAAAAACTAATTTGTATCCCTTTCATGTAAATCATTTTGAAATTCGTTTGCTTTCCCCTTATTTCACGTCCCCGTATCATAATTTAATTATAACCATGAAAATTTTAACCATGACTTCCATAATATGTGCCGCATTGGTGTTTCAAAGCTGCCAAAACGACCACAAACAATCAGCTAACAACACGGAAACCTTTAAAGTAGAATGCGATCGTTTTGCCGATTTGCAAGTATTGCGTTACCAGATTCCCGGATTTGAAGAGCTTACTGCTTCACAAAAAGAACTGGCATATTATTTAACCGAAGCTGCCAATTGCGGTAGAGATATTATTTACGACCAAAAATACAAACACAACCTAACCATACGCAAAACGTTGGAAGCTGTTTTGGAAAATTATACCGGAGATAAAACTTCGGAAGAATGGAAAAACCTTGAAACCTACGCAAAACGGGTATTCTTTTCCAATGGAATTCACCACCATTATTCGAACCTTAAATTTATTCCGGAATGTAGTTTCGATTATTTCTCCCAAGTGGTAAAAAGTATCGATGAAAAATTATTGCCTACGAATGGTAATACTACAGATGCCTTATTAAGTATGTTACAACCGGTTATGTTCGATCCAAAGGTAGATGCTAAGATTGTGGATCTGGCCCAGGGAGTTGACAATGTTACAGGTTCAGCCAATAATTTTTATGAAGGAGTTACCCAAAAAGAAGTGGAAGCCTATTATGATAAAATGATGGTGAAGGACGATACCCAACCTATATCTTATGGATTAAATTCAAAATTGATTAAAGAAAATGGTCAGTTGGTAGAGAAGGTTTGGAAAGTTGGAGGAATGTATTCGCCGGCAATCGAAAAAATTGTGTATTGGTTAGAAAAAGCAGTTGGTGTAGCAGAGAATGAACAGCAAAGAAAAACATTGGCTTTGTTGGTTGAATATTATAAAACAGGGGATTTAAAAAAATGGGACGAATACAATATTGCATGGGTGAACGATACCGAATCGCGTTTAGATGTGGTTAATGGTTTTATTGAAGTTTATGGTGATGCAATTGGTAAACGTGCTTCGTATGAAAGTGTAGTTTCGATGAAAGATATGGAAGCGACCAAACGCATTGCGAAAATTGCTGAGAATGCCCAATGGTTCGAAGACAATTCGCCAATTATGCCAAATCACAAGAAGAAAGAAGTGAAAGGAATAACTGCAAAAGTGATCACTGTTATTCAAGAAGCCGGTGATGGTGCTCCTTCCACTCCAATCGGAATAAACTTACCAAACGCAAATTGGATTCGCCAACAACATGGAAGCAAATCGGTATCGCTTGGAAATATTGTACATGCATACAATGTAGTGGGTGCAAAAAGTCCGATGATGAAAGAGTTTGCCTTTAGCGAAGAAGAAATAAAACGCAATTCCGAATTTGGTGCACTTGGTTCTGATTTGCACACTGATATGCATGAAGTAATTGGACATGCTTCCGGACAAATAAACAAAGGAATTGGAGATCCGGATCAAACCTTAAAAAATTATGCAAGCACCCTCGAAGAAGCTAGAGCTGATTTGGTTGCCTTGTATTATGTGATGGATAATAAATTAGTTGAAATAGGCGTGATGCCATCTTTAGAAGTTGGAAAAACAGAATACGACAATTATATCCGCAATGGTTTAATTACCCAATTAACCCGCATACAATTAGGTGAAAATTTGGAAGAGGCACATATGCGAAACCGCCAACTGGTGGCAGGTTGGGCTTACGAAAAAGGTAAAAAAGATAACGTAATAGAGTGGGTGAAGAAAGACGGAAAATCTTTTGTAAAAGTAAATGACTATGCAAAACTGCGTGTGTTGTTTGGCGAATTATTAAAGGAAATTCAACGCATCAAATCGGAAGGCGATTATACCGCAGCAACTGCATTGGTTGAAGGTTACGGCGTTAAAGTGGATCAAACCTTATTGAAAGAAATACGCGAGCGTTTCGAAAAATTAAATGTTGCTGCTTACAAAGGATTCATCCAACCAAAATTAACACCTGTGATGAATGGTGATAAAATAACCGATGTTACCGTTACGTATCCGGATAATTTTTTATCGAACCAGTTAGGATTAGGAAAAGAGTACGGGTATTTGCCAACGAAGAATTAGAAGGGAATAGTGGTTGGTGTTTAGTGCATAGTGATTAGTGCTTGGTGCATGGTGCTTAGTGCATAGTTCAATTATAAGGCAGGAGGCAAAAGGCAGGAGGCAGGAGTTAGGTAATTGAAACTGAATCGACTCCGATAAGCCTAATGTTGGGTTAACGACACTAGTCATTAGTAACTAATCAATGAACCAATTTTGGCTTTATGCCAATCTAATGCTTCTTCTGTGTAATCTGTGGCGATATAAAGGAGTTAGTAATTAGGGGTCAGTGATAAGGGATTAGTGATTGGGGGTAAGGGATCAGTGAACTGTGATTCCTCAGCCATTATCAACTTCTTGGCTTCATGCTAAACGCAAATACCATTTTCAGTAATCTGTGGCTAAAAAGAGTGGTCAGTGGTCAGCAGTCAGTGAACAGATCACGGTTTTCAGTTCACGGTTCATTGATATATTAGTTTACTTTTAACGCATAGGTGATTCCCTTGGCTTCATGCCAACTAGGAATATTATTTTAGCAATCTGTGTAATCTGTGGCTAAAAAGAGTGGTCAGTGGTCAGCAGTCAGTGAACAGATCACGGTTTTCAGTTCACGGTTCATTGATATATTAGTTTACTTTTAACGCATAGGTGATTCCCTTGGCTTCATGCCAACTAGGAATATTATTTTAGCAATCTGTGTAATCTGTGGCTAAAAAGAGTGGTCAGCGATCAGCATTTAGTTTGACGCAACTTTTAATCATGAACTTCAATTTTGGCATTATGCCAACCTAAAATCATTTTTACAAACTCTGCGTTCTCTGCGTTAACCTTTGCGCATCTTTGCGGTTAAAAAATTTGTTTCTAGTTAATCGAACAATAATGTCACCCCGATGGGGTTTTTGTTGCGACTTATCTATTTTTTTACAATAATGTCACCCCGATGGGGTTTTATAATTTGTGTATGCGGCTACAATAATTTCCAACATTTCTCGCGACGCTTAAATATTCACTCATTTACTCATTCACACATTCACTCATTTCTTCTATATCTGTGGCTAAAAAAGCGATCCGCAATCAGCGGTCAGTCAAAAGTTATTAGTCATTTATCACAGCAATGACAATATTTTTGGCTTTATGCCAAACGAATACATACTTCTGTGTCTCCGTGTCTCTGTGGTTAAATCCAAGTAATCTGTGGTCAGCAGTCAGTGAACAGATCACGGTTTTCAGTTCACGGTTCATTGATATATTAGTTTACTTTTAACGCATAGGTGATTCCCTTGGCTTCATGCCAACTAGGAATATTATTTTAGCAATCTGTGTAATCTGTGGCTAAAAAGAGTGGTCAGCGATCAGCATTTAGTTTGACGCAACTTTTAATCATGAACTTCAATTTTGGCTTTATGCCAATCTAATATCATTTTTACAAACTCTGCGTTCTCTGCGTTAATCTTTGCGCATCTTTGCGGTTAAAAAATTTGTTTCTAGTTAATCGAACAATAATGTCACCCCGCCGGGGTTTGGGTTGCGACTTATCTATTTTTTTACAATAATGTCACCCCTATGGGGTTTCTATATCGGTTTTAAAATCTGTGTAATTCGTGTAATCTGTGGCAAAAAAAGTAATCTGTGGTTAGTGTCCGTGTGTATGTTTAATCCTGCATTTTCAAAAAAATTGTGTTATTCTAAAATTCGGTTATTTTTGACCAAACAAACCAAATATGAAAAAGTATCTTTTAAGTTTTTTAATGCTCCTCCTTTCGATGGTATCGTTTGGTCAGGGCATACAACTAGGAATCAGAGCAGGAGTTAACAATGGAAACCTTACCACAGAAATTCCAAACATCTCGGAAGGTAAGGTACAAAACGGATTGCTTGTAGGCGCCTTTGGAAGGGCAAGTTTACTTGGATTTTTTGTTCAACCTGAAATAAACTTTTCACAACGTGTTGGTGCTTTTGAACAAGTTGGAGTTGGTTCGTATACCAATACCATCAATACATTGGATATTGTTGCCCTGGTTGGGTATAGTTTGGTTGGTGTAATCCGTTTAAATGCCGGTCCAACACTCATGACTTTCCTTGGAACAAGTCAGGAAGCCACACCAACCATGAAAGATAATTTGTATGCTAACGATTTTTATTACAATACAGCTTGGGGAGTGCAAGCAGGTGTAGGATTTGATCTGGGTAAACTTTGTGTGGATTTGCGATACGATACCAATTTAACTTCATTGGGACGTGATGCGGTTTATAGCAGTGTGTTCGGTCATAACACGAATTATACAACAGGATTTGGAATGGTAACCTTTACCTTAGGATATAAGATTATAAAAATCTGATTTTGCATATCGAGCAGTTCCGGGAATATTGTTTATTAAAACCGGGAGCGGAAGAAACCTTTCCCTTTGGAGAAGATACTTTGGTGTATAAAGTAGGAGGGAAGATGTTTGCTTTAACATCCTTCAGTGATCCGAATGCTGCCAATCTTAAATGCAATCCGGAACGTGCTATTGAATTAAGAAGTACTTACGAAGCGGTACAACCCGGTTACCACATGAGCAAAGTTCATTGGAACACCATTACCTATAATTTGGATTTACCCGACAAAGAAATTTTGAATTTGATAGACCATTCGTATGAGCTGGTGATAAGTGGCTTAACCATAAAAATGCGCAATTCCCTTACTGCTAAGAACTAAGTTTATTTGTGTTTTAGTACGACATAATTTAATTATCCAGAATACCAGTAGGTTCAACTCCTAACTCATAACTGTGCTTGGTGCCAGGTGTCTGGTGCCTGGTTTTTACTAAAAGTTAATTATCCAGAATACCGGTAGGTTCAACTCATAACTCATAACTCATAACTCATAACTCCTTACATATTATCCATATTGATCAAACTCAACAGTTCTTCTCTCACCTTGGTATCAATAAATTTTCCGGAGTATTCTGCTGTGATGGTATTGCTGGTTTGGTCTTGTACTCCACGAGAGGCAACACATAAATGGTCGGCTTCGATGATGACGGCAACATCTTCGGTTTGAAGCGATTCTTTTAACATGTTTAAAATCTGAATCGTCATGCGTTCTTGCACTTGCGGACGAGCAGCAAAGTATCGTACAATACGATTCAATTTGGATAGGCCAACTACTTTCCCATTGGGAATATAGGCAACATGTGCTTTACCAATAATCGGAACAAAATGGTGTTCGCATACACTGTGTAAACTTATGTTTTTTTCGACCAGCATATTTTTATACTGGTATTTGTTTTCAAATAGTTTGACGTTTGGTTTGTTCAACGGATTTAAACCGGAGAAGATTTCTTTTACATACATTTTGGCAACGCGGTGAGGAGTTCCCATTAAACTGTCGTCGTTTAAGTCTAAACCTAAAATCAACATGATTTCTTTGAAATGTTTTTCAATCAATTCAATTTTTAATTCATCATCTACTTCAAAAGCATCCGCTCTCAAAGGAGTTTCCAAAGAAAAAGAAGCATGGCTTTCACCTGATTCTTCGAAGTGTTTATTCTTTTCCACTGTATTCAACAAAGTTTCTTTCGGTTTCATATAAGGTAACTTTCAGTTTGTGTTTGTGTTCAATTTTTGGTCTTAAAATATTCCATATTATTACCGAAATATTTTCACAGGTCGGATTCAGGTTTTTAAATTCTTCGGTATCTAAATTTAAATTCCGGTGATCAAACCGGTCTTCAATTTCTGTTCTAACCAATTCGCCTAAAACTTTTAAATCCATCAGATAACCTGTGATAGGATCTATCGGACCGGTAATGGTAACAATTAAGGTGTAATTGTGTCCATGGTAATTTCCATTGTTGCATAATCCAAAATATTCTTTGTTCTGCGCAGGGGTCCATGATTTGACTTCGAGCTTATGTGCAGCATTAAAATTGGTTTTACGGGAAACGGAAACTTCCATATTTGTTACAAAGGTACTTGTATTATTTATTTAGCGAATGGCAATATTCACTTAACCATTATGCCAACTTTTTGTTTGGTTAGCGATAAAGTAAATAGCTTTAAAATGTCGCACTTTGGACTTTTTTAAGTTAAAACAGCAAGGATATGGTATTTATTTTTCTAAATTAATTTTTTTAATCACTGGTAATCAATAGTTTATAATTTGTTTAACAAAATTAACAATTAATTAAACAAAAATACTTGTGTATACAAAAATCAATCCTAAATTTGTTTAACAATTCATCAATAAACATAAACAAAATGACAACCATTGAATTTAATAGTTTGGTACAACGGGAAGGTAAAACGTTGCGCAGTTATGCATACCAACTAACCAGAAATGTTGAAGATACAAATGATTTGGTACAAGATACCATGTTAAAGGCGTTAACCTATAGAACCAAGTTTGAAGATGGAACCAATCTGAAAGGTTGGTTATATACCATCATGAAAAACACGTTTATTAATAATTACCGTAGGATGGTAAAGCGTAATACCTTTATCGATCAAACCGATAACGATTATTATTTAGATACCGTTGCTCCGGCTGTAAAAAATGATGGGGATTTAAAATTTATGCGCAAGGATATAGAATCAGCAATCGAAAAATTGCCCATGAATTTAAAAAAACCATTAACGATGAATTTCAGTGGATTTAAATACCATGAGATTGCAGCGATTTTGCATATTCCGATTGGAACAGTTAAAACAAGAATTTTTGTAGCAAGAAGAATTTTAAGAGACAGTTTAAAAACATACGGTGAAATGTATGGATTTGAACATGCAGCTTAATTAAACCGTAACGCCTCTTCTTTCACCAATTTGCTGACGCCACATCGCATAATACAATCCCTTTTCAGCAAGCAACTGTTCATGATTTCCTGTTTCGGCCATTTGACCTTTTTCCAGCACATATATTCTATCTGCATGCATGATGGTAGATAGACGGTGTGCAATAATTACAGTTATATGTTGACCTGTATTTGAAACACTCCTTATCGTATTCGAAATTTCTTCTTCCGTTATAGAATCCAAAGATGAAGTTGCCTCATCAAATACAATGAGTTGTGGTTTACGTAATAATGCACGTGCAATAGACAATCTTTGTTTTTCTCCCCCCGAAATTTTCATTCCTCCTTCTCCTATTATACTATCTATTCCTTTGTCGCTTCTCTCTAATAAATTCTGGCAAGCCGATTGATGCAAAACGGTATTAATTTCTTCATCACTTGCATGTGGATTTACAAACAATAAATTCTCTTTAATTGTACCAGAAAAGAGTTGGGTATCCTGGGTTACAAAGCCAATTTGTTGACGAAGTTCATTCAATTCTATTTCTTCGGCATCGATATGGTTAAAGGTAATTTTACCTTCCTGTGGTTTGTATAATCCAACCAGCAATTTAACCAAGGTTGTTTTTCCTGAACCCGAAGGTCCAACAAATGCAATGGTTTCGCCTTTATTTACTTCAAAATTTATATTCTCTAGTGCTTTACCGGAAGAAGTTTTATGTGAGAATCCAATCTTTTCAAATTGTAAGGTATCAATTCTTCCGATATGGGTTGGATTTAAAGGAACAGGTTCGGCAGGTAAATTCATGATGCGATCGAAATTATTTAAAGATGTTTCAGCCTCTCTATAACTTAATATCACATTGCCAATTTCCTGTAATGGTCCGAAAATAAAAAAAGAATAAAACTGCAAAGTCATTAATTGTCCAAGCGAAACTTTTTCCTTAAACATAAGGTACATTAATAGAAACAAAATGGTTTGTCGCAAAAGATTTACAAAGGTTCCTTGTACAAAACTGATGCTTCGTATATCTTTTACCTTTTTCAACTCAAGCTTCAGGATTTTCATGGTGGCATCGTTTAAACGAACCACTTCTTGGCTGGTTAATCCAAGACTTTTTATTAATTCGATATTACGTAAACTTTCGGTGGTTGAACCTGCCAGAATATTGGTTTCTTTTACAATATTTTTTTGAACCGCTTTAATCTTCTTTGACAGTATACTGGTTATATAACCCAATAACCAGGTAGCAAAAAAGTATATTGGAATAAGCCACACATACACACTGATGGAGTAAATAAATACAAATACAATTCCAACCACGCTGGTGAAAAATACATTGATAAAGTTCATGATAAACTTTTCGGAATCCGAACGAACCTTTTGCAGAATATTCAGCGTTTCGCCACTTCGTTGGTCTTCAAATTCCTGAAATTGTAATCCTAATGAATGTTGTAAACCATCGGTATAAATGGCGGCTCCAAATTTTTGGATAATCAGGTTTAAGGTATAATCTTGAAAAGCTTTGGCAATCCTGCTTACCATCGCAACACCAACTGCTGCCAAAATCAATATCCCTACTCCCGAAAGAAATTCCTCTTCACTGAATTGTCCGGGTTTAGAGGCAAAACGATCAATAATTTTACCATAAATATAAGGATCGAGAAGCGAAAATACCTGGTTGATGCTGGCAAGTAACAAAGCCAAGGCAATAAGTGGTTTGTAGTTTTTTAAGTAAGAAAGTAAAATCTTCATCGTTTCTATTAAGAATACAAATTAAGGGGTTAAAAGTTTGTATATACAACTAATTAACAGCCACATTTGGATTTTTCCCTCACATTTCCATCTTTATCAATCAAACGTACTACTTTTCCATCCTCATATTCGGCTTTCCATTGCAATTGGCCGGCCGACCATTTTTCCTTTAGTTTTAACTTGCCGGATTCATCATAATAAAGCCATTGCTTATTTTTTAACCCGTCTTTAAGGTGACCTTTAACCTTTATTTTTCCACTGGTATAAAATTCTTTATAAGTACCATCCTTGGCTTGTGCAAAACCAGTAGCTGTAATCAACAAGCCGGCTAAAACCAATACCAGCAAACGTTTAAGGAAGAAAAACCTAATTTCCATCGGGTAATTAAGGGATATAAGCATGATTTAACAAATTTACTAAAATTCTGCTTAACCCGAGGGTACATGATTTGGGGATTTTTCAGGGAAATTCCCGGGAATTATTTTTTTTCGAAATGCGGTTAAATCCGCTTAACATATACATGTTGGTAGTACATGAATTAAATGGAACTTGAATAAAGGTTTTCATTCTGGGTTTAATAATAAGAATGCGTGCATTGGAATCACTAGTGTCCGGGGAAATTAAAAAATGAAAATATGGGGGTGCCTCTCCTGCGTCGGGTCGGGCTCTTCGCTGCAATCCCTGTAGTAGCGCGAATACGCACACTACAGGGGATTTCCGCTGCGATCCCTCACCCGGCAGCTGTCTCACCGGATACTTCAACTTAAATTGGAAACTTTTGTGAAACAATTGGATAACTATTTTGTGGTTTCTAATTTCAAAGTTTAAATTTTTTATCAAGTAAGCCTATTATCTATTAAATCAAGCCTAATCCTTTATCCATATTCTGTTCAAATGAATTTAAAATATGTTATCCCGGACAACAATGAATTGGAATTACACCTTCACATTTCAAAGATTCTTTTAATGGAGACTCCCGCGTTAGGTCCAGAGCGGTTTGTTTGAGCTCTTCCCAGGTACTCCTGGGAAAGCGAGCCGCGAGGACCGACCGCCGCCGCACAAAAACAAGTTGCCTATGGAAAATAACCTCTAAAAGAATAATCCCGATAAAGGCAACGTAGTTTTTGGCAAGCGGGGGAACGCCCAAAGGATAGAAAACGAACCAAACGTCTATTCTTATAATTTTTTTCTAAATGAGGTTAAATCCTTTACAAATCGTGGGAAATCCTTATTTTAGCGCCCCTAACTTTAAAACTAACCAGAAACCGATTGTGATTTATCATATAGATGGTAAACTAATTACCAAAACTCCCGCTTATGTAGTAATTGATTGCAATGGAATAGGATATGCCATTAATATTTCGATGCATACATATGAAAACATTGGCAATGGAGAAAGGTTGAAGTTGTTTACCCACCTGGTAATTAAGGAAGATAGCCACACTTTATACGGTTTTGTAGAAGAAAGTGAAAGGCAATTATTTATTCAGTTGATTTCGGTGAGTGGCGTAGGTCCTAATACGGCGCGATTAATGCTTTCTGCTCTTAAACCAAACGATATCAGAGAGGCAATAATCACGGGCAATTGGGCGTTAATCAAGACGGTGAAAGGAATAGGGGAGAAAACAGCACAAAAAGTGGTGATTGATTTAAAAAATAAAGTTGGAAAGAGTGATGGATATGAAATGAATTTATCAGGCGGAACCAGGGGTTCGGCATTTGATGAAGCGCTTGCAGCATTGTTGATGTTAGGTTTTTCAAAGGCAGAGGCTGAAAAAGGCATTACTAAAATTAAACAACAAAACCCCGATTACTCAGTAGAGGATTTGGTAAAATACACACTAAAAATTATTTGATGGCGCATTTCTACTAGTTGAGTAGTCCAAGTATTAAAAACATATCATTTTCGGTAACTATTGCTTTTCTGATGGGGTTCATCAGTGAAGCAACAGCCATTGTTTTGCCTGCTCCCAACATCCTCCCGGCATTTGATTTTACCTTTTTATTGTTACCTCCTGATTCGAACGGTGCAGATACCGGAAAAGTAAAACTTCGTTATCCGGTGCGGGATCGCAAGCCTTATGAACGAACCAGTTCGCGTAATCCTTTTGATTTGGGTGAACCTTCCTCGGTTAAAAATAAATACGAACTCGACCCCGAATCTAATTCTTACAACTACAGTTCCAATATTGGTCGTCAGCCCTATCGTTTGCCTGCTTCAGTTTCAATCAAAGACCAGATGAAAGAAGATGGTAACCGCCAAAATAACGCCTATTTCCGCCAAAGGGCACAAGCCAATAATTTTGCAAGCGGTTCCGGAATTATTCCGCCACTTAAGATCGGACCCAAAGTTTTTGAACGCATTTTTGGAAGCGGCATAGTCGACATTCGTCCGCGTGGAACTGCAGAATTAATATTCCAGGGTTTATTCAATACGGTTCGAAATCCTGCTTTTCCTCCAAACCAACAAACTACCGGACAATTCGATTTTCGCCAAAAGATTCAATTGAATGTGCAAGGAAGTATTGGCGATAAATTAAAAGTCAATATCAATTACGATACCGAAGCAACGTTTGATTTTGAAAACCAAGTAAAATTAGATTATTCAGGTAAGGAAGATGATATCATTCGCAAAATAGAATTGGGTAACGTTAGTTTGCCGCTTACTTCAACTTTAATCAGAGGAAGCCAGAGTTTGTTTGGGGTGAAAACGGAAATGCAATTTGGAAAATTAAAAGTAACCAGCATTTTTACCCAACAAAGAGGAAAAACAACCGAAACGGAAATAACCGGAGGCGCTCAAACCACCAAGTTTGATATCCAATCCGATAATTACGACCAAAACCGCCATTACTTTTTATCTCAGTTTTTTAGAGATAATTACGACGAATGGATGAAAGCTTTACCAATTGTTGGTTCACCTATAATCATTAACAGGGTTGAAGTTTGGGTAACCAATCGTTCGGGTTCATTCAATGGTTCACGCGATATCGTGGGATTTGAGGATTTAGGAGAAACCAATAAACGCGACAACAAAGGATGGGCTGTAAATTCGCAATATCGCGGTCCGGATAACAACTCCAATTCTTTGTATGCCTACCTATCCGGTAAAGGAGTTAATCCGGATACCGTTCGCTTACGTTCGAGTTCAAATGTGCAAAGCGAATTAATCGGCGACCAATCGTCAACAGGTCTTCAACCTATTTCTCAGTTTCAGATGTTGAGTTATGCGCGTTTACTGAGTGCCAATGATTTTACAGTAAATACCCGAATGGGATATATTTCCCTTAACCAAACTTTAAATAACGACGATGTACTTTGTGTATCTTTTGAGTATACTTTGAATGGAGAAATTTATCGGGTAGGAGAGTTCAGTACAGATATTCCGCAAAATCAAGAAAAACCAAATGTGTTATTTCTGAAAATGTTAAAAGGTCCTTCGCTACGGCCGGATTTGCCAATTTGGGATTTGATGATGAAGAATGTTTATTCATTAGGAACTTATGGGATACAGCAGAAAGATTTTAAACTTAGTATCATTTATGCCGATGACCCTTCCGGTGCCGATTTAAATTATATTCCAATTCAAAACGAACCGGCCTTAACCGGTAAACCGCTTATTCAGGTAATGAACCTGGATAATGTGAATACACAATTGGAACGTGCACCTGATGGTTTATTCGATTTTTACGATGGACTAACCATTAACTCGCAACAAGGACGAATTTTCTTTCCCGTGGTGGAACCTTTTGGTAGTTATCTGCAACAAAAATTTGCCAGTAATCCAACCAAAGCCAGATACTACTGCTTTTTCGAATTATATGATTCAACTCGCTTTGCCGCATCTCAGTTACCCCAATACAATAAGTTTTTTATTCGTGGAACCATGCAAGGGCAATCCAGTTCGGAAGTATCCCTTAATGCCACCAATATCCCAAGGGGTTCGGTAAAAGTAACTGCCAATGGTGCGCCATTAACCGAAAACGTAGACTATACAGTGGATTATAATATTGGCCGGGTTAAAATTCTCAATACCGGATTACTCAATTCGGGAGCAGTTATTCGGGTTTCATCCGAAAGCAATTCCTTGTTTAGTGTGCAACAAAAAACCTTGGTTGGAACCCGTTTGGATTACAAAATGACCGACAATGTTTTATTCGGTGGTACTGTTTTATACTTGAATGAACGACCATTAACACCAAAGGTTAATTTAGGGGATGAGCCGATTTCTAATTTGATTATCGGGTTGGATGGAAGTTATAAATCGGAATCGAGGATGTTAACCAAACTGGTTGATAAAATTCCATTCATCGAAACAAAGGAGAAATCGCAGGTAACCATAGCAGGGGAGTATGCCCATTTATTTCCCGGTGTGCAAAGTTCACTCGCACAAGATGGAACTGCTTATTTGGATGATTTTGAAAACAGCGAATCGCAAATCGATTTGCGACTTGGAAACAGTTGGGTGCTTGCCAGTGCACCGCAAGGACAAATTGATTTAATACCGGAAGGTAATTTACTCGACAACTTGGCATACGGCTACCATCGCGGTAATCTTGCATGGTATTCGATTGCAACTACATTTTATGCCAAAGATAATTTTACTCCTCAGCATATCAAAGACGACAACGATATGTTATCGGATCACAGGATGCGTCAGGTAGATGTACACGAAATATATCCGAATCGCCAGATTCAATCCGGTATGCCGAGCAATATTCCAACATTTGATTTGGCATTTTACCCGAAGGAAAGAGGTCCGTATAATTACAATTACCTGGCAAGTGAGGTTAGTCCCGGCGATACTTTTATAAACCCAACCAGAAATTGGGCAGGTATCATGCGTAAAATTGACAACAATGATTTTGAAGCAGCAAATATTGATTATATCGAACTTTGGGTAATGGATCCTTATTTGTCGAATCCCAATCCGGCAAACAACGGAAAATTGTATATCAATTTGGGAAATATTTCGGAGGATATCCTACGCGATAGCAGAAAGTCGGCAGAAAACGGAATACCCAAAACCGATAATATCAACGAACAATATGTGGATACTACAGCTTGGGCTAGAGTACCCCGAACTCCTATCATTAACTTTGCATTCGATGCGGATCCGGATGCAAGATTAAAACAAGATATTGGTTTAGATGGATTTGATATAAGTGGTGAACGTTCGCATTTCGACACAGCTTATTTATCTAAGCTAATAAACAATTTTGGTACCGGATCTCAAGTTTATCAATCTGCTAATAACGATCCTTCAAGCGATAATTACCATTATTATTTAGGAGATGATTACGATATAAGCAAGTATAATGTGCTACAGCGTTATAAAAAGTATAACCGCCACGAAGGTAACTCCCCAACCACTTCTACACCACCAACTTCGGCAACCAATACGCCGGATGTAGAAGATATAAACCGGGATTATACCTTAAATGATATTGAAGAATATTTTCAGTATGAAATTGATATACGAAAAGATCGATTAGTAGTAGGCCAAAATTTTGTAACCGATAGCGTTCGCCGTTCTAAAAAACTGGATAATGGAAAAGTGGAAGATGTAACCTGGTACCAGTTAAAAATTCCAATTCGCGAGTACCAGAAAAGAGTAGGTGAAATTATGGATTTTAAATCCATTCGTTTTATTCGGATGTTTATGACAGGATTTGAAAACGAACAAGTATTGCGTTTTGGTGCCTTGCAATTGGTTCGTGCCGACTGGAGAAAATACCAGGGAAATCTGGAAGCAGGTAAAGAAGGAAAGCCAAATGATGCTGCCGATGATACCAAGTTTATTGTATCAACCGTAAACGTAGAAAAAAATCCGGCGTATAAATTGCCTCCCGGAATTCAGCGTGAAGTAGATTTCAGCTCACCGCAAAGTATCGAACAAAATGAGCAATCGCTTTCGGTTCAGGTTTGTGATTTAAATGATGGAGATGCTAGAGCGGTATTTAAAAATACACAAGTGGATTTACGTCAATATGGAAAGTTACGTATGTTTATCCACGCACAGGCAGAAGGACAGGTTATTAAGGATGATGACTTAACAGCCTTTATCCGTTTGGGAACAGATTTAACCAACAACTACTATGAATTAGAAATTCCATTAAAGATTAGCACCAGTTCGGCAACCGACAGAGATGTTTGGCCAACCGCTAACGAAATGGTAATGACACTGGAGGATTTTATTGATACCAAAATTGAGCGTACCAATGCCAATTATCCTTTTACTGCACCTTATTTTAAACAAACCGCAAATGGTAAAATTACCGTTATCGGTTTACCCGATTTAAGTGCGGTAAAAGTGATGATGGTGGGTGTTAGAAATCCGAAAGCAAAACCCGGAGCTTCCGATGATGCCTTGTCGAAATGTGCCCAAGTTTGGTTTAATGAATTGCGCATGACCGAATTTAATAACCGGGGAGGATGGGCCGCTACCGGAATGGTTCAAGCTCAGTTGGCCGACTTTGGTAATATGCAAGTTGCAGGAAATGTTTCAACAGTTGGGTTTGGTGGTATCGATAAAAAAATTCAGGAACGGAACATGGATGATAAATACCAGTACGATATCCAGTCGAGTTTTCAGTTAGGTAAGTTCTTCCCTAAGAAGGCAGGTTTGCAAATTCCTGTTTTTCTTTCCTATGGAAATACTGTTGTAAGACCTTATTACAATCCATTAAATCCGGATACCAAGTTGCAGAAAGAAATAGACCAAACTACAGATGAAGACAGGAAAATCCGAATCAGTCAGGCTGCTGATGATTATACCACCAGACGAAGTTTGAATTTTACCAATGTTAGAAAAGAACGGATCAATAAAACAAAAAACCATTTCTATGATATCGAAAATTTCTCCTTGACTTATTCGTACAGCGAAACATATAGGCGTAACCAAACGATGTCGTATTATATGATGCAAACCTATCAGGGTATAATTGGATATAATTACAATTTTGGTGCGAAGCCATGGGAGCCATTTAAAAGAATTAAATCGCGGCATTTAACCTTAATTAAAGACATCAATATATTTTTCAAACCACAGTCGTGGGGAGCAAGAATGCAACTCGACAGAAGATATGGTGTAACGATAAACCGCAACAATGATAATGTACTTACCATCATTGAACCACTCTATGATAAAATGTTTACCATGACACGTTATTATGAATTTGCTTATGATTTCTCACGTGGACTTAAATTTACCTATAATGCAACAGCCTTGGCACGAATTGACGAACCTACAGGAAAAGTAGATGAGTCGACTCCGGAAAAGAAAGATACCATTTGGGAAAATCTGAAAAAGGGAGGAAGGTTGATGCAATTTGATCAATCGGCAAGAATGAATTATGATATACCGATAAAGAAATTGCCATATTGCGATTGGATTACGCAAACGTCATATAATTACCAGGCAACCTATCAATGGAAGCAAGCACCACCGGCAGCTGATAGTTTGGGTAACACCATTTCCAATGCCAGAACACAATCGTTTAATGCCAATATGAATTTAAATATATTGTACAATAAATCGAAGTTTCTGAGGGGAATTAACAATGCTGCTTCGCAACGAACATCTAATAATCCGACTAAGGATGACGCACAGAATGCAGGTGGTAGTGGAGACCAATCACCATTTGTTACCGTACCACTTCGATTATTGATGAGTGTGAAGAATGTAAGAGGTTCTTATACCCGAAACGACGCGACAACTTTACCCGGATTTAGTCCGAAACCACAATTATTTGGACAAAATTTTGATGAGGGCGCTCCGGGATTTGATTTTATTTTGGGTTTTCAAAGCAACAATTACCGTTATACTGCCGCAAAAAATGGTTGGTTGAGTAAAGATTACCGCATTACCAATTCAACCATGATTTCATTCAGTGAAAACATTACCGGTAATGCAACCATTGAACCGTTTACCGATTTTAGAATTGAAACCAATATCATGCGAAGTAAAACTATATCTTCAACTGTGGTGTTTCGTTTCGATTCCGCTACACAGGAATTTACAGATGTGAACCAACCAAATGAAACAGGTTCCTATTCGATCAGTTATAATATTTTCAGAACTACATTTGATAAACAAACGGAAAGCATGTCGGCAGCATTCGAACAGTTCTCTGCCAACCGAAAAATTATTTCGTCTCGTTTAGCACAAAATCCGAATAGCCCGGGTGGTGGTATTGATACAGCAGGTTATTACGAAGGGTACAGTGGTTCTTCACAACAAGTATTAATACCGGCATTTTTGGCCGCATATGCCGGAAGCGATGCAAATAAAATTGGATTAACTGCCTTCCCTCAAATTCCGGATTTAAACTGGCGAATTACTTATAATGGATTGAGCAGAATGGAATGGGTTAAAACTTTTGCAAGCAATGTGCAGTTAAGTAATTCCTATTCTTCCACATTTACTGTGGCAAGTTTTCAAAGTATTTTACAGGATAGCTTAAGCCAAAATAGTTATACTGGAGATTATAAACCACAATATCAAATTACCCAAATTTCGATTGTCGAAAGGTGGGGACCATTCTTGGGTATTGATATTTCGTTTATCAATAATGTATCTGTAAAAGTAGAGTATAAAAAAGATCGTACTTTAAATTTTAGTTTAGCAAATAGCCAGTTGAGTGAACAGTTAGGCGATGAAATAACTTTTGGAACTGGGTATAAAGTAAGTGGATTGTTATTGCCATTCAAAGGAGCGGGTGGCCGACGCTTGGTTTTTGAAAACGAGATTAATTTCCGACTCGATGTTTCGGTAAAATCAGTGGTAACCAATATACGTTACCTCGATAGGGTATCAACAGATCCGGTTCAAGGACAAACTATTTACACCGTGCGTCCAAATATCGACTACATGATTTCGAAACAACTGATGTTGCGTATTTTTTATGATTACCGAAGAACTGATCCTAAAGTTTCGAGTTCATATCCAACCATTATCCAGAGTGGAGGATTTTCGTTGCGATACACCATTCAATAATTATGAAGTGAGTTATAAGATATAAGATATGAGTTATAAGATATAAGTGGTGGCTAGTGGATTGTTCTAGATTCTGCATCATAAAAACAAGGGGTAAGAGGTAGTTTTTACAAGTTGGAACCACCCCGAGATTAAACCTTGAAAGGGTGCTGTTATTATAACTACAAAAGGAAAAGCAAACTAAACCCTGAAAGGGTGACATTATTGTTCGATTAACTCGAAACAAATTCTTTAACCGCAAAGATGCGCAAAGGTTAACGCAGAGAACGCAGAGTTTTTGAAAATGATTTTAGGTTGGCATAAAGCCAAAATTGAAGTTCATGTTTTAAAGTTGCTTCAAACTAAATGCTGATCACTGAGTGCTGACCACTCTTTTTAGCCACAGATTACACAGATTGTTAAAATAATATTCCTAGTTGGCATGAAGCCAAGGGAATCACCTATGCGTTAAAAGTAAACTAATAGATCAATGAACCGTGAACTGAAAACCGTGAACTGATCACTGACTGCTGACCACTTTTTTTAGCCACAGATTACACGGATTCCACAGATTGTTTTTGAAAAGAAAATGAAAATTTTTAACCACAGAGACACAGAAGTAATTATTCGTTTGGCATAAAGCCAAAATAGGTGCACATGATATTAAATAATGACTATTGACTATTGACCACTGACAAATGACTTTTCTTCTGGTCTTAAAATACAAATAAAGGACTTAATGAGCATGTTTCCCAAAAACACTTAGCACTAAAACACTACTCTACCGTAACCGATTTAGCTAAATTTCTTGGTTGATCTACGTTACATCCCCTCATTACCGCAATATGGTATGATAACAGTTGCAATGGAATGGTAGCAAGAAGAGGTAACATACATTCTTCACAAGCAGGAATATAAATTACATAATCCGAATGTTCTTTGATATGCTCGTCGCCTTTGGTTGCAATGGCAATTACTACTCCTTTACGTGCACGTACTTCTTGGATATTGCTAATTACTTTTTCGTAATTGCTGTGTTGGGTTGCAATTACAACAACCGGCATTTCTTCGTCGATTAAGGCAATCGGGCCGTGTTTCATTTCAGCAGCAGGATAGCCTTCGGCATGGATATAGGAAATTTCTTTTAACTTTAATGCTCCTTCTAATGCAATTGGAAAGCCATATCCTCTTCCAAGATACAATGCATTTTTTGAGTCTTTAAATTTCTCGGCGATACTTTTGATATAGTCGTTTGATTTCAATGTTTGTTCGACTTTAGCCGGAATGGTTTCCAGTTCGATCAACAATTCACGTAAACGTTTGGATGTAATGGTGCCTTTTTTCTGGGCAATAGAAAGTGCCATAACCAACAACGCTGTTACCTGTGCCGTAAATGCTTTGGTTGAAGCCACACCAATTTCAGGACCGGCATGCGTGTAGGCTCCTGCATCGGTAATGCGTGGAATTGACGAACCAACTACATTGCATATGCCAAATATGGTAGCACCTTTGCTCTTCGCTAATTCGAGTGCTGCAAGCGTATCTGCTGTTTCGCCACTTTGTGAGATAGCAATCACAAAATCCTTTTCATTAAGCACAGGATTTCGGTAACGGAATTCAGATGCGTATTCTACTTCAACAGGAATTCGGGCAATATCTTCAAATAAATATTCACCAACCAAACCGGCATGCCATGATGTTCCACAACCAACAATAATAATCCGGTTTATATTTTTAAGCTTGTCCTCAAACTGATCGATACCTGCCATGGTAATTGCAGCCTGATCAATATGTATCCTTCCCCTGAATGAATCCAGAATTGAACGCGGTTGTTCAAAAATTTCTTTCATCATAAAGTGATCGTAACCGCCCTTTTCAATACTTTCCAGATTTACTTCCAGTTCGTGTATATAGGGTGTTTTAACAATATTATCGATGGTTTTTATGGTAAGTTCTTTGCCATTTATAATCGCAATTTCCCCATCATTCAGGTAAATTACATTTCTGGTATATTCTACAATCGGTGTTGCATCTGAAGCAATAAAATGTTCGTCTTCTCCAACACCAATTACCATCGGACTACCTTTACGTGCACCAATTAAATAATTCGGATCGTTTTTAGAAAGGATTACTATGGCGTATGCCCCAACAACTTGGGTTAATGCCATGCGAACTGCTTCTTCGAAAGTGATTTTGTTTTTGGTAAAAATCTCTTCGATTAAATGGATGAGTACTTCGGTATCGGTTTCACTCTTAAACGAATGTCCTCTTTCAATTAAGGCCTTTTTAAGCGAAGCATAGTTTTCAATAATGCCATTATGGATGATAGCAAAATCTCCATTTTGCGAAAGATGGGGATGTGCATTGAGATCGTTAGGTGCACCATGTGTGGCCCAGCGGGTATGCCCCATGCCGGTAAAGGCGTGGGTATCTTTATCTATAACCGAAGCTTCGAGTTCAGAAACTTTACCGCTTTTTTTATAAATATTAAGTTCTTTTTTATCGGTTAAAAGTGCAACCCCGGCACTGTCGTAACCTCGGTATTCAAGTCGCTTAAGACCTTTAATAATAATTGGATAGGCTTCACGATGCCCTAGATAAGCTACAATTCCACACATAATGAACCAAAAATACTATAAAGTTTGAAGTTTCAAAAAACTCGATTCAGATTCGGGTGATTTATGCAACAATTTAAGCATTGGATGCAATGAATCAAGCAAATTGGTAAAGGCATCAAAGCTTAGTGCCTGTTTCGAATCCGACAACGCTTTCTCCGGATTGGGATGAATTTCAATGATTAAGCCATCGGCACCCGCAGCAGCTGCAGCCAATGATACCGGTAATACCCGAGAAGCAGCGCCGGTACCATGACTAGGATCTGCAATAATTGGTAAGTGACTTAACTCTTTTATCAAAGGGATAATTCCAATATCCATCACATTTCTTGTATCCGGATCAAAACTGCGAATACCCCTTTCACACAAAATAACCTTCTCATTACCTCCGCATAATATATATTCAGCAGCAAGCAACCATTCTTTGGTTTTGGCCTGCATCCCTCTTTTTAATAAGATGGGTTTGTTTATTTTACCCAATTCATTTAACAAATGAAAGTTTTGCATATTCCGGCTGCCAACTTGTAAGATATCGGCATATTGATAAACTTCATCTAGAAACTGCAGATCTAAAATTTCTGTTACCACCAACTGGTTATGTTTGTAGGCCGCTTTTCTAATTAATTCAAGCCCTTGTTTGCCTAATCCACGGAATGAGTAAGGCGAAGTTCTCGGTTTATAAGCCCCGCCACGCATCATACGGATACCCGAATTTTGAAGGAATGCGGCTGTGGTAAAGATTTGTTCTTCATTTTCTACCGAACATGGTCCGGCTATGATATTAAAATGAGGAGAACCAATTTGTACTTCTTTTATAGCAAAGGATGTATGGTCGGTAAATTGTTTGCTTGCAAGTTGGTAAGGCGTATCAACAAGAAAAATTCCTGCAATAATGCTTTCAAATGGTGTAAATATATTTTTGTCGGTTTCATTGCTAACCACCAATATATTTTTACCCGGAACAGCATGACAGGTGTTTTTGCTTTTTCTAATGGCCTCCATGAGCGAAGACCATTTGTTTTGGTCGGATGTGTTTAGTTCGAGTATCAATCTATTATTTTATAACAGTATAAGTAAGATTTAGTTTAAAACTGCCTAATCCTCTTTTTGTATCCAGAATTACCCTTTGCGCAGTAACCGGATTATCACCGGGAACCAACAAGTTTAAACCATAATTCAAATTTCGGTTGTTATTTTGATATTCGTTAATGATATGTTGAATTTGTCGGGCAACATTGAAACGATAGGTTGTACCGGCTTCCAGGTATCCTCCATAATATTCAGGGGCAATAAACTGATCCATAATAAAGTCATTCCTGCCTAGCGAATCCGACGACAATAACCGCAAATTGGTAGGCAAACTATGCAATGTACTTGTACTTCCGGATTGAACCGTAAAAATTAATTCTGCTCCGGTTACTGCTATTTTGTGGTCTTTTACATAATCAAACAAATGTGGAAATGTGATTCTGGTTTTTAAGCCGGTTGCCGGTTGCAAATAATTTTGATCGTAGTGATTGGCCGAAAATGCAGGCTGAATGGAAATGGAAGAATTATACCGATGGTAAAATTTATTGGCATGAACACTGTTTTTGTATAAAGGGAATTCAGCTCTTAATGAATCATTATAATAGATAACCAACGCTGTATTGGCAGTTCGGAAATTGATATAGGTAATACAACCCATACCAACCGGTAATTCTGATTCGCCCATTGTTCCGGAAGCAACAATTGCAAGTCCCTTAAAAGCATTTTTAAAATTGGTATTGTTCAGAAAATATCCAGATCCATTGGCATTAGGATCCATAAACCTATCCTTGAGTACAGGAGAATATTCATCCAGTCGGATTCGCAAGTGTGGTGGTAATGTAGTAGATATTGTTCCGGAGTTAATGGTAACACTATCATCAATATTTTCAAAAGTTTTATTGTATTGTCCAATCAAATTTTGAGAGAAACCATAGTTGCGATTCGAAAAGTAGAACGAATCCGAACTTTCAGATAGGTCTTCCGTTAATTCGTAAACATTGATTTTTTGTGGAATATTTAGCATGCCATAATAAGAAGTAGGAGTGGCAAAGGTGAGTTGCAAAACAATAGAATCAATTTGAGGGGTACCTCCAAAATCAAACTGGTCGTATGGGAGGGCGTATTGCGTAATAATATGGCATTTGGTCTGCCCTAATTCAGGGTCATTTAAATCGCCAAGCATATAATAAGAAAGCCTAGTAGTAGGAATCGAATCGTGTGTGGTAGTATAGGCTACTATGGTTGTGGTATCGTGGTAAGCAACTTCAAATGGATTTCGTTGGCCAACAAAATCGGCGCCAATTGAATTTTCCTTTTTCTCACAGGATGAAAAGGAGAGAGCAAAGAATAATAATAAAAAGAGAGCCTTGTTAGTTTTGTCTGCCCAACAAACTGTCGTACAATTCAATATATGCATCAACGTAGCCTTCTTCATTCTTATGTTCCATTACCAATTTGCCTTTTTGCTTTTTCATAAAGCTACTAACTTCAGGATCTATATCCGGACTGCATCTTACAACAGCATCAGCATGGGTAATACCCGATTTATACAAACCGGTGCATGATGAATCGGAAAGTGCAGAAACCTGCTTGTTGTCGATAGTGTTTAAACTTGCTTTTCTTGCAAAGTCCTTACCCAAGGATTCACCAAACTGGTTTTCGAATACAGAGAACACAACTTTTGCATTTTTGAAAACCGGTTCATTGGCATAAATCGTTTTCATGTACAATGGAATTAAACCGGTCATCCAGCCCTGGCAATGAATGATATCCGGCTGCCAGCCTAATTTTTTAACGGTTTCAAGCGCACCTTTGCAAAAGAAAATGGTACGCTCGTCATTGTCCATGTAAAAAGCATTGTTTTCGTCGGTATAAACGAACTTTCGTTGGAAATAGTCTTCGTTGTCGAGAAAATAAACCTGCATTTTAGCTTCCGGTAAGGATGCTACCTTTATTGTCAATGGATTATCATTGTCGTCAATCGTAATATTGATACCGGATAGCCTGACCACTTCATGTAACCTGTTTCGCCTTTCGTTGATACAACCAAACCGGGGCATTAAAACCCTAATTTCGTTATCTTTCTCCTGAATGGCTTGTGGTAACCTCCGTGCTAAATCCCCTACATTACTAACTTGTAAATAAGGGGTCATTTCTGATGAAATAAAAAGAACTTTCTTTTTCGACATAATTTTTATTACTAAAAAAGTAGGCAAAGTTAGTTAAAATGTTAAAAAAATTAGTAATATAGGCCCCAAATAATTGGTCATTTTACTTAACTATCAGTAAACTAATACGCTAGGCTTTGTTTTTATTTAAAGAAATCCACGCTTTACAAGTGTTTTTAAGGGAAAAGGAGGAAAACCAACAACAGATTGGCTTCATTCCAACGATGGGATCTCTGCATGCCGGCCATTTATCTTTGGTTGAATCATGTAAGAAAAACGGCCAACTGGCAGTGGTCAGTATTTTTATCAATCCAACACAGTTTAACCAACAATCGGATTTTGATTTATATCCGAGGGAGCTCGAAAAGGATATGGAGCAATTGTTTGACGCTGGATGTGATGTATTGTTTCATCCGGATGTGGCCGAAATTTATCCCAATGGTTTCGCCAACGAAACTTTTGATTTTGGTTTAATAACCAATAGTTTGGAGGGATTTTACCGGCCTGGTCATTTTAATGGAGTGATTACAGTGGTGCGTAAATTAATGGATATTGTTAATCCCCACAGTTTATACCTTGGACAAAAAGATTTTCAACAATGTGCAGTTATCCGACATGTATTAAATGTTTATGGGTATCGGAGCAAGTTACATATCATACCAACTTCGAGAGAGAAGAGCGGATTAGCTATGAGTTCGCGCAATGCCAGGTTAAATGAACAAGAATTAAAGGAAGCAACTGTTCTATACAAAGCATTAAACGATATAAAGAATAATTTGCATAAGGTAGAGGCGGTTAAATTGGAGGATCTTGCCAAAATGGAAATAGCACAAAAATTACAACCGGAGTATGTAGCCTTAGTGGATTACGACACACTTGAACCTTTGGCAGGCCATGATAACCATAAAAAAAAGGTGGCCTTAGTTGCGGCATGGTGTGGAAAGGTTCGTTTGATTGATAATATCATTATAGACTGAATGAGTTAGAAATTCATTTAATTTGAAAAGATGCGCATGCAGGAAGATTTTGGTAAACTAGTAGTAGCGGGTTTGGCTAATGCTTCTCAACGCGCACAAATTACGGAGTCTAATACGGCATTTGAAAAGTCCATTGGCACAGCTAAAGAACAATATTCAAATTTAGAACTGGCAAAAGACAGAGCGGCTTATTATAAATGGAAGGTTTTAGAAAGCCTGGATAAATACCTGATAGAGTTTGAATCAAATGTTATCCGCAAAGGAGGTAAGGTACTTTGGGCCCTTGATGCAGAATCAGCACTTGCCGAAATTGATGCCATCATAAAGCGCGTGGATGCAAAAGCCATTGCTAGGTCGCATACAGGATTGGGAGAAGAAATAGGATTATCGGCATTTTTACAACGTAAAGAAGTAGAAATTTACCCGACCAATACCGGCGATTATATTGCCGATAAAGCAGGCCAGGGTAATTTTCATATGGTTCAGTCGGTAATGGATAAGTCGATTCCTGATATCGCAACCTTGTTGAACGATAAGATAAGTGTTTCTCTTGAGGCAACTGCAGAAGAAATTTCGGATGATATTAGAAATGAGTTAAGAGAAAAAATAAGGTTGTCAGATTTGGCGATTACCGGTGCAAATTTTTTAATTGCCGAAAATGGGATGGTTGCACTAACCGAGAATGAAGGCAATATCAGAATGGCAATATCGTTTGCAAAGACTCATATTATATTGGCAGGAATCGACAAGGTGATTCCAACCATCAACGACCTGGATATATATTTTCCTTTGGTTGCTACTTTTGCAACCGGGCAAAAAATCACAACCTATAATACAATTGTAGGACCAAGACAAGCCGGAGAAATTGATGGTCCTGCTGAGTTTATTGTTATCCTGATAGATAATGGAAGGTCTAATTTATTGGGTCAGGCAGATCAGCGTCAGGCATTGTCTTGCATTCAATGTGGAGCATGCAGCCATGTATGTCCTGTTTTTACTTCGATTGGTGGCTTTGCATTTAAGAACGGGCCAATTGGTGCTGTAACTTTTCCGCATATGCATGGTATGGAAGAATACAAACACCAAAGCTACAGTTCAACCATCTGCGGTAGGTGTACAGATATTTGTCCGGTGAAGATAGATTTACACAACCATTTGTTGCGCAACCGCAGAGACTCTGTTGCACAAGGTCACAACAAAAGCGGGGATAAAATGATGTGGTTTAGTTGGAAGAAAATGATGTTGAGCAGGAAACATCTTAACCGGGGGTCCAGTGTAAAGAATTTTATTTTAAAGTCATTTTTTAAAACGGCATGGGGCGAACAACGCGAATTTCCAAAGGTAATCGACAAATCATTTAACCAACTTTGGCGCGAAAGAAACGGCTTATAGCCGCTTTTGTGTTCAGTAATTTATACATTACCCTGTTTCTTACGTATAAGTAATGGAGTACCTCTAACGATATTCCCGGGCAATAATTGAAAATTTGCCAACCAAACAAGAACAAGGTATTGTATGAAGAAACTCAGCCTTTATATTTCATTTATGTTGTGCACTTCTCTTTTATTCGCACAATTTGATCCGGCATCTCCGCACGAAAATCCAAAAGACTTCAATGAAAAGTCGTATAATTTTTTCCTATCCAAGCGCATCAAGAAAACCATGACCCAACGTGATTCGTTGAATAACCTGGTTATTGCATTTAATAAGGATACCACCAAACGTGGACAGGATTATCGGTATCTGGATTCTTTGTACAAAGCGTTAACATCAAAATACAATGATTGTACCGAGAAGAACAATAACCTTAAATCGCAGTATGCGGAGTTAAATGCACGGTACAATGACTTAATGAAAAAGAGTTTGAATGATGCCGACCGTTTTACCAATGCATTGAAGATAAAAGCAGAAGAGCTTGAAGCCAGAGAGAAACGTTTGGCCGAATTACAGGCCATCATCAACAAACAAGATTCGTTGTTGAATGCATTGAATGATATTGTGAAGAAAGCTTTGCTTGCATTTAATTCAGATGAAATTTCGGTTGAAATGAAAAATGGGAAAGTGTATGTTTCAATGAGTGATAAATTATTGTTTAAATCGGGAAGTGCAGCAGTTGAAGACAAAGGAAAAGAGGCAATTAAGACATTGGCGGATGTATTGAATAAAAACCCGGATATCGATGTGGTTATTGAAGGTCATACCGATAATATTCCGATTAAATCAGGAAAATATCTCGATAATTGGGAATTGAGTGCCGATAGGGCATTGAGTATTGTAAGGATGTTGGCCGACGAAAACGGAGTAAATCCAAAACGTTTGGAAGCTGCAGGAAGAGGAGAGTTTTATCCTAAGGCATCGAATGAAACAGCCGAAGGGCGCGCTAAAAACAGGAGAACAGAAATCATCTTAACACCTAAATTGGATGAATTGTATAAGATGATTGAAAAGAACCGTAGAAAATAGTCTCTTCATATATTTTTATTATTCATAGCTACAAGAGCGGCTTCGGCCGCTTTTGTTTTTTTATCCCAATACTCATTGTAACTTTGCGGCATGAATACAACATTGGTTGAAAAAGACGCCCAATATTATATAGAATTGGAACACCATTATGGTGCACATAATTACCATCCGCTTCCGGTCGTATTGTCGCGTGGAGAAGGAATATATGTTTGGGATGTAGAGGACAGGAAATATTTTGATTTTTTATCGGCTTATAGTGCCGTGAACCAAGGACATTGTAACCCGCGTATTATACGCGCACTTACCACCCAAGCCCAGAAACTCACCTTAACCAGTAGGGCTTTTCACAATAATTTACTCGGCGAATACGAAAAGTATATTACCCAATATTTTGGTTTTGATAAAGTTCTTCCGGTTAATAGCGGAGTTGAAGCGGTTGAAACCGCAATTAAATTGGCTAGGCGATGGGGTTATGTAACAAAAAATATTGATGAGAATGAAGCAGTAGTGGTTTTTGTTGAAGGCAATTTTCATGGAAGAACCATGGCAGCGGTTTCTGCATCAACAGATCCGGATTCGTTTCACCAATTTGGACCGTATTTACCGGGAATGGTTAAGGTGCCTTTCAATGATATAACGGCACTGGAAAAATTATTTCAGTCAAATAAGAATATAACAGGATTTATGTTTGAACCTATACAGGGAGAAGCAGGAATTCTGATACCGGATCCCGGTTATTTGATAGCTGTGCGTGATTTATGTTCAAAGTACAATGTATTGATGATAGCGGATGAGGTTCAAACAGGTTTATGCCGAACCGGAAAAATGCTGGCATGCGATCATGAAGAGGTTAAGCCGGATGTTTTGGTATTGGGTAAAGCATTATCAGGTGGTGTATTGCCTGTTTCCGCTGTACTTGCGAATGATGCCGTAATGTTAACAATAAAACCGGGTGAACATGGTTCTACTTATGGCGGAAATCCATTGGCGTGCGCTGTTGCCATGGAAGCACTGCAAGTATTGGTGGATGAGTCGTTGGCCGAAAATGCGGCGGCAATGGGTGAAATATTCAGAAACAGAATGCTGGAGTTAAAAAAGAAAACCAGTTTGATTGAGCTTGTGAGAGGTAAAGGATTGTTTAATGCCATTGTGATAAAACCTTTTGGCGATAATAAAACTGCATGGGATGTTTGTATCGCAATGAAAGAAAATGGTTTATTAGCCAAACAAACCCATCGCGACATCATTCGATTTGCACCTCCGCTTACCATCAATGAAAAGGAAATGCATCAAGCTTGTGATATAATAGAAAAGACTATGTTAGCGTTATCTTGAGGTGTATTTCCCTTTGATATGATAAAAACCTCGGCACTTAACCGGGGTTTTTATGTTTAATAAATTAAATATGACACATTTTATCTCGATAAATCCTTATACCGAAAAGCCACTTCATCAGTTTCATTTAATTGGAAATAGTGCAATAACAGAAGTAGTTCAACAAGCTAAAACAAGTGGCGAAAATTGGAAAAAAGTTTCCTTTGAAACCAGAGGAGAATTAATATTAAGGTTAGGTGATTTCATTCTCCAGAATCAACAAGAACTCGCAGAGCTAGCGGTTAATGAAATGGGAAAGCCTATTAAAGAAGCATTGGCAGAAGTTGCTAAATGTAAAACAGCATGTGATTATTATGCACATAAAAGCGAACAATTACTTGCACCTGTTTTATCAAAAGCTGATACAGGAAAATTCGCAGAGATTAATTATGAACCCTTAGGCGTAATTCTTGGTATTTTTCCTTGGAACTTTCCTTATTGGCAAATTATAAGAAGTGTAGTGCCTGCAATCATGGCCGGAAATTCTTTTCTCATAAAACCTGCACCGAATGTGCCCAAATGTGCACTTGCATTGCAACAGTTATTTCATGATGCAGGTATACCTGAAGGGGTGGTTCAAACTATTTTTGCATCTGAAGATCAGATTTCGAATTTGATTTCAAATCCTGTTATTCAAGCATGTACCTTAACAGGAAGTGAAACGGCGGGTTCCATTGTTGCCATGCAGGCTGCCAAACACATCAAAAAATCTGTTTTGGAATTAGGCGGTAGTGACCCGTTTATCGTAATGGAAGATGCCAATTTGGAACTAGCGACTTCAACAGCCATTACAGCGAGGTTTCAAAATAACGGTCAAAGTTGTATTGCGTCCAAACGATTCATTTTGCACATGGACATAGCCGATTCATTTTTACAGTTGTTAATTCCAAAAATCGGTTCTTTGAAGTTGGGTAATCCAATGGATTTGGATGTGCAAATTGGTCCAATGGCGAGAAGAGATTTATTGGAAAAATTAAAGCAACAAGTGTTGGATTCGGTAAAGGCAGGGGCGAAAATTATTTACCAACATCCGCAGGAATGTGCTAATGGATTTTTTTATCCGCCAACTGTATTGTCGGATATTCCGAAAGATTCGCCTGCTTATATGGAAGAACTTTTTGGTCCGGTTTTGTCGGTTTTTGTTGTGAAAGATGAATCAGAAGCAATTCATGTTGCAAATGATACTAAATTTGGTTTGGGTGCCAGTGTTTGGTCATCCAATGTAGAATACGGCAATCGAATCGCAAAAGAACTGGTATGTGGTACAGTGTTTATTAATGGGTTGGTAAAGTCGCATGCACAATATCCTTTTGGCGGTGCAAAACACTCTGGTTTTGGCAGAGAATTAGGAGAGTGGGGTTTGAAAGAGTTTTGCAATGTTAAAACAATTTGGAAGTAGGATTTACGTAATTACGTAACTTAGTAATTACGTAGTTACGGTAAAGAAGAGTAAATTCTCGTACCTCCGATATAGGTTTGTAGTACTTTCGAATCTCGGATTTTTTCCAAGGTATCCATCATTAAATCAACATCCATAACAACAAAGTCGGCAAATTTTCCGGCTTCCAAAGAGCCCTTCTGATTTTCTTCGAAAGCAGCTTTTGCGGCCCAAATTGTAATTCCTTTTAGTGCTTCTTCCCGCGTAAGTGCATCTTTATTTTGAAATCCGCCAGGAGGAAATTGGTTGGCATCCATTCTTGCTATAGCTGCATAAAATGTATGCAATGGATTTGGCGATTCGACCGGAAAATCTGTTCCCAAAGGAAGCCAACCATTTTGTTTTAATAAGGTTTGAAGTGCATATGCACCTTGCATTCTTGTTTTGCCAATTCTTTTCTCAGCCCAATACATATCGCTTGTAGCATGTACCGGTTGAACAGAAGGGATTATTCCATAATTTCCGAAATAGGTAAAGTCTTTTTCATTTACTACCTGAGCATGTTCGATCCGCCAACGTCTGTTATTGTTCTTGCCCAGACTTTGAGCATAATAATTAAGTATTAACCGGTTTGCCGAATCTCCAATACAATGGGTGCAAAGTTGGTAGGGTGAATTGGCGATACGGGTAATGTATTTTACGATCGAATCTTTGGGTGTAAGCAGAAATCCGAAATGCTTAGTTTGATCGTTGTAAGGAGAAAGTAAACATGCTCCTCTCGATCCCAACGAACCATCTGCATATAATTTAAAAGCTGAAACATTTAAATAATCTGTTTTTAATGGTTGGCGATTCAGCCAATGTTTGAGATTGGCGTACGAAGTTGAGACCATAGCATACACACGCATTTGCAATATTTTAGCCTTTTGCAGGGAATCAATTATATTAATAATATCTGTTTCAAGACCGGCATCGCAAACTGAGGTTAAACCATAACCGGAGCAAATTTTTTGCGCCTGTTTTAAAGAAGCGATATTTTCATCAAGTGTAAATTGTGGTAATTTCTCCAATATTAAATCAACGGCATTATCAATTAATACTCCTGTTGGTTTATTGTTCTCAACCAATATTTCGCCTCCAACTATTTTTGATTGAGAAGTAATTTTAGCCAATTGAAGTGCCTTGTTGTTTGCAATTGCCGCATGACCATCTACTCGTTTTAACAGTACCGGAATGTTCGGGAATAGGTTATTGAGTGTTTCATTGGTTGGATATTGTTTATCAGTCCAGTCATTTTGGTCCCAACCTCTTCCTCTTAAACAATTAGGATGGTGTAGGGCAACAAATTCTTTGCATCGTTCAATTACCTCATCCCAACTTTTTGTACCTGTTAAATCGACCTGTTGGGAAGAAACACCAAGTCCATAAAAATGGCTGTGGGCATCGATAAAACCGGGATAAATAAATTTTCCTTTTAAGTCAACAACCGAATCGCAATTGTATTGTTCGAGTAGTTCGATATTCCCGGTTGCAAGTATATATCCGTTTTTCACAACCAATAAGCTAGCTTTAGTATTTATTGAATCTAACGTATAGACGGACGCATTGGTAAATATTAAATCAGCTTTTGGTTTGTTGTTGCAGGAAATAAAAATTAATACCAGGAAGTAAGAAACCGTAATGGATACTTTCTGATTAAAAATCATCATAATTTTTCCAAAATAAACCGGGTCATTCTATCGTATAAATGCAAACGGGTTTTACCGCCTCCAATTCCATGATTTTTATTCGGATAAAATTCAGCATCATATTTTTTACCTGCATTAATCATGGCATTTACCATTTCTACTGTATTTTGAAAATGAACATTGTCGTCAGCTGTGCCATGAATGATTAAATAATTGCCTTTTATTTTATCTACATGTTTTACCGGAGAGTTTATATCATAATTATTGCCATTTTCTTTTGGGGTTCGCATAAATCGTTCGGTGTAAATATTATCGTAATATCTCCAGTTGGTAACAGGAGCAACCGCAATGGCAGTTTTAAAAATATCTGAACCTTTTGTTATGCCAAGTGATGCCATATAGCCACCGTAACTCCAACCCCAGATACCAATTCTGGCAGAGTCTACATAAGGCAACCGGGCCAATTGTTTGGCTACATATATCTGGTCTTCAATTTCATATTTACCCAATTGTAAATACGTTACTTTTTTAAATGCCTCGCCGTTAAAACCGGTACCTCTGCCATCGGTACAAACTACCATGTATCCTTTTTGAGCCAACATGGCAAACCAAATATAATTGGAGCCCATCCAACGATTTACAGCTAATTGATGGCCGGGTCCGCCATAAACATACATAAGTACCGGGTATTTTTTTCCTGAATCGAAATTTTGTGGCTTAATGATAAATGCATTTAACTTTTCCTGATAGGCGTTTGTAAATGTGGTCATTTCAACCTGACTTATTGCATAAGATTTTAATTTGTCGTTTAAAGCAGAATTCTCTTCCAAAATCCTGATTTCTTTTCCTGTTGCATCGCATAGCGTATATCTGGATGGTGTATTGGCAGAAGAGTGACTTAAAAGAAAATAACTAAAGTTGTTATTAAAAGTGGCTGTATTCCATCCCTTTTTATTGCTAAGCTGTATCTTATTTTTTCCGTCCAATCCAATGGCATAAATCTGTCTTTCCATTGGATTTAATTCACCTGAAGAATAATACAGGGTTTTATTTTTGTCTGATAGTCCATACACCTGATCCAGATCCCAGTTACCATTGGTTAACTGAATGACCGATTTCGAATTTAAATCGAATCGATACAAATGATTCCAGCCACTTTTCTCGCTGGTAAATAATATCGATTTTTTATCCTCCAAAAAGGAAATTTCAGGAACTTCAATATACGCTTTATTCTCCTCGGTATATATTACTTGCGATTTGCCATTGTTAGGATTGCAAAGTAGAAATTCAAGTTTGTTCTGTAACCGATTCAATCGTTGTATAAATATTTCATTGTTTTTTGTCCAATATAGACGCGGAATATAAATATCAGAATCACTTCCGATATCGCAGGAGGTGATGGTTTTTTCTTCTAACTTATAACAATAAATATGTAAGGTCGAATTTGGTTCTCCTGCTTTTGGATACTTAAATTTATTTTGTTCAGGGTACAAATCGCCATACATGGCCATTTCATATTGGGGTACTGCTGATTCGTTGAATTCGTAATAAACAATAGCATCTCCTGTATTATTCCAATAAAAGCCTTTTGAAAGGGCAAATTCTTCTTCATATACCCAATCGGTTGCACCATTAATTATTTGGTTTACCAATCCGTTTTTAGTTACCTGAACTTCGGTATTGTTTAAAAGGTCGTAATAGCAAAGGTTATTTAATTTAACATATGCGATTTTGTTTCCATCCGGAGAAAGATCGGCCAATCTTAGGTCATCACCGGCTTTCTTTGTGTTTTTTGACTTTACATCGTAAACAAAAACTGTTGCCTGATACGAATGGCGGTATAATGGTTTTATTTTGGTTTCCAGAATAAGTTTGGTTTCATTCTCATTCCATTGGTACCTGAAATCTTTTATTTGGGTTCCTTCAAATAACAAATCGGAAGCCTTTACAATTGTATCTACCATATTACCTGTAGAAAACGAATAACGAATTATATTTTCACTTTTATCTTGTGCACAATAGTAATTGCCATCCTTCATGGAGTTGAATCCGGCTACCCCTTTTGCTGCAAAGGTACCTTTGGTCCAGATATCCTCGAGGGTTATTTTAGGTTGTGCAAAGGATGAGGTTGCAATGGCGAGTAAACTAAGTACAAGATTTTTTTTACTTTTCATATTTTTAAAATTAAACGCAGAGGCGCAGAGTTAAAAATTATTTACTTTTCTTCTGATACCCTTAACCAATATTTCTTCATTGAAATTAATTAGTAATCCAAGTTTTATTTTTGCAAGTTTTAAATAAGTTACCAATTGAACTTCATGAATTGGTAAAAGTTTCTCCACTGCTTTTTATTCAAGTATTATTGCGTCTTCAATTAAAAAATCGATTCGGAAGTTAATATCTAATTTCTCACCATAATATTCAACAGGCAAATATAATTGACTTTTGAAATTGATATTACTTAATTTTAATTCTTTGGCAAGGCAAGCTTCATAAACACTTTCAAGTAGTCCAGGACCAATATATTTATGTACTTTTATACAACATTGTTTAATAGTTTGGGTTAATTGATTATAGGCTTCATTGTTCATAAATTCTCAGCGAACTCTGCGTCTCCGCGTTATATATTTGTAACATGCAATATAAAAAAATTACGGATGCGGATATTGCTTTCTTTAAAAGCATATTAACGGAGGCGTTTGTGATACAAGATGGCGAAACAAAGCAAACCTATTCGCACGACCATACGGAAGATTTGTATTTCATGCCGGATATTGTTTTGAAGCCGGGCAATACAGAGGAGATTTCGGCAATACTTATTTATTGTAATCAAGAAAGGATAGTGGTAACTCCCAGAGGTGCCGGTACAGGCCTTAGCGGAGGTTCACTTGCCATACACGGAGGTGTGATTTTATCCATAGAGCGAATGAATCGAATCCTTGAAATTGATGAACGCAATTTTCAGGCAACCGTTGAACCGGGTGTAATCAATGAAACCTTTCAACTTGCAGTACAAGAAAAAGGACTGTTTTATCCTCCGGATCCTGCAAGCAAAGGCAGTTGTTTTTTGGGAGGAAATATAGCACATGCAAGTGGCGGACCTCGTGCTTTAAAATACGGCACCACACGAGATTATGTTTTGAATTTAGAAGTTGTTTTGCCTACAGGTGAAATAATCTGGACCGGTGCAAATACTTTAAAATATTCGACCGGATATAATTTAACGCACTTGATGATTGGAAGTGAAGGTACATTGGGTATTGTAACTAAAATTGTATTTAAATTAATTCCTTTCCCAAAGTATACTGTTTTATTATTAACACCATTTCAATCTCCGGAAAAGGCTTGCGAAGCGGTGAATGGTATATTTTTAGCAGGTTGTAATCCTTCGGCTTGCGAATTTATAGAGCCGGATGGATTCAGACTATCATCTGATTTATTGAATTTGCCTTTCACCATTGAAGAGGCAACAAAAGCCTACTTATTGATCGAGGTAGATGGAAATGATATGAATTTAATGATGAAAGATTGTGAAACCATTAGTGAAGTTTTGTATCAATTTGAAAGTGGGGAAGTTCAGTTAGCACAAACAACGGAAGAAAAGGAATATTTCTGGAAATTAAGGAGAAGTATCGGTGAGGCAACAAAGTATAACAATACTTATAAGGAAGAAGATACAGTTGTGCCACGTGCAGAATTACCGGTTTTGTTTGATGGCGTGAAGGAGATTGGCAGTCGTTATGGTTTTCGTTCTGTTTGTTATGGTCATGCAGGAGATGGAAATTTGCATGTAAATATTCTCAAAGATCAATTGTCGGAGAGCTACTGGAACAAGGAAATAAACCAAGCCATTGAAGAAATATTTACATTGTGTAAAAGGTTAAAAGGAACCATTTCCGGAGAACATGGAATTGGGTTGGTTCAAAAACCATATATGAAAATTGTGATGCCTGAAATCCAACTGGAGTTGATGCGTAGAATCAAGCTGGCATTCGATCCCAATTGGATATTGAACCCGGGAAAAATATTTTAATAGGGATAAGTGGTTAGGGGTCAGGGTAAAGAGGAATTGGAAAGAGTGATCATCCGATAAAAGAACGGCATCAAGAATTTTCAATAATTGTGAAGGGTTTCGTTATACGAAAAATGGTACGGGTTAGATTGTTGGAAATTACTGTTTATCAAATTATTTTGAACCGAAACAAACGTCATGGTTTAAAATTCGACCAAGGGATAATTTAAAAAGTTAACTAACATTTTGTCAGTCCTTTGAGGAGTACGACCTCGAATTACCAACCGAATTTTTTTCAAATCTAATTCCCGCTTATCTTTGACCACTTTTTTAACAAGCACCAATTATGTCAGATCACAAAATCATATTCTCAATGGCGGGGGTAAGCAAAACCTATCCACCAAGTAAACAAGTATTAAAAAACATTTATTTATCCTTTTTTTATGGCGCAAAAATTGGTGTTCTCGGTTTAAATGGTTCGGGTAAATCAAGTTTGCTGCGCATTATTGCCGGGGTTGATAAAAGTTATAATGGCGAAGTAGTTTTTGATAGCAAGAATTACCGCATAGGTTACCTCGAACAAGAACCGGATTTGGATGAAAGCAAAACGGTTATAGAGGTAGTAAAGGAAGGTGTAAAAGAAGTAGTTGCGATGCTAGCCGAGTTTGATGAAGTGAATAATAAACTGGCAGAACCTATGAGCGACGATGCCATGAATAAACTAATGGATCGTCAATCACAATTGATGGAATTACTGGAGCAACACGACGCCTGGGAATTGGATACCAAACTCGAAAAGGCGATGGACGCATTGCGTTGTCCGGAACCGGATATGCCGGTTAATGTATTGTCGGGTGGAGAAAGAAGGCGTGTTGCTTTATGTCGTTTGTTGTTAAGCAATCCGGATATATTATTGTTAGATGAGCCTACCAATCACTTGGATGCAGAATCGGTGGATTGGTTAGAACAGTATTTGCACAACTTCCCGGGAACTGTTATTGCAGTAACCCATGATCGTTACTTTTTAGATAATGTGGCAGGATGGATATTGGAATTAGACAGGGGAGAAGGAATTCCGTGGAAAGGAAACTACTCGAGTTGGTTGGAACAAAAATCGAATCGTTTAAAATCGGAGGAGAAACAAGAAAGTAAACGAGCCAAGGCATTAGAACGTGAGTTGGAATGGGTTCGTCAGGGACCTAAAGGACGTCAGGCTAAGCAAAAAGCGAGGTTGCAATCATACGATAGGATGTTGAACGAAGAACAAAAAGACAAAGAGTCGCAGATTGAAATATTTATTCCACCCGGACCAAGATTAGGAGATGTTGTGATAGAAGCACAAGGAGTAAGCAAAGCATTTGGTGATAAATTGTTGTACGAGAATTTGAATTTCTCTTTGCCTAAAGGAGGGATTGTTGGTATCATTGGACCAAATGGTGCGGGTAAAACTACCTTGTTTAAGCTTATCATGGGACTGGAACAACCGGATAAAGGAACATTTAAAGTAGGTGAAACCGTTAAGGTTGCTTATGTAGATCAAAGCCACAAGGATTTGGTACCGGATAAATCGGTTTTTGAAGTAATCAGCGGTGGAACAGAAACCATGATCGTTGGAGGAAGTCAGGTAAATGCAAGGGCATATATATCAAAATTTAATTTTAGCGGTACGGATCAAAGTAAAAAAGTAGGTGTTTTGTCGGGTGGGGAACGTAACAGGGTGCATTTAGCCATGACGTTAAAAGAAGGAGGCAATGTTTTGTTGCTGGATGAACCTACCAATGATATTGACGTAAACACTTTGCGTTCTTTAGAAGAAGCCATTGAAAATTTTGCCGGATGTGTGGTAGTAATTTCCCATGATCGTTGGTTTATTGATCGGATTGCTACGCATATACTTTCGTTTGAAGGCGACTCTCAGGTGTATTGGTTTGAAGGAAACTACAGTGCCTATGAAGAAAATAAAAAGCAACGACTGGGTGATGTGCAACCACATCGCATACGTTTTAAGAATTTATTGAGTAGCTAAGCAACGGTGTATTTTATTTCTTCGTCTAATTAAAAACTAATATTATGGAATTAGGAATTGGTTCTCGTGTTAAACATGCACAGTATGGAGAAGGGGTTGTGGTAAATGTAAAATCATCAGCATATATCATAACTTTTATGCAACATGGAAGAAAAGAACTTTCTCGCGAAATGAGTCAGCTCGATATTATTGAAGCTGTTGAATCTCCGGATGATTTAATAAGTAGTGCGGATGTTGAAAGGTCGTTAATTAGTATACTTCGCCGTTGGAGTGATATTCAAGAGGAAGTAAGTTTGGCACAGAAATGGGTTCGTGGCAAAATGATTTTGCAACCATATGATACCAATATGCAAGGAAAGGAAATTCCAATCGAAACATTTTTTCATAAGATAGTAATGTTGCGTGATCGTTTGCGTGTTATGGAACAACGTATCAATGCACACGAAGGTTTAAGCGATGAGGATAAAGTTAATTTACAACAGTATTTAACAAGAATTTACGGGTCGCTTACCACATTTAATGTTTTGTTTAAGTATCCACACGATCAGTTTGTAGGGGAAAAGGGGAAGGAATAATTTTCTTCATTGGGATAAAGTTTATTAGCCATTAAAGGAAGTTTGGTTGAATTATTGAATTTTGTTAAGTAATTCTTAACCGTAATAGGGTTTGATAAATAAACAAATTATCGAGAACAAGTATCCTACAATAACTTAAAATTGAAATAAATGTAATAGAACAAGAAAGTTTGAGGTCACAATTTGTGACCTCAAACTTCCTTGTTTTTTTATTGCATGTTACTTATTTAATTTCTGCGACAGTTATTATTCGGGATTACTTTAATAATAATGTACCATACGTGTTAGCCTAAACTTTTCTAAAACCATTCATTTTGTAATATGAATAGTTTTTATTTATTTGACAGTTCAAAATTTCTAACCTATGAAAACAAAAACCAGAGGCAAATCTGTTTCCGTAACAGATGAAAATGTAGTAAACAAAATTTATCTTATTAGAAACAAACGAGTCATGCTGGATAGTGATCTGGCTGAATTGTATGGCGTTGAAACAAGGGTTTTAAACCAAGCAGTAAAAAGGAATCTTGCAAGATTTCCGGATGATTTTATGTTTGTTTTGAAAGTACGAGAATGGCAAAGTTTGAGATCACAATTTGTGACCTCAAACGAAAATGAGGATGAATTAAGTAGAGGCGGCAGGCGTTTTTCTCCAACTGTTTTTACCGAACAAGGAGTTGCTATGTTATCTAGTATTTTAAAAAGTAATACTGCCATTAAAGTGAATATCCAGATCATTAGGATATTTACCAGGATGCGCGAATTGCTGCTAACCAACAAAGGAATATTGTTAAGAATGGAACAATTGGAAAAGAAAATGCTAAGACATGGATATACCCAAAAAAACCAACAAAAAGAAATACAATATATTTTTTCCATTCTGAAAGAATTGATACATCCACAAGTAAAGCCTATAAAGAGAATGGGATTTAAAGGTGATGATTAATATTTTTGAGGTCACAAATTGTGACCTCAAAACAACAATTTACTTATGACGGTTTATAGAAATTATAGGCCGGTGCACTCCCATAACATAATTTGTCTGTCATCTGAACAGCTAAGAATTCGGTTATGGTTAATCCAAATGATTTTATTAACGGAAGAAGTATGCCCTTCATGTTTTATTTTATCGATTACTTTAAGCAATGTATTGCTTTTTGCATCCCATATTTTAATGGTTTTATCCATGCTTGCAGTAGCAAATATACTTACTTCCGAATTATAGGTTATGCAGTTTATATGTAATGTATGCGCCGGAATATCGTTTATTAATTCGAAATTATTTGCGCAATCACGTATATGTAATTTGGCATCTCGTCCACCCGAAACCAATAGAGAAGAATCCATTGAATAGGATAACGCAAACACTGAATTGGTATGATCATCTAATACTTTTTTTAACAGATAAGTATTGGCATCGTAAATTCGGATTTTAAAGTCGCTGAACCCAACAGCAATTTCTTTTCGCAAATCTGAATATGCTATAACACGGGCGCTTTTGGTGCTTGCCTCAATTCCGTGTAGCAATTGTAAATCAGGATACGTCCAAGTTTTAATAAACCCATCCTCTCCAACCGAAATTATTTTATGATCGATCGATTTTAAATCAAATACGCCGTTCTTATGTGCTACAATATTTTTTATTTCTTTTCTTGTTTCCAAATCAACAACATGGATATTACCGGTTGCAGTACCTATTAGCAATATTTTTTGTTCTTCCAATAAAAGTAAACTATAAACCGGTTTTAATACATTTACCAGTAATACACCATCTCCGGGTTTTTCTATATTCCATTCTACCACAAAACCATCAGAGGCTCCGCTGTAAAAATGACCTTCCTTTAAAGATTTGGAAATGGTATAAATACTATTTTGGTGACCGCTGAATTGTCCTACTTTTGTTATATTCATTTTAATTATGCCAGTTACTACAATAAACAAGCTCCGCGAAAATACGTTTTTGATTGTTTGGGAAATAACCGAATCTAATTTTCAATTGCAGGAATTACTGCATGCTCGCTTACACGATTGGCATGCCCAGGATTACCATCGCGAAAATAAGCACTGGCTGGCGAGCCGGTTAGCGATACTTCATCATTTTAGAAACGAAGAAGTAGATTTGATAAAGGATATATACAATAAACCCCATTTAAAAGTAGAAGAGAAGGATGTATATGTTTCCATCACCCATTCATTTGATAAAGCTGCAGTGATTTTAAGTACCGATCACATGGTGGCTATGGATTTGGAACGTATTGATAACCGAATTAGCAGGGTAATGCATAAGTTTTGTAACCAAACAGAACTTGCTTTTGCAGCCGGTGATACAAAAAAACTAACCATTATATGGGCTGCCAAGGAAACATTGTATAAATGGTATGGGAAAAAAGAGCTCGATTTTAAGGACTACATGACAATTACCCCATTTGAAATCAATCAATCGGAGTTCGAAATTTCAGGTGCTATAAATAAAGCGGATTACCGTGTGGTATGTACTATTAAAACCGAAATCAAAGATGGCTATGTAACTACCTATATAGCTTAGTCGTTTTTTTCAACCATTACTTCTTCCAGTTTGCCACTAATTGGATTCAGAGAAAAACGCACATACATTAAAGCATCATCCGTTTTATTGTAAATACCAAAATTCTGGATATAGCCATTATTCGTTTCAGAAGCTTTTCTTACCTGGGTGTTTTTGGGAAATGTAATATAGGTTCTCATCAAAGTATTAAGCGCCGCTGCAGTTTTTGGTGTTTTATCGATGGTGTCGCAAATAAAATTAACCGGTTCTTCTACAAATGCAGTCATATCGAGTTTAAGAAATGCAGCTTTTAATTCCGCATCTTTTTTAAACGATTCATGTTCTTCCTGGGCAAATGCAGAAATTGAAAAAGTTAAACATATCAAAACGATAATTTTTTGCATAATGGGTTTGGTTTGAAACGGAAAATTATTTGGATTTATTGCGTTTGTGCTTGATGTATTCTAACAAAATCGGAATGAGGGAAATTAAAATGATGGCAAAAACTACCGTTTCAAAATTGTTTTTAACAATGGCAAATCCGCCAAAGAAATAACCGCTTAATGTTAACATCGTTACCCAAAGAATAGCACCTGCAATACAATAAGTGATGTATCGCGAATAGGTCATGCTACCAACTCCTGCTACAAAAGGTGCAAAGGTGCGGATAATTGGAACAAAGCGAGCCAATATAATGGTTCGAGCTCCGTTCTTTTCATAAAACGCATGGGTTTTATCGAGATAGTCTTTACGAATGGTAAAAATTCCAAATAATTTGGCTCCTTCTCCTTTTTTTGCCAGAAATCTACCTATAAAGTAATTGGTATTGTCGCCGGCCAAGGCTGCAAGGATTAACAGGATAATAATTAAGCCCACATGGAGGTTATTGGCTTCATTCGCTGCTAGTGCTCCTGCTGCAAATAACAACGAATCCCCCGGTAGAAATGGCGTAACCACCAAACCGGTTTCACAAAACACAATAAGAAATAAGAGTAAATAAACAAGTGTTCCGTAGTTGCTGATAAAGGTTTCGAGGTGCTTGTCGATATGCAGAACAAAGTCGATTATTTCCATGGGGTTGTTTTAAGTTGCTGCAATTTTAAGCAATATGCTTAATTTTGTATGGTCAAAATTTGTACACACTAATTTTTTAATGCACCAATCTGTATGAAAGTGTAAATTAGAAGTTGCAAAATCAAACGAAAAAAAAAGAAAATTGAGGTTACCTTTTAAATATATCACTAAACAACCGGGATGTTCTACCACCTTAAAAACCATTTTGGTAATGCTGTTGTTGGTTTTTGCTTTTTCATTTACGCAATCGTGCGCATCCAGTAAACCGGGGTTAAAGAAAAAGTGCAATTGCCCTAACGGATTTTGATGGAAGCTCCTTTAATCAGTTTAATTACAGTAGTTTATAATGCAGAAAAAGTTTTGCATGAAACACTTCGTTCTGCATTTAACCAGACCTATGAAAATTTCGAATTGGTTATTATCGACGGAGGTTCAAAAGATAAAACACTTGAAATAGCGAATCAGTACAAATCAAAAATTGGTGCCCTTATCAGTGAAAAAGATAGTGGTATATATGATGCCATGAACAAAGGTATTCGGGCTTCGAAAGGTACATGGGTTTATTTTCTGAATGCCGGTGATACTTTTTATTCAAATAATGTACTGGAGGATATTTTTGCCGGCAAACAGCATACAGGAGTTGATTTTATTTATGGTAAGGTGCAAACAATCAACGAACCTACCGGTGTAAATTACCAAAATGGGAAACCGGTAACACTCACCGATTTTTACTTTACCTATCCCATTTGTCATCAGGCCACCTTTACCAGAAGAACGGTTTTCGATAAAATAGGATTGTTTGATATAAAACTGAAATTGGCTTCCGATACAGATTGGTTCATCCGATTATTTAAAAAACAGGAATCGAATACCTTATTTGTTGATCAAGTAATTGCATATTATGATATTCAGGGAGCATCTTATCACAAGCGAATGCAGGGGTATCGTGAGTTTTTACAATTTATTCCTCGTTATTTTCCTTGGTATATTGTTGTATATAATTATATGTTATATCCGCTCATCTGGTTAAAAGTGAAATTAATTCGCGCATTATCGGGGACAGCAATATTTTCTTATTATCGTAAACTCAAATTTAACGTCCACTAACATGTCTTACATAAAGCCCCATAAATTTATTTTTTTCGAAAAATACTTTAAGAACCAACCCTTTAATTTATTGGATGTGGGTGCCGGTAGCGGAAGTCCAACAAAGACCAAGGAGTTTTTTCCGAAATGCAATTACCATGGCATCGACCGAGGAAATTACCGGAACTCGAACGCTGATTTTGAAGCCATGACGGCTTATTACGAAATGGACTTAACGGATTTGAAATTTGATTCGATACCCGACAACCATTTTGATGTGGTGGTTATGTCGCATGTAATTGAGCATTTGCATAATGGCGATAAGGTAATTGAAGGTCTTTTGCCGAAACTGAAAAAAGGTGGATACATCTATATAGAGTTTCCCGGTAAGAAAAGTTTAACCTTACCAAGCATGCGAGATACCTTGAACTTTTATGACGATCCAACCCATGTACGTTTGTTTAGTTACCAAGAAGTTTCGGAAATATTGAAGGCAAAGAACTTTACCATTCTGAAATCCGGAACACGCCGCCATTGGCCGGTAATTCTCTTATTACCGCTGGCACTTGTTCATCAAACGTTTAAATACGGATATGTACCGGGTGGTGTTTTCTGGGATTTACTTGGATTTGCAGAATTTGTGTTTGCCAGGAAGGATTGAGTATAACGTTCCAAATCATAAAGGTGGCATGAATTTATTTCATTAACTTCCATGTGAAATAGTTTATGACCAAGTATACTATAATCTGATTTACAGGGAGATTAATTCTGCTATTGATAAGTCTGTTTTGGCAGTTGTGTTAGTTAACTTAAAGGAATAAATATATTCGATTATGTCAAAGTGGGTACTCATTGGTTTTCTTTTTATGATTTATTCATGTGATAAATCTTCAAAATGTGATAAACCTGAATATAAAAATATTTATTCAGATGACATTGTTGACTATTTACCTTATACCGAAAATCAATTGGTAAAATTTCTAAAGAACAATAAGGATACATTAATTTTTTCGTGTCATATTACGACAACATATCCGAGAATTCATTATGGAAGAGAGGGGTCGTGTAGTAAATATTTACAGCAAAAAGACATTAACTTTAGTGAAACTTCAAATGTCTATCGCCTTCACATACAGATGTTTTTGTCAGATGATGATGCAGACTTTGATTGGAAATACCTGTATTCTAATAGGTACAATTACAAAGTCACCTTTAATGACGAAGCCTTTTGTTTTAAAGATGGTTTAAAGGACTCATGTGAGGTTAATATTAATGGAGTTACTTATGATCGAATAATTAATCTTAAACATTGCGAGGATTCTTCAAGTTGTTTTGTTTCTCTTAAATTGCAGTACGGTATTTTCAAAATAGTTGATTACCAAAAGAATATCTATGAAATCATACTCTAGTTTTCTTTATATGATTCCCGTTTTACTATTGACGTTTCTAGCTTGTGAGAAGAAAAAAGAATGTAATATTCCTATAACCATTGTTGATTTTCAAAAGCAGGAAAAGGAGGCTGTATTTACATTGAAAGTCGGAGATACTTTAAAATTATTGAGGAATAATATTGAAGTTTACACATTTATCGCAAAAGATGTTATTGAATTAAGTCTCAACTATAACAAAAGTGATGGTAAAGGTTGCGATTCAAATTTCAATTATCTTTCATATAAACAAGACCTTTACGACAATATTCATTTAAAACCTCTGGTAATTCAAATATTTCGAAATTATAGTAAAATATTTGACGTTGTTCTTGATGGCACAAAATTTCAAGATGGATATACAGATACATTATTATTCAATGATACTGTTAATACTCAGTTCGCCTATTATGATAATGTTATAACTCTCAAAGATTCATATTCGAATAAGAAATTATATTTCAAATCAGGGTATGGTATTGTAAAAATTATTGATGAATGGGGGAACATATACGAGAGAATTCCTTGAATAATCTCAAACAAAACCATTAAAGGTTTTTCGAGGGATCATAACGGCTTACACCTAGATTTTTTCTTGCAAGTACTTCTCCTCTTTAGCATGTTTATTTCATAGTATCACCAATGCCGGCTTAGGGACAGTAGCGGAAATCCCCTGAAGTGTGCGTACTCGCTCTAATTCAGGGATTGCAGCGAATGGCCCGACCATGAATTATAGCAAACGATACCTATTTTGTAATCGAATGTTTAAGCGTATACTTCATGGGAAGCCCCAAAAAATAAATCTAATATGGCGTAAGTATGACGCAATTTAGGGGAATAACCGGTTTATAAGGAAAGATAAATAGCTAACTGTCAATAATTCAGTTATCTTTGCCGCTCAAATAAAAATAAACGATCATTGACAACATTTAGCGAATTGGGCTTAGACGCGTCCGTACTAAGCGCCATCTCGGAGATGGGTTTTGAAACACCCACCGCCATTCAGGAGCAGTCCATTCCTGTTTTTTTAGAGACCGAAAGAGACATTTTAGGCTTGGCCCAAACCGGCACCGGTAAAACCGCTGCTTTTGGCCTTCCAATCTTACAAAAAGTTGATTTTAGCAGCAAAACCACCCAGGCATTAATTATTTGCCCTACCCGTGAGCTTTGTATGCAAATTTCGAGAGACCTTACCAACTACAGCAAAAACTTAAGTAATGTAAATATTGCAACCGTTTATGGCGGTTCGAGCATTATGACACAAGTTGACCAACTGCGCCGAGGAGCACAAATTATTGTAGCAACTCCCGGACGATTAATGGATTTAATGGGCCGTAAAGCAGTTAAAATTCAGGATATCAGCTTTGTGGTGCTGGATGAAGCAGACGAAATGCTTAACATGGGATTTAGAGAAGATATCGAAGAGATACTTTCTGTAACCCCTGAAACCAAACGCGTAGCCTTGTTTAGTGCAACCATGCCTAAAGAAGTGCGCCAAATTGCCGACAAGTATTTGAAAAGTCCGGTAGAAATTACCGTAGGAAAGAAAAACGCCGGTAACGAAAACATTGTACACGAATTTGCGGTAGTACATGCGAAAGATAAAATAGCTGCTTTAAAGCGGGTGTTGGATTTTACCAGCGACCATTTTTATGGTATCGTATTTTGTCAAACCAAAAACGAAACCCAAGATATCAGCGATAAATTGATTCGCGATGGCTATAATGCCGATTGCTTGCATGGTGATTTAAGTCAGGGACAACGCGAAAAAGTGATGAACCGCTTCCGTCATCAAGCCATTAAAATTTTATTGGCAACCGACGTAGCAGCACGTGGAATTGATGTGAGCGGATTAACCCATATTGTACATTACCATTTGCCTGATGATATCGAAAATTACACACACCGTAGCGGAAGAACTGCACGTGCCGGTAAAAAAGGTGTTTCATTTACCTTGTTAAATATGCGTGAAGCTTATAAAATCAAGGAAATTGAAAAGCTTACCAATATTAAATTCAATAAAATTCTGATTCCCTCGGCAATAGAAGTGCGTGACAAAAAGCTATTGGCTTTTATGAATACCATTGAAAAAACCGAAGTAGAAGAAGAAATTTTTGATGAAAATGTAATGACAGCATTGGAGAAACTGGATGAGTTTACCAAAGTTGACTTGATTAAGAAAATGTTATCTCTTGAACTGAGAAGGTTCTCATCAGAATATTTAACCGGACCGGATTTGAACGTAAATGGTGCAAGTTCGACGCGAGGTGGCGAAATGGGCGACCGTTCGTATGCTCCGGGATCGAGGTTATTTGTGAGCATTGGTTCGAAAGATGGATTGAATGTAGGATCTTTAAAAGACTTTATTTCATCGGTAACCGCTATACCACAAGCGGATTTGTTGCGTGTGGATGTGAAAGGAGTTTACTCTTTTGTAAATGTTGATCCCAAACATGTGGATACCGTAATGAAAACACTACATGGGTCGACTTTTAAAGACAGACAAGTACGTGTAGAGGTATCAGGTGATAAACCGGATTCTGGACGTAGCCGTGGAAGTTCGGAAGGACGTGGCGGACGCAGTGGAGGCGGTAGAGGATTTGGCGGAGGTGGATACGGAAGAGACCGCGGCGGTGATCGTGGCGGAAGAGGCGGAAACCGTGAAGGCGGAGGCGGATATGGCAGAGATCGCGGCGGTGACCGAGGTGGAGATAGAGGCGGAAACCGCGAAGGTGGTTATAACCGCGATGGAGGAAGCGGTAGAAGAGATTTCGCACCAAGATCCGGCGGCGATAGAAAACGCAGGGACGGCGATAGTGGAAGTAGTCGTCCTCGTCGCAGAGACTAATAAATTTTAAAGCCGTACACGTAAAAGTGTGCGGCTTTTCTTTTTACCTATTATATTCGAACCTTATTTTAAACACTATGAAGTTATTCTTAACATGGATGCTAGGCACCATCACATTATTAGCCGGAGCACAAACCAAAACCTACATTTCCGCTTCCGGGGAAATGATTTTTTCATTCGCAGACATTAAAGAATCAGGAAACGACAAGCAAAGCGAATTGCGTTGGTCGCCTGTTTTTAATGGCCAATCACTCGTTAACCATGATTTAAATAAAAGACTGGGTATTTTTTACGGATTGGCATACCGTAACGTGGGATTTATATACAAGCCAACAACAGATACATTAAAAAAGTACAGGTCCTATAATATTGGAATTCCTGTTGGTTTGAAATTAGGGAATTTGGAAAACGGTACTTTTCTTTTTGGAGGATACGAAATAGAATTTCCATTTAACTTTAAGGAAAAAACTTTTATCGGTGGAGATAAGGACGACAAAGAAAGTGCATGGTTTAGTCCAAAACAAAATTCCTATACCCAATCCTTTTTTGTTGGTATAAATTTTAAAGGTGGCGCCAGTATTAAGTTCAAATATTATATCGATAATTTCTTTAACAAGGATTATACTGAAACTATCAATGGTGTTCAAATAAAGCCATACAGCAATGTGGATGTAAACGTATTTTATATTTCATTTAGTTGGAATGCATTCGGCTCTTTGAAAGACTACATGCCAAAAAGCAGTGGTAAAAACAACGTTGGAACCAACCTTTAGAATTAGCTTTTTTCTTTGTTAAACAAGTAACCCGGCATATTTTCGGAATTTCATTTCTGAAAATGATATATATCCGGAATTAAGGAATTTATACCATGTTAAGAACACATACCTGTGGCGAATTGAATATCGGTGATGCAGGAAAGACAGTTACCTTATGCGGCTGGGTGCATAAATCACGCGATTTGGGAGGGATGACGTTTATTGATTTACGCGACCGTTATGGTATTACCCAATTGGTGTTTAATATGGAACAGAATGCTGTATTATGTGAAAGAGCAAGAAAATGTGGAAGAGAATACGTATTGCAACTAACAGGGAAGGTTAAAGAAAGGGAAAATAAAAACCTTCATATACCAACCGGTGAAATTGAAATAACCGTTAGTGATTTAGTTGTATTGAATGTGTCGGCTACGCCACCTTTTACGATTGAGGAAAATACAGATGGTGGTGATGATTTGCGAATGAAATACCGCTACCTGGACTTGCGCAGAACCAGTGTAAGAGAAAATCTGATGTTGCGACACCAAGTAGCCCAACAAACCAGAATATTTTTAGATGGCCAACAATTTATTGAAGTTGAAACTCCGGTTTTAATTAAATCAACTCCTGAAGGAGCGAGGGATTTTGTAGTGCCAAGTCGCATGAACCCGGGAGAGTTTTATGCTTTACCACAATCGCCACAAACTTTCAAACAACTTTTAATGATAAGTGGTTTTGATCGCTATTATCAAATTGTAAAATGCTTTAGAGATGAGGATTTGCGTGCCGACCGTCAACCCGAGTTTACGCAAATTGATTGTGAAATGAGTTTTGTAGAACAAGAAGATGTTCTACAAATGTTTGAAGCAATGGTAATTCATCTTTTTGAGAAGGTGAAGGGAATTGTTATCGATAAGCTACCTCGCATAACATACGCAGATGCCATGAAATATTATGGTTGCGATAAACCGGATACGCGTTTTGCCATGAAATTTGTAGAGTTGGATAGTGAAGTAAAAGGAAAGAATTTTCCCGTGTTTGAGCATGCAGAATTGGTTGTAGGAATTTGTGCAAGTGGTTGTGCCGAGTACACCAGAAAGCAATTGGATGACTTAACTGACTTTGTAAAACGACCACAAGTAGGAGCAACCGGATTGGTGTTTGCACGTGTTAATGCAGATGGTACGATTAAATCGTCGGTTGATAAATTTTATGATGAAGCCGCCTTGAAAGTATGGGCAGAAAAGTTTGATGCCAAGCCGGGGGATTTAATTTTGTTGCTCGCAGGAAATGCTTCAAAAACCAGAAAGGCCTTAAATGAACTTCGATTGGAAATGGGAAATCGATTGGGTTTAAGGGATAAAAATAAGTTTAGTTGTTTATGGGTGGTAGATTTCCCATTGTTAGAGTTTAATGAGGAGGAGAATAGGCATTTTGCTATGCACCATCCATTTACTGCACCTAAGCCGGAAGACATAAACTTATTAAATAATTTTGAAACGCTAGGTAAAGTGAGAGCCAACGCTTACGATATGGTAATTAATGGCGTAGAAGTTGGCGGAGGAAGTGTTCGGATTTCTAATAGAGAATTACAAGCACGAATGTTTGAAGTACTTGGTTTTTCGAAAGAAGAAGCACAAGAACAATTTGGTTTTTTAATGCATGCTTTTGAATTTGGTGCTCCTCCGCATGCAGGAATTGCATTTGGATTTGACCGTTTATGTTCCTTATTTGGAGGGGTGGATTCGATACGTGATTTTATAGCATTTCCAAAAAACAATAGCGGACGAGATACCATGATTGACGCACCTTCGGCAATAAATAATAAGCAACTGAACGAGCTACAAATTGCTTTAAAAATTATATAATTTTTAGTAAATAATTTTATATATTTGACTTGCCTAAATAGTTATGTCAAAAGCACAAAAGGTTCATAATTTGGTAAATGAAAAGGAAGTCGCTTACCTGCGTAAATCACAATCGTATACTGAGAGGTTTGATTTATTACTCAAGTTAATTCGATTGCAACGATTAATGCAATCTGCTAAAATTACACACAAGTAATTTAATGTTATGGATGTTTTAGATGAAGAAGTTTTACAACTTTGGTCAGCGCTTCATCGGAATCAAGTAAAGTATATTCTAGTAGGGGGTTTTGCAACCAATTTACACGGGCATAGTCGGTTTACGGCGGATCTGGATATTTGGATTAAGGATTCGACAGAAAACAGATTGTGTTTCCGAAAAGCTTTAATAGCATGTGATTTATGGGATTTACCTGAACTTGAAACAATTGAATTTATACCGGGTTGGACATCCCTCTATTTGGCTTCCGGTTTTGAAATTGATATTATGTCATTTTTAAAAGGATTTCCTCAAGAACGGTTTGAGGAATGTTATCAACAAGCTTCAGTTGCGGAGATACATGGAGTTCCTATCCGATTTCTACATAAAAACCATTTAATCGAATCAAAAAAAGCTTCGGGTCGCAAACAAGACTTGTTGGATATTGAAGCATTAGAAAAGTTAGATTGATGTTAATGCAACATCAAGATAGTTAAAACTAGTAATAGTATAAATACAGCAAACATAAGCATCAGATTTAGTACAAAAATTGCTGTTGATTTTAGTATAGAAACCAACAAATTTTCTTTGTACAATTGATGATGTGATATGTAAAAGTAGACGATATAATAAGTTTGCAGCAACATTAAAATAGCAGGTAAGGATATCAAAATAGATTCGTAATTAGTCCATTCACTAATCCAACTCAATATGTTGGTGGCCAACAAAAAAATACTAAAGGATAAAAGTACAAACGAAAAATAATGCAAGGTAAAAATAGCATGATCAAAATAAGGTTGGTTCCTTTTGCGATGAAATAAACCTAATATCAATGCAAATAAAGGCATATATACAAAAAGTGTTTTCGGGAAATTGGAACGCAAGGTTTTAATCAAAAGATCCCATAATTGTGCTGCTGAGTATTTTCTTAATTCGATTGCTTTTTTATGTCGGTAATAATCAGTTAAAGTCATTGGTTCTATACCGGATTCAGATGCTAATTTAACCGAATCTAATTCAGTAAGATTTTTATAACCGGTAGTAAAAATCAAACCCAATGTACTACTATAGTGTATTTCGTAATTGGTGTCATTTAACATCGAATCGAGCTCGGCTCGTTCTTCAGGAGTATAATTATCTATTCTTAGCGAATCTGGTTTTACCAATACAGAAGGAAGAAGAAAAGTTAGAAAACTTATAAATATGTATAAACGAATAGGAGCCAGATACGATTTTCTTTTACCCAACAAATACATTTTGGTTAGGAATCCCGGTTTGAAAAGAAGGTATTTTAAGGTTTGCCAGAATTTTCCTTCGTAATGGGTCAAATCATTAAAGAATGTTGAAACCAATTCGACAAAGGATAACTTAGGTTCAATATTTTCTTGTCCGCATTGGCTGCAAAATCTATCAGGAACATTTGCACCGCAGTTTAAACAATTAGATTCTTTTCGTAAAGGATGATTACCCATATACCAAAAATAGAATAATATTATTGCCAATCAATAAGATTGTTTCTGTTTAAGTATGAATGGAAAAATGTAGCAATCTGAACTTCCCATAAAATTATAGTTGGGTAATTATTTAATTTTATATATTTGGTTACCATGAAAAAAATATTTTTATTGAACCTTATGCTTGCATTTACAGCAATTGCATTCTGTCAAACCAATAGTGGAGATGTAGTTGGTCGTTGGTTAAGCGAATCCGGTAAAGCAAAGATTGAAATATTTGAAACCGGAGGAAAATTCTATGGTAAAATTGTATGGCTTAAAAATCCACTCGACGAGAATGGAGTACCTAAAGTGGACAAGAACAATCCTAAGCCTGAAAAAAGAAGCATCAAACTTATCGGCTTATTAATGGTAAAAAGTCTCGAATTTGATGGCAAAGGAACATGGCAGAATGGTACGATATATGATCCTGAAAATGGTAAAGATTATAAATGCAAAGTAACAAAAACCACAGAGGGTAAGTTGGAAATTCGTGGTTATATCGGTGTTTCGGTAATTGGAAGAACGACAACCTGGAGCCAGGCGGAGTGAAGAAATGAGTAAAGGAGGAAATGAGTGAATGAGTAAATGAGTAAATGAGTAGATGTTGGATGATTGGATGCGAATGAAGAATTAAATAATGGTTACACTAACCCCTGTCCCCTGTCCCCTTACCCCTAACTACTAACCCCTATCCCCTAATCAAGATATCCACATCCTCCCAAAACTTCTGTTTTTACCTCTTCCAAAATTTTTGTACCCTTGAAAGGAAGTAACATAAAATGGCATTAAGCAGATTTTGGTCGTGGATGATTGTATTGAGCGTTGGGTATATTTTATACCTGTTGTTCAGCAATGGAATTTATAGTATCAGTCAGTTGGTTAACGGTAAACAAAATGAACCATTATTGGTAAACGAAATGCCGGCAGCCACATTTAAAAACCTAGATTCTACTTTATACAACCAACTTGCATTAACCAAAACTTCCGGTTTTACCCAACACGATTCTACTTATTTTCTAACCGAAAATGGGGTTGTTCAAATTACCTATGGCAAACAAAGTGCCGATGGGATTTTTCCAACCTGCAAAAACACCATGACTGATTTGTGGTTGCCACTTATTGGATACCTCACTTTTTTCTGTGGGTTATTGAATTTATTGAACGACAGCAATGCCATCACCAAATTATCATCAGTACTCACGCCGTTTTTTGTCAGGATATTTCCTGAGTTACCACGCGGACATGCAGCTTATGGTTTTATGACCATGAATTTTGCAGCCAACTTTTTGGGTTTAGATAATGCCGCTACTCCATTTGGTTTAAAAGCAATGGATAGTTTGCAAGAAGTAAATACCAATAAAGAAAAAGCAAGCAATAGCCAAATCATGTTTTTGTGTTTGCATGCTGCGGGATTAACCTTGATCCCAACTTCCATTATCGGATACCGGGCCGCACAAAATGCAGCCAATCCTGCTGATATTATGTTACCTTGTATCATTACTTCTTTTATTGGAACCTTGGCGGCTTTAATTTTTGTAAGCATCAAACAACGCATCAACCTGGTAAATTTTGTTGTGATTGGTTTTATTTCGGTGCTCAGTGGTATTATTGGTTTGCTGTTGTATTACGTAAATAAACTCGACGGACTCGATAAAATACATTTTACCGGAAATCTTAGCAATGCTGTTTTATTGGTGATTATTTTATTGATTGTGGGATATTCCATCTGGTCCGAAAAATTCTTCACCCAGAACAATACCAATATTTTCGATTCGTTTATCCATGGCGCAAAGGATGGATTTACCACCGGTGTGCGTGTTCTTCCATACATGATAGCCATGCTCGTGGCATTGTGCATTTTCCGCAATTCAGGATTAATGGATATCGTGATGCGCGGTATCAACAAAGTCATGAACCTATTTGGGGTAGATCCACAAATTATCAATGCCATTCCGGTTGCCATTATGCGTCCGTTTAGTGCCGGTGGCTCGCGTGGTTTTATGCTCGATGCCATGAAAACTTATGGTCCCGATAGTCTTTCCGGCCAACTATCCTGTTTGTTTCAGGGTGCTGCTGAAACCACTTTTTACGTGATCGCACTTTATTTTGGTTCGGTAAATATCAAAGAAACCCGTTATACCTTGGGAATTATGTTGTTGGTTGATTTGGTGTGTGTGCTGGCAGCCATTGCGGTTTGCTATATCTACTTTTAATTTTTTTTAGGATTAGGCGCTTAATTCTACATAACTGATAAACGAAAGTATTGTATGAAAATATCGAACCCGAACAAAGGTTTTCATTCGTGGTTTAATAAGAAGAACGTTTCCAATAGTATAGCAAATTCGAATTTACCTTTCATCGTTTTTTTAAAGGAGACTCCTGCGTTAGGTCCAGAGCGGTATGTCTGAGCTCTTCCCAGGTACTCCTGGGAAAGCGAGCCGCGAGGACCGACCCCGCAGCACAAAAACAAGTTGCCTATGGAAAATTACCTTTAAAGAATAATCCCGATAAAGGCAACGTAGTTTTTGGCAAGCGGGGGAACGCCCAAAGGATAGAATACGAACGAAACTTCTTACCCTATTTTTTTAAGAACAGGCTGGCTTTAAACGGGTTGGACTTTTTAAAGCGTAATACCCAACCATGAAGGTAAGTAGGTTAGTGCTTTATACGAAGCTTGCTAATGGGCTTTCTTCAAGGGAAGCCCCAAAAGTATGTAACTATCTTATAAATTATTTTCAACAGTCCTTTATCCTACAAGATATTTGGATATTTTCGTACGTTATACAGAACAACTAAAACGAAAAACGACATGGCATTAGATTTAACAGGAAAAATCATTCAGGTTATGAATGAAACCAGCGGACAAAGCAAAACAGGTAATACTTGGACCAAACAAGAGTTTGTAATAGAAACGTACGATAAATTTCCTCGAAAGGTGATGATAAGTGTAATGGGTGATAAAGTGCAGGAACTGAAAAGATATAAAGCAGGCGACGATGTAAAAGTTTCCTTGAATATTGAATCGCGCGAATACAATGGACGTTGGTATACCGATGTGCGTGCTTGGAGAATTGAAAGTGGATCGGGTAACGAAAGTGCTGCTAGCAATGGTGGCAATGGCGCAAGCAATACCGAATTTTATCCTGATAAGGAAGCTACCTTTACCGCAGATGGTGGTGCAACCGACGATTTGCCATTTTAATTTTTCATGATTCGGGAAATCAAAATATACAATACCCTTTCGCGAAAAACGGAAGTGTTTAAACCCATACACGAGGGATATGTGGGTATGTATGTTTGCGGTCCAACCGTGTACAGCAATGCCCATTTGGGAAATGCACGTACCTTTATTTCGTTTGATATTGTATTTCGGTATTTACGCCACCTGGGTTATAAAGTAAGGTATGTGCGCAATATTACTGATGCAGGGCATTTGGAAAGCGATGCCGATGTGGGTGAAGATAAAATCGGTAAAAAGGCAAAGCTCGAACAATTGGAGCCCATGGAAATTGTGCAACGGTATACCAACGATTTTCATCAGGTAATGGATGCTTTTAATGCCTTGCCTCCAAGTATTGAACCAACTGCAACCGGACATATCATCGAGCAAATCGAAATGACCAAGAAGATATTGGCAACCGGTTATGCTTATGAAAAGGATGGTTCGGTTTATTTTGATGTGGAACAATTTTCAAAAAAGTATCCATACACCGAATTATCAGGACGAAACCTCGAAGAGCTATTAAACAATACCCGTGACCTCGACGGGCAGCAGGATAAAAAAGGCCGACTCGATTTTGCGCTTTGGATTAAAGCCAAGCCGGAACATATTATGAAATGGCCTAGTCCGTGGGGCGAAGGTTTTCCGGGCTGGCATTTAGAATGCTCTGCAATGAGTGCAAAATACCTTGGCGACCAATTTGATATTCATGGAGGCGGAATGGATTTGGTGCCAACACACCATACCAACGAAATAGCACAAAATGTAGCTTGCTCAGGACATGCACGTTCCGTAAATTATTGGATGCATACCAATATGCTTACGGTAAACGGACAAAAAATGAGCAAGTCGCTTGGCAATTCTTTTCTTCCATTTGAATTGTTTAGCGGATTGCATCCTTTGCTCGAAAAAGGGTATAGTCCGATGGCGGTTCGTTTTTTTATGTTACAGGCACATTACCGCAGCACACTCGATTTTAGCAACGAGGCATTGCAAGCTTCCGAAAAAGGATTTGCCCGGTTGATGAATGCCATGAAATTGTTATCGGATTTAAAAGTGAGCGATACTTCAACCGTAAATATTACCGATATTAAAAACAATGTTTACGATGCGTTAAGCGACGATTTTAATACTCCTATAGCCTTATCGCATTTGTTCGAAGCCGTTCGCATCATTAATTCGGTTAACGATGGAAAAGAAAAAATAACAGAAGCCGATAAAAATGCCTTAATACAATTGATGAACGAGATTGTAGAGGATGTATTGGGATTAAAACAAGAAAACACAGCCGATACTGCCATTACCGACGGACTCATTCAAATGGTTTTACAGGTACGCAACGATGCAAAAAGTCGAAAGGATTTTGCAACATCCGATACCATTCGCGATCAATTAAAGGAAATTGGAATAGAAATAAAGGATGGGAAAGAGGGGACAACGTATGCTTTAGGGGGATGACCTGAGTTTGCAAATCAGGTTTTATACAGGATGATTTTACTTACCTAAGATTACATATTCGTATTGAAAAACAGATTTTAAAAACGATTAAACAATAACATTGTATTGGTTAAGTTAGATTGAAAGTAATCAGCGTCATATTTATTAAGTTTTGATCTTATTTATTAAGTCTTGAGTTGCAAACTCAAGACAGCGTTAAGAAATTATTGTATGAAAAATATAGGTAGAATTTTATTCGTAACTTTAGTTGGAATTGTTGGAGCTTGTTCCAACGATCCAAAACCAACCGAGAAGAAACCGAATGCAGAGGAACAATCTTCAGCATACAAACAAGTATCTCCAAACTTTAACGCAGATAGTGCCTATTATTTTGTGCAAAAACAAGTTGATTTTGGTCCTAGGGTAAACAATACAATAGCGCATCGCAAATGTGGCGATTGGATGGTGGCTGAATTAAAAAAGTATGGCGCAACGGTGGTGGAACAAAAAACCATCATTCCATTTCAAGGCAAAAAATTGGAAGCCAGAAATATTATTGGCTCAATCAATCCAAAAGCGTCAAAACGAATATTACTTTGTGCACATTGGGATTCTCGTCCGTATGCCGATAAAGACGACCACGATACAGATAAACCAATTCTTGGTGCCAATGATGGTGCTAGTGGAGTAGGAGTATTATTGGAAATAGCTCGAATCATAAAATCAAATCCGATAAATATTGGTATCGATATTATATTTTTTGATGCCGAAGATTTGGGTTTAAATGATGTGGAAGATTCATGGTGTTTGGGTTCTAAATATTGGAGTACGCATACCCATGTACCAAATTATAAAGCTGAGTTCGGTATTTTATTGGATATGGTTGGAGCGCCAAATGCCAAATTTGCCTGGGAAAGGAACTCTACGGATTATGCCCGTCCGGTACTCGAAAAAGTTTGGTCAACAGCACAACAACTTGGTTATGGAAATTATTTTATTTACTACCAATCCGGACCTATCGAAGACGATCATTTTCATGTGATAAAAAATACGTCTATTCCAACCATCGATATTATCCATTATGATGCCACCACTACCAGTAGCTTTCCGGAACACCACCACACCCACCGCGACAATATGCAGGCAATCGATCGCAATACGTTGAAGGCAGTAGGGCAAACGGTGTTGGAGACGGTGTACGCTAACTAGTACTAAGTACTAAGTGTTTTGGTGTTTAAGTTTGTGTTGCCTTTAAACTTCATTCTTGGATAAAGAAGCCTTTTGCCTAGTGACTGAATGCCTTCACTTATATAAAAAGTTTAGTTAGAGTAAAGCCGGTATCTGAGGTTCTCGAATACACCATATTAAAAAGAAAGTATTGATTTAAATACTATTTTAAACAGACTCAAACTCCTTTCTTTGTCTAATTAAGTACGAAGCCCACCTTCGCAAATGCTACGGCGGGCAGGGTATTTACCATAATGCCTTTGCGAAACCTGTTTATGTTCAAATATACCTAAATCTTTCTTACGTGGTATATTGCCCTGCTCGCGTTAAGCCTTTGTTAGATGCTGGGCAAGTAGGTTTAACTTTTACTTGTCCAGATAACTTTTTATCAAGTCAATTCAGCTTTTTATTATCTTTTCGCAATGACTACCAAATTCAATTTATTAATTGTCTCTATCATGTTTTTCATGAATGTTCAGGCGCAAGAACTATCGACTGAGTTGAAAACTTATTATTCTCATGCTAACAATGCTCATTTAGCATTTTCAAAAGGAAATTATTTAGCTTCAATCAGCGAGTTAAATTTATCATTCGAGAAGACGGAACCGAAAGTCCAAGAAGTAATTTTATTGATAAATACTTATGCTAAACTTAATAAATACGACTCGTCAATTAAATGGATATCATATGGTATAAGTAAATTTAGTATACCGAAGTATCTTTTTGAGAAAGAGAGTTACATTAACAAGTTAGATTTTGATTCTCTTTTCAAGGAAAGTTATGGCAACTTTTATAATTCACCCAGTAAAGTACAATCTATAAGTATGATTAATCATTTAGCGCTAAATGATATTTTTTTTCACTCTCAGATTCATGGAATAGCAGAGAATATTGATGGTAAAACTATTTCAAGATTAGCAACGAAGTATGATTCGGCTTTTGCCGTTCCTTATTTAGAAAGGCTTATAAAAACTTATAATTTCCCAGATGCTTCTGACGTAGGTTACAGTGCAGAAATGGCAATCAATGCAATTATGAGACATTACCATATTCTCAAGAAAGAGTTATTCGACAAAGCATTAATTGATGGTAAGTTAACACCGATTCAGTATGCACGGATCACAGATTACTTTTTTAATTGGGATTTTACTCAAGTTGTTGGACAGTTGAGTCCTAAGAATAACTATGGAGTCAATTTAAATAGGCTTCCTGATGGCACATTTTTGACAGCAGACATTGATGATATTGAAAACCTAGATAAAAGAAGAGAAATGATAGGATTAGCCCCCTTATGGCAACAAGCTTTAGTCGAAAATTTTAAATTAAACGATCAATATCTTGAGTATTTGAAGCGAAAGGGAATTAAAACTAATTGATTATTCTAAATTTCAATAAATTGGAGCCAAGATTTCAACGAGTAATTGAAAAGTTTGAAACTTTCGATAATTTTCAAGGCCTTGCACCTAATATCCAGATTGCCGATTGGCTCACTCATCCCCCGCATGTAAAAGCTAAGTCGTACCTCCTTGTTTTTATCGCGCGGGATTAAAAAAACTTATAACACTTCGCTTCCCCAACTCTCCTCTTTTCAAAGGAGGAGTCCTTCGCCGCTGTATTCAGTCGCGGCGAAGGGAGGTGGTTTCATAACTCATCCCCGCATGTAAAAACTACGTCGTGCCTCCTTGTTTTTATCGCGCGGGATTAAAAAACTCATAACTCATAACTCATCATTCATAACTCATAATTCATAACCATTGCCTGTTCCCTAAATACTGACCCCTAAATCCTAAACTATGACTTTTATCAGATTTTGTTTATGTTTGGTTAAACAAAAAAACGACCCATGAAAAAATTACTTAAAATTATTGGTATCCTCTTAGGATTGGTATTGCTTGTGGTGATTGGATTTGTATCCTATATACAAATCGATGGTATCCCAAAATATGAACCGGGGAATGTTACCATGACGATAGAGTTGACTCCGGAAAGAATTGCCAGAGGTCAAAAAATTGCAAATGCCATGTGTATAGAATGCCATGCCAACGATGATGGTATTTTAACAGGTAAACAATTATTAGATGCGCCTGCTGAATTCGGCATTATTTATTCGAGGAATATTACCCATGACAAAGAAATTGGAATTGGTAATTGGACAGATGGTGAATTGTATTATTTATTGAGAACCGGTATACGTAAAGACGGACAGTATATACCGCCTTATATGGTTAAATATCCATTGGCTGCCGACGAAGATGTTAAAAGTATTATTGCCTGGTTGCGTTCGGATGCCCATGCCTTACAACCAAGTACTGAAGAAGCACCACCAAGTGAGCCATCTTTTTTAACCAAGTTTTTGTCTCATGTAGCATTCAAACCATATGCATTGCCGACGAAAGAAATTACATATCCGGATACTTCAGACAAAGTTGCATTGGGAAAATATTTATCAACCGCAGTATTTGCATGTTTTGCTTGCCACTCGGCAGATTTTAAAACCATGAACGAACTGGAGCCCGAAAAATCGGTTGGTTTTTTTGGAGGTGGAAATAAGCTGTTGAATAAAAAAAGAGAAGTTATTCATTCAGCAAATATTACCATGGATGAAACCGGAATTGGTGCATATAGCGAAGATGATTTTGTTGCAGCTTTAAAAACCGGAAAGAAAAAAGATGGAACCCAATTGCGTTATCCAATGATTCCGTATGCAATTTTAACCGACGACGAAGCGAAAGCAATCTATGCATATTTGCAAACGGTTCCGAAGATTAAAAACGACATAAAAGCGATTGCATCTAAATAAGGTGGTATCCTTTATTGGTTAATTAATTGTCGCGGATAATATTGGTCCAAGACAATTAATTAAACCAAAAGTTTTCGAGCATTTGCAATGCGCGAATATTAACATTCAAATATCTTTTCTCGTGCGTTTGCAATGCAAGCTTATACAGTTTGCATTAAGTTTTAAAATTGTATTATTACCAATAATTGGTACATTTACATAAAATTTCAAGATCATGAAACGAAATACATCGGTTGCACTAGGCAATTATTTTGAAGATTTTGTTGAAAACAGGATTTCGGAAGGACGTTATAAAAACGCAAGTGAAGTAATACGTGCAGGGCTGCGGCTTTTGGAGGAAGAAGAAAACAAAGTTGTTGCACTTAGAACGGCAATTAGAGAAGGTTTTGAAAGTGGAATCGCTAAAGATTTTAATGCAAAAAAGCATTTGAAAACATTGAAAGCTCGCATGCATAAAAATGGGTAAATTCTTGATTTCAGAAAAAGCTGTTCAAGATTTAACGAAGATCTGGAATTACACTTTCGAAGTATGGTCAGAGAACCAAGCTGACAAATACTATGAACTTTTAATTGACGCTTTCGTGGAAATTTCCAATAGTCCGGACATTGGTAAAAAATATGAGGAAATCGAGACAAATATTCTCGGAATTGGAGTTGGAAAGCATATTATTTTCTATCAAAAAATAAAGCCAAAAGAGGTTTTTGTCATTAGAATCTTACATGAACAAATGGATTTGAAAAACCGAATGCAAGAATAAGTTATCCGTTACTCGCATTTGTAATGCTAGAGTATAAAGTTTGATATATGCAATTTGTCGATATTTGAGATTAAATAAGATTACGTGACATAAATTAAGCTATAAATTCAATGACCATGAAAATGTTATTTCACCTATACGCTTCTATTTTACTTTTGTTGCCATCGGCTTATGGTCAAAAACATTTCAAATTTCCCGATGAAATATCTGCTTCCAAAGTATACTTAACATCAATTAAAAAAGATATTGCGACAATGCAGAGTAGATCTGCGCAGGAACTATGGCAGTTCAGCCTTACCTCAAGAAAAATTCTCTTTCATTTCAATTTTGGAGTAGAACTCGAACAAGATATTTACAATGCTCGATTCAAAGACCAAGGTCTTTCATATAGGAAAGCAAAACAAGTGTATGAAAGCAATGATATAAATGAGAGACTATGCAAAATAAAGTCCTACTTCATCAATGATAGCAACGAAATATATGCATTTGTTATTGGCACAGAAGTTAAACCAGCACCACTTGGAAAACCGGCAGATGATATTTCCTTGAAACCTTTTTATGCGTTAGTTTTAATTAACAGCAAAAATGTAAAGGCAATTTACGGAATCCAACCAATTCCTGAGGACAAAGGCTATTGGGTAGAAGAAACCAGCTTTTATATAGTAAACAATGTCTTTTACTTCACCGTTGCAAAAGAACAAGTCAGCCCAACTAAGAATTATTTTATTGGTAAATGGACTTTAAATTCAGGTCAGTTAGTTTTTCAGGACTTCGTGAAACTAGAGTTGCCTCGCTTTAATACAGAAAGAGGAGTTGGTTATGGCCTACTCGACTTCATATTTAAAAACGATAAAATAATCTTTTACTCGAACACTACCGTGTATGACTTACGAACTATGACCTCGAAAAAATTAATAATAAATGATGCATCCAAAGCAAATTATTCAGGAAATAATAAAGGTGAAATTTTTAATTTTGGCTTTTCTGTGTGTGACTTTCATGCCAAGTCTAATGAGATTAAATTAATTGTACGCAGGGAGAATAGCTTCTATATTGAGAGATTTAAATCAAATCAATTTGTAGAAGAAATTCCTTTAAGTAATTATACAGTTAAAAACCTTTATAGATTTCCGTTTTATGACACAAATGGTAACATTGTTGTGACACCAAAAGAAACAGATGATATTATTCTTTTGACGCCTTGACAATAGAATGAGAACTGCTTGTAGCAGCACTTACCCATAAGTCGGGAGTTCGAGTTCCTAAGAAAGTTTAGTAACAATTGATAATTTTAGTATTCTTAATGAAATTTTGTGGTAAAAGTCCCGCCCATCGGGTAGCAAAATGTTTTAAGCTTTTCTTGAAATTTTGTCTTGAGTTACAAACTCAAGACATCACAAACTCAAGACATCAAAAACTCAAGACAACGCAAACTTTTAGACGGCATTTTGTTTTGAATGAACATTTATTAGAACAGTTCATTCAATTTTCCAAATTAGATTAGTTTTGTTGGAGCATGACCCAAACCAATAAACATACCAATCGCTTAATAACCTCTTCTAGTCCTTACTTGTTGCAACACGCCCACAACCCGGTGGATTGGTGGGAATGGTGTGAGGAAGCTTTTGCAAAAGCGGTAAAGGACGACAAGTTGGTGCTGGTAAGCATTGGTTATTCAGCTTGTCATTGGTGCCATGTTATGGAACATGAATGTTTTGAAAAGGAAGACACCGCGGCAATCATGAATGAACATTTTGTTTGCATTAAAGTTGACCGAGAAGAGCGTCCGGATATCGATCAGATATACATGGAAGCGGTGCAAATGCTTACCGGGAGTGGAGGTTGGCCTTTGAATTGTTTTTTGCTTCCTGATAAAAGACCCTTGCACGGTGGGACTTATTTTCCGAAAAAGCAATGGGAACAAGTGTTGCAATCGCTCGCGTTATTTTATGCTGAAAAGAAGGAAGAAGCAAATACCTATGCTGCTAACTTAACAGAAGGCATAGTACGAATTAACCTCATCGGAAATCCGACAGCTAATTTTCCGGTTAAGGAAACGATACAAAAACATTTGCTGGAATGGTCGAAAAGTTTTGACACCATTCATGGAGGATTTACCTGGTCGCCAAAATTTGCCATGCCGGTAAATCTCGAATTGTTTTTGCAATATGGTGTTTTAAGTAGCGATGAAACATTCTCTGATTTTGTGCATACCACCTTAGTTAAAATGGCAGAGGGAGGGATCTTTGATCAAATGGGTGGTGGCTTTGCCAGGTATTCAACCGATGCCTTTTGGAAAGTACCTCATTTCGAGAAAATGTTGTACGACAATGCACAACTTTTATCCTTGTATGCCAACGCCTATCGCCATAATCAAAATCCATTGTATAAAATTGTAATAGAGAAAACCATTTCGTTTTTGGAATCTGAAATGAATCACGATTCCGGAATGTATTATTCGGCACTGGATGCCGACAGCGAAGGAGTAGAAGGTAAATTTTATATTTGGGAGAAGGAGGAGTTGGAACAATTGCTTGGAGCAGATGAACCTATTTATTCATTGTACTATAGTGTAGAACAAGAAGGAAATTGGGAGCACCACCAAAGTATTCTGCATAAAACCAAAAGCGATGAGGAACTTGAGAAATTAATCGGAAAACCAATTGCTGAAATTGAATCCATCGTTGAAAAATGCAATGCTGTTTTACTGCCGATAAGAAATAAAAGAATTAAGCCGGGCACGGATGATAAGATCATTGCAACGTGGAACGGGTTGTTGTTGAGAGGATTTGCAGAATCATACTTGGCAACCGGAAATTCGACTTATTTGGATCAAGCCAAAGCGTGCGCAGATGCAATGTTCAGTCAGTTATGGAAGGATAAAACCTTGTATCGAATTTATAAGGATGGTAAAGTTTCCATTCCGGGTTTTGCAGAAGATTATGCTGCATTTATAGAAGGACTGATAGCGGTTTATGAAGCAAGTGGAGAAGAGAAATATGTAGGATTTGCAAACGAAATAATGGAGAGAGCAATCAAGTTATTTTATGATGAGGAAGTTGGACTGTTTCGGTTTGCGTCATCAGAAACCGAGAACATGATAGCAACTAAATTTGATGTAAGTGATGATGTGATCCCTTCTTCGAATGGCATTTTCGTAAAAGGTTTGATAAAGCTAGGATATTTATTAGGCAAAGTAACCTATCATGAAATGGCAGATAGAATGCTTTTAACTGCTTTACCAAAAATTGAAAAGTATCCGACCATGCATGGTAATTGGTTTCAGGCTTTGCTTTGGAAGTCGTATGGATTTTATCAATTGGTTGAAACAGGAACTAAAATACCATTTACTGTTAAACCATATTTTGCCAATACCATGTATTGTACACTGAAGTCGCAATCAGGAATTCCATTATTAAAAGAAAAGGAAATTTCGGATTCAATAAAGTATTACCTGTGTAAAGATAAGGTGTGTAGTTTGCCGCTGGGGACGTTGGAGGATGTGACAAGGATGATAGGATAGTGTTGAAGTAGGTTCCGAGGTTATATCTGACAAGGTAAGCGACGCGAACTAAATACTAAATACCAATTACTAAACTACATATGCACGAGTTTAAACTCCAATTTCTTGGCCAGTGTACGATAATACATATTAATATAATCACGTACCCTAGTTACATCTTTAAATTCTTGAAACATATCAATCAAAAGAATATCAAAAACACAACCTTCCACAAATTTTATTTCTACCCCAAAACCACAAACGCAGAGTGCATTGGTTTTGCGTAAGAAGCGTTTGATATGTCGCATGTCGGTATTGAGTGTATGACAAGTTCCAAAGTGAATAATTTTATTATGACAATTAGGTCCCAACATATCTGCAAGTTCGTCCAAGGTGAGAATATCTTTCCCGATTAAGATTTGATTTGGTTTACCGTGAAACGCGATATACAAAATACTGTAATCGCTGTAACGTTTCATTTTCCATTGCGATAAATAATAATTTAAATTTTCTTTTGTTCCGCAATGACGGTGTATATAATTGATATCGCGGTTCTTTTTTAAAAACATCAAAACTTCCTGCACAGAATTTTGCTTCTTGAGATTTTTACTCCAGTCGCCTTCTAAGCAGAATACTTCTTTTATGTATGTTTTCGAAAATTTCATGTTCTAAATAGGAAGCAACAATTGCCAAATGCTGGCTGTTTATTGGTATCCCGACCTACAAAGATGTAGGGTAAGGGGTGTATAAATAAAAAAACGGCTTACAGAAATTCTATAAGCCGTTGATTTACAGTATAATATATTAATCTACGTTGTCGTGTAAGAAGGAATTATTGGTGCGAATACCGGTTTTTTGGGAATTTGGCTCTTCAAACAAACTCAAGCGTGAAACCTGTGATTCGGAGGAATGAGGCACATCATTCAGCTTTTTATTTTTGCGGATATAGGCAGGTTCTTTCTCCAGGTCGCGAATTCCGGTAGGTGATTTAATGGTAACATTTAAATTTTTTAATTCCTTTAAACGTTGGATATGTTTTTCGAAACGTTGCTCTTGTTCTTCGATACTTATTTGTTCATCCACTACCTCCGAACTTTTATTAATCATTTCAAAATGAATTTGTTCTTCCAGAATTTCTTCCATTTTATTTAGGTCGGCATCTTTGTTGATTACATCTTGTACCCGACTTTTGATTTCTGCATCTTCATCCACTTCATTGGAGATGGTCATTTCGATATGGGTTTCTTCTTCAATCTTTAATTCGAAACGTATTTCTTCCGGTTGAATTTCTTGTTTTATTTCAGGTTCAGGTTCAGGTGTCGGCGTTACAATAACAGGTACAGGTTGGATAATATCTGTAGGTGTCATAATTACCATTTCGTTTTCACGGGGTTGCTCGTATAACACGTGTTTGGTTTTTGGTTCAGCCTGTTGGTTATAAATAATTTTATTTTCACGGGTTTCGAATCCGGTAGCAATGATGGTTACGGATAAATTATCGCCAATGCTTTCATCGAAGGAAGTACCCAGAATCATATCGGCAGTTAAACCCGCTTCATTCTGGATATAAGAAGATATCTGATCGATTTCATCCATCAATACTTCTGCGGAACCCGAAGTAATATTGAGTAAAATATTTTTAGCACCACTGATTTGGTTTTCATTGAGAAGCGGAGAAGCAAGGGCCGCTTTTACCGCATTGATTGCACGATTTTCACCTTCTGCAAATGCAGATCCCATCAAGGCAACACCACTATTTTGCATGACAGTTTTTACATCTTCAAAATCCACATTGATATAACCCGGGAAGGTGATGATTTCTGCAATACCTTTTGCTGCTATAGTTAGAATATCATTGGCATGGCTGAATGCCTGGCGAATCGGCAGATTGCCATACATCTCTTTTATTTTATCATTATTGATAACCAAAAGACAATCCACGCTTTTCTTTAGAATTTCGATTCCTTCTTCGGCATGCATTTTTCTTTTCTTGCCTTCAAATGCAAATGGAGTAGTAACAATACCTACCGTTAAAATATCCAATTCACGCGCTGCCTTGGCAATAATTGGTGCTGCACCTGTTCCGGTTCCACCACCCATACCGGCTGTGATGAATAACATTTTTGTATTCACACCAAAAATATCGATGATATCTTCGATGGCTTCCATGGCTGCTTTTTTACCAACTTCAGGATTGGCTCCTGCACCTAAACCTGCGGTTAATCCTGTTCCAAGTTGTACCTTGTTCGGAATAGCACTGGCTTCAAGCGATTGTAAATCGGTATTGCAGATAACAAAGTCGACGCCCTTGATACCTTGCGCAAACATGTGATTAACCGCATTACCACCACCACCACCAACGCCCAATACCTTGATGATACTGGAACGATCCTTTGGTAAATCAAATTTTAATGTATTCATAATTCCGTTATTTAAGTCTGTGTACTGAGAGAAATGTTAACTAAAGTCTTTCATGTCTTCTTCATCGTTTAGCCATGCCCTGCTTTTCTCTAAAATTTTACCAAAGAAATTGTTGGAAGGCTTTTTGGTTACTTTTTCCGGTGTTTCTGTTTCTTCTGCAACAGGATTTTCTTCTAAAGTTTGTAGTCCTTTAATTACCAATCCAACACCGGTTGCATACATCGGACTCTTGATATCTTCTACCACTGTTTTAGAAATATGGGTACTTGGGTAGCCAATTCTGGTATCTAAACCGGTAACAAATTCTACCAGTTTATCGAGGTGTTTTAATTGCGAACCACCACCTGTGATAACAATTCCTGCGTTCAGTTTTTTATCTAATCCGGAAGATTTAATTTCAAACAAAACCGATTCGAATATTTCTTCAACCCTTGCCTGAATAACCAAAGCCAAGTTTTTTACAGATACTTCTTTTGGAGGACGGCCATGGAATCCGGGAATACAAACGATTTCATTTTCTTTATTTTCATCGGCCAAGGCAGAACCGAATTTCATTTTCAGTAATTCCGCTTGGTTTCTTAAAACCTGGCAACCATCCACGATATCGTCGGTAATCACATTTCCACCAAAGGGAATAACCGCAGTGTGTCGGATAATTCCGTTTTTGAAAATTGCCACATCGGTTGTTCCACCACCGATATCTACCAAACAAACGCCTGCTTCCAATTCTTCCGGAGTTAATACCGATTCGGAAGAGGAGAGAGGCTCCAGAATTAAATCGGCTACATCCAATCCTGCCCGGTTAACACTTTTGAAAATATTTTTGATGGCATCCATATGCCCGGTGATGATATGAAAGTTTGCGGATAAGCGAACGCCTGTCATTCCAACCGGATCAGGCACATCCGTAAAGTCATCCACCTGATATTCCTGTGGAAGTACATGGATGATTTCATCACCTGCCGGTAATGCCAGTTTATGGGTGTCTTTAATCAAACGTTCTACATCCTCTTTGGTAATTTCTTCGTCGTTATTGGAACGGCTGATTGAATTGCGATGTTGCAGACTTTTGATATGCTGTCCTGCAATTCCAACATGAACCAGATTGATTTCAATCCTGAATTTACCGTTGGCCATGGATTGTTTTGCTTTTTCGACAGCATCACGAATTGCTTTAACCGTTTTATCGATATTTCTAACTTCACCACGGATCACTCCCAGTGATTCAGAACGACCCATTCCAAGTATCTCCACTTTACCATGTTCGTTTTTAGTTCCTACTATTGCACAAACTTTGGTTGTACCAATATCGAGCCCAACAACAACTTTTTTAATATTTTCCATTCCTTTATTATTTTTTCTTACAAACTATCTGGTCTTTAAACCGCAGATCGATATCCGAATACTTTTCCCAACCTATTCTGCTTAATGCCTCTTTGTAAAATAAAAGAAGCTTATTAAACTTTATTTCCATGTCGTTGGTGTTGCCAAACCGAATGGTATGGTTGCCAACTTTAGGGATAAGAATCAGTTCACTTTCTGAATTAACAAATATCTGTTCGATTTGTGCCTTCCAAAAAGCATCTTTATCAACATATGTGGCTATCTTATAGAGTTCTGTGGCTATAAATGATTTAAGCCCCAAGGTGTCGTCGAGTTCTTCAAAAATATTACCTGTGGCAACCGGCACATGGGCCGTAAACACAGGCGACTCCGGTATTTTCAATCCTTCACGATCCAGGTAGTAAGAGCTGCCATTTATGTTTTGAATACGTAAAATTGGTATGCGTTGTTCAATGTGAATAGCGAGCAAACCGTTCATATCTGTGAACACTTCTGCGTTTTTTATGAACTTATTGGCTTCCAATTTTTGTTCGAGCAAAGGAATTTTAAGGGAAGTAATTTTTTGTCCAATTATACTATTTTCAATTCCATCTGCTCTTAAAGTCCGGATTGTAATTTCGCGGTTGATAAAACGCAATTCGTTTTCCGGTTCAATATGTACCTTGATTCCGGAGCATGAAATTTGTTGGTGTTCCTTATTTACAAAAGCCAAACTAAGAATTAAACCTCCTGCCAGTATTAGCCACAAGGTTATCATTCCTGCCTTTTTTAAATATGATATCACCTTTTGTTTATCCATCGTTACCTCAATTATTTTGGTATGCTTGTTTGATTAATGGGACCAGTTTATCAATATCTCCGGCACCAAGGGTTAGAATTACATCTCTTTTTTCTTTTTGTAAAGTGCCTATCAAATCCAACTTGTTAACCAATTGTTTTTTATTGGTAGTTATTTTATCCAGTATGATCTGAGAGGTTATCCCCGGAATAGGGAGCTCTCTGGCAGGATAAATATCCAATAAAATAATGTCATCAGCAAGGGATAAACTTTTAGCGAAACCATCCAAAAAGTCGCGGGTACGTGTGTATAAATGGGGTTGAAAAACAACGGTAACCTGTCTGTTTTGATACATTTGTTTTACAGAAGAAATGATTGCTTTCAGTTCTTCGGGATGATGTGCATAGTCGTCAATTAACAAGGTATCAGCATCTCTCCAGATGTATTCAAATCTTCGTTTTACTCCGGCAAAGGATGCCAATCCTTCACGTAATTCTTCCTCGGAAATTCCTGCGGTTATAGCTGCTGCTGATGCTGCCACTGCATTTTCAACATTGTGTAATCCGGGTATTCCCAAACATAAATTTTCTAATATTCGATTCCCGATATGCAAATCAAAGAAATATTGGTCACCGGTTATTCGGATATTTTCAGCGTATACATCAGATATACCATGAACCGAATAAGTAAGTACTGATTTATTTTTAAGATTAGAGAATGTATCTGCGGAAAAAATTCCTTTTTTAACGATAAGCGTATCTGAAACTTGGGAAGCATAATCCAAAAAGGATTTTTTTAGTTCTTCGTGATTGCCATATATATCTAAATGGTCAGCATCGGTAGAGGTGATAATTCCAATATGTGGATGCAAGGTTAAAAAGGAACGGTCAAATTCATCCGCTTCAACTACCATCCATTGACTTCCTTTATCCTGTTGTTCTTTATGTAAAAGCAAATTGGTACCATAGTTGGTTGATATTCCACCTAAGAAAGCAGCACAATCAAGCCTGCTTTGTTTAAGCAAATGAGCAATTAAAGTGGAAGTGGTTGTTTTACCATGCGTTCCGGCAACACCAATGGTTAAATATGAATCTGTAATCAAACCCAAAACCTGGGATCTCTTTTGTATCGTATAACCATTTTGAATTAACCAATTCCATTCCTGATGATCTTTAGGAACTGCGGGTGTTAAAATTACCAACGTAGAGGTAATGTCGGAGAGATGACTTTTCATCAGTTCCACCTCATCGGTATAATGAATACGAATTCCTTCTTTAATTAATTCTTTTGTTAGATCAGTTTCTGTTTTATCGTATCCAGCTACTTGCAAACCCATCGTTTGAAAGTAACGGGCAATGGCACTCATACCAATACCACCGATACCCAAGAAATACGCATGTGTAATATTATCAATGTTCATTTGATTAATCGATAAGTTTCATTACTTCAGTTACAATTCGGTCGGCGGCATTTGGCATAGCAAACATGGCTATATTATTTTTGAGTTGAATTTGCTTCATGTGATTGGAAATCAACAAGAGTATTTCTTCCGTTAACGTTTCTCTTGCATCTTCGTCCTTCACCAAAATCGCTGCCTGACTTTCCACCAAAGCCATGGCGTTTTTTGTTTGATGATCTTCTGCTACATTAGGTGATGGAATAAGAATTACAGGCTTTTTAATCTGAGCTACCTCTGCTATACTTAATGCTCCTGCTCGCGATACAATAATATCGGCAACTCCATAGGCCAAATGCATTTCATAAATAAAAGGTTGACAATGAATAACACCTTCTTGATTCTCCAATGAATAGATAAAGGATTTATATGGCTCGGTTTTTTTATAATCAAAATTATTACCGGTTTGCCATATAACTTGAAGATTATTTTCAGCAAGTTTTTTTATGCCTGCGAGGATACTTTCATTAATGGTTCGTGCACCTAAACTACCACCAATAACCAAAATGGTTTTCTTTTGTTTGTTTAGACCAAAATGTTTCAACCCTTCTTCTCTAAATTGATTTACATCAACCAAATCCTGGCGAATGGGATTTCCTGTTTTAACGATTTTCCTTTCCGGAAAAAATCTTTCCATCTTATCATATGCCACACAGATAGTATCTACCCGATTCTTCAATATTTTATTGGTAATTCCGGCATACGAATTTTGTTCGTGTATGAGGGTAGGTATTTTTTTTATGGTTGCTGCATATAGCATAGCACCACTTGCGTAACCTCCAAAACCAATTGCAATATCCGGTTTAAAATCTTTCAGAATTTGCAAAGATTTCCAAACGCTGTAACAAACCTTTACAGGAAATAAAAAGTTTCTCATCGAAAGGCTTCTTTGTAAACCACTAATCCATAAACCAATAATTTTAAAGCCTGCTTTCGGTACTTTTTCCATTTCCATTCTGTCGCTTGCACCGATAAAAAGTATTTCTGCATCCGGCATATTTTTCTGAATTACCTGTGCTACTGCAACTGCAGGATATATATGTCCTCCGGTACCGCCACCACTAATTATTACTTTTAAATTTTTATGCGCCATTCTCTGCACTTAAATTAGATTCATTATTCGAAAACGGATTGGTGATGGTTTTGATTTCTCCTTCTAAATTTGGCTCATCTTTTTCAACGTACCTGCTTACACTCATAATGATACCAAACGCAACAGAAGTAAGTAAAATCGACGTACCTCCTTTACTCACCAAAGGCAAGGTTAAACCGGTTACCGGGAAAAGATTTACAGCAACAGCCATATTGATCAAAGCTTGTAGAACGAGTGAAAAACTTAATCCAACAGCAATTAATGCTCCAAATGCTTTTGGACTTTTTAACACTATTCGCATAGCCCTATACAAAAAAAACAAGTACAACATCAACATAATAATTGCACCTACCAAGCCATATTCTTCAGCGATAATGGCATAAATGAAGTCGGAATAGGCTTCAGGCAGGAAATTTCTTTCCGTACTATTGCCCGGGAATTTTCCAAGTATACCTCCCGAAGCAATGGCAATTTTTGCATGGTCGTTTTGATACGATTTATCGGTGTCAGTTTCTGTTTTGCCAAACGATTCAATCCGGTGTTTCCAGGTAAGCAACCTTCCCTTGAGCGCTTTTTCGGGTACCATGAATAACAATAGGAATGCAAAGGTTCCTATAATGGCTACTGAACCACCAATTAATGCCAGGTGTTTTATTTTTACCCTTCCTATGAAAAGGATAACCATACACGTTGCAAACAAAACAAGAGCCGTGCTTAAATTTTCAGGAGCAATTAAAATACAGATAGCGCTTATGTGAGCAAGAATTGGAAGAAAGGATTTTTTGAAATCATCAATCGTTTCCTGTTTCCTGGCAAGTTCACGCGTAACATACATGATGATGGCAAGTTTGGCTACATCGGATGCTTGGAAAGTGATACCAAAAAAGTTTACCCAGCGACGTGCTCCATTTATTTCGATACCATTTATTAAGGTATAAATCAGCAGGGGATAGGTAATCCAAAGCATCAGTTTTGAAATGCCAATAAAATATTTATAATGAATCGAATGTACAAAGAACATAACCATGATCCCGGCCACCAATAATCCGGCTTGTTGAAGAAGGTAAATTTCAACATTGCCTCCGTTTTTGGTATATGCCAATGCACCAGTGGAACTATATACTGCCAATAATCCCCAAAAGGAAAGTATAAAGATGATACCCCACATAAAGAGATCTCCCTTTGGTTTAATATTATCCCAGGTTTTCATTCGGTTTGATAAATATTCTTATAATTCTTTTACCGATTTTTTGAATTGACGACCCCTGTCTTCATAATTTTTAAACAAATCAAATGATGCACAAGCCGGTGAAAGAAGCACTGCTTCTCCGGAACGTGCAAGTTGTTGTGCAACATGAACCGCTTCATTCATGGAAGTTGTATTAACAATCATATCTACTTCACTTCCGAATGCTTCATGTAGTTTGCGGTTATCAACCCCAAGGCAAACGATAATGCGAACTTTTTCTTTAACCAGTTCTTTTAAAAATGCATAATCATTTCCTTTGTCTACACCACCTGCAATCCAGATAGTAGGTTTTTCCATGCTTTCTAAAGCATACCAGGTTGAATTTACATTGGTTGCTTTTGAGTCGTTGATGTATTCAACACCACCAATCGACATCACAGGTTCTAGTCGGTGTTCTACATTTACAAAACTCATAAGACTGTCGCGGATGGTTTCTTTCCGGATGTTTAAAACCTGTCCGATGATTGCTGCGGCCATGGAGTTGTATCCATTGTGCCGTCCGCGAAGAGAAAGTTCACTGATTAACATATTAAATTGATTATTGGTTTTATTTTCTAATGCAGCTACCAGCATACCATCATTTATGTATGCTCCGTTTGGTATAATACGGTCATAGGTAAAGGGTATTTGCTGCGATGCTATTTTGTATTTTCCGATATGCGAATGAATTAATTCGTCGTCGGCACAGTATATAAAATAGTCGTTGTTTGTTTGGTTATTGGTAATTCGGAACTTCGAAGCAACATATTTTTCAATATCATAATCATATCGGTCAAGATGATCCGGAGTTATATTCAGAAGTACTGCTATGTCGGCTTTAAAGGCATACATATCGTCGAGTTGAAAACTACTCAACTCCAAGACGTAATAATCGTAAGTTCCGGTAGCAACGAGTCGGGCAAAGCTCTTTCCAATATTACCTCCAACAGCCACATTTAATCCTGCCTGTTGCAATAAATAGTGCACCATTGAAGTGGTTGTTGTTTTACCATTGGTTCCTGTGATGCATATTTTTTTTGATTGGGTGTACCTACCTGCAAATTCGATTTCAGAAATCACAGGAATGTTTTTGGATACTGCCTGTTTAATGATTTCTGCTGAGTTAGGAATTCCAGGGCTTTTTATAATTTCGTCTGCATTTAGAATAGAATCGATGCTATGTTGATTTTCTTCGAATGCAATTCCTAACGTTTGTAATTCTGATTTGAAATTTTCGGGAATGGCACCTTTATCACTCACAAAAACATCATAGTTTTGTTTATGAGCAAGAATGGCAGCTCCTGTACCGCTTTCTCCACTTCCTAATATGACAATTCTTTTCGGCAACTTATCTAATTTTTAACGTTAAAATGGTTGTAATGGCAAGCATGATTCCGATGATCATAAACCTTGTTACAATTTTTGATTCGTGGTAACCTGATTTTTGGTAATGATGGTGTAAAGGCGACATTTTAAACAAACGATGTTCCTTTGCATATTCAAGTCCATGTTTGCGTTTTTGGTATTTGAAATAATAAACCTGAAGGATTACCGATACATTTTCAATCAGGAAAATGCCGCATAAAATAGGAATCAATAATTCTTTACGAACCATCAGAGCGAATGTTGCAATGATACCACCAAGTGCAAGGCTGCCGGTATCGCCCATAAATACCTGCGCGGGATAGGCATTATACCAAAGAAATCCAACACAGGCACCCACGAAGGCTCCGGCAAAAACCATCATTTCTCCCAGGTGTGGGATATACATAATATGAAGGTAATTGGAGAATAAAATATTACCGGATACATAAGCAAATAAACCAAGTGTTACCCCGATGATGGCCGAAGTTCCTGCTGCCAATCCATCAATTCCATCTGTAATATTTGCTCCATTAGAAACAGCAGTAATGATAAAGATTACTACAATCAGATAAATCCAAAAGTTATAATCCTTGTAATTGCTACCCATAAATTTAAGCATATCTGCATAATCAAATTCAGTTTGCTTCATAAATGGAATGGTAGTTCGGGTCGAATACACATCTTTTGAAAGCAATAATTGGTTATCGACTACTGTAGTTTTTAAATCATTTGCTTCAATAAATTCGGTTGTTACTTCTTCGGGTTTATAGAATTCCCTGGTTTTTACATTGTCGTTATAATATAAAGTGCTTGCTACGATAACACCTAAGCCAACCTGACCAAGTATTTTAAATCTACCTGCTAATCCTTCTTTGTTTTTTCTGAATACCTTAATAAAGTCATCGATATAACCGATAATACCCAGCCAAATTGTGGAAAGGATAATGAGTAAGATGTAAACATTGGTTAATCTGGCAAAAAGTAAAGTTGGTATTAATATGGAGGCAATGATGATAAGTCCACCCATTGTTGGTGTTCCTTGCTTTTGTTTTTCGCCTTCCAAACCAAGGTTTCTAACGGTTTCACCAATTTGTAATTTTCTTAACCAACCAATCAGGTTCTTGCCAAATATCATGGATATGGTTAACGACAACATGATTGCGAGAGCTGCCCTAAAGGATATGTATTGAAACATACCCGCACCCGGTAAATCAAATTGTTCGTTTAAATAGTTGAATAAATAGTATAACATGTTTGGGTAGTTTTATTATTTGTTTCTGTTACTGATTCATTTTTTTAAATAAGTTGAGCAAAACTTCTTTGTCGTCGAAATGATGCTTCACACCTTTGATATCCTGATAATCTTCATGTCCTTTACCTGCCACCAAAATGATATCGCCTGGAGATGCCATGCTTACTGCAGCTTTGATAGCTTCCATGCGATCCGAAATACGAAGTGTTTTTTTGAAATGAAGTGGTTTAACCCCTTCCTGAATTTGATTCAGAATTAATTCGGGGTCTTCATTTCGAGGGTTGTCGGAAGTAAATATTACCCTTGTACTTAATTCAGCAGCGATATCTCCCATAACAGGTCTTTTGGCTGCATCTCTGTTTCCGCCGCATCCAACAACAGTGATTAATTCCTCGTTTTTAGAACGAATCTCGTTGATGGTTTTTAAAACATTTTTTAATGCATCAGGGGTATGTGCATAATCTATTATTCCGATTATTCCCTTATCAGATCTTACATAATCAAATCTTCCTTTTACCGAGCCAAGTTTACTCAGTTTAGTGATGATTTCTTCTTTTTTAAGTCCAAGTAAAAACGCAGCGCCATAAACTGCCAAAAGATTATAGGCATTAAAATTTCCCACCAAACGAAACCAGGCTTCATTGCCATCCATTTGCAATAACATACCATTGAAGTCGCTTTCAATAATGCGGGCCTTGAAATCAGCCATGCTGTTAAGCGAGTAAGTGTATTTAGTCGCTTTGGTGTTTTGCAACATTACCATTCCGTTTTTATCATCCTTATTGGTTAATGCAAACGAATCGCTGTTTTGTTTATCGAAGAGTTGTTTTTTTGCGTTTAAGTAATTATCAAAAGTTTGGTGATAGTCGAGGTGGTCGTGTGTGATATTATTGAAAATTGTTCCCGCAAATTGCAAGCCGGTGGTGCGGTGTTGGTCAATAGCATGCGAGCTCGCTTCCATGAAACAATAACTACAACCACGGTTTACCATTTCTTCCAGAAGTTCATTGATACGAATTGAATCCGGTGTTGTATGGGTAGCCGGTATTACTTCTTCATCAATTTGATTTTGAACAGTAGAAAGTAAACCAACATGAAATCCAAATTCGCGGAATAAATTATGCAATAAAGTGGCAACTGTGGTTTTTCCATTGGTGCCTGTAACTGCAACTAGTTTTAATTTTGAAGAGGGTTCGTCATAAAATTTTGAAGCAATGTATGCCATTGCCTCCGCTGTGTTTTTTACCCGGATATACACCACCGATGGATGGATAATTTCAGGAAGACCTTCGCATACAATTGCTGCAATTCCTTTTTTAGCAACTTCATCCATGTAATGGTGTCCATCTGTTATCGTCCCTTTAATGGCAAAAAACATAGAGCCTTCACCTACCTGACGGGAATCATATGTAAGATGAAGAACTGAAACCTGATTGTTCCCTGTTACTTCTGCATCTATATTTTTTATCAGTGCTGCAATTTTCATGATTGTCCTAGTTTTAAGGTAACCCGCATGCCTCTTACAATAGTTTGTCCGCTGTGTACCGATTGATGTGTTACTTTTCCCGCGCCTGCAAAGTCTACCTTGATGCCTTCATTTTCGAGCAGGTAAAGAGCATCTCTCAAGCCCATTCCACGAACATCAGGCATGGTTTTTTTGTAACAGGAAAGGAATTTAATTTGATAAAGGAACCTGCATTTTCAGGTCGTGCCCATTCACTTCCACTTTCTTCAATCGTATCTTGGGTGGTATGTGTAGAAATATTCAGTTTGTTTAGAATGGCTGCCAAATCGTCTTTTTTTCCTGTACTTGCAGGTGGCATTAAAGGTTTGTCGGATACCATAACATAACGTAATTCGGGATGTAAAGCAGTGCTGTTGGCATAAACTTTGTCTGCAATTTCTTTGAATACAGGACCGGCAACGGCTGCGCCATAATACACACCTTTTGATGGAGCATTAACCATGACTAAACATGTGTATTTTGGATTTTCGGAAGGGAAATAGCCACAGAAAGAAGAACGGTAGACTTGTTTTTTGTAACCATATTTCCCATCTGCTACCAATGCAGTTCCGGTTTTTCCTCCAATACTATAATTTGGATTTTTAAGGCCGGAACCGGTACCATGATCAACAACACCTTTTAGCATGGCCTTTAAATTTTTGAGCGTAGAGGGTTTACAAATCTGTTCTACCATAACAGAAGATTTAAACTGCTTGATGCTTTTACCGGTTTTTAAAATCTCTTTTACAAAAATGGGTTTAATCATTTTTCCATTATTGGCAACAGCGTTATACAGAACAGCAACTTGTAATGGTGTTACTTTAATTTCGTAACCAATCGACGACCATGGTAAGGTGGTACCATACCAATCTTTGTCGGTTGGTTTTTTAATATGCGGTTTACCTTCACCTGATAATTGTAATCCAATTGGTTCCGTTAGTTTAAGCGCGTGTAGGTGGTTATAAAATTGCATTGGATCAGACTTATATGCATTGTACACCGCTTTTGATGTGGCAACATTGGAAGAGATTTCGAAGGCTTGCTGCAAGTTTACTATGCCATGTCCGCCGGCTTCCGAATCATACATGGTAGCATGTGCGAAGTATTTTTTTTCTCCGTTTTCCGTATCGTAGGTATCGGTCATCTTTGCTTTTCCATCGTCGAGTAAGGCAAGCATGGAGGTTAGTTTAAAAGTGGAACCCGGTTCCAGACTTTCACCAACTGCATAATTATATTTTTCGGTATATACTCCTTCCGAAGTTCTAGTAAGATTGGCGAGCGCTTTAATTTCTCCGGTATTTACTTCCATTAAGATAGCGGTACCCCATTCGGCATTATTTTGTACAAGGGTTGCAAGCAGCGCTTGTTCGGCAACATCTTGCAGGTTGACATCGATAGTTGTAATTAAGTCGAGCCCGTTTTTTGCTTCAATTTGTATATCTTCATCATTTACCGGAATCCATGTTCCACCGGCAATTCGTTGCATTACCCTTTTACCCGGTTTGCCTGAAAGTTCTTTGTTAAATGCGCCTTCGATTCCAACCGGTGCAATTCCCTTAACACTATAACCAATGGTTCGTTCGGCAAGGTTGTCGAATGGTTTTTCTCTTTTGTTTTTTTCTTCAATGGTTAAGCCGCCTTTATATTTACCCATGCGAAACAATGGAAAATATTTGATGCGTTTCATGTCGGTGTAAGAAACTTTTCTTTTAAGTAAATAATACCGATCGCCTCTTCTTCTTACCCCTTTTAAAATGCGTAAATATTCCTCTTTACTTCTGTCCTGAAATACATCGTGTAGTAAAAAAGCCAATGAATCAACTTGGTTTTCGAATAACTCTGCATCTCTGAAGGCAGGTGCTTTTCCATCCAAACGTAAATCATATATTGGAAGTGAAGTGGCAAGTAAACTTCCATCGGATGAGAATATATTTCCACGTGCAGGTTCAACGGTTTGGATGGAAGTACTCAATTCGCCTGCCATGGCAATCCATTTGTCTTTTTCGCGAAATTGAATTTTAAACAAGTAGGCAACAATAGCTAAAGCAAACAGGCAGATAAAGGCAAACGCAGTATAGGTGCGTATCAGAATTACCTTTTTTATATTTACATTATTGCCTGCCATTGTCGGTAATTTTTATTGGAGGCGTTGTTAGTTCTTTAATACCAATTGTGTCGAGTTTAGCGGCAATGGTCGATTGTTTGCTTTCACTCATCAATGCACTCAGAATACTGATGTATTCCGAACGCAATTCTTTTATTTCTCTATTTAGATTATCTGTTTTGCGAATAATTCTTTCGTTGTTGTGCACATTGCCTATATGTAGCAACAAGAGAATGATAATAAAAAGTCCAAAAGGAATTTGGTTAACCAACCATTGGTTGGAAATATGGAAATCAAAATCCGCGAATTTTCTAACGGTTTTGGTTAACCGTGAAGGTTCAGAAGGTTTAACTTCCGGATATACCTTTTCTTCTTCCGCTTGAATGATTTTATTTGCCAATTTATAACCTGCTATTACTTGTTTCTCGATGCAATACGGAGTTTCGCACTTCTCGCCCTATTGTTTAGGTCTAATTCTTTTTCACTTGCTGTAACGGATCTTTTACTAACCGGAGTAAAAGGACGGATTAGATTTCCATAGAAATCTTTTTCCGTTTCACCTTCAAAATTTCCGGTATTGATAAAATTTTTAACCAGGCGGTCTTCTAACGAATGGTAACTCATTATTACTAACCTGCCTTCCGGCTTAATGATATCAACACATTGTAGTAAAAGTTCTTTTAATGCTTCTAACTCTTGATTTACCTCAATTCGCAGTGCCTGAAATATCTGGCTCCAGAATTTGTAGTCCTTAAATTTGGGAGCAAATTTCTCCAACACCTTTTTTAAGTCTCCGGTGGTTTCGATAGGAGAGATGGTTCTTGCCGACACTATTTGTTTTGCAATCTGACGTGCATTTTTAAGCTCACCATATAAATAAAAAACATCAGCTAGTTTCGATTCGCTATACTGATTAACTACTTCTTTGGCTGAATTATGTTGCGCTTGATTCATGCGCATATCTAAGATAGCATCCTCAAACCTGTAGGAGAACCCTCTTTCATCGATATCAAACTGATGAGAGGAAACGCCTAAATCTGCCAGCAATCCATCTACCGGAATTAAATTTTGATAACGCAAATGGTTTTTGGTATACATAAAGTTTTGGTCAATGAAAACCAATCTTTTGTCTTCTGATAAATTTGTCAATGCATCTGCATCCTGATCAAAAGCAACCAATGTTCCTTTGTTGCTTAATACATTAAGTATTTCACGAGAGTGTCCTCCGCCTCCAAACGTTACATCTACATAAATTCCATCCGGATTGATGTTTAACCCTTCCAAACATTCTTTAAGCATAACAGGAATATGATAATCAACCATTATTCCCCCTTTCCTTTTTGCTCATTACTTCTTCGGCCAATGCAGAGAAATCAGTAGGTTCTTCACCCAACATTTTTTCATAATTAGCTTGGCTCCATATTTCTATTTTATTGCCATATGCCAATAAAACCACATCTGTTTTCATCCCCGCATACTCCATTTGCTGCTTGGGTAACAATATCCTGGAAGCAGTATCCATTGGCAATTTGCTGGCACCTCGTAAGAAGTAACGTTTGAATTCTCTTTCTTTTTTAATGTAGTCGCTCAGTTTATTGATTTCAGTGGAAATGATTTCCCATTCGTTGGATGGATAAAGTACGCAACACTTTTCAAAACCTCGGTTGATAAAAAAGGAGTTTTTGGCGGCTTTAGGCAGCTGTTTTTTAAGTACAGCAGGAATGATAAGCCTTCCTTTTGCATCCAGTTTACAAGCATATTCTCCGTGTAATTGCGCCATTAATTTTTCGAATTCGAGTGCTAAAGTAAAAACAAAAATCCACATTTCTCCACTTTCCCCCACTTTGTGGAAAAGTTGTGGTTTTTTTCCTGAAATAGAACCTGTGTATGAACAGTAGAATTCCGTTTGATTAGCCAACAATTTTGGTTTGGTGATATCAGGTTTTGCGGCCTTGCCGAATTATATTAAACTTGAAAAATGCTGTTTAACTCTTTCCAGTTTCTTATTTTCTTTATGGTAGTAACCTCTCTGTTTTTTGCACTTAAGCATAAACACAGGTGGTGGATGCTATTATTGGCGAGTTGTTATTTTTACATGGCATTTGTACCGGTTTATATTCTGATTCTCGGATTTACCATTGTAATCGATTATTTCGCCGGATTATGGATTGAAAAAGCAGATGGGAAAAAGCGTAAAGTGTTATTGGTAATCAGTTTAATTTCCAATATTGGGGTTTTGGCGATTTTCAAGTACTACAATTTCTTAAACGATAACCTTACAGGGTTACTTCATTTATGGAATGCAACCAACCAATTACCATACTTAAGCATATTGCTTCCGATTGGATTATCCTTTCACACATTTCAGGCTATGAGTTATACCATCGAAGTATATCGTGGCAATCAAAAGGCAGAAAGGCATTTTGGCATTTATGCGTTGTATGTGATGTTCTACCCACAACTGGTAGCAGGACCAATCGAACGACCACAACATATTTTACACCAACTACACGAAGAAAAATTTTTTGATTATACCAGGGTTTCTAATGGTTTAAAGTTGATGCTTTGGGGATTATTCAAAAAGGTAGTTATCGCCGATCGTCTTGCCATATTGGTTAACCAGGTTTATGCGAATCCCGAATCGTTCGACGGATTGCAACTATCTACAGCAGCAGTATTTTTCTCTTTTCAGATCTATTGTGATTTTTCGGGTTATTCAGATATTGCCATTGGGTCGGCCCAGGTAATGGGGTATAAGTTGATGGATAATTTTAACCGACCATATTTCTCCAAGTCTATTTCCGAATTCTGGAAACGCTGGCATATTTCATTGTCAACCTGGTTTAAAGATTATTTGTATATTTCTTTGGGTGGAAATCGGGTAGTTAAGTGGAAATGGTATTATAATTTGTTTATCACCTTTGTAGTAAGTGGTTTGTGGCATGGTGCCAACTGGACTTTTATCACTTGGGGTGCCTTGCATGGCATATATCTGATAGTTGGTGTTGTTACTGCAAGGAAAAGAAAACAATTGGTTGTGTTTACCGGAATTGAAAACAATAAAACCATTGCAAAATATTTAAATGTTGCTTGTACTTTCTTTTTGGTAACTATCGGATGGGTATTCTTTCGCGCCGAATCGATGGATAAAGCATGGTATATTTTAACCCATTTATTTCAGTCGTTTAACTTTTCGAATTATTTTACCAATGGATTTGCGAAACTTGAAATGTTGAAATGCTTCTCACTCATTATCTTGTTGGAACTTGTTCATTATATGCAAAGGCATAACCAAATGCGCACCATGCTGGCAGGTAAACCAATATGGTTGCAATGGACAATATATTATAGCTTGATACTAATGGTATTAATTTGGGGGGTATTTGATCATCCCTCTTTTATTTATTTTCAGTTTTAAAAATGATTAACGGGAAACAAATAACACAGGCATTAATATTTTGGGTAGTTCTGGTATTGCTTTTAGTAATGATTCAGTTTTTGCTGCTATTTGGTGCCAGCAGGAGCATTGCATATCAGTCGGCAAAACTTAATTATGTTATGCGTCATAAGATTGATCCTGAGATTATGGTATTTGGTTCTTCGGTTGCATTTGTACATTTTGATGATACATTAATTTCTCAAATTACTGGAAAGGAAACGTTTAATTTTGGTTTGGATGGAAATCCATTTTTACAATATGAAGGATTAGCCAAAGAGTATTTATCTTATACCCAAAAATGTAAGTATGCAGTTTTTGCATTTGTGTTTCAAGGCACATCAGACGAGATAGGTTTGTACGAACCAAATATTTATTATCCGTATTTGTACAATAAAAATATTTATGAATCATTGTCGTATATTGAACCGGAAAAAATGTTTAAGATGCGATACCTTCCGGGTTATGCATTAACAGTATTCGATAAGGATTTTTATTTTAATGTCGGATACGGTTATTCCTTGTTATTTAGAAAGATCAAGGAACCCACAAGGATTAGAGGATATTTTCCAAGGATGGATACGTTATTTGATGGTTCGGCATTGGTGAACGTAAAGGATAGTTCCCTTATATTCCCGGTTAGTAATAATACCGTTTCCCGGATTAAAAATATGTTAAAGGCCTATGAGGATAAAGGAATAACTACCATCCTAGTTGTTCCACCGGTTAAGAAAGGAATGTTGCAAAAAATAAAGAATCTGGAAGAATGCAAAAAGGTATTTAAAAGTATGCAATCTGCAAACCACTATTACCTAGATTATTCGGACCATACCCTTTCCCTTGAACAGAAGTATTTTTATAACTATACCCATTTGAACAAAGATGGGGCTGCGATATTCTCCCAAGTATTTGCAGAAGATATGAAACAAATTATTGCAAACCGAGAAAGGAATTGAATTCATCACGTATATATATAATAGGTTTCATGGGTTCCGGTAAAACAACCCTTGGGAAAAAGCTAGCTCGCCATTTAAGGTATCGGTATGAAGATACCGACCAAATGTTAGAAGCCAGGATAGGGAAATCGATTCAGGAGATATTTTCTTCTGAAGGAGAGGAATATTTCCGGGAGAAAGAAACGGAACTCTTGAGGGATACAATCAATTTGGAAGGTACTGTAATTTCAACGGGCGGAGGACTTCCCTGTTCCGAAAGGAACCTCTCTATTATTAAGGAGTATGGTTTGAGTGTGTATTTAGAGGCCCCTGCCGGGTTGCTGTTAAACCGATTAAGTAGAAATAAAACCAGTAGGCCGCTACTAGCCGGACTTGAAAACGACGATTTATACAGGTATATACAAGAGAAACTGAAGGAAAGGGAGGTGTATTACAGGCAGGCAAATTACACTGTTCAAGTTCCTGTAGAATCAGTCGAGACCCTTGTAAAATCAATAGGTTTGGTCTGATTTGCCTTTTGGCTGTTTGGTCAAAAAGTGTGTAAGTCCGCGTGGATGTTGACAACGTGTGAAAATATTTACTTGATATTTTTTTTAAAAAACTATGGAGACCGCTTGTTTTATTCAACTCCTTTCCTAAGTTTGTTATTGTAATAACCAATCAATATTAAACAATCATTACTATGAACAAGTCAGATTTAATCGACAAATTGTCAAACGATGCAAAGTTAACTAAAGTTCAAGCAGCAGCTGCTTTAGATTCTTTCATGAGTGCTACCCAAACAGCTTTGAAAAAAGGCGACAAAGTTATCTTAGTTGGATTTGGTACTTTCTCTGTAACAAAACGTTCAGCTCGTAAAGGCCGTAACCCACAAACAGGTAAAGAAATTAACATCCCTGCAAAAAAAGTTGTAAAATTTAAAGCAGGTGCTGGACTTCAAGCTAAAGTTAAGTAAGCAATTACTTTCTTTACAGAAGTAAAGAAAAAAAGCCTCGCCAAAAGCGGGGCTTTTTTTATGCTATGAATTTTTTTAATTCATTCGGAGTGACACGCACTACCAGTAATGAGTGTTTCTGCTTATGCACGAAAAGTATTATTTAATTAATTAGGAAAAGGAAAGCATTAAAGGACTTAACTAAACATCCGAAACACAAACAAACTACTTAAATATGCCAGAGCAGTTAAATATACAAATTGAATAATCGTCCATTTCCAACTTTTGGTTTCACTTTGAACAATCGAAACCGTACTCATACATTGTAAAGCAAATGCATAAAAAATCATGAGGGATAAAACAGTAGCAAACGAAAAAACCGGTTTGCCTGTGTGTTGGTTTATTTCATATTTCATTTTATCACGGATGGATTGCACGTCACTTATTTCAGAACCTACACTGTAAATAGTTCCCATCGTACCTACAAATACCTCTCTTGCAGCAAGCGATGTAATTAATGCAATCCCGATTTTCCAGTCAAAACCCAATGGTCGGATTACCGGTTCTATCCATCTTCCGAATTCGCCAGCATACGAATGTTGTAATTTTTCTGCTTCTTTCATCACGGCAAGTTGCTCAACAGTATTTGAATTTGCCGGATTAATGGCTAGCTCGAGGTATTTGTTTTCTATGCGTTGCATTTGCTCACTTGGTCCGAATGAAGCCAACGCCCATAATATAACAGAAACCGCCACGATGATTTTACCTGCACCCCAAACAAAAGCTTTTCCTTTATCGTATAAAGTAATCAGTATATTACCTAGAACCGGAATTTTGTAACCGGGTAATTCCATCAAAAAATAATTATTCCCTTTTGCCGGAATAAAAAACTTAAAGATAAACGCACTAACAAGAACTGCTAAAAAACCTATCAAGTACATAAACATTAGTACAATTCCATGCAAGTTAAAAGGACCCCATTTCATATCATCCGGAACCAACATGCCTATCAGTAAAGTATAAACAGGCAAGCGGGCCGAACAACTCATTAATGGGGTTACCAAAATGGTAATTAATCTTTCCTTTTTATTTTCAATACTTCTTGAAGCCATTATACTTGGAACGGCGCAAGCCATTCCACTTATCAATGGAACAATTGATTTTCCATTCATGCCAAAAGGACGCATGATTCTATCCATGATAAATCCAACCCTTGCCATGTAACCTACATCTTCCAAAATAGCGATGAAAGCAAATAGAATTATAATTTGAGGAAGGAAAACCATCACGCCACTTAATCCTGCCAGAACACCACTTACCAGCATATCATTTAATACACCGGCCGGTATGGTTTGCTTCACAAATTGCGACGACCATAAAAATCCTTGTTCAACCCAATCCATTGGATAAGAGCTCCAGGAAAAAATAGCTTGAAAAACCAAAAATAGCAATCCAAGAAAAATCACAATACCCCAGATTCTGTGGGTTAAAATTTTATCAGCTTTCTGTGTAATGGATCGGATTTTGGTTGCATCTTTTTCTTTCCGGGAAGTACGAACTGCATGGTCGATAATTTTATAACGGCTAAGGATTTCTTCTTCCTGAAATTTGCGTGAATCAAAATGGTGGCTTTGAAAACAAGCCCTTATTTGGGTAGCCTTGGTATTCAGTAATTCTTTTGCATTGATGGCATATTGCAATGCCGCATAAGGATTTTTTTTATCTGTTATTTCAGAAACATCATTCAGTAATTCAATCGAAACATGCCCAAGTGAAAAGTAAGATTTCTTTTTATAATTTTCGGTATCCAACAAATGGGCCCGAATATCTTCAAGTCCTTTATGGTTTCGAGCATTTATCGGAACAACCGGAATTCCCAATATTTCACTAAGCACGTTAAGGTCATAAAAGATTCCACGGCGTTCGGCAATATCCAACATGTTTAAAGCAAGTATAACCGGAACTCCCAAATCAGCAACCTGTGTTAATAATAGTAGATTCCTTTTCAGGTTGGATGCATCGGCAATAAATAAAACAATATCCGGAAAATCTGTTTCAGTTTTATTGCGGAGCATTTCATACGTAACCAATTCGTCGGCAGATTTCGGGTACAAACTATAGGTTCCCGGAAGATCGATAATTTGAGCCCTTACATCATTGCTAATCTTGCTATAGCCGGTTTTTTTATCTACTGTAGTGCCGGGGAAATTACTCACCTTTTGTTTTAGGCCGGTTAAGGCATTAAACAAAGATGTTTTTCCGCTGTTCGGATTACCTGCCAATGCTACCGTAATTTCCTGTTTCAAATTATTTCAGATTAATTTCAATTTGTTGGGCATCATCCATTCTCAGGCACATTTTATATTCGCCTACCCTTATGGCAATAGGATCACCAAATGGTGCAACATTTTCGAGTTCCACTTCTTCCCCCGGTAATAATCCCATTTCAAAAAGCTTTAATAATAAGTCGTCGTTTGTAATTTTAGTTACAACGGCAACTTGGTTATATTTTAGCTCCGACAATTTCATGCGCCAGCGAATTTAAGCAGACACAACCAATAATTGGAGAAAATGATTTTAATTAGCGGATGTGAAAAAGCCTTTTATAAGTGGATTTACCATTGTTCGCAATGCCATCAAATTTGATTATCCCGTTGTGGAATCAATTACCAGTATTTTGCCGATAGTTGACGAGTTTATCGTATCAGTAGGAAACAGCGACGACAATACCATGGATCTTATTCGTTCGATTGATTCTGCTAAAATTAAGATTATCGAATCGGTTTGGGATGATTCACTTCGCGAGGGAGGTAAGGTTTTGGCTATCGAAACCGATAAAGCGATGAAGGCCATTTCGCCGGAAGCCGATTGGTGTTTTTATTTGCAGGCAGATGAGGTAGTACACGAAAAGTACCATGCAGAAATATTAAAAGCCTCGGCCGAATATTTAGAGGATAAGCGCATAGCAGGCTTGTTATTTGATTATGTTCACTTCTATGGAAGTTATGATTATATAGGTGATTCGCGGAAGTGGTATCGCAATGAAATTCGAATTGTAAGAAATGATAAAACTATCCGAAGTTTCAGGGATGCCCAAGGATTTAGGAAGAATGGTAAATTAATGAAAGTGAAGCAAATCGATGCTGCTATCTTTCATTATGGATGGGTAAAGGATCCGAGAAGCCAGCAAGAAAAACAGAAACATTTTCATAAGATGTGGCATAGCGACAATTGGGTTAAAGAAAATGTGGCCCAAGCAGATGCCTATGATTATGCAGTAATCGACTCGTTAACCCAATTTAAAGGTACGCATCCAAAAGTGATGGAAAACAGGTTGAAACGGATGAACTGGGAGTTCTCGTTCGATATGCAAAAAAAGCAGATGAAATTAAAAGATCGCATCCTTTATGGTTTTGAAAAACTAACCGGATTCCGATTGTTTGAATACAAAAACTACATTAAAATTTAATCAAGTGATTAGGGATCAGTAATCAGTAATCAGTGATTAGGGAATAGGGAATAGGGATTAGTGGTTAGTTATCTGTAATCGGTTCACAGTTCACAGTTCACAATGACGCCAATGTTAAGTGAACTAGTAACTAATGACCAATGCCTAATGTCCAATGACAAATGACCAATGCCTAATGCCTAATGACCAATGACTAATTACTAGCAGCAGATTTCGACAACCGTTTTCTATCGGTTTCGTTCAGGTAGATTTTACGAAGTCTTAAGTTTTTAGGGGTAATTTCTACATACTCATCTCCTTGAATATATTCCATACACTCTTCCAGTGAGAAATTTATTTTCGGAGCAATACGGGTTTTATCATCTGTACCGGAAGCACGCATATTGGTTAATTGTTTTGCTCTTACAGCATTCACAACCATATCATCCGGACGAATATTTTCACCAATAATCATTCCTTCATATAACTCGTCACCGGGTTCTACAAAAAATCTTCCGCGATCTTGCAATTTATCCAATGAATAACCGGTTACGGTTCCTTTGTCGCCACTGATTAATACACCTGAAATACGATGTGAAATCGGACCTTTCCATGGTTCATATGCTTTGAAACGATGGGCCATGATAGCTTCCCCTGCTGTTGATGTTAATACGTTATTACGCAATCCGATAATTCCCCTTGCAGGTATGGAGAATGCAAGATGTTGTAAATCTCCTTTTGGTTCCATCACGAGTAATTCACCTTTACGTTGACTTACTAGTTCAATTACTTTTCCTGCACTTTCTTCCGGTACGTCTACGGTTAGATATTCAATAGGCTCACATTTCTCACCATCAATTTCTTTGATGATAACCCTTGGTTGACCAACTTGGAATTCATACCCTTCACGGCGCATGGTTTCAATAAGAATAGATAAGTGCAAAATGCCACGTCCGTATACCAATATAGAATCAGGGGAAGCAGTATCTTCCAAACGCATGGCAAGATTCTTTTCCATTTCCTTTTCTAACCTATCACGTAAATGTCGTGAGGTAACAAATTTTCCTTCTTTACCAAAAAACGGTGAGTTGTTAATGGTAAACAACATACTCATGGTTGGTTCATCAATCGAAATTGGTTTTAAGCCTTCCGGACTATCAAAATCAGCAATGGTATCTCCAATTTCAAATCCTTCGATTCCAAATACTGCAGCGATATCTCCGGCAAAAGCTTCTTCTACTTTTGCACGTCCTAAACCTTCGAATGTATATAATTCTTTAACCCTTGATTTTTGTATGGATCCATCACGTTTAACCAAACTAATTGGCTGGTTAACTTTGATAGAACCACGTAAAATACGTCCGATTGCTATACGCCCTGTAAATGAAGAATAATCCAATGAAGTAATCTGCATTTGTAAATTACCTTCCTCAACATGGGGTGGAGGAATTTGTGCAAGAATATCGTCGAGTAATTCAGTAAAATCTTCAGTAGGGTTTTTCCAGTCGCGGCCCATCCAACCCATTTTAGAACTACCATATATAGTATGGAAATTTAATTGTTCTTCGGTTGCATCTAAGTTAAAGAATAAATCAAAAACATGGTCATGTACTTCATCCGGACGACAATTAGGTTTATCTACTTTATTGATAACCACAATTGGCTTTTTACCCAATGCCAAAGCTTTATGCAATACAAAACGAGTTTGTGGCATCGGACCTTCAAATGCATCTACCAAAAGCAAAACCCCATCTGCCATGTTTAAAACCCGTTCTACTTCTCCTCCAAAATCCGCGTGACCAGGGGTATCAATAATATTTATCTTGGTATCTTTATACCGTACCGAAACATTTTTAGCCAGAATGGTAATTCCACGTTCACGCTCTAAATCGTTATTGTCTAATATAAGATCGCCAAATTGTTGATTTTCACGGAATAATTTGGTTTGGTGCAAAATTTTATCAACTAACGTAGTTTTCCCGTGATCAACGTGGGCGATAATGGCGATATTTCTAATCTTTTGTGACATATGTACTTGAAAAATGAGGCGCAAATGTACAACAAAAGCCTGAGCAAAAATAATTAATTGATTAATTGGACGTTAAATGTTGTAAATTTGCATCTGTAATGAAAAAGGTACTGGCTATCTTCCTTCTGTTTGCACACTTATTGTCGGCCGCCGGGGTGTTTGCCAATGTGCATTATTGTGGCAGTAAAATGACAGGATTTTCATTCCTTTCTTCAAGCCTGGAAGATGATTGCGACTGTACAAGCATACGAAAAACAAATTGTTGTGACGATATTACCATTAAGTCAAAGGTTAACACAGAAGCCAGAACGATAGATCAATCGCCACGAAAACAGGTTTCCTTGGAAACTGCCATGTTTTTACAACCGGTTATCGATGTAAACCGTAATTTATTGTGTTCGGTTGGTATCCTACACCAACACAAAAATCCACCTAAATATGCTCTCCAGTTTCTGAAAACTGTCATATTAAGGGTTTAGTGGTTGGATAGACAACCTGTATTCAGGTATTTTTTTTATTTTTACCTATTCAATTAATGATTCATGAAAATTAGAGTTTTTATATTCCTAAGTTTGGTTATTCTGTTTAACCGGGGTTACGCACAATTGCGCTTTCCGGCAGGTACAATTTTGAACTTAAATACCCATTCCGAGTTTTTATACAGTGAAACCGGTATTTATTTCAAAACCGGAGCAAATAAAGTTTCAGATTATATATGGACACGAAATTTGGCTGATTCATTGGATACCCGTTGGGATTTTCAAGCATGCATGAATGGTGATTGCAAAGTGGGTTTACCTTATCAAGGACCGTTTATCCTTGATTTTGGGGATAATGATACAACCGGATATATTAAAGTGCATATAAGTACAGGAGGATTTACCGGTTCATCCAAATTATTGTATGAAGTGGCTCATAAATCAGATACTGCAGATAAAGCCATGTTAACTTTTAATATTCATTATACCAACAATACCTCCAACGTAGAAATTGATAAAGGATTAGCCATATCGGCATATCCAAATCCGGTAACGGATATTTTATTTTTACACAACAGAGAAAATGAAAGTGTATCGGCAAGATTAATTCAACTAAACGGAGCGGTGGTTGTACAAAAAACCATCCATGCAAATGAAATAGGTAAGATTGAAACCGGAGAACTGAAAACCGGTTTGTATTTGTTGGATTTGGAATTCCAAAACCACATAACGCATAAAAAAATTCAGGTTATTAAACCATAAAAATTAAAACAAATGAAAAAATATTTAATAGCTATCCTGGTATTGTTTACCTTTTTAGCATATGCCAATGTATTGGCACCGGTTACAATTAAAATAAAAGTTTTTGGGAATTGCGGACAATGCAAAGAACGTATTGAAGCGGCATTGGATCATAAAGGCATAAAAAGTGCCGAATGGAATATCGACACCAAGATATTGGAAGTTGTATATGTTCCTGAAAAGATAACAGAAGAACAAATCCACCATTATGTTGCCGGAGTTGGACATGATACAGAAAAAGTAAAAGCTTTTGATACTGTATACCAACAATTGCCTGAATGTTGTCTTTACAGAGAAAAACCGAATACACACCACGATTAATTTTTAAGCAGAAAATAAATGGGCTTAAAAAAAATATTCACCTTAAGCTGGGTGATATGTTTCTGTGCATTCGTAAATGGACAGGATAATGGATTAAAAGGTGTTGTACTCGAAACGGACGACAAAGGAAATATTCTTCCTATACACGGGGCAACAGCACATTGGATGAATACTTCCATTGGTGCATCAACAGATTCGAATGGGATTTTCCATATACCTTTTACAGAAGAAACCAAACGATTGGTTGTTTCCTATGTCGGGTTTAAAACGGATACAATCTTTGTTGCCAATAAAAACTATGTGAAGGTGATTATGATTTCCAAGAACAGGTTAAATGAAGTAGATATTGTTATACAAAGGAAAAGTACCGAAATCAGTTACCTCGATCCATGGAAAACAACCATCATGAATGAAAAGGAATTGTTTAAACAGGCCTGTTGTAACCTTGCCGAAAGTTTTGAAACAAATCCTTCGGTTGATGTGGCAATATCGGATGCAATTACAGGTACCAAACAGATTCAGATGCTTGGATTGGCAAGTCAGTACACCCAAGTAACCCAGGAATACATGCCTTCTATCAGAGGTCTCGCAACCAACTATGGATTCAGTTATACTCCCGGAACCTGGTTAAATTCGATTCAGGTTACCAAAGGAGTTGGTTCGGTAGTAAATGGATATGAAAGTATTTCAGGATTAATCAATACCGAATTACATAAACCGGATGTAAAGGATAAATTATTTTTAAATCTGTATGCCGGACAAGGGGGTAGATATGAAATAAATTTAAATCTGGCGCAACAGGTAAATGCATCTTTCAGTCATAGTATTTTAACCCATTACAGTACCATCACAAACCGAACAGACCATAACAACGATGGTTATTTAGACAATCCATTAGGCGAACAAATAAATTTGTTATACAGATGGAAATGGAATATAACCAAAAGCTTTATGTTTCAGGGAGGGGTAAGGGTTTTATATGATACGAAACGGGGTGGAATGTTTGATTACAATGGAACCAAAGATTACTCACCAACTGCTCCAATGTATGGAACAGATGTATTCTCCCAACGTTTAGAAGGATTTGTAAAATTGGGTTATGTTTTTCCAAAAAAAGTGTACAAAAGTTTGGGATTACAAATGTCGGGAGTGGAGCAAAATTTTATAACCGGATTTGGAAGTAATACCTATAACGGAAACCAAAAAAGTCTTTATGGTAATTTGATTTATCAAAGTATTATTGGTTCATCGGATCATAAATTCAGAACCGGTTTTAGTAACCAATCCGACTGGTTTGATGAAACATTTATTCATCAATTATATGCAACCAATTACGACAGCACGTATTATTTTAAAAGGAATGAAATAGTAACAGGGGGTTTCTTTGAGTACTCTTTCACCCCGTCTGATAATATTACCTTGGTAGGTGGAATGCGTGCAGACTACAATAATTTGTTTGGCATGTTTTATACACCAAGATTTCATCTACGGTATGTAATTGCTAAAAATTCGGTATTGCGTTTTTCAGCCGGAACGGGTCAACGTACAGCGAATTTATTGGCAGAAAACACTGGTTTGATGGTGAGTTCCCGGAAATTCGTATTCAATGGAAACCAAACAGCTTATGGTTTTGGTTTTAAACCGGAACGAGCAGCAAATTACGGGTTAAATTTCACCCACGAATTCAAATTTAATTATCGTCCGGGCACTATTACATTTGATTATTACTTTACCGATTTTATGAACCAAGTTGTGGTTGATCGGGATGCAAATGCACAACAGGTTTTGTTGTATAGTTTACAAGGGAAATCTTACTCCAGTAGTTTTCAGGTACAGTTGGATTACGAACCGGTAAGGAGATTTGATGTTCGTCTTGCCTTTAGATATTATGATGTAAGCACCCAATACCAAAGTGGGATGTTGCAAGTGCCGCTGGTTGCCAAACAAAGGGGATTTGTAAATCTTGCTTATCAAACAAAAAGCAAATGGGCATTTGATGGTACCTTGCAATTAAACGGTCAAAAAAGATTGCCAACTACTGCAGGAAATCCTTCCGACAAACAAATGGTAAGTTATTCTCCGTTTTTTTATATGGTAAATGGTCAAATTACAAAATCGTTTAAATCGCCACGACTTGACCTTTACGCTGGGGTAGAAAACATATTTAATTTTATGCAACACCACCCAATTATTGATGGTAACAATCCCTATGGAATGTATTTTGATGCCAGCATGATTTGGGGACCGGTATTTGGACGAATGGTTTATGGGGGGGTGCGGTTTCGATTGTAGGGACAGGTCGCGCCGTATGGACAGGTCGCGACCTTTCCCTACATCGCGACCTGTCCCTACATTACCGTATATTTGCACAAAAATAAATATGGGTAGGATTTTGGCAATTGATTATGGAACAAAACGTGTGGGTTTGGCAGTTACCGATCCTTTGCAATTGATTGCAAATACCTTGACTACATTGGAAGAAAAGAAAGTTATTGCTTATTTGAAAGAGTATGTTCAACGTGAAGAAGTTTCGGAATTTGTGCTTGGAAAACCATCCCGAATGGATGGATCGGATACCCATGCTTCGCAACCTGCCGAAAAATTCTTAATTTTGCTGCGTCAAACCTTTCCTTTGATACCTGTTGTGCAAGTAGATGAAAGATTTACTTCCTTAATGGCTCAAAGAACCCTGATAGAAATGGGAATGAAGAAAAAAGACCGACAAAAAAAGGAAAATTTAGACCAAGTAAGCGCTGCAATCATATTGCAGACTTATATGGAAATGAAAAAATAGTAATTGAAATCCTAAAAGGATTTAGTAAACCAAGAAAAGAAGAATTTAAAGAATGATTTTACCCATATTGGCCTACGGAGATCCCGTATTAAGAAAAAAAGGAGTAACTATTACAAAAGATTACCCTAAACTGGAAGAGCTTTTAGTGAATATGTTCGAAACCATGTATGCCTCGCATGGTGTAGGTTTGGCTGCACCGCAAATTGGCAAGTCAATCAATTTATTTATTGTGGATACTGCACCTTTCGAAGACCCGAAGTATCCTGCCATGAAAAAAGTATTTATCAATACCGAAATTTTAGAAGAAACAGGAACAGAATGGGAATTTGAAGAAGGTTGTTTGAGCATTCCCGGTATTCGTGAAAATGTATTTAGAGAAGATACTTTAACCATTCGTTACCAAGACGAAAAATTTAATTGGTTCGAAGAAACCTATGATGGCATTGCAGCTCGTGTGATTCAACATGAATACGACCATTGCCAAGGAAAATTATTTGTAGATCACTTAACCGAACTTAAAAAACGGTTGTTAAAGAATAAACTGATACGAATCTCAAAAGGAGATGTTGAGGTGAATTATAAGATGCGGTTTCCGGTTAGGTAAATACGCAATTACAAAATTACGTAATTACGCAACTACGCAATTACACAATTACTTAATATGACAATAGTTTACCAATTGCCGCAGCAACTTTCTCTGCATTCGGCAACATCTCTGCTTCCAATCCCATATTAAGTGGCACAGCCGGAATATTTTTTGATCCGATAGTTGCAACCGGAGCGTCTAAATTTTGAAAACATTGTTGCGCAATTCTTCCTGCGAGCGATTCAGCAAATGAATTTAAAATTGCCTCTTCTGTTACAATCAAACATTTACCATGGCGTTTAACCGCTTGCATAATACCTTCTTCATCGAGTGGTTGTAAAGTTCGTAAGTCTACAACTTCCACTCTACCTTCAAATTGTTTGGCAGCTGCAAGACTCCAGTACACACCCATTCCCCAAGTAATAATGGTACAACTTTCGCCATTTACCATTGCATCTTCACTTGCATGCAATACAATATTTAATTTACCAAAAGGTAAAATATAATCTTCATCCGGCTCAACACATCTTGCTAATTCGGTACCCGGATTTTTACTCCAGTACAATCCTTTATGTTCTAACATAATTACCGGATTGCCATCGTAGTATGCTGCTTTCATAAGTCCTTTGATGTCGGCAGCATTACTTGGGTACGCAATTTTAATACCTTTTAAAGTTAGTAGTGTTGATTCTATACTTCCACTATGGTATGGTCCGCCTCCACCATAAGCACCAATTGGAATACGAATAATACAACTCACCGGATATTTTCCCATGGTGAGATACGACGACTTGGTAATTTCACAAACCAATTGATTTACTCCCGTCCAAACATAATCCGCAAATTGGATTTCAACGATTGGTTTCACACCAACAGCACTCATTCCAACGGTTGACCCAACAATATATGCCTCTTGAATTGGGGTATTAAATACCCGGTTGTTTCCATATTTTACAGCAAGTGTAGCTGCCTCACGAAATACTCCTCCCAATCGTGCACCAACATCTTGTCCGTAAAAAATACATTCCGGATGCTTGGCCATTAATTCATCAACCGCATGCAAAGCTGCATCTACCATCACACTTGGCTCTTTGCCTTCGGGGTTGCGAATTCCTACTTCAACGGTTGCGCCGCTTGGTGCATAAATAAAATCTTCTACAGTTGCCGGATCCGGATCAGGTGAATCAACTACTTGTTTAAATTGTTGTGCTACCCTATTGGCAGCATCAGTTTCAATATCGTTTAGGTCTTTTTCGGCAATTCCAATTTCGAGAAGTAACTGTTTTAATTTTGGACCAGGATCATCTTTGTAATGGTTGGTTAAATCATCTTCGCTGCGATACCATTCTTTTCTAACACCGGATGTATGATGTCCAAGCAAAGGTACTTTTGCATGTACCAAGATTGGTTTTCTTTTCTTTCGTACATATTCGATAGCATCTTCCATTCCTTCGTATGATTTTACAAAATCGCTACCATCCAATTGTACACGTTTTAATCCTTTAAATCCGGCTGCATATTCGTAGGCATCCATAGCCCTCATTTCATCTCCACTGGCGCTGATTCCCCAATTGTTATCTTGAACCAAATATATAATGGGTAACTCTTTTAGCACTGCCATTTGAAATGCTTCCGCTACTTCTCCTTCTGTAACCGATCCATCGCCAAATGAACATAGCACGACAGGATATTCGTTTTTAACAGATAATCCTTGGCTTTCTTTGTAAGCAACACCATGCGCCATACCGGTTGTAGGAATCGCCTGCATACCCGTAGCGCTGCTTTGGTGTGGTATTTTTGGAAATTCTTCTCTATTTAAACTTGGATGGGCATAGTATGTTCTTCCTCCCGAGAAAGGGTCTTCTGCTTTTCCAAGTAATTGCAGCATTAATTCGTATGGACTTAATCCCATACCTAGCAGCATACTTTCATCGCGGTAATACGGCGAACAAAAGTCGTAAGGCTTTAGCTGCATGCCGGTTGCCAACTGTATGGCTTCATGTCCGCGGGAAGTTGAATGTACATATTTACAAATAGGACGATTTGCTTCATAAGTTTCAGCCATTGCCTTGGCTGTACACATTAGCGTATAAGCTTCTAATAAAATATCTTTTTTAACCATTTTAAGAAAGCAAGTTTAAGGATAAGCGTTGGAAAATAAAACTTTCATTTCAATGGATAGTTTGGTTAAGATTTTATAATCCTTTGAAAGATAGGAATATCTTTGAATTTATTGATACCATTAAGGTCATAAAGATATCGTAATATTGATTTTCTTATTTTTGTAACAAAGAAATTTACAATGAATCAAGCAAAGGGTAATATGTCTTCACCATTTCAAAAAATAGCCGTTGCGGTAGCATTTTCGCCAAGGATTGAAGCAATTCTTTCAGAATCGAAAAGGTTGCAACAGCTGTTTTCAGCTGAAATGTATTTTATACATGTTGGCAAAAAGAACCTGCAAGAAGAGCAATATTTAAAACATTTATTGCATCGATTTGGATTGGAGCAGGGTCCTAACACACTTATTTGGGAAGAAGGAGATCCGGTAGAAAAGATATTGGAGGTTTGCAAGCAATTTGATATTGATTTATTGGTAGCAGGAGCACTGGAAAAGGAATCCCTCGTGAAGTATTTTATGGGATCGGTTGCGCGAATGTTATGTCGAAAAGCAATATGTTCAATTTTGATGTTAAAAGAGCCCGACATTCATTCAAAACCTATACGGAAAATTGTGGTAGAAGGAAGTGATAATCCCAAAACAGCAAATACGATTGAAACAGCTATTCAAATAGCAAAATTGTGTAATTCGGAAATTGTGAGTGTAGTTCAGGAGGAAGATGCATCTAAGCTGGCATTGATTCGTTCTTCAGAATTCAGCGACAATGAAATGATTGAACATAAAGAGAAAATTACATCGGATGAAGATATTCGATTGGAAAATATTTTAAAGTGTACCGATTGTGGTGATGTAAAATTGGTTACAGAACGCCTCGAAGGAAAGCCGGGATTTATGATTAGTAAATTTGCCAGGGAGAACGAAGCAGATTTATTGATGTTAAATTCGCCCGATACAAAATTGGGATTTATTGATAGGGTGTTTCCGCATGATATTGAGTATGCACTTGCAGATCTACCTTGTGATCTGTTAATTATTCATTCTAAATCCGATGAACAATAAACTTAGGTCACCATTGACATTATGAAGCATAACGAGGTTATTAATTTGTTGGTTGCACTTGGCGTGATGTTGCTTGCCGGAAGGGTAATGGGCGAATTTTTTCGAAAATTACGTATGCCTTTGGTTGTTGGTGAAATTTTAGCTGGGATAATATTGGGACCAAGTTTAATTGGAAAGTATTTTCCTGCTTTACACGATACTGTATTTACTACGAAAGGAAACGTTGGAATGGTTTTGAATGGGATAGGAACCATTTCAGTTATCATGTTATTGTTTGTTGCCGGTATGGAAGTTGAGTTGTCAATTATCCGACAGCAGGGTAAAGTGGCATTTAAAACCAGTTTTGTTGGTTTAATTATTCCTTTGATGCTGGGATTTGTAGCCGGGTATTATTTTTATGATTATTTGGGTGGAAGAAATAACCAATCGGCCATAGTATTTGCATTGTTTGTTGGAACGGCTATGGCGATTACTGCATTGCCTGTGATTGCTAGAACATTGATGGATTTGAATCTTTTTAAAACTAAAATCGGGATGATTATTATTGCAGCAGCCATGTTTGATGACCTAACCGGTTGGATGTTGTTTAGTGTGATTTTGGGTATGCTGAATAAGGGAACCGATCCATATTCCATTTTTTATACCATCGGTTTTACCATCGCTTTTGCGGTTTTTATGTTAACTGCCGGAAGGATGTTTATTAACAAATCATTGCCATGGGCACAAAAGAATTTATCGTGGCCGGGAGGGATACTTGCCTTTTCGCTGGGACTTGCTTTTTTAGGAGCGGCATTTACCGAACAGATAGGGATTCATGCAATTTTTGGAGCATTTATTGTTGGTATTGCTGTTGGAGATTCGGTCCATCTCAACGAAAAAACGAGGGATATTATCCAACAATTCGTAACCAATATTTTTGCTCCGATATTTTTTGTTTCGATTGGGTTTAAAGTTGACTTTATTCAAAATTTTGATTTGTCTATTTCAATAATTGTATTGATACTAGCAATAGTATGTAAGCTTTTAGGTTCAGGTTTAGGTGCTTTGTGGGGAAGACTTACTTTGAAAGAATCATTGGCAGTTGGTTTTGGCATGAATGCAAGAGGTGCGATGGAAATTGTTTTGGGTTTATTGGCATTACAAGCCGGTTTGATTACAGAACAATTATTTGTTGCCTTAGTAGTTATGGCAATTTTAACCAGTATTATGGCAGGTCCAATGCTGCAATATTTTATTACAGGTGAAATGAAAGTAAACGTTAAAATCAGCGATATTATTCCTTTGAAACCAACGGAAAAAAAGGAACAAGAAGTTAGTAATTCGAAATTTGATTAAATAATTAGTCGACCCTCAAAATGTGATGAAAGTTAGATTTAGCAATATTTTCGTTACAAATTTGCATCAAATTATTTGCAAGGTTACAGTTCAAAAATTTAATGATCTTGCAATTTCAGTTGATCAATTTATTATATCTATTATCAGCGACAAAGGTTGAATCTTCATTTTATCTAAAAAGTTTTTCGGAGCTGGTGGCCTTCTATTTTTATGCGTAGCATTTGAGAATTGCAAATTTGGGCTGGGACTTGTAAGTAACCCACGAGCTTGCGATGGCCTGGTGCCAAGGGCGGCTTGGGTTGCGTGGGATGAGCGATTCGTAAAATGCAGCATAAAAATAGGAAGCCTTGATTTTTTTGTCCCGTTTTTATACGGGATGCTGGCTTGGAGCGCAAAGCTCCAAAATCTCAATAAAACAGTTAATCTGATATTGAAATTACATATTTCTTTTAAAAGGACTTTTTAAGGGCCGACTATTTAACGGTAAAAACATGTGGTGTTTAAAAGTTTCTATAGTTCAATTGCTCCTTTCACCTAATCAATTGTAAATTTCCGTTTGAGGTAAAATGCGTCAAAACTTTATTTATATATCCTGAATAGTTTGCTTGATAAAAGTATATATCACTTGGAGCAAAATTGTTTTTATCCGTTTTTCCGTTCCAACCGGTTTGCAGGTTATTCGTTTCAAAAACAATCTGGCCCCAACGATTGAATATAGTTAATTGAAAATCTACAACACTGTTGCCTATTGGTAAATAAGTATCGTTTAAGCCGTCATCGTTTGGCGTAAATGCATTTGGGAAAAATAACTCTACCGGACAAATTCTTTTAACAATGGTGCCATCACTTCCATCACAACCCCTGAAGTCTTTTACTATCACAAAGTAATTTCCCAAATCACCAACAATGATCCATTGGCTGGTATCGTTACCCGGGGTCCATTTGTATTGGTTAAATCCGGGACCTGCATCCAGCTTTACCAATTCTTTATCCCGGTCGCAAATAAAATATTCTTCTCCAAGTAGGGTCCAAACTTGAGGATATATTTCGATTCGTATTTCATCCTCAGAAATACAGCTACCATTACTAACCTGTACGGATATGATCCCGGCTTTATTAGCAATGAGAGTGGAAGTGGTATCTCCTGTCGACCACAAATATTTTTCACCAATACCGGGTGAAAGTGTTAATGTAGTTCCAAAACAAATGGATGTGTCGGAACCTAAATGGATGTCGGGTTTTAAACCAATAGAAATTTCACGTGATATCGAATAATTTAATCCACATAAACTCCAGTTAAAAGAAACATAGTATTTACCCGGATTTTTAAATATGTGGTTTGTTTTATAACGATTATATTCCTTGGTTGAATCGCCAAAATCCCACCAAAAATTATCGGAAGTCAAACTATCGTTTAAAATATCGAAAGAAGTTGATTCACCAAAACAAAAATTTTCAATCGATAGCAAAGGTTCTTCAAAACTATACGGCTGGGTGATGGTTCTATCCATTATCATGTTAGGAAAGCGATCGGTTAAATAACATGGGTCGTTAAAACATTGGTTGCCCGGACTAAGGTTAAATACCCTTTCTTGGTAATTACATAATTCTCCTTTAACCGAAGGAGCGTGAATTACATCAATATATCGAGATGGGGAGTAGCCATTTCCAATCAATTCCTGTTTGCTGATATAGATTTTATCATCCGGTGCTAGTTTCATTCGGTACATGGGATAATTTCCTTTGATTATTGGTGTACCGGGAAGTACATCTTCGGTGGCATTTGTAGAAGCAATATCGTATTGAACAATATTTTTATCGCTTCCACCTGCATTCGAAATCACATACAAGAATCGGGCGGTAGCATCATACGCAATATCATATAGAAAAAAAGGAGATGAGATTTCTCGTTTTAAGGTTACTGTTCCGCATTTCTTATCAAAATTGTACAGTAAAATAAATTTATTTAAGGGCGAAGCAGAATTGTTCTCCATCACCGCAAACTGTGTTCCATCAATCGTAGTTACAATTTCTGAATAAAAATTACTTGCATCCGGCCAAATATAATTTTCATTAAGAGATGAAATTACCGGTGTGGTTTCGATGGTGTCTTTGGTAATGCGATAAGTATAAAATTGCTTGGTGCTATTTACGTGGGTAATCAACCAATATCCTGCATTATAAGTTTGTTTAACAACTGCAAACCGATTGTCTATTCCCGCAAAAAGTAGTTGGTTAACATAAACCAGATCGCCTAAGCCATTTTTTAAACGCATATTTACTTTGGCCTGAAACAAAGTATTGCCATAGGCATATAGTAAATAATATGCCATACTGTCTCCCGGATCCGGAACAATCAAGAGGTTTTGAGAATAAGTATTGCCGGATAATGGCAGCGACATTTCGCCATGCAAACGGTTAAATACTTTTTGACCATTGGTATAAAACAATGGTGCGCCGGTTTTTTTATCCGAAATACAAGAAGTGGAAGTAATGTAACGATTAGATGCATGTGCAGGGGTATTCAAAGGTTTGGCAGTTCCATTGGCAAATGAAATGCCCAACGCTTTGCCAAAATACCAGGTAGCATTTTCTTTCTGGGCAACAACTTGTAAAGCAGTAGCAAATATTAGAAGAAAGAAAATATACTTAAGCAATTTCATCATAATAGCAGACAGTGAAAACTTATTTTCCGTTGCAAGCTAAAGAAGCAAATACAATTTTTATGTCAGTTTATGGTATGATTTATGGTAACGATCTTTTTGAAAAAACCTGTTTCTGACTTCCCAAGAAGTATATAGTTTCCCGACGGAATTGAAGTAACGATAATCGAATGGGTAAGTTTTTGGGAAAGCACAATTCTACCAAACATATCCATCAAATAAATTTCTTTGATTTTTAACGATTCTTCGGCTAAAATATTTAGTGCATCTGAAACAGGATTCGGGTATACCATCATGCTTGATTCAGGAATTTCAGCTGTTTTGGTGAACGTTTCTGTTTTAGCAATGCGTGTGAAGGTATTTTGATTAATCGATGTAAAATCACCGCCAACATATATCGAATTAGCAGCATAAATACATCTTACCATGGCTGATGGATTTTGTCCGGATATCCATTTAGTTCCTGTCCATTTTGCAAGATTTGAATATTTATTTATTGTATCTGTGATAAAGGAACCGCCAACCACAAGCGCATCCTGATCACATGCCAGAGTATATACAGAGCCTTTCAAACCTTGATCAACACTGAGCCAATTTGCGCCATCCCATTTTGCTAAAAATGCTGCACTATATCCACCTGAGGTATCAAAAACTCCTCCGGCATAAAGTTGGTTATTACAAATGGTAAGCGTGGTAACTTCATCATTCATGCCGTTACCAACTTTTTTCCATGTTGAACCGTCCCACCTGGCAATATTGTTTACGCTCGTATCGCCTGCAAGCGAAAATCCTCCTCCGACATATAATGTATCGTTAAAAACTACCATACAATTTACACCCGAATTGCCGGTTAATCCACCGGATACTGCTTCCCATTTGGTGCCATTCCATCGGGCAATATTTTTCATAAAATCCTGTTTGTCGTTGCCATAATCGAATATCCCTGCAGCATATATCTGATTTTTATAAGATACAATTGCATTTACGGTAGCTGCCACCGAATGTTGGCCACTTTTAAAAAATCCCCTTTGGTATCCTTTAAATTCAGTTCCATCCCACTCTGCAAAACAGTTCAATTGCGAATCGTTGGCATACGCAAATTCACCCCCAACAAATATTTTTCCATCAATTTTGGTGATGGTTCTTACCGGATTATCGAGACCCGGTCCTAAAGCATTCCATTGGTTATTTGTCCATAACGAAATGAAGCGCATATCCTGTAATCCGGTTCGGGTAAACCGTCCACCCGCATAAACCGAATCTCCGTTCTGGGTGCTTAACAACGTCATCACCGAGTTGTTAAAGCCATTGCCAAGTGGCGACCAGGTTTGTGCATGAACAAAAGTCAATGGAAACAGGAAAAAGGCAAACCGAATAGATGTGTGAAAGTGGAAATTAGTCTTGAAAGAAATATTTCGTAAAGATAATTTGAACATGCAATGGAAGGGATTTAAGTGATAATAAGGGGCAAGAAATAATATTCTATTTTAAAATAAGCGTTCAAGGTAATACCGTTTATCAAAATAAGGAATAGGAAAGAGCTAATTTATGTCATATTGTATTGATATTCAATATTTATATATAAATTGCTGAAAGAAATCAGGATGCAACGGATTGGAATAATTTATTCTCTTATATAAAACGTTTTATGATGAAAAATTTAAAATACATTTTAATGGTAGGTTTGGTAACCACCTTATTTCTTAGCAGCTGTAACAAAGATTGCCATAAACCGGATAAGCCAAAACCAAAACCAACCAATTCTACCAATGCAATTATCACCGGATATGATTACCGCAAATGTTCATGTTGCGGTGGGATGATGATTACTTTCAGTGAAGATCCGGTACCTTATTCGGCAACATTTGTAAAGGTAAGTGAACTGCCAGCTAACACAGGAATTGGAGAAAATTCTGAATTTCCGATTTATGTAAAAGTACAATACACCAAAGTTAGCGATGATTGTGGTGGTGCAGTGAAAATTACTGCCTTAGAGAGAAGGTAAGTTAATAATAGTGGCAGAAAAATATACAGGAAAACGACTTAAGTTCTTTTTCTTTCTGTTACTCTTTCTGTTTTTAGAGGGAGCGAAAGAATTGTCGTTTTTTACTTTATCTAAATTCGAAAGCATATGCCAATACTTTTATTAATAGATTCCCCATACTTCACCGTTGGATAAATAAAAGCCAATCAATTTTTTTTCTTGTGTATAATATATTCCTGCCGGTATAATTTGGTTCTTTGGGAGTTTGGCTGTGTCATTAAATATTGAATGCACATTATAAAAGGTCAAATTATTCAAAGAAATTGAATCTAATATCTTCCATTTATTAATCATTGGTCCCCCGTATGGCAATTGAAATTCAATTTCAATATTTGGAGTAGTTATAAAAATTGAAACTTTATCAAAGCCATTTTGAAATCTGCCTATTTTTAAAGAATCTTCATTGTCTTTTATGACAAAACTTTCGCGTTTATAAAAAAAGTTGAGTGGGATTTTACTGCTGTAATATTTAAAATATTGCGATTCTATTGTTGCGTAATCATAGCAACTGTATGTATAATGGTCAAAGCATTCACTTGGGGTTGTATATTGATTGTATAGTAAAGGTTGTTTTGAATAGTTATTTGAAATTTCGCGTAACATATATGTTGTTGTAAAACCAGAAGTGTTTTTGAAGTTGATACTTGGATTAGAATCTATAAAATTTAGGGAAGCCTCTTTAAGAAAATAATTACCAAGATTTTTTCCATCACATTCTCGAATAGGGCTACCAGGTTGTTCGCAATTTGATCCACCACCACAGGATAGAGTGAAAAGAATAGCCAGATTAAAAAATAGTGCAATAATTTTATTCATAATTAATATTCCAAATTACATTTTCAGATGTTGTAAATTGGATTATGCCAAAGTGCTTATCTAGGTAAAGTGAGGCGAATTTACCCTGTACAAGATTGAAAATATAATACACTTCAGAATATAAGTGCCCATTAATCTCTTTGCTTCCAACATTAACCCATCCATTTTTACTTATTAGTCCTACATCTGGATATTGATAATAGAATCTAGAGTTTGCAATATCTGAAAACATCTTGTAGTAAATCTTGTCAAGTCTTAAACCTATACAAGGATCTTTAACAATAAAATCAGTGTCATTGAAATTTATTGAATTATAAAACTCCATACTTAATGAAAATTGGATATCCCATAAAGTTGGTCTGTAATAAATTTGATGCATTTGACTTTGATATGAAAACTCACAATCTCCCTTTTTAATTCTATCAAAATAATATTGAAATGATCCATAGTATCTAATTTGGTAAGATTCAGTTAATCCGTTGTTGGAGTTCGCTGTAATAAAACGACCGTTTAAAAGTGCAAGACTGTCTAACCAGCCATTGCATTCATCGGGTAGCCAGTAGTTAATTGTTCTTGGAGCACAAGGGGGAGGATCATAATTTTGAACATGTTCCTTTTGGCATGAAAAGTGGAACATCGAAAGGAAAATCAAACAGAATTTCAAAATATTAGATTTCAACATGGATTGGTCCATATATTTTGAATTTTCAGGCACAATTTATTTTGAATCAAAGATATCAATAAATACTTTATCTAGGTTAATTATAAGCAAGAGTAGGAACGAGTTTGGAGTTGGAAGCGATTGAAATTCATTTATTTTCTAGATTTCGAATCATGGTAAAGATCATTTTAGACAATTCTTCTGAGAGGTTTATCAACGATTCAAATAAATCCTTCGAAATAAGGTTTTCGCTATTTAGAAAGTCAAGAATAGCAACATATTCAAATATAGAACCACGGGCAATTACAAAAAAGTTTCTTCGATCTGCATTAGAAAATCGCCCTGAACCTTCCGCAATATTGAGCATGATGCTAAAAGAGGCTCGTCGAAACTGGTCTCTTGTAGTACGGTCCAATACCGTATTTTTCTGAACAAATTGGTAAATGAGGTGATTGTAATTCTTGGCTTTTAGGTAAACTTCAAGTTTTTCAAAGGTAAACATAGGCTAATAAAAGTGCGAGTCCCGACAGCTATCGAGAGAGTGGATGGGAGAGGAAAAATGAGTGTGTAAAGCTTTTATCTCACACTCTTACCTCACACTCACACTCATTTTGTTAGTCCATGAATTAATCCCATTAGCATTCTAGAAATTTCATCCGCAGCTTGATATTGCCGGTCATAGAATTCTTTAGAGATTAGCTTTTCATCCAATAAGAATTCAATTATTGCCACACATTCAAAGGTAGAACCCCTAGCTACAACATAGAAATTCTTTTTGTCGGCCGGGCTGAAACGACTTGTACCTTCAGCAATATTAAGCATCACACTAAATGAAGCTCTTCTAAGTTGGTCCTTGTAAACAGAAGGAAGTTCTTTATTTGTCTGAAGAAACTTAAAGAAATTCGAGTTGAAAGATTTTGCTTTCTGATAAACAGATAGTTTTTGATAATCAAACATAGGCTAAGAATTAATAAAGTGTGAGTTTGAGTGCGTGTGTGAGGAAAAATGAGTGTGTAAAGCTTTTATCACACACTCTTACCTCACACTCACACTCATTTTGTAGCCCGTAGGGGAGTCGAACCCCTCTTTCCAGGATGAAAACCTGGCGAACTAACCGATATTCGAACGGGCCAAAAATGATTAAATACCTGTATTTCTGCTTTTTATATTGAAGAGAGCAAGCCCAATTCGAAAATATAAGTGCTTTACGGCATTTATTTTTTAGGACTGCAAATGTAGGTCACTTTTTCAATTTCCAAAAAGATTTGTTTAAAAATTTCAGCAGGATAACTTTGCACCACTTTTTTAAGATAACAAAACTTTTAACCTGAATAAAATATGAAAATTGGTATCAATGGATTCGGCCGTATTGGTCGCTTGGTTTTTAGAGCTGCAATTACCAACCCTAAAGTGGAAATTGTGGGCATCAATGATTTGATTGACGTGGATTATATGGCATATATGCTAAAATATGACTCCACCCACGGTCGCTTTCAAGGGGAGGTTTCTACCGATGGTGGTCACCTGGTTGTAAACGGAAAGAAAATTCGTGTTACTGCAGAAAAAGATCCTGCTAACCTTAAATGGGATGAAGTTGGTGCAGAGTATGTTGTAGAATCAACCGGATTATTCCTCGAAAAAGATAAAGCAGCATTGCATATTAAAGCCGGTGCCAAACGTGTTATCATGAGCGCTCCTGCTAAAGACGATACCCCAACTTTTGTAATGGGTGTGAACCAAGATAAGTATACTGCTGATATGACAGTGGTTTCTAACGCATCTTGTACCACCAACTGTTTGGCTCCGATTGCCAAAGTATTACATGATAATTATGGCATTATCGAAGGGTTGATGACAACCGTACACGCTGTTACAGCTACCCAAAAAACAGTAGATAGCCCTTCGGCAAAAGACTGGAGAGGTGGCCGTGGAGCTTACCAAAATATTATTCCTTCTTCTACCGGTGCTGCCAAAGCGGTTGGATTGGTTATCCCTGAATTGAAAGGTAAATTAACCGGAATGAGTTTCCGTGTTCCAACTCCGGATGTTTCCGTTGTGGATTTAACCTGCCGTTTAGAAAAAGGTGCCAGCTACGAAACCATCAAAGCGGCCATGAAATTAGCTTCCGAAACTACCATGAAAGGGGTACTTGGATATACAGAAGATGAAGTGGTATCCAATGATTTCCTTGGAGATGCCCGTACATCTATTTTTGATGCAAAAGCAAGTATTTCCTTGAACGACAATTTTGTAAAAGTGGTTTCATGGTATGATAACGAATGGGGTTACTCTAATAAAGTAGTAGACCTTATTCTTCATATGGATACTGTTAAGTAAAATAATATTAACCCCTAAAATCCCGGATATTGATTTTCCGGGATTTTTTTTGTTTATCAGGGTATAACAAAACAAGTTACAATCCCGTTATTTAGATAAGTTGAACCTTTATTTTATGTTATGCTATCCTGCTTGTATATTTACCCTTTTATCACACCAAGTTGCACCTAACAGCAAATTTTGGAATTAAGTAGCATGATTAAACGTTTTTTATTTTCCATTTCATTGGTATTTTCTTTTCTGGTTGGTTATTCACAAGAACCCGGACAGATGATCGATCGCATCATTGCTGAAGTTGGGAACAATGTGATTATGCAATCGGAAATTGAAATGGAGTATGCCCAGATGCGTGATAAAATGGGGATACGCGATGATTCTATCAAATGTTATATCCTTCGTCAGAAAATTCTGGATTATGTGTTGCTTGCCAAAGGCCAGTTAGATTCAGTTGAAATTAGTGAAGACCGGGTGAATTTTGAACTCGAAAAACGTATCCGTTATTTTGCCGGTCAGTTTAACGGAGGCGAAAAAGCAATGGAAGAATATTATGGTAAATCCATTGCTCAAATTAAAGAAGACAACCGGGATAAAATCCGCCATTCGATGCTAATCCAGGAAATGCAAGGAAAAGTATTGAGAGATGTAAAGGTGTCCCCAACAGATATTAAGAAATTATACAGCGAATACACCAAGGATAGTTTGCCATATTATAGTGCAGAAGTAGAATTGGCACAAATTATTATCGAACCAAAAGTTTCGAAAGAAGCCAAACAAATTGCGTTAGAAAAAATTACTGAAATCAGAAACCGCATTTTAGCAGGCGAAGATTTTAATGTACTTGCCCTGATTTATTCGGAAGATAAAGGTTCTGCTGTGAATGGAGGCGAATTGGGTTATTTCTCCCGTGGAGATATGGTTCCTGAATTTGAAGCCGCTGCATTTAGATTAAAACCGGATACGGTTTCAAGAATAATTGAAACCAAGTATGGATACCATATCGAGAAATTAATTGACCGTCGCGGAGAGAAAATTAATGTGCGGCATATTTTAATTCGACCTCAGATTTTTAAAGCGGATATCCAAAAGTCGAAAGAGTTTATGGATAGTTTGGTTTGGGAAATCAAAAAGGGAATCATCACTTTTGAAGATGCAGCAAAAAAGTTTTCAAGCGACGAAGCAACAAAAGCAAATGGAGGTTTTATTTCCGAATCCAGAACCGGTACTTATCGAGTTCCAATCGACGAACTAGAGAAAGATATTTATTTTAAGATTGAAGAATTAAAACCCGGAGATATTTCTGAACCCGAATTAATTACCATTCCCGGACCCGACCGTCAACAAGCTTGGAGGGTGTTTTATCTGAAATCGGAGATGCCACCCCATCGTGCCAACCTTCGAGATGATTACCAAAGATTTCAAGCAATGGCTCAAACACAAAAGCAACAAAAAGCATTGAACGATTATATTGAAAGAACCAGAAAGCAAATTTTTATAAAAGTTGACAATAGTTATAAGTCGTGTAAGCAAGTTGCCCCTTTATTAAAGAAGTAATTTATGAATGAAAGTTTGAATGATGTACAATCGGCCGACCTGTTATATGTTAAATATGGAGAGCTAAAGAAAGAAATTGGCAAAGTGATTATTGGCCAGCACGAAGTAGTGGATGCATTAATCAATGCAATTCTTGCCAACGGACATGTATTGCTGGTGGGAGTACCCGGACTTGCAAAAACTTTACTAGTACGAACACTTGCCGAAGTATTGGATTTGAATTTTAACCGCATACAATTTACACCCGATTTAATGCCGGGTGATATTACAGGTTCGGAAGTATTGAATGAAAAAAGAGAATTTCAATTTATTCGAGGTCCTTTGTTTGCGAATATTGTTTTGGCTGATGAAATAAACCGCACGCCACCTAAAACACAGGCAGCATTATTGGAAGCCATGCAGGAAAAGTCGGTAACGGTAAACGGAAAAGCGCATATGCTGGCAAATCCATTTTTTGTACTGGCTACACAAAATCCAATCGAACAGGAAGGTACTTATCCCTTACCAGAAGCGCAATTGGATCGTTTTATGTACAATGTGGTTTTAACGTATCCATCGTACGATGAAGAAATAGAAGTTATCAGATCAACTACCGGAAACGAAAAGGCTTCCCTACAAAAAATTATGTCCGCTGCCGATATTATGCATTATCAACAACTGGTTCGCAAAGTACCTGTGGCTGATAATGTAATGAAGTATGCAGTAACCCTGGTAAGTAAAACCAGACCCAATACCTCATATGCTACCAAAGAAGTAAATGATTTTATAGATTTTGGAGCCGGACCTCGCGCCGGACAATTCCTGATACTGGGAGCCAAAGCCCATGCATTGCTAAATGGTAATTATTCACCGGATATCGATGACGTAAAAGCAGTAGCTATGGATGTTTTACGACATCGTTTAATTAAAAATTATAAAGCAGAAGCGGAAGGAGTTTCTATCGAAACGATTATCAAAGGATTGTTATAATCCTTTATAGAATTCACCGTTTACGATCACTTGATCAATTGGATCTACCCCAAAATGATAGGGAATGTATGCCAATGATGGAATCGGTTTTGTAATCATCAGATTGGCTATTTTCCCTTTTGTAATGCTTCCAAGTGTTTTACTTAGTTCAATGGCATAAGCACCATTAATGGTACATGCATTAAAAGCTTCTTCCGGAGTTAATTTCATTTTGATACATGCCAAGGCTACTACAAATGACATTCTGCCATTGGGAGAACTTCCTGGGTTGTAATCACTGGCAATGCAAAAAGGCAAACCGGCATCAATTATTTTTCTACCCGGTGCATACGGAATTCCAAGAAAGAAGGAACAATTAGGCAATCCAACCGGCATGGTATCACCTTGTTTTAGGCTTTCAATTTCAGCGTCACCGGTATACTCAAGATGGTCGACACTTAATGCGTTATTTTTTACAGCAATCTGAACTCCTCCGGTAAAACCTAATTCGTTGCCATGGATTTTAGCTTTTAAACCCAATTTTGCAGCAGCGATTAATATCTTCTCGGTTTCTTCAGTCGTGAAAAATCCTTGGTCACAAAATACATCACAGTAATCTGCGAGATTTGCTGCTGCAACTTGAGGCAACATGTCATGAATAATTAAATCGATATATCCTTGTCGGTTTTCTTTGTATGCCTTTGGAAATGCGTGCGCCCCAAGGAAAGTAGCCTTAACAGGAATGGGAGATATTTTTTTTAAGCGTTGAATTACCTTTAACATTTTCAACTCATCTTTTACCGTTAGCCCGTATCCGCTTTTGATTTCAATAGCCCCGGTTCCAAAACGTATTACTTCGTCCAATCGCAACTTTGCCTCTTCAAATAACGCATCTTCGCTCATGGCCTGTAAACGGTTTGCCGAATTTAATATGCCGCCACCGGCTGCTGCAATATCTTCATACGATTTACCTTTGATACGCATTTCAAATTCTTCTTCCCTGCTTTTTGCATATACTATATGGGTATGCGAATCCACAAAAGTAGGCAATACCATTTTGCCGGATGCATCCACAACCTTTACGTCATCTGAGGAATAATCAGGTAATACACCATTTCCAAAATCAACGATTTTATCTCCTTCAATATATAACCAGGCTTTAGATAAGGATTCAAAATCATTCATTTCTTTTCCTGATTTTTTAAGGATATTGGTATTGTCGATAATACCATATAACGTCTTGATATTTGTAATCAGTAGTTTGTTCATCTAAAATAAAAACAATTTAATCGTTTTGTTTATTTGGGGCCTATGCCTCCGTTGCATTCAAAATTATGCTATTTTAAGGAAGATTGATGTATGAATAAAATTACATTTCCTTGTATCTTGCCCATGCGATGAAATATGAATTTTTAAATCGAATGAAGAATATTTTAAAAACGCCAATCGTTAAAGGAAAGGATGTTTTTATTGCCGATACAGCAAGGGTTTTTGGTCAGGTGATATTAGGCGATGAATGCTCCATTTGGTTTGGTGCGGTATTACGTGGTGATGCAGATACCATAACCATAGGCAATCGATCCAACGTCCAAGAAAATGCCGTAGTTCATGTCGATCCCGGTTATCCTGTTGTTATCGGTGAAGATTGTATCATAGGACATGGAGCAATAGTGCATGGAGCAACCTTAGGGAACAATGTATTGGTTGGGATGCATGCCACCATATTAAATGGCGCAAGGATTGGGAACTTTTGCATCATAGGTGCAAATGCTTTGGTAACAGAAGGAATGGAGATTCCGGATTTTTCGGTTGTAATGGGTTCACCTGCCCAAGTAAAAAAACAACTTACCGAAGAACAAAAGGAAAAGGTAAGGAGAAATGCGAAAGCTTATGTGGATTTAAGTAAAGCGTATTTGGTGAATGGGGTGAATGGTGCTTAGTTTTTTTGTAATCTGAGGCTAAAAAGAGAAGTCATTAGTCAGTGGTCATTAGTCAGTGGTCATTAGTCAGTGGTCATTTGTCATTAGTCATTTGTCATTAGTCGTGGTCATTAGTCAGTAATTATTACAACAATTTTGGCGTATGCCAACCGAATGCTGCCTTCTATATAATCTGTGAAATCTGTGGCAAAAAGCGATCAGCGGTCAGTCAAAAGCCATCAGTCATTGGTCAATTGTCAATGGTAGTTACGTATTTTGCTTTGCCAAACGTAAACCAATTTACAAAACCTTTGCGTTCTCTGCGTTAAAATCTTGGCGTCCTTTGCGGTTAAAAATCTGTGTATTCTGTGGCTAAAAAAGCAATCAGCGGTCAGTCAAAAGCCATCAGTCATTGGTCAATTGTCAATGGTAGTTACGTATTTTGCTTTGCCAAACATAAACCAATTTACAAAACCTTTGCGTTCTCTGCGTTAAAATCTTGGCGTCCTTTGCGGTTAAAACTCTGTGTAATCTGCGTAATCTGTGGCTAAAAAAGTAGTCATTTGTCAGTGGTCATTAGCCATTAATAACATCGATGGCAAAAATTGCACTTACTAGCTGTTATACGCTCCAAAATTTCATTAGTCGTTTAAGCGAGATTCAATATCCATTTGTTGATGGAGTATTCTGATAATCTCAATCGCCTTTTTCTTTAAGTTGATTCTATAGAAAATAAAGTGAGACTTGACCCTGGATCGAAAGTATCCTTTTCTAAGATCACTATAATCTTTTCCTGAAAGTGGGTCTTTAGTGATGTTTTCAATTTCATCAATTATTAAATTGAAGTATCTATCTGCTTGTTCAAGTGTCCAGTTTTCAAAAGTATAAAGCCATATTTTCTCTAAGTCTTTTGAGGCCTCTTTACTGATTAAGTATTTCATTTTTCAGCAATATGCTTTTTATGGAGACTTTTGCGAAAAGACTCCCGATTGAACTTTTCAATGAATCCGGATTTTTCTCCCTTCTTTAACTCATTGATCAATTCTGCCTTTTTGGTTTCTTCATACTCAAACATTCTCAGGGCTGCTCGCACAACCTCACTTGCCGAGGAGAATTTTCCGGATTTCACTTGTTGGTTAATAAAGCCATTAAAATAATCGCCTAGTAAAATAGATGTGTTTTTTGCCATGATAGGTATGATTTCGGATTCAAATATACCAAGTCTTGGTATAAATTCAAATATTTTCTTTTAAGATGGATGCTGAATTGGTTGCGAATAACGTATGTATTGTTCGGTGTAATCTGTGTATTCTGTTGCTAAAAAAGTGATCAGCGGTCAGTCAAAAGTCATCAGTCATTGGTCAATGGTAGTTTTGTATTTTGGCTTCATGCCAAACAATAGCTCGTTTCAAATCTTTGCGTCCTTAAAAACATAGACAATGCTTTGTGTTCTTTGCGGTTAAAAATCTGTAGCTGAAAAGGGTTAAGGGGTCAGTGAACCGACAACCGTGAACGGATAACGGTTAACAGTTAACAGTTAACAGATCACAGTGAACCGACAACAGTGAACTTTTAATTGCTTCATACCAATCATTAGCTCGTTTCAAATCTTTGCGTCCTTAAAAACATAGACAATGCTTTGTGTTCTTTGCGGCTAAAATCTGTAACTGAAAAGGGTTAAGGGGTCAATGAACCGACAACTGTGAACGGATAACGGATAACAGTTAATGGATCACGGATAACAGTTAACGGATCACAGTTAACGGATCACAGTTAACGTTAACGGATAACAGTTAACAGATAACAGATAACAGATCACAGTGAACCGATGACCGCCAACTATTTCCCTTTCAAATAATCAAGCACCGCATTAAAAATATTGCGTAGAAATTGAAGCAATACATCGTTGCCAAACCATATACTCATATAAAATAGATAGAGGATAAATAGACACAATAAAAAAGCCAATGTTACACCGGTAAATTTTCCACCGGCATTTTTACCGATTCTGAAAATTCTTATGGCTGTACGTTCACTCCACCCATTGATATAGTGAAAGGCCGGATACAATAAAAAAACCAATACACATAATCCAATGGCGGTTGCCTTAACCGGATGTGCCATAAAACGCAGGCCCATTAAATAATCTGTAATCCTATCGGAGATTAAATTTACTGCAAGAATCGAAAGAATAAAAACGTACCAGTTAACGAGTTTTTTATAATTCATTTTACCCGTTTAAAATTTCATCAATAATTTCAACATTATTTATTCTGTTGGTTTGTGTTCTGGTTATTTCCTTGGCGGTTAAATCCAATACTTGGCTTATCAGGGATGGCATTGTAATCCATTTTAAATTCCTGCAAATCCTCGATGGTTAACTGGTGAATCATATCGAGCGAACGTTCTTCGGGTTCGAGTTTTGCCAAACGCAGGTGTTGGTTTTTAATGGCTTCTTCCACAACTTTACGGACCTGACGTGCATTACCGAAAAATTTATTTCGGGTATTGAACTGAAATTCCATATAGTTTTTCAGATAGGTTTTTGCAACTTCCGTTGCGGTGATACTATTTCCTGCAAGCATTTTTATAGCGATATCAAATAATTCTTGTGTTTGGTAATCGTCGAAATGATAAGACCGGTCGAAACGGGAATGCAATCCCGGATTGGACTCAAGGAATTGTTTCATGTTATCGGTATAACCGGCAACAATTACCACAATATCGCCACGGTTATCTTCCATCTTTTTAAGAATGGTTTCGATGGCTTCTTTACCGAAATCGTTTTCTCCTCCCTCACTTAAAGCATAGGCCTCATCAATAAATAAAACGCCACCCATTGCTTTATTCAACATTTCGTTGGTTTTAATAGCTGTCTGACCAACGTAACCACCAACCAAAGATTGACGATCGCATTCCACTAAATTACCTCTTTCTAAAATGCCGAGTGCCTTATAAATCTGTGCCAATAATCTTGCAACGGTTGTTTTTCCTGTGCCCGGATTTCCGGTAAATACCGAATGCAAGGAAAAGCTTTGACGTATATCTTTTCCGATTTCTTTATAAAAGCGAACGAGCTTAACCAACTCATCAATTTCATTTTTGATATTGGTTAATCCAATCATGGAATGCAAAGCATGCAACGCAGATTTTAACAACTCTTCGTCGATAGGAATATCAGCGATGTTTTTGTTCTTGGCATTAAATATTTTTTGAATATCTATTCCAAGGATAGTGGATAATGCTTCTTTATCGAGATTTTCAGGGTTTTCATGCTGCATCACCCTTAAGCCCATATTCATTTTTCCTTCATCGATTAACAAGTTAACATAGCGGGCATTGCCATATGATTTATCCCTGTCGCGATACGAATCTACCAGTTTTTTATACAACAACTCTCTGGCATCCGGACTGAATTGTATCGAACGTTTGATAGCCGAGTAATCTGCAATACGCATCAAATCCTGAGGAGTATAATCCGGGAAATCATAGTACATATTAAAACGCGATTTTAAACCGGGATTGGATTCCAGAAAATTGTTCATTTCTTCCGGATATCCGGCAACGATGATGGATAAATCCCCATCGCCATCGCTCATTTCTTTAAGTAAAATTTCAATGGCTTCTTTACCAAAATCTTTGGAGTCGTCGTTTTTACGTGCCAAGGCATACGCTTCATCAATAAATAAAATACCCCCTTTTGCTTTTTTAATTATCTCTTTGGTTTTGGGTGCGGTTTGACCGATATACTCTGCCACCAAATCCGAACGATCGGCCTCTACCACATGTCCTTTGCTTAGCATGCCCAATTCTTGGTAAATTTTACCCAGCATTTTCGCAACAGTTGTTTTGCCTGTTCCTGGGTTGCCGGTAAACACCGCATGTAAATTTATTTTGTCGGAATCATCAAATCCTTTTTCTTTTCGAAGCTTTAAAAAATTGAGGTAGGTAGTGTATTCTTTTACCTTCATTTTAATTGAATCGAGCCCAATTAATGCGTCGAGTTCTTTTAAAACATGGTCAACATTGGAGCTTTCTGTTTTGCTTGATTCAGTTTTGCTTCGGGTTTTGATTTGCAGGTTTCGTGGTATATTTTTTTCTTCTAAAAAAACTTCCCCAACTTCAAACGGAACAGAAGCAATTATCTGATCCATAAACACGATGTCAACCGAATAAATGTCGGTTCCCCAGGTTCCTTTTTGGTCGGACCCCCAGCCTATCGAACATTCAAATAGGGTATCCTTGGTATTTACGTTAAATATTTTGTCGATAGTACCTTTTAATAATCCGGTATGGGTTTTAAAATTGAAAAACAATTCGCAATTCCATGCATCTTCTGATTTAACAAGGTTTTCGGCATTCATTTCTACCCAAACATAGCGTGTTTCTTTGCCATTAAAGGAGGTAAGGTATTTTCGTTCTTTGATAGGAACATTCGAATCCGGTCCTTCATAAAGTTTGATATTTTGAATATTGAAGTAAGGATTTACAGTATCGGTTACAATACCCTGGTTTTCTACATAAAATATTTTTTCAGCAACAAAAACACTGTCTATCCATGCTTCCCAGCGGTAAATACCATTTTTCCAATAAGCTCCAGGTGTTTTTACCCCCCAACCTTCACGTATGTATACAATATTCTCATCCTTTCGTATTACCCTGTCGGCAACCAGATTGCAAATCTCCGTGCCGTTCACATGGTTCACACATTTGAGGTTCATGCGCACGTCCCAGTCGTTTTCGTCGAATAGTTTATTATAAAAGGAAAGCTCACAATAAACAAAAGTACATTCGGCCTCATCGTATACCAGGCGGTACTTTTTCTCGTTATTGGCAAGCCATTCAGTCGACCCAAATACCTTCAGATCTCTGAACTTATAATTAATGGGTTTTTCTTTGGCCATAAACGTAGGTATTAAGGTTATTTCTCATAAGACTCTACAACGATACAAATGGTTATCATAAAATGGTAAAATTGTTATTCGCATAGCAAATCTTTATGCACACAAAGGAGAGGAGATTAGCGAATCTGTATAAAAAAATAAAAAAGAATGAATTCCATTTGCAGAATAACGCGATATCCTTACATTTGCACTCCTTCAAAAAAGGGAGAGATGGGTGAGAGGCTGAAACCAGTAGTTTGCTAAACTGCCGTACGGGTCATTCTGTACCGCGGGTTCGAATCCCGCTCTCTCCGCCCTAAGCCGCCATAGCCTTGGCGAAGGCGGCACTCCTAATAATAACTTTTATAGTTATTTGGGATATGAAAATTGAACATTAAGTTGATTGATTTTTATAAGAGTGGAATTTTTGAAAGGAAGAATCGGGGTGTAGCGTAGCCTGGTATCGCGCCACATTTGGGATGTGGAGGTCGTAGGTTCAAATCCTGCCACCCCGACTAAATCCGACACTGAAAGGGGTCGGATTTTTTTATACCCAAAAATGATTGAGCTTGCTCAAAATCATTTTTGGGTATAAAAAAATCGACGCTCGTGCAACGAGCGGGATTTAGTTGTTGAATCCCCCCCTTAGGATTATTTAAATCCTGCTTGCTCAAAATCATTTTTGGGTATAAAAAAATCGACGCTCGTGCAACGAGCGGGATTTAGTTGTTGAATCCCCCCCTTAGGATTATCCAAATCCTGCTTGCTCAATCATTTTTGGGCATAAAAAAATCGACGCTCGTGCAACGAGCGGGATTTAGTTGTCAATTACCCCCCTTAGGATTATCCAAATCCTGCTTGCTCAATCATTTTTGGGCATAAAAAAATCGACGCTCGTGCAACGAGCGGGATTTAGTTGTTGAATCCCCCCTTTAGGATTATTTAAATCCTGATTGCTCAAAATTATTTTTGTACGCAAAAAAATCTATAACTGAGATAGTTGTTGATGGATTTAGTTGTCAAATTCTTTTCTAATTACACCTAATCAATTTTGATCTTAATAATTCAGAAGAATGGTTCATTTTATGGTGTTTATATCCAAATTCAAACTTAAATTGCCCCTTATTTGTTCCATTATAAGATGATCAACCACGAAAATGTATTAAAAGCCTTGTCAACGGTAATAGAACCAGACTTACACAAGGATTTGGTTACCCTTAATATGATTAAGGATTTAGAAGTTAATGAATCTGAAATTTCTTTTAAAATCGAATTAACTACTCCCGCTTGTCCGTTAAAAGAAAAGATGGAGAACGATTGTCGCGCAGCCATAGCATTGCTTTCAGCAGATGTATTGGTTAAAATTGAAATGACTGCCAATGTCTCTACTAACCGTTCCGATAAATTGGTTTTGCCGGGAGTTAGAAACATAATTGCTGTAGTTTCAGGCAAAGGTGGTGTTGGAAAATCAACTGTTGCTTCCAATCTTGCTATTGCTTTGTCGGAAACCGGAGCCAAAGTTGGTTTACTGGATGCAGATATTCATGGTCCATCCATGCCAACTATGTTTGGAATCGATGAAACTCCTTATATGCGCGAGGAAAACGGCAAAAATATCATGATACCAATTGAACGTCATGGCATTAAACTAATGTCTATTGGCTTTTTAATCAACCCGGATCAAGCGGTTGTTTGGCGCGGACCAATGATATCATCTGCCTTGCGACAGTTTGTGAGTGAAACGGATTGGGGAGAACTCGATTATTTGGTTTTAGATATGCCTCCCGGAACCGGAGATATTCATTTAACGATGATGCAAATTGTACCGTTAACCGGAGTGGTTATCGTAACAACCCCACAGGAAGTTGCCTTAACCGATGCAATCAAGGCAGCCGCTATGTTTGATATGATGCCGGTTAAAGTTCCAATTTTGGGAGTGATTGAAAACATGAGTTGGTTTACTCCCGCTGAATTGCCGAATAATAAATACCTCATTTTTGGTGAAGGTGGTGGACAAAAACTAGCAACAAAGTTTGGAATCGAATTGCTTGGTCAAGTACCGTTGGTAATGAGTGTGAGAGATGGGGCCGACAAAGGTATGCCTGCCATGATGGATAAAGCCAATGAGACGTACAACGACTTTATGCAAATTGCAGGAAGAGTTGCCCAACAATTATCTATCTTAAATAGTAACAAGGAAACTGTGAATGCAAATGGTTGAGAATACAATGACTACGGAAATGATACAAAAAATTGAAATCGCTTTAAATAGTATGCGGCCATTTCTGCAAGCTGATGGAGGTGATGTGGAGTTGGTTGAGGTTACCGAAGATATGGAAGTAAGGCTAAGGCTGATTGGCAATTGCAGCAATTGTAATATGAGTCATATGACGATGAAAGCCGGAATTGAAAACGGACTTAAGAATGCTATTCCACAAATTAAAAACGTAGTAGCAATCAATTAACCCTGCCAATCATTCATCATTCAACATTCATAATTCATAATTCCCCATGAACGTTCTTTTGATCGATAATCTCGACTCTTTTAGTTATCTTATAAAAGATTATCTAGATCAATGTGGTGCGAACACGCAAGTGGTAAGAAGTGATTCGGATTTATTAAAAGTAAAATACCAATCGTTTGATGCAATTGTTGTTGGTCCGGGACCGGGAACACCTGATAAAACAGGTAATCTAATGGGTTTTATAGAGTTAGCTGTACAACATAAACCGGTATTGGGAATTTGCCTTGGTCATCAAGCAATTGGATTACACTTTGGCGCGGATTTGCATAAGGCCATTCGTCCGATGCACGGTAAAGTAGAAAAGATAAACCATACAAAGGATGTTTTATTTGATGGTTTAGATGATAATTTTGAAGCAACAAGGTACCATTCCTTAATCGTTGACAATATCCCGGAAAGTATTGATATAACTGCCTATTCAAAGGAAGGGGAAGTAATGGGTATCCACCATAAAAGATTACCAGTTTGGGGTATTCAGTTCCATCCCGAATCCTGTAAAACCATCCATGGTATTAAGATAATTGAAAATTTTTTATGCCTGGCAGGGAATAAGTATTAGGAATGTTATTATATTTGGTTTGTAGCATACATCCGTTGAATGGAAATAAACATTAGGCAAGAAGGAAAATTCAAATACATAGAAGAAGGCGAAGGTGAAGTTTTGCTGCTGCTTCATGGATTATTCGGAGCGTTGAGTAATTGGAAAGATGTGCTCAACTTTTATTCGAAAAAGTATAAAGTGGTTATTCCATTAATGCCCATATTCGAGATGAATGTTTTGACCTTAAGCGTTGAGTCACTCGCAGGATTTATCCATGATTTTGTTACATATAAAGGGTATACAAAATTAAATTTATTGGGTAATTCGTTGGGGGGACACGTTGCGTTGGTATACATAAAGAATCATCCGCAATTGGTAAATTCTTTAGTACTTACAGGCAGTTCAGGTTTGTACGAAAATGCATTTGGAGAAAGTTATCCCAAAAAAGGAGATAAAGATTATTTACGCGAACGAATCAGTTTAACTTTTTATGATCCCAAGGCTACAACCGACGAGTTGGTAGATGAAATATACGAAACCCTGAAAGATAAAATGAAGGTGCTAAGTCTGTTGAAAATTGCAAAATCAGCAATCCGACACAACATGCGCAAGGATATTCCATTAATGAATTTGCCGGTTTGTTTAATCTGGGGAAAAAATGATAATGTAACTCCGGTAGCAGTTGGAGAAGAGTTTCATCAACTATTGCCAAACTCCGAATTACATTTGCTCGACCATTGTGGTCATGCCCCGATGATGGAAAAACCACAGGAATTCAACGAGATTTCTTTTGGATTTTATCAACGGATATTTCAAAAAGTATGATAGCGGCAGATTTGATATCCACCCGGCTTTTTCCTTTGAAAAAGAATGATACAGTTGAAAATGCTTTGATTCTTATGCAGGATTGGCAAGTTTATCAGTTGCCTGTAGTGGAAGGTGGAAAGGTAATCGGAACATGCGATTCGCAGAATTTACTAAAGCAGAAAAAGTCAGATAAGATTATTCATCACCTGAATAAATTGCAGGTTTTCATACATCCAAACCAGCATCTTTTCGAAATAATTAAGTTGTTTTCAGAGCTTCAACTAAATACCATAACAGTAGTTGATGAAGAAATATTTTTAGGTATTATTTCCGGCGTTGAATTACTCGAAGCATACAAAAAGTCGAGCCTGTCGCAGCCGGGTGCAATCATCAAATTGCAAATGCCGTCCCGTAATTATTCTCTTACCGAAATATCAAGATTGGTTGAATCAAACGACGTAAAAATATTGCATTTGTTTATTGCTTCTGTTGGCGATGAGGATGGTCATATCGAACTATCCCTAAAACTAAATAGCAACGAAATTAAAAATGTGTTAACTACCCTCGAAAGATATAATTATCAAATTACGGGTGTATATAATGCTGCTTCGATGGATGATAGCTTTAAATCCAGATTTGAAAACCTGATTAAATACCTGAATAGTTAAGATGAAAGTAGCCATTTATAGCAGGGTATTTAAAAAAGAATCTGCAATGTACATTCAACAATTGTATGATACTTTGTATACGAATGATATTGAATATTGTACCGAAGAATTATATCTGGCCCAATGTGTATCCAATAATATAAAAGTAAAAAGCACCAATACCTTTGCCAACAGAAAAGACTTATTGGCTTATCAACCTGATTTTTTTATTGTGGTAGGTGGAGATGGTACTATGCTCGATTCATTGGTTTATATGCATGGTACAAAAATTCCGGTAATGGGACTAAATACCGGCCGATTGGGTTTTTTAACTGGAGAAAATAAAACGGATATTCCACAAACCATTAATCATCTTATCAAAGGTCATTACGTATTTGATGGTCGTTCGGTTATTAAACTGGAATCTAACCAGGTGCTTTTCGAAGGTATTCCTGTGGCACTAAATGATTTTGTTATTCATAAAAAAGACAGCTCGTCTATGATGCGAATCAATGCCTATATCAATGGGGAGTTTCTAAATTCATATTGGTCCGATGGTTTGATTATTTCTACCCCAACCGGATCAACCGGTTATTCGTTAAGCTGTGGAGGTCCAATTTTATATCCAAGTGCAAATAGTTTTGTAATTACACCAATTGCTCCGCATAATTTGAATGTGAGGCCAATGATTATTTCCGACGATAGTGTTTTATCTTTCGAAATTGAAGACAGGAGTACTTCTTTTTTAATATCCCTCGATTCGCGGTCGGAAACAATAGATTCTAAAATTCAACTTGCCGTTCGGAAGGCTGATTTTACTTTCCAATTGGTAAGGTTTAACAATGAAAATTACCTCACCACATTGAGAACAAAACTGATGTGGGGTCTCGATAACCGCAATACCTAAAAATAATTTATCAACCGTCCAAAGGTCAATAAGTTGCTTTTTTTAACTTTGTCTCCTAACCTATTGAGACATGTTGAAACTAGCCTTTTACATGTGGTTTGTTTGGTTATTTCCTGCAAACTTATTCGCCCAAACCTGGGCAATTGGATTTTTTACCGGTGGTACTTATAGTTATTGCGATGTTTCAAATGAATTTATTCGGGAGAACGTGCAATATGCCGGTTATGTTTTTGCAAAGAAAAAATTGACCAATTCATTTTCAGCAGTAGTAAATGTTGGATACATTCAAATAAAAGGGCTGGATTCTCTTTCTCAAAGCGGGTTTCAGAATCAAAGAAATTTGAATTTTTTTACGGATATCTACGAAGTTTCTGTTGCGGTTGCATATCAATTCAGACATCAAAGATATTTACCAAAATATAGTCTTAGGCCTTTTATTTCTTTTGGAATCGGGTTAATCTATTTTATTCCCCAAACCAAGTTCCATGGGAAAATTTACAATCTTGCCAAATTAAGAACTTCCGGATATTTATATCCTCAAATTGTTCCTGTATTTCCAATCAGAACGGGTGTTCAAATGTTTTTAACTAGTAAATTACAGGTTGGTATTGATATGGGGGCTTGTATCACCACTTCTTCAGACTTGGATGATATTCGGGGCAACAGTGTTTATCCAAGTCCCAAAAACCTACCGGAAAAAGAAAGCCGTATGGTTTACGACCGTAGCAAACATCCAATAGATTCAGAAACCGGCTATGGATATGGATTTCCGGGAAAGATGCGTGGAAAGAATGATAGTAAACCAGATATGTATTTTACCTTTGGCGTCTCTTTTACCTACACCATAGGAGATAAAGTTAATCTAAAGAGAATTCACAGAAATCGTTTCTGTCCTCGTTTCTATTAATCAATCAACATGTTTCAGTTATCCTTTTTTCGAGTTTAACTCCTTTTTTCTTTTCAAACCCAAACCAACTTTGGTATGGATCCATTAAGAGGTTTAAGGTATGTCCAAATTGTGATTATATTGATTTTTTGAAATTAGTAGCGATTATTCCTACATCAGTAAATTTTGTTTTGGGTAGGTTTAATTTAGCGAAATTCAATCCCGACAAGTATCTTGGCGTATTTTAGCACAAAAGCGCATTGTTAAAACAGGGTTTAGTCAGGTAATAAATGTAAAAAGTACACTTTATATTGTTTGTAGGTATAGTCAATCTCTGCTTACCTCTATTTAAACAATAGATTTTTCTTTTCTAATTTTAACCGCCATTGTTGCAGCTTTATCGGAGTTTTGTGAAAAAATCTTTATTCTTTTTATTCGTATTTGTATCCACTGTATCAGGTTTTGCTCAGAACTGGGAACTTGGTGTTTTTGCTGGCGGTAGTTATTCCTACTGTGATGCTTCTAACGAATTAATTAAAGAGAATGTGAGATATTCTGGTTTTGTGTTTGCTCGCAAACACCTTAACGAATCCTTTTCTTTACGCTTGAATATTGGTTATATCAGAATTGCCGGAATGGATTCGCTATCAAAAAGTGAATTTCAACTTCAAAGAAACCTAAACTTTTTTACCGATATTTATGAAATATCGGGTCAATTCGAATACCATTTGGTACCAGACAAACCTAAAAGCAAGAAGAAAGAGGGAAAACTTATACCTTATGTTTTTGCTGGGGTGGGATTAATTTACTTTATACCACAAACCATTCATCAGGGCGAAAAATATGATCTTGCATTACTTCAAACTTCAGGTATTCAATATAGTCAAATAGTATTAACTGTTCCTTTGGGTGCCGGATTAAGGTATTATATTTCACCCAGAATACAGCTTGGAATGGAGATGGGTTTGCGGATTACTTCGAGCTCCGATCTTGATGATATCAGAGGAAACAGCGTTTATCCGGATCCAATTAATTTGCCAAATGATGAAAGCCGACTTGTTTACGATAGAAGCAATCATCCAATTGATGCAGAAACCGGCTACAGATATGGCTATCCGGGAAAACAAAGAGGGAAATTAAGTTTTGTTCCGGATATGTACATAGCTTATGGGTTAACCTTAAGTTATAAGTTTGGTGATGTAGGTACCAGTAAGAACCTTACCAAAAAGCGACCTTGTCCAAGGTTTTATTAAAATAAAGGGTCATTTTCAGCAGTATTCCAATGCTTTTACCAACTCCGGATTGTAATCCTAATTTCTTTTTGGTTGGTACTCGAAGATTTGTTGTAGTTGAACGCCAACAATTGAATTAAAGGCATTTTCTGCCATTTTCATCTAAATTTTGACCGAAACAGTTGAAATGTAAGTGTTTTTGGGTAAAAAGTTTGGTAAAGTTTGCTACTTTTATAGCTTTGCATGAATTGAAATAATGAAAAGAACCGCCAAACCGATTTTTATCGTTTTATTTTCACTTTTTACTCCTTTTTTCGCCTTCTCCCAAAATTGGGAGGTAGGTGTTTTTGCGGGTGGTTCCAATTATTATGGTGATGTGGCAAACGACTTTCATGTAAAAAATATCCGCTATGGTTTTTCCGGCTTTGTTAGAAAACACCTTTCACAGCGATTTGTGCTCAGGGGAAATATCGGATACGTAAAGATTGTAGGATTGGATTCTATTTCATCAGATCCGTTTCAACAAAACAGGAACCTGAATTTTTTTACAGATATTTACGAGTTCTCCGGTCAGTTAGAGTATAATTTTGTAGATGATAAAACAAGGGGACGAAGAATTAAGAATTATACCATACCCTATATTTTTGCGGGAATTGGTGCAAGTTATTTTGTTCCTCAAACCATTTATCAAGGTAATACCTATAACCTGGCCGACCTGCAAACTTCCGGAATTAATTATAGTCAAGTGGCTATCGTTATACCTGTGGGAGCAGGAGTTCGTTATTACCTTACGCATCACTGGCAAATAGGGTTTGAATTTGGAGCCCGATTTACCAGCACCTCTGATTTAGATGATATTAGAGGAAATAGTGTGTATCCCGATCCTGCTGATTTACCAAGTGATGAGAGTAGGTTGGTACACGACAGATCAGACTTTCCCAAAGATGACCAAGGCGTTGGATTTGGCGTTCCGGGAACAACAAGAGGCAAAATTGATTATATTACGGATATGTATTTTGTTTATGGTATCACTTTTAGTTATAAAATCGGATTGTTTAAAGGAAGCAGATTTCATGGTAAAGCTGTTCATTGTCCAAGATTCTATTAATGGATAATAAAATTCTATACATGAAAAAAAGCATCCTGAAATGGAATCGAATTGCTGCATTTGTGCTGTTGTTTTTAATAGCATCAAAAGGGTATTCACAAAATTTGGAAGGTGGAATATTGCTTGGTGCATCCAATTATAACGGAGATTTAAGTGGAACATTAATTGATTTTGGAGAAACGAAATTTGGATGCGGAATATTGGTGCGTTACAACGTAGATGAAAGGTGGACAGTAAAAGGTTATTTTGGTTATGGAAGAATTTCCGGTGCAGATGCAAATTCTACATCAAATGAATACAACCACAAACGAAATTTGAGTTTTTATTCGGATATTTTTGAGATGTCGGGACATGTTGAATATAACCTGATACGGATGGATAACCGGTATTATAGCCGACGTCCGGTAATTCCTTATGTATTTATAGGTTTGGGTGTTTATAATTTTAATCCAAAAGCGATTTTAGGAGATGTTACATACGAATTGCAGCCTTTGGCAACCGAAGGACAAGGTTCAACACAATACAATGATATTGAGAAATATGCCCTGACACAAATTTGTGTACCTTTCGGTATGGGTATCAAAAAGAAAATTTCGAGAAGATGGACTATAGGAGCAGAAATTGGATTCCGGTATACATTTACCAATTACCTGGATGATGTAGGTGGAAAATATGCCAGTACACTTGTAATTGCTAAATCGACAGGAGAAGTTGCAGCCGTACTTTCCGACCGCAGTGCAGAGTTAAACAATGGTGTTCCTCAATTTTCAGAAGGGGATAAACGTAGCAACAAGGCTATTGATATCAACGATATTTATATATTTTCGGGGGTAACTATTACCTTTAAAATTAAAGGCAAAACCCATTGTCCTAAATTTAATTAATGAGATGTTGAAGCGCATTTTAGTTTATACTTTATTTTCATTTGTGGTGCCTTTTTCCATCATGGCGCAGCATCTTGAAATTGGAATTAACATGGGAGGAGCAAACTATTGGGGCGACCTTGCACCTTCGGTAGTGATGAAAGAAACCCATTTTTCTTATGGTTTTTTTGCGCGTTTAAATCTATCCAGTTCGTTTGCTTTTACTGCTGCAATCAATAATGGAACAGTAAGTGGCGACGATAAAAATTTCGAATACAACAAACCACGTAACCTTAATTTTACAACCCCATTTAAAGAATATTCGGGAGTAGTTGAATTTAACTTTTTCAAGTTTGGTCCGGATGTGCTCGATAAACGTTTTAGTCCGTATGTATTTTGGGGACTTGGATTTACGCAGTTTGATCCGCAAGCCGATGTAAATGGGGAAATGGTGCAATTGAGAAATATCCAAACAGAAAACCAAAGCTATGGAAGTACCGTTATGTGCATGCCTTTTGGTATGGGATTTAAATGGCAATTTGCCCGTCATTTTGCATGTGAAACCAATATTAATTTCAGAAGGGTTTTCTCGGATTATTTGGATGATGTAAGCACGGTTTATCCGGATAACAATGAAACATTCCTGAAAAAAGGAGTTATTGGAGCCTATCTTACCGATCCATCTTCTGCAGTAAACAACTCAGTTCCGCTGTTCAGTAAAGGGGATCGTCGTGGTAATCAGGATTATACTGATTGGTATGTTACCACCACCGTAAGTATCAGTTATCGGTTTTATAAACGAACAAAGTGCAGAAGATTTTATTAAATTCGCGCTCTTTGTTTTCGAATGAGTTCCAAAAGTAAAATCAATACCGAAAAATTACCTCGTCATATTGCAGTGATAATGGATGGGAATGGCCGTTGGGCCAAAGGGAAAGGCAAATTCCGAATTTTTGGTCACCAGAACGGGGTACGTTCGGTTAAGGAAGTTACCGAAACCTGCGCCGAACTTGGCATTAAGGTGTTAACTTTATATGCATTTTCAACAGAAAATTGGGGTCGTCCGGAAGCCGAAGTAAAAGCACTCATGGAATTGCTCGTTTCTACCATTCGAAAAGAAACCAAAACCCTACAAGAAAATAATATCAAACTATCAACCATTGGTAATTTTGCCGATTTACCAAAGAAGTGCCAGGTAGAATTAAAGGAAGCAATGGATGAAACCAAAGGCAATACACGAATGACACTAGTTTTGGCGTTAAGCTATAGTTCGAGATGGGATATTGTAAATGCAATACGTAAAATAGCTTTGGATGTGAAAGATAATAAACTCAAGGTGGAATCAATTAACGAGCAAACCATGACGACATATCTTTCAACCAATGAATTACCTCCTCCCGAATTAATGATAAGAACCAGTGGTGAACAACGTATCAGTAACTTTTTGTTGTGGGAAATGGCCTATACAGAGCTTTATTTTACCGAAAAGCTTTGGCCCGATTTCAATAAGGAAGATTTGTATGAAGCAATTATCGATTACCAGAAGAGAGAAAGACGGTTTGGTAAAACCACAGAGCAATTAAGTTAAACATGACCATTCGAATTCAGTTGTTTCTCCTATTCTCCTTGATGTTGCCTGTTATTGCATTGTCGCAGCAGGTGCCGGATACACTCATACAGAACACCAAAAGCAATATGGTGGATTATGAAAGTGTGAAAACGTATACCTTAGAAGATATCGTAATAACAGGTACCAATTATTACGACAAAAGTGTTTTGCAAATTCTTACCGGGTTATCAATCGGTCAGAAAATCAAGGTACCCGGAGAAGATATTTCGAAGGTGATTGTAAATATGTGGAAGCAGAAACTCTTTGATGATGTTTCGGTAAGTATACAGGAAATACACGACGATAAAATCACGCTTGCAATTAATTTAAGAGAGAAACCACGTTTATCTACTTTTTCAATTAAGGGTTTACGAAAGAGTAAAGCAAATGCCTTACGGGAAGAATTAACACTTAAATCCGGACAAATTATTACAGATAATACACTTGCTACCGTGAGCAATGAAGTAAAGAAATTTTATCATGAAAAAGGGTATCTGGATACGGAAGTGAAGTTTGAACAGGAGATGGATGATGCTAAGAAGAATACGGCCAAACTGCGAATCATAGTTGACAAGGGTAAAAAAATAAAAATCAATGAAATTTATATCAATGGCAATACAGCGTTAACCGATAAGCAAATTCACAAGTTGATGAAAGATACCAAACGTAAAAAGGTATTGTTTGCTAAGTCAAGGTTTGATGAGAATAAATTTCAGGACGATAAAATGAAGGTAATTGAGAAATACATGTCTCTTGGTTATCGTGATATTGAAATTGTTACCGATTCTGTGTATCGTTACGATGAGTCGTCGCTTAATATCACAATGAATGTAAATGAAGGACATAAATATTATTACCGCGATGTAAAATTTGTTGGAAATGTAAAATATTCGGAGAGAGAATTAGCAGCAATTCTGAAGGTAAATAAAGGGGATATTTATGACCAAACGGCGTTGGATGCCAAATTACACATGAACCAAGGAGGTATGGATATTAGTACCTTGTATATGGATGATGGGTATTTGTTTTTTAATGTACAACCGATAGAAGTATTGGTGGAGAATGATTCTATTGATCTTGAAATCCGCATTTTTGAAGGCCAACAAGCCCGAATTAATAAAGTAACTATCAGCGGTAATACCAAAACAAGCGACCATGTTATCCTGCGTGAAATCAGAACCAAACCGGGGCAGTTGTTTAGCCGTACCGAGGTGCAGAGATCCATTCAAGCATTATCACAAATCGGTTACTTTAATCCGGAAGCATTAGGGGTGAATCCAGTTCCTCACCAGGAAAGCGGAACAGTAGATATTGAATATAAAGTAGAAGAAAGACCTAACGACCAAATTGAATTATCAGCAGGTTGGGGTGCCAATTCGGTAGTTGGAACATTAGGACTAACCTTGAATAATTTTTCGACCAAACGAATGTTCGACGGTAAAGCCTGGGCACCAATTCCAAGTGGCGATGGACAAAGAATATCATTGAGGGCACAAACCAATGGTTCGTTTTACCAATCTTATAGTGCATCTTTTACTGAACCTTGGTTAGGTGGTAAAAAACCAAAGGCCTTAAGTGTATCTATTTTTCATTCGGTTCAATCGAACGGTTATGCCTCCGGAAATCCATTGCGTGCCGGATTATATACAACAGGAGCTTCGGTGGGATTGGGTAAACGATTGAAATGGCCGGATGATTATTTCACATTAAACACCTCTGTCATATTTCAGAAGTACAATAACGAGGTTAATTACTTAGGTCAAAGTTATTTGGCTAGTATTCCATCCGGTATCACCAACAGTTTTAGTGTAAAGTTTGTATTGGCACGTAATTCAACGGATCAGCCAATTTATCCTCGATCGGGAGCAAATTTGTCGGTATCCTTACAATTAACACCTCCTTATTCGTTATTGGAAAAAAACTTCACACCGATTGAAGGTTTTAAATCGAGCAATTGGTTAGAGTTTTATAAATGGAAATTTGAGGGAATATGGTATGCCAAATTAGTAGGAAACAAGAAGCCATTGGTGTTGATGGCTAGGGCTAATTTCGGATTTATCGGAAGGTATAATGAACAGCGGGCCTATACACCATTTGAACGTTTTTGGCTGGGTGGAGCCGGTCTTATCGGGTTTAGTTTGGATGGAAGGGAATTAATTGCATTGCGTGGGTATATGGATAATTCGTTAACCCCAACCGGATATGATGCAAGCATGGGTCGCTATATCCAACAAGGGGGATTGATTTATGATAAATTTACGATGGAGTTGCGTTTTCCAATTTCTTTAAATCCATCCGCAACGGTATTTCCATTGGTGTTTCTGGAAGCAGGAAAAGCATGGTTGTCGGTGGAGGATATGAATCCATTTGAAATATACCGATCAGCAGGAATGGGAGTTCGTATCTTTTTACCAATGTTTGGGATGATTGGTTTGGATTGGGGTTATGGATTTGATGAAGTACTTTATCGTCCGGGTGTAAACGGCGCTAATTTCCACTTTTTATTGGGACAACAATTTTAACAGAATGAAAAAATTATTAATTATTGGATTGCTTTTATGTGTTTCGTTGTTTGCTTATTCGCAACGATTCGGATATGTAGATACAGAATATGTGTTGGATATGATGCCGGAATATCGTTCGTCGCAGAAACAATTGGATCAAATTGCCGATGACTGGCAAAAGGAAATGGAGAAAATGCAGATTCAAATTGATAAGATGAACAAGGATTACCTTGCAGAACAAGTATTGTTAACGGAAGATCTTCGCAAGAAAAGAGAAGAAGAAATAAAATCGAAAGAGAAGGAACTAAAGGATTTCAGGACAAAAAAATTCGGTTATGAAGGAGAATTATACAAAAAAAGACTCGAATTGGTAAAGCCAATTCAAGATAAGGTGTTCGATGCCGTTCAAAAAGTTGCAAAACAAAGCGCTTTAGACTTTATATTTGCCAAATCTGGCGAATTAATCATGCTTTATTCCAATGCTAAATACGATAAAAGCGATGAGGTATTAACAGAATTAGGAGTAGCCATTAACAAAACAGATAAACCAAAGGATCAGAATATCAATAAGAAAAACAAATAATAATGAGAAAAATCAAACAAACACTAATCATTGCCTTATCGGTACTTTGTATCGGGTTAACCAAGGCGAATGCCCAGAAATTCGGATATATTGAATTTCAGGAGTTATTAACCCAGATGCCGGAATACAAAAAGGCCAATACCGATATGGAAGTATATGGTAAAACTTTACAGGATCAATTAAAGTCGATGAGCGAAGAGCTCGAAAGAAAATACGGTGATTACCAGAAAAACGAGGCGAAAATGGCTGAAGCGATAAAAGAGTTAAAGCAAAAGGAACTTCGCGACATGCAAGCTCGTATTCAGGAATTTCAAGAAACAGCGCAAGAAAGCGTTCGTAAAAAAGAATCTGATTTGTTAAAACCAATCATCGAAAAAGCAAAAAATGCAATATCACAAGTTGCTAAAGAAGGAGGTCTGGCTTATGTATTTGATGCAAGTCCGGGAGCTCCAATTTTACACAAACCGGATAGCGATAATATTATGCCGGCTGTAAAACGGAAACTTGGAATAACCGCACCGGCAACTATAACGCCGGCTCCGGAGAAAGAGAGTAAATAATAAAAAAGTCCCGCAGCATCTGCGGGACTTTTTTTTGCATCAAGGAATCTGGCTATTCACATACAACTCCACATCGTTAACCGTAAGTAATGGTTGTAAATCGTTTGCGGTGATTGTGGTTCCAAATTCTGTGTTACATGCATCTGCCAACAATTGTAAATCGCCGGATGTATAACCCAGATCGTTTACCATTGAGAGCGCCGAACCGGATGGCGCTTTGTCCATAATAATGTTTTTAACTTTTCCCATTTAATTCTTAATTAGGTAACCAAATATAACAAAAATTAGGATAGGTAAGAGTTGGAATGTGCAACTAATTAGTGAAAATCATTCACCAAACCAAAGAGGAATTTATTACCCTGAATCAATTGCGTTTGAATGGCGGATGCTTGAAATTCTTCTTGATGAATATTCCAAACGAATGTTTCAAGTTTCAAATTTCCTTCAGGAACCGAAGTAGGGATTCTGAATCGAATTAATATAGGTGTAATGGAATCTGAAGGGAGATAAAAATCCTGGTAAGAAGCACCAAACCATAAAACTTGTTTGTCGTTTTCGTCTTTTAAAACACAAACCAATTGTGGGTTAATTGCAGTATTGGAAATAGGTTTTATTTTTACGTAGGCTTGCAGTAAATCGTTGTTTCCGGAATTTAAGACCATAGATTTTAATGTGCTTCCAAATTCCTTTTCGGAGTTAAATTGATCGCGGGTTGAAACGGATGTTATAACTCCGGTGTCGACCGGTTCGGACTTTTGTTTCGTAAGTATGTACGTTTCAAATGCAGCACCTTCTTCTTTGTTGATTATGGTAGGATAATACCATTGTGCCAACCCAACATATATCGGATTTCCCGGCATGCCATATGATATAACCAACGTGTCGGATGTAATTTGTTGAATTTTACTTCTGAAGGATGCATAAGGAATTGTGTCGAAATGGAAATATATTACATTGGGTTGAATGCGATATTTGCTAAAATAAAATCGATAATAATCCGGAGAATTTCCATTCAGTAGCAGGGGTAAGTGAGAATACTTGGTAATCCCTGCAACACTAGCTTGGTAGCCTTGGTTGTAATTCAATTGAAAATGCATCCGGTTAAATATTAAGCCATAAAGATTGGTGCAGAGGAGAATCCCGGTAAATATTAGAAAATATTGCTGTCGCCAGCGGCTAACGCCATAAAACAATACGACCAATAAGTATGGAGCAGCAAAAATGAGAACGGCATATTGCAAAACCGGATTGCGAAAAATGGAATAGTAATAGCCGGTTATAAAAGTAAGTGCAAAAATGGAAACCCCTGCCACAAGTACCAACATTTCTCTTTTTGGAGCTTTATACAAAGAGAATATGGTAACGGGTATCACTAAAAATATCAATATGTAGGTTAACAAAAAGTATTGGCCTACATATTTTATGTACTGGATTATAAATAATCCATCTGGCTTGCCCAACCATCCCGTAGTACCTCCAATTCCACCGGTATTTAGTTGAGCCAACAGAATAGGAACTTGAGGCGAATAAAGGATACAAGCAACGGTAAATGTGTAAATCAAATTCATTTTAAATGCTTTCATTTCGGCAAGAAGCAATACGATGGATATGATAAAAATGGTTAGTCCGGCAAAATGATGCGTACTAACTGAAGCGAGTATAAAAAAGCAAAGCATTGCATAATCGCGTAGTTTTCTTTTGTGGTGTAAAAGTATTTGCAATCCAAAATAAAGTGCAAGCAAAACAAAAAGCAATCCCGGCATGTAAGGCCGTGCCAGTTGACTATATAAAATAAAATATTGAGAAGTGGCAATATAGGCGGCTACCAGAATGCCAAGATTACGGTTTATGGTGATGGCTGTTATTTTATAGGAAACAAACACCACTATAATTCCGCTGAGTATAAATGGCATTTTAATAATCCAAGCACTTGTACCAACTATTTTTATATAATAGAAAAGTAAAAGTTGTATCAAAACAGGATGCCCATCCGGCTTTATACCCAAATTTATTAGTTCATTAAAAGTGTTGTATTGTGCTCGATAAATTGCACTCAGTTCATCGTTGGTATAAGGCAATTCGTTTAAATGATACAAACGCAATATGGCAGCAAGCAGTAAAATGCCTGCCATCAAAATATGGTGTATTGGAATGTGTTTTGTTTTCAACGAATGAATACAAATATAGCGTTTAAGGAATAGGGAAAAGGAACTTTACATTTCTTCCAGTTCGATATACTTAAATGGCTCCATTGCTTCAGGTGTATTGCCGGATCCTTCTTTCCCAGTAAGTTTTCTTACCGGCTGATAAGTTAAAAATTCATCCGGAAGTGGTTCAAGTATCGATTTGAACAGGTTATTATTTACTTCTTTTTCTTCGAGCCATTCCTGCATATTTTCTTGCAGTAAAATTACTGGCATTCGGGGACCGGCATTTTTGGGATTGTTGTGGATTTTCGCCATCGTTTCATTTCCCTTGGTAGTAACAATGGATACAGTTCTTATTAACTCTCCGGTTTGCGGATTGGTCCATTCTTCCCATAAGCCGGCAACTACCATTGGATTGCCGTTTTTCATGGCAATAAGAAATGGATAGGTTTTGTTTTTTAAATGGTGGTATTCATAAAATGCATCCAGAAATATCAAACATCTTTTATTTTTTGCTGCATTTCGGAAGGATGGTTTTTCAAACATGGTTTCCGAACGCGCATTGATTGTTTGGTTGGCAATTGTATGAGCTGTAATTTCATCTTTTGCCCAAAAGGGAATAAGCCCCCAACTCAATAATTGTGGGTTTTTAGGTTCCGTATTGGTAAAAGTAAGTAATGGAGGATGTGCAAATGCATTAATAAAAAAATGAGGAGAAAGTAAGGTACGTTCTCGGTTAAGTTTTTCTTCAATTATGGCAATTTCTTCGGCACTTTCGCCTCGGTGTTTGGCATATTTTAAAGAAGCTTGGGTCAGAGAAGCTGCATTATAACACACAATAGTTATGGTTCGTTAATAGGTAATAACTATAAGATAATAAAAATTGTTACCAATTACGTAGTTAGGTAGTTACGCAATTACACAATTACACAATTACGTTTTTCTTAATCAATAGTATCAAATCCCGTATAAGGCACCAAAGCAGCCGGAATCTTTATTCCTGTTGCTGTTTGGTTATTCTCAAGGAGAGTTGCAACAATACGAGGTAAGGCAAGTGCACTACCGTTTAAGGTATGAACCAACATGTTTTTTCCCTCTTTATTTTTAAACCGACATTTCAGACGGTTGGATTGAAAACTTTCAAAATTAGAAGTTGAGCTTACTTCGAGCCATCTTTGTTGGGCAGCACTATAAGTTTCAAAATCATAGGTTAAAGCAGAACCGAAGCTCATATCTCCACCACATAATTTAAGAATGCGATATGGCAATTCCAATTTTTCGAGGAGTCCTTGCACGTGTTTAACCATCTCTTCCAATATCGCATAGGATTTTTCAGGATGAACAATTTGAACAATTTCCACTTTATCGAATTGGTGCAATCGATTTAATCCCCGCACATGAGCGCCCCATGCACCGGCTTCACGACGGAAACAAGGAGTATAACCGGCATTTTTAACCGGGAGTTCTTCTTCTTTTAATATCACATCGCGGTATAAGTTAGTAATAGGTACTTCTGCTGTAGGAATCAAATACAGATCATCGGCAGTAACATGGTACATCTGACCTTCTTTATCAGGAAGTTGCCCTGTTCCGAAACCGCTTTCCGCATTGACCAAAATTGGAGGCATAATTTCTTTGTAACCTGCCTTTACTGCTTCATCCAGAAAAAAGTTAATCATTGCCCTTTGTAAACGTGCACCTTTTCCTTTGTATACCGGGAATCCGGCGCCCGAAATTTTTGCCCCGAGCTCAAAATCGATGATATCATATTTTTTTATTAACTCCCAATGAGGCAATGCACCATCATGTAATGTAGGGAGTTCTCCAAATTGATAGGTGTTTAAATTTTCCTCAGGAGTTCTGCCTTCCGGTACACTTTCATGTGGTAAATTGGGAAGTGTTACCAACTGGTTAAAAATTACTCCATCCAATTGTTTCACTTTTTCTTCTAAAGATTTTATGGTGTCTTTAATCTTGGTTGAATTTACTTTAAGATTTTCGGCTTCCTCTTTTTTACCACTTTTCATCAATTCACCAATTTGTTTTGCAAGCAAATTGCTTTCAGCCTGTGCCGTTTCAAGGGAAGCTTGATGAATTCTTTTTTCTTCATCCAACTTTAAAATGGAATCCACCAGAGATAAATCGGCGAAATGTTTTTTTCGCAGACCATTTTTTACCGCTAAAGTATTTTCACGGATGTAATTTATTTGCAACATATTGGGAGGAATCGGTTTAAGCTTCGGAAACAGTAACCTTTATCATTTTATCACCGGCACGGATTTGATCAATTACTTCCAAACCGTCCACTACCTTACCAAAAACGGTATGGTTACGATCCAGGTGTTGGGTATTCATGCGGTTATGGCAAATAAAGAATTGGGAGCCACCGGTATTTCTTCCTGCATGGGCCATGGATAATACACCTTTGTCGTGGCGTTGATTTTCTCCATCCAGTTCACAATTAATATGGTAGCCCGGTCCGCCTGCTCCGGTTCCGGTCGGATCTCCACCCTGGATAACAAAATCTGGAATTACACGGTGAAAGGTAACTCCGTTGTAGAAGCCGCTTTCGGCAAGTTTAATAAAATTAGCAACCGTATTGGGAGCATCTTTTTCAAAGAATTCAATGGTCATGATTCCTTTTTCGGTATGAATTTGGGCTTTTTTAGTCATAATATTCATTATTATATAAGGGTTGCGAAAATAGCGAAAAGAAGGTTTGATTTATACTATTTTTCTGATTTAATGGTTTGGGTTATATTGCACCAAAATTAATCATATGAATTTCGATTTAATAGTTATTGGTAGTGGGCCCGGAGGTTATGTAGCTGCTATCCGCGCCAGTCAATTGGGTTTAAAAACTGCAATCGTTGAAAAAGAAAACCTTGGAGGTATCTGTTTAAACTGGGGTTGTATACCAACCAAAGCATTGCTTAAATCTGCACAGGTTTTTGATTATATAAAACATGCCGGTGATTATGGTATAACTGTTGCCGATTCAAAGCATGATTTTGGAGCTGTAGTTAAGCGCAGCAGGGGTGTTGCTGATGGTATGAGTAAAGGAATTGCCTTTCTGATGAAGAAAAATAAGATTGAGGTTTTAATGGGTGCAGGAAAACTTGCAGGTAGCGGTAAGGTGGAAGTTACGGATGCTGCAGGTGCTAAAAAGGTGTATGAAGCAAAACATATCATTTTGGCAACGGGTGCTAGAAGCCGCGAATTACCAAATATTAAAATTGATGGGAAAAAAGTAATCGGTTACAGGGATGCGATGAATTTACCGTCACAGCCAAAATCGATGGTTGTAATGGGTTCAGGAGCAATTGGTAGCGAATTTGCTTATTTCTATAATGCCATGGGAACCAAAGTAACCTTGGTAGAATATTTACCTGCAATTTTGCCAATTGAAGATGAAGAAGTGAGCAAAGAAGTTACCAAGGCATTTAAAAAATCCGGCATTACAGTAATGACAGGTGCATCTGTTGAATCAGTTGATACCAAAGGAAACAGCTGTAAGGTAAAGATTAAAACAGGAAATATTACAGAAGAATTGGAATGTGATGTGGTACTATCTGCAGTTGGCATCCAAACCAATTTGGAAAATCTAGGCTTGGAACAAGTAGGAGTAAAAACAGATAAAGGCAAGGTATTGGTAGATGATTTTTATGCTACCAACATTAAAGGAGTATATGCAATTGGTGATATTGTTAAAGGTCCGGCATTGGCCCACGTGGCAAGTGCAGAAGGAATTATTTGTGTAGAAAAAATTGGAGGACATCATCCCGAACCACTCGATTATAATAACATACCCGGATGTACCTATTGCTCTCCTGAAGTGGCATCCGTTGGCTATACAGAAAAAGCTGCAAAGGATGCAGGATTCGAGGTTAAAGTGGGTAAATTTCCATTCACAGCCTCCGGTAAAGCAAGTGCGGCCGGTGCAAAAGAAGGTTTTGTTAAGTTGGTATTTGATGCAAAATACGGAGAATTATTAGGCGCACATATGGTTGGAGCGAATGTAACGGAAATGATAGCCGAAATAGTTGCTGCAAGAAAATTAGAAACTACCGGCATGGAGCTTATTAAAACGGTTCATCCGCATCCAACAATGAGTGAAGCAATTATGGAAGCTGCAGCACAAGCTTATGGAGAATGTATCCATTTGTAGATTGTTTTTAAACCATGTGAATGTGATTATTAAATGAACCGACTAAAATTGGCTATTGTTTGTTTAGTTGTGTCGGGAAAGGTAGTTGCACAACAAAGTTTTTTTAAAAAATTATTTACGAGGGTTGTATACGACACTTCTTATGTAGAAAGTTACTACGACCATTTTCTACATGTAACTGCCGTAAGTGTTTTACAAAAACAGGATTTACAAGTTTCGTCCGGTGATTTGTTTCCAACACTTAAGTTTTCTCCCAATACTGCTTTTCGATTTGGATTCGGTGTCGATTATAATTTATTGTCCTTAGAATATACACAAGGTGTAGAATACCTGGATGCACCTGATCCAAATAAAGGGAATACCAATAGTTTTAGTCTGCGTTTAGGTGTAACCGGACGACGTTTTCTTGGAAGTTTGTTGATTCAATCCTATCAAGGAATGTATTTAAGCAATCCACAGGATGTTATTCCAACTTGGCAACCAACGGATCCTTATCCGATAAGAGGCGATATCAGAAGTGAAGTAATGTTGGGTAGCCTCAATTATTTTTTTAACAATACCCGTTTTTCGAGTATGGCGTCGTTATGGCAGATTGACCGTCAGAAGAAATCTGCCGGTTCATTCACCGTAGGAATTACGGCTAGTATAGGAAAAATCAGATCAGATTCAACGTTGTTGCCATATGAATATTCTTCTGTTTTGCCCAATAATGATAGGCTATTGGAAGGTACCAATTATCTGTACGGAATAAATTTTGGTTACGGTTATAATTTAATTTTATTTAAAAACTTTTTTGTCAATGGTTTACTGATACCGGGTGTAGATCTTCAAGCAGGTACCTATCGGGATGTAAATCAAAAGTATTACAAAACAGGTACAAATATTGGTTATCATGGCGACTTTAGATTTGTAACCGGATACAATGGAGAGCGGTATTATTGTGGATTTCATTATTCGAATTATTTCGTTAACAACCGGGTACACAATAACGTTGATGTGAATATTTATAACGGATACCTGCGATTTTTCGCCGGTAGAAGGTTTGATCTTGCTCCACGAAAAAGTAACAAAAAAGGAAAATGATTGGCTTGAAAGAAGACGCTAAGGTGTTTTATAACAACAAAGTTATTTTGTTACAAAGCGGCAAAGGGTTTTTCGAAACAATAATTAACCATATTAAACAAGCAAGATTTTATCTGCATTTTCAATTTTATATTTTTAACGACGACAAAACCGGAAGGTTAATAATTGATGAATTGTTAAAGGCAGCAAAGCGAGGCGTTCGAATTTTTATTTTAATAGATGGATATGCCACAGAGAACTGGAATAAGGAATTATATCAAACTTGTTTATCCAATGGAATAAAGATAAGAAAATTTTCAATTCCTTATTTGTCTAAATTAAAAGTAGGATTACGGATGCACCAGAAAGTATTTGTTCAAGACAATGATTTTGCCATTGTAGGAGGAATAAATATTGCAAACAAATACAGCGGATACGATGGAAAAATACCTTGGCTTGATTTTGCAGTACAAATCGAAGGCGATATTGTTGGAGAAATACGAAGCACATGCGAATTTATTTGGAAAAAGAAAGTTCGCAGGGAAATGCGCCAATTAAATGTTCCTCGAACCATAGATTATACAGGAGAATCAGCAATTCAATTAATACAGAATAACTGGATACAACGTAAAATAGAAATTTCTAAATCTTATAAAGATTTAATACGAAATACAAACGCAGAATTAATTCTTGTTGCAAGTTATTTTTTCCCCGGTAATAGCATCCGCAGATTGATTAAAAAGGCCACAGAGAGAGGGGTGAAAATTAAAGTAGTATTTGGTGAGTTTTCAGACGTGGCTTTGTTCAAGCCTGCTTCTAAATATTTATATGAATGGTTATTAAAAAATAATATTGAAATTTATGAATGGCATGCTTCCGTGCTTCATGGTAAAGTTTCGATTTCCGATAAACAGATTGTCAATATCGGATCCTATAATATCAATGCATTAAGCGACTATGGCAGTATAGAATTAAATGTGGTAATTCAGGATGCATTGTTCGCGGCACAGACGTCAGAATCTATCAATAAAATTATCGATGATGGTTGCAGGCAAATAACAAAGGAAAAATTTCACGGAAAAAGTAATTTCATTCTAACATCATATCGTTGGATTTGTTATCAAGTGATTCATATTTTACTTAAAGTACTTTTTATTTCCATGCAAAACAGGAACAATAAATACTAGTCCACTTTTATTTACTCATTTACTCATTTCTTCAATATCTGATTCGAATGATCCGCCGTATCTACATCTTCAATTACTTGTTCTATGATCCCATTTTCGTCGATTACAAAAGTGGTGCGAATTACCCCTTGGTAATTTACGCCGAATAATTTTTTATCGCCCCAAACGCCATATTGGTTACAAATAATTTTGTCTGTGTCGGCAATTAAAGAATAAGGCAAACCAAATTTTCGGATAAAATTCTGGTGTTTTTTTACAGAATCCGGACTAACACCTAATACCTGGTAACCATTCTTCAAAAACAATTGATAATTATCTCGAAGATTACAGGATTCAATCGTACATCCGGGTGTATTATCACGCGGATAGAAAAATAAAACAAGTTTTTTGTTTGTATAATCGGTTAGTTTAACTGTTTCATTTCGTTCGTTTATACCAATAAATAAAGGTGCTTTTTGTCCCGGTTTTAATGTTGTCATTCTTTAATAAAGGTAGTTAATAGTTTGGTAATATTGTTCTTTTTATCTGCGACCAAAACTTCGATATCTAATTTGCCTGTTGGCGAACGAGATGTAAAATGGTGTATGAGTAAATTGTTTTTTGCATCGTATTCAAGCAGCTCCCAATTTCCGTTTATTTTAAGTTCATATTTACCTATGCCAGAAAAATTATCGTTGACATGGAAAAGTAGAACAGAAGTATCTAATGCATGTAAAGAAGGATGTGTTTGAATGAGCTTTACAGCGGGAGCAATGGTATCTAATTCTAAGGTATAAAAACCGAACAAATTGTTTTTACCGTTAATGGATTTGTTGTCATAACTGCTGCTACAGTAACGATATGTTTGTTCTTCTTTCTCTTTAAAAGCAAGGCAAAGTTTGTCCATTATTTCTAATGGGATTTTATTGTTAGGCTTAATCGAAATAGTAAACGATTTGTAAACGGGGATTGTGTAATTTCCAACGATGTATGTATCTACAAAACTTTTTGATCCATTTGGGATTTGTTGCACACATATTTCCATGGTATCGAAAAGACTTTTTTCGGGTACATAAACTTCTAAGTCATTTAGTTTAAATTGATTTGATTTGTTTGGGAACATTGGGAGATAATTACACTCCGGTTTTGCGTTTGTAAGATTAATTGTTGTGTCATTCTTTATAGGAACATAGCATACAAAATTTCGAAAATTGAAATCGTAAATTGTTATTTTAACCATTGAAGTCTTTGAAGATGTTAAGGATCGATTTATTCGTCCTTTATTTCTATGAAACGGATAAAGTGAAATATCATTCCCGTCCTCTATAAAGAATTTTTGTATCCGGTAACCTTCCAGCTTATAAGTAGCAAAATCAATGTGTGCATTGATGCATCTTGTCTTGTCGAAAGCAAATCGATTTAGCCGAAATGCAAAATATTTTTTAGAATCAATTGTTAACTCTGCGCCATAAATACTGTATTCTTTTTCTTTGTTGAGAAGAAAATCATTGGCAATAAAACCGAAACCAAAAATTCCTTGAGGAACCATTAATGTATCCATTACCAGAAATCCACTATCCGTTGCAAGTAAAGCAGCTGAATTAATTTTATAGTCGGAAACAATAACAGGATGCTGCGACGCCAATGAATACACCAAAATGTTTTTTAATATAGGAGGTAAACTATCTTGTCCTTTTATTCCAAATAATTGCGGATTTATTATTTCTTCGGTTTTGGTATCCCTTATTTCAAAATGTAAATGCGGACCTGTGGAAGTACCAGTATTCCCGGTATATCCAATGATTTGTCCTTTCATAACCGGAAGTACATCTTTACCCGGAAAATGATCCATCTCGAATTGTTTGTGGTTATATTGATAGGTAAGAATATGCGTAGCGATCGGACCTTCAAATGCGCGTAAATGTCCATACACACTGCTATATCCATTTGGGTGTTGAATATAAATAGCTTTGCCATACCCAACGGATTGTATTTTAATGCGGGATACAAATCCATCCGCAATTGCATATACCGGTAAGCCTTCGGTTTCATTGGTCCGTATATCCATTCCACTATGAAAATGGTTGTCGCGTAATGAACCAAATGGTGCGCTTAAATATAATGGTGTATCCATAGGATACTGAAAAAAATGGGTAGGATATACCTGAGCTAATATTTTAAAGCATATAAAAAGATGCATGAACCATGTCAATAAAATTCTTTTCATTTTGCCTTTTAAAAAAGATTAATATTTAAATTAAAGTAAATAAGTGTTTAAAACGAAGTGTTTTTCAGAGACAATATACTATTTATATGAGATAATAACCAATATGTGTTTAGATAGGTATTAGGCTAAGCGGTTTTTTTATCAGTACAAATGGAGTTATTGTGAAATGTACTATTTAAATGCAATTGCAATTCCAAATCTATTTGATTGAAAAATTAAAGTCTTTGAAATATGGTAAAAATAATTGTATAAGTAATTGAAATACAATAATATACAAATTCATTAACTAAAATTTTATTGGGATAATCAATTGAACCAAAAATCAATTAATTCTTATAAAGGTTAATTATCCATTTATTTCAACCTGAACTACTTCATCATTATCATTATTCCTTCATTTAAGGCCAGGATATCTTTGCAATCTAAATTGTTATTTAAGCCAAATGAAACGTATGAATTAAAGAGTTGAATACACAAAATAGTTACAGGGAATAATTTGAATTTTTTTAAGAAACATATAATATTAATTACAACAGTTGTTATTTGTTGCCCATATTGGAGTTTTGCCCAACAGGAAGCAATGTATTCACAATATATGTTTAATACGATGGCTGTAAATCCGGCATATGCAGGAAGTAGGGAAGTGTTTAGTATGACCGGTTTATTCAGAGCGCAATGGTTGGGAATAGAAGGAGCACCGGTTTCACAGACACTGAGTATGGATGCTCCATTAAACAATAAGAAAGTTGGATTGGGCATGATTTTATTCAGCGATAAAATTGGGTATACCAGTAATATTGGGGCTCATGCTTGTTACGCGTATCGTTTACGTTTTAGAAGAAATACATTCTCAATGGGTTTAAAATTAGGTGTTGTTAGATTTAATGCCAATTTAAACCAGGCAATTCTTACAACAGGAAATACATCAGATGATATTGGCTTTGCCAACAATGTTACGATTTATATTCCAAGTGCAGGTGCCGGAATTTATTTAAATAGTGATAAGTATTATATGGGATTTTCGATTCCTAATTTGTACAATACCAAATTGGTTAAAAATACCGAAATAAAAGTAAATAAATACGACCATATATTTATGATGGGGGGCTATGTTTTTGATTTGAAAAATGATATTAAATTGAAGCCTTCTTTTCTATACAAATTTGTATTGGGTGCACCAATGGAGTTCGATTTAAATACCAATATTTGGTTTTATGATATATTAGGTCTCGGTTTATCATACAGGACCGGCGACGCTGTTATTGCAATGGTCGAATTACAAGCTGCTCCAAATTTCAGAATCGGGTATTCTTTTGATTATACCATTACAAATATTCAAAGTTATTCATCAGGCACCCATGAGATAATCTTAAGGTATGAATTTGGATTTGGTTCCAAAAAAGTGATTACACCACGTTACTTTTAACATGAGAATCATCTATTATCTGATTCTAATTGTGCTATTCAATGCAACACCATTGTTGTCGCAAAACACAACAGCACTCAAGGAAAAAATTGGTGATAAGTACTTTGCAAAAATGAGCTATATCCAAGCGATAACTACTTATGAAGATGTACTAAAAGACGATTCTGGAAATGTGAGTGTTCTTCCAAATCTTGCGATATCATATCGGAAAATTAACGATTATGAGGCGGCTACAAGAGCATATACCAAATTGGTTTACATTTACCCAAAAGACTCGAATTATTTGTTGGCACTTGCGCAGGTGTTAGCAGTAAATAAAAAATATAAAGAATCTCAATCAATATATGAACAACTAAGCATACTTTGCCCCAGCGATACTCGAAGTGCAGCTTATGCTAAAGCATACAGTGACTCCATTTTTCTTTCCAATTACAATAAAAATAATATCATAACGATTGCAAATTTTAACACTGACCAAAGTGATTTTGGTCCGGTTTATTATAAACAAGGTTTGGTATTTAGTTCTGGTCGAACATCAAAGGGAGTTGTAAAACGTTCATTCGATTGGGACTTATCTGCATTTCTAGATTTATACTATATAAAGGATACTGGTGATATTGCTTTCGCTCCGAGTATTGATACAACATTTGGCAGTTCAAAAAGACGAAAACTACATTATAACGACGACGATACTCGTTATACCAGTAATGATACAAAAACCATGGCTGGATATCTTAGTCAGAAGTATTTTGATACTTCTGGTATGTTTTTAACCCAGCCTTTTTTAATAGAAAAATTTAGTAAAGGGATTAATTCTAAATATCATGAAGGATCATCGGTATTTAGCAAAGATCAACGCACCATTTATTTTACAAGAAACAACTTCTACAATGGTAAAACAAAAAGAACCAAGGATGGCGTTAACAAACTTAAAATTTATCAAGCCACATTTGATGGAAATATATGGGGAGATGTTAAGCCATTAAATATTAATAATAACGAGTATTCAATTGGTCATCCTGCGCTTGCTGCAAATGACAGCATCTTAATCTTTGCTTCAGATATGCCTGGAGGATATGGAGGAGTTGACTTATATAAAAGTTATCGAAAGGAAAATGGAAAATGGAGTGATCCGGAAAATATGGGACCGGAGTTAAATTCAAGAGAAAACGATATGTTTCCTTATATCGATGTGGAAGGAAATTTGTTTTTCTCAAGTGATGGATATCCCGGTTATGGAGGATTAGATATTTTTAAAACTTCTCTAGAGAAATTTGCACCACAAAATCTTGGTATACCTATAAATAGCAATTATGATGACTTTGGAATTGCATTGGATAAATCAGGAAAGGAAGGATTTATCAGTTCAAATAGGAGGAGGGGATTTAATGACGACGATATTTATATAGTAACTATTCCAAAACCTTCAAAATTTATTGTACGTATAGTTGATAGCGCAACTAAAGAACTTATAATACAATCGGAGTTGCAGATAAAACATAGCTTTTCTGCTGAAGTGCCAAAATTTGATTCTTCATCAACTGGTATGTTCAATGCCTATTTATGGAATCAGCAGCCATATGTATTTAACGCTTCTGCATTCCGATACTATAGCAATATGGTGGCAGAAACCGTAAGTTTAGCAAAACCATTAATCACCATTGAGTTAGCAAAAAAGAAAACCGGTTGTATACTAGCAGGAACTATTACCAATAAGGACACCAAGTTACCGGTACCTGGTGCTCATATTGTACTCTTTGATATTACCGACAATGATACTGTTTATGATTTTGTTGTTGGCGAAGATGGAAAATACAGGTATGCCAGTTTAAAAAGTCAGCATTTGTATTTAATTGATGTGAGTTGCGAAGGTTTTTTTAAGAAACCGGTAGTAGAACTAAATACCTCAGATAACGACTGTATGTCAGTATTGGAAAGAGAGTATGATTATTTGCGTGATTTTGAGTTAGAGAAAATTGTTGTAGGTAAAGCAATAAAAATCGAGAACATTTACTTCGATTTAGCTAAATATAATATAAGAAAAAGTGCCGCTTTCGAATTGGACAAAATTGTTAAATTGATGCAAGATAATCCGGACATTGTAATTGAATTGAGTTCGCATACCGACTGCCGTGCTTCATTTAAATATAATTTAACTTTATCGGATAACAGGGCAAAAGCTTCTGCAGATTATATTGTGTCCAAGGGAATATCAAGTGAAAGAATTGTAGGAAAAGGTTATGGTGAAACTCGTTTGGTTAATGATTGTGAATGTGAAGGGACAGTGATAAGTAGAAAATGTACAGAAGAAGAGCACCAGGCCAATAGAAGAACAGAATTCCAAGTAACAGGATTCTTAAGTGATAAAGATACCCAGATTCTACCCAATGAAAACGTTCCAAAAACGGTACCAGTTCCTGTAGAATAAAATGCAACGCGATGATTCACAGAGAATCAGTCAGAAATCAATCTTAATTAACCCCAAGAGTGTCCATTAAAATATACGGTTGTTAGAAGGGATTCGCAATCAGGATAATGTATTTTGAACTGACAAAACAAATAAATTATATGCATGGCAGAAATGTGCAAATTAATGGCAAATAATACCATACAAAACGCTTTTGAAGGTATAAATAGTTCAAATGTTGAAAAATGAAGTATTTACCAATAATACTGCCATTCATTTTTATGGGCATTGTCACAAATAATTAATAGAAAAAAGTATTCCAAAAGGAGGCATTTTGTGGTTCGATTCAGAAAGATAAATGCCAAGGATTTACAAGGGTTTTCAGTATAATTCTCAAGAAATTAAAATTTGAAAAATGTATAAATCGAATTTATATATTTTTTACAAGTTATTCTTGGCTATTTCACGCCGCGAATTCATCTTTTTTCTTGCTACTATTTTTTTACTTTTTTTAACTCCTGCAGAAATTCGAGCGGATGGTAGTAAAAGTTTATATCCAAATGGAGTAACCGGTTATCGCGCTTATCTAGGAAGTCATTCATCAGGGACTGCATATAATCCTTTTCCTACAACAGGTAAAACTTTTGCATATGCTAAGGTAGGTGATACTTTATATTTAGGTACAAGTGTTCAAGGGATGGGCTATGCTACCATAAGAGTTGAAGCACCAAATGGAGTGGTTTATTCTTCGGGTTCTTCTACAACTGTTGGAAGAATTTCAAATCGAACACAAGAAAAAAATGGGCCAGATTACCCTGGTTATACTTTAGGATATACACCTTATACCATAATTGTTGGTGCTGGCCAAGAAGGAATTTGGGCAATTAATTTTATATCACAGGATACAACAGCAACTTCAAATCCAACAAATATTGCTGCCAATTCAGAATGGTCCTCTGCCCCAGGTTCAGCGAATATGATTGCTGCTTGGGATGTTTCTGTAAGAAATGCAGGAACTTTTATTACAGGACGTGTTTTTACAACAATGTTTCATGGTGTTATGAATACACCGTTTGACAACGGATTCTATGGTAAATTTTATGTATTAACGAAGGATGGATATTTATACTTAGTAGACAATAACGGCCAACAAGGATTAAACTTTGCATGGTTTTCAAATAACAAAGGTTTGAAGACTGCAGCAGGTGAAGCATCCTATTTGAGTTATAATTCGACAACCGATCCCCCAATAAAAGATCCAAGAACTCCTGATGGTTTAAACGACATTACCCAGAAAGTTTTCTATGAAATACCAGCTTCTGATATGCCTGCAACAACAGCAACATCTTCTGGTTATACTTGGTTAAAACAATCATCAGCACTTTCACCAACAGTTTCTAATTTTTCATTTGTAGGTAAAGAGGGTACTCCTAATTTAGCTGGTACCTATCCTCTTGGAGGATATATAAATTTTACAGCATCTGATAATTGTAATTATGCGATTGATATCGATGCAAATAATAATGGGGTATACACTGATGCGGTTGATAGAAGATTAAGCGGATCTGCATATTACGGATCTAATTCAGTTTTATGGAACGGATTGAATGGCCAGGGTAATAAGATAAGCGCCGGAACTAGTGCAATAAAAATTAGAATCTTCTTGTTAGGCGGAGAAATTCACTTTCCGTTTTTTGATTTGGAAGACAATCGAAGTGGATTAATAATTAAATTGTTAAATAGTTCAGGTACACCCGTTACAAATGCGGATACAATTTTTTGGGATGATACCGGAATAACATCAAGTGGTGGACCTTCGAATCCGGTTAAAACAGGAATTGTTGGAGTGAGAAGTAGTGTTAATGGACACAAATTTGGTGATGGAACTGATGTAGGATTTGGAAATGAAAAGGTGCTTGATACATGGACATACACGCCAGGTAATATTATAGTATCTTCCATCAACATCGAATTAAGAGAATCTAATTTAGAAGTGGTAAGTATTACGCCTAGTACATCTTCTCTTTGTCCGGGTGGTTCTGCAAATTTAACCTATACTGTTCTTACAAGAAATAATGGTCCTGGAAATATTACAGGTGCAAAATTTAAATTTACATTTCCAACTGAAATGACCAACATAAGCTGTTCAACGAGTACAACGGGAACAGCAACAGTTACTTCAAAAGATACGCTAGTTGCTGGAGAAGTTTCTGCCGTTGCCAACATGAACAATGGCGCAACAATAACTTATTATATTGCCGGAATCGTTGGTAATTCTCCAGGTGGTGGGGTTATGAATGTAACCGGAAGCATGATGCGTATAGCGGATTTAACTGACCCCGACGCAACCAATACAGATATTGCAACACCAACTAATCCTCAAAGTGAATGTGATGCAGATACAGTTGGATGTAATAATATTAAAACCAATAGTGGAGTTACTGTAGGTTCGGCTAATACAATTACGGCACCAAGTTCAATTTGCGCTGCTTCTGGAAATCCTAGTGCATTTAATGCAAGTACAGTTTCAGGTAGCCCGGTTTATCGATGGGAATATTCTACCAATGGGGTTTCGAATTGGTTAGCTGTTCCTAATGGTTCTTCAGGTACTACATATGCGAGTGAAGACTATAATCCTACTACAATAAGCGTCACAACATATTATCGACGTAAAGTAAAAATTTCAGGTTGTACCGATACGATAATAAGTAACATTGGAGTAATTTATGTAGGTGCAAGTCCAACAAATAATACCATTACCTACAATGGATTAGCAACCGCATGTGGTGCATACGATCCTCCAACAATAATCGGATCAACTCCAACAGGAGGAACAGGTACTTATTTCTATCAATGGCAAAGTTCAACCGTTTCAGATTTTAGTTCGTCTGTTACAACTATCTCAGGCGCCACCGGAATTGATTATGATCCTCCTTCAATTTCCCCAACTACTACCATTTATTTTAGAAGAAATGTTACCTCTACTTCATGTAGTACTGCAGGAAACAGCAATATTGTTTCAATTACAGTAAATGCAAGTGTAAGCAATGCTATTGTCGATCCAACCATTTATGAATATTGTGTATCCGGAAATCCGGCGGTAATTGCAAATGAAAGTGCACCGGGAGGTTCTCCTACCTATTTGTGGCAAAGTTCAACTGATGGATCTTCCTATAGTACTGCATCCGGAACCAGCAATACCCAAACTTACGATCCTCCAAGTTTAAGTGTAGGTACTTATTATTATAGAAGACAAATTACTTCAGGTGGATGTACCAATTATAGTAATGTAGTCGTAATCACTGTAAATACAGATATTTCCAATACAATCATTGCGCCCGGCACAACAGATTTTTGTTCTACGGGTGATGCTTCTTCGATTACCGGAACACCAACAGGTGGAGGTGCAAGTGGAAATTATACTATTCAATGGCAAGTTTCAACTGACAGTACAAATTATAATGATATTGTTGGTGCAAATAGTATTCCTTATGATCCTCCATCTGTAAGTGGCACTAGATACTACCGTCGATTAATTACAACACCAACTTGTGCAACGGTAACAAGTAATGTGATTAAAATTACTATTCATCCTACTAGTGTTGGAGGAAGTATATCAGGAGGAGCAAGTGTATGTACCGGAACAAACAGTACCAATTTAACACTGAGCGGTCATACAGGAAGTATCGTAAGATGGCAATCATCCACAGCATCTGATTTTAGCACAGGCTTAACCAATATTGCAAATACAACCACCACACAAACGGCAAGCAACTTAACAGCTACTACTTATTACAGAGCAATTATTAAGAGTGGTGTATGCGATTCGGCAAGCAGTGCAAGTGCAACGGTAACGGTTAATCCTGCAAGTGTAGGAGGAACTATAGCAGGAAGTGCAACGGTATGTACCGGAACCAATTCAACCAATTTAACTCTAAGCGGACATACAGGAAGTATCGTAAGATGGCAATCATCCACCGTTTCGAACTTCTCATCGAATGTTACCAATATTGCAAACACAACCACCACACATACGGCAAGCAATTTAACTGCAACCACATATTACAGAGCAATTATTAAGAGTGGTGTTTGTGATTCGATATCAAGTGCAAGTGCAACCGTAACGGTAAGTCCTGCATCGGTTGGTGGATCATTTAGCGGAGGTCATGTTACGGTATGTACCGGAACAAACAGCACAACCTTAACACTGAGCGGACATACAGGAAGTATTCAATGGCAGAAGTCAACCACATCGGCCACAACCGGATTTACCAATATTACCGATTCAATATCGGCAACATTACGAGCAACCAATCTAACAACAAAAACATATTACAGAGCAGTAGTAACCAGTGGAAGTTGTTCTGCAGCAAACAGCACAACAGATAGTATCATGGTTAGTCCGACAAGTGTTGGCGGAACTATAGCAGGAGGAGCAAGTGTATGTACCGGAACAAACAGTACCAATTTAACACTGAGCGGTCATACAGGAAGTATCGTAAGATGGCAATCATCCACAGCATCTGATTTTAGCACAGGCTTAACCAATATTGCAAACACAACCACCACACAAACGGCAAGCAACTTAACAGCTACTACTTATTACAGAGCAATTGTTAAGAGTGGTGTTTGTGATTCGGCAAGTAGTGCAAGTGCAACAGTAACGGTAAATCCTGCAAGTGTAGGAGGAACTATAGCAGGAAGTGCAACGGTATGTACCGGAACCAATTCAACCAATTTAACTCTAAGCGGACATACAGGAAGTATCGTAAGATGGCAATCATCCACAGTATCTAACTTCTCATCGAACGTTACCAACATTGCAAACACAACCACCACCCATACTGCAAGTAACTTAACAGCTACTACTTATTACAGAGCAATTATAAAGAGTGGTGTTTGTGATTCTGCAAGCAGTGCAAGTGCAACCGTAACGGTAAGTCCGGCATCGGTTGGAGGATCATTTAGCGGAGGTAATGTAAGTGTATGTACCGGAACAAATTCAACAACATTAACACTTAGTGGACATACCGGAAGTATCCAATGGCAGAAGTCAACCACATCGGCAACAACCGGATTTACCAATATCACCGATTCAATATCGGCAACATTACGAGCAACCAATCTAACAACAAAAACATATTACAGAGCAGTAGTAACCAGTGGAAGTTGTTCTGCAGCAAACAGCACAACAGATAGTATCATGGTTAGTCCAACAAGTGTTGGCGGAACTATAGCAGGAGGAGCAAGTGTATGTACCGGAACAAACAGTACCAACTTAACACTGAGCGGTCATACAGGAAGTATTGTAAGATGGCAATCATCCACTGCATCTGATTTTAGCACAGGCTTAACCAATATTGCAAACACAACCACCACACAAACTGCAAGCAACTTAACAGCTACTACTTATTACAGAGCAATTGTTAAGAGTGGTGTTTGTGATTCGGCAAGTAGTGCAAGTGCAACAGTAACGGTAAATCCTGCAAGTGTAGGAGGAACTATAGCAGGAAGTGCAACGGTATGTACCGGAACCAATTCAACCAATTTAACTCTAAGCGGACATACAGGAAGTATCGTAAGATGGCAATCATCCACCGTATCGAACTTCTCTTCGAACGTTACCAATATTGCAAACACCACAACCACCCATACGGCAAGCAATTTAACTGCTACTACTTATTACAGAGCAATTATCAAGAGTGGTGTATGTGATTCGGCAAGCAGCGCAAGTGCAACAGTAACGGTAAGTCCGGCATCGGTAGGCGGATCATTTAGCGGAGGTAATGTAAGTGTATGTACCGGAACAAATTCAACTACATTAACACTTAGTGGATATACCGGAAGTATCCAATGGCAGAAGTCAACTACATCGGCCACAACCGGATTTAGCAATATTACCGATTCGATATCGGCAACATTACGAGCAACCAATCTTACTACAAAAACATATTACAGAGCAGTAGTAACCAGTGGAAGTTGTTCTGCAGCAAACAGCTCAACAGATAGTATCATGGTTAGTCCGACAAGTGTTGGCGGAACTATAGCAGGAGGAGCAAGTGTTTGTACCGGAACAAATAGTACCAACTTAACACTGAGCGGTCATACAGGAAGTATCGTAAGATGGCAATCATCCACTGCATCTGATTTTAGCACAGGCTTAACCAATATTGCAAACACAACCACCACACAAACTGCAAGCAACTTAACAGCTACTACTTATTACAGAGCAATTGTTAAGAGTGGTGTTTGTGATTCGGCAAGTAGTGCAAGTGCAACAGTAACGGTAAATCCTGCAAGTGTAGGAGGAACTATAGCAGGAAGTGCAACGGTATGTACCGGAACCAATTCAACCAATTTAACTCTAAGCGGACATACAGGAAGTATCGTAAGATGGCAATCATCCACAGTATCGAACTTCTCCTCGAATGTTACCAATATTGCAAACACAACCACTACACATACTGCAAGCAATTTAACTGCAACCACATATTACAGAGCAATTATCAAGAGTGGCGTATGTGATTCTGCAAGCAGTGCAAGTGCAACCGTAACGGTAAGTCCGGCATCGGTTGGTGGATCATTTAGCGGAGGTAATGTAAGTGTATGTACCGGAACAAATTCAACAACATTAACACTTAGTGGATATACCGGAAGTATCCAATGGCAGAAGTCAACCACATCGGCCACAACCGGATTTAGCAATATTACCGATTCGATATCGGCAACATTACGAGCAACCAATCTAACAACAAAAACATATTACAGAGCAGTAGTAACCAGTGGAAGTTGTTCTGCAGCAAACAGCACAACAGATAGTATCATGGTTAGTCCAACAAGTGTTGGTGGAACTATAGCAGGAGGAGCAAGTGTATGTACCGGAACAAATAGTACCAACTTAACACTGAGTGGACATACAGGAAGTATTGTAAGATGGCAATCATCAACAGCATCTGATTTTAGCACCGGCTTAACCAATATTGCAAACACAACCACCACACAAACGGCAAGCAACTTAACAGCTACTACTTATTACAGAGCAATTATTAAGAGTGGTGTTTGTGATTCGATATCAAGTGCAAGTGCAACGGTAACGGTAAATCCTGCAAGTGTAGGCGGAAGTATATCGGGTGGTGCAACGGTATGTACCGGAACCAATAGTACCAATTTAACTTTAAGCGGACATACAGGAAGTATCGTAAGATGGCAATCGTCAACTGCATCTGATTTTAGCACCGGCTTAACCAACATTGCAAACACAACCACCACACATACTGCAAGCAATTTAACTGCAACCACATATTACAGAGCAATTATAAAGAGTGGTGTTTGTGATTCTGCAAGCAGTGCAAGTGCAACCGTAACGGTAAGTCCGGCATCGGTAGGCGGAAGCTTTAGCGGAGGTAATGTAAGTGTATGTACAGGAACAAACAGTACAACATTAACACTTAGTGGATATACCGGAAGTATCCAATGGCAGAAGTCAACCACATCGGCCACAACCGGATTTAGCAATATCACCGATTCAATATCGGCAACATTACGAGCAACCAATCTTACTACAAAAACATATTACAGAGCAGTAGTAACCAGTGGAAGTTGTTCTGCAGCAAACAGCACAACAGATAGTATCATGGTTAGTCCAACAAGTGTTGGTGGAAGTATAGCAGGAGGAGCAAGTGTATGTACCGGAACAAATAGTACCAACTTAACACTGAGTGGACATACAGGAAGTATTGTAAGATGGCAATCATCAACAGCATCTGATTTTAGCACCGGCTTAACCAATATTGTAAACACAACCACCACACAAACGGCAAGCAACTTAACAGCTACTACTTATTACAGAGCAATTATTAAGAGTGGTGTTTGTGATTCGATATCAAGTGCAAGTGCAACGGTAACGGTAAATCCTGCAAGTGTAGGCGGAAGTATATCGGGTGGTGCAACGGTATGTACCGGAACCAATTCAACCAATTTAACTCTAAGCGGACATACTGGAAGTATTGTAAGATGGCAATCATCCACAGTATCTAACTTCTCTTCGAACGTTACCAATATTGCAAACACAACCACCACACATACGGCAAGCAATTTAACTGCAACCACATATTACAGAGCAATTATAAAGAGTGGTGTTTGTGATTCGGCAAGCAGTGCAAGTGCAACCGTAACGGTAAGTCCTGCATCGGTAGGCGGAAGCTTTAGCGGAGGTAATGTTACAGTATGTACCGGAACAAACAGCACAACCTTAACACTGAGCGGACATACCGGAAGTATCCAATGGCAGAAGTCAACCACATCGGCCACAACCGGATTTAGCAATATCACCGATTCAATATCGGCAACATTACGAGCAACCAATCTAACTACAAAAACATATTACAGAGCAGTAGTAACCAGTGGCAGTTGTTCTGCAGCAAACAGCACAACAGATAGTATCATGGTTAGTCCAACAAGTGTTGGCGGAACTATAGCAGGAGGAGCAAGTGTATGTACCGGAACAAACAGTACCAACTTAACACTGAGCGGTCATACAGGAAGTATTGTAAGATGGCAATCATCCACTGCATCTGATTTTAGCACAGGCTTAACCAATATTGTAAATACAACCACCACACAAACTGCAAGCAACTTAACAGCTACTACTTATTACAGAGCAATTATTAAGAGTGGTGTTTGTGATTCGGCAAGCAGTGCAAGTGCAACAGTAACGGTAAATCCTGCAAGTGTTGGCGGAAGTATATCGGGTGGTGCAACGGTATGTACCGGAACCAATTCAACCAATTTAACTTTAAGCGGACATACAGGAAGTATAGTAAGATGGCAATCATCCACCGTATCGAACTTCTCATCGAACGTTACCAATATTGCAAACACAACCACCACACATACTGCAAGCAATTTAACTGCAACCACATATTACAGAGCAATTATAAAGAGTGGTGTTTGTGATTCTGCAAGCAGTGCAAGTGCAACCGTAACGGTAAGTCCGGCATCGGTAGGCGGAAGCTTTAGCGGAGGTAATGTAAGTGTATGTACAGGAACAAACAGTACAACATTAACACTTAGTGGATATACCGGAAGTATACAATGGCAGAAGTCAACTACATCGGCAACAACCGGATTTAGCAATATCACCGATTCAATATCGGCAACATTACGAGCAACCAATCTTACTACAAAAACATATTACAGAGCAGTAGTAACCAGTGGAAGTTGTTCTGCAGCAAACAGCACAACAGATAGTATCATGGTTAGTCCAACAAGTGTTGGTGGAAGTATAGCAGGAGGAGCAAGTGTATGTACCGGAACAAACAGTACCAACTTAACACTGAGTGGACATACAGGAAGTATTGTAAGATGGCAATCATCAACAGCATCTGATTTTAGCACAGGCTTAACCAATATTGTAAACACAACCACCACACAAACGGCAAGCAACTTAACAGCTACTACTTATTATAGAGCAATTATTAAGAGTGGTGTATGCGATTCGGCAAGCAGTGCAAGTGCAACGGTGACGGTAAATATTATTCCAAGCATCAGTACAACTACACCGGCATCAAGATGTGGTACAGGAACAGTAGTCTTGGGAGCTACCGCAAGTACAGGAACAATCAACTGGTATGCATCCTCAACAGGTGGATCATCATTAGGAACAGGAACAAGCTTTACAACACCATCAATAAGCAGTACAACAAAATATTATATTGATGCAACAGCAAGTGGATGTACAACCGCATCAAGAGATTCGGTAACAGCAACAGTAAATGATATTCCAAGCATCAGTACAACCACACCGGCATCAAGATGTGGCACAGGAACAGTAGTCTTGGGAGCTACCGCAAGTACAGGAACAATCAACTGGTATGCATCCTCAACAGGCGGATCATCATTAGGAACAGGAACAAGCTTTACAACACCATCAATAAGCAGTACAACAAAATATTATATCGATGCAACAGCAAGTGGATGTACAACCGCATCAAGAGATTCGGTAACAGCAACTGTAAATAATTTACCATCCACACCAACTGCAGGAGTAGATGGATCAAGAACAGGGCCAGGGTCAGTTAATATTAGTGCAAGTGTTTCAGGAGGAGAAACAATTGATTGGTATGCTGCATCCACAGGCGGTAGTGTGTTAAGTGGCGGTACAGGTACAACCACATTTACCACTCCATCAATTAGCACGACTACTATTTATTATGCCCAAGCAAGAAATACAACAACAGGTTGTGTATCTGCAACACGCTTGGCTGTATCTGCAATCATTAATGGAACATTCAATGCGGGTTCAATCGCAACGAATCAAACAATATGCAGTGGCAGCACGCCATCAACTTTGACATCAACAACCGGAGCGAGTGGAGGTTCAGGTACCTTGAGTTATGAATGGCAATCATCAACAACTTCATCAAGTGTAGGGTTTAATAGTATTAGTTCAACAAATACATCAACTTATAGTCCTGGAGCACTCACTCAAACGACATATTTCCGTCGAGTAGCAACTACAACGAATGCAGATTCAGATACTTCAAATGTGGTTACCATAACGGTAAATCCTGCAAGTGTAGGTGGAAGTATATCAGGTGGTGCAAGTGTATGTACAGGAACAAACAGTACAACATTAACACTTAGTGGATATACCGGAAGTATCCAATGGCAGAAGTCAACCACATCGGCCACAACCGGATTTAGCAATATTACCGATTCGATATCTGCAACCTTAAGAGCAACAAATCTTACTACAAAAACATATTACAGAGCAGTAGTAACCAGTGGAATTTGTGCAAGTGCAAACAGCATTGTAGATAGCACCATGGTTTCACCTGCAAGTGTAGGCGGAAGTGTATCAGGTAGTGCAACGGTATGTACCGGAACAAATAGTACCAACTTAACACTGAGCGGTCATACAGGAAGTATCGTAAGATGGCAATCATCCACAGCATCTGATTTTAGCACCGGCTTAACCAATATTGCAAACACAACGACCACACAAACGGCAAGCAACTTAACAGCTACTACTTATTACAGAGCAATTGTTAAGAGTGGTGTTTGTGATTCGATATCAAGTGCAAGTGCAACGGTAACGGTAAATCCTGCAAGTGTAGGCGGAAGTATTGCAGGAAGTGCAAGTGTATGTACAGGTACCAATTCAACAAATTTAACTTTAAGCGGACATACAGGAAGTATCGTAAGATGGCAATCGTCAACTGCATCTGATTTTAGCACCGGCTTAACCAATATTGCAAACACAACCACCACACATACTGCAAGCAATTTAACTGCAACCACATATTACAGAGCAATTATCAAGAGTGGCGTTTGTGATTCGATTTCAAGTGCAAGTGCAACCGTAACGGTAAGTCCTGCATCGGTTGGAGGATCATTTAGCGGAGGTAATGTAAGTGTATGTACCGGAACAAATTCAACAACATTAACACTTAGTGGACATACCGGAAGTATCCAATGGCAGAAGTCAACCACATCGGCAACAACCGGATTTACCAATATCACCGATTCAATATCGGCAACATTACGAGCAACAAATCTTACTACAAAAACATATTACAGAGCAGTAGTAACCAGTGGAAGTTGTTCTGCAGCAAACAGCACAACAGATAGTATCATGGTTAGTCCAACAAGTGTTGGCGGAACTATAGCAGGAGGAGCAAGTGTATGTACCGGAACAAACAGTACCAACTTAACACTGAGCGGTCATACAGGAAGTATTGTAAGATGGCAATCATCCACTGCATCTGATTTTAGCACAGGCTTAACAAATATTGCAAACACAACCACCACACAAACGGCAAGCAACTTAACAGCTACTACTTATTACAGAGCAATTGTTAAGAGTGGTGTTTGTGATTCGATATCAAGTGCAAGTGCAACGGTAACAGTAAATGTTATTCCAAGCATCAGTACAACCACACCGGCATCAAGATGTGGCACAGGAACAGTATTCTTGGGAGCTACCGCAAGTACAGGAACAATCAACTGGTATGCATCCTCAACAGGTGGATCATCATTAGGAACAGGAACAAGCTTTACAACACCATCAATAAGCAGTACAACAAAATATTATATCGATGCAACAGCAAGTGGATGTACAACCGCATCAAGAGATTCGGTAACAGCAACAGTAAATGATATTCCAAGCATCACTGCAACTACACCGGCATCAAGATGTGGTACAGGAACAGTAGTCTTGGGAGCTACCGCAAGTACAGGAACAATCAACTGGTATGCATCCTCAACAGGTGGATCATCATTAGGAACAGGAACAAGCTTTACAACACCATCAATAAGCAGTACAACAAAATATTATATCGATGCAACAGCAAGTGGATGTACAACCGCATCAAGAGATTCGGTAACAGCAACTGTAAATAATTTACCATCCACACCAACTGCAGGAGTAGATGGATCAAGAACAGGGCCAGGGTCAGTTAATATTAGTGCAAGTGTTTCAGGAGGAGAAACAATTGATTGGTATGCTGCATCCACAGGCGGTAGTGTGTTAAGTGGCGGTACAGGTACAACCACATTTACCACTCCATCAATTAGCACGACTACTATTTATTATGCCCAAGCAAGAAATACAACAACAGGTTGTGTATCTGCAACACGCTTGGCTGTATCTGCAATCATTAATGGAACATTCAATGCGGGTTCAATCGCAACGAATCAAACAATATGCAGTGGCAGCACGCCATCAACTTTGACATCAACAACCGGAGCGAGTGGAGGTTCAGGTACCTTGAGTTATGAATGGCAATCATCAACAACTTCATCAAGTGTAGGGTTTAATAGTATTAGTTCAACAAATACATCAACTTATAGTCCTGGAGCACTCACTCAAACGACATATTTCCGTCGAGTAGCAACTACAACGAATGCAGATTCAGATACTTCAAATGTGGTTACCATAACGGTAAATCCTGCAAGTGTAGGTGGAAGTATATCAGGTGGTGCAACAGTATGTACAGGAACCAATAGTACCAACTTAACACTGAGCGGACATACAGGAAGTATCGTAAGATGGCAATCATCCACTGCATCTGATTTTAGTACCGGCTTAACCAATATTGTAAATACAACCACCACACAAACTGCAAGCAACTTAACAGCTACTACTTATTACAGAGCAATTGTTAAGAGTGGTGTTTGTGATTCGATATCAAGTGCAAGTGCAACGGTAAGTGTAAGTCCTGCAAGTGTTGGTGGAAGTATATCGGGAGGAGCAACTGTATGTAGCGGAACCAATTCAACAAACTTAACCTTAAGCGGACATACAGGAAGTATCGTAAGATGGCAATCATCTACCGCATCAGATTTTAGTAGTGGCTTAACCAATATTGAAAATACAACCATTGGATATACAGCAACTAACGTAACAGCCACAACCTATTATAGAGCAATTATTAAGAGTGGTGTATGTGATTCGGCATCGAGTGCAAGTGCCACAATAAGTGTTAATCCGATAAGTGTTGGTGGAACATTTACAGGAGGCAATGTATCGGTATGTACCGGAACAAACAGCACTACTTTAACATTAAGTGGACATACAGGAACAATACAATGGCAGAGTTCAACCACATCTGCAACAAGTGGATTTACAAATATTACCGATTCAATATCTGCAACACTCAGAGCGAACAACCTTACAACCAAAACATATTACAGAGCAGTAGTAACTAGTGGTGTTTGTTCACCAGTAAACAGTAGCGTGGATAGTATCATGGTAAATCCTGCAAGTGTTGGTGGAAGTATATCAGGTAGTGCAACGGTATGTAGCGGAACCAATTCAACAAACTTAACCTTAAGCGGACATACAGGAAGTATCGTAAGATGGCAATCATCTACCGCATCAGATTTTAGTAGTGGCTTAACCAATATTGTAAACACCACAACTACACATACAGCAACCAACGTAACAGCCACAACCTATTATAGAGCAATTATTAAGAGTGGTGTTTGTGATTCAGCGTCGAGTGCAAGTGCCACAATAAGTGTTAATCCGGTAAGTGTTGGCGGAACATTTACAGGAGGTAATGTATCGGTATGTACCGGAACAAACAGCACTACTTTAACATTAAGTGGACATACAGGAACAATACAATGGCAGAGTTCAACCACATCTGCAACAAGTGGATTTACAAATATTACCGATTCAATATCAGCAACCTTAAGAGCGAACAACCTAACAACCAAAACATATTACAGAGCAGTAGTAACTAGTGGTGTTTGTTCACCAGTAAACAGTAGCGTGGATAGTATCATGGTAAATCCTGCAAGTGTTGGTGGAAGTATATCGGGCAGTACAACGGTATGTAGTGGAACTAACTCATCCAATTTAATTTTAAGCGGATATACAGGAAGTATCGTAAGATGGCAATCATCAACGGTATCCAACTTCTCATCAAATGTTACCAATATTGAAAATACAACCATTGGATATACAGCAACCAACGTAACAGCCACAACCTATTATAGAGCAATTATTAAGAGTGGTGTTTGTGATTCGGCATCGAGTGCAAGTGCCACAATAAGTGTTAATCCGGTAAGTGTTGGCGGAACATTTACAGGAGGTAATGTATCGGTATGTACCGGAACAAACAGCACTACTTTAACATTAAGTGGACATACAGGAACAATACAATGGCAGAGTTCAACCACATCTGCAACAAGTGGATTTACAAATATTACCGATTCAATATCTGCAACCTTAAGAGCGAACAACCTTACAACCAAAACATATTACAGAGCAGTAGTAACTAGTGGTGTTTGTTCACCAGTAAATAGTAGCGTGGATAGTATCATGGTAAATCCTGCAAGTGTTGGTGGAAGTATATCGGGCAGTACAACGGTATGTAGCGGAACCAATTCAACCAACTTAACCTTAAGCGGACATACAGGAAGTATCGTAAGATGGCAATCATCTACCGCATCAGATTTTAGTAGTGGCTTAACCAATATTGCAAACACCACTACCACAAATACTGCAACCAACGTAACTGCCACAACCTATTATAGAGCAATCATTAAGAGTGGTGTTTGTGATTCGGCATCGAGTGCAAGTGCCACAATAAGTGTTAATCCGGTAAGTGTTGGCGGAACATTTACAGGAGGTAATGTATCGGTATGTACCGGAACAAACAGCAGCACATTAACACTTGGTGGACATACAGGAACAATACAATGGCAGAGTTCAATCACATCGGCAACAAGTGGATTTACAAATATTACCGACTCTGTTTCTGCAAGCTTAAGAGCGAACAACCTTACAACCAAAACATATTACAGAGCAGTAGTAACTAGTGGTGTTTGTTCACCAGTAAACAGTAGCGTGGATAGTATCATGGTAAATCCTGCAAGTGTTGGTGGAAGTATATCGGGCAGTACAACGGTATGTAGTGGAACTAACTCATCCAATTTAATTTTAAGCGGATATACAGGAAGTATCGTAAGATGGCAATCATCTACCGCATCAGATTTTAGTAGTGGCTTAACCAATATTGTAAACACCACAACTACACATACAGCAAGCAACGTAACAGCTACTACTTATTATAGAGCAATCATTAAGAGTGGTGTTTGTGATTCAGCATCGAGTGCAAGTGCCACAATAAGTGTTAATCCGATAAGTGTTGGTGGAACATTTACAGGAGGCAATGTATCGGTATGTACCGGAACAAACAGCACTACTTTAACATTAAGTGGACATACAGGAACAATACAATGGCAGAGTTCAATCACATCGGCAACAAGTGGATTTACAAATATTACCGATTCAATATCTGCAACCTTAAGAGCGAACAACCTTACAACCAAAACATATTACAGAGCAGTAGTAACTAGTGGTGTTTGTTCACCAGTAAACAGTAGCGTGGATAGTATCATGGTAAATCCTGCAAGTGTTGGTGGAAGTATATCGGGCAGTACAACGGTATGTAGCGGAACTAACTCATCCAATTTAATATTAAGCGGATATACAGGAAGTATCGTAAGATGGCAATCATCTACAGTATCCAACTTCTCATCCAATGTAACCAATATTGAAAATACAACCATTGGATATACAGCAACCAACGTAACAGCAACAACCTATTACAGAGCAATTATTAAGAGTGGCGTTTGTGATTCGGCATCGAGTGCAAGTGCCACAATAAGTGTTAATCCGGTAAGTGTTGGTGGAACATTTACAGGAGGCAATGTATCGGTATGTACCGGAACAAACAGCACTACTTTAACATTAAGTGGACATACAGGAACAATACAATGGCAGAGTTCAACCACATCTGCAACAAGTGGATTTACAAATATTACCGACTCTGTTTCTGCAAGCTTAAGAGCGAACAACCTAACAACCAAAACATATTACAGAGCAGTAGTAACTAGTGGTGTTTGTTCACCAGTAAACAGCAGTGTTGACTCAATCATGATCTCACCTGTATCAGTTGGTGGAAGTATATCGGGAGGAGCAACTGTATGTAGCGGAACCAATTCAACCAACTTAACCTTAAGCGGACATACAGGAAGTATTGTAAGATGGCAATCATCAACAGTATCCAACTTCTCATCCAATGTTACCAATATTGCAAACACCACTACCACACAAACTGCAAGCAACTTAACAGCCACAACCTATTATAGAGCAATCATTAAGAGTGGTGTTTGTGATTCAGCAAGCAGTGCAAGTGCCACAATAAGTGTTAATCCGGTAAGTGTTGGTGGAACATTTACAGGAGGCAATGTATCGGTATGTACCGGAACAAACAGCACTACTTTAACATTAAGTGGACATACAGGAACAATACAATGGCAGAGTTCAACCACATCTGCAACAAGTGGATTTACCAATATTACCGATTCAATATCAGCAACCTTAAGAGCGAACAACCTAACAGCCAAAACATATTACAGAGCAGTAGTAACTAGTGGTGTTTGTTCACCAGTAAACAGTAGCGTGGATAGTATCATGGTAAATCCTGCAAGTGTTGGTGGAAGTATATCGGGCAGTACAACGGTATGTAGTGGAACTAACTCATCCAATTTAATTTTAAGCGGATATACAGGAAGTATCGTAAGATGGCAATCATCAACGGTATCCAACTTCTCATCAAATGTTACCAATATTGAAAATACAACCATTGGATATACAGCAACCAACGTAACAGCCACAACCTATTATAGAGCAATTATTAAGAGTGGTGTTTGTGATTCAGCGTCGAGTGCAAGTGCCACAATAAGTGTTAATCCGGTAAGTGTTGGCGGAACATTTACAGGAGGCAATGTATCGGTATGTACCGGAACAAACAGCACTACTTTAACACTGAGTGGACATACAGGAACAATACAATGGCAGAGTTCAACCACATCTGCAACAAGTGGATTTACCAATATTACCGACTCTGTTTCTGCAACACTCAGAGCGAACAACCTAACAACCAAAACATATTATAGAGCAGTAGTAACTAGTGGTGTTTGTTCACCAGTAAACAGTAGCGTGGATAGTATCATGGTAAATCCTGCAAGTGTTGGTGGAAGTATATCGGGAGGAGCAACGGTATGTAGCGGAACCAATTCAACCAACTTAACCTTAAGCGGACATACAGGAAGTATCGTAAGATGGCAATCATCTACAGTATCCAACTTCTCTTCTAACGTAACCAATATTGAAAATACAACCACTACACAAACTGCAAGCAACTTAACAGCTACTACTTATTATAGAGCAATTATTAAGAGTGGTGTATGTGATTCAGCGTCGAGTGCAAGTGCAAGTGTAAGTGTAAATCCGGTAAGTGTTGGCGGAACATTTACAGGAGGCAATGTATCGGTATGTACCGGAACAAACAGCACTACTTTAACATTAAGTGGACATACAGGAACAATACAATGGCAGAGTTCAACCACATCTGCAACAAGTGGATTTACAAATATTACCGATTCAATATCAGCAACCTTAAGAGCGAACAACCTTACAACCAAAACATATTACAGAGCAGTAGTAACTAGTGGTGTTTGTTCACCAGTAAACAGTAGCGTGGATAGTATCATGGTAAATCCTGCAAGTGTTGGTGGAAGTATATCAGGTAGTACAACGGTATGTAGTGGAACTAACTCATCCAATTTAATTTTAAGCGGACATACAGGAAGTATCGTAAGATGGCAATCATCTACAGTATCCAACTTCTCATCCAATGTTACCAATATTGATAACACCACAACTACACAAACAGCAACCAACGTAACTGCCACAACATATTATAGAGCAATTATAAAGAGTGGTGTTTGTGATTCGGCATCGAGTGCAAGTGCCACAATAAGTGTTAATCCGGTAAGTGTTGGCGGAACATTTACAGGAGGCAATGTATCGGTATGTACCGGAACAAACAGCACTACTTTAACACTGAGTGGACATACAGGAACATTACAATGGCAGAGTTCAACCACATCTGCAACAAGTGGATTTACAAATATTACCGATTCAATATCTGCAACCTTAAGAGCGAACAACCTTACAACCAAAACATATTACAGAGCAGTAGTAACTAGTGGTGTTTGTTCACCAGTAAACAGTAGCGTGGATAGTATCATGGTAAATCCTGCAAGTGTTGGTGGAAGTATATCGGGCAGTACAACGGTATGTAGCGGAACTAACTCATCCAATTTAATATTAAGCGGATATACAGGAAGTATCGTAAGATGGCAATCATCTACAGTATCCAACTTCTCATCCAATGTAACCAATATTGAAAATACAACCATTGGATATACAGCAACCAACGTAACAGCAACAACCTATTACAGAGCAATTATTAAGAGTGGCGTTTGTGATTCGGCATCGAGTGCAAGTGCCACAATAAGTGTTAATCCGGTAAGTGTTGGTGGAACATTTACAGGAGGCAATGTATCGGTATGTACCGGAACAAACAGCACTACTTTAACATTAAGTGGACATACAGGAACAATACAATGGCAGAGTTCAACCACATCTGCAACAAGTGGATTTACAAATATTACCGACTCTGTTTCTGCAAGCTTAAGAGCGAACAACCTAACAACCAAAACATATTACAGAGCAGTAGTAACCAGTGGTGTTTGTTCACCAGTAACAGTAGCGTGGATAGTATCATGGTAAATCCTGCAAGTGTTGGTGGAAGTATATCAGGTAGTGCAACGGTATGTAGTGGAACCAATTCAACCAACTTAACCTTAAGTGGACATACAGGAAGTATCGTAAGATGGCAATCATCTACAGTATCCAACTTCTCTTCTAACGTAACCAATATTGAAAATACAACCACTACACAAACTGCAAGCAACGTAACAGCTACTACTTATTATAGAGCAATTATTAAGAGTGGTGTATGTGATTCAGCGTCGAGTGCAAGTGCAAGTGTAAGTGTAAATCCGGTAAGTGTTGGCGGAACATTTACAGGAGGCAATGTATCGGTATGTACCGGAACAAACAGCACTACTTTAACATTAAGTGGACATACAGGAACAATACAATGGCAGAGTTCAACCACATCTGCAACAAGTGGATTTACAAATATTACCGATTCAATATCAGCAACCTTAAGAGCGAACAACCTTACAACCAAAACATATTATAGAGCAGTAGTAACTAGTGGTGTTTGTTCACCAGTAAACAGCAGTGTTGACTCAATCATGATCTCACCTGTATCAGTTGGTGGAAGTATATCAGGTAGCACAACGGTATGTAGCGGAACCAATTCAACCAACTTAACCTTAAGCGGACATACAGGAAGTATCGTAAGATGGCAATCATCTACAGTATCCAACTTCTCATCCAATGTTACCAATATTGATAACACCACAACTACACAAACAGCAACCAACGTAACTGCCACAACATATTATAGAGCAATTATTAAGAGTGGCGTTTGTGATTCGGCATCGAGTGCAAGTGCCACAATAAGTGTTAATCCGGTAAGTGTTGGTGGAACATTTACAGGAGGCAATGTATCGGTATGTACCGGAACAAACAGCACTACTTTAACATTAAGTGGACATACAGGAACAATACAATGGCAGAGTTCAACCACATCTGCAACAAGTGGATTTACCAATATTACCGATTCAATATCAGCAACCTTAAGAGCGAACAACCTAACAGCCAAAACATATTACAGAGCAGTAGTAACTAGTGGTGTTTGTTCACCAGTAAACAGTAGCGTGGATAGTATCATGGTAAATCCTGCAAGTGTTGGTGGAAGTATATCGGGCAGTACAACGGTATGTAGTGGAACTAACTCATCCAATTTAATTTTAAGCGGATATACAGGAAGTATCGTAAGATGGCAATCATCAACGGTATCCAACTTCTCATCAAATGTTACCAATATTGAAAATACAACCATTGGATATACAGCAACCAACGTAACAGCCACAACCTATTATAGAGCAATTATTAAGAGTGGTGTTTGTGATTCAGCGTCGAGTGCAAGTGCAACGGTAACGGTAAATCCGGTAAGTGTTGGTGGAACATTTACAGGAGGCAATGTATCAGTATGTACCGGAACAAACAGCACTACTTTAACATTAAGTGGACATACAGGAACAATACAATGGCAGAGTTCAACCACATCGGCAACAAGTGGATTTACCAATATTACCGATTCAATATCTGCAACCTTAAGAGCGAACAACCTAACAACCAAAACATATTATAGAGCAGTAGTAACTAGTGGTGTTTGTTCACCAGTAAACAGTAGCGTGGATAGTATCATGGTAAATCCTGCAAGTGTTGGTGGAAGTATATCGGGCAGTGCAACGGTATGTAGCGGAACCAATTCAACAAACTTAACCTTAAGCGGACATACAGGAAGTATCGTAAGATGGCAATCATCTACCGCATCAGATTTTAGTAGTGGCTTAACCAATATTGAAAATACAACCATTGGATATACAGCAACTAACGTAACAGCCACAACCTATTATAGAACAATTATTAAGAGTGGTGTATGTGATTCGGCATCGAGTGCAAGTGCCACAATAAGTGTTAATCCGATAAGTGTTGGTGGAACATTTACAGGAGGCAATGTATCGGTATGTACCGGAACAAACAGCACTACTTTAACATTAAGTGGACATACAGGAACAATACAATGGCAGAGTTCAACCACATCTGCAACAAGTGGATTTACAAATATTACCGATTCAATATCTGCAACACTCAGAGCGAACAACCTTACAACCAAAACATATTATAGAGCAGTAGTAACTAGTGGTGTTTGTTCGCCAGTAAACAGCAGTGTTGACTCAATAATGATCTCACCTGTATCAGTTGGTGGAAGTATATCGGGAGGAGCAACGGTATGTAGCGGAACCAATTCAACCAACTTAACCTTAAGCGGACATACAGGAAGTATCGTAAGATGGCAATCATCTACAGTATCCAACTTCTCATCCAATGTTACCAATATTGATAACACCACAACTACACAAACAGCAACCAACGTAACTGCCACAACATATTATAGAGCAATTATAAAGAGTGGTGTTTGTGATTCGGCATCGAGTGCAAGTGCCACAATAAGTGTTAATCCGGTAAGTGTTGGTGGAACATTTACAGGAGGCAATGTATCGGTATGTACCGGAACAAACAGCACTACTTTAACATTAAGTGGACATACAGGAACAATACAATGGCAGAGTTCAACCACATCTGCAACAAGTGGATTTACCAATATTGCCGATTCAATATCAGCAACCTTAAGAGCGAACAACCTAACAGCCAAAACATATTACAGAGCAGTAGTAACTAGTGGTGTTTGTTCACCAGTAAATAGTAGCGTGGATAGTATCATGGTAAATCCTGCAAGTGTTGGTGGAAGTATATCGGGCAGTACAACGGTATGTAGCGGAACTAACTCATCCAATTTAATTTTAAGCGGACATACAGGAAGTATCGTAAGATGGCAATCATCTACAGTATCCAACTTCTCTTCTAACGTAACCAATATTGAAAATACAACCACTACACAAACTGCAAGCAACTTAACAGCCACAACCTATTATAGAGCAATTATTAAGAGTGGTGTTTGTGATTCGGCATCGAGTGCAAGTGCCACAATAAGTGTTAATCCGGTAAGTGTTGGTGGAACATTTACAGGAGGCAATGTATCGGTATGTACCGGAACAAACAGCACTACTTTAACATTAAGTGGACATACAGGAACAATACAATGGCAGAGTTCAACCACATCTGCAACAAGTGGATTTACAAATATTACCGATTCAATATCTGCAACCTTAAGAGCGAACAACCTTACAACCAAAACATATTATAGAGCAGTAGTAACCAGTGGTGTTTGTTCACCAGTAAATAGTAGCGTGGATAGTATCATGGTAAATCCTGCAAGTGTTGGTGGAAGTATATCGGGCAGTACAACGGTATGTAGCGGAACTAACTCATCCAATTTAATATTAAGCGGATATACAGGAAGTATCGTAAGATGGCAATCATCTACAGTATCCAACTTCTCTTCTAACGTAACCAATATTGAAAATACAACCACTACACAAACTGCAAGCAACGTAACAGCTACTACTTATTATAGAGCAATTATTAAGAGTGGTGTATGTGATTCAGCGTCGAGTGCAAGTGCAAGTGTAAGTGTAAATCCGGTAAGTGTTGGCGGAACATTTACAGGAGGCAATGTATCGGTATGTACCGGAACAAACAGCACTACTTTAACATTAAGTGGACATACAGGAACAATACAATGGCAGAGTTCAACCACATCTGCAACAAGTGGATTTACAAATATTACCGATTCAATATCAGCAACCTTAAGAGCGAACAACCTTACAACCAAAACATATTATAGAGCAGTAGTAACTAGTGGTGTTTGTTCACCAGTAAACAGCAGTGTTGACTCAATCATGATCTCACCTGTATCAGTTGGTGGAAGTATATCAGGTAGCACAACGGTATGTAGCGGAACCAATTCAACCAACTTAACCTTAAGCGGACATACAGGAAGTATCGTAAGATGGCAATCATCTACAGTATCCAACTTCTCATCCAATGTTACCAATATTGATAACACCACAACTACACAAACAGCAACCAACGTAACTGCCACAACATATTATAGAGCAATTATAAAGAGTGGTGTTTGTGATTCGGCATCGAGTGCAAGTGCCACAATAAGTGTTAATCCGGTAAGTGTTGGTGGAACATTTACAGGAGGCAATGTATCGGTATGTACCGGAACAAACAGCACTACTTTAACATTAAGTGGACATACAGGAACAATACAATGGCAGAGTTCAACCACATCTGCAACAAGTGGATTTACCAATATTACCGATTCAATATCAGCAACCTTAAGAGCGAACAACCTAACAGCCAAAACATATTACAGAGCAGTAGTAACTAGTGGTGTTTGTTCACCAGTAAACAGTAGCGTGGATAGTATCATGGTAAATCCTGCAAGTGTTGGTGGAAGTATATCGGGCAGTACAACGGTATGTAGTGGAACTAACTCATCCAATTTAATTTTAAGCGGATATACAGGAAGTATCGTAAGATGGCAATCATCAACGGTATCCAACTTCTCATCAAATGTTACCAATATTGAAAATACAACCATTGGATATACAGCAACCAACGTAACAGCCACAACCTATTATAGAGCAATTATTAAGAGTGGTGTTTGTGATTCAGCGTCGAGTGCAAGTGCAACGGTAACGGTAAATCCGGTAAGTGTTGGTGGAACATTTACAGGAGGCAATGTATCAGTATGTACCGGAACAAACAGCACTACTTTAACATTAAGTGGACATACAGGAACAATACAATGGCAGAGTTCAACCACATCGGCAACAAGTGGATTTACCAATATTACCGATTCAATATCTGCAACCTTAAGAGCGAACAACCTAACAACCAAAACATATTATAGAGCAGTAGTAACTAGTGGTGTTTGTTCACCAGTAAACAGTAGCGTGGATAGTATCATGGTAAATCCTGCAAGTGTTGGTGGAAGTATATCGGGCAGTGCAACGGTATGTAGCGGAACCAATTCAACAAACTTAACCTTAAGCGGACATACAGGAAGTATCGTAAGATGGCAATCATCTACCGCATCAGATTTTAGTAGTGGCTTAACCAATATTGAAAATACAACCATTGGATATACAGCAACTAACGTAACAGCCACAACCTATTATAGAACAATTATTAAGAGTGGTGTATGTGATTCGGCATCGAGTGCAAGTGCCACAATAAGTGTTAATCCGATAAGTGTTGGTGGAACATTTACAGGAGGCAATGTATCGGTATGTACCGGAACAAACAGCACTACTTTAACATTAAGTGGACATACAGGAACAATACAATGGCAGAGTTCAACCACATCTGCAACAAGTGGATTTACAAATATTACCGATTCAATATCTGCAACACTCAGAGCGAACAACCTTACAACCAAAACATATTATAGAGCAGTAGTAACTAGTGGTGTTTGTTCGCCAGTAAACAGCAGTGTTGACTCAATAATGATCTCACCTGTATCAGTTGGTGGAAGTATATCGGGAGGAGCAACGGTATGTAGCGGAACCAATTCAACCAACTTAACCTTAAGCGGACATACAGGAAGTATCGTAAGATGGCAATCATCTACAGTATCCAACTTCTCATCCAATGTTACCAATATTGATAACACCACAACTACACAAACAGCAACCAACGTAACTGCCACAACATATTATAGAGCAATTATAAAGAGTGGTGTTTGTGATTCGGCATCGAGTGCAAGTGCCACAATAAGTGTTAATCCGGTAAGTGTTGGTGGAACATTTACAGGAGGCAATGTATCGGTATGTACCGGAACAAACAGCACTACTTTAACATTAAGTGGACATACAGGAACAATACAATGGCAGAGTTCAACCACATCTGCAACAAGTGGATTTACCAATATTACCGATTCAATATCAGCAACCTTAAGAGCGAACAACCTAACAGCCAAAACATATTACAGAGCAGTAGTAACTAGTGGTGTTTGTTCACCAGTAAACAGTAGCGTGGATAGTATCATGGTAAATCCTGCAAGTGTTGGTGGAAGTATATCGGGCAGTACAACGGTATGTAGTGGAACTAACTCATCCAATTTAATTTTAAGCGGATATACAGGAAGTATCGTAAGATGGCAATCATCAACGGTATCCAACTTCTCATCAAATGTTACCAATATTGAAAATACAACCATTGGATATACAGCAACCAACGTAACAGCCACAACCTATTATAGAGCAATTATTAAGAGTGGTGTTTGTGATTCAGCGTCGAGTGCAAGTGCAACGGTAACGGTAAATCCGGTAAGTGTTGGTGGAACATTTACAGGAGGCAATGTATCAGTATGTACCGGAACAAACAGCACTACTTTAACATTAAGTGGACATACAGGAACAATACAATGGCAGAGTTCAACCACATCGGCAACAAGTGGATTTACCAATATTACCGATTCAATATCTGCAACCTTAAGAGCGAACAACCTAACAACCAAAACATATTATAGAGCAGTAGTAACTAGTGGTGTTTGTTCACCAGTAAACAGTAGCGTGGATAGTATCATGGTAAATCCTGCAAGTGTTGGTGGAAGTATATCGGGCAGTGCAACGGTATGTAGCGGAACCAATTCAACAAACTTAACCTTAAGCGGACATACAGGAAGTATCGTAAGATGGCAATCATCTACCGCATCAGATTTTAGTAGTGGCTTAACCAATATTGAAAATACAACCATTGGATATACAGCAACTAACGTAACAGCCACAACCTATTATAGAACAATTATTAAGAGTGGTGTATGTGATTCGGCATCGAGTGCAAGTGCCACAATAAGTGTTAATCCGGTAAGTGTTGGTGGAACATTTACAGGAGGTAATGTATCGGTATGTACCGGAACAAACAGCAGCACATTAACACTAAGTGGACATACAGGAACAATACAATGGCAGAGTTCAATCACATCTGCAACAAGTGGATTTACAAATATTACCGATTCAATATCAGCAACCTTAAGAGCGAACAACCTTACAACCAAAACATATTACAGAGCAGTAGTAACTAGTGGTGTTTGTTCACCAGTAAACAGTAGCGTGGATAGTATCATGGTAAATCCTGCAAGTGTTGGTGGAAGTATATCAGGTAGTACAACGGTATGTAGTGGAACTAACTCATCCAATTTAATTTTAAGCGGACATACAGGAAGTATCGTAAGATGGCAATCATCTACCGCATCAGATTTTAGTAGTGGCTTAACCAATATTGTAAACACCACAACTACACATACAGCAAGCAACGTAACAGCTACTACTTATTATAGAGCAATTATTAAGAGTGGTGTTTGTGATTCAGCAAGCAGTGCAAGTGCCACAATAAGTGTTAATCCGGTAAGTGTTGGCGGAACATTTACAGGAGGCAATGTATCGGTATGTACCGGAACAAACAGCACTACTTTAACATTAAGTGGACATACAGGAACAATACAATGGCAGAGTTCAACCACATCTGCAACAAGTGGATTTACCAATATTGCCGATTCAATATCAGCAACCTTAAGAGCGAACAACCTAACAGCCAAAACATATTACAGAGCAGTAGTAACTAGTGGTGTTTGTTCACCAGTAAATAGTAGCGTGGATAGTATCATGGTAAATCCTGCAAGTGTTGGTGGAAGTATATCGGGCAGTACAACGGTATGTAGCGGAACTAACTCATCCAATTTAATTTTAAGCGGACATACAGGAAGTATCGTAAGATGGCAATCATCTACAGTATCCAACTTCTCTTCTAACGTAACCAATATTGAAAATACAACCACTACACAAACTGCAAGCAACTTAACAGCCACAACCTATTATAGAGCAATTATTAAGAGTGGTGTTTGTGATTCGGCATCGAGTGCAAGTGCCACAATAAGTGTTAATCCGGTAAGTGTTGGTGGAACATTTACAGGAGGCAATGTATCGGTATGTACCGGAACAAACAGCACTACTTTAACATTAAGTGGACATACAGGAACAATACAATGGCAGAGTTCAACCACATCTGCAACAAGTGGATTTACAAATATTACCGATTCAATATCTGCAACCTTAAGAGCGAACAACCTTACAACCAAAACATATTATAGAGCAGTAGTAACCAGTGGTGTTTGTTCACCAGTAAATAGTAGCGTGGATAGTATCATGGTAAATCCTGCAAGTGTTGGTGGAAGTATATCGGGCAGTACAACGGTATGTAGCGGAACTAACTCATCCAATTTAATATTAAGCGGATATACAGGAAGTATCGTAAGATGGCAATCATCTACAGTATCCAACTTCTCATCCAATGTAACGAATATTGAAAATACAACCATTGGATATACAACAACCAACGTAACTGCCACAACCTATTATAGAGCAATTATTAAGAGTGGTGTTTGTGATTCAGCAAGCAGTGCAAGTGCAACGGTAACGGTAAATCCTGCAAGTGTGGGCGGAACATTTACAGGAGGCAATGTATCGGTATGTACCGGAACAAACAGCACTACTTTAACACTGAGTGGACATACAGGAACAATACAATGGCAGAGTTCAACCACATCTGCAACAAGTGGATTTACCAATATTACCGACTCAATATCTGCAACCTTAAGAGCGAACAACCTAACAGCCAAAACATATTATAGAGCAGTAGTAACTAGTGGTGTTTGTTCGCCAGTAAACAGCAGTGTTGACTCAATAATGATCTCACCTGTATCAGTTGGTGGAAGTATATCGGGAGGAGCAACGGTATGTAGCGGAACCAATTCAACCAACTTAACCTTAAGCGGACATACAGGAAGTATCGTAAGATGGCAATCATCTACCGCATCAGATTTTAGTAGTGGCTTAACCAATATTGCAAACACCACTACCACAAATACTGCAACCAACGTAACTGCCACAACATATTATAGAGCAATTATTAAGAGTGGCGTTTGTGATTCGGCATCGAGTGCAAGTGCCACAATAAGTGTTAATCCGGTAAGTGTTGGCGGAACATTTACAGGAGGCAATGTATCGGTATGTACCGGAACAAACAGCACTACTTTAACATTAAGTGGACATACAGGAACAATACAATGGCAGAGTTCAACCACATCTGCAACAAGTGGATTTACAAATATTACCGATTCAATATCTGCAAGCTTAAGAGCGAGCAACCTAACAACCAAAACATATTACAGAGCAGTAGTAACTAGTGGTGTTTGTTCACCAGTAAATAGTAGCGTGGATAGTATCATGGTAAATCCTGCAAGTGTTGGTGGAAGTATATCGGGCAGTACAACGGTATGTAGCGGAACTAACTCATCCAATTTAATTTTAAGCGGATATACAGGAAGTATCGTAAGATGGCAATCATCTACAGTATCCAACTTCTCATCCAATGTTACCAATATTGATAACACCACAACTACACAAACAGCAACCAACGTAACTGCCACAACCTATTATAGAGCAATCATTAAGAGTGGCGTTTGTGATTCGGCGTCGAGTGCAAGTGCCACAATAAGTGTTAATCCGGTAAGTGTTGGCGGAACATTTACAGGAGGCAATGTATCGGTATGTACCGGAACAAACAGCACTACTTTAACATTAAGTGGACATACAGGAACAATACAATGGCAGAGTTCAACCACATCTGCAACAAGTGGATTTACAAATATTACCGATTCAATATCTGCAACCTTAAGAGCGAACAACCTTACAACCAAAACATATTACAGAGCAGTAGTAACTAGTGGTGTTTGTTCACCAGTAAATAGTAGCGTGGATAGTATCATGGTAAATCCTGCAAGTGTTGGTGGAAGTATATCGGGCAGTACAACGGTATGTAGCGGAACTAACTCATCCAATTTAATTTTAAGCGGATATACAGGAAGTATCGTAAGATGGCAATCATCTACAGTATCCAACTTCTCATCAAATGTTACCAATATTGAAAATACAACCATTGGATATACAGCAACCAACGTAACAGCAACAACCTATTATAGAGCAATTATTAAGAGTGGTGTTTGTGATTCAGCAAGCAGTGCAAGTGCAACGGTAACGGTAAATCCTGCAAGTGTGGGCGGAACATTTACAGGAGGCAATGTATCGGTATGTACCGGAACAAACAGCACTACTTTAACATTGAGTGGACATACAGGAACAATACAATGGCAGAGTTCAACCACATCTGCAACAAGTGGATTTACCAATATTACCGATTCAATATCAGCAACCTTAAGAGCGAACAACCTTACAGCCAAAACATATTATAGAGCAGTAGTAACTAGTGGTGTTTGTTCGCCAGTAAACAGCAGTGTTGACTCAATCATGATCTCACCTGTATCAGTTGGTGGAAGTATATCAGGTAGCACAACGGTATGTAGCGGAACCAATTCAACCAACTTAACCTTAAGCGGACATACAGGAAGTATCGTAAGATGGCAATCATCTACAGTATCCAACTTCTCATCCAATGTTACCAATATTGAAAATACAACCATTGGATATACAGCAAGCAACGTAACTGCCACAACCTTTTATAGAGCAATCATTAAGAGTGGTGTTTGTGATTCAGCATCGAGTGCAAGTGCCACAATAAGTGTTAATCCGGTAAGTGTTGGCGGAACATTTACAGGAGGTAATGTATCGGTATGTACCGGAACAAACAGCACTACTTTAACATTAAGTGGACATACAGGAACAATACAATGGCAGAGTTCAACCACATCTGCAACAAGTGGATTTACAAATATTACCGATTCAATATCTGCAACCTTAAGAGCGAACAACCTTACAACCAAAACATATTACAGAGCAGTAGTAACTAGTGGTGTTTGTTCACCAGTAAACAGTAGCGTGGATAGTATCATGGTAAATCCTGCAAGTGTTGGTGGAAGTATATCGGGAGGAGCAACGGTATGTAGCGGAACCAATTCAACCAACTTAACCTTAAGCGGACATACAGGAAGTATCGTAAGATGGCAATCATCTACAGTATCCAACTTCTCAGCCAATGTTACCAATATTGATAACACCACAACTACACAAACAGCAACCAACGTAACTGCCACAACCTATTATAGAGCAATCATTAAGAGTGGTGTATGTGATTCAGCGTCGAGTGCAAGTGCCACAATAAGTGTTAATCCGGTAAGTGTTGGCGGAACATTTACAGGAGGCAATGTATCGGTATGTACCGGAACAAACAGCACTACTTTAACATTAAGTGGACATACAGGAACAATACAATGGCAGAGTTCAATCACATCTGCAACAAGTGGATTTGCAAATATTACCGACTCTGTTTCTGCAACCTTAAGAGCGAACAACCTTACAACCAAAACATATTACAGAGCAGTAGTAACTAGTGGTGTTTGTTCACCAGTAAACAGTAGCGTGGATAGTATCATGGTAAATCCTGCAAGTGTTGGTGGAAGTATATCGGGCAGTACAACGGTATGTAGCGGAACTAACTCATCCAATTTAATTTTAAGCGGATATACAGGAAGTATCGTAAGATGGCAATCATCTACAGTATCCAACTTCTCATCAAATGTTACCAATATTGATAACACCACAACTACACAAACAGCAACCAACGTAACTGCCACAACCTATTATAGAGCAATCATTAAGAGTGGTGTATGTGATTCGGCATCGAGTGCAAGTGCCACAATAAGTGTTAATCCGGTAAGTGTTGGCGGAACATTTACAGGAGGTAATGTATCGGTATGTACCGGAACAAACAGCACTACTTTAACATTAAGTGGACATACAGGAACAATACAATGGCAGAGTTCAACCACATCTGCAACAAGTGGATTTACAAATATTACCGATTCAATATCTGCAACCTTAAGAGCGAACAACCTTACAACCAAAACATATTACAGAGCAGTAGTAACTAGTGGTGTTTGTTCACCAGTAAATAGTAGCGTGGATAGTATCATGGTAAATCCTGCAAGTGTTGGTGGAAGTATATCGGGCAGTACAACGGTATGTAGCGGAACTAACTCATCCAATTTAATATTAAGCGGATATACAGGAAGTATCGTAAGATGGCAATCATCTACAGTATCCAACTTCTCATCCAATGTTACCAATATTGAAAATACAACCATTGGATATACAGCAACCAACGTAACAGCCACAACCTATTATAGAGCAATCATTAAGAGTGGTGTTTGTGATTCAGCGTCGAGTGCAAGTGCCACAATAAGTGTTAATCCGGTAAGTGTTGGCGGAACATTTACAGGAGGTAATGTATCGGTATGTACCGGAACAAACAGCAGCACATTAACACTAAGTGGACATACAGGAACAATACAATGGCAGAGTTCAATCACATCGGCAACAAGTGGATTTACAAATATTACCGACTCTGTTTCTGCAAGCTTAAGAGCGAACAACCTAACAACCAAAACATATTACAGAGCAGTAGTAACTAGTGGTGTTTGTTCACCAGTAAATAGTAGCGTGGATAGTATCATGGTAAATCCTGCAAGTGTTGGTGGAAGTATATCAGGTAGCACAACGGTATGTAGCGGAACCAATTCAACCAACTTAACCTTAAGCGGACATACAGGAAGTATCGTAAGATGGCAATCATCTACAGTATCCAACTTCTCAGCCAATGTTACCAATATTGATAACACCACAACTACACAAACAGCAACCAACGTAACTGCCACAACCTATTATAGAGCAATCATTAAGAGTGGTGTATGTGATTCAGCGTCGAGTGCAAGTGCAAGTGTAAGTGTAAATCCGGTAAGTGTTGGCGGAACATTTACAGGAGGCAATGTATCGGTATGTACCGGAACAAACAGCACTACTTTAACATTAAGTGGACATACAGGAACAATACAATGGCAGAGTTCAACCACATCGGCAACAAGTGGATTTACAAATATTACCGATTCAATATCAGCAACCTTAAGAGCGAACAACCTAACAGCCAAAACATATTACAGAGCAGTAGTAACTAGTGGAAGTTGTTCGGCAGCAAACAGCGGTGTGGATAGCATCATGATTAATAGTCCAGTGGTCTCAAATATTATTAGCGGAAATCAACGAATTTGTTATGGATCAGTTGCAGGTGTGTTAAGTGGGTCAGTTCCTACAGGAGGAAATGGATCTTCATATTTATATTCTTGGATTAGTAGTACAACCTCAGCGAATTCAGGATTTACTCTTGCTAATGGAACTAATATTAATTCGAATTATTTACCGGGATCATTGACTCAAAATACTTGGTTTAGGAGGCTTGTTTCTTCTGGGATTTGTCCGACAGATACTTCTAATGCGTTGTTAGATACAGTTAGTTTAAAAGTTGTTTATGCATATAATACAACCCCAATAAATATTATATATGGCTCAATATTGTCATTGCCTGCAACAGTACAAGTAAAATATAATGATAGTACATCTGAATTTAGACCTGTAACTTGGGATTCTTCCGGTTTTTCTGGTATTGTAGGAGTATATAATTATAATGGTGTTATTTCATTGGCTAATGGCACCTGCAATCCTTCAAATATTGAAGCAAGTGTTCAAATTACAATCTCACCAAAAGCAATCACTGTAAAAGCAGATTCGTTGACAAAAGTATACGGATCAACAGAACCGACTCTCACGTATCAGATTATCAGTGGAAGTTTGGTAGGAGGCGATGTATTTACAGGCAGCATCAGTAGAACAAGTGGGGAAAATGTAGGCAAGTATGCCATCAACCAGGGAAGCTTATCACTAAGCAGCAACTATACATTAACGTATATAAAAGATAGCTTAACGATAACACCAAAAGCAATCACGATAACAGCGTCATCAAAAACAAAAGTATACGGAGAAAATGATCCGTTGTTAACTTATAGCATTACATCAGGCGGGCCGTTGGTAGGCACAGATAGTTTAACAGGCAGCTTAAGCAGAGCAACAGGAGCTAATGTAGGCAAGTATGTAATCGGTCAAGGAACATTAAGTGCAGGATCCAATTACACGTTAACATATATACAGGATAGTTTAACGATAACACCAAAAGCAATAAGTGTAACAGCGGATGCAAAAACAAAAGTATACGGATCAACAGATCCTACACTTACCTATCAGATAACAAGTGGAAGTTTGGTAGGAGGAGATGCATTTAGTGGCAGCATCAACAGAACAAGTGGAGATAGTGTAGGCAAGTATGCTATCAACAAAGGAACCTTATCGCTAAGCAGCAACTATACCTTAACGTATATAAAAGATAGCTTAACCATAACACCAAAAGCAATTACCGTTACTGCAGATGCCAAAACTAAAGTATATGGAGATGTAGATCCAATTCTGGTATATCAAATTACCAATGGTAATTTAATAGGAGGGGATGTGTTTAGCGGAAGTATTAGTCGTACTTCAGGAGAGAATATTGGTAAGTATTCAATCAACCAAGGTTCACTTACATTGAATAGCAATTATATATTAACGTATATAAATGATTCATTAACTATTACTCCTAAATCAGTAATCGTAAAAGCAAATGGTAAAACAAAGGAATTTGGTTCATCTGATCCTTTATTAGATTATATTCTCATAGGTACTACATTGCCTGGGGATGTATTTAGTGGTAGTTTGACCCGCTCATCTGGTGAAAACGTTGGGAAGTATTCCATAAATCAAGGGTCATTAACACTTGGAAATAATTATACAATTACATATATTAATGATAGTCTTTCAATTACTCCTAAAGCCATTGTAGTTAAGGCCAATTCTCAATTAAAAATTTATGGAGAATCGGATCCAACTCTTTTATATCAAATATTGGCAGGAGGATTAATAGGTTCCGATTCATTTAGTGGGAATTTAAACAGGGTGTCAGGTGAGATAGTAGGTAAATATGTTATTAATCAAGGAACATTATCATTAAGTAGCAACTACACTTTGACATATGTTAAAGATAGTTTAACTATCAATCCAAGATCGATTACCGTAACTGCAGATGCAAAAACAAAAGTTTACGGAACTTCCGACCCTACACTTACCTATCAAATTACAAATGGTAGTCTGGTATTAGGAGATGCATTTATTGGAAGCATCAACAGAACAACTGGAGAAAATGTAGGCAAGTATGCCATTAATCAAGGTACATTATCATTAAATAGTAATTATAATTTAACGTACATAAAAGATAGCTTATCGATTACTAAAAACTTCATAACGATCAAGGCAGATGCCAAGTCTAAAGTATATGGTGCAAGTGAACCGGGTTTAACGTATCAGATTGTATCTGGAACGCTATCTGAAGGAGACAACTTTAGCGGAAGTCTGAGTAGAACAGCAGGCGAGAATGTAGGCAGTTATACGATTGGTCAGGGAAGTGTAAGTTTGAGTGGTAACTATACCTTGGTATACCAAAGTGATTCATTAAGTATAACACCAAGACCGATTAGTGTACGAGCAGATTCATTGACAAAAGTATATGGCGCAAGTGATCCAACACTTACCTATCAAATCACATCCGGTACACTTGTAGGCGGCGATAATTTTAGTGGTAGCATACAAAGAACAGCAGGAGAGAATGTAGGCAAGTATGCAATCAACCAGGGTACATTATCATTGAGCAGCAACTACAGTTTAATATATGTAAGAGATAGTTTAACCATTATTCAAAGATCAATCACAGCTAAAGCGGATCCAAAGACAAAAGTTTATGGAACCAATGACTCTGTGTTAACGTATCAAATTATAAATGGAACTTTGGTTTCCGGAGATGTGTTTAGTGGTAATTTAGTTAGGACATCAGGAGAGAACGTTGGCAAGTATTCGATAAACATTGGTACTTTAACTTTAAACAACAACTACTTATTTACGTATTTAAATGATAGTTTAACAATAACGCCAAAATCAATTACGGTTAAAGCTGATGCAAAAGCTAAAATCTTCGGCACGCCTGATCCGGTTCTCACCTATTTAATTGTTCAAGGAGATTTATCTTTTAGTGATAATATATCAGGCTCTTTAAGTAGAACTCCTGGTGAAAATTTGGGAAAATATTCAATAAATCAAGGATCTCTTAGTTTAAATAGTAATTACAATCTAACTTATATTAGAGACAGTTTAACAATTGGTTTAACTGCAATTACTGTAAAAGCAGATGCCAAAACAAAGGTTTATGGAAATTCCGACCCGTCACTAACCTATACCGTTGTTTCAGGAACCATTCAGCCGGGTGATAACTTTACTGGATCTCTAGTAAGATCGAATGGTGAAAGTGTAAATAAGTATTCTATAGGACAAGGCACTTTAAGTTTACCGTCAAATTATACATTAATCTTTATTAATGATACTTTAGAAATAACTCCAAGACCAATAACAATTAAAGCTAATCCATCCTCAAAAATATATGGTAATACAGATTCGGTATTAACCTATCAAATTACCTCGGGTAACTTAGTCGGAAATGACCTGTTTACAGGTAACCTGTTAAGAAGTCCAGGTTCAAATATTGGTAAATATAATATAGGAATAGGAACAGTTACTTTAGGTAACAATTATGCATTAACTTATTTAAATGATACTTTAACAATCTTACCAAGATTAATAACGGTTAAAGCAGATCCGAAATCAAAAGTATATGGGTCTAGTGATCCTGTTTTAACTTATCAGATAACTTCGGGTTCACTGGCATTATCAGATTCATTTAGCGGATCGATTAACCGGACAATAGGTGAAAGTATTGGAAAGTATCCAATTAATATTGGATCGCTGGCTTTGGGTAATAATTATATATTAACTTATATCAGAGATAGCTTAACAATTGGATCTAATATCATTATTGTTAAAGCAAATCCTTCTTCTAAAGTATACGGCAACCAAGATTCAACTCTTACCTATAACATCGTTTTCGGTTCATTACAAGGGTCGGATCAATTTACAGGTAATATCATAAGAGCCGCAGGTGAAAATATAGGGAAGTATGTAATTACTCAAGGAACATTATCCTTGCCTGTACACTATTCACTGGTTTATCTCAGTGATAGTTTTACAGTTTTACCTCGTCCAATACAAGTTAAAGCCAACGAGAAAACAAAAATTTATGGACAGTCAGATCCGTCTTTGAATTATCAAATAATCTCAGGAAATTTAGTTAATGGAGATTCTATTAGTGGAACAGTAATTAGAATTGTTGGCGAAAGCGTTGGTAAATATTCTATTAATAAAGGATCGTTAACTAGTAGTCCGAATTATACCCTTACTTATCTTAACGACTCTTTAACTATTACACCTAAATCGATTGTTGTTAAAGCAGACGTTAAATTTAAAACTTATGGCGATTCGGATCCTGTTCTTACCTATCAAATAGTTTCCGGTGCTCTAATTTCTGGGGATACTTTTGCAGGTAAACTTAGTCGTATTACTGGTGAAAATATTGGTAAATATCCTATTCATCAAGGTACACTTTCTTTGTCGAGTAATTATCAGTTTACTTATCTATTGGATACATTAACAATATTGGTACGACCAGTTATTGTTAAAGCAGAAGCAAAAACCAAAATTTACGGTAATACTGACCCTTCCCTCACTTATTATTTATTGTCTGGTTCATTAGCAACCGGTGATAATTTTATAGGAAATCTGGTAAGAACTACCGGCGAAAACGTTGGTAAATATTCAATTAACAAAGGAACTCTGGCATTAAATAACAATTATTCACTTACTTATTTTAATGATAGTTTATCAATTACACCTAGAACATTAGTTGTAAAAGCAGATGCTAAATCTAAAGTATATGGTGCCAATGATCCTATACTTACTTACCAGTTTGTTGTTGGAAATTTAATTCAAGGTGATAGCGTTACAGGTAATCTATCAAGAAGTGCCGGAGAGTCTGTCGGAAAGTATGCCATTAATCAAGGATCATTTAATGTTAATAGCAATTATAGTATCACATACCTAAACGATAGTTTGACAATTACGCCGAAACCACTTGTTGTGAAAGCGGAAGCAAAAACTAAAGTGTATGGAGAAATTGATCCTGTTTTAACTTATATTATCACCAACGGCGGACCATTGATAGGCACGGATACATTTAGTGGTGCTTTATCTAGAAATACAGGAGAAAATATTGGAAACTATTTAATCAATAAAGGTACACTCTCATTAAATAGTAATTATACATTGTCTTATTTAAATGATACTTTAAAAATTACTCCAAAACAAATTACGTTAAAGGTAAAGGATTTTGTTAAAGTATATAAGACAACCAAAGTCTTTAATACAGACACAAGCGTTTTCTCACTGATTGCAGGTGTTCTAACCAATGGAGCAAAAGTTCAGAGTGTTAGTGTAACTAGTGCTGGTGCATCTGAGTCGGCACCTATAGGAACTTATGCAATCAATTTTGCAAATCTAGGGGTAGAATTAAGAGATCAATTGAATCAAGTAGTAACATCAAATTATACAATAAATTTAATTCCTGGTACCCTTACTGTAGTTGGCAGAGATATTAAACTTACTGTAACAAAAACCTCAGATAGTTCTTCTATAACCGCGGGAGATAGTATACCATATCGAATAAACGTAATAAACATCGGTACCGGTTCGATAAGCATCGGAGATCAAATAGAAATAATTGAACAACCTGCTTTGGGGTTGTCCATCGGTTCAGCATATTCAAATTTTGGTAATTATAATATGTCCAATGGTTCCTTAACTTTAAATAATTCATTTGACCCGCTTGATACCATTATACTTCATGTTAAGGGAAGAGTTTCTCCAACCTTTACTTCGTCAACCATTAAAAATGCAGTATTAATAAAATTGCCTCCGGATATTATCAATCCAATTGATAGCACTGACTCTATAACCACGCCGGTAAAACGTTGGATTAATTTAACAACCGTAAAAACATCTGATAGCAGCAGCATAACAGCAGGAGATAGTATCAGCTATACCATTACCGTTACCAATAACGGACAATCAACCCTCAATGCAGGAGAGGTAGTATCGATCATAGATCAACCTGCTAGCGGATTGAGTATTGGAAACTACACAACTACCAACGGAAGTTATCAAGCAAGTACCGGAGCATTAACGTTGAATAGCAGCTTCGGCAAAACAGATGCATTGGTATTGAAAGTACGTGCACGTGTATCGCCAACCTATACAGGAACAACCATTAAGAATGCAGTATTGGTAAGATTACCAATTGATGTAACGCCACATGGCGACAGTACCGATACCATAACCACGCCGGTAAAACGTTGGATCAATTTAACAACAGTAAAAACATCTGATAGCAGCCGCATAACAGCAGGAGATAGTATCAGTTATACCATTACCGTTACCAATAACGGACAATCAACCCTCAATGCAGGAGAGGTAGTATCGATCATAGATCAACCTGCAAGCGGATTGAGTATTGGAAATTACACAACCACTAACGGAAGTTACAATGCAAGTAACGGTGCATTAACATTGAATAGCAGCTTCGGCAAAACCAATTCAATCGTATTAAAAGTACGTGCACGTGTATCGCCAACCTATACCGGTACAACCATTAAGAATGCAGTATTGGTGAAACTACCAATTGATGTAACACCACATGGAGATAGTACTGATACGATAACCACACCGGTTAAACGCTGGATTAATTTAACAACAGTTAAAACTTCAGACAGCAGCAGCATAACAGCAGGTGATAGTATTAGTTATACCATTACCGTAACCAACAACGGACAATCAACACTCAATGCAGGAGAGGTAGTATCTATCATAGATCAACCTGCAAGCGGATTGAGTATTGGAAATTACACAACTACCAACGGAAGTTATCAAGCAAGTACCGGAGCATTAACGTTGAATAGCAGCTTCGGCAAAACAGATGCATTGGTATTGAAAGTACGTGCACGTGTATCACCAACTTATACCGGAACAACCATTAAGAATGCGGTATTGGTGAAATTACCAATTGATGTAACGCCACATGGCGACAGTACCGATACCATAACCACACCGGTTAAACGTTGGATTAATTTAACAACAATAAAAACATCTGATAGCAGCAGCATAACAGCAGGAGATAGTATCAGCTATACCATTACCGTTACCAATAATGGACAATCAACCCTCAATGCAGGAGAGGTAGTATCTATCATAGATCAACCTGCAAGCGGATTGAGTATTGGAAATTACACAACTACCAACGGAAGTTATCAAGCAAGTACCGGAGCATTAACGTTGAATAGCAGCTTCGGCAAAACAGATGCATTGGTATTGAAAGTACGTGCACGTGTATCACCAACTTATACAGGAACAACCATTAAGAATGCGGTATTGGTGAAACTTCCAATTGATGTAACACCACATGGCGACAGTACCGATACCATAACCACACCGGTAAAACGTTGGATCAATTTAACAACAGTAAAAACATCTGATAGCAGCAGCATAACAGCAGGAGATAGTATCAGCTATACCATTACCGTTACCAATAATGGACAATCAACCCTCAATGCAGGAGAGGTAGTATCGATCATAGATCAACCTGCAAGCGGATTGAGTATTGGAAACTACACAACTACCAACGGAAGTTATCAAGCAAGTACCGGAGCATTAACGTTGAATAGCAGCTTCGGTAAAACAGATGCATTGGTATTGAAAGTACGTGCACGTGTATCACCGACTTATACAGGAACAACTATTAAGAATGCGGTATTGGTGAAACTACCAATTGATGTAACACCACATGGCGACAGTACCGATACCATAACCACGCCGGTAAAACGTTGGATCAATTTAACAACAGTAAAAACATCTGATAGCAGCAGCATAACAGCAGGAGATAGTATCAGCTATACCATTACCGTTACCAATAATGGACAATCAACCCTCAATGCAGGAGAGGTAGTATCGATCATAGATCAACCTGCAAGCGGATTGAGTATTGGAAACTACACAACTACCAACGGAAGTTATCAAGCAAGTACCGGAGCATTAACGTTGAATAGCAGCTTCGGTAAAACAGATGCATTGGTATTGAAAGTACGTGCACGTGTATCACCAACTTATACAGGAACAACTATTAAGAATGCGGTATTGGTGAAACTACCAATTGATGTAACACCACATGGCGACAGTACCGATACCATAACCACGCCGGTAAAACGTTGGATCAATTTAACAACAGTAAAAACATCTGATAGCAGCAGCATAACAGCAGGAGATAGTATCAGCTATACCATTACCGTTACCAATAATGGACAATCAACCCTCAATGCAGGAGAGGTAGTATCGATCATAGATCAACCTGCAAGCGGATTGAGTATTGGAAACTACACAACTACCAACGGAAGTTATCAAGCAAGTACCGGAGCATTAACGTTGAATAGCAGCTTCGGTAAAACAGATGCATTGGTATTGAAAGTACGTGCACGTGTATCACCAACTTATACAGGAACAACTATTAAGAATGCGGTATTGGTGAAACTACCAATTGATGTAACACCACATGGCGACAGTACCGATACCATAACCACGCCGGTAAAACGTTGGATCAATTTAACAACAGTAAAAACATCTGATAGCAGCAGCATAACAGCAGGAGATAGTATCAGCTATACCATTACCGTTACCAATAATGGACAATCAACCCTCAATGCAGGAGAGGTAGTATCTATCATAGATCAACCTGCAAGCGGATTGAGTATTGGAAATTACACAACTACCAACGGAAGTTATCAAGCAAGTACCGGAGCATTAACGTTGAATAGCAGCTTCGGTAAAACAGATGCATTGGTATTGAAAGTACGTGCACGTGTATCACCAACTTATACAGGAACAACTATTAAGAATGCGGTATTGGTGAAACTACCAATTGATGTAACACCACATGGCGACAGTACCGATACCATAACCACGCCGGTAAAACGTTGGATCAATTTAACAACAGTAAAAACATCTGATAGCAGCAGCATAACAGCAGGAGATAGTATCAGCTATACCATTACCGTTACCAATAATGGACAATCAACCCTCAATGCAGGAGAGGTAGTATCGATCATAGATCAACCTGCAAGCGGATTGAGTATTGGAAATTACACAACTACCAACGGAAGTTATCAAGCAAGTACCGGAGCATTAACGTTGAATAGCAGCTTCGGCAAAACAGATGCATTGGTATTGAAAGTACGTGCACGTGTATCACCAACGTATACAGGAACAACCATTAAGAATGCGGTATTGGTGAAATTACCAATTGATGTAACACCACAAGGCGACAGTACCGATACCATAACCACGCCGGTAAAACGTTGGATCAATTTAACAGTTGATAAAACCAGTAACACAACTACTAATGCAGCAGGAGACAGCGTAACTTATGTAATTTCCGTTATCAATAATGGCAAATCGTCGATGTCAACAGGCGAAGTTGTAACAATTACGGATCAACCTGCAAATGGATTAACAATAGGTTCGTATACTAGCAACAATGGTGTTTATAATGTGAATACAAAAGGGCTAACCTTAAACAGCAATTTTGCAAAAGCAGATACCATACGTTTAACTGTACGTGCACGAATTGCAATAACCTATACAGGAAGCAGTATTAAAAATTCGGTTATAGTAAAATTACCACCGGATATAAGTAATCCTGGCGATAGCACGGATTCCATTGTTACTATAGTTAACCCGTATATTAATGCGATTATAGATGATTACAGAAACACACCGGTTGATGGAGCAAAAGGCGGAACTGTAGGTCAGGTATTATCAAATGATACATTGAATGGTGTATTAATAAGTACACCATCATCTGTAACACTAAGTGTATTGGATAGTGGTGGAATAAAAGGAGTAAGTATAAGTAACATCGGTATTATAAGCATACCAGCCGGTACGATGGAAGGTAACTACAATATCTTATATCGTATTTGTAACGGAGCAAGTTGTGATACAGCAACCGCAATAGTTGGAATAAAACGAGGGTTAGCATTAATCAGCAGCAGTATATGTGTGAACGATATTCCTTATATACATTATAAAGTAACGCCAAACTTTAATACCAACAGCACACCGGTAACCATTACTTGGTTAAATGGAAATGGAAGTGCGTTAACAGCATTGAGTCCAATAACAAATCAGCCATTGGAAGCAGATGTATTGTATGCAGGAACTAAACCTGATGCGAATGGCAATCCAACAAGCTGGCCGGGCTGGTGTTTAACAAATGGCGTATGGCGTCAGTGTGATGATGGATTCCTTGGGGTTAGACCAAATGCAAAAGTTGTATTCAGTGTAAATCCATCTGATACAATACTGGTTAGTTATCCTCCTGCAACACCAAATTGTAGTTCGTTACCACCGGCGGTATCAAAGATGGCAATGCGTAAGCGGGTAGTATCAACCGGAAATTATAACAATATTGGCGACACAATTAAATATAAGATAGTAGTTGAGAATACAGGAAATGTAATGTTGTCGGAAATAAAAGTTACCGACAGTAATGCTGTAATCACAACACCGGTTAATGGAATGATAAGTTCTATTAATATTGGAGATAGTTCAAGCGTAATGGCTTACCATATTGTTAGCTTGTCGGATTTGATAAGTAAATCTGTTCTAAATTTTGCAACTGCTTTAGGTAAAGATACAGGAGATAAACCGGTAATTGGTAAATCAGATACAACCATAACACCGGTTGAACGCATTGTCAATTTAACAGTTAGGAAAACATCTGATAGCAGTAGCATCATAGCAGGTGATAGTATTAGTTATAAAATTATAGTAACCAACAATGGAATATCGACGATTGCGTCAGGAGAGGTAGTATCTATCATCGATCAACCTGAAAGCGGATTGAGTATTGGCAATTACACAACTACTAATGGAAGTTATAATGCAAGCACAGGTGAGTTAACATTAAGTAACAACTTTAAAAAGACGGATACTTTGGTATTGAAAGTTCGAGCAAGGGTTTCCCCTACATACACAAGTTCAACCATTAAGAATTCGGTATTGGTGAAATTACCTCCTGATATTACCAACCCAATCGATAGCACCGACTCTGTAACGATACCGGTTAAACGTAGGATTTATTTATCTACGATAAAAACAGCAGATAGTACCAATATTACTGCCGGTGATAGTATCAGTTATACAATTACAGTAACGAATAACGGACAATCAACCCTGAACGCAGGAGAAATAGTATCTATAATCGAACAACCTGCAAACGGATTAATTATAGGAAATTATAAAACAACCAACGGAAGCTATAACCCTACCAACGGAGCACTAACATTAAATAACAACTTTGGAAAAGCGGATACACTGGTATTGAAAGTACGTGCAAAAGTTTCGCCTACGTATACAGCTACTAATATTAAGAATGCGGTATTGGTTAAATTACCTCCGGATGTTTTAAATCCTGGTGATAGTACCGATTCAGTCATTACCTATGTGAAGCAACATATCAATGCGATATTGGATGATTATAGAAGTACACCTGTGGATGGCGCCAAAGGGGGTTCAGTTGGCCAGATTTTAGCAAATGATTCATTAAATGGAACGCTAATAACCAATTCTGGTTCTGTAGTAATTAGTCTGGTAAATAATGGAGGATTAGGAGGCTTACAAATAGATACAACCGGAAAACTTACCGTATTGCCTGGTACATGGGAAGGAATTTATAATGTAGTTTATAGAATTTGCAATTTGAATAATTGTGATACAGCAACAGCAATTGTAAGTGTTAAACGTGGACTGACAATTACCAGCTCACCAAAATGTATAAACGATGTTCCATATGTACATTATAAGGTTACACCTAACTTCTCTGTTGGTACATCAAAACCAGTGACCATAACATGGTTAAATGGAAATGGTAGTTTATTAACTACAATGAGTCCTATTTCTAATCAAACACTTGAAGCCGACATCTTATATGCCGGAACCAAACCTGATATCAACGGTAATCCTACCAGCTGGCCGGGATGGTGTTTAACAAATGGCGTATGGCGCCAATGTGATGATGGATTCCTTGGTGTTAGACCTAATGCCAAAATGATCTTCAGTGTAAATCCTTCTGATACAGTATTAGTTAGTTATCCACCTGCAACACCAAATTGTAGTTCGTTACCACCAGCTGTTTCAAAAATGACAATGCGCAAACGGGTTGTATCTAATGGACCTTATCGCAATGTTGGAGATACCATTAAGTATAAAATAGTTGTTGAAAATACAGGCAATACAGCCTTAAAATCTATTGTAGTAACCGACAGCAATGCACAAATTACAGTACCTTCAGGTGGAATGATTAGTTCAATTCCTGCTGGAGATAGCGCAGGTGTATATGCTTACCACATTATAACTTTATCGGATATGAAAAATCAGAAAGTTATTAATTATGCCAAAGGGTTGGGATTGGATACAGGAAATGTACCTGTAGAAGCCAAGTCAGATACAACAATTACCGAAGTAAGAAGGACAATTGATTTAACTGTTGTTAAAACCAGCGATATGCCTTTAGTAACAGCCGGAGATACTATTGGATACACCATTACTATTTCAAATAATGGTGCATCAAAACTATTGGCAGGGGAGCAGTTGACAATAACAGATCAACCTTCAATTGGATTAACAATTGGATCTTATTCTACTTCTTTTGGTACATATAATGCAGTAAATGGCGCATTAATTTTAAACAATGATTTTGGAATCTATCAATCCATAACATTAAAAGTAAAAGCAAGAGTTTCTGTAACCTTCATTGGAACAGAAATAAAGAATGCTGTATTGGTAAAATTGCCAATTGATGTTACTCCGGAAGGAGATAGCACGGATACCGTTTCTACCGGTGTTAAACCAAGTATTAATGCCATACTTGATGATTACAGAAATATTCCAATCGATGGTGCAAAAGGCGATACATTAGGTCATATATTATCTAACGATACTTTAGCCGGAGTGTTAATTGTTAACAACTCTTCCGTTACAATTGGTTTAGTAAATAATGGTGGATTAAGTGGTGTAATGATTGATTCAAATGGTGTAATTATTATTCCTCCGGGTACTTGGGAAGGAATATATAATGTTGTTTATAGAATTTGCAATTCAGGAAATTGCGACACAGCTACAATCATTTTAAATGTGAAAAGAGGAATGCAAATTACTGTATCTCCTAAATGTATAAGTGATGTACCTTACGTTCATTATAAAGTAATTCCAAATTTCACCCCTGATAATTCTATTCCACTTACTATTACTTGGTTAAATGGTGATGGCTCTAAACTCGATGCATTGACACCAATGACAAATCAACCGTTGGCGGCAGATATTTTATATGCAGGAACTAAACCGGATGCATTTGGTAATCCAACTAGCTGGCCGGGATGGTGTTTAACAAATGGTGTATGGCGTCAATGCGATGATGGATTCTTGGGTGTTAGGCCTAATGCCAGAATCGTATTTAGTGTGAATCCTACAGATACCATAATGGTTAATTATCCTCCGGCAACACCTTCATGTAGTTCATTACCTCCGGCAGTTTCGAGAATGGTTTTAAGAAAGAAAGTTATTTCTACCGGTACATATAGCAACATCGGAGATACAATTAAATACCAGATAACAATTGAAAACACAGGGAATGTGGATTTACCTGCTATAACAGTATATGATAGCAATGCCACGATTACTAAGCCGGAATATGGTTTAATCGGCATGTTAAAAGTAGCCGACTCCACTTTTGTTGAAGCATATCATATTGTGACAATGGAAGATTTATTTGCTCATATTGTAACTAATTGTGCAACAGCAATTGGTTTAGATACAGGAGATATTATCATTAAAGGTTCATCTGATACAGTAAAAACTGTAGTAGGTAGACATGTTGATCTTGCAATTATTAAAGAGAGTGAAAGTAAGATTTGTAAACCGGGTGATACTTTGAATTACAGTATTAAAATTACCAATAGGGGAGATTCCAAAATTCAAACCGGAGAAAATATTGAGGTTAAAGAAGAACCAGGTGAAGGATTATCTATCGTTTCTTATTCAACAGCAGATGGAACTTACGATAGTTTAACAGGTTCATTGACGCTGAATAAAGAATTCGGAATCAACCAAACCATAATTTTGAATGTAAAAACAGCTATTCATAAGAAGTTTGAATCAGATTCGATTAGGAATGGAGTATCTGTACGACTTCCTATCGATATTTTACATACCGGAGATAGCAATGCATTAAATATTAAGTTTATTTCTCGCCCGTTAATAGGAATAGCTAAAACTTCTACTAATCCTGTACTTCAAAGCGATGGCAGTTATGATGTTGGATTTATTATTTATGTTAAAAATTACGGCAAAGAAAAATTAAGAGGAATAAGTGTTAAAGATGATTTAACAAAAACTATTCCGTCACCATCACTTTACACAGTTAAGTCTTCTCCAATTACAATGGGTGGACTTGTGGCAAATAACCTATTCAATGGTTTAGATTCAAATGCTGAATTATTGGATACTGCGAGTTGTTCATTATTACCTGGAGAAACCGGAACCATAATATTTACAGTCAATATTCTTCCTAAAGGATTTTATGGACCATTTACGAATCTGGCTATTGGTAGTGCAACAGGTGATATTACCGGAGGTTATACATCCGATACATCAACAGCTGGTAACAATCCTGATCCTTCAGGTAATGATAATCCTGGCGATACGGCTAATAGTAAACCTACTATATTTAGTTTATTACCTACACCTGTTATTGGTCTTGCAAAAAGCGCCTCCGAACCTATTGATAATGCAAATGGAACTTTTGATGTTACGTATAAATTAATTGTATCGAATCTTGGAAAAATGCCTCTTACAAATGTTCAAGTAGGTGATAATTTAAACAGAACTTTCCCGTCTCCTACAACATTTAAAGTAGTAAATGCAATTGTTTCAACCGGTACTCTGAAGTTTAATAATAGCTTTAATGGACGCAGTGATACATTATTATTGAATCCATTACAAAGCACACTTGCTCCGGGTAAATCAGATACAATTATATTTACTGTTAGGATAACACCAAACGAAAACTACGGTCTGTTCTTTAATACCGCAATAGCTAAAGCAATCGATACTACCGGCACACAAACAACCAAGGATGTTTCAACAGATGGGTTAAAACCTGATCCGGATGATGATGGCAATCCGGATGAGAAAGAGCCTACAATTATCTTATTAACAAATCCGGTATTACCGCCGGTTAAAGTACCTACCGGTTTCTCTCCTAATGGGGATGGAGTTAATGATTATTACTACATCGAAAATCCGAAAAACTACCAATTGTTTTTCGCAGTTTACAATCGTTGGGGTAACCTTATTTACGAAAGTCCAAACTATGATAATAGTTGGGATGGCGAGTCGAAGAACGGAATTGTAATTGGTGATAAAATACCAGATGGAACGTATTTCTATATCATTGAATTTACAGATGAAAATGGCGTTAAACATAAAATTTCAAAATTCTTAACAATCAGTCGGTAATATTTATGAATCAACTAAAAGCAGTATTTGATCAAAGAGTCTCAGATATTAAAACTTTACAAGAAGTTTGTATTATAGACGATTCTTCAATTCCAAGACTGATAACCTTGAGAATTTGTGAAAACTATTTTAATAATGTACCGGTAAAGGTATTTGAAGATGTGGATTCTAGTTTGGCTTACCTCAGTCGAAATAAAAATGTAAATAGGGTTATTTTCCTCGATTTGCATATGCCGCATAGGGATGGATGGTCATTTCTTGAAAGTTATAATTGTCAGGAGGAGGAAAGTATATTTATTCTTTCGTCTTCCAGTATTGATGAGGACAAAGAAAAATCGAAATATTATAACACGGTTAAAGAATTTATTACCAAACCAATCACTTTTGACATACTGAATTCCTTGTTCCCTAGAGTTTAATTCTAAGTTAAAAATTTCAATCTAAATGAATTGGAATTAAGTGAGGTTAACTTGTTGGTTGAATAGAAGTTTTTAAACCAACCAATATCATTTTATTTGATTTCACAGGTAAAGGAGAGCTTATCTTCCATATATCCTTCAAGTTTATCTCCTTGTGCAATTGATCCCACCCCAGATGGTGTTCCTGTGTAAATTAAATCACCTTGTTTCAAAGTAAAATATTGGGATAGGAAGCTAATTATTTTGTTAAATGAAAATAACATCTGATTGCTGTTACCTTGTTGAACAATTGTCCCATTCTTTTTAAGATAGAAGTTGATGTCTGAAATATTTAATTCATTTACCGGAATAAAATTACCAAGTGGAGCGGATCCGTCAAATCCTTTTGCCAATTCCCAGGGTAGACCTTTTTCTTTGAGTGAATTTTGTACGTCGCGTGCTGTAAAATCAATTCCAAAACCAATTTCCTTATAGTATGAAGAGGCGAATTTTTCTGCAATGTTTTTTCCGGTTTTACAAATCTTAATAACCAATTCAGCTTCATGATGTATGTCTTTACTAAAATCAGGAATATAAAAAGGCTCACCGTTTTTTATTAATGCTGTATCCGGTTTCGAAAATATGACCGGATTTTGAGGGATGGCATTTCCTAGTTCTTTTGCATGTTCACTGTAATTTCGTCCAACACAAAATATCTTCATAAATATGCTACTTTAATTTGTTCATTTCAGCCTTAACGAATTCCATCAAAGCTCTAATATTTTTTGTAGAAAAATCAAATTCTATTCCTGCTGTTTTGTAAATTTCACCTATGGTTTTTGTATATCCAAGCTGTAAAGCTGCCTTATATTGTTTTAATCCTTCTTGCTTGTTTTGCATGTAATTTCGCCAAACTCCTAAAGCTCCTAATTGAGCCATACCATATTCTATATAGTAAAAAGGCACTTCAAAAATATGCAATTGTTTTTGCCATGATATTTCTTGAAAATCTTCTAAGCCACTCCAATCCGTTATTCCGGTTCCAAATTCTTTGCTTAATTGAATCCATTGTTTTTTTCTATCGTCTGCCTGATGATTCGGATGGGTATAAATCCAGTGTTGGAATTTATCAACCAATGCAATCCATGGAAGTATTTTAATTATTCCTTCTAAGTGTTCTTCTTTTGCCCTTATTAAATCCGCAGGGTTTTTATAAAAGGCATCCTGTCCTTCGTAACTCAGTAATTCCATACTCATAGAAGCCAGTTCAGCAACTTCACTTGGACAATTCTTAAAAGAGGATAATTCGAGATCCTTGCAAAGGAAGGAGTGTACCGCATGCCCGCTTTCATGAACCATTGTTTCAACATCCCTTGTCGAACTCGCAGCATTCATGAAAATAAACGGAACATTAGTTTCCGCCATAGGATAATTGTAACCTCCGGGAGCTTTACCTTTTCTGGATTCGAGATCCAGTCTCTCCATATTATCCATGGTTTCTATACACCATGCAAAATACTCGTCTACCTTTTTCAAGCAATGGATTGTTTTATCCAATAAATCGGCACCACTTGTAAAGGGTTCTAGTGCTTCTCTGTTTTTTGTATCTACTTCCATATCCCAGGGACGTAAAGTGTCAACACCGAGTTCTGTTTTTCGCTTTTCAGTTAATTGTTTAACTAAAGGAATAACTTCTTGTTGAATGGAATCATGAAAAGCATAACAATCCTCAGGTCTATAATCAAATCGTCCAAGAGCAGCAAACATATAATCTCTGAAGTTGGCAAAACCTGCATTGATGGCTACCTGGTTTCTCAATGATAAAAGTTTTTGGAATAAATTATCCAATTCATCTGCATGCTGTTTCCGCTTCTCATTAATTTTTCTGAATGCTTCTTCCCGGATATTTCTGTCAGGATTTTTTAGGTAATTAGATGCTTGCTGTAAAGTTAATTCCTTACCTTCCATTTCAACCATCATCGATCCAACGATTGATCCGTATTTCTGCGACTCAGTCTGGATTTCAGAAATTAGTGGAATATTTTCTTCTCTGAAAATTTCTATCTCTTTTTTGATTCCACGCAGGTATATAAAGTATTTATCTGCATCTAATTCTTCTATAAAAGAACTTTCGATTAGCTTCCTGTTAAGTGAATCTGAATATGGTGCAATTTTAGGTTCTATCTCCGATACAAAAAACAGATATTGCTTTTCCAACTCGGAGTTGGTTGTATCACATGTCATTCTTACATATCGCCATGCTAAATTCTCGCTTATAAACGCTTCCAATTCGCTTCTCTGACGTAACCAGATTTCTAATTCTTCTTTCGAATTAATTTCTCTTTCAAAAAGTTGTTTGAAAAAGGGTTCAATAGCATCCCAATTATCAATTTTTAATTTATCAGGAATAAAGCGGTGGTGTTTTATAACAATCATGAAGTTTAATTAAAGAGTGAGAAGCAAGTTTAGTATACTTCAGCCAAATAAAAAAAGACAACCTTTTGAGTTGTCTTTTTTTTAGAGAAGTTTTCGGTATAGATTTATTTTAATACCTCACTTACATCGGTATATTTTAATTTAAAGGCATCTGAAACGCCTTTGTATACTACCTTTCCATCCACAACATTCAATCCAAGTTTTAATTCCGGATTTTCTGCACAAGCTTTTTTCCATCCTTTATTGGCAAGTTGTAAAGCATAAGGCAAAGTTGCGTTTGTTAAAGCAAGCGTAGAAGTATAAGGAACCGCACCCGGCATATTTGCCACACAATAATGAATTACTTCATCAATTACATAAATTGGATCTTCATGGGTTGTAGCTTTCGATGTTTCAAAACATCCACCTTGGTCAATTGCAACGTCAACCATTACAGTACCGGGTTTCATTGTTTTTAACATATCGCGGGTTATAAGCGATGGTGCTTTTGCACCCGGGATTAATACTGCTCCAATAATTAAATCAGCAGTTTTTATTGCTTCACGTACATTGTATTCGTTTGAATAAACTGTTTTGCAGTTTTTATCTAATAAGTCATCTAATTGACGTAATCTAGGCAATGAAATATCCATTAAAGTTACATCAGCACCTAATCCTGCCGCCATTTTAGCAGCTTGGGTTCCAACAATACCTCCACCCAATACCAATACATTAGCTGGACGAACACCTGGAACGCCACCCAATAAAATACCTCTTCCACCCATTGGTTTCTCTAGGTATTTTGCTCCTTCTTGCACACTCATTCTACCTGCTACTTCACTCATTGGAACCAGCAATGGTAATGAACGATCAGCTTTTTCAACTGTTTCATAAGCCAAACAAACTGCTTTGCTTTTAATCATGGCTTTGGTAAGTGGCTCATAACTTGCAAAGTGAAAATAAGTGAAAAGCAATTGGCCTTCTTTTATCAAATTGTATTCTTGTTTGATAGGCTCTTTCACCTTAATAATCATTTCGGCTTTTTTGTACACATCCTGAATGGTGCTAAGCATGCTAGCTCCGGCTTTTTTGTATTCAGCATCACTAAAGCCACTGCCATTTCCTGCAGAGGTTTGAACAAATACTTTGTGGCCTGCTTTGGTAAATGCAGAAACTCCGGCAGGAGTTAAACCAACACGATTTTCATTATTTTTAATTTCTTTTGGTACACCAATGATCATAATTTTTGTTTATTAAAAGGAGGGCAAAAATAACATTATAGGTCTAAAACAAAAATCCCCCTTAAAAAGGGGGATTTAAATGTGGTTATTCAATTCCTTGATTCCTGACAGGAGATTGTGGTTCGATAGGCGTTGCTTCTACCTCTCCCTTAAATCGTAAGGTGATTTCAGGGGTGGTTGCATTCGATTTAACGGATATAGATTTTTCGAAATGACCAGGTCTTGCGTACGAATTAAATACAGCTTTTACTTTTGAAGTTGCACCCGGAGCAATTGGTTCTTTCGGCCATTCAGGTGTAGTACAACCACAAGATGGCTGTACCGTGCTTAGTACCAATGGGGCTTTCCCGGTATTGGTAAACTTATACTCGTAAACCGCCATGGTTCCTTCTTTGATTTTACCGAAATCGTGTTCCGTTGTCTCAAATTTTATTTCTGCTTTTGGTTCTGTTTTATCCTGGGCAAATAAATAAGTGCCCGACAAAAGCAGAAGTAAAGTAAATAGTATGTTCTTCATTAGATTATGTGACCTTATTTCTTCTCTAACAACTGTGGATTGATATATTCAGGAGCTTTAACTTCTCCTTTTATCGTAAGTATAGTGGTAGGTTTCTTTCCATTCGACTCAACCGTAACTTGCTTTGTAAATGGTCCAACACTTGCAGCGTTGTAAGTTGCTTTCACAAAACCTTTACCACCTTTTTTAATTGGTTCTTTGGTCCATTCAGGCGTTGTGCATCCACAAGATGCTGACGCTCTGGTTACTATCAAAGATTCTTTGCCACCATTTTTAAAGGTAAACGTAAAAGAAGCGGGAGTTCCTTGGGGTATCACACCAAAATCATGTATTTCTTTGTCGAAAACGATTTCTGCTTGGTTTTTGTTTTCTGTAGGCGCTTCACCTGCAGCGGTTTGTGCATAAGCTGTAATACCCGAAACAGCTATTATGGCGGTAATAATGAACTTTTTCATATGTGTTTTTAAAATATTATACGTGTTGTTAATCAAATACTGTTCCAAAAAATCTTCAGTGACCAGCAAATATAGGAAGCAATGCAATATTAATAAACCTAACTGACATAAATGTTTCTTAAATTAATTTTTTTCAACATAGAATATTTAAGGCAAGGGATTATATATTTGGCAATTATAAATTGCCATGGGTATGGGTAAAACGGAGGGTGCCAAATTAACAATAGAAGATTTCAGGAATGCTGTTCTTGGAGATTATGAAACCGCATGCCGTAGCCGACACGCAAGTTTATTGGGTCGCAAAGAAGTGCTTACCGGAAAAGCTAAATTCGGTATTTTTGGTGATGGCAAGGAATTGCCCCAATTAGCCATGGCAAAAGCGTTTAAAAACGGGGATTTTCGTTCCGGTTATTACCGCGACCAAACTTTTATGATGGCTATCGGACAACATTCTGTGCAGGAATTTTTTGCACAATTGTATGCCCATACCGATCAGGAAGCCGAACCTGCCAGTGCAGGTCGTATGATGAACGGACATTTTGGGACAAGAAGTCTGGAGAATGACGGAGCTTGGAAATCATTGAAAAACCAGAAAAACTCGTCTTCTGATATATCACCAACTGCCGGTCAGATGTTACGTTTGGTAGGATTGGCACATGCCTCAAAGTATTATCGCCAAAATGCAGATATTTTAAAAGTCAATGATTTTTCGGATAATGGGAATGAAATTGCATGGGGCACAATCGGGAATGCCTCTTCTAGTGAGGGTCATTTTTTTGAGGCAATCAATGCCGGAGGAGTCTTACAGATTCCTATGATAGTTTCGGTTTGGGATGATGCTTTTGGTATTTCGGTGCCGGCAAAATACCAAACAACCAAGGAAAATATTTCCGAAATATTGAAGGGATTTCAACGCGATAAGAAAGGCGAAGGATATAATATCTATACGGTTAATGGTTGGGATTATCCTGAATTATGCAGGGTTTATGAAGAAGCAGCATCGATTGCAAGAGAAAAACATATTCCGGCATTAATCCATGTAAGAGAATTAACACAACCACAAGGACATTCAACATCCGGCTCCCACGAAAGGTATAAATCGCCGGAACGTTTGGCCTGGGAGGTTGAATATGATTGTATAAAGAAGTTTAAAGAATGGATTATTTCCAATGGAATCGCCACCGAAAGCGAATTGGATTCCATGGATGCTGACGCTAAAAAATATGTCAATAACGCTAAAAAGGCTGCCTGGGAAGCTTATTTAACACCAATTAAAAAGGAGGTAGAAGAAGCATCGGGATATATTCGGGCACTTGGATCTGCCACATCTTACCAAGAATCATTGGATTCAATAGCAGATAATTTAGCTGGTACTTCTGAACCAATACGAAAAGATATTGGGGTGGCTTTGCATAAAGCATTGCGAATTACGATGCACGAAAATAATTCGGAACGAGAAGCGCTGATTGCCTTTAAAAAGCAATTTGAATTGCTGAATTATGATCGGTACAATTCTAATTTGTACAGTCAATCCAATGAGTCGGCCTTAAAAATTGAAGAAATAAAACCTGCCTATAGCGAGGGCAGTAAAATGGTGGATGGCAGGGAAATAATGCAAGCCTTTTTTGACCTTGCTTTGGCACGCGACCCAAGGGTTTTTGCGTTTGGTGAAGATGTTGGTAAGATTGGTGATGTAAACCAGGGATTTGCAGGATTACAAGATAAATACGGAGAAAATCGGGTATTTGATACCGGAATACGCGAATTGACTATCATCGGACAAGGTATTGGAGCTGCTTTGCGTGGACTCAGACCAATTGCAGAAATTCAATACCTGGATTATTTGTTATATGGATTACAACCATTAAGTGATGATTTAGCAACATTGCAGTACCGCACTAAAGGAGGACAAAAGGCCCCATTAATTGTTCGGACTCGCGGACATCGCCTAGAAGGTATTTGGCATTCAGGGTCGCCCATCGGAATGATTATAAATGCCATTCGGGGAATGCATGTGCTTGTTCCAAGAGACATGACCCAAGCTGCAGGATTCTATAATACCATGCTACAAAGCGATGAACCTGCTTTGATTATTGAATGTTTAAATGGTTACCGGTTAAAGGAAAAATTACCGGATAATTTAGGGGTATATACGGTTCCATTGGGAAAACCTGAAATATTGACAGAAGGAAATGATGTAACAATCGTAAGCTATGGTTCAACTTTACGGGTTATTGAAGATGCAATCAAACAGTTATCCGAATTGGGAATTAGTTGTGAATTGATTGATGTGCAATCGCTTTTGCCGTTTGATATACACCACCGTATTGTTGACTCTTTAAAGAAAACCAATAAACTGGTTGTGATTGATGAAGATGTTCCGGGAGGAGCGAGTGCATACATCATGCAACAGATACTCGAAACCCAGGATGGATACAAGTATTTGGATGCAAAACCTTTAACCATCACTTCGAAAGAACATCGTCCGGCTTATGGTACCGACGGAGATTATTTCAGTAAACCAAATGCAGAAAATATTTTTGATGCCATCGCGGATATGATGCATGCTTATAATCCTCAGGTATTCCCTAAATTAATGCACTAATCACGATACGGATTCACTACTGCGCATTTAATTTATCGATGTCCTGTATAATTTGCATTCGGATATTTTGAATGGCTTCACTGAATAACTTATTGGTCATGCTTGGAACAGCCAGGGATCTATTGTTATACATGTTCGAGGACTTTCTGCTACTAATATCATTCTGATAGGTGCCAACCAACAAATTATTTTTATCGTATAATTTTATAACGATTGAAATTTCGGAAGTGTTGTTTGAAATCGGTATTCCAAGATACCAGGTAAAAAGCGGAATTGTTCCTAAATATACCAAAGGCTCGGCTGCAATTGGGGCAATAATGAATGCAGCAAGTGCCATTACATAAGATGCTTTGGCATAATTATTCAAGGTTGATTTTCCATTGAATTTAATAATCTCACCCTTCATCAAATAATCCGGTTTTTCCAACTTCCTGCTGATAGAACTAAATACAGCATTTACAGAAAAATCTGAAATAATAGCATTGGTAACTTCCAGGTTTAGTTCACCTGAAAGTGATTCTTGATTTGTTACCGACAACCCAAGAAAAGGATTTTGTTTGTCCTCAAGTGGAGACGAGTCTATGAATTTTTCTACTTGAACTGATTTTTGAATGGTTTTCGGACTAACATCTAAGGTTAATTTGGGTGAATACGATATAGTGGAACATGAAACCGTAAAAATTGAAACAACAGCAAGGGTATAAACAAATTTAAAGTGCTTCATCTATAGATATATTAATTGGTAAGCTGACATGCAAGAGTCGATTAGTTTTTTTAAGACTAAATATCAACTTAACGAACCACGCTAATTTTAATTATCCTTTCGGTTTGCTTTTTGTCAACGACTTTTAAAAAGTAAACACCTGAATTTAATCCGGCAAAATGTAACTCTCTGCTATCAATTTCATTTTTGTTAAATTTTACCAGGATTTTCCCTTCCATACTTAATAATTGGGCTTCGCTAATGTTAGTAATATCTCCTGATAAGAATAATTTTTCGAAAGCCGGTTGCGGATAAACAACCAATTCGTTTAAGGTATTATTTTCGGACAAACCGGTTTTTGGAATAACGCGCACATTGATTTTTGTTGTGTCGCTATTGCATCCTAATGTATTGGATTCACTAACCGAAACTGTTCCTCCGGCTGATGGTCCCCAATTTACGGTTGCTATATGGTTATTGGTTGAATGGGAGGAATCTCCTGTGATAATCCAATGGTAAACGGATCCTGTATTTTGGATGGTGGAATATACTTTTGTACTGTGTCTAATGGCAAGGGTATCTCCTGTTATTTCGGGTAAGTTGGGTTTCTCCAACACCACTACTTCTTTGGTGAATGAGTCCTTGCAAAATCGATCTGTTACAATTTTTAGTTGCACTAAAAAGGTGCCGGCATAAGGGAAATTAGCAACTAAATCCTCGCTATTAATCAGGGTGCCATCATCCAAATCCCATTTCGAAGTATAAGTACCGGAAGTGAGTTTTGTTTGGTTGGTAAAAACAAACGGTATACCTAGGCATTGGACCGAATCCTGCACAGTAAAATCTGCGATTGGGGATGGCAATACTTCCACATTTTTGATCATCGAATCCATACAACCCAAATTAGAAGTTATTTTCAGCTTAACTTGAAATGGACCACTGGAACCAAACACATAACTAGGAGAGGAGAATGTTGTTCCATTGCCATCACCAAAAGTCCATAGCTGCGAAATACTGCCACTACTTATGGACGATTGATTTAAAAAGGTATAAATATTTCCTTTTAAACATTGTGTATTGTTATTTATAGTATAATTTACTGAAGGTGTTGGATTGATTTTGATGGTATCCGTTATTGAATCCTGGCATGCATTGGAAAGGGTGGTTGTAATTAATTTAACATAATGATTTCCTGATGTTAAATAGGAAGAGGCCGGGGGATTGGTTAAAATGGAGGTATTCCCATTGCCTAATATCCAGAAATGAGACAATGCATCAGATCCTGCTGTAGATTGATTAGCATAGGTAAAACTATTTCCTTTTAAACATTGAATGGAGTCGGATGTAATGGTAAATTTAGCGATGGGCGAAATGTTTACGGCAAATGTTTTAGAGATAGAGTCAACGCAACCAAATAAGGTGGAAACTTTTAATTTGGCTACATAATTACCAATACTATTAAAGGATTTAGTTACAGAGGTAGCTGATTGAGAGGTGTCGCCATTGGAGAATAGCCAAATATAATTTAAAGGATTATTTGATGTATCCACCGACTGATTAGTGAAAATGAACTGATTCCCTTTAAAACATTGGTTGTTGTTGTTAATGGAAAAATTGGGCTTAATTGCAGCTACATTTATGCGGGTAGTATCGCTAAATGTACAGCCGGTTTCTGTATCAGTTGCCCGTAACAAATAGGAAGTACCCTTGTTGGGAGTTGCATTAAATTGGGTTAAAGTAACCAATACATTGTTTGTGTCCGGCAACACATACCACTTGTAATTATCGATAGCTGTGTCGGTTTGTAATACTTTAACCGATAAGGTGTTCCCCAAGCTACAAAATGTTGTGTCTTTTGTAGTTGAAATCGGCAGAGCTTGCACTACTTCAACGGTATCATAAAATGTTTTGCTGCATATTCCGTTACTTGGCATGTCGATTACTAACTCAACCAAATATTTACCTGCACTGTTAAAATGTACTATTGGAGTATTCTGAACATTTAAATAAGTTTTAAATCCATTTGCAAAAGTAAAATCATTTGGTTGGTTAGCAATTCGCCATCTAACAGAATGAAAAGTTTGGGTTGGAACAGTGAAGTTTTTTATATAAGATAGTTCCCATTTATTGCAATCCATCATTTTTTTCTGCATCGTAACTGAAGCACGTTGATATACTTTAATGCTAAATGCTTTTGTTATAAATCCTACATACGGACAATGGTTATCTTCTGCAGTTATTGTAAATGTAAATGGTTGGTCGTTTGATCTGTTGGCAACACTATCCGGTGGTGTCCAGCAAAACGTGTAAGAATCTTCCCGTGGTCCGAAGGTATCTCTGTTTGCCGTATAATTGGGGGTAAAAGTTGCCCCGTATTTTTCGAGTGCATGATTCCAGCTTAAATAAGTTGTATCGGTTAAGTAATCGGTATCTTTTGCAGTTACGGTAAAACATAAGGTTGAACCCGCACAAATTTCAAAAGATGTTTTTGGCGACGATGTAGGAATACCTGCAGGTAAAGTTACCAATGTTGGTGCCTTGTTGTTGGATGAGGAAATAATATTTAAAGGAAAGTCCCGACGAATAATTCCCACCAAAACAGGATTGTTATTTATCTTACGGTATTGATCAACCCTTATGGCTATGGAGCCTAAAAACGGAAAGCTGGAAGGCTTAAAATAGAAATCACCATTAATCGGATTGCAGTTCATTCCATTGGGGTAAATCGGAAGTCCTGAAGAATAATTCATTGGCAGCATATAATCGTATGGCGGCGTATAAGCTACACTTGAATTGTATGCATTTAGCGATGGCGTGAAACTATAAACCAATGAATCCTGATCCGCATCTATTGCTCCATGGTTGAAATTATAAACCGGCCCTGAGCTTATCGTAAAATTTGGATCATTGGTAAATTTTGCTGAATTGCAATTTGGATAAGTTGCAACACATCGATTCACCAAAGCATCGGTGTAATAATTGGAGTTATTTGCATTAAACGACTGCATATTCGGATTTCTGCAGCACTCATTATAGGTAAATCGAATCGCACAGCAATTAGAAGGAACAGCCGACGACGGACCGATATTGATGGTGCCTTTAAATTCGTAGCGTTCGTATCCAATATTAAATTTACCGGGAGTTACACAACCTAGGTTATCACATATCGTTTTTATTTCACAATTTGGCGACATAATCACATCCCGTACACTCGTTGCAAATAAACTGATGGTATAAAACTTGGTATTGATATAGGCAGGATCACCGCCATAAACATCAACCAGTTTGGCACATCCGCCTAAGGATGCACAATTGGTACCGGCGCAAATGGTATTGCTATTGCAATCCCTGTAATACACCAAAGTTACTTCGTAAGTCCCATTTGCATCCAAACATCGGTAAGTTATTTCGGCTCCAACAACTTGCGATTTGGCAATGCCGGTAAGTAGAACAAGTAAAAATAGTAGGAGAAATTTTTTCATAATCTGATTTGGATACTTGCAAGTTACATCAAATCAGTAAGAAAATTTAATTTGTAAAATAGATTTTACGAAAAACGGAGGTTGAAAAGTTGGAGTTTATTTGGATTTTTCTTTAAAATCTAATGAAACCGAATTAATGCAATAACGCAAACCGGTTGGATTTGGTCCATCATTAAATACATGTCCCAGATGACCACCACATTTTGCACATATTATTTCGGTTCGCATCATGCCATGTGTTTTATCTAATTTTTCAATTACTTTGGTTTTGTCTAATGCTTCATAAAAACTTGGCCATCCGCAACCGGCATCAAATTTGGTTGCTGATTGAAACAATTCATTTCCACATGCCGCACAAGTATAGGTTCCTGCCTCCCAATGGTCTTCAAATTTACCGGTAAACGGACGTTCGGTTCCTTTTTCTCTTAGAACGGCATATTGTTCCGGAGTTAATTCCTTTTTCCATTCTTCTTCCGTTTTCTGAATCTCAATTGTGTTTTGCATGTTTTTTTTGATTAAAGTATCTGCTTTGGTTGTTTCGGTATGGTTATTTTGTGAAAAGGAACAACCTGTTATACCAATAAATAATAGCAACAAAATTAAATGTCCTTTTGATTTGAATAGCATAAGTAAATATATAAAAAAATAAACAAAAGGCTTTTCGGTGTTGTTGGTTAAATTGGATTGTTCCATCATCCTTTTACGAATTTTTAGGAACAAAAGTATTTGATAGCGCTTCGGCACATCTTTCTCCGTCGATAGCAGCGCTTATAATTCCTCCTGCATATCCGGCGCCTTCACCACATGGATACAATCCTTTGATTTGTGGATGCTCTAGTGTTTCCTTGTCACGTGGAATTCGAACCGGAGAAGATGTTCGGGATTCGGTAGCCATCATCACTGCTTCGTTGGTAACATAACCCTTTAATTTTTTACCAAAAGATTGCAATGCATCTCGGAGCGATTTGGCAATAAAATCAGGTAAAACATCATCGAGGGCGCTACTTTTTATTCCCGGTAAATAGGAACAATCGGGTAAAGTTGCAGAGTGAACTTTATTTACAAAATCTAATACCCTTTGGGCAGGAGCTTGCAGATTTCCACTAACGGCAAAACATTTTTGTTCAACCGCCGACTGTAATTGCATGGCAGCCAATGGTCCAAACTTGGCATAAGGTTTAAAATCATTTTCATCTACCGTAACTACCAAACCCGAATTGGCAAATGCATTGTTGCGTTTACTCGGACTCCATCCATTAACCACAATTTCTCCCGGAGCCGTAGCAGCAGGAGCAATGATTCCTCCCGGACACATACAAAAAGAAAACACGCCTCTTCCAAGTGATTGGTTTACGATTGAATAAGAAGCCGGAGGAAGAAAATCTCCTCGGTTATCGCATTTGTATTGAATGGAATCGATTAAAGTTTGTGGATGTTCAATTCTTACACCTAATGCAAATGGTTTGGCTTCAATTAAAATCTCCTTTTGGGCTAGTAGTGTAAAAATATCGCGTGCCGAATGACCTGTAGCAAGAATAATATGGGATGTTTCTAGCTTTACATTACCATTTATTTCAACGGCTTTTACCTTATTATTTTCTATAATAATATCGGTGAGTTTACTATTAAAATGAATTTCACCACCGTAATGTTCGATGGTATTTCTTATGGCAATTATTATTTCTGGAAGTTTGTTGGTTCCAATATGGGGATGGGCTTCATACAATATTTCTTCTTTCGCGCCATGTTTTACCAATAGTCTTAATATCCTGTTTACATCCCCTCGTTTGGTAGATCGGGTATAAAGTTTACCATCGCTATAAGTGCCGGCCCCTCCTTCACCAAAGCAATAATTAGATTCCGGATTAACCGTCATGTTGCGGGTTATTTGAGCCAAATCCCTTCTTCTATCACGCACATTTTTGCCTCTTTCGATAACAATAGGTTTGATTCCTTTTTCAATTAATTTTAAAGCGGCAAACAAACCTGCCGGCCCACTTCCAATAATTACAACATGTGGGGCATTATTTACCGGTTTAAAATCAAAATCAGACGGAATTATCGGTGGCTTTTCATCCCAATAAACTTCTACCTGTAAGTTGTAACGTATTGGCTGTCGACGGGCATCCAATGATTTTCTTAAAATCCGGAAGCCGGTAGCATTTGTAAATCCCGAATTTTTTAACAAATGTTGATTGGTAGTTTTATCATCCAAACATTGTTCGGGCAAAAGGCTTATATCGATGGTTTTATGCATGGTTAGGTGTTTATCCTAAAATGTGGGTAACAAAAGTCTGAAAAAAACATGTCATTTTATACTTTTGAGCCGTTTCGCAACAAAATTTGTTAATTCAATATAATTCCAATGGCTGATATAACTACTTTAAAAAACACAGCATCCCAAGTACGCAGAGATATTTTACGCATGGTTCATGGTTGTAAATCCGGTCATCCTGGCGGATCTTTGGGTTGTGCAGATTTCTTAACAGCTTTGTATTTTGATATCATGAAGCACAATCCTGCATTTGCAATGGATGGGAAGCAAGAAGATGTTTTTTTTCTATCTAACGGACATATTTCACCTCTTTTTTATAGTGTGTTGGCAAGAAGTGGTTATTTTCCGGTTAGCGAATTAAAAACATTCCGAAAACTAGATTCCCGTTTACAAGGGCATCCGGCTACTGCCGAGCATTTACCCGGTATAAGAATTGCATCAGGTTCATTGGGACAAGGAATCTCTGTTGCTGCAGGTGCCGCATTGAGTAAAAAACTGAATGGCGACAAACAATTGGTTTATGCTTTAATGGGAGATGGAGAAATTCAAGAAGGCCAATGTTGGGAAGCATTTATGTTTGCAGCACACCATAAAATAGATAACCTGATCGTTACTATCGATAGCAATGGTCAACAAATTGATGGTTCGACAAAAAATGTAGCAGGAATAGGGGCCGTTGATATCGAAGCTAAGTTACAAGCATTTGGTTGGGATATTTTGCATATGAATGGAAATGAAATGGAAAATATCTTACAGGTAATGGGTGAAGCCAAAACCAGAACTGGTAAGGGTAAACCTATATTTATTATCATGAAAACTGAAATGGGATTTCCGGTCGACTTTATGATGGGATCCCACAAATGGCATGGTGTTGCGCCTAACGATGCCGAACTTGAAAATGCACTTTCGCAGTTACCATCGTTACTTGGAGATTATTAATCGATTCAGGTTGCAGATAACAAAGGAAAATATTGTCGTACATACCATTAAACGGATAAAACCGTTCCTTTTGTTATTCATTGCTTTGTTTATTTTTGGACTTCAGGTACAGGCACAATCCAAACAAAAACGCGTCAATAAAACCCGCATTTTATTTTTAATGGATGCATCGGGTAGTATGTATGCCATGATGGATAAAGACACCCGGATTAATGTTGCAAAGCGGTTGATGAATAAAATTATGGATAGCCTTGCATTGGCGAAAGATGTTGAAGTTGGTTTACGGGTTTATGGTCATATTAGTCCACCTGCCCAACACGATTGTAAAGACACCAAACTAGAGGTTCCATTTAGATCAGGAAATCACAACGAAATAAAAAGAAAAGTAAATGCACTTGTGCCAAAGGGAACAACTTTAATTGCATACGCATTACAGGCAGCAGCTAATGATTTTCCAAAGGAACCCAATGTGCGAAATGTAATTATTTTAATTACCGACGGTATTGAAGAATGCGATGGCGATCCTTGTGCAGTTTCAGAAGCATTACAAAGCCATGGGGTTATACTTCGTCCTTTTATTATTGGAATCGGCTCAACTGATGAATTTAGGAAAGCATTCGAGTGCGTAGGAAGATATTACGACGCCAATACAGAAGCCGATTTCGATAATGTTTTAAAAGTAGTAATTAGCCAGGCCATGAACAATACTACTGCCCAAGTTAATTTATTGGATGCATTCAGTAAACCGACAGAAACCAATGTTAACATGACTTTTTATGATATGCATACCGGACAGATGGTAAACAATGCAATTCATACCATGAATGAAAAAGGAAATCCTGATACATTATTCATCGACCCTATTTATAAATACCGAATTGTTGTTCATTCCATTCCTCCGGTAATGAAAGAGAATATTGAAGTGTTTGCCGGAAAACATACCACTATAGGTATTGATGTACCACAAGGAAATATGCAAGTTAAGGTTATTGGTGCAACCAATTACGCATCTTTAAAATGTTTAATCCGATTACCTAAAAGTGAATCAACTTTACATGTAATGGATGCCAATGTTTCTGAAAAACTATTGGTCGGAAAGTATGATGTGGAGATTTTAACCCTGCCAAGAATCATACAAAAAAATGTAGAGATTAAACAAAGTTATACCACTACTTTAGAATTGCCTCAACCGGGCAGATTGGCGGTGTTTGCACTTACCCAACAATATATTGCTGATTTGTATCAAATGGATAGAAATGAGTTGCAATGGATTTACCGTTTACCAATCGACAATAAAACTAGTAGTCTAATAATCCAACCTGGTAAATATAAAATCATTTATCGTGCAAAAAATTCCTACCGTTCAAACCAAACTTTCGAAAGAGAATTTATCATACAATCAGGCGCATCAACTAATATTACCTTGAATTAAATTTACAGAAATGAAAATATACGAAGTACAAAATGTGAAAGATACACGCTCAGGATTCGGAGCAGGATTACATGTTTTAGGTCAACAAAATAAAGAAGTAGTAGCATTGTGTGCCGATTTAATCGGCTCCTTAAAAATGGATGCTTTTCAGAAAGATTTTCCGGAACGTTTTTTTCAAGTAGGAATTGCTGAGGCAAATATGATCGGTCTTGCAGCAGGATTAACCATTGGTGGTAAAATACCTTATACAGGAACTTTTGCGAACTTTTCAACCGGTAGGGTATACGATCAAATTCGTCAATCAGTTGCCTATTCAAACAAGAATGTAAAAATTTGCGCTTCACACGCAGGATTAACTTTAGGCGAAGATGGAGCTACCCATCAAATTTTGGAAGATATAGGATTGATGAAGATGTTGCCAAATATGGTAGTAATTAATCCTTGCGATTATAACCAAACCAAAGCTGCTACCATTGCGATTGCCGATTATGTTGGTCCGGTTTATTTGCGTTTTGGACGACCGGCCGTTCCAAATTTTACACCTGAAAACCAAAAATTTGAAATTGGGAAAGCCATTACCTTAAATGAAGGGACAGATGTGTCTATTTTTGCTACCGGTCATTTGGTTTGGAAGGCAATTGAAGCCGGACATGCTTTGGCGGCAAAAGGTATCAACGCAGAGATAATCAATATACACACCATCAAACCATTGGATGCAAAAGCGGTATTGGATTCAGTTCGAAAAACCCGTTGTGTGGTAACAGCTGAAGAACACCAAATGAATGGCGGCTTGGGCGATTCAATTTGTCAGTTGCTTGCTCGTAATTTGCCAACACCGGTTGAAATGGTAGCGGTTAATGATAGTTTTGGTGAAAGTGGAACACCCGATCAATTAATGCTGAAGTATGGTTTGGATGCATCTAATATTGTTGCAGCCGCCGAAAAAGTAATAGCCCGGAAAGTAGCTTAAGCGGGTTTTTTGGTTAGGGTTACGGTTGTTGTTTAATATGGTGTTCAACCCCTTCAGGGTTGATATTTTTCCTTGTCATTGGTTCACACCGGTTTCACCGGTGGTTAATAATGTTCAAGCCCTTCGGGCTTGTTCAATCTGGGTTTGCTAATCAGAACACAACCAACTCAAAAACGCTACATTCCATTGTCGACATAAAAGGAAAAGCAAGGTATTCTTCTCGAAAACGATTTTTTTTAGTGCCGGTTTGAGTCGTTCTGGGAAGAGATTTGCATTCGTTTTTTAGGATTTTTAGTTCACGTTTTTTTTATGTGATCATACATTTTGCACTAGTGGTTTTCGTTGTTCAAGCCCTTCAGCCTTGTTCAATCTAGGTTTGCTAATTGCTTAACAACTATAATTAGAATCCCAAAGGGATTCAATATTAATAACACCACATGCAATGTGGTGTTAAACGATGAATTGGTTGAATACATCCAACCGCAACGCGGTTGAACACATTAGAAAAGGTATTTTTCATCATATTGAATGCCATGTTCAGCTAAAATCTCCATGTACTCCTTTTCAAAAGACTTACCGTGGTGATGCACTTCCTGGTTCCTAACATATCGAATCAAACGATCCTTCTCATTTTTCGTATAGGTAAATGCCCCATATCCATTTTGCCATCCAATGAAAGTTGGAAATAACCCGGATTGCTTTATGAATACACTACTCGCTACTTTTATATCCTTGATCAAGTCAGCAAGTGAAACGGAAGGATGAAGATGTGTGACAATGTGCAAGTGATCTTCAACACCATTAATAATGTATAAATGACAATTCTTTTTCTTTAAAATTCCTGCAATAAATTTATATAATTCAATTTTGTGTGCAGCGTTTATGGTTGCTCTTCGAAATTTAGTACCAAAAACAATTTGATAGATGATTTGTGTGTAAGTACTCATAGGCTTGAATATTTAAAAGCAATTTATATAAAGTTTCTCATTTGGCTTTACTCACCCAAGGATTATCTTTAATATGAAATCTATAGGGCAGCAATGCATCTTCTTTGGCATAGGCAACACCAATTCTTGGAGATGCAATGATTTGATTCTGAAGATAAGAATTGCCGGTATCTTCGAGCCAAATTTGTTTGGATTGTAAAGTAATACCGGTATGAGAGGTTTCAATTCCAAGCGCTTTCGACAAACAACCCGGACCGGTTGTTAGTTTAAATGCAGAGTCCGGAAAATTTCGCCTTTTCTGCATCTCTTCAATCCCATCCACCGGTTCAATGGATCGAATTAAAACGGCATGCGGAATGCCTTTGGCATTGGTAACAATATTAAAAAGGGGATGAATTCCATAACAAAGATATACGTAGGCATGACCGCCGGTGCCAAACATCGGTTTGGTTCTTTGGGTCAATCGGGTTCCGTAGGCATGGCTAGCCTTATCTGTTGCCCCGGCATATGCTTCTGTTTCGGTTATGATTCCGGAAGTGCGTTTGCCATGTAAATGTGTTATCAACATTTTACCCAAAAGTTGTTTTGCAACTTCCACAACGTCAGGCAATAAATAAAACCCAGGTTTTAGTTTCCTATTATCCATAAAATAAGATTACATAAATGGTTTGATATTCGGTATAAAAAATTAGTTTTGCACCACTTTTAAAAGAGATTTAATAACATAAATATGTCAAATTCAGGAGTAATCGCCCAGATAATTGGTCCAGTAGTGGACGTTAGTTTTTCAGAAGGCAGTACAGGTTTACCAAAAATTCTTGATGCACTTTACATTACCAAAAGTGATGGAACAAAGATAGTATTGGAATGTCAGCAACATTTAGGAGAAAATATGGTGCGTACCATTGCAATGGAAGCAACAGATGGTTTGGTTCGTGGTATGGAAGTAGTTCCAGCAGGATCCCCAATATCGATGCCTGCTAACGATTCAGTTCGTGGTCGTTTGTTCAATGTAGTGGGAGAGGCAATTGACGGTATGCGTAAAGTGGATGAAGGTGTTTTAAGACCAATTCACCGTGATGCACCGAGATTTGAGGACCTTTCTACATCAGCTGAGCCATTATACACCGGTATTAAAGTTATCGATTTAATTGAGCCTTATGCAAAAGGAGGTAAAATTGGTTTGTTTGGTGGTGCTGGAGTAGGGAAAACCGTTTTGATTATGGAGTTAATCAACAATATCGCAAAGGCATACGAAGGTATGTCGGTATTTGCCGGTGTTGGTGAACGTACCCGTGAAGGAAATGATTTGCTTCGCGAAATGATCGAATCTGGGGTTATTAAATATGGCAAAGAATTCCAACATTCCATGGAAAATGGCGGATGGGATCTTTCTAAAGTAGATTATACAGAATTAGCAAAATCGCAAGCAACCTTGGTGTTCGGACAAATGAACGAACCTCCGGGAGCACGTGCTCGTGTGGCTTTATCGGGATTAACCATGGCAGAATATTTCCGTGATGGGGATGAGAAAACCGGAGGTCGCGATATCCTTTTCTTCGTAGATAATATTTTCCGTTTCACACAGGCAGGTTCAGAGGTATCCGCACTTTTAGGTCGTATGCCTTCAGCCGTAGGTTACCAACCAACACTTGCAACTGAAATGGGAGCAATGCAAGAACGTATTACTTCAACCAAACGTGGTTCAATTACCTCTGTACAGGCTGTTTATGTACCTGCGGATGATTTAACAGATCCGGCACCTGCAACTACATTTGCCCACTTAGATGCCACCACAGTATTAAGTCGTAAAATTGCTGAGTTAGGTATCTATCCGGCTGTGGATCCTTTGGATTCAACATCGAGGATATTAACGCCACAAGTAGTAGGTGATGCACATTACAATTGCGCGCAACGTGTAAAATTAACTTTACAGCGTTACAAAGAATTACAGGATATTATTGCCATTTTAGGGATGGATGAATTAAGTGAAGACGATAAATTGGTTGTTTCGCGTGCTCGTCGTGTTCAACGTTTCCTTTCCCAACCTTTCCACGTTGCCGAACAATTTACCGGATTAAAAGGGGTATTGGTTCCAATCGAGGAAACGATAAAAGGATTCAATGCAATTATGGATGGACAATACGATCATTTGCCGGAAGCTGCATTTAACCTTGTAGGTAGCATCGAAGATGCAGTAGCTAAAGGAGAGAAGATGCTCGCTGAAGCCAAGTAATTATTAAATAACCAGTTATATGCATTTAGATATACTTACTCCAGATAAAACGCTTTTTGCCGGTGAGGTTGAGAGTGTTACAGTTCCTGGATCAAAAGGACAATTCCAGATTCTGAACAACCATGCAGCTTTGGTTTCTAGTCTCGAAAAAGGGAAAGTAAAAGTAAAGTCAGGTAAGGAGGAACTATCTTTTGATATAAAAGGTGGTGTGATTGAAGTTCTCCAGAATAAGATTGTTATTTTAGCATAAAATTTATATAACCTTTATATAAAAAAAGCCCTCATTTTGAGGGCTTTTTTTATACATTGCGGCTAATAATGCGAAAGATATTAGCCATTCTTTTAACCCTAACTGTTGGCTTATTCACTTATGGGCAACAAAGAACAAACACGATTGATAGCCTCAAGAATTTATTGGATAATTCGACCGATATTCTCGAAAAATGCGATTTGTTACTTAAAACCGCTGAAGCAGAGTCTGAATTAGATGCAACAAAGGCAAGGATTTACATTGATAAAGTAATCGAACTTTCAGAAATAAATAACCATAAATTTTGTGCCGGTAAAGCTTATCATAAACTGGGCGATATAAAGGATAAGCATAACGAATTTGACTCAGCAGCGTATTTTTACGAGAAAGCAATTTCTTTTTTTAATGAACCGGAAGGTTCAAGGGAAATGGCTAAGATCTGTAACAAAATAGGCATTATTCGCGAATCGAAAGGAGATTTTATTGGGGCATTCAAATTATATATGAAAGCCTTAATTTACAGTGAAAAAATAGGCGACAAAGAAGGAATTGCGAATGCTTATCTTAATATCGGATTAATCAATCATTACCGGAAGAATTATAAAATGGCTTTGTTTGATTTTAACAGGGCATTAAAAATAGCAGATGAAGAAAATCTGAATGCTGTTAAAGCATCTGCTTATAATAATATGGGGATGACCTATAAATTATTAAAAGAATACAATAAATCGATAAACTATTTTAAAATAGTACTCGACTTGGACCGTCGGGAGAATAACAAGGCAAATATTGCCTATTCGTTGAATAACGTAGGGTCTGTGTATTATGATTTAAAAGATTACCAGAAGGCTGTTTATTATTATAGGGAAGCGATAAAGTTAAAGTTGGAAATTAATGATGAGGAAGGCTTAATAAATGGGTATAATAACCTATCGGCAGTTTTGATTTATTTATCAAAATTTGAGGAGGCAAAGAGTTGCCTTGAAATGGCAGAACAACTTACGGCAAAAACAGGGGTAAGGGTATACCAGACCGAGACTTTTTATAATTACCACATGTTGTTCAAAATGAAAAAAGAATTTGACAAAGCTTTAGAATATCATACCAAATATACTTTGTTAAATGATTCCATGCAGATGAACGAAAAGGACCTTGCTATTGATCAATTGCAAAAGCAGTACGATTTTGATAAGGTGAATGCAGATATAGAATTGAAAAATATTCAGATTGAAAAGAGCCGTCAAGTAAAACTATTCTATTTGATTGCATTGGTTGTATTGGTCATATCATTGGCTTTTGTATTGTTTACCTTAACCAGAATAAAAAACTTGAATAAGGAACTAAATATACATCAAATCGAAATTCAGCAACAAAATGAAACATTGCGACAGAAGAATTTAGATATTGCAAAAGCAAGACAATATGCAGAAGACGCTGCCAAATCGAAAGGGCAGTTTTTGTCGGTTATGAGTCACGAAATCAGAACACCATTAAATGCAATTATTGGAATTGCTAATCTGTTAAATGAATCAGAGGCTAATCCGGAGCAAAAACGGATCATTCAAATTCTTAAATCCTCCTCCGATAATTTAATGGCCCTGATTAATGATATTCTTGACGTAAGTAAAATTGAGTCGGGCAAACTGCATCTCGAATATGTTGATTTTTGCTTAAAAGAGGTTGTACAAAATTTGCATGATCTATACTTGATAAGAGCTAAGGAGAAAGGGGTTGAGTTTCGTATGAATTTTGACCCGGGATTAAATCAAAAACTTCTTGGAGATCCATTGCGAATCAATCAGATTTTGTCGAATTTAATTAGCAACGCAATTAAGTTTACCTTGAAAGGGTTTATCGAGATTAATGTGAAAAGAGTTGGGGAGGGCAGTGATTACAATGATATTCATTTTGAGGTTAAGGATTCCGGAATAGGTATACCATCCAATAAACAAACCCGAATTTTTGATTCCTTTGAACAGGCTGATAATAAAACTACCAGATTATATGGTGGAACAGGATTAGGACTTTCCATCAGCAAGCAATTACTAGAATTGCTTGGTAGCGATTTGTTGTTAAAAAGCACCGAAGGTGTTGGCTCATCCTTTTATTTTACAATTCGATTTAATAAGGTACATCCCGACACTACGGAAGGGAAAACAGATGAAAAAGAAATATTAAAACAATTAGAAGGTAAGCGTATTCTGATTGCTGAAGATAATCCTGTAAACGTGTATATCCTGAAACAATTTTTGGGTAAATGGAAGATGCAAGCAAAGATTGCTGAAGATGGTATTAAAGCAGTTGAGATGGCATTAAACTATAATTTTGATATCGTGTTGATGGATATCAATATGCCATTAATCGATGGTTACGAAGCTGCTAATAGAATCTTGGCAATTAAAGAGAAGTTGCCGATCGTGGCTATTACTGCGGCTACTTTATCCGAAACCACAGATTTAATGAAAGAATCAGGTATAGTGGATTATATACCAAAACCCTTTCAACCAACAGAGTTAGTTCAAAAAATTCTGAAGAATATTACAAAGAATCAGGACGATAATTAGCCAAGAATTATTTTATAACAGGATATTTACGGAACCAGCTTTTAATTTTCATCGACAATACACCCCAAATTGCTTCGCGGATAATGTTTTTCGAAATTTTAGACTCTCCAAGCGTTCTATCTGTAAAAATAATAGGTACTTCAACCAATTTAAATCCATGTTTCCAGGTGGTAAATTTCATTTCGATTTGAAATGCATACCCCCTGAATTTAATCGTATTCAGATTGATGTTTTTAAGTACCCTTGCTGTGTAACATACAAATCCTGCTGTAGTGTCATGAATCGGCAAACCGGTAATCATTTGCACATATTTGGATGCAAAATAGGATAACATTACCCTGCTCATTGGCCAATTAACTACATTTACTCCTGTGGCATAACGTGAACCTATGCTCATATCGGCGCCGTTTACACATGCCTGGTATAATTTTGGTAAATCGTCCGGATTGTGCGAAAAATCGGCGTCCATTTCAAAAATATAGTCATATCCCTTTTCTAAACACCAGTGAAAACCTGTTATATAGGCAGTTCCCAAACCGTTTTTTTCAGCACGCTCGAGCAAATGCAATCCGCTAAATTCTTTTTGTAAATTTTTAATACAATTTCCTGTACCATCCGGTGAACCATCGTCCACAATAAGCATATCAAAGGATACCGTTAAGGAAAATACTTTCCGTATAATCGCTTCGATATTTTCGATTTCGTTATAAGTTGGAACGATTACTATTCTCGGATTCACTTTGCTAATTTTACTTCAATAATATCGAAATTCGCTTAATCTTAAAATTAATACGTAAATAGCATACATGAATAAGGCAGTATTTTTGGACAGGGACGGAGTTATTAATGTTGAAATTGGCGACTATATAACGCGTTACGAGGATTTTAAATTACTCCCGCATGCAATTCGGTATATTAAAGAATTGCACCAGGCCGGATATAAAATTATTGTTATCACCAACCAAGGTGGAATTGCAAAAGGCTTGTATACCCGTTCCGAATTGTTTGCCATGCATTTAAGTATGAATGAAGAAATTTTGCTCTCAGGCGGTAAAATTGATGAAATTTATTACTGTCCGCACCACCCTGACTTTGGCCATTGTTTATGCAGAAAACCTGCATCCCTTATGGTTGAAAAAGCTATTGCAAAATGGCAAATCGACCCAAGTAAATCGGTATTTGTTGGCGATAAACAAAGGGATATTGATGCAGCAAACGGCGCAGGAGTAAAAGGCGTATTAATCCACGAAAACCAAGATTGGGGCTTTGTCCTAGAAGACTTACTAAAACCCAGTTAATGCAGTAGAAATTCTATTCCGACACAAAATACCTTCAAAACCTGAAGCTTTGCAACTTTTGCTCATTCACCATAGTTGTTACTATGCCTCAATCGCAAAAGTTCAGGTTTTATTGGTCTTTTGCGTCTCATGACGAATTCTACTGCATTATCTGGGTTAAAAATTAACGGAATAACCCTATTTTCGTGCATTATGAGCAGTCCGATAATAGCCCCCTCTATACTTTCAGCCGATTTTGGCAACTTGCAACGCGACGTCGAAATGATTAATAAAAGTGAAGCAGATTGGTTTCACGTGGATATTATGGATGGCGTTTTTGTACCCAATATTTCCTTTGGTTTCCCGGTTATTCAGGCGATTAAAAAACATGCCACCAAGCCATTGGATGTTCATTTAATGATTGTGCAACCCGAAAGGTATATCAAGGATTTTAAACAAGTCGGTGCTGATATATTGTCGGTTCATTTAGAAGCTTCAACACATTTACACCGCACTTTACAAGCCATAAAAGCAGAAGGAATGAAAGCCGGAGTAGCGCTGAATCCGCATTCGCCGGTACATTTGCTAAAAGACCTGATTATGGATATGGATATGGTTTGTATGATGAGTGTAAATCCCGGTTTTGGCGGACAAAAATTTATTGAACGTATCTATGCTAAATGTGCCGAATTAAAGGATATGATCATCCAACAAAATTCTTCTTGTTTGATAGAAATTGATGGTGGCGTTAACGATATTACCGGACCCAAATTGCTTCAATGTGGCGCAGATGTGCTGGTAGCAGGCAATTATGTATTCAGCAACAAAGATCCTCTTGCGGTTATTTCTTCCCTTAAAAAGTTGTCAACCTATACGCAACCGGCATAATTGACGTTTAATTCATTTAATGCGTAAATATTTTTTCCTTTTTTGGGGTTTGGTTGTGGCACTTGTTTCGCATGCACAAGTCGAAAAAGTGGTGGTGTATGGAACTATTACCGATTCCCTTAACGAGCCCATTCCAAACGCAAATATTACCGAAAGTAGCAATGGAAATTATACCATCAGCAACGAGTCGGGTTATTTCGAATTACGTATCGACCCCGATAAACCAACCGAAATTGCAGTATCTTATATTGGTCGTCCCACCCGATTTATAAAAATACCTGCTCAAAAATCAGGTGAACGTTATAAAGTTAGTATTCGCATGGAATATGGATTAAGCCTTAACGAATTTATTTTCACCGAAGAAAGAGAGCGTGATAAAGTGAGCATGCAAACCATCGACCCTAAATCGATTGCCACCCTTCCCAATGCTTCCGGTAGTTTCGAAACGGTTTTGAAAACCTTACCCGGTGTAACATCTAACAATGAGATGAGTGCGCAATACAATGTGCGTGGTGGTAATTACGACGAAAATTTAATTTATGTAAATGATATCGAAATCTACCGACCGTTTTTACCACGAACCGGACAACAAGAAGGATTGAGTTTTATTCAAACCGAATTGGTACAAAGTGTTGCATTTAGCGCCGGAGGTTTCGAATCACGTTATGGCGATAAATTATCGTCAGTTTTAGACATCCGTTATCGCGATCCCAAAAAATTTGCTTCAACGGTAAATTTAAGTTTATTGGGTGCACAGGCACATGTAGAAGGCACATCAGAAAACAAACGATTTACTTTCTTAATCGGTTCCAGGTATTGGACCAACCAATTATTGGTTGGGGCATTAGATACCAAAGGAGATTACCGTCCATCGTTTATTGATATACAAACATTTCTTACTTATCATTTAACTTCCAGTTTAAGTGTAAGTGTTTTGGGTGCCTATGCACATAATAAATATTTGGTAATTCCCGAAACACGCGAAACAGTTTTTGGAACGGTAAAAAATGCCATTGCTTTGCGCATGTATTTCAATGGTTCCGATTTGATGGAATACCGCACTTCAACAGGAGCCATAATTTTAAATTACCAACCTACCACCAACCTTCAGTTAAAATTTTATTCTTCTGCCTTTTATTCCAACGAAAACGAATATTTCACCGTGGAAGGAGCTTATCGTTTAGAAGAAGTAGATACCGATTTTGGTTCGGATAATTTCGGTAAAGCAAAATCGAGTTTGGGTGTAGGATATTTTTTAAACAATGCCCGCAATACCTTAAATGCACTGATATTAAATGCAGGACATCGCGGATTTCTTACTTATGAAAACCATTATATTCAGTGGGGTGCACAGGTGCAATACGAATCCATTGATGACAAGCAAAACGAATGGCGCTTTTTAGATTCGCTTGGATTTGCTAAACCGGGATTAAGCAACGGCGAGATTGTAATGGAAGAATATATTTACGGAAATAATGCCATACAAAGTTATCGGTTGAGTGGGTATGTACAAAATGCACAAACCATCCAAAAAGCAAGTAACATGAAACTGAGTTATGGAATTAGAACCAATTGGTGGAGTTATAACAACGAAAATGTGGTTAGTCCTCGGATGCAATTTTCCTTTGAGCCAAATCGCGCGCACAATCGGGCTGTTTCGGGAAAATTAAAGGAAGGCAATGCCAGAAAAGATATTGTATTAAAAGCCGCTTTTGGGGTGTATTACCAACCACCAATTTACCGCGAGTTTAGAAGATTTGATGGCAGTATCAACCCAAATATTAAAGCACAACGTTCTATTCATTATATTCTTGGTGGCGATATGAATTTTAAAGCATGGAATCGTCCGTTTAAGTTTTTTGCAGAAGCCTATTATAAACAACTCGATAATTTAATTCCGTATGAAACCGATAATGTACGCATCCGATATTATGCCGATAATATTTCGAAAGGGTATGCAACAGGTATCGACTTAAGGGTAAATGGCGAATTTGTAAAAGGGATTGAAAGTTGGGCAAGTGTTTCTATTTTAAGTACCGAAGAAACGATTTCGAAAGATGCCAATGGTAATCCAATTGATAAAGGGTATGTGCGGCGTCCAACTGACCAACGATTTACGGCTAGCATTATGTTCCAGGATTATCTTCCAAAATTTCCTTCATTCCGTATGTACCTGAACATGGTTTATGGCAGTGGTTTTCCTTTTGGTCCGCCCGACCACGACAGGTATGGCGACACCTTACAAATGCCATCATACAAAAGAGTTGATATTGGTTTTATGAAAATTTTGGTAGATGAAAATTCGAAAGGAAATACCGGTTGGAAAAAACATTTTCGTTCGGCCTTGGTTGGCGTTGAAGTTTTTAATTTACTCGACATCAACAATACCATTTCCTATTTATGGATTCAAGATATCAATGGCCGAACATGGGCTGTGCCTAATTATCTTACTTCGCGAAGGTTGAATATTAGGGTGATAATGAAGTTTTAGTTAGCGTTGAAGTTTAACAACTGCCGAGCCTGATTTAAACAACCCTGCAGGATTTTCTTTTGTTATGGTTACCTCAACTAAATGCAGGTTATTGTATTTTTTGTAAACGTGATCGATTATTTTTTTCGCCACGGTTTCCATCAAGTCTTCTCTGTCTTTCATGATTGCAGAAACCATCTCAAATAAATCCTGGTAATTAACCAAATTTCTAAGTTGGTTCATTTGATCCGATTCCTCTCTTTCGGCAGTAACCGATACATCCACCAAAAATTTACCTCCGGTTAATTGTTCTTCGGCATGCAAACCATGGTAGGCATAAAATTCGATTTGTTGCAGTTTGCAGGTATAGAGCATCATTTACTACCAGCCTAAAATCCACGAGAATATTAAAGGTGCCACAATGGTAGCATCCGATTCTACAATAAACTTTGGTGTATGGATATCAAGCTTACCCCAAGTGATTTTTTCGTTTGGTACCGCTCCGGAATAAGAACCATAAGAAGTAGTGGAATCGCTAATTTGACAGAAATAACTCCAAAATGGAATGTTTTCCATTTCCATATCTTGGTATAACATCGGTACTACACAAATTGGAAAATCGCCTGCAATTCCGCCACCTATCTGAAAAAATCCAACTCCTTTTCCTGCCGAATTTTTTACATACCAATCTGCAAGCCATGCCATGTATTCAATACCGGATTTCATGGTAGTAGCTTTAATTTCTTTCTTAATTACATAGGAAGCAAAAATATTTCCCATGGTCGAGTCTTCCCATCCGGGTACAACAATTGGAAGATTCTTCTCTGCAGCAGCCAACATCCACGAATCTTTTGGATCGATTTCAAAATATTGTTTTAACTCACCGCTCAATAATATTTTATACATGAATTCATGTGGAAAAAAACGTTCGCCTGCAGTATCTGCATCTTTCCATATTTTATGGATATGTTTTTGTAAACGACGAAAAGCTTCTTCTTCCGGAATACAGGTATCGGTTACCCGGTTGTAATGATTTTCCAATAAATCCCATTCGTCTTGAGGCGATAAATCGCGGTAATTTGGTACTCTTTTATAATGCGAATGTGCAACCAAATTCATGATATCTTCTTCGAGGTTTGCTCCGGTGCAAGAGATAATATCTACCTTACCTTGGCGAATCATTTCGGCAAGCGACTTTCCTAATTCGGCAGTACTCATGGCACCTGCAAGGGTAATCATCATTTTGCCGCCTTCTAACAAATGGGTTTCGTAACCTTTGGCTGCATCTACCAAGGCAGCTGCATTAAAATGTTTGTAATGTTTTTCGATGAATTGGGAAACTGGACCTTTGCTCATAATCTGAATTTTGCGTCAAAGATAGGCGCTCAAACCGAATAAAAAAGGAAGCTAATATTACTTTATTTGCGTTCGTAATGGCCTCTTTCTTTGATTTTATGCAATAGTTGCATTTTAAACTCATGTTCAAGCGTAATCAGTTTAGCCACTTTTGCATCGGGTAATACCTTTTTAAATTCGGCAACATATTTTTTAACATGGTCGAGTTCTTGTTGGCGAAAAGTTAAATGCTCTAAAATAAACTTATCGGATTCGGCGTTTGTAGGGTTCTCCAGTTTCCGAAATGCATTGCCTTTTTCTCTTTCTTTGGCGCGCATGGCTTGCAACTGGTCGTTGTATTCATTATAAACAGGCCAAAACGCTTGCGCTTCTTTGCTCGATAAATCCAATTTTTCGGTAATAAATGCAATCTTATAGGATTCAATCCGATCGTGTGGTGGCATCTTTTCTTGTGCTCGTAAGGTTGTAACGGATACAAGCAGCATCATGGTTAATACATAGTTTTTCATAATTCTTCAGTTAATAAATGTTCATCGGCTTGGTTCAGGATATAATTTTCTTCTATGGTAGTAGGTATTTCAATTTCATTTGGCGTAATGTATCCTATCTCGTTAATGCTAATTTCGGAATTGTTTTCCATATAGGTAAAAATGTCCTCTGTACTGGGTTCAAGCGATTTTTCTGTTAATTTATTATTGCCTTGATAAGACACCATTAATAACATCATAATGCCTGAAATTAAAACTACTGATGCAGCAATTCTGAAATAGGGCTGTTGAAACCATTTGTAGTTCTGAATTTGTAACGGCTGTTTCCCAATGGTTTTTTGAAGAATTTTCTGCTTTGCCATTTCAAAATACTGTTCAGGCAACCTGAATCCATCTGAAGGAACCGTATTTCCGACAGTTTTCGACAAAATTTGTTGTTTGGCACTCGTAAAATACCCATCAGGAACAACAAAGCCATGTGATTCATGCTTTTCAGGTTTTTCCGGTTGATGGTTTTTAATGATTTTCATTGCAATTAGTTGGATTGGTTTTCAACCGAAAAGTTTAATGAACCGGTTATAAAATTCTCGATTTTTTTTACTGCATGGTGATAGGATGCCTTTAGTGCACCGGTTGAAGTACCGGTAATTTTTTCCATTTCTTCATATTTCAAATTATCAAAATACTTCAGGTTAAAAACCAGGCGTTGTTTTTCCGGTAATTGAAGAATAGCAGTTTGTAATTTGCGTGCTGCTTCATTGCCATCAAAATAGCTCCCTGTTTCTAAATAAGCAACCAAGTCTGAATCTAATTCTTCTAAGGAAACATTTCTTTTCTTTTGTAAAAATTGCAGGGATTCATTGGTTGCAATGCGGTAAATCCAGGTAAACAATTTGGCATCTTCTCTAAAATTAGCCAGGTTTTCCCATACTTTGATAAACGTATTCTGTACCAAATCGTCGGCATCATCGTGGTTAATTACAATCCTGCGTACCAACCAATACGTTCTTTTCTGGTATTTATCCAGAATCATTTCGAATGCCTGGTTGCAGGTCGAAGGTTCTTTGAACCGGGCTACTAATTCTATATCCGAAATTTCTATATCCACTTATTGCAAGGTAGGATTCTATTTATAATCTATCGTTTAATGCTTCTTGAAATATTATTATAAATAATTGTAAATCAAGTCTCAAACTTTTTAACAAAACGTATTTATTGCGTTTAAGAATGTATTTTGCAACATGGACTTTTTATTTCTTATAGCCGGTATTTGTATTGGGTTTGCATTGGCATGGCTGCTCAAGAAAGCCAAGCCATCTGTTGTTAATGCGGAAGAAACGAATCAATTGCGCAATCAATTGATGGACGCGATTAAAGAAAGTAATTTGTTTAAAGGGAAAAACGAAAGTTTACAGAACGAAAATCTACGAGCCACGGATATTACGAACCAACAACAAATACAAATTAACGAATTAACCTCCTTATTAGCTGCCGCCCGACAAAACAACGAGAATCTGGAAAGTAAATTATCGGCTCAAAAGGAAGAAATGAATCAGTTGCAACAACAATTCACCAAAGAATTTGAAAACCTTGCAAACCGAATTTTTGAAGAAAAAAGTAAAAAATTTACCGATCAGAATAAAACCAACTTGGATGATATTCTAAAACCGTTTCAGGAAAGAATCAAAGATTTTGAAAAGAAGGTGGATACCACATATGAGAAGGAAATGCGTGAGAAAATATCCTTGAGTGAGGAAGTGAAAAAGTTGTATGAACTAAATACAAAAATCAGCGAAGAAGCAAATAACCTTACACGTGCTTTGAAAGGCGACACAAAAAAGCAAGGCAATTGGGGAGAATTGATTTTAGAGAAAGTTTTGGAGAGAAGCGGATTGGAGAAAGACAGAGAGTACCAAACGCAAGTGGTAACCAAAAATGTAGATGGAGACATCATTAAACCGGATGTTGTTGTATTTCTTCCGGATAACAAGCACCTGATCATAGATTCTAAAGTGTCGTTAACGGCATATGAACAATATGCGAGTGCCGATGAAACTTCTTTGCGCGATAAGTTCTTAAAGGAACATGTACTTTCTGTACGAAGCCATGTTAAGTTGCTCGGAGAAAAAGGATATTATACTTCCGGTGAATTTGCAACGCCGGATTTTGTGTTGTTGTTTATGCCTATGGAGTCGGCATTTAGTGCAGCTGTTCAATTTGATCAGGATTTATTTCAGTTTGCTTGGGACAAACGCATTGTAATTGTTTCGCCTACTACACTATTAGCTACTTTAAAAACGGTTGAAAGTCTTTGGAAGATGGAAAAGCAAAACAAAAACACCATGGAAATTGTAAGACAGGCAGGAGCTTTATACGATAAATTTGAAGGTTTTGTAAAAGACTTATTGGATATCGGTAAGAAAATGGACGATTCGAAACGGTCGTATGAGGAAGCCATGAAAAAAATAAGTTCCGGAAGTGGAAATTTAATAAAGAGGGTGGAAAACCTGAAAACCCTTGGGGCAAAAGCAGAAAAGGCACTTCCATCAGGTTTGCTCGATAGGGCAAATGAAGATTAAAGTCATTTTTGTAAAACATTTTGCATGCTTTTTGATTGTTATCTATAACAATTGCATATTTGTACCGTGAAAAAGTTAGCTCTTCTTATTGTCCTGTTTTATTTGTTGCCATTATCCCTAATTGCTCAAAAAGATAAATCTGCCGATAAATTACTTGCTACAGTAAGCTCTCGGTATAAGAAGTTTAAATCGATCAAAGCAGATTTTTCCTATACCATCGAGAGTAAAATGGACAAAGCCCAAGAGAAACAAATTGGTATTATTTGGGTGAAGGGTAATAAATTTAAACTCGATATTGCCGGTCAATTAATTGTTTGTGATAACAGCACCATATGGACATACAGCAAAGAGGTAAATGAGTTGCAGATTAATACCTATAATCCAAAACAAGCTACCATACGTTTAGACGATATCTTTACCATGTACGACAAAGGCTTTTTATACAAAATGCTGGAGGAGAAGAAAGATAATGGAAAAGAAATTGCCGTGGTAGAACTTACTCCAAAAGATAAAAAGAAAAGTTTTTATAAAATAAAGATAACGGTTGATAAGGCTAATCAGAGCATCATAAAGTCTATTATTTATGATAAATCCGGGAATATCCATACCTATGTTATCACTAACCAAGTTCCTAATATTAAACTGACGGAGAAGTTTTTCACCCTTGATCCAAATGCATATAAAGGGGTTGAAGTAATTGATTTGAGGAACTAATTAATCGACCCTCAAAATGTGATGAAAGTTAGATTTAGCAATACTTTCGTTACAAATTTACATCAAATTATTTTGAAGGTTTCAGTTCAAAAATTTAATAAGCGTGCAATTTCAGTTGATTAATTTATTATGTCTATTATCAGCGACAAATGTTGAATCTTCATTTTATCTAAAAAGTTTTTCGGAGTTGGTGGCCTTCTATTTTTATGCGTAGCATTTGAGTCCCGATATATATCGGGATGCAAATTTGGGCTGGGACTTGCAAGTAACCCACGAGCTTGCGATGGCCAAGTGCAAAGGGCGGCTTGGGTTGCGTTTGGTCCCGATAGCTATCGGGATGCGATTCGTAAAATGCAGCATAAAAATAGGAAGCCTTGATTTTTTTGTTTACTTTTTTTATCAAGAAAAAAAGTGAATGCTGGCTTGGAGCGCATAGCTCCAAAATCTCAATAAAACAGTTAATCTGATTTTGAAACCACACATTTCTTTTAAAAGGATTTTTGAGGGTCGTCTAATTAATCGGTTAAAAAGGAATAGCCAATTCCTGCTCCCAATTGCCAAACTTCAAAGTTTAAATCTTTAAACGTTTGCGACGAACTAGAATAGGTTCCTGCCGGAATATCAAGTGTAGCGTTCATATTATGAACAAAAAGCAAAAAAGTAATGCCAGATTTGAAACTATAACCTGCATTTACACCCCAACTATATAATAAGGAGGATGCAGAATGAGAACTGTAATAGTCAGCATTTGTGTTGCTGTTATAGGCATAACTTACCGTATAAGATGGGGTATTCAAGTAGATAAATCCAATAGCAATTTCTGCTTTGATTTTAATCCTCCTCAAGGGAAATTGCATATACCCCCCCAATAAAGAATAGGTTGAATGATACCCATTTACTTCGCTCAATGAAATGGTGGCTGCAGTATTTTGTTCCGAGTATGCTTGGTTAAGCGCATCCTCCTTTAAAGATTGATTCGTGAATCCTGTTTCGAAGAGTAATCCTGTATTTTTTATAATAGGATAATGCAATCGAATCGCAAGATTTGTTCCTGTACCCGCAAACCCATTGGAGCTGTTATTTGTTGTGGTATTTGAATAATTTCCGGTAGGTATGGCAACTCCAGCCTTTACACCAATTTCTTGTGCATTGGCTTGGGTTAAGAAAGTTACAATAGCAATCAAAATAAACGAATACTGCATGTTAAACTTTTATTCTTTTACCAACGGTTCAGGTTCGTTTTTATTTTCATCCTCTACACCAAGAAATCGTTTTTGGAACAATAAAATAAGAATAAATCCACAACTGATAGACGCATCAGCAAGATTAAAAACAGGCCTGAAGAATTCAAAATCTTCTCCTTTCCAGAAAGGAAACCATTCAGGTATGGTTGTTTGAATAAGAGGGAAATAGAACATATCAATTACCCGACCATGAAATATTTCATCATAACCAAACCAAACGCCATAAAAAATACTATCGATAATATTTCCTACTGCACCGGTAAAAATAAGGGTCCACGAAAGTATATATCCTGTATGAGAGTTCTTCTTTATCAAATTAAAAATAAACCATCCGATAACCATAACAGCAATAATGCGAAAAATGGTTAAAGCAATTTTGCCGGTTTTTCCTCCAAATTCAATCCCAAAAGCCATTCCATAATTTTCGGTATAATGGATGCGAAACCAATCACCGATAACTCGAATCTCTTCCCCTAGGTAAAAGTGATTTTTAATATATAACTTAATCCATTGGTCGAGGATTAACAACACAAGGCTAATGCCCACCGGTAAGATATAGGGATTGTTTTTCATGAAAAACAAAGGTATTAATTGTTGGTATTAAAACACAAAAGACGTTGTTGCCAACGTCTTTTGAATATGAAAAAGGTATTTGGTTATTTATACTGCTGAACTTTTGCTTCCATACTCAAGGTGGTATGGGGTACTGCACGCAAACGTTCTTTGCTGATTAATTTACCGGTTACACGGCAAATTCCATAAGTTTTGTTTTCGATACGCACCAAAGCGTTATCTAAGTTTTCGATGAATTTGCGTTGACGCGCTGCCAATTGACTGATATATTCTTTTTCAGCGGTTGACGATCCATCTTCCAATGTTTTGTATGAGTTATCCGAATCGTCTCCATTGTTCATACCCGGATTTTGCATTTGGTCAATCAGGTTGGATAATTCTTCTCTGGCTATAATGAGTTTTTGGTTGATTAATTCTTTGAATTCAATTAACTCGTTGTCGCTGTATTTGGTTTTGCCTGCTATTTGTTCATCTACATTATCGCGCATAATGGCAGGTGCAGGTTTCGAATAGGAAGGTTGTTTCTTTGGTTCCGCTTTGTATACAGGTTCCGGTTTTTTTGTTTCTACCGGTTTTGAAAATGCCTTAGGTGAAATTTTTACTTCTGCTTTTTTTACTTCTGCTTTTTTGCTTACCGGTTTAGCAACCGCTTTTGCCGGCTTAACCGTTTTTTTCGCAATTGGCTTAGCAATTGGCTTGGTTACTTTTTTAGCAACCGGTTTAACAACTTTTTTAGCTACAACTTTGGAAACTATTTTCTTTGGAGTTGCTTTTTTAACAGGCTTCTTAGCGATTACTTTTTTTGCCGCCGGTTTTACAGCTTTCTTGGCTATTACTTTTTTAGCTATCGGTTTGCTCACTTTCTTTACAGCCTTTTTAATCGGCTTAACTACTTTTTTCGCCACTGTTTTCTTTACAGGTTTCGCCACTTTCTTGGGTGCTTTTTTAGGCGCTACTTTTTTAGCTACTGATTTTTTTGCAGGTTTGGTAGCTTTTTTAACTACGACTTTTTTTGCAGGTTTGGCTGCTTTTTTCGCTACAGGCTTTTTGATATTTTTTGCCATAATTTATTCTGCTTTTGTAATTTTTACTTTAATTAATTGTTCATCAACCACAATCTCTGCAGGAAGCAATTCTGAATCGCCCCATTCGATATCATTGGCTAAAATTTCGGTGCAAATATATATTTTGTAATTACTTATAGGATTTTTTATGTATGGATGGGCTTCAATTTGCACATTTATTTTGTCAACTACCTCTAAATCAGACTCTTTTCTTAAATTTTGCAATTTGCTGATAATCTCCCTTGCTATTCCTTCATCTTTCAGATTATCAGATATTTCTATGTCTAAAGCTACCGTTATCGCCCCATCATTGGCTACTTTAAATCCGGGAATATCCGTAGTAAGAATTTCAACATCTTCTTTTATCAGGTCGTAATTCTCCGATTCCAGTTTTAGTTGAAAAGAACCTGTATTTTCCAGTAATGCAATTGATTTGGCATCCATTTTCAGTATAGCATCTCCAATGGGTTTCATTCGTGAACCTGCCTTTTTACCCAAAACCCTAAAATTGGGTTTTACCGACTTTTCAATTTCTTCCATAAATTCAAGCTCCTTAACATTTACTTCCGAAAGAATCAGGTCCTTAACGTGTTTAATTTCATCTTTAATTTTTGGATCTACCATTGGTATCAGCATTTTTTGCAACGGCTGTCTTACTTTAATGCCTTCCTTTTTACGAATCGACAAAACCAGGGATGAAATCTTTTGTGCGTACTCCATTTGTTCTTCCAGTATAGAATCAATTACCTTACTGTCGGCAATCGGAAAATCGGAAAGATGCACAGACTCCTTGGGTCCATGTAAATTTTTATACAACCAGTCGCTAAAAAACGGAGCAAACGAACTACTTAATTGCGAAACGGTTATTAAACATTGATAAAGTGTTTCGTATGCTGCTTTTTTGTCGGCATTCATTTCGCCTTTCCAAAAACGACGACGGCTTAAGCGAATAAACCAATTGCTGAAATGATCTCCTGTAAATGTTTCAATTGCTCTTACAGCCGGAGTTGCATCATAATCATCCATTTTTTCGGTTACCAAACCTACCAGACTATTTAATTTACTCATGATCCATCGGTCGAGTTCGGTTCGTTCGTTTACCGGAGTAATATTTTCAGGATTAAATTTGAATCCATCGATATTGGCATAAATGGCGAAAAAGGTATAGGTATTATATAAGGTGCCAAAAAACTTACGTTGACTTTCGGCAACACCTTCCATATCAAATTTAAGGTTATCCCACGGGTCGCTGTTGCTTAACATATACCAACGATTAGCATCGGCACCATATTTTCCAATGGCTTCAAACGGGTCGATTACATTTCCTAACCGTTTGCTCATTTTATTTCCCTTTTTATCCAATACCAATCCGTTGGCAATAACATTTTTATAAGAGATGCTATCAAATAACAGAACCGATAATGCATGTAAGGTAAAAAACCATCCCCTGGTTTGGTCTACTCCTTCAGCAATAAAATCAGCTGGAAAATTATTGCGGAATATTTCTTCATTTTCAAAGGGCCAGTGCCATTGCGCATAAGGCATGGCACCCGAATCAAACCAAACATCGATTAGATCAGTTTCGCGCATCATTTTTTCACCTTTTGATGAAACTAAAATTATGTGATCAACGTATGGTTTGTGTAATTCTATTTCTCCCTTATTGTTTTTGTACTCCGCAGATTCCGACATCATTCCTGCACGAACCGATTTTTTGATTTCGGTTTCTAATTCCTCTAAAGAACCAATGCATTTTACTTCCGAACCATCTTCTGTTTTCCAAATTGGCAAGGGTGTTCCCCAATACCTTGAACGCGATAAATTCCAATCAACCAAATTTTCGAGCCAATTTCCAAATCGTCCTGTTCCGGTATGTTCCGGTTTCCAATTAATGGTTTTATTTAATTCAACTAACCGGTCTTTTGCTGCGGTTGTTTTTATAAACCAGCTTTCGAGAGGATAATATAAAATAGGCTTGTCGGTACGCCAGCAATGGGGATAGGTATGCTCGTATTTTTCCTTCTTGAAAAGTTTATTTTCTGTTTGAAGTTTAAGAATTATCCGTTCATCAACACTTAAATAATTTAATTTAGAGGTATCGTGAATGATGCCTTTAAGTTTTTCTTTTTGAATCAGAACCTCGGTGGCCTTTTCCGCATCCGTTAAGTATGCTTCTTTTACATATTCTTCTCCATATAGAAATATCCCATCTTGCACTTCAGCTAAAAACTTCCCTCTTTTATCAACCAAGGTTAAACTTCCAATGCCGTTTTGCTTGGCAACCCTGAAATCGTCGGCCCCGAAACTCGGCGCAATATGAACAATTCCTGTTCCATCCTCTGTAGTCACAAAATCGCCTAAAATTACTTTAAAAGCATCGCCATTATCTACTTTTGCAAATGGCAATAATTGTTCGTATCGGATACCGGCTAATTCTTTTCCCGAAATTTCTTGCATCACTTGAAAAGGAATTTTCTTCGATGATTTATCGTAATCCTCAAATACAAGACTTGCATTTTCTTCCTGAAAATATTTACCCAATAAATCCTTTGCCAAAATTACCATACAAGGTAAATGGGAAGATGGATTATATGTTTTGACAACAACATAGGTAATTTTTTCTCCAACCGCCAATGCAGTGTTCGATGGCAATGTCCATGGAGTGGTAGTCCAAGCAAGAAAATAAGTATCTAAAATATCTTTTGTTTCCGACGATTGTGAACCAAGATCTGACAACCGTGAACTGTGAACTGATAACTGTGAACCGTGAACTGACAACTGTGAACTGTGAACTGATAACTGTGAACCCTCTTCCATCTTAAACATCGCAACCGCTGTATTATCCTTCACATCTTTGTAGGTACCCGGTTGGTTTAATTCGTGTGAACTTAATCCGGTACCTGCCGCAGGCGAATAAGGCTGAATGGTATATCCTTTATACAACAATCCTTTATCGAAAAGTTGTTTCAACAGCCACCATAAGGTTTCGATATAGTTGTTCTCAAATGTTACATATGGATCACTCAAGTCAACCCAATATCCCATCCGGTTAGTAAGTCTATCCCAAATGTCGGTATACTTCATCACATCCTTGCGGCATGCTTCATTGTATTCGGCGACAGAAATAGTTTTTCCAATATCGTCTTTTGTTATACCAAGCATTTTCTCTACCTGCAATTCAACAGGTAATCCGTGTGTGTCCCATCCTGCTTTGCGTTTAACTTGTTTTCCTTTTAAAGTATGGTATCGACAAAAAATATCTTTCACAGTTCTTGCCATTACGTGGTGAATCCCCGGCATTCCATTGGCACTTGGCGGACCTTCATAAAATACAAAGGATTTAGCACCGTTGCGGTTATCAATACTTTTCTTAAAAATCTGTTCTTTCTCCCAAAATGCCAGTATCTCTTCCTCAAATGCAGGAAAGTCCAGTTTCTTATATTCTTTATATGTTGTCATTGCTATATTACGTAAATACATAATTACGTAATTACGTAACATGTAAATTAAAAAGTGTGCGAAAATATAGCTTGAACCTTAGAAATGAAAGCATTCCTTATTTGTTGGGTTGCTACTCTACTACTTTTGATATATTTGTACGATGCAGAAAATCGGCTATTTTATTGCTTTACCCTTTCTTTACCTTATTTCTTTATTGCCTTTTTCCTTATTTTATGGGTTCAGCAATTGTTGTTATGTATTGGTTTACTACCTTTTAGGATATCGTAAAGCGGTAGTAATGAATAATTTAAAAAATTCATTTCCGGATAAAACGGATGAAGAAAGAAAAGCAATAGCAAAGAAATATTACCGATACCTATGCGATTTAAGTTTAGAAACTTTTAGAACATTAACAGCAAGCCAACAAAGTGCAATAAAACACTGCTATATGAATCCTGCTGCCATAGCGTTGTTTAATAGTTACTATGATGCAAATAAAAATGTAATACTCGTAACAGGCCATCAGGGCAATTGGGAATGGTCAGGAAATGCCTTCAGTTTACAGTGCAAACACCAGTTATTTGTTATTTACCATCCTTTGAGTAACCCTTATTTTGATCGGTTGCTTATTAAAATTAGAACCCGCATGGGTACCAAACTGATACCGATGAATGATACCTTCAGAGAAATGGTAAGAAATAGAACCACCCTGAATACCACTGCTTTTATTGCCGACCAAACCCCTTCATCGGGTGAGAATGCCTATTGGACAAAATTTTTGAACCAGGATACTCCTGTATTTTGGGGTACTGAAATAATTGCAAGGAAAATGAATGTTCCGGTTGTTTATGTAACGGTGAAACGCATTAAGCGAGGATATTATGAGATTTTTGCAGAGACTTTACATGATAATCCTGCTTCTACATCCACAGGAGAAATATCAGAATTGCATACCAGGCGCCTTGAAAAAGATATTCTAAATCAACCGGAAGTATGGTTATGGAGTCACAGAAGATGGAAACATAAGATTAAGTAAATACAATTTACGTAGATTTGCAGAAAGCACTGTATTCATGTCGACGGGTAAACAACTTATACTTTCAACAAAACCATATGCTGTAGAAATCAGATGGAAGAGTTGGTATTATACACTTACTACATTAGGTTTACTAATTGGAGGAATTACCTTGACAACTTTTCCATTACCATGGCTAATCCGAATACCGATAAGCATTTTAACCGGATTAATGATTGGTCGTTTTTTCGTTATTTACCACGACCACCAGCATCATTCAATTTTATACCATTCCAAAATCGCTAATTTTATATTTACCATTTTCGGTTTGTATATAATGGCACCAACCAGTATTTGGAAGCGCTCTCACGATTACCACCACAACCATAATTCGAAATTGTTTAGTGCCAGCATTGGTTCTTATCCTATTATGACACGAAAGAAATTCGAGTCGTGTACACCTGGCGAGAAGCGATTGTATCTGGCTATACGCCACCCGCTTACTATTCTATTTGGATATATTACCATGTTTATGTTGGGCATGAGTCTCAATTCTTTTTTAAGTGCCAAGAAACGACATCTCGATTCGTTGTTTGCTTTGATAATCCATTTTATAGGCTCGGGGTTAATTATTTATTTCTTTGGTTTTGTATCCTGGGTATATATTGTTGGTATTCCTTTTATGACCGCTTGTTCGCTTGGAGCGTATTTATTTTATGCCCAACACAATTTTCCGGGGGTTACGTTTAAAGACAATACCGATTGGAAATATGAATACGCAGCACTTGCTTCTTCCAGTTTTATGAAAATGCATCCGTTCTTAAATTGGTGTACTGCTAATATTGGTTACCACCATATCCATCATTTAAATTCGAGGATTCCGTTTTATCGGCTACCGGAAGTGATGCGCGCATTTCCTGAATTGCAGAACCCACCTGTTACTTCCTTAAATCCAAAAGATATTATAGCCTGTTTTAAGTTAAAGGTATGGGACCCGGAATTAAATAAGATGACAGGCATTTAAGATAACCGATAATAAAGCCGATATACCCAAACCCTTAATTGAAGCTCCGTTTACAACTGAATTTATTCTTCATCCGATACTCCCGGTTCAGGTTCAATATCAATGAATGTTTTACTGAATGTTTCTTTTGCATTAACTGATTTTTCGAGAGAAAGCAGGAGAGAAGGAAGAAGAATCAAGTTCATCAACATACCAAACAACAACGATAGTGATGTTAACACACCCAAAGCAATGGTTCCGCCAAAATCAGAAAAAGCAAAAATGATAAATCCGAAGAACAAGGCTACGGCAGTATAGATAATGCTTGGACCTGCTTCAATAAGCGATTCGGGTATCGCGATTTTCATATCCCAATTATGCTTCTTTAATGAATTGCGGTATTTGGCCAGATAGTGAATAGTAAAGTCAACCACGATTCCATAAGCAATACTGAAAATGATAATCGTAGATGGTTTCAAACGTACATCGAAAAATCCCATGATACCCAATGTCATTAATAGCGGAACGATATTCGGTATCAAAGAAATTACCACCATTTTCCAACTGTAAAACAGAAATGCCATCATCAACGAGATAATAAGCAAGGCGGAGATCATGGATTGTAACAAGTTTTTTACGAGGTAATCGTTTCCTTTCAAAAAGATGAGAGAAGTGCCGGTTATTTGCACATCATATTTATCTGATGGAAATATTTTATCAATTTTGGCTCGTACTTCTGCATTCAGTCTTTTCATTTCTACCGAGCCGATATCTGCCATTTGTATGCTTATTCGTGCAATCCTGAAATTGCTGTCGACCATTGATTTTAACAAAGCATTGCTTGTATGGTTGTCATTAGGTAGGTACGAAATAATTTCGGAGATATCGAGAGCACTTGGAATAATAAAGTATTTTGGATCTCCATTGTTGTATCCCTGATTTGCGAATTTTAAAAAATCAGCTACAGATACGGCTTTGGATAATTCCGGTAATAATGCGAGTTCTTTTTGCAGTTTACTGATGCGTTGGAGCGTAAGTAAATCTTTCACACCGCCTTCGCGTTTGGTGTCAATTTTGATTTCGAAAGGCAATACCCCTTTCATGTTTTTTTCAAAAAATTTCAGATCAGTATAAACTTTGTCATGTACCGGTAAATCATCTACCACATATCCAAGCGATCTTACTTTGGTTGCACCCCAAACAGATACCAAACAAATCAAAATAGTAAAACCATAAATAATTTTTCTTCGTTCGTAAATAAATGTGGTGCAAAGCGACATTACCTTATTTAAGCGTACTGCATCAAGGTGTTTGGTTTGTTGCACCGTTGGAGGTGGTAAGTAACTATAAACAATTGGAATAAAAACAAGGGATACCAAATACACCAACATGATATTGATTCCCGAAATAATGGAGAATTGATCCAGAACGGCACTACCCGAAAAGCTGAAAACACAAAATCCGACTGCAGTGGTAACATTGGTTAAGAACAAGGGCAAGCCATTTTTAGAAATCAAACGAACAATGGCCAACATTTTATTTCCATGAATTCTGAATTCCTGGTGGTAAACATTAAGCAGGTAAATGCAATTTTGAACTCCGATGATGACCATTAATGGCGGAAGTATACCGGTAAGTAAAGTAATGCGAAAACCAAATAAATGAATACTTCCTAAGGTGCAAACTACAGCGATGCAAACAATAATCAGAGAAAAGGCAACTGCCGAAAAGAAACGGAAAAATATAAAAATAAAGACTGCCGTAATAAAAATCGATAGATAGGTAAATATGCTTATTTCACTGGCGACTTTCGAAGAATAAATGGTACGTACATAAGGTAATCCCGAATAATGTGTCTCCGTATGGTGGATATCGGAAAAGTGTTTGCATCGGTTTTCAATTTCTTTAACCAGTTTTATTCTTTCCTTGGAATCTAATTTGTTTTTATCCAGGGTAATTGCCATCAAGGTGGTTTGTGTTTCCGGATTATAAATTAATCCTTTGTAAAAAGGCAAATTGTCAATGATGGTTTTGAACGAATCCAGTTCGTGTTGCGTTTTTAATTTGCTGTTTAGTACCGGAGTAAGTTTTAAAACATGGTTGCTCTCATCTTTCACCAGGTTATATAAACTACTCAGAGAAACTACTTTTTCAACGCCATCAATTGCTTCAATTTCATGGGAAAGTTGTTGCCAGTCGTTAAAAACGGAAAGGGTAAAAATATCTTTATGTTGTATACCGGCAACCAGAATATTGCCGTCTTCGCCAAACATTTTTTTGAATTCAACATAATTAACAAAATCCGGATCGTCAGCCGGAACAACCTTTGCAAAATCGTATGTCATTTGCACTTTGGTAGTTTGATAAATGGCAAACAAGGTGAGTACACCAAGTGCTATCAACAACCAGAAGCGATTACGAATGATAAATGTTCCGAATAATTGCCACATTTTATTATTGATTAATTAGTAAGCTATTTCCACTCATTTCTATCGGTTTCGCAAGGTGCATTAATTCGAGGATAGTAGGAGCAAGATCCGCTAACCGGCCATCTTTAATTTTATGTGTAATGGTTGGCTCAATTAAGATACAAGGCACTTTATTGGTAGTATGTGCGGTATTAGGAGTGCCGTCTTCTTCATTTAACATATACTCTCCATTCCCATGATCTGCAGTGACAACAAGCGAATAACCTTTTTTTAATGCTTCGGGAATTATTCGTGCAATACACGAATCAACTTTTTCGATTGCTTTTATTTCGGCAGGAATTACTCCGGTATGACCAACCATATCCGGATTGGCAAAATTTACGCATATGAAATCGGCTTCATTTTTATTAATTTCTTCTAAGGTTGCTAAGCACACTTCTTCGGCGCTCATTTCCGGTTTAAGGTCGTAAGTAGCAACTTTAGGAGATGGACACATATGTCTTGTTTCGCCTATAAACGGGATTTCGCGGCCACCACTAAAGAAAAAGGTAACATGAGGGTATTTTTCCGTTTCGGCAATCCGAACTTGTTTTTTGTTTTCCTTCTCCAAAACTTCACCAAGTGTATTGTTTAATTCGATATCCGGAAATACAACCCTAATATTTTTAAAAGTTTTATCGTATTCTGTAAGGGTAATATAATGCAAGGATAGGGGATGCATTTGTTGCTCCGGAAAATCTTTTTGCGTTAATGCTTCGGTTATTTCGCGACCTCTGTCGGTTCTGAAATTAAAACAGATAACCACATCATCCGGTTCAATTGATGCAATAGGTTGCTTGTTTTCTGTTGCAATTATTGGTTTTAAGAATTCATCCGTTTCACCTAGTGCATATCTGGAATCGATGGTTTCCATGATATTTTCTGTATATTCTCCGGTATGATTAACCATGGCATCGTATGCTATTTTAACACGTTCCCATCTTTTATCGCGGTCCATGGCATAATAACGACCAATAACAGAAGCTATTTTGCCACCCGTTGTTTTGAGATGATTGGAAAGATCGGATAGGAATCCCAATCCACTTTTGGGATCGGTATCTCTGCCATCGGTAAAGGCATGAATAAAGAAATTGTCCATTTGCGATTGGTGCAAGAGACTGCAAAGTTGTTTCAAGTGGTCAATGGATGAATGCACGCCACCATTGCTAACCAGTCCAATTAAATGGATTTTTTTATGGTTTACTTTGGCATATTGAATGGCTTCTTTAATAATTGGATTTTCGGAAACAAGATTTTCTCTGAAGGCTTTGTTAATCATCACCAATTGTTGAAATACCACTCTTCCCGCACCAATATTCATATGCCCGACTTCCGAATTTCCCATTTGACCCTCGGGTAAGCCAACATCTTCGCCGGATGTAATCAGTTCGGAAACCGGATATTGCTGAACCAAGGAATCGAAGTATGGTTTTTTAGACAGATTGATTGCATTCCCATTATATGGTTTTCCATTGCCCCACCCATCAAGAATCAATAGAATAGCACGTTTATTCATGCAGCAAAAGTAAACAATCGGATTTCAAGTAATTGAGATTTTTTATTTATTTGAAAAAACGGCCTGATTATTGAATCAATCTTGTAAAAATTACTAATTTGCATCTCATACCAAACCGAAGCATGAAAAGAAGATATTTATTTACTTGTATATTGATGCTGTCTGCCTTGTTCGTGAAAGCAGATATATTTGATGATGTTGCCAATGCACTCAAGTCAGGCAATGCCAAAGAGATATCTAAATACTTTAATGCCAATGTAGAACTTACCATTTTGAGCGATGAAGGGGTTTATAGTAAACAACAGGCCGAATTGGTTTTAAAAGATTTTCTTTCCCATAATACGCCTAAATCCGTTGTAATACAACATCGCGGATCGTCGGCTCAGGGTGCCAAGTATGCTATCGCTGTATATGAATGTGTGCAAGGAAAGTACAGGGCATATATCTTTATGAAAGACTCCGGGAATGGAATGGTAATCCATGAATTGCGTATCGAGAAAGACTAAAAAATGAAAGATCTATTGCATCATCCTTTGGTTAAGCAATTAATTGCAATTGCTTTCGCAGAAGATATTGGAGAGGGCGACCACACATCAATGGCATGTATTCCGTTACAGGCAACAGGCAAATCTGTAATCGTAGCCAAAGAGCATGGTATCATTGCAGGAATAGTACTTGCTGAGGATATTTTTAAACGAATCGATCCGACACTAACCATTGAAAGTTTGGTAAAAGATGGAAGTGAAGTTCAACCAGGGGATGTGATCATGAAGATTAATGGGAGTACTATTTCTATGCTTACTGCCGAAAGAACCGTGTTGAATTTTATGCAACGTTTGAGTGGCATTTCAACCCAAACCAAAAAGTATACCGAGATTTTATCGGGGTTACATACCCGCATTTTGGATACGCGCAAAACAACACCGGGAATGCGGTTATTAGAGAAATGGGCTGTTTTAAATGGAGGTGGATTAAACCATAGAATTGGTTTGTACGACATGATTTTGATAAAAGATAACCATGTTGATTTTGCCGGAGGAATCTTTAATGCCATTGAGAACACAAGAAAATATTTGAAGGATAAGAAACTGGATTTAAAAATAGAAATTGAAACCAGAAATCTGGAAGAAGTAAAACTAGTATTGCAATGCGGTGGCGTTGATAGAATTATGTTAGATAATTTTAGTCCTGTTTTATTAAATGAAGGGGTGGCCTTGATTAATGGTAAATATGAAACCGAAGCATCCGGTGGAATTACCCTTGAAACCCTTCGAAGTTATGCCGAATCAGGAGTTGATTTTATTTCTTCAGGTGCTTTAACCCATTCGGTTAAAAGTCTCGACTTAAGTATGCGGGCAGTTTAATTATAGCCAGCAAGCCATTGTATAAATTAATCCAGGTATCCAGAAAATCATTTCACCTGCTTTTCTTAAGGTGGCCGGATTGTTCCAACGATCCCCCAATGCCATTAACAAGTGATTGGCAATAACCATGATGAAATAAGACAGTGTTAAGTTGTTGCATAAATTGCGCCACAACAACACAATCAATATTAGTGCAATCATCCAAGTGCATAGATGATAGATTAATTTTGAATTGCGAATGCCAATTTGCATGGTAGTCGATAAATCATGGTTCATTGAATCTTTTTTAATTTCATAAACGGCCATCAACAATAAGTTTTGATAGGCGAGCAGAAAAAAAATAAGGGAATAAAGCAACCTATTTAAAGCGAATGATTGACCTATAAAGAAGGCAATATATACGGAAGTTGAATAGATAAAAGCGACCGAGAGTTCCTTGTTTAATAAACGTAATGTAAATAGGTATATTGGAAAACGTAGGGATAAATAATATATCAAGCATAAGAAAACAATGAATGTTCCGCTTAAAATCAAATGAATGGGAGTAAACCATATTGTTAAAACGAGTAGTATGAGTACGAGTAAGACGGCTACCGTAATTACCTTGTTTTGATGTATAGAAATAAATCGGTGGCGTTCGGTATCGATGGATGGTTGTCTGCTGTTATCATAAAAATGGTCTGAAATATAAACCAGCCAAGTGCAAAACGGAAGACCGATATACCATACAAAAGGCATGTTTACACCAAATATTTCCGGCAAGGGCAGCATACAGCAAAAAACACCCAATACAACATCTAAACTGAGGTTGGAAAAATATTGATAATATTGCGATAACTTTTTAAACATGAATAAAACTTCTCTGCTCAAAATTATCATTTGTACGCTATTTATTTTTCCTGTGTTTGTTCAAGCGCAAGAACGACCATACCAGGAGCCGAAAGGATTGAATAATTGGTTTGTTGAATTAGGGGGTTCTGGATACCTGTATTCTTTAAATTACGAAAAGATTTTATACCGTTCCGAAAAAACGGGATGGACCGGAAGGGTAGGACTTGGTTATAATCCTGGCGGAGGCGGATATATTCTGAATCAACTCGAATTGGATGCCAATACGTTTATGATTCCTTTTACGATGTCGGCATTATTTGGTAGCAAGGAAAGAAAAGAAAAAATTGAAATTGGCGGCGGATTCACTTTGCTTGCTAAAGGTATTGATGATAGAGAAGTAGCCTATACCGGCGTTTTTGGTTTTCGGGTTATAGAAACCAACAAAGTGGTGTTTCGTGCAACGTATACGCCCATTATCGATCAGTCGGGTAATTTTGTTAACTGGTTTGGTGTGAGTTTGGGAAGAAATTTTAGCTTAAAATAATTTGGGAATAATACGTTTGGTTTTCTTTTTATAATCTTGATAAGCATCGCCAAACTGTTCCACCATCATTTCTTCTTCTTCTTTTAAACGGATCACGAATGAAGTGCCAAATGATAACAGTCCTACAACACCAACCAACCAGTTGGAGCTAACAAAAAGCATACATACCAAATGAATCAAAAAGGACGCATACATCGGATGACGGATAAAATGATATGGTCCATTGGTTATCAGTTTTTGGTTTTTTGAAATTACCAGAATAGGCGACCAATTATTTCCCAATACCATATGGATTCGTAAAAAATAGTATAAGTTAAGCAACATGATGAGACAGGATATCTGCCTCAATAAAATGGGAAGGGATATAGCTGCAAAACCAAGATAATCGGTAAACAAATAAAGCAATACCGGTCCAACCATACACAACCCTACAAATTTTACAAAAAACCGCTCACGCAATCCTGCTTGCACCTTAACCAACTCTATTTTGCGGTATCGCAATTCATAATACCCTCGAATTAATCCGGATATGGTGAGGGTAAAAATGATTACTGCTTTAAAAAAAATAGTGGTGCTTAACATGGTTTAAGAATATAGCAAGTTCCGCATTAACGGTTAATAAGCAAAACCAATTTCATTATTTTATGGTTTAACTAAGGATTCAAGCACTTCATGTATAGTTTTTTGAATGGTTTCGGTTGGGGATTTGCTAAAAGTTCCCGAGACACGATTGGCCATAATGGCATTAACAGAGATAGCATGAAATCCACTTATTCGGGATAACCCATATATCGCTGCTGTTTCCATTTCAAAATTGGTGATTCGGTTTGGTTCTATTTTTACAGCGGATAGTTCATGAATGATTTTAGGTAGTTTAACCTTGGCTCGTAATTGCCTACCTTGTGGGGCATAAAACCCCGATGTGGTAACTGTTATACCGGATTTGAGTTGGTTGAATTTTTTTAACAATTTTTCCGATCCTCCAACCAGATAAGGAGAAAGAATAGGAAAAGTGGCTTGTTTGGTAATCTGATTTAAGATGGAAATTTCCGAATTGGTAGGCTGCCAATTATAATAATGCATTAACAAATCCAAACCCAACCCATAGGTGGATACAAGAATGTCGTCTACCCCAATGTCTTCCTGCAAGGAGCCTGAAGTACCAATTCGAACGATATCCAAGGAGCGGATTTCGTTGTTAAGTGTACCGGTTTGTAAATTGATATTAACCAATGCATCCAGTTCATTCATTACAATATCAATATTGTCGGTTCCTATGCCTGTTGATATGACGGTGAACCTTTTGCCTTTGTAGCTACCGGTATGGGTTATAAATTCGCGTTTCTGCTTTTTTAGTTCAATAGAATCAAAACAATCAGAAACCATGGCAACCCGGTCTGGGTCTCCAACCAATAGTATAGTTTCAGCTATATCCTCAGGTAAAAGATGGAGATGATAAATGGAGCCATCTTTATTAATGATCAGTTCCGAACTTTTGATTTTTTGGTTAAATACGTTCATTTATTAAACTGTTTTATGCTTTACTAAAAAGATGGTATATTTGCAGCGCCAAATTACAAAATGAGCTCCAACTATGGAAACCAATAAAAAAAACACCATTCTCGTACCTTTTGATTTCTCGGAAATTGCAACACATGCATTAAATCATGCCGTTCAATTGGCTAAACATTTCGATAATAACATTGCATTGCTTCATGTTGTGGAAGAAGCACTCTTAAGTAGTTTGCTTAGTTTTGGCAAAAACGACGAAAAGGAAGAAATCGCAAGAAAGCAAGTAGCCGACCGTTTGGCAAAAATAGTTGCTGATATAGAGGCAGCCAACGATATCAAAGTAAGTGTAACCATACGTTTTGGACGAATTTACAAAGAAATCGCATCCGTTTCCGATGAATTAGGTTGTGATAGTATCGTAATGGGTTCAAACGGTGCCTCAGGAATGGAGCAAATTATAGGAAGCAATGCATCCCGAACCATTATGCACTCTAATGTGCCTGTTATTGTGGTTAAATCGGATAAACCTACTAGAGGTTATAGTAATATTGTATTTCCACTCGATTTAACCATTGAATCGCGCCAAAAAGTGATGTGGGCTATCCATATTGGTAAATCGTACCATTCTACCATTCGGGTTTTAACGTATAAAGTTGGCGACGAAAATATCAACAATGGCATGCGCGCAGCATTACGTCAAGTTACCAATTTGTTGGAAGAAAGTGGTGTTAAGTATACCGAACACATTCTTAACCAACTTGGAGAAGAGTTTGCACTCGAAACCATTAAATATGCGGAAGCCATCGATGCCGATTTGATTATGATTATGTCGCAGGCAGAAGGAATGGGATTAAGTGATTATATCATTGGAACAGAAGCGCAACAATTGGTAAACAAATCACTTACGATTCCAATCATGTGCATCAAACCAAATCCAACAGGGTTCTCGTCGGATTTTGTGATTTAATTTTAGGCAAGAGGCAGGAGGCAGGAGGCAAGAGGCAGGAATGTCCTTAATTAGGGCATATGTAATAATAGATTTCGATTGGAGTAGTTACATTTATATCCAGCCATCGGAAGTATGAATCAAGCATATTGCTTATCCGCCACCCACATAAACACATAGCACTAAAACACTCAGTACTATTATAAATCCCTTAGTTACTTAAGCAAATAAGGTTTGTTCTCTATCCGGACCAACCGAAATAATGCTCATCTTTTGACCCACATGGTCAGAAATATAATGCATATACTGTTTGAATGATTCCGGTAATTCTTCCATTTTTCGGATACCGGTTAAATCTTCCGACCAACCTTTGAAGTTTTTAAACAATGGTTTGATATTGGCATCGTTAAAATTAAACGGAATTTCGGTAATTCTTTCTCCGTCGATATCGTAGGCATCGCATACCGGAACTTCTGCAAAACCACTTAAAACATCGCTTTTGGTACAGATTAAATCGGTAACGCCATTCAACATGATGGAATATTTTAGGGTAGGTAAATCTAACCAGCCTGTTCTACGAGGACGACCGGTAGTTGCTCCGAATTCAAATCCCTGTTTACGCAATTGCTCTCCAATTTCATTATTGAGTTCGGTAGGAAAAGGTCCACTACCTACACGGGTACAATAGGCTTTAAAAATGCCAAATACTTTCTGAATTTGTTGCGGTGCCACTCCTAATCCGCTACAAACGCCACCGGTAATGGTATTGGATGAAGTAACAAATGGATAGGTTCCAAAATCAATATCCAGCAAAGTTCCTTGTGCTCCTTCAGCAAGGATTTTTTTTCCTTTTTGAATCAGGTCGTTGATGAAATATTCGGAACTGATGATTTTAAATTGTTTTAAAAATTCAATTGCTTCAAAAAATGCAGGTTCATGTTCGTTTAAGTCGTATGCAAAATTGAAACGATCGAGTAATTGTCTGTGGTAAGTAGTAGCGGTATTGTATTTGTTGCGAAAGTTCGGGGATAAGATATCGCCAATACGCAAACCGCTTCGGCCAATCTTATCTTGGTAAGTTGGACTTATTCCCCTTAAAGTTGAACCGATTTTATGTACTCCTTTATTGGCTTCACTTGCTGCATCAACCAAACGATGGGTTGGGATGATAAGGTGTGCTTTTTGAGAAATAAACAGGTTGTGTTTCGGATTGGCTCCTGAGGCAACTATTTTTTCTATTTCCTTTTTTAAGGTAATTGGATCTATTACAACACCATTTCCAATTACATTGATACAATCTTGGTGAAATATTCCTGAAGGTATGGTATTAAGAACATGTTTTTGTCCTCCAAATTCAAGTGAATGCCCGGCATTCGGTCCTCCCTGAAATCTTGCAACAACATCATATTGCGGTGTTAATACATCTACTATTTTACCCTTTCCTTCGTCGCCCCATTGGAGTCCTAATACAACATCTATCATTTCGTCTCGTTTTAATTTAAGGTTAATTTATTTATTGTCGGTAGCTATGTTTGGTTTTTTGTCTTTTTTACAAACCAAGCATTTACCGTGTTCATCGCGATTTGGATTTCCAAATAAATGCAATGAATGGTCGGTTACCTGAAAATGCAGCAATTCTCCCATCATCGATTTTATTTGCTGGATTCGCGGGTCACAAAATTCAAGAATATTATTGCAATCATTGCATATCATATGGTCGTGTTGTTTATGACCAAATGCTCCTTCATACCGTGCAAGGTTTTTACCAAACTGGTGTTTGGTTACCAAACCGGCATCCAACAATAAATCTAGGGTATTGTATACGGTTGCCCTGCTTACTGTATAATTACGGTTTTTCATTTGAAGGTAGAGGGTTTCCACATCAAAATGATCTTTATTGGTGTAAATTTCATCGAGTATGGCAAAACGTTCAGGGGTTTTGCGCTGTTGGTTTTTTTCCAAGTAAGCGATAAACTTTTCCTTCACTTCGTCCTTTACAGATATTTGAGATAAGGAGTATGCATGATTAATTAATTACAAAATAACGGGGTTTCGGGGCAACCACAAAGCCAATTTATATACATTTAATTCCCAAATCGCGCATCCACGCGGTTTACCTTGATTAACGGACTGGAAGCTTTGATTTTATTCATAAGTTCTTCGAGGTGAATTGTGTCGAAAACTTCCAGTTCAATCGAACCTTCAAATGTGCCTTCTTTAGAGGAAACCTGGATAGAATGCATATTTATCTGAAGCTGTTTGGATATTATATCTGTGATATTGCTCACGATACCTACACTATCGATTCCCGAAACTTTAATGGTAGTAATAAACGCATGCGATTTGCTTTCAACATTTGCCCATTTGGCTCGTAAAATACGGTAACCATAATTCGACATTAATCCAATCGCATTGTTGCAATTGGTTCGATGTATTTTCACGCCTTCTCCAACGGTAACAAACCCAAATATATCATCGCCGGGTATGGGGTTGCAACATTTTGCAAACGAATAAGGAAGATCTACATCATCGCTTAAAATAACGGCATCCTTTTGTTGTTTTTTAGGTTTTACAATGGCTGCTTTGTTCCTGATTTCCTGTATATGTTCAAGTTTTTGTTTTTTAACTTGTTCCAAGATCTCCCCGATATTCATCTTGGTTCGGTCGAGTTTCTCGGTTGCCAGGTTATAATACAATTCGGTAACCGTTGGGAGTTTGTAGTAATAAATAAGCTCCGTTAAATTGTCGCTGGTATATGGAATACGTTCGCTGTTGAATTTTCTTTCCAATACTTCTCTTCCCATCTGGGAAGCCCGTAGTTTTTCCTGCTTAAAATAGTCTCTGATTTTGGCTTTTGCCTTTGCCGTAATAACAAATTGCAACCATTCTTCCTTTGGGGTTTGTTTGGCGGATGAAATTACTTCAACCTGATCTCCATTGGCTAGTTTATGGTTAATCGGGACAAGTTTATTGTTCACTTTCCCTCCAATACATTTAGAGCCTAATTCAGAGTGGATATCATAGGCAAAATCAATGATTGTTGCGGATGAAGGGAGTTTTCGTAAATCTCCTTTCGGAGTAAAAACAAAAATTTCTTCTGAATAAAGGTTGAGCTTAAAATCATCCAGAAAATCGAGCGCATTCTGGTCAGGACTCTCCAATATCTCTCTTACTTTTGCCAACCAGTCTTCTAATACGGCATCCGGATTGGGTTGGCTATCTTTGTCTTTGTATTTCCAATGTGCAGCAAATCCTTTTTCGGCAATTTCATCCATTCGCAAGGTTCGGATTTGCACTTCAACCCATTGGCCTTTTGGACCCATAACAGTTGTATGTAAGGATTCATAGCCATTTGATTTTGGTGTAGAAATCCAATCACGCAATCGATCCGGATTGGGTTTATAAAAGTCGGTTACAATCGAATAGGATTTCCAACAATCTGATTTTTCATTCTCATATTCCGAATCAATAATGATCCGAATGGCAAACAAATCATATACCTCTTCAAAAGGTACATTTTGTTTTTTCATTTTACTCAGAATAGAGTGGATGGATTTTGGTCGACCTTTTATTTCAAATTTTAGACCATGGGCTTTTAATTCTTCTTCGATGGGCTCACAAAACAACTTAATATAGCGGTTACGTTGTGCTTTGGTTTCTTGTAATTTATTCTTAACAAATATATAGCTATCGGGTTCCAGATATTTGGTAGCCAAATCTTCCAGTTCCGTTTTTAAGGCGTATAAACCAAGACGATGTGCCAAAGGAGCATAAACATAATGGGTTTCACTGGCAATTTTTAATTGAGATTTCGGCGACATGCTATCGAGTGTTCGCATATTATGTAACCGATCAGCCAGTTTAATCAGAATCACCCTTACATCATCACTTAGAGTAAGCAGCATTTTTTTGAAATTCTCGGCCTGCATACTTTTGTCTTGCTGGTCGAAAACTCCGGAAATCTTTGTTAAACCATCAATTATAACCCCAACTTTTTCTCCAAAATTCAGTTTAACGAAATCGAGCGTGATATCCGTATCTTCAACGGTATCATGAAGCAAGGCACAAATAATGGAAGTAGTACCTAATCCAATTTCTTCGGCACAGATCTGTGCCACAGCAAGAGGGTGCATAATATATGGTTCGCCTGATTTGCGACGCATATTTCGGTGTGCTTCAAGGGCAATATCAAATGCCTTACGTATTTGTTTTTTATCTCCTTTTTCGAGGGCACGACGGCTCGACTTTAAAAGGTTGCGGTATGCCTTAACAATTTCCTGGTTTTCTTTATCTGAATCGATGAGATCAATGGCCATAAATACGATTATTCTTCCCTTTTAATGCCCCAAATTTAAGGTGAAATGACGGATTATTTGTGAAATCGTAAAAATACACCTACTTTTGCCGTCCATTTTATCATTTTCTGTTTCAAGGAAATAGTAATTTGGAATGCGCATGTGGCGTATCCCGATAATTATCGGGAGGAAGCCGTGCCATTTGAGAGTAAAAATAAAAGATGCGCATGTGGCGTATCCCGATAATTATCGGGAGGAAGCTGTGCCATTTGAGAGTAAAAATAAAAGATGCGCATGTGGCGTATCCCGATAATTATCGGGAGGAAGCTGTGCCATTTGAGAGTAAAAATAAAAGATGCGCATGTGGCGTAATTGGTAGCCGTGCCAGACTTAGGATCTGGTGCCGAAAGGCGTGGGGGTTCGAGTCCCTCCATGCGCACATCTTGGAGAATGAAGCAGTGGGACGAGAAGTCCATCCCGAAGGAATGATTTTAACCGTAACCGGAATTTATTGTTTTTTCGGGAGGTCGCTCCATGAATCAAACATGTAAGACTGAATTGTTCGGTCTTATTTTATTTAAGTTAATTATGACAAACGTAACATTTGAAAAGAAAGACGAGCTGAACGGTACCATCTCCGTAAATGTAAACAGCACGGATTATGCAGCCGAACTGGATAAACGGTTAAAAGATTATCAGAAAAAAGCAACTATTCCCGGATTTCGTCCCGGCATGGCTCCAAAAGGAATGATAGAAAAAATGGTTGGAACCAGCATGTTGTTGGAAGCGGTAAATTCTATTGCTTCAAAAGGATTGTTCGATTATATCGACCAGAATAAACTAAATATACTTGGACAACCGGTACTGAATGAGGATTCGAAAATAGACGAACTCGCAAAAGGAAAAGATTATACCTTTAGCTTTGATATCGGATTATCGCCTGATTTTACTTTAGATATTTCTGATAAAGATGTTTTTACCAAGTATGAGGTAACCATAACCGATGCTATGATCAACGACGAAATCGACAGAATGCGCAAACGTTTTGGCAACCTTCATAATGTTGAAAATGCAGGAGATAATGATGTGGTATATAGTGTAATGAATGAATTGGATGAGAATGGAAATATTATTGAAGGAGGTGTTCATGCAGATTCGGTTCCGGTTTTAACGTCATCATTGAAAAACGATGCCATTAAAAATGAATTTGTAGGGGCTGCTGTGGGTAAAATATTTGACGTGAATATTTTTGATTTATTTGATAACGATGAAACAGAGATTTCACATGCATTAGGAATCAATAAACTTACTGTTGCTGATATTCATAAGAATTTCAGAATAGAAGTTAAAGAAATAAAACGCAACGAAGAAGCGGAAATTAACCAGGAGTTATTTGATAAAGCATACGGAGAAGGAAATATAACAACAGAAGCAGAGTTAAGAGATAAGATAGTAGCAGAATTAACCTCTTATTTTCAAGGTCAATCAGACCATTTGTTCGAACATGAGTTGGTTGACAAATTGGTTGAAAAGCACAATATCCCATTGCCTGATGCATTTTTAAAACGTTGGTTGATCGATCGCCATGCCGATAAATTTACAGCCGATAACGTGGATCATGGCTACCAACATGAAGCCGAATACTTGCGCAATCACTTGTTTGAAGAAAAAGTATTGGGAGAGAACAATGTAAAGGTTGAAGAAGCAGATATTCGTCAGGCTGCTATCAATTATACCAAAAGCATGTTTGGTGCTTATGGCAATTCCGGTATTAACGATGAAATGTTGGCAAGTATAGTTGAGCCAAGTTTAAAGAAGGAAGATTACCGTTCGCGCATGATAAATGTTGCGGTTTCCAATAAAGTTCGCGAAGTTTTAAAAACCAAAGTTGGAGTTAATACGCAAGTAGTGACTTCTGAAGAGTTTTTCAAAATCGTTGGAGAACATAACGAGAAGCACCACGCACATAACCATTAATAGAAAAGAGAATGATAGAATTGAATCCCGGTGGTAACATCGGGATTTTTTTTTGTTATAATTGTTAATATATAATTTCACTATGCTAAGCTTCTGGGAAAAAAAATATTTACTCCATGCTGATCTTCTGATTGCAGGTTCCGGAATTACCGGTCTATCTGCAGCATGCAGTATAAAAGAAAAGTACCCTGATAAAGAAATTGTAATTTTGGAAAGGGGATTGTTGCCAACCGGAGCAAGTACCAAAAATGCAGGTTTTGCATGTGTGGGATCCATAACAGAAAAACAGTATGATATCCGATTAATGGGTGAAGATGCCCTTTTGCAGTTGGTTTCGGATCGGTGGGAAGGTTTGCATTTGTTGCGTAAACGTTTGGGAGATGCAACTATTGATTACCAAAATTATGGCGGATATGAATTGGTAACAACAGAACAACAGGTTAGTGAGGATGAACTAAGGGATATGAATAAACGATTGTTCCCGATTTTTGGAAAAGCAATTTATCGATTCAAAAATGAAGCCATCTCAACTTTTGGATTTAAAGGGGTGTCGCAATTAATTGTGAATGAAGTTGAAGGACAAATCAATACCGGTTTAATGCTGAAGTCGTTGTTGCAATACGCTACTTCGCTTGGTATACGCATCATTTCAGGTGCCGAAATAACGCATTTTGAAGACGGGAACGACAACGTTTCCGTATATTTGAAAGGCCAGACGGTTCCATATAAAGGAGATCAGTTAATGATTTGTACCAATGCATTTACTTCAAAATTATTACCGGATGAAGAAATCACTCCGGGCCGCGGTCAGGTTTTAATCACTACACCTATTCCCGGATTAAAATGGAAAGGGATTTTTAATTTTGACGAGGGTTTTTATTATTTCCGAAATTTTGAAAATCGTGTTCTCTTTGGTGGCGGAAGGAATCTTGCATTTGAAGAAGAAACAACTACCGAATTTGCGTTAAACACAAAAATACAAAACCGGCTCGAAACTTATTTAAATGAAATGATTCTGCCGGATACACCGTTTGAAATTGAAGATAGATGGAGTGGTATCATGGCATTTGGTAAAAATAAGTTGCCATTACTAAAACGTATCTCAGACAGGGTGTTAGTAGGTGCCCGTTTAAATGGAATGGGGATTGCACTTGGAAGTAAAATAGGAGATCAATTGTGCACCATGGCGTATTCTCAAGGCAATTAATAATGCGATATCGATTTTTCAAACGCCATCGTTAGATTTACACCGTGATGAAAACCACTTTACTTTTTATTTTCCAATGGATATCCCTGGGAATAATTGCACAAAATAATTTGGTGCATGTTTCGCTCGATACCTGGGCAAAAGATGAGCGATTCGACCGCATGATTAATCCGATTGCATTTTATTATACTTCAGGGGATACCATTTTGTCTTATGATGTTGAGAATTTAAAAGATCCTATACCTATTATTATTAAACGACCGGCCAACTACAAAACATATGCTTATGGATATACGCATTTTAGTGGTGTACCCAATCCCATAAATCCCGGAATGGTTTGTTTGTTGCTTACCAATGTTCAGGATCGAAATCCTAAATTATACATGGATCGCAACAATAATTTCGACTTTACAGATGATGGAATACCGGAAAATGTTCCGCCTGCCTATTTAATGAAAGACTCGAGTGTGGTTGAACTGAGCCGAATCGACAAACCGGGCGCAGCAATTGCCATACAACTCAGCCGGATTAACTTCATCAACAAATACGCGTATAAAAACATGTTGAACGAGTATTACGAATTTTATTTCGCCAACCGCAAATTTGTTGGTATCGACTATTCGTTGCGTGAACAACGATTTGTTGTGCGTGCCGGTTTATTTAAAACCGAAACAGACAGTTTTCGTATTGCTTTGATGGATGTAAACAGCAACGGATTTTACAACGACAAGGATACGGATAAGATTATTATCGCTAATTATGTTGATTCGGTATTCGATAGTCGCGATGAATTACACGCATTTGTAATATCCGATAACAAATCAAACCAATACATTGAACGGAATGGAGAACAGTATCAAATATTGCAAATTGATCCTTCAGGAAAATTTATGGTTTTTAACAAAGCAGATTCAACAACGCTTCTCGATAAAATACCGGTGGGTAGAAAAGTACCTAAGTTTAAGTTTGTTGATTGGGAAGGAAAAAAATATCGTATCAAACAATTTAAACGAAAGGAAGTGTTTATCTACTTTACCAATCCGCAATTGGTAAGTTTTAAAAACGATACCATTATACTACGCAAGCTTGCTGAGCAATTCAACGGAAAATTAACTGTCGTTGCATTTATTGACGTAAATAAATCCTATGAACTTAAAATTTTCGGAACCTATGCCAACCTTAATTGGATTGCGGCGTTTAAAGATAAATATGTATTGCAGGATTTGAAACTTCGCGGACAACCCTCAAGTTTATGGTTGGGAAAGCGACGAAAAGTTAAACGGTATAATATTACACCTACAGAGTTATTTAACGAGTACTCCGGACTTAAGGCTACCGATAAATAAGAAATATCCAATAATACTAAGTGTGCCAATTCCTGTGAATATGAAAGCAGTTTGTGCACCAAATTGAAACCATATGAGTCCCATACAGGTGCTGGCAAAAATCGCACAAATGCTTTGCCATGCACTGTAAAAGCCAATTGCAGTTGCGGTATCTTCTTTAGCCGACAAATTGCTAATCCAAGCTTTCGAAATTCCGTCGGTTGCGGCGGCATATATTCCATAAAGCATAAACAAAATACCGATTGCCAATCCATGCTTGATAAATCCCATTCCAAAATAAACGATTGCAAAAATCAGCAAGCCACTTAACAACATGTTTTGTAAACCAATTTTATCGGCAAGTTTTCCCAATGGAAAAGCAAATAAAGCATAAACAAGGTTGTAAAAAATATAAACACCAATTACCTGCACATCCGTAAGTCCGGATTCTTTTGCATGCATCAATAGAAAAAAATCAGAACTGTTGATTAATGCAAAAAACAACAAGCCGGTAACCATTCTTTTGTACGTTTTACTGCTGGTTTTCCAATAGGATAAAAATGATGTAAAGCTTGGTGAAACGGTTTTGTTCGGGTTATTGATCTTCTCTTTAATCAGAATGGTACACCCTATTGCAGCTATTCCCGGTATTGTTGCAAGTAGGAAAAGAGTTGTATAATCTTCGGAAAAGAAATACAAATAAAGTAATGCCATGCATGGTCCGATAACGGCACCGAATGTATCCATTGAACGATGAAATCCGAAAATCCGTGCTTTGGTTTCTGGTGTTGCTTCTGCAGACAATATTGCATCTCTTGCTCCTGTGCGAATTCCTTTTCCCATTCGATCGGTTGAACGCATTAAAAATACCCAATAGGCATTGTTCCAAATTACCATCAATGGTTTTGAAATTGCACTTAACGAATATCCAAATTGCACAAATGGTAATCGTTTACCATGATAATCTGAAAGATGTCCAAAGAAACCTTTACTCCATCCTGCAACTGCTTCCGCAATTCCTTCAAGAACTCCAATTAACAGAACCGAGAAGCCAATACTTTTTAAATACGCAGGCATAACCGGATACAACATTTCGCTTGCTGCATCCGTAAATAAACTTACCAATGAAAGTAACCAAACAGCTTTGCTAATTTGTTTAAACATACCTTTCGTTTGTTATACAACGAATATATCGAAATCGATTTATAAAACGCGGTAGTAGGGGAAGGTCGCGACCTTCTCCTACTACCGCCGAAAAGTAGGGGACGGACGAAAAGTAGGGGACGGTCGCGATCGTCCCTTACTTTTTTAATTTCGATGGATCTATACCGCGTTTTTTTGCGATGTCTTCTATCTTTTGTTCGAATTTCGATTTCTTTACCGGTTTCTTTTTGTTCTCCTGTAATTCGGCATGTAGCTTTTTATCGTCGACAAATCTTCGAATACCTAATTGTTGTGCAATGGTAGCAAGGTTAGAAAGGAAATAATAATAATTTAATCCTGCAGGATAACTGTTTAACATAAATAAAAACACAACCGGCATAAAGTAACTAATCCATTTCATCTGGTCGGTTAATCCTGCAGTGTTTTGGTTATTATAAATGGTATAGAAAATAGAAGATACCGTCATCAATAATGCAAACAAACTAATATGTGCACCATAACCCGGAATATGGAATGGCAGGTTTACAATACTATCAAAGGTGGATAAATCTTCTGCCCAAAGGAATGCTTGTTGACGTAATTCGAATGCCGAAGGGAAGAACTGGAACATCGCAACCAAGATTGGCAATTGCAATAAAACAGGAATACAACCACCCAACGGATTTACTCCAGCCTTGCGGTAAAGTTTCATATTTTCTTGTTGTATCTTGGTCATATCGCCATTGAACTTTTCCTTAATCTCGTCGATTTCAGGTTTCAATACACGCATCTTTGCTGTCGATAAATAGGAGCGATATACCAAAGGGAACAATACCGTTTTAATTAAAATGGTTAACATCAAAATGATGATGCCGAAATTTCCAATGTATTGCCCTAAGAAGTAAAATACATTAATTACGATATACTTATTTACCCAACGGAAAATTCCCCAACCCATTGGAATAATACGTTCCAATTCAACATCTAATTTTGCAAGCGATTTATAATGGTTTGGTCCGAAATAGAATTTCATGCCAAACGATTCGTTGCTTTCGTGGGTATAAGGAATGGTTAAACTTGCGGTAACGGTTTTGATATCGGCAGAATTTTCTTCACTGTAAGTTTCAACACTTCCGTTTTCGAAACTCTTATTGGCGATGATGGTGGTATTGAAATATTGTTGTTTGAAGGAAATCCATTGAACAGGGGTTTTTAAACTAACTTTTTCGTTGCTGGTTTCTGAAATGTAGGTAGGTTCATCTTCGGTATATCGATAATAAATGGTAGAAGTACGTTTTTCAGCTTCCATACTTTTTTCCTGTAACAACAATTGTTGGCTAATATTAAGGTCGAGGTAACTGTTGGTAGGAGAAATGATGCCATTGATACCCAACATATCGAGTTTATAATCCACTTGGTTAGCAGTATCGGATAAGGTATAAACTTGGTTAAAGTATTTTCCTTCGCCAAATTGCAATTGCATGGTTATGGATTTCTGATCCTGACTAACAATAGGGGTAAAGTAAAGTTCTTCGGTTTGTATGGCTTTGCTATCGGCAGTGGCAAAAGTGTAATTAAACTGACTTTTTTTACCATCCATTAATATCAATGGACTTTGGTCGTAGCGTTTGTACTTTTTTAGTTGAACAGAATAGATTCGTCCGCCTTTATTGCTTAGAGTAATTTTGAGGTCTTCGTTTTCGATGGTACTGAATGATTCGGTACCTTGAGCAAACGAAGCAAAAGAGCCATATTGGTTATTTAAGGTGGTGCTATCGGGTATTACGGGAGTAGTGATTGTATCGGTAACTATAGCGGCAGCAGCTTCGGCTTGAATTAAGCTAGCAGCTTGTTTTTGTACCAAGGCAATTGAATCTTGTTGCCTTTTGGCAGCCTTTATTTCTTCCTCAGAAGGCTGGTTGATGTATGCGAAGGTTACCAGTATTACAAATATGAGTCCTAAACCAATTATCGAATTTCTATCCATTGTATTAAAATTGCGTGCAAAAGTAAGTTTAATCGGATTAGATGCAAACTTAGGAAAAGAATAAATAGGTGAATGATTTTGTGGTTTTTTGCCTTGATTTTCAACTTTTGGAGCAGTTATTTTCGCTCGTAGAAGGCTGTTTTTTATGGATAGCTGCTTTTTTTTTACATATTTATTGATGAAAACCAAAAGTTTAGGTTACCTTGCAGATTCATTTATTAATATTTTACCACAAAAATGAAACTTTATGTAGGAAACTTAAGCTACCAGGCAACAGAGCAGGAGCTTATGGAATTGTTCTCAGGTTATGGAAATGTTCAATCAGTAAATATCATCAAAGATAAGTTTACAGGTAGGGCAAAAGGATTCGGCTTCGTTGAAATGGCAGATGATTCTGCTGCTAATCAAGCTATTCAATCATTGCATGAAACAGAATTTAAACAACGAAAAATTATCGTGAACGAAGCGAAACCTAGAGAAGCTGGCGACAGACCAAGTCGTCCTTTCAACAGGAACCGTAATGAGCGTTCTGATTATTAATCAGATTCTAACCCTTTAACAAAAAATCCGAACCACACTGGTCCGGATTTTTTTTTGCGATTTATTTTATTGGATTAGACGTTTGGTTCGTTTTCAATCCTTTGGGCGTTCCCCCGCATGCCAAAAATTACGTCGCCTTTATCGTGCATTTTTTTTAAAAATTCATCATCCATAGGCGACTTGTTTTTGTGCTGCGGGGTCGGTCCTCGCGGCTCGCTTTTTCAGGAGTACCTGGAAAGAGCTCAAACAAACCGCTCTGGACCTAACGCAGGACTTTCCTTAAAAAAGAATCGATGAAATTTAAATTCGATTTTGTAAGACTAATGGACTCGTTCTGTATTTAAACTCAGTATGAAAACTTTGTCCAGCTCAATTTATATGATGTGATACCAACGTAAATAGGAGCCTGTGTTATGCACTGTTTTTGTCTGTTCTCATGAAATATTGGTTAAACCATAATGTGCTTTCTTTATGCTAGTTTATTCTTTCTTTACAAAATTCTGAAGTTGCTTCGCTAACAATTCACAGTCCTTGTTTATTAATAAATTACAAGCATGGCAAGGTTTCACCAAATAGTAATACTGTTTAAACTGAAATGACAAAAAATCTATCGTCACACAAGTTTCAACCATTCTCAGTAAAGATATTTTTATGTTAAACGCACTGTCCATTTCTGATTTAAGGTATACATAGTATGTTATTACTAATGTCGTGTCGACTATATTTCTAAAAACGAGTTGTCCGTGTGAAGGCTTGTAGGCATAACCTGAAGAGTCATCCAGAAAATAAATTGTCCAATTAGAAGAAGAGTTAAATCCTGCCCAGTCCTTTTTGAAGGTCTGCACACTGTCAAAATTCAAGCCGCATGAAATATGACCAACTATCAAGATTGCAATTGTCAAGATGAGGTGTCGAATCATATTGTTGATCGTTTTAAAATGGTTCATAACAAATTTCTTCCCGCCAAATCCTCTCGGTTATACACCAAAATGATTGTTGTATAACCTCAATTCATCCCCCAATGTAAAAACCACCTCGTTCCTCCTTGTTTCTATCGCGCAGGATTAAAAATTCATCATTCATTCCCGCATGTAAAAACTACGTCGTTCCTCCTTGTTTTTATCTCGCGGGATTGAAAAATTCAACATTCATTCCCGCATGTAAAAACTACGTCGTTCCTCCTTGTTTTTATCTCGCGGGATTGAAAAATTCAACATTCATCACTCATATCTCATAACTTATATCTCCTATCTAGCTATTGCTATAGTCAATCGCCGCTTTAATAAATTTGATAAACAACGGATGCGGATTTAAAACCGTACTGCGGTATTCGGGATGAAACTGAACCCCAACAAAAAACGGATGGTCTTTTATTTCTACAATTTCAGCTAATTTGGTTTCGGGATTGGTACCGGTTACAAACATGCCTGCTTTTTCAAAATCTTTAAGAAATTTGTTGTTAAATTCATAGCGATGGCGGTGGCGTTCAGTCACTTTTAATTTATCATATGCTTTATAGGCCTTGCTATCTTTCGCAATTTCACAGGTATAAGCTCCTAAACGCATGGTTCCACCTTTTGCTGTAATTTTTTTCTGATCGGGCATCATATCAATCACCGGATTTTTTGTTTTTGCATTCATCTCGGTTGAATGTGCATCTTTTAAGCCCAGGGCATGGCGAGCAAATTCGATTACGCAAGTTTGCATCCCTAAGCAAATTCCAAAAAATGGGATTTTATTTTCCCTTACATATTTAACGGCAGCAATTTTTCCTTCTATTCCCCTGTCGCCAAAACCGGGAGCAACCAAAACACCATCCAGATGTCCAAGTTTTTGCTCGGCATTTTCATCTGTAATTAATTCGGAATGGATATATTCTAATTTAACACGGCATTCGTTATGGGCACCGGCATGAATAAATGCTTCTGCAATTGATTTGTAAGCATCCGGTAGTTCTATATATTTTCCTACCAATCCGATTTTCACTTCATGCTTTGGATTTTTATGTCGGGTTAAAAAGCCCAACCAGCTTTCCATATCCGGTTCGTTTTTGGTAGAAAGTTTTAATCTGGACAAAACAGTTTTGTCGAGTTTTTCCTTCAACATTGCCATAGGCACATCGTAAATCGTTTGCATGTCGAGGGCTTCGATAACCGAACCCGGCATTACGTTGCAAAACAAAGCGATTTTCTTTTTGATTTCTTTGCTGATTGGATGTTCGGCGCGGCATACCAACACATCGGGTTGCACTCCTGATTCGAGAAGCATTTTAACGGAGTGTTGGGTTGGTTTTGTTTTTAATTCGTGAGAAGTGGCAAGGTATGGTAATAGCGTTAAGTGAATTACCATACAATCTTCTTGTTTCAATTCCCATTTCAACTGACGAACAGCTTCTATGTATGGAAGGGATTCAATATCGCCAACCGTACCGCCAAGTTCTGTAATAATGATTTCGAATTCACCGGTTTCGCCCAATAATTTCATGCGGCGTTTGATTTCGTCGGTTATATGCGGAATTACCTGAACAGTTTTGCCAAGAAAAGCGCCTTCTCTTTCTTTATCAATTACATATTGGTAAATTCTTCCGGTTGTAACATTGTTTGCCTGTGAAGTTGGAACATTTAAAAAACGTTCGTAGTGACCAAGATCCAAATCGGTTTCGGCTCCGTCTGTTGTAACATAACATTCGCCATGTTCGTATGGATTTAACGTTCCCGGATCCACATTAATATAGGGATCAAATTTCTGGATGGTAACAGTATAGCCTCTTGATTGAAGCAGTTTGGCTAATGAGGCTGAAATGATACCTTTTCCAAGGGATGAGGTTACTCCGCCAGTAACGAAAATATATTTAGGTGAATGCATATTCAATGTTGTTTGAAAGAAATCAGAATTGTTGAGGAGAATTCCGCTTAACAATTAAAAAATCAATCATTACTGTACGGGATACAAATATAATTAAAGTTTACGGGAGGCGAAATCTGAATGTAATCAGCTTTTCATCATTTTTTCAACAAGTGCCAAATCTTCAGGTGTATCAATGGATACAGATGGAACTTGGGTAACCCTGGTAATTATCGAATATCCGGCTTCAATCCAACGCAATTGTTCGAGCGACTCGGCCAACTCAAGTTTACCTTGGGGCAATTTGGTGATCTCGAGTAATGCTTTTCGTGTATAGCCATAAATGCCGATATGCTTATAATATGTTGTCGAATTTTGTTTATCACGGTTATAAGGAATTGGCAGTCGTGAAAAATAAATTGCTTTTCCTTTATTATCAAGCACAGCTTTCACTACATTGGGATTATGGATTTCCTCTTCTGATTCGATAACTTTTACCAATGTAGCCAAAGGATATGTTTCGTTTATCAAAGCCAAAGCAATGGCGTCGATCTGCTCCGGGTCGATAAAAGGCTCGTCTCCCTGTATATTTATTACCGCATCAAACTGCTCATTTGTTTGTTGGATTACTTCCGCGCAACGGTCGGTACCACTTTGGTGCGAGGCGGATGTGAGGATTACCTCTCCTCCAAAGGAAATTACATGGTCTGCAATTCTTTGGTCGTCGGTTGCAACAATTACTTTCTGTAAATAATTCGATTTTCTACTCTGTTCGTATACGCGCTGAATCATTGATTTACCATGAATCATTACCAAAGGTTTGCCGGGAAATCGGGTTGAACCAAAGCGTGCAGGTATGATGCCGAGGATAGAAAGCATTTTTTAGTTATAAGATATAAGTTATAAGATATGAGTTATAAGATATGAGATATAAGATAGGTGATATAAGATAGATGATATGGGTGATGGATTATAGTTACCATTGATTAATGAACAAAATAACCAACCTCTTATAACTTATATCTCATCACTTATAACTTCTTCAAATCTCCCGATTCACATCCCATTGCTCCATATAATCAGCTGCTCTTCTCAGGAATGATCCGCCCAATGAACCATCAACAACACGGTGATCGTAGGATAATGAAAGGAACATAATATGTCGGATTGCAATTACATCGCCCATAGGTGTTTCGAGAACGGCAGGTTTTTTCTTGATGCTACCTGTTGCCATAATTGCAACCTGAGGTTGGTTTATGATAGGAGTTCCCATTACATTTCCAAATCCACCGACATTGGTTAGCGTAAAAGTTCCGCCACTAATTTCATCCGGAGTTAGTTTGTTGTTACGTGCGCGGTTTGCCATATCATTAACCGATTTGGTGAGTCCGATGAGGTTCATGTTGTCGGCATTCTTAATCACCGGAACGATGAGATTTCCTGAAGGCAAAGCAGCAGCCATGCCAACATTAATATTCTTACGTTTTATAATGTTTGAGCCGTCAACCGAAATATTAATCATGGGAAAATCTTTGATTGCTTTAACTACACACTCTATAAACATAGGTGTAAACGTAATTTTTTCTCCTTCTCTTTTTTCGTATACTTTTTTCGCTTTGTCGCGCCATACCACCATATTGGTAACATCGGCTTCCACAAAAGAAGTAACATGAGGCGAAACATGTTTGCTCATTACCATATGATCGGCAATCAGTTTTCGCATCCGATCCATTTCAATAATTTCATCGCCATTCATCATGGTAACTTTCGGTCCGGCAATCGAGGTAGCAGCTACAGGTTTACTTGCAGGTGGTTCTTCGCTTATTTTAACCGAAGGAGCAGGTTGGTTACCTCTGTTTTGAACAAATGCAAGTATATCTCTTTTGGTAACCCTTCCTTCACTTCCTGTTCCTTGAATGGTTTCGAGTTCCGACATCGATATGTTTTCTTCTCTGGCAATATTGAGTACTAATGGAGAATAAAACCGATTCGAACCTGCATTGCTAACCGGAGCAACCGCTTCTTTTGCAACCGAAATTGTTTTTTGGATTTCGGCAACCGCTGTTTTAATTTCAGGTGCTGATTCGATTTTTTGGGTTGGGGTACTTGCAGCACTACCTTCCATGGCAATAATGGCAATCGGTGAACCTACTGCAACTACGTCTCCTTCTTTAAACAAACACTTTTTTAATACACCACCTTTAGGCGATGGAACTTCAGAATCTACTTTGTCTGTTGCAATTTCAAGTACAGTTTCATCAGGAAGAATGGTATCTCCTTCTTTTTTTGTCCATTTGATGATGGTTGCCTCGGCAATACTTTCACCCATTTTGGGCATTATCAGTTCAAAATCAGCCATAATATATTATATAGAGTTACTCAAAGATGATGAAATTATTGAATTCACCATTTAAACATGTGGCAAATTTAATTTTTTATGGTCTACCTCCAAATTTTACCTCAATTGGGCTTTGGCTAATTTTATTTACCTTAGTGTCCAACAATAAGCCCGTTATGAGATACTGGTTACTTAAATTAATCCATATGAAGTTCTTTTTGCGCCATACGGGTGAAAAGGAGTTGTCGGAATTTTTAAAAGCCAAAGCGCTTCGGAATTTTAAGATTGTGGCGTACGAAAATACAAAAGACCTGTTTTTGGTCTTGTTGGGAGTATTGTCGGCGGGATTTGGATTGAAAGGATTTTTACTGCCAAATGGTTTTGTAGATGGTGGTGCAATGGGTATTGCACTTATCGTTGCCAAACTTAGTTCGGTACAATTGGCTTATTTAATCGTACTGGTTAATTTGCCATTTGTTTTTATAGGATTCAAGGCAATCGGACGATCATTTGCATTGAAGACTTTGAGTGCAATTGTGTTTCTTGCTTTGGCTACGGCCTTTATACCTTATCCAATTATTACCAACGATAAATTATTAATTGCTGTGTTTGGTGGTTTTTTTCTTGGAATCGGAATTGGCTTTGCCGTGCGTGGAGGTTGTGTGATTGATGGCACGGAAGTGATGGCAATTCAAATTAGCCGAACCAGCAGTTTGACAATAGGAGATGTGATTCTCATTTTTAATATTATGATTTTCTCGGTTGCGGCAATGGTTATAAATATTGAAGTGGCTTTGTATTCGATATTAACCTATTTATCGGCTTCCAAAACTGTCGACTTTATTATTGAAGGTATAGAAGAATATACCGGAGTTACCATTGTTTCGGCTAAACATGAAGAAATTAGAGAAATGATAATTCAGAAGATGGGTAGAGGTTTAACTGTTTATAATGGAGAACGAGGTTATGGAAAGAGGGGGCATAATTATACTGAAGTAAAGATAATTTATACAGTTATCACCCGACTTGAGATTTCAAAGTTGAATTTGGAGTTGGAGAAAATTGATCCAAACGCATTTGTAGTGATGAGCAGTGTAAAAGATACCAAAGGGGGCATGATTAAAAAAAGACCAATGCAACAACATGCTAAAAAACATGTTTCAACTTCTGTTAAGCAACATGAGTCGAAGCATATCCAAACTTTGTAAAGCGGTGCGATGAATTGTTCTTTCGCGGCTGTCGCCCATATTAAATAACCGAGCGATTGTTTTAGTTTCTGAACTAACGGCAATCCAAACCGTTCCGACAGGTTTTTCAGGTGTGCCACCATCCGGTCCGGCAATACCACTTGTTGCAATAGAAAAATCGGTTCTGTATTTTTTGCGAATACCTTCTGCCATTTGTCGCACACAATTTTCACTTACTGCTCCCTCATCCGATATTACTTGTTTTGAAACGGATAGTTCTGCAATTTTAATTTCATTCGCATAACTAACTATACTTCCTTTAAAATAGTTTGAACTTCCGGGAATAGAAGTAATAAGGTGAGCAATATATCCGCCCGTACAACTTTCGGCGGTAGAAAGACTGAGTTGGTCTTTTTTCAATAAATTACCTACTACCAGTGGAAGGGAATCTTCCTCTTCACCAAAAATATATTCACCTGCAATTCCGTACAGGTCGTCAATTCTGTTTTGAATTTCTTTAGTCAACATTTCTCGGTTGCAATGGGTGCCGCTTAATCGCAACCTTACTTGTCCAACCGAAGGTAAATAAGCCAATTTAATATAAGCCGGTAGATCATTTTCCCATGCCGCAATTTTTTTTGCAAGGAATGATTCACCGATAGAAGTTGTCTGAATGGTACGATGAATAATTGCCGGTAGTTGAAGGAGGAGTTTTAATTTAGGAATAACATATTCCGAAAAAATGGATTTCATTTCGAACGGAACTCCGGGCAAACTGATATAAATTTTTCCGGATTCCTGAAACCACATTCCCGGAGCTGTTCCATTTTTATTGAATAAGATTTCACAATTTTCAGGTACCATGGCTTGTAACTTATTGGATTCGATCATGGGTAATTTACGGGTAGTAAAAATCTTGGTTACCCAATTCAAAACCTCTTCATTCAATTTCATTTTTACCTGAAAAAATTCAGCAAGTGTAGCTTTGGTAATGTCGTCTTTGGTTGGTCCTAAGCCTCCTGTAAGTATCATGATATCTGCCCGTAAACCCGCGTCGTGCAAAGCTTTTGTGATTTTGTCTTGTTGGTCAGAAACAGAAGTGCGATGTACCACTTGAATGCCAAGCATACTTAATTCCTGTCCGAGCCAGGAAGAGTTTGTATCAATAATTTGACCGATTAAAATCTCATCGCCTATGGTAATTATTTCTGCTTTCATCTTGTAATATTTTCTATTCAATATTAAGTAAGCAAATTTGAAATCAACGAGAATAATTAGAAAGATTGAATGCTTGTTAAATTATCAGTGTATATAAAATTATACTCTGATTTGTTCCATTTAAATGAAATTGGATGCATTCGCCTCCTTAAATGGTAGTTTGATGGATAGGGCAATATTATTCACTTCAAAATATAGGTGTATGCATGAAGAGTGTTGTAATTACAGGTGTTCACACGAATGTATAAGGTATATATTCGGGAATCACAATTTTATTTTTCCAAATTGTGGGTAACACATTGAAAATCATTTGTGATTTTTTTTAGAAATAATTTGTTGAAAGTTATTGCACTGAGATAGTAGTAAAATCAATACTTCACATGATGCGTATGTACTTATCAACACCTCAGATGATAAATTATTTCATCCTGATAGTGAGCAACTATTTGTAAAATATAAAACACCTTATAACTTTGTTCTCGTAATCAATTTAAAAATTAAAAACATGGCAACTAAAAAATCAACTAAAAAAGCAGCTCCAACTAAATCGGCTGCAAAGAAAGCTGCTCCTAAAAAAGCTGCTAAGAAAGCTGCAAAGAAAGCTGCTCCTAAGAAAGCTGCAAAGAAAGCTGCTCCTAAGAAAGCTGCTAAAAAAGCTGCTCCTAAGAAAGCTGCTAAAAAAGCTGCAAAGAAAACTGCAACTAAGAAGTAATTCTAAGTTATCAGTTAACAATTTAAAGGTCCCGCAAATAGCGGGACTTTTTTTTTGTCCTGTTGGATGGTTAACTTTGGGTTCAATTAGCGACTCCTTTATATGAAATTACGAATTCTGTTATTTTTATTTTTGGGTTATATCCTGGCTTCAGGATGTAAGTCGAAAAAACAATGCGCTGATTTTTCGGATCCAAAAAGAAGTTATAAAGCCAACTATGGAAAAAATGGTTTGGTGAAAAAAAAGGGACAGAAGTCTAAACCTGCATGGGATAATCAATAAACTCGTGAATTACCTTTCTCACTTTTATTTGGATCATGTTGCAGGTAATCCTTATTTTAATGTTGGATTGTTATTACCTGATATTGCCAAAGACCAGGTTAAAACGTTTAAAGTGACTGTATCCGATTTAATTCCTGTTCACAAGGAAATACAATTAGGATGTTTGCGGCATTATAAATCGGATAAAATTTTTCATGCATCTTCCTTTTTTATGGATAACATGCATTGGATTAATGAGGAACTGAAGAATACAGCGATTTCTAATTTGGTGCAACGCAAGTGGTTTATTGCCCATATTATGATGGAACTCATGGTTGATAGACAAATTGTTAAAAATGAACCTGCAATGGTTGATGACTTTTATGGTAATCTGTTGTTGGTGGACGAAATTCAATTGAATAACTATTTACTTAAGTTTGGAGCTATTGATCCGGAAAACTTCATCGTCCGTTTTAATCATTTTCGTACCGTGAAGTATATCTATTATTATGCAGATAATAATAAATTTGTTTATTCGTTAAATCGTATAATGATGCGGGCAGGACTGCAGGAAATGAACCAATCAGATAAATCGATAATGGAGAAGTTTATAATAGAAATGGAAACACGATATTTTTCGGATTATGAAAAGATGAAACAAAATTTGATAGCGGTTTTTGCATGACAAGAGTTATTGTATGGATTCTTTTAATTGGTTATGGTATAGATGCACAGGCGCAGTATCTAAAATACAGCAATGAGTTTTTATCTGTTGGTGTAGGTGCGCGTGCAGCCGGCATGGGAAATGCTGTTGTTGCCGGTGTTGATGATGTTACAGCCGGCTACTGGAATCCTGCAGCTTTAATGGTTATCGATGAAAAAGTGCAAGGATCCTTGATGCATAACGAACAATTTGCCGGGATCGTAAAACATGATTATGGAGCAGTATCATATAAATACAACGACAAAAATGTATTTGCATTAACGGTAATCCGTCTTGGGGTTGATGATATTCCAAATACGTTAAACCTGGTGCAAAACGGACAAATTGATTATTCGAGACTTTCCAGTTTTTCGGCGGTAGATTATGGTTTTATCGGATCGTACGCCAGAGAAACCGGTATTCCCAATTTAAAAGTAGGTGCCAATTTTAAAATCATACGTCGGGTGATAGGTAGTTTTGCCGATGCATGGGGTTTTGGATTCGATATCGGGGCAGCATATGAATGGCACAAAGTAAAGATAGGAATGGTATTACGGGATGCGACTACAACATTTAATGTTTGGAGCTTTAACTTTACTTCAGCCGAAAAGCAAGTGCTTACCCAAACCAATAACCGAATTCCGGATAATAACCTTGAACTTACGGCACCCAAATCTATAGTTGGTATTACGTATGTTTGGGAGGTTTGGAAAAAGAAGATTTCGATACAACCGGAAATCAATGCTGACCTTACTTTTGATGGACAAAGAAATGTATGGATTAGTTCATCGTATTTTAATGTGGATCCAAGAATGGGTTTAGAAGTTGGATATAAAAAAATAGTTTATCTACGAGGAGGAATTACGAATTTTCAGAATGAAATAGATATTGATGGGAACAAAAATCTTTCTTTTATGCCTTCTGTAGGTGCAGGAATAAAAATCAACCAACTTACGGTCGATTATGCCATTGCCAATTCAGGGAGCAATTCATCACTGCCGCATTCAAATATAATTTCGGTGAAAATAGGTTTTAATAAAAAAGGGTAATCCCCAATAACTTCTTATTTTTGTGTATGCGTTTCCTGTTTTTTAATTTATTATTATTTGTTGTGATGCTGTCTGCTACCAACGCGCAAAGCTATTCGAAGTTTTCGATGGGAGCTTCCATTCAAGGTCAGTTAACAGGTACCATCTTATCCGGTAATTCCACTGAATTAGTTAGAGGGAATCAAACCTACGAAACCTACACCGATTCGGTTAGTGAACTCAATAATATTAAAGGAAATTTTGGCATCACATTTTGGGCCTTTGCATTCTTAACAAAAAGGTGGACCATACAAGCCGGTATTGGATACCTCGATGTCGGTTTTAATCGTACCCAAGATAATATTCAATTTATGGATACGCTATACCCCGGAATCGGGCAAGGATTGCTTGCCGAAAAATCAGGTGGTTCAGGGGAGAAGTCAATTGTATTTAATTATAAATACCAGTATCTGCAATTGCCCGTTTTGGTCAATTATGACGTTTACCATTCGAAGGATTTCTTTTACAAACTTTCCATTCAAGGTGGAATAGGATTAAATTTTTTATTGAACCATGAAATCACAGCTCGGTTAAATCAGTTTGTTGTGGAAGGAAATGATACGTATCATTTCGACTCTACCGGTTTTGAAGCAAAGCATATTACGATGAATATTATGTTGGGTGCAAAAGGAGAATATAGAGTCGATAAAAGAACCATTGTTTTTGTTAACCCGGTAATTGGGTTTTATCCAATTTCGGTAAGTAGTGGACCAATTTTATCTTATCCATATTATTTTCAATTGAATGTGGGATTGCAATATGCCTTTAGTTTGTTCGACGATAAGCGGAAATAACGGAGATAATGGAAATTAACCGTTTTAACATCCGGGTTTATGGTATACTGCAATGGAAAAATGAGATTTTGCTTGTGCACGAAAAAATTGGGGATTTCCATTTTACCAAATTTCCGGGAGGAGGATTAGAACTTGGAGAAGGTATGAAGGATTGTTTGGTAAGGGAATTTAAAGAGGAAACAGATATGGATATTGAAGTTGGAGAACATATTTATACCACAGATTTTTTTCAGCAAAGTGCATTCTTCAAAAGCGACCAGTTGATTTCTGTTTATTATAAGGTTATTCCAATTTCTGATCCTGCATTAATTAGATTAGACGAATTTGAAATTATAAACGAGGGGAAGATAGAGCAATTGCGATTTTTTTGGACGAATAAATCAGTATTGCATGCCGAGCAACTTACATTTCCTATTGATAAACTGGTGGCAGGATTAATAACAAGCTAAATTCAAATCAAATTTATCTTTCAGAAGGTAAAATCAGGTTAATTGTCATGGCATTTTTATAAAATTTGATTCGAAAATCAAATAAATGTGGATTACGATATGTTGTCCCTAACGGGACTTTATATGAAAACCGAATAACGTGATGCTACCGATATAGCGTCCCTAAAGGGACTTTATTTAAAAATCGAATAATTTTTTCTACCAATATATCGTCCCTAACGGGGCTTTGTTTACAACCGACTAACGTGATGCTACCGATATTGCGTCCCTAACGGGACTTTTTTTGCAAATCGAATAATGTTTTCTACCGATATGTCGTCCCTGGCGGGACTTTATTTAAAAATCGAATGATTTTTTCTACCAATATATCGTCCCTAACGGGACTTTGTTTACAGCTGAATAACGTGATGCTACAGATATTGCGTACCTAATGGGACTATATATGAAAATAGAATAAAATGGTTTTACTGATATGGCATGTCCCTTTAGGGACAATATATTGGTAGAATATAAATAACCGAAATATTTCAAGTGCCTTTAGGTACGAAACAAAAGAATAGGTATGAAATTATGCAATTATTTGGGTACATTTTATTGATGAATTTCAATCATTTCTTATACCACTTCGAAATGTTGATATTTATGTCTGTGACATATGATAATTCCAAGAATCAAAAAAGTAAAGAAACCATATTGTTTAAATGTATCAGCAGGAAGTCTTTCTCGGATTTTGTTAACTATTTTCTGCTTCGCAATAAGATAAGTCAATTGGTTTAAATATATATCTATCGTCATATTCAATTTCAAATTCATTTAATAATTGGGAATATTCCTCCTTAAATGTAACACTTTTATGAATATCAAATTGATTCTTGATGTATTTAATAATAGAAGGTATCTCAGATTTGCTATAAGAAAATGCACCATATCCAGACTGCCAAGAAAACCGACCTGATATAAATTTCTTATCGTTAATCCATTTTGACGAATTGCCTTTTATATCCTGCATTAGATCAGAAAGGGATTGGGATGTTCTAAAGCCAAATAATATATGGATATGATCCGGCATTCCATTAATGGATAATAATTTATGGTTGTTTTTTTGGATGATTCCACTGATGTATTTGTATAATTCTTCTTTCCAAATATTATGAATTATGCATTCACGATTTTGAACGGCAAATACAACGTGGATATGAATCTGGGTGTAGGTGTTTGACATTATTGAAATAATATTAAAATTTAAACTAATGTAACGCAATTACATCGTGTACCTTACGGAATCTTATTTGAAAATCGAATAATGTTTTCTACCAATATATCGTCCCTAAAGGGACTTTGTTTACAACCGACTAACGTGATGCTACCGATATTGCGTCCCTAACGGGACTTTGTTTGGAAATCGAATATTGTTTTCTACCGATATGCCGTCCCTAACGGGACTTTATTTGAAAATCGAATAATGTTTTCTACCGATATGTCATCCCTAAAGGGACTTTGTTAACAACCGACTAACGTGATGCTACCGATATTGTGTCCCTAACGGGACTTTATTTGAAAATCGAATGATTTTTTTACCAATATATCGTCCCTAAAGGGACTTTGTTTACAACCGAATAACGTGATGCTACCGATATTGCGTCCCTAACGGGACTTTGTTTGGAAATCGAATATTGTTTTCTACCGATATGTCGTCCCTAACGGGACTATATATGAAAATCGAATAAAATGGTTTTACTGATATGGCATGTCCCTTTAGGGACAATATATTGGTAGAATATAAATAACCGAAATATTTCAAGTGCCTTTAGGTACGAGATACAAAAGGCAGATCAACATAAATAGCAATTATTTAAAAATGTAAAATTTTCAAATAAATGTGTCTTAATGCAAACCTACATGTATGATGATTCTAATTCAATTATCATCCGATTGGTTCCAAAATTCATCGACTGCTTCCTCAGCGTCGTTAGGGGATTGTGTCCCTATTAATAACCGGTTTCCATTTTTTAATACCAATTGAATGCCCATATTCCCCCAAATATTTAAGGCACCGTTTTCGCTTCTTAATAAAGTTCGGAATCCCCAACCCCCATATTCAAAAATGGGATTGTATTTTCGGATAAAAATGGTTGAAATTTCTGTTTTTTCAATTTTTTTGAATTGAATTTGAAAAGGGTAAAACCGATATATGATATTGTTGGTGCTGATTATAAATTCGAGTCGAATAATATAGATAAGTAAGGTTATAAGTACCGGAAGTGCCAGAGTCCAGCCATGCGTTAATAGTTGGTTATTGGCATACAGATTATAAATAAATGCGAGGTTACTTATTACCAACAAAATTTGAAGCCACCATTGATTATACCTTTGTGTTTCTTTAAAAATGATGTTATCCATGTAATTGTCGGCGGTAAAGTTGAATGGTGTTTTCTAATCCATAATACAAGGCATCGCAAATTAAAGCATGCCCAATACTTACTTCCAATAAACCTGGAATATGTTGTTTAAAGTATTGCAAATTTTGTAACGATAAATCGTGTCCGGCATTGATTCCAAGATCTAATTGGTTAGCTATTTTTGCCGCATCAATAAACGGTTGTATCGCTTTTACTCGGTCTGAAGTATATGCAGCAGCATAGCTTTCGGTGTATAATTCTATTCTATCGGTTCCGGTTTCTTTTGCGCCTTCAACCATTTTAATATTGGCATCAACAAAGATTGAAGTACGTATGCCTGCCTTTTTAAAGACAGCAATAATTTCTTTCAAATACCCAGCATGAGAAATGGTATCCCAACCATGGTCAGAAGTTAACTGTCCATCCACATCCGGAACCAAAGTTACTTGTGCAGGTTTAACGGATAACACAAGATTCATAAATTTTTGTTCTTTGGGATTGCCTTCTATATTAAGTTCGGTAAAGGATTGTTGTTTTAGCGGAAGCACATCGGCATATCTAATATGTCTTTCATCCGGACGAGGATGGATGGTAATTCCTTCGGCACCGAATCGTTCGGCATCTTTAGCAACCTCCAACAAATTGGGGTTATTGCCTCCTCGTGAATTTCGAAGCGTTGCTATTTTATTGATATTTACAGAAAGTTTTGTCATTCGGCAATTAGTATATTGGATTCATCTACCATATTTTCATTTCTGAATTTCATAATTAATTGTGCAGTGGTAATCACATCCTTTTGACAATATATTCGTATTCGTTCCAGGTCCTTTTCTTTCCAATACACCTCCCAAACCATACTGCCGTCTATGTCATCTTTAGGGGTCGGAATTTGAAAAACGGAAGCCAGAAGTTCTAGGGAAGTAAAGCTTTTATAATCCCCAAATTTCCATAATTCCATGGTGTCGATATGTTGTATTTCCCATGGTTTTTTTCCTGCTATATTTAATATATAAGGAATTTGAATGCCATTAATTAACATGCGTCTACAGAGATAAGGGAAATCAAATTCTTTGCCATTGTGAGCACATAACAACTGATCGGGTTCGTTAAAATGTTTTTGTAACAATTGTTTAAATTCTTCCAATAATAGTTTTTCATCATCACCGTAAAAGGATTTAATTCGGATACTCCAGGTGTTACCACTTCGGTTAAAATAGCCAACCGAAATACAAACAATTTTACCAAATTCGGCATAAATACCGGCCCGGGGATAGATTGCATCCGGAGTCAAATCTCCTTTGTTATGGGTTAAGGTATTTGCTTTTTTGTTCCAAAGCTTTTGCCAGGATTCTGATAAGTTATCATAGGCAGGAAACTGTGGAACCGTTTCAATATCTAAAATTAGTATTTTAGTAAGATCCAGGTTTTGTAACATGTTGTAAATTTATTCATTTTACGCAATTACGTAAATACGCAATTATGTAATTACCAGCTTCCGCCGCTTCCGCCACCACCAAAACCACCGCCACCGAAACCGCCAAATCCGCCGCCACCACCGCCACCCGACGAAAATCCACCGCTCCCAAAAGTACCACCCCAAAGTACCGGTCCACCAAAACCACCCATTCTACCTCCACGACCACCGCCCATGCGAGCGAAAACAACAATCAAAATAATAATGATGATGAATAGTTTAAACAAAGAAGGAATTCCTTTTTTACCGCCTGCTTCCTTGTCGTTGATAAATTCACCGGAAGCAGCTGCCATAATTAAAGTAGTAGCTTCATCCAATCCTCCATAAAAATTACCGGCTTTAAAATTCGGATTCATGTATTGGGTTCGGATTCTTGTGGTGAGAGCATCCGTAATCGTTGCTTCCATGCCATACCCAACATGAATTCTAGCTTTTCTATCTTTAACAGCTACATAGATTAATATGCCATTGTTCTTTCCTTTTTCACCAATTCCCCAAGTGGTTGCAATTCGCTGACAATAATCAAAAAGATCGTCGTCTTCCAAACTGTTTTCCAAAACTATGGCAATTTGGGTCGATGTTGAATCAAAATAGGTAACCAGTTTTTGTTCCAGCATGGATTTTTCATCCGCACTTAAAACGCCGGCATAATCGTTAACCAACACATTGCTTTTTGCAGGCACTTCCTTAGCAAATACTTGCATTACCGGCAATAACAAGAAAAGGAGCATGAACCCTTTAGAAACTTCACTCCTAAAATTCGATAGACTAACCCCTAATCCCTTACCACTGAATACTAATTTACTATTCATGTTCACCTCCAAACGATATATCATTGGTTAATTCATTTTTATCTGTTGCATGATACGGAAAATGGAATTTAAGTTTTTCACCCGCATCTGCAATGGCTTTGGTTAATCCTTCTGTATATTTCCCTTCTTTAAAATGTTGCAACATCGATTCTTTTTCTGCATCCCAAAAATCTTGGTGTACTTTTTCGTGTATACCCGAATCGCCAAGGATAGCAAATTTCTTGTCTTTGTAAGCAAGATAAAAAAGAACCCCGTTTTTTAATTCGGTAGCATCCATGCCAAGCTGTTCAAAAATTTCTTTTGCTCGCACATATGGATCCAACTTGCATTTCGGTTCTATATGCAAACGAATTTCTCCGGAAGTATTCAATTCGGCGAGTCGTATTGCCTCTACTATTTGTTGTTGTTCGGTTTCCGAAAAAAATGTTTTTGACATATAGAATTGGTATTAAAATAAATAAAGACTACAGCGTTTGCACACTGTAATCTTTACAATTGGTTAATTGGATAGGTGATTATTCGAATTTTACTTCCGGTGCTTTTTCGGCTCCGGTTACTGCTTCGAAATATCCTTTTTTATCGAATCCAAACATTCCGGCATAAATTACTTGTGGGAATTTACGCACGTAAGTATTGTATTCCTTTACGATTTCGTTGAATTTTTGACGTTCAACCGCAATTCTGTTCTCTGTTCCTTCAAGTTGTGATTGCAATTCCAAGAAATTCTGGGTTGCTTTTAATTGCGGATATTGCTCGGCAACAACCATCAAACGTCCTAAAGCTTGCGACAATTCGCCTTGGCTTGCTTGAAACTTTTGAATTTGTTCAGGTGATAATTTGCTGGCATCTACTTTTACTTGTGTTGCACTTGCACGTGCATTGATTACATCGGTTAAGGTTTTTTGCTCAAAATTGGCAACTCCTTTAACGGTATTTACCAAATTCGGGATTAAATCCAGCCGTCTTTGGTACACATTTTCTACCTGACTCCAGGCCGAACTGGTGGCTTCCTGCTTGCTAACCATGTTGTTGTAGCTGCCACAACCGTTAAATACCAACAGGAGAAATGCTCCTGCAATAACCAAAAGAATAATTGTTCCTCTTTTCATATGTTTGTGTTAATGAGTTTATGCAAGGTACAAATTAACAACCAAACTTCGTGTCAGTGACAAAATGCCGTGCTCTTTCACCGATTTTTTTGGTGATTTTACCGTATTCTTTTAGGTTTGTGCAGATAGAGGGCTGAAAATTGGTATTTAGCCCAACCCATTAAAACATGATATATAAATCTGACTGCCGCCATTTTAAAGGACATATTCCCTGCAAACCACATAAACAACATGGCTACCATTGTGCCGATTGTGTGGCTTACGAACCGGTTACCAAACGTATCCTGATTATTAAATTAGGTGCTATTGGCGATGTTATTCGAACCACACCGTTGGTGGTGAAATACAAAAAAGAATTTCCCGGGTGTAAAATTACTTGGTTAACATGGACGCCTGATATTTTGCCTTCTTCCCAAATTGATGAAATTTTAAAGTGGGACCATAATAGTTTGATGTACGTGCAAAATAGCACTTGGGATATTGCCATAAACCTCGACAAAGAAAAAGAAGCCGGTGCCTTATTAAAAGTAGTGGATGCAAAAGAAAAGTTCGGATTTGTTTTGAAAGACAATGAAATTCAGCCAATCAACGAACTGGCTTTGCATAAATTTTTAACCGGCATGTTCGATGATGTGAGCAAGGAAAATACCAAAAGTTACTTACAGGAAATTTTTGAGATATGTGGTTCCAAACACCAAGGTGAACCATACTTAATGGATACCCACGACGACAAAGGATATACATGGAACCTACCAAAAGGAAAGAAAATTATTGGGATGAATACCGGTTGTGGTGGCAGATGGACTACCCGCTTATGGAGTATTGATAAGTGGGTTGAACTGGTTGGGTTGTTAAAAGTACAACATCCGGATGCTGAGATTTTATTGTTGGGTGGTGAAGCGGAAGATGCACGTAACAAAGAAATTCAACAACGAAGTGGCGCAATGTATCTTGGATATTTTAGTCTATTTGAATTTATAAATTTGGTGAACCATTGCGAAATGGTGATTACCCAAGTTACCATGGGAATGCATATAACACTTGCTTTGGGTAAGAAAATTATTTTGATGAATAATATTTTTAATCCGCACGAATTTGACTTATTCGGTAAAGGAGAAATTGTTGCTCCCAATAAATCCTGTAAATGCTTTTATCGCGGAAGTTGTGTAGATGGAACCAGTTGTATGGAAGAACTTCCGGCGGCCAAAATTGCAGAGTCGGTACGAAAGTTTCTTTAGTTAAAGTAGTGCTTGGTGCATAGTGCTTGGTGCTTGGTGCAATGGCTGTGAACAGTGAACAGTGACATCAATAATCCAACTTCCCGATTTTACCTTTACTACCGGCAACAAAAACTGCCTTGCCTTTTTTGGCTTTTTTTACCACATGAAAGCCGAGGTTGCTAATTTTTTGCCAACCGGTTTTTTTGAATTGAAGAAGGTAATCCACACCGTTTGTGCCCACTGCAATAAATTTGAATTCACCAATCATTTCAATACAGGAGCGATACCCGTTTACATTCTCCGGAAAACTAAAACCTTCGTCGAAATACGTTATGGAAGCACAAGCATTAACGCCGGAAGTGTCGTTTAAATAGTCGCCTCCAACCATATGAAATTGTGATTCGTCGAGGGTAAATGAAAATGCTCCTTTGCTGGCCGATCCTTTTGCTATTTGAATAGATTCGGCATACCAGGTATCCATTTTTTCTGAATAATATAACAATCGGGAATATTTTCCGCCGGTTACAAAGCCAAAATAATCCGGATTCCAGCATTTTAGACTGGTGCCACTGGCTGCAAAAAGGGACTCACCTTCCAGTGATTCCGGAATTTTTGAAGTATCTAATTCTTGCCATGTTTCACCGCCATCTTTGGTGCGCATCAAAAAAAAATGGCCATGAATAGGATCTCCAATCACCATTCCGTTTTTATTGTCCCAAAAATCCATTGCATCTAAAAAGCAAGCCGTATCTGTATTGGAATATACTTCTTTCCAGTTTTGTCCGCCATCATTGGTTGTTAAAATATAGGAAGGAGATCCACTACACATAATTACCGCTCTTTTATCGTCGAAGGCTTCTATATCACGGAAATCACTTTTTTCATAACCTTTGATTTGGGTGAATTGAAATGTTTTTCCTCCATCAATGCTTTTAGCGATGGTAGCAAGATTACCACTTGCCCAAATCACTTTATCATCCACCACACTTAATCCCCTGAATGATATTTTTTGCAAAATTAAACCTTCGGGCAAATTGAATTTTGTTGAATCTATTAGTTCAATTTTCGGTTGGGCAGATAAACAATCTGCAAAAATTAGGAGCAGTAACAGAAGAAAAATGGAATATATTTTTTTCATTACAACATTTCCGTTAGGTGAGCAATGATACCATTCCACCCGTATGTTTTATAAAAAGACAAGGGAATAGATTTTGTTTGTTGAATAAAGGTAATAATATTTTCAGAAAATGCATCCCAATTACGGTCGTCGGAAATTATTAAGTTAGTGCCGCAAACCTCAGGGTCTATACCTTCTGCTCCATTTTTTGTGGAGATTACCCTTTGGTTTCTTGCCAATGTATCAATTGCTTTGGTTTTTACCCCGCCACCACTTAATAATGGATTTATCATTAAATCAGCTGCATCAATATACAAATCAATATCCGCAACAAAGCCGCAATAGATTATTTCTGATTTGTCTTTGATATTGTCCAACACTTTATCCGGTAAACCTTTGCCACAGATTACTATTTTAAATTTGAAATTGTCGGCTTGTTTTAACCTTGGGTAAATTTCGTTGTTTATAAATTGAACCGCTTCGTAATTTGGATAATAACTTAGGGTAGAAAAGAACAGAATCATTTTTTCATCTGGTTCGATTCCAAGTTCTTTTTTCAATTGTAGAATTCTTTCAGGAAAGGATAATTCGGGCAAACTTGTATAAGTTACACCATAAGGTGTTAAAAGAGTTTTTTCAGGGTTAAGGTCGAATTCATAAATGGCTTTTTGTCTATCGGTTTCACTCACAAAGATTACCAAGTCGGCCATACGATAAGTCCATTTTTCATAAATATAAAGCATCTGCCAAAACCATTTTCCCATGGATTTAAAACGCAGGTACTCGATATTGTTGCTTCGGATAAATATTTTTTGTTTTGTACTTAATTTCAAAGCAAGCATCAACCATCCAAACCATGGCTGATCGAAAAACAACCATTCTGAATTTTTCTCTACAATGAGTTTACGTAAGATAGTAATCAATTTAAAATTGAAATATCTGCCTGCTTTAAAAGGCATCCCGAAAATCAATTCGAAATTCGCATGTGGTATCTCAAATTGTGGCGAATATGGTTCAACGGTAAAAACGGTTACTTTATGTTGTTGGGAAAGAAAACTTAAAATGTTTAAGGTAGAAATTTCGCCACCGGTTGTTGCTGGAAGAAAAGGATAAGAGATTATGGCCAGGATGTTTTTCTTGTCTGCCATTATTTTGTTGCTTCTACATGGATGCGGTCGCCATGGATACCAAACCAACGGGTAAGGTAATAATTTGGATACTGTAAAAATTTCTTTGCCATGTTTTCTATTAACGAACCACGCAGAGGAATAGTACGGGGATGTTTGATATGGTGTTCAATTTTAATTTTTGAGAAACCTGCAACTTTACACATTTCCAAGATACTTGAACCCGAAAATTCGGTAAGGTGGTAGGGTGGAATGGTCATGGTTTTTTGTTTGCCCAATAACCGATAAAGGATAAAGCCAAGTTTGCTCGACAATAAGTTTAATGTTCCGGGAACCTGAATTAGCACAACGCCTCCAGGTTTTAGAATTCGGTGCACCAAACGCATGGCAGCAGTGGGATTGGTAAAATGTTCGAGAACATCGCCCATTAAAATTACTTCAAATTCGTTTTCTGCAATTTCGTGGAAAAGCAACGAATCGTCGAATGGTTTATTTATAAGAGGCAGGTTAAACTGTTTGGCAGCATAATCAACTGCAAAGGAAGATAATTCGATTCCTTTTACATGGTAACCTGCATTGCGTAAAGCATGTAAATAATTGCCGGTAGCACAACCAATTTCGAGCACGTGAGAACCTGGTGCACATCGGGCTTTCATTTGTTCAACCCCTTCCTTATAATCTCCGGCATTTAATATTTGCAGATAATCTACATCCATATGATGGGTTGCTTTATCGGCACCTGTAAAATAATCGGACGCGTACATTTCGGTGATTTCAGCATCTGTAGGTCGAGGCCAAATCGACACCAATCCACAATTATCGCATTTTACCCCCCAAAGAAAGCGGTCTTTGAAAAGGTATCGAAATGGAATGGTTTTTCCGGTTTGGTTATGACATAAATTACATGCGAAGGTTACTTTCATCCGATAGTATATATTTGACAAAATTATAAATAGCAAGCATTATAACTAATGTCGGTAGTTAAAGTTCATGAACGGATATTTGAACCCTTGATAACCAAAGAACAAATTGATGCAAGGGTTAAGGTAATTGCTGGGTATATCAACCTTGAATATGCCGGAAAGCATCCAATTTTTCTAGCGGTATTAAATGGAGCTTTTATTTTTGCGGCCGATTTACTCCGTCAGCTAGAATTTCCGCACGAAATTTCATTTGTTAAAATGAGCAGTTATGCAGGAACCAAATCAACCGGTAAAGTGACTGAATTGATTGGTTTTAAGGAAGACTTAAGCAATAGGCATGTTATTATATTAGAAGATATTGTTGAAACCGGAAGAACCTTAAATTTGGTTACCGAACAAGTTATGCGTTTGCAACCGGCTTCTTTAAAAGTTGCCAGCTTATTGGTGAAGAAACTTGAAAACATACCATTATTCCCTGTTGACTACGCAGGTTTTACCATCGAAGATCGTTTCGTACTTGGATATGGTTTGGATTATGATGGGTATGGTAGGAATTTGGATGGGATATATGTGGAAAGGATAGGGGAGAGGGGATAGTCATTGGGCAATGGTCATTAGTCATTAGGCAGTTGTCATTTTGTGAGTTGTTAATGCCTAAATAAGGTTGACCGTTTATACTTATTTACTACCTAGTTTATTTGGTTTTTGGAGGAAGATTTTTACCTTTAATGAAAGGGTTGACAATTCGGGTATAAAGCAAATGTGTGGGATGATATGCTCGATGGGGTAGCGGGTAGGGAATTGTTAGCAGTAATGCGATTGAAATTCGAGGTTCAATTTTATTAAACGAAAATGAACAGTAATAAATAACGCAGAGAGACAACTATAATGAGAATCATTACTAAAATAAACACCCCAAAGAGTATTGTTCTAAAAAGACTAGTTTTTAACGAAGAATGGATTGACAAATTTGATCGGATTTTAATTTATGTTGTTTTGGGTGCATTGGCTACTTTATCGGCTTTCATGATTTTAACTGCTGACTTTAGCAACCCCAATAATAGGATCATGTCATTGACAGCACTTCCATTGACATTATTATTAAGCCTTTACATTATATACCGTACTGCGACCGAAAAATCCCTTATAGAAATAGTAACTCCATTCGATAGTCTAAAAAATAAACAATTATTATTAGCCTTTGCCGAAAAAAAAAACTGCCAATTGGCCATAATTCAAAAGACAGTATAATTTTATACAACAAAGTTTATACAAAGAATATGGTCTTCCTTTTTAAGGACAATATTGTACTATTTACAATTCTTAGAAACGGTTTCAGAATTAATCTCCCTACTTTAATTTCCCATTTGCATTTAAAACGTAGACTAGAAAAGGAATTTAGCAATTCTGATTCTTAACTGTCAAGACTGTAATGAAGAACATGACGACAAGATATTGCCCCACAAGTGCTAACAGCGGTCTTGCATCAGTTGGTTTTTACTCTTAATTTGTATATTCGTCTCGCTGGCCTGCTTTTCGCTCAGGCGACTGTGACTGCGTCACGTCATCCCAACTGAACGCAAGGCCACAGAACGTTTGTGGTATCTCAATCAAGAACAAAGATAAATTGAGTTAATTTATAATCAATCATAGTACTTTAATAAGTAGCTTTCTATTTCCATATCATCAAAAATATTTTCCTTGACAACAACTTGTTTGAATATTTCCACTTGTAATTCAGCATCTAATTCAGTTTCGTTCATAGATTGCGCATCAGCGATATAAAATCTCCATCCAATCAAATCAATTTTATTTTGATGGTCATATAGTAATTTCGCAAGCTCCAATTCTGCTGTCGATGCTTTTAACAGCTCAGCCCAATTATTAAAGTTTGCAATTTTTGCAATGACATGTTGGGCATTCATAAGACTAAAATTTTCTTCATCTATGCCAAAGTCCGAAATAATCATTTCTATATCAAAATACTTGGGTCCGTATTCGTAGAGAAAAGAAGTTGTACTTTTGTCTAAAACAGGAGTTTTTGTTTTAAAATCTCTGTAAAGATTCTTTGATTGGAGCTTGAAATAGTCAATCGTTTCCATAATATAATCCATTTGTTCCAAGATTATTACCCTAAGTATTGCGTTCGTAAACTTGTTCGGATAATAAGCCTGAAGGGTTTATATTATCTGATTGGCTGATGAAATCTTTGCACGAACGAGCTGGCTTACCAAAAACACCACTTCAATATTAAACATTTCAATTGAATTATTCATTTCGCGGCTTAATTTTTCACAACTCTGTCTTGATCCCATTGTAATTCGCTTTTGATTAACCCAGAGGTATATCGCTAACCTAAGTCTGCCGGCAGGTGGCGCTAACCCGATAAGTTGTATTAGGGACGAACACAAAACAGACAATACTAACACGAACGAAAAAAGTATAAATTTGTAATTGAAACGAAAATAGATACTCTGAAAACTAAAGCAATTTTTATGAAGCTAAGAATTTTACTGATTTTACTGATTTTTAACTTTACTACAAGTCTTTTTTCTCAAGAAACAGTTAAGCCATTGACCGATACTGAAATTATGCGCAATGTATCAAGAATGGATATTGAGGGAAAAGAATATGAAAATGTTAAAGTAACTCTGAAATCCATATCGCCAGATTACTACTTTTCAGATATATATAAAGTTAAAGTCACTATTGTAGATATGGAAGGTAAGGAAGTTTGGAAAAAAACGCTCAAGAATGTTTTTCTTTATGTTTTTTCTAGTGGACAAATACAAGTGGGACAACCCAATTACAACAAGATTCTTATAATGAAGAATGATTCAGGGTCATTCAATGGCAAGATAAGGGAAAAAGAAGGTGTATATTAGAGTTCTAAATTTTAATAGTACGGTACAATTTTAAATTATTGAACTTGACTCTACAAAAAACAAAATCCAAATAATTTTGACGAAAGAAAAACGGCAGGTAACAAGCGTTTGACAAGATTGCGAATTTTGTGGTAAATTCACGTTTACATTTCGCAAGAAGTTTTATCTTTAACAGAAAACAATCCGTTCCGAAATTCGCAACTTCGTCAAGTGCCGACACGTTAAAACATATTTATATATACTCTCCGTTACTTTACTTATACCTAACCAAAACATCGTTTTATCATTACCTTGCAATAAACAAACCCCCATTTCCTTCAAAATTATTCGCATGAAAAAATATTGCTTCTTATTGTTTAGCCTGTATAGCGGAATTGTTTATTCCCAATCAGCTGAGTTAACCCCAATATCCGATTTGGGTACGCACAGTGTCACCGTCCAAGTTCCTATCAAGTTTATCAGTTCCTTTCCGGGTGTAAAAACACTTCAAGTTCCAACCAATTATACGGTATCCGTTTTTCATGCCGGAGGGTTAGCCAAACCTAGATTTATGTCTTTTAGTCCAACCGGTGTATTGCATGTTTCGGATATGAATGCCGGAAGAGTATTTGCATTACCGGATGCAAATATGGATGGTGTGGCTGATACCATGATAGAGGCTGCCTCGGGCTTTTCAGGAAATCATGATATCAAGTTTTATAAAGGTGCCATGTATGTAACCGAATCGTCCAGAGTTTGGAAATGTACCGATTTGAATTCGGATGGTGTTTACGAAACCAAAGTAATTTTTATCAATAATATAGGTAATGGTTTAGGTGGACATACAACGCGAACCATTGTTTTCGATTCTATTAATCAAAAGGTGTATGTTTCAATCGGTTCATCGTGCAATGTTTGTCGCGAAACCGAAAGAGCTATCATTGAAGTATACAACGAAGACGGATCCGGCGGAAGGGATTTTGCAACAGGCGTGCGCAATGCAGTTGGTATGGCATTGCATCCGGTAACAAACCGATTGTGGGCTAATAACAACGGGAGTGATCAACAAGGAAATGAAACACCTCCGGAATGGATTGATTTGGTTAGGGATAATGGTTTTTACGGACATCCTTTTGCCTATGGAAGTGGGGTATGGTTTAATTTTAATGCGCATGCAAACTACCAAGCGTTATTACCAATTACGGCTACCGATTCGGCAATGGTTAAAACACTGGTTCCACCTGCAGCTTTAATCCGAGCACATTCGGCTCCAATGGCACTCGAATTTCTTACTTCCCAATTTGGCACTTCGATGCAATATGGATTTCTATCGGCATTAAGAGGATCTTGGAATACCACCAATCCGAAAGACTTTCGAGGGTACAAAGTTATTTATGGTCATTTGTCGTCGGCACAAGATACAACTGTTGATTATGTGGCAGATTTTTGTTCCGGTTTTATTACCGACACTGTTAACCGTACTTTTTGGGGTCGACCGGTTGGTATAGCTATCGATAAGGAAGGTAAGGTTTTTATTAGTTCGGATGAAGGAAATAGATTTGTTTTGGTACTTACACCGGATAAGATTTCAGGAGAGGAAGAAATGGACCGTACTGTTGTTTCTGTAAATGTTTTTCCTAATCCGGTAAGAAATCAATTTACCGTATCTATTGCCTTGCAACAACCTGATCAAATAAGTATGGTACTTAACGATGTTTTTGGCAGAGAAGTAAAGCATTTTATGGATTGGAATTTGAGCAACGGTAAGCACGATTTGCAAGCAGACATGGATGGACTTGCTCCGGGAAATTACTTTTTAAAACTTAGAACCAAACACCATTCGATTACAAAAAAAATAGTATTGGTTAATTGATCTTATAAAGAAAACCAAATGAGATATTACATCTGCGAATAATGTATTTCATTTAGTATTTTATATAACACTTATTCTTTAATCAAAGTGCAATTTTGAAGCATAATTTTTTATCGATAAAATCAGTTCAGTGGTTGTTTAAACTTATTTGTTAGATTGGCAAGATGGGCATCTGGGATATAGAAATTTTTCAATCTTCTTTCTGTAACCAACGAAATGGTAGGCGAGCCAGTTACCCATCAATAGGTTGACTTCCACTGAATGATTTTTATATTTTGGTTTTAAAACTGATATTTACCAGTGAAAGAACTCGAAGACTACAGTTGGTTTCCATCTATTTTAAGAAACTTCCAAACCGCATACATTGGGTTTGTTGTATCCACTTTTAATGTCTACGGTGTTTTTACTACTTATATTAAATCACTTCCCTTGGAATTAGGTGCCTTAACGGATTTGTGCTCCGGCAGTGGTGAACCGGCTATTGGTATTTTTAAGCAAAGCAATTGTTTTAGCCACCTTGTGCTCACCGATAAATATCCCAATTCTCTAGCGGTCAACATTCCCCACATTTCTTATAACAACCAATCAGTGGATATTCGTGAAATGGAATTTAGGAAGGATACCTACTATACCATGTTCAATGCATTCCATCATTTTACCGAGAAAGAGAAAGTAAATATGGCAAAAAAAATTCAGGCGTCCGGTTCAACCGCTTTTGTAGTTGAAATACTAGAGCCTACTTTGCTTTGTTTTTTAAAAGTATTTTTTTCAACTACCATTGGTTGCTTGCTTTTAACACCATTTGTCTACCCTTTTTCTTGGACACGTTTGTTATTTACTTATCTAATTCCGGTTAATATTTTTACCATAACCTACGATGGCATGGTTTCTGTTTTAAAATCGAGATCGGTAAAATACTACCAAAATTTATTTGGTAATGGTGCTATCAAAATATTCCGGCTAAAAAGCACCTTAAATGCCCTTGTTGTTATACAAATTGAACCAATAAAATGAAACTGATTACTTTGTGGAAATTCGGTCGCCCGCATACTATCCTAGGAAGTGTGATTGGAATATTTACCTTGATTTTTATTGTTTGCGAGCATCAAGAAACCATACCAATAGGATACTTAACCATTGCTTTAATCATCGGAATCACGTGCAATGTTTTTATTGTAGGCGTCAACCAAATTGCCGATGTAGAAATTGATAAAATTAACAAGCCTTTTCTGCCGATTCCTTCCGGAGCTTTAAGTATACCACATGCCAAAATAGTCGTATTCGCCTCATTGTTTATTAGTCTTGTTTTGGCATTAAGTTTATCGCCCTACCTGTTTCTTATAATTGCCTTGGCCACTGCTACCGGATGGGCATATTCGATGCCTCCTTTTTATTTAAAGAAACACCATATTTCGGCAGCTTTGGCTATTACTTTTGTTCGAGGCATTTTACTCAATGCAGGTGGTTTTCTTGTTTTTAATTACCTGATTAACGACTCGCTCAACATGCCCGATAATATTAAAATATTAACTCTCTTTGTGGTTGCTTTTAGCGTTGCAATTTCATGGTTTAAAGATTTGTCGGATATGAAAGGCGATGCACAATACCATATTAAAACGTTTGCAATTGCTTATACTCCAATAGGGGTGTTGGTTTTAGGTAATTTGTTGGTTGGATTTGCATATTTATTTACCATTTACATGAAATGGGCAGAGTTTTTAAATGCCGAAATACCCACGGTAGAAAATAGCATTCTCTTAATCGGACATATTTTCTTGTTTGTGCTGTTTGTTGCCAATGCAGTCGCTATTCGTTTAAGCCATCACCAATCCATCGTATCTTTTTATAAACGTTTTTGGTGGCTCTTTTTTCTGGAGTATTTGCTGTATTTAATTGCGTATGCAGTAAATTAAGTGATTTATACTTGGTGAAAGAAGTGTTGAAGTGTTGAGGTGTTGAAGTGTTAAAGTGATTTTGTGCTTGGGGTTTTAATTATTCTTATATTTGTTTCCTTGTTTCCTTTTAAGATTGAAGAAGTTACAAAAAATAAGTTTTAGTGCATTGTTGCTGTTGCTGGTTTACTTGTTTAGCAGCAGTCCTAACGCTTTATTGCACCGACATTTCCGAGAGGTCGTATCATTTGAAGAAGCAACATCTTGTGAAAAAGTAATTTATTATGCTTTTCACGATGGCGATTGTGCTCACAAAGCGCATATAAGTAGCGCAACCGAAAAATGTCTTTTATGCGATAACCACACCGTTTCTCCTCACGCTACAATAGCTTTTATTACGCAGGAGGTAAACCATTTTTGGTATACGTATTATGGGATTGAAACTGCCTTTTATAATTTTCAAATTAATCCTGTTTTTTCGGGCCGAGGCCCGCCTTCCAATTTCTTACTAACTGTTTAGTATTTTAAAGGACAAACTTAACTGTCCTAATTTTTTCAATTTATTAAACCAATGGGATGAAATTTAGAATCATATTTTTATATGTTGCGCTTGTCTGTGCAACACAAGTTAGTTATGCGCAATATCGTTTGAGCGGCAAAATACAAGACGAACAAACAAAGGAAAATCTAGTCGGTGTACTGGTGTATATAAGTGACCTGAAAACCGGCACCACAAGTTCAACAGACGGGATTTTTATCATAAACAATATCAAAACAGGTTCGTATTTACTCGAAATAAGTTTGATTGGGTATAAAAAAAGAGTGGAGCGAATAACTATCCATAGCGACACCACCATTGATTTTCAGCTTAACCAATCGGTAGCCGAATTAAATGAAGTGGTTGTAACTGCAGTAACGCGATCAACCGAATTAAAACTAAGTCCGATAATTATTAAACCGATAGATATAAGTTTACTCAATCAAAATAGTTCTACCAATTTAATCGATGCTTTAAAAAATGTTCCGGGAGTTAGTCAGATAACAACCGGGGCAGGAATCTCAAAACCCACCATCCGGGGTTTGGGTTATAACCGCGTAATAACTTTGTATAATGGAATACGCCAAGAAGGCCAGCAGTGGGGCGACGAACATGGTATTGAAATAGATGAGTATGGCATTGATAGGGTGGAAATTGTAAAAGGTCCGGGAAGTTTAATGTATGGTTCGGATGGCATAGCTGGGGTTTTGAATTTTATTACTCCCAATGCACCGCACGCCGGAGAAATACATTCCCAAGTTATTTCGAACTACCAAACCAATAACCAATTAATTGGCTATTCGCTTTCGAATGCCGGTAATATTAACGGCATACAATGGGTTGGCCGAATCAGCAACAAATATGCAAGTAACTATCAAAATAGGTTCGACGGTAAAGTGTATAATTCCGGATTTCAAGAATATAGTGGAAGTTTATTTTTAGGAATAAATAGGAAATGGGGTTATACCCATGTAAGTGTTGGTGCTTATAGCAGTACTTTAAATATGGTTGAAGGCAGCCGCGATAGTTTAGGCAATTTTGTTTTTGCAAAGCCGGATGGATATGGTTCAGTTATGGAAGTTACCGCCAAAGAAGAAGATTTAACGGGATACGAGATTGGTTTTCCGCATCAGGAAGTGAATCATTTGCGCGTAATGGCAAACAATTATTTTATTCTACAGCATGGAACAGTAAACCTGGATTTAGCGTATCAAAATAATAAACGCAAAGAATTCGGAGATGTGGTTCATCCAAATGATATGGCATTGTTTTTTGATTTGCAAACGTTCAATTATAATGTTCGGTACAATTTGGATGCCATTCAAGGATGGGAAACTTCGGTTGGAATAAGCGGAATGCTGCAAAACAATAGCAACAAAGGATTAGAGTTTTTAATTCCTGCTTATCGTCTTTTTGATATAGGTGGATTTGTGTTTACCCAGAAAACGTTTAACAACCTCACCTTGGCAGGTGGATTGCGTTTCGACAACAGAAATTTGGTTACCGATGAATTGATTTTAGATAGTTTGGGAGCACCGGTAAGTGTTGCAGATAGTACAACACAACTAAAGTTTACTTCTTTTAACAATAACTACAACAGTTATTCGGGAAGTGTAGGTTTATCGTTTCAATTGGATGAGAAATCAACCATTAAATTTAATATATCGAGAGGTTTTAGAGCACCTAATATTGCCGAATTAACTTCCAATGGAAAACACGAAGGCTCTTTGCGATACGAATGTGGAACACAACATTTGCAACCTGAAATTAGCCACCAAATCGACCTTGCTTATTTTTTAAATGCAGATCATGTAACCTTTGAATTTACGCCATTTGTGAATTTCATATCGCATTATATTTATACCAAAAAACTGTCGGGGGTATTGGGTGGCGACTCAATACCCGACCCTGCAGATCCCGCGCCGGCGTTTCAATTTACACAAGGAAATGTTACCCTAATAGGCGGAGAGATTTATGTAGATGTTCACCCGCATCCTTTTGACTGGTTGCATATTGAAAATTCGTTTTGTTATGTGCAGGCGACACAAATTAACCAACCCGATAGCTCAAAGTATTTGCCATTTATACCGGCTCCAAAATACAGGGGCGAATTAAAAGCACAATTTAATAATGTCGGTAAAAATTTAACCAACGTTTATATCAAGTTTGGATTGGATTATTTTTTCGAACAAGACAAATTTTTCAATGCGTATAGCACAGAAACCGCTACACCTGCTTATACCTTATTGAATGCAGGGTTAGGAGCAAATATAAAAGCGTTTAACCGAAAGGATTTTTTATGTGTTTATTTGAGTGCAGAAAACCTTGCTGATATTGCTTACCAAAGTCATTTAAGCCGATTGAAGTATGCACCGCTTAATCCGGCAACCGGAAGAAATGGGGTTTTCAATATGGGAAGAAACATTAGCTTGAAATTAATATTTAATTTTTAACTTGCTGAAAGTTGACCAATTTCTTTAGAGATATAGGTTGAATTTAATAGGTTACAATCAATAAAGAATTTGAATTCTTTCATAGAAAATGGTAATTTTTGTAGTATCACATAACTCTCAACAGATTAAAACACATGGTAACAAACAAAAAGAAAACTGTATCATCCAAACAAAAGGATGAATTGTTAAAAATTTTACAGGAACGATTTGAAAAACATATGCATCGTCACCCGCAATTGGAATGGAAGAAAATCGGGGATAGGTTAGAAAAGTCGAGCGAAAAATTATATTCATTATGTGAAATGGAGATAACCGGTGGTGAACCTGATGTAGTAGGTTTTGATAAGAAGTTAGATAAGTATTTGTTTTTTGACTGTGCTCCGGAGAGTCCGGCAGGTCGCCGAAGTGTTTGCTACGACCGAGAAGGTTTAGAATCGAGAAAAGAGCATCAGCCGGCAAATAGCGCTATGGATTTAGCCAATGAAATGGGAATTGAAATGTTAACCGAGGAGCAATACCGGGCATTGCAAAAGCTTGGAAAATTTGATACTAAAACTTCCAGCTGGATTGCCACTCCATCAAACATAAGAAAGCTTGGAGGCGCTTTGTTTGCGGATTATCGTTATGGAACAGTTTTTGTTTATCATAATGGAGCACAGTCTTATTATGCAGGAAGAGCATTTCGGGGAAGTTTAGAAGTTTAGTTTTGGACAATGGACAATAGTCATTAGACATTGGACAATAGTCATTGGACATTTTGGCATTCGTCATTAGACATTGGTCACTAGGTATTGGTCATTTGGATATTTGTTTTAGTTTTAAATAGTAGTAACTTTTTTGGCTTTATGCCAACCAAATGCTTTTATCTGTGTAATCTGAGAAATCTGTGGCTAAAAAAAGTGATCGGTGTGTGATATCCTGATTAAAAAGTTCCTGCTTTATTTCTCCGGAAATTCGTTTAATTCGCATCGTAATTTTTTAACCATGTTAAACTTAGTTTTATTCGGACCTCCGGGAGCAGGTAAAGGAACCCAATCTGCCAAATTAATCGATAAATATAACCTTGTGCATTTGTCGACCGGTGATATTTTCAGAGCCAATATCAAAGGAGGAACAGAACTGGGAAACCTTGCAAAAAGTTATATCGATAAAGGGCAACTTGTTCCGGATGAAGTTACCATTGGAATGTTAGCATCGGAAGTAAACAATAATCCGAATGCCAAAGGATTTATATTTGATGGATTTCCGCGTACACAGGCTCAAGCAAATGCACTCGATGAATTATTAAAGCAAAAAAATACAGCCATTAGTATGATGCTTGCACTGGAAGTAGAAGAAGAGGAACTTCGTAAACGATTGTTGTTACGTGGCATAGACAGTGGTCGTGCCGACGACCAAGATCCTTCAGTAATTCAAAAACGAATTGACGTATACAACAGCGAAACCATGCCCGTAAAGGAATTCTACACCGCGCAAGGTAAATACAAAGGCATTGTAGGAGTAGGTGATATTGAAGAAATTTTTACAGCACTTTGTGATGCGATAGGGAATTGATTATTTTAAATGTATAGCTAATAAGGCGATTCTTTTAGAGATTAATTATTCGACTCTCAAAAAGTATATTGTAAAAATGTGTCGTCTTAAAATATGTATACAATGGTTCTTGAAGTTGGATGTTCAATTATTGTTTAATAATTATTCCGTGGTAAATATCTCCTGAAATTCCTGTTGCTTGCATAAAATAAAAGCCGTTATCGAGTTTTGATATGTTGATGCTGTTATTGTTTTCCGGCGTATGCACATGCATCACTTCCCGTCTATGTATATCAACTATTTCTACATCTTGAAGTGGTTCTTTACACATTATTTGAATTAATCCTGAAGATGGATTCGGGAATACCAATACTTCCTTTTTTGCATCATCTTGTATAATTTCATGCGATCCGGTATAATCCAAAGAAATAGCAGTACTTGGACGCGAACCATAAATCGAATCCGATAAAACAAGGCGATAATACAAGGGAACGGCAAATGTGGCACTGGTGTCCATAAAATTATATCCAACACCTTCATTTATAGTTCCGGTACCGGATACCACACCAATTGTTTCAAAATCGAATATCGAATAACCTCTTTGCACTTCCATTGTTAATGGAAATGATTCCTGATCGGTTGCCCAATATAGCATTACATTTTGTTTGTCTCGTTCACCTAAAAGATATTTAATATTCGAAGTAGCGGGTAATGCAGGGAGAAATACCAGGTAGAACCTATTGTAATTTTCGGTTGCCGGAATTGTTTTATCAACGTTAAAGTCATAGCTGTTGTTGGTTCTGAGGTCGATATACTTTTGCAAATAATCATCCAATAAATACAAACTTGCCCCTTTGGTATATCCGGAGAGGTTATGTTCAATTAAAAGTTTATAAGTTCCCGATTCATCTACATAAAAATAAATGGGAATAAAGTCTGTATTGTTATAGTCAATCGGGCGACAAGATAAATCCAGATAAATACTGTCATTACCAAAAGTTCCGATTCCTATATTGCTCCAAAATTTTTCAATATCAAAACTGTCTTTCAATTTGGTTGCACCATTCATGTATTTAATGATAACCTGATCACTGTTGATGCTGTCTTTTATCAAAGTGAATTTTATTTCATCTGAATTGGTCATATTTACAGACCTATAATCAACTCCATTATCGGCCACCTTATACTTTTCAGTTAATTTTAACTTTGGATTTCTGCCATTAGCTTTAACCCAAAAACATTGACCAGGAGGTATAATTCCATCCCGTAAACTGCCACTATTTGAACGTAAATTATAACTAACGTAAGCATTGGTCTTTGCATTGTATATCCAAATGGTTGGATCCAGATTTCCGACATTTAAATTTTCTCTGTCATAAAATTTTGCAAAATCGTATGCTGCTGGATAAGGATTGCCAACCATATTCCAACCATCATTTGCTCTAATACTGGTGTCCGTATATGTTATGGGAAATGAAAAATCCCCTGTATTGACAAGTCCGTTTAAGTCCATCGTTACCGCATTTTGCGTCGGGTTTGTTCCGTCGAGTCTTCCGATATCACTTCGGTCTCCGCGTATAAAAACGCGGTATCCTTTTCCTGGTGTAAGAGGGATATCTGTTAACGTATTGCTTTCATTCGTGATTGCGATCCATCCATTATTAAGATTACCTGTTACCATTTCATCATAAAAATAAATTCCAGGTTGGTTACTTGATGTAGCATCAAAACCGGCTGAATTCAATGTGCCAGGTGTATTTCCGGTTGCATTTCCGGCAGCATTGTTACCTGTAATGAATACCTCATTTTGCCAGTCTTTTAAATTTGTTCCACTCACAGGAGATGATAAAAAACGGTAACGACGAGCTATTGCAGGAATATAGTCCTGAACTTTTACTGTCCCTGTAATATAGTTTCCTTTGCCCTCCAGAATAGAAGCAGAATAATTCTGATCCGACAATAAAATCAATTTATTATTGGTATTTAAAGTTCCGTTAACAGGAGTAATATGTGAAGCAATTTTTAAGGTATCTAATAAATTTATATTTCCGTTTCCAAGATCATATTCCAATGATTTCAATATAGAGGATGTAGCCGAACTGTTATCCATTTTAAGTACGATATTATTGGAATTTATTTTATCAAGCGTCAAAACGGTTTGTGCTGACCCGGTAAGATGGATGGTGCCAACCACATATTTTTCAGCTTTTACATTTGCGAACTTGATTTTAGAATTTATGTTGGCAAATATGAGGGAGTCTGTAGTGGCTACTTCAAATGAACCGATATTAAGTGTCTCAATGCTGCCTGAAGTAGAATTATTTCCTAAAGTAAGGCTCTTAACTTCTACATTTGAATTTATAACAATCCTTTTGCCATTGTCAATGGTTACTGTAGATTTTTTATCAGGGTAACGTCCTTGAGGAGCATTCTCCCAAACATCATCAATAAACATTTCCCAATTTATTGAGCTTTCCCAATTAAACGCATTCGCAAACTTTAACCTGAATATTTCCTCTCGTCTGTTGAAAATCGCTGTATAACAAGGCGACGGCCCAATCGGATTTTTACAGTCAACAGCAGCCGGGGCTGTTACAGTTCCTGAAATTGGCGTGAAGCTACCACCAATACAAAGTGAAATATTCCCTCTAATTGCTCCCTGGCTTTTTAGGTTTGGAGGATGCACACATTCTATATTTGAACGCCCGCCAAATCCTTCAATATATCCGTTTATCTGCATACTGTCTACTACAAGTTGCGATGCATCATTTAAAAGAATTTTACCTGAGTTAATATTTAAGCCACTCCTGATTACCAATGCTCCTCCTGATATATTTATAGTTTGTCCGCTAAGTGTTACTCCTTGGGTCACTTCAAAATTACATGCACTGTTGATAGAAATATTGGTTTTGTTCATGTTTAACCGTCCTACTACAGTTATAAAATGTGCATTATTGATGGTAGTCGATCCGTTTAGTGTTAAGCCATTGGTGAATACCAGTTTTCCAGCGTTCGTTATTTGCACATCGCTATTAAAAGTTGAAATGGCAGTATAAATTGTTCCAGTATTGCTTATTTGAATTGGTGTATTCAAAACGCCGGCACCTAGCACAACTGAATCTGAGAAATTCTCAATTACTACATTTTGATTGCTGGCAACAATGGTATTGATAGAAATGATTGCGCTTTTTGTTAAATGTAGTATAGATGATTTTGTAAATGACAGTTTATCAATTTGAGCATTGCCGCATATATACAATTCTCCACCATGTAAATTAATATTTCCTGAATAGGTACCGGTTATGCATACCACATCATTAAAATTTACCGTTAAATCTAATGTAGAATTTAAGATTGTTTTTTTGCACTTTTCAGGACAATTCTGTGCGGTTATTAAAACATACGAATACAGGAAGATGAATAAAGGCAACAACTTTTTCATAAAAATTATATTCAATAAACAAATTTATAAAATAAAGTGGTAATCAATCTAATACAAGAAATTTAATAAGCGTTATATTCAAGAATATACAGCCGTACTTATGGAACCTTAAAAAATAAATGTGTAAAACAATTCGGCTAAGAAGTAAACTTAAAAATAGTATTTCGGCTTGATTAGCCTGCATTCATCCTTCCCAATTATTGAATGTAGCTTCAATAATGTAAATTTGCCGTATTATTAAAAAAAGAACGAAATTTACGTAGTACCAAATCCAATTAACCTCAATTATGCCTGACTCTAACTTTGTTGATTACGTAAAAATATGTTGCCGCAGTGGTAAGGGTGGTGCGGGTGCGGTTCATTTGCATCGGGATAAGCATACTGCAAAAGGTGGACCGGACGGGGGGGATGGCGGTCATGGAGGTAGTATTATTTTAAGAGGGAACTCCCAAACTTGGACTTTATTGCATTTAAAATACCGAAAACATGTGATTGCAGAGGAGGGAGGTAACGGAGAGCCTGCATTAAGAAAAGGTTCGGATGGAAAAAATGAAGTATTGGATGTTCCGTTGGGTACTGTTGCCAAGGATGCTGAAACAGGTGAGATATTGTTTGAAATCACCAAAGACGGTCAGGAAGAAGTACTTACCAAAGGTGGCAGGGGTGGTTTAGGTAATTTCCATTTTAAAAGTTCAACCATGCAAACGCCTCGTTTTGCCCAACCCGGAGAACCCGGACTGGAAGAGTGGCGCGTACTTGAACTAAAAATATTGGCTGATGTAGGATTGGTTGGATTTCCAAATGCCGGTAAATCAACCTTGTTGAGCGTGGTATCGGCTGCCAAACCCGAAATTGCAGATTATCCGTTTACAACCATAGTGCCTAATCTAGGAATTGTTTCTTACCGCGATTACAAAAGCTTTGTCATGGCTGATATTCCCGGAATTATTGAAGGGGCACATTTAGGCAAAGGACTTGGTACCAGATTTCTTAGGCATATTGAACGAAATGCAACCTTGTTATTCATGATTCCGGCGGATAGTGCAGATATTAAAGCGGAATATAAAATTCTGGTCAACGAATTAAAGCAATACAACAAAGAATTACTAACCAAGAACAGGTTGCTTGCCATAACAAAATCTGATTTATTGGATGAAGAATTAATGGCTGCCATGAAAAAAGAATTACCGCGTGTTCCTCATATTTTTATCAGTTCCGCTACCGGATACAACATCACACAATTGAAAGATAAGTTGTGGAAGATGATTGAGGAGGGGTAGTAAGCTTTGGACATTAGTCAGTGGTCATTAGTCATTGGTCATTAGTCAGTGGAATCGACATTTTTCGCGACGCGACCTTATTTCCTCATTTACACATTTACTAATTAAGCAGTTGTCATTAGACTGATTGGACGAACTTAGAGAAACAACTGTTTTAAATTTCCTTATAATTGTATAATACAAGGATTTCTTTTAATTATAATATTTGACATAATGAAATTGTTACATTTCGCTATATGTTTATTCATTAGTTTCATTTTTCATTCATGCGATCGAACTCCAAATTGCGGCGACCCTAATAAAATTGATAAACATTTCGAGTCTAATGAAATTTCAGGATTCTGGCAAAAAGACACAATAAAATATTTTCTAAATAGTAAGGATACCTTGTTATTCATGGGCAGTAATACCCAAAAGATTCCGAAACTTATTGAAATTTGTGACAATGGTTGTACAATGGGTAATGGATGCACAGATACCTGGCAAATCAATCAAAGAACTAGTTCACTTAAGAATCAGAATAACAAGTTCTTTATTATATTTACTTCTTCACGAGTGTCTGATAAAGACAATTTGCCATTTGTAGAGAATTTCTATGTCTATGGCATAGAATCAATGTATTTTTCTACTACCTCCGCCTATGCGGTAAACCCAATTACGGATAAGGCAATACATGGTGGTATGGTTCAATTATTTGATACGATTGAAATTGCAGGGGAGATATACGAAAGTGTAAAGATGTATAAATGTTATGACTATTATAACAATGTTTTTATAGGAGAGTTATATGTATCTGGGGATTCAATCTTAAAATTTAAAAACTTGACCTCTGGTGATACGTATGAGATTATTAAATAGATTTTTAGACAAATATTCGAAGTCAATCATCGATATAATCTTTGGATCAAAATAGGATTAGTTTACCAAGGAACTACAGAAATATTTTAATTTCTGGAACTATTAACTTCTTAAAATAAAAAAAGCCTGTTCATTTGTGAACAGGCTTTTTTATGATAAAATAAAAATGGTTTAGTTAACCATCATCTTAGCAGTTGTTTTATATCCATCTGCTTCAATGGTATACAGATAAACACCTGCAGGAATATCATTCATATGAATGGTAAGACTGCTTTTACCTGTTGGAACTTGTTCGAATACCTGTTCAGAAATTACTCTACCCATGATATCACTAATGGTAACGGTAGCATTGCTGCTGCGTTTGAAGTTTACATCAAAAGTGGTTGCTCCATGGAAAGGATTCGGATAATTTTGGTTTACGGAGAATGGCTTATCTGCCACTTCAGTAATACCAACAGTTCCGGCTAAGATATGTTCTACAGGAATTGACATGTAATTAATCTCAAACACGTCTATATTGCTGGGAGGAACTGTTAAACCGGGCATTATTTTAGTTAAATAAGTAAGATGCACACGGCTATCTACGAACCGAGCAGCATTTGGAAAAATTTGTTCAATATTAGAACCTAAATGTTGGGAAGCATTTTGAGGTTCAGCCCATGTTGTCCCATTATCAGAAGAATAGCTTATAAGTATATCCCTATAATTCGCATTGGTACCATCTTGGGTTAAATCACCCGGTGTTAAAGCAGAATATACAACATAAATTCTTCCTTGGTCGTCAATTCCAGCAGTAGCCCAAGTAGAATTGGAGATTCCATACCTTCTATCAGCAATAATAAAAGAACCATCCGCTATAGAGGTATCTCCACCTTGTTGTAATGCAGATAAAATAGGCGTTAGCGAACTATCAGGATTATATTCGCTCCAATAAAGGATCGCATCATTTACTCCTCCTATAAAACTATTGCGAGAAAATACATAACCACCGCCCGGCACTGAATCCTTAATTCTAACCATACCTGAAAAGACGTGTGCTTTACCATTGTTGTCAACTATTACATTGGCTGTTCCATCGTTGGCCTGAATCCAATTAAATGTATCTACGTCATATTGGTAATGTGGCACCGGAAAAGAATCTATAATTTTTTTGGTCCATGTGGCTCCATTATCTGCAGATTTCCATAGTACCAAATTGCTAAAAGCATATCCTGCAACTATTGCAACATTATTGCCATTTGCATCCATGCTATAAATATCACTGTTGCCTTCGGTAAATACATCATAATCATAATCCGGTAAGGTTAAATCCTGATCCACCCAAGTAGAAGTAGAAATTTTATACCTTGAATAAACCATAGGACTTTTTACCCCGTTTTTATATACATAAGAAGGTTGATCATCCGAAGAATCTTGATAATTAGCAAGTAAAATCAAGTAATCACCGGATACGATGGTACGAGGCCATAATTGGCTGGGAACACCTGCCGGTGGAGCAAAAAAAGTTTCGCTAGCCCATGTTTGGCTGCCAATTCCGGCATTTGAATTCATCACCATACCATTTGACTTTCCGCTTGTATCCACGCGATGAGAGATTATATATTCTTTGGTTCCATTAGATGTCAAACTTGGATAACCGGTACGGAATGCTTCAATACGCGGACTTGACATTGCGCTATTTGCCCAATTATTACCATCAAATGTATTGTAAGCAGAACCACGGGATAAATAACCGTTTGTGCCATTATCTGAAGAAGTTGTCCAAGTAGCAGATACTTTACCATTAGGGTAAGCAAATGTTCTTCTATAAATTGTACCGTTAGTTTGCTGTGCAAACATAGTAGAACCTATTCTTGTATTAATTATACCTCCAACTTGTGCTTTTCCAAGTTTACTTTGTTTAGGATAATTTAATTCTCTAACGGGCGATGGAATTTCATAATCAACTCCATGCTTCTTATGATGTATGGCATTGATCGATGTTTTAGATGTTTGGACCTGGGTTTGCGCTTGGGCACAAATTCCTAAACCCATTAATCCGATTAAGTAAAACTTTTTCATTGTTTATTAATTAATTGTTAAGTGTTTTCCGATAAGTTCAAATCTACATAAGTTTTTTAATTATCCAATTCCAAGGAATTGCCTTAAATCATGAACATTAGTAAGATACCAACGATATTCAAATGGTTGCCTCCCCCAAAATCAGGCACTTAAAATTTAACGCCGAACAGTTTTCAACAACCGTATTTTAACCATTTCCATTTTGTAATTTTGAAGTTCGCCCAATCGCTCCGACATGTCAAAATTCTCCCATTTACACGTGCATACCCAGTTTTCCCTCCTCGATGGAGCGGCAGATATTGGTAAATTGTACAAAAAGGCGATAAGTGATAATATGCCGGCTCTTGCAATTACCGATCATGGAAATATGTTTGGTGTTTTTAAGTTTGTTGCAGAAGCATATAAACACAAAGGAGAGGATGGTAAACCAAAAGTAAAGCCAATTGTTGGTTGCGAGTTTTATGTGGTGGAAGACCATGAAAAACGTTCCTTTACCAAAGAGGACAAAGATGTTAGATACCATCAACTATTACTTGCCAAAAACGAACAGGGTTATCGCAATTTAATCAAGCTGTGTTCGCTTGGCTATATCGAAGGGTTGTATGGTAAATATCCTCGGATCAGCAAAGCCCTTATTGAAAAATACCATGAAGGATTAATTGCTACATCCTGTTGTTTGGGTGCCATGGTGCCCCGTACCATTTTAAAGAAGGGGGAGAAAGAAGGGGAAGAAGAATTTAAATGGTGGTACAATTTATTCGGAGAAGATTATTATATCGAATTGCAACGTCATTCTATCGGTGATCAAGATAAAGTGAACGAAGTTTTGTTGCGGTTTGCGGCTAAGTTTGGTGTACCGGTTATTGCATCCAATGATTCTCATTATGTGGATCAGCACGATGCCAATGCCCATGATATTTTGTTGTGTATCAATACCGGTGAAAAGCAAAGTACACCTAGCAACAAAGATTTTGGTGACGATGATGTTTTTGTAAAAGGCAAGCGTTTTGCCTTTGCCAACGACCAGTTTTATTTTAAAACCACAGAGGAAATGAGTGTCTTGTTTGCCGATGTACCGGAAGCAATCGACAATACCAACGCGATTATAGATAAGGTAGAATACCTGGATTTGAAACGGGATATTCTGTTGCCAAATTTTCCGGTACCTCCTAATTTTACCTCACAAAACGAATACCTCGAACACCTAACCTTTACCGGAGCAAAGGTGAAGTACAAGGATATGACTCCCGAAGTAGAGGAGCGTTTAAAATTTGAACTGCATACCATTAAAACAATGGGATTTGCCGGTTATTTTTTAATTGTAGCGGATTTTATTCGCGCCGGAAGAGATATTGGGGTGTTTGTTGGTCCGGGTAGGGGATCGGCAGCAGGCAGCGCCGTAGCTTATTGTATTGGAATTACCAATATCGATCCCATAAAATATGATTTACTGTTTGAACGGTTTTTAAATCCGGATCGCAAGTCGATGCCCGATATCGATACCGATTTTGATGATGAAGGCCGACAAAAAGTTATTGATTATGTGGTGGATAAATACGGTAGAAATCAGGTTGCCCAAATTGTAACCTATGGTTCGATTGCAGCCCGTTCGAGCATCAAGGATGTAGCACGTGTTTTGGATTTACCTTTAGCTGAGTCGATAGCTTTAACCAAATTAGTACCCGAACGACCGGGAATTGAATTGAACCGGTTATTAACGGCACCAATGGAAGGCGATAAAGGCTTAAAAGAAAATGAAGCCTTGGTAAGTGAAGACATGGAGAATGTGAAAAAACTCCGTGAAATTTTTGCCGGAAACGATTTGCGAGCCAAAGTTTTGCAAGAGGCAATTGTGCTGGAAGGTTCGGTGCGAGGAACAGGAATTCATGCAGCCGGAATAATCATAGCCCCTGAGGATCTAACCGGTTTGATTCCGGTTGCAACTTCCAAAGAAACCAATTTGCTGATTACCCAATATGACGGCAAAGTGATAGAAGATTCAGGTGTAATTAAGATGGATTTTCTGGGTTTACGGAACTTGTCGATTATTCGGGATGCCTTGGTTCTTATCGAACAAAACCACCAGGTAAAGATCAATATAGATGAGATTCCGCTCGATGATCCAAAAACATTGGCAATTTTTGCCAAAGGGGAAACCAACGGAACGTTTCAATTTGAAAGTGTTGGTATGCAGAAATACCTGAAGGAATTGAAGCCCGATCGCTTTGAAGATTTAATTGCAATGAATGCGTTGTATCGTCCGGGACCATTAGCCTATATTCCTAGTTATGTAGCACGTAAACATGGCAAAGAGCCTGTTACCTATGACCTAGATGCGATGGAGGAAATCCTGAAGGATACCTATGGGATTACGGTTTATCAAGAGCAGGTGATGTTGTTGTCGCAACGTTTGGCAAGTTTTACCAAAGGTGATGCCGATGTGCTGCGAAAAGCCATGGGTAAAAAGGACAGAAAAACCTTGGATAAATTAAAGCCTCAGTTTATCGAAAACGCTATAAAGAACGGCCATGATGCCAAAATCCTGGAGAAAGTTTGGACCGATTGGGAGGCATTTGCTTCCTATGCATTTAATAAATCCCATTCAACCTGCTATGCTTTTGTTGCGTTTCAAACCGGCTATTTAAAAGCACATTATCCTGGCGAATATATGTCGTCGGTACTAACCCAGAATCAAGGTAATATTGAGAAGGTTACTTTTTTTATGGAAGAATGCAAGCGCATGGGAGTTCCGGTTTTAGGTCCGGATATCAACGAATCGCAGGTAAATTTTGCCGTAAATAAAAAAGGAGAAATTCGTTTTGGATTAAGCGCCATAAAAGGAGTAGGGGAAGGTGCCGTAGAGCAGATAATTGAAGAAAGAAATAAAAACGGACCTTATACCGGTTTATTTGATCTAACCACCAGGGTAAACTTGCGCGCTGTTAATAAAAAAACAATGGAGGGTCTTGCTTATGCAGGCGCCTTTGATTGTTTTACAACCATTCATAGGGCACAGTATTTTTTTACACAAAACAACGATGAAGTTAATTTGATTGAACGTGCAATACGATTTGGGAACAATGCCCAGGCAAATGATGCTGCTAGTCAGGTGTCGTTGTTTGGTGGTGTTTCGGCAGTAACTTTAACCGAACCGGCTATTCCGGCTTGTGAGCAGTGGAGTTTGATGGAAAAGTTACACAAGGAAAAGGAAGTTACCGGCATGTATTTATCCGGTCATCCCCTCGATGATTTCAAGCTGGAATTCAACACATTTGTAAGTACTAGGCTTGAGCAGGCCAATGATATCAGGAACAAAGAATTTAGCATTGCCGGCATCGTAACAGATGCTTACGAGAAAATAAGCAAGAACAACAAGCCTTATGGCGGTTTTACCTTAGAAGATTATTCGGGAAATTTCAGGATTACCATGTGGAGTGAGGATTACCTAAAATTCAAACACCTGATAACAAATGGTCAGATGTTGTATGTGAAAGGGACAAATAAGTTACGGTATAATTCAACCGACCAGTACGAATTTAAGGTTCACCATATTATGTTACTGGTCGAAACCCGCGAGAAACTCTTGAATCAAGTAACTTTTACACTTAGGTCAGAACAATTGGTCAATGGATTTGTTAATGAATTTAAGTCCCTACTCGAAAATTATAAAGGAGGGGTTACCATAAGGATCAATATTCTGGATAATGAATTGAAGTTAAATGTTTCTACTATAGCCACTAAACTGCGCATTGCAATGGACAATGAATTGATTGAAGAGTTAATTAAACGCGATATTGGGTATAAGTTAAACTGACAAATTGTTATAAATCAGAAATTGGAATATAAATTGCAAAACCTATTAATAAATATAAATAATGGCAATAGAAATAAATGACAGCAACTTCGAGGAAGTAGTTTTAAAATCCGACAAACCGGTATTGGTAGATTTTTGGGCAGAATGGTGTGGACCATGTCGTATGGTTGGACCGGTTGTTGAAGAATTGGCGAAAGAGTATGACGGAAAGGCAGTAATTGGCAAAATGAATGTCGATTTCAATCCTAAAGTAGCAATGGAATATGGCATCATGAGTATACCGGCATTGTTATTTTTCAAAGGTGGTAAGGTTGTCGACAAACAAGTTGGCGCAGTACCAAAACATGTTCTCGCAAACAAATTGCAAGCACAGTTGTAATTCTTATTTAACTTTTAAAGAAGAGAGGCGATTTTTAATTGCCTCTTTTTTTTTGTTAAAAGTTGAAGTAGTATGGTCATTAGAAATTGGTCAATAGACAATAGGCATTAGGCAAAAGTCAATAGTTTGGAGTATTGTTCTTACAAGGATTATTTATTTAGTTAGGTTCGCGACGCGGCCACATTTACTCATTTACCCAATTACTCATTTACCCATTTACTCCCGCATGTAATAACTACGTCGTACCTCCTTGTTTTTATTGCGCGGGATTTTCAACATTTACTCATTTACCCATTTCCCTAAAATAATGTCACCCCTACGGGTTTTTTAAATATGTTTATTGGAAATAATTATTTTTAAAAAGCTTACCTATCGACATTCCTCACGACATGGCCACATTTACTCATTTACCCATTTACTCATTTCCTCACTCCGGTTTGTATTTGCTCAACTTCAAAATTTTATCAAAATCCGATTCGTTCATTAATTCTTCCAAACTTACTTCGTTATTGCGCATATAGTTCTGTACTATTTTCCAACCGGTCCAAACGCCAATGGCAGGAGCCGATTGTTGCGGAACACCATCGGCAGAAGTAAAGGGGCCATCGTTTAAGTACCGCATAAAAATACTTTGTTCATCTTTAAATAAAATATCCTTTTCGGCGTAATGTGCCCACATTTCCGCTTCATTTTCTTTTACCCATTCCATCTGTTCAGGAGTATATCCCATGATGATGGAATCCGGAGTTTCGGGCAGCAATGCTTTGGTAAAATATTTTACTTTACCTTCAAAAATCATGTGTGCAATAAATCGTTTATCACGAGCCACCTGCGCATCGTATTTGCTTATTGCCAGTGCTTTTATGGTATTAGGAACAATATATTTTCGGGTCAGCTTTCGAATCATAAATTCGGGAAATTCGAGTGAGCGATAATAATCGGTATACACTTCCTTCATATACATATCTAGGCCGATACCGATTTGTTTATCAAAAGTTACGTTGGCGTACCCAAATTCGCTAATGAAAGAAATGAACTGAGGTATCTCAGCATTTGGAAACTGCGCTACATAAATTCCCATGGCATTGGTTAAGGCTAATTCTTCCTCTTTCAAATCGGGGAATAAGGAATCCGTTTTTAATTGAATTTGCTGAAAGGGTTTATAATTCAACAACATTTTCATCGGATTTACAAAGGTTGAATCGCCCTGAAAAGGCATCGCAAGCATATCCTGTGCATAGTAAAAATAAAAATCGCCATATTTACTATACAATTCGTGTAGTTTTGTTTTCTGGTTTTTTTTGTCTGTTTTAAATAATTCCTGTTCAAACCGAAAGATTGTTATCGGATTTACTTCTTTGGCATCATATTCGCGTTGTGTCTGATTTTGACAACCAGCGCAGCCAAATAAGATAATAACTGTGTAAAATGAAAAGTTAAACAATAAAAGAGAACCTTTATTTTTGAATAATACCATAATACAAAACTAATCATGAGAATAATTTTTTCACTATGCTTATTGATATTCCTTCAATTGCAGGCTAACGCCCAGTTGAAAATAGGGTTAAAGATTTCGCCGCAATTAAGTTGGGCATCACCCGACAACAAGAATACGACAAGCAACGGTACCCGGATTAATGCCTCGTATGGGTTGATGGTTGATTACTACTTTACGGAGAATTATGCTTTTGCCAGCGAGTTTTGTGTTAATTCGATTGGTGCAAATTTGAATGTAAGCAAAGACAAATACCATCATGTAGAAAAAGGGACAAATTCTTATACCAATACCGAAGACATAATTTATGATTACAAGTTGCAGTATTTTCAGGTTCCATTGCTATTGAAAATGAGAACAAAAGAAACCGGTGCAATGCGATATTATGCTGAATTTGGATTTGGCATGGGGTTTTTATTTAAGTCAAAAGCGGATGTGGAATTTGGGAGTGAAAGCTTATCAAATGTGAATATCAATGATCCTGACCCTGAGGACGCATATTATATATTTAAGGATGTTAGTAACCTTTATAGCGATGATGTTAGTTCATTCCGCGGTTCATTGATTATTGGTGCAGGGTTGCAATACAGTTTGCAAAGCAATTCGGCCATCGTACTTGGCTTACGTTACGATAACGGATTGTCTAGTTTTACTGCCGATGAAAAGTGGAGTACATCTTTAAATTTTCTGGCATTGAATTTCGGATTGCTGTTCTAAAATCAACCCAATTGGCGGAACTAAAAATTGTACTTTCTCAGTTAAATTACCATACCGGTAATTTCGATAGCAATACCGATAAAATGATTTCGGTTATTGAACAAGCGAAATCTAATGGAGCAGATTTGGTGGTTTTTTCAGAACTGTCTGTTTGTGGTTATCCTCCCAGGGATTTTTTGGAATTTGAAGATTTTATTGAACAATGTAACGAAGGAGTAAATAAAATAGCAAGATATTGTGTTGGTATAGCCGCAATTGTTGGAGCTCCAACTCGCAATCCGGTTTTAGCCGGAAAAGATTTATACAATTCGGCACTCTTACTTTCGGATGGGAAAATCACTGCTTGCAGAAATAAATCGTTGCTGCCCAATTACGATATATTTGATGAATACCGATATTTTGAACCAAATAGAATGTTCGAAATTGTTCATTTTAAAGGGGTGAAAATTGCTTTAACTATCTGTGAAGATATATGGAATATCAACGAAAATCCGATGTATATCTTAAATCCAATGGATGAATTGATTAAGCAACAACCGGATATCATGATTAATATTGCGGCATCGCCTTATTCAAAAGATCAGATAAAACAACGCAAACAAGTATTGGTGGATAATGTGATGAAGTATAAAATTCCATTATTCTATTGCAATTTAACCGGGGCACAAACCCAACTAATTTTTGATGGAGGTTCCATGGTGTTAAATGCAGATGGAAGTATTGCCGATGAAATGAATCACTTTATTGAAGATGGCGGCTTATACCAATTAAATAGGAAGGATAATGAATTTAGTATTGACGTGTTACAGAAACATTCGATTAAAACAGATGCACCCGATATTGAATATATTAAGCAAGCTTTGATTCTTGGTATTCGTGAGTACTTTAGCAAACAATCACTGTCGAAAGCAATTTTAGGCTTGTCAGGAGGAATTGATTCTGCCGTAGTTTTAGCCCTTGCTACCGAAGCCCTTGGAAGTGAAAATGTACGTGCGGTTTTATTGCCTTCTCGTTACTCATCGGAGCATTCGGTATCAGACTCTGTACAAATGGCAAAAATACTAGGAGTGCAATATGATGTGATTGGTATTGAAAAAACATTTAATGCCCTAGAAGAAACTTTATCGGAACAATTTAAAGGATTGCCATTTAACCTCACGGAAGAAAATATGCAATCGCGCAGCCGCGGCGTAATTTTAATGGCGTTGTGCAATAAATTTGGATACATCCTATTAAATACATCAAATAAAAGTGAGCTGGCTGTAGGTTATGGAACCTTGTATGGCGATATGTGTGGCGGGTTATCTGTAATCGGGGATTTGTATAAAACGCAGGTATATGAACTTGCTGAACATATCAATCTTGAACAGGAAATTATTCCGGTAAATATACTCACCAAAGCTCCTTCTGCCGAACTTCGTCCTGAACAATTGGATAGCGATTCTTTGCCCGACTACACTTTGTTGGATAAAATATTATATTTATATATTGAAGAAAGAAGAAGTCCGATTTATATTGCTAATGAATGCGGTCAAACCGAAGTAGTAAAAAAGGTTTTGAAAATGGTAAATATGAATGAATGGAAAAGGTTGCAGGCACCACCTGTTTTACGTATTTCTTCAAAAGCTTTCGGTCCGGGTAGAAGGGTTCCTATTGTTGCGAAATATTTAAACTAATTATGAAAAAGTTTATTGTTCTAATTTCGTTTATTCTCACTTATTTTATCTCTAGCGGTCAAGAGTATCGCTTATTTTTGGTTGACCAATACAATGGTAATTATACCGAAATTGAATTGGATAATGAAATGACTTTTGCCATGGAAGGATTACAACAAACCTTAACCGGTAGAATAATTGAGGTGAAAAAAAAGTCAATCTTGTTTCAAACCACAAATAGCGAATACAAGGAATTGCCAATTGATAATATTACTTCGATTATTGAATTAAAAAGAATGGAACGGGTGAAGAATAGTCCGATTGTAGTTGTTGTTAAGGTATTGGTGGGTACTTTTATAGGACTTTATGGGGTTACTGCACTTATTGGCGGTTTCGTAATTCTACCCGATGATGCAGCATCAGGTGTGGCATTGATTGTAATTGGTGGTTTATTATCAACGGCTTCATATAGTTTATATAATTCAGCTTTCGGCGGGAGCAAAAACGGAACACTTACCCCCGTATTGTTGCCTTTAGACGGAGAAAGATACCGCTTGGTAATAAGGTAGGAGGATAATTATTCATCCCTCAAAAAGTTCTTTTAAATGAATTGAGTAGTCTCAAAATGAGTTTAACTGTTATATTTTAATTTTGGGGCTCATGTGCATCAAGTATGCATTCACTTTTTTGCTTGTCATTTTCCTGAATTACTTTAACTCAATCTTTCTCAAATTCTAACTCCTCTTTATTATTCCCTTTTGAATTCTTTTCGTTAATTAAAGTATCTTTTTCATCCAGAAATAGTTTTTTGATATTGTCTTTCTCTTTTCTAAGATCCTCTATAATTTTGGTAGTAACCCCTAAGCGATCATATCTGATTTTTGGATCCGACAACGGTCCTCTCATCAATAAATACAGATACATTCCTTTGCCCGATTCGTCTACTTCTTCGTTTTCGTTTGGTTGGTTGTTTCTTCGCTTGGTTAAGAACTCCCGCAGTTTAATTTTTAGCCGGTAATCGATTTCATTATCAAATGTATGATTGCCTGATAAGGTGAAATTTAATGCATTGTTAACGGCATACATTTCCGGAATATAGATAACCCGGTTTCGAATTTCTATCTGATTTTTTAAGGAAGTGAATTTAAGGTCTTCTAGATCTTCAACCCTGGCAAATTTAGATAAGGCAGTTAACGGTTTGTAGTTTTTAATTTGTCCGTTTGTAATGCTGATATCACTGCCAACCCATAGTTTGTCGGTTTCACAAACGAGTTTATTACTCCAAACTGAAACCATATCAATCTTACCATCCAATATCCCATTCAGATTTTGGTAAGTGATTTCCTTCTGACCAAAATCTGCACATTGCCTGAATAATTCATGAATATTGATATGGCTTAGCTGGCTATTAATTTCTATTAGAAATTTTCCTTGAGGCGACATATCCAACTGGCCTTGTGTTTTAATATATCCATCCATGGCAAAACATTCCATGTTTTTGAGCAAAAGTTTATTGTCTTTCCAATGCAGTTTGGCCTTCATTTTCTTCGCTTTGAATAAATGGAATTGCAACTCATCAACTTTCATATCCAGTTCAAGAGAAATGTTGTCAGGCAATACTAGTGCCGAGGTATCGTTGGCTTTTCTGTTTGTAGAAAAGAACAATAGGTGACCAACATCTAAAAAGGCAGATTGATAATGAAGTTTTGCATCCAGTTTTTTGCGGTCAAACAAATAAGGATAAAAATTGGTTATTGATCCATCTACAGAGATATCTGATTTGTCGGAGCGGATATTACATTGTTCAATAAGCAACGCATTACCGGTAAGTTTAATGGAGGTATTTAGTTGACTAATGATACGGTCGGGGCTAGAGGCTAATTTTACATTGGTAGCATCAATGGTAAGTGCGCCGAATGATATTAATCCGGGGGTAGAAATTTTGGTTAATTCGGATACATTTCCTTTAACTGTAAAGTGAGCATCAATAGTACCGGTTGCCTGAAGAATATATTTATTTTGTTGGAATTTAAGTAAAGGACCAATGGGTAATTTTCCATCGCATGTTAACGTGATTAAAGGATTTTTGAAGTTTTCGAGTTTAAAAGTTCCCGTTAGAATACCATCTTCAAAATGTAAGCTAAACGGATTTATTTCAAGCAAAGTAGTTTGTTGGTTTCTGGATTTTCCATTTGTAAAACGCCCCGTACATTCGATGTCCTTGATGCCTGTTCCTGATTTGGTTTCCTTTAATACGCCATTATGAATGGTAAAACCGGCATCAATAGCCGGAGTATGATTTTTGCCTATATTTCCTTTGATAGCAAGATTTAGCCGGATATTGCCATCACTTTGATAAGCCAACAAGGCAGAAGGGAGTTTAATCGGCAGTAAGGAAAGTAAACCTTGTATGGTGGTTTGTGTTGCCTTGGTTCTAAGATCAATTGTTGGGTTGTTCCCAAAATTGTAGTTTCCTTCAAGTTCTAAATTTAACTGGTCAAATAAAAGATTAGCATTCTTGATTTCGAGGTGATGTTTGCTTTCATCTACCAATAAATCAAATTCAGCCTGAATGGTTTTTTCTTTGATCCAAACTGAATTTTCCTGTTCTAATTTGTCAACTACAATATGGGTTATGCAGCTTATATTATCCAGTTTATTACTGCGTTTAAACGATAAAGTAGCATCCATAATATTGGACTGAAAATGAAAATTATTTTGGTAGTCGGAATAATTACATTGCAGATTTTCGATATTTATTTCATTTAGTTGAATTTTGTTATCAGAAGTTGCGGAATCCGGTTTCAGAATATTATAATTCATCTTCCCGGTTTTATCTACAATTAAATTACAAGTGCCGCTATCAATACTTATTTTGCTAATCTTATACCTTTTCTGCAGGATATCGTAAATGTTAAAGGACAAGTAAACATGTTTGGCCTGAAGGATGGTTTTTTTATCGTTATCCGGGTCGGCAATTTTGATTTTGTGAAAGTCGAGACTTACAAATGGGAAATGTTTAAATAGAGTTACGTTAATATCATTAACGGTAACCTTAGATCGTAAACTCGAATTAATTTGACTAACTGCATATTGTTTAATATTATCTTGATAAGAAAAAACGATAAACAATAAAATTGCCAGAAGGATTACAGGAATACCGGTTGCAAGGATGATGTATTTTAGGATCCGTTTACGTGTCATTTCTATGTAACGAATGAAAGATATTATCGGGTATAAAACAATAGGTTAAATATGGCTAAGCACAATCGGTACATTTGAAAAATGCAACTAAGGCTGCGTTTGAATATACAATTGTAATTCTTGTCGAAAAAAAAGCCCTGCAAGGCAAGGCTTTTTAACAGAAATATAATGGAATGTGATTATTCAGATACAACCAGTTTTTGTTGTATAACTTGTTCTCCAGATCTAACCTGTATAAAGTAAATTCCGGAGTTAAGATCAGAGATATCTTGGGTTATAAGGATTTCAGTATCGGTAAATGACTTAATAATCCTACCCTGTAAATCCAAAATAGCAATTTCGGATTTTTCGTTTCCGGAATTATGCATTCTGATGTGGATTGTTGATTTTGCAGGATTTGGATAAAGTTCAAAATTTGGTTTGTCGAATGATTCATTCAATCCATTATACCAGGTACTAACCAAAAAACTTGCTCCGGTTACTTGGCCTGCATCCATATCCAATGAAAGTACAGGTATTTTTGCATTTTTAGCCATCCATAAATAAGTTTCACTTGAATCGCCCCATTCGTCTTCTAATGAAACCCACATTCCACCTGTTAAAGTACCCTTGCCACTAAATACATTATGCGAATAATTTAATTGATGAATTCTTAAGGTACTATCAATCATGGCAATTCCCGCAGCCGGTTTAAGAGAACCATAACCATCACAGGTTTGATCCATATACATTACCAATTTTATCATGATGGAATCAATACCCGGAATAGTTTCTCCGATATCTTCCGGAGTACCTTTGAATTCTAAGGCACTGGAGTCAAGAAATGCACTTAAATAGGTAGTCGGGAAACTAAAATATTTAACCTTTAACACATTGCTGAATGGAAAATCTGTACCGAATTGTGAAGGGTCAATAACTACTGAAATAGAATTTGAATTGGCGTCCATAAAAATTGTATCTTCTCTTTCGAGTAAAGTGAGATTGGCGGCAGCAGGTGCATTAGGAAACCAACTGGTGCTTAAAAATCTCGATGTGTCTTTTTCATCAATAGTAATGGTTGAAGAGAAATCCCAGTTTTGTGCCGCTCCTCCAGAACCAACCGTTAAAGATGAAATAGATGAATCATGTCCATTAACCATAAAATCGCCGATGTTTCCAAAGTCGCTTCTCATAATGGTAATTTGTGCTACTGCAGGCAACATAACAGTTGCCAGGAGTAAAGAAAGTAGATATTTTTTCATGTTGTTAAGTTAAGTGCTTCAAATATAGACGCTCTAGTTAAAAATTGCCAACTTGAATCACTTTCCAATTCACAACAATTGTGGATTGGGAAGTAAAAGCCCGATTTAATGGACAAAATAATGTTCATTTACGATAATTGCCTGTATTAAATTGGCCTAAAAGCAGCTTATTTTCAGCAATATCCATTGATTTTTGAAATATATATTGCAAATAATTGACAGAAATCTATATTTGCACTCCCTAAAAACAAGGAGGCATAGCTCAGCTGGTTCAGAGCATCTGCCTTACAAGCAGAGGGTCCTTGGTTCGAATCCATGTGCCTCCACAAAAAAAAGTCCCGCTCATGCGGGATTTTTAATTTATGGCTTATACGTTATACATATTATACTCAAATAAAGCAGACAAATATTATGTTGGCTATACAGGAGATGATATCGAAGAAAGAATCCGAAAACACAATACGAACCACAAAGGCTTCACCGGAGGCAAAGGAGATTGGGAACTTAAGTATCAGGAGATTTATACAACAAAAGAGGAAGCGATGAAAAGAGAACGAACTATTAAAGGCTGGAAATCGCGTGTTCGCATAGCTCAGCTGGTTCAGAGCATCCCGACTTAAAGTCGGGAGGGTCCTTGGTTCGAATCCATGTGCCTCCACAAAAAAAGTCCCGCTCATGCGGGATTTTTAATTTATGGCTTAGCGTTAAAGCCCTAAGACGATTTCTTAATGTATTCCAGCATTCGTTTTGTGCTTTTAAGATTCTTCAGTTTTGTTTCAAATCTCTCAGCTTCTTCTCTTGTTTCAAATTCTTTGTTCCAGAAGAGGTTCCATGGCATTTTAGTGCGGGTGTAGGTACTCTCACCCGCATTGTGCTGTTTCAATCTTTTGGTAAGATTACCAGTTTGGCCAAAATAGAAAGTTCCGTCTTTTTCTGATTGAAGGATGTAAGCGTAATACATTCATGCAAGAAAAAACAATTGCATGGTTAATGAGGATGAAATCGTATTTGTTTAGTGAATAAAGTATCAAGATTCTTGAGCATAAAAAAAGACCTCGTATTTGCGGGGCTTTTTTGTTGAAGAGCCAATTTTTGGAATCGAGCTAACCTAGAGAAATGAGTAGAAATAACGTCCCGAAACTGCACGAATCTTCGATTCCATTGCAGTTTCGGGGACGCTCGAAAAACTAAAAACCCCGCAAAGCGGGGTTTAGTTTTTCGGCGGGTGGAATACCGGGCTCGAACCGGCGACCTCCTGAACCACAATCAGGCGCTCTAACCAACTGAGCTAAAACCACCATTTGTTATTTAAACAATCAATCGCTCTAACCATCCCGATAGCTATCGGGAGAGCTAAAACCACTATTTTATATCTTAAACAATCAATCGCTCTAACCTCCCGATTAATATCGGGACCGATAGCTATCGGGAGAGCTAAAACCACCATTTAAGGGTTGCAAATGTAATACTCCTATTGATTATTTCAAGGAGATTATCTTTCAAGATAATTTTTTTCAGCTTGGTCCCAATTCAATACGTTCCAAAAGGCTTTTGCATAATCGCCTCTTTTGTTCTGGTATTTAAGGTAATAAGCATGCTCCCATACATCTAATCCGATGATGGGTTTGCCTTTTACCAAATTAATATCCATCAAAGGATTGTCTTGGTTTGCTGTGGCAGTTATTGTTAGTTTTCCATCATTAGAAATAAGCCAGGCCCATCCCGAACCAAATTGGCCCAATGCTGCTTTCTCAAACGATATTTTGAAATTTTCCATGCTACCAAAGTCTCTCACAATTGCTTCAAATAATTTACCGTTAGGTTGGGTATTGGTTTTTAATAAATTCCAGAAGAAGCTGTGGTTCCAATGGCCGCCTCCATGATTTCGTATTGCATTTCGGCTCATTTCTGAGGTCTTGCTGATACCTTCTACCAATTCTGTAATATTCTTACCTTTCAAAGTAGTGTCCTTTTCAATCGCCTCATTTAACTTGGTGATATACGCCTGATGGTGTTTGGTATAATGAATTTGCATGGTTGTTGCATCAATATAAGGTTCAAGTGCATCGAAACCATAACCCAACAACGGCAATTCAAAATTATTTGCTCCTACTATGGAAAAAGCATGAGAAAAATTTGGTTGTATGAGCGCGCCTGCTCCTATAATTGCGCTGGTTTTTATAAAATTACGTCGTTTTGTAGCCATGTACAAATGTATATATGTTTAGAATAGGAATAATATACGAATCGGAATTTATTTTGTAACTTTGCCATACTATGCAAACTCCAAATATGGTTGAGCTCGAAGTGGAAGGTATGACCTGTACCAATTGTGCCGCTACAGTGCGACGTAAGCTCGAAAAAGAAGGAATGAAAGAAGTAAATGTAGATTTTGCTTCCGGAGCAGTTTCTTTTATCAACGATACAGCTTATACTGTTGTTCAAATTGCAGAACAAATTAATGATTTGGGATACCATACCAAACAAACCGACCAACCTGAAAAAAAAAACTACTGAGTAGTTTAGAATCTCAGTTTTATTTTTCTCTTATTTTCTCGATTCCTTTACTACTTCATATGTTTATTTCCTGGGCATTATTGCATAACCCATGGTTTCAGTTTATTTATTCCTTACCTGTATACATCCTTGGTTTTTTTGTGTTTGGACGAAGCGCCTATCATTCTATAAAAAATGGGGTTCCAAACATGGATGTATTAATTATAACCGGTGTAGTTTCTGCCTTTCTTTACAGTGTTTTTGGAATGTTTTTTTATGGAACTGAACATGCAGGACATTACTTGTTTTTTGAAACCGGTACAACAATAATTTCTTTGGTTTTACTGGGTAATTTAATCGAAAAGCGATCGGTGAAACAAACCGCCTCGGATATGTTTGCTCTTCAGCGATTGAAAATAAATGATGCCAAGAAAGTTGAACGCCACAACGGTCATGAGCATATCCATAATGTTCAATTTGAAGATATTAGAAAAGGGGATATGTTTCTTGTAAATGAAGGCGACAGGATTCCAATTGACGGTACTTTAATGGAAGGAGAAATTACCGTGAATGAATCGCTGATATCCGGCGAAAGTTTGCCGTTGTTTAAGAACAAAGGGTCGAGTGTAATCGGCGGTACGATAAATATTCAGGGAACTGCTTACATAATTGCTGATACCGATAGCAAACAATCCGTTTTACAACAAATAATTGAAACAGTTAAAAAGGCACAATCTGATAAACCACCGGTTCAAAAACTTGCAGATAAAATCAGCGGAATATTTGTTCCCGTGGTAATCGCTATTGCATTGGTTTCTTTTGGAATTAATTATTTTTTGGTTGAGGTATCCATGCAAGACGCACTGATGCGATCTATTGCCGTATTGGTTATCTCATGTCCTTGTGCCATGGGGCTTGCAACCCCAACCGCTGTAATGGTTGGTATCGGTAAAGCAGCCCGAAACGGAATATTGGTTACCCGCTCGTCGGCACTTGAGGTATTTGCAAAAACACGAATTTTATTATTTGATAAAACTGGGACCCTTACCGATGGTAATTTTAAATTTCAATTTGCTTTTACGAATGGCGTTACCGAAGACGAAGCAAAAAACATAATCTATAACCTCGAAAAATTTTCGTCGCATCCAATTGCAAAATCCTTGATTAAAAATAAAGATTGGTTTACCCAACCTTTACAATTAAATAAAATGGAAGAACAAAAAGGTAAAGGAATAAAAGCAAATACAGATAACGGGGATACATTATATTTTGGTACGTATAAGTCGGATAAAGAGATGCCCAATGCCGATATTTATTTGGTAAGGAATGATGTGGTTATTGCTGGAATTAGGATTGCGGATGAATGGAAAGAAGAAGTAAGAAGTGTTTTGGATTATTTCAAAACACAACAGATGCAATCCAATTTATTGAGCGGGGATTCTGAAGAAAAGTGCAATGCTGTGAAAGATTTATTCCCTGAATTTAAGGTGTTTTCCCGACAAACACCATTTCAAAAATTAGAAAAGGTTGAACAGTTAACCAAACAAGGTTTAACAGCAATGATTGGAGATGGCATTAACGATGCGCCAGCGTTAAATAGAGCGTCAGTTGCCATTTCTTTTGCCAATGCAACAGAAATTGCCCAACAATCGGCACAATTAATTTTGATGCGAAGCGATTTTAAGACTTTACAGAAAGCACATACCATTTCTGTACAAACGTACCAAACCATCAAACAAAATTTGTTTTGGGCTTTTGCTTATAATATTGTTGCTATTCCTCTTGCAGCTGCTGGATATATGCACCCAATGCTTGCAGCAGCTTCTATGGCTTTTAGTGATGTAATCGTAATTGGCAATGCAATTCGTTTGCGGTATACCAAAATCTAACTTTGAATTTTAGTATTGGTTTAAGTTATTTGTAAATACTAATATTACACATTGACAACAGCAGAACCAAAGTTAAATAAGTACAATAGCTTGCAGATTTTTCAATTTCTGCGCTTTGGTACTTTTTTTCTGATTTCAATTCTGCTTGCTAAAATTGCCATTCTTTACCAGCACGAGTATGGGTTGCATCTCATCAGTCAATATGAAAATCTGATGCTGGTTAGCTCCAGTTTAACTTTTTTTTGGGTATCGGCAATTTGCAATACCCTTATCCCATATTTTAATAACTCCGATAAAATTCAAAGGAAAAAGCTTCTTTTTAATACGTTCGTTTTACTGATTGTATTTTCGGCAGCAGCAGCCATTGTAGTTTCTTTAATGGGACGATTAATCGATGGTAAGGACAAATACTTGTTTGATATGTTTGCCTTGGTGGTATTGTTAAACACCCCAACTTATATAACCGATTATATCTTTTACCTCAACGAAAAATATTCCTCCTTGTTGCGGTGGGGAATTATCACTTTTACAGCACATATTATTTTATTGTGCCTTCCGTTGTTTTTCAAACAATCACTCGGACTTGCAATCAATATGCTATTGCTTCTTTCGTTGTTTAAATTCAACTACACCATTATCCTATTGATGAAGTATTCCATCATCAGTGTTCAAACTAAACTTTCAGGCGATTTTATTAAAAAAGCCATGCCGATTATGTTTTCCATTTTGCTCGCCGGAAGTATGGAATATATCAATAGTTATATTATTCAGTTCAATTTCTCGGAAGAGGAGTTTGCATTATTCAGGTATGCCTCGAAGGAGCTGCCTATTTTTTTAATTTTAGCCAATTCGATGAGCAATATTTATAGTGGAGAGATTGCAAAATTAAATAGCGAAGGAAAGATTAATGAAGGGATAAATAACCTTCGGAACTCCTCCCGTAAGTTGATGCGATGGCTTTTTCCGTCGGCAATGTTACTGATGTTTCTAAGTCCGTATTTATTTAAATATGCCTATAACGATCAGTTGATGGATGGGTATAAAGTGTTCAATATTTATCTTCTTCTTATAATAAGTCGCATGATTTTTCCCCAAACGGTAATCATGGGTTTGATGAAAAACCGGGTTTTTTATCTCATTTCATCCAATTATTTAATTATTAATTCTCTGTTATCTTTTTGGTTTATGTATTTATTCGGGGTAAAAGGAATTGCTTATGCAACGGTAATTTCCTATACCGTAGAAAAGATTATGCTGGTTGTGTACTGTAAAATGGAGGGAATTGAGTTCAATAAATATACCCCTGTTAGCGAGTATCTATTTTATTCCGTCGTAACTTTGTTGGTATATTATCTCTCCACATTGGTGAGTATGCCAATCCCTTCTTAAAAATTCTCCTGTTTACTAAAAGTCATTTATTACATTCGCAGCTATATGTGGAGTAAAAATATACTGGAAACCATTGGTAATACCCCCATGGTTCAAATTAACCGTATGACCCGGGATTTGCCTTGTACCGTTTTGGCTAAGATTGAAAGTTTTAATCCAGGAAATAGTATAAAAGATCGGATGGCAATTAAAATGATTGAAGATGCTGAGAAGAATGGAAAATTAAAACCCGGTTATACGATAATAGAAGGAACCAGTGGCAATACCGGAATGGGGTTGGCTATTGCTGCCATTATTAAAGGTTATAGATGTGTATTTACAACTACGGATAAGCAATCGCGTGAAAAGGTAGATGCATTAAAAGCGTTTGGTGCAGATGTAATTGTTTGTCCTACGGATGTAGACCCGGAAGATCCACGTTCTTATTATTCTGTATCCTCTCGTTTAGAGAAGGAAATTCCAAATTCATGGAAACCCAATCAGTATGATAATTTATCGAATTCGCAGGCACATTATGAAACTACCGGACCTGAAATTTGGGATCAAACAGAGGGTAAAATAACCCATTTGGTAGTTGGGGTTGGAACAGGAGGAACCATATGTGGTACTGCAAAGTTTTTAAAGGAAAGAAATCCGGATATAAAAATTCTCGGGATAGATACCTATGGTTCGGTATTTAAGAAATATAAGGAAACCGGTATTTTGGATAAGGCAGAGATATACCCTTATATAACGGAAGGTATTGGCGAAGATTTTTTACCACAAAATGTAGACTTTTCTCTCATCGATCATTTTGAAAAAGTAACGGATAAAGATGCTGCTGTTTATACACGGAAAATTGCTAGGGAAGAAGGAATCTTTGCAGGTAATTCGGCCGGTTCGGCCATGGCTGGATTGATGCAGATGCGTTCTATGTTTAAAAAAGGGGATGTTGTAGTTGTAATTTTTCATGACCATGGTACACGTTATTTAGGGAAAATGTATAACGACGATTGGATGCGCGACCGTGGGTTCCTCGAAAATGAAAAACCAAAAGCTTCCAAACTTATCGAACAACACAAGCATTTACCATTGGTTACCGCTAACACTACGGATATCACACACGATGTAATTGTTAAAATGCGCAAATACGATATTTCACAAATTCCGGTTATAAATGAAAAAGGAGAATTTGTTGGTTCATTAAACGATTCGCATGTATTTAGTTTAATGCTTGAAAAACCTGAATTAAAAAATGAAGTAGTAGAAAAAGTTATCCAGGCACCATTTCCTTTTGTACATCCGGATGCATCGTTGGAGGAAGTTTCTAAATTGATTAACCGTGATAACAATGCGGTTTTGGTTAAAACACTTGCAGGGGCAATTCATATTATTACCAAACAAGATATTATCGACGCCTTGAATTAGTGAACAACATGTTTAAATCGGATACAAAAAAGGCAGTTCGTGCAAAGAAATACTTGGGTCAACATTTTTTAAATGATGAACAAATAGCTGCTGATATAGTTGAAGCTTTAACGTCGGTAATTAACACTTCTTATGTATTAGAAATTGGTCCTGGCATGGGAGTTTTAACCAATAAATTAATTACCCATTCAGGATTCGAAACGCATGCTGTAGATATTGATAAGGAATCTATCGCTTGGTTAAAAGAGAATATGCAGGAAATGCAGGATAGAATTATTGAGGGTGATTTTCTGCAACTCAATCTGCAGGAATTGTTCCACAAACCGTTTTCTATCATTGGGAATTTTCCATATAATATTTCTTCTCAAATTGTTTTTAAGATATTAGAGAATAAGGATATTATTCCTCTAATGGTTGGTATGTTTCAGAAAGAGGTAGGAGAACGTATATGTGCTTCTCCCGGAAATAAAAGTTATGGTATTTTAAGTGTGCTTACACAGTTTTATTACCATACAACTTATCTATTTACCGTTTCCGAAAATGTATTTACCCCACCACCAAAAGTTAAGTCGGGGGTGATACGTTTAACCAGAAAGTCAAATGACTTTGATATAGATGAAAAGTTATTTTTCCGAACCGTAAAAATTGCGTTTAACCAACGCAGAAAGAAGTTGAGAAATGCATTAAGTTCTTTTGGTATACCGGATGAGGATTTGAAGGAATCGGGTTATATGGATAAACGTGCCGAAGAATTAAATGTGGAAGATTATGTATTACTTACCAAATTGGTAATCAAACATGGAAAAAGTAATAACGGATAATGCATTTGTGAAGAAGATAAGGGCTGAATTGTCAGAACCTGATCTAGAACCATTGCGTGAGGAATTGGTACATTTATATCCTCAGGATATTGCAGAATTATTAGGAAGATTAAATGCTGACGAATCCAGAATTATTATGCAGCTTACTGAGCGCGATAAAGCTGTGAAAGTTTTGGTTGAAATGGAAGAGGAGGGAAGAAACCAGTTTCTGTCGGTATACCAACCCGGTGAAATAGCAGAACTTTTTATTCAGAATATGGATTCGGATGATGCCGTTTATGTTCTGGGATGTTTGCCATTTAAATTCAAGGAACAAATTATTTCTTCCATGTCGGATGTAGAATATGCATCCAACTTATTGTCTTTATTAAATTATGATGATTATACTGCCGGTAGCTTGATGGCAGTTGAATTAGTAAAAGCATACGAGGATTGGACAGTGAAACAATGTATTGCTGAAATCAGACAACAAGCTGAAAATGTAGAAACGATTTATGTAGTATATGTTGTAGATAAAGTTGATCGGCTTATTGGTTTAATTACGTTGAAAAATATAATTTTATCACCATCCGAAACTATTTTATCGACTGTTGTAAATAAGGAAGTAATTTCCGTTCTAACTTCCACTGACTCGGATACAATTGCCAATCTTTTTAAAAAGTATGATTTAGTTGTATTGCCCGTGGTAAATGCACTTGGGCAATTGGTTGGACGCATAACGGTAGATGATATCGTTGAAGTGATTAAAGAAGAAGCTGCAGAAGATTATCAATTAATGTCGGGTATTACAGAAGATGTTGTTTCTACCGATAAGGTATGGATACTCTCTAGGGCAAGATTACCTTGGTTGCTAATTGGTTTGGTTGGAGGAATTGCATCTTCCCGATTCATAGAATTATACGAATACCAATTGCAGATTCACCCTGAAATGGCATTTTTTATACCCTTGATTGCTGCAATGGGAGGTAACTCAGGTGTTCAATCATCGGCCATCGTAGTGCAAGGACTTGCTAATAATACCATGGGTACCAACAATATTTTCCCTAAACTTTTGAAAGAATTAAGGGTGTCGTTCTTAAATGGAATTATTTGTTCGCTTTTGTTGTTTGCATACAATACTTTTTTCTCCGACTCGTATAGCTTAAGTTATACCGTGAGTGTGGCCTTATTTACAGTTATTGTATTTGCCTCCTTACTGGGTACACTCATTCCTTTATTACTCGACCGACTGAAGGTAGATCCGGCTATTGCCACAGGTCCGTTTATAACAACCACCAACGATTTGCTGGGCTTAGCCGTTTATTTTAGTGTTGGACATTTGTTGTATTAGTAAGGGGTTAGGAATTAGTGATTAGGGGTTAGTGCTTAGTGCTTAGCGAATAGTGCTTGGTTAAGTATTATTTACCCGGATCGCAGGTAGGCTCAACTCATAACTTATAACTCATAACTTATAACTCATAACTTATAACTCATAACTTATAACTCATAACTCATAACTCATCATTCATAATTAACAAGAATGCAACCTTTTATTCCATTTCTCGAACTATTAGTTTAAAATCGTGCACAATTAGCTAAAGACGAAAAACAGAATGAATATTCTGATCATTGATGATGTGCATGAACTTTTAACGGAAGGATTGGTTTTGGATGGACACACTGTTTCGTACCAACCATTATGGGGGAAAAATGAAATTCTTGCTGTAATTGGGAATTACGACGGATTGGTGGTTCGGTCTAAAATGAATTTCGATAAAAACGTTCTTTCTCATGCAGTAAAACTTAAATTTATAGGCAGGGCAGGTGCCGGTCTCGATAATATCGATATCCAATATTGTGCAACCCATGGTATCAAAGCATTTAATGCCGGGGAAGCCAATGCAGATGCGGTTGGCGAACAAACTATTGCCATGTTATTGGGATTATTTACCAATTTGGTAAAGGCCGATAAGGAAGTGAGATCCGGAGTATGGAATCGGGAAGACAATCGTGGATTCGAACTTATTGGTTCGGTAATTGGATTGATTGGATATGGTAATACAGGTAAAGCAGTTGCCCGAAAATTAAGTGGATTTGGGGTGAAAGTATTGGCATATGACAAATACTTGAAGGATTATTCCGACGAATATGCCGAAGAAAGTTCCATGCAAAATTTGTTCAAGGAAGCCAATATTGTGAGTTTCCATGTTCCTTTAACCGCCGAAACCCAACACCTTGGGAATAGTGGGTTTTTCGATAAATTTCATCAACCAATTGTGGTTTTAAATTTATCGAGGGGTAAAGTGGTAAACACCTTGGATTTGGTTGACGGTTTAAAAAGCGGTAAAGTGATTGCAGCCGCATTAGATGTTTTGGAAAATGAACATCTCGAAAGTCTAACCAAAGAAGAGAAAATGGTATTTGATTATCTTACTCATTCCAATCAAATCATTCTAACACCGCATATAGGCGGTTGGACAAGGGAATCCTACAAAAAGATATCCGCGGTTTTACTGCATAAAATCAGAGAGTTAGCTTCTGATTGAAAGTCGTGTAAAATTTAGTAATAACCATTTTTGATTAATTTGGTCAAATTACTTTAATTTACCACTTCTTTAGATTGGAATATAGTACCCATAATTAATGAAAAGTGTAATTTGATGAAAAAGGTATACAGTTTATTTTCAGCATTGCTGTTTTTGGTTTTTCTTGCTTCGGCTCAATCTCAGATGGGAGAAATAAGGGGAAAAATCACGGATTCCAAAACAAAGAAGCCACTCGATTATGCGAGTATTACCATTGAATTAAATGGGGTTGTTAAAGCAACCACTTTGTCGGAAGATGATGGTTCTTATATTGTAAAAACCTTACAGCCCGGCGATTATACCGTAAAAGTAACCTATACCGGTTATAGAAATGCCGTAGTTACCGACGTGGATGTTATCAGTGATCAGATTGCATTTGTTAATATTACCATGGAATCAACCGATGGAAAGGTGCTGGATGAAGTAGTTATCAAACGCAAAAAGCCATTGGTTGACCCGGATCAGCGTGGATCTACAAAAACTTCAAAAGAAATTATGGCATTGCCTCAAAGGAATGCCAATATGATTGCAGGAACTACAGCCGGTGTAGATTCGAGAGCCGGTAGCACACCGAATTTTAGAGGTGCTAGGGCAGATGGTACCGCGTATTATGTAGATGGACAAAGGGTTTATGGCAGCTTGGGAGTTCCTCAAAATGCCATCGATCAGGTACAAGTAATTACCGGTGGAACGCCAGCACAATATGGAGATTTTATTGGAGGTGCCATTTCAATCAATACAAAAGCCCCTTCCCGCAACTGGAACCGAGGAATTGAGTTTATCACATCAACTCCATTTAACGGATATTTGGATAATTCGAATTTTAACGAACTCCAGGCTTTTATCTCAGGTCCGATAAAAATTGTGAACCAAGGGAAAGGCGATAAAGAACGCGTTTTGTTGGGATTCTCTTTTGCTTCAGATGTGGTGTATGCAAGAGACGGAAGGTTACCGGCAACTAAAATTTATACCCTTACCGAAGAAAAACAAAGAGAAATCAATAATGTGCCAATGGTACCGCAAAGTTCCGGAGGTTTTATCAATAAAGGCGAATATTTGTCGAATGCAGATTTACGTGAAGTAGATTATCGCCAGAATGCAGCCAGCTACCGACTCAATATTCAAGGTAATTTTGCTTATCAGCCGGCCAACAACATAACGGTTAAATTGGGTTATCAGGGCGAATATTCAAGGGGAAGAAACTTTAGTTATTATTATTCCTTGATGAACCCGGATAAAAACACCTTATCAACCGCAGCAACCGGACGTGTATACCTGCAGTTTACGCAGCGCTTCAATGAAAAGAGCGGTGAAGAAGCAAAAAAATCTTTGATTACCAACGCCTTTTATTCCGTTCGGGTATCGTATGAAAATAATTTCTCTCAATCCATGGATCCTGAATTTGAACATGATTTGTTTAAGTACGGTCATATCGGAAAACTAACCAGCTATTCGATGCCGGTTTATGGCAGGGTTGCCAAAGGGTTTGGCCAATCTCCGGATACGTTTACATTAGATGATGGTAGAAAATTGGCATTAACCAATTATTACCGCCAGGTTGGTCATACCGATACCTTGTTAACTTTTCAACAAGCGGATTATAATGTGAACCGTGGTAATTATACCAAACAGGTTTTTGATTATACCCAATCGCAAGGCGGCAGGATTTTTAGTTCTTCCCAGTTGCGTGCTTTAAATGGTTTGATTAATGGAGAGAATCCTGCCAGTATTTATTCCGGATTATGGGGTAGCTCCGGAACCCAAACGACAGGAAGTTATGGAAAGTCAAATTCGGAAACCATACAATTGTATGTGATGAGTGAAGCGTCGGTTGGATCAAGAAGAAATTCGAAAAACAAACACGATATCCAATTTGGAATGAATTTCGAACAGCGTTTTATCCGTTCTTACAGTGTGGCAGGAACAGGCTTATGGACATTGATGCGTTTGTATACCAATAACCAGTTTCAGGGTATGGATGAATCAAATCCTATGGCAGGATTTGATCAAAATGGGGTGTTTAACGATACCATCAAATTTAACCGTCTTGTATTGGATTCAGCCCAAACCAATTTCGATAAAAACTTAAGAAATAAGTTGATCAGTTCAGGTGCAAAAGATCAGTACGGAAATTATTATAACCAACAATCGTTTATCGATGTAAATTCATTGGATCCATCTACTTTTTCCCTTGATATGTTTAGTGCAGATGAATTATTGAATAATGGTAACTCCTATGTTTCTTATAGTGGTTACGATTATCTTGGAAACAGGGTAAAAGGCAAACCCGGCGTTAATAAATTCTTGAACGACCCGCTTAACCGAACCATCGGAGCTTACCAGCCAATTTATACAGCAGCTTGGTTACAAGATAAGTTTGTATTTAAAGATTTAATCGTTCGTATTGGTGTACGTATCGAAAGATTTGATGCGAACCAAGTGGTATTAAAAGATCCATATTCAATGGCTCCAATATATACTGCAGGAGATATTCGCAGAGCCGCGCAACAACCCGGAAATAAATTAGGTGATCTTGCATCTTCCATTCCCGGTTCTGTTGGAGATGATTATGCAGTGTATGTAGATGATGCAACCGCATCTCCTGAAAAAGGCAATTTCAATTTGTCGGGTTTCAGAAATGGAAACGACTGGTTTGATAAAGAAGGTAACCCTGTAACTGACCCTAACACCTTATGGAAAAACTCAGTTGCCCAAGGCGCAAAAATCAACCGCAATACTCCTTATTTGGTAAATCCGGGTCAGACAAAACCGGATGCCGGTTCGTTTACTGATTATAAAGCGGATGTGCTTGTGTTGCCACGTATTTCCTTCTCATTCCCAGTTTCGTCTACATCCCAATTCTTTGGAACTTATGATGTTTTGGCGCAACGACCTAGCAATAACGTAGGACAAATAGACGATTATTATTACCTTACTTTACGTCAAGGTGCAGTATTGCAAAATCCGGATTTGAAAATGACAAGGGTAACCGATTATCAAATTGGATTCCGCCAACAAATAGGTTCGGATGCAGCATTAGGTATCAAAGGTTCTTACCGCGAATTCAGAAATTTAATTCAGTTGTATAACTTTAACCAAGCATGGCCGGTTAATTATACTTCTTTCTCCAATATCGATTTCTCTACCGTTAAATCCATTGATATTGAATATGAGTTAAGAGACTTAGGAAATGTTACTTTATCTGCAAATTATATGTTGCAATTTGCTGATGGTACAGGTTCAAATGCCGGTTCGAGTAGTGCGTTAATTGCAGCTAATTTGCCGCAACAACGTAATGTATTTCCTTTGGACTACGATACCAGAAACACTTTAAAAGGTATCTTCGATTTCCATTACAAAGACGGAAAAGAGTATGATGGTCCGGTTGTAGGTGGCAGAAAAATATTTACCAATGCCGGTGTGAATGTAATTTTTAATTATGTTACCGGTCGTCCATACACCGAACAATTATTACCAACTCCGGAAGTAATGAGTTCAACCAATCGTCCTCAAGTTAAAGGTACACCAAACGGATCGCGTCAACCTTCCCAGTTTTATGCCGATATCAATATAGACAAAAACTTTATGTTCAGAAGCGAAAGTTTGGATGGCAAAACAACTGTTTACAGATTGCGTATGTTCTTATGGATACAAAATGTATTTAACAACATCAATGCTTTGGGTGTTTATCGTTACACAGGATCTGCATACAGCGATGGATTTATAAATTCAGTTCAGGCGGATGCAACTTTAAAGGCTGCAACCAATGCGCAATCTTTGGTTGACTTATATAATATCAGGGTAGTTGATCCGGGAGCTTTTGCCTTACCAAGATTAACCCGCCTTGGATTGGCTCTTTATTTTTAATTCGTAATTACTATTTGTATGACTAATAAATTCAGGATTTTAATTCACACATTCATTCTTGGTATATTCCTATCTTTCTCTGCTATTGCAAAGGAAAATATTGATGTCAAACCGGGAAATGGCCCTGTTAAAAAAGTGGGTAAATCATCCGGTTGCTTACCCGGCACAGCCAAAGTGGATTTGGATGTAAACAATGTTCGTACCACCATTTTAAATGGAGGGGATATGTGGTGGGACTTAAGTAACGCAAAATACGAAGTGCCAAAAGTACAAGCCGGACAAGTAGCCAAGAACTCTTTGTTCTCTGGTGCATTATGGATAGGAGGAGTGGTTAGTGGAAATTTACGAATCGCTGCACAAACCTATCGCCAGAGTGGTAATGATTATTATCCGGGTCCTTTAACAGTTGGTACAGCTTCTATTGATGAGGCAACCTGTGCTGCATATGATAAAATTTATAAAGTTACGTTGCTCGATATTAATGATATCATTAACAAACCGGAAGAGCGTGTAAATGCTCCCGAGTGGCCTGCACAAAAGTTAATCGACGGACGTTATTTAGCTCCATTTGTGGATGTAAATGGCAATGGCGAATATGAAGTTTTATTGGGAGATTATCCTTCTTTCGACTTTAATGTGAAGGATAATATTCCGGATATGATGTTGTTTATGGTTTATAACGACAAAGGAAATATTCACTCCGAAACAGAAGGTGCACCAATTGGATTGGAATTGCAAACTACTTGCTTTGCTTACTCAACCAACGATGCTATCAATAACATGACATTCTACCGTACAGTAGTTTACAACCGAAGTAATGAAACGATTGATAGCTGTATTTTCGGACAGTGGGTGGATGCGGATTTAGGAAATTATGCCGATGATTATGTGGAATGTGATGTAAACAGAAATTTGGGTATTTGTTATAATGGAGACGACGACGACGAAGGAATTTTAGGTTATGGTTTAAATCCTCCAAGTATCGGAGTAAACTTCTTTTCAGGTCCATCAAGGTTAATTAAAGATTCAACCGAATCAGTTGTAATTGATACAGTGGAGTTAGGATTGACCAAATTTGTTTATTATAATAACGATAGAACCCTTCAAGGTAATCCTAGCCGCCCGACCGATTATTGGAATTACTTAAATGGAAGATGGCGCGATGGTACCAGTATTACTTACGGTGGAAATGGAAAAGGTGGAAGTGATACAGCTAGTTTTATGTTTCCGGGAAGTACCGATCCTGCAAAACGCGCGGATTGGACCGAAAGAATTGCACAAAACCAAACCGGTGACCGTAGGTTCTTACAAACAGCAGGAACTTTTAGCTTGTTGCCGGGTGCAAAAAATACCGTTACAATCGGTGTTGTTTGGTCGAGAGCAGCTACAGGTGGTGCCACAGGATCCTTCTCTTTATTAAAGCAAGCAAGCGACAAGGCTGCAATTTTATTTAGAAATAATTTTAAAATTGTTGCCGGTCCGGATGCCCCTAAAATTGATATCGTGGAATTGAATCGCGAATTAATTATTAAGATTTCGAATGCAGATACGATCGAAAGTTTTAATACCGATTTTGCAGGTTCTTGTACATCCAAAACAAATTATAAATTCCAGGGATATCAAATATTCCAGGTTAAAACACAAAATGTTCCTAGCGATTTTTATGATCTTTCACAATGTCGTTTGGTTGCACAATTTGATTTGAACGATGGTATAACCCGTTTGGTTAACTCGATTAATGATCCGGAATTAGGTGAAGACGTGAAGAAAATAATGGTTACCGGAAACGATGATGGAATAAAGCATACCTTTAAAATTAAGGACGATGCGTTTTCCACTTCTTCAGATAAAGCACTTTCCAATTTTACTAACTACCATTATGTAATTTTATCCTATGCTTCAGCAACCAATTGCTCTACAGACCCTACACAATATTTGCCAAGTCGTAAAACCATTGGCGAAATCGAATTAAAAGTATACTCTGCTACACCACACGACCCAAGTTCGGCGAATAATGGTACGCAATTGAATGCTAACTATGGCGACGGATTTCCGGTAACCCAGGTAGAAGGTATGGGTAATGGTGGTTTTGCATTGGAATTAACCCAACAAGCAATTCAAGAAGCTTTGGGCTCTGCAAACGGATATCGTTCGGTTACACGTTCGTATGTGGCTAGTTACGGACCAATAGCAGTTAAAGTAATTGATCCGTTAAAAGTGCCAAATGCAAGTTTCCATTTATGGTTAAGAGATACAACCGGTAACAACAATAAAATTGATACTTTAAGTAAGAAAACAATCTGGTACATGAAAAACATGACAACCGGAGAAGTAATCAGAGGAAAGAATTTTATAGGAAGTACATACGAACAAATTTTTGCAGAATGGGGATTAGCGGTAGAAATGAAACAATCATTGATGCCGGGGGATGTTGAAAATACGGAAGATATCAGCAATGGATATATTTCTGCAAGTGTTGATTGGAGTAAATCACCGAATATTTGGTTGTCGAATGTAACCGATGAAGACCCTAATTTTGCCGCGGCTCCGGAATATAAAAATGTAATGAACTGGATTCGTGCCGGTAAATTTGGAACGCCGGATTTTAAAAACGGTCAACTTGATGATTTTGCAGAAAATATTGGAACCAGCGGTAATCCGGTTTGGTCTCCTGTTGATCCGCGAAAGAATTTTGCTAAAATCTTAAATGGAACTTGGTCACCATATTGTATCGCTTCCAGATGGAGAACGAACTCCGGATCTACTTTCCCTTCTTTTGGAGCGGCATGGGATGGTACAACCGGTTCAAATGTGGGATTAGGAACGTATAGCTCGGATAACGAATTGAAGGATTTACACAGTGTTAATTTTGTAATCACCCCAGATAAATCTTTGTGGACTCGTTGTTTTGTAGTTGAAACAGGTGAGAATGCTAACTTAAACCAAGGTAAATGTGAAAAAATGGATTTTAGAAAAGCCCGTTCAGTGGACAAAAATGGCGTGCCGGGCGATTCAATCGCTTCAAATGATCCGGAAGATGCAGATTATATTTCACCTTATGGCATGAGTTGGTTCCCGGGTTATGCAATAGATGTTGAAACAGGAGAACGCTTGAATCTAATGTTTGGCGAAGACTCTTCGTTACCTACAGAAAACGGAAATGATATGCAATGGAATCCAACTACCACGATGTTAGATCCTACCACATTCCGTCCGGTATTTGGCGGTAAACATTATATCTATGTTATGGCTTCTACCAAGAACTTTACCGTAGGTTCCGGTTCATCGTTGGCAACTTTAAAAAGCACCAACTACGATGCCGGTAAAACATATAAATGCTTAATGGAATTGGCTTGTAACGATGCTATCACTTCAGCGATTCCTGTTGCTACTTATCTTGTAAGAAAACGTTTCTTATACAGCCAGGTACTTTGGACTACCATGCCATTTTTATCGGGTGGAGCTAAATTAACAGAAATGCGTTGGGGTTTGGTACCGGGAGAAGTAACTTACAAATTCAGGGTAAAAAGACCGTACGCTAGTTTTATTACGAAAGGTACCACTACCATTAACGATAGTATGCCTTACTTTACCTTTAATACTTCAGATCAGGCACCAACTTATTCAACAGAATTTGGTAAGAAGGCATTGGATAAAGTTGCGGTTGTACCAAATCCGTATTATGCCTATTCGTTGTATGAAGATCCGGGTAACCAATTGGATGTGCGTGTTAGGATAACTAATTTGCCACCTCGTTGTACCATTCGCATATTTACATTAGATGGGATCATTGCAAGAACCATTAAAAAGGATGATCCAAATTCGGCATATGTTGAATGGGATTTAAAGAATGATGCAAAAGTTCCTATTTCAAGCGGTGTATATATGATCCATATAAGTGCTACCGATTTGGGTGAAGAAAGGGTGATAAAATGGTTTGGTATTATGAGGCCTGCAGATTATGATACGTTCTAATAATTAATGAAACAAAGAAATGATTAAGTATATAAAAGTATTATTGTTTGTTGGCTCCGCTTTAATCCAAACGACCTTTGCGGGAAATCCCGATCGTGCCGGTGGAGCAGGAGCAACACAGCTACTCATCAATCCTTTTGGCAGAAGTGCAGGAACGCTAGGATCAAGTACCGCCTATTTGAGAGGTGCTGAAGCTATGCATTTTAACGTAGGTGGCTTGGGATTTGTACCTACCTATGAACTTACTGCATCCTCGGTAACTTATTTGCAAGGAACAGGTATTCACCTTAGCAACGCATCGATGGCAATTCCTTTAGGAGAAACCGGAGATAATGTTATCGGATTAAGTTTTAGTGGTATGCAATTTGGCGATATTGAAATCAGAACGGAGAGTCAACCGGATGGAACCTTGGGTACTTACACCCCGCAGTTTATCAATATTGGTTTTGCGTATGCACGTAAATTCTCCAATAGTATTGCCGTTGGATTATTGGTTCGATATGTTTCCGAAGGACTGACCAATGTATCTGCTTCCGGTGTATGTTTTGATATGGGAGTGCAGTACCAAACAGCTTTAAATCCAAAAAACAAGATTAAGAAAGAAGATTTCCGTTTTGGTATGGCAGTTCGAAACCTGGGTTCGGATGTTAGCTACTCAGGATCCGGTCTATCGCTTAAAATGATTAATCCTGCTAATAATTCTTCCAGAACAGTGTATTTCGGAGCGGAAAAATTCAACTTACCGGCTTTGGTAAATATTGGAGTAGCTTACGATTTGCGATTGGATAAAAAAGGTTCCGATACTTATTACCATCGCTTAACACCATCCGGAAACTTTAACTACAATGCGTTTTCTCAAAATATTTTATCAGCCGGTATCGAATATTCATTCCGTGAATTATTTATGGTTAGAAGCGGTTATGCATACCAAGGCGAAAATGCAGCGGGCGATTATCGCTCTCAATATTATGGCTTTGCAGGTGGATGTACCTTACAATTACCTATTACCAATAGTGGTTTAAATCTTGGGATAGATTATGCTTATGCGCCAACACGTGTATTTAATGGCGTGCATAATATTACCTTACGAATGTCGATAGGTTACAAGAAAAGTTAATATATTTGATTATTCAATAAGCGAAGGAAACGTTCTCAAAAGGGGCGTTTCTTTTGTTTTTAATTAAAGGGTTATGTCAGAAATTAATTATTTATCAAAAGAAGGATTGGAACGGCTTCAGCGCGAACTGAGTGATATGAAGTATGTGCAACGTCCGTTTATTTCAAAACAAATTGCGGATGCACGCGACAAAGGTGACTTGAGTGAAAATGCAGAATACCATGCTGCCAAAGAAGATCAGGGATTACTCGAAGCTAAAATTGCACAATTAGAAGATACCATTAGCAAATCCAGAATTATTGACGAAAGCAAGCTCGATACCAGCAAAGTGATGATGTTGAGTAAAGTGAGGGTGAAGAATCTTAAGTCGAAACAAGAAATGATTTATATTTTGGTTTCCGAAAACGAAGCAGATTTTAAAGCGGGTAAAATCTCTTTGAAATCGCCGATAGGAGCCGGATTGATGGGAAAAAAACCTGGTGAAGTGGTTGAAATCAGTGCCCCGGCAGGAAAAGTTCAATTTGAAATTATTGAAATAACTTTATAGTAAAATGGCAAGTTTATTTAGCCGAATTGCGCAAGGAGAAATACCTTGTTATAAAGTAGCCGAAACGAATGATTTTATGGCATTTCTAGATGTTCGTCCTTTGGCTAAAGGGCATACTCTAGTTATTCCTAAGAAAGAGACAGATTATATATTTGATTTGCCGGATGAAGAATTGGCAGGATTGCATTTATTCGCTAAAATCGTGGCTCATGCTATTAAGCAAGCCATTCCTTGCACCAAAGTTGGAATGGCCGTAATTGGTTTAGAAGTTCCACATGCCCATATACACCTTGTTCCAATGAATAAGATTGGAGACCTTAATTTTGAAGGAGAGCGAAAGGTATTTTCAGAAGCGGAATACAATGAAATAGCCGAGGCAATCCGAAACCAACTTAACCATACTAAATAAGGAGTATATGCGTTAATATTGCTGTATAAGAATGCAGAAACGCACCGTATTAAGTTGTCTACTATTATTTTTTCTGATGGGATTAAATAATTTCCTTTCTGCACAGATAGGGGGCAACAAGGCATATTCATTTCTAACATTACAACCCAATGCACGAATTGCTGCGTTGGGGGGAAGTGCTATTGCTACTTACGAAAACGATATCAATCTGGCCATACAAAATCCTGCTTTGTTGCGCGCATCCATGAACAAACAAGTAGGATTAAGCCATGCCTTCTACCTGGCTGATATTCAAGCAGGGTATGTAACTTATGCGTGGAGTTTCGACAGCAACCAAACCATGGCAGCAGGATTACAATACGTAAATTACGGAACCATGGAAGAAACACTCGACAATGGTGTGATAATTGGTAATTTCACTGCAGGAGATTATGCCTTTAATCTGGCTTATTCAAGACGGTTAGATAAAAGATTGCATGTTGGCGGTCAATTTAAAGTTATCTATTCAGATTTAGGTACATTTAACTCTATGGCTATTGGATTGGATGCAGGAATAACTTATCACAATCCAATAAATTTATGGACATTTTCTGTTGCATTATCCAATCTGGGAAAACAATTGAAAACCTATAATGGTGAAAATTCTGAAGATCTACCTTTCGACATTCAAGCAGGGGCATCCAAGAAATTAAAAAATGCACCATTTCGTTTTTCTGTAATTGCCAAACATTTAGAAAAACCTGGTAAACTGGTATACCAGAATCCAAACAAACCATCTTTGCAAAAGGACCTAGAGACTGGAGAGATCATAGAGGAAGATATTTCTATCGGGACTAAAGTAATGAGTCATTTAAATACGAGTGCCGAAATATTATTAGGCAAAAGTGTTTATGTTGCTTTTGGTTACAATTACCTTCGTCGATGGGAAATGGGATTAAAAGATGTATCAGGAACAACCGGTTTTTCATGGGGATTTGGAATTAACCTCAGCAAATTTCAAGTTGCCTATGGTAGCTCATCCTATATAATAGGTAAATCAACCAATCACCTATCCTTAATCCTTTATTTAAATAAAAGAACATAAGTTCTTTTCGTTTTGCAAATACCTTTCTTTTATTTTACTTGCCTTATCAAACCGGTAAAATGAAGCGTATTATAATTGCAATCGATGGATATTCGTCATGTGGCAAAAGTACTTTAGCCAAGGAGGTTGCATCCTTTTTGGGCTATAGGTATATTGATACCGGCGCCATGTATCGGGCTGTAGCATTATACATGATTCGAATGCAATTGGATTTTCACCATCCCAATTTAATTGAAGAGGCATTACAGGATTTGAAGATAGCATTCGATTTTAATGCAGAAACCAATACCCAACAAACGATATTAAATGGCGAGAATGTGGAGCAAGAAATTCGGGTAAATCCACGTGTTGCAAGTATTGTAAGTGATATCAGTGCCTTAAGTTCGGTCCGTCGATTTCTGGTTAAGCAACAAATGGAAATGGGAAAGCAAAAAGGAATTGTAATGGATGGGAGGGATATTGGTACTGTAGTTTTTCCGAATGCCGAATTAAAATTGTTTGTGCTTGCAGATCCAAAAATTAGGGCACAACGTCGGTTGGATGAACTAATAGAAAAGGGGCAGGATACTACTTTCGAAGAGGTATTTGCCAATATTGAAAAACGCGATCATATGGATACAACCAGAGTCGATAGTCCGTTGGTTAAATCACCCGATGCCATAGAATTGGACAATTCCAATTTGAGTAAAAAGGAACAATTTGATTTTGTAATTCGCTGTGTGAACCAACTACAACAACCGGCAGGAAACGAGTAGTGTTTGGGTAATTTCCCTAGTAACTATTCAACATCATTGGCATCACCAACATCAAAACATCTTCTCCTTCATCATGGATAGAAGGTCTTAGCACGCCTGCACGATTTGGTTGCGACATTTCCAATTTAACATCATCGGAATCAATCGCTGCCAGTAATTCTGCAAGGTATTTAGAATTGAATCCGATTTCCAGATCCTCCCCTTCGTATTGGCTGGTAAGTTTTTCCTGGGCCTCATTTTCGAAATCAATATCCTCAGCTGAAATATTCAGTTCGCTTCCGGTCATTTTTAGTCGAATTTGGTGGGTTGTTTTATTGGATGTAATCGAAACGCGCTTTACAGAAGTGAGTAATTCCATGCGATTCATCAACAACCGATTTGGGTTATCTTGAGGTATTACTGCTTTGAAATCCGGATATTTTTCGTCGATTAAACGACAAATTAAACTCATTTCGGCCGTATGAAAATGGGCATTTGAGCGATTAAATTCAACGGTAACAACAGTATCGTCTGATGGCAAAGATGCCTTTAATAAGTTAAGTGCTTTTTTAGGTAAAATAAATGAATCTTCCACACCGGGTTTCACATCATTTCGGGTAAAACGTACCAGTCTGTTTGCATCGGTTGCAACGAATGTTACCGATTCAGGAGATAACTGTACATATACGCCTGTTAAATTCATACGTAATTCATCAGTACTGGTAGCGAATACTGTTTTGGTAATTGCTTTTTGCAAAACCTTACCCGGAATGGTAAATTTCATGGCATCCTCAACCGAAGGATTTTTAGGGAATTCATCGCCTTTTTGTGCTGTTAGTTTAAACCGACCGGCATCATATTTAATTTCTACCGAGCCTTTCTCCATATTGATAGAAAAAGCAAGTGGCTGATCCGGTAGTGATTTTAATAACTCGATGGTTGTTTTACATGGAATCGCAATCGAGATATCTTCTTTCGCATCTACTGATATAGAAGTAGTCATGGTTGTTTCCAAATCGGTAGACGAAATGCGAAGCTCTCCGTCCTTGATGTCGAACAAGAAATTATTTAATATCGGAATAATTGGTTTGGATACAACTACTCCGTCAATCATGGAAAGGTGTCTTAATAATGTAGAACTGTTTACTATAAATTTCATGCGTTTAAATTTTTATACGGATTACCTGATTTGTGTTCCTGTTTTTACGAGGGATTGCACCAAAAATAAGCTCGCTATTCAGGCATTTCAACACAAGTTATGCACAGATTGGGGAGAGCTGGTTTGAAAGTTAGTATCCATTTGAAGGTTATAATTGAGATAAATTTGGAATTAAGGTTTAACTCCGACAATTTTTTTTAGTTTTGTTTCCTCTATTAATACAATTCTATGCGTACAAAAATCAGCGTTTCCAATAAACAAAACCCTTTAAAATCCTTATTTGTGTTGGCCGGTAAAAAAACAGACTGGGCAAGTTTGGGATTGAAAAAAGAAGAAATCACCTACCTCGAGAAAAAAATTAAAGCCGGAGATTATTTTGTTGTTATTAATCAATTTACCCGATTGATTATCATTCAATTATCTGAAGAATTCGACAAAAAAGAAAGTTACCGTAAGTTGGAGGGTTTAAGAACTACAGGAAACAAACTTTGTGCAATATTAAATGCGCATAAGCAGGAATCTATTCAAATAACAGCAATAGAATTGTTAAAAGAAGAATTGCTTGCTGTAGCTGAAGGTTGTGCCCTTAGCAATTATGAATTTCTGAAATACAAGTCGGATACCAAGAATAAAAATTCGTTAACTGAAATACAGTTATCCGGTAAAAGAATTTCTACCCTTGATATAGAGCAACTTGGTATCGTGGTTCAATCGGTATGTAAGGCAAGGGATTTGGTTAATGAGCCTCAATCATTTCTGGATGCGGTTCAATTTGCACAGGAGATGAAGCAAATGGGAAAAAAATCGGGATTGAAAGTGGAAGTTTTACATAAGAAACAAATTGAAGCGTTGAAAATGGGTGGGTTGTTATCGGTAAATATGGGTAGTCAAACACCACCTACGTTTACCATCATGGAATGGAAACCGAAAAAAGCAAAGAACAAGCAACCACTGGTTTTGGTGGGCAAAGGTGTTGTGTACGATACCGGAGGCTTGAGTTTAAAACCTACGCCAAACAGCATGGATACCATGAAATGTGATATGGCAGGAGGAGCACTGGTTGCTACAACTATTTATGCAGTTGCCGAAGCAGAATTACCATACCACGTTATTGCTTTGATTCCTGCAACGGATAATCGTCCGGGAGAAAATGCCTACACACCCGGTGATGTCGTGAAAATGTACGATGGACAAACGGTAGAAGTATTAAATACAGATGCTGAAGGACGGATGTTGTTGGCTGATGCTTTGGCTTATGCAAAAAAATACAAACCGGAATTGGTACTTGATTTTGCAACTTTAACAGGAGCAGCAGCAGCAGCAATCGGGTCGTATGGAATAGTTTGTATGGGTAATGCCGACGAAAAAACCAAACTTAAATTAAAAGAGAGTGGTAAAACTACGTATGAAAGATTGGTAGAGTTTCCAATGTGGGAAGAATATGGCAAGTTGATTAAGAGTGATCTTGCTGATATGAAGAATATCGGGGGACCTGTGGCTGGTGCAATTACTGCCGGAATGTTCCTTGAGAAGTTTACAGATTATCCTTGGATGCATTTTGATATTGCAGGACCGGCTTTTATTTCAACAGCAGATTCTTATAGAGGTAAACAAGCAACCGGTTATGGAGTAAGATTGCTTTTCGACTTTATTAAAAACCTGAGTAAATAATATTTAAATCAATTAATTTTAAACCTATGAGTAAGTTACCGATAATCGGAATCACGATTGGAGATGTGAATGGAATAAGTATGGAAGTGATGATTAAAACGCTCCTCGACAATCGGGTGGCGGATTACTGCACGCCGGTTGTATATGGATCTCCGAAGATTTTATCTTACTGGAAAAAACTAATGGGTCATCCGGATTTCAATTTAAATATTATTAAAAATCTGGACCAAATTCATCCCAAAAAATCAAACATTTTAGTATGCTGGGACGATGAAGTAGAAATCAAACCGGGAGAGGTAACAGAAGTGGCCGGTAGGTATGCATTTAAATCTTTAGAAATGGCTACCAAGGATATTCTTGCCGGGAAAATACATGCGTTGCTCACCGCTCCTTTGAACAAACACAATGTAAACTCCGAAAAAAATCCCTTTCAAGGACATACAGAATACCTCGCAAGTCAAGCCAATACAAACGAATATATCATGATGCTTATTTGTGGGGATTTAAAAGTTGGATTGGTTACGGGTCATATTCCAATTAAGGACGTTGCAGCAAGTATTACCAAAGAATTAATTCTGAAAAAACTGAAAGTGATGCAAAAAAGTTTGGAACAAGATTTTGGAATTGTTAAACCTAGAATTGCTGTTTTGGGGTTGAATCCGCATGCCGGCGACAATGGTTTACTCGGAAAAGAAGATAAGGAAATTATTGCTGAAGCAGTTAAAGCAGCGCAAGCAAACGGTATGGTTACCTATGGGCCATATTCAGCAGATGGTTTTTTTGGGGCACGTCAATTTGAAAAATTTGATGCGGTACTTGCTATGTACCACGACCAGGGTTTAATTCCATTTAAGTATATGGCATTTGAAGATGGGGTAAATTTTACTGCCGGATTGCCTTTTGTTCGAACATCTCCTGATCACGGAACGGCCTACGATATTGCAGGAAAAAATAAAGCAGGTGAAATGTCGTTCAGGAATGCTTTGTATGCAGCTATTGATATTGTTCGACAACGAAATGAAACATTTCGACTGAATGAAAATCCTCTGTCGTTTTCGCCATTGAGAAAAGAAAGATTTAGAATCGATTTTTAATCCGGAAGTTTACATGAAGGAATCTTGGAAACAACTTGCATTAAACAAAAATCGTTTGTTTTTTTTGTATATGCTCGTTGCTGTTGTTGCAAGTGTTCACCTTGTAATACTGGGAAACAAAACTTTTAACAACCTGGATATTTACAAACATTACAACAATTTTGTAATCTTTAAATATTCCTTTCTTCATTTGATTCATCAACAGGATTTATATATCCTGCATCCATTGGAGCAATACGATTTATTTAAATACAGTCCTGCGTTTGCTTTAAGTATGTTTCCATTTGCTTACCTTCCGGATTGGCTGGGTTTGATTTTATGGAATGCAGCCAATGCCGGACTGCTTTTTTACGCCGTAACCCAATTAAAGTTAGCATCTCCGAAGCTAAATTTATTTGTGCTTTGGTTCATTTTACAGGAAACATTAACCAGTTTACAAAGTGCCCAAACCAATCCGATGATTGCAGGTTTACTGATCCTTGCATTCGTTCAGTTTGAACGTAAAAACGTAATTTGGGCATCCTTGTTTATCGTCTTATCTGCTTACATTAAAATATTTGGCGTAGTTGCTTTTCTTTTATTTTTAATGTATCCGGATAAGTTAAAATTTATTGGATATAGCATTTTATGGATGGTACTATTGGCCATTATACCTTTGGTAGTTGTCTCTCCGGATCAACTGTTATTTTTATACAAGAGTTGGCTCCATATGTTGCAAAACGACCATTCCGTTTCCTATGGATTGTCGGTACTGGGATGGCTAAAATCCTGGTTTGGTTTAGAACCGGATAAATTAATAGCGGTTATAACCGGTGGCATATTATTGGTACTTCCTTTGGTTCGCATGCAAGAGTTTAAGAAAGATTTATTCAGGCTGTTTTATTTAGCAAGTATTTTAATTTGGGTAATAATTTTTAACCATAAAGCAGAATCGTCCACTTTTGTTATTGCAGTTAGTGGCATTGCAATCTGGTATTTTAGTCAGCAGAACACCCCTCTACAAACCGGTTTAGTGCTTTTTGCCTTTGTATTTACTTGCCTTTCTCCTACAGATTTGATGCCACGGTTTATACGACATGATTTCATCGAACCATACGTCCTAAAGGCGGTACCATGTATATTTATTTGGATTATCATCCAATGGCAATTGTGGTCCGGGAAATTTATTGCCAGAAATTAGGTTACTGTTTTTTAATCAATTGTTTATACGGCTTCAACCATTTTATAAACTCATCTGCAGGAATGGTAATGGTTGTTTCTCCTTTAACATAAGGAGCTATTTCGTAGTTGTTATAATGAAAAGTAATTCCCTTTTCATCCAGATAAAAGTTGTTATTTAGGCAGAAATGATTGTTTGGAAATATAAATCCGGCTTCGTCCATACCTTTATTTGGACTGATTTTCTTTTCTGTACAAAATATAGGTTCTGCTAATGCAGTTAACTTATAAATGGCAGAGCTGTCAAAGAAGTCGATTAAATTTAATGTTCTTCCATCTTCTATATGGATTAATTTATAAAACACAGAATTATTGGGATGGGCACCTCCTGTATAGCTATTGTCGTTTATTCGAAGGGTAATCCAGCGAGGGTTCTGCATTTGTATGGAAATATCTTTTTCGATTTTCCATACTTGCGAACTTTGAGGATACTCTTTTTTAAAAGACGCAAATTCATGTATAAATTTTTGTTGAATACTGTCTATTGGTAAGGTCTCTCTTACTTCTGAATTAAAAGTAGTATGAAATATTTTCAAAAGCGAATCCTGTAAATTTTTGTTGGCATTACTTATTTGCGGATAGGTAAAGGAGATATAAGAACAGGAATCGGAATCCGGATCACAATTTTGGAAAGAATTTAACGCAATAACCATTTCATAATTCAAACTGTCATTTGTTTTGGTATCAACTGTGCCAGAATTTTCGGTACAAGCGACAATTAGAATGAAAGAAAAAATAATTAACAGATGCTTATTCATGGGGTAAAATTAAGCATTAGAATAATATCGGGAAATATATTGTTGTATGGAAAGGGTTATAGCTGTTTATCAATAGTTAATTTGAAGATTAACAGAAATGTTTTAATTCTTAATGTTCTTGGGTTTGTAACTTAAGTAGGTGAGAATAAAACTTAATTCTTCGGCTGATAAATTTTCTTCCGTAACCCTGCTTTCATGGGTTGGATTTGCAACCCTTATGGAATATGATTCTAGTTGTTCTGCGGTAAAGTCAGGTATAACTTCTTTTCCTTTTATCATTTTTGTATGACATGAAGCACAATTCATATCATACAAGACTTTTCCTTTGTCGCAAATCTTAGCGTACTCTATTTTTACTTCAGGCGACATTTCATCCGGTAAAACATATCCGGGTTGTTTTTTTGCTATACATCCAACTAAAATTATAAGAAGAATGATAACAATACTGTATTTGAGGTTTTTCATAGTTTAATAAGAGCCTCCTATTTTTCGTTTGTTTAAGACGATTTGCTTTGATTTTGGAATGTTTTCCGGCGGATTTTCGAAAACAATTTGCTCGGTAAGAGTTGCTATAAATGTGATAAGTTCTTGTATTTCTGTTTCCGATAAATTTAATGGATCGCCGGATAAAGTTTGGTTTGGTAAGAGTAATCCATGGCCGATTGCTCCTCCGGTATTATAATGTTGTATCACCTGTTCCATTGTATTAAAAACCCCATTATGCATATACGGTTGGGTGTGCATGCTATTACGAATAGTACCTGTTCTAAATGCATGTAAAGTTTCCGAAGCTTGAAATATATTATATCTTCCGGAATCGCCACTTAGTTTTTGATAACTTGTGTCGGCAGGAACTCCTATTACTTCGAATTCTGAACCAATATAAGGTGGTTTTACTCCATTGAACTGTGGAACAAAATGACAAGTAGCACATTGGGCTTTACCCATGAATAAATTAAATCCTTTTATTGCTGAACTTGAAATTTCGGTTTGTAGGTTCATAGATTTATCAAAGGGCGCATCAAATCCATTAAATTTACTATAATAGTAAGTGATTGCTGAGTAAATGTGAGAAACAGTAATTTCCTTTTCTTGGGGAGTATATTTCAATAGTTTGGTAAATCTTGATTTGTATTCTTTGCATGAATTGATTCGTTTCATCAGCTCCTTTTCATCGCCCCCCATTTCATCGATACTGGTTATTACACCTTTTGCCTGATTCTGTAATGTTAAATGTTTACCATCATACATAAGCAAATGGTTGTATTGGGTATTTAAAAGGGTAGGGGTATTGCGCCTTAAATCAGATTTTCTATCAAAATTTATAGAAGTAGTAAGGGTTGTATCGGTAAAAAACATTTTAGGAATATGACAAGAAGCACAACTTCTTTCGATATTTCCTGAAAGGATAGGATCATAAAACAAACTTTTACCCAAGTTGTCTATTTCGCTAAGAGCAACTTCATCATTTACCCTAAGGAAAATACCTTTCGGGTTTTGTCCAAAATATAGGGATTTGTCGAATATGGAATTTACTTGTTTATTTAAGGTATAATCTACCATACTTTTACTCACAACTTTGTATTTTCGGATTAAATCCTGATTCAACTTATACAAAGGATTGATATAGTCGCGAATGAATGCATAATGGTTGAAAGAGTTAATTGATTGTGGTTGATCATGAACAAAATTTATTGCATTTTGATAAAGAATTAAATAGGCATCCGGAAGTGGAGTAGCAGCAAAGGTTTGATTGAAGGCACTATAAATAGTACCGACATCAGAGAGCATCTGTGACAGTTCCGGAATGACCATGTCTTCATTAGGACATTCAAAACCTGTAGTATAAATAGCAGCAAGGTTTAGAAGGTATAAGCGGTTACATAAATAGAAGTGATGGAAACTGTTTAATTGTTGCAGGATGCTGTCGTTTTTTAATATGTGGGTTGCAACAATGGATTGATTGATTAATTCGGATATTTTTGTTTTATCCGGGTTGTCTTCCATTAATGTTAGATATGCTAACGTAAATCCGGCTCCTTCTCTTCTGTATGGCTTCTCAAATTTTTCGAATACTTCGGTTTCCCATTCCACAGCTAACGGACCATTTATTTTTTTATGTTCTATCGGTGCGGTATACCTAATCCAGAAGTCGATGGATTTAAGACTTGTTCTCGATTTTTGCAATTGAGATTGAACTTTTGAGAAGGTGGAGGAATCATTCAACTCACCAAGTTCAATCAACCCGATTAATTTTTGCTGATTCAAATCCAACCCATTGAGTTGCTTTTTGTATAAAAGAAGATAAGGTGAATCTGATTCATGGTGAAAAGCAGAAAGTAATGCAACTGTTATGTAAAGCAGCAAGAGATAAAGAAATAGAAATTTACTTTTAAGTTTAAACATGGAATCCCTGATAAATAAAGAAACAGGAAGGTGGTATTCCTTCCTGTTTCAGATTAGACTAATTAAGTTGGTTTAATGAATTACTACCATCTTAATCAGATAATTTTTGTTTTCTTCGTTGGCTATTTTTACAAAGTAAACACCACTTTGTAGGTCAGCTGTTGGAATGATAGTTTCATGTTTTCCTTGTTGGAATATTTTCGACTCCATTGGTGCGACGGTACGTCCTTGAATATCCGTAATTGCTATTTGCAATTTTTCGGTATTGGCTAATTCAAAACCAAGGATTGCATCACCCGATACCGGATTTGGATATAGCGTTACTAATTTTAATAAGGTTTTTTCGCTAAGCGATGTACTGGTTCCGTTACCTTTCAAATCGAAATTATAAATGCTTTCATCGGCATCCGAGTTAGCAATTTGAATCGTAGCATTTCTTGGTCCGGCGACAGATGGTTGGAATTTTACAGTGAAGTTCAAAACGCCACTGGCATTAACTACTGCCGGGAAAGTAATTGCTGTTGAAAGGCTATAGTCGCTCGCATTGGCACCGGTGAAGGAAATACCTGTTATGGTAAGGTCACCTGTTCCGTTATTCTGTATAACATATGAACTGCTCTTTGAATTACCTACAAGCACATCACCAAAATCGGTATTATCGGTAGCAGTTGGTGTATTGTCACCATCGTTGATGGTTACATTATTACCTTGAATATTAATTTCGGAAACCAAAGGTGCAGTAGATGTTCCTGATAATGCAAAATCATAATTGCTTTCGTTGCCATCATTATTTGCAATGTTTATGGTTGATGTTTTTATTCCTGCAACTGTCGGAGCAAATTTCACTGTAATATTTGCCGAGGTACCTTGTGCAATACTCAATGGAAATACCGGAGCAGATACCAGACTGAAATCTGAAGCATTGGTTCCTGTAAATGTTATACTTGTTAAGGTAAGTAAGTCGTTTCCGGTATTCTGAATTACAAATACTTTGTTAATATTACCTCCGGTAACAACAGATCCCATTTCTGTATTGTCTGTTGATGATGGGGTTATATCTCCATCAAGGATGGTAATACTATTACCCTGCACATTTATTTCGGGAGCAGTTGGTATAACTATTTTTTCACGAACCAACAATAGGTTATTTGATTGTGACGCCATGATGGAATCGTTACCCAAATAGGCATAAACAGTCCATTTGACCGAGATAGAGTCCCCTTTTGAAATTCCTTTTTGTGCAAGTAAGGTGTCAAATAAATTGTTTGCATATTGGAAGGTTGTATCTGTTCCACCTGAGGCAGAAGACATATACATCCATGGTGAAGTAAAGTTACCGGAAGTAGGAGTAAGGAACCATTTATACATAACTGCATTTCCTGATTTTGTCCAAACAAAACTTTGGAGATTTACATTGGAAGGACTTGTAACAATTCGTGTATTGGTAACAGGAGTTTGAAGGTTCAATGTTCCAAGCACAGGTATTATATCTTTTTTGCGCACTCCTTGTAACTGATAGCCTAATGTACATCCGGAAGTAGGAGAAGAGCAGAATTGAATTAATGTACCTTCAAATATAAAATTGCCGGAAGGTACAGGTGTAGCAGGAGCATCATCCATTTCAGTATCTTGACTTGAAATAACTCTCCAAATCATTGTATCTCCTGGAGTAGCACCATCCCAAACAGTATAATTAGTACTTGAGGTAATATTGCCTGTACCGGAAGTTTTAAGATTTACCACCCTTACCAATTTGCTTTCATATTGTTCGCCATTGGTATTCAATTGTTTTAAAGTTAATAGAATTGCCGGTGGTAATGGTCTGTTGTTAGCCAATTTGATTACGTTACTATTTCCACGATAAGCTCCGGTTAGCAATTGTATTTGTGCGTAGTTGTTGAAATCGCCTCTGCCTCCCCAAACTTCTACACTGTCGCCTTCTTTGATGCCGGAACTTAAAATCGAATCAACCATTGCACCGGATGATTGGCGAACACCAATTGCACCGGTTGCGTCTTGTATATATATAAAGCGACCCCAAGCGCGGGTTACAATACCTCTCACCCTAACACTATCCGTGGCGAGTCCACGTGCAGCTGCGATGGTAATAACAGGAGGAACAGGAGCGAAAATACCATCAGGTCGTGCATTCAATAGTTGAATACGAGTATCGCCAATTAAACCGGTATCACGCATGGCATATGGATTAGTTTGGTGTTTGGCAACAAAGTATTCTGCAAAAGCATCTTGTTCGCTACCATTTGCTTGGAATTTAGCAACCATCGAATCTTTGATAGCTGTATCGAGATTTATGCGATTGAAGCCATTGGCAACAAATGGATAATTGTCTCCACCACTTGCTAAGAAATCAAGGGTTACTACTTTTATAATTCGCGAAGTATCGCCATGCAATAATCCGAATCTAACAATGGTATCTAAGCGTTTACCGGTTGAATCGATAAGTACCATGGATTGTATTTTACTACCAGCGGCTTTAGTTGTATCGTAACTAAACATAACACCTCCAATTTGCGGGAACTGACCTGGAGTTATGCCAGGTTTAGTTGCCGAAACGCCGTGTTCTAAAATCCGTTTTAATCCGGCAGCATTAACAGAAAGAATAGAAAGTTTGTTGTTAAAGCGCAATGAATTTTCAATATCCAATTGGCTAATATCACCGGCATTTTTTCCTGCGCCCGGGTTGGCAGCAGTTGGTAATAATTGAACGCCATTACCAACAGATACTACCTGTCCAATAGCAGAACGAATACCACCACCATTTTTGATGGAAACTTTTACTTGTGCATCATATTTCTTGGCCATCCATAAGTTGGCATCTGACGATACATTTCCTAAATTGGTTTCTTGTGTACGAACGAAGTCTCTTCTTCCTTCAAGGAAAACGGAAGACTTACCAAACTTGTTGCCATCTTTAGTATTGATAACATTGGCAATTGCAGTTGTTAATGTACGTACAGCAGCTGCTTTACTTCCGGTATTAAATGCATTTGCATAAGTACCCCACAATTGGGTTACCATAGCAGTATCAGCTGCATAGGCTCCGTTGATCATGCTATCCAATAAGGAAGGAATTAAAATTCCATTCTCTGTAAAGTTTACAACAAAGCGACCAACGTATTTCCATTCAGATGTTGTATTTAAAATTGCCAAAGGTTCGTTGTCTTTGTTTTGTGTTAGGATTGGATATTTATCGGCAACTATATTACCTGCTCTGATACGATCATTTCCATCCGCACACAATGCATGTGAACCACCGGCAATAATAATATCTACTCCTTTTAACAATGGAGCAAGAGCCTTTTCATTTGCAAGTTGTTGCAAGTGACTCATCACAATAATTTTGTTGATCCCTTCTGCAAATCGTAAGCTATCAATTACCGGTTGCAGTATTGCAGCAAGGGCAGGCATATCGTCGGTTTTTGGTCCAATAACCGATGTTGATCCCGGCGAAGAAATACTAGCCAACAATTGAGTAGTTGCACCAACAAGTCCAATTTTCTCGCCATTTATATAGATGATAGAAGATGGGGCTAAACCTTTTTTCTGAGAATTAGCAGTTATTGTAGGAGATGTTTTAAATGAATCAACTGCAAGGCGTTTGTTTGTATATAGATAAGAAAGATTTACATCTGCATTGAAATCCAAGTTAGCACTTAGGTATGGAAACTGTGCACCTACCCAACGTTTATCGGCACCATTGCTTCTGATGTCAACACCAATTATGCTGTTTACTTCTGAGGTTCCTAAATCAAATTCGTGGTTACCCAATGCCGAACCTTGGAATCCCATAATATTCATCATGGCAATATCTACTCTTCCGATTGCAGCACGTAATCCTGCAGTACTACCTGAATAATAATGTGATGCTGTATTACGTAATGGAGTTTGAATACTTGCATCTTCGCCGGCTGAAAGAAAAGGACTTGGAATAAAGCAATCACCGGAAGCAAGTTTCACTGTATTTGGATATGTATTTTCAAGTTTATCCATAACAGCAGCAAAATTAGGAGCATCAATTACAGCATCTGTGCTTGATTCCATATCCGAAGAATGAAGTACTTGTAAAGTGAAGTTTCCTGTTGGTTTAAACATGGCCAAAATCTGACCACCTTCATAAATTTCAGTACCTTTAGCATAATGTGCTTGGTCGACCAAAAGGAAATGGCCCGGACCTAAAATTTGTTGCACATCAATAATACCGGAAGCTTCTTCGTCTTGGGTTAAGAAATTGGGAGCACCGCTAATAAAAAGAGTGGAATCGTGTGTAGCGATTAATTCCAACTTATCAGAAGCAATAGTATACTGCCACATTTTACCCAAATGAACGTTGCTACCAACATCTTCTTGAATTATTATATGACCGAAATTATCAGCACCGATATTATCCATCATTTTAGGACCTTCGGTTCCATCAAGTACTGCAGTGATTGTACCACCGGCAGTTGGGTTATTAATATTGGTAAAACGCAAACGATACATTCTGCTAGGAGCAGTAAAGGAGTTTGTAGTAACAAAGTAAAAATCGTTAGGGTTAGCAGGATCCCATGCACCATCTTCCGGACGAAGGAAATTGGTAACACTTAAAGCATTGCTTCTGGAGTTTAAAGCAGCACCTGAAGAATCGCGAACAATACCTAAATCTACCATGGTGAATGCCGTATTTGGTGCTATGAAACTTGCACTTACTTCGGTTGTTAAACCGGCAACTGCAATACCATAAAGTCTTCCATTAGTTAAACCTGCTTTATCTACTTCAGAACCTGCATTGGTTTTAGTACCAACATACATATATACTTGTCCGGGAGTTGAATCGTCCGTACCGGCAACTATCGTTTTATCTTGTGCCATAGGATTTGCAATAGCATTTTCCCAAGAGAATTTACCAAGATGAGGAAGTTCGTAGGTAGTACCAGCATTTGTACCGGTAGCAATATGACCAAAGGCACGACCTTCGTTACCACTTTCTTCGCCATTCAGGAAGATTCGTTCCTGTGTACCCAAACCGGAAGTTGCATTGTAGAATGCTGAAACTGCTGGTAAGTCGGCAGAACAAAAACGACCAAATGCTTTTTTAGAAGCTGTATCAGCAGGATTGTATAAAGTGTAAGAAGAGCCTGTCCATAAATTAACTTTAGAAATTAAATCGGATCCACTCACAACAGATAAATCACTTTTATTGATAACCCATTTTGAAACGAATGCACCTTTTGCACCATGTGCACGAACAGCACCACTGGTATTTGGAATCTCGTGGTTAACCAATAAAGTAAATGTTCCATCGTTGTTATCAAACGCACCGGTACCATCCGGTATTCCGGCCATTTTGTAGCCATTAATTTCATCTCCTGCTGTTAATATTGCATTGAATTTTACTCCAGGTGCGGCGGGTATTAAATAAGAAGATTGAGTTGAAACCGATAAGTTAGAAGGGTTATAATTAACTAGTTTTTTTGAACCACTGATTCTATATGTAATCAGATGACTTAAATTACCGGTTGCAGTAGCGATACCATCAGCAAGCGCAGAAGTTTGTCCGAAATCATTGTCGTTTACAATGGCAATTGTACTATCATTTATAATTGCTAAACCTTCTGCTTTATCCAATACGGAAGGCCATCCACTTGCCAGTAAATCCATCACCAAAGTTTTGGAAACTGCTTTAATTCCTTTATTCGCAAGTCCGGTTGAATCAACTAATCCTTCAAGCGTCAAACCTCCATATAAACCTGAATGAACAGTTGTGGCTTGATTAATATTGATTTGGTATAAACGTTTTATATCTTGTGTTCCACGAGCAGCAGCTTCTAATACAAGAAATATGCTATCGTTAACAGCAGCCATATCTCCGATTTTCCAATCTCTCATTCTGATTTGATTGGCACCATTACTTCCTATTATTCCATCATTTAAATAAGTTATCATGCGTTGACTTCCGGTTGCCGGGTCAATTTCTATGATTCGATGAACCCTTGTATTATCGCCAGTTGAAACTGACGGATATTGAATACCACTTTGAATAATAGCATATATTTTTCCATTTGGAGCAATTGCTATTCCTTCAAAACCACGATTGTTTTTACGGTATTTAAATACGGTGTCGATTTGTACATCTACTGATTGAACACCTGCCAAGTTTGCATATGGCGTATATCTTTTTATCAAAACACCATTTGGGTTTAGTTGCCAAATAGTAGCACCGCCTTCTTCACATAACCAGAAGTTACCTGATTTGTCGACTACCAAACCTTCCGGATCAATTCCGAAAGTATCTTTTGGAGTAGTTTTTAAACTGAAATTAGCACAATTTAAAACGGTATCAGTTGTTGCAACTTCTGTTGCTGTACTACCTAAACCTGTAGGATTTATTATACCTGAAGCGCCTGTTCCTTTAGGGCGTTTGATGGTAATACTTTGTAATATTTGTATCGAATCGCCATTGATACGGATGCGATGTATTTTTGGTGAGTAAGATGGAAATGCGTATAGTTTATCATAAGTTGGGCGGCAAGCAACCGGATTTGCATTCGCGCAATCGATGTTTACACCCCTGTCCGAACATGTCCAGAATTCCTTTCCATTTGTATTTGGAATTGGGAATAAACTTGAAAAACCGGCCTCTTTATAGTTAATTCCCTGAAACGTTCCTATAGCGGGACTATTTGTGTTTTTGTAATCTTGTATTTTGGTGATTCCTTGTGTTTCAGGTGTGCTAATCGTAAATAATGCCACCGTTCCACTTACTTCATTCGACAGCATGATCATGTATTCGCCTGTAGGACTTTCCGAACTTGGAATAAATACAATTCCTTCGGGACCTAAATCGCCTACTGTTGCTAAATTAGCCTGACTTGGAGTAACACTGAAATCACGGGTGTTTATATATTGAACAAAATATGGAGCAGAAGGAATTGTAATATTATAAATCATGATTCCACCTATTCTTTCCAATGCAACAAATGCATATGTACTGTCCTTAATTTTTCCAATTGTTACCGATTCAGGTTCCGGACCTTTGTTATCACTTCGGTCATCCAAAGAATTGTTGGTATGGCTACAATTAAAATTAGTTGGATATAATGTTTTTAACCTTTGTTCAAATTCATCTTTGCTATCCCAAATTAATGAACCATTGGATCCGTCCCAAATAGAAAATGACCGTGCGCCAAAAGTATAGATACTGTCAAATTTCCCATCGTTGTTAAAATCGCCATAGCGGTTGGTAACATTAAGACGACCTAAACCAATATTTGCTTTGATTGCAGCTACTCCGGCAGCACCACCAAACTTTGTTGTATCTAAAACATAGGCGGCATCTCCAACTCTGTTTTCTTCCACATTTGCTGCTCCCCAATCTGCTCTAGCATCGCCTTCGTTTGCAGTAACCAGGTAATTTTGATTGTTAGACTTATACGAAGCGATTCCATCAGGTAGGTATAATCCAAAAACAGGGAAGGTGTCAATTTTTGCAATGGCAGCGTTCGATCCATTGTCTCTGTCGGATGGATCCAATCCATATCCGGGAATGCGGTGATTTTTTGCACCAAGTGGTAATAAAGATGTTATTGTACCGGTATTAATATTTACAACTGCAAGGCAATTGTTTTCTTGGCAAGTAACCCAAGCTGTGGTATTGTCGTCGGATATAGCAATGTATTCGGGTTCTAAATCTTCGGCAACCGTAGAGTTTCTTAAAAAAGCTCCACCACTTGTTTGTATTCTGCCAAAAATGCGAATTTTAGGATCAATAATTGCCGGAGCATTAAATGCAGTGAATCCTGCGGTGGTAACATTGGCTTGCGTTAAAGTTGCTGCACCATTGGTTAAGTCAATGATAGAAACAGAACCTTCCGGATCTATCGTGTATCCAACATTTGGTTCTCCTTCATTTGCAACGAGCAATTTTTTTCCGTCACCGGTAAAAATTACATGATCGGCATTTGCACCAGCCTTCACTTTGCTAATAAAAGTTCCATTGATATCCATGAACACAATGCTACTTGGATTCGTTTTGCCGTTTGAGTCGATAATAGCCAAAGCGATTAACCCATTTTTGTTGCAAGCAATGGAGGTAACATCAATACCATATGGTTTAACTGAAATACTTGAAATAAGAATTGGCGACGCTGGATCAGCGATATTCACAATTCGTATTGAAGTGTCCGGACCATTAATCACAAACATTCTTTTAGAAGCCGGGTCGAAAGCTGTAATTTCAGCTACTCCTCCATTGGAATTATACGTACCAATAGAAAACCGACCTTTGAATTTGGTACTGATTTGTGCATATACTGCAGGCTGTAATAGCAGTAAAATTAAGGCACACAGATTAAATTGCAGGAATTGTTTTTTCATATTTCTGGTTGTTGAATGGATAGCAAATCAATTACAACCAGGTTCTTTCAATGTTGTAGGTTTCTTATCAAATGGTTATCTTAGTAAGTAGTACTCCTGATATTAAGTTCATTTTTGACAAACATTAAATTCATATTTTGTTCATACCGCACATTTTAACTTCGAAATTGCTGATTTTCAGGTTCGGCAAAAAAGCACTACATTTGCGCCTCAATTTTTATTTTGCATGATTTCAGTAGGTAATCTTTCGCTTCGATATGGTAAGCGTGTGTTGTTTGATGAAGTGAATATCAAGTTCACTCCCGGTAATTGTTATGGTATTATTGGTGCCAATGGGGCCGGTAAATCAACTTTTCTTAAGATTTTGTCGGGCGAAATTGATGCAACCACCGGAAATGTTTCGATAACACCTGGAGAAAGAATGAGTGTTTTGAAACAAAACCACTTTGAATTTGATGCTTTCGAGGTTTTGCAAACCGTAATGATGGGTAACAAACGTCTCTGGGAAATTATGCATGAGAAGGATGCCTTGTATGCAAAACCTGATTTTAGTGATGCTGATGGAGAAAGAGTAGCGGAGTTGGAAGGATTATTTGCCGAAATGGAAGGTTGGAATGCAGAAAGTGATGCCGCAAATCTATTAAGTGAGCTAGGGGTAAAGGAAGAATACCATGGTAAAATAATGGGGGAGTTGAATGGAAAGATTAAAGTGCGTGTGCTGCTTGCGCAGGCATTGTTTGGTAATCCTGACATTCTTTTGCTTGATGAACCTACAAACGATTTAGATGTTGAAACAATTTCTTGGTTAGAAAATTTTTTAGCCGACTTTCAAAATACGGTTATTGTTGTGAGTCACGACAGGCACTTTTTAGATGCTGTGTGTACGCATGTTGCCGATATCGACTTTGGAAAAATTCAATTGTATACCGGTAATTATTCGTTTTGGTACGAATCCAGTCAGCTTGCATTACGTCAACGTAGTGATCAGAATAAAAAAGTTGAAGACAAACGCAAGGAACTACAGGAGTTTATTGAACGATTCAGTGCAAACGCATCCAAATCGCGACAAGCAACCAGTCGTAAAAAATTATTGGAAAAATTGGTGGTTGAAGATATCAAACCATCTACGCGTAAATATCCCGGAATTATATTTCGTGCCGACCGCGATTGTGGTGATCAGATTTTGAGGGTAGAACATTTATCCAAGAAGAACGAAGAAGGATTGCAGTTGTTTCATGATGTGTCATTCACGTTAGATAAAGGCGATAAAGTGGCATTGTTATCTAAAGAACATTTAGCCATTTCGGCATTTTTTGAAATAATAAACGGGGATGCTACACCGGATAGTGGCGAATTTGTTTGGGGACAAACCATCACCCGTTCTTACTTACCCAACGAAAATGCAAAGTTTTTTAATTCTGCTGATTATAATTTAATTGATTGGCTTCGTCAATTCTCTGCCGAAAAAGATGAAACGTATATCCGCGGGTTTTTAGGAAAGATGTTGTTCAGCGGCGAAGAAGTATTTAAGAAATCAAATGTATTAAGCGGAGGCGAAAAAGTGCGTTGTATGGTTTCGCGAATGATGTTAACCAATGCCAATTGTTTGGTACTCGATGAACCGACAAATCATTTGGATTTGGAAACGATTACTGCATTTAACGAAGCCCTTGCCGATTGGAAACATGTAGCAATTTTTTCTTCCCATGACCATGCTTTTACGCAAACAATTGCGAATAGAATCATTGAGATTACTCCTAAAGGATGTATCGATAAACGCATGACGTTTGATGAATATTTGCAGGATGAAAGGGTAAAAGAATTGCGGATGCAGATGTATGGTGGGGAAAGGGTTGGGGCTTAGAAGAATTACGGATTACGGATTACAAAATTACGGATTACGGATTACGGATTACGAATGACGGGTTGCGGATGACGAATTACAAAATTACAAATTACCAAATTACGGATTACGGATTACGAATGACGGGTTGCGGATGACGAATTACAAAATTACAAATTACAAAATTACGGATTACGAAATTACAGATTACAAAATTACGTTTTCCATTGAAGTTGGTTTAACGTTAACGGTCGTTGGATAGAAATCCTGATTCAAATTGCATTTCATTTAGTTTACGATATAGGCCATTTTGGTTGATCAATTCGTCGTGTTTGCCTATTTCACTTACGGTACCTTTGTCGATAACTACAATCTTGGAAGCATTGCGAATGGTTGATAAGCGATGTGCAATTACAATGGATGTTCGCCCTTTCATCAGGTATTCCAATGCATCTTGAACCAAAGCTTCACTTTCGCTGTCGAGTGATGAAGTAGCTTCATCCAGAATTAATATAACCGGGTCTTTCAGTATTGCCCTTGCAATTGCTACTCTTTGTCGCTGACCGCCTGAAAGTTTTACGCCTCGTTCGCCTACTATTGTTTCATACCCTTCCGGGAAAGTCGAAATAAATTCATGGGCATGTGCTTTCCTTGCCGCTTCAATAATTTCTGCTTCACTTGCATCCGGTTTTCCATATGCGATATTCTCTCTTATACTTCCACCGAAAAGAATGATATCCTGTGGTACAAAAGCCATTTGTTTGCGCAATTGACTTAACGGAAATTCATTGACAGGCTTACCATCAAAAGTAATTCGACCACCTGTTGTATCATAGAATCGCATAAGTAACGAAGCAATGGTGCTTTTTCCTGCGCCACTTGAACCAACCAAAGCTATTTGGTCTCCGGATTTAGCTGATAGGGAAATGTTTTTTAACACTTCAATATCTTTTCTGGAAGGATAGTGAAAAGCAACGGATTCAAAAGCAACCGATCCTTGTAATTTAAATTGATCTTCTACTACCACATTATTAAGTGAAACTTCTTCACCCGTAGATTTTAGAATTTCTCGAATACTTTGTGTAGCGCCTAATGTTTTTTGCAACTGACTAAACATATCTGCAAATCCGGCAAATGTACCTCCAACAAATACAGAGAATATAACAAACATGGTGAGTAAACCGGTAGTTAATTCACCACTGTGTATCATGCCTGCACCAAACCACATCACAAAAGCAATGGCTCCAAAAATACTGAAAATCATAAACGAAATAAATGCGCCACGGTATCGTGCATTGGTGATAGCAGTATCTACAACCGAATAAATACTTTTAACATACCTCGATATTTCGAATGCTTCGCTGGTAAAGGCTTTAACGATTGCAATTCCCTGAAATGTTTCCTGAACGATGGTACCACTTTCGGCCAATTGATCTTGTGCTTTGCGCGACATCTTACGAATGCGCATTCCGAACACAACAGCCACTATTGCTACTACTGGAACTACGGAAAGCATTACCAAAGCTAGTTTCGCAGAAATCCAGAAGATAAATCCCAGTCCGATTAAAAGGGTAAATATGCCACGTAATAATTCGGCAAAAGTAAAAGAAACGGCATCTTGGATCTGCGATAAATCAGAAGATATTCGGCTGCTAAGTTCGCCTACTCTTTTCTCTGAAAAATAACCCATCGGTTGCGATAGAAGTTTTGCATAAACATCTCTTCGGATATCAGCCAACGAACGTTCGCCAACTTCCGTAAGTAAATACACACGCATAAACGAAAAAATGGTTTGAACTGTTAATTGCAGAAAAATAAGAATGATTAATGTGTTCAGACTCCACTGTACGGTTTTTAAACTTTCACCCATAACGCTGTTGCCAACCATGCCCGGCATTTCAAATGCAGTGCCGGGTGCTGCAGCATCAATCATTTTTCCAAGTAAAAATGGAAATATGCTGGTGGAGAATGCGGATAAGGCGATGCAAATTAATGCAATAATAAACTTGGTGCGGTATGGTTTGATATACGTGAATAGGACCAATGCTTCACGCAAACTTTCTTTGGTTACTTTTACCTTAGGACTCTCTTCTTCCGTTTTGCCATTGCTGTTAAAATTTCGTCTGCCTTTCGCCATTTCTCTGTTCTTCAAATTAGGTTGCAAAGCAAATGCAAAATTGGCAATAATAAAATGTTAATAGGCAGGTAGTTCATTATTGAAGGTTAATGAGGCATTCAATCGGGTTAACTAGTTGCCATCTAAGATTATGGTAGCATTTATTGTTCGGTTTATATTTTATTTCCTTATCATTTAAAGTTTACCGATAATGCCATTTCTATTATCTTGCGCTATGCTTAATAAAATTGAACATATAGGAATAGCTGTTAAAAATGAAAACAGTGCCACTGCAATTTTTAATGCGTTATTTAATCAACAACCATATAAAAAGGAAGTTGTAGTATCCGAAAATGTAAACACGGTTTTTTATCAAATTGGAGATAGTAAAATCGAATTATTGGCAGCAAGTAGTTCGGATAGTGCCATTGCTAAATTCATCGACAAAAGAGGAGAAGGCATCCATCATATTGCATTTGCCGTAGATGATATTAATACAGAAATAAAACGTTTAAAGGAATCCGGTTTCGAATTTATTTCGGAAGAACCTAAACAAGGGGCCGATAATAAACTTATTTGTTTTTTACATCCTAAATCAAGCAATGGCGTATTGATAGAATTATGCCAGGAAAGATACAGTGGAGGATTTGGTGTTTAACTTATGGTGCGCAGTGCTTGGTGCTTAGCGTTTAGTGTATGGCATCTAGTTTTACAACACAAGTCATTTCTATTTCCTCATTTACTCATTTCTTTCCCGCAAGTAAAACTACGTCGTACCTCCTTGTTTTATCGCGCGGGATTGATTTGCCTTGAGGCTCATCAACATTTCTTCAATGTGCTACAACCAATGGCGTACTGAAATAATCGGATAGTTTAGGATTATATACTTGAATTAGATATTTACCGGTTGGTATTTGGGTAAGGTCGATTGTTGCGGGATTGTTTTCAATCTTGCCGCTTAAGAGTGTTTTTCCCATCATATCATTCAGTTCATAATAGTAATTATTGAGAGAAGTGAATGTGATATTGCAGAAATCGTTGGCCGGATTTGGGCCTAATGTGAGAATATTACGATTTACTTTTTGGTTATATACATTGCTAGGACTGGCTGAAATGATTACAGGATAAAGGTTAAATCTAACATTCATCGATACACAAGTACGTATCACCTGACTGCTTGAATTCCTTGACAGTGGTGGCTCTTGAGATTGGGCATCTCCGATAACTAACATTAAGCGTCGATTGCCTTCTGTCCAATGCATCGATTCAACTGTTTTTACAATTCCATCATTCACCGACTCTGCATTATCGGGATTTCCCATGGTTGAATAGTTATCCATAAATTCTTTCAACTTTCTTTTGTCTTTAGTAAGATCAACATAATTATACCATAAATTATAATGGTAGTTTTCGTCTCCATAAAAGGCAATACCAACTTTTACATTATCAAAATTGGAAAGGTAATCCATCATTAAATTGAGACTGTTTTTAACGGTTTCAATATCATCATCCATGCTACCGGTTTTGTCGATAAGAAACACGATATCCGTTCCATCATTAAGTCGGGATGAAAAAATATCCATAATAGATGAAACTAAATTTTCGGAACTTTCTACAAAGTATGGTCGTCCGTGCAACGACTCTGCAATGGCTGAAAAATAGGAAACAGCAACGCCATTGTATTTGTTGGAATTGTATACCGGTATAATTTTATTCAGAGAGTCGATGGTTTCTTCTGAAATGGTATGTTTAATAAAATGATTGCCTTCATCGTCTTGAATACGCCTTGTTTTTATGAACGATTTTTGATTTTGAACCGGTGTTTCGATGGTTTGATCTTTTAGTACTTCCACTTTTTCGGTTTCATTTTGCATTGTATTTTCGGAAGTGGTATTGGTTTCCGGTATGGAATTATTATTGCATGCCTGCAGCAATACTGCACAAGCTATCATGGAAAACAGGTTTGTTTTCATCATTGGAAGTATTAAACGTTATCGTTTGGTATGATAAACGAAATAAAGTTAAGAAATTATATGAATAACAACAAGTTAATAGGTAGTGCCCAATGTACATCCCCCTAATCACTAACCCCTAATCACTAATCCCTAACCCCTATTCCCTAACCCCTCATCCCTTATACAACACTTCTTTCACCACCGATACAATTTTTTCTGCACTCGGTAAAAAAGCATGTACAAAAGTTGGCGCATAACCTAAAGGAACATCTTGTGTGTTGATTCGGCGAATAGGAGCATCAAGATAATCGAAGGCTTTATGTTGAACCATATAACTTACTTCAGAAGAAATTGATGCAAGAGGCCATGCTTCTTCAATAACTACCAATCGGTTCGTTTTCTTTACGGATTCAATAACGGTATCGTAATCAATCGGACGAACCGTTCTTAAGTCGATAATTTCGCAAGAGATATTTTCTGTTGCCAGCATGTCAGCAGCAGCAAATACGGTCTTCATTATTTTTCCAAAGGAAACCAGCGTTACGTCGGTTCCTTCTCGTTTTATATCTGCCTTGCCTATTGGAATTAAATATTCTTCTTCCGGCACTTCTCCTTTGTCGCCATACATTTGTTCGCTTTCCATAAAAATTACCGGATCGTTATCCCTTATGGCTGATTTTAACAATCCTTTGGCATCATACGGATTGGAAGGCACCACTACTTTTAATCCAGGACAGTTAGCAAACCAATTTTCGAAGGCTTGCGAATGTTGTGCTCCCAATTGGCCTGCAGAACCGGTTGGACCTCTGAAAACAATTGGGATATTGAACTGACCGCCACTCATCTGGTAAATTTTAGCAGCGGCATTGATAACTTGATCGATAGCAACCAATGAAAAGTTAAAAGTCATGAATTCCACAATTGGTCGAACGCCATTCATTGCTGCTCCAACTGCAATACCGGCAAAACCGAGCTCTGCAATCGGGGTATCGATGATGCGTTTTTCGCCGAATTCTTCCAACATACCCTGACTAACCTTATAGGCTCCATTATATTCGGCAACTTCTTCGCCCATTAAAAAGATTTCGGAATCTTTTCTCATTTCTTCGTTCATTGCTTCACGCAGGGCTTCTCTGAATTGTATGGTTCTCATGGGTACGTTAAATAAAGACGGTGCAAAAATAAAATCTTTGGACTGCTAACAAAATATTGTTTGCGAATCCGGCCATGCACTTAATGAAAAAGGTTGGAGGTTAGTTTGAATTTGTTCTTAATGATAGAAAAATAGTTTCTGCTTACTTCAAAAGGCTCGGTAACTCCTTTTAAATAGAGAATTCCGGTGTCGTAAGTTCCTTTTTCTATTTTTTGTACATTATGTAGGTTAACTATGGTTGAACGGTGTATGCGGAAGAAATCATCCTGAGGCAATTTGTCTTCCCAAACTTTTATCAGTCCGTATGTTGTAAATGTTACACCATCCACCATTGAAACTGCCGTGTAGTTTCCTTTGGCCTCAATAAAATTAATGTCTTTAATCTTGATGAACTTCATTTCATTGTTGATATTCATCAAAATCATGTTGTCGATACTCAACCGTTGACCTTGGGTTGCCTTTTCTTCTACCGCCTCAACAACTTCAATTTCTTCATCTGTTTTTATCCGCGACAAAGCCTTCTCTAAACGGTCGAAACTTATTGGTTTTAATATATAATCGATGGTATTGTATTCAAAGGCTTTAACTGCAAATTCGGAGAAACTGGTGGTAAATAGAATATTGGTTTTTGGGTTAACGTATTTAATTAAATCGAGTGCATTGGCACCTTGTAAATCTATATCGGTAATTAATAAGTCAAAGTCTTTGTGGTTGTTTAAAGCTTGTTCCGCTTCAGAAAAGGATACCGCCTCAGCAATAATTTGAATGTAAGGAAATTTTTTAATGAATTCCTTTAATAATCTCATGGAAACCGGATCGTCTTCAACCAAAATGGTGCGAATGGATTTCTTTTCTTTCATGCCTTGTTATTTAGTTGTAAATATACTAATTGTCTATATAAAAACACATATTTGCTTTATAAATAAAAAAAAGGCTAAAATGAGTGTAGAAACTATTAAACTTTTTACCCCTGAAAATTGGAAAGAGTATGAGTTGTTGGATAGCGGGAACGGTGAAAAATTAGAGCGATTTGGAGAAGTGGTTTTATGCCGGCCCGAACCGCAGGCATTATGGAGTAAAGGATGGTCAGACCAAGATTGGAAGAAGGAATACCACATGCGTTTTGTGCAACAGGGTAGTCATGCAGGTGAGTGGAAAATGAACAAACCATGTGCAGATAAATGGCAACTAACCTATCATCACCAACAACTGAAATTGGTATTTAATCTTTCCATGACTTCCTTTAAGCATGTCGGTATTTTTCCGGAACAGGCATTAAACTGGGATTTTATTTATAACGAAGCTAAATCGATGCAAGTAGATCAACCTAAAGTTCTGAATTTGTTTGCTTATACAGGAGGAGCATCACTTGCTGCAAAAGCAGCAGGGGCGGATGTAACACATGTTGATTCGGTTAAACAAGTAATTAGTTGGACAAAGGAAAATATGGAATCGAGTAAATTGGATAATATCCGATGGGTTGTAGAAGATGCGTTAAAATTTGTGAAAAGAGAAGTTAAAAGAGGGAAAAAATACAATGGAATTATTTTAGATCCTCCTGCTTACGGCATTGGTGCAAGTGGTGAAAGATGGAAATTGGAAGATCAGATAAATGAAATGTTGCTTGAAATAAAAGAACTGTTGGATAGCAAACATTTTTTGGTTTTAAATATGTATTCTTTAGGGATGAGTGCGTTGATTACCGAAAATTTAATTCGATCCGTATTCAACCCCAAGGGAAGTATCGAATCCGGGGAAGTTTATTTGGCATCGAAAACGAATCAAAAACTACCTTTGGGTATCTTAGGACGATTTAGTTCGAGGGACTGATGCTTGGTGTTAAGCGCTTGTTGCTTGCTTTGTTGATGCCTCCTGCCTCCTGCCTCCTGCCTCCTGCCTCCTGCCTCCTGCCTAATGCCTAATGACTAATGACTAATGACTCCTGCCTTTTGCCTCCTGCCTCCTGCCTCCTGCCTCCCTACATCTTAAACTTCTTCTTCAGTTCGAAGAAATAATTTCGGCTTATTTCAAATGGTTGGTTGTAGCCTCCATTCATGGTTAACCTTCCTGTATCATTTGTCCACTTCTCAATTTTCTGAACTTTAGAAAGATTGATAATGGTTGAGCGATGAATTTGGATAAATAATTCATCCGGTAAACGGTTAACCCAATTGCGTATCGAATTATAGGTTATGCTTAATCTGCCATCGGTTAAATAAACTTTGGTATAATTACCAAAAGCTTCGATATGGCTGATTTCGTTTACTTGAATAAAACTTAATTTTTCATCAAAGTTTAACAAAATGATATGTTCGGATCCGAATTTACGATCGTTGTCTTCAATTCCAGTTACGCTGCTTAAGCCATTTTTGCGGTTCCATTTATTGGTAACTTTCTCAATTGCTTTAAACAATCGGTCGCTGCTAATTGGTTTTAGCATGTAATCAATGGCATTAAATTCAAAAGCTTTGATTGCATAATCTGCATGTGAGGTAATGAAGATAACCATGGGATCATAATTGAGTTTTTTCAATAAATCCATGCTGGTAAGGCCATTTAAATCGACATCAAGAAATAATAAGTCGGGTTTTTCTTCTTCGATTAACGTAAGGGCATGTTCAAAGTCGGAAGCTTCACCAACCAAGGTAATGTTTTCGAAATTGGCCAATAGTTTGCGTAATACCAGTCGTACGCTTTCTACGTCATCTACTAAAATTGCTTTAATTGTATTTTTCATTAACTTTTTACCACCCGTTCAATTATACGATTTTGAAAATGATTATTCAACTATCAAAATAATTAATCTTAATTTTATTTGGCAATATAGCCTATTTAGAGTTAACCGGTTGTTGGTTAAACACCTGGTTGCAAACCGAAAATACACCTTCGTTTTCCAAATTAATTTTGGGCATCCGAAGTATCTTCCTGCTGCGGTGCTTCAGGCCTCATTTAACAACTAATAATTGTTTTTCTAAGGTGTTGTTGAATTCGGCTCCACCGCACTATCCAACGCTTCTGCTCTCATTTAACAACCGATTATTATTTTTTTAAGGTGTTGTTGAATGCGTGTCCTCCGCACTAATCTCGGCACGCATTTGTGGGAAGAATAACACATCTTGAATGGAAGCCTGATTTGTCATAATCATACACAAACGGTCGATTCCAATTCCCAATCCTGCCGTCGGTGGCATGCCATATTCAAGCGAACGCAGAAAATCTTCATCTAAAACCATTGCCTCATCATCTCCTCTTTTTCCTAATTCAAGTTGTTCTGCAAAACGGTTTCTTTGGTCAATCGGGTCGTTTAATTCAGAAAACGCATTGCAAATTTCTTTTCCATTGCAAATGGCTTCAAATCGCTCCACCAATCCGGGTTTGCTCCGGTGTTTTTTTGCTAACGGACTCATCTCAACCGGATAGTCGGTAATGAAAGTTGGTTGTATTAAATGCGGTTCACATTTTGCTCCGAATATTTCATCGATTAATTTACCTCTACCCATGGATTGGTTGGTATGGATATCAAGTTTGGCGCAGGTTTTACGCAATTCTTCTTCATCCATATGGGTAATATCAATACCGGTATAATGTGCAATGGCTTCATACATGGAATAACGTTTCCATGGACGTTGAAAATTAATGGTATTGTCGCCTACTTGTATTTCGGTTGTGCCATGCAAAGCAAGGGCAATTTTTTCAACCATCTCCTCTACCAGATTCATCATCCATTCGTAATCTTTGTAGGCTACATATAATTCAATCTGGGTAAATTCAGGATTGTGAAAGCGACTCATTCCTTCGTTGCGAAAATCTTTTGAAAATTCGTACACCCCATCGTATCCGCCAACAATTAAACGTTTCAAATAAAGTTCATTCGCAATACGCAGGTAAAGTGTCATATCAAGCGTATTGTGATGCGTTTTGAAAGGTTTGGCTGCTGCACCACCATAAATAGGTTGCAAAATCGGTGTTTCTACTTCCAAGTAACCTTTGTCGTTAAGGTGGGTGCGCATTACCTGCATCAATTGGGTACGTTTACGGAAAACATCCTTTTTGTCGGGATTTACAATCAAATCAACATAACGTTGTCGGTACATGAATTCAGGATCACTTACTTCATCAAATTTCTCCCCGTCTTTTTGTTTTACAATAGGCAATGGCTTTAAGGCTTTCGAAAGCAACTGAAGCGACTCTACGTGTATGGTAGTTTCGCCCATTTTGGTAGTAAATACATAACCCGAAACGCCGATGATATCACCAATATCCAACAATTTTTTAAAAACAGTGTCGTATAAGGTTTTATCTTCTCCTTTGCAAAGCTCATCGCGTTTTATATACAATTGAATTTTGCCGGTAGCATCTTGTAAAACCACAAATGCAGCCTTACCCATATCCCTGATACCCATAATTCTGCCGGCAATCTGAATGTTCTTAAATTCGATTTTATCCGCCTGATAATTGGTTAATATGTCGTTGGCCGAAGTATTTACCTCAAAACCCTGTGCAGGATAAGCTTCTATTCCAGCTTTCTCCAGTTCTTGTAGTTTTTCTCGGCGTAATAATTCTTGTTCGCTTAAATTTTGTTGGTGCATAAATTTTGGTTAAAGAGGCGCAAAAATAAGGAAAGCTATACCAAATGGTAACAAATTTTAACAAGCACTTATCTTTGCAACAATGAACCCCCAGAAAATAGATATCCGTTTACTCGCTGAAAGTGAACTAAAAGCACTGTTTGTAGAGCGAAACGACAAAGCCTTCAGGGGGCAACAAGTATTTGAGTGGCTGTGGAAGAAATCTGTTACCGACTTCGATGCAATGAGCAATTTGGGTAAAGAAACCCGCGACTGGCTTAAGGAAAACTATGTAATTAACCCGATAATTGTTGAGGATAAGCAGGTTAGTAAGGACCGAACGATTAAAAGTACTTTTAAACTGCATGATGGATTTCTGGTAGAAGGGGTTCTTATACCTACCGAAGAACGCGTTACTGCTTGTGTTTCTTCCCAAGTTGGATGTAGTTTAACATGCAAATTTTGCGCTACCGGAAAAATGGAAAGGGTTAGAAATCTTACCGCCGGAGAAATTTATGACCAGGTTGTTGCCATTCGCAACCAGGCAATTGAACATTATGGAATTCCATTAACCAATATTGTGTATATGGGAATGGGAGAGCCTTTGTTAAATTATGCCAATGTAATGCAAAGCATAGAAATGATTACTTCAGAAAAAGGCTTGCATATGGCATCCGATAGAATTACAGTTTCTACAGCAGGTATTGCAAAAATGATTCGAAAACTGGCAGATGACAAGGTGAAGTTTAACTTGGCATTGTCGCTGCATGCAGCTAATGATAAAAAGCGCGATCAAATTATGCCGATAAACGAAAGCAATAGTTTGGAAGCAGTTACAGATGCCTTACAATATTTTAGTCGCAATGCCAGGGGAAAATTAACTTTTGAATATATCGCTTTTCATAATTTTAATGAAAGTATTGCCGATGCACGAGAGCTCATTAACTTATGTAAAAAAGTACCCGCTAAAGTAAATATCATTGAATACAATCCGATTGGAGATGGTGTTTTTACGAAAGCTGATACCGAAAAAATAGACCAGTTTGTAAATTATCTTGGAAAAAACGGAGTGATAGCAACCGTAAGAAGAAGTCGTGGCAAAGATATCGATGCTGCATGTGGTCAATTGGCAAACAAGAAGCATCCGGAGTCCATCATGGCCTCAAAATCATAAATCGAACATTTAATTATATTTGCTTTTTTTATATGAAATACCTGAACGCAAAAAAGAATTTTCTGGCAATAACAGAAGATAAATATTGCAATTACAAAGAATCTAAATTTGTAATTCAATGTGCCCCTTATGAATATACGTCATCCTATTTACAGGGCTCTTCTAAAGGTCCTGAAGCCATTTTAAATGCCTCACAATTTGTTGAATTGTACGATGAAGAATTGGATCAGGAAACGTATACCAAATGTGGAATTTGTACCGTTCCGCCAATGGACTTTAAAAATAAGGTGGATGCTCGTGCCATCAAATATATCCGTAAAGTAACTGCGGGGTTGTTAAAGGATAATAAATTTCCTATTACCATCGGAGCAGAGCATACCATAACATTCGGAACCATGCAAGCAATCAAGGAGAAATATCCGGATGTTTGTTTGTTGCAAATTGATGCACATTCCGATTTAAGAGAAAGTTACCACGACAACCCATATTCCCACGCAAGTGTGATGAAAAGGGTGCATGATATGGGAGTTTCTTTAACGCAGATAGGAATCCGAGCACAATGCATAGAAGAAGCAACTTTGATAAAAAAATCAGGGAATATCCATACTTTTTATGCGCATCAAATCAGAAACAATCCGCAATGGATGGTTCAGGCTTTAAAAACGATCGGAAAAAATGTGTATATCAGTATCGATGCAGATGGATTTGATCCTTCGGTTGTTCCGGCAGTAGGTACAGCTGAGCCAAACGGACTATTCTGGAATGAAACCCTTGAATTTTTGAAAATGGTTTGTGATAAAAAGAATGTTGTTGGTTTTGATGTAGTTGAAATTGCACCGGCTAAAGGTTCTATTCTTTCAGAATATACCATGGCTAAATTAATTTATCGTTTAATCGGATACATACTTAACGGGAAAAAGAAATAACAATATGAGTACGGAAACAAGAATATATTTCGACAATGCGGCAACTACTCCGCTCGACAAAGAGGTAATTGCCGCAATGATGGAAGTGATGCAGGAATCTTATGGAAATCCATCTGCGGCCCATGCACAAGGCAGAATCGTTCGCACACTGATAGAAGACTCGCGACGTAAAATTGCCAAATTATTGAATTGCACCCCGGGCGAAATATTTTTCACTTCAGGTGGAACAGAAGCCGATAATATGGCTATTCGTCAATCGGTACAATTTTCGGGCATTAAAAATGTGATTACTTCACCAATCGAACACCATGCCGTTTTGCATACCATAGAAGAATTGGATAAAGATGGCAAGGCAAAAATGCATTTGATTAAATTACTACCTAACGGACATATTGATTTTACCTCATTGGAAACTTTGTTGCAGCAGAATTCAAATAGTTTGGTTTCTCTGATGCATGTGAACAATGAAATAGGAAATTTACTGGATCTCGAAAAAACAGGAGAGTTGTGTAAAAAATACAACGCACTTTTTCATTGCGATGCGGTTCAAACCGTGGGTCATTATACTTTTGATTTACAAAAATTACATATTAATTTTTTAGCAGCCGGTGCCCATAAATTCAATGGTCCAAAAGGGGTTGGATTTATTTACATGAATGCCGCTACCAAATTACATCCTTTTATAACCGGTGGTTCTCAGGAACGCAACATGCGAGCAGGTACCGAAAATGTGTATGGCATTGTTGGCATGGCTAAGGCGCTTGAAGTTTGTTATCGCGACCTCGAAAAAGACAAAGCCAATATGATGGAAGTTCGTAATTATATGAAGAGCCGTTTAATGGATACAATTCCCGGAATTTCTTTTAATGGGGATGTAGATGGTCAATCAACGTATACGGTATTAAGTGCATCATTTCCTCCTTCTCCAATTAGTGAAATGATGTTGTTTAAATTGGATATCGCGGGAGTTTCGGCATCGGGTGGTAGTGCTTGTTCTTCCGGATCAAGTATAGGGTCACATGTATTAAATGCAATTGGCGCAAGTCCTGAAAGAGCCTCTGTAAGATTCTCCTTTGGCAAGCAAAATACAAAGGCAGAAGTTGATGAGGTTATTATCAAATTGCAGGAAATGCTTAAGTTAGGGGTGAGTGGTCAGTAGGCATTGGTCATTAGGGATTGGTCATTAGTCATTAGGCAATAGTCATTAGGTAAAAGAAACGGTGAACCGTATTACTAATCACTAACCACTTCGCACCAAGCACTTCTTCATGGTACATTTGAAAGCGCATATTTAACAATTCCAACACTTCTTCGGATATCTTTTTTCTCTTCATTAAAAAAGTAAAGGCCATCATCGGATTCCCAATAAAGATTGCCATTTTTAGGAGAAATCATTTTATAATTAAAAGTGAGTTCTTTCACCATATTTTTTTCTTTCAAAGCATGGCTATAATCTGTTCCTAGTCGTTTTTTACTCAATACCGAATGGTAATTACCACCGGTAGATACACCTGTTTTACTTCCGTATACATAATAGGAATCTACTTTTAAAAAGATTACCATAGAATAGTTAGGAGTGTCTTTTCTACTTAAAACAAATCCTTGTTTGTTTAATTCATTTAGGCCTGCCTGTTTTATTTTCTGTTCAAAAGCAGGAGAAATAAATTCAGGAGAAAGGTTTTGAATTTCTACTTTCACCGTTTTTGGAAAATGATAAATGGTTTGTGTATTAGGTTCGCGGACTTTTTTGCGATACCAATACCGTTTTTCGCAGGAGGCTGCTAAAAATGAAAGCAGCAAAATACTCCAGGTAAAGGTGTTGATATGGCGGAAGTTATAACCCATGTTTCGGAATACAAATATATTTAAATACAAGAGGGAAAAAGAAGAATTTCGGTTGCATGCAACAATTCACATAAGCATCATATAAATTCATTTGGCAACTAAATAGAAACACGTAATTTGCTCCAATAATTACCTATATCATTATTGTATGACACGGCTAGTGGTTTGTTTTATTTTTTATTGGTTAACCCTGTCATCCTTGTATGCGCAAAATAAAACAGGAATTATCCAGGGTATCATAAAAGATAAGAAAGACAATTCGGAACTAATTGGGGTTAGTGTACTCATCAAAGGCACTTCTTTTGGAGCGGCAACCGATGTGAACGGAAAATTCAGTATCAAAAATATTAAGCCGGGAGAATACAGTATTGAAGTCACCTATATTGGTTATACAAAAGTTTTAATAACCGGAATACGTGTAAAAGCCGGTGAAATAAAAGAACTAAATGTGGAGATGCAGCCATCAACTTATACCATTGATGAAGATGTGGTAATTGTTGGAAAGCGGCCATTAATCGATATTGATAAAGCACAATCGGTAAATACCATTTCGCAAGAAGCCATTGATCTGGCTCCATCCCGTCAATTACAACAAATTGTAAATACCCAACCGGGTGTGATACAATCTCCGGCCGGTGTGAGTATCCGCGGAAGTCGAACCTACGAAACCGGAGTTTTTATTGATGGGGTGAGGGTTACAGATCCCTTAGCCGGAACCGGATTTGGATTGGATATCGGTTCAAATGCCATCAGCGATATTGAAATTACAACCGGTGGAATTGGCGCGGATGTAGGAGATGCAACATCTGGTGTAATTAGAACAAAAACGAGAAGAGGGGGAGACAAATTAGAAGTATCTGCCAATTACAAAAGGGACAATTTCGGATTCAATAAGGACTATCAAAGTTGTTGGAATTCGCAGATTGCGGAGTTAAATTTTAATGGACCATTATTTAAAAAAACCTTGGCAAACAGATTGAAATTTTCGGTCGCATTAAAGGCATCTTTTACGGATGAATTTTATAAAAATCCTGCAAACCAAGTGAAATCCTCTTTGTACGACGGTAACAATGGAAAAACTTGGGCTCCTTACCAGGATAACCGATGGAGTGCCTTTGCCAATCTGCATTATAAATTTAAACAAGGCAAAACAATTACACTTACTCAGATTAGATCGGTTACGGTAAATCAGGATGTAAATATGCTTCGGATATTTGGGAATGATTTGCCTTATCAACCCGGATATCAATATAATTTTTCGCAAATGATGGATAATGCAAATACCTATACGCATGATTCATATGTTACCTCTCTGGATTGGAAACATTCTATCAACAATCGGTTTACGTACACCGTTTTATTGTCGCGTTTTTTCGTGCGATTGCGAGCAGATGCAAATGGAAGATATTGGCGACCGGATGATGTGGATGCTGAATTTGATCCGGCAAGTATCACCTTGTTTCCAACCACTTATTTTAATCCGGGGGCAGATATTAGTTATGTAAACATGCCAAGTGGCTTTTATAATAATGGAGGAATTGCCACGCTATGGCACGACCATTATTTTGAAGAGTATACTGCTAAAGTGGAAGGAAATTTAGTTTCTAAAAACTCTTTGAATACACTCGTTTTTGGAGCGGAGTTAAAATTTCAGGAAATGCAATGGATTGATATCATTCGTCCTTGGATTGGGGCTCCAATACCATTGGCAAGTGGCGAAAGTTCGCAAAGTTTTCGTTTGGGTCAACAAAGCGATGTATGGCAGGTTAATCCGCAAAGAGGTGGTTTTTATGTGATGGACCAGATAAAATACAAAGGATTGGTTGCAAGTATTGGGGGAAGGTTAGAGTATTGGGCACCCGGAAAATATGTAGACGATGCTATTAACGATCCCACCACGCCAATTCTGCCTGAATTCAGAGAAAGTTATTTGGATAACAGTGTAAAAATCGGCGACCTGCGTTATAAGTTTCGATTCTTACCAAAAATATCCGCAACCTTTCCGATTCGCGAAAACCAAATGCTTTATTTTAACTATACGCATACAACGATTTTACCACATCCTTCTTATGTGTATCCCGGATTTAATCCATTGTATCAGGATCGGTCAACGGTTGCCAGTGTAGGTAATCCGGATTTAAATCCGGAAGTAGATATTAGCTATGAAATCGGTTTGAAAACACAAATTACCAGCAACGATGCCTTAACACTTACCGCTTTCTGGAAAGATAAATACGATTTTATTACCTCAACATCTTTGCTTATTCCGGATGTAACGGGAAGAGAGGTTTCGAGAACCATTCGCATTAATAGCGATTATGCCCGATCAAGAGGTTTAGAATTGGGATACATAAAACGAATTGGAAATTGGTATAATGGTCAAATGGCAATTACCTACATGACCACAACAGGTCAAAGTGCCAGTGCGAACGAAGCAATTAAAGATTTACAGGCAAGCGGTTCGGTGGAAGATACCAAAGAATATTTTTTACCATGGGATATTCCGGTTGATTTTAAAACCAACCACTTGTTTAAATTTAGCAATAAGGAAGGAGCATTTGGACAAAGTTGGCTAAACAATATGAGTTTTTATTTTGAAACTGTATTGCGTTCAGGAGTAAGATACACGCCATATATTTTCGACCGCAACGATCCAAATACAGGTAGGCCAATGTACGTAGTAGATCCAAATCCGGATGCCCGTTGGAGCAAGGTAGGAGAGTATTGGTTCTGGGCTGATTTTACTTTTTCGAAATGGTGGAAAATCAAGAAAACTGCAGTTGTTACTTTTAATATTCAAATCACCAATCTGTTTAACAATAAGAATGCTGCCATTATCAATCCGGTTACAGGCAAGGCATACGAATACGGCGACAATGTACCGGATACATGGGTGGATCCAAGATACAGGGATCCTCGTTTAGGGGTAACCGGACCAACACCCGAAAATCCGGCAAGGTATTTGGCGCAAAGGCATATTATTACCGGAATTGCCATTAAATTTTAAGGATAATAATTCCTTTGACCTGTTGTGATACGGTATTAATATAGCCATATTTTGTTTGAAATGCATTTCAGATAAATTTATCAAGATTGCTATCAAATTATCAAACAGGTTCTTATATTGCATGCTACAAATTTTCAAATTATGAAAAAAATATACTTCCTTTTAGTGTTGTCATTTTTCTATATGGCTTCATATGCACAGCTCTCCTTAAACGAGAACTTCAATTATGGCAGCACACAAGATTCATTACCTTCTACTGGTATTGCTTCCGGAGTTTGGTATGTTCATAGTGGGACTGCTGATCCGGTTCAATATCTTCCTACGGGTTTAACTTATACCAATTATCCATCTTCAGGAATTGGAGGGGCCGCATTTGCATGGCACGGATCCGGTTCAAGAAGAGACATCAATCGCGAAGTTATTCCAACTCTTAGTTCAGGAATAGTATACACTTCTTATTTATTGAATGTTAAAGCCTCAGGTGGTGCAACTGCAGATTATTTTTTCCATTTATGTGATTCCGCTGGTCCTACAAGTAGTAATGTTTTTAGAGGAAAATTTTGGGTTAAAGACGGGTCAACAGGTGGTAAATTTGTTTTGGGTTTAACCAAAGGTGCTACCGTAGCTAGTGCGGTTTGGTCTGGCGATTTGGATACCAATGTTACTTATATAGTAGTATTAAAATATGTTATTATACCTGGAGCAACCAACGATAGTACTTATGCATATGTGATTAAAACCGGATTACCTGCATCTGAACCTATACCTACATTAACAGCAACAGATGTTACACAAACTGATTTAAAATATGTGAAAGCCGTGTGTATTAGACAAGGAGGTACTGGTACCGCTGCACATACAATTGATGGAATTAGAGTTGGTAGCACATGGGCCGATGTTGTTGTAGGAGGGGGTAAATTACCCGTTCCACCAGTGTTTGGTTTAATCGTTGCCGGAACCGGACAAACAACCATGAATATTAATTGGCAAAAAGCTCCCGGATATGTGGATAGCACGATGACAACCCTTGTGTTTTTAAAGAAAGGTTCTGCTGTTACAGTAGGTACTCCAAATAAAAATTCAAATGATTATATACCGAATACCAATTGGACAATTGGTGGAACCAGATACCAAAATGATACTGCAGCTAAATGTGTTTTTAATGCGGATGGAAATACTGTAAATATAACCGGATTAGCGCAAGGTACAGCATATTTTGCGATGGTAGTTTGTGTACGAAATGCAGATTCAGCATATTCTACTCCTTCCGGTTTAAGTGGAATTACTTTTGGATCAGTTACACCTCCTTTGCCTGTTTTTGCGTTAAGCGTGAAATTCACCTCCCCAACCTCAGCAGATGTTTCCTTCCAAAAAGATTCATCCCATATTGATAGTTTGATAACCATTTTAGGATTTGTAAAAAAAGGACCCAATTTATTTCCCGGCACACCTACAAAGAGCCCGAACTATTATACCGCTAATTCAAATTATACATTGGCAACATCAACTTACGAAAATGATAGTCTTGCAAAGTGCGTATTTAAAGGAGATACAACGAAATTTACCGTTACCGGCTTAACTGCAGCTACACCATTTTCTTTTATGTTATTGGTAGTTAGAGACAAGGATACCGTGTATTCGAATGCAACCATTAAAGTAGATACTTCTTTATCCAACAGACCACTGCCTATTTCGAGTTTAAAATTCAGCAACATGACCACCAACTCGGGTATGTTAACCTGGAACCCTGCAGTGAATTATACCGATAGCAACATGACTACTTTGGTATTTTTAAAACAAGGAAGCGCGGTTAATTTCCCGCCATTTAGTACAGGTAAAGATGGGGTGTTTTATACGGCTAACAGCAACTTTGCAGGAAACGGAACCCGATTCGAATTTGATTCTGCAGCAAAATGCGTTTTCAATGCCGACTCCATTAAAACCATCATCACCGGTTTGCTTCCAAACACCCTTTACCATGCTGTTGCATTTGTAGTGAAAAAAACTGATTCGTCTTATTATTCAAACCCTACCATAGGTAATGGATCCACCATTGGTGGTCCGGCAGCTGTTACTTCCTTAATAGTAAACGGAACAGGTCAAAATTCGGCTTTAGTTAAATGGAATAGGCCAGCAGGTTATAGCAGTGCGTTGCTTCAAACCTTGGTATTTGTTAAACCGCTCAATCCGATTCTGAATAGTACGCCAAAAAATAATGCGGCGTATTATATTGCAAATTCTGATTTTAGTGCTGGAGGAACGCCATTCGAAAATGATACCTTGGCAAAATGTGTATTCAATGGAGATACCAATTTTGTGGACGTAACCGGTTTGAATTTAAGTACACTTTACCACGTGCTGGTTTATACCGTTAGGATTGGCGATTCTGTTTATTCAAATGGAGTTGCAGGGAATGGTTCTACATTTGGTTTGGTTCCACCTCCTATTCCTGTAGTAAATGCAAATTCAAATAATACAGGTAGCAATACCGGTGTGGTAGCATGGTTAAAGGATTCCATGCATGTGGATAGTAATACGAATATTATGGTGTTCGCAAAAAAAGGAACGCCAATCAATCAGGGTTCACCTAAAAAATCCGCAAATTCCTATACTGCCGATGCAGATTTCAGTGCAAATGGTACGCGTTTTGAAAATGACTCGTTGGCAAAATGTGCCTATATAGGCGACGCTATTAAGGTTGCTATGTTAGGTCTTGAACCAGCCACAACCTATCACTTTGTAGTTTATGTTGTGAGAGATAATGATTCAGCATGGTCTGTTGCTAAAACAACAACCTTTACAACCGGACTTCCTCTTCCGCAACCGGTATTAAACCTAACTATGTCAGGTGTTTCGCTTTCATCTTCTAAAATTGGTTGGACAAAACCGGTAGGATATAATAATGCAACTATGTCGACCTTGGTATTTGTAAAAGAAAGTGCAGCAGTTAATGCCGGAACGCCAACAAAACCATCCGCAACTTATACTGCTTCATCTACCTTTATGTTAGGTACCACTTATCAAAATGATTCGTCGGCTTATACCGTTTATAAAGGAGATACCAATTTTGTAAATGTGTTAAACCTAAAACGCGGAATCACTTATCATGTTTTGGCTTATGTTATAAGAGATGGCGATTCTATTTATTCAGCCGATGCTACTGCAAACGGAACAGTATTACCTCTACCGCCATTATATCCTATAAATATTATTGCTTCGGTTAATCCAACAACCGGTGTGCCGGATTCGATGAATGTGAAGGTACGTGTGAGAGGAGTTACCTATGGATATAACCAACGTACAACCGGTTTGCAATTTGTGGTTAGAGATGCAACAGGAGGAACCACTTTATTCAGAAATACAGGTAATTTTGGATATACCACTTATGCCGAAGGAGATAGTGTAGAAGCCGAAGGAAGTGTTACAACTTTTAGAGGTTTGGCAGAAATTAATTTAGATACCATTATAAAATTGGGTTCAGGTAAACCTTTACAAATGCCTCGTTTGGTAAGTAAGGTGGATGAAAGCGGAGAAAATGATTTGCTACGCATTGATTCCGTTAAATTTATCAATACGCCTCCGGGTGGCAACTGGCCTACAACCAGTTCAAATATTTCGGTTACCAATACCAAAAACGATACGATTGTACTGCGTGTATTAAATGTTAGCGGACTTGCAGGTCAACCGTTACCTCCAACACCAATGTTCTCTATCATAGGATTAGGAGTTCAGTTTAGTACAAGTAGCGCAGCGCCTTTTGCATTCAACGGATATCAATTGTTCCCTCGCACTGCAATGGATGTAATTCCGGTTCAAGGTCCACCGCCGGTTGGCGATACCCTTAAACCATTTAAATTAATCGCACCGATATCCAATGCAAGTTTTGTATTACCGGCTGATACCAGTGTGCGCATTAATTTTGTTTGGTCAAAATCGCATGCTATCGATTCGGCAATAGTTCCAAATTATAAATTCCAATTGGATACGATTGGAGGCAATTTCTCTAATCCGGTACTATCTGTTAACTCGGGCAATGGTGGTTTAGATACAACGTTCAGTATTCGGGCAACCAACCTTGCGCAATTATTATTGCTTGCTCCGGGTCAAGGTTATAGAGGTATTTGGCAAGTAGTTGCTACCGGTGGTACATTTAAACGCAAATCAGATACAACCCATGTAATTAATTTGGTTCGTCCGATGGCTCCAAATGATACCTTGCTTCGATTTAAATTGCTGACCCCAATAAACAATGCAACAGTTGCTTTACAAGGCGATCCATCTACTGCTATTAAATTTACCTGGACAAAACCGGTTGTAACGGTTACAGGAGTTACGCCAAATTATATTTTTGCACTGGATACTTTCGGTGGAAATTTCACCAGTCCACGACTTGTTTTCCCATCCGATAACAGTGGTTTAGATACCAATTTAACCAAGATGGCAAGTGAAATTACAACTGCTTTGGGTTTAACCAATGGACAAACATTTAAAGGTCAGTGGGCGGTTGCAGCGTATGGTGGAAGCTTCCAAAGGAATGTAGATACCTTCCATGTAATTACATTTACACAAGGATTATACAGTGGATTAAATGATGTAAAGGAGATGTCGAACTTGCAGATTTATCCAAATCCTGCCAATGATATGTTATTTATTGGTGGTGAAAGTAAACAACCTGATGAAGCAATTCTGTTTGATATTACAGGCAAGGCAAGTCGTTTGCAAGTAGTCGAAAACAATGGCACTTACCGGATGGATGTATCGTTTTGTATGCCGGGAATCTATCTGCTGCATTTAAAATATGGAAATATTACAGTGCAGCACAAAGTGCATATTAACCGCTAATTTTAAATCCCAATCAAAGAAGCCGTATTTGTGTAAACAGATACGGCTTTTTTGTGCATTTAGGATAATATTAACAAAACTATATGGAATAAATCAGTTACTTTGTCTTTCAAATAAAATCCTATGTATAAGATAATTACAATTGCTATTTGGTCATTTATAATTGGTGCAGGCAATTTGTTTGCGCAAACCTTATTGAATGAAAATTTTTCTTATGCAACCGGTGCTTTAACAAGTGCCAATTCTGGATCAAACACCGGTGGGGGCAACTGGACAACCTTAACCGGCAATACAAGTAATTTGCAAGTTGCAGCAAACAGTTTAGCTTATAGCGGATATGGTTCTTCTTCCATTGGCAATTCGGTTACCATGGTTTCAACTACTGCTTCTGCCGAAGATGCATATCGTGGATTTGCATCAAAAAGTATCAATACAATTTATTGCGCCATGTTATTAAATGTAAGTGATACCATCGGGTTAAGTTTAAATACAAGTGCTAACGGAGATTACTTTACCGGATTTTTACCCCTAACCGGAACATCCAATTTCATGGGAAGGATTTTAATTCGTAAAGGAACAGCTGGAAATACTTACCAACTTGGAATTCGAGGAAACGCAAACTCTACCAGTACATTTTCAGCTAAAGATTTGGATGTAAATACTACCCACTTGGTGGTATTTGCGTATACCTTTTTAAACGGAACGGCAAACGACAGTACATTGCTTTGGATAAATCCCGATTTAACTAACCAGCCGGTTTATGATGCAGGAAGCAAAATGGTTGGTTCGGATGCTACAGATATTTCTCGTGTATTTCTTCGTCAGGGAAACTTAGGAACTCCTAATGCCAAAATTGATGGAATTCATGTTGGTTTAGGTTGGAGTGATATCATGGGAACGGATATTGGTCCACTTGCACCTGCTAATACAATTACGATACCATCAAACGGATTGAATAATGTGAATTTTAAATGGAATCGCCCGGGAGATTATAATCCCGCGACCATGCAAACCATTGCATTTGTCAAAAAGGCAAGTGCAGTTACACAAGGAATACCAACCTATCCGACTTCTTCTTATATTTCAAATACCGATTTTAATGGAAGTTCATCATTGTATCAAAATGATTCTTTGGCAAAATGTGTTTTTAATGGAGATACTAATTTTGTAAATATAACCGGACTCACTTCCAATACATTTTATTATTTATTGGTGTATATAGTTCGAAATCCGGATACCGTTTATTCTAATCCAACAACTTCATCTGGCACTACCCAGGCGAATAAACCAGCTTCCATAACAAATATTAATTTCAGTTCTACTTCATTTACTAACACTACAATCAATTTTGTTAAGCCACCAACTTATTTGGATAGCAGCATGACTGTATTGGTTTTTCTTAAACAGGGAGCACCTATGGTTACAACGGGAACTTATGCAGATGATCCTTCAATTTATACAGCCAATTCCGATTTTAGTGGTAACGGTTCCTATTTTGTGAAAGATTCAACCGCAAAATGTGTGTATAAAGGTGACGGATCTAGTGTAACGGTAACAGGATTATTAACAGGACTTCCGTATTACGCAAGCGCATATGTGGTAAGAACAACCGATTCATCTTACTATTCAAATGTATTAAACGCTGCTGTTTCAACACTTTCTCAGCCTGTTGCTGTAACGGGTGTGAATTTTAATGCAACCGGACAAAACACTGCAACCATAAACTGGACCAAACCTGTTGCATATAGTAACACAACTATGTCGACCTTGGTTTTTGTTAAAAAGTCGGATGCTATTGCAACCGTTACTTATCCAAATAAAAATCTAACCGGATATATTCCAAATACAGATTTTACCTTAAATGGAACTCTGTTTGTACATGATTCGCTTGCTAAATGTATGATGAATAGCGATAGTGGATCCGTTAAAATATTCGGTCTTGAGCTCGCAACAAATTACCATATATTGGTATACCTTGTTCGCAACCAGGATTCCGTGTATTCACTTCCGGTAACGGCCTCGGGTACAACATTCGGTTTAACCTTACCTCCAAATCCCTTGGTAAGTGTAAAGTTAAAACAAACCGGAACCCAAACTGCAACAGCCATCTGGAAAAAAGATACAAGCTACAAATCTGCAGAGTATACTACCCTCATATTTCTAAAAGAGGGTACTGCAGTTACACAAGGGTCACCAAGTTTTGCAACCATGCTGTATCAATCCAATGTAAATTTTAAGTTAGGTAGCAATTATCAGTTCGATTCGAATGCGCATTGTGTGTATAAAGGAAATGATACGATGGTGATGGTTACAGGTTTAAATCCGGCTAAAACATATTACTTGCTTTCTTATGTGGTACGTAATGCCGACTCGTCCTATTCTACAGCACTTACCACTGTGGCATCAACTGCATCGTTACCGGTAAGTGATATTGTTTTTATTGGGCAAACATCTGTTACAACGAAATTAACCTGGACCAAACCTGCAGGATATGTAAATGCGGGATATACGACCTTGGTGTTTTTAAAAGCAGATAGTGCAATTGTAAGTGGCAATCCAACAAGGAATGTAATTTCATATGGGGCCAATCCAACATTTGGATGGGGTTCAAAATACCAACATGATTCCAATGCGTATTGTGTTTTTCGTGCCGATACCAATTTCGTTAATTTAAGCAGTATCATTCAAAACAAAACTTACCATGCTTTGATCTATATCGTTCAAGATATCGATTCGGTGTATTCGGAAGGAATAACAGGTTCAGGAGGTTCACTTCCTCCGGCACCATTAACCAACATCAGCAGTATCAATAAAATCAACCCAATAACAGGTGTTCCGGATTCGCTTAATGTTCGGGTAAGGTTGAGGGGATTGGTGTATGGTTTTAACCAAACCAATTCGGGTCTGAAATTTTTAATTAAAGATGCTACCGGTGGTATTACAGCCGGTCATTCGACAAAGATTTTTGGATACTTGGTTGCAGAAGGAGATAGTGTAGAAATTCAGGGAAACATTACTTCCAACAGGGGGTTGTTAATGGTTAGTTTGGATACGATGCAACTATTTACACATGACAATACGATTAAACAACCGGTTATCGCTACCAAATTAAATGAAGCGACAGAAAATAATTATATCCGAATTAACAAGGTGAAATTTCTTTCTCCGCAAACAGGAAACTGGACATCCATAACTTATCCGGCAATTGTGGATGGAACCACCGACACCATTTCAATTCGAATTATCAGTACGAGTTCCTTGCCCGGAAAATTGTTACCAACCAGCAGAACCTTTGATATCATTGGGGTTGGTGGTCAGCAAAGTTCGAGCACCGTTGCACCTTATTTATTTAACGGGTATTATATTATTCCCCATACCATCGACGATATTATACCAACTTCAACCGATTCGTTGTTGCCGTTTACTTTGTTAAATCCGGTATTAAATGGCTCGTTTGATTTGAGTGGCGACCCTTCCAATGCTGTAGTTTTTAATTGGTCGAAGGCTGTATCAACCGGAACCTTACAAGCAAATTATGTTTTTGAATTGGATACTTTGGGCGGAGACTTCAGTACCCCAAAAATTTCTGCTTCATCCAATAACAGCGGAAATGATACCAATTACACCATGAGCAAAGGAGCATTGTCGTTAGCCTTGGGTTTATATCCATCATCGACCTATAAAGCAATTTGGAGGGTAAATGCAACCATGGGAACCTACTCACGATATGCCAACCAAAACTTTTCGGTGGTTTTGAATCGCTCTAATTTTACCGGAATAGAGGATTTATTAAGTAAGTATGAAATCTTCATTTACCCGAATCCTGCGACAGATAAGGTGCATATCCAACATTCCCAAAAAATGAATGCCTTACAAATTATGGATGTAACAGGTAGAATAATTGTTCAAATTGCACCGAATGCTAATTTATGGGATTGGAATACAACTACCGTAGAACGAGGATTTTATTTTATAACCATAGAAACCGAATCGGGTAACGAAACGTATAAGATACAGCTGCGGTAAGTGTTTAAGTGCTGGGTGTTGTGGTACTTAGTGTTTAAGTACTTAGTGTTTAGGTAAATCTTATAACTTATATCTCATATCTTATATCTCATATCTTATAACTTATATCTCCTATCTAATCATTTCTTTTCTACTCCTTTTTTCCTATTTTGCCCCCCTTTAAACCGTGGAATGAAGAGGATTATATTTACTTTTTTAGGATTTCTGGCTTTTGTGGGTGTTAATGCCCAAAATACAGAGGGAGAGAAACAGGAGGATAAAGGTCAACTATCCGGAAATTACCAAACCAATAACCAGTTTTACCTGCGCGACGACAGGATTGGCGCCAATACCACCCAATATTTGTATCAGAAATCATCCTCTGACAATTGGTTGTTTTTAAATTACAAACAAAAGGGATTTAATGTGGCATTTCGTTTTGATGCGTTTAATAATACGCCATTATTTAATCCACAACAGGCATACAGCAAAAGTGGTATTGGTTTTTGGCAGGTGAGCAAAGACATTGATAAGTTTAATGTAACAGCCGGATATTTTTATGAGCAGTTTGGTTCCGGGATGTCGTTTCGTGCTTACGAAGACCGAACTTTAGGAATCGATTTTGCTATTTTAGGTGCCCGGGTAATTTTTCGTCCCACAGAATTTACCCAGTTAAAAGCCTTTACCGGTCAGCAGAAGTATCGGTTTGATATCCGCGAATCCATTATAAAAGGAGTAAATCTCGAACATTTGTTTCGCATTAAAGATAACCTATCAACGGAAGTGGGAGCATCTGTTGTGAATCGTACGATTGATAATACTTCCATGAGTACAATCATTTCAACCATTAATAGTTATCCCATCGAAGACCGCTTTGATCCGAAATACAATGCCTATCTTTTTCAGGTATACAATACCTTAAATTATGGTAACTACTCGTTGATGCTCGAATACAATTACAAAACGCAGGAAGCAATATTGGATGTGAATAACAAATTAATCAATGCAGATGGACAAGTGTATTTTGGTAGTTTATCCTATTCTAATTCAGGGGTGGGTATCAATGCACAATTTAAACGAATTGAGCAATTCCCATTCCGTACTTCTCCTTTAGAAAATCAACCTCCGCCTAATAACGCAACCATCATTTACCTTCCTTCCATCACCCGCCAAAATACCTATCGGTTGTTAGCCCGCTACAATTCGGTGGTGCAGGAGTTGGGAGAAAATGCGGCGCAGTTGGAGATGACATTCAAGCCGAATAAAAAGACACAGTTTAATATCAATACTTCCATTGTAACAACATTGGCAGGTGTTAATTTCAAAACATTTGATTTTACCTGGAACGATCAAACCAAATTGTTTAGGGAAATTTATTTTGATTTTCAAAGGAAGGTGAATAAGTCTTTTAAATTCTTGATTGGAATTCAGTCGATAGGATATAACCAAACGGTATACGAAGCAAAAGCAAATGCGCCTTATGTTGAGGCACTAACTCCCTTTGGAGAAGTAACATATAAATTAACTCCGTCTCAATCCTTGCGTTTCGAATTTCAATACATGCAAACCGAGCAAGATTTGGGAAGTTTTGTAAATGGAATTCTAGAGTATAATATTTCGCCTCATTGGTCATTTGCAGCCGGAGATTTATTAAATTTTGAACATGGATCGTTAAATGAGCCATTGCCCGGTGAGGAATTTGAGTTCATCCATTATTATAACTTCTTTGCCGCTTATACCTACAAAACTACTCGTGTAACGGCAGCATTTTTAAAGCAACCTGCAGGGGTAAATTGTACCGGCGGTGTTTGCAGGGTAGAGCCTGCCTTTAGCGGATTCAGACTAGCAATGGTTACCAATTTTTAGTATATTTACATTTCAAAATTTACCGGTATGAAAAGGCATTTATTTTTTATTTCTGTTCTTATTTTGACTCTGGCATCTTGTGAAGAAGAACCTCCAGGGATTAATTACAAGCTTCCTACAAGTACTTTTGATACGACTTTTATTCTTGATGAAATCCCAAATGCACAGGTAAAAGAAGTTTTGTTAGAAGATGTTACAGGTGTAAGTTGTGTTAATTGTCCTGAAGCTGCTCTTATTGCTAAGGGAATTGTAACCGCAAATCCAGGTCGGGTTAATGTTGTGGCATTGTATAATACCATCTCCGGACCTCTAGGTAATCCTGTTAACCATCCACCTGTTGTAAGTGCATTTGATTTTCGAAGTTTACTTGCAAGTGAAATATGTCAAATGGTTGCGATACCTGGTAGCATTCCAATCGGTTATATAAACCGTAAAAAGTTCCCCGGTAAACTAGACCCGATAGTTCCGAGAGACGAATGGGTTAGTAGCGTGAATGCAGAACTCTTGGAGTCGACACCGGTTAATATTAGTGCTTCGGCTAGTTATAATGAATCTACAAAGGAACTTACTACTGATGTTGCAATTATTTATACGGCAAGTGTAAGTGGCGATAATTTTATTAGTGTTTCAATTCTTGAGGATAGCATCATTGATGCCCAGGAATCAAAGGATGGTATTGGAGGAGTGGTATTTATTCCGAATTATGAACATCGCCACGTAATGCGTGATATGTATACTGCAAGTGTTGGCGATTTATTGAACACAACAACACAGATTACCTTAACACCGGGTAGAGTGATAAAAAGACGGTATGTAAAAAAGATTGAGAAACTTGTTCCGTATTCACACTTTAAAGTGGTGGCATTTGTGCACCAGGATCCAACATCAAAATATGTTTATCAATCCCAGGAAGCAGAGGTACATTGATGCGGTTTTTTTTATTTAGTTTAAGTCTTATCTTACTTGTTTCTTGTAAACGTAAATCGGATTACGAAAACAAAGTAGACAAATACCGTTCTCAAACCATAGGATTTTATACCAATCCAAAAGAAAGTCCGCTCGATTCTAATGAATTGAAATCATTTAAAGGAATTCGTTACTTTCCAATCGATGAATCATACAAGGTAGTGGCAGATATGATTTGGTTAACCCAAACCGAATTAGTTGAAATGAAACAAAGTGGGGGAGATGTTCAAACATACATGAAAGTAGCAGAACTGCATTTTGAATTGGCCGGTAAATCACAGCAATTATTTGCCTACCAAAACAACACTTACCGAAATATACATACCTTATTTATTCCATTTCGCGACCTAACCAATGGAAAAGAAACCTACGGCGGCGGACGATACCTGGAAGCAAAATTTAATCCGGCTACGAACAAAGTAGAACTTGATTTTAATTTTGTGTATGCACCGTTTTGTGCTTATACCCACAACTATTCCTGTCCACTGGTGCCATTCGAAAACCAACTCACTTTAGCAGTTGTTGCCGGTGAGCGCAACTAGTTATTTGGTGATTATGTAATTATGTAAGTTTGTAATTACGTAAGACTGTTTTGGTGTAATTATTTGTCCGAAGGACACCTTACTAAAACACTAAGTAGTCGACTTTCAAAATGTGATGAAAGTTAGATTTAGCAATACTTTCGCTGCTAATTTGCATCAAATTATTTGCAAGGTTTCAGTTCAAAAAATTAATAAGCTTGCAATTTCAGTTGATCAATTTATTCTAACTATTATCAGCGACAAAGGTTGAATCTTCATTTTATCTAAAAAGTTTTTCGGAGCTGGTGGCCTTCTATTTTTATGCGTAGCATTTGAGTCCCGATATATATCGGGATGCAAATTTGGGCTAGGAATTGGAAGTAACCCACGAGCTTGCGATGGCCAGGTGCCAAGGGCGGCTTGGGTTGCGTGGGATGTGCGATTCGTAAAATGCAGCATAAAAATAGGAAGCCTTGATTTTTTTGTCCCGTTTTTATACGGGATGCTGGCTTGGAGCGCATAGCTCCAAAATCTCAATAAAACAGTTAATCTGATATTGAAATTACACATTTCTTTTAAAAGGACTTTTTGAGGTTCGACTAAGAACAAAAACACCCAGTACTAAAACACCTAGTACTTCCTAATAAAGAAATACACCGGAATCCCCGCCAACACAATCGCCAATCCCGGATAAGAATACACCGGTTTGAAAATCAAAAGACACATGCAAATGGTTCCTGCCATTAAAATATAAAGGATTGGAAGAAATGGATATCCAAATACTTTATAAGGACGAACCGCATTAGGTTGTTTGAAGCGCAATAGAAATATACCACCAACTGTTAATATATAAAATAACAGCACGGCAAACACTACATAATCGAGCAATTCGGAATAAGATCCGGATAAGGTTAATATGCTGGTCCATATTGCTTGTATAACCAACGCAAATTGAGGCGAATGGTTGTTATTTAGTTTCCCTGCACGTTTAAAAAATAATCCATCCAGCGACATGGCATAATATACCCTTCCACCGGATAATGTTAAACCGTTGATACAACCAAATGTCGAAACCATAATCAAGGCTGCCATTATATACATGCCGGTTTCTCCGAAAACAGTTTTTAGGAGTTCAGTTCCAACCCTGTCGGAAGGAGCATTTTGTATGGCTTCAAATGGCAATACATATAGGTAAACAAAATTTATGATAAGGTAAATCAACAGTACCAATCCTGTTCCAAGCAATAAGGAAAGAGGTAAGTTTCTTTCCGGTTTTTCAATTTCACCTCCCGTAAAAGTGATATTGTTCCACGCATCTGCCGAGAATATAGAACCAACCAAAGCCACGCTAAATATGCCAATGAAATTTCCATCAAAGTCAAAAGCATTCCAGTTCCAATTGATATGCATTGCCGGTTGCGAAAAAGCATGGAATAATCCTGCAAGAATTAAAAAAACAATCGCTCCGATTTTGGTGAAGGTAAAAATGTTTTGTACCAGCGCCCCACTTTTTACACTACGGAAATTGGAAAAGGTAAGTAGCCATACCACAACCAATGCCAATAATTGCTGCGTTTGCAAATGAAAGTTTCCAATAGAAATTAGAATGGATTTATCAGAAATAAAAGGAAAGAATACCCCGGTAAATTTGGCGAAAGCTACTGCCACAGCAGCAATAGTTCCGGTTTGAATAACCGCAAATAAGGCCCATCCATATAAAAATCCCATCAATGGATGATACGCTTCTTTCAGGTATATATATTGTCCACCGGCTTTTGGCATCATAGCTGCCAATTCTCCATAATTAAGTGCTGCTAACCAGGTTAAAATTGCGGTAACCACCCATGCTAAAATTAGCAATCCCGGAGAACCAAGTTCCCTGCTCATGGCAGCAGGAACAATAAAAATTCCGGAGCCAATCATGCTTCCCATAATCAGCATGGTACTGTCCAAAAGCGTTAGTTTTTTAGAACTCATTTTTCGAATATATAGGATTTATCTCACCTAATATAGTTTGTAGTTTATGTTAGATGTATTATATATTTGATTAAACGCAATTGAATGCCCGGAAACAAATCATTTAATTTATTACTTAATCGGTTTAAGAAAATATATACTGTTTTTGATGCTTATTCAGCCCAAAATAAGGTTGATCTTTTAAGTGAATTATCGGTAGCTAAAATTACCGACCCTATCAAACTCACAATCTATATGGATATGTTGTTGTTTACCCTTGCGCATCCGCAAAGCAACAAAATTAGGATGGTAGCTACTAAAGAGATAAAGCGAATTTCTTTACTCATGAAAATGGAAAAATTCAGGATGCATGAAAGTGTGGTTAATAGTGGTTTGCCATTTGCGCCTGTTCGTACCAGATTTTCACACGAAATAATACAGTCGTTATTAAACAATAAAAAGTTAGAATTGGTGTTTGATGGATTTGAAGATCCACAATTATCCTTAAATGAAGTATTGAAACTTACCATGCCTTCGGTTGAACGAGAAATTACCACAGCTGGCATGACCAATGAAGAGTTATTGGAATATCTTGGGGTAGAGGCAAAAGATATTCCGGAATTTCTGGTACAGGAATTATCTAAGTATAGGGATAAACCCTTAACCATGGATTTTTTATTTGATACACTTTCTATGTATGTGAAAGTATTTCCTAAAACCGAAAAATTATCCCGCGCCTTCAACAAATTAAATACTCCTATAGATATCCAAAGCGAGATTTGGAAAAGGTTCGACCATATAAGTTTGTTGCAAACTCCGATTGGCAATCCAACTGAATTATCGGCAAAAGAAAAATCAGAGCTAATTGAAACAATTAAAAATTCTCTGCTTTTAACTGCTCGTGAAACGGATCCTGTAACCTATATGCAGGAGGATTCTTTGCGATTATATACTTTGAATAGAGGGATAAGCATTGCATTTTATAGCATGATTCCGGAACGACAATTATCCTTTGAGTCCTATGTTGGATTTACCTTGTTTAAAAATGGATATCCTGCATCCTATGGTGGAGCCTGGATATTTGGAAAACGGATGCTTTTTGGAATCAATATTTTTGAACCATACCGCGGAGGTGAATCCGGTTTGATTTTATGCCAACTGTTGCGTTTGTACAAACAAGTTTTTGGTGTCGATTATATTGAAGTAGAACCTTATCAATATGGTTTGGATAATCCGGAAGGAATACAATCAGGAGCTTATTGGTTTTATTATCGATTTGGTTTCCGATCGTTGGATAAGGATTTGGCAAAACTTGCAGAAAAGGAGTTTGGAAAGATTAAAACAACTCCCGGATATAGAAGTTCAGAAAAAACATTGGTTCGTTTTACGGAAAGCAATATTGTACTGCAAGAGAACAAGGAGATTCCGCCTACTGTTGCCGATATTTCATCACAAATTACCGAGTTAATTGCAAAACGGTATAAAGGTAATCGGCAATTGGCAATCGAAAGTATGGTAAATGATTTTTTAACCAAATCAAACATAAACCAAAATGAATATACCGATAACGAACAAAGGGTTTTAGGAGAGTATGCTTGTTGGGCCGCTTTACAGAAAGGATTAAACAAACTACATTACGATCAAATGGTTGCACTGGTAAAATTGAAACCGGTTGACCTTTATGCCTATCAAACAAACTTGCTTGGGTATTTTGCTTTGAAAAATTAACTAGTCAACACTCAAAAAGTATTAAAGGCTAGGAATAACAATGCTTTCACCATAAAAACACATCAAAATAATTGCAAAGTTTCAATCCAAAAACCACAAATCCTTGCAAATTCTGAGTATACTTTTAATAATAAGATAGCGCCTGATTATATTCATTGCGACAAGGATTGAATGTTCATTTTATCTAAATGTTCATCGAAGCTGGCGGCCTTCTATTTTTATGCGTAGCATTTAAGAAGAGCAAATTTGCGCCGGTACTTGCAAGTAACCCACGAGCTTGTGATGGCCAAGAGCGAAGGGCGGCTTGGGTTACGTGGGATGTGCGATTCGTAAAATGCAGCATAAAAATAGGAAGCCATGATTTTTTTGTTTACTTTTTTTATCAAGAAAAAAAGTGAATGCAGGCTTGGGGCGCATAGCCCCAAAATCAAAATAAAACAGATAATTTAATTTTGAAACTACAAATTCTTTTTAAAATACTTTTTGAGGGTTGACTAACTATACATTTCTTAATTTAAAACTATCCCAATCCACACCAATACGAAATGTTTGATAAATTCTTCCGTTTTTACCTGCGTGTCCATAATGGTTGGTAGCACTATGAAATACTCCTGATGGATATGCTACCATTCTGTTAAATCGATATCCAACACGATCTATTTCTTCCCATCTGTTTCTGATTTTCGAGTCCCTTTCAAATGGATACAAAAATTCATCTTCGTTAAATGTTTCCCCTTTTTTTACTGTGGGTTTCATGGGTTCCATCAAACCGGATTTTTTATGTTGCCATAAGGAAGTACCACAATTAAAAGGTAAACCTGGGGTTAAGTATACAACTACTGTAATATCGTTATAGGGTTCATCTGCATGTACTCCCGGAATTTCTTTTCTTTTTCCTTCCGAAAAACCTTGATAAAACACCCCATTTTCTTCCAAAGGATCTGTGTCCCATCTATTAATGTGAATTCCAAGAATGGTTTCCAGCTTTTCTTTTATACCTATTTCGTGGTACACTTTTTTACTTCTGTAACCTGTAGCATGCTCGGGTGCATAGAAATCCGATTCTAATGCTGTTTGGTAAACTTTTTCAGGCGATTTATAGAAATTATCTTTTACCAGAAGAAATCGGGTATATTTTATTTTTTCCATAACCAAAAATTATACCCAAATGTATAAAGTGTGAATTGAAATAAGTATGACAAGCGTCAACTAAAACCGGGTAAGCAATTACATGTATTTTTCTCCTGCTTTACGTGCCCTGATGAATTTAGCAGGCACGCCATACATCACAGTATTATCGTTGCAGTTTGTTAATAGCATGGATCCTCCGCCGATAACGGCATGTTTACCAATAGTAACACCATTTTTTATATTGGCGCCGATCGATACCGCCGAAAACTCTCCAATGGATACATCACCTCCAACACACGAATTTGGAGCTAAGCTGGAGAATGTATGCATATGGCTATCGTGGTCTAAACTCGACTTGGTATTTAACAAGGTAAAGTCATCTACTTTACAACCCGGATTAATAATAACCCCGGCCATAATAATAACCCCTTTTCCAATGGTAACATTTTTTCCGATTTGTGCAGAAGGATGGATGGCAGAGATAAATTCAATTCCGGGACAAATGGTTTCTATAGATCCTTTAATTTTATACCGTAACCAGTTATCTCCAACACCAATAATAGCGGATAATCCGGGATTGGATTTGATGATACCCGGTAAATCAGAATCAACTCCTATTATCGGGTATCCAAGCAGTTCTGTAATGGTTTCATCCGGACCTTTTAACAATCCAAAAATGGTATATTGATTCTGTTTTTCCAGAATATCGATAACAACTTTTGTATGTCCGGAAGTTCCTAAAATTACAACCGATGTTTTTTTCATGTTTGCATTAATGATAGCAGTACGTTGCAAGGATAAGTATTCTTTTTATGGGTACCTCTTAATCCGATTAATATTGTTTAATTATTTTAACATATTGAATGATGTCTTCTCGGTTGATACCCAATAAATACATCCCGTTTGGTAAATCACTTAAATCAAGTTGAACTTGATTTCCGGATATATGTATTTGATTCGAACGCAATTGCCTGGTTTTACCGTTTATATCCGTTAAGGTAATTTGGTCTGTTTCCAACTTATTGAATGGCGATTGAATTTCCACCCATCCGGTAGTAGGATTTGGAAACACCATTATCGGAGTTGTTTGATCAAGTTGATTCAATGCTAACTTTACTACATTAAATGTATTGGAGAAATTTTTACAACCATTGCTGTCGATGGTTACTTTATAATCTCCATTTTGTGTTAGTAAATGAAAACGGTTTGTTTCACTTGGCATATCGGTATTGTTTCGTGCCCATTGGTAAGAGGCCGCGACGCTACTCCATAAGGTATCTGCACTTCTGGTAATTACCGGACGGATAGGTAAAGGTTTTACCGTTACTGTGATACTTGCAGTGTCTTTGGTTTTGGATGCACATGCAATGTTTGAAGTTAATACACACCGTATAAGTTGGGAGTTATTGTATACCGAAGTATAAGCAATGCTGTCGGTACCAACCACACCACTATTATTTAGCCAGGTATGTTTTGGTGCAGTTCCACCATTGCTGTCGGCTGCAGTGATGGTAATGCTTTGTCCCATACAAACTGAATTGGCAGACGCAGTAAGGAAGACTTTAGGCGTAACAAGTGGTTTTATCACCATCCCAATTTTATTAGATGGCGCAATTGCCGGAACCGCACATCCTGCAGAAGAGGTCATGAAAACCTGCACCGAATCTCCATTGTTGAGACTGTCGACCAATAAACTTGCCGTTGATGTACCGGTATTGATGCCATTTATTTTCCATTGAAAAATAGGGGAAGTACCTGCGTTTGCAACCGAAGTTGAAAAGGTTACCGTCGTTCCTTTGCAAATATTATTGAGGTTATTGCTGATACTAACAGATGCTGCAACAGTCGGAACCATTAGTAAGGTTATTTTATTGGAAGTAACCGGATTGGTGGTTGCGCAGGCAATATTTGAATTTAGAACGGCGTACACAGTATCCTTATCGGTGTATCCGGTGGTAGTAAACCGAACCGAATCCGGACCGAAAGGAATGCTGTTTTTATACCACTGATAATGCGGATTGGTACCGGTATTAGAAACAGCACCATTAAATGTTACTGCCGATCCCGAACAAAAGGCAGGTGTTGGTGTACTGATTTGAATCGTTGGAGTTGCTGTTGGATTGACCGTCATCTTAATTCTTGCTGAAGTATCGGATGCTTTGGTTGTACAAGCTGCATTGGATACCATTACTACCTGAATGGAATCGTTGTTTAACAAAAAAGCAGTGGTAAGCTGGTTGCTGTCACTACCAATGATGATATTGTTTTTTATCCAAGTATATAGTGGTTTGCTTCCGCCATTAACCGGAGTAGCAGTAAAGACAACTGCTGTTCCGGCACAAATTGTGGTTGCGGTAGATTGAATGGAAACAGAAGGAGTTACAATTGGATTTACTTGAATAACTTGTTTGTTTGATGTTGCTGTAGTTTGTGTTAAACAAGTTGCATTCGATTGAACGGTTAAATAAAAGGTATCTTTATCTATAATGTTTTTAACATAAAAACTATCGGTATTGTTTGGTAAAAGAATGCTGTTTTTATACCATGAAAGCAAGGCATTTGTTCCTCCGTTTGTTATGCTTGCTTTTAATTTTACCGAATCTCCGGTGCAAATATTGTTTTTACTGGCAGTAACAGTTACTGCGGGAGTTACGGTTGGATTAACTCGGATACCTATTTTGTTTGATACAACAGTAGTTGGGTTCGCACACAGAGCATTTGAAATTAAATTTAGGTAAACAGAATCATTATCTGCGAGATTGGTGGTTATATAAGTATTGCTGTTTGTCCCTATTACGGTATTGTTATTTTTTCGCCATTGGTAAACCGGATTATTGCCACCATTCACTACTGATACGGTAAACGTATCGCTGGCACCTGCACAAATACTGGTTGCGGTTGCACTGATAGTTGCGGTTGGTACCAACACCGGATTTACCAGAACAACCACTGCAGTTGAAGTGTCCTTGGGTTTACTTGCACAGGATAAATTGGAAGTTAAGATACACTTGACTAAATCGTTGTTAGCAGGAACGGATAATAAATACGAGGATGAATCAGTTCCTACCGGAATTCCATTTTTAAGCCATTGGTAATGCGGTGTTGAGCCACCATTAATTTGCGTTGCTTTAAAACTGATGGGTGTACCCGGACAAACATTATTGCTGTTAGGATTGATAGAAATAGTAGGAGGTAGGGTAGTACCAACAGTCATTTTTATTTGGTTGGAAACCACAACCGATGGGTTGGCACAAGCCGCATTAGAAGTTAATGTTGCTGTAATGGAATCGCTGTTCGATAGCGCAGAGTTGGTATAAATGGTATCATTGGAACCAACAACAGAACCATTTAATTTCCATACCAATTGCGGACTTGTTCCTCCATTGGTTAAGATGGCTTTAAATGTTACCGGGGTATTGATACAAACAATATTATTAGCCGTCGAAATGGTTAAAGTTGGTATTACGGTTGGTGTTACAACGAAGGAAATTTTTGCGGTGTCATTTAATAAATTATTATCCAACTTATTATTTGGCAAATTGGATATGATTGCCAGATTATAATTACCACCTGTGAAATTAACTGCGCCAATTGGAATGGATCCACTGGTTATACCCGGAGCTAAAGAACCGGTCCAATTATACATATTTATGATATTTCCATTTGAAACTATAATAAATTGAGCGGCTGTTACCGTAGTTAATCCAAAGTTTTTGAATCGCATATAAATGGTTCGGCTTCTTCCGCAAAAGTTTGCAGTAGTCGGCGAATCAATTGCTATCACGCCAATATCGTTTGGTATTTCATCTGCACCGATATCCGGTGGACTGTTGCGGATATCATTGTCGAAGTCGCTGCTTAAATTGCTATTCGGTGTTCCTTTGATAGAGGTACCTGACAAATGTAAATCGACTGTTTTGTAATTACCAAGTGGTGTTTTAAATCCAGGATTTGAATTGGAACTATTGGCGTCAACTCCTGTTGTACTATACCAGGATCCAATTGTACTAATGGGTGTGGTATTAAATAATCCCAAACTTCCACCGTTGCCATTTGCCCAAAAAATATTGTAGTCTTCTATTAAACCGGTACTACCCGCAATTCCTATTGCAAAATGGTTACCGCCGGTTCCTGTATTCGAACGAACATTAGAGAAAATATTGTTGTAAATCGAATCGCTTCCAACTGCTACGGATTGGTATGCAAAAGTGTTTACCGCATTGCTTGCAACACCTGTTCCTCCGATAAATACAGAATTGTTTAACAAGGATAATGAACCGGTTATTTTAACAATACCATGAATGGATAAGCCATTTGGATTTGATACCCCTCCCGTATCCAACCCGATTCTTATCATATTGTTAAATACCCTTTGGGTTCCTCCGCCAATATTAATGCCGTCTAAACTCGCATTTATTCCGGTTGCATTCGTCGATAATGAATGAATAAAATTTCTATCAACCCTTGAATTTGTCATGGTATTGATAATAATACCAATGGCACTAATTGAACTAGCTGCGTTATTGGTATGGGTTAATCCATAAATCAAATTCTGTGATAAAACATTACCGGATGAATTTGGTGTTAATCGAATTCCTATAATTGCAGAACTTCCTGTATTGTTATTCTGATACAAGGCAGAATTGTGCAAATTGTAAATCTGATTGTTTGATATCGTATCCGTTCCCCCTGCACCAATATCAATACCGTGTGTAAAGTAGTTAATTCCTGATCCGGAGCCACTCGCATTGTTTTTTAAATTTCGGATAATATTATATCGTGCATTAATATTTGCAGTAGCACTTGCATTATAAATTCCCATTACTATCTGAATGGTTGATGATGTGGTTGGGGTTGAACAAATCAAGTTTTCGGGTAGTTCATTGCCAATTGTATTGCTATCAATTAAATAGGTTGTGCTGCTGGTTGTATTTGTAATCGAAATACATTGTAAACTTGAACTAATAGAGGAGTTGGAACCTTGAACATCTATTCCGCCAAATTTATTATTTTTCATTTCTATAACGCCACCTGTTGTTGAGGTCGAACCTATAGGATAAACACAACTTCCATTTGCAAAATTGGTTACTTTAATAGAACCGGTTCCGGTCATGCTGCCAAATGTATTGTTGTTCACTTTAAATAGTCCTCCAACCAGCCATGGACCACTTACTACTCCAGGTATTCCGGGATAGGCTGTGGTTCCACTTGTTATATCAAAATTGGCAAAGGTATTTCCACTAAAGCTTGAAGCTACAGTACTGCCTACGCTTAGATAACATCCAGTAATCCTGAATCCAACACTGGCATTCACCGTAAACGGACTTCCACCACATAGCGGAGCAGTACCGCCCATATAGTTGTTGTCCATGATATGGTTATTTGCTGCGTTATTATTCATGTTGAAGAAATACAATTGAAAAGCAGATGTTGGAGCTCTGCTGGATGTTTGAAACATACTATTACCGGTAATAATCCAATCGGTATTTCCTGCCGATATTTTAAATGCATTAACTTCTGATGAAGCATCATTCCAGAAATTTGAAATATTGCAATTGGTGATGTAATTATTGCTGTTGTAATATGCTGCTCCTGCTGTACTTCCCGATGAGTAAACACTTGTTGTTGGCGTATTGCCGCCATCGTCTTTGATATCACAATTATCTACAACATTGCTATCATTGCCTCTCAATCCGGTTGTGCCTCCAAAGAAAATAACTCCTCCTGTTGGTGCTGTATTTTGTCCGGCAAGTATGGTATGTTTAATGGTATTGTAACATGCTTCATTGATAAAGCGAATGGCCAAACCGGTTGTATTTGAATTTACTATGCTAAGATTTCGTGACCCCGACCCTCCCGGCCTTCCATCTATGATTAGATAGGTTGCTCCGTTTAAGTCAATTGTTGCTGTAGCATTTGCACTTGCAATACTTAAGCCGGTTGCTCCGGTTTGTGGACGAATGGTAATTGTATTAGTTGCACTACTTCCTGAAATTGTACCTATGGTTATAGGAAATGATTCTCCTGAACTGGAATAATTATTAAGCAATTCAAAAATCACTGCACCATTTATACCGGATGAAGTGGCTGCACTGAATGCTGCTGTTAAGGTGCTGTATGTTCCCCCTGTGCCGATGGTTTTGGTACCGGAAATTGCTTGTCCATTCCCATAGTTAAATAGAATACCTGCGAATAAAATCGAGGTGAGAATAAATCTGCATATATTTAATGGAATATTTTTCATGGTTTGATTCTGAATTTTTTCTTGGTGGTATTTGGTTAGTTAAATATGCGATTTGATGTTAATAGGTAGAAATTTTGAAATGTAAATTTTCATTTCCGTGATAGATATTGAGGATATAAGTACCTTTTGGTAAGTGGCCAATTTCGATTTGCTGGTTGGTGAATTGATCTAATTCTCCAAAGTTTTTCGAATCTATTTCTTTTCCTACCATGTCTATAATTTTGATTGTTGTATTGGCTGTTGCATCAAACTTACCATGAATATAGAGTAGGTCATTCGCAGGGTTTGGATATACCGCAAATACTTGTTTCTCTATATCTTCAACCGCAAGATTCACCACACTAAAAGTATTAGAGAAATTTTTACAACCATTGCTGTCGATGGTTACTTTGTAATCTCCATTCTGCGTTAACAAATGAATACGGTTGGTTTCACTTGGCATATCGCTGTTGTTTCGCGACCATTGGTAGGTTGAGGCAATGCTACTCCACAATGTATCGGCACTTCTGGTAATTACCGGACGGATAGGTAAAGGTTTTACTGTTACTGTAATACTTGCAGTGTCTTTGGTTTTAGATGCACATGCAATGTTTGAAGTTAACACACATCGAATAAGTTGAGAAGTATTGTATACCGAAGTATAAGTGATGCTGTCGGTACCAACCACACCGATGTTATTAAGCCAAGTATGTTTTGGTGCAGTTCCACCATTGCTGTCGGCTGCGGTTAAAGTAATGCTCTGTCCCATGCAAATGGAATTGGAAGATGCAGAAAGATAAACTTTAGGAGTGACAAGTGGTTTAATAACCATGCCAATTTTGTTGGATGGAGCAATCGCAGGAACGGCACAACTGGACGAAGAAGTCATGAAGACCTCTACAGAATCTCCGTTTTGGAGGCTATCCACGATCAGATCTGCAACGGAAGTCCCTGTAGGCATGCCATTTATTTTCCATTGATACAATGGAGTGGGGCCGCCATTGGCAATAGAAGAGGTGAAAGTTACCGGAACACCATTGCAAACATTATTCTGATTTGCCGTGATATTAATGGATGCAGGTAAAGTCGACATCATTAATAAAGTAATTTTATTGGAGTTAACCTGGTTTGAAGTAGCACAAGCTAGATTCGAACTTAAAGTAGCATAAATGGTGTCTTTGTCGCCATAACCTGTAGTTGTAAATTGGGATGAATCCGGACCGAATGGAAGATTGTTTTTATACCATTGATATTGTGGTGCAGTACCTTCATGATTTACCACAGTAGAAAAGGTAACCGGATTTCCGGCACAGAAAGCAGGAGTGTTTGTGCTGATTTGAATCGTAGGGGTAACCGTTGGATTTACCGTCATTTTTATGCTTGAAGAAGTATCGGCGTTCTTGGATTTGCAAGTAGCATTCGATACCATCACCACCTGAATAGAATCGTTGTTTAATAGAAATGAGGTAGTAAACTGACTGCTGTCGGTACCAATAATCACCTTATTTTTTCTCCAGATAAATTGTGGTTGATTTCCTCCATTTGTTGGTGTTGCACTGAACACTACCGAAGTTCCGGAGCATATATTGGTTGCACTGGATTGAATGGCAACTGAAGGTGTAACATACGGATTAACTTGTACGATTTGATTATTCGAAACTGTATGCGAATCAAGTAAACATGCCCGATTGGAAGTGAGTTTAAATTTTATCGTATCATTATTCGACAAAGTATTACTTTTATAACTATCGCTGCCATTCTGAACCAAATTATTATTTTTATACCAAGATTTTACCGGATTGGAACCTTGGCTGGTATAGGAAGCGTTAAATACTACCGAATCTCCTGTGCAAATAGTATTTTTTGATGCCGTGATGGTAGCTGTTGGAGTAGTGAATTGTAAAACGGTAATGCCAATTTTATTGGAAAAAACAGTTTTAGGAATGGCACAACCGGATGCTGATAAAACAGCATAAATCGAATCTCCGTTGCTTAAGTTGTTGGTGATTAATGTGTCTAAATATAATGAATTTAACAAGCCACCATTTTTCTTATACCATAAAATTGAACCTCCACTGGTAACAGCTATAAAAGTATCAATTTCACCATTGCATAAAACTGATTTTGTTGCTGTAATGCTAACCATAGGAACTATATTCGGAAGAATCGAAACTATCGCATAAGCAGAAGTGTCTTTTGGTTTATTTGCACAAGAAATAGATGAAGTTAAAATGCAACGTACAGAATCCAGGTTATTTGGCGTCGATAAAGTATAGAATTTCGAATCCGATCCTACATTGTTTCCATTGAGTTGCCACTGATAATGTGGGGATAATCCTTCATGGGTGACTAAAGCTTGAAAATTAGTACCGCCGGTTTTTCCGGAACAAATAGATACTGAATTGGGAAATAAAGTAACAGTTGGTGTAAGCGTGTTGGCAACAGTCATTATTTTTGGTGGAGAATTAACCATGGTATTAGTTGTACACGGAAGACTAGAAATAAGTGAAACAGTTATTGTATCATTGTTTAAAAGGTTATTGGTTGTATATATCGTATCGTTGGTGCCTGTAATTACGCCATTTTTTCTCCAGATAAGCTGGGGGGTCAATCCGCCATGAGTAAAAAATGCTTGAAATGTTACAGAACTATTAGTACAAACTGTTGTAAAAGGAGTATAGATATTTATTTGTGGTGTAACCGTTAAGATCGAACTGTAATTCGCTGAAGCAGTATCATTGTTCTTGTTGTTGTCGACATTGCCATTTGGTAAAGTAGGGTTTATTGCAACCAAATAATTCGCTTGAACAAAGAAATTGAGAAAGCCGATATTGGTGGATACACTTGTTGCTCCGGGAGCCAAAGAACCTGTCCAGTTAAAAGTTTTAAATAGAGAACCATTAACATTTAAATTAAAAACAGCACTGGTAATAGTTGTTGTTCCGTAATTTTTAAACTTAATCCAGATGTTTCTGTTTTGTCCGCAAAAACTTGCAGTTGCAGGCGAATCAATTGAAACCACTCCAATATCAAATGGAATTTCATCCGCTCCAATATCAGGAGGTGAATTCCGAACATCTCCGTCAAAATCATTTTGCAAGGATGTCAATGCAGTTCCTTTATTTCCAATACTTGTAATATGCAAATTGCAATTGTTTAAATTTCCGGCAGGCAATACCAAACCCGGATTTGCAGCATAACTTGACGCATCACCTGATACCCAACCCGACGAATAAGTTGTAACATCACTCGTGCCATTAAATCCGAAAACATTGCCATTCCCATTACCAAAATATTGGTTGTTGTTTTGTGTTAAACTTGTTGTTCCGACTAAATAAACTTGGTAATGCGAACCGCCTGTAGTAGCATTCGAGCGATTGTTCACGATAATATTATTTCTAAAATCATCCGTTGCTGCAACTGCCCGCAGAATAGAATAAGTAGGATTTATACTGGTGGCAACTCCTGTTCCACCAATATAAATAGTATTGTTATAAAGATTGGTTGATGCTGCATTTTTTACAATACCACGAAGCATAAAACCGGTGGTTAAACTACTTCCGGCAGTATCCAATCCCAAAGAAATCATATTGTTATTTGCGGATACAATTCCAGATCCAATTTCAATTCCGGTAATAATCGCTGATGGATTTATTGCCGAAGTTTGTAGATGATGGATGAAATTTCTTTCAACTAAGTTAGAAGAAGAATTAATCCCTGAGTAGAAAATTCCGGTTGCCTGAATGCCTGTTGAAGTAGCACTTCCTGTTAGATGTAAGGAGTAAACTGTATTGCTACTAACCGAAACAGTTCCTACTGTTGTATTTACTGAGATTCCAATCAATGCACTATTGACTCCGGTTCCTGTGGTTTGCGATGCTGAGCTCAAATGATACACTTGGTTGTTGTTGATATAGAAATTCCCTGCACCTTGTGGATTAAACCAAATGCCACGTAAACATGCTGCTTGAGTCCCGGAGGCTGCATAATTGGTATTTAAATTGGCGACGATATTATTAGCAACCGTCATGCCAACCATGGTTTGTGTATTGTTGATGATAAAAGCATTTAACCTGGAAGCAGCCGTACTACCTGAACAAGATGAAACAATATTGATACTGTTTTTTAAGGTGGTGCTTCCAATAATATTATTGGTTGCTGTATAGGTTGCAGTTGAAATTCCTGTTGTTAAATTTATTCCATGGAATTCCGGAGAGTAGGTTGGTAAGGCGGCATAAAGATCAATCCCTGAAAGAATGTTCCCCGTTAAATTAACCAAATTAGATCCTGTACCTACTCGTATACCTATTAATCCACAAATACCACCGGTTGTTGCATTGGCACTGGTAAATTTAATGGCACCATTTACCGTGGTTGATCCAATTAAATTCTCAATACAATCCACATTGCCTCCGTAAATCTGAACTAGTACGGCTGCACCCGAACTGGTGGATGCAGAAGTATAATCTAAATTGGTTATGGTATTTTTTTTAATAGTTGTTTTGTATGTTAAAACCGTACTGGCATAATCCAATAAATAAAAGACATTTGCAGCCGTTGCACCCGATTGGTTAATAGAATAGGTACCCGAACCATTCACCTGGTTTCCACCAATAAAATTATCTGCAATCGTATATCCACTGCCTCCTGTAATATAAATTACACGATGAATAACAGCTGTTGTATGTTGAATGGCTGATGTCTGGTAAAACCGATTATTGAAAATATTCCATCCGCTACATCCTGCACCAATACTAATGGCGGCTGTTGCAATGGTTGCATTAAAATCATAAATATTACAATTTTCTATGCTATTGCTGTCATTTCCCTGAACTGCCGATGATGTATTTCCATATCCAAATACACACATTACCGGATTTCCACCGGTAGCACTATGGATATCACAAAAACTTATTTTGTTATAATCATTGCCTAGGGTTCCATTTGTGTTACCAAAGCAAACTATTCCTCCTCCTGTAGTTGCAGTGGTTGCCGTACCATTATTCGATTGCAAGTCGCAATATTGAACGTTTACAAAACGGGTATCATTGGTATAAAGCAAAGCAGGAGCGGCAGATGAAGTGTTAACTATTGCCAAACTTGTACCTTTCGTAAAGGATCCACTTCCTCCTGGTCGACCGTCGATAATTAAATTTGTACAACCGTTAAATTGGAACGTTGCAACCCCGCTTGAACTGCTAATAGATAATCCGCCAGCACCGGTTTGCGGACGAACTGTGATGGTATTGCTGCTGCTGCTACCGGTAATTGCTCCAATAACCAAAGGAAAGGTTTCGCCCGAACTGCTGTAATTGGAAAGTAATTCGAATACCAAACCGCCATTAATGCCATTGGTTATTGCTGCCGAAAATGCAGAAGTTAGCGAACTGTATGTGCCACCCGTTCCTATTGTTTTGGTACCTGAAATTGGCTGTGAAAAAAGGGGAAAAGCAACAATTTGGAGAAGAAAATATATCAATAAATTAACATGCAATCGGTTGGTAATATTACTTTTCATCACTTCAAATGCTTATGGAATACATATTTAATTAAAAAACCCTAAATTCCTTTGTTAAAATTCTTTTATTTTATTAAGAAATCGATGACAATTAGAAATGCTTTCAACCAACTATTCGAACCGGAACTATTAGAAGAAATCGAGAATCATGGGGTTCTTGTTTCAGTTAAATCAGGAAGTATACTCATTCAATCCGGACAAATAATCAACCAAATTCCTATTGTTCTTAGTGGTTTGGTAAAAGTTACCAGGATGGATGATAATGGAAACGAATTACTCTTATATTATATAGGTTCCAAAGAAAGTTGTGCGATGACATTTACTTGCTGCATGCAAAAACACCCAAGTGAAATTAATGCGATGGTTGAAGAAGATGCGGAAATATTATTGATTCCAATTCAATTGATGGACGAATGGATGATGAAATTTACCACCTGGAAAAGTTTTGTTATGACCACCGTACGACTTCGTTTTAATGAACTTTTGAAAAGTATCGATCAGATTGCTTTTATGAAATTAGATGAAAGGTTGGTTACTTATTTGAAGGATAAAGTGAAGTCAACCGGATCAACCATTGTGAATGCTTCCCATCAAACCATTGCTGAAGAGTTAGCCTCGTCGCGAGTTGTTATTTCAAGGTTGTTAAAAAAACTAGAAAACGATAAAAAGGTAATTCTTTACCGAAACCAAATCAAGGTCATGAAAGAATTGTGACTTTTGTTACATTTGATTTGCGCAGGATTATGAAAATTTGTTTACTTAAAATTTAAAATTATGAAAATCAACATGGGAACCGCAGATCGCAACATACGTATCGTTGTTGCAATCGCTATTGCAATTCTTTATTTTATGGATGTAATCAGTGGTACAACCGGAATTGTGTTATTAGTTCTGGCTACTGTTTTTCTGATAACCGGCTTTTTGCGTTTTTGCCCATTGTATCTTCCTTTTGGACTAAGCACTGCTAAAAAGGAAAGCAAAGGAAACTAGCTCCAATCCTTATTCTGTTTCGACTTTTAGAGAAATGTGACTTTAGTCACAGGCTAACTGAAATATTACCCTGAAATTTGTACCTGTAAAAATTACAGATATGAATATCGAACAAATGTATACCGGTTGCCTTGCTCATGGGGCTTATTATATTGAAAGCAACGGTGAGGCAGCTATTATTGATCCACTTCGTGATATTAAACCTTATCTCGAGATGGCTGAGAAAAGAGGCGCAAAGATCCGATATGTGTTTGAAACGCATTTTCATGCCGATTTTGTTTCAGGCCATGCCGATCTTGCAAGAGCAAGCGGTGCAACCATCGTTTACGGTCCAACTGAAATGAAGACAGGTTTCGATATGAAGGTTGGTAAAGACAATGAAGTGTTTAAATTGGGGAACATTACGATAACCTTGTTGCATACTCCCGGACATACCATGGAAAGCAGCTGTTTTTTGGTAAAGGATGAATCCGGCAAACCAACACATATATTCACAGGCGACACCTTGTTTATTGGTGATGTTGGTCGCCCTGATTTGGCACAACATGTTATTGCCGACTTAACACAAGAGAAATTAGCAGGCCACTTATACGATTCGCTTCATTCAAAAATTTTACCGCTTCCGGATGATTTAATTGTTTATCCCGGACATGGTGCAGGTAGTGCATGTGGTAAAAACTTAAGCAAAGAAACTTCCGACACATTAGGTAACCAGAAGATTCATAATTATGGTTTAAACCAGGATTTAAATAAAGCTGACTTTATAAAAGAGTTGTTAACGGGTTTAATGATGCCTCCCTCTTATTTTCCTAAAAATGTACTGATGAATATTAATGGATACAATCAGGTGGATGAGGTTATAAAAAGAGGTACCCAAGCCATAGCCATTGACGAATTTGTTTCTATGACTTCAAGAAACGAGGTTTTGATACTGGATACTAGATCGGCACTTGATTATAGCAAAGCATCAATTCCCGGAAGCATAAATATAGGAATTGATGGAAATTTTGCAGTTTGGGTCGGAACGGTTGTAAAAGATATTAACCAAACAATATTGTTGGTTTCAGAAGCAGGTAGGGAAGAGGAAGCAGTAATTCGATTGGCCAGGGTTGGTTACGACAATGCTATCGGATATCTGAATGGTGGAATAGATGCATGGATTAATAAAGGAATGGAAATCCAACCTATAGAATCTATTTCAGTGGATGAATTTTTGAAGCGTAAACTATCAAATCCAGATATTAAAATCCTCGATGTAAGGAAAAAGAGTGAATTTGATTCAGAGCATATGGTAGAAGCTGAAAACATGCCATTGGATTACTTTGAAAAGTATGTTTCAGAGATTAAACCGGCCGATACTTATTATGTGCATTGCGCTGGCGGATACAGATCGATGATTTTTGCTTCCTTGATGCGCAAAAAAGGATTAACCAATCTGATAAATATAGAAGGAGGATTTACAAAAATAAAAACCAATCCTGCTTTTGCCTTAACAGAATATGTATGTCCTTCAACTATGTTATAAGAATTTTAAACTTTAATAAAATATGACAACACAAACAATAATTGATGTACGTTCGCCCGGTGAATTTATGGGTGGACATGTAAATGGTTCGGTAAATATTCCGTTACAAGAAATTGCCGAAAGATTAGATGAAATTAAGAAAATGAAACAGCCAATTGTTCTCTGCTGTGCAAGCGGAATGAGAAGTGGCAGTGCTACCGAGTTTTTGCAAAAAAACGGAGTGGAATGCAGCAACGGCGGATCGTGGTTAAATGTAAATAACGATTATTAATATGTGGAATAGAATAAAAAGTATATTGGGAATGGGACCATCCGTAGATATGGCTCAATTGGTACAAAATGGTGCAATAATTATTGATGTTAGAAGTAAAGCAGAATTTCAATCCGGACACATCAAAGGCGCGATAAATATGCCATTGCAAACTTTGTCACAAAATTTATCTAAAATTAAAAAAGACAAACCCATAATTACCTGTTGTGCTTCCGGTATGCGTAGCGCTTCAGCAAAGGGAATTCTTAAATCAAATGGATTTGATGAAGTATATAATGGAGGCGGATGGATGAGTTTAAACAATAAGATCTAACATGTACGAAAGTCTTAAAAGTAGAATCCTGTCGCCATGGCGATTTACCAGATGGTTGTATTTGGTAATGGGAGTAACTATTGTGATACAGGGTTTTTACGCGCACCAAACCATGGGAATAGCTCTTGGCGGCTATTTTGCAGCGATGGCTATTTTTGGTTTCGGCTGTGCCGGCGGAAATTGTAATGTGCCGGTAAATCCTGAAAAATACAAAAACACAGAAGTGGATTACGAAGAAATCAAATAAGTATGGAAACAGAAATAAAACTATCCTTTACGGAGTTAATAAAACAAGAGCCACTTTTGCTGGTAGATTTTTCGGCAGAATGGTGTGGACCATGTAAAATGATGAAACCTATATTGGAAGAATTAAAGACCAATATTGGCAACGAAGCAAAAATTATCAAAGTAGATGTTGACAAAAGTCCGAAAGTTTCTGAAATTTTCCAGATACAAGGTGTTCCAACTTTGATATTATTTAAAAAAGGAGAAATCGTGTGGCGTCAATCCGGCGTTGTATCAGCCCAACAACTTGCCAAATTAATACACCAATACAGCAACAATTAATATGAAATATCTAGTTATTCTTTTTACAACTTTTGTAATCGGATTTTCTGCTTGTCAATCGCAACAAAGTTCTCAATCACTGAATGCCGTTGCGTTTCAGGAGAAATTGAATAGTACCAACAATCCGGTTGTTTTAGATGTAAGAACCGAACAGGAATTTGCCGGAGGGTATATTGCGAAGGCTGTTAATATCGATGTAAACAATGCTGATTTTAAAAGTAGAGTAAGCACATTGGATAAAAGCAAAACCTATTTTGTGTATTGCTTGGCTGGAGGTAGGAGTGCATCTGCAGCAAATTACATGCGGGCCAATGGATTTACAAAGGTATTCGACTTAAAAGGTGGATTGTTAAGTTGGCAAGCTCAAAATTTCCCTATCGAATCGTATAAACCTGCTACCGAAGAGATGCAATTATCGGATTACGAAAATCTCATTAAAGAAAACCAAATAGTTTTGATCGATTTTTATGCACCTTGGTGTGGTCCTTGTAAAAAGTTGGAACCAATTATGACTGAAATATCGAAGGAATATGAAGGAAAGGTAAAAGTGGTACGAATCAATACCGACAATAACCGCGAGCTAAGCATTAAGTTAGGCGTAGAAGAAATTCCCTTGATTAAAATTTACAAAGACGGAAAAATTATCAATAATTACATCGGTTTAATCAGCAAAGAAGAACTTACGAAGAATTTTTAATTTAACAAGTATAGTTTTGTACGCGGTTAACAGTTAACGGTTCACAGTTTACAGTTCACTGTTCACAGTTTACGGTTTACAGTTCACAGTTAACGGTTAACAGTTTACAGTTCACAGTTCACAGTTTACAGTTTACAGTTTACCGTTCATGGGTTGTTTAATAACAAGAGTTTTACACAATATTCATCAATCAAAACTCATATCTCAAAACTCATATCTTATATCTCATAACTTATATCTCATAACTTATATCTCATATCTAACATCAGCTTCTCGGATGAAATTGCGTAATAATATCCCTCAAATATTCCCTATCAATATGGGTATAGATTTCGGTAGTTGTTATACTCTCATGGCCTAACATTTGTTGTACGGCACGTAAATCAGCCCCTGCTTCTACTAAGGCTGTGGCAAATGAATGACGGAAGGTGTGTGGGGATATTTTCTTACGGATACCGGCTAATTCAGCCAAGTTTTTAATAATATAAAAAATCATAACTCTAGAGAGTCGGCTGCCTCTTCTGTTGAGAAATACAATATCATTATTTCCGGTTTTGATTTGTTGATGAACCCTAACGGATTCGATGTATAATTTAATTGCTTTAAGTGCAGTTTGTCCTATTGGTACCAATCTTTCTTTGTTTCCTTTTCCAATTACCCGAATAAATTCTTCATGGTAGGAAATGTCCGATATTTTTAAAGCAACTGTTTCGCTTACACGCAAACCACAGCTAAACATGGTTTCGAGAATTGCCTTGTTGCGCATACCATCCGCTTTGGATAAGTCGATTTGCTCCATCATCAAATCAATTTCGTCTGTTCCTAAAACATCAGGAAGTTTTCTTGCAGTTTTGGGAGCTTCGAGTAATTCGGTTGGATTTCTTTTAATCATATCCTCCATGATTAAATACTTGAAAAAAGATTTCATCCCCGAAACAATTCTTGCCTGGCTGGTTGGCAACATCCCGAGTTCGTGAATATAGCGTACAAACTCGCGTAAATGGGTCAAACCAATTTCTTCCGGTAGTAAGGATAGTCCTTTTATTTCCAAAAACTGCGTGAATAATTTAACATCATGCAAGTAGGCTTCTATGGATTGAGGAGAAAGGGAACGCTCCAGTTGTAGGTAAATTTTGAATCCTTTCATTGGTGTATCCCAGTTCATATGTTCCGATGTGTAAATATATTAAAAGCAAATATCTGATTTAAAGAGATTCCGTATTTATAATTTATACACTAATTTGCAGCCCGTGAAAATAATCATCATAAACGGACCCAACTTAAATTTACTGGGAAAAAGAGAACCTGAAATTTATGGTAGTAAAACCTTTGCATCTTTTATGACAGAACTGAAGCAAGAGTTCACAACTTGCGATATTTCTTATTTCCAATCGAATATCGAAGGTGAAATAATAGATAAATTACAGGAAACGGGATTTGGATTCGATGGAATAATTTTAAATGCAGGCGGATATACCCATACTTCAGTAGCCATTGCTGATGCGGTGGCAGCAATAACAACTCCTGTAATTGAAGTCCATATCAGCAATATTTTTGCAAGAGAAGAGATTAGGCACAACTCCTTGTTATCAAAACATTGCATAGGAATTATCAGTGGCTTGGGATTGAATGGGTATCGGTTGGCGATACTTGATTTTTTGAAGTGATTGTAAGGAATATGGTTGTTGTAACTAATATTATTCTCCAAACTTTAGTTCGCTAAAATACCGCGTGGATCCAATAAAATGTTTGGCAACAATACTTCCATTATAAACCCCTTTAAAATGGTTGTTGCGGTATAATGGCATCACATTTTTACGTAGTTTCCACCATTTGGCAAAATGGAAAAAGTAGCTCGCATGTGCCCGATGCACAGCCATACTGTATTTGGGAAATCCATTCAACAGAAAAAATATCGAGCTAAGCAAATCCAAAAACGACCGAAAGGGAATAAGCCAAATTAAAACGGTTATTGGTAAATTCTTGGTTAACATGATTAAGTTGTTTCGAAAATTGAGGTAAGTTTTTTGCGGACTCATTTTATTTAAAGTGCCACCGCCAATATGATACACAAAACTTTCGGGAACTACTTTAATTTCGTAACCCATCAGTTGCATTCGCCAACATAAATCTACTTCTTCCATATGGGCAAAAAAATGTTCGTCAAACCCACCTGCTTCATGAAAGACGTTTGCTCTTACAAACATACAGGCGCCTGTAGCCCAAAAAACATTGGTTGTGGTTTCGTATTGTTTCTCGTCGTTTTCTAATGCTTCAAATATTCTACCCCTACAAAATACATAACCTAATCGATCCATATATCCACCGCAAGCACCGGCATATTCAAATTGGTTGCGATTTTTATAATCCAACATTTTCGGTTGACAGGCACCAATTTTTTTATTCGATTCCATTTCCCTGATAACCGGTTCTATCCAATTAGAATTAACTTCAATATCGTTGTTTAACAGAACATAATAATCCGCTTGCACCTTTTTTAACGCATGGTTGTATCCGCCTGCGTAGCCGTAATTATCGTTATTTTGAACAATGGTTATATTGGGGTAATTGGTTCTGACAAATTCTTGCGAACCATCGTTGCTATGGTTATCTGCTATAACAATTTCTAAGTTGGGATACTTAGTTGCAACAACAAACGGTAGAAATTTTTCGAGCAATGCTTTTCTATTCCAATGAACAATTACTACTGCTACTTTCGGGAAACTCATTCCGCATTACCTCCTTTGGTAAATGGAACAAAGATATAACTAGCTATTTCAGCAGTGATAAGCATGAAACACATAAAGCCGGCTGGGTTCTTGTATGCCCGAATAAAGTCATCTTTCTTTTCTGCTTTAATTAATCCGCGTTCTAAAAGTTCTTCCATGGAAGTGGCGTAAATATTAAAACGTGCATCAAATTCCCGGTTATCGATTATCAATTCACCAACTTTTACTTCATGTTCGGTAGCAATAAATACCGGATATGCCGAAAATCCTTCTGCAATAATATCTCCGGCAACTTCAGCAATCATTTCTTCATTTACCCGAATGTCAATTTTCAAGGCATCTATCAATTGTTTAAAATCTTCTTCAGTCATATCTCAATCTGGTAAAAAGTTAATTTGATTTTAGTTTTAATAAAGCAATATTCTCCACATGATGGGTATGCGGAAACATATCTACTGGTTGCACTTCAGCAACTTCATAAACCTCCTGCATCCAGGCAATATCTCTGGCTTGTGTAGCAGGATTACAGCTAATGTATACCACTTTCTCAGGTTTAATTTCCATTATTTTCCGTACTACATCTTCGTGCATTCCTGCCCTTGGTGGGTCGGTGATGATTACTTCCGGTTTACCATGTTCCATAATAAATGCATCATTCAATACATCTTTCATATCACCTGCAAAAAAAGTAGCATTTGTAACACTGTTTGAAGTTGCATTATCCTTTGCATCTGCAACAGCACCTTCCACATATTCGATGCCAATTACTTTGGCGGCTTTTTTAGCCACAAACAAAGCAATGGTTCCAACGCCGGTATATAAATCATACACAATTTCATTACCGGTTAATCCTGCAAGTTCTCTTGCTTTGCTATACAGTTGCAAGGTTTGTGTGGTATTGGTTTGAAAAAAGGATTTGGGACCAATTTTAAATTCAAGGTCCTCTAAAAATTCAGGAATAAAATCATTCCCAGAATAAACCACTGTTTCTAAATCAAAAATAGTATCGTTTCGCTTGGTATTGATGACATATAATAAAGAAGTGATCTGAGGAAAGGTAAGATGGATAAATTGTAATAGATCGTTTCGTTTTTCTTCTCCATCGTTACTGCCAAATACCACAATTAACATCCATTCGCCTTTTAAAGTATTACGCAAAATCAAACTGCGCATAAATCCTTCTTGTGCATATAAATTAAAGAATCCCAATTCGTGTTCGATGCAATAATCGCGTATGGCATTGCGAATTTGGTTTTGTAAATCATCCATCAACCAGCATTTTTCTACATCAAACACTTTGTCAAATCGTCCCGGTATATGATAGCCCAATCCGAAGTGTTCTTTTTCTGTTAAGGTATCTTTGCTATTTAAATCGACTAACCATTTTTGATGGGTAAAGCTATATTCTAATTTGTTTCTATAAAAAGTAGTTTCTGTAGATCCAACAATAGGCCGCAAAGTTGGAAAAGGAAATTTACCGATGCGTTCAAAAGCGTCCAGAACTTGTTGTTGTTTATACTTTAACTGTGCCGGATAGCTCATTTGTTGCCATTTGCAACCTCCACAAGTGCCAAAATGTTCACAAAAAGTTTGTTCTCTATCAGGCGAAGGACTAATTAATTGTTGAATGCCGGCAAAACCTACGTTTTTTCGCGACGAGAAAACATGTAAATCCACCACATCTCCCGGAACGCCATAATCTACCATATAAACCTTTTCTTCATGACGGGCTATACATTTACCTTCACTTCCTGCATTTGTAATGGTAATATTGGGGAGAGTAAAAGCCTTGAATTTGCTCTTTCGCATGGATTAGATAGGATTGAATTTTAAATAAAGCGCGAATATAAGCTAAATGGAAAATTTATTGCCAGAAATAGCCCCGACAGACTTCCTTAAATAATATTAACTTCAGGAGAAATTAAAATTCCGAATTTGTCGTTAACAGACTTTTGAATAGCCATAGCTAAATCCCAAATCTCTTTACCGGTTGCCCCGCCATAATTAACCAGTACCAAGGCCTGGTCTTTATGCGATCCTGCATTGCCTAGGCGCTTTCCTTTCCATCCACATTGTTCTATCATCCAACCTGCTGCAACTTTTATATAGCCTTCTCCGGCCGGATAACCAACCATTTCCGGAAATTGTAACTTTAAAGCATCAAATTGGGCTTTTGGTATTTCAGGATTCTTAAAAAAACTTCCAGAGTTCCCTAGTTTTTTCGGATCCGGTAATTTTGAAGTACGAATTTCAATTACTGCATCACTAATTGCTTTTACTGTAGGTACTGTAATACCTTTTTGTTGCAAGGTTTGTTGAATAGCACCATAGGTTGTATTAAATATTGGATTTTTTGCCAGTTTAAAAGTAACCGAAACAATAATATATTGTCCTTTAACCTCGTGTTTAAATATACTTTCACGATATCCAAAACCACATTGTGCATTGGTGAATTGAACTTCTTCTCCATTTTCAATTTTAACCGCTTCAAGCGAATCAAAGGTGTTCTTAATTTCTACGCCATATGCTCCAATATTTTGCATGGGTGCAGCGCCCACACATCCGGGTATTAAGGATAAATTTTCAACACCTCCCAAATTATGGTCTATGGTCCATAATACAAAGTCGTGCCAAACTTCCCCACTCATGGCTTTTACCCAAATATGGGTGTCGTCTTCATGGGTAATGGCTATACCTTTTATTGAGTTTTTAATGACCATCCCTTCAAAATCTCCGGTAATCAATAAATTAGAGCCACCTCCAATTACAAGAATTTCTCGGTCAACCAAATTAAAAGCCTGACACAATACGGTTACCTCTTCCTTGGAGGTAACTTCTACAAATTCTTTGGCACTCGCTTCGATGCCAAAGGTGTTATATGGTTTTAGTGATATATTTTGATGCAATTTCAACCTAGGCAAGTAAATAAAACCATTTTAAATTGCAATATTTATTTTTTAAATAGTTTATCGGATCACGGATCACGGTTCACGGACATTAGTCAGTGGTCATTAGTCAGTGGTTGAGTTGTTTTAGTATTAAGTATTATAGTGTTGAGGTGTTGGAGTGTTAAAGTGGTTTCCCCCGGAGCATGCATTCATAACTCATATCTTATAACTCATATCTTATAACTTATATCTTAATAATTCTTCCCTATTTTCGCTCCATTGAAAAACCAATTCGATTATATCATACTTCTGGTAAAACGACTAATACTAGTTTATGCCGTATTTTTTATTTGTCGTTTGCTATTTTATATTTTTAACCATAACCAAATTGAAGATATTGGATTTCTCCCGATCATTCAATCTTTTGCAGCCGGATTAATTTTTGATACTTCTGCCATCGTATATCTATTTAGTCCTTTTATGCTATTGCATTTGTTGCCTTTGCCTTTTCGACATAAAGGATGGTTTCAAATCGTGTTAAAAGGATATTTCTTACTCATGTTGTTTGCAACAGCATTATTTAATTTGATTGATATTGGATATTTTCCCTTTACCGGGCGACGATCCGGAATTGAGATTTTTTCCATTTCCAACGATATTTCTGATCAAACTTTTAGTTATATTTTTACCTACTGGTATTTGTTTATAATACTTTGTCTGATACTTTTTGGAGCTTATCGTATCTATCCCAAAAGTAAATTGGAATACAAGCAATACACAATTTCATCTTTTCTAATAGAAATTTTTGTTTTTGTTTTTTCGGTAGGGGTAGGTGTATTGGGAGCAAGAGGAGGAACAGCACTCAAACCTATTACAACAGTTGATGCAGCTAGTTTTGCAGATGTTAAATTAATAAGTCTCACCTTAAATACGCCATTTCAAATTTTGATAACTTCACAATACAATGATTTGGAAGAGAAATCCTATTTGAATAAAGAAGAAGCTTTGCAGTATTTTAATCCGGTAAAAATGCCCGACAGCAATACTGTTGAAAGAAGAAATATCGTATTAATTGTGATGGAGAGCATGGGCAAAGAATATGTTGGTTTTTATAACAAAGGAAAAGGGTACACCCCATTTTTGGATTCTTTAGGTGGCGTTAGCAAAGTATATATGCATGCGTATGCCAATGGCAAGCGCTCTATCGAAGGAATTCCTGCAATCATTGCATCCATGCCAACATCCATGGGGTCCGATTATATCAATACGCGATTTCAAACCAATAGGTTAAGAGGAATTGGAGGTTACTTAGGAGAAATTGGGTATGATATTAGTTTTTATCACGGTTGTAAAAATGGAACCATGCGTTTCGATAATTTTGTTGCAGTAACGGGCTCCGGGGCATACTTTGGATTGGATGAATATCCGAATAAAGATGATTTCGACGGACATTGGGGAATTTACGATGAACCTTATTTGCAATATTTTGTAAATGCATTGGATGCAAAATCGCAACCTTTTTTCTCTACGGTGTTTACCTTGTCTTCACACCATCCTTACCCAATTCCTAAAAATGTAAAACAACTATTTCCTGAAGGTTCCCTTCCCATTCATCGTTCCATACGTTATGCCGATTATGCTTTGAAACAATTTTTTAAATCCGCTTCTTCCAAACCTTGGTTTAAAAACACCATTTTTATACTTACAGCCGATCATTCGGCCGAAAATGAAACGCCTTATTATCAGAATTTGCAAGGGAAATATGAAATTCCATTTTTAATTTTTGATCCGCAACTCCCTCACGGAAGTTTGGATACCACTACCTTTCAACAAGCCGATATTTTACCCCTCATTTTAAACAGGGTATATCCAAAACAGTATTTTGCTTTCAGTAATTTCGATAAACCCAACAAACAATTTGCAGTTCAATTCCTGAATGGCTATTACCAATTGATACAATGGCCATGGGTTTACCATTTTGATGGCAATATTGGCATTGCACTTTATAACCTTCGAAACGATTCGGGCATGCAAGTTAATTTGTTAAACAATATCCAATTTTCTACCCAAAAGAATGCATTAGATAAACTAATCAAAAGTTATATTCAGCAGTATAATGATGCGTTGATTCATAACAAAAGTTATGTGGACTAAATAATAATTTGTATAGTAAAATTAAATATGGATAAGTAAGTCTACAAATCTCAAACTAAATTCCCATCGCAATCCCAAATTCCCCTAACTCCTTATAAATCCTCCCTACCGGTAATCCCATTACATTATAAAAGCAACCGTTTATTTTTTCTACTGCGGTATATCCAAAAAAATCTTGGATACCGTAACTGCCTGCCTTATCAAATGGATGATAATGCTGTATATAATAAAGCAGATGTTCGGTTGTCATGTTTCGGCAGGTAACTTCACTGCACTCTGTAAATAACACTTGTTTGTTTGCACTTCTCAAACATATTCCGGTATAAACCTGGTGTGTCTTTCCTGCAATTTCCTGGAGCATATCCAAAGCCTCTTTTTCGTTGGCTGGTTTATTGAGTACATGGTTATTGATCCAAACTATCGTGTCAGCAGTTAATAAAATTTCATTGTCGGCTAAAGGTAAGGGATAAGCTTTCGATTTTTTATCTGCTAGGTATGATGCAATTTGTTCAGCTTGCAAATGTGCAGGAAAAGATTCGTCTGTATCGTAGGTATATACACTGTATGGGATTTCTAATCCTTTTATCAACTCTTGTCGGCGTGGTGATTTGGAAGCAAGAATTATTTTAATTGGCTTTGTCATGAGCAAAAAATGGTATCTGTAATTTTTCGGATAATTGTTTTAAATCAGCAACTACATTTTCATTTAATGGAATGCCATTTTTTGCTCTTTCGATACAATGAAAATATTCCGGCTCGCCCGGAATTAGTACCGGTTGTTTTGTATCTGCCGGAACCGATTGTTTAAATCGCGTGATCCAATTATCGATATGTGTAAAATAGTCGTCCTTGTTTCGGAACGCATCAACCCGCATAGCACCAATGAAATGTCCGATGCCTTTTCCGGGTAGGTTCGGCAATGGATCTAAAAACGAAACAAAAGGTGGCACCCATGGTCCGTAATTTGCCCCACCAAGTACAGCACTTAGAATATCTACAATGGCACCTAAACCATATCCTTTATGACCACCTAATGGTAATAATGAACCTCCATCTTTCAATTCATTTGCATTAACTGAATCTTGTCCATCCTTGGTTTGAACCCAACCCAATGGTATATCTTTATTTTGACGTTGGGCAATTTCTAATTTTCCATTCGCAGCTGCCGAAGTTGCCATGTCGACTACAACAGGTTGGAATTTTTTTGCCGGAAACGCATAACAAATTGGATTTGTGCCGAGCATGCGTTCAATGCTGTTGGTTGGTGCCACCAATGGACTGGCATTGGTCATGGCTATACCAATCATGTCTTGTTCAACTGCCATCATCGCATGATAACCTGCTATACCAAAATGATTGGAGTTTTGGATGGCAACCCATCCGGTTCCTACCTGGTTTGCCTTCTCCATGGCAATTTTCATAGCCGCCGGTGCTACGGTTAATCCTAATCCACCATCGGCATCAATGGTTGCCGTAGATGGTGTTTCATGAATGATTTTCCACTTCGGACTAAAATTAGCCCTTTGCTTTTCCCATAACCGAATATATCCCGAAAGCCGCGCTACTCCATGCGAATCGATACCACGCAAATCAGCTGTAATTAATACCTCTGTTGCCTGATTGGCATCTGATTCCGACATTCCACAAGTTAAAAATACATTTCGGGTGAATGCGGTTAATGCCTCTTTACTAATTTTCATGCAGGAAAAAGTTTATTTGCCATCCAAAATCAATGGCGTGTTTTTACCACCCATTACAATGATTTTGCTATTGGGCGATTTTGCCAATGCAAGGTTGGCCTGGATAGTTTCGTATTGTAGTTGCTTATCTGTTAATCCACTGGAAATGATACGCTGGTAATCTGCAATTCCTTGTGCTTCCACTCGTTTGCGTTCGGCTTCCTGTTTTTCTTTTTGTAAAACAAATTGCATTTTTTGTGCTTCTTGTTCTGCATTTATTTTTGATTCGATACTTGCTTTAACAGAACCGGGAAGGGTAATATTTCTAACCAACAATTGCTCCAAAACCAAACCTCTGGATTTAAAATCGTGTTCAATACTTTTATAAATACGGCTTTGAAATTCGTCACGTTTAGATGAATAAAGAGAAACGGCTTCATAATAAACAGAGTTGTCTCTAATTTTGGTTCTTGTAAGTGGGCGAACTATTTTATCCCTGTAATCAATTCCAACTTCCTGTAGGATACGGGGTGCTTCCGTTGGTAATACTCGGTACAAAACGGTTAAATCAATTATCACTTCCAATCCATCTGCTGTTAAAACACGTATGGCATCATCTCCGGTTACGTCTCCTTCATCATGTACACCACTCATGGTATAGTTCTGGGTTTTTACATCTATTTCTTTTACATCCAATAATGGATTGATAAAATGTAAACCGCTTAACAACGGGTCATTTTCAATTTTGCCAAATAAAGATTTAACGCCTACATGTCCTGCATCTATTTGTATGATGGATGCACCCAATACTCCTATTACAATTAATGCACTTGCAAAAACTTTAATACTACCGGCATATCTGCTTAGTTGTGGAACTTTTGTGATTACCAAAATGGCAACCAACAAAATCAGAATACCCAAAATTACCAATGCCATAATATGTAGATTTAATTTTTAATGAATTTACCGATAAATTGTTTTTCCGATTGGTTAAACTGTATAAAGTACATTCCTGCCGGTAATTGTTGAACAGCAATTTGTTGTTTTCCCGACTGACCTGAATTAACTATTTGTCCGCTTAAATTGGATATAACATAATTCACTTTTCCTTCTAAATCAAAATGAATTACGTCAGTTGTCGGATTGGGATAAACAGAAATATTTTTGTACGTATCCAGTTCATTTAATCCGGTGTTTGAAGTTACAATCACAACATAATTATGACTTGTACTATCGTGTGCAGTAACGGTATAAATAAGCGGATTAAAGAAATCATTTTCAGTAATGCCACTAACTTGTGGTTGGCCATTTACGGTAACTTTAGCAAAAGCAGATGCAGTAAAAGTTGCTTTTAGTAAAGTAACATCAACGGTTGGAGGTACGATAACTTTAATGGTGTCGTTGGAAATGGTACCACTTACAACCGGATTTAACTCCTGAAAACTAAAGGATGTGATTAACTTGCTTTCAGTTGGTTTTTGTGTAATTACCGTATACGTTTTGTTTGAATTGTCTTTGGCTGTAATTTTATACATTACCGGATTGGTGAAATTGTTTTTATTGTGCCCACTTACCTGGGCTACGGTTCCAATTTCAGTTTTACAAAACGGACTAGTCATAAAGTCGGCACTTAAATTGGTTAAGGTTGCAGTTTCAGAAACTTTTACTAAAACAGAATCTCCAATTACAATACCGATTGCAGGTGGATTCAAGGTTGATAGTTTAAAATGCAATAATTTCTTTTCGATGTTAACCAATTGTCGTTGACCAACCGTATACCAATTACCCCATTTTACATGCGGAATAAGAATGGTTGGTGCAGCACTGGCTTCTAGTTTGGATTCATTTAATGAAACGGACATAATAGCGGTATCCTGAATAGACAAATCATAGGTTGTAAACAGTAATTTATTGTCGAGATTGGAATACGTTGGGGTACCAATCATATTGTTATCTGTTATCATACCATACCTTCCCGTTAAGAGATTGTGGCACATAATTCGATAATTGCCATTGCTCTTGTTGTACATTTCATAAGTAATGATATAAGGCGAATTTCTGGCAAAAGATGGGTTCATCAATTTAATATCGGATGAATTTTCACTGATTAATTTTTCTACTTTACCGGATCCCAAACCGTTTTGCATATTATTCCAAACGTTTAAAAGAGCGATGTCAGAAAAAGAAGTAGTGTCGCCAATTTTATAAGAAGCATCAAACAAAATGTTTTCTCCATTATAATCCCATTCCAAGCTTCCCGGTTTAATTAAACCCGGTGCTTTTGCGCCTTGCACAAAAGTGGCATTGTATAATTTAAATTGGTGCCAGCTATTGGTTTGAAAAATATAAATATGAATGGAGGAATCATTCATGGTTGTGGTGGCTGCTAGTTTAGAGCCATCTTTCGAAACTGCCACCTGGCGGTAATAACTATTTGTTGGAAAAAGTATCGCCTCATTTAAAGCACCATCTAAACTAAAACGGTGAATCTTTCCTAAAGTATCGGTAAACACACAAATTTTACCATCATCCGAAATACTAGGTTTATGTATGGCCGTACTCATGGTTAGAGTAGTTGGTGTACTACCATCTGTTTTGGTAATATTCATGCGAAACGCATTGAAATAATTAGGGTCGTAAACTAAAATTTTTTCTAATCCAACATTAGGAGTTAGTTCAGTATTATAAGATGCCAACAAGTTAAAGTCATAAATACCTACTGCATCAAAAGCAGTTTTAACCGCTAAGGCTTCTGTTGAGGAACTTCCACCAAACAAATCACTTGCCGATTGAAATACCGCATATCTTAAATCACTGAATTGAGAATACCGGGTGAGGTAAAAGGTTAATGCCCGATAATAAATTTTTTCGGCTTTCGAACTGGATATAGATGTAGCCAGTAAATAATAAGCACGATTTAATATACCACTGTTTAGATGTACTCCTCCGTTATCATTCGAACCGGTATAATACTCCGACATATGATTTGGTTGCCAACCATTGTTACCTTGGGTAGTTCCATTGTGTGGATCTTGTAAATTGCGCAAGGCACCACTTGGAAAAACGGTTGATTTCACCACATCTTCACCCATTAACCAATCGGTTCTGTCAAGCATACAGCCAAAAATATCAGCCATTGATTCGTTAATAGCTCCTGATTGACCATCGTATTCTAAATTTGCAGAGGATTGAATTACCCCATGTGTCATTTCATGTGCAGCAAGATCCAATGAACCAACCAGTGCACGGAAACTGGTATTTCCATTTCCATATAATAACATTTGTCCATTCCAAAATGAATTATCCAACGGTACACCATTGTTGTTGGTTACATTGATAACAGAAAGAATATTTCCTCCTTGGTTATTTAAGGAAATATGATTGTGGGTGTTTTTAAAATAATCGAATACCTGACTTGCATTGTATTGAGCCGATACTGCTTTTGTACTCCAATTTAAATTATCGTTAGATACTATTTGTGCAAAATTGAGTCCTGCCGTGTTTTGTGCATCCATTGTCCAGATTGCCCCCATAGGGTTTGTAGGAATAACGGAACCCGGATTAAACATTGATTTACTGGCGTCGACCATATAGTAAGAACTGCCAACTTGGTATGTATTAATGGTTCGATTAATGCTGTTGATATCAGACACGGTTGTTGTTTTTGGACCATCGGCTGCACAACTATGGTTAAATGCGTGCAATACTTTTCCCGAATGTGCATCCACATAGTAATCCCATGTTTCCAATAAATTTGGAATTATTTGTATATGCCATGCAAGTGTATACCCAATATTTTTTGTATGGTTTTGGTAAATAACCAAAGTCGATTTTGGTTTGTCATAATGCATGATCAAACTTTCTGTTTTACTTAAATTCCTGAAATCGGTAATAGATTTTACAGATTCAATAGCAATGTTTACAGCACTTGATTGTTCTAAAGATGGTGTAAGTTGCTGAACAGGTAATTCCATGGCATAAGCGCCATTCATATGGGTGATTTCATTTCCTTTACCATGCAACAATATTTCAGCACCATAAATCGGTATGCCTTTATAGGTTTGAGCCAATCGGATATGACTCTGGTTTGCATCATCGGTTTTATTATCAAGAAGGATGAAATTAATATTGTCTTCAACAACAATTGATTGGTTTGAAGCAGCTGCCAAATATTGTTTGGTGATTGCACTTGCATCCATTAATCCAATTGCTTCCAGATTTTTGTTATTTGCAACTGTAGATTTTTGGTGAATCGCAACAGGTTGTACAAATCGGGTTGCATTTGTTTTCGGTAATTGCTGTTCTAAAGTTTTAGGTAAATTAGTTTGTGCCGAAATTCCGGTTAACGAAAAGGTTAAGATAAATGCACAAACAAGGTTCACTAATTTTTTCATGTTGATTTGGATTAACATAGATTTTTAATAGGTAGCAAGATACCGAATAACAACCGTTTAGCCAAACAGCTTTGTAATGCTTTTGTCGAATTTACAAACCCTGAGCCAATACGTCGGCAATATGCAGAGATTTGAGGGATAACCCCTTTTTGCGGATATATGCGTCGAGGTGCATGAGACAGGAATAATCAGCACTTATCAGGTACTCTGCCCCGGTAGCTAAAGCATTATCTATTTTCTGTTGTGCCATTTGTACCGATATGTTTTCGTGACGTACTGCAAACGAACTGCCGAAACCACAACACGTTTCACAATCATTCATTTCTACCAATTCCAGGCCTTGTACTTGTTTTAATAAAGTACGAGGTTGGCTTTTAATCTTACATTCATTTATTGCGTGGCATGAATCCAAATAGGTGGCTTTTCCAAATAGAATTGAACCAAGATCTGTAACTTTAAGTACATCTACTAAAAATTCAGTTAATTCAAATGTCCTTTTTTGCAATTGGCGGTATTTGTTATGAAATGATGAATTCTGAAACAACAAATCATAGGAGTTGCGAATCATACCAACACAGGTTGCCCCCGGACAAACCATTTGGTTATTGGATACTTCGCGTAATAACTTTTCGCCCACTTCTCTTGCGTCATTCCAATTTCCTGCATTAAATGCTGCATGTCCGCAACAAGTTTGTTCAATATTATAGCTAACAGTACAGCCGGCTTTCTCTAGCACTTTTATCATGTTAAAAGCGGTTTCAGGTCTAAACTGATCGATATAACAAGGAATAAATAAATCTACTTTCATGCCTAGGGATGGAATGTTTTAAAGTTCTTCATTCGGGCAACGAAATATAAACCGACAATAAAATAAATCATCAAGGCAATTATTGAGGCACGCATGCTACCGGTTAAATGCAGTAACAATCCATAACTGAACGTCCCCAGCACAATGGATAATTTTTCGGCAACATCGTAAAAACTAAAATAGGATGCATGGTCAGGTGTATCGTCCGGAATGAGTTTGGCATATGTTGATCGCAATATGGCTTGTATACCTCCCATTACCATTCCAACCAAGCCTCCCAATGCATAAAACTGAACTGCTGTTGTGGTGAAATAAGCCAGGATACAAACTACAATCCATACAATAACCATGATTGTTAAAGTAAATATATTTCCAATTTTTTCGGATACCCTCGAAAATAGATTAGCCCCAATAATGGCAATCAACTGAATGATTAAAACGGTAATGATTAAGTCTTGTGTTGGAAGATGCAATTCCTCTGCACCAAAAAGACTGGCGACATACATAACTGTTTGTACCCCCATACTGATAAAGAAAAATCCCCATAAAAAACGTTTTAAATGGTTATTGCTATTGTTCTGTTGTACTTCCCGGTATACTTTTTTCAACTCGTTCCATCCTTTTTTAAAAATAGGATCTCCCGGTTTTGAGTGATTGGTTCCATTTGGCAAATATCTGAACGGAATTTGGGCAAATCCCATCCACCAAATGCCTACGCTAACAAATGATAATCTACTTGCCAAACCTACATAATGGCTTTTAGATTCAGATAAAGCATCCGTTGCATTTTGCCCGGAAGCAATTAAATCAGCAGTCATTTGTTCCACGGCAAAAAAATTCTCAGGAAAAAGTATGGTAACCAGATTGATGATTAATAGAATAACACTACCGATATATCCCATCGAAAACCCGCGGGCACTTACCCGATCCAGTTTATCTTCAGATACAATTTCGGGTAAATAGGCATTGTAAAATACAATACTGCCTCCAAATCCAACCAAGCTTAAAATAAATAAACCAATTCCGAGGGTGATTGTACCGGTATCAAAGAAGTACATTCCAATACACGATAATGCACCCAAATAGCAGAAAAATTTCATGAAGGATTTTTTATTCCCACGCGAATCGGCAATACCTGACAGTATCGGAGTAAATAATGTTAAAAGCAAAAAACCAAAAGAGAGGGAATAGGAATATAAGGCGGAAGAAACTACCGGGATTCCGAATACATGCAGGTAAAACGGACCATCGGGGTTACTACCGGAGGCAATTGCGGCGGCTTTTGAAACGGATTCATAATAGGGAGGGAATATGGCAGTTGCAATCGTTAAGGAAAAAACAGAATTTGCCCAGTCATACATAGTCCACGACCAGGTTACTTTTTTGTCATTGCGTGTATCTGCCATTTGTTGCAAATTAGACTTTTTAATAGAAAGGCGAAATAAAAAAAGCCGCTGGAAAAAAAATTCCAACGGCTTTTTAAGACCATATACTATATTGTTAGTTTTCTACTTTAGGTGCAACCGATACGTAAGAACGATCGTCACGCTTCTTTCTGAATACAACTTTTCCTTCTACCAGTGCAAATAAGGTATGGTCTTTACCAATGCCTACATTGTCACCCGGGTGGTGTTTGGTTCCTCTCTGGCGAACGATGATGTTGCCTGGGATTACACTTTGTCCACCAAATATTTTAACGCCTAAACGTTTGCTATGCGATTCGCGACCATTCTTTGAACTACCGACGCCTTTCTTGTGTGCCATTTTATTTCGTAATTATCGGGTTAATGTTTAAGCTTTAATTGCTTCAATTTGAATTTTTGTTAAATATTGACGGTGACCATTCATCTTGCGGTAGCCTTTTCTTCTTTTCTTTTTGAAAACAAGGACTTTATCGCCTTTCAGATGGTTTAATACCTTGGCTTTTACCGAGGCTCCGTCTACGTTAGGTATTCCTACCGTTACTTTTCCGTTGTTGTCGAGCAACAACACGTTGTTCAGATCAATGCTGGCGCCTTCCTCTTGCGGCAAACGATGCACGTAAAGAGTTTGGTCTTTTTCTACTTTGAACTGCTGGCCAGCGATTTCCACTATTGCAAACATGTATTTAATTATTAGTTTTTTATTAAAAGGATGGCAAAGATAGGAACACTGCCATGGAAAACCAAACTATATGGTGAAAAAACAAAGAATTTCCTATAAAAAGAAAACCCCCTGCCATGGCAGAGGGTTTCTAAAATCATTTGATTGGAATAATCAATTATTCAACGATGGTTAGTTTTTTGCTCATGCTGGTACCGTTTACTGTCATAGTAACATTGTAAACACCTGCTTTTAAACCGTTTAAGTCTAAAATCTCTGCATTTTTACCACTATTGAAGTTTTTGCTGAATGCTTTCACTTCTTGACCTAATAAATTAACAATCGAGAAAGAAGCGGTTGCACTTTTTGCTAAATTAAATACCACTGCTGCTCCTTCTGAAGCATGTGCAGGGTTAGGATAAACTTCGCTCATCGCAAAATTGTTGTTGGTGATTTCATTCACGCCAACGTTTCCTGTATTGGTTTTAAGATAAAAATCCAAACCGAAGAAACGCTCACTGTTCCAGATTAATCCTGGGATAAATCCATCAAAACTTACTGTGGTGTTCAATACCCATGGAGTATAAGCCGAAATTGGATCTACGTGAATCGATGAATTGTAAAAGGTTGGGTTTAACCAATCGTTACCACCTTCATTAATAGTTAAAGCATATCCGAAATAGTTTGTTCTTCTGGTTCCTGAAGGCAATGTTGCAGGATCTTTTTGGTAAATCATGATTGCTGTATCAGTACCAATAACTGCAGGAACAGCAGATTTAAACGTAATTGAATAAGCAACTAAATCATCTGTAACTTGTGGTGCAACAGTCATTCCTGACGGTGCAGCATAGTTCATCACTTTTGCAGTCCAACGATTTTCAAAGCCACCTTCGAAATTAATTGCACTTGTAGTATCTGCTATAGTTAACAATACTGTTTGGGTGTAAAATGCATTTGCAGGCATTCTTACGCTTCCACCATTCCATCCCATCGAACCATAACGCATGGTACGGCTAGGCGGTCCAGGAAAGGTAAGTCCTTTTTTGGCAATTTGGTTTCCTTTAAAGTAATGGATGAACAAAGTATCTACAACAGGTACTTTTCCTCCAATACCATCACTAATTGAATCTACATTGCGTACATAACGATATAAGAATGCAATCGAATCCAATTGGTAACCAACAAATTTACTTAGTTTTATACCCGGATTGTCTGTATAATCAATTACATCATCTTTCGGATCTAAAACTTGTGCAATGGAAACCTGACCTAATCCATAAACAGTAGTTTCGCCTGATGTATACATCATTACACTTTTGGCGTTAGAATCATGGTACATAAAGTCAACATAATTCTTCAAACCCGAAGAAATGGTTGGATCTTTGTAAATCCAATCGTTAGGAGAATACCACGACTCAACATCAACTTTTCCGAATTTTGCGGATTTGTCTTTAGAAATTGCATTCATCTCCGTATCAGGAATCAACGGATGTCTGTTAGGTACATTTTGCGCAAATCCAGCTGTGATTGCTGCAAATGCTGCTAAACTTAGTAGTAACTTTTTCATAATTTATCGTTTGTGTTTATTTAGTTTCTAATAAAAGGTTGCGAAAATAGATAAATTTCCCATTTTCGGAAATCTATTTTTATACTTAGATACCGACTATGTAAAATGGGTTGCACCAAATTTATACCTGAGTATCAATCCAATTGCCGTCATCCTTGATTATTCGGATGAGTTCATCCACTGCGGTTTCCTTGTTTACCCCTTTTTTGACAATATCCTTACCTTTATACAAAGTAATCTTTCCCGGACCCGACCCAACATAGCCATAATCGGCATCTGCCATTTCGCCCGGCCCGTTTACAATACATCCCATAATGGCAATTTTTACACCCTTTAAATGGTCGGTGCTTTTTCGGATCAAAGCGGTAGTTTCCTGTAAATCAAATAAGGTGCGTCCACAACTTGGGCAACTTATATATTCTGTTTTCGTTACCCTTGCTCTTCCTGCCTGGAGTATTCCAAAAGAAACCGTATTCAAATGATTTAAGTCCATTTTCGGTGCCGACAACAAAATCCCATCTCCAAAACCGTTTATCAAAGCTGTTCCGGCATCTATCGCACTATACAACATCACTTTCTCAGGATCTGCCTCTGAGTAATGTAAAACACAAATTACCGGTAGTTTTATTTTTCGGGATAAAAGTTGAAAAAAGAACTGATTCAATTCTTTAACTGTTTCATCTGCAGATGGCTCTATGAGAATTACCCAATTTTCGAGCGACTGCAAGGATTGCCAAACATCTTCTGTAATCTCTTCGTATTTCAAATACAGAAAATTGAGTGCAGTAGAAAAAATTTTGGTGGATTGGAAATCGTTCCGGTTATAATAAGGATAGGCATTTGACTTGTCGCTCAAGAGTTGCCAGGTTGCAGCATCATAAATTGCTTTTAATCCGGTTGGTAGCATAAAATCAACTTTTTTATTTCCCAGAAATAAAAAATCGCAACCTTGATCACCCATATGCCATTTGTCGGTAGATGCTTCATAGGTGTATCCAACTTGTTGCAACGATTCCATCGTAAGCGCAGGATGAGAACGAAAGTCGGCAATCACCCGTGGAACATGATGCCCGCCAACAATATTTACTTCCTTGGTTTCCCGCTTTTCAAAAGCAAAGGGTTGCCAAACCTTCGAGATTTCACCATTTGTAAGGTTATTTATAATAGTGGTGGATTGTTTTTTGGCGTAGCGTTCAACTAGTTTTTTAGCAACCGGAACTTCAAACTCAGGATCTTCTGTTAAGGAAACGCGTATGGTATCTCCAATGCCATCTTCTAATAAAGCACCAATTCCCAAAGCCGATTTAATCCTTCCGTCATTACCATCACCTGCTTCTGTTACACCTAAATGCAATGGATAATACATGTTGTTTTCATTCATCGTTTTTACCAACAAGCGATAAGCCTCAACCATCACTTTAGGATTGCTCGACTTCATGCTGAGCACGATATTTTCGAAATTTTCACCTCTGCAGATGCGTAAAAATTCCATTGCACTTTCTACCATACCATGAGGCGAATCGCCATATCTGCTCATTATTCGATCGCTCAAAGAACCATGATTGGTGCCAATTCGCATGGCAGTTCCATATTCCTTGCAGATTTTAACCAACGGAATAAACTTGGTTCTTATTCTTTCCAGTTCTTCCTGATAGGCAGATTCCGTATAATCTATCTGTTCAAATTTTTTCTTGTCGGCATAATTGCCCGGGTTAACACGCACCTTTTCAACAATTCGTGCAGCAACCTCAGCAGCGTTTGGGGTAAAATGAATATCCGCTATCAATGGAACATGAATATGTTGAGAAGCCAGCGCCTTTTTTATCACTTCAAGATTCTGCGCTTCATTTATGCTCGGAGCAGTTAAGCGAACCATTTCACATCCTGCATCTACCATCCGAATGATTTGTTCCACGGATGCCTTCGTATCCATCGTATCGGTGGTAGTCATGCTTTGTATACGAATAGGGAAATTGCTACCAATTCCAATATCGCCCACCATTACCGAGCTGGTTTTTCTTCTTGTGTAGATGGAGTAATTATCTATATAATCCATTTTAATGCTTGCTTTATTACTTATTAAATATCTCCCAGTTGTGGACGAATAACCAATTCTTCCACATCGGCCCCATCTGATAAGCAATAGATTTGATAAATTGTTTTAGCAATGTCTGTTGGATCTACAAAACGACTATCCGGCAAATCACTGCCGTCCCAAGAACGAGTTTTTACCGCACCCGGTAAAATAGCCGTAACTTTTACCCCGGTTTCCTTTAATTCGAGTCGCAATTGTTTGCTAAATCCAAGCATAGCAAATTTGGAAATGGTATACGAGGCACCTGCTTCATAAGCCTGTAAACTGGCTATAGAGCATATATTGAAAATATTTCTTTGGATATTTTTCCCCAATTTACGGGTAAGGTGATAGGCACCCATTAAGTTGGTTTGCAACATGTTTTCTAAAGTGCCTTCCGGTTCATCCATTATGCTTCCGGTAATAAAATAGCCGGCATTATTGATTAGGACTTCTACCGAACCAAATATTCCAAGAACTTTAGTTCCAAACATATCTACGTCTTTCTTATTGGCTGCATCGGCTTTTAAAAACAAAAATTGTGCATTGGGAAACCTTTGTTTAAAATCGGTTGACATTTCGTCTATCTCGTTTTGATTACGGGCATATCCGGCTACATTAAATCCTGACACTGCGAAAATTTCAGCTACTGCACGCCCTATTCCATGCGTACATCCACTAATTACGATAGTTTTATTTTGATGCATATAAAAAATTGGAACCAAATTTAAGCGTAACCTTATATATTTACACGGTTTTTATTTTAACAATAAACGCAACCATTCGGCATGCAATTACTGATATTTTTAGGTGAGTATTTTAGTTTTTTAAAGAGTTTGCTTTCGCGACCCGAAAAATTGAGGGTTTTTATGCGCCAAACTTTTGTCGAAATTTATTCTATTGGAATAGGTTCCTTTAGCATTGTTTCTCTTATTTCCATCTTTACCGGAGCTGTATCCACCTTACAAATAGCATATCAATTGGTTTCCGGATTGGTACCTGAATATGTTATAGGGCGTATTGTACGCGATTCCAATATATTAGAATTTTCACCAACCGTTACTTGTCTGGTTTTGGCTGGAAAAATCGGGTCGAGTATTTCATCCGAAATTGGCACCATGAAAGTTACCGAACAAATTGATGCACTCGAAATAATGGGTATTAACTCTCGAAATTATTTGGTCCTTCCTAAAATAGTTGCAGGATTAATCTGTATTCCTTTGCTGGTTATTTATGCCATGTTTTTATCTATTTTAGGTGGAGCTATTTCCGGAATCTTCTCCGAATTAATTAGCATCGATGCCTTTGTGAAAGGTTTACGTGCTGATTTTATACCATTTTCGGTGGTGTTTGCATTAACCAAGGCAACCACTTTTGCATTTATCATTACCAGCTTCTCTTCCTTTTATGGTTATAAAACCGAAGGCGGTGCGCTTGAAGTTGGTCAATCGAGTACGAAAGCTGTTGTATACAGTTGTATCGGTATCATACTTTTTGATTATATCTTATCTGAATTGATGTTGAACAAATGATTTCATTACACCATATAAACAAAAGCTTTCGCGAGAAACAGGTACTGTTTGATGTGAGTGCAACCTTTCATAAAGGCAAATGTAATTTTGTGATTGGCGCCAGCGGGAGTGGAAAAAGTGTGATGATGAAATGTATGGTGGGATTGATGGAGGTTGATGATGGCCGAATTGAATATGAAGGGGCCGATTTTGCACATACCGATTATGAAGAAAAGCAATCAATCAGACGACAAATCGGAATGTTGTTTCAAGGAACTGCTTTGTTTGATTCCTTATCGGTTGAAGAAAATATTGCATTTCCATTGCGGATGTTTACACATAAATCTGAAAGTGAAATAATGGACCAGGTTAACTTTTGTTTAAAAAGAGTTGATCTTGTAAATGCCAATAAACTATTTCCTTCGGCACTAAGCGGTGGAATGAAAAAGCGGGTTGGTATTGCACGTGCCATTGCTTTAAATCCAAAGTATTTATTTTGTGATGAACCCAATTCCGGACTCGATCCTTTAACATCCCGGATCATCGATCACCTTATTCAAGAAATTACCTACGAATTTAATATCACCACCATTATCAATACCCATGATATTAAAAGTTTATTCGAAATGGGAGATAATATTATTTTCATTTATAAAGGGAAAAACTGGTGGGAGGGAGAGAAGTCTGCTATCCGTGATTCGGGAAATGCCGAACTATTGAACTTCATGAAGGCATCGGAATTTTAATTTGTTCTAAAACCTTCAGTCAATAGCGCGCGAAATATCCCAACATTCTGTGCCTTCAATTTAATCTATCAAATCAGCGTATACCAAGCCCCAGGGGCGCCATACCTATACATCTCGCGCAGGGTGATGAAACTACAAATGACACAACTACAGCCCTGCAGGGGCGACATACCATAACATCTCGCGCAGCGTGATGAAACTAACAAATGACACAACCACAGCCCTGCAGGGGCGACATATCCTAACAACTCGCGCGCGTTATGATAATATCTAGCGACGCAATCTAGCCCTGTATGGGCGACATATCTCAATATCTCGCATATCCGGAAATTTCGAAATGTCAATCCCAAACATACCTCTCATCAAATTCTATTTTGTTCTCTTGTATAATGCCAATGTATTCTTCTTGAAAGGTCCTGGTATTATGATGTTCTTTCTGTCTATCAATATAAGCAATTACCGTATCTACATCCGATGATTTTACGGAAAAAGCCCCATAGCCGTCTTGCCAATAAAAATTTTTATAACCGGCTCCTTTTGTTTTTATCCATTTTGACGAATTTGCTTTCAGTTCGCCAATTAATTTAATCAAGGATATTTTTTTTGAAAGCAAACAGAGAATATGTACATGATCATTAAAGCCACCCACTTTAATACATCGACATTCCAGATTGTTGCAGATACCACCAAGGTATTGAAACAGTTCATCATCAACAGGTTGGTGGATGAATGGTTGTCGGAATTTTGTGCTGAATACGATATGCACATAGTTTTTTACGAGTGATTGTCCCATAGATGTTTTTATTATGCCATTTAAGGCGAGTGTTTTTATAGGTATGTCGTCCCTGCAGGGCTGGGTTGATACGTAATTGATAGTAGCGATGAGCTATACCCATCGTTGGGATATGTCGCCCTTACAGGGCTATGAAGTTTTGTGTTTGTCGGTTTTATGCATGGACTAAGCGCATCCTTTTGATAGGTCGCCTTTGCAGATCTGGAGAGGTAAAATTGGAAATTATAGTTATGAGGTCGAAAAATAGGAATTGGATTCCATGGATGGTTTTTTAAGGCTAGCATAAAACAAATATCATACAATAAATGAATAATACTTGGCTATAATTGATGCAGATTGCCAATTGGTAATCTTTATGTAAATTGATTGCTTTTGTTTCAAAGTCTAATATATTTGTCTATACATGAATAAGATTTACGCTGCTTTAATTAAAATAACAGTTAGTAGTTACATGGCATTAATTGTGGTAGTTTCAGGCTGCAACCATTACGACGATATTCAACGATCGGGTATCGTTAGTTCGCAAGATGAAGAAAGCCATAACGAAGGACAAAACTGTATGACATGTCACCATGATAGTAAAAATGAAGCATCCGAAAAATGGTGGTATGTTGCTGGTACACTTTATGAAGACAATGCCGGGAATAATGAAGCAAAAGAAGGAGAAGTCCAATTGTGGACAGGTCCGGGTGCTACAGGTAATTTAATTTGTAGATTACCGATTGATAAAGAAGGAAATTTTTATACCCAGAAAATAATAGATTTTAAAGGAGGATATTTTCCCATTGTTTTGTATAAAAACGATACCTTTCCAATGCCCGAAAAAGTAACAGGAAATTATTTAAATGAAAGTTGCAACAGTTGTCACGGTAATAATGCCAACGGAAAAAACACACCAGTTATTCATGTTAATTAGAAAAATGAAAATACCATATCGCACATTGGTTTTATGTCTGCTTTTCGTAAGCATTTTAACAGGATGTTACTACGACAACGAAGATGAATTGTATCCTAACAAAAGTGGTTGCGATACGTCAAATGTTACTTACAGTGGCATAATCAAACCTTTGGTCGATTCGCGATGTGCTGTTCCCGGTTGTCATGTTAGTGGAGCACAACCCCCAAATTTATCTACCTATACAGGTTTGGTAACAAATATTGATAGGGTTAAAGTAAGGGCATTGGAACTTAAAACCATGCCTGCTGCCGGACCATTGTCGCAATGTGAAATCGATCAAATGTGGATTTGGATTAATGCAGGTTCTCCTAATAATTGAGCAAGAAATGAAAGTAAAAAATATACTTATTGGGACGCTTTTAATGTTATTGTTTGCAACGCAACCTTTGTTTGCGCAGGATGATTTGTTAAACATGATAAATGAAACACCCAAAGAGCCCACAAAAGTTTATGCAACATTTAAATCGACCAGAGTTGTTAATCTGCATTCGAATGAAACCATGAAAGCAAAGCATTTGGATTTCAGAATTCAACATCGTTTTTCGTCAATTCAAAACGGAGCATATGATTTTTTTGGATTAGATGGAGCTACCATTCGACTCTCTTTAGAATATGGTATTACCGATCGACTTATGACAGGATTTGGTAGAAGCACGACCGGTAAAACGTACGATGGATTTTTAAAATACCAGCTATTAGAACAAAAACATGGCGGATTGCCTTTCGGAATGGTTTTGTTTGGAAGTACTGCTATTAGTACATTAGAATGGGAAGACCCAAATCGCGATAATTATTTTAGTTCGCGTTTATCGTATTGCATCCAAACTATTTTTTCATCGAAAATTAACGAATATGTATCCGTAATTGTTTCTCCGGGAGTTGTACATTACAATTTGGTACCCGATGCAAATACGCCAAATGATGTTTACTCGGTAGGATTAGGTGCTTCTTTTAAAATAAGCAGAAGTACCAGATTTAATATTGAATATATTCCACGATTAAACGGTAGAGACCAACCTTTACAGTCAAATGGAGAACCTACATACTATGATGCCATTGCATTTGGATTTGATATAGAAACTGGCGGACACGTATTTCAGTTGCATTTCACTAATGCAACCGGACTGATAGAACAACAGTTTATTGGCCGCAACAGCAACCCAATTGAAATGGCACAACTTCGTTTTGGATTTAATATCTCACGAACTTTCTCCTTTGATAAATAGTAATAATAAAATTTGGTAAGGTATTTGATAAAGTATAATAATGATGAAAAAACAATGGATTCTCTTGGTTATGGCTTCATTCCTTTATTTAGGAGTAAAGGCTCAATTATATTCAACCTTAAATGGTAATGTAAGCTTCTTCTCTACTACACCTGTCGAAAATATTGATGCTCATTCAGCAAAAGCATTGGCTGTTTTAAGTACCGAAAAAAGGGAATTGGCATTCAGCATTCCAAATACTTCGTTTCAATTTAAAAACAAATTGATGCAAGAACACTTCAATGAAAAGTATATGGAAAGTGAAAAGTTTCCAAATAGTACTTTCAAGGGAAAAATTAATGAAACTATTGATTTAAAAGTTCCCGGAGAATATAAAGTTACCGTTACCGGTAAACTCAATATTCATGGAGTAGAGTTAGATCGCACCATTTCGGGTAGTATCGTGGTGAAAGATGGTACAATTACGTTAAAATCGGAATTCCCAATAAAAGTGGCAGACCATAAAATTCAAATACCCACCATTGTAACTGCAAAAATTGCCGAAGAAATTACCGCAAAAATCGAAACAGTTCTATTACCGAAGAAGTAATTACGTAATTACACAATCATTGCTTTCCGAAGTAACCTATTTTAAATTCAATTGAAATTAATATGGTTAAATGATAAAGCTTGTTTTAATAGATAATGGGCTTACTTGATTTAATTTTTGGTCCTTGAAATTAGAAACTAGAGAATAGTTATACAATTTATTTCACTTTAGTTTTCTATTTAAGTTGAAGTACTCGGTTAGACAGCTGCCGGGTGAGGGATCGCAGCGGAAATCCTTTTTTGTACTCAAAAAAGATTGCAGCGAAGAGCCCGACCCGACGCAGGAGGGGCACCCCCAAATTTTTCTTCTTTTAATTCACCTGACAGCAGTGGTTACACAATTACGAAATTACCTACTTACCAATTACCGAATCATCTAACTAAAACTTACCAAAACAGCCAATAATATTCCAACGGTAATGGCAATGATTTTTCCGGTGCTGAATCGATGGTTCACACTATTCTCAAATAAAATAGTAGTTGCTATATGGAGGAATGTTCCAACTACAAATGCCATCAGGTACTCAAATAGTTTTTCGTCGATATAATGGCTGATAAATTGGCTACTAAATGCTCCCATTGAGGATGTGCAAGCATAGATAAGAACAAAGCCCAGAATCATGTTACGTTTGGCATGGCTCGATTTTAATATGCTTACCATAGCAAAAGCTGCGGGTAATTCGTGTAGTATTATACCAAATAAAAACGATAATTTACTGGCATCGGTAGTAAGTAAGTCGCTTCCCAAAGGCATCCCTTCCATAAAACTATGCAAACTTAAACTGAGTAAAATTTCGTATGGAATTAGTTTTTTCGTATGTCCGGGCTCCGGATGAACATGCATATGCCCATGCTCAGCACCTTGAGAAAACCGCTCGATAAATACCTGAAAGAAAAATCCGGAAAGTAAAAACACACCCGACCAAACATGAATCTCTTCGTATAAATGCGGTATTAAATGAAATAAAACGATCGATAATAGATAAGAACCGGCAAATGCCAATAGTATTTTTAAGTTGGTTTTTTTATTGAGACTGGTATAATAACCCAATATTCCTCCGGTAAGAGGAAACAAAATCAATAATAAATAATACCAGATTTTCATTTTATTTAACTTGGTTGTGCTGCCAATATTTTACGGGTAATATATAAATTTATAATTCCAATGATTATACCTAAAGCAGCTCCAAAGATTACGTCCAATGGATAATGTACCCCAACGTATACCTGGGAAAAAGAAATTAAACTTGCCCATAATATTACGGTAGGCCATATCCAACGATACAATTTCCCAAAACTTGCTCCAATAAAAAAGGCTGCAGCAAAATGATTGGCGGCATGTGATGAAACAAAACTATACCCTTTTCCACAGTGAACCAGTAAACGCATCTGGTCGGTCCAACGTGGATCGTTGCAAGGACGTATACGCTCAACTGAATTCTTTATCAAATTACCACTTATTTGGTCGGATACTAAAATGGTAATTGCAACAGTGATCAATAGCCACCATGTTTTTTTACCATATTGGTTGAATAAAAAATAAATTAGCACAGCATAGGCAAGATACCAATTGCTTTGGGTACGCATAAACGGACAAAGCAAATCCAAAAAACCGTTTTGCGCATTGCTGTTAACAAGCGTAAACCATTCGTAATCTAACTGTAACAACGCGTCAATCAATTTTCTGAGCAATTAATATAAATCTTTCTGAAGTATTATTTACAAAGGGTTCCAACATATAATTGCCAAAAGTATGGATTATCTTGAATCCCGTAGCTTCTAATATTTCTTTGAAATCATTGGGTGTTAAAGCTTGTACTTTTTCAGTAAACTCTAAACTCGAATCATCATCATCAACCGATATTTTTTTACAAATAAAATTGCTTTCGGTCCACTTTGATATGACAAACCGAATACCGTTTTTGGTTTTACTTTCATAAGGAACCAGATTTTGCAATACTTTAGAAGAATTCATAAAGTCAATAACCAATCGACCCCCCGGTTTTAAAACTGCACCAATTCGTTTCAATACTTCTTTATCTTCTTCGAGCGACTGAAAATACCCGAAACTGGTAAACAGGTTTAATGCTACTTCGAATTTGTTTTCTGATGCCAAAGTTCGCAAATCCTGTACTTCAAACGAAAGCGTATCATTTTCATATTGTTTGGCAGATTTGATGCTATGCTCCGATAAATCAACCCCTTTTACTGTAAATCCCAATGAATTTAAAAATATCGAATGTCTTCCTTTGCCACAAGCCAAATCAATTAATTGTTCTTTATCGGCTTTAAGTTGCATCAAACGACAAAGGTTGTTGATGAAAATATGTGCTTCAGTCTCATCCCTATTATTGTACAATACATGATAATACGGGGAGTCGAACCATTCTTTAAACCATTCTTTTTTCACAAACATCAGCGCAAGTTTAGGATTATTATCGGTAATTATACACGCAGATAATTGGTACTGTTTATAAATCAATTACTTACTATCTTTAATTGGTTCTGAATTTAGGATGGCTAAATTTGCAGTCCTTAAAAAAATAAAAGTGACTTTAATAAAATCGATTTCTGGAATCAGAGGAACTATAGGAGGTACACCTGGTGATGCATTAACTCCTGTAGATATAGTAAAATACACAGCAGCCTTTGGGGCTATGATAAAAGGCACTAATGCTACTTGCAAAATAATTGTAGGAAGAGATGCCAGGATTTCAGGGGATATGGTGAACCGTTTGGTTACAGGAACTTTATCTGCCTTGGGTATTCATGTGGTTGATCTTGGTTTATCGACTACTCCAACCGTTGAAGTGGCAGTTAAAGACGAGCAAGCAGATGGTGGGATTATTCTTACTGCAAGCCATAATCCGAAGCAATGGAATGCCCTTAAATTATTAAATGGGGATGGTGAATTTATTTCGGATGAATTGGGTAAAAAAGTGTTGCAAATTGCCGATAAAAATGAATTTCATTTCGAAAGCGTGGACAATCTCGGTCAGGTTGAATTAAACAATACCTGGTTAAAGAAACATATTGATAAAATACTTGAACTTCCATTGGTCGACGTAAAAGCCATCAAAGCAAAAAATTTTAAGATTGTAGTTGATGCGGTTAATTCTTCCGGTGGTATTGCCGTTCCGATGTTGTTGCGTGCCCTTGGCGTGAAAGAAGTGGTGGAAATATTTTGTACTCCGGATGGAAAATTTCCGCATAACCCGGAACCATTACCGGAAAATTTAAGTGAAATATCTGCTACGGTAAAGCGAAGCAAAGCTGATCTTGGCATCGTAGTTGATCCGGATGTAGATAGACTTGCACTGGTTTGCGAAGATGGAAGTATGTTTGGGGAAGAGTATACCTTGGTAGCAGTTGCAGATTATGTGTTGCAAAACAAATCAGGGAATACCGTTTCCAATTTATCTTCAACACGAGCATTACGCGATGTAACTGAAAAACATGGTGGTACTTATAAAGCAAGTGCGGTTGGAGAAGTTAATGTGGTTAAGTTGATGAAGGAAAGTAACGCCATTATTGGTGGTGAAGGTAATGGTGGAATCATCTATCCTGAACTACACTATGGCAGAGATGCTATGGTTGGAATCGCTTTATTCTTAACCCATTTGGCTAAATCAGATAAATTATGTTCGATGTTACGGGTAAGTTATCCCGACTATTTTATCGCAAAAAAGAAAATTGAACTTACTCCTGAAATCAATATTGATATTTTGATGGACAGGATTCAGGATAAATATAAAAACCAACCGATTAATACCATTGATGGGGTTAAGATTGAATTCGACAAAGAATGGGTGCACTTGCGACGGTCAAATACCGAACCGATTATCCGCATCTATGCCGAAAGTCAGAGCGAAACCATGGCAAATAGCCTTGCTGAAAAGTTAATCAGCGACATGAAGGCAATCATTAAAGGATAATAAATTTAGGGAAGAAGAATTATGAAATGTGGAATAGTAGGATTGCCGAATGTAGGTAAATCAACCTTGTTTAATTGTTTAAGCAATGCCAAAGCACAGGCGGCAAATTTTCCTTTTTGTACCATCGAACCGAATATAGGAACCATCACAGTTCCGGATGATCGGTTAAACGAATTAGCAAAGTTGGTAAAACCGCAACGCATTGTTCCAACCACCATCGAAATTGTAGATATAGCAGGTTTGGTTAAGGGTGCCAGCAAAGGCGAAGGATTGGGGAATCAATTTCTTGCCAATATCAGGGAAACCGATGCGATTTTACATGTTTTGCGTTGTTTTGATGACGACAATATTATCCATGTGGATGGTTCAGTAAACCCTGTGCGCGACAAAGAAATTATCGATACCGAATTGCAATTGAGAGATCTCGATTCATTGGATAAAAAATTGCAACGTATTGCACGTGCCGCAAAAACCGGAGATAAAGATGCTACCAAAGCAGAAGCTTCATTATTAAAATATAAAGCCCATTTAGAATCCGGACAATCGGCCAGAAGTGCACCTGTTACCGAAGAGGATAAAAAGTTTGTAGAAGATATTTATCTGCTTACGGATAAACCGGTAATGTATGTGTGTAATGTAGATGAAGCTTCGGTGGTAAATGGCAACAAATACGTGGATATGGTGAAGGAAGCGGTAAAAAATGAGGATGCAGGTATTTTGGTAATCAGTGCAGCAATTGAATCCGAAATTTCGACCTTGGAAAGTTACGAAGACCGCGTGGCCTTTTTATCTGATTTGGGATTAACCGATTCGGGGGTGGCTAAGTTGATCCGTGAATCGTATAAATTATTAAATCTCATTACCTATTTCACTGCCGGAGTACAAGAAGTTCGTGCCTGGACAATTACCCGCGGCATGCGCGCTCCACAAGCTGCTGCAGTTATTCATACCGATTTCGAAAAAGGATTTATCCGCGCCGAAGTGATTCGGTATAACGACTTTTTACACTATGGTTCCGAATCGGCTTGCCGCGATGCAGGTAAACTGGGTGTAGAAGGAAAAGAATATGTGGTGAACGATGGAGATATAATGCATTTTAGGTTTAATGTGTAGTAATAGAAGATTACATACACCTCTAAAATAATTGTTTTATTACTTCTTCTTTGGTTAATGAAAAATGATTTGCAATCTCACCTAATATAGCCGACAATGTTCCGGTTTTTATTGGATTATGATTTGGAATGGTTATGTGGTGCTCCCCTTTTTGTTGTGTAGTAAGCCTAATATGGCTTCCTACTTGTCTGGTAACTTCATATCCTAGTTTCTTGCTAGCTTTTACAAGCATTTGAGAAGAAACATCTCTTGGTAATTTCATGCCGCAAAAACTTCCTCTTTAACTAAATGAAGTCTGACTAATTTAGGTGAGTCGTTATCATAATGACAACGAATTGCTTCTTTAATGGATACTTTTAATTCTTCTATACTTTCTGCTTCTGTAATTATGGATACACCCATTCCCTTGGCTATATATCCACCTTCATCACTTTCTTCAACTAAAAAGATTACTTCTTCCATTTTGGTTCTGATTTTTAACAAATTTAGGATTTTTAAACTAATTTAAGAATGAGCTAGATTCGCATATGGTTGATACAGAAATTTAAGGAACGTCTATTTTAAACATTGGATATATTAAAGGTGTAACCGACTGTTAGTCAGAAAAGCACTAAAATTTTGGTTTGATTTTCAATACTTTAAACCCAATTCCCATTTCCAAAATATATTTTCTACTTCCATTTAAAACCTTATTCATCAACCGATAAAGTAATCAACACCCATGTGGATAGGGCGTGTACAAGTACCCATTTCCATTCCTTTACTTTGAAAGGAACAAAGTGCTAAAAGTGAAGTTAACCTATCTCGGACATTCCTGTTTTCAACTTAATACCGGCGGTAAACGTATCGTAATCGATCCGTTTATTCGGGGTAATACCTTGGCAGCTGAGGCAGGAATTGATATTGATGCCGTTGAAGCAGATTATATTTTTGTTTCTCATGGACACGATGACCATACCGGTGATTTGATGTACTTGGCCGAAAAAACCAATGCCTTGGTGGTTTCTATTTGGGAAATTTATTCGTGGATGAACAAACAAGGATATACCAATGCTCATCCAATGAATATCGGTGGTAAAAAGGTGTTTGATTTCGGGAGCGCTAAAATGACTTTTGCAGCGCATTCCAGTTCATTAGCAGATGGTACGTATGCAGGTGTTGCGGCAGGTTTTATTTTCGAATGCGAAGGCAAAACCATTTATTATGCGGGTGATACCGGTTTGCATACCGAAATGGAATTATTAGGCAAACAGCATAAAATAGATTGGGCAATTTTACCCATTGGCGATAATTTTACCATGGGTTATGAAGATGCAGCAACTGCAGCCGAAATATTACAATGCAAAAAAGTAATAGGTATGCATTTCGATACGTTTGGATTTATTAAAATAGATCATGAAAAGGCAAAACAACATTTTGCAAATAAGCATTGCGATTTGGTGTTATTGCCAATAGGAAAAGAAATAGAATTATAGTTAAAATGGGAAAAGTAATAAGTATTGTAAACCAAAAAGGTGGCGTTGGAAAAACAACAACAGCAATTAACCTGGCTGCCAGTTTGGGTGTACTGGAGTATAAAACATTGGTGGTAGATGCCGATCCGCAAGCCAATACCACTTCGGGATTGGGGTTCGACCCAAAAAATATTCGCCTTGGGTTATATGAATTGATGATTAACGATGCTCAGGTTAGCGATACAATTTTAAAAACGGAAATCGATTACCTCGATATTCTTCCTTCGAATATTGATTTGGTTGGAGCAGAAATTGAGTTAATCAATTTGCCTAACCGTGAGCGTATCATGAAACATGCGTTGAGTAAAATAAGAAACGAATACGATTTTGTGATTATCGATTGTTCTCCTTCCTTGGGTTTGATTACGACCAATGCATTAACTGCCTCCGACTCGGTGATTATCCCGGTACAATGCGAATATTTTGCCTTGGAAGGTTTGGGTAAATTGTTGAATACCGTAAAAATTATTCAGTCGAGTTTGAATCCGGATTTACAAATTGAAGGATTATTACTTACCATGTACGACATGCGTTTGCGTTTGTCAAATCAAGTGGTTGAAGAGGTGAAAATGCATTTTCAACAACTGGTTTTTGATACCATTATCCAACGCAATACTCGTTTAAGTGAAGCTCCTAGCTTTGGCAAACCGGTTATAACCCACGATGCTGAATGCAAAGGAACCATCAATTACTTAAACCTAGCCAAAGAGTTATTGCAAAAGAATGGCATGACTAAAATGGACAAATTTGAACCGCAAATATTAAACTAAGATGAGCAATACAATAAAACGAAATGCATTGGGAAGAGGCTTGAGTGCTTTATTACAAGATGCCAATACCGATATCACTACAAGCACGGATACCAAACCGGTAAACCATATCAGCGAAATATTAATTAGCCAGATTCAGGCCAATCCTTTTCAACCTCGTAGTGATTTTAAAGATGAAGCTTTGGGTGAGTTAGCCGAGAGTATCAAGTTACATGGCATCATACAACCTATCACCGTTCGTAAAATGGGGTATGATTCTTACCAAATTATTTCCGGTGAACGCAGAACCCGTGCCTCTATTTTAGCCGGACAAACAAAAATACCTGCCTACATACGCGTGGCCAACGACCAGGAAATGCTGGAGATGGCTCTGATTGAAAATATACAACGTGAAGAATTAAATCCGATTGAAATTGCATTAAGCTACAAACGTTTGATTGATGAATGCAGTTTAAAGCAAGAAGAATTGGCAGATAGGGTTAGTAAAAACAGATCCACTGTAAATAACTACATGCGTTTGCTAAAGTTACCGGATAGCGTGCAATTGGCATTGAAGGAAGGTAAAATTACCATGGGACATGCACGTGCGATTATCAATGTAGATGATCCAAAGAAACAGGAATGGATGCTGGAGCAAATGATTGCAAACGAACTAAGCGTTCGTGATGTGGAAGGTTTGGTTAGAGAAGGTACGGTGAAGGAAACCAAAGAAAAAAAGAATGCAACACATAGTACCACTATTTCAAAAACTTGGCTCGAATACCAGAAAAAATTAAGCGAAAAACTAGAAACCAAAATAAGTGTAAAAGCGGATGAAAAGGGTAGAGGTGCAATAAAAATCCCATTCCGTTCGCCTTCCGATTTGCAAAGGATATTGGATATTATTGGATAAAATATTCCCAACGTTCTAGCGCATTTGCAATGTTAATTGTTCTTGCGCATTTGCAATGCGCGAAATATCCTATTAATATTCATTCAATAATTGTTTTACCCCTAGGTTTTCATGCATTTGCGATGCGCGAAACAAATCCCATATTTTATCCCTAATTTCGCGTCATGCGAATGCGTTTCTTGTTTGTTTGTATATGGTTTTTAATCGGTTTCCATGGATTGCAGGCACAAACCTTGATTGTGCCTGAACCGGAAAAGAAAACAGAAACCACCAAACCCGGACCAAAGGTTAAAAAACATTCACCTGCTACTGCCACTTGGCTTTCGGCGGTATTGCCGGGCGCAGGACAAGTATACAACCGCCGCAACTGGTGGTGGAAAGTACCTATTATCTATGCGGCCGGAGCTGGTTTTGTGTATGGCATCAACTTTTACCAGGAAAATTACAACGATTTTAAGGACGCATATAAATACCGCATCGAAACTGGCTCAGATACCAATGGCGACCCTCGTTTTGATAAGTTTCAAACCCCAACATTAAAGTCGATACGGGATAGTTACCGTACAGCCAGAGACGAATGTTTTATCGGTTTAATGCTGGTATATACACTTCAGATTCTGGATGCGTCGGTTGAAGCACATTTTCTTGAATTTAATGTAAATGATGACTTATCTTTGAATGTGAATCCTGTTTACGTTCCTTCCCCAAATAATGCGTATGCAGGAATTCAGTTTGTTTTAACATTAAAATGATTGTAATGAAGGAGATTACTAACCACCACACATGCTAATCATGTGCGTAATTAAAAAGTAAGACATGAAAATAGCATTGTTAGGGTATGGTAAAATGGGAAAAGCAATCGAGAAAATTGCAACTTCCAAAGGACATGAAATCGTATACAAAGTAAACCTCGAGAACTCCTTCGACTTTATGCCTATCAGTTTGCAAAATGTAGATGTGGCCATCGATTTTAGTATGCCTTCTGCTGCAGTAGATAATATTTTAAAATGTTTTGAAGCAAAAGTTCCAATTGTTATTGGCACAACCGGCTGGTACGACCAATTTGATTTTATAAAAGATAAATGCCTAGCCGAAGGGCAATCCATGATTTACTCCACTAACTTTAGTATTGGGGTTAATATTTTTTATAAACTCAATAAGATTCTTGCCAAAATGATGGCCGATCAACATGAGTATGACGTGATGATTGAAGAAGTGCATCATACCGAAAAGAAGGACCATCCGAGTGGAACCGCCCTTAGTTTGGCTAAACAAATATTAGCCGAGAACAAAGAAAAAACCGAATGGAAAGGCCGTTTGATGTACAATGACAATATGCCTTCACAAAGTGTGAAACCCAATGAATTGCTTATCGAATCGAAAAGGGTAGGAGATGTAACAGGCGACCATACGGTTATTTATGAATCCATGATTGATGAAATTCAGATTACACATAAAGCAAAATCGCGTTACGGATTTGCAAAAGGCGCAGTTATGGCAGCCGAATGGATTATTGGTCGCCATGGAATTTATACCGTAGATGATATTTTGAATCTCTGAAATATAACCACCTATACTGCCTCTAAACCACTTATCCCATTTAAATAATATTCAAAACAAACCAGCGTTTGTGTTAAAAATAAGTTTGCATGACAGAAAATAAAAAACCAAGTTTAAACATTTCAGAAAAAGTAAGCCTCTTTTTTGCCCCACTCAATAAACGCGAGCGTTTTAGCTTTTGGTTGATGGGTGGTATCAACACATTCTTCCTATTGGTAATGGGTTTGTTTACCGATGCAGGTTTGTTGCATTGCTTAGCCTTTTGGACCATCATCCAGGTATTAATCATTGGATATTATATTTTTATCAATAAGTTTCAACGCAAAACCCGCAGCCGCGAATGGATTGATGCCATAGCGTTTGCTGTGGTTGCCGCAACCTTAATTCGTACTTTTTTTATTGAAGCATATACCATTCCAACTTCATCCATGGAAAAGTCGTTGCTCATTGGCGATTTTCTGTTTGTAAGTAAGGTAAATTATGGTGCCAGAGCCCCAATTACACCCATTTCATTTCCTTTTGCCCATAATACCATGCCGGTAACGGGAACCAAATCGTATACCGATTGGTTTAGTATGCCTTACTTTAGGTTACCGGGATTTCAGAAGATAAAAAATAATGATGTGGTTGTTTTTAATTATCCCTATGAAAACGAGCGTCCGGTAGATAAAAAAGAAAATTATATCAAACGCTGTTTGGGTATTGCAGGCGATACACTTCAAGTAATCAGTCAGCAGGTATTTATCAATGGAAAAGCGGCGGAAAATCCTGTTAAAATGCAGCACTTCCGTAAAGTAATTACCGACGGTCGCGATGTATTTAACCAGAAACTTATTCGTAAACTCGATTTATTGGAAGGCGGTGCTACGCAAAATCCGGGCGAATTTACCATCAACTTAACCAACGAATCGGAATCCGTATTGCGCAATGTGGGTGGCGTTTTAAAAGTGGATTCACTCGTAAATCCGGATCCGGATGCATTACAAGGATATTACGAGTATGGCAAAAAATTTGGATGGACCGTAGATTTCTTTGGTCCTATTTATATTCCGAAAGCAGGCGACGTAATCACTTTGAATGAAGCAAATTATTTATTGTACGATAGGGCCATTAGGGTGTACGAAAACAACCCAACCTTTGAAACCAAAGAAGGAAAGTATTTTATAGAAGGCAAGGAAATTACTTCCTATACCTTTAAGCAAAACTATTATTTTATGATGGGTGATAACCGCCACAATTCTGCCGATTCAAGGTTCTGGGGATTTGTTCCCGAAGACCATGTGGTAGGTAAAGCATTGTTTATTTGGATGAGTTGGGATAGTGGCGCTCCTAAGTTTTGGGAACGTGTTCGATGGAATCGATTATTCAACAGTATCAACTGATAACTGGTGTTTTTTATCGGATAATAAATTCGATAATTCCCATTTGATTTGTTTTTGAAACGGATGTTGACGGTGTTTACACGTATCTATCATACATATACCGCAAGAAATAGGTAAACAAGGATCGGGATGAATAAAAATTTCCACCCCTTGTTTAAATTCCTCGTATACCAGATTTTCTATTGCCTTTAATTCGTCGTGAGATACTTGTAAATCCTGGTACCATGGCAACGTTATATGACAATCAATATGCAGATTTGCTCCATAACGTAAGACCCTTAAGTTATGTATATCAATCCACTTTTTACTTCGGTTATTATTTAAAACCTGAATAACATTCGAAAGCGAATTTTCATCGGCTTCATCCATCAAACCTGCCAACGATTTTCGTATTAATTGGTAACCGGTAATTAAAATCATTACACCAAATAGTATCGCAATTACGGCATCGAGCCAAACCAATCCGGTAATGGTTATAACAATTAATCCAAGTATCAATCCTGCGCTGGTTAAGGTATCTGAGATTAAATGTTTTCCGTCGGCAACCAAGGTTATCGAATTGTTTTTCTTGCCAACACCAATAATATATTTACCCAAAACAAAATTGATTAAACCTCCCACCACACTTAATATAATACCAATATCCAAATCGTAAATTTGTTTTGGATGAAGTAGGTTATCAATTGATTTTACAATGATGGCAATGGCAGCAATAAATATTAATCCCCCTTCAAATCCGGCAGAAATAAATTCAATTTTCCCGTGTCCGTAAGGATGCTCCTTATCTTTTGGCTTAGAAGCCAGTTTGATGCTGTACAAAGCAAAAAAGCCGGCAACAATATTAATAATCGATTCGAGTGCATCGGTTAATATAGCCGTTGAATGCGTTAGAAAATAGGCTGAAAATTTAATGACCATTACGCCGATACCGGTAATCAATACCAGTTTCATCGCATTAAATTGTTTGTTATATATTTCTTGTTGCATAAAAAAGGCCCTTCAAATGAAGAGCCTAAGTTATACAATCTTTTAGTAAGTGTTTACACCCCTGTGTCGTGTAGGGCACTTTCCATTATATATGGATGTTTGGTAGGATACAAGTTGGCTTTGGTTAATGCATTTTGAACCACAAAAAGGAACAATCCTGCAAATACCGATAAGCTACCAATTTCCATTAATCCCCAACCTTGTGAAGGAACTTCTGTAATTCCCATAGGATTATGTTCGGTGATAGCTGATGCTAAATTCATTGCACCCGGCATTACCATATAATACATATCATTCCAATGCCCAATCAATATACATGCTCCAACAAAGTACCCAACATTGCGGTTACGTTTGGTTCGGCGCGACATAAAGATGAAGAATGGAACGATAAAATTCATGATCAAATTAAAATAGAAAGCCATTTTATATGTTCCGGTTATACGAGGCGCATAATATGCTACTTCTTCTGGAATATTGGCGTACCAAATCAACAAGAATTGAGCAACCCACATGTATGTCCAGAACATGGAAACAGCAAACATCCATTTTCCAATATCGTGTATATGTTCATCTGTTACAATGTGAAGGTATCCTTTCGAACGTAGGTATTGAACAAGTATATAAATAAATGCAAGTGCACTTACCCAGCCACTACCAAAATTGTAAAGGGTAAAAATGGTTGAATACCAATGTGCGTCGATACTCATGATCATATCCCAAACAAACATCGAAAAGGTGAAACCAAATATCAACATAAATGCTGCAGAAAGATTATAGGTCTTATCGAAATAAGTGGTGTCTGTTAATCCGGTTGAAAGTTTGTCTTCTTGACGTGACCATTTACGTACCATGAATGCGCACCATGTCCAAAATGCGGTGAATATAATATAACGGGCAAAGAAAAACGGTTTGTTTAAATACCAGGTTTTCTTCATTAAGATTGGATCTGTTTCCATTACTCCGGTATGTGCCCAATGGTAGATGGTAGAAACACCTAAGATAATTACAATACCTAAAATGATAGCGCCAATTCCTAAATACGCAGTCATGGCTTCAATAATTCTACGAAAAGCAACATACCAACCAGCATTTGATAATTGGTTTATGGCTAAAAATGCCATGGCACAAGCCGATATTAGAAATGCAAAATATCCATTAAAGAATATGCTTCCCAATAAGCGTTTTAAAGGTAAATGATGTAACTGTTCGTCAGTTAATCCTTCAATATGCGGATGGTATAGATAGTATCCGAGCATAGTCATCAGCAATCCAACACCCATCAAGATGAAGGTTAGTCGTTTTGCCTTATCGGTAAAAACGTATTTTTCTTCTCTGATTTGAACGTTTGTATGTTCCATTTGAATCTTATTTTATCGTGTTAATTGGATGTTTTAGTTTCTGTTGCTGCGGTAGTTTTATTTACCCCACCTAATTCGTATATATAATGAATTACTTGCCAGCGTTGAACCGGAGTTAACACCGAAGCATAAGAACCCATTAAATTTTTTCCATGTGTAATAGAGTAAAATGCTTTACCAGCGTTTATGGTAGGTAAACGGTCGGTATAAGCCGGAACTTGAGGGAATTTACCATCTACTACAATGGTTCCTTTTCCGTTTCCATCATCGTTATGGCAAGGTGTACAATTGATATTGTATAATCTTTTTCCTTCAGCCATATTATATGCAGATGCAGGAATTGGATTTTTTATGGCAGAAGAAGCTTCGTAATTCTCATTCGATTTTTCGATATGATACGTTGCATAATCCATTTGTCCACGGGCAATTGTTCCTTTAACCGGTAAACGCATGTTCATTCCGTAAGGATTGATGGTATTGGGTTTTTCTTCCAGTTGCGACATTGGTTCGTATGCAAAAGAAACATACATATTTGGTGCGTATTCTGATCCGGGATTATCTCCTCCGGCGCCACAGGAAACTAAGGTTAAGCTTAATCCTGCAATAGACAGAAGTGTATAGAATAATTTTTTCATATTAAATTTCTTTAATCCTTTCTCTAACTTCTAAAGCGCCACCTTTTACAAGTAGTTGCTCTAGTTCTTTTAAGTTGGTTTGTTTTTCGTGAATATTAACTGCAATTACAAATCGATCGTCGGTTACCCTAATATCCATTACATCGGTATTTCTGCCCCAAAACATTCTGTTTACAATAAAGAAACATCCTACCATTCCGAATGCGGTAAATAAAATACCTAACTCAAAAGTGATTGGAATATACGTTGGAATATGCATAGAAGGTTTTCCCCCGATATTGATTTGCCAGTCGAAATAACCTGCGTACGACATCAAAGCCAATGCCGAGCTAACTCCAATCATCGAAAATACAAAGGCAGCAATGGTTAAACGTGTTCTCTTGATTTTCATCACACGGTCTAAACCATGGATGGCAAATGGAGAATACACATCATGAATATCATAACCTGCATGCATCAATTGTTCGGTAACTGCATAAGTTGAATCGGGATTGTCGTAAATCCCCAATAACATTTTCTTATCCATGGATAGCATCTCCTTTCATATCTGAACTTTCGTGTTTATCGTGTGAATGATCACCACCTTGGTGATGGGTTGGTAAAATAGATTTGATTTCAGCAATATTGATGGTTGGCAAGAATCTGCAGAAAAGGAAATAGAAAGTAAAGAACAAGCCAAACGAACCTATTAAAATTGCGATTTCAGTGATAGTAGGTGTATACATGGTCCAGCTCGATGGAAGGAAATCACGATGCAACGATGTAACGATAATTACAAAACGCTCAAACCACATTCCAATATTTACAATAATCGACATCATGAAAATAAACCAAGGTGTTGAACGTGCCCATTTGGTCCAAAATACTTGTGGTGCCAATAAGTTACACGACATCATTGTCCAGTATGCCCACCAGTATGGTCCAGATGCACGATTTAAAAATGCATATTGTTCGTATTGAACTCCGGAATAAGCGGCCACAAAAAATTCAGTGATGTATGCCAAACCAACCATGGTACCGGTTAACATTACTACCCGACACATGGCATCCAAGTGACCCATGGTAATATATTCTTCTTGTTTTAATACCACACGACCTACAACCAATAAGGTTAATACCATTCCAAAACCCGAGAAAATTGCACCCGCAACAAAGTAAGGAGGGAAGATGGTAGTATGCCAACCCGGTACCAATGAAGTTGCAAAGTCCATGGATACAATAGAGTGTACCGAAAATACAAGCGGGGTTGAAATACCTGCCAAAATTAAGGATATCATTTCGTATCGGTGCCATGAACGGGTTGATCCATTCCATCCCATCGATAAAAAGTTATACATGAAATGACGAATTTTTGTGGTTGCTCTGTCGCGGATGGAAGCGATATCCGGAATTAAACCGATATACCAAAATACCAACGATACAGAGAAATAAGTAGAGATGGCAAACACGTCCCAAACCAAAGGTGAATTAAAGTTAACCCATAAAGTTCCAAAGGCATTTGGTAATGGAATAGGCCAGTATGCTACCCACGGACGACCCATATGGGAAACGATGAAGGAAGCCGCACAAATTACCGCAAAGATTGTCATTGCTTCTGCAGAACGGTTAATAGACATTCGCCATTTCTGACGGAACAATAACAACACCGCTGAAATCAAGGTACCTGCGTGACCAATACCCACCCAGAATACGAAATTGGTAATATCAAATGCCCATCCAACAGTTTTGTTTAGTCCCCAAGCTCCTATTCCTACAAGCATGGTATAAGTGGTTGCGTAAATCCAAATGGCAAGTACTATCGCTGAGATGGTAAAACCTATCCACCAGGCTTTGGAAGCCTTTTGTTCTAATGGACGCAGGATGTCTTTGGTTACATCTGAGTATGTCTTACCACCGTTTACTAATGGTTCTCTAATGGAGGATTCGTATGACATGTATCGCTGATTATTAAATTAATATTTTGATGAATTATGATTGATGCTCTTTTGATTCGTGTTTTTCAGAATGTCCTTCATGAGCCGGAACTTTGTAATCTCCTGCCAAGGTTTCTTCTACATTGCGAATCTGGGTTAGGTATTTTACAGAAGGTTGAACGTTATATTCTTCGAGCATTACATAGCTTCTTTCGTTTTTAAACAATTTTGAAATTTCGCTGTTTTCGTCGTTCATGTCTCCAAAAACAATTGCATTCGAAGGACAAACAGAAGAGCAAGCAGTTTGAACATCGCCGTCTTTCAAATCTCTGTTTTCCATTTTTGCCTGCAATTTAGCAGATTGGATACGTTGGATACAGAATGAACATTTTTCCATAACACCACGTGAACGAACAGTAACGTCAGGATTAATTACCATACGACCTAAATCGTTGTTCATATAGAAATCAAAATCATCGTTTTCACGGTATTTAAACCAGTTGAAACGGCGAACTTTAAACGGACAGTTATTGGCGCAATAGCGAGTACCAACGCAACGGTTATAAGCCATATGGTTTAAACCTTCAGAGCTGTGAACAGTTGCTAGTACCGGACAAACCGTTTCGCAAGGTGCATGTCCGCACTGCTGACACATAACCGGTTGGAAAGTAACTTTTACATTTTCGAAATCAGTTGACGATTCAGTTTCATAATCGATAGCTGCTTCGTTTTTCGGTAACAAGAATGAATTGGCAAAACCTTTTTCTTGTGTTGCTTTACGTCCATCTTTATCTCTAAAACTATAATATCTGTCGATACGAATCCAATGCATCTCGCGACTCTTCAGAATTTCTTTGCGACCAACAACTGGAACATTGTTTTCTACATTACAACTTACAATACATGATCCGCAACCGGTACATGCATTTAAATCGATAGCCATTCCCCATTTATGTCCTTTGCCATCGCGTTCCGACCATAAAGAAATAATATGTGCATCGAAATGATTTCCTGCTTTTGGATCTTTTGTATATTCAGCCAAAGAAGCTTCACGTATTAAATTACGTCCTTCGATGGTATGGTGTGTTTGGGTTTGCGCTAATTCGTATTCCCCATTTGCTTTAGCTACCGTAACATCGGCAGTAGCATACTGGAAAGTATTATTGGCGTATGTAACTAAACCATACACATTCTTACCAACATATTTAGCAACTTTTCCGCCACTTGTTCTTCCATAACCAATAGCTACAGAAACGGAATTATTTGCTTGTCCGGGTTGAACCATTACCGGTAAATTTTCTACCTGGAAATCTTTGGAAGAAAGGGTAACGATATCCCCATCTTTTACTCCTAATTTATCGGCAGTAGCTTTTCCAATGGCAGCATAATTATCCCAGCATACCCTTGAAATAGGATCCGGTAATTCCTGTAACCAAGGATTGTTTGCATGGGTTCCATCCAACATGCTTACCTTGCTGTATAAACTTACCTCAATTTTATCTTTAGAAGTTGTGTATGCTTTATATGCAGCATCTACAATACCGGTAGGCAATGCAGCTGCTGAATAAGATTGCGCATTTTTTGGAGCCGAGGCGTAAAATCCATCGTGTAAACTTTTGTTCCAAGCTGCATCAAATGCACCTGCACCTGCTAAAATACCTTTCCAAGTTTCACGGATTAAGGCATAATATTCGGTGTTGTTACCGGCCCATTTTAACAAACTATCTTGGGTTTGACGGGTATTGAATACAGCTGAAATAGTAGGTTGTGTTAATCCAAAATAACCGGATTTTGGTTCTGCATCGTTCCACGATTCTAAGTAATGGTTGTCGGGAGCTACAAAAGTACAAAGTGCTGAAGTTTCATCTGCAGCACGTGAGGTAGATATGGTTAATTTTACCTTTTTCAATCCGCTTTCTAATTTCTTAGGAGCGTAATAACTGTAGGCAGGATTTGAATTATAGAATATTACGGCATCAACATTACCGGCATTCATTTCCTTAACAAAGGATTCAAATGCAGCATCATCTGATACTTTAAGTTTATTGCCATTATCCAAGTCGATGGTGGAACCGATATTACCCAGCATACCATTGATGGCATTTACCAACAATTGGTTATGCAGGTTATTTGAACCGGATACAACCAAGGATGCTCCTTTTGCATTCCACAATTCTTTGGCAGTCGACTCAATAGAATTAAGTGGGAACTCAATATTTTGTAAAGCACTTAAGGCTGAACCACCTGCTAATTTAGCAATCTGGTTGTATAAACTAATTAAAATAACGCCTTCTGCAGATGGTTTAATTGGAAATCTTACATCCGCATTTGAACCGGTTACACTCAGGTTGGTTTCAAACTGAATATGACGGCTCATGGTAGGATTTTCTTTGGAAGGACGACGGTTTTTAACCCATTGTTTGGTGAACTCCAAAGGTGAAATCCAAGTACCCAAAAAGTCGGCACCAAAACTTACAATTACTTTGGCTTTATCAAAATGGTAATCAGGAATCACATTTTTACCGAAAGAAATTTTATTTCCTTCAGCAATTGCTGCGTTGGAAGCAGCCTCATAAGTAACCAAATTAGTTCCAGGATATTTTGCAGCAAAAACTTCAATTGCTTTTAAGGTTGATGGACTATTAATGGTAGGAGCTACAATACAAATATTTTTTGAAGCAGCTAAACCGGCCATTATTTTTTCGTCTAAAGAAACCCAATCAATTTCTTTTTCGTTTTCTGTAGCAGATTTAAATCTTTCGTTGTCGTATAATCCAAGGAGGGAAGCATTTTCAACTGCACCAACTGCACCTTTAAATACAGGGGATTCAAAATTACCTTCCACTTTGATAGGGCGACCTTCCCGTGTTTTTACAATTACACTGGTACCGTTATCGGTTGTGGTTGCATAATAATTCGGAATTCCGGGAGTGATATTTTCCGGTTTAACGATATATGGTATTACATTTTTAACCGGTGCTTTGTTACAAGCAGCTAATGCAACTGCAGAAACACTGAATCCGAAATATTTCAAAAAGTCTCTTCTGTTCGAAGTGATTTCTCCATCCTGATCCGTTAATACTTCTTCTAATGGAATTCCTTCACCAAACTCATTTTTCTTTTGTTGCAGGAACTTAGGGTCATTGTTTAATTCCTCTAAGCCTCTCCAGTATGTATTTTTATTTTCCATTGGGTAATTTTTCTAATTTTTTAATCGCTATTACAAACCTGAAAGGTTGATTAATAATGGCATTTTCCGCATTCCAAACCACCAACATTAGCAACCGTTGCATAAGATTTACCTTCTGCTTTTAATTGAGAATGTAGTTTTTCATAGAAATTGTTGTTGGCAACATCCACTTTGGCTTCACGGTGGCAATTGATACACCATCCCATTTGTAAAGTAGTATGTTGTGAAACAACTTTCATGGTTTCGATTGGTCCGTGACACGCCTGGCATTCCACTTTACCTATTTTTACGTGTTGGGAGTGGTTAAAGTAAGCAAGATCCGGTAGGTTATGAACCCTAACCCATTTGATTGGTTTAACTGATTTGGTTGGGTCGTAAGCTTTTTTCTCGCCATCCCATCCAACTGCATCGTATATCTTTTGAATTTCAGGGGAAATATTTCCTCCATAATTTTTACTGGCAGTTACATGCATATGGCAATTCATACAAGTTGAAGGGGAAGGAATGGTTGCTTGTTTTCCTTTATCAGCACCGCTGTGGCAATACAAACAGTTGATTTTATATTTACCTGCATGTAATTCGTGCGAATATTTTATGGGTTGTTCCGGAGCATATCCTTTTTGAACACCAACCGAGCGATTTCCATAATCAAATCCATAAAGCCCAATTACCAAAGTAAAGGCAATACCAACAACCATCACACCAACAACAGGATGCTTTTTAAATAATTTATATTTCCAGGTTGTTCTTGGATCAACTTTATAAGAATCTTCGTAAGCAGCTTTTTCCGGAAACTTCTGGTCATAAAGTTCCTGAACGGTACTTTTTATCTTAAATAAGATAAAAACAATAAGCATCAGTATTGCCGCCATGAAAGCGAGCGCAACAAAGGTTGTATTGTTATAAAAAGGGTCTTCACTTGCCATCACCGTACCACCTGCTGCTGCAGTACTTGCTGTTTCGGCCGGTGCCGGACCTCCGGTTTTAATATATTCAATGATGGATTTAATTTGTCCTTCGTTAAATTGAGTAAATGCAGTCATTGGCGACTGGTTATACTCATTAAATAACTTAACTGCATCAGGATCACCTGATTTAACCATTTCTGGTGAGTTTTTAATCCATTTCAATAACCAGGTTTCACTCCGGCGTTTATCCACATCCTTCAATGCCGGACCAACAACCTTTTCGTTGATGGCATGACAAGAAGTACAATTGGCTTGGAATAATTTTTCACCTTCAGCCACATCTGCAAATGCAAAAAGGGTGGTGATTGAAATGGTAACTAATAGCGTGGTAATTTTTTTTAATCTCATCTTAACAATTTGATTGTTCGATACTTATAAAGTGGCGCCCTCTTAGATTTTACAAAGATTTTACTCACTTTCTCGGCAAATATATTGACATTTATAGTAAATGGTAGTGCCTGTGAATATTTTTTTTATTTAGACTTCTTCTAAAATAAGAATAGGAAACAAAAAACAAGGAGGAATTAATCGATTCGTGAATGTTTATTTACTTCTTCCAAAACCGTAGATTGAAAGTCAAGTGCTTCATAGATAGAATTTTGGCTAATAAATTCGGGTACAATCGATTTCATTTTAGATACCAACTTCGAATTATTCTGGGTGTCATATATCCCAATTAACTCCTGAATTTCGCGATTAACCCAGTTAAAGTCGTAATTTCTAACCTTTGCTATCATTATTTTAGGGTGATACGTTGCTACACTATTTTCTGAATCTGCAAGCAATTCTTCTTTTAATTTTTCACCCGGTCGTAAACCGGTAAATAATATTTGTATGTCCTCACCTAATTTTAACCCGGTTAATTGGATCATTCGTTTTGCTATATCAATAATACGTATCGATTTTCCCATATCGAAAATATAGATCTCGCCTCCCAAACCCATATTACCGGCTTCAAGTACCAATTGACATGCCTCCGGTATGGTCATAAAGTAGCGGGTAACTTCGGGATGGGTAACGGTTACCGGACCGCCATCGTCGATTTGTTTCCTGAATTTAGGAATTACAGATCCGCTCGAACCAATCACATTTCCAAATCGGGTGGTAATGAATTTTGTTTTTCTTTTATCATTAATAGTTAATGATTTATCTAACGACTGCACATAAATTTCAGCAATACGTTTGGAAGCGCCCATCACATTTGTTGGATTTACAGCTTTGTCGGTTGAAACAAAAACAAATTTATCGCAGCTGAATTCAACAGCAAGATCTGCCAAAATTTTTGTTCCCATTACGTTTACCCTTACCGCTTCGCAAACATTGGCTTCCATTAATGGCACGTGTTTGTATGCTGCTGCGTGAAAAACAATATCCGGACGATAACTTCTAAATAAGAAACGCATTCGGGTTATACTAGTAATATCAGCAATAACAATGTCTGCCAGATTATACTTTGATTTGAATGAAGTTGTTAATTCGGCTTCGAGTTCATACAGCAGAATTTCCGATTTATCTACCAGGATTAATTTTTTTGGATTATAGTTGGCAAGAATCTGGCGTACAATCTCACTTCCAATTGAACCGGCAGCTCCCGTTACGAGAATGGTTTTATTGTATAAATTTTGTGCAATACCACCTTTATCGAGTATTATTTCTTCCCGCTCAATCAGGTCTTCAATTCTTACACCTTTTATTTGATTAAAACTTAATTCGCCATTTATCCATTTATCCGGAGGTGGTACATTTCTTACATGCACATTGGCATTTAAGCAGGATTCGATTATTTCTTGTTTGCGAATTTTGGAAATTCTTTGCGGGGTAAGGATGATTTCTTTTATATGAAGATTTTTAAGGGTAGAAATAAAATCCTTTTGGCTGTCGATAATCGGAATACCATCAATTAATTTGGTTGCCTTTCTCGTATCATCATCAAAAAAAGCGACCACTTTGATTTTCCCATTGGCAAATTGTTCAATTTTACGTTTAACCAGGATACCTGTTTCACCTGCACCAAAAACAGCATAATTAGCAGCAATGATATCAATTGGCCTTCGAGCCCGTATATATAATAATTTGGTTGAAATACGGAAAAAGCTCATCAATAGAGTTGTACCGAAGAAATCTATGATAATGATAGAAATAGGAATCAATACCTTGGTGTCGTTATGGTATTTGATATAAATTATATTGACGATGCCTATCGCAATGGTGCTAAGCAATACGGTATAAAATACCCTAACGGCATCTTGGATACTAGTATGTCGAATGATTCCTGCATATATTTTAAAATAAAGAATAAATACAATTCGAATGATTAAGACAATAGGAAGTCGGTAGAAAAATACGAGTGATAATGCATCATCCAGAAAAAAATTGAAGCGTAAAAAAGTTGCAAAGATGTAAGAGCTGGCACATATTAATACATCAATTATGAAGATAGACCAGCGTGGCATACTGGCATCTGTAGGGAACAAGTAATTCAGAAATTTCTGCATGTTACCTATGCAATTTAAACATTATAATTAAATACACACGTTATTCAAGTTGTCGTAAGCAAAATTATCAAAGGGAAAAACTCAATTTATAGTTTCCTGCACGCTGTTAACAACGGCTTCAATTACTGTCTGAATCTGTTCGGTTGTTAAATCCATAAATACCGGTAAGGTAATTTCGTTGGCATACATGGAATAGGTGTTTGGGTAATGGACGATGTTAAATCCCATCTTTTTATAAAAAGAAGTCGTAGGTACCGGTATAAAATGTACATTAACAGAAACTTGTTTGTCAAAAATTCGTTGAATAATTCGGTCTCTTGTTTCTTCTGAAATATTTTTGATGCGCAAGGCATACAGATGAAAGGATGAAATTTTATTTGGTGTTTCATACAATGGTAGAATAGCCCAATCGTAGTTTTTAAATGCCTTAGAGTATGCATCGAAAATTTCTTTACGTTTCTTTAAAATTAATGAGTCATATCTTTCTAATTCTACTAATCCTAATGCTGCCTGTATGTCTGTCATGTTCATTTTATATCCGGCTTCAACAATATCATAACGCCAGTTTCCCGGTTTTGACTTGGCTAAAGCATCTTTATTTTGTCCATGCAGGGTTTTAATGCAAAGTTCTTGATACAAAACATCATTGTCAAAAGGGAACGGAAGATTTAAAGCGATTGCTCCACCTTCAGCGGTCGTAATATTTTTAACTGCATGAAACGAAAAAACACTTATATCAGTAAGACTACCGGTTTTTTTTTGGTTGTAGGTTGCTCCAATCGAATGTGCGGCATCGCTGAGAATCAAGATTCTTCCCAGTTGTTTTTGTTCGGCACTTGCCGGAATAAATTTTGATGTAATATCAGGAGCGTTTACAAGTACATTTAATTCATCATAATCACAAGGTAAACCGCCAAAATCAACCGGCATGATTACCTTGGTTTTTGGGGTAATCGCTTTTTTTATGGCATCAACCGAAATATTAAAATCGTTACCTACATCTACAAAAACAGGAGTTGCTCCGCAATGTACAATTACATTGGCAGTTGCACTGTATGTATATGCCGGCAGTATCACTTCATCGCCTTCTTTTACGCCAAACCAACGTAAAATAATTTCAAGTCCGGATGTTGCAGAGTTCACACATAAGGTAGCTTTGCAGCCACAATAGGCTGTAATTTTTTTTTCGAATAACTTGGTTTTAGGACCGGTTGTAATCCATCCTGATTTTAAAGTATCGATTACGGCATCAATGGATTTTTGGTCGATATGTGGAGGTGAAAATGGAATCATTTCAATAACTGGTTTTAAACTTGGTGTTTTCGTTTGTGCAAATGTGAATGATTTCACGAAGATATTTCCATAATTCAGGTTTAAGAATGGTATTCTCCGGGTGAAACAAAATGGATATCGGATTATTTTCTTGCATCGACTGCTTTAATAGTTTTCTAAATGTATTTATTACCATAAAAGCAGGATGATAGAAGAAAGAATTATCAGAAAGTATGGTTGGAATAATTTGAACATTTCCCTGGCTCGTCGTTTGATTGTAGGTTGGAAAACGAATATTACCAATAGAAAAATCTATTTGAATATGTTGTCTTTCCAATGCCGCGTATAACTTATCGGGATTGAACCGTAAAAAATGGCTGCGGTGAAAATGGACTGGTTTTTGGGTGATTCCTTCAAGTTTAATTGCTTGTTCTTCGATTGTATTGCCAACACTATGCAAACCAATTTCCTGATCTTTTAAAATAGCAATTAATTTTTGATACTGTTTTGCATGAGAGTTATAACGTAAATCGAATCTACCATAATTTTTATCTGTTGCACCAATTAAGTAGATACCCGGAGTATTTAATTCTGTTTCCAGATCAATCATTTTTTGAATAGCATCCAGAAATATATTGGGGTTGCGCAATTGTTCTACCGATAACCATTTTCTGTATGGAAGAAATGTTTTTATGATAGCGTATGGGTGAAGTGGATTCAACCAATCGATATCATGGGTAAGGTAAATATTTACTGGATTTGAAATCAATTATTTATCACTTGATTTCAGGTACCGGTTAAAACCAATTAGCATTCCGGCACCATAAGAAAGGTGAATAAGTGGAAAGGTGATGAAATGGAGTAGGAATACAAAAACAGAGGAGAATCCTTTAAGTGAAAAATAAAGCAAGTAAATTAGATAAATAAAGAGGGGAATTGCTAATAGGATATGGGAGGTATCATAAAAAGCCGCAGCAGAAACTGAAATGAGATAAAGGATGAATAAAGAGGGAATGAAATGTCGGAAATGAAATTTGTAATTGTTCTTTCGCATCACCAATGGTTTATAAAGGCCATACTGATAAAACTGGCTTATTACACTTTTATAAGATTCGCGAACAAAGTAAGTAGCAGTTAAACTTTTCAGCATTTTTATTTTAAATCCGGAATAAATTACCCTGTAATGAAAGTCCTCATCCTGGTTGCGTAATAATTCTTCATCATACTTTCCGCACGAATCAAATAACTGTTTTTTATATACAGGAAAAGGAACACTATCGGTATCACAATCCGTAAATTTTGTTCTGAAGGCTGAATCGCCCATGCCAAAAACCGACGACATACAATAGGCAATACTTTTACCTGTAAAGCTTCTTCCTTTATGGATAATGGGACCGCCAACTAATGCATATTCACTGTTATTGGATAAGAATTCAATTGCGTTTCGGATATATCCTTCAGGATAGATGGCATGAGCACTGAGAATAGCAATGTATTTTGATTTGCAAAGTGGAATAAGTTTGTTATATGCCTGGCTTAGGTGTTTTTCGCGATTTGGATATATACGAATATTGGAATGGTTTCTTTGTAATTTTACCAGGTAATCCAATGATCCATCAGTTGAGCCTGCTTCGGCGATTATTATTTCCTTTGATATACCATCTTCCTGCAACAACGAAGGAAGCATTAAAGGAAGAAAGTGCTCTTCGTTTAAAACAGGAATGATGATACTAATCTGTAACAATTAAAGACCGATATGTTGGTTATGTAATCGTATAATCTCAAATGCTTCTGCATAAAGGCATCCGGCTTCCATACCTCTGAATTGGGCTAAAACTTCTAAACCTTTATGCGAATAAGGATAAGGAAATGCACGGTGTTCGTTATGATAACATTCAAATGCTTTTGCCTTGATACCAAAAGTGTTGGATATATCTACGTAAAAATTGGCATTCATGGATTTGCCATTCCATCTGCTTGTATTTGCAATTTCCATTCCCAAAATCGATACCGGTTTGGTTTTGGGTCGACCGGCAATTTTTGCCACATCACACATGATGCGGTGGTCATTATTCAAATCTGTATCGCAATGTGTAATGATAATATCCGGTTCGTTCATACACTCCATTACCTTAGTAGTAATTTCTGCAAATGCATACTTGTCGAATACCTGGTCGTTGAGATGCAGATAATGAACTTTATGTACACCCAAGACATGAATTGCCTTTTTAAAAGATTCCAGATTATGAATACCTTCTTGTCTGGCTTGAATATGGCCGTCGGAGGCAAGTATGATTTCAACGGAATGCCCTTTGGCGATTAATATTGGAATTAATCCGCCGGCACCAAGCGTTTCGTCGTCGGCATGTGCAATAAGGAAGGTAATATTCATGCGTTATATTGGTTAAGTTTTTTAAAAGGGATGGTTTCAATGGAACGAAACATGTTATCAGTAAAGAATTTTATTCCTCTTCTTCGTAAGTAATCCCGAAGGTCTTCAAAGTAAATATTTTCTTCCCCTTGCCATGTCATTTCATAAATATTGAATCCGGATTGTTTTCCATCCGGAGAGATAAGCAAGATGTTTCCATTTTCATAGGATATGGTTACTTCTATATTTTTATCTGTTGTAGTAATTTTATAATCTTCCAGTATCGTTTTAACTAAAATATCTTTCTCCTGATTTGTTAAGTGTTTGGGATAATAATTTTCTTTGATGATTTTAGCCGGCATACCTGCTGCCATAGCGCCTGAAGGAATTGATTTGTTTACCAATGAATTGATTCCAATAACAACATTGTTGCCAATTTCAACTCCCGGCAAAATTACAATTCGCGCCGGGATCCAAACATGACTTCCAATTTTAACCGGAGCGAAATTTGCCGGAAATCCATCTAGCACTGCATTGTATGAACCATGGGTCCAAATCATTACTTCTGTTCCTATTCCAACATCATCTCCAATTTCAATGGCGTCCGAAAGGTTTAAAATTACGCGGTCGACCACCATACAATATTTACCCAATTTTAAAGTTGATTGTTGGCTTTGTGAACCACCCCCACCAATTTCGTTTTGTTTTCCCATGTATAAAAATTCGCCTGCCTCAAATTTCCTTCCATGAAACGAGTTTGATTTACCAAGAATTGAATTTTTGCCAAGAGAAAAGCGTTCGCTTAACTCTGCTTGGTTATTACTTCCAATAATGCTGTTTTTACCTATAAATATATTTTCGGCTAGTATATTCACATGTTCGCCAATTTTCACATGATCTTCGATAACTACATTTTTTCCTCTGATGGATGCAGTTGGATGTATTTCACACGACTGCCCAATTTCCATATGTTCTAAACCGTAAACTGTCATTATAACCTTCCTCTTTTAAAAGTTTTACCAATTGTTTGCATAATAATTCCTATATCACTTATTAAATCTGCACGGGAAAAATAGGCAAGATTAGCTTCAATTTTAGCCGGCATTATTTCTTTGATATAAATTTCATCGGCATTCGACGAATTTTTATTCAGAATTTTGTCTTCTAAATCCAAATAAATGAGGCAAGCATAATCCGTTACTCCCGGTCTAAAGTTTAAAATATTCCTTTGTTGCGATGTATAACAATCTACAAATCGGCTAACTTCCGGCCGAGGACCTACAAAGCTCATACTTCCTGTTAGGATATTGAAAAACTGAGGCAATTCATCTAACCTGAATTTTCGCAATTTTTTTCCGAGTTTTGTTATTCTTTTATCCGAATCGCCCATCGAAAGAAGTCCTAATTTATCCGCATCCTTATGCATGGTTCTAAATTTGATGATCTTAAAAGGCTTACCATATAGCCCCACCCGTTCCTGAATAAAAAAACCCGGACCATTTGAAGTAAGTTTAATTGCAATATAAATAACAAGGATTATTGGTGAAGTTAGCAATATGCCTGCTATACTCATGGTTATATCAAATAGTCTTTTCAACATTAATTACGATGCATAAATTGTAGAAATTGTTGTGCAATAGTTATTCTGTTAAACTGCTCATGAACAAGTTTAGAGCCATTCTTTCCAAATTGATTAGAAACTTCGGGATGTTGGTAGAGATACCGTATTTTATCAGTTAAATCTTCAGCGTTTTCGGGTTCAACAAATAAACCACAGTTTCCGCCTTCAATAAAGATTGTTTTTGCTTCGCCATCTACTGCCAATAAAATTGGTTTCTCGAATGCCAGTGATTCGAAAATTTTAGATGGAATCGCTCCCTTAAAATGCTCTATGTTTTTTAATGGAATTATAGAACAATCGGTATGAAATAATATTTCTAATAGTTCACTCTTAGGTATATTGGGATAGAATCGAACATGGTGTAGATGCATCCTTTTGCTTTCTTCCATTAACCGGGATTTTTCAGGACCATCTCCTACTAGAATAAATTTAATATGGCTTTCTTCTCTCAATTGGTCGGCGGCATTTAATATCATGTCGAGAGCTTGGGCATATCCAATTACACCACCATAGAAAAGAATAAAGTCTGATTTAGAATAGCCATTTTTCTCGCGAAAATTTGAATGGGGTTTAAAAGAAGCTATTTCATTGGGTTCTATACCGTTTTTTAACCAAAAGGTTTTGCTTTCCGGTTTGTGTTTTTTGATTTCAGCTATGATGCCTTGGGTTTGACCTGAAATTAAATCTGCATTTTTATATAACCATTTTTCTAACGCATACAGCCATTTTAATAAGTTCGGGTTGGTAAGCAGGCCAACTTTCTCCACACTTTCAGGCCATAAATCCGAAATGTTCAAAATAAGATTAACTCTTTTAAGTTTCTTAATAATTACTGCTGTTATACCGAGAAATAATGGAGGGGATTCGCAAATTAATTGGTCGCCTTTTTTGCAAATAAATAATCCTACAATTAAAGAAGTGAAGCAAAACGAAAGATAATTTAGAAGTCGTAAGTGTTTGGAAGTACTTTGAATGGTAAATAACCACACCCGATAAATAAGTACATGGTTTATCACCTCCTTCATAAATAGTTTGTTGCGGTATCCATCAAAAATTCTCATTTTGGGATAATTAGGCATCGCTGTAATAACACAGACCTTGTTCTCTTGAATCAAGTTTTGCGCAAGACTACTGAGGCGGTTTTGTGGTGCACCGGTTTCGGGAAGATAATATTGGGTGAGCAACACTATTTTCATGTTTGCAGATAGCTTATCATTTCATTGCAAATTAAAGCCGCTGTGTTGCCATCTCCATATAATTCAATTTGTTTTGGAAATGAAGCACTGTTTAATTGGTTAAAAGCTTCAACCATTTTATCCGGTTTATTACCGGTAAGAATATTTACATTATTTTCAACCAATTCAACCCATTCCGTTTCTTCTCTCGGGGTGATACAAAATTTTTTAAAAAAGAATGCTTCTTTTTGTAATCCGCCACTATCGGTAACTACCAATTTGCAATTTTGAGTTAACCCAATCATCTCCAAATACCCAACCGGATCAATCATTTGGAAGTCAACTTTCAAAGTTGCCTGTGTTATGGCGTTTTTAGTCCTTGGATGTGCCGGGAAAATTACAGGCATTTTTTTATGGAGTAAATTCAGTCCCGTAATTATCGCTGCTAAATTTTCTTCGTTATTTGTATTTTCAGCTCGATGAATGGTAGCAAGTATGTATTGATTTTCGGTTAATTGGTAGTTCTTTTCTATAGTTTTTGAGGGCACAAAATTTTGATAATATAGCGAAGCATCCAGCATGATATCTCCTGTACGGATTATCTTTGCAGGATAGTTTTCAAAGCCTTCCTTGATTAGATTCTGAATGGCTTGTTGTGTAGGGCAGAACAACAAATTACTAATTCTATCAGTTAGTATCCGATTGAATTCTTCGGGCATTTCAAGGTTAAAACTTCTTAAACCGGATTCGACATGTGCAAGTTTGTATTTTAGAAGTCGTGCAGCCAAGGCTCCGGCCAAAGTAGAATTTGTATCGCCAAATACAACAACCAAATCCGGATTTTCATTTTGAAGTATATTCCCAATTTCATCTGTCATTTTACCGGTCATCGAAGCATTCGACATATTATGAATGTTTAGGCTGTACTTTGGTTTTGGTATTTGCATTTCGGTAAAAAATACTTCCGACATATTGGTGTCGTAATGTTGACCGGTATGTATTATTATTTCTTCTATTGCAGGATGTTTTAGATATTCCCTCGATAGCATGGCAGCTTTAATAAATTGAGGTCGGGCACCCAGTATGGTGATAATTTTATACATTTTTAAGGATTAAGTAATAGAATAAACCTTCCGGACCGGAAAGAACTTTGTCTTCCAAATAACCACGAATTTTAAACGCAAATCGCGACTTCAGATTGTCATTGGCGATACCGGTACGCAATATTTCCATCTGATTCATACGAGCATATTTTTCCGATTCTCCAATTAGCAGATCTGTTACCTTTAATTTGGTGTATTCGGGCAATACACAAAGTGATGCGAGGGTAGCTGTTTTTCCTTCTGCATGGCTAGGAGGTGAAATAAGTTGATTGATTTTTTTTGGTTTTATTTTTCGCAAAGCAAATCGATATATACGGCGCATAATGGATGGGTTAATGAACACGAATGGATGAAGTAATAGTCCTTTTAGAAGTGCCCATTTTCTATATTGATTTACAGCATCCACATAATAATCTAGCCTGCCTGTAATTAAACCAATGGGTTTTTCGCCGGAAAAAGCAACGAACCCAAATGACTTTTTATCTACGCAAAAGAAGCGGTAAGTGGTAGTTAAGAACGATTTTCCCAAATGCATGGAGTAATTTTTTTCTTTGGTAAAACAATTTAAGTGAAGGGTAACCATATTAGGAATAAGCGATTCCTCAATGGGTTTGAGATAAATATTTTCGTTCAAATTATTTTCTGATGAGTTCAAGTGTTGCGATGATATCTTTAACCGTAAGTGAATCTACAATCTGTTCGTTGGTAAATACCACATTAAATTCTTCTTCTATGGAATGCATGATATTGAGATGCATTACAGAATCCCAATTGTCGAGTGAGTTAGGTGAGGAGTCCGGTTTTATTTTAAGGGGATCGGTTTGTAACAAAGTACTTATGATTTCAATAATTTTTTGTTCAGTTTGCATGCAATTCAACAGTTATGTGATGTAAGGTAGATGGCGTTTGTTTCTTGTATTTTATCTTTTGTATAGAATAAGATTTATAGTTTTCTTTTTCTTCTGTTAAATCAAATCCATTGTTTTCGAAAAACAGTAGGGTTTGTAAATTCTTTTTTGTCGGAATATAGAAAGCTTTAATCTCCACTATCCCTGCGTTGAATGCATAGTTTAAAATGGTTTGTAAAAAAGCATTTTCAATCTCTCTGCCGATGATACGGCACGATAGTAAAAATGTATCTATTTCGCTGGTTTTAGTGGATTTCTTACGCAAGATGCAAACACCAGTTATACCCAGGTTACCAAATCGGTCGGTTACTTCTACGTAAAAGATGTAATTGCCCTCAACCGAAATAAATTCTTTTATTTCATCTTCTGAATATCGTTTACCGGTAAGGTTAAATTGGTTGGTTTTTTGTGTTAGTTGGGCAATTCTTGGAATGTTTTCTCCGGCACATCGAACAATATGAAGGTGCATTTCAAGACTTTTTAGGTAACTGTTTATATCGGCAAATTCCCCAAAAGTTTCTTTTCTGAAGGATTCATTTTGGAGCATCTCTGTCCTATTTGAATCTTCCTTGGTAACAGGTAGCGGCGAAAACAGCTCTGAATCTTTTAATAAACCTGCATAATCAAGTTCTTTGAATTCGCTTAAATTTATGGTTGTAATTTCGGGTAATGTTTGGTTGATTAGATTTATTTCAAATGGGTTATCGTCGATAAATACTAAGCTATCGAGACCTATATTTAGTTCCTTCGCGATTTCAACAATGTTATCAGCTTTGTTGTTCCAATTAATTCTTGTTGCAGCCAAATGCTGTTTTTTGATGAGCATTTTTGGATGATTCTGAAGAACATCCATCACCTCTTGAGAGTTATTTTTAGAACAGAGAGTTAGTAAAACCCCTTGTTTGTGAAGGTTAAGTAAAACTTCTTGCAGAGCCTCGAATCCGGATGATATATCGATATTTTCAATGCCATCTTCTCCAATTATTCCTTTCCATAACGTATTGTCGGCATCAAGAATGATACATTTTTTACTCTTGCCTTCTAATGCTTGCACAACCCGAAATAAATTGGATGCAATCATTTTTAAGGCAGGCAGCGAATACAGCGATTTGGTATGTGTAAAACCTATTGGGTCATAATATTTTGCAGGACTCAACGTATCGATAGCTAACGAATTGTCGATGTAAAACCCGTTGCCATGTTCCAATAAGGCCAATTTAAGATGCTCATTTAATTGGGAAACGAATTCTTTTAATTGATTTGTAGTTTCTGAATTGGTTGGACCGGTATCTTCAAAGGCATTCCATAATATTCTGGCTTTGCTTTTTTTGCGAATGGAAAGGAGAATAAAGTTCATGAGTTGTTCCAATCTTTTTTTTTCGCTTACCCTGAAAGTGTCGTTTTCTGTATCATTGAGTCTGACAAGGTCTGTCATTTCTGAAAGGGAGGTAAAGATAAATAAGTAATTAGTTTGAGGCGTTATGATAGTATCATCATTAATATCTTGAACAATGGTATCATAATTGCCCATTTGAATTTTTGCATCCATACCAATCTTGTGATGTAGATAAGTTATGTATGGAAGAATACCGTCGATTGTGATATTTCGTAAGATACTGATACCACAAGTTTTCAAATTGGCCGAAACCATTTGGTTATTTTCTTTAAAGATCTGTAAGAGTGTTTTGTTTCTTAGGTAATACAAAATCTAGGGATTGAACTTACTTGTGGAATCTAGTATTAAAATATTTTCTTATAAATGGAGAGCATGGAATTAACCAACCACTTGTGATTAGGATAATCTTCATATCGTTTTACCGGTAATGCTAGGATGTCGTCATATACTTGATCGGTTAAGCCAAGTTTGTTCTTCACAAACTGAATGTCTTGCCTCAATAATTCCTCACTTGGGTAGGCAGGTTTTTTTATTTCTTCCAAAGCTTCCTCTCTGGTAATTTCTCCTGAGCAAATTAAGCTTGAAAGATGGGCACGACGTTTATCAATGTTGAATTTCAATGGCAAGATGTAACCCTGATAAAAGCGTGTATAAACCGATTCGTAATGTTTTCCTCCATAGTATTTCCAGCCCAATTCAGATTGAAGGATATGCATAGCTTCTTGCTTGTTATAGTCAATGAGATCGAGAAGGTTTACCTTTTTTATCTGCCTTATAGCGATATAATAAAACAAATGTAAAGGAGATAACAAAGGGAAGGTTTTAATTTTAACACGACTAAATTTTTTAACCACAGAATTCAGATACGTAGTGTCGATATGTCCCTGTGCCCATGAGGGAGGCAAAATCCCTTCTGTTCGGGCATTGGTACCGCTGATGATATATTTGATATTATATTTGTTAGCAACCCGGTAAAGTGTTCCCCAAATAGCATGGTCGGATGGGATTTCACCATCGGGAGTTGATGCAAATAAGTAGGCTTTTTGAATTTCACGGAATTCATTCCAATCCAATACTTCTGTGTATAATTCAATATCAAGCAACTGAAGGGTTTTCTCAATATTGGAAACAGCAAGTTCCGAGTTCCATCCATTATCCATATGAACTGCAAGCGGACGTAATCCAAGGATTTTTTTCGCATACCAAGCAGTATAAGTACTATCTACACCTCCACTAATTCCAATGATACAGTCGTATGGTTTGGATTTATTTTCCTTTTTTATTTTTATAATTAAATTATTTAAGGATGTGGATTTTGTACTTTTCTCAGGAATTCGAGCATCCACAAAATCATGGTATTGTTTTACATATATACTTCTTCCATCCGAATCAAAAGTTATATCAGGGTCAGCGGTAGTATCCATGATGGTTTGCGAACAGATTCTATACATTTTATCGGGCATGTTCAGGTTGATTCATGATAATTTATCGACAGAATGAAGTACATCTTGATAGAGCTGAAGAATTCTCTTTCCAATATTTTTTTCACTAATGGTTTGTATGTGATTACTTCCATTACTTCTTATTGGATTTTGCAAAATTGAAATACAGGAATTTGCAAGTATGGTTGCGTCGTATGCAGCATGAACATATGATGGATAAATTTGATGAAGTCTTTCCGCGACATCACCACAATCAACCGAAACTATTGGCAAGTTACAAGCCAAAGCTTCTTTTATAGAATTGTTTGATCCCTCATGAAAAGAGGTGAACAAAAGCAAATCAGCTGCATTATAGTAGTATACCAATTCACTGAATGGAACGTTTTCAACTATTTTTAAAATAGCATTTGGGTATGTTATTTTAACGATTTCAAATGTTTGTGTAGCCAATGGTTTGTTTTTTACCGTTTGTCCGGCTAGTCCAAAAAATAAAAGGATAGGATTATCGATTTCCCATCCTAGCTTTTTGCGACATGCAGCTTTATCCATTGGGGTAAATTGTTCCAAATTGATGCCATTGGGAATTACTTCTACTTTGCTTCTGTTTAATGCAAGGACTGCTTTTTTTATTGAATTGGATTTGGCTATTATTTTAGAAGCACCAAAAGCCGATAGTTGACTAAAGAAGATGGAAAGAAAACTGCGTATGGATTTGTTGCCATTCAACTGGTATCCTCCTAAAATATCACTTCCGCAAAACGATATTACAACCGGAACCGGCGAAAAACAAACAGCCAACAATCCAGATAAGGAGCCCCATGTGGCGTGTACAAGTTCTGCTTTTTCTTTGTTTACCAACTCTTTTAAATGATTTCCTGAAATCCAGAAGTGTTTAAATTTACTACGGTGATCAAACATGGCAGGTATTACATCAATGCCTTCTTGCTTAATAGAATTCATTTGGTTATTGGCATTTACCAGTTGTTTTTTATCAAATATTCGTTCGTGGTAATCTAACAGGGATTCGAACTTATAATGAATGGAAGGATTGAAATTTAATTCTTGCAAAGGCGTACCTCCATGTAAAAAAACAACTTTCATGAGGTTTGATTAAATAGAGCGATGCACTTTTTCTTTATTTCAAAATGGGTTTCAATGTATGCCTTATCGAAATTATTTTTACCTCCTAATTTTTGTTTATACGCAGCATAGGTCATGTTGCCATTCGCAGGGATGTATTTTGGATTGGGGTCGTATCCCGGACTAACCTCCAGAAAATAAGGCTCTGTGTTCAGGTCATCATTCTGCCATGCAATATCAAATGCTCCGGTAATCAGATTAAGTTTTTTGAAGTTATCAATAATATACTTGCGCCATTTTTCAGGAAATGTCTCAAAATCGACTGCGCTACCATGTTTGGTAGAAGTTGGTTTCCACATCTTTTCCGGATTTATGCGCCAATAGTGGAGTACAATTTCACCACCGACCAGAATGACACGAAAATCTCTATGTATTTGAAGCAATTCTTGAATGAGTAACTCTTGGTTATGACGCATGAAATTTTCGTTTTTCAACAACGCATCCAGTTCATCCATTGAGTTTATTTTGTGTACCCCTCTGCTACCCGACGAATGAGCTTCTTTAACCAATAAAGGGTAGTTGAAATTGTTCATCGGAATTGGTTCTGTCAATTTAAACACTTGTGTGGATGGACATCGGATGCCTAACTCTTCAAACAATTGGTGCATCCGTGTTTTATTTTCCCAAAATTGAATTTCATAGCTCGAATAAAATACTTGATTGCCATTACGTTCAAACAATTTAACCAATTCAATAAGGTTGTTAACGTAATTCATTTTCTCGCCATATTTCGAGGAAAGATTTAGGTAGATTCGTTTATGATTGATTTTTTTAGCCTTTTGTATTCCAACAATTCCAAAAGTTTTGTTTTGATAAATGAGCGTTGCAATTAGTATCAAATCATGGGGGAGGTCAGTAAATATAGACCTTCCCGGATAGTATATTAAAATTTGGTTTTCGGCATCCTTATGGTAATTGGAAATTAATTTTCTAATCTTAATTAGTCGCAAAGCATACCATATTCTGAACAACGCATGCGTTAGTAGCAAAATAGAATTATGCATATTCTTGCTTGTTGATTGTATCAATTGCCTGCTTATCGAAATAGTTAGCCTTGGTTTTTTGTATTTCCTTTATTAAGTGTTGATAGTATTTCACTTCACCATTTTCATGGTTATAGGAAAGATCGTCGTAATAGTAAATTTGTTTTTGTTTTGACAACGCTAATTTCAACATCCATAGTTTTGTTTCCGGCCTGTAAACAATATATACCAGTTTATTTTCTACGGGTATTTCCATACTTCTTAACCATTGGGTGGTATACAATTTACTCCCTCGGTTTCGGGCACTGAGGAAAAAAATAGGAATTTCGGCATGGTCGTAAGCAATTATTTTATTCCGCATATTGATAAAAACAGGTAATGAAATTAATCTATGCGCATAACTTTCATACGTAACGGAAATACAAGGCCACGTATCTGCCACTGTATTGTCGATATCCATTAAGACGATAGCTTTGTTGCTTTTATATCTCCTCAGCATTCGCTTAAATTGATAATACGTGATTAGATCAAGAAGGAATGTTAATTTATGTTTGATGGTCGAATTCATTTGCGTAAACCAAATATTTCCTGAAGGGATTCTAAAATAACATTATTCTCCGAGTTGGTGCGAGAAGCAACCCTAATAAAATTACCTTCTAAACCAATTTTATCCGCACAATCTCTAACATATACACCGTATTTAACCAACAAGGTAGAGGTTATAGCTTCTGAAGTAAGCGACTCCGGTAATTCGATCAATACAAAATTTGCATAACTTGGGTAAACTTTAATCTTATCAATTTTTTTAAGATTTTCTATAAAGAGGATGGTTTCTTTGATGTATTTAATTCTAACTTTATTATAGTCTTCTATAAAATCTTTTCGCGAATAAAGCCTGAAAAAGTATTCTGCAAATCCATTGCTATTCCACAAAAAGCCTGTATCCAACAATGTTTTCACTCTTTCTTGGTTCATAATTGCATAACCTGCTCTAATACCGGCTACTCCAAAATCTTTCGACATACTTTTCAGGATAATTAAATTATGATAAGCTGAAATAAGATTCGATGTATCTATCAAATTAAAATCCTTGTCTTCATAAGCAAAATGAATAAAACTTTCATCGAGGATAATCGTTTCAACGCCCATTCGGGTCGCCTCCTTCAATATAAGTTGAAGTGTCTGAAAGTTAAAGTAGCCGCCATTGGGGTTATTGGGATTAATTAATACGATAGTTTGTGGTCGTTGCTCTTCTATTTTATTCAGATAATCTTTAATATCCAATTCAAAGTTGCTGCTTTTATCCAAAGGATAGTAAACCACCTGGCTTTTGTTAACAGCAAACTCATAATAGGAAGAAAACGTTGGAATGGTTAGTAATAATTTTCCATTGCAAAAGGTGTGAATGATTGCTTGAATTATTTCTATTGCACCATTACCGATGAAAATATTTTTAGCGGGTACCTGAAGTACATTACCTAGTAATTCGGCTATTACATGGTTTTGTGAAGGATACGATTCAAATATTTTACGTAACCCATGATGTTCCACTATTTCCTTTTCGAAGTATTTAATGAATAACTCCGTAGCGTAAGGATTGGAAAGAAAACAAGCATCAACTTGTATTTTTAATTCAGGTAATATTTGTTCATAAGTTAGAATACTGGGAGAATGTGAGCCTGATTCTAACTTTAGTTGGTATAATTTATGAATTAATGCTTTTTCTGATTCGCTATAAGAAATTTTCATTTGCTGTTTATCTTAAATAGATTGTAAAATGCTTTCGTATGCATGCAACATATTATTGGCATATTTTTCTATGGTATATTTCTGCTCTATTCTTTTACGGGCTTGCGTTCCAATTCTTAAGCGCAGATCAGCATGAGCAATTAGATTTGAAATTTCGATTTCGAAGGTTTTATTGATATCATCCATGCATATTATACCATCTTCATGGTTATTGATAATATAAGAAACATCACCGCAATTGGAGGTTACAACAGGTAATCCGGCCATCATAGCTTCGAGTATAACGTTGGGCGTTCCTTCAATGGATGCGGTATGAATGAAGATGTCGTAATGGGGTAGTATCTCACCAACTTTATCGGAACTGCCTTTCAATACGAACTGTTTTTCTAATTTACACATTTCAATTCTACCTGTTATTTCTTGCTGTAAGGGACCATTACCATAGTGATGATGAACAATCGGTAAGTTTTGTTTATTCAGTGAATGAACAATATCTACCAACTTGTCGATTCGCTTTTCTTCACTGATTCGGCCAACTGATATGGTACGAATCTCCGTTCCGAGTTGATAATCCTGTTTTGTTATAGCATCTATGGTCTGCATCCCATTTGGAACTACAATTATTTTTTTAGCAGGTAAAATATTTTTTATTTGGTTAGCACCGGTTTGGTTATTGGAGATTAATATTTCCGGAAGCAACATATTAGGTATCGCTTTTCTGATTCCGGCAACTTTCATATTATATGCAGGTAAACTTCTAATTGCCCCAATAGCAATAGGCTTATTACCGATGCTGGCCAACCAACATAAGGTATTTAAATGAAAAGTAAAACTTTGTATAAAATCGGGCTTTGTTATCGTTGTCAACCTATATAAATAGCAAAGTTTTGCGATATAATTTTTTTCGTTGGTATGGTAAAGTGGAATACCTGTTTTTTTGAAATTCGGGTAGTGAAAGTCCAATTCATCAAATCTGTTTATATAAATGGCTACTTTAATTTTAAAATTAAGTAACGCTTCACACAACAAAAGAAGTTGCTTTTCTTGTCCGCCATTTTCCAGGTTTTCAATTACAAATAGGATGGATAAATTAGAATTCAACTAAATGTTTTTAGGTTTTATTGGATTGTTTATTTGCAACCGTTTCTGATTTGGATTTGCCGGAAGCGATAGAGGCCAAGCCAATGGCAGCGAGGGGTAACGCGATTATATCAGCCGGATACCTAAACCTTGAACTTTGCCTGCTGCTTAAACTTCCGGCAGCAATAAAAAATAGGTAAAAAAGAACGACCCAATAAAAATAAAATTTCATTTCTGTGTGCCATAGTTGGCGAACTCCCAGCAGTATGAAAAGATAGAGGCATAACGTAATGAGTACACCAATGGTTCTTAAAGGTGCAGGAATAGGGTTTTTAAACATAGAAAAGTAAATTTCTTGAGGAGCAATCAGTTGCTTTACAAATTCAAACGAGAACACCTTTGCTATTTGTAATGGGGCAGCAGAGAAGATGGAATCATTTTGTTGTTTTTTATAGGAGTATAAATTTCCATAGTAGCTTTTTTCCGGATTCCATTTAACATACATATTAACTTTGTCCTTCTTTCTGATTTCTTGTTGTATTGTTTCGTAATTAACATGCTCTTTCGAGGAAAAATAATTGGCAGTTAAATATTCTCTTTTGGTTTCTTCGCCTAATAAAGTAGGCGTAAATACACCATGCGACAAATAGATTTGAAGTGAAAGTAGGAAGGGTATTACCAAGCAATTAAAGCATAACAGCAATGTTTTAAATTGCAATAAATTTTTCCATTTGGTTCGATAAAACAGTAAACCCATCAACAGGACTAATATTATTGCGGGCGAATAGGTAGGTTTAATTAATTGTGCACCTGCTATAGCTAGCGAAGCCAAAACCATATTTTTTATAGAATTCGTATAAAAATACCGGTAACACTGGTAAATTGAAATCATTACCATGCAGGAAAACATGGTGTCGGTTAGGATGAATGCATTTAAACCTGCAATATTGGGTAATAGTATCATTAGCAAAGCGTAGGCGGGTATTGCCAACTTATTATTGGAAAATTCTTTTAACAACAAAATACCATAATAGGTGATGATTCCGGTAGCAATAACATTGCATAAAAGCACAAAAATCAAGGAATGAAATAACTTGATACCAATGGCAATTATCAATGGTAAACCGGGAGTTCGGTATGGTTCCCAGATTTGGGGAAATCTTAAGTCTCTAGCAAATTCCCCTGATGAAGCAAGTATTTCACCATTCATGATGTAACTAGCCTGGTCGGATTGGTTTAAACTAGCATCCAATGAAACTGTCCTGATATTTGGGGTTAAGGTGATTCCTACCAATAAGAATTGAAATAATACAACTAAGGTTGTTAATTTAATAGTTTGGTTTATTAAAAATAATTGTGCTATTAACTTATTATACATTAATTCGATGGTGAAGTTTACGTAATGATAACCCTACTATTGCTCCATAAATAAAAGAAAAGTCTTTTGCATTAAAGTTATTAGAAAATAGGATTAGGCTGAAACTTGAAAAAAAGAGAATAATTACAATTTGGTTATACATATCTGTTTTCTCTTTTGGTATCGTAGTAAATAAATAATACTGAATAAAAGCGTAGATTATAATTGGAATAATTCCCCAATAAAATAACAATTGTGCAAAGCTATTGTGGGTTGGAGTTACTCTTTCTGTAACTTCTCCAAATTCATCAATAAGGGTTCTTCCGAAATCGGAGTTTTTCCCCCACTCGCCAAAATAATTCCCCTCACCTACACCTATTAGAAAAACCTCATCAATATTCTTTAGAACTTTAATGTAGAGAATTGCTCTTGAATCCATGGCTTCATCCTCATTTAAGGTTACAGTATCAAAGCGAGAAAAAAGTAAATCTATAATATCTGTAGAAAAAGCCAAATAAAAGGTAAGAAAGGTTAAGAATATGGAAACTAAGAAAATATTGGGCTTAATATTTGAATAGAAGTATACTATTAAAAGTAAAAACACTAAGTTTAATATTCCTGATCGTGATAGTGTTAATAAGCATGTATAGAAAAAAATAAGTGAAACTGTTATTAATAGATTTCTTTGAAAATTAGAAATGGTATAGTAACTATAGATGATATAACAAATTATTAGGGAAGTGCCTGCTAAATAACAAACACCGTTAGAATTAGAACTAAAAAAAGCCTTTTCGTAAATAAGTCCTCTAGCCTGATCCGCATTGCCAATACTTAACATTTCCGCAATACTAATTGTTAATGATAGGTTTAGACTATGAATTAGGGAGTATACCATAAAAATTATTGACATAATCATTAGGTATCTAATGTCTTTATAAATCCAAATAGCAAAAAGTGGAATAGATATTGCCATTAGTATCGTTCTACGAATTTCTCGATATGCTGAATCGGTATGAAATGATTCTATTAGAAATGCTGATAAAATAAAGACTCCTAACAATAGAACAATTTTGTGAAATAATGCCATACCAATATCTTCAAAATTAACGAGAATTGTATATACACTAAAGGGAATGAAGGCCAAAAAAACGATGCTAAATTCTTGGGTATCTTGGCCATAAAAGACCTCCTCAATAATTCTGGAAATATAAGTTAAACTTATAAATAAGATATTTATTATGGGTATTGAACCAGAGGAATTGCTTTCTAATTTGAATGATTTATTCATTTATGCGATAAATCCGAATGGAAGGCCCCATTTGGTTATTTGATTTAGGAACTATCGACTTTAATTCAACAGAATTTATTTTTATAGCATGAAAAAATGCCATTTTGGAAGCAAATTTAAAGTATTTATGCTCACCCCAGAGTTTCGCATTTTCATGGTAGTAGTATGCTGTCGAATTGTAATCCGTTAATGCTACATACAAATTTTTATACTTCCCTTTATAAACTTTAATTTCTGAATCGTAAGATTTTTCTTCTAAAGAAACTACTTCAAAGGAAGGTAATATCTTTTGCCTTGCATTTTGAACTAAAGTTGTTTCTGCGTTGGTACGAAACCAATTACTTTGGTTCGCAAAAGGTGCAGCATAATTTACAAATAAAATATCGCCTGATTGAAGCTCATTACTTATCCAATTTCGTCCGGTTTCTATGGTCGATGGATTTCTTAATAAGAATAAATATTTTCCAATCCAAAGAATAGGTTGAATAAATAAGGCGGAGACACACAATACTTTAATTATTAAGGAATTTTTGAATGAATATGATTCGATTAAATCTAAAATATGCGCAATAAAAAATCCAAATACAATATAAAGCGTAGGCAGTAGAAAATAGAATTGCCGCGCACCCATTGCTAATCCTCCTCGTAAACAATGATGCAACAAAAATACAATTGCAGGTGTTAACAACAGCAATGCAACTTTTCTGTTTTTATAAAAAATGAAAAAAACTGAACAAAGTATACTTACTAACATGGTTTCGCTAATAATCCGTAACGAATTATTCCAAAATGAAAAAGGTTCAGCACACGTAGTTTGAAAGTATTCAGATTGACCCCAGATTACATAAAAAAGGTTGGCAAATGGATTTCCTCCGGTAAAATATACATTCGAATATGCGATTGATTCATTCCATAATTTGAATTCTAAAAAGTACCAAGGGTAAGAAAGTGAACCAACCATGATGGTTGTTAATCCGGCTATCGCTAATAGATAAAACTTTTTAAACGATAATTTGCGATTCAAAAGAATGGGATTGTTTTGAAAGTGTATTATTATTAAGCTTATGGAGAATAAAACGGGGTATAATTTTATACCAATTCCTACACCAAGGCAAATACCTGTTAGAATGTAATTTGATATTTTATTCGGTGCATCTTTTACTTTAGTAATATAATACATTGCCAGAATAGAGATGAAGGCGGAAATCGTGGTATGATGCACGGTATGAGAAAACCAAACCAAAGGATAACAAATTACCAATCCACTAACTCCAATTAATGCAGCTTTTTTGCCAAATAGTTTGCTGGCTACTTTATAAGAAAAAGGAATTGTAAGTACTCCGAAAAGTGCCGAAACGGATCTGCCTATTATTATAAATGCCTCACGATTGGTTCCAAAATGAATTAGAAAGTCATTTATATTATCGAAAAGCCCAACGAAAAGCCCAAAAATATAATATATACCAAAAGCTATTGCCAAAATTGTGGGGTAAATAGGAGGGTCTAATGAATAGTTTATCCCATTTCCTCTGATAAAGTCAATTATCTTAAAAGCATATAAATCAAAAAAGGTTTCATCGGGGTATATGGGTTGGATTGCACTAAAATTTATATGCCAAAAGTTAAGTAGTGCCGACAATACTGTCAGTATTATTATATACTTATTGTCATTAAATTTTTCAATCAAACGATCCAAATTACTTAGAGTTTTTTCTTAAGAATTTCAATAATTCGTTGTGCAGTTTTGCCGTCTCCGTATGGATTATTTATTTTCGACATCCGGGCATAAACATCCTTATTATCCAATAAATTTCTAACATGTTGAACAATAGTTGAAGAATTAGTTCCTACAAGTAAAGCATTGCCAGCTTCAATTCCTTCCATTCGTTCTGTTACATCTCTAATAATTAAAACGGGCTTACCAAATGATGGAGCTTCTTCCTGTATTCCTCCCGAATCAGTTATAACGAGATAACAATTGTTTAGTAACCAAAGTAAATCAGCATAAGGAACCGGTTCTATTAAATGAATATTGTCGATACCATTTAAAGTTTCGAATGCGGTTAAACGGATATTTGGATTAAGATGAACGGGATATATTAGTTGTATTTCAGGATTTTGAATTGCAATAGTTTTTATGGCGCTACAAATATTTTGAAATGGTTCGCCAAAACTTTCTCTTCGATGGCTTGTGATCAAAATACTTTTGTGATTCTGATTAATATAAGGGTATCTTGAATTATATTCTTTGGTATTATTTTCAATAATGGTTCTCCCTGCTAGTAATGCATCAACAACAGTATTACCTACCATATAAACCGATTGAAATATATTCTCCTTTTCAAGATTTTTTACTGCAGCAAATGTCGGTGCAAAATGAATATCAGCAAGGTGAGTTGTAATTATTCTGTTTATTTCTTCCGGAAATGGGGCAAATTTATCGTTACTTCTGAGTCCAGCTTCAAGATGTGCAACTTTTATTTTAAGGTAATATGCTGATAAAGCAGCAGTCCAAACTGTTGTCGTATCACCTTGAACAAATACCAAAGATGGTTTTACCTCAATTAAAACTTTCTGTAGTTCTACCAACAACAAAGCAGAAATTTCAGGAAGAGTTTGATTGGGTAGCATTAAGTTTAAATCATAATCAGGTTTAATATGAAAAAACTGTAATACTTGATCAACCATTTCTCTGTGTTGAGCGGTTAGGCAAACACAAACATTATATTCGGGTTCTTGTTTTAAAGCAAGAATAAGAGGAGCAAATTTTATTGCCTCAGGACGTGTACCAAATACAAAAAGTATTGTTTTAGATTCGGTCATCTTGTTTTTCGCGCCATTATAATGATGGCCGGGGAAATAGATCGTGTAAGGTTTGAAATCATATGCAAATATCCAATTTTAGGTAGGTAATATCTCCAAATGCCCTTCCAGACAATAACTTCGTACCCGTTTTCTTGTAATTTCTTGAGCCACCAGTATCGCGCATTTTTATGAATATGTGTTGGATCTTTATCTAATTTTTTAACAAGTTTTCCTATAAAAGTATCGTAAACCGGTATAGCAATTGTTAATACCCCATCATCGTTTAATAGGGTATCAATATGCTGCAACAATTTGTCTATTGCTCCAACATGTTCTAAAACATCAAACGAAGTAATTATATCATATTTTTGGTTAGAAGGTATTTGGATGGCGTCTGATGCAAATATGTTAATGGCTTTTGGTACTCTAGATTTAGCTATGTTAACAGCATACACAGAGATATCGGAACCAGTTACTTCATAATATTTTTGCGCCTCTTTTAGAAATGAACCATAGGCACAACCAATATCCAGAAGGTTTTTTTTATTACTTGTGTTTTTATTGATAAATTTAACATAAGATATAAATTTATAATTAGGATTACGCTTATCATAATTTCCATCATAATTTTCAGTAAAATATTTCTCCTCAAAAGTAGATTCTTTCATCAATAGTTTTTGTTAAATGTATAGTTATATAGCAATTGAAGAGTTTGAAGAATTGTTTTTTTAATTTTCATTTTGCTTGCACTTTCTTTTAGATCGTATCTCAGAATCAAAGGTACTTCTTCTATTATTGGATCAAATTTTTGCATTCGGAGTAAAATTTCTATCATACAAGCGAACCCGGTTTGTTTGATAAAATCACCTTTGTAATGGTGCATTGCTTTTTTTAAAGTAGCTACTTTGTATGCCCTATAGCCGCAGGTGTAATCTTTAACATGAGGTATTCGCACTATGATTCTGAATAGTACACTTGCGCCTAAACTGAGTATTTTTCTAAAACGTGATAGACCTTTTATTCTTGCTCCTTTTTGGTATCTGGATGCAATAACAATATCACATCCTTCTTTAACTAAATTAACCATTCTATTCATTAAACCCGGCGAATGGCTATTGTCGGCATCCATTACAATAATGATATCTTCATCTGATTTACATTGTTCTAAAGTTATGAATAATCCGTTTTTTATTGTTTCTGCCAAACCTCGGTTTATTTCCTGGTTTATAATATTTACTTTAGTTAACCCAGCGAAGCTTTTTGCGACTTCTATTGTATTATCGGTACTGCCGTCATTAACAATATAAATTTCACCATTTAAATTAGAATCATATAGTGCAAAATCTAATCTAGTTAATAATTGAAAAAGTGATGCTTCTTCATTAAAAGCTGGTAATACGATGTGAATTTTAGTTTTATCCATTTTCTTTTTTCTTGAAAATATATTCATTACATCCCATAGAAGTAGTACTCGATAGATAGATTAACTCAAATCCATCAGCCAACATCGGATTAATAATTTCTGCCGGAGTTGCAAATTCAAATGGGTAACCACCTATCCAATCAATGATATCATGCCAGTAACTCATACCTCTGTTACTTTTATAATGAATGATAGAGGAAACCGGATTTCTATAACGCAACAAATCCGATATAAATCCTGTAATATAAAAATAAGGTACGCACAACAAAACAACCAATAACCTGCCCAAAAATCCGGTATTGTATAATCTTTTTACCAATAACCATAATTTAGAAATTATTCCTTGGTGATTGTATATGGCAAGGTAAATTAGTCCGTTACGATTAACCATTTTCACCGCATTCCTAATTGCTTGATCCATATCGCCGGTATGATGCAACACTCCCCATGAATATACAATATCAAATGTACCAAGTTTGTTTACATAAGTGGTATCTAATATCGAACCTTGTTCTATTTGCCAATCTGGGTTTTCGACAGCATATATCGATTTTAAAATTTGGGTTGACTCTACACTTTCCAAATCATAATCAAAAGATAACACTTTTGCTCCTGATTTTATCGCTGCCAAACTCATTAATCCACTTCCCGAACCAATATCGATGAACTGTTTACCATTCAAAGTATCCATGCCAAGCGGTTTAAGTAGACTTTGAATAGCATGCTGAATCCTACTTTCATCCATCTTTTGAATATACTTTTTCCAATTTTTCCCAAATCCAAATCGGTTCTTCATGCGTTATTTAATTTTTTGATCTACCCAGTTTAAGAGTTTATCTGCATAAATGCTTGCCCTTCTGGATGCTGCCTCTTTGTATGCCCCTTGTACTAATTCGTTTGCGATTACAGGATGTTGGTGTATAAACACAATAGCATCAGCAAGTGCTTTAGGATTATCTTCATCCACTACATATCCCCAATTACCTTCGCGCGCAAGTTTCGCATGATGACAATTTGCAGGTCCAAAAACCAGAATCGGTTTACCTGCATTTAAGTAGCCAAGTAATTTATTGGAGAATACCGTTTTTACCTCATCCATCGAACAGTTTTTATGCGATAATGGCGCAAATAGGATATCGGCATTGCTTAATGCCTGATTTAATTCTTCTCTTTGTAAGTATTTTATCTTTATTTTATTACTGGTTATTCCTGCAGTATGTAATAAATTCTCAGGTAGAAAGTTTACGGGATACCATATCATTTCATAATCTATGCTTAACAAATCTAAGGCTTCCGACATCTGAACAAAAGCATCCTGGTTCATATATGGTGAAAGGGAACCACTATAAACGATGGTTACTTTTTCGTTTTTAGTGGTGGTAGGAGAAACCCGATTATTTAATTCCTCATCAGGGATGGGATGAACTATTAATTCAGAGGAACAGTTGTATTTGCTTTTATAGAATTCTTGTTGGGCACTTGTACAACAAATGACCATGTCAGCTTTTGTAAATATTTCTTTTTCCCATTTATCTGCAAATTTTTTTGCGGTTGACCGGGTCATATTTTCTTGCCATAAGTCGTGCATGTAAACGAATAGCGGTGTGTTGAGTTTTATTGCAGTTTTGTAGCTGGCAACCAAAAGCACTTCATGGGGATAATTTGCAAATATTACTGTAGGTTTTAAAAATCGGGCTATTGTTAGAATATAGAAATAGTAAAAGGGGAGAAGCTCATGATGTATTCTTCTCATGATTGACTCCATCCATCTTGTTCGAGGATATCTAATGTACCAGGTTTTACAAGGAGCTTTAAAGTTATTGTCCCGTTTGGTAAAATTAGTACCGGCTATTGCATAGAGCTCTCCTTTGTATTTTGAAAATATATTATTTACAAGAACGGCGCTGGCATCCAGTAAAGGAGGAAATCCTTCTGAAGTTATTAATAATCTGCTTTTTTTATACGTTTTCAGTGGAATGATTTTGAATGAATTCGTTAATTCTATCAGATGATAATAAAGGATAATTACTTTTTATTTTTTCAGTATTCCAATTCCACCAGGCAATTTTTTGCATGGCTTTTATTTGCACTTCGTTAAACCGGTATTTGATAATTTTTGCTGGCACACCTCCAACTACTGCGTATGCCGGTATACTTTTTGTAACCATGGAACCGGCCATTATGATAGCTCCGTTATCGATTGTAACTCCGGATAATATGGTAGCGCCGGTTCCTATCCAAACATCATTGCCAATTTTTATATCCCCTTTCGAGAATGGAATGCCATCATATGGTGCTTGTATACCAACAAAGTCTCTGATTGGAAACGTACTTACCCAATTTCCGGGGTGAATTCCTCCGGTGATTAATCTTACATCCGGCCCGATAGAACAGAAATTACCTATAATTATTTTTTGCTCACTGTTTCTATAAGAATCAATTCGAGGTACACCGTAAGTATATCTTCCTACTTTTACAGTTCCGTTTTTTATAAGTCGTTTATATTCCGTATAGCGTGGAAACGACTGAACCCTTTGCATGATTTGTGCAAGAAAGATTCGGAGTTTAAATAGCATTTCTGTACAAATTAATTAAATATCGAATGGCAGATTTTATTCGAAGGTTATCCTGTTGTTCAAAATTAATATGGTATTTATCAATTTTTTGATGGGAAAATGAGAAGGAATTGCTGTGCTCCGGTTCCTTGTTTTTACTTTGTAATGCAACGTCAATTTTAAAGTCTTCGAAAAGAATTTGTTTAGTCCACTCGGCTATTTGTACAATGTTAAAATAATCGTTTGAAACAAGATTGATAATTTCATTCGGTAAATTAAGTTGTTGGGCAATTTTATCCGTGGATGATGCAACTTGTTCCAGATTGATAAAGTTCCTGGTTTGTTTTCCGGAGGATAGTAATGTTATTGTTCCATGGTCGAGTGCTTCTTTAACAAAACATCCGGGTACAAGACTCCATCGGTTTATTTCTTTGTCAATCATTTCGCCATAAATGTTCGAAGGTCTTATTATAGCCGCATTTATTTGTCCATTGCGGTTATGCATTTGTATGTATTTTTCCGCATAGAGATGGTTAAGCGCATAGTTGTTTTCGGGATCAACCTTGCTTAATTCATCAAAATTTCCATTGAGGGTAACTCCATAAACCTGCAACGTAGAAAAGAATATCAGTTTTTGAATGTTGTTGTTATGCAGTAGTTGCAAGATGTTAGCAGTTCCGAGTACCGACAAATTTATTCCTTCCGCAAGGTTTCTGGATACAACATCATTTGCACTTGCAAGGTGTATTACGCAGTCTGCATCCACTTGTAAGGAACAAATATCCAGATTCATTATATCGTATTCAATACAAGTGATTCCTCTTAATTTATTTTGAATAGATGGAGAAAATTTTCGGGCAATACCTGTAACCAAATTACCTTGTTGTACAAGATACTTGCATAAATAGCTACCTATAAATCCGTTTGCACCAGTAACGAGGTATTTCATCTTTTGCAATGGTATTTTAAGTTGAAATCGAGATGTGAATTGTCTTTTTCAGATATTATCTCCGGAACTATTGGCCAACTTATTGCCAATGCCGGGTCATTCCATCTTAGTCCGCGTTCCTGTTCCGGCGAATAAAATTCACTTACCATATAAATGGCTTCTGTTTCATCTTGCAAACTTAAAAATGCATGGCCAAATCCTTGTGGAACATACATCATAGTGCGGTTTTCTGCTGATAATATGTGACCGAAATGTTGCAAAAAAGTTGGTGAATCAGGACGTAGGTCTATAATCAAATCAAATAATGAACCTTGTATACAACGAACTATTTTTATTTCAGCATGTGGAGATAATTGATAATGTATACCTCTTAAGGTTCCCTTGTGTTTGCTCAGCGAATTGTTAATTTGGACAATTTGAATATCGAGATTTTGCGACTTAAATTCTTTGACACAAAAGCTTCTAGCAAAAAAGCCCCTTTCATCTTCTCTTTTCTCGAGATCAATTAAGAATGAACCGGCTAGTGGTGTTGGTTTAAATAGCATTTATTTCTTCCAGTATAATTGGTTGTCGAGTAAATGGGTTGATAGCAACTGATTTAAGGTATTTAATCGCATCAGGTTACCTTGTCGGAAATTGTTTTCTGCAAATTTAATGTTTTGTAAACCGGAGATAAGATTATGGATAGTTGTTTCAATGCTTCGGGTAGGGTAATAAGAACCGGCAAGCTTTTTATACAACGAAAAATTAACTTTATAAGATCTTTTATCCGGAGGTGCGTCTGAATTAATTTGAATAACACAACCGGGTATTTGTTTACTCACCTGTTCGGCAATTTCCTTAATGTTAAAATTCCAGTTATTGGTGCCGGCATTGCAAACCATGAAACCATGGTCTTTTCTGTGCATAGCCCAATCAAAAGCGGCTGCCATGTCTTCAACATCAATTAATGGTCGCCATGGTGAGCCATCACTTAGTATTTCTATTTTATGGTTCGTAAGTGCCGAAGCTACAAAGTCATTTAATACCAAATCTAGTCTTAGTCGGTTACTCATTCCACAAGCGGTAGCAAATCTTAAACAGGTAATTGCAGTATTATGGCTTGCAATTTCAGCTAACCCATTCTCGGCTAAAAGTTTCGAATGAGCATATGCAGTTAATGGATTCACCGGCGATAATTCGGTTTTGTCTTCAGTTCCTCCTGTTCCATAAACACTGCAACTGGAAGCGAATACAAAATGGGTTATCCCGTTTGCAATCGCTTGTTTGGCGATATTAATGGTTGATTTGTAGTTCACATCCATTGTTACTGCTTCAAATTTATTTCCAATCGGGTCATTCGAAATAGCAGCAAGATGTATTACCACATCAAATCCTTTTAATAAATCAGGATTGAAATCTCTAACGTCGCCTATAATTTGGTTGTAAATTGGTTTCGTAATAGAATCCGGTTTAACCGTTTGGATATTTTTAAAGTATCCGGCATCATACCCAGTTATCTTACAATTGGGATATCGCAATTGAAGGTAATGGGTTAAGGTTGAACCAACATATCCAAGATTGCCTGTGATAAATATTTTCATTTTACCATGATTTCCATTTAGCCTTTCCCGATTCCCAAATGGTTTCGAGTTCTATTTTGTCTCTTATAGCATCCATGCATTTCCAGAATCCTTCATGTTTGTAGGCGCTGAGCTGACCATCAGCTGTTAATCTATGTAAAGGTTTGTCTTCCCACATATATTCATCGGCATTTTCATCCAGATAATTGAAAACTTCCGGTTCCAGTACAAAAAAACCACCATTAATCCGATGGCCATCCCCTTTTGGTTTTTCCATAAAGTGGTTCACTTTACCATTTTCATCGCTCGTAATGGCGCCAAATTTCCCTTCAGGTAAAATGGAAGTAACAGTGGCTATGCATTTTTTTGACTGATGATAAGAAACCAATTTACTATAATTTATATCCGATAAACCATCTCCATAAGTTAACATGAAAGGTTCATTTCCAATATATTTTTGAATACGTTTTAATCTTCCTGCTGTTTTGGTGTGGAGCCCTGTATCAACCAAAGTTACCTTAAACGATTCGGCAGTGCTTTCCAATATCTCTGTTTTATTCTTTTTAATGTCGATGGTAACATCTGCATTGTGTAAATAGTAATTCATGAAATATTCCTTGATCATGTAACCTTTATAGCCCAGGCATATTATGAATTCGTTAAATCCTTGCTGTTCGTAGGTTTTCATGATATGCCATAAAATCGGTTTGCCTCCAATTTCAATCATAGGTTTCGGTCTGAGATGCGATTCTTCGGATATCCTTGTACCCATACCCCCGGCAAAAATTACTACTTTCATATTAGCTGTGTTGGTTAATTAATTCAAAAACTTTTTTAGCGGAGTCTTCTCCAAAATAAGAACAATAGGCATCTATGTATTCTGCTGCTTTCGTGTTCGGAATTTGTTCTTCGATATTTTTTATTTCAGACAGGATGCAGCGACTTAGTTCGGAACTATTTTTAGCTTCTAAGCAGCCACCTTTTTCAATCATTTCCTTTCCTATTCCGATATGAAAGAAAACATCTGCCGGGTTTAATATAATTACCTTCTTGTTTTTAATTAATGCTTCGAAACCCATGGTGCTATTGTGAGAAACAAATAAGTCGGTTTGTAGAAATGTGTCTGCATTGCTAATTTCTTTAGATGTTAGAATCTTAATTGTAGGATACATTTTGCCAAGGAATTGATAATCGGAAATCGTTTCACTGGGGTGAAGTTTAATAATACCTTGAATTGGCCGTGTTTTATTTACGTTTACAACGGCTTCACAAAAATAAGTAGCCAGTTTTAGTTTATCCTGTTTTTCCAATGGATTGGCAACAAATACAACCTGGTTTGTTTTATTTGGAGGAATTGTTTCTGGTATTTCCAATTGACAATTCCCTACAATAGGTAATCGGTTAATTGGAATACCAAATTCATGAAATTGATTTTGATGTAATTTGCCCCAACAAAGTATTTTATCCGCAACCAAAGGAACGAAGTTAGCTATCGGAATAGTGCCCCCATGAATAAAAGTATAAGTTGGGATTTGTAATATTTTTCCTTGTATGATTAAAGCTGCATTTAATGTTTGTCGATCGTGATCGGTAATAATTACCTTTGGGTTAGTTCGTTGCAATAGTTTGTTAAAAATAAACAATGATTGACTTTGATGTAATAAAGTTATTCGTAATCCCAATAGTATTTGCCAATCCAAATGGTGATTTTTCATCAATGATTGTTCCAATTTTGAAAAATTGCGAAATATGGGAAGAAACTCGATTAACCACGACCAATAGTTGTAAAGATTAAGTCGCTTCGATTCAAAGGTTGACATTCGATTATCAGCAATGGAATGTCCTTTCCGATTTACAAAAAGTATTTCCTTTTTATCGGGTATAAGCCTGGTTAAAGGCAAAAAAAAGTTGACCAACCGAGGAGAATTAGCTGAGTAATTAAATAAATATGTGAAATTCTTATTTGGGATATTAAAAGGTATTAAATTGAACAAAGGGAGAATATAATATTTTCCAAATTGAATGTATTTTTGTAACAAGGTAAATACATTCATTCTGTATTTTGATAGGAACAATCCGGGATATAAACTCGAGGCAAAAAGTCCGCCAATAGGAACCTCTTTATAGGTCAGATTATTTAAAGAATTCTCAATCCTTATCAATTCTTCCAGGCTATAAATAATAGTTTTCGAACCAAACCATTTTTTAAACGTTTTAGAAGTTTTTGCTATTGGCAATTTTTCTTTACTTATTATCGTTTATTCCTTCGTGAAACACATTATGCCGCAGTTTCCATAAACCTTTTGAATCCTTGCCCCATAAATGTGGAGATCGAAACTTGTCGGTAAGTTCGTTCCTGAAAAAGTCAGGCTGAATATCGAGGTATTCCATAATTTCATTGAAATACTTATCCGGAAACTCCCCATCAAATTTCTTCACTAATGCTATTCCTTCCTCTCTTGTAATATGATTATTTCTAATTTCTTGTGATGCATCGTACGTAGCTCTACCAATGCCAAATTTAACATGGGTAGTATAATAGTGTAAATCATCAATCTTGTCGTCGATGCTGTTGTATTTGCTATAAGTTCCTTGGGTTCTAAATGGCCTGGCTTTAAACCCTGTATGTTCCACCGCATAATAATAAACTTCCTGTGGTATCCACTTTAAGTAATAGCCAAGATAATGAACTTCAATATTTGTTTTATTTAGTTCGTCGTATTGTGCAGGTAAGAAGCTTTGTAATTCTCCTAAAGTTAAACCATGTTCTTTTATTAAATCCTGGATACTAACACCCCCTAAATAGATTTCTTCGAGATGTTTATGTGCATAATACGACTTATCCCTAAGTGAAGTAGCAGTATCGGCTATCGGATTTCCATATTCTGCTTCATTTTCTCCGTAGAAGATCAATGGTATGCCATATTTTGCTGCAATCTTAGGAGCAAGGTTTTTTTGCCCAAGTATAAAAGTTTGAAACGGATGAAACAGATTTAAAATACTTAACTTAGTAAGTAGCTTCATGGCTTTCCCATTGGGTTTGAAAGTTAAATTATCAAACCCGCCAACTTCAATCCAATTTTTCCAATTCTGATAGCCATAATCGGTATATAAAATAGGAGGCCAGGTTATTGTTAATGGATTCATCCCATATTTGTATTTAAGAATATGTGCCTGATATGCGCTATCCTTACCACCACTGCCGGGTACAATGCAATCATAACTACCGTCGTTTTTTCGGTATCGATCGAGTAATTGCAGCAAATCGGATTCTCTCTTACTCCAATCTATCTTGTGTTTTTCTTCTGCAAACCTACAAGCATCGCAAATTCCTTCCGAATCAAAATGCAACGTCTCTTTGGTGCTTTTTGCGTTGTGTTTGAATTCAATTGCCGAAACAGGTCGTTGGTTCGACATAACACATTTTTTGCAAAATTTTACCTCTGCCGGTAAACCATAATATGTTTCAAATTTATTCTCGCTCATTACTAATTTATTTTATCGTTAAAGCCCATTCTCTGTAAATTTCAATTCCATGAATACCGCTTTTCTCAGGATGAAATTGTAACCCGGTTATATTGTCTTTTTTTATTGCAGAAGTATACTTAATTCCTCCATACTCACTGTAGGCGAGTATTTCGGATTCGTTTTTTGCTTCCACATAAAACGAATGAACAAAATGCATATAGGTTCCAGATTTACATTTTTTTAAAGCTGAACGCGACCATAAATCCGGATTGCCATGAAAAATCTGATTCCATTGTATTTGCGGTACTTTTACTTTTTTTCCGGCGGGGTCACTTGATTTAAATTTAAGTACTGTTCCATCCACAATTCCTAATCCTTTGTGAGTACCGAATTCCTCACTTTCGTTAAATAACAATTGCATTCCTAAGCATATTCCTAAAAATGGTTTACCGGATTTCGCAAACGCAAGCAAACAAGTTGTAAGTTGCTTTGTGTGCAAATATTCCATGGCATTCCCAAATGCACCCACACCCGGAAGTATAAGACCATCTGCCTTCAAAATGGTAGTTGGGTCGGCTGTAATGGTATTTGATAATCCTGCACTTTTACATGCTTGTTGTATACTAAACAAATTACCTAATCCATAATCTACTATTGCAATTTGTTTCATATCGGTCTACAGGTAATACCAAATTCTGCCAATTGGTTCTTTATTTCTTCAATTTCATGCATTTCAATTTTATTATAGCGCTTACCACTTTGCATAAAGGATAAATTTCCTTCTTCTGGATTTCTTTCAACTTTCATTGACTCAGCAATATTATAATGTAAGGTTGAAGCCATACATATGGCATCCGCATGTCCTTCGATGATGGTATCACACATGTTTTTTATATTTCCGGCACCCCCATGCGCAATAACCGGAATTTGTACTGCATCTGAAATCAAACGTATTAATGGTATATCATAACCTTCACTCGTACCATCACGGTCTACTGCCGTTATTAAGATTTCTCCGGCGCCCAAATCTTCTGCTTCACTTGCCCATTCAACTACCTCTCTTGAAGTTTGTTCCCTACCATTGTCCATAAATGCGAAGTAGCTACCATTGCTTTGTTTAATTGCCTCAATGGCGACAACGATAGTTGAAGAACCATATGTTAAAGAGGCTTCTTTGATGAACTGAGGATTTTTGATGACTGCAGTGTTTAACGAAACTTTATCTGCACCTGCTCTTAACACCAGTTTAATATCTTCAATCGTTCGGATACCTCCTCCAACAGTTAATGGGATAAATATTTCTGATGCAGTTCTGGTTATAATTTCATGTAAACTGTTTCGGTCGTATAAACTGGCTACAACATCTTGATAGATCAATTCATCTGCTCCATGCGCATAATAGTATTTCGCAAATGCTTCCGGCTTTCCCAGCACTCGTAAACCTTCTAAATGTATTCCTTTAACCAGATTTGGACCTTTAATATCCAATCTTGGTATAATTCTGATATTATTCATCCGAGTTTAATAAGGATTGAATAGCAAGTATATGTCCTTCTGAGTTTAACTCATCTTCCCCATTTACTCCGGCTTGTTTTTGTATTATTTTTCCGCCAACTACTCCCGGAAACGAATGTTGTTGCACTTCATAAAGGAATTTTAATACGTGAATTGGATTGGGCTTGTATCCATTCATTATTTTTGTCAGATTGGTTTGTAAGTTTTCTTTGCTTATGGATTCAAGTACACCAGAACATCCTTTATACCATGGATGACCAAATAGGAGAACAGGTTTGTTTCTCACCACAGCTTCAAATCCTACAGAACCTGTAATCGTTGCAACTGCTTTTGATCCATCAATTAAATGATATGTATCGTAAGTTAAAGGTACAAGTATCGTATTGGGTAACTTGCTAATTTCTTCATAAAAGGCTGATGAACGGTATTGGTCGCCAAAAGTATTAAACCAGGTATACTGACTGAGGTGTTCTTTTACATAAAGTTTCCAATCAGTTGGCATTAATTGTCTGATTAATTTAACCATCAATAGTTGATTTACATACCGGCCACCCATTGGTGAAGTGGTTTTTTCAGGTTGATATGCCAACGTACAAAGAATATACGGCTGGTTTAAATCCGGATTATCTGTTTGCAAGTTTTCGTAGATTCTTTTTAGGGAATTCTTTTTACGTTTTGTTTTGGTTTCTTATTATTTGATACTTCAGCCAATTAGAATCTACAAAAGTTTGATTCGATTTTTTTTGATCCGAATCAAAATCATATTGAAAAGAATTGGTTAATGTGGAAGGTAGCCTCAAGAGTTTGGTGAAGAGTAGTCCAATATTTTTTACGACATTAGTTTGCGTAACGTTTCTTCCTTTTAGTTTATCAACTTTCTCAAGTTGATCGTAGAAATGAAAGCGAATTGCTTCCTCATAATCTCTTTGTAAAAGTTTAACATACGAATCAAAAGCTGGCTCAAGTTTAATATCTACCTGATCACTTTCTGCTATGTTTTTTTGGTATGCATCTATAATTGCCTTCGACCCTTTTTCAAATTGATGCACGGCATACATTTTTCCTAATATATTGGTACGAATAAATAAGATGGTTTTAATGTGCATTCGCAATGCAACAACATAAAGGATGTATTCGGTAGCCTGATGAGGTTCTTCTTCAAAAAGGATTATGTCGGGTTTTGTGTATTCACAAATACCCATCCAATAAGCAAGCAAATGATGGTACAACGAAAGTCGTTCCTGGTAAGAAAAACTATTGGTTGAATCATTCCTCTCCATCATATTGAGTGCAATCGACTCATAAATGGCAAATTCATTAAGTATAGATTCATCTAGTATTCCTTCCGGTATATGTTCAACACCTTTGGGTCTTATTCCTTTAATCGACTGGATATAATCATGGATTATTATTTCGGGAAAATGATTTTTTACGGTATTTTCAATTTCATTGGTTGTATGCCAATAGATTGCTTTCCATCCATATCTATCCTGCATTTTTATGGCCACTTGAACCATATAAGGTTGTGCAGATGTGTAAATTACTTTTAAATCGCGGCGGATAGTCATTTCAGATGTTCATCTCTTTAAACTCATTGCTATGTTTGAGCAAATCATCATAGCTACCTGAATGTGTTATCACTCCTTCTTTCATTAAATATAGGGTGTCACAATTTTTTACCGTACTTAAACGATGAGCTATAGTGATAATGGTACGTCCGCCTTTGAGTCGGTCGATTGCTTCAATTATATATCTTTCGGTTATATTGTCTAATGCCGAAGTTGCTTCGTCCATAATTAAAATTTGTGGATCATGGTAAAGCGCCCTAGCAATCCCAATCCTTTGCCTTTGGCCACCGGATAATCTAACGCCTCGTTCACCTATAAGGGTTTCAACCCCATCCGGCAACTCTTCCATTAATGTCTCAAGTTGAGAAGCAGCTATTGCACGATTAAGTTTAACCAAATCGATTTTATTTTCTTCTATTCCGAAGGCTATATTCTGTTTAATACTCGAATCAGATAGAAAGATTTGTTGAGGTATATACCCGATTTGTTGTTGCCACGACCGAATATCATCCTTAATATTCCGATTGTCAACTTTTATCTCCCCTTTTTCAGGATGTAGTAACCCTAGTATAATATCTACAAGGGTTGTTTTACCTGAACCTGATTTCCCAACTATCGCTATGGCCGTGCCTTTTTCAATAGAAAGCGACAAATTATAGATAGCCGGTTTGTCATTATTGGGGTAGGTATAAGTTAAGTTTTTTAATTCAAAAGCATTTTCAAACGGAATTTTGTTAACCGGATGATATTTGAGATTTAAGGACTCGTGTTCTAGTTCTTTTATATCATTATAAACAGGGTTAATGGTGTACAGAAAAGAACGAATGCCTGAGAAACCAACCATTATCTGATTTATTGCAGGTAGCAAACGAATGGACGCTATGGCAAAAAGTGCAAGTACAGATAAAACTTCATGCAACGGACGATTTTGATAGAGTAAAACCAATACAATGACTAGCATCCCAATTACAGCTATAGTTTCAATAAATGGTCTCGAAACAGCGCTTACATTTTGTTGGAATTTAGTTGCATTAATAGTTTTGGTAAAGCTCTTTTTGGTAGCTTCTAAGAAATACTTTTCCCGGTTTAAAATCTTCGCATCCTTTAATCCACCAAATCCTTCATAAATTCTTTTATACATTTCACTTCGTATATCGGTTAGTTGAGAGCCAAATGCCAGTGTTTTTTTTCTTACCATAAACCAATACAATATGCCTGTTACCAAAAAAATCAAGAGCGATACCAAGCTTATACCGGGTTCATATACCAACAAAATTAATATGGTAGAAATAGCAAAAATGATATCCATAATTAAGCCAAGTGCCGGTAAAAGTATACCCATTACGATGATCTTAACTTCATCAGAAACCTTACTGAACAAATCAGAGCTGTTGCGATTAAGATGAAATGTATAAGGTGCATTATAGTATAAATTTAATAAGGAAGAGCTTAATCGATATTGAACTTTTGCAGAGAATTCGCTCCGTTTTAAGAGGAGAATAGTGATATAAATGTTTTTAATGATAAAAATGAAAATTAAGGAAATAGAGCCTTTCCATATTAAATCCTGTTGGTTATTGATTTGGAAGATCCGTGTTATGTTTTGTAAAATGGAGAAGCGTTCGATTATACTAAAATCTGCTACAATAGCAATAAATGCCGGAATCATGCCTAAACTGATAACTTCCAACAAAGCACCTCCAAGCATAAATAGGAGAAGAAGTAAAGCACTTCTCTTTTCGCCTTGGTTCAACATTTCAACTAATTTGGATATCGAATTAGCCATATTAGATTGCAGTCCAACCTCCATCAATATGCAGGTTTTGACCGGTAATATAGGATGCTTCATCTCCCAACAAAAAGCACACTGCAGGTGCGATTTCTTCGGGCCTAGCCATGCGTTTCATCGGCACCCTTTGAGAATATTTTTGAACAAAAATTTCGTTTTGGTTATCCCAAACACCCCCTGGAGAAACTGTGTTCACTCTGATATTGGATTCTCCGTAATATGACGCCAAGTATCTTGTGAAATTGGTTATAGCACCTTTAATGGCAGAATAAGCAGCAGGCATAGTTAATTCTGTTCCTTCGTATACCATGAAATCCGGTCCTGTCGAACCATATATGGAAGAGAAATTTACAATGGATCCTGATTTTTTTACAACCATTTGTTTCAAGACTTGCTGACAAATTTCAAAAACACTATTTAGTTGCAAATCAATATTCATATTCCATGATTCTCTTTTTACCGATTCAAATTTATCCCCCCAATCTTTGGTTATAGGATAGGCACAGTTTACCAAACCATCAATTTTGCTATATTCATCAATAATTTTGTCTATTATAAGTTTTATTGAATTAGAGTCAGAAACATCCAGGTAAAGTTCTCCTTTTGCAAAGTCGTCCTTGTTCTTTATATCACCATTAATTGCAATGCCACCTTTACGTTTGATTAATTCTATGATTGGTTTACCCAATAATCCGTTTCCACCGGTTACAAGAATTATTTTGTTTTCAAGACTTTTCATCATTATTTATTATCAACCAACAATGTTGGGGTTAATCCTATTTGTAAAACTGTATAGGCTTCTTCAATGCCATTCATGCATGGTTTATTATGCATCAAGCAATCAGTAAAGTATTTCATCTGATCAAGATAAGTTTGCTGCATGTTGAATTCCGGGTTCTCGAAAATTATTCTGCCGCTGTGGTCTGTTAATTTACAAGTTAATAGGTCCCCGGAAAATGTATTAGAATCAGTCAGGATTTCTATGCTACGCTTGGCGTCTCTTCGGTAATAATTGAGTGTAATATGGTTGGTAAAGGTGGGATAAATTAATTGATAATTGGCATAGTCATAAGCATGGATACCCAGTGAACTGACATTTCGTTTTATAGAAGAAACTTTTAGTGGTTCGCCGAAAAGCCAGTACGAATAGTCAATCTCATGAATTAAATCTAAATCAACGCCTCCACCTTGATTGGTATTTGCACTATATGTTTCATGATAGTTACGACCTGGTCTCCAATCCGGCAAGTAAGAGCCACAGTATATATTTATTTCTTGTATCCCCGTTGGAAGGTTATGTTTTAAAAAATGGATCAATGGATGAAATCGAAGGTTACATGCCACATAAGTTATTAGTCCTTTGTCAATACAGGTTTTTACTAATGAATCTTGTCCTTTGCTAATTGAAAACAAGGGTTTCTCTATAAATAATGGCTTATTGAGCGACAAGCAGAAAGCAATTGTTTTAGCATGGTAAGCTGTTGGGTTACTTATAAGAATAAAATCTACCTCATCCGTTAACTCATCGATATGGTTGATTGATTTTATATTATCTATCGGTTCTGCGAATGGATCCGATCGCAATGCAATAATCTCAGCTGCCGGAGATATTTCCCAAATCGCTTTCACGTGTTTCCTGGCAACAGAACCGTAACCAATAATTAAAATCTTCAAAGGTTAAAATCTAATTTGTTGTTAACCATCAAATACGATAAAAACTCATAATCTATAGGATGATCAATGTCGAAACAGATATGAGGTATTAGGTAAATAATCGATTTACTGGAAATTGTTTTTAATTCTGCTTGGTCATAAAACGACCTTCGGTAAAAGTAAAAGGAAGCATTTAATTCATAAACTTCAGGAGATTCTTGGCGGGTATTAAAATTTCCTTGTTTTGATAAGGTATAAAATCCGTCTTTATTTTGTTCAACCATATTAAAGTAGGGATTTCTTGCGGCCTTATTAACAGAAAACAAATTTAGAGCTTCCGGATTCCGAATGAAACTTTCAAACGCCTTTAATAAGTCTGCACAATTTCGTAGGGGAGAGGTAACATCTAAATCCAGAATAATATCGTAACGTTTTTTATTCGTGTTTTCATAGTATTCCAATAAATCTTTTATTGTTTCTTGCTTACCTGCATCATCCGTAGCTAATTTTGAGGGTCTGGTATACCCTGTATGAATTCTATAATATTTGGCAATGTCTTTAATTCGCATATCATCTGTCGACAAACCAATATCAGCATTTTGCACGGTGGCAAATTCTTGTGCAACTTTAATGGTATAGGCAATCAAAGGAAGACCATTTAATATTTTGATGTTTTTATCCGGAATTCCTTTAGAACCACCTCTCGCGCATATGCTAATGAATATATTCATTGATTGATTAATGCGGCATTACGTATTTTTCCGACACTATTGTAATTTAAATGCATTTCATCATAGAAATCTGTCTCGATTAATTGATTTATTTCCGGATTATAGGATCCATATACCGGAATACCCATTCTAACGCCTATTTCTTTTACCTTAAGTTCGCTGTTTTGCAACATGGAATAATGTGGGTTGCTTAATAAGTGGTTGTACATATAAGGATGGAAAGGGATAAGGTATATGGAAATAAGAATACCTTTTTCTTGCCAGTATTTAAATAATTCTCTCAGGAGTAATATTTTTTTTTGAGACAGCTGTTTGTATCCTGTAAACGCTTGCTTTATATTTAATTCTCTACCTGCCACTTCATTTATTATCTGTTGATTGGTTTTGTTCCGGTAAATCGAATCATAGGAAATAGAGCCATCTTTAAGTTTTGTAAAAGTTGGATTGGTTTCTTCCTTTGTAGGATAATAAATATCGTTGTTTTGGTTTTTTATCTTTTTGATCGACTCTTGAAAATATTGAAATGAAATCAACTCAGAGTACACAGGATCGAAAATTGGTTTCGATTTCAAATCAACCTTGAAATTCAATTTTTTAGTTAATTTTAGGTATGCATCTAAATAAACAAATGAAAATCGATTCTCCGGATTGTTTTCATTAAAAATCCATGGGTCAATCCCAACCACGATTTCTTTGGGTTGGCAATTTTTATCCTCGATTAGTTGGTATAATGCTACGATGTCTTCCAACACACACATGCTTACACCATAATTAAAACATTTTCCTGGAACAGAATCTCGAAATTGCATTATTCTTGAGGAACCCAATACAATTTTGTCGGCAACTTTAGGTTGTCCTTGCAAAAGAAGCTTTTGTAACTTTCTTTCATTGTAATTACCAATATTGGTCACATGATTATTTGCAAGTAGCAATTTTGCTATGCCTTCTTCATACCCATTATCCAAAAACAAATGTGCAGGATCTGATTTTAAATTGATAAATATAATTACGCTAATAAATGGAAGACACAGCAAGGCTAAATTTCTAAAAAAACGTACTATCAAAATTGAAAGTAAATAAATTGCGATTTATTAAATACGCCAAAATAAATAATGGCACTTATTAGTAAATAGTAGCTTGGCCAACGTATAAACCATGCCTGTTTACTTAACCAAGATCTCATGGAATGTTTTCCTTGCATAACATGTATGATTTCAAGTGAGAGGATTCCAAAAAGGGCGATGATAAATTCTCGGCTACCCATATTTAGATATAAATGAGTAGCCCTGAAATTATCATTAAATGCTACCAATTTAAGTTGAACCAAGTTTAGCTGATAAGTTTGTTTCAAAATATATATCGCTTCTTCCATATTGTTTGCTCGGAAGAATATCCAACCGGTACATACCAACATAAAGTTAATTAAAATTTCGAGACTGATTATTGCAAAATTGTTTTCTGCAATGCCGCTTCTTTGTAACAAATGGGTACGCAGTTTTTTTGTTACCATACCGGTAATTGAATATATCGCATGTATTAAACCCCAGGTTACAAATGTCCAGTTTGCGCCATGCCAAATACCACTAAGAATAAGGGTTATCAATAAATTAATTCCAATGCGATAAGCCGGAACTCGGTTACCTCCCAGAGGAATATAGATATAATCCTTGAGCCAAGTAGACAATGATATATGCCATTTTTTCCAAAATTCTGAAATGGAACGCGAATGGTAAGGTCGGTTAAAATTAAGCATTAGTTTTATTCCTATTACTTCTGCAGCTCCAATTGCAATGTCTGAATATCCTGAAAAGTCACAGTAAATTTGAAAAGCAAAGAATATGGTTGCAGTGATTAATGCAACACTTTCAAACGCCATTGGATTGGTATATACATTGTCAACAAATAAACTAAGCCGGTCGGCAATTACTACTTTTTTAAACAACCCCCACGCCATCAACTTCATTCCACTGGTAACCTGCGCGTATTTAAAGGGATGAAATTCCCTAAATTGATGGATTAAATTCTGAGGTCTTTCTATTGGTCCCGCAACCAATTGCGGATAAAACATAACATATAACGAGTAAATTCCAAAGTGTTTCTCCGATTTGAAGTTGCCTCGGTATACTTCGATCACATAACTTAAACTTTGAAAGGTATGAAAGGATAGACCAATTGGAAGAATTAACTGCAAGATGGTAATCGAATAATTCCATCCTATAACCTCTGCAAACCTGTTGATATTTTCGGCAAAGAAATTAAAATATTTGAAGGAAAATAATACTGCACAGGTACTTATTATACTGAGAATAAGCCACCATTTTCGTTTTCTGCCAGTTGATTTTTCAATTTGAATCCCTGCCAAGTAGTCGATAAGTATGGTTATAAATAAAATAAAAATATAAACCGGAATAAAGAACATATAGAACAAACAACTGGCGAGCAGCAACATACTCCACCGGTATTTGTGCGGTAAAAGATAGTATAATACAGTTACCAGTGGAAAGAATAGAAGAAATTCTTTGGAGTTAAATAGCATTAAATATTAATATGCTTGATATCGATTTGAGCCTTTTTGTAATCATCCATATTTCCAATATCAAGCCAGTAACCCAAAATCGGATAATAACTTACTTTCTTGCCGGCGTTTATTAATTTATCGATAAGATCCGTTGCATGAAATAGTTGATTTCCCGGTATTTCGTTTAGTACTTCTTTTTTTAGCAGATAAATACCGGCATTGGTATAATAATTTAGATTTGGTTTTTCTTTAATTCCTGTAACTAGATCCTCTGAAGTATCCAAAATTGCATAAGGAACATTGATTGTGTAAGGAATACATGCTACCATTAAGTCGGCTTGTAATTGTTCGAATTTCAAAAACAAATCTTCATAATTAATATTTGTAAGTAAATCCGAATTGCAAATCAATACAAACTTTTCTTCAATCTCTTTACATAAACGTGCCGACCCAATGGTTCCTAGTTTTTCTGTTTCTTCGATATAGCTTATGCTTACATTTTTATCGCTACCATTTCCCAAATAATTTCTTATCGCATTACCCAGATAATTTATACTGATATGAAACTTTTTAATTCCAAATGAGATTAGTTGGTCTATTCCATGTTCGATAATTGGTTTGTCTCCTATTTTTAACAGCGGTTTTGGGATACGCTCAGTTAACGGTCTTAGTCGCTGACCTTCTCCGCCTGCCATAATAATAACTTCAACCGGTAACCATGATTTGAATTTTGAAAAATTAATCAGTTCAGTAATTTGATTGTTATCATTTACTACTGGTATGGTGTTTATTTCCTTCTCCCGATACGAAACAATCTCACTAACTTTAAATGAATTTTTCTTTATGGAGATAAATTCTTTTTTCATGAATTTGTCTACTGGTTCATCAATCGACTTGTTTTGAAGCAGGCCTCTTCTAATGTCTCCATCTGTTAACGATCCTATTAACTGGTTGTTTTTGTCGGTTACAAATAAGGTTAAATCTTCGCCCAATTGATTCAGTTTTACCAATGCTTCCCGAATAGATTGATTTGAATGGATAAGCTGACTGTTTAGAATGGATTTCATAAGCTTTTCAAAATTGAGATTATTTCGTTTGACGTATTACCTGTACCATACGGATTAGTAAATTCTGGAATCTGAATGTTCTCAATAGATTGTATGGCTTTTACAATTGCATCTGCTTGTATTTTGCATTGCATGATATTTGGAGTCATTAAACGACCTTTTTGTCTATCACCAATATTTATAACCCGTTTATGCATATAGGTTGCTTCATAAAATACACTGGATGAATTTCCTAATAGATAATCACAATAATGCATGCAAGATAAATATCCGGTTAATCCGAAAGATTCTACCAGTTTTATATTAGCATTATATCGGGCATAGCTTTTCCATTCCTTTCTAATCATTAAACCTGCAGTATCTGCATTAGGCATCGTAATTATTTGTTGTTTGTTGGGAACTTGTTGCAATGCATGTATAATTTCTTGGATATGTTGCACATTTGATTTGTAGTTAACAGTTTCGGGATGATACGTGATTAGTATACTTGGAATGGTAAGATCAATATCGAATTTCTCCTTAAATTGATCCGTCGAATAAATTTTTGTGTTTTTAATATTTTCTATACTTAAAGCACCTGTATTATAAACCCCTTGATTACTTCCTTTTAATTCTATAACACGATCGGCAAATGGATCAGCTACCGTAAAGTGTAGAAATGCCATATGGGTTATGGCGTTTCTAAATACATTATCGATAGAACCTGTAGTTGTTTCTCCGCCATGAATATGTGCAATTCGAATATTGAACGGTATAGAAGCCGTACATGCGGCAAACATTTCAAATCGGTCGCCAAGTGCAAAAACAACATCAAATTCGTTATGCTTCCAAAATTGACTAAAAGCAATTATGTAATTGCCCATCGATGCAGCAATGTCTGATGGTGCATCTCCTGCCATAGAAGATGGAATTTCTAAAATGGATGAGTATCCATCTGCTTTGATTTGTTGAATGGTTTCGCCATATTCAGGCAACAAATGGGTGCCAAATGCCAAGATCGACAAATTGAAGTACGGATCATTTTCCAATTTTCTCAATAAGGGCTGATAAATTCCATAATCAGCACGCGAACTAGTTAAAACACCGATTTTCATCATTCGAAATCTTCAAATTTTAAAAGGTGTTCTGCCGGTAAATTTTTGACAACTTTATGTCCTATTACACTCGAAATATCCATAGGCGAAATACCTGTTCCCGGTCTTTTCATTATAAGATCTTCCTCTTCTATCATTTGACCTGCCAACTTAGCTTTAGAAAGATGGATACTCTTGCGCACTATTTTACGGTTTATTAATTCTGTTGGCGTTGGCGCTTTTGTTTTACTTCCCAAAGCGGATTCAATATTTCTTATCGAATGTACAAGTAATTGCAATTGATTTTCTTCTAATGAGGCTTTATGGTCAGGGCCGTCTAGTTTTCTGCTGATGGTAAAATGTTTTTCTATTACAGTAGCGCCTAACGCAACTGCAGCAATGGCAACTTCAATTCCTTCGGTATGATCAGAATAACCAACTTTAACTTTAAATTTATCCGACATCTCCACCATTGCATTTAAATTAACATCCTGCATTGGGGTTGGATAAGAGGAAGTACAATGCAGTAAAGTAATGTCTGAAAGTTTCATTCCTTCGTTAACAAGTATTGAAACAGCGGAGTTGATTTCGTGCATATCACTCATTCCGGTGGAAAGAATAACCGGCAATTTGGTGGCTGCAATCCGCATTAAGAATGGAAGATTGGTAATTTCTCCGGAAGGGATTTTAATGCAATCCACACCTTTGGAAACAAGCATGCTTAAGCTATCTTCATCGAACGGAGTGGATAGAAATTTAATGTCTTTTTGTTTACAATAGGTAATAAGCAAATCATGGTCGTCAAAAGATAGTTCAAGTCGTTTAAGCATATCAAATTGTGATTCGCCTTTTTTTAATGGCTCATTTATTTGTTGATAAGGAGCTTTTTCTGCCTGCTTGTTAACCAATAATTCTGTTTTGTAGGTTTGAAATTTAATATAATCGGCACCTGCTTTGGAAGCGATATCAATTAACTGTTTTGCGATTTCCAGCGACCCGTTGTGATTAACACCGGCTTCAGCAATGATGACAACATTTTCCATCCCTTTTATAATTGACTTAATATTACCCTGGTTCCTTTTTTGATTTGTAATTTGAATTCTTCCGGTTCAAAGTATTGCATATAAAGTAATTTAAGGGTGGTACTAACCGGTTTTATATCCATTTGACCGTTGGCTATAATTAGCTGATGCGTAAATTGGGAAGGAATCCAATCAACAATACTTAAGGCTCCTTGGGCAAGTTTGAGTTTTTCCAACGAACCATTGCTTTTAATTAATTCGGCATATTTGTTGGCCGAAATCAATAGATGTTTTTGGTTACCGGTAACTAGTTTAGCTATTCCTGTATAAACTACCTGAGAGGTTTCCGATTCAATATATTTTGAAGTAGAATCTAATACTAGGATAGTAAAGGCATTTGAAAGGTCAACACCTTTTAAATTTTCAATAATGGATTGTTGCCGGTTCGAATCTCGGATATAATCGATATGTTTATTGATATTTATTAATATACATCCAGAAAGTAAAAAAGAATAAAGAACATATTTCCATTGGTTTATGGCCATTAGTTGAACTATACCAACAAATAAAAAACTAAAAGCAAACGGAAGTAAAACTTGGTTTCGGGCATTAAAGTTATTGTAAAGAGGTAATTTGCCAACCACAATATATGCAAAAGCACTACTAACAAATAGTATTACTCCTATCAACAGCAAAACATAAGGATAAGATAGATTATATTTAAATAAACTAATAGATGGCATGTTGCTAAAATCCTGCTTTTTAATTAACCACATTATTAGAAAGGTTCCTATTATAACAGGAATAAAGTAATGGCTGGCTGGCACACTAAAAATTTTCGCAACAGTTTCAAAGAATGTATATTTAAAGCTTAACAAGATTCCCCAGGGAGATTTAATTAATCCATTTAAAGTTACCACATTATAGCCTTCAATACTATGTAATCCACTTAATGGTAAAAATTTTGATTTGAGTCCCCAAAATATAAATGGCAACAATAAAAGATCAATTTTTTTAATCAAATTAAGAAAATTATTCTTATAAAATTTGGTGGCAATGTAAATTTGAACTGGTATATAGAATACCAAGAGTGAATTAATTAAAAAGGAAAAAAGAAAAAGTATAGGGACTATAATTCTTATTCCTGTAAAGTTTGAAGTATTCAATTTAGAAAGCAAAATAAAGCTGCATAGAAACGAGATGATTGCAACTTCATATTGCAAACTAACAAGTAATATTCTGGTATGAAATAATGGTGTAGTTGCAAAGAATAATCCTAATATTAGTATTTGAGATTCGTTAAAATAATGAAAGTCTTTAAGTATTTTAATAAAAAGAAAGAGTATTGCTAAACCGAATAGGAAAGAGATTGAGTGATAAAAAAATACAGTATGAGGTAACTTGTTTAATGTATTGTAAATATAGGTGGGAAAAAACATCCCATTATCAATATAGGCTTCTTCAATTCCATTGTAATCCATATTAAAAACTGTCCAATCGTCCCAAAATACACCATTATTTAACAACATAAGAAAGTGTGATAAAAAGTAAAATAGACAGAGTAGGAAACTAGAACGGGATATGAGATTATTCATTTTTAACAATTAAATAAGATGTGTTTTCAAATGATGGCTTTACTTTCCATTTTAAATTCAGGTTATCGGTTTTGAATAAGATGAAACAATCAATATGGTTTTTTGTCATTATAAGTTTTGCAGAATCCCAATTGGATATAGTATCAAGTAATTCCAAAGTTTGGAGTCTTGTTTTGATTAAAGGTAAATTTGCCTCTGTTAATTCACTGCCAAAACCGTCAAGATAGAAATTGCGCCCACTCATGGCAGACCAAAACTGATTATTGTGGTTGTTTGAGCTTTCTAATGCATAATCTCTTCTAAAATTATGGGCCATCATTTCATTTGGCAGAGTATGATTATGCAACCAAATAGAAGCCTGCAAAAAAGACGTATCCAGTTTATTCGATAATGGAATTTGAAGGTAAGATTGTTTATTGGCATCAAACACCATTCTTGCATTCGAAATGTATGGAATGGAAGTAATAAGCAAAATAGAATAAACCCAAACCTTTTTGGTTTTGATTAATGAAACAGTAAGTATACTAGCTATAAAGCTTAATATCAATATACTGTAATGATTATAATACATATTGTTGATGCCGAAATTTAAAACAAAACGCATCGCGAATAAAATACTTATTGCACCGAATACTGTTATAAGGTACAATCTTTGTTTTTTTAAAATGGATGGTATTTCCTTGAATTTAAGAATAGTAAAAAGAAGGAATGGAATGATAAACCAGGCTTCAACAATTTCTAAAATAAAGTATTTTACCTGATTATAAAACAAATAGTAATATCCTGTCATATCAATAACCGATGTTAAGGCTCTGTTATTAAATGGTCCAGACTTAATACTGCCATATATCGTACTAAATAGAATAATAATGGCTGCAGTTATAAATAGTAAGAATCGATAGAGATAAAATTTATTTTCTTTTATACTTGGTTTATAAAGGAGATAAAAAGTAGTAAGAATTAATCCAACCGGTATTAGAATAATTTTATTGATGAAACATAGAATTAATAAGGAACTTAGATAGGCGTACTTTACATTCTCTGGTTTGGTATAAAATAAATAAATAAATAACTGTAGAAAAGGATACATACTAATAAAGAAACTAACCGGAGAGGTAAAATTGTGCGATAACATAGAGTTTAAGGTGCCATTATTGCTCGTAAAGAAAATACTTACCAGCAATACAAATCCTATTAAAGGGTTGTATTTGGTATGGTAATAAGAAGGTAGAAAAATTAGTCCTCCAACTAAAATTAACAGATTCACATAGGGTTCATAATAAAGTAATATTTGTTGCGGTTCAATATTGGTAAAGGAGTATATGGAACTGTGAAAAATATTTTGAAATAGATGGTATGGACCAAAATAAACCCCGGTCAATCTAATACTTTCAAGAGGCAACGAATTGTTTATGATACTCCAGGTATTGCCGATATGAAAAAACAAATCAGGATGGATATAAATTGGATGGTTGTTATCGAATGCATGCAGTAATGTGTAATTAAAAAAGAAATTGATACTGATGCCGACAAATGCAATAGTTGAAAGCCAATAATAAATTGAGGTAAATCTAGGCCTTGTCAGTTTAAACCAGTCGGATGGATAAAAGCATACCAAAAGAATTAATAATTCAAGGTATTGGATATTACTATAGTTACCGATTAAAGCAAGAAAGAATAGAATGCTTAAGGCAATAGGATAACCTAGTAATATTCTAATAATCCAGTTTATATTTTTTGTTTTCCAAATAATAGAACTAATAGCGATTGATGGAATTACAATTAATACAAAATGAAAAAGCAGATAAAGGAGTAAGGATTGCATCTATTGGTTATCCTATAATTGGGCAGTTATGAATATAGATTGTGAAAGCATTTTCAAAAGGGGAGTTTTCTCTGCCATATTTCCAATGAAAATGGAAGGTTGTATCATGATTTTTGGAATGCCTGGTAAAAGAAAATCTTTATATTCTACATGTATATTCTTGAAATGGTTATGCCTTAATTTACGTGTTATGAACGGTTTTGAAAAAGCCATTTCATCGGGTTCTAAATTTGCCCAATTTCTGGCCATATGAAAAATAACTGCACAATATGGATTGTAAATATTAGGTTCAATAAAAATAATCTTTCCATCTGGTTTTAATATGTTTCTTATGTTTTGTAAGGCCACATCTAAATGATGATAAAGATGGTGTAATATTCCATTTCCTATGATGTAGTCAAACTTTTCTGATTCAGGTTTAGCAGGCAAATTAAAATCCAAGACTTCATATTTTAAATTGGATGATTGGTATGATTTATTTGCCTGTTCTATAAATGGTACGCACAAATCTGTACCGGTAACTTTTAGAGTTGATGAATTAGCTATCCAATAGCTTATTTCACCGGTTCCGCAGCCTATTTCCAGCACATTTTTTCCGTATACTGCATCCATTTCTTGTCTCATCCAATCTGCACGTCTTTTCATTCTTACCTCTGTACTCATTACCAGTTTAAAACCCTGGTTGTATCCTCTGTCGTCAATGATACTTCCCATTATTGAGATTTATATTTAAATATTTTTTTACGGATATATTTTGGTCTCTTTTTTGTTTCCTCAAGAATTTTACCTTGGTATTCACCTATTATTGAAATCCCCAACATTTGTATACCTCCAAAAAATAAAATTAAAACAATAAGAGTGGTGATTCCATGAGGATTACCGGGTACTAAAAAATAGAGCAATATCTGAACAACAATAGCCAGAAAAGACATTAACGTTAAAAACCATCCTGCATAGGATAATAGCTCAAGTGGAACAAAACTGAAACTGAATATGGCCTTTTTTGCCCATGAAATGTTTTTTCTTAAGTTATTTGTTGTAGTTCCAAACATACGTTCTGGTCGTACATAATCTACTCCTACTTGTTTAAATCCAACCCAGGCCCTTAATCCGCGTAAAAACTGATCGGTTTCGGGCATACTGATAATTTCTGTTACAACTTTTCTATCCATTAAACTGAAATCGCCAGCATCTAATGGAATTGGTATATAACTAACATTTCTAAAAATGCGATAAAAAATCTTATAAAAGAATGCCAGATACTGGTTTCCTTCTCTTGAAACTCTCTTTCCATATATAACATCATAACCGCTTATATATTTCTCATAGAAACTTTCAATCAATTCTGGTGGGTCCTGTAGATCGCCATCCAGAAGTATTACTGCATCACCTGTTGAAATTTCCATTCCGGAGAGGAAAGCAGATTGGGATCCAAAGTTTCTAGAATGTTCAATACCTGTTACATGATAATCTTTGTTTACAATTCCTTGAATAATTTCGCTTGTATTATCGGGAGAGCAATCATTCACAAAAATAATTTCATAGTCAACATTTATTTTTTTAAATACCGACGTTAACCGCTCGTACATATATGGGATGGCTAAATTGTCTTTATAACAGGCAATGACAGCAGATAGTTTATGACGTGTTTTATCTTGTATGAGTTTCTTTTCATATAGTGGTTTTGCATATTTTTTCTGCCAATCTGCCGTTAAAGCAAGTCCATCTTTTAGTGTTGTTTCATTTTTCCATCCTATGGTTTTCTCCGCTTTTGCTGAATCTCCAAACCAATCTGTCAAATCCCATTTTCTATCTGGCATATCTCCCCATTTTGGAGCCGATTGCAATGCAAACAAATCAGTTATTAATTCTACAATTTCTTTAATAGTTATCTTATTGTTAGAGGCTATATTGATAGAATCTCCTTTGATTTTAGAAATGTTATTTGCTGAAAGCAAAGCTGCATAAATTGCATCATCGATAAATACAAAGTCTCTTGAAATGTTTGGTTGTACCAGATTTGGATAGGTACCTGAAAGTCCTTTTTCTATGAGCTGCGGTATTAATCTGTCTGGTTCTTCAAATGGTCCATAAATGGAGTAATATCTTAGATTGCAAATATTTAATTCTTTCATTTGTCCATAATATTTAACCAAATGTGCAGCTCCTATTTTAGAAACCGCATAATGTGAATTTGGCGTTAGGGAAGAATCTTCTTTTGGCCCTGCTGCATTTAAACCATACTCTGAGGAGGTGCCAGCATGTACAATTGCCTTAATGGAAAGTTCTGAACATACTTCTAAAAGGTTCAATAATCCCTTAAAGTTTGTATCGTAAATCAACTGTGTGTTGTCTTGTTTGCTATAAGCACCATATGCTGCAAAATCAAATATTGTATTAAACTTATACACTTCAAATATGGCTGCGATTTGCTCTTGGTGTAAAATATTGCATTGTATGATATTGTCGGGATTGATATCTTCAATTCGCCAAGGATAATATGTCTTGCTTGTTACCGCGTAAACATCATTTCGCAAAGCTAAAATTTTTTTAAATAAATTAGAGCCAATAAAACCACCGGCACCAAATATCACAATTGGCCCTTTCAGTTTTAAAACTTCATTTTTTATTTTATCTGAGAGCATATTGTTTCAATCAATTGTAAGATGGAATTCGCATTTAATCCATTCTGAACTAAATGATAGTTTTGGCTACCATAAAGGTTATCCGGATAGCCTTTTGCAAATAAACCGGTTAACGAAATGGCCTTATTTTCTGAGGCAATTAAATACCCTATTTTTGCACATAATCCTCCATTGAGTATATGTTCTTCAATGGTGATAATATGCTTGGTGTGTGAAATATAAGGCAACAGAATATCAGGCCAGGTATGAAATGGCATTTGGTTTATGGAGATAAAATTTACCCGATCAGATATTTTCTCTATTATTTCAAATAACTGATTTGTAACAGGTCCTTGTGTTATGATCAAAATAGGAGTGTTATTTTCTAATTGATAATAACCCGAATTATATTTTTTTAAAGTTGAAGGAGCTTTTTTACCAATTCCCATCCGTAAATAGGCAGGAGTATTTTTTTTCGTTATTAAATCTAATGAATCAAACAAATCATCAATAAAAGCAGGTACATAACATGTCATATTGGGTAAACTACTTAAGATCCCTACATCCTCAAGAGTATGATGGGTTGATCCCATAATTCCATACCCATAACCACCACCGTTTCCTACAATACTTACCGGTAAATTATGAAAGCAAACATCATTACGTATTTGTTCTAATGCTCTATAAACAATAAAGGGAGCAATACTGTAACACATCACTTGAAATCCTTTATATGCCAATCCCGCAGCCATACTTATCATGTTTTGTTCAGCTACGCCAGTATTAATAAACCTGGGGCCTATTAGTTCTTTTAAAGATTCAAAGGCATTGTATCCCAGATCTCCGGTTAAGAAAATAAATTTCTTATTCTCTAAACTATGTTTTAAAAGGTATTCCGAAAACTCCTTACGCATGTTAATCTATTTCTAATTGGGAAATAGCATTGGTATATTGTTCATCACTCATAGGTAAATAGTGCCATTCCAATTTGTTTTCCATAAATGAAACTCCTTTTCCCTTTACCGTATTCGCGATTATCAATTTTGGTTTCCCAGTATTCGAGTTATTCAGTTTGTCAATTGTTGTATTTATTAATGAAATATCATGCCCCGATATTTCAACTACTTCAAACCCCAATGATATCCAAATTGCTAATTTGCTTGTGTCTCCCAATACTTCGTTTGTTTTACCAAATCCTTGTAACCCATTCTTATCAATAATTACTATTAAATTGTTTAATTGGTTTTGAACGGCAAAATGTGCAGCTTCCCATGTGGTACCTTCATTGGTTTCTCCATCACTGATTAGTACATAACTTTTTAGATTATTTCCTAGTAGTTTGTTTGCTTTTGCGATACCGGTTGCAATCGGAAATCCATGACCTAAGGATCCGGTTGCAAATGGGATAGATTGGAATTTTAGAGCTGCAGGATGAGCCGGTAACGCAGTATTGTCCTTGTAAAAACTTTCCAATTCTGGATCCGAAATTTCACCCCTGAAATTTAATATGGCGTATAATGCAGACGCCCCATGCCCCTTGGAAAGAATAAACGTTTCTTCCTTCTTTTGTATAAATTGAAAAATCGAAATGAGAATATCTATACAACTTAAGGAACTACCAATATGACCGGCATTTGCCTTTTTATGCATAGAAAGAATTTTTCTTCTTAATTCAATTTGTATGGGTAACATCGTTTTATCAAATGCTTAGAAGCATGTTGTTTAGCTTTTTAATGTAATATTTACCATGGATGCTCCAAATCTTCTTTTGTAAACAAATGATTCCTGATTTTAAATAGACTTATTCTATTTCCTTTTAGCATGTGATTGCTTCTAAATTTATAAAAAATACTAATTGGGAAGAGAATAAAGTAAAAAATTATTCCCAGAATGATGCGGGTATTAATCCACCCTAATATTCTTCCGATAAATCCCCATATGTCGAGAATATAGTTCATTCCGGATGTCCACAAAAGACAGATAATAGCAATTCCTATTGCGAAATAATAAAATGCAGTCAGTTGAAATAAGGAACTGCAGATTAGCAAACCCGTAACAATAAGTAAAATGGATTTAAATGGATTTACATGTACCGTTTTATTCATATTTAACTGTATTTGTAATTATGGGTAATAGTAATAATGCCATTTTTATACTGCCTTCTGGGTTAAAATGACAATCATCGTAAAAGTATTGAGCAGTTCCCGGTAATTGGGTCGACGCATCGAAAACTTCAATATTTTGCTCTGCACAAACTTCTTTTTGCAACTGATTTAGTTTATTCATATGATGTTGCAATAAAGTACGACTATAAGCGCTGTCTCCAATTTGATGCATATAAATCCAATTGTTAAGTTTGCTGTCGGTTGTTTCCCAATTGGTTTTTTGAGTTACCACTATTAAACGGATATGTTGTGTGCGACAAATACCTATAACCGAATTTAAATAGGTTTTAAATAAATCATAATCAATTGGAGGTGGAGTAGTTGAAGCAGGGGCCTTTTTTGCATTTTCAACTTCTTGTTTGTAATGAGATTGAAGAAAAATAGATTCTGTACTTGCTTTGTTATTCCTTTTAATAAGGTTGTAAAATCTTCTGTATAGTTGAAACTCAGACAAAAACATTTTGTACTTAGGGATGGTGTAAATATTGTTGGTCTCGATATTAAGCGGGTTATTTTCAAAGTAAGATCTTCTTAGGTCATTAATTCCGGCGTATAGTATAACCATATCAGGATTTAACAAAGAGATACGGTGCAACAGCATAGTTGCATGATCCTTTAAATTGTCGCCTGATTTCCCGCAATTCTGAACTTCAACCTTTTGATTTTGAAAGGTTGGCATTTCGCGCCTTAAAAGCGAAGGCCAATCATCACCATCTTGCAATCTGCCGCACTCTGTAGTACTTCCTCCTATGCAAAAAATACGATAAGTAGTGGTATCTAATTTATTTATTTCGGGTCCTCTGAAACCAATTGAATTGATTGAAAAGGTTGTTTGTTTCGGGTAAAATTCAAAACCGGGTAACGAATCCAATCTTTCGTATTGTAGTTTCAGATTAGGAGGGAATTGAGATGCGATATATCCTGACTTATTAAATTGTTTAAATTTTGTATAAGGATCAACTACCGGAATAAAATGCAATATTATTTCGGCGACGATCAACAAAACAAAAACCGATACTAAATTAAATAAGAATAATTTTAAATATTTCATCTTTAAAATAAAGTGTAAATAAATGGCGCTATTGCCGAACCACCACCAAGCACAATTAATACGCCCAGTAGAAGTAAAATAAGAATAACCGGCACCAGAATGAATTTCTTTCTTGCCATGATAAATCCAAAAACATCTTTTAAAAATTCCATCGTATTAATCTAAAATAAATTCTTCTTTCCAATTGTCGGTTTTTACCCAGGTTGGTTGACTATGTTTCTCAAATAGTTCGTTTCCTATAACCAGATAATCCATTTCGGTTCGCATAAAACAACGGTAGGCATCTTCGGCTGTGTTTACAATTGGTTCACCTCTTACATTAAAGGAAGTATTTACCAGAACACCAATTCCTGCAATTGTTTTAAAAGCAGAAAGTAAGGTATGGTACCTGTGGTTGGTTTGCTTGTGTACTGTTTGTATCCTGGCCGAAAAATCGATATGGGTTATAGCCGGTAAGGACGACCTACTGAAATACAATTTATCTTTCATATCAAGTTGGCTATAGTTGGCAGGTAATGGATTTCGTATGGATGTTTGGATAGGTTTAACCATCAACATATAAGGTGAAATTCCCTCCATTTCAAAGTATCTGTGAACATCTTCGGCTAAAACGGAAGGAGCAAAGGGGCGAAACGACTCTCGGTATTTAATCTTTAAATTTAATTTTTTCTGCATTTCCGGATTTCTAGGATCACCAAGAATACTTCGGTTTCCCAAAGCACGAGGACCAAATTCCATTCTTCCTTGTACCCATCCAATTACCATTCCATCGTTTAAAAGTTGTGCAACTTTGGTTGTTAAATTTTCGAATTTTTCAAAATGTATAGCACATGCCTTGTATTTAATTTTAAGCTTTTCGATTTCTCTTGGTTCAATTTCAGGTCCTAGATAAGCACCTTGTAAACCATCCATATCTTCGTTTACTATTCTTATCGAATTAAAGTAAATATGCTCTGCTGATAATGCAGCTCCCAATGCACCACCCGCATCACCTGAAGGAGGGGTGATAAAAACATTTTCGAAAATTTTACTGTCTTGTAATTTACCATTCGAAACACAATTCAATGCAACTCCTCCTGCTAAACAAATATTATTGCTTCCTGTTAAACGTTTAGCTTCTGTTGCCATAGCCAATACAATCTCTTCTGTTATTTGTTGTATCGCTAATGCAAGATCACAATGGATTTGCGTAATTTCATCTTCTTGTTTACGTAGCGTTATGCCAAATAAAATTTCCCATTGTTTGGCATTAACCATTGTTAAGCCGGTAGCATAATCGAAATATTTTTGGTTAACGTAGAGGGAACCATCTTTTTTGATTTGTATTAATTTTGATTTTATAATTTCCTTAAATCTAACCAAGTCCCGTGAATCTGGATTTCCATATGGGGCCAAACCCATTAGTTTATATTCACCGGAGTTTACCCTAAACCCTAGGAAATAAGTAAAACTTGAATATAATAATCCCAATGAATGAGGGAATGCCAACTCCTTTAAAACGGTAATTTTATTGCCTTTACCGTAACAAATAGATGCAGTTGCCCATTCTCCAACACCATCAATGGTTAAAATGGCAGCCTCTTGAAATGGAGAAGGATAAAAGGTACTTGCCGCATGTGACAGGTGATGTTCCGGAAATAATAAAGTCAATCTTTTTTTATTATAAATGCCCACTTCCTTTAACCCATCATAAATCAGACGCTTTAGAAATATCTTTTCTTTGAGCCAAACTGGGATGGCTTTAAAGAACGATAAGATTCCTTTAGGTGCAAATGCATAATATGTTTCAAGGAGACGTTCAAATTTTAAAAGTGGCTTATCATAAAATACGACTGCATCCAAATCGTCTATCTCAAGATTGGCAAAATTTAAACAAAATTGTATCGCATGAATTGGAAATCCGGCGTCGTGCTTTTTTCTGCTGAATCGCTCTTCTTGAGCTGCTGCTATTATTTTACCATCTATGGTAATACAAGCAGCCGAATCATGGTAGAATGCCGAAATGCCTAGTATCTTACTCATTTCTGTCCTTCCCCCATAGTAAAAATAGGTCAGTATTTAACGGACCTTTCGAACTTATTTGGTATTCTGTTTCGTTCTGTATAGTGTATTGAATATGTTTTCTTGTTAACTCTTCTGCTCTTGTAATTAGTTTGTCTAAATACTCTCTGTTCAGGTTATTGCCAACTATAATGAGGTTGATTATTTTACTGTCAACTCCCTTGCTTAATTCGCCGGTTAGGTAAACCTTATCTACATTGCCCAATTTGGTAACTACATGATCAATGATGTAGTCCAATCCGGTATACTTCATTAATATATTTTGAATATCCTCAAATAGCGGATGATTCCTGTTGGCACGGAATAGCTTTTTATTTCCTTTTGTATTTGAATTTAATAAACCGGCTTGCTCCATTTTGTTCAGTTCTACCCTGATACCGTTCGAACTTTCACCGAATTCTGATTCTAAATTTCTTAAATAAGAAAAGGTATTGGCATTGAGGAAAAACTTTAACAAAAGCTTAATTCTGGTCTTTGATGTAATTAACGCATCTAACATGAAAATGGGTCGTGATTAGGATGTAATTGGCAAAGCTTCGCCACCTCACCCACAGGAAAAGGTAATTTGAGTAATTTTATTACTCAATTTTACATAAAAAAACTAAAAAATCAAGGGTAATGGGTTAAATCTTCCGTAAATAATTGAAGGGAATGTTCACCAGAATGTTGCTGCCAAGAGCTTCAAATTCTATGGCGAAGTAATTAGTGCCTTTGTGTTCAACCAAAATACCCTTATTTCCACTAAAGGGTCCTGCTATAACTTCTACCCTTTGTTTTAGTTGGAATGGGTTGGAAGCCAATATGTCAATATCGTCGAACTCTGATAATAAAAGCTTTATTTGTTTAATCTGTTCTTCCTTTATGGTGGCAATTTCCTTTCCAAGCGTTACAAATTTTACAATACCGGCAGTTCCTAAAATGTCGGTTCTCGATTTTTCTAATTCGGTTTCAATGAATAAGTAGGAATTGAACACCGGAACTTCCACTTTTTTCTTGCGGTCGCTCCATTGTTTTATCGTAGTTTGCAGGGGTAAATAGGTATTATATCCTTTTGATTGCAATACTTGATGGGCCTTTTTCTCATGACGAGGTTGGGTGTATAATACATACCACTTTAACATTCTTTTTTGCTTTCCTTACTTTGGTTTAACTATTAATGATTTCAATTGTTGCCATAGTGTTTTTTTGATACCCGATACCTCTTCATCGGCATAATATCCCCTGTAATATTTGGCATCCGATTTCTTGCCATAATATCCATAACTTCCTTTGCCGTAATATCCGCCATAATAATAGTAACCACCTCCACCATAATAACCACCATAATCATTCTTATAGATGGAACCATAGAAATTACCGGAATTGTCGAAGGAATTCAAAATAGTATAAAGATGTTTAATGTCATTGTCTTTACTTAATCGGTCAGGTACAATAGCAAAATCACGTTTCGAATAATTGGCACGTAACACATATAGGTTTACATCCGATTGGTTAAAAATGGAAAAAGAATCTGAAACCAATCCTATCGGCGCGGTATCCAGGAAAATAAAATCAAATTTCTCTTTTAAAATGGTTAATGTTTCGGTTAGTTTTTGCGATTGTAATAATTCGGATGGATTAGGCGGTACAGGTCCTGCTGGAATCACAAACAGGTTATTAAATTCGGTTGGGAAAATAACTTCGTCGAGCAAATGTTTGCCGAACAAATAGGTTGTTAATCCGGTTCGGTTATTCATATTACGGAAGGAAAGATGAATTTTAGGACGCCTTAAATCACAACCGATGATCAATACTTTATGTCCGAGTAGGGTTAACGATGCGGCAAGATTCAATGTGCAGAATGTTTTTCCCTCACCACTTACCGTAGAAGTAAGTGAAACAATTTTATGTTTCTCGCCCATTAAGATAAAGTTGAGATTGGTACGTAATCCGCGAATCGATTCAGCAAAAATAGATTTAGGGGAATGAAAAACATGGATATTGTAATTGTCAATTTTATCTACATTTTCGATTTTTTTAATCATTCCAATCACCGGAGTACTCGACATCATTTCAATGGTTTCCTTATTCGGAATTTTATCGTACATCATGCGCAATAAACCGATAAAAATTATACTGACTAAAATGGCCAGTATAATGGAAGTTAAATAATATTTTTTATCGTCAGGAAATACTTTGTAAGCTGACTCAGCTGCGTCAATAATGAATGCATTTGGTGTAATAGAAGCTTTACTGATTAAGGATTCAAGTCGTTTTTCGAGCAAGTAATTATATATCTTTTCGTTTACTTTATAATCCCGCTCTATATTAATTAATAGTTGCTGTTTTACCGGTAAATTGGTGAGCTGTGAATTGCTTTGTGCCAATAATTTTGCATAGTAATTTAATTTTGCATTCGATTTGATTAACGCCGCATTCAAACCGTTGATTAAGGATATGCGTAGTTCTGTGATTTTTTTATCGTAATCAAGTAGCGTTTTACTGTTTGGATTATATTGTTGTTGCTTCCCTAGCTTTTCAAGTATTAATTCGTTGAGTTGCTTTTGCATCAAAGAGATGGTGCTACCTTCTTCAAGGTCGAAGGTGATAAATTTGACAGGCTTGTTTTCGTTTCTTTGCAAATCTGAAATGGCATCCTCAATTATTTCTTTTCTGATTTGTTCCAGCTTTTTGTCTGCTTCTATACTGGTTAGCGTTTCAAATTCTTTTTTGCTAAGTTCTTCCGGAGTAATACCTTTATTCTTAGCCTTGAAATCAGCCAGAGACTGTTGTGATCGGTTCACATTCTCTGAAAGTTGATCCAATTGTTTTTCAATAAAATTGATGGTTTGGTCAGCAACCAGCGACTTGTTATTAACCGTTTCTTTAATATAAACTTTTGTTAATTCATTTAAGTAATCCTGGGAATACAATGCATTATCAGAAGTGTAACTAATGGTTAAAATGGTGGTTCCCTTTACCTGGTCAACCTCAATTGATGAAGCATTCGCATAGGATTTACTATTTAAATCATCTATCGTTATGCCAATTGGATTGTTGTAATAATTTGCCAAGTATTCGTAATTCAGAATATCGAAAACAAAGGTTGATTTGTCTATTTGAAAAGTATCTTCCGGATGAATAACAACTTTATTTTTTTCTTCTGTAATGATTAACTTTTTATCTTTGGTAAATAAGGCAGTAAAAGTGAGACCAAAATCTTCAGAGTCGAGGTAAATTGGATTCAATTGAAAGATAAGCTTGGGATATAGTTTAGCCGATAATACGGTTCCTGAAGCTTTGAACGTAAACAAATCATGAATGGATAGCATGGTTTTATGAGAAAGCGAATGAGACTTCAATATTTCCGACTCTGTTTTTAAAACATTATCAATTCTGCCATTTGCTCTTCCGTATTTAAATAAATCATTTAATTGGCCCCCTCTTTCATCTTCTACTCGTATATTAATACTCGACTTAAAAAGAGGCGTGGTATACCTTAGTTTAAGATAAGAAAATGTAATAGCAAGGATTAATGAAAGTGCAAAAATGTACCATTTGGAAATTAACAGACTGATAATCTTATTCAGGTCAACTACATTTGGTTTATCCTTTTGCACCTGTCTTTAGTTAAAAGTTTGAAACATAATGTAAATCTGAATACTCATCAGTGTAATCTGCAATACTGTTAGCAATGGGGTGATTGCCGCTGATGCAACAGTTATTGGCTCGAGGTCCGCTTTTATTCCGAAAGGAGGTATGTATATGATGTCATTGTCGTGCAAAATGGTAATATTGGCATTACTAGTTTCTATTTTTTGCATATCAACTTGAATAACTTGTCCATCTCTGATGATTTGAATCGTGTTTTTCTTTGAACCATCTTTAAATCCACCGGCCATTGCAATTACCTCCACCAATTTGGTGTTTTCCTTGTCAACATAATACTTACCGGGATTCACTACATCTCCCAAAACACTTACACTGAGATTCAGAATTTCAATGTCAATAATAGGATCGGTTAAATGTTTGCTGTAGGCTATTTCAAGCTTTTTAGCTGCTTCCAGTCGGGTTAAGCCGCATAAATTGGTTCTTCCAACCAATGGTAAAGTTACGGTACTATCGTAATTTACCAGGTAACCTTTTACATCTGCACCCGAATTCTGTTGGTTAGAAGTTGCACTCTGTGTCGAATTTTGACCGAGGTCATAATTCTGAAGAAAATGAACCTGAATACGATCGCCTATTTTAATGCGGTGTTTATAACTCGTCGAATCGGGTTCCGAATATTTCTGGGTCGATGGGTCATATTGAAAGGCGGGCGCTTTATTATCCAGTTTATGAGGAGTTTTATACAAAATATTGCGGCTTTTGTATGAACATCCCTCTAAAATGAGGACAAATGCTGCCAGAAAAAATATGGAGTGCTTAATAAATGGCAAGTTCAACGTGCTTTATGCAAGTATAATATTTTAATGCGACAATAAGAATAAGCTTATGCCTGATGTTCTTCGATAATCTTTCTGAGCCATTTAAGCATGAGAAAAATACAAAAGGAAGCAAATAGAACAATTATGCAATTAACTAGGAAGAAATATTCTTTATGCTCGTAGGTATCCCAAAGGCTTGCCAATACTCCGCTAAGTTTGTTTCCAATAGATGTTGAAAGCATCCAACCTCCCATTAATAAGGCTGCTAATCGGGGAGGAGCAAGCTTCGAAACCAGAGATAATCCCATTGGACTTAAACATAATTCACCCACCGTTATTACGCCATAGGTTCCTATAAGCCACCATGCTGATACTTTTACTTCTCCATTATTTCCAAGTTTTACCGCTGCAACCATGAGTAAAGTTGATAGTGCTGTGATGATTAATCCCCAAAAAATCTTAGCCGGCGTACTAGGTTCAAACTTCTTCTTTCGAGCCCAAATAAAGAATCCAATTACCAACGGAGTTAGTACAATTACAAAAAACGGATTTACCGATTGAAAAAGTTCAGTGGAAAGTAAATTTAAAGTGGTGCCTTCCGCCGGTAATTCTTCAGGTGGAATGTTGTTGAAATATAATGGATAATCAATTACTTTTTGTGTTTTACCATCAATCGTTTTAATTGGCCTGAAAAGTTCATCTACCAATAAAACCGTGTCGGTTTTTGAATAAGTTACTTTTTGAACCATTCCCAATACACTGGATGGGACAACTGCTGCTGCAGGTAATTCTCTGTTGGTGTAACGCTCAGCCCATGTAGTTAAAGCCGTTCCGTTTTGTTTAAAAATAGCCCAAAAAATAACAACCACGCCCATTATTGCTAACAAGGCACCAATTGGTTTTTTATCTTCTTCGTTGGAGCGGAAATAAAGGGAGGCGTAAAACAATACAATTGGTATAGTTCCGAAAATAAAAGCATCCGTACTGTCGCTGCCAAAGATATTGGAAGGAATAAACCAACCGAGTATCCCTGCAATAATAGCCGGTAACAATACAAGTCCGAGTATTTTACCTACACTCATATCTTCTTCTTTGGCCGGTTTTATAACATCAACATGCTTGTAATGTTTGCTTCCAAGCCAGAATATGATTATCCCTATAAACATCCCAACTCCTGCGGCGAAAAAGGCATATCCCCAACCAAAATTATTGCGCAAATAAGCTCCGAAAAAATTACAGATGAATGCACCAATATTGATACCCATATAAAAAATATTATATCCAGCATCTTTATTGGCTTTGAATTGTGGTTCACTGTATAAATTACCCAGTAAAGTAGAAATGTTTGGTTTGAAAAAACCGTTGCCAACAATCATTAAGGCAAGGGCAATAAAAAAGGTAGTCTCACCGGGAATTGCCAGACACATATACCCAATGCCCATCAGAATACCGCCAATGGTGATGGATAACCGATAACCAAGAACCCTGTCTGCCAGTAATCCTCCAATAAATGGGGTGATAAATACCAAGGCAATATAAGTTCCGAAAATATCTGAGGCTTCTTTGTTTTCGAGCGCAAGTCCCCCTGCTTTTGTATCGATCATATATAGGAAAAATATTCCCAACATGAGGTAGTAACCAAAACGCTCCCACATTTCAGTAAAAAACAAATAAGGCAATCCTTTGGGATGGGCTCTGACTTTGTCCATTATTAATTCGGATTTGGTTTATTGGTATTCCTATCGCACGCCATGCATCATTTTAAGCAACCTGCTGCTTAAAACAAACAAGATTAAGGAGGCAATACCGGCCATTCCCACAAAAATCATAAAGAAGTCATATAGATCTAAAATCTGAATACCAAGGAAGTATTTTGCTACGCCATTCTCCGGATAAAGTCCGCTTAATACTCCTGCAAATTTATTGGCTGCTGAAGTAGAAAGAAACCAAACCCCCATTAACAAGGATGCAAATTTAACCGGAGCAAGTTTATTTACCATCGATAAACCGATAGGAGATAAACACAATTCGCCAAAAGTGTGAATGGAATATAAACTAACCAACCACAACATACTTACTTTAGCCGTAACATCTTTTACGCCAATCGCAATTACCAGGTAACCCAATGCCAACAAGAATAAACCGATGGATTGCTTATAAGGCGAAGCCGGTTCAATGTTTCGCTTGCCTAAAGTGGTCCATAAAATGGCAAAAATCGGAGCAAATATCACAATGGCAATTGCATTGATAGATTGGAAGAAACTGGTTGGGATTGTTTGCAAGTAAATTCCTTCGCTTGTAACATCAGAAATTCCTTTTAGAGAAACGAGTATACCACCACCTAGCAATAACATAAATAATTCCTTAACACCTTTCTTTTCTTCTTTAAAACCGGTTCTAACTTTATTCAGAAACCAACCCAAAACCAAAACTAAGGCACCAAGTAAAGCATACAGAATGGCCGGTGATAATTTTAAATTGATATCCCTGTCGGTTTGCTCTTCCGCAAAATAGGTTAGCGAGGCACCTGCTTGCTCAAAGGCGCTCCAGAAAAATATCACAAAAAATGCAATGATATAAATTACCCAAATTCTTTGGCGTTCATCATTATGCAAAGTTTTGTCGGATATAATAAACCCGGGAGCTGCAATGGTTAGTGAAAAAATAAATGAACCAATTACACCAAAATCCAACCAATAAAACAAACCAAATAAAAATACTTCAACACCCGCCCAAAACGCCATCTGGCCTTTCGAAAATTCTTGTTTTATTTCTTTGGTTGTATCTATTTCTGCTGTTTCGCGTTTGCGGTTTGGAGCAACACCAATTTGTTCTCCTTCTGGAGTTACTATATAATGGTTTTTTAGCCATATAAATAAAAAGGTACTCAATAACATGCCTAATCCTGCAGCAAGAAATCCCCATTTGAAATCTTCCGGATTTCCGGTATCACCCAATGCTCCACATATCAACGGCGAAAGGAATGCACCTAAATTTATACCCATGTAAAAAATGGTAAAGGCAGAATCAACCCTTTTGTCTCCCTTGGGATACAATTGCCCAACCATGGTTGAGATATTGGGTTTAAAAAATCCGTTTCCAAAGATTAAAAAGGCCAGTCCACCATACATGATCATCGACGATAAGCCAACTTCTTTATAAAACATTCCACTGGTAAACATTAAAAATTGTCCCATCGCCATTAAAAAGCCACCGATAATTATCGATTTACGGTTGCCCCAATAACGATCAGCCATGTAACCGCCTAAAAGAGGAGTTAAATATACCAATCCGGTATAGCTGCCATAAATGTCTGAACCAAGTGCTTTGTCGAATAACAACGCTTTTGTCATGTACAGGGTAAAGATTGCCCGCATTCCATAATAACTGAATCGTTCCCACATTTCAGTTACAAAAAGAACGTATAAACCTTTTGGATGTCCTTGTGAACTCATTTTTTTTGATTTTTATAAAATGCAATATAAATGTTGCCCTCACAATTGCAATAATAAAAAAGCCGGAACTATATGAGTTCCGGCTTTACTATTTGATAATGAACGAACGATTAATAACGATAATGCTCTGATTTAAATGGACCTTGCGCATTTACTCCAATATAATCAGCCTGCTCTTTGTCTAATTTAGTAAGAGTAGCACCAATATGATCAAGATGCAAAGCGGCTACTTTTTCATCCAAATGTTTTGGCAATACATAAACTTTCTTTTCGTATTTATCTGCATTGTTCCATAACTCGATTTGTGCAAGTGTTTGGTTAGAGAATGAGTTACTCATTACAAACGATGGATGTCCCATGGCACAACCCAAGTTAACCAAACGGCCTTCTGCTAACAAAATAATTTCGTTTCCATCTAAATTGTAAACATCAACTTGTGGTTTGATGGTATATTTTGTAGAACCATAGTTCTTGTTTAACCATGCCATATCAATTTCGTTGTCGAAATGCCCGATATTACATACGATTGACTTGTCGCGCATTGCCTTGAAATGGCGGTCGGTAATAATTCTAACGTTTCCGGTAGCAGTAACAAAAATATTGGCACGCTTACAAGCTTCTTCCATTGTCACTACTTCAAATCCATCCATTGCAGCTTGTAAAGCACAAATTGGATCAATTTCGGTAACCAATACACGTGCTCCTGCACCTCTCAATGATTCTGCAGATCCTTTTCCTACATCACCGTAACCGGCAACTACCGCAACTTTTCCGGCCATCATAATATCGGTTGCTCTTCTGATAGCATCAACCAACGATTCTTTACAGCCATATTTATTGTCGAATTTCGATTTAGTAACCGAATCATTCACATTAATGGCAGGGATTAACAAGGTCCCTTTTTTCATTCTTTCGTATAAACGGTGAACTCCTGTTGTTGTTTCTTCCGAAAGACCTTTGATATCGTTTGCCAATGCAGGAAAACGGTCAAAAACCATATTGGTTAAGTCACCACCATCATCCAAAATCATATTCAAAGATTTACCACCTTCAAATGCATCCAAAGTTTGCTCGATACACCAGTCAAATTCTTCTTCATTTTGTCCTTTCCAAGCATATACCGGAATACCTGCAGCAGCAATAGCAGCAGCAGCATGATCTTGTGTAGAGAAAATATTACAAGAACTCCAGGTTACTTCTGCTCCCAAAGCTTTTAAGGTTTCAATTAAAACAGCGGTTTGAATGGTCATGTGTAAACAACCTGCTATTCTAGCTCCTTTTAAGGGTTGTTGTGCACCATATTCTTTTCTGATAGCCATTAAGCCCGGCATTTCTGCTTCGGCAAGTTTGATTTCTTTGCGGCCCCATTCAGCCAATGTAATGTCCTTAACTTTGTAAGGTAAACGGGTTGTTGATTGTGTCATATATTTTATTGGTATATTTTCTAAAAAAGGACTGCAAATCTATGATTTACGATGCATTTAACGAAATATTTTTTACCATCGTATAAAGTTACGTAACTTTGTATTTTAAAACATTACCCAATAATGGGTGTTTAACTCATAATTCATAATTCATAACTCATAACTAAACATATGCCATATCCCGAAATGTTAGTAGCGCCAATGCGCCAACAATTAGAACAAGTAGGTTTTAAAAGCCTCATGACTCCTTCTGAAGTAGAATCGGAATTAAATGATACAACAGGATCTAAACTTTTGGTTTTTAACTCGGTTTGCGGTTGTGCTGCAGGTACTGCCCGCCCGGGAGTTATTAAAGCAGTTACTTCTGGAAACAAAAAACCTGACCAGTTGCTAACCGTATTTGCAGGCCAGGAAACGGAAGCAGTTGCAAAAGCAAGAGAATTTACCATGCCTTTTCCTCCATCTTCACCCAGTATCGCTTTGTACAAGAATGGCGAATTGGTTCATTTTATCGAACGCCATATGATTGAAGGCAGAAGCGCAGAAATGATTGCAGCAAACCTTGAAGCTGCTTTTGAAGAATATTGCTAATTAAGGTCTGGTTAAAGGAGGGAAGTTTAAAACAAATTTTTCTTCCTGAAAAACAAAACCCCTAAAACGGAAAGGGTTGATGCAATGAGCATCACTATCCAAAATGCATATGGCTCGTCCTGAAAAGGAAGTGGTACATTCATTCCATATAAACTGGCTACTAAAATAGGTAACGATAAAATGATAGTTACCGAAGTTAGAAAACGAATGGTAATATTCAGGTTGTTGGAAATAATACTGGAGTGAGCCGACATCAAGTTGCCAAGAATATTTGCATAAATATGCGCCATATCAATGGCTTGCTTGGTTTCAGTTAAAACATCTTCAATCAAATCCTGTTCCTCTTCACGGTTCAAAGCAGGTAAACTTAAACGTTGCAAACGATACATCATCAATTCGTTCGATTTTAAAGAGGTGTTGATATAAACCAAACTTTTTTCAAAATTTAAAAGCTGCATTAATTCCTCATTTCGAGTCGACCGATGTAAGGTGAGTTGCAACTCATCCGCTTTGTTGTTGATGTTTTTCAAATAACGCAAAAAGAGTACCGATGATTTTAAAAATATTTGCAATACAAATCGCTCCCGTTTTTCTGTACTGAACCCACGAACCCTCGATTCAATAAAGGCTTGCGTGATTTCAACCGGTTTGCTGCAAACCGTTACTATCAAATCTCTTTTTAAGATAATACCCATCGAAATAGTAGTATATGGCAATTCATCCGGTTTATCGGTTTCAATAGGAACACGCAAAACAATCAACATGCAATTCACTTCCTGCTCAATACGGGCATTTTCATCCACATCCAATGGGTCTGTAATAAGATCGGGAGGAATTAAAAGTTTTTGAGAAAGAAAGGCTATCTCTTTTGTGGTAGGGTTAACCAAATTAATCCAACAATCTTTCTCTACCGTATCAATTTCGGTTAGTCGGTTATGTATAGTTTTGAAATATTGGATCATATCGAATGCCTACATCAAAGTATTATTTTTAATTGGATTTAATGCTTACGAAAATAGCAGTTAATGTCTGCCAAGCAAAACAATAAACCGGTCAAATGGTAAAATCCATGGAATAAGAAGCTTTAAATGTATTTCTTGTTTCTAAACAGATCATTCCTTCCTTTTTCGTAATGTCTGTATGCCCTTCGATGGTATCTGCAATGCCAAACCATGGTTCAATGCATAAAAACGCATCTGTTCCTTTTTTCGACCAAATACCCATATACGGAAAGTCTTTACAATGTACGGTTACTGCATGGGTTAAACTGCGGTGTTTTAAGGTTATTTCTTGTGAGTTGAAATGCTTAAGTACGATGGCATCATCTTCAAATAGCGCTTTGTTTAAAGGCAATTCATTTTCATTTGAAACCAATAACTTGGAGGTGTGATTTAATAAGCCATTTGTTAAAAGTAATCGTTCTAATACTTCCATCTCCCCAAATAAAAGTACATAATCAGATAAATTGGAACCAATGATATGAAATCCTGGATGTGCCCCTATTGAAAAGTAAATACTTGTATCGCCGGAATTGGTTACATTCCAGGTGCATATCACGCGGTTTTCAATTATTTCATATGAAATTTCTAAAATAAATGCAAAGGGGTACTTCGCAAGTGTTTCTGTCGAATTTGCCAACCTGAAATGTATGGAAGAGGAATTGTTTTGGTTGCATTCAAATATACAGTCTCTGGCAAACCCATGTTGGGTTAATGGGTAAGAATCCCCACCAATTTTAAGCTTATCATCTTTAACCTTACCAACTATTGGAAATAAAACAGGGGAGGTTCGTCCCCAAATTTCAGGATTGCCTTGCCACATAAACTCAAAACCTTGGTTGGCATCAACCACGGATATCAGTTCCGCCCCCAAACTGTTAATTTGTACGGAAATACGGTTGTTTGTTAGAGAATATATCATGATGCAACATAAGGAATCAGAATTAAACTTGATTGGTTCATGGGATAGGATTATCTTCGTGACCCTAAATTTTATTCTAATGGGAAAAGGTGATCAAAGATCTAAAAAAGGAAAAACCAAAAATGGTTCTTTTGGAGTTACAAGAAATAAACGCGCTTTAAAGGCAAAAAGTAACCCTAAAAAACCTGCATAGTCGGGTTTTCATTGCTGCGGTGGTGGAATTGGTAGACACGCCATCTTGAGGGGGTGGTGCCTTATTGGTGTATGAGTTCGAGTCTCATCCGCAGCACAAAATGAGTGTGGGTGCGAATATGGAGTGTAAAATTGCCGGGAACATTTATTTTAACTCACACACTTAAACTTACACCGGTTAATACCGGTACAAAGTAAAATGATAATTGGCTGCACTTGCAGTCTTTTTTACCCATCTTACCTGAAATGGTGAGGTGGGTTTTTTTATGTAAAACTATGGCATTCTAGGATCGGAAGGAGTATCCTTAAGTTGATTACAGAAAGTTATGTCATCAAATTTAAATACCGGTCAAATGGATTAAACTTCAGAAATATACAGAAGCATAACCTTACAAAACGTCTTATCGTATAAAGATAATTTTCTTGCCTTTATCATAATGGTTAGGTATGTTTAGCATGATGGTTTGTGTTTATTTTTATAACAAACATTAAATCAATCATATAGTACAGTATTTAGGAATTGATTTACATCATATAGAATTAATATATACGCATTACCTTTGGATAAATAAATTGTAAACAGGTATGATTAATAAAGTATTAGTACCCACCGACTTTTCAGGGGTTGCAGCAAACGCCCTTGATTTTGCATTGGAATTGGCCTTAAAAACCAACGCAGAATTACATTTGATTCACATCAATCCGGTACCGGTTGCGGATATTAATTTTCCGCAAGAAACCTACCAGCTTTATATGGATGAGTTAAATAAAGAAGCAAGCGAAAAAATTGCAGAACTCACAAAGAATGTTTTATTGCCATCCGGACTTAAATTTTATACCGAGTCGGTTATGGGATTTATTACCGATGAAGTAACCAAGTATGCAAAAAACAACCAAATAGATATTGTAGTTATGGGTACAACCGGTGCAAGTGGCATTCAGGAAATATTAATTGGAAGCAATACGGCTTCGGTGGTAGGTAAATCAGGTATTCCTGTTTTTGTTATTCCTCCCGGTGCCCGACACAATGCTTTTAAACATATACTTTATACTAGTGATTATAGTGAACCTGAATTTCCTGCCATTTCTCGATTAATTTATTTTGCTGAGTTATACAATTCTAAAATTACGGTTATCCATGTGCAAGCGGATGCAGATCGTTATTTTAATGTTGAAGATAATTTTTTCGTAAAGAACAAAGCAAATATCGCCCACGAAAACATCACCGTAGATACCCTTCCAAACGGCGATATCACGGATGCAATCAACCATTATATTGATACAAAAGAAGTAGATATGGTGGTTATGGCAAAACATAACAGAAGTTGGTTCGACCGCATTTTTCATAGAAGTTTAAGCAAAAAGATGACCTACCATACCAAGGTGCCTTTATTGGTGTTGAATAAGTAAAGAGGATTCTCCGAAAACAGCAGTAAAATTTTGGGCAACCTGTGTCTGAAGATCGGTAAGGCTAGTATTCCTTAACGACGCAGCCATTCGGTATATTTCACTAATTGGATATCTTTTGTAATTGTCTGTTTCGAAAAACAATCGGTTGGACGGAATTTCAAGGATTGATTTTTTTATATCTTTTAAAATTATATAACCGCCAAAGGAGAAATAGCAGTTATACTCCATCAATTTTTGTGCTACCTGCATATTTCCTCTAAATCCATGAATGATAACGGGAATTGTAGCATGTTTCAGGATAGGTAATATTTCATTATAGCTCTTTACCACATGCAAAATCACAGGTTTGTTATAGGTAACTGCCAATGCAATCTGTAATTTAAAAAAGTCTAATTGCCGTTCCATATATACCCTGCAAATTTTATCTAAGCCTATTTCACCAATGGCTATCACTTGTTTAAGTTGAATTACCGAATGTAAATAATGCTCGCATTTCTGCAAACTCATTCGCTCTGTATGCCATGGATGCAGTCCAACCGAAACAAAATAAGGCAACTTGCTTATTTGGTCGTGGTTTAATGCCGTAAATGCATTTCTGATAACAACTTCACCGTCGTTGCTCGGACGGGAATGGCTATGGATGTTTATATATCGGTAATTTGCAGAATACAAATGCGGATTCCATTTAATGGTTAAAAGGTAATCAAATTTACTGTTTTAATAGCTTTATGAATTAAGTCTTTGTGGTATATCATTAAATATTATTTTTGTTGAAATCATATTTTCCGTGAACATTAAAAAAGAGATAAAGGTTGGACTGTTTGTTGTATGTGGCGTTGTGGTATTTATAATTGGTTATAATTTCCTCAAAGGATTTAATCCATTAAAAGGGTACAACAAATATTTTGTGGTATACGACAATGTTTCAGGGATTGTAAAATCTACCCAGGTTACCATCAATGGCATGAAGGTAGGGCAAGTAGAGGATATTGGAATGTTGAACGGAAATGACGTTTCTAAAATATTGGTTACTTTAATTGTATTTAATTCAATAAACTTACCTATAGGAACCGAAGCCATTATTACCAGCCAGGATTTATTAGGAACAAAGGCAATTGATATAAAGTTAACCAAACAATCGCTTGCGTTTTATAAAAATGGAGATACTTTAGTCGGTATCAACGAAGAATCACTTACATCCAGCATCAGTAAAATGGTTTCTCCCCTGAAGGAGAAAAGCGAGCAGGTATTAGTTACCCTGGATAAAATTTTGTTAAGTATGAACGATGTGTTCGATTCATCAGGTACAAGAAGACTAGCATCCGGATTAAACGACCTTTCGTGGTCTATCCACCATGTTCGAAATATTACCGAACGTTTTGATAAGTTAAGTATGGATGAAAATGCCAGGCTTAAATCAATGTTGGGAAATGTGGAGTCTATTGTTCACAATCTTAAAAGCAATAACGAATCCATTGCTCGCGCAATCAGGAATATTTCTATTATCTCGGATTCGTTGGCAGCAGCCGATCTTACCAAAACAGTGAACAATACCAATAAAGTTTTGAAAGAATTTGGCGCCACACTCGAAAAAGTAAATAAAGGGGAGGGCTCGCTTGGTAAGTTAGTTAATGATGATAGTTTGTATGTTCACCTCGATCAAACGAGTAAATCTTTGGATTCATTGTTAAAGGATATGCAGGAATATCCGGGAAGATACTTTACAATCTCTGCATTCGGTAGCAATAAAAGAGCCAATAAAGCGGATCAGAAAAGGGCAGACGACTTGAAGAAGAAATCGGTAAAGAAATAAGTTCTTTTTCGTTTCTATTAACCGGCATCTTCGCCTATTTCAAAGCGTTTACCTTCTGTTGCAAGCTCCGTATTTTCAAATTCGGTTTGTGCTTCCCTCAACAATGGTGTAAGATCGTCGTATCGGCTCGAAAAATGTCCGATTAATAATTTTTTGACTTTTGCTTCTTTTGCCACTTTTCCGGCCTCAAGCGCCGTGGTATGCATGGTTTCTTTTGCACGCGTTATTTTATCATGCATAAAAGTCGATTCATGGTATAAAACATCAACACCTTCTACCATAGCAATAACCCTCTCATCAAATTGTGTATCACTGCAGTATGCATATTTTATCGGGAGCAAATTGCTGAATGTTAAGGCTTCATTTGGTATCACAATTTTTCCATCCGGAGATATAAAATCTTTCCCTTTTTTTACATCGTTGTAAAAGGTAAAAGGTATATGGAACTTTCTACAGGCTTCAATATTCAACTTCTTTAACTTGTCATTTTCTTCAAATAAAAAACCGGTGGTTGGAACGCGATGGTATAATGGAAAAGAAGATACTTTGATGAGTGAATCTTCAAAAATAACTTCCTTGTGTTGGTCCTGGGTGATATGCCGAACTAAATCATACCGCAAAATAGTATCGCTATGGCGCAGAAACAGGTCAATGATTTCGAATAACGATGCAGGTGCAAACAAATGCAATGGTTCAACTCGGTTTTGTAAATTAAGGGAGAACAATAAGCCCGGTAGTCCTAAGATGTGATCTGCATGTACATGGCTGATAAAAATATATTGTAGACGTGTTTTCTTTAATTTATACCTGCGTAGCTGCATTTGAGCACCTTCACCACAATCAATCAGAATATGCCTGTCGAGCATGTTTAAATGTTGAGCAGAAGGAAATCTATCGTAAATTGGAGTAGCAGAACTGCTTCCTAAAATGGTCAACTCTATACTCATGCGTCTTTGTTGTCGTCCATTTCTAAGAATTGTTTTTCCAAATGGTCCATAAAAACAAAATCAATGGCCTCGATATCGGTAGGGATAAAAGTAATTTCTGCTTTGTTAAACAAGCGACTAAATTGTAACGACGCATGTGTTAAAATCAACATGCCACCTTTTTCCTGTAAGTCTAATGCCAATTGAATCATTTCCCTTATCCCATCTGCATTACAATCTGCTACATCTTCAATGTTAACAATTACATACTTACTGCTACTGGCGGATTCATGAAGTACTTTTTCCCTGAGTTGATTGCAGGTTTCTTTATTCATTACCGTTAAATCGGTTTTGATTAAAGAGTATTGGTCGTCTTTCTTTATGGTATAATTCATGTTATTTATTTAATCAATTTCCTAATATCGAATCTGCCGGAAACAGGGGAAAGTTAATACCAATTTGAATTAATTGTATATTTAGCACGTAAAATTTCAAAATTATGGATGAGAAAAGACTTGCATTCATTACTGGAGCCTCCTCCGGTATTGGTTTGGCAATTGCTAATCAACTGGCTAAAGAGGGTTACAACCTGATATTGAATGCCAGAAGATCGGAACGGTTGATTGAAATTGCAGACAAATTAAGCAAAGCCTATCGGATTAAAGTTTTAACCCTCGTGTTCGACGTTCGCAACAGAGAGGAAGTAAGTGCTGCGATTAAAACTTTACCGGAAGATTTTCAACAAATACATGTTTTGGTAAATAATGCCGGACTAGCAAGTGGTTTGTCCTCCATCGACGAGGGAAATATAGATGACTGGGATGTGATGATCGACACCAATATCAAAGGATTATTGTATGTAACCCGTAACATACTTCCATTAATGATTGCTGCAGGTAATGGACATATTATTAATATTGGTTCTATTGCCGGTAAAGAAGTTTACCCAAATGGTAATGTTTATTGTGGTACCAAACATGCGGTAGATGCGTTAAGTAAATCCATGCGAATTGACTTGGCAAAGTATCCTGTAAAGGTTTCCGCAATTCATCCCGGAGCAGTAGAAACCGAATTTTCAATTGTTCGTTTCCATGGCGATGAAGACAAGGCTAAATCAGTTTATAAGGGCTTTGATAACTTGGTTGCTGAAGATATTGCTGAGGCTGCTTCCTTTATTTTGTCCCGAAAAAAACATGTTAATATTAATGAATTAACCATCATGCCTACTGCTCAGCCAATCGCCAGTATAATACATAGAAACACGTGAAAATAGCCCCTATTTTTTTATTTCAATTACTGCTTTTTATTGGATGGAATACCGAGAGTGTAGCCCAGATTCCTAAAATTGGTAACGATACCCTTCTTGAGATAGCAACTTGGAATATCGAATGGTTTGGGGATCCTTCTAATGGTCCGACAAACGAAACCCTTCAGTTTTCAAATGTGAAGGAAGTCTTGTTAAAAACAGAGATAGATATTTGGGGTTTTTGTGAGATTTCTAACCAAACTGTTTTCCAACAATTAATCGCCGCTTTACCTGGTTATTCGGCTACACTTGCAACCTATTCTCAAACACAGAAAACAGGTCTAATGTGGAAATCGGATAAGTTCGATTTGCTTTTATCGCATCATATTCTGTCTGAAACTACCTATGATTATGACTTTGCTGGCCGACCTCCGCTAGAAGTATTATTGGTTAGAAAAGATTCCATTCTTCCGGATACCCTTTTTTTATATGTATTGCATCTTAAAGCATTTGGAGATCAAACTTCATATACCAGAAGAAAAAATGCTGCTTCACACTTAAAAGCTTTTCTGGATTTGAACCGTTCCGGAAATAAGGTTATTGTATTGGGCGACTGGAACGACAATATTTTAGGTTCTATCTATTCCGGAACTACCGAATCCCCTTTCTTGAATTTTGTGAACGATTCGCTCCGATACTTTTACCTAAGCAAGCAACTCGTTGATGAAGGGAAAAAATCATATACTTCATCCAATGGTACAATGATTGACCATATCATGAAAAACAGCATGCTCGACTCCTTTTACTTAAAAGGAAATGCAAAAGTGTTGGATATGCTCCCTACCTATATTTCTTCCTATTCGTCAACAACATCAGATCATTATCCGGTGATGGGTTATTTTAACTTCAAAAGATACCTTAAGTCGCCTGTCGTAACTGGCTTAAATAATTTAATCGAAAGCGAAAAGGTTTTGCAGGTTTACCCAAATCCTGCTACCCAATTGATACAACTTAATTCAACAAAGTTGATTGAGCAAGTTTGTTTGGTGAATTTGGTTGGTACTTCATTTGGATGTTATCATTCATCAACTTTGGATATCCATGAATTGGAATCGGGTTGCTATTTATTGGTCGTAACTTTTAATGATGGAAGTACCGAAAAAATTAGGTTGATAAAATCTGATTAACCTAGAAAACAATCGGTAGCGCTTCTGCTTTCCATCGGTTAATCCCTCCATCCAAATCATATACTTTTTTGAATTTCTTTTTAGCCATCATCTCACCACATTCCTCACTTCTGCCGCCAATACCACAGTAGATAAAATAAGTCTTCTTTTTGTCGAGTTTGTCTAACTCTTTTTCAAAATTATCGCTGAAGAAATCCAGCATCAATGCACCTTTAATATGTCCCTTTTTAAATTCGCCTGGAGTTCTGATGTCAATTAATACGCCTTTTTCAGTTTGTAATACCCGGTTAAATTCTTTTGGAGGTAATAGCGTAACTGTTTGTATTTGAAACGCACATAAAATTAAAAAAACAAAACTTTGTATGGTTTTCATGCCGTTAAGGTTTAATGGTATATAGCGATATAAAGTCCCTGCTTAAAACTTTAGTTCCCAAATGTTCCGCAATACCTGAAATATTTTCATATCCCGAATCTAATAACATAATATGGGTAGCGCCTGATGCAATACAAACAGGAATTTGTTTGGTATACCTTTCTGTGGTATCCATAATCGACCAGCCAAAACGGCGCGTAAAATATAAACCACCATTTACGGTTTTGTCAACTATCAACACCAACTTGGCATCTCTGCTTATACCCGCACTGTCCAAAATGGCATCATACCCAAATAATAACTGTCCAGATTTTGAATACAAATCATTTTTGCTTTCGGCATATCTTGTCCAAAGCTTTTGTTTCGAAAATGCAATTCCTTTTATACAAACAATACCCATTAGAACTAAAAGTAAGGTTCGAATCAGATTGGAAGTATACAAATGGTAGATATTAGTTACAGCATAAATAGTAGCTATAATGATAGCAGGTATTAAAGCAATAAAGTAATAATCATGGTCTCTGAATTGTAGAAAAAACAAAAGAAAAAAAGCGAAAGCCCCTGCTAAAGATAATAATCCAACATGCAGCCATTTACGTTCGGTTTCTTTATAACGAAATAAAGAGTAGGAAAATAAAATTAGTAAGAAATATTTGGTTAGAGTAGGATAATAAGAATCGGCCCACCAACCGGTAACATGTTTCATTACTTGTATTTTGTCCTCCTGGTCGGCTACCAAAATCGATCTTGACTTTACCAAAAAATAGCCATTATAAGTTTCGTTGTAATGCTTGATATACATCACCCAGCCTGCTACAGCTATTAAACCCGAAACGTATAAAAGAAGTAATTTCCATTCCAACTTTATAAAACCAACCAAGTTTTGGTTGTTTGTTTTTAGTTGGTTATAAGCAATGGTCAAAACAAAAGCAGTAGGGTATACAAAATAGGAAACTTTGATCAAGGATGCGATACACATCAAAATCATTCCTTTTATGGCATTGATTTTTAAAGTATCATCTTGAAGATAAACGTACAAATAGTACATACCGGTTAATGTTAATCCAAATGCTCCGGTATCAGGCAAAAAGTTATTGGTATAATATAAAATCACCATCGATCCAAACAGTGTAAAGGTTACCGTTAAGGATAAAGCTATATGGCCAATCTGGAATATAATAATTCGGTATACGTGATAGAATCCGGTAAATACCAAAGCGATATTAACCAATCGAAGTATAATTTCATGATCACCGATTATCCGATATATCCATGCTATCATATAATAAATGATTGGAAATTCGCTTGCTGTATGGCCATCAATACTTTCAAGATTTAATATGCCCGGTTCCCAAAAATTCATTCCGCTTTTCAAATAGTGAATGATGATCGATAAACTATCTGTCTGGCGTATAAAATGAATTCCCTGTGGAATCATATTTAAGATAACCGCATAATCAAGATAGAAAAACAATGCTGTTGCAAGCAACCAATATGCTAGTAATTCAATCCATTTTCTACTAATCAGATTTCTCATGTGTACTTTTAATAGGGTCCGGTTTAATATCGGCGAACAAAAATAAGAAAGTTCACGACTAATCATATGTAGAAGAAACCGAACGATATTAATGCAAATAAAAACAAGTACATTTCTTATATTTCCCGAATCATGATGAAGATTACTTTTTTGGGTACCGGAACCTCGCAAGGTGTTCCTCTAATCGGTTGCAATTGCCATGTTTGTAATTCTACAAACCCCAAGGATAAAAGGTTAAGAAGTTCGATTATGATTCAGATTGGGAATAAAAATATCGTAATTGATTCCGGTCCGGATTTCCGCCAACAAATGTTATCAACCGGTATCCGACATTTGGATGCCTTGGTTTTTACCCATGCCCATAAAGATCATATTGCAGGTTTGGATGATATCCGGGGCTTTAATTTTAGCATGCATGCCCCCGTTAATGTTTATTGTACAGCAGCTGTTGAACAACAAATGAGGCAAGAGTTTGCTTATATATTTGCCGAACACAAGTACCCGGGAATACCTGATTTAACTTTGCATAGAATCGATACCAAACCATTTAAAATTGAGGATATAGAAGTTGTTCCAATTGAAGTGCTGCATTATAAAATGCCGGTGCTAGGATTTAGATTCGGGGATTTCGTCTATATCACCGATGCCAATTTTATCTCAGAAACGGAAAAACAAAAATTAGTAGGATGCAAATATCTCGTATTAAATGCCTTGAGAAAAGAATCCCATATTTCTCATTTTAACCTACAGGAAGCAATCGATTTAATACATGAAATTAATCCTGAAAAAGCTTACCTTACCCATATCAGCCATCAATTAGGTACTCATGAAGAAGTTTCTATGGAGTTACCCGAAAATATTGAGTTTGCATACGACAACCAGGTAATTCAAATCCCCGGTTAGGATGCACCATTCCATCAAAACTGTTCATGCACTGGCCAATTGGTTTAACGAAAACCTGCTTGATGCAGAATTAACCGAATCCTACACCTTATCTAAAGACGAATTATGTATGGTATGGGTGAAACAGAACCAGGTTTATTCGATTCGTTTGGTTACCCGATGGAAACAATTGTTGATGTTCTTTGGTAATAATTTGTTGCCAAAGGAATCTAATATGCAGCCTGTTTTTAGTGAAATTATCGGAAGTAAAGTAATTGCCGTTTTCTTGCATAAAGAGGATCGTTCCTTTTTTATGTTATTTAATACAGGATATAAACTTCATTTTAAATTGTATGGTCCACTTGCAAACCTTTTGTTGAGTAAAGATGATACCGTTGTTTCTGTATTCCGAAGTAATATTGTAAGCGATTTAAAATTTGATGTTTCACGCTGGGTTCCAGTAACAATTCCAGTTTTGTCTGAACAGGTATATGCCATTGTTAAAGGAGAAGAATTGGAGATTCCTAGGTTCGTGATGCTTCCTAATCAGAAACAAGAAAATATTTTATACCAATCAGAGGATATAGCAGATGTGTATACCCAATTTAGCAGGTTGTTGTTTGGCTATTTTCAATTTAGGGAAGATAAATCCAAATTACTACTTGAATTCAATAAGCAAGAAAAAAGACTTAAGGCGATTCTACAGAAATCAGTTATTGCATTAGACGTTTTAACACACGAAAGAAGTTTGGAGGAAATTGGACATTTAATTATGGCCAATATACATTTAATTCAAAAAGACGATCAACAAATCGAATTGGATGATTTTTATACCGGCAAAAGTATTATCGTGAAATTGAATAAAGAATTGAGTCCACAGGAAAATGCAGCATTTTATTACCGCAAATTTAAACACCGCAAAGTGGAACTGTCAGAATTGCATAAAAGGATTGCCCAAACAGAAATTAAATGGAAGGAGATACATCTGCAAATTAACGCCATTGAATCTGTCAATTCCTTAAAAGAGTTAAAACCTTTTTTAAAGGAAAAAAGTAAATCGGAGGCGTTAAAATCTCCATTTCTGAAATTTGAGAAAGATGGTTATTTAATTTGGGTTGGAAAAAATGCCGCCAACAATGACTTACTTACCCAACAATATGCCGGTAAAAATGATATATGGTTGCATGCAAAAGGAGTTTCCGGATCGCATGTGGTTATAAGAAAGAATAAAAATAAAGAGGTTCCTGATACCGTAATAAAAAAGGCAGCAGAAATTGCCGCTTATTATTCTAAAGCAAAAGGAAGTCAATGGGTTTCTGTTAGTTTTACTTTTAAGAAATTTGTTCGCAAACCTAAAGGAGCAGACCCCGGTCAAGTGATAATGGATAAGGAAGAAGTTATTCTTGTTCACCCTCACTTATAGTATTATTATTGTATCGATGAAGTTGAAATTCATTTCCGATTCTTCCAGTATGCGCTTGATAGGATACTTGTTTGTGTTTTCAGCATTGTCGTATAACTTATGGAAAGACTGGGCTTCTCACCCTAATCCGTTTATCCAGGATGTGGAACAGTATTATTCTTATCTCATTGCATTTTTTATCAAGCATTCGCCCGGTTTTGGTTTTCCAAATAGTTATTGGTTGATGCCAACACCTTTGGGTTTTTACGTTCCCAAAATGTCCATAGGATTGTCCTATCTTTACCTTCCTTTCTTCTTCATTGCACACATTCTTACGTGGATTCAAGGCGGTGAAATGAACGGTTATTCATCTATTTATGCTTATGGAATCTACTATGGTGGTATACTATACGTGTTTGGCGGTTTATTAGTTTTAAGATTGATTTTGCTCCGTTATTTTAATGAATTCATTACCACACTAACCATTGCATCCATTTATCTCGGAACCAATCTCTTTTATTATACTTTGGGTACCAGTTTAATGTCGCATTCTTTTCTTTTTACAATCATCATACTGATCTTGTATGGTACCATTAATTGGTATGAGTCTGGTAAAAATAAATATTTATTTTGGATTGCATTTCTTTGCGGACTGACTTCTATAATTAGACCAACGAATTTAATTGTGGTGTTGATTCCTGTTTTATTTGGAATCCAATATTTTAATAACCGAAAAATACTTTTCGAATTTTATAAAAAAAGATTGCTATTGATAGTGCCGGTTATACTACTGTTTCTTTTACCGTGGTTACCGCAAATGGCCTATTGGAAATGGTATACAGGTTCTTTTTTGTTCTATTCCTATGTGGGCGAAACATTCCATTTTGATTCGCCTGAATTAGTAAATTGCTTGTTTAGTTACCGCAAAGGGTGGCTGATTTATACGCCAATAATGGTTTTTTCGGTTTTGGGTTCGGTATTGTTATTTAAACGTATTCCGAATCTTTTTCTTAGTATAACCATCGTTTGTGCCGGTATTTTTTATATAAATAGCAGTTGGTGGTGTTGGTGGTGGGGTGGGAGTTTTGGCAACAGAGGGATGATTGAATTTTATGGTTTGTTGGCTTTCCCAATGGCATGTTCTTACGAATTCCTCTCTAGGAAAATTAAAAAAGGTTGGTTCATTGCTTTGGTATCTCTGTTTATTGTATATAATTTGTATCAGGATTATCGGTTTAAAGCAACAGTATTGCATTGGGATAGTACTACAAAGGAATCTTTCTGGTGGGGATTTTTTAAATTAAGTATAACCGCAGAAGAAAAAGCAGAAAGAGAAAAAATGCTAATTCCTCCGGATGAATCGAGAAAAAGTAAGTAATTATGGCAAAACTTTCAATTATTATTCCGGCTTACAACGAGGAAAGAACCATTCATCTGATTCTTAAAAAAGTTTTAGATGTGAATCTTTTGGAAGGATTTGAAAAGGAAATTATTGTAGTAAATGATTGCTCCAAAGACAATACGACCTCTGTAATGCAAAAGTGGGTAGCTCGTTATCCCGAAATTTCATTAATCGAGCATGCCTATAACAAAGGAAAAGGGGCCGCAATTCATACCGGCATTAAAGCTGCTTCAGGCGACTTTATTATCATTCAGGATGCCGATCTGGAATATGACCCAAACGAATATAATATCTTGCTTAAACCGATTGTGGATGGTTTTGCAGATGTGGTTTTTGGTTCCCGATTTATTGGCGGAAAACCTCACCGTATCCTTTTCTTTTGGCATAGCATTGGCAATAAAATTTTAACTGCTTTGTCCAATATTTTTACCAATCTCAACCTTACGGATATGGAAACTTGCTATAAATTGTTTAGAGCCGAACACTTGAAAAGTTTGCAGTTGGTCGAAAATCGATTTGGTTTCGAACCGGAAGTAACAGCAAAAATTAGCCGAATTCCCAATATCAGAATTTATGAAGTTGGAATATCCTATTATGGCCGAACCTATGCCGAAGGTAAAAAAATAAACTGGAAGGATGGCTTCAGAGCAATTTATTGTATTCTTCGTTATGGATTGATATAATTACCATTCCATGCAGTTCGTTCGTAATGCACCACTTTCTATTATTTTAACTATTGCCTTTTTATGCCTTGCCATAACCGCTTTACTTACCAATGGAACCGGTGGAGGAGGAGATAGCATCGAACATTACATGAAAGCCCATTATGCTTTCACTTATCCATATCTGTTCTTCGACCATTGGGGCAAGCCTCTCTTTACAATACTAGCCTCACCTTTTGCCCTATTTGGATTTAAGGGAATGAAACTCTTCAATGTTTTGGTTTCAGTTTTAGCGGCCTTCTTTACGGCTAAATTGGCTAAGGAAAAAGGAATGCAAATGTTTCTCTTAATTCCTGTTTTCTATTTTGGAGCTTCTTCCAGCGTCAATATTACTTTATCCGGTTTAACAGAACCTTTATTTGCCTTGGTTTTGATTGTTGGAATCTGGTTGATGTTTAAAAACCAAAATTTATTTGCCACTTTGTTGATGTCCTTTCTTCCATTTGCCAGATCAGAAGGTTTAATCATTCTCTGTGTTGTAGGTGTTTATTTATTGGTAGCCGGTAAGTATAAACTAATCCCATTCTTATTCTTCGGACATATCATTATTGGTATTCTGGGTTATGGTGTCTATAAAGATATTTTCTGGGTGTTTAACCGAATTCCTTATGCAAAATTAAGTACCATTTACGAAACAGGTACATGGCATCATTTTATTTCTCATTTACCTTTCGATATCGGTCCCATCTTATATGGCTTAATGGGTATTGGAATCATTCAAATGATGTGTAAACTAATAAAGTGGATTAAAGAGCGAAAATGGACACAACTTCAAATGATGGAAGTGTTCTTGATTTATGGCATATTTTCAGCATTTTTGGTAGCGCATAGCTTGTTTCATTACCTAGGAATTTTTGGCGAAATGGGATTAACCAGGGTGTTTATCGGGGTTATGCCATTGATTGCCCTTATTGCCTTGGATGGTTTTGAATGGATAAATGGTAATTTACAAAAGGGTGTTTACCGGAAAAGTTTTGCAGCAATTATCGTGGTTGCAACACTTTTCTATTGTTTTGGTAACACCCCGTTTTCTGTTGATTACAAGAAAATTAATTCCTCCTCGGATCAGAAATTCATCCAAGATACTTTGGTGCCATTTGTCAATCAACATTATGCAAACTATCACCTGTATTTTTCGGATGTTAGTTTGGCGTATTTTCTGGATGTAGATTTATACAATCCAAACGCTAAAGGCCATAGAATATCAGGAATCCGTCCAGGTTTCGAAATAAATAAGAATGAACTCATCATCTGGGATAAGTGGTTTTCGGTGGTTGAGGATGGTGTTACGAAACAAGAAATACTATCCCGGAATAACCTACAATTGGTCGCAGGATTTAACAACCAAAATGGCGAAAACGACAAGGAATCCATTATGTTGTTTACAAAGAAATAGGCAACCCGATTTTAATCAGGAACTTAAGTGTTAGGACAATACAGCTGCATCTTGTTTTGCCGCGAGATACCGTTCTGCATCCAAAGCAGCCATACATCCGCTACCGGCTGCCGTTACTGCCTGGCGATAATATTTGTCCTGGGCATCCCCACAGGCAAAAACTCCTTCAATATTGGTTTTACTGCTTCCCGGAATGGTTTTGATATATCCTGTTTCATCCATGGTTATATACGGACTAAAAACGTCGGTATTGGGTTTATGACCGATTGCCACAAAGAATCCTTGTAAACTAATTTCTCTCTTTTCACCTGTTTTGATATTCTTCACACGAACTCCACTAACAATTGTGTCTCCAAGTATTTCATCGGTTTCAGAATTAAACAATACCTCTATATTTGGTGTGTTCAAAACACGATGTTGCATTGCTTTTGAAGCCCTGAACTCATCCCGTCGAACAATCATATAAACTTTTTTACAAATTTTAGCAAGGTAACTTGCTTCCTCTGCTGCGGTGTCTCCAGCTCCGACAATAGCAACATCTTTGCCTTTGAAAAAGAATCCATCACAAACGGCACAAGCCGAAACCCCTTTGCCATTTAATTTTTCTTCCGATGGAATTCCAAGCCATTTGGCAGAAGCCCCTGTAGCAATAATTACGGTTTCAGCTAAAATCTCTTTGCTTTCATCTACCTCAATTTTATAGGGAGCTTTTCCGCTAAAATCTACTTTGGTTACCATTCCATATCGGATATCTGTACCAAAACGTTCTGCTTGCTTTCTGAATAATTCCATCATTTCCGGACCCATTATTCCATCCGGATAACCGGGGTAATTTTCAACATCTGTGGTAATGGTTAATTGTCCTCCCGGTTGCATTCCTGCATACATTACAGGCTTCATATCTGCTCTTGCTGCATAAATTGCTGCGGTATATCCTGCAGGTCCGCTTCCTACTATCAAACATTCGATATGCTCTATTTCTTTGCTCATAAATTTATTTTTTCGTGGTAAAACTATTTCCGTATGCGGAATTCTTATTCAAAAATTATAAACAATATTACACAATTTAGGTTTTTGTTCTGCTGATTTTAGTCTTATTCGAATAATTTTAACCTACTATATGCAGTTAGATACTTTATGTTGTGCCTTTGAGCAGTGTCGCCCTAAATTTTCTCGATGGATACATGGTTTATAGAACAGGAAAATTTCTGGAAATAAAAGAAGGGTTATTTTAGGGCATTAATTTTATTATTTTCGCTTTCATGCCTGATACCAGCATAAAATCCGTTCTTTCCGGTTTGCCCGATTCACCGGGAATTTATAAATACTATGATGAGTCCGGTCAATTGCTTTATATCGGAAAGGCAAAGAGCTTAAAAAAAAGAGTAACTTCTTATTTTCAGAATACAGGTCAACATAACCGGAAAACTACGGTTATGGTTTCTAAAATAGCAGACATTCAATATACCCTTGTCGATACGGAATACGATGCTTTGTTACTCGAAAATTCATTAATCAAAGAATTTCAACCTAAATACAATATTAACCTCAAGGATGATAAAACATATCCTTATATCGGTATTCTCAACGAACGTTTCCCAAGATTAATTACTACACGCCGGCCGGTTAAAGATGGGTCGGAATATTTTGGTCCTTATGCATCCGGTTCGATGATGTACACCATTTTAGAGCTGATAAAAGCACTCTATCCGCTTCGTAATTGTACTTTTAACTTAGCTGAAAAGTATATTCTCGAGCAGAAATATAAGCCCTGTCTCGAATACCAGATTGGGAACTGTAAAGCGCCTTGTGTTGGATTTCAAAATGAATCTGATTACATGTCCGATATACGCAATATTCGGAGCATACTTAGAGGTAATATTTCGGATGTTCTCAAACACGTAAAATCAGAAATGCAAGATGCTGCGGTTAATTTAGAATTTGAAAAGGCCAATACGTTAAAAATCCAACTTGACCTTCTTACAGGCTACCAAAGTAAATCAACCATTGTTAGCCATACCATCCATAATGTGGATGTTTTTTCGATTGTTAGCGACGAGAAATTTGCTTTCTTAAATTACCTCAAAGTTTCCAATGGAATTGTAATTCAAACCCAGACTTTTGAAGTGAAAAAACGAATGGATGAATCAGATATCGAAATTCTGGAACTTGCTATTGGCGATGTTAGAGAACAATATCAGAGTAATTCAAAAGAAATAATTGTGCCGTTTGAACTTGACATTGTCGGTTCAGGAGTTGTGTTTACTGTTCCCAAAGCAGGCGATAAGAAAAAGCTACTTGATCTGTCGATGAAAAATGTGTTTTATTATAAAAAAGAAAAATTAGCACAATACGAACGACTCGACCCGGGATTAAAAACCGACAGGATTCTTACTCAAATGCAACAGGATTTACGACTAAAAACGCTTCCAAAAGTGATTGAATGCTTTGATAACTCAAATATTCAGGGGGCATTCCCGGTTTCTGCAATGGTGGTTTTTAAGGATGCCCGTGCTTCAAAAAAAGATTACAGGCATTTTAATATAAAAACGGTGGAAGGGCCAAACGACTTCGATACCATGAAGGAAGTCATCCATAGAAGATATAGCAGAATAATGGCTGAAAATTTGGAATTGCCTGACTTAATTGTAGTGGATGGTGGTAAAGGACAATTGAGTTCAGCTGCGGAAAGTTTGAAGAATCTCGGTCTCTATGGCAAAGTTCCTATAATTGGTATCGCCAAACGTTTAGAGGAGATTTATTATCCGGATGATGAGCTGCCTTTGTTTATGGATAAAAAATCAGAAACATTAAAAATTATCCAACAAATGCGCGATGAAGCACATCGGTTTGGTATTACCCACCATCGAAACCGTCGAAGCAAAGGAGCCCTCGATACCGAATTAAATGCTATCAAAGGAATTGGGGAAGAATCCATTCAAATGTTGCTCAAAGAATTAAAATCTGTAAAACAAATCAAGTTGGCAACCAAAGAAACACTAATAGCCATTTTAGGTAGGTCAAAAGGAATGTTGGTATGGAATTATTTTCATAACCATTAAATTCTTGCAACCTTTTTCTAATTTTGTACCTCCTAAGATTAAACCAAAACAAAAACGAAAATGAAAAAACTATTACTCATCCTAAGCTTATTTGTAAGTGCCCACCTTTTTGCCCAGAAAGACATTGAAATTATCATGGATTCTCCGGCTGTTAACCAAAATATTTATGCCGGTGTAGGATTTAATCTAAAATATTCAGTGAAGAATGTTGGTACTATCGATATACCGGCTTCTGATTCACTTATTTTGGTTATGACTATAAACAATAATCCAACCACTCCAATAATAATCAATCATGGAGGAATTACATCCGGACAAACAAAATCGGGGTCACTTAATAACATTGCACTAAATTTTACCACAACTTTAAATGGGGCTAATTTTTGCCTTGTAACTTTCTTAAGATACAATGGACCTTTGGATACTGCAACTTCCAATAATTTAGATTGTGCCACGTTAAATATGATTGCCAATACCGGGATAGATGAATTAGCTGCTGCTCAATCCATGAAAGTATATCCAAACCCAGCTGTAGACAAAGTTAACTTTGAGTCAACTTACCAAAAAGCTTCTGTATTACATATCTTTGATATTACCGGAAAACGCATCGAATCTATCGCAACTGCAAATGGAAACGTTCGCTTGGATGTTTCTCAATACAGGGATGGAATTTATATGTACGAGTTCGTTTCATCCGAAAACCTGAAAATCAAAACTGGTAAATTTACCGTTTCTCATTAAAGTTGATTGAAGAGAATAGAATTTTCTTTAAAAGCCCTGTATTGAAAGTCAATACGGGGCTTTTATTTTACAATGATGGAAGCTGCCTTTTCAGCAGCATTATCAATACCCAATAATTGATGCAATTCTTTATAATCTGCCAGCATTTTGTTTCTGCTTCCTCCTGATTTTTTTATCGAATCAATCGAATGGCGAATATTTACCAAAGTCATTCGTTCTTGTATCAGTTCAGGAATAACTTCTTTGTTTAAACATAAATTGACCAAGGAAATAAATGGGATAGTAACCAATCGTTTTGCAATGAAATAAGAAATTGGATTGGCTGCATAAGCACAAACCTGCGGAATATTAAACAATGCAGTTTCTAAGGTAGCCGTTCCGCTGCAAACCAACGCCAGTTCAGCATGCCACAAGATTTCATAAGTTTGGTTAGTTATGAGTTTGGTATTCTCAAAGTTGAAATTTTGATAAAAATCAGGGTCGATTCCAGGAGCTCCGGCCACAATAACCAGATATTCGGAATAAGGTTTGCACGCCTCCAACATCACAGGTAACATACGACTAATTTCTTGTTTACGACTTCCGGGTAAAATCGCAAGGATTGGTCTGCTATCTAAATTATGTTTTGACTTGAAATCATCGGTAGGTTTAAATCGCCTGATTTCATCTGCAAGGGGATTTCCTATATAGTGTGCCTTTACCTTCCATTTTTTAAAATAGGCAATTTCAAATGGGAAAATCAACAACAAATCATCTACATACTTTTCGAGCTTAATGGCTCGCTTTTCTTTCCAGGCCCATACCTTTGGCGCAATGTAGTACACAACACGAATAGTATGTTTTTTACAAAATTCAGCTATTCTTAAATTAAATCCTGGATAATCGATACAAATAACCACGTCAGGTTGAAAAGCTAGAATTTGCGATTTACAAGTAGCCAAATGACGGAAAATGACCCGTAACTTGAGTATGACCTCCCAAAAACCCATAATGGTGGTTTCACGGTAATGGGTTAATAAACCTTCCGATTCTGCCTGCATCATATCGCCTCCCCAATATCTAAATTCGGCTTGTTTATCCTTTTGTTTAATGGCTTTTATAAGATAGGAACCATGTAAATCTCCACTGGCTTCTCCGGCAATGATGAAATATTTCATTGGGTCAAAAGTAAGTAGTTAGCACAAAATTATATCCAATTCTTATATTTGACTAAATTTGCTCCAATGGACAACCAAAATAAACCAAACCGAAAATTAGTTACTTTACTGATTGCATTGCTTCTGCTGCTGCTTGTAGGTAATATTTATCAGTGGAAAAACCACACTACTACTGTTGTAAGTTACGACTCAAGAATTGATAGTATGATATTCGTGAGAGTGGAGGTGGAGAAAGAACTTGCTTCTACCGAAATGGAATTGGAAAAATACCGCGGTATTTCGGCCGATTTAGATAGTTTGTTAAATTCTGCAAATCTTACCATCAAGGACCAGGAAAGAAAAATCCAACAAATCGTAAACAACGAGAAAAACCTTGAAAAACAAAGCAAAAAACTGAAAGCCGAATTAGCAGTATTGAAGAAATTAAGAGATGAATACTTAGAAAAAATAGACCAATTGGTTACTGAAAACAAGGAATTGAAGGCCAAAAACGATTCGCTTAACCTTACCGTAAATAACCTGTCTACCGCTAATAAATCCTTGGAAACGAAAGTTAAATCAGCCGCTGTTCTGAAAATTGAATATGTAAAAGTTAAATCGTATAAAAAGAAAGGATCTGGCAAACTGGTCGAATCTTCATTGGCTAAACGTACCAATAAAATTGAAGTATGTTTTACCGTAATGGATAACAAATTTGCTGCAACTGGCGATAAAATTGTTTACTTGGTAATTACCGAGCCAACGGGTAAAATTCTTGCTGGTCAATCCAAAGCCTCGTTTATCTCTACCGAAAATACGGAAGTGGCCGCCACAGCATCCTACCAGATAAATTATTCAGGTAAGAAAGAAGACGCTTGTATCGGATTTGAAACCGAAGAGAGAATTCTAACATCCGGAAACTATAATTTCGATCTCTATATCGATGGCGAAATGATAGCATCTGCTCAGTATTTATTAGAATAACCAAAAGCAAAATATTAATTCATAAAAAAAGCAACATACGTGTTGCTTTTTTTTTTGACAAATTCACCCAATCACCCAATCATCCAATCATTCACTCATTCACTCATTTCTTCATTTACTCATTTCTTTACACATTCCTCTAATACCACAAACCTCACAGTCAGGTTTCCTAGCCTTGCAAACATATCTGCCGTGTAATATGAGCCAATGATGAGCTCTTGCAACATATTGCTCCGGAATATATTTCATCAATTGCTTCTCTGCTTGCTCCGGATTTTTAGCATGTATGGTTAGTCCAATTCTTGCTGCAACCCTAAATACATGCGTATCTACTGCCATGGCTGGTAGGTTGTAAACTACTGAGGCAATCACATTGGCTGTTTTTCTTCCCACTCCGGGCATTTTCATTAATTCATCAACCGAAGAAGGAACTTCATTATTAAACGTATGTACCAGCATATTTGCCATCCCGATTAAATGCTTTGCTTTGTTATTTGGATAACTAATAGTTCGTATTGATTCAAATACATCCTTCAAATCAGCCTCTGCTAGTTTGGAGGCAGTAGGGAAAGACTTGAAAAATGTAGGGGTAACTAAATTTACACGCTTGTCGGTACATTGAGCCGAAAGAATTACTGCTACCAATAATTGATAAGGATTTTCATAATACAATTCCGTTTCGGCATCGGGTTGATGGGTTGAAAAATATTTTATAAATGCATCATAGCGTTGTTTTCGGTTCATCTCGCATTATACTTTGTTTTACGCAAACTGATTAGGTACATTTGATAGGTAAACTTAATTAAACATTCATTTGAAAGAAAATAAAAGGAATATATTATTTTTGGTGCTTGGTTCTTTTTTTATAGCCAATGCGATTATTGCCGAATTCATAGGTGTAAAAATATTTTCATTTGAACAAACATTCGGACTAAGTTCTTTAAACTGGAAGATACTCGGATACGACATGTCATTAAATTTAACTGCAGGTGTATTGTTGTGGCCTGTGGTTTTTATTATGACAGATATTATTAACGAATATTTTGGACGAAATGGGGTCCGTTTATTTACCTATATCGCTGCTGCACTTGTTACCTATGCTTTTGTAATGGTATTTTTGGCCATACATTTAACACCTGCAAGTTTCTGGATAATGAGAGATACCATTAACGGACCGTTGAACATGCAAGATGCTTTTACTGCAATTTTCGGTCAAGGTTTATGGATCATTATTGGTTCCTTGGTTGCTTTTTTAATTGGACAATTAATTGATGTAAAAGTCTTTCATGTTGTTAAAAAAATTACAGGAAATAAATACCTTTTTCTCCGGGCTACAGGTTCCACTTTGGTTTCTCAACTCATTGATAGCTTTGTTGTATTGTTTATAGCCTTTTATATTGGTGCCGGTTGGGATATTAAATTGGTACTTGCTATTGGTATGGTAAATTACTTCTACAAATTCTTGATAGCTTTATTGCTTACCCCATTTCTGTACCTATTGCATCTAATAATAGATAAATATTTAGGAAAAGAACTCTCCGAATCCATGATGGAACAAGCCGCCAAAGATTAATTCATCCACGCAAGTAAAAACTACGTCGTGCCTCCTTTTTTTTATCGTGCGGGATTGATTCGCGTACCGCTCATCAACATCCATAATTCATCATCCATCATTCATAATTCATCATTCACTCCACCACCACATTTCTTTGAATTTTTTCCTTATCGTTTGATAGCACGATGGTATAGGTTCCTCTAGCAATGTCTTTTATGAAAACATCTGTTTTATTGATGCCGCTTTCACAAACTTCATCTGCCTGATAAACAATTTTGCCAAGCAAATCCGTAATAGATATATGCATAACCGTTTTTTGTTTAACAGTAAACTCTACAATAAATTTGCCTTTGTTAGGATTCGGATATAATTGCACCGAATGAATCATAAGTGGAATTCTTGTACCAGTAAAAACCACCTCATAATCGTCCGACTCTGAAATGCAACCGGCTGCATTTTTTACCGATAAATAATAAATTCCCTCTTCATCAACAATCAAGTCTTTTTGGGTGGCACCCGCAATAATATTTCCATCTAAATACCATTGGAAGGTTCCAATGGATGCATTTGATTTTAATGTATCACCGGATTGTGTAATAACAGGTATAGCAGGCAATGCATTTACTTGAATGGAATCTTTGGCTACATTGCTGCATCCGTTAGTTTGCGTAAAACGGTATTGCAAAACCTTATTTCCGGTACTTGAAACACTAGTTTTAAATTGAGTTCCAAGCACGCCGGTTCCTGTATAAATACCACCTGAAGGTAAACCTCCGGTCAATAAAATAGTAGTGTCGTTATCACACAACTGTGAAACTGGTAACGCTAGTGTTACTAAGGGTAATGGATTAACCTGAATACTATCTTCTGCTTTGTTTGTACAGCCATTTGTATTGGTGAAGGTATATTGTATCGGATTTTTGCCTTGATTGGCCAACAATGGTTTAAATTGATTTCCGGTTACTCCGGTTCCATTATACATGCCTCCTGTTGGAGTTCCACCGGATAAAAGGATGGTTGTATCTGTTTGACAAACTAACTTGGTACCAAGCACCAATGCAACATTAGGAAGCGCATTAATATGCATAGTGTCTCTAGCTTGATTCGAACATGAATTTGCCGCTGTAAATTTGTAAGTAATTGGATGGTTGCCTATACCACTTACCTGACTTTTAAATTCATTGCCACTAACCCCATTCCCGCTATATACACCTCCACTTGGTGTTCCGGTATTTAAAATAACAGTGGTGTCTTTTTGGCAAATATTTTTCACGGATAATACAAATCCAACTGTTGGCAATGATTTAACCTTCATGGTATCGGTTGCATTGTTCTTACACCCTTTGGCATTGGTTACCGTATACTTTATTGGAAAATTTCCGGATCCTGAAATCGAAGTTTTAAATTGATTGGATACTACCCCTGTGCCGGTGTAAATACCACCTGTTGGCAATCCTCCGCTAAGGTTTATGGTAGTATCAACCAAACAAAAGTTGTTTGAAGGTAGGGTAAAATTAACCACTGGTAAAGCATGTACAAATAAGGTATCGATGGCTTTATTCTTACAACCTTTTGTATTCGTAAAAGTATAAGTGATAGGAAAATTACCACTTCCTGAAAGGGAGGTTTTAAATTGATTTCCTATAACACCTATGCCGGTATAAATGCCTCCTGATGGACTGCCTCCACTGAGTGTTACAGTTGTATCAACCATGCATAAATTTTTTGGAGAAATAATATTGGTAACTACCGGATTTGCATTTACAGTTACCGTATCGGTAGTGGAATTTGAACAACTATTGCTATCAGTTACAAGATACGTTATCGCAAAATTCCCAATACCTGCCACCAATGGTTTAAATAGATTTCCGGTTACTCCTGTACCTGAATATGTTCCTCCCAATGGTGTCCCCCCCGACAAAATAATCCCTGTATCCGATTCACACGTTTGCTTCGAGGCTAAGGATAAACCAACTACTGGTTTTGCAAATACTGTCATTTTTATTCTTTTTGAAACGACAGACGTTGGTAACACACAACCTGCATTGCTGGTTAATTTGCAAGTTACCGTATCTCCGTTACTGAAGGTTGAACTGTTGAATGTGGAGGCATTTGTCCCTGCATTATTTCCATTTACTTGCCATTGAAAAATTGGAGTACTACCTCCGTTGGTTATGCCCGAAGTAAAGTTGGCTCCCAATCCACTACAAATACTCGAATCATTTACTGCAATCGAAATAGTTGGAACAACACTATTGGTTACCGTAATGTAATTTGATTTGGTAAGCGAATCGGTACCACTGCCATTGGTTGCTTTTAATTTAATAGAATACAAACCCGAACTAGTAAAGGAAACTACCGGATGTTGCGAACTGTCGTTTGTATTGTTCAAAAAAGTTACGGTGGCAGGAGTAAATGTCCATTTCCAGCTGGTAGGTGAATTGGTAGAAGTATCTCTCAAATTTACCGAAACTCCTGAACATGGCGTGGTGCTAGAAGCATTGAAATTAACTACCGGCGTTGGAGGAGCGAGTACTCCTGCAATCGAAATATCATCCAGGTATAAATTGTTACCGTTGCCACTAACATTCTCGAATTTAATTTGAACCCTGTTATTCGTATACGCATTCAATGAAATTGCTTTGCATGCCCCAAAATTGGTATTCCCACACCAGTCTGCCGTTGATGCCGGAGTAAAATTACTTGATGAATTGCTGTTCGTTATAAACACAAACGGACTGGCAGATTGCGTTTCTTTAAAAGTAGAAAGTTTTGTCCAGCTATTCCCGCAATTTGTTGAAATATATACTTCTAAAGAATCCTGGTTGGTGGTGTTTAAACGCTTATATGCATATTTAAATGTTAAGCTAGCTGTGTTGTATCCAATTAAATTGATTATAGGAGAAATCAAGCCATCTCTATTCGTTCCGGCTGCAACATGGGTATAATTAAAATTGGTCATTCCTATTGCTTTGGTCCCCGGACTATTGCCTCCAACTGTTTTTAACGACCAGGTATTTTCTGCATCCTGGTTGTCAATTTTCCATCGGTCAATATTTGTAGCGGTTTCCCAGTTCTCGGTAAATGGAAGATCAAATCCACCTGCGCGAATTAAGTTGTTTTTTGTAACCTGATTATTGCCTGAAACGTTGCTGGCATTAAGAGTAACAGTATACAAACCGGAAGCCGTAAATTGCACCTTCGGATTTTTTGATGTTGCTGTTGTTCCATTGGTAAAGATAAAAGTATTGGGCGTAATTGTCCAGGTCCATGAGGTAGGATAATGTAAACTTGTATCGGTTAAAGTTACGGTTTCATTGATACATGGAAAAACAGAGTTTGCAGTAAATCCTATTGCAGGAGCATTCGCTGTTGCAAAACCATTGCTGGTAAATAACCCACGTCCATAGGTTGCTGCCGTAACTTGTAAATCCGACGATCGCATTTGCAACATATCTACCCTAACATTTGCAAGCCCGTTATTGGAAGTCGACCAGGTTGGTGTAGTTGCATTTAAATTTACTGTTGTCCAAACTCCAAGTTCTGTTGCAAGAAGAACTTCGTTGCGGTTATTTGGATTAAACAACGACCACCGAATTGGCATGTCAGGTAAATTTCCTTCTTTGCTTACCCAGTTTGTTCCTCCATTCGAAGTGTACCAAACCGAATTAATTCCATAGTTAAAAAAAGTAACCAATAACTCATTTTCATTTGCACCAATTTCAATGCACGAAATAGTTCCGGTTGGTAATCCGGTTCCGGTAATATTGGTTGTTGTTGGCGACGCATTTGCATTGGTTACTTTAAAAATTGAGCCTGCATCCGTTCCTAAAAAAAGAGTCGTACTAACTGTGGTGTAAGGGGAAACCCTTATATGACTAACACCATCTGAGAGGCCTGTTATCGTAACTGTTTCGGCGCTTGTTGGAGTAGTGGTTACATTGCGAATGCGTTGTAATGTGGTTGTACTGCGATAACTGTAAAGTACATCTAAATTGTCGTCGTAATCCGATGGATTAATAAATTTGCCGGTGTTCTGATCCGAACTTAACGTGGTATTAAAACTTGTTCCTCCATTGTTCGACAAATAATACGAATTGTAAACATAGGATGTGATCTGAAATGTTGGGTTAGTTTGGTCAATAAAGCAATATGCGCCATCTCCTCCTGTAACATCCACTGTGCCGGATAATCCACTTCCTGTAAATCGTTGTGTGCCGTTATCTTGCGCACCTGCCAAATAGTTATTTGTATTCGCCGATGGATGGATGGCACATGCATAAAATTGCGTTACATTGTAATTGGTATTGCGTTGACCAAATACATCCGACGTACCTGAAGCTGCAAGATTGGATGTGAAAAACACACCACCATCATTGCCAACCAATAGGGTAGAGGAGGAGCCGGGTTTAAATGTTAAAGCATGCTGATCGGCGTGAACATATGAACATGGTAGTGCCGACAAATTATTGTTATTCGACCATTTGGATATTTGTGTCCACGATGTTCCTCCGTTTGTAGTTCTGAATAAATCTATTCCACCGCAAACCACATTGTTTTCATTGTTTGGATCTACTGCCATAATTAAATCATACCATGCTTGCCCTCTCGAAAAATCAGTAGATGGAATTCCTAAATCTGCATCAACCGGTAAGGTAACCGGCGACCAATTCGTTCCTCCATTGATGGTTTTATTAATTAGTTTTGTTCCATTATTATCCTCTATAATCGCATATACAACATTGGCATTCGAAGGAGCACATGCAACTTCAACCCTGCCATATCCATTGGTAACAGTTGTAGTACTTGAGGTGGTCCAGGTGGTTCCATTGTCTGAAAATAAAACCCTTCCACCTCCACGATCCGTTAATCCATAAGGGTTTCTGCGCGTGCCAATCCAAATACGATTTGCCGAATTAATTTCTATATCTGCCGGAATAAAATTGGAAGTCATGCTTGGAATATTTGGTAAAACTTGTGTCCATGATGTGCCTCCGTTTGTTGATCGTTGCAATCCGGCTACCGTTAAACCATGAAACACCCCGTTATAATAAACCCCATCCACTGCAGCATAAACTACACTTGTTCCTGATTCGTTTCTAACAACCAAATCATTCACATAATAAAAACCTGCAGTACTTGCAATTTGTGCCCAGCTCGAACCTCCATTTGTTGATTTCCAAATACCGGCACCTCTGCTTGCTGCGGCTCCCCATCCTTCACCCGTTCCAACATACATGATTTGTGCATTGTTGGGATCAAAGGCAATACTGGTAATAGCAATATTATCCCAAAAATCATTAACCGGAGTCCATTGCGATGTAGCCAACGTAATATTGTTATTAAACCATAATCCTCCTGTTACGCCGCCTGCCCATACTTTTGTTTTGTTCGAATCATTCGGATCCCAAACTATCGCTCTTGTTCTTCCACCAACATTGTTCGGACCTCTTTCTACCCAAGGTGTCGAAATACTTCCCGGTGCAAGAATATTTTGATTGAATTGGTTAATCTGACCAATAATCATACTTAATCTTTCCGGCGCTGGTCTGCCTATCTGCGGATCCATGGTTCGCAAATAATCTTGTTCCCATGCCAAATCCGGACGATCAGCTTTGTTTTTCTTTTTACCGTTGCTGAGATACGGCGACACATAAAGATGTTCGTTGAATTTATGGTTACGTAAAAAAAGACTGTACTTTTCTCGTGCACTTAAAGTAGAAATTTGCTCATTATTTTGTTGTTTCAGGAAATAAGCGAAGAGCAAAATACAGGAAAGAAGGATTAAGTAAAATGTTTTACGCATAGTATTTTTATTGAAGGATGAATTGATAATTTACAATATTCGATTTGTATTTTTTTGTTCCATTGTGAGAAATAATCCACGATGGTTGGATATTATTTTTATCAAATAAAATAGTTGCTTGTTGTTGGTTTATGGTATCGTCGGCCGTAGGTTCAGTTTGATTGATAAGTTGGTTGAATTCGATTTCCAATTTACTTGTATTAATTTTTTTTACCGAGAAAATTACCGCTTTGCCTTGCACAAAAAACGAATCAATTTCAAATGCCTTATCCGAAAATTTTATGTCATGAAGTACAACCAATATTTTTGTACCCCGCCCTTTACCCATCGCACTGTTGTATTGATAACAAGTTGCTTCATTCGCTAATGACAAATAGGTATATCCCGATTTTTTCGATTTACACGAAACGCTTACAAGTAAAATCAAAACCAAAACTGCATGAATTGCTTTTCGCACCATAACTGCAATATAGTTTTTATCCATAAGTATCTCAATCCCTTAATTATTTTTTAATACCCACACAAACAAGCCCGAAGTGCTTGAACCTTAATAACCACCGGTAACACCGGTGGTATCAAATGAAGTATCTCATCACAACTCTGAAGGAGTTGAACTTTATAACAACCAATATCAAGACGCAAAAAAAACCCGCTCAATTCAATGAACGGGTTCTCACTTCAATACCTCACTAAACACTTAGCACTAAAAAACTAACAACTACTAACTACTAAGCACTAACTACTAAGCACTAATTACTAATCACTAATCACTAATTACTCCCTTCAACAGCATACGCCTCCGTTGGTATACAAGCGCAAATCAAATTCCTATCGCCATGTGTATTATTTACCCTGCCAACTGTTGGCCAGAATTTTTGGTTTCTTACCCAGTTTAATGGATAGGCAGCGTGCGATCTGCTATAGCTGTGATTCCATTCGTCGCTGGTTACCATTTGTGCTGTATGTGGTGCATTTTTTAATGCATTATCTGTTTTGTCGGATGTTCCGGAAATAATTTCTTCTACATCTTTTTTGATGGAAATCATCGCATCACAAAAACGATCTAATTCAACTTTTGGTTCACTCTCGGTTGGTTCAACCATAATAGTTCCCGCAACAGGAAAACTCATCGTTGGTGCATGAAATCCATAATCCATTAAACGCTTTGCAATATCTTCTGCTTCTATTCCGGAAGCACTTTTAAATACACGTGTATCTAAAATCATTTCATGCGCACATCTGCCTTTCGAACCTACGTATAAAATGTCAAAATGTTCCTCCAGTCTTGCTTTGATATAATTGGCATTGAGTATCGCATATTTGGTTGCCATTTCTAAACCTTCAGTACCCATCATCCTGATGTAGGCATAAGATATAAGTAAGATAGAAGCACTACCCCATGGTGCAGCACTAATCGCATGTATCGCATGTGCTCCTCCGGTTTTTACAACAGCATGTCCTGGTAAAAAAGGAGTGAGGTGTTTTGCTACTCCGATTGGTCCCATTCCGGGTCCTCCGCCTCCATGTGGGATACAAAAAGTTTTATGCAGATTTAAATGACAAACATCTGCTCCAATATTTGCCGGACTGGTTAAACCAACCTGCGCATTCATGTTTGCACCATCCATATAAACCTGCCCTCCGTAGTGGTGAATTAAATCACAGATCTCTGTAATTCTTTCTTCAAAAATTCCGTAAGTAGAAGGATAGGTAATCATTAAGCAAGCAAGATTATCTTTGTGCTCTTCTGCTTTTGCTTTTAAATCATCTATATCTACATATCCGTTATCCAGGGTTTTGGTTACAATTACTTTCATTCCTGCCATAACTGCACTTGCAGGATTTGTACCGTGCGCAGAAGATGGAATCAAAGCAATATTGCGATGCGATTGTCCTTTTGATTTAAAGTATTCGCGGATTACCATTAATCCTGCATACTCACCTTGAGCTCCTGCATTTGGTTGCAAGGATATTCCTGCAAAACCGGTAACCTCTTTTAAATAATCGGAAAGCTCTTCAAATAATTGCGCATATCCTGTTGCTTGATCTTTTGGAACAAACGGATGCAAAGATCCAAAACCAGGATAGGTAACCGGTATCATCTCTGCAGTTGCATTTAATTTCATGGTACACGAACCCAATGCAATCATCGAATGACATAAGGATAAATCTTTCGACTCAAGCAATTTAATATACCGCAACATTTCGTGTTCGCTATGGTACGAATTAAAAACAGGGTGGGTCATAAAAGCACTTCTTCTCGCAAAACTGGTAGGTGCATTTAATGCTGTTGTTTCATGTATTTTTAAGTGAGATGGCTTTCCTGTTAATGCTAAAACCAATTGGTTGATATCATCGATAGTATGTGTTTCATCTATTGAAATTGCAATATGATGCTCATCTACTTTGCGGATATTTATTTCGGCATGTAAACAATTGGCAATGGCTTTATCTGCAGATCCGATTTCAACTACTATCGTATCAAAATAATGCGCATTGGTTTGCTTATGTCCGAGTGAAGTTAGCGCATGCGAAAGTTGTGAAGTTAATCCATGAACCCGCGATGCAATTCCTTTTAAACCATCCGGACCATGATACACGCCATACATACTAGCCATGATGGATAATAAAACTTGTGCAGTACATATATTGGATGTTGCTTTTTCGCGGCGAATATGTTGCTCCCTTGTTTGCAAAGCCATGCGTAAAGCAGAATTGCCTTGCGAATCCACAGATACGCCAATAATTCGTCCCGGCATTTGTCGTTTGTATTGATCTTTGGTTGCAAAAAATCCGGCATGTGGCCCTCCGTATCCCATTGGAACCCCAAATCTTTGAGCAGAACCTAAAACTACATCTGCACCCCATTCACCCGGAGGCGTTAACAATGTCAAACTCAATAAATCAGCAGCAACAGCAACCAATACATTTTTTTCGATTGCCTTCGCCATAAAATGACTATAATCGAAAATTTCTCCATTACCCGCAGGATATTGTATCAAGGCACCAAAATAAGTTTCATCTAATTCCACTTTTTGGTGGTCGCCAATTACCAGCTCAATTCCCAAAGGTTCCGAACGGGTTTTCAATACATCAATAGTTTGTGGAAAGCAAGCCGATGAAACAAAGAATTTTATCGCTTCTTGATTTTTTGCTTCAGCATGTAACATATGCATGGCTTCAGCCGCCGCTGTTCCTTCATCTAGCAACGAAGCATTCGCAATTTCCATTCCGGTTAAGTCGATTATCATGGTTTGATAATTCAACAATGCCTCCAATCGTCCTTGTGCAATTTCTGCTTGGTAAGGAGTATAAGCGGTATACCATCCCGGATTTTCGAAAATGTTTCTCAATATTACCAGAGGTGTATGGGTTCCATAATATCCTTGTCCCAGGTAATTTTTATATAGTTTATTTTTATCTGCAATTCCTTGAACATATTGCAACAACTCTACTTCTCCCATTGCGGCCGGTAATTTCATTCTTTCCTTCAACCGTATATGCGACGGAATAGTTTCGTCTATCAACTGATCCAGACTTTTTACACCGATTGTTTTTAACATCGATTCGGTGTCCTTCTCCATCGGAGAAATATGTCTGTTAATAAATATGTCTTTGTGATTTGATGCAAGATTCATTTTGTATAAGTATTAATGTATTGTCTTTTGAAAAGTCGAGGCGAATTTAGGATTTTTACCAAGTAATAAAATATATTCTCTATTGATATTACTCATCTTAATGCAATTGCGTAAATTCGTATTTACGTAACTCATATCTCATAACTTAGATCTCATAACTTAAATCCCATGTTCGGTAAACTCGCAGAAGCTCAAAAAAAATCAGAAGAAATAAAAGCCAAGCTTTCTTCTATCCTAGTTAATGGCGAAGATTCCCTTCATTGGGTAACCATTACCATGGATGCAAACAAAATTATTCGCGAAGTACAAATTAGTGAAATATGTACGCACCCCGAAAACAAGAAAAGATTGGAAGATGCCATTAAAGAAGCACTGTCTAATGCACTTGCTGCAGCAGATAATGTATCTCAAAGTGAAATGAAAAATTTACTCGGTTCTATGTTGCCCGGCATGGGAAATTTATTTGGAAAAGGGTAAATGCGACATTTCGACCAAAAAAGAGGGTCTGAAACAGGTAAAAAGCGAATTAAAAATTAATTAAAATAAAATTAATCCAATTGTCATATAATCCTTAATGCTTTCTAAATAGGGCGTCTACACCCTTATGTATATTACACAATTGTTCATACAAATATTAAGATTTGGGACTAAAACATAGCCAAGAAATTAAATTAATTGGCAAAAAATGCTTGTTATTACATTTATGAATAAAAAACGGTTTGGATTTCCGGAAATGTTTAATAAGTTTGATTAAGCAAAAATCTGAAAACACTATATATATGATTAATACAAATACAATTATGAAAACCAGACTCCTAAACCAAGCTTTGCTTGTATTGGCGCTGCTCTTTAGCACGCTGGCACAGGCAACACAGTTGAATGGTACGTACACTATCGATCCGGTAGCACCAGCCACTACAACTAATTTTAGAACCTTTGCCTCGGCAATTACCTACATGACGGCAACGACTGCTCGTGCCGACGGTGGACCTGTTAACACAGCACCACTTGGGATTTCAGGTCCGGTAACGTTTAACGTTGCTGCTGCAACATATACCGTTACTGCAGCAATTTCTGTTCCGGCTATAACTGGTGCAAGTCCTATTAATACCATCACTTTTGAAGGTACTAGCAATGTAAACAGAATTATTACCGGTAGTTTAAATACTACTACTATTTGGCAGTTCAACTTATGTAAATATGTTAAGGTAAGAAACCTGACAATTATTAATACAAGTACTACCAATTGCGGTGTTGTTGTATTTTATAACAATACTACTACTGGTTCTAGTGCTACAAGTTCTCCTGCAGGAAGTTGTAATACCATTCAAAATTGTGATATCAGATTACCTAACCATGCAAACCTAACCTTAACCTCTTCTTGTATCGCAGCTTCTAACTCATTAACTGGTTATAGTTTCAGTACCCAATATGCGGATTCAACTATTATCGATGGAAACACTACTACCAATGGTTATTATGCAATTGCTTTATATGGTGCTTCTAATACTTCATACAACAGAGGAGTTCAAGTTACCAATAATAAAGTTATCAATGCATCATATTACGGAGTTTATTGGTATTACCACTACAATCCTTGTGTTTTAGATAACAATGATATTACCGTTTCAAATGTTTCTTCAGGTTCTGGTGTATATTTCTATTACAACAACAACAACAACACTACCCAATCTTCTTTTGTAACCAATAACAAGGTTAGAGCTCCTTACGGAGGTATCTGGATGTACTATGCAAATGGTATGATTACCAGTCCTACGATGATTAAAAACAATTTAATCATTTGTGGTACCTATTCAACTAATTATGGTTTATACAATGTAAATAACGCAGCTAATTATCAGCAAATCGTTCACAATACCATCGTTACCAATACGGGTAGCGGATATGGTATGTACTATTCAGGTGGTTCGGTAACAGGTCAGGTTATCAAAGGAAATATTTTTGCCAATTACGGCGGAGGTACTTTGTATCCTGCTTATTTTGGAACCAACCCAACCGGTAACGTTATTAATTACAATGTTTATTGGAGTACGGCTGCTAACTTATTATACAGAGGTGCTGCATATACAGCTGCCAATTACCAGACTGCTACTGCTGGTGGAGATAGTTCATTCAACGTAAACCCTTCGTTTATGAACATGAATTATTCAGCTGGTACTTCTGATGCCCATTTACAGGATGGTTGCGGTGCCAAAGGTATTTTTATGGCAGGTATCACCCCTCCAAATGATGTGGATGGCGAACCTAGATCAGTTATCGCGCCAATGATAGGTGCCGATGAAGCAGGTGGTTTAATCAATGATTTATTCCTGACCAAAGTATTGTCGCCAACTATACCTATCACCTTAGGTTTACAAGATGTTGTGGTACGTGTTCGTAACGTAGGTACCAACGTAATCAATAGTTTCGATTTAAGTTATAAATTAAACGCTGAACCGGTTGTTTCCCAAACGTGGACAGGTACATTAAATCCTTGCGACGAAATTCAAGTGGTAATGACAGGTCCTAACCAAGTTAACTTGGTTTCTTCCAATAACCTTAAAGTATATACAAGCGGACCTAACGGAAACTTAGACAACCGTCGAAACAATGATAGTAGTTCATTACAGTTATTTGCTCCTTTAAGTGGAAATTATACGATTGGTGGTACTACACCTGACTTTATCAACTTTGCCCAAGCTACCAATGCTTTGGCTTCCGGTATCATGGGACCTGTAACATTTGATGTTCGTCCGGGTACTTATGCCGAAACCGTTGTTATTCCTGCAGCTGCCGGTTCATCTCCGGTTAATACAGTAACTTTTACCGGCCAAGATGTGAATACTACCATTATTCAAGCAAATGCTTCCTCATTGGCAGTTGTTCGCTTGAACGGTTGTAAATACACCACATTCCAAAATATGTCAGTGCGTAACCTTAGCTCAAGTGGAGCAGGTATTGCAGTAATTGGTAATGCTGCTAACAACGCAGGTGGTTCTAATACCATTAAAAAATGTAGCGTTACCTTGGTAAGTGGAACTGGAACACAGTATCCTTTTGTAATGACAGCAACTGCTACCGGTTATGGAATAACTTCCAATAAAGTTGATTCTTTAACCCTTGATAGCAATGTGTTTACCAATGGTTACTATGGATTGTATGTTTATGGTTATACAACTACAGGAGAAGGTATCTTTAACAGAGATATTAAAATACGAGGTAATACATTAAATAACATGTATTACATGGGTATGTATCTTTATTACTTATCAGGTGGTTTAACCGTTCAGAACAACAAGGTTAATATGACCACAACCCTGAGTCAAACCAACCAGTATGGAATTTATGCATACATGTATAATTATATTGCAGTTCAATACAAAGGGATAACCAGTATTTTCGATGGTAACGTCGTAGATGCAAACTATTATGCCATGTATCTATACTATCCTTATGGTACTTACAACAATCCATTGCGTATAACCAACAATATCATCAAACCTGCATTCGCAAGATATTCAGGTGGTGGCTATTATGGAATGTATTTATACTTATACGGTAGTGTAATAGTATCTGACCCAACTCCTACTTGTTTAATTTATCATAATACCATTTACCATAACGGTAGCCCAAGTGGATATGGTTTCTATTTCGCCGGTGATGGTGGAACCATGCAACCTAAAACAGATATCAAAAACAATATTTTTGCATGTAGCAATACTTCCGGTGGTGCTGCTTATATTGGATCTAATCCAAATGCAGGTAACCCTTCTGCAATTGATTACAATGTATACTACCGCCAAGGTGGTGGAAATACCTTATACCGCAATGGTATCTGGTATAACCAAGACAATGTGGTTTCGTTTGCCGGTGGTGGATCTAACTCATTCTATTTAAATCCTCCTCCATTTGTTAATTTAGCTGGTGGTGATTTACATATTTCTAATGCTTGTACCAGAGGTATGAATACCTCCGGTTGGGTTCCAACTGACGTGGATGGTGAAGTGAGAGGAAATCTTCCAAATATTGGAGCAGATGAATATCCTGGTTTAGATCTGGATGTTTCCGTTGATGCAGTAGTTAGTCCTTCATTCCCTGTTGGTACAGGAACGCAAAACTTGGTTTTACGTATTCGTAACAACGGTTCAACAGTTATCAATTCTGTAAACGTTTCGTATTCTTTAAATAATGCGCCACCTGTAACTATTCCTTGGGTTGGTACTTTAAATCCATGCGAAGGCCAATTGATTACGTTTGATGGCATGAACCAAATTGATATTCCTAACTTGAATAATATGTTGGTAGCATACACCTCTAATCCAAATGGTGCAGGCGACCAAAACAGAACTAACGATACCTTGAAAACCAATGCACTTGCTCCTCCATTGCGTGGAGATTATATTATTGCTGCTACCGGTGGTGATTTTATTAATTTAACGAATGCTGTTGGTGCTGTAGGTACACGTGGTATTGGTGGACATGTTAACTTTATTGTTGCACAAGGTACGTATACCGAACCTGCAGCTGTTAATTTCTCAAATGTGGTTGGCTTATCTGATACAAGTAGAATCAGTATCTATTCCCAAAGCGGAAATTATGGAAATACAATTATCCAAAGCAATGCTTCACCGGTAATCGGAATCACCGGTTCTTCATTTATCCGTTTCAATGGTTTAACCCTAAAACAAAATGTGGTAGGTGGAAACGTTATGAATATAGGTGGTGTGGTGTCTAATATCGAAGTAACTAATTGTAACTTGGATGGACCTATTACTACTACTACCAGTTATGTATTGAATATTGCTGGAGTGTTAAGCAAGAGTACATTTAAGAAAAGTATCTTCAAAGGATGTTACTATGGTATTTACATGCAAGGTACTTCTACCTATGCCGGTCAAATGTCCGATATCATCATTGATAGCAACACGATCACCCAAGTAGGTATTTATTGCTGGTATTTATTGTATACACGCGACTTGAAAGTACGTGGTAATACCATCAACATGAACAATGGTACCAATACATATAGTTACTTATATGGACCAATGTATCCGGATTCAGCGTTAGAAGTTTCTAATAATATAATAAATGTAACTACCGGTTATTATTATGCATATTATTTAGGTTACTATGGAAATGGTGGATATTTACCAACTTCTAGATCCAAAATATTTAACAATACCTTTAACATGTTAGGTACTTCATATGGATACTGGTACTATTGGGGTTATTATGGTAACCGTCAAGATTACTATAACAATAAGATGGTTAATGCTTCTTCCAGCAATTATAATTATGTGTATTATACCGGTTATTATTCAAACGGAACCAGATTTTATAACAACGTATTGCCAATGAACTCTGGTTATTTAGCTTATACAGGATATACTTCCGGTGCTGGTTCTAAATGGTTTAATAATACCATACATAGTACAACTACCTATACCCATTACTACCATTATGCAGGTACCAACACAGGTGAAGGTTTTGAAATGAAAAACAATATAATGACTAACTCTGGTAGTGGTAATGTAATTTATACCAGTGGTACATTGAATGCATTTGACAAGTTTGATTACAATAACTTCTACACTACTGGAACGGTAATGTTTACAGGCGGACAAACATTTAACAATATGTCTGCCATGAAAGCTGCAGGATATTGCAAAAACTGTCTTTCATTTGATGCTGGTTATACCAATATCAATACCAACCTTACACCTAATCCTACCAACGCAAATTCTTGGTCAGCAAATGGACAAGGTCAACCAACTTCATGGATAACTAACGATATCAATGGAAATCCTCGTTCAACCATGCTTTCAACAGGAGCTTCAGATTTGGGTGCCATCGAATTTACACCAACTGCAATTCCGCCAGCTTGCGTATTAACTCCGGCTACTCCTCCTTCAATTGGTGGACCTCAGGTAGTAACATTCGGATTAGATACAGTTGCTAGAATTGTTTGGGCAGGTGGTTCAGTTCCAACTAGCGCAACAGTTCGTTTGTATTCTGGAACTAATCCAATGGGAATAGTTTATGCAGGTGGTAACTACATGAATGCATATTGGGATATTTCGGTTTCTCCGGCTTCTTCTTATAACTATACTTTGGAGTTATACCACAAAGGAATCTGGCAAGGAACCAACCCAAGTGCTGAAAACATGATTGGTGCTCAGAATACCGGTGGAGCTTGGAATTTCTTGTACACTTCTGCAAATTCAGTTGAGTTCAATAAGTTATCGATTAATAACTTAACCGGATTCGGTCAGTTTACAGGTACCGATGCTACTACTCCATTTACTCCTTCATTCATGGTATTGTCGGATAAAAACAAACAAAATGTAATGAGCCAACCTTTATCAGTATATCCAAATCCTTTCGGAAACGAATTGAATGTAAAATTGGATTTAACTACTGAAGGTACTGTTACTTTGAATTTGATGGATATTACCGGTAAATCATTAGTTACCAAAACAGAATTCATGAAAGGTGGCTTAAATCAAACTACATTAAATGGAATGAACGACCTGAAAGCAGGAATTTATTTCTTGACTGTAGAAATGAATGGTCAGTCTTTCGTACAGAAATTGGTTAAACATTAATTTCTTAGATATCCTTAAAAAGCCCGTGTTGAGCAATCAACACGGGCTTTTTTATTGCCTGGAATTCTTTCCATTTTATGCACATTACCAAATTCCTTATACATGGTTGTTCACTCGTTCACATGCACATTCTTCTTCTCACTCTCACTCTAATTCTTCTGCTGTTCAATGCTCTTTTTCCCAATCACATGCCGATTCATCTGCGGTTTTACGCTCTCTTTCTCTTTCTCGCTCTGATTTTCGCTCTCATTCCGGCGGATATGAATCCTGCACAAGGATAGTTTGCAAAAAAAAGAGCGAGGTGATGCTCTCGCTTTCACTCTCGCTCTAATTCTGTGAGGTCACACACTCATTCTCGCACTCACACTCATTCTGTAGCGGGGAGCAGTCCCGATAGCTATCGGGACGAACTGCCCTCCGCCAGCTGGCGGATATGAATCCTACGCTTAATTTTGTTATAAAAAAAGAGCGAGGTGATGCTTTCACTTTCACTCTCGCTCTAATTCTGTGATGTCACACACTCATTCTCGCACTCACACTCATTCTGTAGCGGGGAGCAGGATCGAACTGCCCACCTTAGGGTTATGAATCCTACGCTCTAACCAACTGAGCTACCCCGCCATTTTTTCAATTTATACAGATTTGAAACTGCCCTCCGCCAGCTGGCGGATATGAATCCTACGCTCTAACCTCCCGATATTCATCGGGACCGATAGCAATCGGGAGAGCTACCCCGCCATTTTTTCAATTTATACAGATTTGAAACTGCCCTCCGCCAGCTGGCGGATATGAATCCTACGCTCTAACCTCCCGATATTCATCGGGACCGATAGCAATCGGGAGAGCTACCCCGCCATTCATTTAATAAAAAACCAAACGTGAATCAATGCTTGCTCAGCTTTTATTTAAAGGGGTCGCAAATTTATGTAATAATTTCAATAATGGAAAGTTATGTATGCAAACAATTGCTTTTTTTTACTGAATGTCCTCATTTGATGGATATCCGACAAGGGTTGTTTATAAGTGTTAACATGTTATGCACATTAAATTTAAATTAATTTACTATATTGCACTTTAAATCAAGAGATAGTAACATGATTGACAAACATTTAAATAAAGTATTATTAACTGCTACATGCATTGCTGTATCTGCTTTTTTTAATGCAAACGGGTTTTCATCCGGATTAAATGTAACAACCTCACCGGCATATGCAAATTTTGGGGTTGAAATTCCAGGGGATTATGAAGTTCATGGAATTGATGTTTCTCGCCACCAGCGCAATATTGATTGGGAAGCCGTTAGTAAGATGAAACACCGAGATATTGAGTTTTCATTCGCATTTATAAAGGCTTCCGAAGGAAGAACGGTTGTCGATAATTATTTTAAGGAAAATTGGAAAGAGGCCAAAGAATCCGGACTAATGAGAGGTGCATATCATTTTTTCCGACCACATTTAACGGCGGATGAACAGGCTGCATTGTTTTTTAAAATGGTACCCAAGTTAGAAAAGGGCGATTTACCACCTGTTTTAGATATTGAATTGAGGGGAAGTTGTCCTCCTGCACGATTAAAGAAAAATCTTAAGCGTTGGCTGGTATTGACCGAGAAGAAATATGGAATGGTACCAATTCTCTATACCAATTATGGTTTTTATAAGCAATACCTCACTGGAAGTGAATTTAAAAAATACCCTTTGTGGATTGCACATTATAAAACACCGGATTTGAATGTGAAATTAAACAATTGGCAATTCTGGCAACATACCGATAAGGGTAGAGTAAATGGTATAAAAGGAACCGTTGATATCAATGTTTTCAAAGGCGAGTTAAACGATTTACAGGCACTCTGTAAAAACTAGGTCTGCACTTCCTTATTTCCTGCTCCCATTAAAGGAGAAATTTTAATACAATAATTAAGGTTCCGTATATAAACGTAGATAGGATTACTCCTCGAGCGGCATAAAGTTTATTAAATTGCAAAAACAGGTAAAATGTTCCAAGGTTAATTAAAGCACATAAGCTTAATAACGGCGACAGTAGTCCATTGGTAACCGATGTTTCCATGAAATCTAAAAAAGCTTCATGTTTAAAGTTAGCCAAGTAAAATAGATACATTACGATAGTTGGTCCAAGGATACCGGGAATTACCCCAAAAATTACTTTGTCTTTCAGTTGCATTTATTCGTGAGGTTTTTAAATCAAATTAGGGATAAGTCCCATTGGTTTATTGCAGGAATAGCATGATGTGCCGTAAAATCAAAGTGTACAGGAACAACAGAGGCGTATTGGTTGGCAAGTGCCCACTCATCTGTATCAATTCCTTTGTCCATATTTACAAATTTACCCGTTAACCAAAAATAGCGTCTTCCATTTGGATCTCTTCTTTCATCAAATTCTTCTTGCCATTTGGCTGTGGCTTGGCGGCATACTTTAATGCCCTTAAAAGTACCAAAGTCTACTTTTGGTATATTTACATTTAATAAAGTTCCCGGTGGTAAACCATCTTGAATGATGTTGGTACTTATTCTTTTTGCAATTTGAATTGCAAGAGTGAAATCGGCATCATAAGCATAATCGCACAAGGAAAAACCAACAGAAGGTATTCCTTCAATTGCACCTTCCATTGCAGCACTCATGGTTCCCGAGTATATTACATTTATTGAAGAATTGGAACCATGATTGATTCCTGAAACCAGTAAATCGGGTTTGCGATGCAATACTTTATCTACTGCCAACTTTACGCAATCGGCCGGTGTTCCCGAACATTGAAAAGAAACGATATCTCCATAAATATCGGTTTTTTCGAGTCGCAGTGGTTTGCTTATGGTAACCGCATGACCCATGCCGCTTTGCGGACTATCAGGTGCAACTATTACCACTTCTCCAATTTGTTTAACAGCTTCCACCAAGGCTCGTATTCCGGGGGCAGTTATTCCATCATCATTTGAAACAAGTATTAAAGGTCTATCACTCATTGTGGCGCAAATTAGCTGAATGGACAGGATTATTCTTAATTCAGCTTGTATTATTTTTTTTCCTCAAAATTACTGAAGGAAAATAGCATCCCAACCCCTAAAAGTTGTGAGTATTGTAATTCATCAATTTGTGTATAATCATATAGAACAATGGTTCCGAAGTTTACTGATATAAGTTTATTTATTTTTGCAACCAAACTTGCATCAAGCCTGTTGATGATACCTTCATGGTCAGGTTGTTTATAATCTACCACCAACATATACCTTGCTTTTAAGGTTATATTTTTAAATATTTCTTTATCATAATTACCAATAAATTGAAATACAATTTGATTGCGGTAATAATCGCCCTTGTTTACGCCATACAATATATTGGATGAAGTATATTCCGGTTTGTATAAATCTTGATTGATTACGAATGTTTGCCGAAAAGATGCAAAACCAAATTGTAATGAAAAGTATTCAGCTGGCTTGTACTCAAGTCCAAATGCTTCCGTTACATATGCCGGTGCCATAAACTCTGAAATGAGAACGATGGAATCTGAACCATCAACCATTTTCTTTTCATACTTATATCCTGCTTCAAATTGAGATAGAAAGGATAAAGCTGCAAACGCATTCCAAGCACCTTTAAGTTTATAAGAAGCTTTCGATTCAAAAAATAAACGGTCAAAGTTTTTGCGCACTCCAATATCCTTGGTATTATTTTGCCCGTATTGCAATTGTATATCATTGGTCCAGTTAAATTTGTCATCTGTATAGCTTGCTTTACTGTTTACAAGTCCATTCCATGCAATTGTATTTACACCACCGCCTTTCCAGCTATCACTAAAACTACTTTGATTATAATAAAAACCGGCTTGTAACGATCTTTTCCATTTACTTTCCCTTATAGGTTTAACTTTTTCTTTTTTTGTGCTTTGTTGCGCATCAACTTCATCAACCACAAAGAACGATATCAACAATAACAACACGGTTTTTAGGATATTTGCTTTCATGTTTTTTAATTTCTTGCCGTAAACATAATTATTCTAAAGGTAAGGTGTACATTGACTTCCAATTTTTTATCCGCAATTGTTTTTAAAGGCTTATTTCGCTTAATGGACGCATTTTTTTTCTCTATTTTAAATTATGGCATCATTTTTATTAGTTTTGAGTATAGAAAATAAATTATCCTATTTTATGAAAAAGTTAATCCTTACCCCAATTCTTGTAACCATGTTATTATTGGGAAATTCATGTGCAGATCGAAAAATAACACGTGTCGACCCCAATACACAAACTGACCTGAGCGGCAGATGGAATGATACCGATTCTAAATTAACCGCCAACGAATTAATTGCAGATGTTTTAGCACGACCATGGAGAAGTAATTTTGAAGTGCAGCATAACCGGAAACCGGTTGTAATTATTGGTACTGTAAAAAACAAAAGTTCCGAACATATCGACCCTATCGTGTTTATTAAGGATATGGAAAAGGCATTTATTAATTCAGGTGTGGTAGGAGTTGTACAGTCTGGAGATGAGCGTAGCCAGGTTAGAGATGAGCGTACCGATCAACAAACATTCTCTTCAGAAGAAACCAAGAAAAAGTGGGGTCGCGAAAAAGGAGCCGATTTCATGATGAATGGTGTAATTTCTTCCATCGTAGACCAATACAAGAACAAAAAGACAGTTGCCTACCAAATTAATCTGGAACTTACCAATCTCGAAACCAACGAAAAGGTTTGGATAGGAGAGAAGGAAATAAAAAAGTACGTTAAGAACTAATTAACCAAGTGCTTTTTCGACTTAATAAATATGGCCGCACCGGATGCGTATTGGCATGTATTGTCTTGTTCTCAGCATGTGCCACTTATTATGAAAAGAGTTCAGATATGATGGATGCTATATATAAGGGCAATTATACCGAAGCGCATAAAATTCTCGACGACCCTAAATTCTCTAAACGCGAACGCGATAAATTGCTTTACTTATTGAATAGGGGAACGGTTTATTGGATGATGAAGGAATACCAACAAAGTAATTCCTATTTTAGGCTAGCGGATTATTATATAGAGGACTTAACCAAAAATAATGGAGCCCAAGCATTAAGTTTACTTACCAATCCAACGATTAAGCCTTATAGAGGAGAGCCATTTGAACAAATACTTTTGCATTATTTTACCACATTAAATTATATCAAACTTGGGAAATATGATGAAGCACTGGTTGAATGTAAAAGGATGCAGCAAAAAATGCAACAAATTACCGACGCTTTCAAAAATGAAAATAAATACAGACGAGATGCTTTCGCTCACTTATTACTTGGTATAATTTATGACGCCCAACAAAACTATAATGATGCATTTATAGCCTATAGGAATGCTTTGGAGGTTTATCGAGAAGATTACAGTGGTTTAATGGATTCCGTTCCAATGCAACTGAAACATGACCTGATTCGAACCGCACACCTAACAGGATTCTACCAAGAGCAATCATCTTATGAACATGAATTTGGACTTACTTACAGTCAGCCGGCTGATAGTTCAGGTAGTGTGGTTTTTCTATGGAACAATGGTTTAGGACCTTTCAAGGAAGAATGGAGAATTGATTTTATAATTTCAGATGCAGGGAATGGCAATGTATTGCTGATGAACACGGAGTTGGGGATCAGTTACACCTATAATGTAGGAAATGAAGAGCAACAAAAAAATTTAACCAATTTAAAAGTTGTAAGTGTAGCATTTCCCAAATACCGATCAAGAATGCCGCTCTATACCCAAGCGAATCTTTTTGCAGATAGTTTGGTTGCCGGTGCACGTCTCGAATTAGTAGAGCCAATCGATGCCATTGCATATAAATCGTTAAACGATCGCATGTTGAAGGAAATAGGAGAAGCTTTACTTCGATTGGCAATTAAACAAGCCGAAACCTTGGCCCTAGATAAATTGGCGGAAGAAAAAAGAAAGAAAAAGGATAAGGATGGTGCCGCAGGATTCGAAATTGCAAGTAGCCTACTGACCATTGTGAATGCGGCAACGGAACATGCGGATACACGAAACTGGCAATTATTACCTTATTCTATTTCCTATACTCGAATGGAACTTCCGCAAGGAAATCACAAATTGATTTTACACCTGCAAGGAAATCAGGTAAAGGATGAAAAAATCATGGATATTACCATTGCTCCCGGACAAACCACGCTAGAGTATTTTTATAGCTATCAGTTTTCAGGCTTTTCTTACAAGTAGATACATGCCGAATTAAGCATACCGATTACCTACCCATACAAATCGCTTTACAATAAATTCAGAGGTAGTTAAACTGGCATTGCCTGCCGCATTTCCACCCGTTACATGAAAATCACTAAACGCAGCATGCGAATTTATCAGAGCCGCTCCTGTAAAATTAAACGACACCGGTACGTAAACACTGTTCATTTCTGATTCGATATTTTTACACAAAGTTTTATCCGTACAATAAACGCCACAAGTTAAAGCTCCTTTTTCAATTGCGAGCGACTTTGCAAGATTTACGGAGTCTAGTGTATCGTTGGTTTTAATGACAAATATTATTGGTCCGAAACATTCATTGTTAAAAACATGATGTTGGTCGCGATCCAATTCTATAATTACGGGAGTCGCGATGCGGGCATCTTTAAAATCCGGATTAACTATCGCTTGTGATTCCAGAATGATTTTCCCTCCCAAAGATTTTGCATCCTGAATCCGATTAAAAGTTAAGTCAGATTGAATTGCGCCTATCGTAGGGGCACCTGCCTTGGGATGGGTTGCCAATCCATTAACAGCAGCCACAAGAGCTTGAATGGTTTCTTCATACGACATATTCCCGGTTTCTGTCTTTATGCCATTCTTTGGAATAAATATATTTTGTGGGGCGGTGCACATTTGTCCTGAATACAAGGAAACTGATAAAGCAATATTTTGCAATACAGGTGTAATGTCCTTTACGGTATCAATTATTAAACAATTTACTCCTGCTTTTTCTGTGAATACGGTTTTAGGCAACGATTCTATATAACTACCAAAAGAAGAAGAGCCGGTGAAGTCAACCAGTTTAATCGCTGTATTTTCAGCTAATTCTTTGGTTATTGGAGACTTGGTTGTGTCTGCTGCAAGTTGAATCAAATGAGGAGGATAATTATTTTCTTTCAATACATTCTGCATTTCAGCAATAACAATAGCAATCGGCAAAATGGCTTTGGGGTGTGGCTTAACAATACAGGAATTACCGGTTATTAAGCTGGCATATACAGCAGGAACGGTATTCCATATTGGGAAAGTAGAACAACCAATCACCAGAGATATTCCTTTAGGCACAGGTTTCCAGTTTTTATGTATTGATAAGTCAAATTTACCCATCGGTTTAATCCAATCAACTTGAGCCGGCACTTTCATTAATTCTTGGTAACCGGTAATTATAGCTTCCAGAGCACGATCGTTAGAATGAGGACCGGATGCTTGAAATGCCATCATATACCCCTGTCCGGTAGTATGCATGGTAGCAAAAGCAATATCAAAAAAGCGGGTACGAATTCGTTCTAATGTTTCAATTAAAATAGCAGCCCTGGTTAATACATCAGTTTCTGCCCATTCTTTTTGGGATTGTGATGCGTTCTGTAACAAAGTATCAATTGCATGTTTTGGATATTTAATGCCAATACCAACCTGCAAATAAGGTGAAATTTCCTCGCCAATCCATTCTTCAGAAGTTTGTATTAATTCGGTAAAGTTATGGTTCATTAATGTACTAAAGTAATGCAGGCCCTTGGATTCAGCGTCTTCTGGATAGGCTTTAGGTGATTCAGGATAAGGCGAATAGTAATTTCTTGCCAACAATGCTTTAGATGCTTCTTCTATTAGGTTATGGTGTTTTTCGATTAGGTTCATATATATCTGTTAAGGTCTGCGAAGTTATTGAATTCGGAATATTATGGAATAGAATTAAATGAAATACGTTTTTGATTTTTATGCCTTGAAGTTCAAGGTGATGAAAATAAATCTGCAAAATTATTAGCAGAGAATAAAAAAGGGCATACTTTTGCAGCCCCTTAACCGAAGATAAATAGATGGGAAGTATGGTTAAGTAGTTCTTTATTTAATGGGTAGAAAGGTAAGCGATACAAAGAGATTACAGTATATGTGCAGCAGGATGGAGGAATGATACTTTAAATGAATTGGAATCAACACGTTGGATTAATATGAAAAGTTTTTTAAAATAATTCTTGACAGATTTAAAATAACACATACCTTTGCAACCCGCTTTCCAAAAGACCTTTTAGTAAGGAAGTAATTGGAAACAGCAATGTTCTGAAGTTTATTAATGATGTTAAAAAATAATTAAAATATTTCTTGACAGATTTAAAAAAGCACATACCTTTGCAACCCCGATTTTTACGAATCGGAAATTAATTTGAATATCATCGCTTCGGCGGAAATAGATATAAGTTCTTTGAAGTTTTAAGATAGCAAACACTTTTCAAACTTTGATAAGTTTCAAATCCTTGACCAGAACAATCAAATAATCTTTTACAATGAAGAGTTTGATCCTGGCTCAGGATTAACGCTAGCGGCAGGCATAATACATGCAAGTTGAACGGGATAAGTTGTAGCAATACGACTTTGAGAGTGGCGCACGGGTGCGTAACACGTATGCAATCTGCCCCTATCTGTGGAATAGCCCCTCGAAAGAGGGATTAATACCACATAAAATAGTGAGTAGGCATCTACTTACTATCAAAGCTCCGGCGGATAGGGATGAGCATGCGGCTGATTAGCTAGTTGGTGAGGTAATGGCTCACCAAGGCTACGATCAGTAGGGGGTCTGAGAGGATGTCCCCCCACACTGGTACTGAGACACGGACCAGACTCCTACGGGAGGCAGCAGTAGGGAATATTGGTCAATGGGGGCAACCCTGAACCAGCCATGCCGCGTGCAGGATGAAGGCCCTATGGGTCGTAAACTGCTTTTGTACGGGAAGAAATCACATTACGTGTAATGTGTTGACGGTACCGTGAGAATAAGGATCGGCTAACTTCGTGCCAGCAGCCGCGGTAATACGAAGGATCCAAGCGTTGTCCGGATTTACTGGGTTTAAAGGGTGCGTAGGCGGGCTATTAAGTCAGTGGTGAAAGCTTGCAGCTTAACTGTAAAATTGCCATTGAAACTGATAGCCTCGAATATGGTTGAGGTGGTTGGAATGTATCATGTAGCGGTGAAATGCTTAGATATGATACAGAACACCGATTGCGAAGGCAGATCACTAAACCATTATTGACGCTGAGGCACGAAAGCGTGGGGATCAAACAGGATTAGATACCCTGGTAGTCCACGCCCTAAACGTTGCATACTCGGTTTTAGCGATATACCGTTAGGACCCAAGCGAAAGCGTTAAGTATGCCACCTGGGAAGTACGTCCGCAAGGATGAAACTCAAAGGAATTGACGGGGGCCCGCACAAGCGGAGGAGCATGTGGTTTAATTCGATGATACGCGAGGAACCTTACCTGGGCTTGAATGTGAGTGACCGCTGCCGAAAGGTGGCTTCCCTTCGGGGCACAAAACAAGGTGCTGCATGGCTGTCGTCAGCTCGTGCCGTGAGGTGTTGGGTTAAGTCCCGCAACGAGCGCAACCCCTATCTTTAGTTGCCATCAGGTAATGCTGGGGACTCTAAAGAGACTGCCTACGTAAGTAGTGAGGAAGGTGGGGATGACGTCAAGTCATCATGGCCCTTACGTCCAGGGCTACACACGTGCTACAATGCACGCTACAAAGGGTTGCAACATGGCAACATGAAGCTAATCCCTAAAAAGCGTGCTCAGTTCGGATTGAAGTCTGCAACTCGACTTCATGAAGTTGGATTCGCTAGTAATCGGATATCAGCAATGATCCGGTGAATACGTTCCCGGGCCTTGTACACACCGCCCGTCAAGCCATGGAAGTTGGGAGTGCCTGAAGTCCATCACCGCAAGGAGTGGCCTAGGGCAAAACCAGTGACTGGGGCTAAGTCGTAACAAGGTAACCGTACCGGAAGGTGTGGTTGGACCACCTCCTTTCTAGAGTTTCAGGGATTTGAATCGTTTGCTATCTTAAAATACTTCAATTTTTTTTTGTTCTTAAATTATTTAAGCTGTAGGGAAACCAATAGCTAAATCAGGAAGAGGCTAAAACCTTCTTGAGTTTGGTAGACCAATCATAGTCTCGTAGCTCAGTTGGTTAGAGCGCTACACTGATAATGTAGAGGTCCCCAGTTCAAATCTGGGCGGGACTACACACACTGCTATTGGGGGATTAGCTCAGCTGGCTAGAGCACCTGCCTTGCACGCAGGGGGTCAACGGTTCGAATCCGTTATTCTCCACAAAGGAAAATGACAACCGGTAAACGGTTCGTCCCGATAACTATCGGGACCGTTATTCTCCACCAATTAAGGGAAACCTTAATCGTTCTTTACTTCTGGATACATAGCTCAATGGTAGAGCATTCCGTTAACCAACGGAAAGGTCAATGGTTCGAATCCATACAATCCACAATTCACCTTTGGGTGAAGAAGTTCTTTGACATATTGAAAGAAAACACAATTTTACATTAAAAACTTTAGGATATTTTAATCATTAAGTTACTAAGGGTGTATGGGGGATGCCTAGGCTCTCAGAGGCTAAGAAGGACGTGCCAAGCTGCGATAAGCTACGGGGAAGTGCTGAGAACTTTTGATCCGTAGATTTCCGAATGGGGAAACCCGTCAGTATATCTGACTTATAGCTAACCCGCTGAACTGAAACATCTAAGTAAGCGGAGGAAGAGAAAACAAATCAGTGATTCCCTAAGTAGTGGCGAGCGAACGGGGAACAGCCCAAACCAATAATGTTTCGGCATTGTTGGGGTTATAGGACTGCAACATGGAATATAATAACGAAGTTGAAGTACATGGAAAGGTACATCATAGAGGGTGATAATCCCGTAAACGTATTTTATTATTACCTAGCAGTATCCTGAGTAGCGCGGGGTCGGAGACGCCTTGCGTGAATTTGCCAGCACCATCTGGTAAGGCTAAATACTACTGAGAGACCGATAGTGAACTAGTACCGTGAGGGAAAGGTGAAAAGAATCTCGAACAGAGAAGTAAAAAGAACCTGAAACCATACACTTACAAGCGGTCGGAGTCCGTCGCAAGACGGATGACGGCGTGCCTTTTGCATAATGAGCCTACGAGTTACTCCTCACTAGCAAGGTTAAGTCCTTAAGGGACGCAGCCGCAGCGAAAGCAAGTCTGAATAGGGCGTATAGTTAGTGGGGGTAGACGCGAAACCTGAGTGATCTACCCATGAGCAGGATGAAGGTGCCGTAACAGGTACTGGAGGTCCGAACTGGTGAACGTTGAAAAGTTCTCGGATGACTTGTGGGTAGGGGTGAAAGGCTAATCAAACTGGGAGATAGCTCGTACTCCCCGAAATGTTTTTTGGAACAGCCTCGAGTAAGAGTGTCGCAGAGGTAGAGCTACCAATTGGGTAAGGGGGTGTCAAAACCTACCGAGCTCAGATGAACTCCGAATACTGCTGACATGTTTCTCGGGAGTGAGCCCTTGGGTGCTAAGGTCCGAGGGCGAGAGGGAAAGAACCCAGACCATCGGCTAAGGTCTCAAAATCTAGATTAAGTTGAACTAACGTGGTTCAATCGCTAAGACAGCTAGGATGTTTGCTTGGAAGCAGCCATTCATTTAAAGAGTGCGTAACAGCTCACTAGTCGAGCGATTGAGCGTGGATAATAAACGGGCATCAAATCTAGTACCGAAGCTGTGGATTCCGCCGTAAGGCGAGAGTGGTAGGGGAGCATTCTAATAACAGTGAAGGTGTGGCGTAAGCCATGCTGGAGTGATTAGAAAAGCCAATGTAGGCATAAGTAACGATAAGAAAGGTGAGAAACCTTTCCACCGATAGACTAAGGTTTCCTGATCAACGTTAATCGGATCAGGGTTAGTCGGGACCTAAGAATAAGCGAAGAAGCGATTTCGATGGACAACAGTTTAATATTACTGTACCGATTGCAATGTGATGGGGTGACGCAGAAGTGACAATACCGCGAACTGACGGAATAGTTCGTTAAAACTTGTAGATATATTTGTTGTAGGCAAATCCGCAACGAATGTCGAAAGTGATAGTACCGCAAGTCTTCGGACAAGTGGATAGTGTATGTAAGCATGCTGCCTAGAAAAACCTCTAACTATAGTTGCAATCGCCCGTACCTCAAACCGACACAGGTAGTCTAGATGAATATTCTAAGGTGCTCGAGTGATCCATGGTTAAGGAACTCGGCAAATTGACCCTGTAACTTCGGGATAAAGGGTTCCCGCACTTGTGCGGGACGCAGTAAAATGGCTCAGGCGACTGTTTATCAAAAACACATGGCTATGCTAAATCGAAAGATTACGTATATGGCCTGACACCTGCCCGGTGCTGGAAGGTTAAGAGGGGATGTCAGCCGCAAGGCGAAGCATTGAATCGAAGCCCCAGTAAACGGCGGCCGTAACTATAACGGTCCTAAGGTAGCGAAATTCCTTGTCGGGTAAGTTCCGACCTGCACGAATGGTGTAACGATCTGAGCACTGTCTCAACCATGAGCTCGGTGAAATTGTGGTATCGGTGAAGACGCCGGTTAATCGCATCGGGACGGAAAGACCCCGTGCACCTTTACTATAGCTTTGCATTGACTTTGGGCAAATGATGTGTAGCATAGGCGGGAGACTTTGAAGCTGTGTCGCTAGGCATGGTGGAGTCATCGTTGAAATACCGCCCTTTATTTGCTTGGAGTCTAACCCAATTTATTTGGGGACATTGCATGGTGGGTAGTTTGACTGGGGTGGTCGCCTCCAAAATTGTATCGGAGGCTTCTAAAGGTCCGCTCAGTACGCTTGGTAACCGTACGTAGAGTGCAATAGCATAAGCGGGCTTGACTGTGAGGCAAACAAGCCGAGCAGGTACGAAAGTAGAGTATAGTGATCCGGTGGTTCTGTATGGAAGGGCCATCGCTCATAGGATAAAAGGTACGCCGGGGATAACAGGCTGATCTCCCCCAAGAGCTCACATCGACGGGGAGGTTTGGCACCTCGATGTCGGCTCGTCACATCCTGGGGCTGGAGAAGGTCCCAAGGGTTCGGCTGTTCGCCGATTAAAGTGGCACGCGAGCTGGGTTCAGAACGTCGTGAGACAGTTCGGTCCCTATCTGATGTGATCGTTGGAAGTTTGAGAGGATCTGACCTTAGTACGAGAGGACCGGGTCGGACGTACCTCTGGTGTATCTGTTGTGGCGCCAGCCGCAGTGCAGAGTAGCTATGTACGGACAAGATAAGCGCTGAAAGCATCTAAGCACGAAACTTACCTCAAGATGAGACTTCCTTTAAAGGTCGTAGAAGACTACTACGTTGATAGGCTACAGATATAAAGACAGTAATGTCAAAGTCGAGTAGTACTAATTACCTGTATACTTAAATTTTTATTCTATTGTTTGGTTGTGTTTTCTTTCAATTATTGTCAAATACATGATTCGTTCATGTATACGTTCTTTTTGGTGACTATTGCAATGGTGTCCACCTCTTCCCATTCCGAACAGAGTAGTTAAGCCCATTAGCGCAGATGATACTAGGATAAAACCCGGGAAAGTATGTCGTTGCCGGATCAGTAAAAAAACCTCAACAGTAATGTTGGGGTTTTTTTTTGCCCTTGCAGTTTTGGCTTTTCTCTTTCTCTTTCATGATTCAATACTATTTCTACCGGTTTCGTGGTTGCTTCATTAATTCCTTCCTCTACTTTCAAAAAAAGTTTTAACACAACGGTTCTTTTACCTTGCCCTTATCTTTTGAATAAGATTTTACCATGTTGTAATCCTTTTTGTTTTTATTTTGTTTCTATCAATAACCATTTGAACGATTAACTATGGAAATGATTCTTATTTATCCGGTATTTATTGGAATCGCAATTGCCCAAGCCCAATATGCCCATACAAGAGGTCATTCTTCAAGATTATGGTTTGTAATCGCGTTGATTTTACCAATCATTTCTATTCCAATAATGTTTCTGATTAAAAAGAAAGAAAAACCCATGGTAGGATATCATGCCCCGGTCGACAGAACCAATAAAGACAAAGTATTATTTAAAAAGTCACCCTGATTATTCTTTTCATTTACTACATTCGCAACAGTGAAAAACGGCTTGAAATATCTCGGAGTGCTTTGCGTATTATACGCCTTGGTTGCAGGTTTGTTGATGCCTGTTCCGGATTTACCTATTCTCGAGGAAACAATCAGAAACTTATTTTATCATGTTCCAATGTGGTTTGGAATGATATTACTCCTATTGGCTTCTATGATTCACGCCATTCGTTTTTTATCGAAACAAAATCCGGATTCGGATCTCCGCTCGGCACAATATGCCAATATCGGTATCCTTTTTGGTTCCATGGGAATTGTTACCGGAATGATTTGGGCAAATTTTACGTGGGGTACACCTTGGACCAATGACCCGAAACTGAATAGTGCAGCTATTGGAATGTTAATGTATCTGGCTTATCTGGTTTTGAGAGGTTCTATCGATGATCCTGAAAAGCGAGCAAGGGTTTCTGCTGTTTATAATATTTTCTGTTTCCCGGTTTATATCGTCCTGATTTTTATCCTACCCCGATTAACGGATTCATTACATCCCGGAAATGGTGGTAACCCAGGTTTCAATAGCTATGATTTAGACAACCGCCTTCGGGTAATTTTCTATCCCGCTGTTCTTGGGTGGACTTTAATTGGTTTTTGGATAGCAGATTTAGGAATTAGATTCCAACGTCTTAAAAAAATAAAACACGATTTATAATGACATTTTTATTGATCTTTCTTCAAGCTGTTACTTCTGCAACTCCAACTGTTGAACCCCAGAATACAGGAAAAATTTATGTGGTGGTGGCCGTAATCGCTATATTATTTATTGGAATTACGACCTATTTGGTGCTTTTGGATAGAAATATTAAAAAGTTAGAGAATAAAAATTAAAGATGAAAAAAACCTATATAATATTAATCGTATTGATTGCGGTTGCAATTGGAGCTATTGTGAGTACCTATGGAGATGCCAGTACCTACGAAGATTTTAATGTAGCTGCTGAAAATCCCGGTAAAGAATTTCATATTGTTGGTGTTTTAGATTCAACTAAAACAAAAGAATATGATCCGAAAATTGACCCCAATTATTTTTCCTTTTATTTGATTGACGAAAAAGGAAATGAACGTAAGGTAATCTATCGTGCTCCCGAACCACAAGATTTCGAACGTTCAGAAAAAATTGTGATCATTGGGAAGATGGAAGGCGAAGAATTTCTTGCCTCAAAAATTTTATTAAAGTGTCCGAGTAAATACACCGAAGGTCAACCGGCTAAATAAGATTGAAATTATCTTTCGCCAAATAAACTGCTACCAATTCTTATCATAGTGCTTCCTTCTTCGATGGCAATGCGATAATCGCTGCTCATTCCCATGGATAAAACCCCAAACCGAATCTGTGGATGTTGTATCATTACAAATTTATCGTAAATCTGTTTGAGGTATCTGAATTCCAGTTTCACTTTATTGGTGAATTCGGTGTTGGAAGCCATCCCCATCAATCCTACAATCCGGATATTGCTTAGACTACCAAGTTGCACTTGTTGTAAAATTTCTTCTAATTCTTTTTCGTTGAGTCCGAATTTGGTATCTTCTGTAGCTATATAAACTTGCATCAAACATTCGATAATTCGGTTGTGTTTGAGAGCTTCTTTATTAATAGTTTCTAATAATTTATAGCTGTCAACGGAATGAATTAAGGCTACAAATCCTGCAATGTATTTTACTTTGTTGGTTTGCAAATGACCGATTAAATGCCATTCGATATCATTGGGTAGTTCAGCTTGCTTTTGAACCATTTCCTGTACCTTGTTTTCGCCAAATATTCTTTGCCCTGCCTGATAAGCCTCTATGATTAATGCTACCGGTTTGGTCTTGCTAACCGCCACCAATTGAATGTTTTCCGGAATTTGTGACTTGAATTGTTGAATATTTGCTGCTACAGACATATCTTTATACACGATGAAACTGCTGCAAAAATATTTCTATCTGGGCATACTTTTACTATTTATTTGTTGCAACCAGGTAAATACCATTGAAGTTGCAAAGCCCGACAATCTTTTAACGCATCAACAGATGTCGAATGTATTGGTGGATTTACATTTAATTGAATCGATTGGCGAAGTGGACCGAAATGAATCGGACAGCGCCAAGCAAATGGCATTTAACCGATACCAAACTGTTTATAAGAAATATGGAGTCGACGAAAAACAATTTAAAGAATCATTCAACTATTATAAAATGCAGCCGGTAGAAATCGATTCTATTTATGCAGAGGTTATTGAAAAATTAGGAGCGATGGAAGCCGGATTAAATGCAGGTAAGCCCCATACCAGCTTATTTAATCAGGATTCCGCTGGCATGAACCGATAATTTTTTATCCCCTTCCAATTCTTTTATTGCTATTCCGTTAACCAAGGCGGTTTTGTTTTCAATATGCAAAGGTAAAACGAATGCTTGGCTATCAATTTCAATTAATAAATCTTCCCCATTTTCGTTTTTAAGGGTTAACCAGCATCCTTCTCCCTTACAATAATTGCTGATTACGCCACTTACTTGTATCGGAATATTATTCCCTGAATCCAATAGATGGATTACATCCGAAACGGATTTGGGCTCATTTTCAGTAAATGCTATTCCGAATTCGCCGGTCTGAGGCATTTTTGCCCTTGGGTCGCTATTGCATCCCAATATAAAAAGTATCGTAATAAAGAAAATCGCAGTGTGTTTTTTCATGGTGTCTGAAATAAGTATTCGAAATAAATACATTTGAACAGATTTGTTTCTTAATTTGTAATATTTATACAGAAGTACCCATGATTATTCACGAAAACACCTTGATTTCAGAAGATATTTTAGAGAAACATTTCATTTGCGATTTGGGTAAATGCAAAGGTGCATGCTGTATCGAAGGGGAGTTTGGGGCACCATTACTGAAATCTGAAATCCCAATCATCGAATTTGAATTAGAAAATATTAAACCCTATTTAACTTTGGAGTCGGTAAAAGATATCGAAAAAAGAGGGGTATGGGAAATGGATGTCGACAAGGAAGAAGTAACCACTTGTTTGCCTACAGGAGAATGTAATTTTTCGTTTCGTGATAAACTTGGAGTATTAAGCTGTGGAATCGAACAGGCATGGAAAGAAGGGAAAACTACCTTTCGCAAACCCATCTCATGCCATTTGTATCCGATACGAATATCAACCGTTGGAGAATACGAAGCCTTGAATTATCACCGTTGGGAGGTATGTAAACCGGCGTGTAAATTAGGGGCTAAACATAAGGTGCCGGTTTATTCCTTTTTAAAAGAGGCATTGATTAGAAAGTTTGGGGAAGATTGGTATAAGGAATTGTCTTTGATTGCAGATAGTAAAAGATAAAAAAAACCGGTCAGAAATTCTAACCGGTTTTAACTATAAGGATGCTAATCAATTTTAAGCGTGCATTTTTTCTTTCTTGCCTTGTAAAACTTCTTTGCTTTCTACGTGATCCGGATCAGGGATACAGCAGTCAACCGGACAAACAGCCGCACATTGAGGTTCTTCGTGGAAACCCACACATTCGGTACATTTTGCAGGAACGATATAATACGTGTCGTTTGAAACAGGAGCATTGCGTTTCGCCACATCAATATCAGCGCCATCCACATTAATAGTGCCTTTCAGATTGTTTCCATCTGCCCAAGCCCATTCAGCACCAGATTCGTAAATTGCGTTGTTGGGACATTCCGGTTCGCAAGCCCCGCAATTGATACATTCGTCGGTAATAATAATAGCCATATTGTAATTATTAATTATAAAATTTACAGATGCAAGTTAAGTTTTGTTGATTTGCACACAAAATAAATTCTTATGAATTTTCAACAAATCAAGACTGCCTTTATAAAATTAGGACAAAGCTTCGAAAAGTGGTCAGAATCTGAGGCTTCTGTGTTTCATGAAGCCTATATTCATAACAATTGGTTCACCCGCGAAAATGTGATAAAAGTCTTAAAATCCTGGTCGGGCCAATTAACAGAGGAGAAATTATCGAAATGGCTTTCAGATTTTGAACAAAAAGAGCATACTCCGAAACAAGTTGCAATTATCATGGCAGGGAATATTCCTTTGGTTGGTTTACACGATTTACTATGCGTATTATTGAGTGGAAATAAAGCTTTGGTCAAACTTTCTTCGGATGATACCGTATTGATGAAATATGTTATGCAAGAGTTAATTCGTATCGATCCATTATTGGAGAAAAGCATAGAAATAGTCGAAGAAAGATTACCCAAAGCGTATGATGCCGTGATAGCCACCGGAAGCAATAATACCAACCGATATTTTGAATATTATTTTAAAGATAAACCAAGTTTATTACGGAAAAACAGGAGCAGTGTTGGAATTCTTACCGGTAACGAAACCCCGGAAGATTTTAAGAAATTAGGGGAAGATATATTCACTTATTTCGGTTTGGGATGTAGGAATGTATCTAAACTTTATGTACCCGATTCGTATGATTTTACCTTGATGCTGGATAATTTTATTTCGTTTGCACCCATTGTCGACCATAACAAATATGCAAACAACTATACCTATCATAAATCCATCTTTTTAATGAATTTGACACAGCATCTCGACAATGGCTTTTTGTTAGTAAAACAAGATAAACGAATTGCTTCCCCTTTGTCGGTTTTGTTTTATGAGCACTATACTTCGGAGGAAATGTTGGCGCAATTATTACAAGATAGTAATGAAGAAATTCAGTGTGTGGTTGGTAAGACTACCGGTTATATACCCTTTGGACAAGCGCAACTTCCCGAACTTTGGGATTATGCGGATGGGGTAAATACCATGGAATTTCTGGATGGTTTATAACTTGATTGATTTGATAGGTAAAGTTTTATATATTTGTTTTAGTGGTTTTTCAATACAGTAGGAAGAACTGCAATTGCCATGATGGAATTAAATATACTACTGAAATTAAATTCAAACGCCTATGAATACCGATTCTGAAAACGAACCATTCAACCTTGCAGCTGAGGTTGTAAATTTTACCAACCGTAACTTATTTCTAACTGGAAAAGCAGGAACAGGGAAAACAACTTTCCTTAAATACATCCGGGAACAATCAAGTAAAAACACCGTTGTTGTGGCACCAACCGGAGTTGCAGCCATTAATGCCGGTGGTGTTACGATGCATTCTTTTTTTCAATTACCTTTTATTCCTTATGTGCCACAAGAAACAAGGATTTTTAACCATACGGCAACGGTGGATCGTCATGCACTGATAAAGAATATCCGTTTTGGCAAAGAGAAACTGGATATTATCCATGGACTGGATTTGTTGATAATTGATGAGGTGAGTATGCTTAGGGCAGATATGCTGGATGCGATGGATGAGATTCTACGACATTTCAGGCACAAACGGAATTTGCCTTTTGGAGGCGTTCAAGTTTTGTTTATTGGAGATTTATTTCAATTGCCACCGGTTGTGAGTGATAACGAATGGCCATTATTGAAAGATTATTATGAAAGTCCTTTTTTCTTTAGTGCCAAAGTTATAAAAGATAATCCTCCGGTTTTTATTGAGCTTAAGAAAATATACCGACAAAAGGAAGAGCAGTTTATTCATTTGTTGAATCAAATACGGAACAACAACATGTCGGAAATTGACTTTGAATTACTCAATCAACGATACCGATCCAATAATTCCGAAGGAGCTGAAAATGGAATCACACTTACCACTCATAATTATATGGCCGATAAAATCAACCAATCGGAATTGCAAAAACTTGGAGGGAAGCTGCATCAGTTTTCGGGTGAGATTAAAGGTGATTTCTCAGAAAAATCGCTACCTACCGAAATGCAATTGTCGTTAAAGGAAGGAGCACAAATTATGTTTCTTAAAAATGACAGCGATCCAAGTAAACGTTATTATAATGGAAAACTCGCAACTGTTAAAAGCCTTTCCTCAGATAAAATAACCGTAGTATTAGCCGATAGTGAAGTGGAAATGGATTTGGAAAAGGAGAAATGGAGTAATATTAAATATGGATTTAACAAAGAAACCAATTCGATTGAAGAAGAAGAGTTGGGTAGCTTTACGCAATTTCCGGTACGATTAGCTTGGGCAATTACCATTCATAAAAGCCAGGGATTAACTTTTGATAAAGTGGTAATCGATGCAGGTTCATCGTTTGCGGCCGGACAGGTGTATGTAGCTTTAAGCAGATGCAGGACTTTGGATGGAATAATTTTATTATCGAAGATTTTCCCAAAGAGTTTGCATCATGATGAACGTATCGTGCAATTTTCTGCACGTGAAAATAAAGAAGATGAAGTTTATCAATTGCTTGAAAAGGAGAAACCATTATTTGCGGCGCAATTGTTAATACGAACATTTGACTGGAGTAAATTGGTAGTAGAAGTACATCGGTTTGATGAGTTAACGGCAGAAAAAAAGATTCCGGAAAAAGAAGTGGTAAAGGCTACTACTTTTGGACTAACTGAAATCATCAAAAAACAACAGGATTTTGCCGATCGTTTTGTGGTGCAATTAAACCAGCTTTTACAAGAAAGCACAGTAAATGGGGAGCTTTTAAATGAAAGGGTAGTAAAGGCAAAATCTTTTTTTATTCAATCCCTTCAAACGGAAATATTAAAACCATTACAAAACATACAACTATTGTTAAAAGGTAAGAAGCAAATCAAGCAATACCTAAGAGCTATTACGGAACTGGAAGATGTTATTTGGGGTAAGTTACATTTGATTCAAAGTGTAACACTTGGTGATTTTAAATTTGAAGTTCCGGGATTGGAAAAACGCGTAAAGAAAACTACAGAGAAAAACGCGAAAGTAGTGAAGGGGGAGAGTAAAGCCGTAACACTGGAAATGTATAAACAAGGAATGAATGCACAAGAAATTGCTACGCAGCGTGGTTATGCAATTACAACCATTGAAGGCCACTTAGCCGAATTTGTTGGTACAGGTGAAGTAAACGTGTATGACTTTGTGAGTGATGAATGGATAGAAAAAATAAAAGTAGTTATGGAGAAATTAGATGATACATCATTGACTTCCTTAAAACAGGCTTTAGGAGAGGATATTTCTTACGGGCAATTACGAGTGGGATTGAATTTTATCAAATCAATAAGTGAAAAGCCGGTGAATGCATGATCACCGTTCACAGTTCACGGATCACGGTTCACGGATCACAGTTGACGGATCACGGATCACGGATCACAGATTACATTTCACGTTTACGGATCACTGTTAACTAATCTCTGTTCCCTAACCACTGTTCCCTAATTACTGTTCCCTAATCCCTTTCCCCTAAATTTCACCACACAATCTTCCAGCAGTGCTTTAAACTCATGCAATGGAATCATATTGGGACCATCGCTCAAAGCCATATCCGGATTTTCGTGAACTTCAAAAAAGAATCCATCAGATCCAACTGCTGCTGCTGCTTTGGTGATATAAGGGGCATATTCGCGATTACCGCCACTTTTCCCACCTAAACCACCGGGACGTTGTAAACTGTGTGTAACATCCATGCAAACAGGGTAACCAAAGGTTTTCATGTCGATGAGATTTCGGAAATCAACCACAAGGTTATTGTATCCAAACATGGTTCCTCTTTCGGTTAATATGATTTGTTTGTTTCCTGTAGATTCAATTTTTGAAACAGCATGTTTCATGTCCATGCCGGAAAGGAATTGTGCTTTCTTAACATTGATTATTCTTCCGGTATTGGCTGATTCTACCAGTAAATCGGTTTGCCGACAGAGAAATGCGGGTATTTGTAAAATGTCAGCTACTTCAGCTATTTGTTTTGCTTGATGACTTTCATGAATATCGGTTACAATTGGCAATCCAAATGTATCCTTTACTTTTTGGAGTATTCTTAATCCTTCCTTTATACCCGGTCCTCTATACGAATCAACGGAAGTGCGATTTGCCTTATCAAAGGAGGCTTTAAAAATGTAGGTGAACTTTAATTCTTCCGCAATGATCGAAATTTTCTCTGCTAGGTTCATTATCATGCTTTCGTTCTCAATTACACATGGTCCGGAAAGCAGAAAGGTATTGGATTTTATTTTATCGTATAAAGTCATTTTGAAATAATTATAAGGATACATTGTAAATCTGAACTACGCCTGTAAGTTTTCCTTTCTCGCCAACCAACAGTGAAGTTATTTTATGTTCATTCATAAGTTCTTCTGCCTCTGCCATCATCATATTCTTGCTGATGATTCGGGGTTTTGAAGTCATGATTTCTCTGGCTTTCATTGTTACCAGTTTTGCTTCGTATTTGTCCATGGCACGGCGTAAATCGCCATCCGTAATCACACCTTTAATTATTCCATTATCAACAACAACAGCCAAGCCTAAACGACCGGAACTTATGATAGCAATAACTTGTTTGATTCCATCTTCCGGTTTTACAATAGGAAGTTTCTCTTTGCGCATACAACTTTCAACGGTAGTTAACAACCTGCGACCCAAGCTTCCTCCCGGATGAAATTGAGCAAAATCTTTTGGTTGGAAATTACGGGCTTTCATCAATGCCACTGCCAATGCATCACCCATGGCTAAGGTTGCAGTTGTTGAGGAAGTAGGAGCGAGTTCAAGTGGACAAGCTTCCTTGTAAACTTTTACATTTAAATGGGCATCAGAATTGATTGCCAGTGTTGATTTTTTATTGCCACTCATTCCTATTAACGGGATTTTGTGGGCTTTTATAAAAGGAATTATTTTAAGTAGTTCTTCTGTTTCACCTGAATAAGAAATGCCAATAAAAACATCTTCTTTTTTTACCATTCCAAGGTCGCCATGGAATGCTTCCACCGGGTGCATAAACATGCTGGGCGTGCCTGTACTGGCAAATGTAGCAGCCATTTTACGGCCAATTAATCCGGATTTTCCAACCCCACTGATAACCAACCTTCCTTTGCTTTTTAGGATAGCATCAACCGCATAAATAAATTGTTCATCCAGTTGTTTGGATAAATCTGAAATGCTTTTTGCCTCGATTTGGAACACTTCTTTGGCGTAGTCGATATAAGTGTTATTCTTATTCATTGGGCACGAAAATAAAGCATTTACATGAATGCAACTCAGTATTGGAAAGTTTTCAGGGTTTTTCCTTTCCAGTTTGTGAAACCTACCACTAGCAAAGTCATGCATCCCCCGAAAACAACGGATGGAACCAGGCCCATAAGTCTTGCGGCAGTTCCACTTTCAAATGCCCCAATTTCGTTGGATGAACCAATAAACATGGTATTAACAGCCGAAACCCTACCCCGCATATGATCCGGAGTTTGCAGTTGAAGGATATTTCCTCTGATTACAACACTTATGCTATCAAACGCACCGCTCGCAAATAATAAAATAAGGGAAAGGTAAAAAGAGGTGCTTAGACCGAAACCAATCATGCATACTCCGAATGCAGCTACCGATATCAGCAATAATTTTCCAGGATATTGGGGAGGTTTGCGAAATGAAATCCAGATCATGGTTAGGCTGGCACCAAGAGAAGGCGCAGCTCGCATCAAGCCTAGACCTTCGGCACCAACAAACAAAATTTTGTCGGCAAAAACCGGGAGTAAAGCAACTGCACCGCCAAATAATACCGCAAATAAATCAAGTGAAATGGCACTCAGCATTATTTTATTATGAAACACAAAACGAATGCCTTCTTTTAATCGGATTGCAATAGAATCATTGTTTAACAAAGGCATAATTGGTTTGGGTTTGATAGCAAACATGGCTGCCATGGCCAGTAAGGTAAATCCCAATACAAATAAAAAGGTAAAGGTTATACCAATCCAGGCATACAATATTCCGCCTAATGCCGGACCAATAATGGCAGCAATTTGCCAGGCTGAACTATTCCATGTAGAAGCAAAGGTAAGTTGGTCGCGGTTTACCAATTGCGATAAAAAGGAGAAGCCGGTTGGCGCATAAAATCCACGTGCAAAACCACTGATAAAAATAAAAAGGTACATGTATTTTACACTGATACCGCTGCCAATACCAATGATAAAAATATCGGAAGAAACCAATGCTAGTCCGGCCGAACATAGTATCATAACCAACATCGAGCGAATCATAATTTTCCGTTTGCTGCTGATGTCGGCGATATGCCCAGCATACAACGCAATACTTAATGCCGGTAAGGCTTCCGCCAAACCTATCAGGCCAAGAGAAAAGGGGTCTTGCATTAATTTAAATATTTGCCATCCTACTACTACAGCCTGGATTTGCAGGGCAATGGTGAGAAAGAAACGGGTAGTTAAAAAGAGTTTGAACTCTTTGTTTTGCAATGCCACATATAAATTTGATTTACCTGTCATTTTTAAAATGCTTTTCAATAAAGCTTTTAGCATTTAAAACTTCAATTTCTGAAAAATGAAAATCCGCTTCGTTTTCGGTTAGTATGCAGGTACATTTACTATGGATAGCAGCATAATATTCAAGGCCATCTTCAAAATCGGATATGGCTTTATTTGCTAATGTTTTTTTTACTGTTTCAACATCACTAGTTGCAATTTGAATTTTGTTACATAAAATATCCATTTTTTTAAAAGCAAGTTTTCGACCACTTTTCTTTTCTGCAAAATAAAAAGCAATAGCCAAACAAATAGGCGAGGTATAAAGTTGGTATTTAGGTTGATCAGCCAGACTTAATATTCGGGAGGAATAAGAAAACGTAGGGTATTCTTTATTAAGTACCGAAATTAAAATATTGGCATCAAGAAAAACATGCATTACTTTTTGGATTTAAAGTATGCATCCCTGAGCGATTTTCGTTTTTGAGATTTGGTTTGGTAACTGGCATTCCCTTCGGCAACAGCCTGAACCCAATCAGACACCGGTAAATCTTCTAAGGATTTATAATTGCCGCTTGTGATTTGAGCCAATAAAAATTCAGTTAGCCTAGATAAGCTCATGTTGTTTTTATCTGCAAATCGTTTTGCCTTATGAATTATATCTGCATTAAAGCTTAAGGTAACCTTGGCATCCATGATAGATAATTTATACTACAAATATATATTTTATATACGTATAAACTAATTTTTAAACATTTTTTTTCTGCCAAATTCTAATATAGCATCAATGAATTCATAAGGCTTATAATTGTTGAGTGCACATTGGTGAAATATAGCAGTAGCCGGCGTCATACCGGGTAATGAATTCACTTCGATGAATACCACCTCCGGATTGTTTTTTTTGTCGATTCGGACAAATGCATCTATTCTGCAATAACCTTCAACACCCAATACTTTAGCGCCATCAACTAACACTTTCTGTACCTGTGTGCTTATTTTATTTCTGATGGCAATATTATTATGGAATCGTGCCGGGGTAATATTTTGTCCTTGACCGGCTAAGAACTTTTCTTCCAGTGATAAAATATCTCCTCCTGCTAATGCTTCGGATGGTTCGAATGATTCAAATATTAATTTTCCATTCTTGTTGTAATCGGTTAGCATACCGCCCGTTATTTCCAGAAAATGCACGGCATTCTTTTTATCAATAAAACGCTCAATTAGGAAATATGACTTTTTAGGAAATTCTTCTTTCTCGCTTATGCCTAAATTAGTAGCCATTTCCTTCGTTAATTGTAGAGTAGGTCGAAAAACGCCTGCTGCATAATGTAGTAGTTCCGTTTTGTTTTTAATCTTCTTTACTGCCGAACTGCAACCATCGTCGGCCGGTTTAGCAATTAAAGGATATCCGATTGAGTGAATTTTTTCAATAATTTTATTTTGATTTTTTTCCCATTCAGCTTCAAACACGAGCATATGATCGGCAACTAAAAAGCCTTTCTTTCTAAGCAGTTCATTCGTGTCGAATTTGTTGATGGTTATTTGTGAGCTTTCAACACCAGAACCGTTAAATGGAATTTTATATTTGATCAATTCTTTCTGCACTGTTCCGTCTTCGCCGGGTCTTCCATGCAGTGCTATGAAAACGGAATCACATTTTTTGGAGAGTTCTTTATAAGAAATTTCAGTGGGTGCAAAAAGGTTATTTTGTTCACCATAAGTTTCAATTATCGATTTACATTCTTTTATTATTTTGTTGACTATGGCAGGTCTTTTAAAATGAAATACTTTTTCTCGAATATCATCTGCATTGTCTTTTAACATCACATTAATAGGTATGAGATGCAGGCTATGGGTGATTTCATTGCCCGTTACAAATACCGGAAACGGTAGGTATTTAGGTGATGAAGCTAGTTTTTCATAAATATTACGACCACTTTCCACCGAAATATGTCTTTCGGTAGAGTAACCTCCCATTAAAACTGCGACTCTTTTTTTGCGTGTTACTTGCAACTTGTTACCCGATATTTTTTTATCGAGATGTAGTAACATTTTTTGTAAATCGGTATGTTGTGGCAAAGTATTAATACGTTCCATTAACGACGTACGAATGATGAAAGTAAGGAATTGGGAAGGATTTAATCCGATTTCTGCAGCTTGGTGAAAGAAGAAGGAAGATGGCATCATGCCGGAAGTTGTATTGGGGTCATTTAAAAATATTTTACCATCATGGCGGATAAACCCATCTATACGAGCATACACATTAAATTTGAAATAAGTAAAAAGTTTTTGGCACTCTGATCGTATTTCCTCGATTTTATTATCGGGTAAATCAATGGGAGTAACTTTTCGGGAAAGTCCGGGTAAATATTTAGAACGGTAATCATATACTTCCTGCCCTTTTACAATTTCAGTAGGAGGTAAGGCAATTGCTTTACCTTTTTCATTTTTCACTACAATACATGAAAATTCACGCCCGTTTATAAACTCTTCTATGAGGCATTCAGTTTCACTGCTTAAGCTTTCGAGTACGATACTTTTGGAGGTTTTGAATTCTTTTTTGATAACGGATATTAGTTCGTCCGGATGGTAAATTGTTTTATGGTTAATGATAACAGGAAGAGAAATTCCTTCCTTTACATCAGCCATTCGTTGGATAAAAGAAATCTGCTCTGATGTCGTTAATGTATTCCAGTGATCCTTGGTAAGTGTTAGCATAAAGAAACTTTTGTTCACTGCAGTTTCAAATGCCTTAAAATCCGAATTCGACTGCACCGAAACCCCAACAGAAGAGCCTTGGTTAGCAGGTTTAATAACAAAAGGAGTTGCAACTGTTTCCAATACATGTTGGAATATTTTCCTTCTGTTTCCCGTCATCCAATCATTTTTTAAAATGGATGTCCAAAGCGGGCTATCAAATCCAGCCGATTGCATCCAAGTTTTTTGTATCTTTTTATGCATTCCTAGAGCAGAAGGCAAGATGCCGGAACCGGTATATGGAATTTGCATCCATTCGAGTAATCCCTGGATGGTACCATCTTCCCCAAAACTTCCATGTAAAGCAAGGAAAGCTATGTCGATATGCTTTTTTAAATTTTCGGGATGAATTACTTTCCCCAAGGCATGCGCCATCTTTTGGCCATTATCTAAATAAGCTTCCGGTATGCTTTCGGCATATATTTGAATATTATTTTTAGAGGATTTAAGAAACGCCACCGGTGGATAGAAATCACGAATACTACCTTTGTAAATTAAATGCCAATCAAGTAGGATAAAATTATTGAAACTATCCACAAAAATAGGAACGGCCTCAAATAAAGTTTTGTCGAGGTTATCATATACGGTGCGACCACCGGCGAAACTTACTTCCCTTTCACGGGAATTACCGCCAAAAAAAATGCCAACTTTCATGTATTTGTCTTCTTTGCTTCGAATATAATAGGAATTATTTCGACCGTATACTTAGATTTGCACAAGTTTGGTACGATGTATGTATTTATTATCAAAGTTTTCTATTTTCACCACAAATTCCCACATATGAAAAAGTTACTTATTCTTTTAGTTTTGGCTTTCAATGGTTCAGTCATAATGGCTCAGAACGCACAAACAATGCCGGATATACAGTTAAAGGACGTAAACGGAAAAACAATCAATACAGGCGATTACTCCAAAAATGGTAAAATTACCGTGGTGTCGTTTTGGGCAACATGGTGTACTCCATGTAAAAAAGAGCTGACCAATATAAACGACAATATGTTAGAAGATTGGAAATCGAAATATGGGGTGGTACTGGTTGCTGTATGTACCGATAATGCCAGAAACGTACCAAAAGTAAAACCTTATGTATCGGGTCAGGGATGGGAATTTGATGTGGTAATGGATGTAAATGAAGATTTAAAACGAGCCTTGAATGTGGTTACCATTCCACATACTTTTTTGTTTGATCAGAATGGTAAAATTGTGTATTCGCATAATGGTTATACCGAAGGGGATGAATTTGTGCTCGAGGAAAAGATTAAAGAACTGGCTGCAAAAAAGTAAAATAGAAATTACGCCTTATTTTTTTTGACTTTAACGAAATCTTCAAAGTTGTCGTTTAAGTATGTTATACTATGTGATATAGTAGTTTATCCAATAGGGTTTCCGGCTCGTTAGCTACCAATAACATCTCTTTTTGTTTCGATTTAAGAAATCCTTCTTTTGTCATATGATTTAACAAACCAATTAGGTGATGGTAATAATTGTTGGTATTTAATAAACCACAAGGGAGTTGGTGAAAACCTACCTGTGTCCAGGTATATGCCTCAAACAATTCTTCCATGGTTCCGATTCCACCGGGCATTGCAATTACGGCATCGGATAATTGAAACATTTTAGATTTGCGTTGGTGCATATCCGAAACCACAATTAATTCGGTTAATCCGTGGTGCGCTACTTCTCTTTCGAGTAAAAGTTTAGGAATTACGCCAATAATTTCACCTCCTAAGCGAATCATTTCATCCGCCATTATTCCCATTAAACCTATATTCCCTCCGCCATAAACAATACCAATGCCTTTTTTATGTAACAATCGGGTAAGGGCTAAATCCGATTCTGTATAAACAGGATTAACTCCTTTTGCAGAACCACAATAGACTGCTATTCGCTTCACTCCTGGCATATTTTAAGTTTCGCAAATTTCAGAACCAACACTTTTTTGCCATTGGCATCAAAATTAATTTGCGCTTTGCGGTTATCTCCATTGCCTTCAATTTCTAAAACAACACCAAAACCAAAACGCTGGTGTTCTACTTTCTGTCCTTTTTCAAGTTGTGAAGTGTCGTCGCCGGCAAATTCACTGTTGAGGGTGTTTAAAGGAGCTACAGCCTTGTTTATAGGTTTAAAATTTTTGGGTATTATCGGAGCTTTTGCAGGGGTATCTGAAGATATAGTTTTTGTTGGAGGGGAAGATTTTTTATAATAATTCTGTTTGCCATAGCTACTTGTTTGGCTTGGTGCCGGCCGACTATTAAAACCTTCCATCAACAAAAATTGGGGGTCAATTTCCTGCAAGAACCGACTGGGTTCTGCATTAATCATCGTTCCGAATTTAAATCTTGATGTGGCAAACGAAAGATGCAATTTCTTCATTGCACGGGTAATGGCAACATAAAATAAACGTCTTTCTTCTTCTAAATCCTGGCGGCTATTCAACGACATTTGAGACGGAAATAAGTTTTCTTCTAAACCTACGATATAAACGAATTTAAACTCCAATCCTTTCGAGCCATGTATTGTCATCATCGAAACACAATCATCGGTTTCTTCATCCTTTTTATCTGCATCGGTGAGCAAGGCAATATCCTGCATGTATTCAGGCAAGGTGCGTGTTTTAACCACACCATCATTGTCAATTGGTTCATCGATGCTAAATTCTTTGATACCATTTAATAGTTCTTCAATATTTTCATATCGTGCAATTCCTTCTACAGTTTTGTCATCGTAAAGATTTTTAAGGATGGTACTTTGTTTAGCAATATGCATCGCTGCATCGTATGCATTTTTGTCGAGCATGGTTTGAAAGCTTCGGATCATCATGGTAAAATCCTGCAGGGAAGAGGCTGATTTGATACCATAAGTAGCAGCATTTTGAATGATTTCCCACCAAGTTTTGTTGTGTTGGTTTGCAAGAACATTGATATGGTCGAGTGTAGTTTTTCCGATACCACGGGCAGGGAAATTGATTATACGTTTTAATGCTTCTTCATCGCTTGGATTAATAACCACCCTGAAGTAAGCTAACAGGTCTTTGATTTCTTTGCGTTGATAAAAAGACAATCCGCCATAAATCCTATAAGGAATATTTATTTTTCGCAAGGCTTCTTCCATCGAACGGCTTTGTGCATTGGTGCGGTAAAGGATAGCAAAATCCTTGTTCATGCACTGGAAATTCATTTTATCCTGAAAAATGGAGGATGCCACAACTTTTCCTTCTTCGTTATCGGTTAAGGCCCGAAATACTTTTATCCGGTCGCCAATTTCATTATCCGTCCAAACTTTTTTCTGGATTTGGTCTTTGTTCTGTAAGATAACCGAGTTTGCTGCATTAACTATATTTTGTGTCGATCGATAATTTTGTTCTAAACGGTATACCTTGGTGTCCGGAAAGTCTTTGTGAAAATTCAGAATATTTTTAATTGTTGCACCTCTGAAAGCGTAAATACTTTGTGCATCATCGCCAACTACCGTAATGTTTTGAAAAACGTTCGCAAGCTTTTTAACAATAGCATATTGTACCCCGTTTGTATCCTGAAACTCATCCACCAAAATATACTTAAACTGGTGTTGGTATTTATACAGTACATCGTTATGTGTATTTAATAAATGGTATGTTTTAATTAAAAGGTCGTCGAAATCCATTGCTCCTGCTCTAAAGCAACGCATCTCATATTGACTAAAAATAGCAGAAAATTTCGGTCTTCCGTTTGATTCATCATAATTTATATTTTCCGAATCATTGGCATAATCCGCAGCTGAAAGCATGGCGTTTTTTGCTGCCGAAATTCGGTTCAGTAATATCGAAGGTTTATATACTTTATCGTCCAATTTTAATTCATTGACGATTGATTTAATCAAACTTTTCGCATCATCGGTATCGTATATGGTAAAGTTTCGTTGGTATCCTATTTTATCGTGTTCGGTTCTTAATATTCTGGCAAATATGGAGTGAAAGGTGCCCATCCATAGGTTTCTTGCTTCAGTTCCCGACACATGGTAAATACGTTCCCGCATTTCTTTTGCGGCTTTATTGGTAAACGTTAATGCCAATATGTGAAAGGCATCGGTGCCATTTTTTAACAGATGAGCGATGCGATAAGTAAGTACCCTTGTTTTGCCCGAACCTGCCCCGGCAACTATAATTACAGGGCCTTCGGTATTGATAACAGCATCTAGCTGCGATTGATTTAAACTCTGAAGATAATCCACCAAGCGAAGGTAAAATATTTGGGTCTTTGGTTGGTGTTAAAATATTAACAAACGGTCAGTGTCTGAGCGACAGATTATAAAGACGCGCCACTTCCTTCATTTCCTTTTCTTCCAGGCTTTCCATTTCGATTTTGCCAATATAAACAAGTATTCCTGTGGCAATCAAAGTTGTGCTTGTTGCCGTTGATTGATCAGCAAGTACAGCTCCAATTCCTATGGATAAAATTATCACACTTCCAATTCCACTTGTGAATTTTGTAATTCTTGCGTGACGAATATTTTCAAAAAGCAATTTGGTTTCGGGTAAATCTTTGCAAAGGGTTTCTGTTTTTTTTAGTTTAATGGGTATGTTTTGTTGCATAAACCAATTTCCTCTTAAAAATCGATGTTTAATATAGAGGGTATCATTTAAACTTTGTCCGTTGACTTGTGATGAATCTAATAAATAAAATAGCAATATTATACTTATGAGTTTCATGGGATAGCATTAAGGTAGTTTAATCGAAACAGTTGTTTTTTGTACCGGATGTACAAAGGTAAGTTCTACAGCCTGTAAACCGATTGCTCCATGTTTTAATGCTTTGGATGCGCCGTATTTCGTATCGCCGGTTATTGGACAGCCAATTGCTGCAAGTTGTACCCTAATTTGATGTTTCCTGCCCGTCATCAATTCAATTTTGAGTGTTGTTTCTCCGGCATTAACTTCTGTTACATCATAGATCAACTGGGCTTTTTCGGCATTTTCAACTTCTTCCAAATATGCCTTAGAAAAGTTTCTTACTTCATCCCGTTTTAGCCAATGTACCAATAAATCATTTGCTTTAGGGGGTTTGTTCTCAACTATTGCTCTGTAAATTTTTTTAACTTCACGCTTCTGAAAAATCTGATTCATACGAACCAATGCTTTGCTGGTTCTGGCAAATAGTACAATGCCACTTACAGGCATATCCAACCGATGTATTACTCCTAAAAAAACATCTCCAGGCTTTTTATATTTAGCTTTTAGATACGCTTTAACTTCTTCTTCTAAACTAATAGGTTTATCCGGTTCGGGTTGAACGGTTTGACCAGACTTTTTAAAGGCAGCTATTAGGTGGTTGTCTTCAAAAAGAATAACCGGACTTTTTTGTTTGTACATAATTTGAGGTTTAATCCGGGAAAGTCCGGATTAGTATTGTTCTTTCTCGTTGGGAAAATCTACATTTTTAACATCTTCAACATATTTTTCAACTGCACCTTTTATTTCATCGTAAAGATTGAGGTAACGGCGTAAAAATTTCGGTGAAAAGTCTTTGTTAATGCCGAGCATGTCATGGCTTACCAATACTTGGCCATCTACAAATGGTCCTGCACCAATTCCTATGATAGGAATCTTAACACTTTCTGCAACTTCTTTGGCTAATTTGGAAGGAATTTTCTCGAGTACAATGGAGAAACAACCTGCTTCTTCCAATAATCGGGCATCGTGTTTTAATTTGGTAGCTTCAACTTCCTCCTTGGCACGAACTTCATACGTGCCAAATTTATAGATACTCTGAGGCGTTAAACCCAAGTGGCCCATTACCGGAATTCCTGCTGTTAATATACGTTTGATAGATTCCACTACTTCCTCGCCACCTTCTAATTTTACAGCATGGGCTTCTGCTTCTTTCATAATCCGTATTGCCGATACCAATGCTTCTTTTGAATTACCCTGGTAAGAGCCAAATGGAAGATCGACAACAACCAACGAGCGTTTAACTGCCCGTATAACGGATGCAGCATGGGAAATCATTTCATCTAAAGTTATAGGTAAGGTGGTTTCGTGACCATGCATCACATTACTAGCCGAATCCCCAACCAGTAACACATCAATTTTGGCATCGTCGTAAATTTTAGCCATGGAGTAGTCATAGGCTGTGAGCATAGAGATTTTTTCGTTGCGTTGCTTCATCTCTTGCAAAACATGGGTGGTTACTTTTTTGATTTCTTTATAAGTACTCATGGATTCATCTAATGATTGCTTCAAAGGTATATAATTATTGTGAATACGATGGATGCAACCAATTGGTAAAGAAATATTACTAATATGTTGTTGGAGAAAATAGCAATACATTATTCTTTATATTCGCAGCCGATGCGGAATGTTATTTTTATTTTTTTACTGTTATTTGGCCTGAACAGCTGCAAAAACGAGCTTGAAATCAATGCCCCTTGGATTGAAACTCCCGTGGTGTATGGGTTTTTAGACGCATATAAGGATACCCAGTATATTCGAATTCAGAAAACCTACCAGAACTCGGTTAACCAAACCACCAAAGAAGGGGCGCAAATTGCTGATTCGCTTTATTTTGATACTACTTTGCAGGTTAAAGTATATTCTAATTTTAATGAAGTTAACTATTTTACCCGTGTTCCGATTCCAAAAACTCCCGGTGTTTTCGCCGCCGATAACCATTACGTTTATCGTTGTATAGGGTTTAAGCCTGGAGCTTCAGGTTTATCAAAACAATATTGGTTAAGTATTTATAATCCGGTATCCGGTAAAGATTACACATCTCAAAGTGTTGTTTTGGTTGATTCGGCCAGATTTGGTACCTCATCCAACAACGTTATGTATATCACAGATCCTGATCCAAATGGAAATATTGGATATGTTTTCTATAATGTAAAAGTATCTTCATCTGCGTCAATCTACGATTTGTTTATTCGTTTTAATTATACCGAATATTATACGGATGGTTCTTCAGCAGCTAAATACATGGATTATTTTATTCAGAAGAACATTCAATTCAGTAAGTCGGTATCCAATTATTCGATCAATATTAAGGGACGTGATTATATTGATTATTTAAAGAAAAATATTACCTATCAAACCAATGTAAGTTATCGAAAATATGGCGATATGGTGTATTATGCATCCGGAGGGTCATCTGATTTGGCTTATGTAACGGATCTAAGCCAGCCCAGCACTTCTATTGTTCCAAAAAATACCCAATATTCCAATATTACCGGAGCCCTTGGAATATTCTCCAGTTTATCGATCCACAGTATTTATCCATTTTTACCCCCAGGCAACGCAGTAAAAAAGACCATTGATGCGGAGGTTCCGCAATTTGTACCATAAATACTGACATAAAAACTGACAATTCTGTCAGGTTCTTTTGCGCTATTTTATCAATGCTGACAATATGTAAGCTATTTTCTGCCAATAAAGGGTTGGCACTTTGATTGTCACCTATCGGGAAAGGAATTATTATGAGCAAAATTATAGGTATAGACTTAGGAACAACCAACTCGTGTGTTGCCGTTATGGAAGGTAATGAACCGGTGGTTATTGCAAACAGCGAAGGACGTAGAACGACCCCTTCCATTGTTGCATTTTTAAAAGATGGTGAACGTAAAATTGGAGATCCTGCAAAACGCCAGGCTGTTACCAATCCAATTAATACCATTTATTCTATTAAGCGTTTTATGGGACAAAGCTTTGCTGAAGCAGCAAAAGAAATCCCGCGTGTGCCATACAAAATCGAAAAAGGCAATGGCGATTCGCCAAGTGTTAATATCGATGGAAGAATGTACACGCCACAAGAAATTTCGGCAATGGTTTTACAGAAAATGAAGAAAACAGCCGAAGATTATCTTGGAACAGAAGTTAAAGAGGCGGTAATTACAGTACCTGCTTATTTTAATGATGCACAACGTCAGGCTACCAAAGAAGCCGGCGAAATTGCCGGATTAACTGTACGTCGTATTATTAATGAACCAACTGCAGCAGCTTTGGCTTATGGCTTAGATAAAAACCACAAGGATATGAAAATTGTGGTTTTCGATTGTGGAGGTGGAACACATGACGTTTCGGTATTGGAATTAGGTGAAGGTGTTTTTGAAGTGAAATCAACCGATGGGGATACCCATTTAGGAGGAGATGATTTTGATAATGCAATAATTGGATGGTTGGCTGATGAGTTTATGGCTGAAGAAGGAATTGACCTTCGTAAAGATCCAATGGCTTTGCAACGTTTAAAGGAATCTTCAGAAAAAGCAAAAATAGAATTATCCAGTTCGGCACAAACTGAAATAAACCTTCCTTATATAACTGCAACCCAAAGTGGACCAAAGCATTTGGTTAAAACATTAACCAAATCAAAATTCGAGCAATTGGTTGATAGTTTGATTAAGAGAACCATTGAGCCATGTAAAACAGCCTTGAAAAATGCCGGTTTAACTGCAAAAGATATCGATGAAGTAATTTTAGTAGGTGGATCAACCCGTATTCCTGCTATTCAAAAAGCAGTGGAAGATTTCTTCGGAAAATCACCTTCTAAAGGGGTTAATCCGGATGAAGTAGTTGCGATTGGAGCAGCAATTCAAGGTGGTGTTTTAACAGGTGAAGTAAAGGATGTATTGTTATTGGATGTTACGCCACTTTCCTTAGGTATTGAAACCATGGGAGGTGTGTTTACCAAATTAATAGAAGCAAACACTACCATTCCAAGTAAACGCAGCGAAACCTTCTCAACCGCTTCGGATAACCAGCCAAGTGTAGAAATTCATGTATTGCAAGGCGAACGTCCAATGGCTAACCAGAACCGTTCTTTAGGACGTTTCCATTTGGATGGAATTCCACCGGCACCAAGAGGAGTTCCGCAAGTAGAAGTAACTTTTGATATTGACGCCAATGGTATCATGCATGTAAGTGCAAAAGACAAAGGCACCAATAAAGAACAAAAAATACGGATCGAATCTTCGAGCGGTTTAAGCAAAGAAGAAATCGAAAAAATGAAACGTGATGCAGAAGCAAATGCAGATGCAGATAAGAAAGCAAAGGAAGAGGCAGAAAAAATCAACATGGCGGATAGCCTTATATTCCAAACTGAAAAACAGTTGAAGGAATACGGCGAAAAACTGCCTGCAGATAAAAAAGAAGCAATCGAAACAGCAGTTGCAGAATTGAAAAAAGCGCATGAAGCCAAAGATTTAGCAGCAATTGACCCGGCAATGGAAGCCTTGAATGCAGCGTGGCAAGCAGCTTCTCAAGACTTGTACAATGCAACCCAACAAGCGCAAGGTGCAAATCCGGCCGAAGGCGAAACTCCGAATCCGGAAACTGAAGCCAATGCAAACACCAACAATGTACAGGATGTTGAATTTGAAGAGGTGAAATAATTTCAACCCAATCATAAATAAAAGCCCGGTATTAAAATGCTGGGCTTTTTTTTTGATCCAATCAAATGAATTTTAAACTTACCTATAACCTTTCATCTTTAATATTTTCCATGTATACCAAATACAAAGAGTATTTGTAGATATTCTTATATTGCTGCATGCAGTTATGTCGCGTATTTTTTTATTTAATATGGTTTGTAATAGGTGTTAATTATACCATTGCGCAATCTGTGTTGAAAGGAAAAATAACCGATGAAAAGGGAAATCCTTTAAGTTTTGTAAGTGTTTTTGTTAAAGGAACGCAAATTGGAACTACCTGTAATGAGGCAGGAAATTATGAACTCCGTTTGTCGGCAGGCACCTATGAAATTCGATTCCATTATATCGGATATGCTGTACAAAATAAATTTATCGAGCTTTCCGACAAAGAAACAAAGCAATTGGATATTGTGATGTTGCCTAGTACTTACCAACTAAAGGAAGTTAATATAAAAGCAACTGCGGAAGATCCGGCTTATCCGATTATGCGACAAGTAATAGCGAGGCGAGGAATATACAGACAAGAGGCAAAAGAATACCAATGTAGGGTGTACATGAAGGGAATGCAAAGGTTAACAACGATTCCGAAAAGAGTTTTATTGATAAAAGTTCCGGAAGATATTAAGCCGGGAATTGTTTACCTATCCGAGTCGCTGTCTGACTTAAGTTTTCAAAGGCCTAACAAAATTAAAGAACGACTTATATCCTCTAAAGTAAGTGGCGATAACCAAGCATTTAGTTATAACCAAGCTTCGGCGTTGCAGTTTACCTTGTACGACAATATTGTTCCGTCATACGGATTAAACCAACGTGGATTTATTTCTCCGCTTGCCAGCAATGCAATGATGTATTATCGGTTTAGGTTAATCGGCGAGTCGAAAGAAAATAATTTAACAGTGTTTAAAATTCAGATAATTCCAATTCGTAAAAACGATCCGGTTTTTAAAGGGCATATATATATAGTAAAGGACAGTTGGCGATTGCACAGTACCGATTTGGTATTGGATAAAGAATCCAATATCGAGTTTGTTGATACACTTTATATTAAACAAAATTATGCGCAACAACCCGGTGGTGTTTGGATGCCTGTTTCTCAACGATTGATTTTTCAATTAGGAATTCTGGGATTCCGTGGCAATGGATATTTTGTGAGTGTTTATTCTAACTATAAAGTAAAGTCGTTGTATCCGGCCACATTTTATACCAAGGAAGATGTTGCCATTGTTGAAAACAGAGCAACACCTGAAGTGCGAAAAGTAGAGAAAATAAAGGCGGAGCAAATTATTCCAAAACAAAAAGGGAATAAGGCACAAACAAAGTCTACCGAAACCGACTCCTCGTTATTTGTAGCGAATTATTTTACAAAGGAAGTTTTGTCGGTTGATGTAAAATCGAATAAAACAGATGACTCCACCTGGAACGCAATTCGTCCTGTGCCATTAACAGAAGAAGAAGTAAGTGATTACCATGAAAAAGACAGTGTGCAACAAGTTGTGGAATCAAAGGAATACATGGATTCGATGGATAGAAAGGGGAATAAACTAGATTGGAGTTCCTTTACCTTGTCCGGATATTCTTATGCTCGTTCCTACGAACGCCAATATTTCTATGTAGATCCTATCTTAACCGTTATTCAATTTAATACAGTTGAAGGCTGGGTAGTGAATCCTATGATCTCGTTTACCAAAACGTTTAAGGATGAAAAAAAATATTCTATTGTTCCACATTTACGTTATGGATTTGCATCCAAACAATTTTATGCTCAGGCTAATTTAAGGTACTATTTTGATCCTGTAAAAGATTTTGCGGTGGCTTTAGGAGGAGGTTTTTTTGTAGAACAATTTAATCGCACAGAACCTATAACTCCGGCCATTAATACTTTTTATAGTTTAATACTCGAAGAAAACTATTTGAAATTATACCAGAAAGGCTTTATCAAACCGGCTTTTAGCGGAGAAGTGGTGAACGGTTTGGTATTGGTTACCAGTTTAGAATACAGCCAACGTGTTTCGTTATCCAACAACACAAACTATACATTTAAAGATAAGGAAGGCAAGGAGTATAGTTCGAACCAACCGGCTAATATAGAAATGCCAAATACTTATTTTACTCCTCATCATGCCTTAACATTTGATATCAATTTACGAATCACCTTTGATCAGAAGTATGCTTCAAGACCATACGAGAAAATCAATTATGGATCAAAGTATCCTCGATTACATCTTTCTTATCGCAAAGGTTTGCCATGGTTGAACAGCAAGGTAAATTTTGACGAGTTTAATATTTGGGTAAATGATGGAATGGATTTTAAACTTTTTGGCCACTTCAGTTACCACCTTAAGGCTGGTACATTTTTAAACAACCAATCCGTGTTTTTTCCAGATTTCCATCATTTTAATGGAAACCAAACTATCGTTGCCATGCCTTTGTATAGAGGTTTTCAATTACTCGATTACTATGCATACAGTACTTCCAAATCATTTTTTGAGTCTCATTTGAGTCATCATTTTAATGGATTCTGGTTCAATAAAATTCCTTGGTTTCGAAAATTGAAATGGCAAGAAGTAGTTTCGTTGAATTATTTGAAAACACCAACATCACCAAGTTACCTTGAATTAGGCGTTGGTATAGAACATATTTTTAAAATGTTTAGGGTCGATTATTTCCAATCCTATTTGAATACCGGTTATTCGATGCAGGGATTTGTGATTGGGTTTGGGTTTTGAAGAAGAAATAAGTAAATGTTGATAATCCCATGGAATAAGAACAAAAAGGAAAGTCAAAGTTTTTATTTGCAAATGTAAGAGTTGCAAAGCCTTAAGTTTTGAAGATCTTTAGAGTAGTAAAAGTATTTCTAATGTATTTTCGAAATAAAGTAAAGTGAGTTTTAGCAAATAAAAAGGAGCACCATATGGTGCTCCTTTTTATCCTATTTAGTTCTAAGATAAGATTACTTACTTACTACAAATTTCATGGTTCTTATTCCATGGTCGTTTTGGAATACACAGAAATATATTCCGCTGGTCAAGTGGTTTATTTGTATGTTGTCGGTGAATTCTTTTTGTGCATAATCTTTGGCTAAAATCTCATTTCCAAGTAAGTCAATAATCCGCAAGTTCACGTTTCCGCTTTGGATGTACGATGCAGCAATATGAAGTTGGTCAGAGGCAGGAATAGGGTAGAGACTTATTTGAGCAAAAACCAATTCATTGTCATTGATACTGCTGTTGTTTGCAGTATCTTTCACCACAACCAATCTAGTAGTAGAATCGCTGTTTCCCCATGCATCAGTTGATTTATACTTCAATACATAACTGCCGATAACATTTCCATTCACGGATCCCGATTTTACGATAGCTCCGGAAATATCCCCATCGATATTATCGATAGCAGTTGCACCGGGATCAGTATAAGTTGACCCAACTAAAATGGTATCCGGATTGTTTCCCAATAAGTTAATAACAGGTGCTAGCGAATCTAAATGACTAAGATCAATATCTGTTAATCCCCTTGGAATAATTTTAAAATTACTAAAGCTAAACCACATTGGTCCTTGAACAAAATTCATTTTCATTCCAACGCGTAAGCGACCGTTTAAATTTCTCAATTCAGCATTCATATCATCAACACGTAAACCAACTGATGCAGTCGAATTTAAGTTAAAGGAAAATTCGCCATTGTTTTGTGGTGCATCCGGATTGGTATTGCTTACATAAGAAGTATCAAATTTTACCAAAACACCTTCCCAAGGACGGGCAAACAAAACTTTGTTTAGGATGAAAGAATCAATCGGTAGGTTTCTTTCAAAATCAGGTAAAGCAACACTTGATGCAATTACCGTTCCTCTAACATTGTTTAGTACGGTAGTGTTAAATGTTTCGGTAACACGGGTGCTGGTAATATTTACCGAATCACCAATTTTCCAGGTATTGGTTGGATCGCCTGCTCCTCGTTGAATCAGTATTGCCGAATTTTGGCCCATAGCACTTTGCATGGTTAGAAAATTTTGGGACGAACTGCTGAAATTATTTCCGGTAATTACACCTCTTAAATTGATACCAGTAAGAGAATCGCCATTAAACATGGTTGCATAATTGGCATACACGCTAAATTGTAAATCCTGGATGGTTACATTGGTTCCATTTAATACCTTATAAGCTGAATTGATACCTTGGTTATTTGGATAATCTGCACTGGTATTTAACGAATCGGTTACTTTAACCCAATATTTTACAACGGTTCCTGCAACATGGGTAGGAATTTTTGCATACCAGATGTTACCATCGGTAGGGAGTTTCTGCATCGGTAAGGAATCGAATACAGTACTTGCATAATTATTGGCGAAATACAATTTAGCACCGGTAATTGGATAAGTTCCTTTAACAGTAGTAGCAGATACCGTTACACTATCTGTTGCTGTTACAACTGCGGGTGTTTTAGTAAGACCGGTAACGCCAGGCGCTTGGTAAGTTGAAGCACCAATGTCGTCTGGATATAATGGAGCGATATAATAACGATTAACACCAGCTGCAAATGCTTCGGTAATAATTCCTCTTATATAAGATAATTTACTTCCGATAATTGGAGGCGCAAATCCATTGGCAATTTTAGGCACCGAATCTTCGTTATCCGTATTGTTATAATATGCAGAAATATCGCGAATGTCAAGTACATTACCTTGTCCATCGGTTACGGACCAATTCCATCTGGTAGCGCCACTTGCTGCACGAGAATAAACAGTTACATTAGGTATGGTAACCAATACGCCTTCCCATTTTTCGCCGTTAGCTACTTGTTGAATTTGTCCGGTAACAGGTGTTCCGGTCATTAGTTCATTTATTGCAATGGTTGAATAAACCAAAGTGTCTTTGGTTAAAGAAACTTGTTCAACTGAATTGTCTGAATAGGCACTATTTCTTATAATATAAAATTGGGTTTCTCCTGTAGATTGACCTGCACCGTTGAATTGGCCATGACGTCCGGTTATTCTTACCGGATATCCAACCTGACAATTGTCTTCAAATTTGGTTTCAGTTAACATCTGTGCTTTGGTCGCCCCTGCTCCGGTAACGGCAGGATCCATCATTACCTGAATGCCACTCCATGGTCCACCACCTTTTCGTTGTATCCAAGTTGATACACGACTTGCATTTGTTGCCAGTGCATAAGCCCTTGGATTAAATGCTACAATTCCTTCGAACCTAACTGTATCTTTAAAAGGATACAATGCAACCGGATTTAAATAATCCGGAGTGTCTTTTGGTGGGGTTGCTGTTAATTTTGTATTGTTTACAAATTGAATGGTATCAATTGGAACAATTGGATACGGATTTTGTGCCATACTGAACTTTGCAGCGATTAGCACCAGAAGAATAAGTAATAGTTTTTTCATGTGTATGGTATTTGTTTATGGTTATTTATTTTGTTAGCGTTCTCACTTCTTACTTTAGTATCGCAAATTTACCGATTTCGGTTTGCTCTGTTTTTAAATCTTTCACTGTAAATATATATACTCCACTACTTACATTGGTTTTATAATTAGATAATAAATCCCATGCGTGTTCCCCACCGCTCATTACGGTTTTATCCCGGTTGCCGAAATCGTCAAACCACTTATGGTCCTGCCCTGTATACGATTCAGCCTGGTGTTGAAGTGTTGCAATTAAATCACCGTTAGAGGTATAAATATTAATTTCACATCGGGCAGGTAAATTAGTGAAATATATTTTTTTTGTTCTTGAGCTGGTGCCATCCCATGCAGCAGAAGTTTTGTATGGATTAGGATAAACCCCAATTTTTCCGGTGCCATCCTTGTTTATTTCACTTGTAGTTTTTCCTGTAAAAATGCGGTATTCATTTACAGAAGAGGAAGATTCGAGCGAAGGCACATTAAGATCTTTATCTCCTTCGTCAAATGCCGTTACTGTAAATTGGTATTGCCAGCCATTTAACAGATTATCCATGGTATACTTAAAGGAATAGCCAACAGGATCTCCGTCAAAATAAATAGGTTGGTTGAGTTTCACTGCCTCAAAACCATTGTTATAACCAATGGTATTGCCAATCGAATCCCATTGTGCAATAAGATTATTATCGGCAGTTAAATCACGATCCAGGTCATCGCCCGGATTGGTTCGATAAATTTTAAATCCTTCAAAATCCTTTTTACGGGTAATTGGATCGATGCTTTCAATAGAAGAAGCATCCCAGTATATTTCAACTTTGTTATCCGTTGGAATAATTTTAATTTTAGGCGAGGATGGTGGTTCCGGAAGAATAAATCGATCTAATTTTCCATTCTGATTCGCGTCCAGTTCCGGGTCATACTTACCATCTTCATGGATATCTTCTCCCACATAAGTGGAGCGGGTTCGTTTCAGGTGATCGGTTAATTCAGCTCTCGATTCAGGTGAAGCGGTTACAAAAGAATTATTTACTTGGTAGGCACTATTTCTGGCGGCAACAAAAGCCATGGTATAAGTAAAACTTTCACCGGGTTCGAGACTTACCAGTGGACCTGCAGAAATCAACTGGATCCAGTTGTTTGGAGCTCCGGTTGTTGGACCATTTGATCCAAGCAATACAGTTGAATCAATAGCAGAACTCAATTTGAGGTAGCGTTCTAAATCGTTAACCGGTGTAATAAAAGGAAAAGAAGTGGAATTAAAGTTCCAGAAATTATAATTGGCTTGGGGTTTAGGAAATCCTCGAGAAAGAAAGGTATCCGGTTTGTGCGGATTAAAGAACAATCCCCGCCAATCCATGCCTAAAAATTGCATTGCACCATAAGATTGGATATAATTGGCATCGTCGGCCGTGGCATCTCCTAGCCAAGCATAAATTGTCATCAAATCGTTGTCTACTCCGTTTCTGCCTTTGTTGTAAAAAGCAGTACCAACATCGCGGGTAATGGTAACATCCCGTACAACCAAATCTGCCCAATGTCCTACCCAAACAGAATCCCAACGGTTGGTTGAATTGTTGGTAATTTTGTAATTGCATATGACAAAAAAATCGGCATACGAAAAATTCCAATTGTACACTTGTAATTCAACATTAGCATACAAAGGATTTGCATGGCCATTGATGGGAATGGAAGTTCCGGGAACAATGGTATTGGCATCTGTCATTTGAAAAATAAAATCCTGATGAGAAACTGCATTGGCCGAATAATTCGGACTGGAAGTTAATTTTGACTTCTCCAAAATGGGAGCACCTGTCGGTGTATATTCATATCCTGATGCACCGGTTGCGTATCCGCTGGAAGCATCAACTGCTCCACTCGATACAAGTTTTTGTCCGTTAACAATTGCGCCAATCCACATACCGGATTCGAACAAATGTTCTTTCCCTTTTTGAGGATATGCCATAGATGGTGCTCCTTGAACATTGCTTCTCACTTGTGGTCGGCCGATTGTGCCAAAATTACTCATAGATAATTTTAATCGTCCTTCATCGGTAGATTTCTGCTGAAAGGTAACTTGTGCTTCCAGTAAACTGGAGTGCATCAAATAAATGAATAAGGACAAAAAACAAACGGACTTTTTTAATTTTCGGAACGCCATTCAGGTAATGAAATATAAGAACAATGTTAACCATTTTGAGTAATTTAAGTATGTAAAATTTGTGCTTTTTATCCTCTACCGTTTCTCCTTATCCGGTTTTGCCTAAATTCAATTGATTTTAAACCAAAACCTATAAAAACCCCAAAATTAACATCCCCTTAACCATGAACCGTTTAGCTATAGAACCGTTGGAGCCCAATAAAATTGGGCAGTTGAACAGAAGTAGATGTCATTGTCAATCACTTATACTGTCAATGAAAATTAATCCCATTTCGATGTTAAAAAATTATTAAGTCCCGAAAAACCATAAGCCTGTTTATTGATGAAAATGAAAATTTTACAAGGGACTATGCCAAACTTAATGCAGTAAATTGTGCATAAAAAAATCCATCTGTTCAAGTACTTCCATAAATATGGATTTAGATATACACAGAAGATGCACAGGAAAAAAAAACGATGTGCATAACTGGTTTGAGTAGATATTCAATGATGCAACCAAACGAGTCTTACCTAACTTTGGCCTCCTTGAATGATAAATCAATTAAATAGAAAGTATAGGATCAACAAAAATGGCCGAACCGATTAAGAGAAGAACCAAGAGTAATGTATTTGCCAATAACCTGGAAACAGGAAAATTACAACCCCAGGCAATGGACCTGGAGGAAGCTGTATTGGGTGCATTAATGCTCGAAAAAAACGCCATAACCATTGTATCCGATATTCTTCGTCCGGAAAGTTTTTATAAAGATTCGCATATTACTATTTTCCAGGTAATAAAAGATTTATTCAGTACGGCACAGCCTATTGATATATTAACCGTAACATCAGAACTTCGAAAAAGAGGACAATTAGATTTGGTCGGAGGAGCCTATTATATTACGTCTTTAACCAATCGGGTTGCGTCTGCTGCTAATATTGAGTTTCATGCACGCATTATTGCGCAAAAATTTATCCAACGCGAATTGATTCGCATTTCAACAGAAATTCAACGCGAATCATTCGAAGATGCTGCTGATGCTTTTGAATTGCTGGATAGTGCTGAAAAGAAATTGTTTGAAATATCACAGGGTAATATCAAAAAGGATTACAAACAAATGAACTCGGTTATCAAAGAAGCAATTCGAGATATCGAATCCATGAAAGGTAAAGAAGGCGGACTTACCGGTGTACCTTCCGGATTTACCAAATTGGATAGAATTACTTCCGGTTTTCAGAAATCGGATTTGATTATTATCGCTGCTCGTCCGGGTATGGGTAAAACAGCATTGGTAATGTCGATTGCCCGAAATGCATCGTTACTTGCAGATCCGCCGCGTGCTATAGCAATATTTTCACTTGAAATGAGCAGCAAACAATTGGTGGTGCGGATGATTTCAGGAGAAGCAGAAATAACCGGAGAAAAACTGAAACGAGGTAATCTTGCTGAACATGAATGGCAACAACTCAATACCAAAATTGCACGATTAAACGAAGCACCAATATTTATTGATGATACTCCCGCACTTTCAATTTTTGAGTTACGTTCTAAATGTCGTAGACTGAAAGAACAGAATAAAATTGATATGATTATTATCGATTATTTACAATTGATGCGTGGCGACGACAGCAACAATAAAAATGGTAATCGCGAACAAGAAGTAAGTTATATTTCGAGGTCCCTTAAAGCATTGGCTAAGGAACTGGATGTGCCGGTAATTGCACTTGCACAGTTAAGTCGTGCTTCCGAGAAACGTGGTACCGCTTCTATTCCAATGTTGTCTGATTTAAGGGAATCGGGTTCAATTGAACAGGATGCCGATATGGTAATGTTTATTTACCGTCCCGAATATTATGGCATCACTGAACTGGAAGATGGTAGCTCGTCACATGGTGTTGCTGAACTCCATATTGCAAAAAACAGGAATGGGGCATTGGATAGGGTACGTTTGCGTTTCGTTCACGAATTTACCAAGTTCCAGGATTTGTCGGAGTTTGATTATCCAATAGATTCAGGTGCTCCAAACGACCATCCCGGTACTATTACCTTTAGTTCGAAGCTAAATGACAGCCACGATGATGATGATTTTAATGCAGCGCCGCCATTTTAATTTCTTATGGCATAATCCTTGCATCAAAGGCGCTTGATGTACCCAAAAGCGTATGTATTATTTTACCGTAATTTTTGGCTAACAACCAATTTGATTTCGGTTGCTTGTTGTTATACCATTTATATACAAAAAAGTTTCGCTTTTCTTGTCGTTTTTATTGGGTTTAAATGTTTCACCAATATCCTTATTGGCTATATTTGGTATGTGTTGCGAGGCAATCAGTTTTACTTTTTTCACCTGCTTGGATTTCGCAAAAGAGATGTTTTAATTCCTGCTTTTATCCTTGATTTTGTTTTGTTTTCTGTTTTAATCCTGTTAACCCAACTATTCATTTGAAACATCGATTAGAATTGGATAGCATTGAGTTCAATCATGGACTTCACCGTGTTTTACAAAGTGTATATATGTGTTGCAGCACAGGAGAAATCGTAGGTTTGCTTGGAAGAAACGGATGCGGAAAAAGTTCGTTGATGAAAATTGTATTCGGAACTTTGCAGCCAACCATGAAATCCATCAGAATAGATGGAACTAATATTTTGTCCACCAATATTTCCAAAGGAGATATCCGATACCTGCCGCAACAAAGTATGATTCCGGGTAATATTACAATAGCCAAAGCCTTTAAATTGTGCAGGATTGATATCGCAATTTGTATATCCTATTTTCCCTGGTTAGAGACATTACAGTTTTCACGTATCGAACAGCTCTCGTATGGTGAAAAAAGAATTGTAGAAATGTGTTTGGTATTACATGCGAAAAGTTTATTTGTGTTGTTGGATGAACCATTTTCATATGTATCACCGGTGGCAAATGAACAATTGGTAAAAATGATTCTGGAAATAAAAAAAACCAAAGGTATCCTTATAACGGATCACGCATACCGTTATATTACCGCAATAGCCGATCATATTTACTTGCTTAAGGATGGCAGTACAAAATTGCTAAAGGATAACTCTCAATTGCAAATCCTGGGTTATTTGCCTGCAGATTAGATTTCCATTAATTCATCTAAAGCTGATTGAAATTCGCGGATGGTTCGTTGGTCATTATGAGCGAGAGCCAATTGCAAACCTATTTCATATAAACGGATTGCCTCTTTGTCGTCATTCTGTTCCGACATCAATTTACCAAGTTGATAATATGCCGCAGTATAGCCCTTATCGAGAGCAATCACTTGACGGAAATTGTTTATTGCCTGTTGCTTGTCATGCAAACCAAGATATTCCATTCCGATAGCATATAGAAGGAATAAATCATCCGGAGTTTCTTGTAACATAACGGTTAATTTTTCGAGTCGCGGATTTGACATTTTAATAAAACTAAATTTTGGTTACTTTTGCCTACTATTCACAAGCGAATTATATGAAGATATTAGTATGTATCAGCAATGTGCCTGATACCACCACAAAAGTAACGTTTACCGACAACAACACGAAGTTTAATACTGCAGGAGTGCAGTTTATCATAAACCCATACGACGAATTGTCGCTCACAAGGGCATTGGAAATTACGGAAAAGCAAGGTGGTACTGTTACCGCCATCACGGTTGGATTAGCAGATACGGAACCAAGTATACGGAAAGCACTTGCAATTGGAGCAACTGATGCTGTCAGGATTAATGCCGAAGCAAGTGATGCATATTTTGTTGCAGAACAAATAGCTACTTACGCAAAAACCGAAGGATATGATTTGATCTTAACCGGACGTGAGTCTATCGACTACAATGGTGGATTGGTTTGCGGATTATTAGGCGAAATGATGGGCTTGCCATCCATCAACGTAATAACCAAAATCGAAATTGAAAACAGCATTGCGAACCTGGAAAGAGATATCGATGGAGGAAAAGAAAAATTATCTTGTGCGTTGCCACTGGTAGCAAGCGCACAAAAGGATTTAACAGAGCCACGTATTCCAAATATGCGTGGAATTATGGCGGCACGTACCAAACCGCTAAAAGTGGTTGAACCAGTTGCCAATGCTTTAACTGCACAAACGGTAGGGTTTGATTTGCCGGCTGCCAAAGGTGCATGTAAGATGATTTCTCCGGAAAATGCAGATCAACTCATCACCTTATTGCACGAGGAAGCCAAAGTAATTTAATTCGTTTTAACCCATTTTAAAGAAAGAAATATGATATTAGTTTTTGCAGAAAGTATAGAAGGGAATTTTAAAAAGTCAACTTACGAAGCAGTTTCTTATGCCGCTTCGTTTGCCCAATCTTCAGGCGTTTTATGTACTGCTGTTTCTATAGGAAATGTAGAGGATAGCAGGTTGAATGAATTGTTTAAATATGGCGCAGATAAAGTAATTTCTGTTAACCAGGATTGGCTGCAAACGTTTAATCCGGAGTCGTTTTCGAAAGTAATTTGCAATATTGCAGGTAAAGAAAATGCAACCCTGGTGGTGGTTTCCAATACCTATTCCGGAAAGTCGCTTGCTCCAAGAATTGCTGCCGGTTTAAAAGCAGGAATTGTAAGTGGGGTAATTTCTATTCCTGATACTTCAAACGGTTTTAAGGTAAGAAAAACAGTATTCTCAGGCAAAGCATATTCGGATGTAACAATACATACGCCGGTTAAAGTGCTTGCATTAACGCCAAATACTTTTGCCCTTACCGAAAGTACTAAAAGTGCTAACTTGGTAAAAGAGGACGGCGGAATAACAACCGCTGATATAATTTCAAAATCCCTTGAAGTTTCGCGCACAACCGGAAAAGTTGTTTTAACGGAAGCAGAAGTGGTAGTGAGTGGTGGTAGAGGAATGAAAGGACCCGAGAATTGGGGTATGATTGAAGAACTTGCCGAAACCTTAGGTGCTGCAACCGCATGTTCAAAACCGGTGAGTGATATGGATTGGAGGCCACATAGCGAACATGTTGGTCAAACCGGTATTACCATTAAACCAAATTTATATATCGCCATCGGAATATCTGGCGCAATACAACACCTTGCAGGGGTGAGTTCAAGCAAGGTAATTGTGGCAATCAACAAGGATGCAGAAGCTCCGTTTTTCAAAGCGGCTGATTACGGCATTGTTGGTGATGCTTTTGAGGTTCTCCCAAAATTAATCGAAGCTGCAAAAAAACTGAAATCCCAACACGCGTAACTCGTATACTATGCTTAAATTCAAATTACTTTCAACGTTATTGTTTTGCGCCACCTTGGTATCGCGGGCAGCCGTTGGTGATACATCGTATCTGAAGGTCTTTGACAAATACCATATGGGTTCTTATGGAAACCACGATAAAAAAGGTTTTGTTCCTGCAACCACACCAAAAAGTCAGCGAATTTGGATGAAATATACCATCGGTTGTACCGCAAACGGACAATGCGAATGGGATTATACCATTAAATTGAATTTAAGGGAACATACCGGAAAAAAAGATTCGACGTTAAAACAAGCACCTTCCTTTAAAGTGATAAATGGTACGGCAAAAGATACTATTGTTTATTTCTCTACCGATACAACTTATACCGAAACTTTTAATACTACTACCAAGGTTGCAGATACGGTACCAACAACAAAAATTTTAATTGCTATGTTTGGTGATGTTCAGAATCCTCTGGTATGCACCGATACACTGATTGTTTGGCCCGGCCGATATTATCATTATGCTTTCGACACAACCGGCAAACGAATAGATTCCGTTATGTCTATAGCCCCGGATACCATGCAGGTTACCTATACGCCATACTATGCGGTCTTCGAAATTATCAACGACCTAGAAATGGGAAGGATGATTTCACCTTATGCAAAGAATTTTCCGAAAACATTTCAATATGAATATTGGTACGATGTAACCGATTTTGAAGCATACCTTCACGATACCATCGATATTCGAATTAAATACGAAGGCTATTCATGGGGATTTACCTCCACCGTTGAATTTTATTTTGTTGAAGGCACGCCTAACCGAACTTCCATGGGAATGCAAACCTTGTATAATGCGTATTACAATTATGGACAAGCTACGTCAATTGAAAATGCATTAAACACAAAGAAATTTACAGTACCTGCAGATGCAGCAGGTGTTAAATTAAGGTTGCTAATTACCGGACATGGAGGTGAATCGAGTGAGAATTGCGCGGAGTTTTGTCCTAAATATTATTACCTCAAATTAAACAACAAACAGATTGGTTCGCAACTGGTATGGAAGGATGATTGTGGTTCAAATGCCATTATCAACCAACCCGGAACTTGGATTTACGACCGATCGAATTGGTGTCCGGGAGAGAAAATACGGCTCATCGAATATCCTTTAGATGTGGCACCAGGTTCAATAGATAGCATCGATTTGGATATGGAGCCTTTTTCGGCCAGTGGCGCTGCCGGATATAATATTTCTGCTTATGTGGTATACTATAAAAATATAGTACGAACTGTGGATGCAGGAATTGAAGATATCATTGCACCATCAAAAAACTTTTGGTATAGCCGTGTAAATCCCGTTTGCGACAATGCCAGAATCATATTGAAGAATTGGGGAAGTCAATCGTTAACATCAGCTGAAATAACTTACCAGGTTGGTGATGCATTACCTGTTAAATTTAATTGGACTGGAAGCCTTGGTTTTGAAGCGCAAACCGAAGTTAGATTACCTTATATGAACTGGTCACCTGATCTTTCTAAAAATACATTTAAGGTTTGGGTTAGTAAAGTAAATAATGCAGATATATCATTGGATGAAAATAGTTATAACAATACCATGACATCCGAAATTAATATACCGGCATCCCTTCCATCCAGTTTTATTATTGAAACGCAAACCAATACCAAGCCCCAGGAGAATTCTTATATCATTAAGGATGCATATAACAATGTTGTATTCACCAAATCATTTACCAAAGCAAGTACCTTGCATCGCGATACATTTAACCTTGGGTTGGGATGTTATACTTTTGAGCATACCGATGAAGGGAAAGATGGATTAAGTTTTTGGGCAAACAACGATGGCAGTGGTTATGTAAGATTTAGAACAGCCTCCTCTCCAATTACAATTTTAAAAACATTTAATGCTGATTTTGGAAACTTCTTGCAGTTTCATTTCACAACGATGTATAAAGTTGGATTAGACGATAGAAGTTTGGCGGATTTGCAAAACACCAAGGTTTATCCTTCACCTGCTTCTGATGTGATTCTTATTGAATCGAATGGAAGTATCGTTACAGGAGCTGTATATGATTTAAGTAACCGCTTGGTATTTCAAACTGAGACCAACTGGAATAATACCATTTCTGTTAATCATATACCGAATGGCATTTATCTGATCAAACTTACCGATAGCAGCGGAAATTCAGTGTTTAAAAAGATTGTGATTAGTCATTGATAATGCTTTAGCCGTTTGAGCCTTACCTATAAAAGTTAAATTGAACAGTAAGGAAAAACATACCCTTTTATTAAAGCAAAAAGCCAAAGAACTTGGATTTGCTTTTTGTGGTATAGCCAAGGCCGAATTCTTGGAAGAAGATGCACCAAGGCTCGAGCGATGGTTAAAACAAAACCGACATGGAGAGATGCATTACATGGAAAATCATTTCGATAAACGACTCGATCCTTCTAAACTGATGGATGGTGCAAAAACAGTTGTCTCCCTGATGTATAATTATTTTACGGATCAACATCAAACAGATCCTTTGGCACCTAAAATCTCAAAGTATGCTTATGGGGAAGATTATCATTTCGTAGTAAAAGACAAGTTGAATTTGCTATTGGATGCACTAAAAATAGAGGTTGGGGATATCTATGGTCGCGTTTTTGTAGATTCTGCACCGATTTTAGAAAGAGCATGGGCCAGAAAAAGTGGGATTGGCTGGATAGGGAAAAATGGTAATCTGATAAATAAAACAAAGGGTTCGTATTTTTTTCTGGCTGAGTTGATACTTGATTTGGAACTTTTACCGGATAATATAAGTGCCACCGACCATTGCGGAACTTGTACAGCATGCATAGATGCTTGTCCTACCAAGGCCATTGTTGATAATAAAGTTGTTGATGGAAGCAAATGTATTTCCTATTTTACCATCGAGTTAAAGGATGAAATCCCAGCGAATATGAAAGGCAAATTTGAAAATTGGATGTTTGGATGTGATATTTGTCAAGTTGTATGTCCTTGGAACCGTTTTTCGATACCACATTCCGAGCCAAGATTTATGGCGGAGCATGCCTTACTGAATATGACGGAACAGGACTGGATGGATTTAACTGCGTTAACATTTGGTAAAATATTTAAAAATAGCGCTGTAAAAAGAACCAAATACAACGGATTAAAGAGAAATATTGTCTTTTTAAAAAACAAGGAGTAATCATTTGAGACCAAACAAGAAGGTATATAGGAAACAGTATGGATTGCCATTGTTTTATTTGTTGCTGTCATGTATGTACAGTGCTACTGTTAATGGGCAGTTTCGTGAAAATAAATTAAACTTTGGAGCCAAGGCAGCGATAAATTATAGTTTAATTGGGGCAAAGTATGATGAGTATTCAGGGAATGCCGGACCATCCTTGTCGATGTTTTTATCCTATCGTTTGCACAATTCGGCAACCTTATTTTTTGAACCCGGGTATAGTGGAATTGAGTTTAGGGAGCAACAATCCGAAAACCGGTATCACATGGATTGTATTGATTTAAATTTCATGTCGATGATTTATCCATCCGAAGGAAGTGATGATTTTGGTTTTATACTCGGAGTACGACCGTCTTTTCTAATTTCTCACAGTACAGAAAGTTTTGTAAACGGGTCTACTTTAATCATGTCGGATCCATTTAATAAAAATAAAAATGGGCAATTGGATATTGGTGTGATTGGCGGATTTTCATTGAGTTTATCGCCGATTGTAAACCTCGAATTGGTTTACAACCACAGTTTAAGCAATAACAATACCCCGACCAATATTTCGGGTCGGCCATCTACCATCGAATTTGGTTTACGTATCAATGCACTAGGATTTCAAATGATTCAGAATTCTAAGCAGCAAAAAACCAGGGATTTAATCAATGCTTACCACAAAGGCAAACTGTTGGTGATGTTGCCTACACCAGCGCAATCGCAATTAAATTATCTAAAGGAAAGCAAAAGAGAGGCAGAGATTCCAATAATTGAAAATGCCTACCGAACCAATAACCAAATTATTGCTGATGAATTTAAAAATGAGTTTAGCTTTTGTCCTGTCTATTTTTATTATGATAATGATGCATATAAAGTAATAGCAGGCAAGAAAGATGGAATATACCTGAACCGGCAATTGGCTCCGGATACTACCATCCAATTAGATACAACCCCGTTTTTTATTGCCAGTATCTGTAACGATATGTCGAATTATACCCAACGCATGCAATTGGGATTGTATGTATACGACAATAACCTGGTACAATTGGGAAAGCCATTCAACCCCAATACACTTGATTTTATGAATGAAGGAAACCCTATGAATTACGTTAACGGAAGGAAGTCGATCATTTATAATCCGGTTATCATCCGTAAAAAGATTAGGAAATTAAACGCCAGGTTGCTTAAATACGTGGATTAGTTAATTCCCCATTTAAATTGTAATTTCGGGAATATGGTTGCTGATACCTGAATTAAGGACAGTAAAATAATTTTGTGAATGGATTTGCGCAGGTGTTTTTATTTTATTTAGCTTGCAACCGAATTAATATCACCCCGATGCACGAAAAACCAAGAAGAAAGTTGAACAAGGTGGATGATAAGCTTTTAATTAAGTTACATACCCTCCTGAACAAACTCGATTTAATGGATTACAAAAGAGACTTAATGGATACGTATGCATTCGGTGGACGTTATATATTCTCCAGCAAAAATTTATACGAAAAAGAAGCCGAATCCATCATTAAGTATCTTAAGAGCTTGCAACACGAAAGCCGCACAGACCACAACGAGATTATCTCGGATATTTTATGCCGCAAAATATTCAGTTGCTTTGGTGCATTAGGCTGGAGAGATGCACAAAGAAGACTTGATTTGGGAAAGGTGTATTCTTGGATAAACGAACACGGATATTTAAAAAAGCACCTCAAGAAATATACAGTCGATGAATTGCCTCAATTAGCCGAACAAGTGCAGAACCTAAGGGATGCCTATTTGTTGTCGATAAATAAGTAGGGTTAAGAGGTTAGTAGTTAGGGGTTAGAGGTTAGGGGTTTGAGGTTATGAGGGGTTGCCGATTCCTGAATTAAAATGATTCATATATTATTTTCTCAAAATAATTGGTATTTCCATAAACCTGCTTATCTTCGCAGCCCATTTTTACCAAAAGTATAAATGGAATTCAGGTAAAGACTGATGGTTATAATTCACACTTAACCCGCTCAGCAACTAATATTTAAGAATATTTTTTGACTGTCGCTTGTTAAGCCAGATTATTCCGTTACCTTTGCCGTCCTTTTAAAATTAAAGAATTAGCATAAAAATATGCCTACTATTCAACAATTAGTACGTAAAGGTCGCACAGACGTTAATACCAAGAGCAAGTCTCCTGCATTATCATCATGCCCTCAACGCAGAGGTGTTTGTACCCGTGTGTACACAACAACTCCTAAAAAACCAAATTCGGCAATGCGTAAAGTTGCCCGTGTTCGTTTAACCAACGGAAATGAGATCAATGCTTATATCCCAGGTGAAGGACACAATTTACAGGAACACTCCATAGTACTTGTACGTGGTGGTCGTGTGAAAGATTTACCCGGAGTTCGTTACCATATCGTTCGCGGTGCTTTAGATACTGCAGGTGTGGATGGACGTAACCAACGGAGATCTAAATACGGAACCAAGAAACCTAAAGCAGGTGCAGTAGTGGATCCAAAAGCTAAAAAGAAATAATTAACGATTTAGGATAAACCAATCATGAGAAAATCGAAACCTAAAAAGCGTGTATTAATTCCTGATCCAAAATTTGGAGATATTTTGGTAACCAGGTTTGTAAACAATATGATGTGGAGTGGTAAGAAAAGTACTGCCTACACTATTTTTTATGACGCGATAGATAAAGTAGAAGCCAAAGCACAAGAACGCGGAATCGACGTTTGGAAAAAGGCGTTAAACAACGTTATGCCATCTGTTGAGGTGAAAGCCCGTCGTGTTGGTGGTGCTACTTTCCAAATTCCATTGGAAGTACCTGCCGATAGAAAAATTGCTGTAGGGATGAAATGGATGATTGATTATTCACGTCGTCGTTCCGAAAAATCAATGGCTGATAAATTAGCCGGCGAAATTATCGCAGCATCCAAAGGTGAAGGTGCTTCTGTTAAGAAAAGAGAAGATACCCATAAAATGGCTGAAGCAAACAAAGCATTCTCGCATTTTAAAGTTAGTTAATCATTAATCAGAGAGCACAGAACTAAATGTCACGCGACTTAAAATATACAAGAAATATCGGGATTGCAGCTCATATTGATGCAGGTAAAACTACAACAACAGAGCGTATTCTTTATTATTCCGGAGTAAACCATAAAATAGGAGAAGTACATGATGGTGCAGCAACTATGGATTGGATGGTTCAAGAGCAAGAGCGTGGTATAACCATTACTTCTGCTGCAACAACCGTTTTCTGGAAATACCGCAACAACCAATACCATATCAATATCATCGATACCCCGGGTCACGTGGATTTTACCGTTGAGGTAAACCGCTCCTTGCGTGTATTAGATGGATTGGTTTTCTTGTTTTCGGCAGTGGATGGGGTAGAACCTCAGTCGGAAACCAATTGGAGACTTGCCAACAACTACAATGTTGCCCGTATCGGATTCGTAAATAAAATGGACCGTGCAGGTGCCGATTTCCTTGCTGTTGTAAAACAGGTTAGAGAAATGTTAGGCAGCAACGCAGTTCCTTTGCAATTACCAATAGGTGCAGAAGATAATTTCACCGGTGTGGTTGATTTAATCAACTTCCGTGGAATGATCTGGAATGAGCACGATAAAGGAATGACTTATCAGGAAGTGGAAATACCTGCTGATATGGTGGAAGAAGCGTTAGAGTGGAGAGAGAAATTATTGGAAGCTGTTTCTGAATACGACGACAAATTGATGGAGAAATTCTTCGAAGATCCTAAGTCGATTACAGAAAGAGAAATATTAGATGCATTGCGTCAGGCTTGTTTAGATATGAAGATTGTACCTATGGTATGTGGTTCTTCATTCAAAAACAAAGGAGTTCAAACCATGCTGGATTTGGTAATGGAGTTGATGCCTAGTCCAATGGACAGAAAAGAAGTTATCGGTACCAATCCGGATACAGGTGCAGAAGTTACCCGTAAACCGGATTATAAAGAACCATTTGCTGCATTGGCATTCAAAATTGCAACGGATCCTTTTGTTGGACGTTTGGCATTTATGCGTGCTTATTCAGGTAAACTGGATGCAGGTTCTTATGTGTTAAATACCCGCAGCGGAAACAAAGAGCGTATTTCCCGTATATTCCAAATGCATGCAAACAAACAAAATCCGATTGAGTCGTTGGGCGCAGGAGATATTGGTGCAGCAGTTGGATTTAAAGATATCAAAACCGGAGATACCTTGTGTGACGAAAAACATCCAATTGTATTAGAGGCGATGAACTTCCCTGATCCGGTTATCGGATTGGCAGTTGAGCCTAAAACACAAGCGGATTCAGATAAATTAGGTATCGCCTTAAATAAATTAGCGGAAGAAGATCCTACTTTTAAAGTGCATACCGACGAAGATTCAGGTCAAACTGTAATCTCCGGAATGGGTGAGTTGCACTTAGAAATTATCGTGGATCGTTTGAAACGCGAATTTAAAGTAGAATGTAACCAGGGTGCGCCACAGGTATCTTTCAAAGAAACCATTACGCAAGCTGTTACCCATCGCGAAGTCTACAAGAAACAATCCGGAGGTCGTGGTAAATACGCCGATATCCAGTTTGAATTGATCCCTGGTGATCAAACCAAACCGGGATTGGAATTTGTAAACGAAATCGTGGGTGGATCGATTCCAAAAGAATTTATTCCTTCGGTACAAAAAGGATTTGACCAGGCCATGAAAAATGGTGTACTGGCAGGATACGCAGTAGAAAGTTTGAAAGTACGTTTATTCGACGGATCATTCCACGCAGTGGATTCGGATGCATTGTCGTTCGAAATTGCAGCTAAGATTGCATTTAAAGAAGCTTCCCGCAAAGCCAAACCGGTATTGTTGGAGCCTATAATGAAAATCGAGGTATTGACTCCGGAAGAAAATATGGGTGACGTAATCGGCGATTTAAACAAACGCAGAGGTCACTTAGAAGGAATGGATACACGTGCAGGTTCACAAGTAATTAAAGCCAAAGTGCCTTTGGCTGAAATGTTCGGATATGTTACCCAATTGAGAACGCTGACTTCGGGTCGTGCAACCTCAACAATGGAATTCAGTCATTATGCTGAAGCTCCGCGTAACGTTCAGGAAGAAATAATGGCAAAAGTTCAAGGTAAAGCAGCAAAAGCTTAATAAAATGGTTAACCAAAAGATCAGAATTAAATTAAAGTCGTTTGACTACAACCTGGTTGACAAGTCTGCCGAGAAAATCGTCAGAACTGTTAAATCCACAGGTGCCGTAGTAAGTGGACCAATTCCACTTCCTACCCAAAAGAAGATCTACACTGTTCTTCGCTCGCCACACGTAAATAAAAAAGCGCGTGAGCAATTCCAGTTATGCTCATACAAACGTATGCTGGATATTTACAGTTCGACCGCGAAAACTGTAGACGCATTGATGAAATTAGAACTACCAAGCGGAGTAGAAGTTGAAATTAAAGTTTGATCATAGAAAATTATGTCAGGACTGATAGGAAAAAAAATAGGGATGACCAGCATTTACGATAAAAACGGCAAGAACGTAGCTTGTACGGTTATCGAGGCGGGACCTTGCGTTGTTACCCAGGTAAAAACGACAGACAAAGACGGTTATAATGCCATTCAATTGGCGTATGGAGAACGCAAAGAAAAGAATACTCCCTCTGCGCTGAAAGGTATTTATACCAAAGCAAAAACAACACCTAAAGCGAAAATGGTAGAGTTTAAAGGATTCGAAAAAGAGCTTGCTCTTGGCGAAACCCTTTTGGTCGACCTGTTTGAAGAAGGAGAGTTTGTAGATGTAGTAGGTACAAGTAAAGGAAAAGGTTTCCAAGGTGTTGTAAAACGCCATGGTTTCAGTGGAGTTGGAATGCAAACACATGGTCAGCATGACCGTGGACGTGCACCCGGTTCTATCGGAGCATCTTCCTTCCCTTCAAAAGTGTTCAAAGGTCAGCGTATGGCCGGACATATGGGAACGGTTCGTGTAAAGAAAACCAACCTGGAAGTATTGAAAGTAATTAAAGACCAAAACCTTTTAGTAGTAAAAGGTAGCGTACCGGGTCATAACGGATCATTCTTATTTATCGAGAAATAGTCATGGAATTAGCAATATACAATACAAGCGGAAGCGAAACCGGTAAAAAAGCGACGCTATCCAACGAGATATTCGGAATAGAACCGAACGATCACGCTATATACCTAGACGTGAAGCAATACTTGGCTAACCAACGCCAAGGTACGCACAGTGCAAAGGAAAAGAGCCAAATCAGCGGTTCTACCAAGAAACTGCACCGTCAAAAAGGTACAGGTGGTGCACGTAAAGGTAGTATCAAGAGTGGTACAATGGTAGGTGGAGCGCGTATCCATGGTCCACGTCCACGTGATTACAGCTTTAAACTGAACAAGAAGTTAAAACAACTTGCCAGAAAGTCGGCTCTTGCCTATAAAGCAAAAGAAAACGGTATCACCATTTTGGAAACTTTCCAGATGGATGCACCAAAAACCAAACAATATATCGATATCTTGAATAACCTGAAATTAAACAACGATAAAACGTTGATGGTTATCGCAGATTACAACGAGAATATTTATAAGTCGGGTAGAAATTTACCAAAAGCAAGGGTAATGGCAGCAAAGGATTTAAACACCTATGAAATATTACATGCCAGCAAATTGATTTTGGTAGAAAATTCGGTTCCGGTAATTGAACAAATTTTAAACTAAGCGGAAGATGAGCATTTTAAAGAAACCTTTAATTACAGAAAAATCTACACGCCTTGGCGAAAAGCTAAATCAGTATGGTTTTGTAGTAGATAAATTGGCTACCAAACCGGAGATTAAAAAAGCGATAGAGAAAATGTACGACGTGAGCGTAGTTGACGTGAGTACATTGATATATGCAGGTAAAGCCAAATCCCGCATGACCAAAAAAGGTCTGTTTAGCGGAAGGAAACCTTCATTTAAAAAAGCATTTGTTACAATCAAAGAAGGTCAAAAAATCGACTTCTTTGCTAATGTATAAATAGATAAAACATGGGAATCAGAAAATTAAGGCCAATGACTCCGGGAACGAGATTTCGTTCACAGAATACATTTAGTGAGATCACTAAATCTACACCGGAAAAGTCACTTCTTGACAGCAAGAACAATTCGGGGGGCCGAAACGACTCCGGAAAAATGACCATGCGTTATATCGGTGGCGGACATAAACAAAAGTACCGTTTAATCGATTTCAAGCGCGATAAGTTTACCGTACCTGCAACTGTTGCATCCATCGAGTATGATCCAAACCGCAGTGCACGTATTGCATTGTTGCATTATGCTGATGGTGAAAAACGTTATATGATTGCACCGCATGGTATAAAAGTTGGACAAACCATTTTATGTGGTAATGGTGTTTCACCGGATTTGGGAAATTCCCTTCCGTTAAGCGAAATTCCATTGGGTTCACTGATACACAATATTGAATTACAACCTGGTCGTGGAGGCAAGTTGGTTCGTTCAGCAGGTTCATTTGCCCAATTGCTTAACCGCGATGGAAAATATGCAATCGTAAAGCTGGCTTCCGGCGAAACCCGTATGATTCTTGCTGCATGTATGGCAACAATCGGTTCGGTTTCCAATCCCGATCATAACCTCGAAAGAAAAGGTAAAGCAGGAGCTAACCGTTGGAGAGGTATCCGTCCGCGCACCAGACCGGTAGCGATGAATCCTGTGGATCACCCAATGGGTGGTGGTGAAGGTAGAGCTTCAGGAGGTCATCCGCGTTCACGCAAAGGATTGAAATCGAAAGGGTACAAAACACGTACACCGAAGAAATATTCAAACAGATTTATCATCGAAAAACGTAAGAAGTAATAAAGTAATATGGCTCGTTCACTAAAAAAAGGTCCATTCATCGAATACAAACTGGAAAAGAAAGTTTCCGTGATGAATGAAGGAAAGAAAAAGTCGGTGATCAAAACCTGGTCGCGCAGATCCATGATATCGCCTGAGTTTGTTGGGCATACTTTTGCGGTACACAACGGTAATAAATTTATTCCGGTGTATGTTACTGAAAATATGGTAGGACATAAATTCGGAGAATTTGCACCTACTCGTACATTTAAAACACATCCAGTTAAGAAAGACTAATAAGTATGGAAGCAATAGCAAAATTGAATAATTGCCCTTCATCTCCACGAAAAATGAGATTGGTTGTGGATTTGATCCGTGGCAAGAAAGTAGAAGAAGCATTTGGAATCCTTCGCTTCAACAACAAGCAGGAATATGCAGCACGTTTAGAGAAATTGTTGCGTTCGGCCATCGCCAACTGGGAACAGAAAAACGAAGGTGCTCGTGTAGAAGATGCAAGTTTGTATATCAAAACCATTTTCGTAGATGGTGGCGCCATGCAAAAAAGAATGTTGCCTGCACCACAAGGAAGAGCATACCGGATGAGAAAACGTTCGAATCATGTTACCATGATTGTGGATAGTAAAACAGCAGCAGCAACAGTAGAAACAGTTAATTCTGATAACGCATAATAAATAAACAGAATGGGACAAAAAGTTAACCCTATAAGCATCAGACTTGGTATCATCCGTGGATGGGAGAGCAACTGGTATGGAGGAAAAAACTTCTCTGAAAAGTTGATCGAAGACGAGAAGATAAGAAAATATTTAAGCGCCCGTATTTCAAAAGGCGGTATAGCTAAAATCGTAATCGAAAGAACGATAAAGCGTATTATTATCACTATTCATACTTCCCGTCCGGGTATCGTAATCGGAAAAGGTGGAGCAGAAGTAGATAAGATTAAAGAAGAAATCAAGAAGCTGACCAAGAAAGACGTTCAAATCAACATATTTGAAATTAAACGTCCGGAACTGGATGCAACACTGGTTGGAGAAACCATTGCTAACCAGATTGAAGGTCGTGTTTCTTACAAGCGTGCTTTAAAAGCTGCTATTTCATCTACCATGAGAATGGGTGCAGAAGGAATCAAAATCACTATCTCCGGTCGTTTAGGAGGTGCTGAGATGGCACGTTCTGAAAGCTACAAAGAAGGACGTACACCATTGCATACTTTACGTGCAGATATTGATTATGCTATTTCGGAAGCTTTAACCGTATACGGAAAAATCGGCGTAAAAGTTTGGATTTGCAAAGGTGAAGTATTCGGTAAACGCGATTTATCGCCAAATATCGGATTGGCATCTGAAAGTCGTCCGGGTGGAAAAGGTGGCGAAAGAAGAAATGAAAGAAGCGACAGACCACGTAGCGATAGAAATGACAGAGGCGGAGATAGAAGAAAGAGAACAACTACAAACAATACCAGAGGGAGTAAATAATTAAATAGAACGGGCAATGTTACAACCTAAAAGAACAAAATACAGAAAGCAGCAAAAAGGCAGAAACAGAGGTAATGCCTCCCGTGGCCATAATATCGACTTCGGATCATTTGGTCTGAAAGCCATGGAGCCTAAATACATTACCGCTAAACAGCTGGAAGCGGCACGTGTTGCATTAACACGTTATATGAAACGCGAAGGCCAGGTTTGGATTCGTATTTTCCCTGACAAACCTATCACCAGAAAACCTGCAGAGGTTCGTATGGGTAAGGGTAAAGGAGCTCCTGAATATTGGGTTGCACCAATTAAACCAGGTATCATCATGTTCGAAATTGATGGTGTTCCAATGAGCGTTGCGAAAGAAGGAATGAGACTTGCAGCACAGAAACTGCCGGTAATAACAAAATTTGTAGTTAAACCTGATTATACAGAATAATATGAAGAATGCGGAAATCAGAGAGCTGACTGATAAGGAATTGACAGCTAAAATTAAGGAAGAAAAAGCACAGATTACGAAGTTAAACTTCACCCATGCTGTTTCTCCGCTGGATAATCCAAATACTCTCGGACAAAATAAAAAAACAGTAGCCCGTTTGCTTACCGAGCAGAAAAGAAGGCAATTAGCTAAGGCATAATAATATGGAAATGGAAACAACAGCTGTAACAAGAAATTCGCGGAAAGTCATCATTGGTAAAGTGGTGAGTAATAAAATGGAAAAAACCATTGTAGTATCCGTGGAACGTAAAGTGATGCACCCGAAATATGGTAAGTTCATCAAAATGACTTCGAAATTCAAAGCACATGACGAGAAAAACGAATGTGCGATGAACGATATCGTTAAAGTGATGGAGACCCGTCCTTTGAGCAAGGATAAAAGATGGAGATTAGTAGAAATTATAGAAAAAGCTAAGTAATCATGATCCAACAAGAAAGTAGACTAAAAGTAGCTGATAACAGTGGTGCAAAGGAAGTTCTTTGTATCCGTGTATTGGGCGGAACGGCAAGAAGATATGCTTCCGTAGGTGATAAAATCGTGGTAACTGTAAAATCCGCTATCCCTCAGGGTGGTGTGAAAAAAGGTGCAGTTTCTAAAGCGGTTGTAGTACGCACCAAGAAAGAAATCAGAAGAGCAGATGGTTCTTATATACGATTCGACGATAACTCATGTGTGTTGTTAAATGCACAAGATGAGCCTCGCGCAACCCGTATTTTCGGACCTGTTGCCCGCGAATTGCGCGAAAAACAATTTATGAAAATAGTATCATTAGCACCGGAGGTATTGTAATATGGAAAGAAAGTACAACAAACAAGCAAAACTGCATATCAAAAAAGGAGATATGGTAATGGTTATTGCAGGCGACGACAAAGGTAAAAAAGGTCGTGTACTGGAAGTGATTACGGAAACCAATCGCGCCCTGGTAGAAGGTATCAATATAGTGAGCCGTCATACCAAGCCGAATGCCCAGAATCAACAAGGTGGCATTATCAAAAAGGAAGCACCTGTTACCGTATCAAACCTAAAAGTTATTGATAAGTCAGGAACTCCTACACGTGTAGGTCGTAAATTAAACGATACCGGTAAACTGGTACGTTATTCTAAAAAATCAGGCGAGGTAATAGATTAATTATGTATAGTCCAAGATTAAAAACAGCGTATAGCAATGAAGTAAGCCTTGCTTTGAAAGAAAAGTTTGGTTACAAAAATGTGATGCAGATTCCTAAATTAACCAAGATTTGTTTAAATCAAGGTGTTGGAGCTGCAGTAGCAGATAAAAAATTAGTAGACCAGGCAGTAGAAGAGATGTCTACTATAGCCGGTCAGAGAGCAGTTTCCACCAAATCTAAAAAGGCAATTTCCAATTTTAAATTGAGAGAAGATCTTCCTATCGGAGCTCGTGTTACTTTACGTGGCGACAGAATGTATGAATTTTTGGATCGTTTGGTAGCAGTTTCTTTACCGCGTGTAAGGGATTTTGCCGGACTAAATGTAAAAGGATTCGACGGACGTGGTAACTATACCATGGGTGTAACCGAGCAGATTATTTTCCCGGAAATCGTGATTGACAAAGTGAACCGTATCAATGGTATGGATATTACTTTCGTAACCACAGCACAAACCGACGAAGAGTGTCTGGAATTATTAAAAGAATTTGGATTACCGTTTAAAACCAGTAAATAATGGCTAAAGAATCAGTAAAAGCACGTCAGCGCAAAAGAGAAAAATTAGTAGCTCATTTTGCCGCAAAACGCGAAGCTTTAAAAAAAGCGGGCGACTATGATGCATTGCAAAAATTACCACGTAATGCGTCTCCTGTTCGGTTAAAAAACCGTTGTAAATTAACAGGTCGTCCAAAAGGATACATGCGCGACTTCGGTATTTGCCGTAACCAGTTCCGTGAACTGGCTTCTATGGGTAAAATACCGGGAGTTACCAAATCGAGCTGGTAATACCGGTTTGAAAAAAAATTGGCGTGATAGTGCGGAAATAAAATAATTCCCGTATTTTCGCGCCCTCTTTATCAGAAAATTAAAACTTAGTCGGAAAGAGTGCCCTTGGCTTACTACCGACAAGAAAGAATAAAAACTATGACAGATCCAATAGCAGATTACTTGACAAGGTTGCGTAATGCGATAAAAGCTAACCATCGCATTGTTGAAATCCCTTCATCCAAGTTAAAAAAGGAGATCACCAAAGTGCTCTTCGAAAAAGGTTATATCTTAAACTATAAGTTTGAAGATGTAGTAAACCATCAAGGCGTTATCAAAATCGCCTTAAAATACCATCCTGTAACAAAAACCCCTGCCATTAAAAAGCTGGAGCGTGTAAGTACTCCCGGATTAAGAAGATATACCGGTGTGTCGCTTATGCCTAAAGTAATTAACGGACTGGGAGTTGCCATTGTAACCACTTCTAAAGGGGTTATGTCGGACAAGGAAGCCAGAAAATTAAACGTTGGCGGTGAAGTTTTATGTTACGTTTATTAATCAATAAGGAGAAAGTAGCATGTCACGTATAGGAAAAGCACCAATTAAAGTATTACCCGGAGTAGAAGTGAAAGTTTCTGCAGCCAATCTGGTAAGCATAAAAGGACCAAAAGGTGAATTACACCAACAGGTTGATCAAGATTTAAAAGTAGTGGTAGAAAATGGAGAAATCCAGGTAACCCGCCCTACAGAACAAAAACGTCATAAGGCATTACATGGCTTATACCGTTCGTTGTTGAATAATATGGTATTTGGTGTAACAACCGGATACAAAGTTCGCCAGGAGTTAGTGGGTGTGGGTTATAAAGCAGCCAATAACGGAAATATCCTGGATTTAATCCTTGGTTATTCCCATCATGTTTACTTCGAAATTCCTAAGGAATTACAAGTAAAAACAGAACAGGAAAAAGGAAAAAATCCAATTATTACCCTGGAAGGTTGCGATAAGCAATTAATCGGACAGGTAGCTGCAAAAATCCGCAGTTTACGTAAACCTGAACCATACAAAGGAAAAGGTATCAAATTTGAAGGTGAAGTGCTTAGAAGAAAAGCAGGTAAAACAGCTTCTAAATAATTTAACACTATGGCAGTACTTAAGAAAATCGCAAGAAGAACAAAAATCAAAAGAGGTATCCGTAACCGTGTATTCGGTACTCCGGAAAGACCTAGATTGTCGGTGTTCCGTAGCAATATGGAAATATATGCCCAGTTAATTGATGATGTGCATGGCAAAACACTTGCTTATGCAACTTCAAAGAAGTTAACAGACAAAGTAAACAAAACAGCGAAAGCTGCTCTTGTTGGAAAAGAATTGGCAGAGAAAGCAGCTCAGGCAGGTTTAACCACCTGTGTGTTCGACCGGAATGGCTATTTATTTCATGGTAGGGTTAAGAGTTTAGCGGATGGAGCCAGAGAAGGTGGTTTGCAATTCTAATTAATTAAAAAGTAAATTATGTCAACAGCAAACGTAAAAAGAGTAAAATCAAGCGATATAGAATTAAAAGAAAAAGTTGTTTCGATTAATCGTGTTGCGAAAGTTACCAAAGGTGGCCGTACATTCAGCTTTTCTGCTCTGGTAGTAGTAGGCGATGGAAACGGAATAGTAGGTTACGGTTTGGGTAAAGCCAACGAGGTAACGGATGCAATCTCTAAAGGAATTGATGATGCAAAGAAAAACCTGGTAAAAGTACCGGTTATGAAAGGCACCGTTCCCCATGATCAGTTAGGTAAATATGGCGGAGGACGCGTGTTTTTAAAACCTGCCGCACATGGAACAGGAGTTATAGCAGGTGGTGCAATGCGTGCCGTTTTAGAAAGCGCCGGTATAACAGACGTATTGGCAAAATCGAAAGGTTCTTCAAACCCACATAATGTGGTAAAAGCAACCATCGACGCCTTGTTAAATATGCGTGATGCGATAACCGTAGCACAACACAGAAGTATCGGATTGAAAAAAGTATTTAATGGTTAATAGCATGGAAAAGGTAAAAATAACACAGGTAAAAAGTATTATCGACAGACCGGAAAACCAGAAAAGAACGGTTCGGGCCCTGGGTTTTACAAAAATGCACCAGACCATTGAAAAAGAGGTTACTCCTCAAATTCAAGGGATGATTCGCAAAGTATCCCATCTCTTAAAAATTGAAAAAGTTTAATTACTAATAGTACACGTAATGAAATTACATACATTAAAACCTGCTGCAGGTTCGACCCATAGAGAAGGCAAGCGTATTGGTAGAGGAGAAGGTTCCGGTAAAGGTGGAACTGCTACACGCGGTCATAAAGGTGCCGGATCCCGTTCAGGTACATCAGCAAAACGTGGTTTTGAAGGAGGTCAAATGCCTTTATACAGACGTATTCCTAAGTTTGGTTTTAAAAACCTAAACCGTGTTGCGTTTAAACCAATTAACCTTGATACTATCCAGTCGTTGGCTGCAACTAAAGGAATCAAGTCGTTCGACCATGAGACATTCGTAGTTAACGGACTTGCATCTAAAAAAGATATTATCAAAATTTTGGGACGTGGTAAATTAGAAGCTGCTGTCGAAATTAAAGCAAATGCTTTCTCGGAAACAGCTATCAAAGCTATTGAAGCCGCAGGTGGAACAGCGACTAAAATCTAAGCTAACGCATGAAGAAAATCATCGAAACCATAAAAAATATTTACCGGATTGAAGAGCTAAGGTATAAACTGGCTATCACTTTCTGGATGTTGCTGATTTACCGTTTTGGTACCTATGTAACATTACCCGGAGTGGATCCTAATATGCTGCAAGGTTCTGCTAAACAAGCATCGGGAGGTATTTTTGGTTTAATCAATATGTTTGCCGGTGGTGCATTCGGACGTGGGTCCATCTTTGCACTCGGTATTATGCCGTATATCTCTGCATCTATCGTGGTGCAGTTATTAACGATGGCGGTTCCAACTTTCCAGAAAATGCAAAAAGAAGGAGAAGATGGCCGCAGAAAGATCAACCAGATTACACGCTACTTAACCATTATTATTACCGCTGTACAATCGGTAGGTTTCTTAATCAATTTAAAATCGGAAAATCCCAATGCTATTGTTTCTAACATGGCAGGATCAGGTGTTTCCGACTTTATGTTTATGTTTACATCCATCGTAATACTTACAGCTAGTACCATGTTTGTATTGTGGTTGGGAGAAAGAATTACCGATAAGGGAATTGGTAACGGTGTTTCGTTGATTATCATGATTGGAATTATCGCCCGTTTGCCTTTTGCATTCTGGGATGAGTTTACTTTTAAATTAACCGAAGCAGGAGGAGGATTGGTAATATTCTTGGTTGAAATTGCTGCCCTGTTCGCTGTTATCATGGGGGTTATTATGTTGGTGCAGGGAACCAGAAAGATTCCGGTTCAGTATGCCAAACGTATCGTAGGAAACCGCCAATACGGAGGGGTTCGTCAGTATATTCCTTTAAAAGTGAATGCTGCCGGGGTTATGCCTATCATTTTTGCGCAAGCATTGATGTTTATTCCATCTACGGTGGCTCAGTTTTTCCCTAATTACGAAAGCATGCAGGGAATTATATCCACCTTTATTAATCCGGCTTCGTTGGGGTATAACCTTACCTTTGCAACCCTGATTATATTGTTTACGTATTTCTATACCGCCATTGCAGTTAACCCTGTACAAATAGCGGATGATATGAAACGAAATGGCGGATTTATTCCGGGCATTAAGCCGGGTAAAGCCACCAGCAGTTTTATTGATAATGTAATGTCGCGTATCACTTTCCCGGGCTCTATATTTCTTGCAATCGTGGCAATTTTGCCATCCCTTGCCGGTGTATTAAGCATCAATAGCCAGTTTGCCCAGTTTTATGGTGGAACTTCCCTGTTGATTATGGTGGGTGTGGTATTGGATACATTACAGCAAATTGAAAGTCACTTGTTGATGCGCCACTATGATGGTCTGATGAAATCGGGCAGGATTAAAGGGCGTACAGCAGTAGGAGCCGCTTAAATAAGTTTTGAAAATACAATTTCTTAAACTATTTTTGCAGCCCCAATAAAAGTATGTCGAAACAAGCACTGATTAAACAAGACGGAGTAATCACGGAGTCGCTATCCAATGCGATGTTCAGGGTACGTCTTGAAAATGGACATGAAATAATTGCCCATATTTCAGGTAAAATGAGGATGCATTACATCAAAATTTTACCGGGAGATAAAATATCGGTGGAAATGTCGCCATATGATTTAACTAAAGGAAGAATAATTTACAGGTATAAATAACAACAAGCGAAAGCAAGTTTAAAAAACCGAAGAAAGAGATAAAGAAGTAACACATGAAAATAAGAGCATCTGTGAAAAAGCGCAGCGAAGACTGCATCATTGTGAAACGTCACGGGAGAGTGTACGTTATCAACAAGAAGAATCCAAAATTTAAACAACGTCAAGGATAATATACTACTATGGCAAGGATATCAGGTATCGATTTACCAAGAAATAAAAGAGGAGATATAGGACTAACCTACATATTTGGGATAGGACGCTCCAAAGCGGTTGAAATTTTAACTGCATGTGGCGTGGAATTGAACAAAAAGGTTCAGGACTGGAACGACGAAGATTTGAATAAAATCCGTAAGCATATCACGGATCATATCACTGTAGAAGGTGAATTGAGATCTGAAAAGCAATTAAACATCAAGCGATTGATGGATATTGGATGTTACAGAGGTTTACGTCACCGTAAAGGATTACCGGTAAGAGGACAACGTACCCGCACCAACTCACGTACCCGTAAAGGAAAACGTAAGACAGTTGCAGGTAAGAAAAAAGTTACCAAATAATCAGTAATAAGTAAAAGCAGCAACATGGCAACGAATACATCAAATAAAAAGACGAGCAAAAAGAGAAATGTAGCAATTGATGCGAACGGACAAGTTCATATCAAGGCAACATTCAATAATGTGATCATCTCTATTACCAATAGCAAAGGACAGGTTATTTCCTGGGCATCTGCCGGTAAGATGGGATTCAGAGGCTCAAAGAAAAACACCCCTTATGCAGCCCAAACTGCAGCTACCGACTGTGCGAAAGTAGCAGTAGATCTTGGATTGAAGAAGGTAGACGTGTTTGTAAAAGGACCTGGTTCAGGACGTGAGTCGGCAATCCGTACACTAGCTGTAGCAGGATTGGAAGTAATGTCGATACGCGATATCACCCCAATGCCACATAACGGTTGTCGCCCTCCAAAAAGCAGAAGAGTTTAATTAATATTAAGAAGCATTTACCATGGCAAGATATATAGGACCAAAAACGAAGATTTCCAGAAAATTTAAGGAAGCGATTTTCGGACCGGATAAAGTATTCGAAAGAAGAAACTACCCTCCGGGACAACACGGTTTAACCCGTAAAAGATCTAAACAGACAGAATATGCTGTTCAGTTATCTGAAAAGCAAAAAGCAAAATATACATATGGTGTATTGGAGCGTCAGTTTTACAAAACTTACGAAGAAGCATCCCGTAAAAAAGGAATCAAAGGAGAAAATCTTTTGCGTTTTCTTGAAGCCCGTTTGGACAATACCGTGTATCGTTTAGGTATCGCACCTACTCGTGCAGCTGCTCGTCAATTAGTTTCTCACCGCCATGTAACGGTTAACGGAAAAGTTGTAAATATTGCTTCTTATTCTTTACGTCCGGGTGATGTAGTTGCGGTTCGCGAGAAATCAAAAACCCTAGAAACGATTGTGGAAGCTATTCACATGGGTAATGCAAAGAAATTTAACTGGTTGAATTGGGATGAAAAAGCGATGACAGGAACTTTTATGTCATACCCTGAAAGAGACCAAATTCCTGAGAATATCAAGGAACAATTAATTGTGGAATTGTATTCTAAATAATAACTATAAATAAATAATATAAATGGCAATACTTGCTTTTCAAAAACCGGATAAGGTAATCATGCATAAAGATACTGACTTTTTTGGTCAGTTTGAGTTTCGCCCTTTAGAAAAAGGATATGGTGTTACCATTGGTAATGCGTTAAGAAGAATATTACTTTCCTCCCTGGAAGGTTATGCCATTACTTCTGTGAAATTTACAGGAGTAGACCACGAGTTCTCTACCATCAAAGGAGTGATCGAAGATGTAGTAGAAATCGTGTTGAACATGAAACAAGTACGTTTCAAACGTATTGTGGATGGTATCGATACCGAAAAGATTTTTATTAATATCAAAGGACAGGAAACATTCACAGCAGGAGATATTTCTAAACAAACCAATACATTCAAGGTGTTGAACCCTGATTTGGTTATCTGTCATATGGATCCTAAAACCCATATCGAATTAGAAATTACCGTGGATAAAGGTAGAGGTTATGTTCCTTCAGAGGAAAACAAACCGAAAGATGCAGTTGTGGGTGTAATTCCAATTGATGCTATTTTTACGCCTATTAAAAACGTAAAATACAGTGTTGAAGATTACCGTGTTGAGCAAAAAACAGATTACGAGAAATTGGCAATTGAAATCGCTACCGATGGATCTATCCATCCGGAAGATGCTTTGAAAGAAGCAGCAAAGATTTTAATTCAGCATTTCATGTTGTTCTCTGATGAGTTGATTACTTTAGACACTCAAGTGAAAGAAGCTCCGGCTGAAGTGGATGAAAACGTTTTACATATCCGTAAGATTTTAAAAACACCTCTTTCTGACTTAGACTTATCGGTACGTGCATACAACTGTTTAAAAGCTGCTGATATCAAAAGTTTATCGGATCTGGTAAGTTATGATATCGGAGATTTATTGAAGTTCCGTAATTTTGGTAAGAAGTCGTTAAGCGAGTTAGAAGAACTTGTAAGAGACAAAGGACTTACTTTCGGAATGGATGTTGCAAAATATTTAACGAACGAAGACTAATTTTAAGGAGGAGTAAGGAATTTACTTCTAATAATATCAAAGATGAGACACGGGAATACAGTAAATAAATTAAGCAGAACAGCATCGCACCGCAGGGCTTTATTAAGCAATATGGCTGCCTCTTTAATTCTGCAGAAAAAGATTACCACTACAGTGGCAAAGGCAAAAGCATTGAAAAAATACGTTGAGCCAATGATTACCAAAGCTAAAGATGATACTACCCATTCGCGCAGAACGGTATTCAGTTACCTGCAAAGCAAAGATGCGGTTAAAGAATTGTTTGGGCCGGTAGCAGAGAAAGTTGGTAACAGACCGGGCGGATACACCCGCATCCTGCGTTTGATGAACCGTAAAGGGGATAATGCAGAAATGGCAATAATGGAGTTGGTTGATTTCAATGAAGCTATGTTGGCAGATAAAACAGCAAAAGCCGGTAAGAAAACCACCCGTAGAGGACGTAAGCCTGCAGTTAAGAAAGCAGAAGACAGCAAACCGGAGACAACTACTCCTGAAGCTACCGATAACGCAGCTGAGTAATCAGCAATCGTATAACTTATACAAGCCATTCAGACTATGTTTGAATGGCTTTTTTGTTGTTGGTTGACAGTTCACGGTTGTCGGTTCACGGTTGACAGTTTACAGTTAACAGTGAACGGTGAACTGTCAACTGTCAACTGTACCGAATCATGGAATGATAACCCAGGTAGCAGAAGCATTTATTACCTGGATGATACCGCTTGATTTGTTGTAAAACAGCTTATCGCTATTTGCATTGGTGATTTCGGAAACATTGGGATATACGTTTGAACCAATGGTGTAGGCAACATGGTATGGATACAAAACAGATTGCCAATCATCCACTGCCCAATAATTAAAGTTAAAGGAAGAATTTTGGAAAGTGATTTGAATTTCTTGTGTGTATCGGCTTTGGTTAAAAACTAAATTCAGATCCGGACGTACTTTTTCAAATCCCAATTTCATCAGTTCATAATTGTCTTTATTGGGATCGCAGCCGGTAGCTATTTCGGTAGTAAATGTTTGAAATACGGAACTTTTACCGCTCACCAATAAGATAGCAGTATCGCCTATATTGTTGGTAAATTTTAAGGTGTCACCGGTTTCGTAGGCAACTTTACTTCGTGCACTATCGTCGAGGTTATAAAAGATAGTAGTAGTGGTTGGACAATCTACTTCTTTCTTTCCGGTACAAGCATGAAACAAGGATATTACTCCGGTTACGATTAACAAAATATAAACTTTCGATGCCATTAAAGGTTTCAATATTTATTTAAAAGTAAATATTTTTTTTGGAAATGGAAGGGATAGAATTAATTGTGTTGTTTATAATGGTTTGTTCCGTTCTCACGGACGTCACGTTCGCGGTAAAATTGCGAATAACTCTCACGGATTTGACGTACGCTAGAACCCGGTCAAATACCGCTCCATTTGTGGGTATATCTCTTGTGTGATTTTTGTGGAGGCTGTTTTGTAGGCTTCCAATCCGGCACCTTCGGCAGTGGTTTGGTAACCTTTGGTATCGGAAACTGCTATTTTATACAACTCACTGTTGTTGTTGTTTTGCAATACGCTTACAGAGAAATCGAGAGAAACACCTTGCATGGTTTTATAAATGGCTCCTAAGCTTTTGGTAGCTGCTACAATTTTTATGGTAATGGTTGCTTGCTCCGGACCTGCAAGAATTTCGAAACCGTTTTCAGCAAGTTTATTTTTTAGGGCAGATTCGAGTATGCCATCCTGCATCGGTTTTTGGATGTTTTGTTCCGATGACTGTACATAAATGGTTATCGGGGTGGTTTTTCTGCTTACGGTATTTTCGGGAACATCTAAGGATAAAAGGACTTGCTTTAGGGGTAATTTCATACTATCGTGTAATAGCAATTGTTGGATGTTCATGGAAACCCGAAAAGTTTGTATTTCACCTTTTGAACGGATACGGGAAATATCGAAACGGGCCAATCCATTTTGATCGGTAATCCCATTCAGTGTGGTTCCGTTATTCTGTTGCCCAACAATTACTTTAACAGGAAGATTTGGTATTTTGAATGCTTCTCCCTGTATGGTTTTAGAAAGGAAATAAGCTTGTAAATAGTTGTCATCTGCTTTTGTGCCGCTTGTAACCGAATCTGTTAATTTGCAATTTACAGATAGTTCAGAAAGTTGGTTTTGGAGAGAAGTATACACTTCGTTTACGAAATAGGTTTGTTTTCCATTTCCAACGAATGGGATATCCTCGCCCAAAAATTCCTGGAGTGTATATAAAGATAAAATTTTGTATCGCACCGACTCTGTATATTGATTGGGAGCGCGCATGGAAAGAGACTGTTCATAATAATCGGTTGCCCTATCGGTTGCCAATTGAATTTTTCTTCGACGTGCAGCAGCGAATTCTTCTTTCGATAAGCGGTAATACACCCAATAATTTTCTTTGTCTTCCCAACTTCCTATATGTTCAAAATTATCGATGGTTTGTAATGCGCTTAATCGTGTTTCAGATTCGAAAGTTTGCTTGAATTCGGTATTTTGTTGAAGCTGGGTTAAAACTGAATTGGCCGAAACAACTACTTTAATTTCGGATACCAAATCGTTGAGGGCATTTTTTTTGGCAACGGATTGGTATTGGGCAGAAGGATCTTGTTTTGAAGCGACTCCTATTCCGATATAATAATTGGTATTAACCGGTCGGTTTTTTACCCAATCGGGTTTGGGTTTTGCATTACCGGCTGAGATTTTACAACCCATGGTAAAAGTACCAAAAACCAATAGCAATATATAGTTAGAAATTTTCACCTGTCTGTTCCGGTTTTATCAATTGTTATTTTTAAGAGAAAGTGCGTGAGGGATAGCAGTGGAAAGCCCGGACATGAAGTTAAGCGAATGAAAATTTCCATTATTTGAATGATTTTTTCGCGCATACTTTATCGACACGCCCAAATAAAATTTATAAAAGAACAGATCCATTTCTATACCCACGTTTAATAAAAGAAACGGGATTAATTACCCCGTTCTTTGGCAAGTTTTTCCATTTCCTGGTTAAAGATTTCTTCGAATTTCTTTTTATCGTAATCCTGTTCCAGTTTTTTATTGGCCCCAATTCCTCTGTCGATTCCTTCTACGATTGCTTTTTTATTGGCTTCGATTGCAACCCAATAAGTAAAGGTATTGTTGGTTTCCTTGAAGATAGTTTCACCAATAATTCTTACATCTACCAATTGTTGGTTGGTTACTTCACGACTTAGTTCTTCGAATTTATTGGAGAATTCTTGCGTGCTGCTAACTTGGCGTTGGTTGGTATATTGTTCGGTAACTTTTTTGATGGTGGTTTGAATTAATCCGGCCATTTCAGATTTTGCATTTTGCAGGGCAATTTTCTTTGAAGTGGTCATATCCGGACTATTTCCTGAAGATTTTGCACGAAAGTTTTCCAGGTTACTCTGGTATTCTTTGGTGCTGAATGGAACCGAAATTTCGGTGGCCCCGGTTTGTTTTTCTATGGGTGTACCTTTTTTCGATTTACAGGAAATCGCAGCCGAAATAAGTACCACAGATAATGCTGATAAGATCAGGCGGTTTACTGGATTTTTCATAATGTTATATTTAAAGTATCTAATTTAGTGATGTATTGGTGTAATCAAATGCAATGCCAAATTTTTTAATATCCGTTTTTTCTTATTAACTGCAAGGTATGTTCGTATCCAATTTGATAAATCTGTTTGGCTGCCGACACCTTAAATAGGTTATAGTTCATAAGACCGGGAGGTTCAATGTAGATATCACATCGTGAAATATTATTGGTTACATTGGCTCTAATAGCAAGATGTAAAACCCTATCAGCAAAGTTGCGAAACGACAACAATTGATCCGTTTCATGCACAGGATTAACATTAATTCCAATGATGGTTTCGCATTTTTCGAGTAAGGGTTCAACAGGTAGGTTATTCATTAAACCACCATCCACATACATTTGTCCATTAATGGTATAAGGCTTTAAAACCAATGGTATTGCGGAAGATGCCATTACTGCTTCAACAATATTTCCGGAGGTGAAATAATGTGTTTGGGCTTTGGTGAAGTTTGTTGCAGATATAATTAAGGGAGTTGATAATTCTTCCAACAGGTTCACGCTTAAATTATTTTCAAGAATTTTACCAACGCCATGTGCTTTTAATAATCCAAAAGCGGGACGGTTTACACGTAGTAATCTGAAAATATCCATGGAAGAAAATATATCAAAAATCTCATCCGGTTTTTTATTGTCGGCATAAAGTGCGCCAACAATAGAACCGGCACTTACCGCAGAAATGATATCCGGAAAAATTCCGCATTCGTTTAATGCTTTTAACACGCCAATATGTGCAAATCCTCTTGCTCCGCCTCCGGAAAGCACAATGCCTGTTTTATAGGTTGTCAACTTGAATGGTTTTTAACAAAAATAGCGGAAGATTGGAACTATTGAAACGAATTAGTTTGAATATACTTGGTTGACGCATACAAACTCCTATTTTTGCCTTTAAAATTGAGCAATAAAAGGTTAATTCAGATCAGAAAATGGAAATTAAAAAGGTAAAGCGGAGTGAGGATTATTCGGCTTGGTATAATAACCTGGTGAAGAGTGCAGATTTAGCAGAACATTCGGATGTAAAAGGTTGTATGGTAATTAAACCCTATGGTTATGCCATTTGGGAAAAGATGCAGCAGGAATTGGACAGGCGATTCAAGGAAACAGGACATCAGAACGCCTATTTTCCGCTATTTATTCCGAAATCGTTCTTTACCAAGGAAGCCAGCCATGTGGATGGGTTCGCAAAAGAGTGTGCGGTTGTTACCCATTATCGTTTAAAAACAAACGACAAAGGAGAAATTGTGGTGGATGAAGATGCAAAACTGGAAGAAGAATTAATTGTTCGTCCGACATCAGAAACAATTATATGGAATACCTACCGCAGTTGGATTAAGTCGTATCGAGATTTACCTATCTTAGTAAACCAATGGGCTAATGTAGTAAGATGGGAGATGCGTACCCGTTTGTTTTTACGAACCACCGAATTTTTATGGCAGGAAGGTCATACCGCACATGCAACCAGCGATGAAGCGGTAATTGAAACCAAACAGATGTTGGATATCTATGCTGATTTTGCAGAAAATATTTTGGCAGTACCTGTTATTAAAGGAATTAAAACAGCGAATGAACGGTTTGCCGGTGCGTTAGAAACTTATTGTATTGAAGGTTTGATGCAGGATGGTAAGGCATTGCAAATGGGAACTTCTCATTTTTTAGGTCAGAATTTTGCGAAAGCATTCGACGTAAAATATGTAACCAAAGAAAATAAGCAGGAATATGTTTGGGCTACATCATGGGGTGTTTCAACGCGATTAATGGGGGCCTTGATCATGGCTCATAGCGATGATGAAGGATTGGTTTTGCCTCCTAATTTGGCACCGATACAAGTGGTGATAGTACCAATTACCGGCAAAAAAGAAGAAGAAAAGGAGCAGGTTTTGATGAAGGCGAAGGAGATTATGAAAACGCTGAAGACAAGAGGAATTTCGGTGAAGTTAGACGACAGAGACAATACTTCTCCCGGATTTAAATTTGCGGAACATGAATTAAGAGGAGTGCCTGTGCGTATCGCTATTGGTATGCGCGATGTGCAAAACGAAAGTGTAGAGGTTGCCCGCAGAGATACCAAGGAAAAGCAAGTGATGAGCATGATCGATATTGACCATAAAATCGAGCATTTGCTTACACAGATTCAACAAAATATTTACCAAAAGGCATTGGATTACCGCGACGAACATATTACTGCGGTAAATACCTGGGATGAATTTATAGAGACACTCGAAAATAAAACCGGATTTGTATCTGCGCATTGGGATGGAACAGCCGAAACTGAAATAAAGATTAAGGAACGGACCAAGGCAACGATACGTTGTATCCCGTTAAATAATCAGGCAGAGACCGGTAAATGTATATTGACAGGAAATGCGAGTATGCAGAGGGTGTTGTTTGCGAAAGCATATTAAGAGAATTATGAATTATGAATGATGAATGATTGGATGATTGGATGATTGGATGTGGGGGAGGGGTTTCTGTATTTCATAAAGCTAATTAATATCATTAAGATTATTAGGGGTTGTAACTAATTTTGAATTTGGATTTTATCCAATTCCAGATTATGTTATGTTGAAACAATTCGGTGTTTTCATATTGGTTGGAATTTTAATATCAACAATTGGTTGTACCGGGAAATTTCATTACTTGAAAAAGGTATCTGTATCGCATGACATAAAATCAACCAACCGAGATAGGTATACCGGGTTCAATAAAACCATTCAGGGGGAAGCGATAACGTTAAATACACGAATGGAGCAACAAGTAATACCGGTTGCACATCGTTTGAATAGCTTGACTTCTACAAATGGTATTTACAAAACGTCCAAAGCAATAAATAATCCGGACAAGTATAGCCAAACTATTCAGCTTATAAAGAAAGAGGATTTTGTAAAGGAGAATAAACCAAAGCCTGATTCCGGCAAAAAGGGATTGAAACCGGATGGTGTATCGCTTGCAGCATTTATTTTAGGCATATTAGGGTTGTTTCTTGCCCGTTTTTTGTTTGGTTTATTGGCGGTGTTTCATGGACTGATAGTTCTTTTTTTTAAACCAGAGATGAATAATTTTTCTAAGTTTATTGCTTTGGCAGGTATTATTTTGGGTGTAATTAATATTTTGATGGGCCTTGCCTTGCTATAGAAATAAAGGCATTTAAAAATGTATCAGGTATAGATATTATAAAATTATAGTATGATAGCACTAAATCCATTTTCAAATTTGTTATATTTATAGGATGAACGACAAAACCAAAGTGATCAGCGATTTGCTTTGCAGGAAATCGGCTACTAAACAAAGGGTGTACAAGCTAACGCAAGGGGTATTTAAGGATATAAAAGATACCATGCAGGATTTGCAAAATGAAATCATGCCTTGTTTACATAAGGAGGCTCCGTTTATTGAAGTTAAGTACTACGATAAAGGAGATTTTGAGGCACACTTAAAATTTTCGGGTGATACGATAGTAGTGATGATGCATACCAATATTTTTGATTTTGATGACAACCATTTTATTTCGAAGACGAAGTATGTGAAGGAAGATCCATTGAATATATTTTGTGGGATGATTCAGATTTATAATTTTCTTTCCGATTCGTTGCGGTATAACCGAGAGCAGGATGCAGGTTATTTGGTTGGAAGAATTTTCATCAACAAAGATTCTCATTTTTTTGTTGAAGGGAAGCGCCCGTTATCGTTTATGTATGGCGATTTTGAAAGCAATATTATTACCAAGGATATAATTCGTGCAATTTTAGAAGAATCGATGTTGTTTTGTTTGAACTTTGATTTGCAAGCACCGCCGCTGGATGTAATTAATTATATTACCCTTGAACAAAAGAATTTATTAAGTTATAGTTCGGGCATTCCAACTTTAAAAAGATTGGGTTTTCAGATGAGCAAGGAAACGGATATTGAATCTTGATAAACGGCCGTTGCCGAGCGAATCCCTTCGCGTGGTATTGAATTTAAAAATATCCACATACATTTCTATTAAACGAAATGATACATAATTTCCGGCAGCCTAATATGAAACAATATGTCTCGCAACTATAAATTTCATCATCCTTATGGATTATACTTTGTCAGCTTTGCCGTCATTAATTGGATGGATGTTTTTACCCATAACGAATACAAAGATATTTTTCTAGATGCTGTCAGGTATTCAATGGAGCATAAAAAAATGAAAGTGTTTGCATGGTGCATTATGAACAATCATGTTCACTTGATATTTAACGTGTCAGAACCATCCAAACCGGAACTTATTCTTGGTGATATCAAAAGATTTACTTCCCGCCAATTGATTGAAGCAATTCGAGACAATCCAAAGGAAAACAGAAAAGAATGGATGATACAACAATTCAAGAAAGGAGGTACACAGACATCAAACACAAGTAATCATCAATTCTGGAGACACGATAATCACCCGATTGAGCTATGGAGTGATGATGTAATTCGTCAGAAAGTCAATTATATTCATCATAATCCTGTAAAAGCCGGAATTGTATCAAATCCCAGCGACTACTTATATAGTAGTGCTCTTGATTACGAAGGAGGCAATGGCTTGATTAAAAATATGGATTTACTGGATCAGATGTTCTTTACCCACGCGAAGGGATTCGCGCGGTAACAGGGATTCGCGCGGAAGCATTGGAAATAGAGTCCTAACTATTTTGATTCAAAGATGGTTTTAACTGCCATTGCAGCATAAAGTCCGGCTGTTTCTGTTCTCAATATATTTTCACCAAACGATACCGGTTTAAATCCTTTTGCAATGGCTGCTTCAATTTCTGATTTTGTAAAGTCGCCTTCCGGACCAATTAATACCATGATACTTTTTGCAATTGTTTGATGCATTTCTTTTGCAAATAATGCTGTTTTATCTGTGGGGCAATAGGCAATGAAACGATTTTCACTATCGACAACAGGAGGGAGGTTTTTAAGAAATTCGGTGAGGCTTACCAGTTTATCGGTTTTAGGCAAAAACCATTGTTTGCTTTGTTTCATGGCACTCACTAAAATTTTTTGAATTCTATCCAAGTTTAACTTAACTCGTTCGGAGTTGGTGGTTTGGATAAATGAAATTTTATTCAATCCGCATTCGGTTGCTTTTTCGACAAACCACTCGATTCTATCTGCATTTTTTGTAGGGGCAATTGCAATATGAAGATGGTAATTGGAATTGGGTTGATGTTTTTCCTTGGTATGAATTTGAATATTCGTTTTTTTGGGATTATCATCGGTAATTTTTCCAATTGCATGCAATCCGTTGCCATCGGCTAAGTGAACTTCATCTTCCTTTCGCAAACGCAAAACCCGGGTACAATGTTTCGATTCTTCTTCATCGAGAACGATTGAATCATGAGATAGATCGGTTTGAAAAAAAACGTGCATGGGTTTAAACAATAAAGACGTTGTATTGCTACAACGTCTTTACAATTATAGGCAATGAGAATTACTTAAGCATTTTGTGTTGCTTTTGGAGCAGCTTCTAAAATCTCCTGGTCAACACCGGATGCATATTGTTCGAAGTTCTTTACAAACATATTTGCCAGTTTATTGGCTTGGGCATCGTAAGCTGCTTTATCGCTCCAGGTATTACGAGGATTTAATAATTCAGCAGGAACATTCGGGCATGTTTCGGGCATTTGGTAACCAAACACAGGATGTTGGATATAATTTACCTTGTTTAATTCTCCTGTTAATGCAGCAGTAATCATGGCGCGGGTAAAGGACAATTTCATACGTGAACCTGTTCCATAAGCACCACCTGTCCAACCGGTATTGATTAACCAAACATTAATATTCGGGTGTTTTTTTAATTTATCACCTAGCATCTTGGCGTATTTACCGGGATGTAATGGTAAGAATGCTTTTCCGAAACAAGCCGAAAAAGTTGCTTGTGGTTCTGTAACACCGGCTTCTGTACCTGCAACTTTAGCTGTATACCCACTAATGAAACTATACATAGCCTGGCCTACATTTAGTTTAGAAATTGGAGGAAGTACGCCAAAAGCATCTGCGGTTAAGAAGAAAATATTTTCTGGAGTTTTACCTACAGATGGAATAGCAATATTGTCAATCAGGTTGATTGGGTATGCTGCTCTGGTATTTTCTGTTACCGAGATATTGGCATAATCAACTGTAGTTGTTCCCGGAATAAAACGGGTATTTTCTAATAAAGAACCAAATTGAATGGCATCAAAAATCTGTGGTTCTTTTTCTTTGGTAAGGTCAACGCATTTTGCATAGCAACCTCCTTCAAAATTAAATACCGAATCTTCGGCCCAACCATGTTCATCGTCGCCGATTAATTTGCGTTCTGGGTCAGCAGAAAGAGTGGTTTTGCCAGTTCCTGAAAGTCCGAAGAATACAGCAGTATCGCCATTCTTGCCAATATTAGCAGAACAATGCATCGATAAAGTATTTCTTTCTTCCGGTAAAATATAATTTAATACAGTAAAGATTCCTTTTTTCATTTCACCTGTATATGCACTTCCACCAATTAAGATGATTTTACGGGTAAAATCGATGATAGAGAAATTATGTTGTCTGGTGCCATCGATGTCTTTGTTGGCTTTAAAACTAGGAGCATTAAGAATTAGCCATTCTGGTTCAAATGTTTTTATTTCTTCTGCAGATGGACGCAGGAATAAGTTATTGCAGAATAGGTTGTGGTATGCTGTTTCATTTACCACTTTAATATTTAGTTTGTAGCGAGGATCGGCACATGCGTATGCATCGCGGATATAAACCTTTTTACCAGCATAATGATCAATCACTTTGTTTAAGAGTGATTCGAATTTTGCAGGATCAAACTTTTGGTTCACATCGCCCCACCAAACCGTATTTTCAGTTTTGCTGTCGTTAACTGAAAATTTATCTTTTGGCGATCTACCTGTAAATTCACCGGTATCGGCCATAAGTGCACCTGTATCGGTGAGTACACCTTCTCCATTTAACAGAGCATGTTGTACAAGTTCGGCAGGAGTTAAGTTAACATAAGCTTTAGAGGCTTTGGCTGTTACTTTTTCTACAATAGTATTTGTTGTCATAACAATTGGTTTTCGTATAAGTATAGAGGGCAAAAATACGGATTCAGTTTGGTAGAAAAAAAATAAATTATTCCTTCCAAAAGGTGATTTTAAACAAGTTTTTTAGTTTGAAAATTAACTATATTTTGTGGCTGTCAATATCCTGTAGGGAATCCCTATAAAGGTCTTGGTTTAAGTGACTTGAATCCTAACTTTAGTCCAACGGAACCACTTCTGCGCCGGCAGTATCGATTAAACCCCTACGTCCCATATTGGTTATAATGGCCAGTCCATTTTTAAAAGTACCGATATAATCGTATTTCACCACAATATACTCTTCTCCATCTGCCTCGCGGATAAAACCATATTTACCTGCAATTTCTACTTTGGCTCTGCCTTTTTCCCATGGATAGATATTGTCGTATTTGCAAGGTACATGTTCACTTCCATCATCTTTGATAAAACCGACTTTCCCATCTTTTTCTACTTTGGCAATACGGCCGCCTGCTGATTCTTTATATGGATAAATTTTATCGTATCCCAGCATGGGTTTGGTACTCTTTTTCTGCGCGTAAATAGTCGTTGATAAGAGCAATAAGGTAAGTATGAAGATGTTTTTCATTCTCTAAATTTGTGTCCGAATATATAAGATTCGGACGACTATTAAAAAAAATGTTCCTGAAAGAATGTTTCTGCTCTCGTTTCGCTGTAATATATGCCGGTTCTAAATTTCTGTGCAAAGCCAACATGTCCGCCTGTTTTGGGATATTCAGCAGTTACAAAAGGGTGGTTTTTGATGGGTGTGTTAGGGTAACATTCTGCACCTAAAAAAGGATCGTTTTTAGCATTTAGCAGTAGGGTAGGAACCTTAATTTCCGGTAGAAAACGGATGGCACTGCATTGGTGGTAATAATCATTGGCATCTTTAAATCCATGAATGGGTGCGGTGTATTGGTTATCAAACTCGTGAAACGTTTTGATTTGATGGTATTGATTCATTTTAATTTTGCCCGGAAATTGGATTGATTTAGCCAACATTTTTTTTCCAAGACTTTTTAGAAACCTACGCATGTAAAAATAGTTCTCGGGTTTTGACATGGTAATGGCTGAGTCGGCCAAGTTTACCGGAACGGAAATGCCGATTGCAGCAAAAATGGTTGATGGTAAGGTATCCTTGTACTCGCTAAGGTACTTGAGCAAAACATTTCCACCCAAACTAAATCCGGCAAGGGCAATTTTATGGTATGTTTTTTCGGCAGCAATTTTTTGTATCAAAGCTGCTACATCATCTGTTTTTCCGCTGTGGTAAGAAATTATTTTACGGTTCATTTCTCCGCTGCAACTGCGGAAGTTCATGGCACAAATATCCCATCCAAGAGCCGAAAAATGTTTAGCAAATCCTTGTATATATTGTGATGCGGAGCTCCCTTCCAAACCATGAAAAAGGATTAGTATTTTATTGCTGTGGTTAATAATTCGGTCGATGTCGATAAAATCACCATCGGATAAAGTAATTCGTTCCCTTGTGTAGTTTACTTTAGCCTGACGCAATAGCGCCGGAACAATTGTTTCGAGGTGACCACTGAAGCCAAATGAAGAGGGCAGATAAGTAGGTTCTACAACTGCCATGAATTATCTTCTTCTTTTCTTTTTAGGTTTTTGAGACTTTGGTCCAACCGTTTTTCTTTCTTCTTTCCTGCGGTGTTTGTCTACTTTTTTATTTTTACGAACCAGTTGAAAATTATCTACCAGATCCAGTTCAATTTGTCGTTTTAATATATCGGCATTTTTAACCAAAACTTCTACTTGACCACCGAGTTGAAATATTTTTCGGGTATTTCTTCCAATGATCCATTGGTTGTATTCATCAAATTCATAGTAATCGTCTGCCAGGCTATTTAAGCGAATCATTCCTTCGCATTTGTATTCTGTAATTTCAACATACATACCCCATTCGGTTACGCCGGAAATGATACCTGAAAATTGTTGACCAATGAAATCCTTAATGTATTCGACTTGTTTGTATTTTACAGAAGCTCTTTCAGCATCGGCTGCCTGCACTTCCATTTGCGAAGATTGTTTACACATTTCTTCGTAGTGCTTTTGTTCGGCCGATTTCCCTTTGTTTAGGTAGTTGAATAATAAACGATGTACCATTAAGTCGGGATAACGACGGATAGGTGAAGTAAAGTGGGTATAATAATCAAAAGCCAATCCATAGTGACTGGTTTTTTGGGTACTGTAATACGCTTTCATCATACTTCTTACAGCCATACTTTGAATGATATTCTGTTCCGGTTTTCCTTCTACTTCGGTAAGTAATTTATTGAAAGATTGGGCTATTGCTTTGTCGTTGGTAGTTTTAATACTGTATCCAAACCGCGTTGCAAAAACAGAAAATAGTTTTAGTTTTTCTTCACTTGGAGCTTCATGTACGCGGTAAACAAAGGTTTTTTTATGTTCACCTTTTCCCAGATGATATGCGTAGGAAGCAACTGTACGGTTACTCAACAGCATAAATTCTTCGATTAATTTATGCGCATCCTTTCTTACTTTTTTATAGATACCGGTAGGTTTAAAATTTCCATCCAGTTTAAATTTTACTTCTTCCGTTTCAAAATTTACTGCACCATTTTTAAATCGTTCTTTGCGGTAGATATGTGCCAGTTCGTTAAGTGTTTTTAATTCCAGTGCATATTCGCCTTCACCGTTTTCGAGAATAGCCTGGGCTTCTTCGTAACTAAATCTGCGATCGCTATATATAATTGTTTTTCCAATCCAGGTATCTAAAATTTCACCTGCTGTATTTATTTTAAACACGGTTGAGAAGGTTAACTTTTCTTCGTTGGGACGTAAAGAACATACTCCGTTGGATAATTTTTCGGGTAGCATTGGAACGGTTCTGTCAACCAAGTATACAGAGGTTGCGCGTTTCAAAGCTTCTTCGTCAAGAATTCCACCAATTGGGATATAGTGCGATACATCAGCAATATGAACACCAATTTCCCAAACATCTTTTTCCATTTCACGGATAGAAATGGCATCATCAAAATCTTTGGCGTCTTCGGGGTCGATGGTAAACGTTAATATTTTTCTAAAGTCTTTTCTTTTATCAATTTCTTGTTGGGAAATGTCGACCGGAATTTTTTCGGCTTCTTTTTCCACCTCGGGAGGGAATTTAACTTGAAAACCAAACTCGGCAATGATGGCGTGCATTTCGGTATGATGTTCGCCGGGCCTACCAATTACTTCTAAAATTTCTCCAATGGGATTTTTCTGTTCAGGGTTCCATTCTGTAATTTTTGCGATGGCTTTGTCGCCATTTTTTGCTGCATTAATTTTGTTGATAGGGATAAAAATATCCGTATACATTCTTTTGTCGTCGGGAATCAAAAAAGCATAGTTCGCATTGAGTTGTATTACCCCAACAAAATCGGTTTTATTGCGTTGGGTGATTTCAATCACTTCACCTGTTGTTTTTCCATTCGATTTGTGTGCGAACAAATGCACTTTAACCCTATCGCCATCAAGTGCAGTATTCAAATGGTCGTTTTCAATCAGGATATCTGCAGCACCTGGGATGTCGCTTAATAAATAACCAATTCCGCGTTGTGTTAATTGCATGCGACCTTCCATAAATTGGGAAACATATAAAGCGATATATTTTCCGGGAGCAATTTCTTCGATAATATTTTCTTTTTCTAGTGTTTTAAGAATACGGATAATGGATTCTCTACCTTGGTTGCTGGTTACATTAAACTGAGCAGCTATTTGTTTGTAATTGTATGCCTTCGATTTGTTGGTTACAAAGTGCTTCTCTATTTCTCTTCTAAGATTTTTAAGATTTGCGGTAGGTTTGTTCATGAGAGGTTATTTCGATGGCGTTAAAAGTATAAGAAACAATAGAATAGTTATACCCATTTATTTAATTTGTTTGGCTCGATTGAATAGGGAATAGGGAGCGGAATGCGTCAGGAATATCCATGGTTTTATGGGTTTCGTAGTTGTAACAAACCATTCCTGTTTTAGCTTCACAAACCAATTCATTGTCGTTTAATCGGAAAAAACGATAATATAAATCGAAGCTTCTTACCCCAAAATCAGCGGGAGTAATATCGATTTGTAAAGTGTCGCCATGGTAGCATTCTTTTTTAAAAACGATAGCGGTATCGCCCATTATTACAGAAGTTCCTGCAAGATTCATTTCACTATAGCCGTAATGTTTAAAAAATTGCATGCGTGCTTCATGCATATAGGTTAAGAAAATTTCGTTACCAACATGGTTACCATAATTAAGGTCAGAAATGCGAACTGCAATTTGGGTGGTGAACAAAAAAGTAGCAGGGAGTTTTAGTTTTATTCGCGACATAATTTATACCAACAATATTACTAATATTATTACGCAATTATTGTGATATTTGGTGGATGCATTTATCCCAGAAAGAATTATTCCTGAATCACCAGGCACAAACCACGCATTTTCCGCTTTTACTTGAGATGAAACGAGCGGAAGGCTGTTATATATATGACCAAAAGGATAAACCTTATTTGGATTTAATTTCAGGAATTGGGGTAAGTAGTTTAGGACATGGAAACCAGAAAGTGAAAGATGCAATCATTGCACAGGTTAATCAACATATGCATTTAATGGTTTATGGAGAAATGGTGATGCAACCACAAACTGAATTGGCAGCATTGTTGGTTTCGATACTTCCTGAAAATTTGAATTGTGTTTATTTTGTAAATTCAGGTTCGGAGGCAACTGAAGGGGCGTTGAAGCTGGCAAAACGAATTACCAACCGACATAAAATAATTGCATTTAAACAGGCATACCATGGCAGTACCCATGCAGCATTAAGCTTGAACAGCGAAGAGTATTTTAAAAGTGGTTACCGTCCTTTGTTACCTGGTATTACCTTTTTGGAATATAACTCCATTGAGGATTTAACCGCAATTGATGCAGAAACAGCATGTGTAATTGTTGAAACAGTAAGAGGAGAAAGCGGATACATTACCCCTGAACCGGGTTTTTTATCCACTTTACGTGAAGTTTGCAGCCGTACCGGAACCATGTTAATCTTCGATGAAATACAATGTGGTATGGGTCGTACCGGAGAAATGTTTGCTTTTCATCACGAAAAGGTAATTCCGGATATTTTACTTTTGGGCAAGGCCTTGGGTGGAGGAATGCCAATAGGCGCATTTATCAGCAGCAAAGAGTATATGTCGGTACTGGCTGATAATCCAATTTTAGGACATATAACCACATTTGGCGGGCATCCGGTATGTTGTGCAGCTGCTGTGGCATCATTAAGAGAAATTTTATCTCAATCCTGGGTAGAAGAAGTAAGTGAAAAAGAAGCATTATTCAGAAAATTATTGGTGCATCCTTTGATTAAAAGCATCACCGGTAAAGGCTTGATGTTGGCGCTCGAATTTGAAAGTTTTGCCCAGAATAAAGCCATAATAGACGGATGTTTACAGGACGGTTTGATTACGGATTGGTTCTTGTTTGCTACCCATAAAATGCGCATTGCTCCACCCTTGGTGATTGAAAATTGGCAAATAATCAATTCTTGTGAAATAATATTGAAGAATTGTGATAAATTCGTGAAGCAATTAAAATAGATTAAACTATTGAATCAGTTAACAATCTAAAAAGAAAGGTAAATAAAGATAATATGAAAAAAATTATGCAATTAAGTACTTATGCCATATTGAGCTTGGTACTGTTTCTGTCGTCTTGTGATAAGGATGAAAAAGATGAATTGGATGAAGGAGCAGCGTTACAGGAATTGTCGGCAGATGAAAGTTCGTTTCAACAAGAATCAGACAATTTGCTCAATGATATTAATAAGGTAATGGAGAATTCTCCATTTGGTAAAGCCTATACCATAAAAGGAGCTACGGTAAATGATTCTTCCTTTTTCAGCATGAAAAAAGTTGTTATTACTTTCAATGGGGATAACGAGGATGGTACACGTCACCGCAAAGGAACAATTACAATGCAACTAATTGCAGGGGATAAATGGTCAGACCAAGACGCATTAATTAAAATTCAATACACTAAATTAGTTGTTACACGCAATACCAAATCAAAAACCATCGAGTTTGGAGGGATATTTTATCTGAGAAATGTTTCGGGTGGAAAAGTGTTTGCTTCTGCTGAAGTAACGCATAAATATTGGGGTGCAGGATACATGAATTTTGATGGAAGTGCAGCTTCCCGCGAATGGAGTATAAACCGCCGCCGTGTTTTTACCAATATTGGAGGGGTTCTTGGTGTTACAACAGATGGGGATACAACCATCAATGGCAACAACCATGTTATGATTTGGGGTAAAACCAGAAAAGGAATTGCGTTCACTACTTCGGTTGTTGAGCCGGTAGTTTTTTCGAGTACTTGTTTGGCTGGCCATTTATCCGGACAGAAAACACATAAGGGAATGGAAAAGGATATTAAAGTTACTTATGGGGTAGATGATAAAGGAGTAGTAGTTACTTCCGGTTGTCCATATGGTTTAAAAGTAGAATGGACCAATAAGAAGGAAGAAGGTAGATCAGCAATCCTTGCTTATTGATTTGGGATTTTGAAAGGTTAATGCTTTGTAAGAAGAAAGAGAGATTAATACCTGTTAACCTAACGAACAAAAACCAAATAAGCATGTACTAATAGAATTCATATAGCATAAAAAAAGCCCTGCGGTAAATATACCTCAGGGCTTTTTTCTTGTGTAAACAATATCGTTAGTCGATTTTGGTAAACGACTTGGTATAAATGGTGTTTTTATCGTTGATACGGATAAAATAAATTCCTTTATCTAAATCTCCTACATGAACCGTATTGTTAAGTGCTTCGTTGGTAAAGCTTTTAACTTTAGAGCCTAGTAAATTGTAAATTTCAATATTTACCCTGTCTTTAGCTTGGTATTGGATGTTTAATTGATCTCTTACCGGGTTTGGATAAACAACTATGGATTTCTGGTTTTTTACCTCATTAACCGAAGTTAACCATGCGTTTGCATTAAAAGTTACCGTATCCATATCGGTTGGGTTTTTCACACTGGAAACTACAATTGCAAATGAACCACTACCATGCATATTCTGAAAATCGAAGGTAGCTTTTAATGGTCCGGAAGCTGCATTTTTTAAATAGAACACTTTGTTCATCCCAATTCCAAGGGAAGTATAGCAATCTTTGATATCGCAAAAACTTAATAACCACTGAGCAGGAGCACTTAAACTGATAATAGCCCATTGAAAAGCAGTATCTGTCATATCTGTGCTTACATTGGTAATGGTACTGAGTGCATCTTCGGATGTGGAGTTAGGGCCTTCCACATTTACAACATTTTTAGAAACCGTAAATGATTGAGAGTTAGCCATTAAAGTGGCAGAAATAATCGTTAACAAGAGTAAAAACTTTTTCATTTTGTTTTATTTGGGTACACAAATATAAAGGCAGAATGGTTGAATTGGCAATACCGAATAAATAATATGACAATTTGAGGAAAGTAATTAGTTGCTTTTTACTAAAAAAGTACATAAATATGCAACTGATTACCAAATCAGATACTCTAACAGAAAACACACTTAATATTTACAATTAATAAACATGAAAAGAAAACTACTAACCCTTGCTATTGCAGGACTAAGCACATTAGGTGCTTTTGCCCAAAGCTATTATTATACTATTAAAACTACAGGAACTACTTCTGAGTATAGTATGAATGCTACCGGTGCATCAAACATTATTACAGGTTCATCTGGACTGAACAACATGCTTTCAGCGACCCAAACCTTGCCATTTGCTTGGCAATTTTATGGACAAACAGTTTCTACTTACAAAGTAAGTACCAGCGGTTATTTGACTTTTGATGTTGCTCAAACAGCAGACAATCAAAACAATGTAGCTTTACCTAGTACTTCAGCACCTAAAAATGCAATTTTTGCTTTTTGGGATAATTTGAAGATTGAGCCAATCAGTACTTATCCAAATGATATCCGCACCTGGACATATGGATCTTCACCAAACAAGGTATGTGTTATCCAATGGAGACTTGCTCAGTTTAATAATGCAGCAAGCGGTACCAACGTAACTTATTTTGCTATTCGTTTATACGAAGCAGGCGGATTTGACATCGTTGAAAACTATGGTTTTGGTTCATTTAGTGCAACAATTGGTTGCCAAAGCAATGCGCAAGACGATGGAACCCAGGTTACTAACAGTCCAAATCTAAACTTTGGTGGTAATAACGGAAGTTACGATGCGAGCAAATCAGATGTATATACTTTCTACAAAGGTCCACAAACAGCTTTAAAAACTAAATTAACCAATGCAACTGCAGGATTAGTAAGTTTGAATACAGCAGGTGGATTACCAATTAAAGTAAGTGCGTTCAATATCGGATCACAAGATTTAACTGCAGCTACCATTAATTACACCATTAATTCAGGTACTACTGTATCCGGTTCTGTAAGTGGATTAAATATTACTAATTCAGGTGGAAAAGGCGATATCGCTAGTCCTACACCATTTGTACCGGTAAGCGGCGATGCAGGAACTTCAAAAGACGTTAAAGCTTGGTTATCTAATATCAATGGCTTAGGTGTTTACAGTGATACGGTTTCTTTTACTTTCTTTGTAAACGAAGGTTTAACCGGAACTAAAAAGGTATTGTTGGAAGAAGGTTCAGGCGGATGGTGCGGATATTGCCCTGATGGACATCGCGTAGTGAGAGACATGGAAGCAGATCCAACTTTTGCAGGAAAAATGACTTCCGTTATTCACCATAACAACGATGGAATGGCACAAACAGAAAGCAACACCATCAATACTGCTTATGCAACAGGATATCCTTCTGCATGGATTGACAGAACAAAATTTGCTGACCAAGCTACCGTTGGAACCAGCCGTAATGTTTGGGCAACTAAAGTAGCTTCAAAAATCAACGACATCACGCCGTTTAATATTTCAATCGTAAATAAAAACTTTAATACTTCAACCGGACAATTAACTTACGGTGTAAAAGTAGATTTAGTAGATCATGCAATGCCCGGAGATATCCGTGTACATACTATGATTGTAGAAGAAGCCGTTCGTGGACCTTATACAGGATCAACAAGTACTACTTGGACCCAGCACAACTATTATTCAAAAGATGATGCTGCAGCAGGTGGATCTTCCCATCCATTATACAATGAGCCTGGTTATATGGTAGGTTATTTCCACAACCATGTAGTTCGTGCTATTCCTTCAACCGCTTGGGGTGATGCTGGTGTTGTTACTTCAACCGCTAAAGGTGGTTCATTCACTAAAAACTATACTTACCAAATGCCAACCGAAACATCGGTAAATTATACTACGCTTCCTGCTGAATTTAGAAATAACAGCGAATTACAAAGTACTGAAAATGGTTTAGGAATGAACAAACCTACTTATACTTATATTCTTGCTTTTGTTTCTTACCATGATGCAAATGATGTAAACAAGCGTTTCATTGTTAATGCAGCGGATGATGCAGATGACGAAAATGGTTTATTCAATACTGGAGTTGTTGAAACAAAAAATAATGTTTCCATCAGCGGTGTTTATCCTAATCCTTCAAACGGTATTACTTCAGTTGATTTTTACCTGAACGAAACCGATAAAAATGTAAAAGTTGAAGTGGTTGATATCTTAGGAAAAACAATCATGACTGTTAAAGAAGGTGCTTATGCAGCCGGATCACATGCAGTTATGTTCGATGCTTCTTCGATTAAAGCCGGTGTTTACTTTGTAAATATCAAAACTACCGAAGGTACATCTACCATGAAATTTGTAGTTTCTAACTAATTAGAAACCATATCCCTTTAAAAAGGCCGGTGCAATTTTGTACCGGCCTTTTTTTTGTTTAGAACAAACCACAATGTATGTTCGCAGGTATAATTGCAAAACCATGAATTTACAAGAAAGCATAGAAAACATTTGGGATAACCGCGACTTATTAAAGGAAGAAAGCAGCCGTGAAAAAATAAGGGAAGTAATAGAGAAATTAGACAAAGGTATTTTGCGTACTGCCGAGCCAACAGCGAATGGTTGGCAAGTAAATGAGTGGGTAAAGAAAGCCGTTATATTATATTTTCCCATTCAACAAATGGAAACTTTACATGCGGGCCCATTGGAATTTTATGATAAAATGAAATTGAAATCAGGTTATGAAGCCATGGGTGTAAGGGTAGTACCACATGCTGTTGCCAGATACGGTGCTTTTCTTCATAAAGGTGTTATCTTAATGCCAAGTTATGTTAATATCGGTGCTTACGTTGATGAAGGTACTATGGTTGATACCTGGGCAACCGTAGGGAGCTGTGCGCAAATAGGAAAGCATGTTCATTTAAGCGGAGGAGTAGGGATAGGCGGCGTATTGGAGCCTGTTCAGGCCGCACCGGTTATCATAGAAGACAATTGTTTTATTGGGTCGAGGTGTATTGTAGTAGAAGGAGTTCGCATTGAACGTGAAGCAGTATTAGGCGCAGGTGTTACCATCACGCAATCCACCAAGATTATTGATGTTACGGGAGATAAACCGATAGAATATAAAGGTTATGTACCACGGAGGTCTGTTGTAATTCCGGGTTCTTATACCAAGAAATTTTCTGCAGGTGATTTTCAGGTTCCTTGTGCGTTGATTATTGGAGAAAGAAAAGCATCGACAGATACGAAGACTTCGTTGAATGATGCTTTGAGGGATTATAGCGTTGCTGTATAATTAGTCGAATCTCAAAAAGCCTTTTAAAAGAAATGTGTAATTTCAATATCAGATCAACTGTTTTAATGAGATTTTGGAGCTGTGCGCTCCAAGCCAGCATCCCGTATAAAAACGGGACAAAAAAATCAAGGCTTCCTATTTTTATGCTGCATTTTACGAATCGCACATCCTACGCAACCCAAGCCGCTCTTGGCACTTGGCCATGCAAGCTCGTGGGTCGCTTGCTTATCCCGGCGCAAATGTACTCTTCTTAAATGCTACGCATAAAAATAGAAGGCCACTAGCTCCGAAAAACTTTTTAGATAAAATGAGGATTCAACCTTAGTCGCTGATAATAGATAGAATATATTGATCAACTGAATTTGTAAGCTTTTTAAATTTTTGAACTGAAACCTTGCAAATAATTTGATGCAAATTTGTAACGAAAGTATTGCTAAATCTAACTTTCATCACATTTTGAGGGTCGACTAATTAAAAGGTTTTATCCGGTTTGGGATAAGCCGAATCAACATCGGTTAATATTTCGGGGATTGAAGAAGTAACTAAAATAGTATGTTCAAATTGGGCAGATAGTTTACCATCCATGGTACGTGCGGTCCAATGGTCTTTTTTATCGATTTTTGCTCTTGCCTTACCTGCATTTATCATTGGTTCGATGGTGAAAATCATACCGGGTTTAAACATTGCCCCTTTACCTTTTTCATCGATATGACAGATTTCCGGTTCTTCATGAAATTTAATTCCAACGCCATGTCCGCAAAATTCATATACCACACTGTACCCATGTGAAGTGGCAAGTTTATTGATTTCGTAACCGATATCTCCAACGTGTTTTCCTGGAATGCATTGTTTAATGCCTAAATCCAAACATTGTTTGGTAACTTCTATGAGTTTGGCAGCATGTGCTGTAATTTCTCCTATGGCAAACATGGTACTGGTATCGCCATAATAACCATTTAAGATAGTTGTTACATCTACATTAACTATATCGCCATCGCGTAACTCATATTTACCGGGAATGCCATGGCAAATAACATCGTTAACTGAAATGCAAGATTCTTTCGGGTATCCATTATAGCCAAGGGTTGCTGGTTTGGCTTTGTGATCGCGCATATAGTCGGCACAAATTTTATTCAGGTAATCGGTGGTAACTCCTGCTTTTACGAAAGGAGCAACTATCTTTAACGTGTTGCCGGCAAGTTGCGCACTTTTTCGGATACCGTCAATTTGTTCTTCCGTCTTAATAATTATTTTGGAATCCTTTTCTTTATATGCCACTTTGTAAGCAATTAATTGGTAAAAATGCCGTAAATATTCCTAAAAACGAAATTATCTGGGATAATAAGAAGTTGTATTTATTTGGTAAATGGATATGCAGCCTATACGAAATTGTATTATTCCAATTTTTTATCGGATAGTTATTCGCCAGCTTTTTTCTCCATCATTTTAAAAACATCGTGACTGAAACCGGTATTGCTATAGCCGCCATCATGAAACAGGTTTTGCATGGTTACTTTGCGGGTATAATCACTAAATAGGGCAATACAATAATCGGCACATTCGCCTGAAGTAGCATTTCCAAGAGGGGACAAGGCATCTGCGTAATCAAAGAAATCGCCAAAACCTTTTACGCCTGAACCGGCTGTTGTCATTGTAGGACTTTGGGAAATGGTATTGACACGCACCTTCTTTTCTTTGCCAAAACGGTAACCGAAACCGCGTGCAAAACTTTCGAGTAATGATTTTGCATCACCCATTTCGTGGTAATCCGGAAAAATACGTTGAGCGCCAATATAGGTTAATGCAATAATAGAACCCCAATCGTTCATGGCATCTTTTTTCCAAAGGTTTTGCATCAATCGGTGGAAAGAGATAGATGAAATATCCAAGGTATCATGCATAAATTTATAATCCAGGTCGGTATAGTCTTTTCCTTTGCGAATATTTAGGCTCATACCAACGGAATGCAGAACGAAATCAATTTTACCCCCTAAAATTTCCATGGATTTTTCAATGAGGTTATTCATATCATCGTCCTTGCTTACATCGCACGAGATAATTTGTGCATTGTTACACATGGCTGCCAAGTTATTAATTTCGCCCATGCGCATTGCTATTGGTGCATTGGTTAATACAAATTGAGCACCTTCTTCATGTGCTTTAAGAGCTACCTGCCATGCAATTGATTTGTCGTTTAGTGCGCCGAAAATGATTCCTTTTTTACCTTTTAAAATACCGTTTGCCATATTTTTATTTAATTAGTTAGCATAAACCGAATAACTGCGATGTTCAAAATTGTTGAGGTAGCCCGATTTATATTATTGCAAGTTTAATAGTTTTCCATTTAGATTTACAAAATGATTATTAGTTTACGGAATGTAGCCATTTTTTTGATGTATTTGGTTCCTGAAATTTCCTTTTCGCAGACTAATCCGGGACGAACCTTGCAATTATTGGGAAAATTAACACCGGTGCGTACCTGTTACGAGGTAAAACATTATGGAATTACCCTTAGGGTTAATCCGGATGCCAAGGAAATAAAGGGGTGTAATGTGATAGGTTTTGAAGCAATGGCAGAGATCAGCAAGTTACAGATAGATTTTTCGGCGGTATTACAAATCGACAGTATTATTTATGATAACAAACCATGCAAGTTTGTACGCGATAGCAATGCCACCTTCGTTTTTTTTAATAAAGGAATAAAGAAAAAGTCGTATACAAAATTGGCGGTGTATTTTTCGGGTAAACCGATACAAGCTAAAAAAGCGCCCTGGGATGGCGGATTTGTGTGGAGCAACGATAGCAATGGGAATCCCTGGGTTGGATTGGCATGCGAAGGAATTGGTCCCAGTATTTGGTTGCCATGTAAAGACCATTGGAGTGATGAGGCTGACAGCATGGATATGCATTTAATTGTTCCAAACGGATTAACCGGAGTATCGAATGGCAAGTTGGTTCAGGTAACGGAGGAGGCCGATGGATATTCCAATTATCACTGGCGGGTAAACAATACCATTAACACCTATTCGATTTCCATAAATGTGGGTCGATACATTTACTTTAACGACTTCTATTCATCGCAAAATTCGGATAAGAAAAATAAATTGATGCTTAATTATTATGTGTTGACCGGCAATGAAGAAAAGGCAAGAACACATTTTAAGCAAGTAAAGACCTTGTTGGCGTGCAATGAAAAGTTTTTTGGGGATTATCCGTTCTGGGAAGACGGCTACAAATTAGTGGAAACACCATATTGGGGAATGGAACACCAGAGTTGTGTGGCTTATGGTAATAATTACGAGAACAATTCATATGGTTTTGATTTTATCATTATACATGAAAGCGCGCACGAATGGTTTGCGAATAGTATAACCGCATCCGATCCGGCTGATTTATGGATTCATGAAAGTTTTACCACTTATGCCGAAGCATTGTATGTTGAATTTACCAAAGGTTATCCGGTGGCTATTCAGTATTTAGAAGAACAAAAGAAAAAGATAAAAAACAATGGTCCTTTGGTGGGACCGAGAGATGTTTATTTTCATGGCTGGAAAAGCAATGATATTTATTACAAAGGTTCGTGGATGTTGCATACCATGAGAAGTGTGTTGGATGATGATAAATTATGGTTTGACGCATTAAAAGGATTTTATCAGCAGTTTGAACATAAAATTACCGACACAAAATCTGTAATTAATTATTTTAATAAAGCAACCGGAAGAAATTGGAATTCGTTTTTTTATCAATATTTGTATGTAGGAGATTTACCGGTTTTTCAATACCGTTTGTATACCAATTCGGATGATAATCTGGTGGTGCAATATCGCTGGAAAACGAATGTGAAACGATTTGAAATGCCAATAAAAGCAACCATGACAAAAGATAAGTGGGAAATAATAACGCCATTAAGCAGCTGGCAGCTTATTGATCTGAATTATTTTGATGAAAAGGATTTTAAGATAAAAACCGATGGTTATTTGTTGAAAGTGGAAAGATTGCCATAGAATATTTAATGAATAAATTGCATATATGAAATTACATACCATTGATACCGGATTATTTAAGCTTGACGGCGGAGCCATGTTTGGCGTTGTTCCTAAATCAATTTGGAATAAATTAAATGCGGCCGACGACAACAACATGATTAGTTTGGCCATGCGTTGTTTATTGGTTGAAGATGGAAATCGGTTGATTTTAATTGATAATGGAATTGGAAATAAGCAGGACGATAAATTTTTCTCTCACTTTTATTTGCATGGCGATACTAATTTAGAGCAGTCATTACACAAGGCCGGATTTGCACTTTCGGATGTAACGGATATGTTGTTAACCCATCTGCATTTTGATCATTGTGGAGGAAGCATCCGGTGGAATACCGATCGTACCAAGTTTGAAACAACATTTAAAAATGCCACCTATTGGATAGGAGAAGAGCACTGGAAAGAAGCACATCAACCAAATCCAAGAGAAAAGGCATCTTTTATCAAAGAAAATATTGATCCGATTGAAATGAGTGGACAATTGAAATTGTTGTCGCCTACTGAAAGGATACATCCTTCCATTGATTTTATATACTCTAACGGACATACACAAAGTATGGTTCATCCGGTTATCGAGTATAAAGGTACCAAAGTAATTTACCTTGCAGATATGATTCCAACGCAAGCTCATATTCCTACGCCATATGTTATGGGATATGATGTAAGGCCATTGGAGACCATGAAAGAAAAGCAAGCTACATTGCAAGATGCCGCAACCAATAATTATGTTTTATTTTTTGAACATGACCCGGTTGGTGAAGCATGCAGGGTAGCATTTACAGACAAAGGAATAAGAAAGAAAGAAGATGTGGTGATAGCGGAGCTATGATAGAGAGAGCTTTTGTTTACGGAGATTTTATATTTGAAACCATCGCGTTTAGAGATGGAGTTTTATGTAACCTGGACTTACATACCAAGCGATTGGCATTGGGATTTGAGCTGCTTCAATTCGAAGCCACTGCAAACGAAGCGGATATAAGAGATTTGCTTTTTTCAAAACTTTCTAACAAACAACATGCGCGTATCCGGTTGATTGCATATAGGGAAAGTGATGGATTTTATTTGCCAAACAAGAATAAAGTGGGATACCAGGTAGCTTTTTTTGAATTACCTGCTCTTGTTTCGGAAATAAGCGAGATTGGATTTTATACCGATAATAAGAAGCCATGCAATCCAATTTCTAGTTTAAAAAATACGAGTTCAATCCTGTCGGTATTGGCATCCAAATATGCGGCAGTAAATGCGTTGGGAGATGTGGTTATTTTCAATCAATATGAAAGGGTATGCGAAACTACTAATTCGAATTTGTTTTACGTGAAGGATGGGGTATTAATTACGCCTTCTCTATCCGAAGGTTGTGTGCATGGAATTCAACGCCAAATTGTATTGCGGAAAGCATTAGAAGTCGGAATCACAATTCGTGAAACAGAGGTGGAAAAAGCAGATTTAACCGATGCGGATGAAATATTTATTACGAATACCATACAACCATTAAGAACCATTAAACAGATTGAAGGACGTGTGCTCGAAAACAGGATTGGGAATTTAATCCGAGAGAATTTAGGCGTTTAATATTTGTGAAAGATCCATTTGCCAATTTCCTTGTAGGTTGGTTTTTTTCCGTACATTAAAATACCTACCCGGTAAATGCGACCGGCGAGCCAAACCGTACCAAAGAAACCCGCAACCATTGCTACCATGGAAACGATAAGCTCCCAAACCGGAACGCCAAATGGGATGCGAACCATCATGGCAATAGGAGAGGTGAATGGGACAACGGAAAGCCAAAAGGAGAAGCTGCTGTTGGGATTGGTAATGATTACCGATTGAGAAAGCACCAAAGCAAAAACAAGTGGCAAGGAAACCGGGAGCATAAATTGTTGTTTATCGGTTTCATTGTCGACAGCAGATCCAATTGCGGCGAAAAGAGCCCCATAAAAAAGGTATCCTGAGATAAAATAAAATATAAACAAGGAAAAGATTAATGCATAATTAAAGTTTGCCAGCGACGACATGATATCACCGATTTCACCACCGGAAGCAGCAGATTCGGGTAGGCTGAATTGACTTGCAAGCAAACCGGAAATGCCACCACCTAAGATGGTAATAAGCAAAATCCAAATCAAAAATTGGGTTAAACCAACCAATGCAATGCCAATAATTTTTCCCATCATCAGTTGAAATGGTTTTACGGATGATATAATTACCTCCACGATGCGGTTGGTTTTTTCCTCGATTACACCTTGCATCACCTGTACTCCATAAAGAAAGATGAACATATAGATGGCAATGGCGAGGATATATCCTATGGCAGTTGCAATTCCTGCGTTGCCTGATTTTAATCCTTCTTCGGTTGCTTTGATGGTATTAAATGCGATTTTACTTTTGTTGATGCGATCCATAACCGACTGGTCAATTCCAAAACGAATGAGTTCTTTTTCGCGGAGTTGGCGGTTCATTTGGTCTTCTATAAAACTTACGGTTCCTAAACCGGGTTGTTCTTTATAAATTAAAGAAGCTTCTTTTTGTATGCTATCTGAAAAGGCAGGAATATGCAGGATAGCGAAATAACCGGAACTGTCCAAAAAATCTAATTGCTTTTCTTTTGGCATAAAGGTTCCCTTGGTGAATGTTACAAAGGTGCTGTTTGTAAATTTTTCGGCAAATTGGCCGGATTCATCGCAAACATAAATTTGTTTGAGTGTATCTCCGATGTTGCGGTTTACCGAAACATAGATGATTACGGCATAGAACAGAACCATTAAGAGTGGCGCTGCAATGGTCATCACGATAAATGATTTCTTTCTTACCCGTGTTAAGTATTCACGTTTGGCAACAAGAAATATTTTATCCTGCATAGGTTTATTATTCGATGCCTTTTTCTATAAAATCCTCGAGTTGCTCTACAGAAAGGCGTTTCGCTGTAATTTTTTTATCTTTGTTTAACAAATAAACTACCGGTGTGCTGTACACATCGTAGTAGCGATGGTAATTGCTTTCGTGGTTGGGATCATGCACATTAATCCATGGTAATTTGTTTTCGCGAATGTATTTTCTCCATTCCGGATAATCTGTAGTTGAACCCAAAGCATAAATTTCGAGGCGCTTGGTTGTTTTTACATTTTTTGCATTGAGTTTTTTGTACAGCGTGTTTAGTTTTGGTATTTCTTCCTTGCATCTTCCGCAATGTGGGTCCCAGAAGAGAACCACTGTATAGTCGGCTTTGATATTATACAAGGACTGATAATTCATGGCAGTATCAGGAAGGCTTAGGTTTATTGCCTTAGCACCAATTAGCGTATTTCGCAACAGATCGGCACGGTCGGTTATTTTAAATCGCAATGCATCTTCAACCCAATAAGTAGCTTTTTTATCTGAATAGTATCGGTCGGCCATCTTTACAAATACTTTGTCCATACCCATAAATTCGGATGTTTCGTAGTGGTTGGTAATCCAATAGATCAACCATTTTTGCATTTCTTTTCTACCCAAGGCACGGTCGCAAACATCAAATGCCGCTAGAGCGATTGTATCCGGAATTTGCGGAATAATACGGGTGATATAATTGCTTATTCGTGGGTGAAATACCGGCGTACGAACGAGGCGATCGTCGGTAAAATCGATATTGTTTAAGTAAGCGGTGCGGTAATAATAATAACTGAATAAAGAATCAACTTTTCCATCCGGTAGCATTGGCGGATCCGGAATTTCTATTTCTCGCATCATGCGAAAAATTTTAGTCATTAAAAAGTCGGGATGGGTTTGCATCACATTTGCCCGGTAGTCGTCAACCAACTTGTCGATAGCGGTTATTTTTTCACGATAAATGCGCATGGAAACAGTATCGTCTTTTTCCTTTGCTTCCTTGTATTTTCCATCGTATTCCATCGCTTGTCGGCCATTTTTTGAAGTGAACACCGAATAAGCAAAAAACGCTTCATTTTCTACGGAGCCTTTCACCTTCATATTGGCAATAAAATCGGCTGTATCGGTTTCTAAAGCGAAAACCTGCTCTGTTACAATAAAATCAAAGAGTAGTCTTTTGTCGCGCGATGCCAACAGGTAAATCCCCCCATCAAGGGAATCTTTTCCCTTAAAAATAACTTTGCCGGTTGCATCACATCTGGCGCTATCTCTTATATACTGCTTGTCGCCATAATAGTACCCGAGCAAAACCATTTCATTTTTCATTCCATTTATTTTAATGGAAATATTATAAGCATCTTTAGCCAGTACACGACTTGTTGTAAAAGAGAATAACAATAAAATGATGGGAATTAGATAAGTCCGTCTTTTCATATTGTAGGCAAAATTACATGCAATTTTCATATGCGAGATAAATCGAATTAAGTATTAATAAAAAATTAAGGAGCTTTAATTAAAACAGACCGTTTATTTCGGCGTCTATCTTGTTAATTATCGTACCTAAGTCTTCCGGTTTTTCAGCAAAATTCATGTTATCGACATCAATAATCAACACTTTACTTTTGTATGTTGAAATCCACGCTTCATAACGTTCGTTTAATCTGCGTAAATAATCCAATCGGATAGAATCTTCGTAGTCGCGGCCTCTTTTTTGAATTTGATTCACGAGGGTAGGAATGGAAGCGCGTAAGTAAACCAACAAATCCGGTGCTTTAATGGTACTGGTCATGGCTTCAAACAATCTTTGGTAGGTTTCAAAGTCGCGTGTACTCATCAATCCCATTGAATGAAGGTTTGGCGCAAAAATATGTGCATCTTCGTAAATGGTACGGTCCTGTATTACTTTTTTCTTACCTTTTTGTAGTTGTTGAACGGTATTGAAACGGCTGTTCAGAAAATATATCTGAAGGTTAAAAGCCCACCTCTGCATGTCTTCATAAAAGTCGCTGATATATGGATTATCCTCCACGTCTTCATAATGTGGTTCAAACTTATAATGACGAGCCAATAAGGTAGTCAGCGTTGTTTTTCCCGAACCGATGTTTCCTGCAATAGCTAAATGCATAATTTCAAATTCACTTAATCAACAATGTTACGCTAAGCATCTTAAAAAATAAAATTTGTTGAAAAGTAAGGCATACTGATTATCAGAGTTATGGTTAAAGGCTTTGAGCACTTTGTACTTATTTGCCAAAGATACCTTTTAACTGCTTCTTGGCTTCTTCTTCCAGTTTCTTTTTCGACTTTTCTTTTTCAGCCTTTGCTTTTTCGTCGGCTTCTTTTTTGAGTCGATCAGTTTCGGCTTTCAGTTTTTGTTCGCCTTCTTTTTTAAGTCGGTCTGCTTCCAATTTGGCTTTTGCTTCGAGTTCTTTTCGTTTTTTCTCTGCTTCTGCTGCCAGTTGGTCTTTTATAAGGTTGGCTTCGTTTTTAGCAATATCGGAGGCATTGGTAGTAATATCCGGACTGGTAAAGGTACCTTTGATAAACAGGTTTACAGGAATATTTTCGCTGAGTTTAACGCCGGTTCCTGCTTTGGCATTTGCCTGAGCCATCAATTTATCAGCAGCATCACTTCCTTTACCGAATGCAGATCTTGGGATGTTAACCTTACCGGTATAATCCAATGTTTGATCTAAACCGGAAGAACCGGAAAGGGTAAGTTTCTGCGATGCTACCGTTACATCAAATGGTTGTGTAAAGATTCTGCCTTTTTCAATTTTGAATCGGATATTTACATTGTTTAGGGCGGGATCTTTTAAGCGATCGTATTTTAGCACTTCGGCTGCTTTATCAAAAAGTTTAACGCCTTTCATATTGGCATGGGGAATATTTAATGTTCCTTCGGCAAACAAATTATCGTAAATCGGATTGAGGTGTGCATCCAAGGTGGTATTCATTTTCATGGATGTAGAAAAGGAGCCGTTGGTTTTTTCGGCAATCGGTGCAAGTTTTTTTACGGTATTAAAGGTTATAAAGGCCTTTTGAATATCTAGGTTACGCACCGCGTAATCCATTGCTACAGTTGGTTTTTTTGGATTGGTAGTTTCGTAATAGCCATCCATTTGCATAGCCGAACCCAGTGTATTAAGTGCCACGTTGCTGAAAGATAATTTTTGGTTGGCTATACCAAGGGAGCCTTTGAAATTGGTAATAACCATATTGGTATAAAGAAGTTCACCAATACTGCAATTCATTTTAAAGTTAATATTAGAAGGAATTTCAGGTGCATCGATGCTGGTTGTATCTACTGTATTTGTAGCAGAGGCATTTTCAGGCTGATCGGACAAAAACTCGTTGGCATCTATTTTATTGGCGGTAATATTAAGGAGTCCTTGTATGGTACCTTTTCCGAAGGTATAGGCAAAGAAATTGGTAAGCTCGCCATTCATTTTAAAATCGCTCTTGCCAATATGGGCATCAAATTTTGTAAGTGCTACTTTAACCGGAGTAAAAGTAACATTTGCGGCATCTATATGAAAAGGAGTTTTCAGTTCGTTGCTTTCGTAAACAAATTTATCGATGTTTAAGTTTCCAGTTGCGCGAAAGCTTTCGTATTGCTCTTTTTCGATGGTTGAAACCCGGCCGTTAGCAGATAAGTCAATTGCCAATTGACCGGAGAGGGTAGTTCCTTTTTCAAGGGGAATAATTTTTGTGATATTATCCAGATTAATTCTTCCTTTAAACATGGCATCCATTAAAGGGTCAGTCATTAAATCGGATGCTATCAGTTTGGCATCAAATGGGTCATTGGAAACGGTAAAGTGAAAGGTAGAAAGGTTAATTTTTGTATGGTTAAGGTCGCCATCCGGATTCGACACCAGCAGTTTTACCTGAACATCTTTCACCGGAACCGGAAGTGCGGGGTATTTAAACTGACCATTTTCAACGATTAAGTTGAAATTAAAAGCAGGAATTGTTTTGTCGTTATATGTTCCTGTAACATTTCCATTAAAAGCAAGATTACCGGAAGACTCGATGGAATTAAAATCTTTGGCATAAAGGGCAGGAACCAAAGACAAGAAATCTTTGAAGGCAGCTTTTTTTGCTTCGAACTTAATATCCATTTTCATATCGTCGCCGGGCATTGCATACCAACCTTCCATTGCAAGGTGTAGTCCGTTGAGTGTTGCTTCGTTGTTGCGGAAAGTGAATTTCATGGCATCCATTTCTGCATCCAAATCAGCCACCAAGGTCATATTTACTTTGCTCAAGTATTGTATGCCACCGTAGGCAACGGTTAGTTCTTTGCAGGCGTTATCGGTGTGCATCGTGAACAGTGATTCGGTAAAATCACCTTTCAGAGAATGATTGAAACCGGAAAGTTTCGCCATCATATTGCCCTGTTTGTCGTCATAAAATATATACGCATTGGTAATGGTTAATTCTTTTAAACCGATTTGAAATGCAGTTGTTGCAGTATCGGGATTTTCGGATGAAGTAGAATCATCGGATGCTTTTGCTATGTCCCAGTTTGCCTTCCCATTTGCCAGAACAATTGCTTTAATACGGGGCGATTCAAGGTATATTCTTTCTACCTGGATTTTTTCGCCTTTGAGTATGCTCATCAAATCAATGGTAGCCGAAAATGCAGGAATGGCAGCAAGTGTATCTCCTTCAAATTCATTTATACCGCTTACCGAAATATCTTTAACAGTTAATGTAAGGTCAGGAAAATGGGAGAAAATACTTAAAGAAATATCGTTGTTAAAGTTTACGATGGCGTTAAGTTCCTTATTTGCAGTTTCCTTCACCATGGTAAATATTTTGTCCTTGAAGAGAAAGGGAATCAGTGCAGCGGCGAGAACAATTAAAAAAAGGACGATAGAAAGGACAAGTAATAGTTTCTTCATGTAAAAAGGTATAAATTAAATCGATAAAACAATTTCTTTAGAGAGAGGTTTTTGCAAAACCTGTGCCACATTCTTATTGGATTTGCCTCGTTCAATATCTGTAACGTTAACAGAGGAAGTAATGATATAAATCCGGTAGAAGTTTTTTTGATTTTCTGGAATGGTTTCAAAAATATCGAGGAAATCGAACCCGGTAATTACCGGCATATTGATGTCGAGCAATACAATGGAATTTTCGGTAGGTAGCGTAATTTTAAAATACTGAATTGCCTCATCCGGTTTATCGAATGTTAAAACATGGCAATCGGGATATACCGACTTTATTACCTTTTCCATTAGAAATAAGTCGATTTTACTATCGTCAATTAATATGAAATTAAGTTTGTTGTTCATCACATTTTACTGGGAATAGTAATGGTGAAAGTAGATCCTTTGTTGATTTCAGACTGCACACTAACGGTCCCATTCAGTTTTAGTATGGCATCTTTCACATTGTAAAGACCGATACCTGAACCTGGTTCGTTTGTGGTAGCACGGTAAAATAAATCGAAAATGTTTTTTTGGTAATCATATTCAATTCCTATTCCATTATCGCTGATGGTAATAACAGCTTCTCCATTTTTTACTTTTATTTCCAAGTTAACCTGTTTATCCGGATTGTCTTGTTTTTGGTATTTGAAAGCATTCGACAATAAATTAGAAAGAATGATGGTTAATTTGATGCTGTCTGAATGAAAGGGCATGTTTTGTTCGATGGTATGCTTAAAGTTTATTTTATGCATCAGGGTAATGACCCCAAAAATATCTATTTGGTTATTTACCAAGGTTTCGAAATTAATTTCCTGGATATTGGTTTCTCCATGTCGGATTTTATAATAGGCAAAAATATTGTCGACAAACATATCCAGTTTTACCATTGACTTGGTAATTAAATCAATTATTATGTCTCTCGAAGCTTTATCCGGTTCGTTTTTTACCATTTCGAGGGCAGAGAGCGTATTGATAATTGGTCCTTTTAGATCGTGGGTAACCCGATAAGCAAACTTGTCGAGTTCGGAATAAGCAATTTGCAAGGATTCATTTCTTTCTTGGAGCAGAGAGTGAGCGAGGTAATATTTATGCGATTCTTCAATAGCGGATAGGATATCGCTTTCTACCCATGGTTTACGAATATACCTGAAAATATGTCCTTTATTGATTGCACTTACCACATCTTCGATATCGGTATACCCTGTAATTAAGATACGAACAGGCTTGGGATATTTATACCGTATGGTTTCGAAAAATTCGACACCGGATTTACCGGGCATGCGCTGGTCGCTCAGGATGGTAACAATATCGGGTTCATTTTCAACAATTTCAATAGCCTTATCTACCGAATCGGCAAGGAGGATTTGATAGTGTAACCGATAACTAGCCTTAAATGAATTAAGGTTGTTAATTTCATCGTCGACGTAAAGGATTTTTATTTTTTCGGATGTTTCCAATGTGTCAAAGTTATGAAATGGTTTGTTTTATCGGCAAAGTAATTGTGAATGTTGTGCCTTCGTTAAATTGACTTTCTACCTTAATTTTGCCATTGTGCTTGTTAATGGTGTTAAATACGATTGAAAGTCCAAGGCCGGTACCTTCTCCAACAGGTTTGGTTGTAAAAAAAGGTTCGAATAATTTGCGTTGGGTGGTTTCGTCCATCCCAGTACCATTATCGCTAAGCGAAATTTGAATTTTATCCTCTTTTACTTCGGTTTTTAACGTGATTTGACCTCCGGGGTTTTCGTTAAATTTAGCTTTAATCGCATATACACTGTTGGATAAGATATTTAGAAATACCTGGTTTAATTTACCCGGATAACATTCGATTTTAGGAATTTCATCGGCATATTCTTTTACTATTAGAATTTTATTATTCAGGGTATTGTTTACAATTATTAAAGTTGAATCTAAGCCATCGTGGATGTTTGCCAATTTAATATCATCTTCATCTACCCGAGAGAAAAGCCTTAAACCTTTAACAATTTCAGCTGTTCTACTCGAACCTTCGTTGATTCCTTTTAAAAGGAAATGTATTTCTTCCATTAAATAATTGAAATCAAAATCTTTTTTGAGGGTTTCAATTTCTTTGGTTTTTTCTTCTTTCGAAATTTCTTTCATCCCGATTGTTTCAATTTTATTCATCAGGTCGATAATAATTTCGACGTCGCGTTTTAATGGTTTAACATTGGAACTTACAAAATTGATTGGGTTATTTATTTCGTGGGCAATGCCGGCGGTAAGTTGACCAAGGGATGCCATTTTTTCTTGTTCTACCAATTGGGTCTGTGCTTGTTTAAGGTCATCCAATGCGATATTCAGATTGGAATTGGATTGTTGCAGTTCGGTAGTACGTTCGTTTACTTTGATTTCGAGTGTAATATTTTGTTCGCGAATAATTCGTTCATTTTCCATTGCCGCTTTTAAGGCTTCTGCTTGAGAGATTTCTTTTTCTTTTCTGAAAATATTTATTTTATCGGCGAGTGCGAACGAAAGTAAAGTTACTTCAACTGCCGAACCTATTTGCAATCCACTTATGGTAATGGCGTTGTAAGGGATTATGCCAAAATCTTTCAATACAAAAACGATAACGCTCAAGAGGAAGATCGACCACGAGATTATAAAAAAGAGGGAAGGACGGCTTTTGTATTTGCGGTAAATATTAATTGCGGTGAATAGTAAAATAAAAGAACCGGGGCCTGCATTGATATTGATTAAATTATACGACCATTGCAAATGTCCGGTAAAGCAAAATACCAAACTGATGGCATACACAGCAGCAAAAAAAGTAAGCATCTTGTCGAATCGCGGGGAATACATTTTTGTTTGCAGAAAATTTCTGACAAAGAAGATGGTAGTTAATCCGGAGAACGCACCTCCAAACATGGTAGCATGTTGGGCAATCCAAGGCGAATTTGGCCATAAATAGCGGAAGGCATATCCATTTAGAATGGCTTGTGTTATTCCTACCGAGAAAATGTAAATTACATAATAAATATAACTGGCTTCGCGAATACTAAAAAACACAAAAAGGTTGTAAAGCATCATTACCAAGATAATTCCAAAGTAGATGCCGTTAAACAAATTGTCTTTTAAGTTTTTGTTGTGTAATTCTTCTTCGGATAGAATGAATAAAGGGAGAATGATTTGTTCGCCACTATTTACTTTTAAAAAATAAGTTGCAATCTGACCGGAATCGAGGTGGAGGGGAAAAACAAAATTCTTTGATTGCACCGGACGTTGTTGAAACGAATAGTTTTCACCTGCTTGAAACGAATCGATAAGCATGCCATGCACCATTTTATACAAATGCACTTCATCTAAAATGGGGTAAGGAATTTCGAGTTGAAGCCGGTTATCCGTTGTGGTATTTTGAACCGTAAATTTTATCCAGAAATTTGCTTTGTCGACACCAAGGTTAATGGTTTTGGTTTGTAGTAATTGAAAAGTTTGCAGGTTACTAATTTGTTCTATCTGCAATAAACCAGTGGAGTCTTTATAAATTTCGCATTTGGTAATATTAACAGCCTTGTTATTATCGTATACCGTAAGTCCTACCTGTGCAAATCCGATAGAATTTAATCCTGCGAACAGGAACAAAAAGAGCCATGTTTTTAAAATCCGCTTGGGTTGCATAGTTAGATTCGGGAAGAATTACTAGTTTGAGAAGGGTTTATTTTAAGGTTGTAATCAATTTCTACCATTTGTTTTCTAGCCTGTTCCATTGTAATTTGTATTGGATTATTGCGGAGGTCGAATATACGACCTGATTCCAATTCACTTGCATTGGTTAAGTTTTCGGCATCTTTTTGCAGCACTACGGTTGCGAGTAAATCTAATTTTGGATAATAGAACGTACCATCTATGCCAACTGATTTCTCAACCATAAACCCATAGTTGCCGGCAATTCGGGTAGTATAAGGGGAGCACAATGCCATCATACTACTTAACCCAATTTGGTTGCTGATAGCCAAAGCAGCACGTATGAGAAAAATACTTCCGATTCCCATTCCGGCTACTTCCATAGAATTCCACAGTCCGCATACTTCAGCTGTGCCCGAAGGAGTATAGTGTTTTACCATTTCAAACACTTTTTCATCCATGTATCCTGCTGCTTCTTCTAAGGGTAATGGGGTTATTCCATCAGCAATTTGCAATCTTGCACCTCCTAAGACCCTTGTTTCATCATCTGATTCGACCAAAATTACATACGAAGAAGCATTGCCGGCCCAATCGTTTTTAGAGGATGTAACTTTGGTAACTCCAATGGCTTCTAAAACCCGAGAGTGACCTTCGATAAATTTTTCGCAAAGGTCGGGATTATGAATGGCCCTGAAGGCGCGTATTTTAACCATTTTACTTTTACAAGAATATTAAATCTATGATTTATTTCTGCACTTTTTTTTAGAAAACAACACGATGTAAATTTATATAAAAGATTCAATATCAAAGTAATATCTACCAGAAAGAATTTCTTGACCCAATAATATTCTTCTTGAAACGTCGCAAGTTACCCCTCCTCCAAGTATAACAGAGGAGGCTAATTGCGGCCAGGTAAGTATGGTTTTGCCAATTTCACCTACCGAATTTTTCAATCCAATGGATGCATTTTCGAACGAAATTAATTGCATAAGAATTGGCAAAGTATCCTTTTTAGAAAGGTTTTGGTAATTATTCAATACAACTTCGCTAACCAAACCATGAAACAATGCACGTTCGGGTTCTTTGTCAAATCTTTCAATATCCACCATACCACGGTCGCTGGTATCCATTACTACCGGTATTTGCTGTTTTCTGGCATGTAATCGACTTTCCACCTTGATGTCTAAATTGTCGCAAACTTCAACCAACAAATCGAGTTTGCCGTTTTCGGATAAAAACGATTCCAGATTCCCGGAATGGATGCCTTCTTTAAATATTTCTATTTCAAGATAGGGGTCGAGTTCGGCAATAGCCCTTGCAGTAATTACGGTTTTGGCTAGTCCAAGGTCGGTTACTCCGGCCCGAATCCGGTTTAAATTACTTAAATCAAGATCATCAAAGTCAGCCAGTTTCAATTTGCCACAAATACGTTCGCAAGCCATGGTAAGTGCAACCGCATTGCCAACCGACAAACCAATAATACCAATGGTTTTGGATTGCAATTGTGCTTGTTCGGTTATTGTAATTTTATTTTGGTTTCGGTTGGTGCGTACCCGGATAAAATCTTCTTTATCGAGTAAATGAACCAAGGTGTTTTTCCAAGGGTAATATATCCAGTTGCCACAGAAATCGGATTCTTTGTCTTGTAATCGGTTTAGTACAGCCGTTTGTAATTCTTCTTCCGAAAAGATGCGGGATGAATGCTCTATTCGGATAAGTTCGGATAGTTGGTATAAAAAAGTATCGAGAATAACAGGATTTTTTTGTTGAATTAACCGGTTAAATTCATCTTTAAAGTTGGTATTTTGGGTTGGAAAAATAACCGGAAGGTAAATTTGGTTGGTGGCGGGTGTATTTAAATTATTCTTTATCAGGCCAAATGTCATTGATTTTACTGCTTAATAAGGGTTTTGTTAATCAGACTATAAAAATAATTAATATTTCACTAATTTAGCATTTATATATGATAAACTTCAAGTTAATTCTTAATGCCTCACACTAAGATAAAAATACTATACGTAGATGACGAAGAGAATAACCTATTCTCCTTCAAGGCAACGTTCCGGTTGAAGTATCAGGTATTTACAGCAATTTCCGGTATGGATGCAGTCGCAATTTTAGAAAAGCATCCCGACATTGCCGTGATTATAACCGACCAACGCATGCCAAATATGACAGGAGTTGAGTTTCTTGAATCTATTTTAGAGAAACACCCGAATCCGATGCGCGTATTATTAACCGGTTATGCAGATATTAATGCTGTTATAGAGGCGGTTAACAAAGGAAAAATATTCCATTATTTGAGTAAACCGTGGAACGAAGAAGAGTTGGATTTTACGATTCAGCGTGCGTTCGATATTTATAACCAGATTTTAAACGACAAGGAACTAAGTGAAAAATTGTTGCGATCGAATGATCAGCTTGAGTTTTTGTTGAGACAAAAATTAATTTCTTAAGATTACTTTTTGCCCTAAAAAATAATTCTAACAGGTTAATTAACCTGTTTATTTAGGATTTCTCATTTCAAAATCCTGTTTATTCTTGTCTAATTCGTCCATTTTTTCTTTTGTTTTTTTGCGTTCGGCTTCGGCTTTACGGCTGCTGTTACAAGCACCTGCAACAAAAGAAAGGGTTAGCAATAAAAATAAAATCTTTTTCATCGGTTTATGTATTTATGGTATGAGCTACAAATACTTTGCCAGACTAATTATTAATTGCAACGACCATTGCCACTAATTTTTGAGCCAACAGGGTTAGGTATTTGGTATTAATATCGTTTAGTTTATTTTCATTGTCTCCATCAATGGTAATGGTTTCGGCACGCAGGAGTTTACCGGTATGATCAAAAAGGTTGTAATGCAACGTATAACTTCTTTGGTATTTTCTGGTTGTCCATTCAATGGAGTTTTTATTGCTTGTGTTTAATTCGAATTGGGTAATAAACAACAGGTATTTGGCATGGTGTTTTTTATATAAATAAGGAAATAATTCGGAGGATTCGATATTAGCGAACATTACAAGAGAGTCGGATGTGTGAAATTTATTTTCCTTGCTTTTGCTGTTCAGATTTTTCGAAACCGATTTTACGGCTTCGCTTTCAACCGGTTTAGTAGGGTTGTTATTACCTGAATAAAGGGAATAACGAGTAGCAGCATAAATTCTGCGCAAATCTTCTTCGCCATTTAAGCTGGTTGCCCTAACCAAACTAATGGCATCGAAGTGCGCGAGTAATTGGTGGTAAATAGCTATTTCGAGTTTGTTTGCGATGGTGGATCGCACTTCACGTTCATTGGTATTGGAGAATTCAGCAATATCTCGGTCGGCATCGCTAAAATACATCATGGATTGATAAGGAACCAAAAGGATTCCATCTGCTTTATGAGCCGAATCACTTGTATTTTGCGCATGTAAAACCGAATAAATTCCCGAAACCAGTAAACAAAGGAACAGTAGATTTTTTAGTTTTATCATCGAATCGAATATATTGTAACGAAAGGATAAGAAATCCACAATTTTAGATGTTGATTAAGTATATTGTTGGTTTAAAATTTTAGTTATGGCAAAGGGTAGATGTAAATGGCCGGGAATTGATGCGTTGATGATCGCTTATCATGATTTAGAATGGGGCAGGGCAGTACATGATGATGCAATTCATTTTGAGTATTTAATTCTAGATGCATTTCAAGCAGGCTTGAGTTGGAAAACGATTTTGCACAAACGCGAAAATTTCAGAAAGGCGTTTGCCGGATTTGATGTGAAAAAGGTAGCGTCCTTTAAAAATGAAAAGTTGGAGAAGCTTATGCTGGATGCAGGAATTATTCGCAATCGTTTAAAAATTTATGGAGCAGTTAAGAACGCAAAAGCATTTATTAAGGTGCAAAAAGAATTTGGAAGTTTTGATGCGTATATCTGGCAATTTGTACAGCATAAAACTATTTTAAATAAGGTTAAAAGTATGGCCGATATACAAAGTAGTTCCAAAGAAAGCGATGCCATGAGCAAAGATCTTAAAAAGAGGGGATTCACATTTGTAGGAACGACGATTTGTTATGCTTATATGCAGGCTGCGGGAATGGTGAACGACCATGAAGGTAATTGTTTTTGCAGGTAATATTTGTTACCCATTTTTGGGGAAATCAATCCACTTGGTTTTGGCAATGGCGCGGGTGGTTTGTTTCCAACTGCCGATATTCATTTCGAACCATGCCAAACCGGAAGTAGGCAAATTGTCGATAAACTTATCCCCTAAATAACCGATGGCTCCGGTAAAGGTAGGATTATGGCCAACCATAATAACATGTTTAAACTTTTCGTCTATATTTCTGATGAGGTGCATTAAATCATCGAGGTCGGCTTTGTATAACTCATCGACTACCAGTATATGATGGCTGTTAAAGTTTAATTCTGATGCAATTAAATGTGCAGTATCTCTGCTGCGTTTGGCGATGCTACAAATAATTAAATCGGGATTGAATTTTTGTTTGGCAATACGTTTGCCCATTTCGGGCGCATCTTTTAATCCACGTTCATTTAACGTGCGATCCACATCTTCTAACGCCGGATTGTCCCAGGCTGATTTAGCGTGACGCATAAGTAGTAAATTCTTCATGCAGCCCGGATTTAATGGTTATTTATTGGTTGTTATTCTTCTCCTGTTGCTTCTCCCTGATCGTCGTTAAACAATCCGAATTCATCTGCTTCATCGTCGCTTATTTCATTTGGAACTTCATCTGACGCATCGAGGTAGTTTTTGGTAATTTCTTCAAATTCATCATCGTCAACAATACCAAAGCGTTGTACCTTATCATATTGTTTTGGTGCCAAACCCGAAGATTTGCTACAAACCGGATATTTAATGGAAGTACTTTCTTTCATTTCAATGCCAATCAACTCCAGGTGCATGGTCCACATTTCGATGAAATCGTAAATGTAAATTATTTTTTGGTGCGGGTCGTCGATATAATCCTGAATAGGAGATTTTTTCATGATAGGAATACGCTTTTCCTTATCTTCTTCTTCGTCGCTCATATCTTCCAGCGTAATCTCTTGACCTTTTTTCCAGGTATCGTTACTCATATAAAACGATGCCATCTGCTTTTGGTCGAATCCAATTGCATCTAGAATCGCTTTGTGTAAATCAAAAAAAGTTTGGGATGATTTGATGTCAATCACCCGATAAATGTCCTCATAGTCTTCAAAACTTACTTTGAATTTATAGGCTGCCATAGTTTCCTTTTATAATTGGTAGTGCGGCAAATTTACATTTTTGTAACAAACTAAGAATAGTTTTATCGCAATATGGTCAGATTTCCTTTTTGAATATGCGAACTTTTGTCCCAACCGGTATAGGTTATGATGTAAACATAAGCATCTACAGAGCTTGGGTTATTAAGAAATTGTCCATTAAACGTTTCGTATTTATTATTGGTTTCAAAAATAAGTTCGCCCCATCTGCTGTATATTTTCAGGTTATAATCTTTTACAAATACCGGATGTGGTTCCCAATTGTCGTTAATATTGTCGCCATTTGGTGTAAATGCATTTGGAGTATACACCATTGGTTTTTGTATGAGTTCAATTTGGTTTGACCGGCTGTTGTATCCAAATCCTGTTGCCATTTCATGGGCAATAATTTGGTAGTAATACAAACCATTATCAATATTTAATCCTTCATCTCGATAGGTGTTTGAATTGCCATCATCGATTTGCGTTACTTTTACTGGAGTCGGGTTGTCTTCTAATTTGAGAAGTTCTTGGTATTGTACCCCGGCTGTCCAGTATGTATATGGATTCCAATTTAATTGGTGAACGAATGGATTAGATACACCTTGTAAAAGGATAGAGCAAGCTTCTTTCTCTTCCGTGGTTGATTCTAATCCACAATCATTGGTTTGTTTAATCAGGTAACAATAACTAGATTCCATTACCTGTACTTTTTCGTCTTTCCAAATCGAATCAGTGACCCCCGAAACGATGAGCTTTCTATCACTACCGGTGAAGGTCCTACGGTAAATGGCATAATTTGAAAAATTACTTTCTTGGGAGGCCTGCCATTTTAAAACAATGGATTGATTGTCTTCAACCGTTACCGTATAAAAAGATATTTCGGGTGGGTATGCCGAAGCAGGATAAACCGAACAGGTAAACTCACCGGTATCACCATAAGTTCCGCAAATATTAACAGGAACCAAGGCATAACAATAATTAATGCTAGCATGGTTGGATGCCGAAACCGACAAGGATGATATGGTATCGATATGGATTTCTGCAATTTTTGAAATTGTGCCATCCGATGTTTTTCGCAACAATGCATAGTGCGAAAAGTACTTATCCTGTGGTATATTATTCCAGCGAATTTGTACCTGGTTATCGGTTATTTTTCGGATGCATTTTAAAGAAGGGGGAGTAATCAAAGGTGGCGAAAATACCACTACATTTAATACCCCTTGAGCGATTCTTATGGTAGGACATTGGTTATCGTAAACCAGAAAAGTAACTTTCAAAGTGTCAGTGGTGGTGATGTCTTCACATAGAGCATTCCACTTCAAGCTATATATTGCTTGTCCAAGTCCAGAATAAGTTTGTGTAACGCTTCGTCCGGTTGAAAGCAAGGTTCCACTTAATTTTATATAAACTGAATCACCCGCATCCGTATCATAAATGGTATCGGTATAAGATAAAGTATCAAAGGCATTGATGTAAACAATAGTATCCTTATGGTAAATATATCCCGGAGAGGTCGCGGTATCTTCTTTATAAATCGAGCATATCAATCTGGAAGGGACGGAAATATCACCACAAATATCTTCCGTAGCCAGGAAATAGCAATAGTTTTCTTTCAAATGGTTTACCGCTGATGAATCAAATAGAAAGGTAGAAGTAACCGGTAATGTTTTTAGCAAAGAGAAATTTGCAGCACCAAATTTTCGGTACACATGAAAATTTTTAATATTTTTTATGTTATTCCCGTTGTCGTTCCATTTTAATTCTACGGTACTATCGTTAATATTTCCTATGCATTCAGGAAAAGGAGGATTGGGAGGTGGCAATGGTTCGATAACAATTCGGATGGTAGCTGTACTGGTTAATGGGTTGGGGCAATTGTTGTTTGAGGTATTAATATTCAATATCACGGTATCGCCAACATTGGTGCATAAAGCATTCCATTTAATTCTGAATTTATGGAAGGAATTATTGATAACTGTTTTTGTGATGGTTGGGGTATTGGGAAATTCAGACAATATGTTTCCATCGTATGTAGTATTGAGCATCAAACTGTAATAATCTCGTACATCAAATACAAAATTAAAAGTGTCGTTGGGATGGATATAAAAAGTAGTATCGTCGATGATATTGGTGAATAGGGTAGTATCTTTAATGACAGGAGGAATGCCACCGGTATTAAGGTTCATTTTAAATAAAGCATTGTTGCAATTGTTGCTGTTGTTTACTTCACTCCAGGCACCGTCAGTAGTTGGGAAATCGTCGTTTCCACCACAACCGCCACATACGCTTTGGTATACCATTCCGTGTTTATCAAAACGACTTGTTCCTCCATCTACGTGATCGGCACTGCTGGGACTTCCTAAAAAGCTGGCATATTCTACTCTTTCCAAATTCGGACCGAATACGATTAAATAGAAGTCGGATCCATCGGTAGTTTTTTGGAATGCATCCGAGGAAGTATACAATCCGGTTGTGTTACCGAGTTTTGAATTGAAATTTCCCCAGTTTACCCTGCCACCCCAACCGGAAACATAGATGCGGTTACATATATCCACCAGGAAAGCCGAAGGAGAAATGTCGGGATATTCGGAACCGGTAACTCCGAAATTGGCAGATAGGACAACCGAGTCGAGGTCGCGGTTAAATGAAGTGACGTATTGTCGGGTATAATTGTTGGTGGTAACTGAACCTTTGCTTGGCAGGTTTCCTTCGGTTTGACCGGTTATATAAACATTGTATGCATTGTCGAATTGCAGGAAAAAAGCCTGGTCGTATTTGGAAGTTCCATAACAAATTACTTTCGACAATCCACCCAGGGAAGATATTTTTGCTACAAAGGCATCTCCGTTTCCATGGTAGGCAAATGCGCCACCAACAGTGGCAAGGTTTGTGCTTGTTGTGCCGCCACAAACATAGGCATTGTTAAAATTATCAAAACCGATTCCAAAACCGGCATCGTGGCCATTGCCTCCTAAATAGGAACTTTGAAGTAATATAGAAGCATTGGAATTAAACTTTACAAAACAAGCGTCTTCCTTGCCTCCAAACGTAGATTGAAATGCATTAATCAATGGAAAGTTTTGAAGATTACTTGAAAAAGTAGAACTGATTACAAAGATATTTCCCAGCATATCCAACATAATTTCTCCTCTGAAATAATCGCCATAATTATAGGCAAGAGGCGTATTGCTGATGGTATCATATATTTCGTTGTCGGGTTGTGCATCATTGGTTCCGTTAAATCCATCGTTTTGCGAGCCTCCCAATAAGGTAGAACCAATCAAGGTTTTGCCATCCGAGGATAATACCGTTACAAACAAATCCGCCTTTCCGTTATGCGTTTTGTCGTATGCGTTTGCGGAAGTTGGAAAATTGGTTGACCAGGTAGCACCCATGAGGTATAGATTACCTGCATCATCGCAAATCATACTGTGTGGACCCTCGTTGCTCGAGCCCCCGATATAGGTACAATACAAGAGCTGTTTGCCGTCTTTTGAATATTTAAGAATACCGCAATCGCGTGCATAGGCCCCCCCAAATCCACCGGCCCAAACCGTTTGAAAAGCACCTGTTGTGATTGGAAAAGGTTTGTTTTCGTGCACCGAACCACCCGAAAAAGCATTGCCAAATGTATCGTTGGTTGCGGTATAACCCCAGTTATCAGCAGTAGAACCCGAATAGGTACTGAAAATAATTACCGGATCTATTACCAGCGGATAGGTAGCATTGTAATTGTTTACCTCGAACGAAACGGTATTGTTTTGAAGCACATAGTTGGTAGCGATGTTGGCATTTGGATCGAGATTGGGTTGAAAGGAAACCGGTTTCATTTCCTGAATTTTGCCAACGCTGGTTTCTAAATGCAAAGCCGATTCGATAAGTTTTAATTGATCTAATCCATCATACTGCAACTGAATATCCTTTGGATTGGCAAAAGGTTTAACCAAGAAGTTTAATTTGATACGTCGTTTTAGGGTAATAATTTCAACATCAATTCCATGGTAAACATTATGAAGGGTAATCTTACCAAAGCCACGGCAATTGCTTTTCCATTTGGAAGGGTCGTTGCCTAGAAAATAATTGTAGTACTCGGAAGAAGGCAGTTCTTTAGAGAAGGTTGGATTAGAATTTGCTCCTTTGAAATTTACTTTGTAAACATGCGATTTAATTACCGTTCCCACTTTGTGGTTATGCAATGCTTCAAATTCGGCTTGCTGATCGGTTAGTTTATATGTTAATCCTTCTTTGGTAATGTATAATATGCCACCGGGAATATGCCCTCTAAAAAGTACATTCGATTCCCATTGCCCTTTATTCTCAATTAAGCGGATATGGTGTTTGTCCATTTCATCAATAGGAATAATAGTGGCATATAGGGTAATAAAATTTCCCAGAATGAGAAGAAGAAAAACAATATGTAGTTTTTTTATTTTCAATCGATTACCGACAAATTTAAGCGTTATACCGTGAAATACATATGTGAATTACAGATAAGATTACCTATCTTGTATTTTAACATATTATTAAGACGTGCAAAAGAAGAAATTGGTTGTATTAACCGGTGCGGGAATAAGCGCTGAAAGTGGGATACAGACGTTTAGGGATAGCGGAGGCTTGTGGGAAGGGTATAAGATAGAAGAGGTAGCAACACCTGAGGCTTGGCAAAGGAATCCGGAACAGGTTCAGGAATTTTATAATTTAAGAAGAAAAGCGGTATTAGATGCAGATCCAAATGAGGCCCATCGTGCAATTGTTTCGTTGGAAGAGCATTTTGAAGTATCGGTGATTACCCAAAATATTGACAATTTGCACGAAAGAGCCGGTTCTAGCTCGATACTTCATTTGCATGGCGAAATAGTTTTGGCTAGAAGTACGGTTGATGAAACAAAAATTTACCCGATTAAAGGAGCAATATTGAAGATGACAGATACATGTTCATTTGGATTGCCACTACGACCACATATTGTGTGGTTTGGTGAACAAGTACCTATGATGATACCTGCATCTAAGATAGTTTCGGAAGCGGATATTTTGGTAATTATTGGAACATCGATGGTTGTGTATCCGGCAGCAGGGTTGATTAAATATACAAATCCCGGAATTCCGGTTTTTGTTGTCGACCCGAACCGTCCTGCAGGGATAATGAATAGAAATGTGGTATTTATTGAAGAGAAAGCCACCACCGGAATGCAAAAATTGATTGCATTGTTGGGTAAATTGCAATGATATTTGAACCATGAGATTTGAAAAACATATTTTTATTTGTGCCAACCAGAAAGCAGAAGGAAAAGCTTGTTGTGGCGAACAGAATGGAGTAAAGTTGGTAGAAAAATTCAGGGAGGTCTTGGCAGAAAAAGGCATGAAGGGAAAAGTACGAGCGCAACGCTCCGGATGTCTTGATGCTTGTAATTTCGGTCCTTCGCTGGTGATTTATCCGGAAGGTACATATTACGGGCATGTTGGGTTAGAGGATGTGGAGCGAATTGTAAATGGCCATATCATGGAAGGTAAAATTTTAGAGGATTTGGAGTTAAAATGGTAAATAATCCTATGGGATATCGGATATTAATTGTATGGCTTTTTTTGTTGCAATCTTTTGCCGGGAATTCGCAAGTAAAATCGAATGTAGGAACATTTGATGAAGGAATGCGGCCTGAATTTAGTGAAAACATCAGTTCGGAAGAAAAGGCAAAGCAAATAACTTCCATGATGAAAAAGGAGTTGAAATTACAAAACGATACCGCAAGGTTGGTGTATCGGGTGAATGTAAAATACGAGAAAGAATATGACGAACAACTAGCCAATTCGCCAAACATGACAGCTTACGACAAAGCCATATTAAGAAAAATTCGCCAAGAACAATCGGAGGAATTGCAAAAATTATTGACCAAGGATCAATGGAATCAATTTAAGCGCAAACAGGAAGAAAGGATGAAATAAATTATGGGTAAGTGAATCAAGGTTATTAAACAATGCAATCATGAATTTACGAAATAGGTTTACCTGTATTTTGTTTCTGTGTTTGATGCCTTGGAGTTTTGTTTATTCGCAGAAGGGAGGAAGGATGCGCATCGACTCCATCTTAACGGAACTAAACTTACCATTGGCGGATACCAGTCGTATCCGCAAACTAAACCGTTTGAGTTTAGAGATAGCCGGAATCTCTGTTGACAGCAGTTTGTTATTTGCACGGCAATCGTTATTGCTTGCCGAAAAAATAAATTGGAAACCTGGAATATCGGGCGCATATAATTCGTTGGGTATTTATTATATCAATATTTGTGATTATGCTGCAGCCATAAAAATTTTAAACCAAGCTTTATCCCTTAACGAAGAAATTCATAATCCACTTGGTATTGCAGTAAATATGTTGAATTTGGGGGTATCGTATGCCAACTTAAAAGACCATGAACAAGCAATCCGACATTACTTGATTTCGCTGCCAATCACCGAATCGTTGCATCGGGTCGATTTAATTGGATTGAATTATCTTAACCTGGGTAAGTCTTATTTGGTATTAAAGCAATACGATAGTTCCTTTTATTATCTTCAACGTGGATTGTCATTTACCAACAGCAATAATAATATACAAAGAGAACATGCCTATTTGTTAAAAAATCTTGGACGGCTTTATCTTGAAACCCAAAAATTTCAATTAGCCGACTCCACCTTAAAGGCTTCCAGAAATTTAAATATGTTGCTCGGTTTAACTTCAGAAGTTGCCAGTTTGTATTATATGTTAGGAAAGCTTTACAATATCCAGGCAAGCAATCCAAATAACGTTGGTAAGGAATATGTAGATTACCATGAAAAGGCTTTGCAAGCCTTGCGTTTGTCGTTGTATTATTTTGAACTACCGGGATCGAAAATAGAATTAGCAGATGCCTACCATGAAATTGCAACTTCTTATGCGCATGATAAAAGATACGACAGCGCATACCAATTTTTGGTGAAATATTTGTACATACACGATAGTATTTATTCTCTCGATTACCAGCGAAAAGTAGCACATATAGAAAGTGAAAAGGAAATTGCCATAAAAAATACCGAGCTATTAAATGAGAAGGCTTTGTTTAATCGCGACCGAATATTCTTTATTACCGGAATTGCACTCCTTTTGTTTTTTTCTATTTTGATTTACCGTGAACGGAATAGGGCCGATGCTTTGTTGTTAAATATTTTACCGGCAGATATAGCAAAGCGTTTAAAGAACAAAGAAAAATTTATTGCGGATAAGTTCGATGAAGTAAGCATTGTGTTTATTGATATTGTAGGTTTTACCAAACTAGCTTCGAGTTTACATCCGGAAGAATTGGTGAAAATGTTGAACCGTATATTTTCAAAGTTTGATGAGATTAGCAGCAAGTATGGCATCGAAAAAATCAAAACGATTGGTGATTGTTATATGGCAGTTTCGGGTGTACCGGTTGCCAAAGCCAACCATGCTGAATTAATGGCCGATATGGTTTTGGAAATCCAAACCAAAATGGATGAAATTGTATCCGGATTACCTGCCGAGGTTAACTTTAGAATTGGAATCGATTGTGGTACGGTGGTTGCCGGGGTGATTGGTAAAAAGAAATTTACTTACGATTTATGGGGTGATGCCGTGAATACCGCAAGCCGAATGGAATCAACCGGAATTCGCGGCGAGATACAATGTACCGATAGATTTAAATTGTGCATCGAATCTACATACCATTTTATACAGAGAAGTGAATTAGAAGTAAAAGGCAAAGGGGTAATGCAAACCTGGTTGTTAAAAGGCAAATTATAGAAACCTTTTTTGTTGTATTTTCATTTTATAGTTTTATATTTACTTATCTAAAACACTTAATATGAAAACATTAAACAGAATTTTACTCGTTTTTGCAGTAACCTGCTTGTTGGGAATGTTACAAGGTTGTGGTGGAGATCCAACCATTATTACTATTGGCATGGTAAAACCTTTGGACAGCACCCAAACCGGAGGCGAATTGGATGGGGTAGTAACAGATCCTAATGCGACCGGAATTGTGGAAGGAGAAGAAACATTACCAACCAATCCGGGTGAAGTAAGGATTGTTTTGAATTGTACTCCAGATAAAGCCGGCAATTGTGAAGTTACCATAGTACAAGATATTCCAAAAGATTCAACACAAACAGGTGGGGAGAAAAAACTAGGCGTTGTGAAATTAGAGCAAGGAATGGTAACCCGACCAATTGTTTTTAAATTTGTTCCGATGAATCAACTCAAGTAAATTTCTAATTGATTAACACAGATGTCATGGTTAATGAACCCCCAATTGCTTTGTCATTGAAAAAAGAAACCTGATCTGCTTTGTCTTGTAACGCCAGCGCATAAAGCATAGGATAATAGTGGTCGGTGGTTGGAATAGCCATTTTTGCGGCTTTGTGTAACGATTCGTAATGAATTAATGCCTTGTGGTCGTGTATATTTATTTTCTGTTTAAACAATGCATTCATTTCATGTGTCCAATCGAAACCAAATTCTGCATTTAAATCCCTTGCACCCGGGGCAAATTGTATCATACCAAGGTTATGCACCATGTTGCCGCTTCCTATAATGAGTACACCTTTGTGTCGAAGAAATTGTAGTTCCCTTGCTAAATCATAGTGGTATTGGGCAGGCTTAGTAAAATCTAAACTTAGCTGTATCACCGGTATATCGGCGTTAGGATACATTTTCATTAAAGGTACCCATGTTCCATGATCCAGACCCCAGCTTTCATCTGCAATAATTTGGGTTGATTTAATTTTATTCCGGATGTCGCCTGCAAGTTCAGGGTTGCCATTTGCCGGATATTTGAGGTGATACATTTCTTCGGGAAATCCTCCGAAATCATAAATAGTTTTCGGCATTTTCATAGCAGTAACCTGTGTACCTCGAGTTTGCCAATGAGCCGAAATGCATACAATTGCTTGTGGTTTAGGAATGGTTGCTGCAATTTTGTGCCACCCTTTTACAAATTCATTTTCTTCGATAGCGTTGGTTGGACTTCCATGACCGATAAACAACACCGGCATTTTTTCGGAAAGTTTAAGGTTATCGGTCAAAGGATGCAAGGCGGATAAATTCATGGTTTTATGAGCTAATGGCAGGATTATTAATGATTTAAGAAAATCGATTCTTTTCATATGATGCAATTTAATAACAATCCTACGAAGTATATGTTTGCAAGCAAATATTTATCTGCTTATATTATCATTCAATTTTAGTAATGTTGAAGCCGAAAACAAACCAATATGACGAATACGCGCAAGGAGCATGATTTTCTGGGAGAACTCGATATTCCGGATGATTTATATTACGGAATTCAAACGTTTAGAGCCAAGGAAAATTTCAATATTACAGGCATACCAATTTCAAATGAACCCTATTTTATTAAAGCATTGGGTTATGTAAAAAAAGCGGCTGCTTTGGCTAACAGAGATTGTGGTATCTTGGATCCTAAAATTACAGAAGCAATTTGTTATGGTTGCGACCAGTTGATTGCGGTGAAATACCAAAACCAATTTGTAAGTGATTTGATACAAGGTGGAGCGGGAACTTCCTGTAACATGAATGCCAACGAAGTTATTGCCAATATCGGTTTGGAATACTTGGGGTATAAAAAGGGGGAGTACGAATTTTTGCACCCGAATAACCATGTTAACTGTTCTCAATCTACCAACGATGCCTACCCAACGGCATTCCGAATGGCATTGTTTCTTAAATTAGATGAATATATTATTGCTTTAGAAAAACTGGAAAAAGCCTTTGCTGAAAAAGGCAAACAGTTCGACCATGTTCTTAAAATGGGAAGAACCCAATTGCAGGATGCTGTGCCTATGACTTTGGGTCAAGAATTCAGGGCATTTGCAACCACTATGGGCGAAGACATCAACCGCTTAAAGGAAGCGCAGCAATTAATTCTGGAAGTAAACATGGGGGCAACCGCAATCGGAACCAGGGTAAATGCGCCGGATGGATACGCCGAATTGTGTATAAAGTATCTGGCTCAGGAAAGTAAAATTCCTGTGGTACTTGCGCCCGATTTAATTGAAGCAACAGGTGACACAGGAGCCTATGTACAAATCATGGGAACCTTAAAACGAAATGCCATAAAGATTTCGAAAATATGCAACGACTTGCGTTTGCTGAGTTCCGGACCACGAACCGGATTTAACGAAATCAATTTACCTCCACGCCAGCCGGGCAGTTCGATCATGCCGGGAAAAGTTAATCCGGTAATTCCGGAAGTGGTTAATCAAACCTGTTTTTATGTGATAGGGATGGATTTAACGGTTACGATGGCAGCCGAGGCCGGTCAGTTGCAATTAAATGTGATGGAGCCGGTTATTGCCTTTTCGATGTTCACCTCTTTGCAGTATTTGGGAAATGCCATTGATACACTCGTTGATAAATGCATTGTTGGTATCACTGCCAATGAAGATTATGCCAAACAAATGGTGATGAATAGCATAGGAATTGTTACCCAGTTAAATCCGATTTTAGGATACGAAGAATGTTCAAGTATTGCAGGTGAAGCACTGTCAACCGGAAAAAGTGTAATGGACATTGTTGTGCATGAGCGCAAATTAATCACCAAAGAAAAATGGGATGAGATTTTTTCGGTAGAGAATTTGATACATCCGAAGTTTATTAATAAGTAGAAGAGGGATTAGGGGATAGGGGTTAGTGATTAGGGGTAAGTGATTAGGGGTTAGTGTTGAAGTATTGAGGTGTTGAAGTAGTTGTTTGTCTTACTAATTTCGAAAAGTGCAAAACATACATACTGCCCAATGACTAATGACAACTGACCAATGACCAATCACTGTTGTCCGAGGAAAATAAATTAAAGTTTTAAAAAAGGGAGTCCTTTCGAACTCCCAAAGGTTTAGATTTGAGTTACTACACTTAAAATAAAACCTATGGGCAAAAATACATTTTTTACCGGACAGCCAATCTTTACTCAATTAATTTCTTTGATGCCAAGATCACTGATACAGAGTGTAAGTAAAGAATTCAAAACAGATCATTATTGTAAGAGTTTCAAAGGGTATGATCATCTAATTACGATGTTGTACTGTTCTTTTCATCAATGCACTTCTATTCGAGAGGTAACAACAGGTATGCAGGCTAGTGCCCATCGACTGTTGCATTTAGGGCTTCAGCGAACGCCCCGCAGAAGTACGTTGTCAGATGCCAACAAAAGACGAGACTCGAATTATTTTCAGACCATATTTCACAAGTTGTATGCGCATCACTTTGGCTTTTTACCGGACAGCCGAAAGAAGAAGAATGGACTGATTGATAAATTATTCATAATAGACTCAACAACTATTAGTCTGTTCACAGATGTGATGCGCAGCACAGGAAGCTTTAGTTTAAATGGAAAGAAAAAGGGTGGAGCAAAGGCACATATGGTTGTTAGTGCCAAAAATGATCTACCCTGTTTTGTAAGAATAACTGAAGGGAAAGTCAGTGATACAAAATTCTTACAACTTATTGACCTTCCCAAAGGATCAATCATCGTAATGGATAAGGGATATCGCAATTATCAGAAACTGATTGAATGGACTGAAAAGGAGATAGAGTGGGTCACGAGATTACACGGAAGAGCTGTCTGGGAGGTTCAACAGGATTTAGAAGTTAATCAGAGACAAAAGGCACTTGGGGTAATCAGTGATAGTGTTATCAATCTGGGCAACCCAAGAACAGTGTCAATCAATCCTTTGCAAACAGTCAGACTTGTGACATTCTTTGATAAAAAGAGTAAACGTTCCTTTCAATTTATAAGCAACAAATTCAACTGTAGTCCTGCAACAATCGCCAACCTGTATAAAAAAAGATGGCAGATTGAACTTCTCTTTAAACGACTAAAACAGAATTATCCTCTTCACAGTTTTTTAGGAGATAATGAAAATGCTATCAAAATTCAGATTTGGTGCTCCTTAATAGCTGACCTGCTTCTGAAAGTGATTAAGGATCGAGTAGAGAAAAAGGGGCAAAGGAAATGGTCATTCGCTAACTTGGCTAGTTTAATCAGAATCCATCTTTCAACATACATAAATGTAATGGCATTTCTACTTAATCCGGAAAAATCACTCATTGGATATGGATCTAAATCGACCAATCAACAATTGCCTTTATTTGAAAAGGGGGCTTACTTTTAGGTTTACAAATGGAATACCTTTGTTTTAAAGAGTCCACAAGGATCAAAACACTAATTTGCATTTTCCCCGGACAACAGTGAATGAACATCCCTGAATAAGGTTGACCGGTTTAAACTAAGACTTCATCATCAAAAATAGTAATATTAGGGATAGAATTGAATTGATTATTTAACCATTTGTTTTCAAAGTCTACTGGACTAAGTTTTCCAAGATTATTATGTGGTCGAATATTGTTGTAATGAGTTACTGCATTCTTTACGCACTTCTTAATCTGACATAGGTTTTTCGGTTTCCAATAATCTAAATATTCTTCTTTGATAGTTCTGTTAATTCGTTCAGCATATGCGTTATCTTGTGCTTTAAGTGCCATACTTAATTGACAATTATTATCCTTCAATACATTCACATAGTCTCCATATTCATATTGACTTCCTCTATCTGAATGATGAATAATCGGAGCTTTATTGTGCACCAATGCTCCCTTTAAAGCCTTCATATTTGCAGTTGCCCGCATATTATCAGAGACTTGATAACCTACGATTTTCTTAGTATAAACATCTATGATGAATACCGCATAGCAGAAGTGATCTCCAGCATCAATGTATGTTATGTCGGATTGCCAAATCATGGAAGGGGCATTAATCCTCATCCCTTTGATTAGGTTTGGATAGTGTTTATTGCCTGAATAAGTTGTCCTTCTAAAATTCCGCTTCTTCTTGATTCTAAAACCTAAATCCATCAGAAGTTCTATAAATCGATCCCTTCCAATAAATTCTGGCTTTAGTGTGTAATACATCTTTTCAACCCCACAACCAGGGTGTTCTTGCCTTAACTCCTCAGCTTCCATTACAAGCGCTTTTGTAGCCTTATTAAAAGCTAATTGTCGCATGGCATATTGATTAACAGCTTGTTTGCTTATTCCAACTTCTTTGTAAAGCTGATTCATCGAATAAGTTACTTTTTCTTGGTTCTGCCGGAACCAGTTGATTGTGGGGTGTTGAAGTTTTTTTTGATATCTATTTTTAGATCATCTTTAGCAATCTCAATCATCTTTTCCAAAAAATCTATCTTGATTTGCTTCTGACCAACCATTTGTTCGAGCTCCTTTATCCTTTGCTCAAGTTGCTTTAGCTTATCCATACTACTTGTTTTAAATTCTATGACTCGATACCCCCTTTCATTAAAAGTAGAGTATTTATAAATCCAATTGTAAATGCTCGCATCTGAGACCCCATAAAGTCGCTCGAGTTGATGAACACTGAATTTGCCTCCTTCAAACAAGGATACTAATTCCTTTTTAAATTCCTCTGAATAATGTCGTTGCTTCTGAATTTGTTTTAAATTTGCTTTCATATAAATTGACTTTTATGGTCAACCTATACCAGGGACATACAGAATGACCAATGACTAATGACCAATGCCTAATGCCTACTTCGTCTGATTCACCCGAATGAGTTCCGAAACATTGTATCCTTTTTTAAGCGCGATATTTACCAAGGTATTGTAGGTATTTATTTCCATGGTATCGGTTCGGGATAAGAGCCAGAGGTATTGGTAATCCGGACTGCCAACCAAAACATTTTGGTATTCTTTATCAATTGCCAACACCCAATAATCGGCATAAAACGGCCAGAAAAAGGTTACTTTAATTTTTGATTTTGTTAATGTATCCGGAATGTATGCTTTGCCGGTTGCACTTTTTGATTTGCTATGGTCGTTTTTTAAAAGTCCTTTGTTTTCTACCTTGATTTTGCCTTTTGGAAGCAAAGAATAATTTGCCGTGATGCAATCCAAATCCTTCTCAAATCGGTTTGGAAGACGGGCAATTTCGTACCAGGTTCCGGTGTACTTTTCGAGGTTAAAATCGGTTATTACTTCCGGGGTATTTTTAGATGTGGAACACGAAATCAATAAGAATAAGGTAATAAATAAAATAGATGGATTCCGGTTTTTTAAAACATTCATGGTGCAAATTTAACCTTATTTGATGGAACCGTAAACTGTATTATCCGGGCAAAAATTAATACGAGCAAACAACCAATAACATTAAGCCAAAGGAAGGATACAATGTCTGCGATATAAATAAGGATTATTGCAACTTCGGTGATTAAAGCAGCATAAAAAACGGCTTTGCCTTGGATGTTTTTAAGGTAAAATGCCACGATAAAAATGCCAAGGATGGTTCCATAAAAAAGGCTTCCAAGGATATTAACCGCTTCAATTAAACTTCCAAGTTGAGAGGCAAACATGGCAGTTGCAATACAAAACAACCCCCAAAAAAGGGTGGAATATTTGGCAATGAAATAATAATGTCGATCGCTTTTGTTCGGAAACCAGATGCGTTTGTATAAATCAATCACCGTAGTAGAGGCTAGCGAATTAAGTGCAGCAGCAATGCTTCCCCATGCTGCAAGAAAAATTATGGCGATGAGCAATCCGATTAAACCAACCGGTAAATGATGCACAACAAAATATAAAAAAATATAATTGGTATCATTCAGGTCGGCAGATGCATCGGCTTTTTTTATTAACGCAATACCTTCTTTGCGTATGGATAATTTAGTTGTATTGATACGTTTTAATTCATTTACAGTAGCTGCTGTAGGTTGTTTGTTATGTATGTGTTCAATTAGTTTGTGTGTGTGGCTTCCCGTTAATCGATTCAACGAATCGTAGCGGTATTCAATATCCGCAAGTTGGGGGGCATGCGTTCCGATTCTTATTTTTTCCAATTGTTTTTGGTTAAAAAATACAGGAGCACTATAAAATGAATAGAAAGAGAATACCAGAATGCCAATCAATAAAATAAAAAATTGCATAGGAACTTTCACCAACCCATTCATCAACAAACCAATTCTGCTTTCGTTGATATTTTTAGCCGTTAGGTATCTTCCTACCTGACTTTGATCGGTACCGAAATAAGAAAGCGCCAGAAAAAAACCACCAATTAATCCGCTCCAGATATTGTATTTGTCTTTCCACCAATCGGCGTTAGTCGGTTCAAGTTTGGTTTCAATAATATTTAATTTTCCCATTTTACCGGCAACATCAATGGCATCTTTAAAACCGATTCCTTCGGGTAATAAATGCACTACCATATAACCTGCCAGAAACATTCCCGTAAAAACAATTAAGAGTTGTTGCATTTGCGTATATGCCACAGCTTTTGCTCCCCCGGTGATGGTATAGATTATTAATAAACCACCCATGATGATATTGGTAAAATAAATATTCCATCCAAACAAAGACGAGAGGATAATGGATGGGGCATAGATACTAATGCCGGTTGACAATCCTCTGGAGATTAAAAACAGAATGGAAGTAAATGCACGGGTACGTAAATCAAAACGTTGCTCTAGAAATTCGTAGGCCGTAAATACTTTTAGTTTGTGGTAAATAGGAACAAAGGTTATGCAAAGAACAACCATCGCCAAAGGCAATCCGAAATAGTATTGCACAAACCGCATACCATCGGTATAGGCCTGACCGGGAGCCGAAAGAAAAGTGATGGCACTTGCTTGGGTTCCCATGATGGAAAGCAGTATAAGAAACCAACCCATTGAGTTATTGCTCTTCAGATAGCTATCGAGGTTTTTATCGTGCTTGCTTTTATATACACCGTAAACAATAACAGTTGCAAGGGTAATAATTAATACAAGCCAGTCAATGGTGCTCATACATACAAATGGGTTAACCAGCTAAATAAAATTATTTCAATTGCCAATGTTACCAATACCAGCAAATAAAGTTTGTTGGTATTAGGATGGTTTTCCATTATTTGATTTTAACAACTGAAGAATGCATATTAAATGGGAAAACAATACAATTGGGACTACCATACATGGCAACCAAAGAAAAGGGAAATAGAGTATTGCAATATTGGGTTGATCGAATGCTAGTTGCTGGAAAGGAGACGGAGCCGAAAGTGCAGCGCGTATCACAATATTGAAAAGCAAACCAAGACAAACAAAATTCCAAATCAGTAAAATTTTAGCCGACCAATTTTTCTTTACATACCCGAAATAATATACTATCGGAGCCGAAATGCCAGAAATAATATCGGGATTCATTCCTTCAAAGGTCATCAAATCGGGTATGGTTTTTTGAGACGCAAGCCAAAACAAAACCAATTCTACAGGAATACGGATAATATGCAAAAAAATTAATTCGGGAGGATTAAAAGAATCGATAAACTGCCTTCCTTTTTGCGTTAAAAACAAGGAGAGAATTAATAGCAATGGGGGCGCCACCAATAAAATAAATCGGGGAGGTAAGGTATTGGTTACTTCGTAAAAACCGGTTAATCCAATAACCGCTTGCATTGAAATCCATAGCAATGGCACGTAAAGGGTTAACTTATTGTGGGCACTGGCTTTGTATAAGAACCTAATGCATAAAAGTGTTGTGAACACAAATACAATAGGGATGTAAGAAGGGAGATGAAGTGTAACCATGGTTAGCAGCTTGTTGCTTTATTCAATTTTAAGAAAAAATAAGATAAATATCAGCATTAATGTTTCCCTTACCAATCTATCTTTGCACCGGCTTTTAAGTAAGATTGAAAAGAATTGTACCCATATTATTTTTAACGCTGATGCTGATTCAGTTGTTTAATACCCTTGGTTATATCGGGTGGTTTAAATGGAATCAGCAAGAAATTGCTGCGATTTTTTGCGAAAACAAACAACTCCCTTCCAAACATTGCGATGGAAAATGTTATTTGATGAAACAAATCGACAGGACTGAAGATGCTAAATCTTCACCAATCCGGATTCAATCAGAGCAAACAGAAATATATTTTTTAGAAAGCAAAACCACCAAACTTAAAGCTGCTTTTATATTCGATTCCCCTTTATTATTTTACAATAAAACCGCAATACAACAAAGCGGATTTCCGGTAGAAGTGTTTCAACCTCCTTGTTGAGTTAATGTTTCCATTTCCCGATTTTTTTTATTTCTCTTTTTAACATTTTAACCAACAATTTTATGAAAAATAATATAAAAGCATTTGCTGTTTTATTCGCGCTCATTTCGGTTTTTAGTTTCGCTTGTACGAAAGAAGAGGAGGATAATACCACCACTCCAACAACCAATAATCCTGACCATGGTATTGCTATTCCATCTAATTTGATAAAAATAGGAGAAACCTATATGAATGGTGCGGGAGCAAAAGCTGTGGTATATGCCGAACAAAACCTAATAGTAGGTTACAACAAACTATACTTTGCATTGTATGATTCGTCGACCGGAAACCGCTTAAAAGATGGTCATTTTGAATTAGGAACCGAAATGGATATGGGAACCATGAGCCATAGTTCACCGGTTGAAAATATGGATATAGAGGCTCCATCCGATCAGTTATGGAAAGCCAATGCAGTATTTAGTATGCCATCCACAGCAGGAACATGGTATTTGCATATGCATTTTCATAACCATGCTAATAACAAAGAAGGAGAAGGCGAATTAGTGGTTACAGTAATTCAACCTACGATGGGGCGATTGATTAATTTTCTCGATAGCACCAGAAACAACGCACCTGTATTGATATCATTGGTACAACCGGCCAGTCCAAAAGTTGGAACCAACGATTACGAAGTTACCATCCACAATAAAATAGGAATGGATAGTTTTCCGTTTGCCGATGATTATACTGTTACTATAAATCCACAGATGATAAGTATGGGGCATGGTTCACCGAATAATGTGAATCCGGTTCATACCCAAAATGGACATTATAATGGAAAGGCAGTATTTACCATGAGTGGTTTGTGGCGTATTTACATGAATGTAAGCAGAAATGGTGCAGTATTGAAAGACTCCGTTTACTTCGATATCGAATTCTAGGAAGTAATTTTGTTTCTTACGTATGATTTTACGAAAATCGATAGGGGATCTGTCGGTGTTCGGATTAGTAAATGGGGACTATTGTTAGCAGCAATAGTCCTTTCCCTCAATTTGTTTGCACAAACCGATTCGGCAGATGGAACCATGCATTTGCAGGAAGTGATCATTTCGAAGGAGGATAAATCGGATGCGAATGAAGCTTTTAATTTTTATCGTAGCAGTAAGATTTCCGGAACAGAAGATATTTTAAACCGTATAGAAGGGGTAAATTTAATCCGACGGGGAGCTTTTGGGATGGAACCAACCTTGCGAAGTTATAGTGCAGGTCAGATAAATATTACCCTCAATGGAATGAAAATGTATGGCGCCTGTACCGATAAAATGGATCCGGTAACTGTATATGTTGAGCCAGGTAACCTGGCAGGATTAACCGTGCAGCAGGGAGCCAATGGTTGTGCAATGGGTAGTACCATTGGTGGCGGATTGAATATGGAGTTGAAAGAGGCAGGATTTCTTTGTCATAACCAAATACAGCTAAGTGGATTTACACATTACAATACCGCAAATCATGGTACAAACAGCGGTTTGGTTTTCAATACCAACAACAAAAATTCTTCTATCCGGTTAAATGCGGTTTATCGCAAAGCCGATGATTATTATGCAGGAAACAAGCAACTGATAGCACATAGTGCCTACGAAAAGTATAATATCAGTATGAGTTTGGTGCAAAAAATGGGTAAACGTCAAATGGTTATTGTTGATTTTATCACCGACGAAGGATTTGATATGGGATATCCTTCGTTGCCTATGGATGTAAGGTATGCGGGTGCATTTATATATGCATTCACACACCGATATATTCCCTTGCAATCGAAGGTGAAAAAGTGGGAGACAAAAATTTATTACAATAAAATTTACCATGAGATGGATGATGCACACCGAAGCGAAACAGTGATGCATATGGATATGCCCGGGTGGAGTGAAACCGGTGGGTTTTATACCCAGGGGGTGGTAAAATTAAAAAGACAGGATATTGTGTTTCGCGTGGACGGACACCGTGCTTATACCCGTGCCGATATGACCATGTATCCTCCTATTGGCAAACCCATGTACATGCAAACATTGCCGGGAAATCAATTAGAAAATATCGGATCCTCTCTCAGTTACAAATATTATTTACAACCGAATCTGGCAATTGGTGCGGTATACCGAGTCGATTATTACCAACAAACCACCATCGATACTTTTGGCATCGATCAATGGGAAGCATTTGGATATGATGTGAGCAAACCCAATCAAAATCTGTTGCATAATATTGCTGTTTACCTTGAGAAAAATTGGGAACATTTTACGCATCGAATATCTTTTTCCTATGGCGAGAGATTACCAACCTCAAACGAAAGGTTGGGGTTTTATTTGTTTAATAAGTCAGATGGATACGATTATATAGGTAATTACCATTTGTTACCCGAACGTGCTGCGCAGGTTGAATATAAATGGAATTTCCTGCAGAGAAATTATCGCATTGGATTGAATCTGTTTTACCACCAGATACAGGATTATATTTATTCGGCCATCGACCCTACTTTTTATGCCATGACAATTGGTGGTCGAGGTGTTAAACACTATACCAATATTGCATCAGCTATGGTTACAGGAACCGAAATTACTTATTCGTGGCGTTTAACTGAACATTTTCATTTTATCGGTAATACAAGATATACTTATGCCAAGTTAAATAATGGCATGCCCATGCAACAGGTATATCCTTTAAAAATTATAAATACCATCCGATACCAACGTTCCTTTTGTCAGATACAACTGGAACATAGCGGAGCAATGCAACAAATCCGAATCAATACCGAATTTGGAGAAACGGTTACTCCTGCATGGAATACCTTCCATATCAGAGCTGCTTACAGTATACAATGGAAAAAACTGATGTTGCAATGGCAGGTAGCATTAGAAAATATTTTCGACCTTGCATATTACGAGCATTTGGATTGGGGAAAAATTAACCGACAGGGACGCAATCTGGCAGTGGGATTGAATTTCTATGTGAATTAATGGGTGCATAAAAGTGCATTGTGCTCATTCTCTGTAATTTCCGATTTTCCACACGGGTACTTGCAATCTGTGGATTATGCAAGGAGGCATAGCCTTATTTTGCAGGTTGAACAGGAAAAGCGGTATGGCAGCAAAACAAACAGAATCAGTCTATAATGAAGATAGTATCCGGTCGCTCGACTGGAAGGAACATATTCGGTTACGTCCGGGTATGTATATTGGTAAACTCGGCGACGGAGCAGCGCCAGATGATGGCATTTATGTTATCCTGAAAGAAATTTTGGACAACTGTATAGATGAACATGTGATGGGACATGGAAAAACCATCGATATCAAAATACAGGACAACAAAGTTTACGTTCGCGATTACGGCAGAGGAATTCCCTTGGGTAAAGTAGTGGATGTGGTGAGTAAAATTAATACCGGAGGAAAATACGACAGCAAGGCATTTCAAAAATCGGTTGGATTAAACGGTGTTGGATCCAAAGCAGTAAATGCCTTATCCGAATTCTTTAAAGTACAATCGTACCGGGATGGAAAAACCGTGGCTGCTGATTTTGCAAAAGGAGAATTGATCAAGGAATACAAAGCTGCCCAAACACTGGAGCCGGATGGAACTATGATTGTGTTTACTCCCGATGATACCATTTTTAAAAACTATCATTTTATTCCGGAGTTTATCGAGAACATGTTGTGGAATTATGCGTTTTTAAATTCGGGATTAACCATCAATTACAACAGCAAAAAGTTTTATTCGAAGGATGGTTTATTGGATTTGTTGAAACGTAAAACCAACGAAGAAGAAATCCGTTATCCAATCATTCATTTGATTGGAGAGGATATAGAAATTGCCATCACCCATGAGAACCAATACGGAGAAGAATATTATTCGTTTGTTAACGGACAACATACCACACAAGGCGGAACACACTTGCTTGCCTTTCGCGATGCTTACGCCAAAACCATCCGCGACTTTTATAAGAAAGAATTTGATTTGGCCGATATGCGTGCCAGTATTATTGCAGCAGTAAGTGTTCGCGTGCAAGAGCCTGTTTTCGAATCGCAGACCAAAACAAAATTAGGTTCGATCAATATGGGTCCTGATGGTCCGACGGTGAAGCAACATGCCATGGATTTTATGAAGAAGGCACTCGATGATTTCTTGCATAAACACCCGCAAACAGCAGAAGCTTTATTAAAGCGTATCAACCAAAGTGAAAGGGAACGCAAAGAAATGGCAGGGATTAAAAAACTTGCGAACGAACGTGCCAAGAAAGCATCGCTTCATAATAAAAAATTACGCGATTGCAGGTTTCATTATGACGATATTAAGCATGACAAACGCTACGATTCAACCTTGTTTATTACCGAAGGAGATTCGGCAAGTGGAAGCATAACCAAAAGCAGGGATGTAGAAACACAGGCAGTTTTTAGTTTGCGGGGTAAGCCTTTAAACTGTTACGGACTAACCAAAAAGGTGGTGTATGAAAACGAAGAATTTAATTTATTGCAACATGCATTAAATATTGAAGAAGGAATTGAAGGTTTACGGTATAACCGCATCGTAATCGCAACGGATGCCGATGTGGATGGATTGCATATCCGTTTGTTGATACTTACTTTCTTTTTACAATTTTTTCCGGATCTGGCAAAAAACGGACATATCTATATTTTAGAAACGCCTTTGTTCCGTGTTCGTAACAAACAACAAACCATTTATTGTTACAGCGAAGAAGAAAAACAAAAAGCCATTACCAAACTTACGGGTAAGCCGGAAATCACCCGATTTAAAGGACTGGGCGAAATATCGCCGGAGGAATTCGGTTTGTTTATTGGAGAAGATATAAAATTGCAACCGGTGATTTTAAACCAGGATACTCCGATTCCAAAATTGCTGGAATATTTTATGGGAAAAAATACCATCGACAGGCAGAATTTTATTATCAGCCATTTACGGGTAGAGAAAGATATTGTTGAAACAGCAGTGGTGGAGGAAGCTACCGCATAATTTTAATTGAAGAGAGAAAGGTCATGAGCGACGAAGTAATAAATAATTTAGGGGAACACAACCATGGGATGTTGAATGTTACTCCTGTAACCGGATTGTACGAAAACTGGTTTCTGGATTATGCATCTTATGTAATTTTAGAAAGAGCAGTACCGGCAATCAACGATGGTTTGAAACCGGTGCAACGCCGTATTCTGCATGCCATGAAGGAAATGGATGACGGCAGGTTTAATAAGGCAGCCAATATCATCGGACAAACCATGCAGTTTCATCCGCATGGAGATGCTGCAATAGGAGATGCCATGGTAGGATTGGGTCAGAAAGAATTGCTGATTGAAACACAAGGTAACTGGGGTGATATCAGAACCGGAGATTCGGCTGCAGCACCAAGGTATATCGAAGCACGACTTTCTAAATTTGCACTCGAAGTAGCTTTCAACAGCCAAACAACATTATGGCAACTGTCGTACGATGGACGAAAAAAAGAACCGGTAACCTTACCGATGAAATTTCCATTGTTGCTGGCACAAGGTGTGGAAGGAATTGCAGTTGGATTAGCTACCAAAATATTGCCACATAATTTTATCGAATTATTAAAAGCAGCCATCGATTGCACCAAAGGAAGAACCTTCGAAATATATCCTGATTTTGCAACCGGAGGAACCATTGATATTGCCAATTACAACAAAGGAGCAAAAGGAAGTAAGGTTAGGGTTAGGGCAAGAATTGAAGAATTGGATAAGAAGACTTTGTTGGTAAAAGATATCCCATTTGGAACCACTACCACTTCAGTTATCGATTCGATTATCAAGGCCAACGACAACGGCAAAATAAAAATAAAAAAGGTTATCGATAATACCGCCAAAGATGTTGAAATCGAAATTCAACTTGCACCGGGTGTGTCGCCTGATATTACCATCGATGCACTGTATGCATTTACTGATTGCGAAATTTCTATTTCGCCCAACGCTTGTGTGATTGTTGATGAGAAGCCTGTATTTATTGATGTGAATGAATTGCTTCGCCATTCGGTTGAGCATACCCGTTTTCTTTTAAACAGAGAACTCGAAATTCGTAAAGCCGAATTGCAAGAACAATATTTCTTCTCTTCCCTTGAAAAATTGTTTATTAAGGATGAGATGTATATCGATTTCAAGAAATATACCGAAAAAATTTCTCTCTTCGGATACCTCGACGAACGATTTAAGAAATACAAAAAACAGTTTATCCGCGAAATCATCCACGACGATTACGAGAAATTAACGCGCATTCCAATGATTCGGATTACCCGATTCGATTCGATCAAAGCAGATGAGTTAATGAGGCGCATCGAAGAAGAATTGAAACAGGTGCAGGGTGATTTGGATAACCTGAAAGCTTACCAGGTGAAGTATTATGAAAACTTGATTAAGAAATACGGTAAAGGCAGGGAACGCAAAACGGAGATAAAGACATTTGATACCATACAAGCCAATACCGTTGCTATTGCCAATAAAAAATTATATGTGAATCGCGCCGAAGGATTTATCGGTACCGGTAATGCGATGAAGAACGATGAGTATATTGCCGATTGTTCGGATATCGATGATATCATCGTTTTCCGCAAGGATGGAAAAATGCAAGTGAGCAAGGTGCAGGATAAATTGTTTGCCGGTAAGGATATTATTTATGCCGATGTGTTTCGCAAGAACGACGAACGAAGAATTTACCACATGATTTACCTGGATGGTAAAACAAAAACATCGTATGCAAAACGGTTTGCCGTATTGGGAATTACCAGGGATAAAGAATACGATTTAACAACAGGTTCGCTCAACAGCAAAGTAATTTATTTTACCGCTAACCCCAACAGCGAGGCAGAAGTGGTTGAAGTAACCTTGAGTCCGATGTCGCATGCTCGAAAACTAACTTTCGATTTTAACTTTGCCGAACTCGCTATCAAAGGCAGGCAAGTATTGGGAAATATAGTTTCCAAATACCTGATTAAATCGATTAAATTAAAGAGCAAGGGCGCCTCTACCTTGGGTGGAAGAAAAATTTGGTACGACGAAGTTTTGGGAAGATTGAATGTGGATCAACGTGGCAAATATGTTGGCGAATTTGATACCAATGAGCAGATTTTGGTAATTTATAAAGATGGAAATTACGAACTCACCAATTTCGATTTATCGAACCACTACGATGCCGAACAGGTAATCCATATTCATAAATTTAATCCGAAGCGACCAATCAGTTTGTTATATTACTACGACAAGGATAAATCGTATATGGTAAAACGTTTCTTAATTGAAACCTTAACCATCAACAAAAAATTCCCATGTATTCCGGAAGGGGAGAAGAACCGCGTGGTTATGGCCACCGACCAACAAACGCCAATTTTAATCATGGAAAAGGGTGGCGGCAAAAAGAAAGAAATGAACAGCGAGGAATCCATCAACCTCGAAGAATTTATTGAAGTGAAAGGATGGAAATCCATTGGCAATAAACTGGCCGGAAAAGATTTTGTAAGTGTAGTGTTGCTACCGCCGGAAACGGAAGACGAATTGGAATCGGAATTAAAAGAAGATACCAAAGAAATTATACAACCAACTTTACTCGACAACGAAGAGCTATTAAAAGAGGAAGAAGAAAAAGTAAAACGGTTATTAGCCGACGACACTTCCTTTCCCGACAAACAAAAACCAAAAGTAAAATCAGACAAGAATCGGAAACCGGATGTGGAGCAGCCGAAGCTTTTTTGAAGAAATTAGTAAATGAGCAAATGTGTAAATGGTGGAAATTCCGCGCGATAAAAACAAGGAGGTACGACGTAGTTTTTACATGCGGGAAGTAAATATGGCGCGACGCGAAATGTGTCTTCGACAAGGTCAGACACCAGTATCATTCTAAGAAAGTAACTTCAATTGGCCTAGACCACGTTCAGCATATTATGGGTTGGATCAATAATGAATTTTGAATTTGAACCAGTACTAAGGAGAAATAATTTAGTTTATTAGAAGCGGTGCCTGAGTTTGTCGAAGGCACCAGATTTAATAAATGTTACTGCATCATTCGGCAAATTTTTGATAGGTTTCCGATACCTTATATTTTACATGGACACACAAATAATTCTAACCATCAAAACCCGTTACACCCGCATCATTTTTCACCGAAGGCTACGAGGCGTTTATTTACCTCATTCAAATCTGTTATGGCTTTGGAAATATTTTGGTGTTGATCGGTTCCAGGTTTTTGTTTTTTCAAGGCGTTTTCTAAAACCGATTTTAATTCCTCGTTTTGTTTTAACATCTGCGCCGATAATTGGCTGTTGATGTATTTGAGATAAACATCTTTTTCATCAAGTTGTGTTTGGGAATAAATATCCTTTAAACAGATTAATTGTAAGGTTGGCATTTGCATCATGGTATATTCCCAATAATCCTGTAGAATATTGTATTTGTATGGTCCGGATTTGCGCATGGCAGGAATAAAGAAAGAATATTTAGCAGTATCACCAGATGCAGCATAAACCGTAGAAACCGACGATAGCATGGTGCCATTGGTTGATGACTCAAAAGCTGCCGCCAATTTTATAGCCTTTTTTGCATCCGCCTTTTGCAAACCTAGCAATGCTGACGATGCAACTTGATAAGAAGAATCCTGCAGTTTTTCTTCAAACAAATTTTCGAATGCATATGCATCATAGTTTTTCAAGAGGTTTATCACTTCTGTTCTAACCAAAGAAGAAGAATCATTTTTAGCCAAGTTGCGTAACCTGAACTCATACACCATCATCTGTTGGCGGGTAGCACCTTGTAATATTTCAACACCAATTTTTCGAATTCCTGCAAAAGTATGTTGCAACGCATAATCTGCCATTACCAATAAATTTGAATCTGCAACTGCTATGCTATCGGTATTGCCGGTATAGCCCTTTAAAGCAAACCATTTATCGGCATACAAAGGCGCATGTAAAAATTGGTAGGTTAATACTTCTTTGGTTTTGTTATCGGTTATCTCAGCAACCAAAACCTTGTTGGCATCAACATTTACCAATTGGATGTTTTGATCGGAATGAAAAGTGAATTCTTCTTTGCTTTTTGTTAGTGTTACTTTATTTCGTTTGACTTTGTTGTTGCTGTAAATATCAATATCTACCGGTAATTGGTAGATTCCTAATTTGGCACTATCCTGTGTTTGGTTGATTTGTACCGTAACTGATTTTCCATCCACGGCTTTTTTGTAGTTGATTTGAATGGTAGGATGTCCGGCTTTTAAAAACCATTGGTTGAAAAACCAATTTAAATCTTGTCCGGTTACTTGTTCAAATGCTTGGCGCAAATCATGAATTTCGGCAGTACCAAATTTATGTTCGGTAAGGTACAATTGCAGGGATCGGAAAAAAGCAGAATCGCCAACCGTATACCTTAACATATGTAATATTCTTCCTCCTTTTTGGTAACTCACCGCATCAAACATGTCCTCGATATGGTTGTAGCGATAGCGGATTGGGATTTTATTTCGGTTGTTTCCCCCCAACAAATAAGCATTCAACTTGTCGTCGAGTTCCTTGTCGGCAAACATTCTTCCATATTTATAGTCGTTCCACAAATATTCGCCATAAGTGGCAAACGATTCGTTTAAAGGAATATTCGACCACGATTCGCAGGTTACCAAATCTCCAAACCAATGGTGAAACAATTCATGTGAAATTACATCTTCATAGGTATTGTCGAGGTGCTCGCGGGCATCGTGTTGCAGCAATTCGAAATGAATAACAGCAGAAGTATTTTCCATTGCACCACTCACAAAATCGCGCACCACAATTTGCGAAAACTTCTCCCATGGATAATCTACGCCCAATTTTTTACTAAAGAATTCGAGCATTTCGGGAGTGTTGCCAAATATTAATTTAGCATAAGGTTTAAATTGCGGCTCAACGTAATAATTAACTTCCATATTATCCCTCCAGTAATCTTTCATCATGACAAATTGTCCTATTGCAATCATGGTTAAATACGGGGCATGGGGTAAAGATTGTTTCCAGTAATCGGTGCGGGTACCATCGGGATTGTCTTTCGAAAGAATTAATTCACCGTTCGAAAGGGTAATGTCTTTTTTATCGACTGTTAAAGAAATTTCCTGTGTCATTTTTTGGTTGGGCACATCCAAAGTAGGGAACCAGCAGGAGTTGGATTGTGTTTCTCCTTGCGACCAAATCTGTCGTGGTTTATCGGGGTCCTTGCCCGAAGCATTGATAAAATATAAGCCTTTGGCATCGGATATGGCTTGACTCGATTCTTTTTTTGACTCGCTTGGTCGGGCAGTATAATCTATAAATATTTCAACTGTTTCGGAGGCAGAGTATGTACGGCCTAAAAATATGCGAAGGGTTTCCAGGTTATAGCTATAAGGTAAATTGATGGTATCCTTTTTTTCTACTTTGGCAACGCGATGCACCATAAACTGGGTGGCATCCAGAATAAGCGAATCGGAAGGGTAAAAATGTGGTTTTAAACGAATGTGTGCCTTACCAAGCACCTGTTCTTTTTCATAGTTAAAAGCAAGTTCGAGACGGGTATGTTGTAGGTCAAACAACTTGGTTTCGGCAGCGCGGTATTGCATATTGTTTTTTTGCACATCTTTTACAATTACCTGCTTTTGATTTTTTGCCTTTTCGTTTGTAGTGGTACTATTTTTATTTACTTTGCACTGACCCAAAAGCAGGCATAGACAAAGAAGGATACTTACCGGTTGTTTCATGCAGAAATTTTAGGTCCACAATTAACGCAAATTATACCTAAGTAAAAAGATGTTACAGATAAAAACCAATGGTTCGGAAGCCTATTCGGTAAATTTCAAAGACGGTTTACTAAACATTAACGGAGAAAATATTGCGATGGACAGCATCCGGATAAGTGAAAATAAATACCATATCATTTATCACAATAAATCGGTAACCATCGAACTAGTGCAATCAGCCAATGGAAAAAAGGAACTGGATATGGTGGTAAATGGTGTGGTACAAAAGGCAGTAATTACGGATGAATACGATGCTTTACTCGCCAAACTTGGACTCGATAAATTAAACCAAGTAAAGGTTAATCAGATTAAAGCTCCCATGCCGGGTTTGGTAATTTCTATACGTGTAAAAGAAGGGGATAGTGTAAAAAAAGGCGATACCATCCTTGTTTTAGAAGCCATGAAAATGGAAAATGTAATCAAAGCTCCTGTAGATACTACTATTTTAAAAATCAACGTTACTGAGAAAGTAGCGGTGGAGAAGAATCAGGTGTTGGTGGTGCTGGGGGAGTAGTGTTTTAGTGCTTGGTGTGTAGTGATTAGTGCTTAGTGCTTAGTGATTGGTGCATGGTTTTTTTGGCATTGGTCATTGGTTCATTAGGCAGAAGGCATTAGTCATTGGTCAATTAGGCATTGGTCATTAGGCAGAAGGCATTAGTCATTGGTCAGTTGAATATGGTAGTTTCGAATTTTGGCTTCATGCCAAACAGAAGTTTCATTTTAAGTAATCTGTGTAATTTGTGGCTAAAATGCAATCAGCGGTCGGTCAAAAGTCATTGGTCATTAGGCAATGGTCATTGGTTCATTAGGCATTGGTCATTAGGCAGAAGGCATTAGTCATTGGTCAGTTGAATATGGTAGTTTCGAATTTTGGCTTCATGCCAAACAAAAGCCTATTTTATAAAACTCTGCGACCTCAGTGCCTCGGCGTTAAAAAACTTTGCGTTCTCTGCATTAAATCTTCGCGCCCTTTGCGGTTTAAATCGTTGTATTCAGTGGGTAAAAAAGTAGTCAGCGGTTGGTCAAAAAGTCATTGGTCATTAGGCAGAAGTCATTGGTCATTGGTCAGTTAGTGGTTAGTGCTTGGTGCTTGGTTTATTAGGCATTGGTCATTAGGCAGTAATCATTGGTCATTTGTGCTTAGTGCTTATGGTCATTAGGCATCATTTGTATTTGTTAACCGTTAACAGTGATTGATTAACCGTGAACCGTATCATTTTTGGCTTCATGCCAAACGGAGGTATCTTTTTAAGTAATCTGTGTATTTCGTGTAATTTGTGGCTAAAAAGCAATCAGTGGTCAGTCAAAGGCCTTCAGTCATTGTTAAGTTGTAATTGGTAGGTTCGTATTTACACGTTTACGTATTTACAAAATTACCCAACTACCCAATTACGTAACAACTTCTTCGTAAGGTTTTCGTCAAACTCCCGATAGCTTTGTTTAAGCAAATCAATTGTTTATCTTTGATTTAACTAAACCAAACCATGAATAAATTCAGATTAGTTGCAGCATTTGTTGTTTCCGCATTGTATGGCCAGGCACAATATTCTAATTTCGCTGTTGCCGGCTTCATGAATGCCCAAACATCCGGTGCTGCCAACTCGGCGGTGCAAGCTTCCGATATAAATATTTATAGCCAGTATACCGATAAATCCACCGGTATTACCCATATCTATTTTCGTCAAGTGGTTAATAAAATTGAAATTTTTGATGCCACTTCGGATATGCATCTCGATAAAAACGGTAACTTGGTAGTTTGGCATAACCGTTTTATTGTAGGAGCAGCCCAAAAAACCAATGCCACCCATGCGGCAGTGCAACCTTTTGCTGCAGCAAATCAAGTAGCCAAAACCGTTGATAAAAATTTAAGAGCTACCCTTTCCAAAACAAACGCTTCCAATGCGTCCAACGAATACAAATATTTAGATCCTTCCGTTTCGCCCGATCCGGTGGTGGTAAAACAATATTATAAATCGGTTGGGGAAGAATTAAAATTAATTTGGGTGGTTAACCTGTACGATCCTGCAACCGGCGATGGTTGGGAAACACAGGTGGATGCATTAACAGGAGAAATACTCGAGAAAATTAGTTTAACCGTACGATGCAATCCGCTAAGCCATAACGGTTCAGCAAGCCATACAGAAAATCATTTTTTAATGACAGGCGATGAACCTACTCATTTCGGAAAAACAGGAGAAGGTTCGTACCGCGTTTTACCTGTTCCGGTGGAGAGTCCGAACCATGGCGCCTTTGAACTGGTAAGCGGTGATCCAACCTCCAATGCTTCTCCTTTCGGATGGCACGATACCGATGGGGTTGCAGGACCCGATTGGACGATTACCCGTGGAAACAACGTGTATGCCTGCGAAGATACCGCAAGCAAAAATATTGCGGGTTTTAGTCCAGATGGAGGAAGCAGCCTGGTATTTGATTATACCTATGCCACCCATGGCAATGCCAAGGACAATATGCCTTTAGCCATTACCAATTTATTTTACTGGAACAACAAGTTGCATGATATCCTGTACAACTACGGATTTGATGAAACATCCGGGAATTTTCAGGCCAATAATTATAGCAAAGGAGGAAAAGAACACGATGTGGTTTTGGCAGATGCACAGGATGGAGGCGGTAGCAACAATGCAAACTTTTTTACCCCGAAGGATGGTTTAAACGGACGGATGCAAATGTATTTATTTGTCCGCACCAATTCCGGTAAAAACGGATTAACGGTTCATAATGGCAGTGTAGCAGGAACCTATGATGCTCCTCCGGCATTATTTGGTCCAAAACTGATTAGCGATATAACGGGACAATTGGTATTGGCTTACGACAGTTCAACCGGCTATACCGGTTGCAAAACCATAACCAATAATATTTCCGGAAAAATTGCAGTTATTTATCGTGGAAGCAGCTGCAATTACACGCAAAAAGTAATGAATGCCCAAGTTGCAGGAGCCAAGGCGGTAGTAGTAGTAATGAACAATAATTTCCAGCCATCGCCGATGCCCGGATCCGATACTGGGATTACCATACCTTCTGTAATAATCAGTAAAATTACCGGTGATTTGTTAAAAACCAGGTTGCTGGCCAACGACAGTATTTACGTTACGCTCGAAGGAGATTCGAACGCCAATATTATTTTGGATGGGGATTTGGACAATGGGATTATATCTCACGAATTTGGTCATGGATTGTCGAATCGCTTAACCGGCGGCCCCGACAATGTTTCGTGTTTGAGCAACGCCGAGCAAGGTGGAGAAGGATGGAGTGATTTTCTTTCGTTGTGTTTAACCGCACGAGCATCGGATACCGCTTTGGATGGCAGAGGATCGGGAACATATGCCTTAAACCAACCTTTGGATAGCATTGGAGGTCGAACCTATAAATATAGCAAGGACATGTCGGTGAATCCAATGACGTATAATTCGATTAAATCGAATGCGGGTGTGCATTATACCGGTTCGGTTTGGTGCACCATGTTGTATGATGCCTATTTAGAAATGGTAAAGAAATATGGGTTTAATCCTAATTTTTATGAAAATGAAATTGGCGGAAACAATATGATGTTGCAATTGGTAATTGATGGAATGAAAATACAACCTTGCAGTCCCGGATTTGTGGATTCCCGCAACGCCATTATTTTAGCCGACAGCATACGCAATGGAGGAGCCAATAAAGTATTGTTATGGACAGCTTTTGCCCGGAGGGGTTTGGGCTGGTCGGCCAAGCAAGGTTCTGCCCTAAGCGTAACTGATGGAGTTGCCGCAACCGATTTACCTCCTTTTGTTGGCGTAATAGAAAACGAAAAGGCATGGAATTCCATATCCGTTTTCCCGAATCCGGTGTCGGGTGTATTGCATATTGCAGTACCGGATATGTCGGATGCGTTACAAATTAGTTTATATGATCTTACAGGCAAACAGGTATTAAGCCAGAGCCATTCATCTGCCACAGGACAAATATTACTTAATCTTGATTCGGTAGAAAACGGAGTTTATCTGTTACAACTAAGTAATGGTAATAGGACTTATTACCAAAAAGTGGTGGTGGGCGAATAAGAGAAGCAATTTGTGCGTTATGGGATTAGGTGCCCTTTGTAATTTATAATGACCAATAAACTATAGATAAATAAAGGTTTATAGCGGCTATGGAACTATTTGTGTTGGGATATGCAAGAGGTTGTGGCGGCAATGAACGAGTTAGCGGTCATGCAATGACAACAGTAAAATATAGTTATATTTGAATCAATGACACTACAAATAGATATATTGAATCCCAAAGCGACAAGACTCTTGAAAGATCTTGCTGACTTGAATCTCATTTCAATCAGAGATGAGCGAGAAAGTGATTTTATGAAAGTTGTAGCTAAACTTCGCAAAAAAGCTTCTTCAGAAAACCCAACGCTTGAAATGATAACCAAAGAAGTTGAGCATGTAAGGACTAAGCGATATGCGGAGAAAAAAGGATAGAATCATTATTGACACAAACCTTTGGATTAGTTTCCTATTATCCAAAAGAACCTCGGGGCTTGACAAATTCTTTCTTGACAAATCAATAATCATAATTTTCAGCCAAGAGTTGCTTGACGAATTTATTGAAGTAGCTAGACGACCAAAACTAAAAAAGTACTTCAATCTTGCTGACTTAGAAGAACTCTTATTACAAATTAGTTTACATGCAGAATTTGTCGCTGTAAGTTCAAACATTGTCATTTGCCGTGACCCGAAGGACAACTTTTTACTCTCTCTAGCTGTTGACAGCAATGCAACATATCTATTAACCGGTGACAAAGACTTATTAGAAGTTAATAAAGTGGGCAAGTCAAAAATCGCCACAATGACACAATATCTATCGGAAAAAAGCACGAACCGCTAACAGCACCTACCCAAAAGGCGGGGTTTCGTGTTCCAATGACAGTTTTGTGGTTATTAATAGTTTTAGTATTTTTAATGAAGTTTTGTAGTAAAAATACCGCCCTTCGGGTAGCTGCGGAACGTTAGCAGCAACACCATGTCGACTCAACACGAATAATTATCTTTATAATTTTAATAAAACAAGCTCTAATCAATGAAAATAATTTTTCTATTCCTGACAACTTTTTTCGCTTGGACAATTGTGTATGGACAGTCACAAACCGAAATGAACATTGACGCTGGAAATAAATTTAAATCTGTCGATGATGAATTAAACGAGGTATATAAAGAAATTCTCAATGAATATTCTGGCGACACTTTATTCATAAAGAAGTTGAAAGTTGCACAAAGACTTTGGTTACAACTTAGGGAAGCAGATATAGAGGCAAGGTATCTCCCTGGTGAATTTTATGGTTCGGTTAAATCTATGTGTACTTCTGCACTCTATGAAGAATGGACACGAGAACGAATTAAATTCTTAAGAATATGGATTGAAGGAATAAACCATCAGGACGCTTGCAAAGGAACTGTTAAGGAAAAAGCAAGATAATTGCAGGACAGCTTTTTACAGAGAATTTTATTCGTAATTAGAAAAAAAGTGCTGCTGCTAACAGCGGCTTAGCAAGAGCAGGTTTTAGTAGTTCTAATAAAAATTGGTAAATTAGCGGTGGCTTCGCCGGGCTTTAGCATAAAGTGGTTCTGAAATTTATTCTGCTTAAAACTCCTGCCCTCGCCAAGCCGCGGAACGTTAGCAGCAATTCCAATGAAACAACATAAAGTATTATTCATTATTTTTTGGACACTTTCAACTATATGTTATGGTCAACAGGACAGCACCGAGAATAAAACAGCAAAATTTGGGATTAGTTTAGGATCAAATGTGACTCCTACCACAAATGGGCTAAACTTCTTTGTGTACTTAACTCTCGAGAAAGGTAAAAGTTTCTATGCATTAGGACCTGTTATTGGGCCTAAATTAAAGATCAGGACAGATAATTATTATGGTACACCTACAGTAACAACAGGAAAGTATGCTATCAATGGGTTTCATGCGCTTTATCAAATAAACCCAAATCCTATTGCCAAAGTATTTAACCTCTTTTTTCAATATGAATTTGATTTTCTTTACTATCAAGATGAGGGACAAGATTTCTATGACCCTCAGATAAATGGAGCTTATAAAGCTTATGAATTATGGCTTGAAAACTATGTTGGCTACGGTTTCAAACTAAATTTTTCAAGAATACTAAGCTTGACCCAGAGCGTAGGTATCGGTTATATATATCACAAGTCAGAGATTAATGGAATTGGAATTAGTGGATATGATGGAATAGGCCTTAATGCCAAACTTGCACTCAACTTCTTGATTAAAAAATAAAAACTGCTGCTAACAGCACCTACCCAAAAGGCGGGGTTTCGTGTTCCAAAGACTGTTTTGAGGTTATAAATTATTTTAGTATTTTTAATGAAGTTTTGTGGTAAAAGTCCCGCCCTTCGGGTAGCCGCGGAACGTTAGGGGCAAGTAATCGTCAACAACGGAAAATTGAGTACAATGACTAAAAAACAGTATCAAAAAATGAAAAAAATACTCATTTGTTTATTTTGTGTTATCATAACACAACATGTTTTTGGACAGGAATATTCTTCTGAATACGAAAAATTTACAAAGAAGGCAGATTCTCTTTATAATGCTAAGGAATACAAAAGTTCTGCAGAAAACTACTCTTTAGCATTTAAGACTTTGGGGTGGAAAGGTACTCCCACCGACCGTTATAATGCGGCACGCTCATGGGCATTAGCAAATATTCCAGATAGTGCTTTCTTTTGCTTAGACCGTTTAGTAAACAAAATTGGCTATTCTGACTACGATAAAATTATTGCAGACGAAGATTTTAATTTATTGCACACAGACAAACGGTGGCAACCTCTTATTAATCAAATAAAACAAAATAAATTACCTACTGGTTGGTATAGGGCTGGTAGTCATCAAACAAGTTATCAAATGTTTATCGACTCTAGTGCAGGACAAGATGGTAAAAATGTATTAACAATAAAATCAATCGAAGAAAAAATAGATGGTTTTGGTACTTTAATGCAAGACTTTTTACCCACCAAATATTTAGATAAAAGAATACGAATGACAGGATATATGAAGTCAAAAGATGTTAAAACTTGGGCAGGTTTTTGGTTGCGTGTTGACCAAGAAAACTCAAAACAATCCTTATCATTTGATAATATGCAAGACAGAGCAATTAAAGGAACGACAGAGTGGAAGAAATATGAAATTGTTTTAGACGTACCTAAAAACGCTTCCAATATTGCTTTTGGTGCGCTGTTAAGTAGTACTGGACAAATTTGGTTTGAAAAATTTAAATTTGAAATTGTAGACAATTCAGTTCCACAGACAGGAAGGAATAAAGACGAACCGAATCTTGACTTTAAGAAATAAGTACCTGCCCCTAACACATGGCAGGCGCAAAAATCACATTTAAGTTCGTATGAAACATTTTAGTAGTTTTAGGTTTCATGGTTTCGTAGGAACTTTTAGGTTGAAATGCTTTCTGCGCCTGCCATGGGAACGTGATAGGCTATTATATTTGACATCTTCCCGAAAATGAAACTGTTTAAAATAGTCTTACTCTTCTCTTTACTGTCAAATCTTGCGTTTGGACAAACCTCACAAAGTATAGGGTTCAGAAATGATTTAATTGTTCTTAAAAAGTCTCTTGAAGAAAACTTCCCTTCGCTTTACAGATTTAAAAGCTTCGCTTCTATCAATAAGCTATTTCACGACTGCATTCAGGAGATAGATAACACCACATCTGAGAGAGATTTTTACAAGACACTCAAACTGATATTAAGCCAAATTGAAGATGGCCATTTAAGCTGCTCAGCCCCCGACAGTCTTAAACATCAAATTGAAGAAAGGGAAAAGTACTTCCCGTTATCCCTTATTTTTACTGAGAATAAAGCTTATGTAGATTGTTCAAATTTAAAAGACTTTCCTGCGGGAACAGAAATAACTGAAATTAATGGCGTAAGTATTCCTGCTATCAAAAAGCAACTTTTTAAATACATTGTTTCAGATGGTAAGATAGAAACTAAAAAATATTGGATATTGAACCACTCGTTCTGGCTCTATTTCAGTTTAGTTTATGGACAGTATACGAAATACAATTTTACTTATAAAAGTAGCAATAGGCAATTACTGAAAGCAACTGTAAATCCTGAACTTAAAAAAGATATTCAATGTAAAAGGCTGATAGATGAAGTAGATGAGAAATTAGTCGATTTGAAATTTCTGAATCAACAAATTGCTTTATTGACCATTAGAACTTTTGATAACGATGATTTACAAGGGTCTAAAATTATTTTCGCAGGATTTCTTGATTCTGCCTTTAATGAAATAAAGACTAAGAAAATAACATCATTAATCATTGATCTAAGAGGAAATGGCGGAGGAAGAGATGCTTATGGTTCGCTATTATTTTCCTATTTAACTGACACTACTTTCCGTTATTATCAAAAATTGGAAACATCTTCAAAAATATTAGATGAAAAAGAACATCCTAACTTATCAGTTCAGCAACCAAATAAAAATTATTTTAAAGGGAATGTGTATTTGCTGATTAATGGACTGAGTTTTTCAGCAACAAGTGAATTTTGCACCGTTGTAAAAAATAATAAACGGGCAATTTTCATTGGTGAAGAAACAGGTGGCACTTATTGCGGAAATACTTCTGGAAAATTTATTCAAATTGTACTTCCTTATTCACATTTTTCTATATTCACTCCCACAATAAAATATACAATGTTTACAACCGACAAGAAAAATACAGATAGAGGTATAATACCTGACTATATTATTAAACCAACCGTTGAGGATTTAATAAATAAAAAAGATGTACAACTCTATAAAGCTATCGGACTTGCTGAAAAGAATAACAGCCCAAAACGTTAGTGCAAAATGTAATAAGTAAAGTTGCAAAAATCAATCGATGAACTATCAGACAATTGAACCAAACCAAGACCTTGTATCTCTTGTTAAATGTTATTGGATATTAGAAAATCCTAGAGAAGAATCGCCACAAAAGCAAACTATTGTTCCTGACGGCTGCATGGAAATGATATTCCATTATGGCGATTTGTACAGACAATATATTGAAAACGGAAACAGTATTATTCAACCACGATGCTTCGTTATCGGGCAACTGACTCGACCGCTTGAGGTTGAACCAACCGGTGAAACAGGTGTTTTTTCCGTTCGTTTTCTTCCTAATGGTTTTTTACCTTTTGCCACTATTCCTATAAAAGAAATGGAAAATAAAGCAGTTGCTTTGGAAAAGTTGTTTGGAAAAGATGGACTGGAAATTGAAGAAAAGATTTTAAAGGCAAGTGCAAATTCGGAAAGAATAAAATTGGTGGAAGCTTTTTTACTCAGCCGCCTTACAGACTCCCAAACTATTGATCGCATAGTAAAAGCAACTGTTGAAACCATTTTATCCGGTAGTGGACAGCTTTCAGTAGAAGCGCTTTCCAAACAAACGAATATTAACCGACGACAGTTGGAACGGAAATTTTCGTTAGCCATTGGTTTAAGTCCCAAACAACTTTCAAAAACTATACGGTTACAAGCCACACTTAAAATGTTACTGAACAAAAATTTTACAAGTCTTACCGCGTTGGCAAATCAGGGCGAATATTACGACCAGGCTCATTTTATAAAAGATTTCAAAGAATTTACAGGCCTAACTCCGAAAGAATTTTATGGTAATTCTTTTCAAATGACATCTTTCTTTATAGCCGATTAAACTTTGTCGCATTTTTACAATTTTACATTTCAATCACCTTGCAACTTTGTAACCAATCTTAAAATATATTGATAATGGAAAATTTAATTAATTGGTTCGAAATTCCAGCAGCGAATTTCAACAGAGCAGTATCTTTTTACAAAGCCATTTTAGGTTTTGACATTAAAGAATCCGAAATGTTCGGAATAAAAATGGGCTTATTCCCAACTGACGGTTCAAATGTATCTGGAGCAATCGTTTATGGCGAAGATTATAAGCCATCATCAGACGGAGTTGTAGCTTATTTAAATGGTGGTAACGATTTGCAAACTGTGTTGGGCAAAGTGGAAAGCAACAACGGAAAAGTGATTGTTCCGAAAACCCAGATTAGTCCTGAAATGGGATATTTCGGAATGTTCCTTGACACCGAAGGAAATAGAATGGCAGTTCATTCATTGCATTAAAAAATCATATATGAATATTAAATCAATACTTCTTTTTTATGCATTGGGTTTGCTCACAGCTTGCGATAATAATATGTCCAACACGACATCCGAAAAGGTTGCCAAAGAAAAGATTGAAAAGGGGATAATGTTTGACAGGCTTGTCGGAGTTTGGAAAAATGAAGATGGTAAAAGCTATGAACGTTGGATTAAGAATGCCGATGGTTCATACTTGTCGGAAGGATTTCAGGTAAAAGATGGAGATACTGTATACGCGGAGCGTGTTTATGTTTACCAAGAAAACAGTCATTGGTTTTCTGAAAACACCGTGCCGACGCAGAACGAAGGTAAAGCTGTAAAATTCAAGGTAACACAACTAAGCCAAGATGAAGTGCATTTCAATAATCCGGCACATGACTTTCCAACGGATATTCATTATCATTTAACTGGCAAAAACACCATATACGCATTCATTGCCGGACCCAATTTATCGGGCAGTCGCGATACCATATCGTTTAATTTTATACGGGTAGTAAATTAATCCCCCCCCCAAAAATTACTGGTGAGGAAAGTATTGGTAGTTTATCCGAAATCAAACTTATATCGATAGTAGAGAATTGATGAAATGTTTAAAAGCCTGACCGATTAACTACCAACTTAGGAAAGGATAGCATGTGTTTGTTGGTATGTTATGAGGTATGGTGGAAGCGAGGATCATTTTATTGTTAATAGAATGGTTTTACATATAGTTCAATATTATAAAAGAAGACATCATAGATATACATCATCTTTTGAACGAATTATAACAAGCAATTGTAATCCTTACTTTCCGGCACGAATTGATTTTTTGGTAGCTTAACTACACCCTAAAAAATTTGATTAATAATAATGATAGGATTAACTTTTTCTTAACCTTTGGCAGCTAACTTTCCTAATAACTTCAAAGCCCCTTCTACTTTATCACTCCAAACCAAACCGCAATTTAATTTCAAGCAATTATTATATTGATTTTGAAGTGTAAACATTCTGCCCGGAGCGATACTTATTTTGTTTGCCATTGCGGTATTATAAAGTTCAACCGTATCTGTTTTCTTGTTTAGTTCCACCCATAAATGTAAACCTCCTTGGGGAATAGTAACCTTAGCATCATCAGGAAAGTATTGGCTGATACATCGCAAAAATTGCAAGGAATTTCTATGAAGTGTTGATCTCAATTTTCGTAAATGATTCTCATATCTGTCATTTTCCAGAAAACTTCCAACAGCTTCATGGGTAATAGAAGTTGTATAAAGAGAATGGTAATATTTTGTGCGCGCTACTTTCTCTTTGAACTTTCCCGGTACCATCCAACCTACCCTATATCCCGGGGCTAAGGTTTTTGAAAAAGAACTGCATAATAAAACTATTCCGCTTTCATCGTAGGTTTTACAACAAGTAGGTCGTTGTTTTCCGAAATATAAATCTCCAAAAAGATCATCTTCAATCAATGGTACATTATGTTTCTCCATGAGTTTTACGACAGCCTTTTTGTTTTCTATGGGCATACAACTGCCTAAAGGATTGCTAAAATTGCTGACCAGTAAACACAGTTTAACTTTTTTAAATTCTAATGCTTTTTTCAAAGAATCTACTTCAATTCCGGTAATTGGATTGGTTGGTAGCTCTAGAACATGAAGACCTAAACTTTTTGCCAAATGCAAAATCCCAAAATAAACCGGACTCTCAACGGCAATGGTATCTCCTCGTTGGGTTAAAGTGAGCATACAAAAGGAAATGGCATCAATACTACCTGAGGTAGTAATAATATCCTCTGTTTTTAGTTTGCCTCCCCACATTAAAGATCGTATTGCGATTTGTTTTTTCAAATTCAGGCTACCAAACTTGTCGTAGTTTAAGCCTCCACCAGCAAGGTTTCGTGTGGCATTTACAACTGCTTTGTTCATTTTTGCAACTGGTAACAGCGCAATAGAAGGTACACCCATTGACAATTCAATTTTAGCTTTACTTATATTTTGCGAAACAGTAAAAATAATTTCTTCGGTATCATCCTCTGTTTTAGCGATAATAGGTTGGCTGGTTTGCGGTACATTTTTAAAATGCTTATGTGCGTAAGATACATAGTAACCCGACTGCGGACGCGATTCAATCAACCCTCTGCATTCTAATTCAAAATAGGATTGTTGTACGGTGGTAATGCTTACTCCTTTTTCAAGAGCGACTGTTCGTAAGGAGGGTAATTTATCACCAATTTGAATAACTTCATTTTTTATCTGATTCTCTACATTATTTGCTATTTGTATATACAGCAACTCTTTGTTTTTCATTAAACAAAAGTAACTGTACTGGTTAAACAATGCAAATTTGTATCTGTACTATTAAATTATTTGCATTCAATTTTGTTGCAGAATATGCAGAACAAATAAACTTTAAACACCATGGAATTCAATAAAGTTATTCGGGGAGCTAAAAGAGAAAGAAATGATATTACCAGTATACATTCTATTTTGGATGCAGGTTTTTTGTGTCATGTGGCATTTCAATTTCAAGGTCAAACTATGATGATTCCGACAGTCTACGGCCGAGATGGGGATACTTTGTATTTACATGGTTCTACCAAGAATTTTATGCTCAATCAAATATTAGATGGTCAAATATCTTGTATTTCGGTAACCCATCTTGATGGAATTGTATTGGCTAAATCTTTGTTTCATACTTCCGTAAACTACCTATCTGTGATTTTATATGGTAACGCAACTATGGTGGATGATGAAAATGAGAAAATATATGGAATGAAAATAATTACCGAAAACATAATAAAAGGAAGATGGGAAGAAGTTGAATTGGGAACGGAGACTCAATTAAATGCAACGATGGTTATTCGTTTTGCAATTGAAAAAGCATCTGCAAAGATTCGCAACGAAGGACCAATAGGAGATGATGATATAAAGCAAGAAGTATGGAGTGGTCAGATTCCACTAGCACTGAAAGCCATGCAACCTATACAGGACACCAAGTTTGGAATTTCATTGGAATGGAGTGAAAGCGTAAAACGTTATATAAAAAGAAATAAGCATGAATTGGATTAAACCATCAACTATTTTGACTGGATCCTTGGTAGAATTAATTCCTTTTGAAACAAAACATTTTGCGCAATTGGAACTCTTAGCAAGAGAAGAAAAGATTTGGGAATTTATTCCGGTTGATATGCATACAACAGAAAAGTGTTTTTATGTTTATAGTAGAGCTACAAGAAATAGGGATAATGGCTCTGAATTCCCCTTTAGTATATTTCATAAGCAATTAAATCGGATTATTGGTAGTACAAGATTGATGAATATAGAACATGAAAATCGAAAATTAGAAATTGGTTGGACATGGTTACATCCTGACTTTTGGTCTACAGCGGTTAATCCGGAGTGTAAATTATTATTACTCACCTTTTGTTTTGAAGAATTAAAAGCCATTCGTGTTCAATTTAAAACAGATGAAAATAATATTCGTTCACGAAAGGCAATAACACGAATTGGTGCGCAATACGAAGGTATTATAAGAAACGATAGAATTAGAGAGAACGGAACAATTAGAAATTCAGCTTATTTCAGCATCATAGAATCAGAATGGACAAGTGTTAAACAGCATTTAACTGCATTGGTACAGAATAAAATCACGGCATGAAAACAATAGGTCTTATAGGAGGCATAAGCCATCATTCTACCTCGTTTTATTACCATTTAATAAATGAAAGGGTTAATGAATTATTAGGAGGTAATAATGCAGCAAAGTTGTTGTTGTATTCTGTGAATTATAGTGAATTTAAACAATTACAAACACGGAATGACTGGAAAGAAATAGAACTAATGTTAAGTGATATTGCAATTAGACTTGAAAGTGCCGGTGCTGATTGTATCCTAATTTGTTGCAATACGGCACATCTTATAGCGGAAGAGTTGAAACAAAAAATTAGAATTCCACTGATACATATTGCTGAAGAAACAGCAAAGGAAATTGCTAAGCACAAAATTAATAAGGTTGGTTTGATTGGTACAAGATTTATTATGGATGCCTCATTTTTTATCCAAACTCTCGCCAAAGTTGGAATAGATACCATTCTTCCAACTGAAATGGACCAAATCCGGATACATAAGTCTATTCTCGAAGAACTATCAGCCGGTAAATTGTCATTAAAATCAAAGGAAATGTTTCAAATGGTAATGAGTGATTTAAAGAAAAATGGTGCTGAGGCCATTGTTTTTGGTTGCACTGAAATAGGCATGTTTATCAAGGAAACCGATAGTGAACTGAAAATATTTGACACATCAATCATTCATTCGAAAGCGGCAGTTGATTTTGCACTTTCATTATAATTAAGTTAATCGTAATGTCAAAAACAGAAATATTAGATTTATTACAGGATACCAAATTATGCACGATACTATATTTTGAACTTTCGACAAAGGAATTTAATAGAAACTATGGAGTAGCTAAATGGTCAATTCGTCAAATATTGCATCACTTAACAGATGTTGAATATCTATTTATCGGGCGTCTAAAAAAAATCATAGCGGAGCCAAAACAGGTTATCTGGGCTTTTGATCAAGATGCCTGGAATGAAACCTTTGGTTATAAGAATGAACCATTAACAGGCAAAAAAGAACTTTATTCGCTTTGCAGGGAAATGAATTGTAATCTCATCGAAAAATTTTACGATAATTTTTATCAAAAGGAATTTGTACATAATGAAACCGGATTAAGAACCTTGCAAATGGAATTTGAAAAGGTAGCTTTACATAACCAAAAGCATAACCAACAAATAAAGCAAGCACTGAGCAAATGAAATCTTATAATTTCAATAATAGAACCTTTTTGATGGTTGAGAATTCCGAAAACGGTACAGTTAACGAAGAAACTATTTTTGCTTACAAACAAGATGGCATTCTGGTTACTGCTGACTATTATGGCGGATCTGTTTTATATGGGAAAATTATTGCAATTTTAGAAAGGAATTGTCTAAACATATTATACCAATGTGTTACTATTCAAAATGAGTTGAAGGCGGGAAAAGCCAAAGCAGTAATATCGGTTACGAAAAATGGTAAAATGAAACTTGCACTTGATTGGGAATGGTTAGGTGGTTTAAATGGGAAAGGAAAATCGATATTTATTGAAAAATAACATTATGCTAAAGGAATTTACCTATAGAACAGCAACATTATCCGATTTGAAACAACTTCAATATTTGGGTTTAGTATCTTATGGACAATTTAAGTCTGTAATTACCAAAGAAAACTGGGATAAATGGGAAGCTGGTTTCCAAAGTGAAGAGAATTTTTCAAATTTATTGCATATAGCTACCTGTTTTGTTTGTGAAAAAGGTGATGAAATCATCGGAATGGCATTTTTGATCCCCAGTGGAAATCCATTTTTATACTTTCCGACAGAATGGTCATACATACGTTATGTAGGAGTTCATCCCAATTTTGAAGGAAATGGAATTGGAAAAACGCTCACGCAGCAATGCATTGATTTAGCAAGAAATTCAGGTGAAAGAACAATTGCTTTACACACTTCTGAATTTCAACATGCCGCGCGTCATATATATGAAAAACTCGGATTTGTAAGGCAAAAGGAATTGGATCCTGTGTTTGGAAAAACTTTTTTTATTTATACCATTCAATTTTCTTAGTTATGATAATTTCATACAAAAAAGCGACTGTAGAGGATATTACAACATTGGTCGAGAACCGAATTTTATTCGCACTCGAACTAAGTGGAGAACAAAATGATAGGGCAATTCAATCTTTACGAATTCAAATGATCCACTATTTTACAAAAGCAACAAAAGATAATACTTGTATATCTGTTATTTCAAAATGTGATGATGTGGTTTCCGGTATTGGTTCAGTTCATTTACGAGAAATGCCGGGTAATTTTAAAAATCCATGCGGTAAATGGGGATATATCATGAATATGTACACCATCCCTGAATTTAGAAGAAAAGGGATTTGCAAAGGCATTTTAAATTTATTGGTTGAAGAGGGTAGAAAAATTGGAATTAGCGCTTTTGAATTACATGCGACTAAGGAAGGTGAACCAGTTTATCAAAAAAATGGCTTTGATCATCACAATGAACCAACATTAAGAAAATATATTTGACATGGAAATAATATTAACGACTAACGAAACCGATTTGAACCAATGTGCTGAATTGATGAGCCAATCAGAGCCATTTACATCACTCAAATTTGACGTCGAAAAATGCAAATTAACGGTAAGAGGTGATTATAAGGAAGTATACCTGGCATTGGAGGGAAATGAATTTGTGGGTTTTGTAGTACTGCAGTCTTATGGGTTGCTTCGGGGCTACATTCAAACTATTTGCATTCAGCCTAACCACCGGGGAAAAGGAATTGGAACAACTCTTTTGAAATTCAGTGAAGAAAAGCTTTGAAAAAATTCCCAAATGTGTTTATGTGTGTTACATCTTTTAATCATCAAGCACAGAAATTATATTATCGTTTAGGGTATGAAAAAATTGGAGAATTGAAAAACCATATCATTGAAGGAGCAGATGAGTACATTTTAAGAAAACAAGGAAGTCCTACTTCAGAATTTAAACCAATCGTTTAAAATTGGAACAGGAAAAAGAATGGGTATATCAACATTCCTAGTAACATTTAACGAACAGATAATATTAGATTAAACCGTTTGAAACTATGAACTACTTTACTCCATATACGGCAGCGGAAAGATATTCAAAAGGAAGACCTGACTTTCATGGCAATACCATTAATTATGTTAAGGGCTTTCTGAAACTTGTAAATAAAATAAATTCAGCATGTGATATTGCATGTGGCACAGGGCTTTCAACACAAGCTTTGTTAAACATTGCTACCCATGTTTATGGCACCGATAGTTCACAAGCCATGTTAGATTTTGCCTTATGCAAAGACAAAATAAATTACCAAATTGCAAAGGCAGAAGAACAACCTTTTGCTGACCATTTTTTTGATTTGATTACCGTTTCTTCCGGTGTTCATTGGTTTGATATTGATAAGTTTTTATTCGAAGCAAATCGCCTTCTAAAGAGCAAATCGTGGTTAATACTTTATGATAATTTCTTTTTGGGCGAAATGAAAAATAACGATGAATTTAAAGATTGGTACAATTTAGTTTACCTTAAAGCGTTTCCGGCACCGGTTCGAAATGATAACTACCAATGGAACAATATGAAATTGAAAGAAATGAATTTTGAATTGGTAAAGGAAGAAATATTTAACAACCCTATATTATTTAGTAAAGAGGAGCTAATTCTTTATTTTACTACCCAAAGTAATATCATTTCAGCAGTTGAATGTCAATTGGCTACATATTCTGCAATTGAAGGATGGCTTGATAAGGAACTTTCTGTTTTTTTTACCAATAGAGAAGTAACAGTATATTACGGTAATTGGATCAAATTCTTACAAAAACTATCATGAAGAAAATTAAAATTTATCAGATAGATGCATTTACAGATAAAGTTTTTTCGGGGAACCCCGCTGCTATTTGTCCGCTTGAAGAATGGTTGAGTGATGATATCCTGCAACAAATCGCTATGGAAAATAACCTTGCAGAGACAGCATTTTATGTAAAAGAGCATAACCATTTTCATATTAGATGGTTTACGCCATCGGTCGAAGTGGATCTTTGTGGACATGCAACATTAGCTGCAGCATTCGTTTTGTTCTATCATGAAAATTATACGGAGAAGGTAATTTCTTTCTTTTCGCATAAAAGTGGCCATTTAACTGTTACGAAAAACGAAGGAATGTTGACAATGAATTTTCCGACCGACACGATAGAATCGGTTGCATTAACAACTGAATTTTACGCATGTTTTAACATTAAACCAACCCAGGCTTTTAAAGGGAAAACGGACTATTTATTCGTTTTTGAAAACGAAGAAGCTATAATGAATATTAAACCGGTATTAGAGAAAATATCAAAATTAGATGCACGAGGCGTTATTGTTTCAGCAAAAGGAATTCGTGTGGATTTTGTATCCCGTTTCTTTGCGCCACAATCCGGAATAAATGAAGATCCTGTAACCGGTTCTGCTCATACAACATTAACTCCTTATTGGGCAAAGGAATTTAATAAAACCGAATTATCAGCCATACAACTTTCTCATAGAAAAGGATACTTGCTATGCAGGTATTTAAACGAAAGGGTTGAAATTAGTGGACAAGCGAAATTGTATTTAACAGGAGAAATAAATTTGGATTGAGATGAAAATAATGGCAATAGAAAAGGAAATAAGACCTGTTGATTGGGAAAATGAATCCCAAACACTCATTGAAGAAGCAATTTCTGTTTACAAAATTATGCTTTCGGGTGATTTACGAGAAATATACTTCAATGAAAAGAAGAATGCGGTACTTATTCTTGAATGTGAGAATAAGATTACTGCCCAAAAACTATTAGCGCAATTACCACTAGTTATGAAAGGAATGGCAAAATTTGATGTGATGGAATTACAACCATATACGGGTTTTACCCGATTAATGGATTTTAATTGAACAACATCCGATATATCGAATACCAGACGGAAAATTAAACTAAAATCAACACCCAATGAAATTTAATTTATTCATCCTTTTGATTTTTCCTATCCATGTTTTACATGCACAAAATATTGACAGCATCCGCTATATTCTTGACAGTACTTACTCAAGTTCGCCTTTCTATGGAAATATTTTAATTACAAAAAACAACAGAATTCTTTTAGAAAAGAGTTATGGATTTGCGGATATAGAAAACCAAAAGCCCTTAACAAGCAGAAATTCTTTTCAGGTAGCATCTATTTCTAAACAGTTTACAGCTTATGGAATAATGATTTTAAATAGCAGAGGTTTATTAAATTATGATAGTTTGGTTTACAAGTACATTTCCTCTTTCCCTTACAAAAATATTACTGTCAGGCATTTGCTAAACCATACATCGGGGCTTCCAAATTTTTGGGATGACATAAGACCAAACATGGACACAACCAAATCAAATGGCAACAAAGAAGTTTTAGACTATTTAGTACAACACCGGCTTCCATTACAGTTTGAAGCAGGAACTAAATTTCAGTATGCGGATATTGGATATGATTTTTTAGCAACCATCATCGAAAATGTTTCTAGGATGCGATATCAAGATTTTATGTATCAAAATATTTTTAAACCGTTAAAGATGAAAAGTACATTCGCCTATATGGTGACAGATATTCGTAGAATTCAAAACAAGAATTTAGCAATCGGTCACACTTTTGAGTATGGAAAATTTGGGTATGCCCATCTGCAACCAAAATATAATTTTGTTACCTATCTGGGTGATTTTTATGGGGATGGTTCAGTAGTAACAACAGCAAAGGATTTAGCTATCTGGGACAAAGCATTAAAGGAGGGTAAATTGTTATCCAATGAAATTCAACAGGAAGCTTTTACCGCAGCGTCATTTAATGGAAAACCTATCTATGCCAAAACTAACCCCAATATCAGCTATGGATTTGGTTGGTTTATAAAATATACTCCAACAGGCACTATTATTTATCATAGTGGAGGACATCCGGGTAATTCTCATGTCATGTATCGCTTGCTTGAATCAAATACCACTTTTATTTTTCTTTCCAATGCTGAAACAACTAATTTGAGAACATTGAGAAATAGAGTACTTCAGATGCTACAATGAGACGATACCCAAGAATACTATTAAATTCACCCAAAAGCAGCATTATGTATGGGGTGTAAATATATGAAGAATGCAAATATGCATGAATCACAGCGTGTACATGGAAGGAGTGGTAGAAGTTCAAAGCAACAATAAATTAGTATTTGTCTATTCCGAACCGACAGAACTTTATTCGAACAGTTTTACTGCCACAATCAATGGTCTCGCTATGTTGCCTATAAATCTTTACATGTAACTTTTTATTACTTTTTTAGCTATATTAGTTTAAACTTTTTTGTTCCGTAATCGGCAACTAAGCTAATGCACAAAACATGCAAACATTTTGATAATAAACTACTATTAACAACAATCCATGTACAACATATTGCATAACTTCCCTATTAACGTTTCCATAGATAAAGTATTTGAGGCCATTTCAACCCCTCAAGGTCTCAATAATTGGTGGACGAAGGACTCAATTGGCAAAACGGCAATGGGTGAAATATTTCATTTCCATTTTGAGCCGAATTATCATTGGACGTCTGTTGTTTCAAAGTGTATTCCCTTCAAGGAAATGGAATGGACCATGCAAACCGCTGATGAAGATTGGAAAGGAAGTAAAGTTGGGTTTCGTTTATCTGAGAAGGATCTGGTAACCAATATACAATTTTACCATTCCGGTTGGAAGGAAGACAACGAACACTTTCGCATATCCAATTATTGCTGGGCAATGTATTTACGTATACTCAAACGAAATCTTGAGTTTGGCGAATTTGTACCGTATGCTGACCGACTAATTGTTTAATAAAAAATTATACCATATGACAACCTCCAATTTAAAAAATGGTGATTTTTGTAACGTAATCGCCGGAACCCACAAAGGGAAGTCGGGTTTTGTTCAAGACAATAACATGAGTAAAACAGGGCATATTACCATTACCGTATTGCAGAAAAGTGGCGTTCGGTTCAAAACACTTGGTAAAAATGTAGAAGTAATAAAGGACGAATGAAAGCGCATTGTTTTTTATCAGTCGAAAATGTATTAATTTATAAAAGTAAGCCCCGCGAAAGGGATAGAAGCGAAAATCCCCTGTAGTGTGCGTACTCGCTATACTACAGGGATTGTAGCGAATAGCCCGACTCCACCAATACAAAACAAGAGAGCGGACCTTAATTGTGTTAGAACGAAAATGCAATTTCCGATCTCATAGTTTTGTTGGGTGGAGGTTCGTCCAAGTATAAAGTAATTTGCATGTTGAAAGTTAATTGTCACGGGTATCTTTTTGTTTGTTACTAATGTAACAATGGTTACAAACTATCTACTTACCTAGCACTAGTTTTGTTACTATAAAAACGTAACCCAATGAAAAGGAAAATAGCACTAATGACAGGATTTCTAATGGTTTATATAACCGCCTTTTCTCAAACCGTACCATTCAATATCTACCTGGAACCAATGAATATTTCCGGACTTGGTGGACTGCAGTCATACGCTTTTGGTCAGGATAATGGGAAATGGGTTATTATTGGCGGTAGATTAGATGGATTGCACCGCCGACAACCATTTGCTGCATTTGATATTGCCGGCAACAACAACCAAATAATCGTTGTCGACCCAGTATCGCAACAGAAATGGACTGCTCCATTAACTTCGCTTTCCATAGCCTTGCAAGAACAATTGAGTTCTACCAACATGGAATTTTATCAGGAAGGAAATTATCTGTATATTATTGGAGGGTATGGCTATCATGCTGCAACATCGACCAGAAAAACATTTAACAACCTTACGGCAGTTGATGTTCCTGCTTTGGTTAATGCTGTAATTGGTGGAACAGCCATATCAAGTTATTTTAGGCAAATCAGCGATGATCAATTTGCGGTTACCGGAGGACATTTAAAGAAAATAAACAACACTTTTTATCTACTTGGTGGAAATAAGTTTGATGGTAATTACAATCCGATGGGCAACCCAACCTACACACAAGTTTATACTGATGCCATTCGTAAATTTAACTTATCAGATAACGGAACAGTTATTACCATTACACATTTACCAACCATCACAGATGCTAGCAATTTACACCGCAGAGATTATAATGCAGTGCAACAAATTTTACCGGATGGCACCGAAGGAATCACCATGTTTTCAGGCGTTTTTCAACCAACTGTTGACCTGCCATTTTTAAATAGTGTGCATATCGACAGTGCGGGTTACGCCGTAAACAATGCCTTTCAACAATATTATAACCATTATCATTGTGCGGTATTGCCATTATATGAAGCTTCAAACAACAAGATGCACTCTGTATTTTTTGGTGGCATTGCCCAATACTATGATAGTTCAGGAGTGCTGGTGCAGGATAACAATGTTCCCTTTGTTAAAACAATAGCACGGGTAACAAGAAATGCAGATGGAACCTTGGCAGAATTTAAACTACCGGTTGAAATGCCGACTTTATTGGGTGCAAGTGCTGAGTTTATTCCATTGGATGACATTCCTCATTACCGCAATGAAGTACTCAAATTAGACGACTTAACAGCCGACAGTACCTTTGTTGGCTACATTTATGGCGGTATCAGCAGTACGGCTGCAAATATATTTTTCACCAATACAGGAACCCAAAGCAGTGCAAGCAGTCAGATTTTTAAAGTGTATGTATTAAAGAACCAATTGTTGGGTACGCACCACTTAAATGAACAAAGTATAGGTACCTTAAAAGTTCAGGTTTTTCCAAATCCAAATGGGGGTGACTTTACCATTAAATTTCATTTAAACAAAAATACGGATGTCAAAATTTCTATTGATGGAATCGATGGTAAAAGGATAGAAGAAATTACCTTACCTAATTTGCCTATCGGGGAAAATACCTTTCAGCGGAAATTAGAAAATATGGATACAGGTGGTACCTATATTTTAACCATAGAAACTCCTTACGAAAAGGCAACGCAAAAAATAGTAATACAACCGTAAAATAGCACTGCATTTTTGAGGCTTACTACTTGCGGTTTCTTCAGCTTACTTAATTCTAATTTCTTCCTTAGTATTGGTCATTTTATTGGTACTGCAATTAATTACTACAAGTTACATATTTTAGAGTGCAATTAATACTAGCATCCAAAGATATTTGAACTAATTTAGCTTAATTGAACGGGTCTAAAAACATGTTTGTTTATAGTTTTTTCAGCAGAAAAGGATGATTTTTGAACAATTTCAACTTTCTTCTAGTCTTAATAGGCATATTGAGTCAATCCTCTATTTTAAAGGGCTCAATCCTGATCATGCAATCGAAAGAGTTGTGCCCACCGGTCATATTTATATCGTGTTCGAATTAGATAATTTACCACGAAACATATTCGATAATATAACGCTAAAGCCAATTCATACCTTCACAAAGGTTTGGATTTCGGGTGCGCATCGTAATTTTCTTTCTATATCAGCACACCCAAATTCAGAGATGCTGGTTATTCAATTTAAACCAACCGGAGCGTATCCTTTCTTGCATTGCCCCATCAGGGATCTGAATGATAAAGTAATTCCGGGTAATGAAATATTGGGGGATGAAATTTTTGCATGGAGAGAAAATTTACTTTTGGCAGATACACCAACAGCAAAATTCAATATCACAGCGAAATGGTTAACAGAAAGATTTGAAGGTAAAAAGGAAGCTCCTGCATATTTTTTGACACTGATGGAACAGCTGCAAAATGCGCCATATGCTAATTTAAAAAGTATAGTCGACACTTATCCTGCAAGTCAAAAGCAGTTAATTGAGCATTTCAAAAAATATGTTGGTCTTACCCCTAAATATTACCATCGAATTTTACGGTTCAATGAAATTCTCAAGGCAATTCATCAAAAAGAAAAAGTTTCATGGACAAATATTGCATATAGCTGTGATTATGCAGATCAGTCGCATTTCATTAAAGAGTTTTTTCTTTTTTCAGGGTTTAATCCGCAAGAATTTATTAAACAGGATTTCAACAAAGAGCATACAAATTTCTTTCCAATTAAGGCAAAAGGTTAATTTTTTACTATTTCGTATAATGGGTAAACAGCACATTTGTTGTTCATATAATAATAATTAAAAAAAATGAACATCGGAGATGCATTTCAAAACCTAAATTGGTTGGCAGTTATTTGTGCAGCCTTATCTACTTTTATGATTGGCGGAATTTGGTACGCTGTTTTTGAAAAACCTTGGATGGCCGCAAACAATTTTACAAAAGAACAATTACTAAAACGTAAAATGCCGGTGGTTTTCGGTCTTTCACTTTTATTTTCCATATTTATGTCGATAAACCTCGCTTTGTTTATTGGACAGGAAGACATGGTTTATGGAATAATTGCAGGATTTATGACCGGTTTTGGATGGGTATTTTTTGCCATTGGCATCATCGCTTTATTTGAAAACAAGCCCTTAAGCTATGTTTTAATTAATGGAGGATATATGATAGTGTCCTTTACGGTAATGGGAGCAATTTTAGCTGCTTGGAATTAAAAATATGATTTGTATCCAATGCAACAACTATTGAATCATATTTAGAAGTTGCATGTATCGGTTTAATACAGGTAAGTTGTTGCGATGGCATTTAATAAACCAAATTCCGATTGTGTGTTATGCATTTTTGGAAATTACCAATGGAAAATTATCTTCGAAATATGCTTTCTTTTGATAGTAGTCAGTTTTGTTATTGGCAACAGGAGAGGAAACAAATAGGGAAGTAGTTAAATTAAAGTAGATAACACATGCAAAAGTTACAATACAAAATACAAGTCCAAGCAACTATTGACAAAGTTTATGATTGTATGCTAGGTATTAGCAGTAAATCAACATATGAACAATGGACTTACGCTTTCAATCCGACTTCAACATACGAAGGAAGTTGGGATAAGGGAAGTAAAATGCTGTTTGTTGGTGTTGATGAGAAAGGTGAAAAGGGTGGAATGGTTTCCAAAATTGCAGAAAACATCCACAATCAATTTGTATCCATTCAACACATTGGTCTCTTAACCGGAGATAAAGAAATTACGGAAGGACCGGAAGTAGAAAAATGGGCAAACGGATTTGAAAACTATACCTTCGAAGAGAACAATGGCATAACAACCATAACGGTTGATTTAGACACAACTGAAGATTTTGTAGGTTATATGAACGAGTCGTATCCAAAGGCACTCGACAAACTAAAGGAATTGTGTGAAAAATAACGAAAAGAACAACATTATCATCCAAAGAACAGATAAAACAGTTTCTATGAATTCAGTTTTTTGCACGCTCAACTTTTAAGGATTGATATTAATTTTTAATGCAACTAATGCAATAATTATTTTCCTACCATGACTACCCACATCAAATTGATTGCATTATAAATCGTTTACTAATTTTATGTTTCTGCAGCATTAATGAATATTCTCAAATAAGTCAGAATTGTGTGTATCTTACCTGGTAGTATTGTATTTTAATGTACCAATAAGTTTACCTCAACAGAGTATCATTATTAATACCATCGTAATTAGTTATAACGCTTATATGAACCAACACTTTTCATTTTCTGCCTTCTATCAAGAATTAGAAACCTTGCTTCCGGCGAGTAGCATGGCACAACGGAAATTGTGGGTGACAACAATTGTTGAACAGGATATAGTTATGAAAAGCTTATCTGATTTATTGAAAGGAGATAAGAAAATTGCAATACGGTTTTTATGGCTTATAAGCGAAATAGGAATGGAGCATCCGGAAAAATTATTGAAAGAACTTCCTTACCTCTTTTTGATATCCGATCAACTTAAACCTGAATACAAAACATCCTTTGCAAACTATTGGTTAATTGCAGGTGTGCCAATCGAAAATGAAGGAGAGGCCATTGATTTATTGTTTCAGTGGCTTGTTTCGCCTGAAACAAATGTTACCATAAAGGCTAGGTCGTTTATGGTATTATACCAACTTACCCAAAAATATCCTGAACTCAAAAATGAATTGAAACTTAGTTTGGAGGATCAGATGGATAAGTATACAATTAGTTTTAAAAGGAGAGCAGAAAAAATTTGGAATCTATTAGGAGGGTAACAGGTTTCAATAAGAACAAACATGCATATAGAAATAGAACCCCAAAACAAATTTATAAAGCAAACCGAACCCCAATAAATTCGATACGATGCAAGGCAATCGATATCTATATGATTTGGCATATCATTGAATCTCAGTACATTTCAAGTTTGATTTTTAGAAAACTTTATTATTTTTGATTGGCGTAAGCAATTTCGATGGCGATGTAAGTAGATAGAAAAACCTTAATACGAACAGTTATGATAAAGAAAATCTTACTTGTGGTACTATCCATTATTGTTCTCCTTTTACTTGGCTTGTATGTTTACATTTCTCTAAACTGGGACAAAAAATACGATTGGCCCGGACCGGCATTAAAATCAAGCACCGATTCTGCAGTAATTGCACGAGGGAAATATTTGGTTAATGGCCCCGCGCATTGCAATTCTTGCCATGTATCTTCTTTTGATGATTTTGTTGCCAGCGACGAAGGGAAAGTAGTTGCCTTAAGGGGAGGTTTTATGTTTCCGATGGGTCCCTTAGGAAAAATATATACACGAAACTTAACTTCCGATATAGAAACAGGTCTTGGACAATTTAGCGACGAAAAAATATTTCGTATGATGCGGCACGGCATCAGGCCCAATGATTATGCGAGTATGCCTATCCTCATGCCATTTTGGAAAATGGCCGACGATGATTTGGTGGCGATTGTTTCGTATTTAAGATCCCTCGCTCCTGTAAAAAATCAAATTCCGGAAAACGAATGGACTTTTATGGGTAAGGCAGTTCGTGCTTTAACACCAACGTTTACGCCCATTAAAAATCCGGATGCGCCGGCAATTGCTCCTCCGATGGCTCCAACGATTGAAAGAGGTGAATATTTAGCAAGGTATGTGGCAAATTGTGTGGGATGTCATACCCAACGCGACTTGATGACTTATGAGGCTACTGGTCCGGAATTTGCAGGTGGAATGGAATTTGAACCATGGCCGGATTTGCATAAATATTTTAATATGGATACCACTTTATGGATGCGCACACCAAACATTACACCGGATCCTAAAAGTGCCTTTTCAAAATTTAAAACGCCTCAGGATTTTATTAACCGTTTTAGATCGGGAAGGGTTATCCTTATTTCGCCAATGGATTGGGGACCGTTTTCGCGTATGAGTGATGAAGATATTACGGCAATTTGGATGTTTTTAAACAGTTTGAAACCGGTTAAGAATGATGTGACGGAAACGCTTTTTAAGAAAGAGTGAGGAGATATGAGATATGAGATATAAGATATGAGATATGAGATAGTAGATAAGATAGGGATTTCTTTGCCAAGCGACTCATCAACATTCAACATTCATAATTCATCACTCTTCTTTCTGAAATACTTCACATAACTCACGAGCGATACCAAAGTCCATACCGCTTCAAGAATAATAAATGGCCAATAATTTAAGAGGATGGAAGCAATCAATGCAATGCCTGCCCCGGCAAGGTTTAATCCGATGTACAAGATACTATCGCTGCTGATTCGTTTGGTGAGATTAAGAAAGAAGGCGATTAACAAAATGGTTACACCAAATGTTCCAACCCAGTCGGTAGTTGTCATGTTTAATTGTAGGCTTAAGATTTTTTAACGAACATCGTTTTCAGCACCATCATTTGTTTGTCGACTTTGCCGTCGATTTCATCGGCACCATTGGTAAGTCTGATATTTTTTACCACGGTTCCACGTTTAATAACTCCCGACGAACCTTTTACTTTTAAATCTTTAATTACGGTTACGGTGTCCCCTTCGGTTAAAAGGTTGCCATTGCTGTCTTTTACTTCCATGTTATCTTTAATAATTGTTAAATTCAATTAGGGAAAGGTAGATGCTTAATTCTACCGGCGATAGTTTTTCGGCCGCTCTTAACGGTTTATTGGGTTGCTTAAAAAACAACAACAAAGGAATAAATAAATCCTTTAGTTCGCCTTTTACATCGATGCGTTTGGCTGATTCAACAATTAGGTCGGCATCTTCATCCAACAATTCAATATTGGCAATCAGTTCTTCGTAAATTTTGTATTCGTCTTGAAATTCATCTTCTTCAATCAACAAAAACTCGTTTAAAAAATCTTCTAATTCAACCGTTACATCCTGGTCTTTTGCTTCGGTTAAATAAAGCAAAATATTCAACAATTCAGTACCACGTTCAAGTGTTTTATCTTCAATATCCATCCATTCCTTGGTATCAAAATAATCCTTGTTGTGTTGGTTCGACTCCAAGTTGCTGGTCATCAACAAATCAAAAGCATATTCGCTAATGGGTTCAAATTCCGGGTATGCAGTTGTTACTTTATCAAACTGTTTTACTTTTTCGAGAAACGGATCGCGACCGCTTAAAATTTCTTCGAGTTGCGAATAGATGGCATCCGGATTAACCAATGGATAATTGGTAACCATTGCCCGTAAGGATTTTAAAGGAGCGTTCATGCGTGTTTAAAAATTTGGTCTTTGTTGATGGTTGCAATAATTCTTCCCTGCATGGTTTTACCCAATACCGGAGAGTTTTTTGATTTAGAAAGATTTGCTTTAACTGTATAATCCCATGTTTGGGTTTTCGAAAAGATTACCAATTCAGCTTTATTATCTTTTTGGATAATAACCGGAGTTTGTTTCAGGATATTTCTAGGCTTTACTGTTAATGCTTCGATGCATTTTTCAAACGGAAAGTTTTTTGGTGCAGCAGTTATTAACAAGGAGAATGCGGTTTGAAACTGTATCATTCCTTGTGCGGCATACTCAAATTCTACATTTTTATGTTCGGTATCTTCGGGTGTATGGTCGCTTACGATACAATCGATGGTGCCATCCGATAAACCATCCCACAATGCTTTTTGATCGGCTTTGCTTCTTAAAGGCGGATTTAATTTGAAGTTACTGTCAAAATCAGTCAGTGCTTCGTCGAGCCACACAAGATTGGAAACGGCCACATCACAGGTTATCGGCATACCTTGTTTTTTGGCTTTGCGAATGAGGTCCACACTTCCTTTGGAAGAAATATGTGCAATATGCAAAGGAGCTTTGGTATACTTTGCTAACTCTATATCTCGGTTGATGATTAACTCTTCGGCCATATTTGGAATGCCTTTTAAACCAAGTTCGGTACTGGTATTTCCTTCGTGCATCTGACCCACACCTGCAATACTGGTATCTTCTGCATGGGCTATAATTAATCCACCAAAAATGCGCGAATACTCCAACGCCCTTTCCATTACGCCAGCTTGCATAATGGTTCGGTTGCCATCCGAAAATGCTGCAGCACCGGCGCTGTGTAAGTCATACAGCTCATTCATTTCTTTTCCTTCACGGTTATGTGTGATGGCAGCGTATGGCAAAATATATACAGGAAGCTTTTCGGATTTACGTTTGATAAAGGCGATATCTGCTTTGTTTTGAATGGTTGGATTGGTATCTGGTAAACAAGTGATAGTGGTGTATCCACCGGCAGAAGCTGCTTTTGCGGCACTTGCAAGTGTCTCTTTGTATTCAAATCCGGGTTCGCGTATGGCGGCACGCATATCGGCAAATCCGGGAGAAATAAACAATCCACTACCATCTAAAATGGTTCCGGTAATTTTGCCCTTTGCCGTTTTGGAGGCCGGGGAAATTTTTTCGATTGAACCATTTAAAATTGAAATATCACATTTTTTTCCGTTGTAGGAAGATTGGGTGTCGCATACAGTTACGTTAGTAATGAGTAACTTCATATTGTACCTGTGGGTTTAAATTAGTCAAAGGTATTGGAATTGAACTGAAATGCAAAATGAAGCCACAAACAATTCGGTGAAGCACTATTCTTTCCAACCTTCCGAACCCAGCAAAGGTACAAAGGCAAAGGTTTCGAGTTCGATGGTTTTATTGGTTGCAGTTCCGGTACGTACAATGCATAACATTTTTTGTGTTTTCAAATCTCCAACCGGTATTACCATCATACCACCGATTTTTAATTGGTTTACCAGGTCTTTTGGCACAACGGGAGCTCCCGCTGTTACAATTATTTTATCGAATGGTGCGTATTCGGACCAACCTTTGGTGCCATCTCCAAGTTTTAATATCGGTTTATAACCCATTTCGGCCAGTATTTTGGTGGATTTCTGGTGCAATTCACCTACCCGTTCGATGCTATATAATTTTGCTCCCATTTCCATCAGTATGGCTGCCTGATACCCGGAACCGGTACCGATTTCGAGAACTTTATCACCTTTATGGATATGCAATACTTCGGTTTGGTAAGCAACAGTATAAGGTTGCGAAATGGTTTGTCCCTGCCCGATAGGAAAGGCCTTATCTACGTATGCATGGTTGTAAAACGTTTTCTGGAAAAAGAAATGGCGTGGCACTTTGCCTATAGCTTTTAATACCTCGCTGTCTACAATTCCTTTGTGTTCGAGTTCCAATACCAGTTTTTTTCTGGCACCTTTATGTATATAATCGTCGGTTAGCACAGGTGCAAGTAAGTAATTGGCAGCAAACAAGGACTCTTCATTTTTTTCACATTCGGGGTAACCAAAGGCGATTGTGTATAGTTTTTAGTGTTATACCTAGTACAATTCTATTGTAAGGTGTATAAATGGATAGGGATTATCGGCAAGGCTCCAATACTTTTGGCATATCAATATGATCAAACTCGGTATCGTAGGTGCAAATGAATCCAGCCGCAAGCATTTGCAATGTATGCAGGAATTATCCGATTTCGAATGCGTAGGGTTATTTGATCACAATACCGATAATGCGAAATTGTTCTGCGCAGAAAATCATATTCCTTTTATTGCTGAGTATGGGGATTTGTTGCAACTATCGGATGCCATTGATATACAAACGCCGGTTGGGTCTCATTATAAATATGCCATTACGGCTATCAAAAACTCAAAGCATATATTATTAAGCGGCATTATTTCGGAAGATATTAGGGAAGCGAGGCATATCAACGAACTGGCTATGGAAGCACAGGTAAGTGTGAAGGTTTTGCATACCGATAAGCTGCATCCCGAAATAAAAACATTAAAAAGAATTGCACGTAAACCGGTGTATGTAGAATGCAACCGGTTTCAAAACAAAGTATTGAGTATTTCCAACGACTCCATCATTTTTGGAGCCCTGATCAATGATATTGAATTACTAGCACACTTAATTAATTCGAAAGTACGTAAAGTAACTACCAACGCCACGAGGGTGTACAACGATTTTGTGGATTTTGTAAATGTGCGGATTGATTTTGAAAATGGTTGTGTTGCCAATATGAATTGCGGAAATTTTGTTAATGGAGAAAATAGCAATATCCGGATATTTCAACGGAACGAATGTATCCGCCTTGATCTGGAGACCTATAAAATCGTGAAATGGATTAAAACGGAAGCCGGCGAATTTACAGAGGTTCCTTACCAGCAATCGCGAATCAAACCCGATCAGGTTATTCAGAACGAATTGCAACAGTTTGCTTCCAATATTTTAAATAAATTGCGTACCACACAGGATACTTATCAAGCTTTTGAGTCGTTGCGTATTGCCCACCAGATAATCGAGAAGTTTCATCCAAGTACCTTATTTAATGCCTGAAGGCATGGAGTAATTGCGGTAAACCCGTATATTTGAAACATCAATGGGTAAACTTAAATCATCGTTTTTACTTTTTCTCCATGCCATTTTATTCAGCACCATTAATTCCTGCGAATTTGCAGATAATGCAGAAGCTGTAATTCCATCTTATATCTGTATAACCGATTTTACCTTTCAAACTGATACCGGCAACTTAAACTACCAAGGACGAAATACCCACGATTTTGCCGATATGTGGCTCAATCAGAATGGTAATATTATTGGTGCTGTTGGTTTACCTGTTTTGCTTCCATTACAAGAAACCGGATTGCGAACCATAAACGTAGAGGCAGGGATCAAAGAATCAGGTCAAGATGATGTAAGAAAGGCCTATCCGTTTATCACTACTTATTCGGTACCTGTGGAGTTGAGTCCCAATCAAATTGATACCATTACGCCACTGTTTAAGTATGTTTCCAATATCAAGTTTCCGTTAATTGTTGATTATGATCGTTTACCGAACAGCCGGGGATTCACCATTAATCCGCTTTATGCACTAAAGGGCGATACCATTTTAGAGGCAAGCGGACCGGGTTCTCGCGAACCGGGAAATGATTACATGAAAATGGAAGTTTCGGATTCGACCACTGCCTTCCAAATATATACGTCCGATGAATTTACGTTCCCGGATTTGGGAACGCCGGTTTATTTGGAAATGGATTACTTGGCCGATATGTCGTTGCAAATCGGATATTATTATGTAGAGCCAAACCAACCAACCAGCCCGGCTACTGCTATCATAACCCTTTATCCAAGCGCTACCTGGAAAAAATTGTATTTGAATATTACCGATGAATTATATGGCAAAAAAACAGGTACGTCATTTAAATTTTATATCGGATTTTTTAATTATTCGGGATTAAAACCAAATATTTCGCTGGATAATATTAAACTTGTTACCCTTGATTAATACGCGAAGAAAACATACCATCCTGTTTATTGTAATCGATTATTTGTCGGCGATTACCAGTTGGCTAAGTTTTTATTTGTTTCGAAAATATTTTATTGAGCCTGGAAAGTTCGGTTATAATATTCCGTTTGAGGCCGGACAGAATTTTTTTCTAGGCCTGCTGTATATTCCTTTTTACTGGTTGTTGCTGTATTGGATTACCGGTTATTATAATGACGTATGGCGAAAATCAAGGTTGAAGGAGTTTTCCAATTCCTTTACTATCATATTACCCGGGGTAATGATTTTGTTTTTTACTTTACTTCTTGATGATGAAGTTGCTTCTTACAAGGATTACTATTATACCATTTTTACCCTTTTTATGCTGCATTATGGAATCACCATATTTTCTCGAATTTGTGCTACCACGTATATTAAATCACTGATTCGAAAAAAAATAATAGGGTTTAAAACCATTTTTGTAGGGAACAACAAACTGGCTTTTGATATATATACAGAAGTGATTGAGGAACGCTTTCCTTCGGGTTATTTATTTGAAGGATATGTAAACACGCAACCTTCAAAGGAATATCTGGATCCTTCACTTCCATATCTAGGAACATTTGAAGACCTTCCTCAACTCATTAAAGAAAGAAATATTGAAGAAGTAATTATTGCCATCGAAAGCACCAACCACAATGAGATCATCAGAGTATCGAATATTTTAGAGGGAGAAAAAGTAATACAGAAAATTATTCCGGACACATACGATATGGTTTCGGGTTCGGTAAGGTTGCAAAATGTGGTTGGAACTGCATTGATTGAAGTAAAGCATGAGGTGATGCCTTATTGGCAAATGGTACTTAAACGAGTGATTGATATCGCTGTATCTTTGTCGGTTTTAATTTTTTTATCGCCGGTTTATTTGGCCGTTGCCATTGCGGTGAGACGTTCTTCGAAAGGTCCTATTTTTTTCAACCAAATTAGAATTGGCAGGTATGGCAAACCTTTTCATATTTATAAATTCCGTTCGATGTATACCAATGCCGAAGATGCCGGTCCTGCATTATCCTCTCATGGCGATAAGCGCATTACGCCGGTGGGATTTATACTTCGCAAATACCGATTGGATGAAATTCCACAATTTTACAATGTGTTGATTGGAGAAATGTCGTTGGTTGGTCCGCGCCCCGAACGTAAATTCTTTATCGATAAAATTGTTAAGGCTGCACCTTATTATAAACAATTGCAACGTGTACGACCGGGCATAACTTCGTGGGGAATGGTAAAATATGGCTATGCCGAAAACGTGCACCAAATGGTAGAGCGTTTAAAATTTGATATTCTTTATATTGAAAACATGTCGATAGCAGTTGACTTCCGAATTATGATTTATACGATTAAAACCATTTTACAAGGCAGGGGAAAATAATATGACAATGCAAGCAATCATCCTCGAAGGAGTAAACCTACCTTTTGTTATAAGTAATGTTCCAATACCAGAAGTTGGTGCAAATGAGGTATTGGTAAAAATTCATGCAGCGGCATTAAACCATCGGGATTTATGGATACAGAAAGGTATGTATGCGGGTTTGCGTTTTCCCAGCATACAAGGAAGCGATGGAAGTGGCGTGGTTGAAAAAGTAGGCAACGAAGTAAGTAAAGATTGGATTGGAAGAGAGGTAATCATCAACTCAGCGCTTAACTGGGGGAAGAACCCGAATACGCAGGCAAAGGATTTTATCATTTTAGGAATGGCTGCCGACGGAACATTTGCCGAATATGTAAAAGTGGACCAAAGCAGGTTACACAAAAAACCGGAACATTTATCTTTCGAAGAAGCTGCTGCATTTCCGCTGGCAGGATTAACTGCTTTTCGTGCATTGATTAGCAGGGCAGGGGCGCAGGCAGGAGATACTGTTGTGGTAACCGGAATTGGTGGGGGAGTTGCAACATTCTGTATGCAATTTGCCATTGCGTTAGGATGCAAGGTTTATGTAACTTCAGGCGACGATAAAAAAATTGAGAAGGCCATTGAACTAGGTGCTTCAGGTGGCATGAATTATAAAAAAGAAAACTGGCATAAAGAACTACAAACCTTATGTGGTGGGGTAGATGTAGCCATCGATAGTTCGGGAGGAGAAACGTTCTCGAAACTTGTTGACATTTGTAAACCTGCCGGAAGAATTGCCATGTATGGCGCAACCTTAGGTGCATTTAACAGTGGAGTACCTGCAAAAATATTCTGGAAACAACTTACCATTTGTGGCTCGACCATGGGCAACGATGATGAGTTTACCGCATTGGTTTCTTTTATCGAAAAACACAAAATCAAACCGGTAATCGATTCGGTTTACACTTTACAAAATTTTCAAGATGCAGCTGATCGCATGGAGAGAGGTGGGCAAATGGGGAAGATAGTTGTTAGAATGAAGGAGTAAGTGATGAGGGATAAGTAAATGAGTAAATGAGTAATTGGACAAATGTTGCAAATCCCGCGCGATAAAAACAAGGAGGTACGACGTAGTTTTTACATGCGGGAAGTAAATATGGCCGCGTCGCGCAATGTGTAGGATGTAGCGAACGCTTAAATAATAGCCACTGATTTCACAAGTGATGCTCTTGTTTGGCATGAAGCCGAAAAATGATCACGGATCACGGTTAACCAATCACTGTTTACGGTTAACAGCTGCAACTGATGACAAATGCCTAATGACTAAGCACTAAGCACAAAGCACAAATGACCAATGACTTTTGCCAAATGACTGAATGCTTTTGACTGATCGCTTTTTAAGCCACTGATTTCAGATTACACAGACTTATAACCGCGAAGGGCGCGAAGATTTTACGCAAAGGTCGCAAAGATTTTTAACGCAGAGGCAAAGTGGTCGAAGAGTTTTACAAAATGGGCTCTCGTTTGGCATGAAGCCAAAATATGATCACGGATCACTGTTAACCAATCACTGTTGACGGTTAATACCTACAAATGATGACTAATGCCTAATGACCATGCACAAAGCACAAAGCACAAATGACTACTGACTACTTCCTCAAATACTTCTCTTCAAAATGCAAAGGCGAAAACCAATACAGCATCATTATCCTCGAATAACGGTAGGTGAAGGGGGAAGCCAAAATAAAAGTAGGAATGATGATACCGATATATACCCAAAAGTCGGGGTTGTTGCCAATAAATAAAATGGCGGCACCAAGAATTAATAAGATAGCACAGGTAATGGCATAACTAACGTACATAGCACCCCAGAAAAAGCCGGGTTCAATTTCGAATTGCAGGTTACAAACCGGACAATTGGTATGCATTTGCATAAAACTTGTTCCAATGGCTTTATGGATGAATACTTTACCACTTTGGCACCTTGGACATTTTCCTTCCAGCATCGCCATGGTTTTGGAAGGGGTATATGTATTACACATGTTATGAATTTGAAGTTTTTCCGGAACGGGTATTTCTCCACCAAATTACACCAAAAACTGCCGCAATCGAATAAGGAAGAGCCAGTAAGTATAAAATACCTGAATTTAATGAGTTGCCAACATTGGAGCCGTTTTTACGGGCTTCTTCGAGGGAAGTTTTGCACATCGGACATTGTGCCAGCAAATCGTTTGCAAGAATTAGCAGCACAAATAGAAGCAATATTGTCGTCCATTTTTTCATGTTGCAAATATACGCAATTGTAGAGGAATGGAAATGATTTTAATTAGTAAGTATAGAAGGGCGAAATCATTAGATAAACCAACACTCCGGATACAGTTACATAAAGCCATATCGGAAAGGTCCAGCGTACCAATTTTTTGTGTTTGGTTACTTCCATTTTTAAGCCAAAATAGAAGGAAAGCAATACCAATGGCAAAACCGAAGCAGCGAGAATGATATGGGTGATAAGGATTATTAAATAAAAGGTTCGCATGGGATGGTCAACAGGAAACTTTGTTTCGTGACCCAGGTAATGAAATAGGATATAACTGATGAGAAACAAAGAAGAAAGTAAAAAGGTGGTGATATTGATTCGCTTATGCCAGAGAATATTTTTTTGTTTGATAAAATAAAGCGACAACATCAACAATACACTGCACAGGCCATTGATGATGGCATTGAGTTTGGGTAATATTTTTACAAAAGATGGTATGGTATCTGGTTTCGGAAATACTTGTTGGTTAAGTAATAACACACACAAGAACACTACGATGGAAACAACCAGAACAATTCGAAAATAAAATTTATCACTCATGCAGTTGGCTTATTTTCTTTCGTGATAATCGTAGAGAAGCATCTTCACATCTTCTTTTAATCGACGTATTTCAAGGTCATCTAGACCATCATAAATACCACGAATATGTCTTTCTTTATCAACCAATATCAATTGCTGGCTATGGTCAACTGATTTATCTTCTATCGATACCGGCAATAAATAACCTTGTCCGGCTTTGTAAATATCTTCTTTTGTACCGGTAACAAAATACCAGATACTTGGATCGGCATGAAACCTTTGCGCATATTCTTTTAGCACTGCTACCGAATCATTTGCCGGATCTACGGTATGGGAAATAAATTTGATTTCAGAAAATTCTTTTAGGCTATTGTAAACAGTTTCAACTTTGGCATTCATCTTCGGACAAACATTTTCACAAGATGCGAAGAAGAAATTGGCGATATAAATATGGCCGGCCAGGTTTTTTTGTGATATGCTTTCTCCGGTTTGTGCAATCAGATTAAAGTCGGGTACTGCATAATAGGTGGTATCCAATGGTTTTGATTCGTCGGCAACAAATCGTTCGCCATAAAAAGGTAAACTTTTAAAGTTTTGTTTGCTATAAGAGAGTAGCCAATAAATAAGAATTGGGACTACAATGAGTCCCAATACTACGAAAGATGATTTTTTTAAACGCATTATCTAACCGAACCGGTAAACTCTCCTTCGATTAACATGAGTGCTACCAGAAATACAACAAATAACATCGGATAAATGATAAACCGAACGAGCCAGTTTTTTTCAAACTTCATATGCATAAATACCGAAACGATATAATATGCTTTTACTATTCCTAGAAGCACAAACAAGATGTTCTTCCACATCGAGTGTGTACTTAATAACATAAAGTATAAGCCTATATCTACAATCGTTAATACAAACAATATCCAAAATGTAGTCCAGATTTTACCTTTCATGTTCTCCGGAGTTTCGGTATGTTCCATGTGTTCTTGATGTTCCATTTTATAACGTATTAATATTTTTAGAAGGTTAAATTTAAATCGATGCGAATCAAATTAGGTAATAGAATGTAAATACAAATACCCATACCAAATCAACAAAGTGCCAGTATAGTCCTACTTTTTCAACCATTTCATAATGACCGCGTTTTTCGTAGGTTCCGGCAAGTACATTGAAATAAATAATTATATTTATTACCACCCCTGAGAAAACGTGGAATCCATGAAAACCGGTTACAATAAAAAACAAGGCGGCAAAAGCGGTAGGTCCAAAAGGATTGCCATGCAAAGAAGCTCCTTCGGTGATAAATTGTGTCCATTCCCATGCCTGGCAGCTAAGAAATCCTATTCCACCTAAAATGGTTAAAAACATATAAAACCCAACTTCTTTTTTAGCCATGCGATGTCCGGCTTCAACCGCCAATACCATCGTAACGGAGCTAAATATCAGAATGAAAGTCATCATACTCACAAAAAATAATGGCAGATGAATTCCATGGATAAAAGGGAAATGGTTAAAAACCAATTCCGGTAAAGGCCAATGTGCAGTAGAAAACAATTCTGCATGTTGCATTTCTTCCACAAAATTTTCGGAAAGATGCTGCATTGGTTTTACAATATTGTTTGCCATGGATGATGGGAAACTGTGTCGTATAAAACCGTATGCGGTGAGCAGGGAAGAAAAGGTAAACGCATCGGATAGCAGGAATATCCACATCATAAGTTTACCATAGGTAATACTAAATGGAGATTTACCGCCGCCCCAGATCGATTTTTTTTCTGATGTTAAAGCTGTAGTGTTTGCCATATAAGTTATTGTTTCTGTATTATCTGTTGATTAAAAAGAAAAAGTATAAATACACCCATAAGATGCCTAAGAAATGCCAGAATGTTGTACACATATTGATGGACAACATATTTTTCTTGTGCACTTTAAATTGAAATGATTTGAAGATTACAGCGATAATAAATCCGAGTCCCAAAAGTATATGAAACAAATGGGTAGCTGAGATTACATAAACAAAGGATTCGGAAGGATTACCTACCAGAAATATTTGTTGGCTTACCAGTTGTTTATATCCAATCCACTGTCCAACCATAAAGGCAAGTCCAAGAAAAAGGGTGGTAAACAAATAGATTTTTAATTTGCCTAATTCGTCTCTTTTCGCTGCGCGGTAGGCCAGTTGCATACTAACCGAACTCAATAAAATAATTCCTACATTGATACGAAATGCTTCCGGAAGATCGAATATTAGCCAGTTGCCTTCTCCTCTCCTTACAATATATGCGCTAGTAAATGCGGCAAACAACATCAAACTGGCAACAATAATCAACCACAATAAAAATTTCTTCGGATTGATTCCGTTTTCGGGTTGATCCGTTGAATTCAATAATGGTTTATGGGTTTGTGTCATTATCATATTTTATCGATTAAGTAAGCAATTTGTACCAAGGGTAAATATAAAAATGAAGCAAACATTAATTTTCTTGCGTCTTTGTTGTCGCAGGTACGGAATAAACGGAAAGCAAAATAAGATAAAACCAATCCTGCAGCAATTGCAATGATTCCTCCCGTTAATCCCATAAATCCTTCTTGTGTAGGAAGAAAGCCCATAGGTATTAACATCAAGGTAAAAGCAAGGGTTTGCAAAGCAGTTTTCTTGTCTTTACCATACGATGGCAACATTTTAAATCCTGCGCGTTTATAGTCTTCATCCAATATCCAAGCAATACTCCAGAAATGCGGGAATTGCCAGAAAAACTGTACACCAAATAAAATTAGTGCTTCTGAAGAAATATTACCACTAAATGCAGTCCATCCGATTAAAACCGGTAATGCACCCGGAAATGCACCTACGAATACAGAAACCGGAGAAATACGTTTTAAGGGAGTATATACAAAAGCATAACTAAGCAAGGAAGCCAATGCAAGCAAACTGGTAAGTTGGTTGAGGTACATTCCCATTATCCAAACCCCGGTTATTCCCATTGCCAAACTCACCAAACCTGCTTCCTGCACGCTCATACGGTTAGTAGCAACCGGACGATTGGCGGTACGCAACATGAGTTTATCGTAATTTTTTTCGATGATTTGGTTCAAGCCATTGGAAGCTGAAACTACCAGAAATCCACCAACGGCTAAAATAATAACATTAAACCAATTGGTAGGTGTACCGCTGGAAGCAGTTAAATAAGTGATTACGGCAGAAAATACCACAAGTAAAGTAAGTCGGGTTTTAACCAATTGGTTATAATCGATGGCTTTTTGTTTTAACCAGCTTATTTCTGTTATTGTTTCTGTATGTTGAACGATCGTTTTCAATATTTTTTTTATGCGGGTGATTGCAACCCATTTGTTTTTATTTTAGTAAATACCATCAATGCAATGAAGAGGATAATGCCGGAAAGCAAACTGCCGATAAACAAATGTACACTTTGAATATACTTCGGAAATCCGCCTAATTCCAGAATTTTACCACTGAATATCTGAATTGCAACCAGTAGGAGGGTTGCCAATCCTGCCCGATAGAGTAACGATTTACGGTCGAATCCTTTTCTTATTTTTAGCATCATCCATGCGATAAACACGAAGCTGACAATTGAAAAGGAGCGGTGTACTTTAAACATCAATCCAAGGTTATTTATCCATAATGCACGGTTTTGTTCTCCCATACTTATGGCTAATTGGTCGATATTGGATCTCACTTGTGTACCGATTAAAGTTTGCAGTATAACAAGAATCAATATTACCAGCATAATAGCCCGAAGGGTTGGGTCGAAATAAACCGGAGTAATGGTAAATGTTTGGGAACGTGTGATGGTATAAATCAATAAGCCAACAATTACCAAAGCAATTAACATATGAATGGTAACCATCCAATAACTTAAGTTACTACTTACAACTTTTGCCCCAATCCACCCTTGAAAACCAACCAGCAAAAATGCCAGAAAGCTTAGCCAAAAGATACTCTTGTCTTTTTTCAGATATGGTATTGCAAAGAACACGGTAAGAAAGATCAGGAATCCGGTAAATACGCCAACCAAGCGATTTACGTATTCTGTCCAGGTTTTAAAAACATCGAAATCAGCGATTTCATGTCCTTCTACCTTGAATCTTTCTTTATAATCGGCCGGTAATTGACTCAAATCAGTTGGAGGTACCCAGTTGTCGAAACATTTCGGCCAATCCGGACAACCCATTCCTGAGCCTGTACTTCTTACCAGACCACCGACAAAAATGAGGAAAAAGACAGAAGCGATGGTTAAAATGCCAAACCTTCTGAATCTTCTTTCTGATTTGCCGGTATCGGAGTTCATTAATTACTTAGCGAACCCGAATAATTTTCTCAAAGAAGCAAACATCACCACATCGGTAGCTGCATGTGCGTCTGCTGTTTTTGTTGAACCTTCATATTTTGCCGGATCAGGCTCCGACATTTCATCGGTTTGTCCTGGATCAGGTATGTTTTGAGGAATAAAATCGTTTTCAGCACCCGGTTTGCTATAATCGTAAGCCCAACGGTATACGTGTGGGATTTCGCCAGGCCAGTTGCCATGCATATGTTTGATTGGAGCAGTCCATTCCAGGGTATTTGAATTCCAAGGATTTTGTGTCATGTGTTTTCCTTTGAACATGCTGCTGAAGAAATTATAAAGGAAAATTAACTGCGCTGCACCACCAATTAAAGCGGCAATAGTAATAAACTCGTTCATGTCGATAAAAACATCAAACTGGTCGTACGCTGTATTGGCATAATAACGACGAGGTACACCGGCCAATCCCATAAAGTGCATTGGGAAGAATACACAATAAGCAGATATTAAGGTGAGCCAGAAATGGATATATCCCAACGGCTCGTTTAACATTCTTCCAAATAAACGAGGGTACCAATGGTAAATTCCACTCATCATACCAAAGATAGCAGCGCTACCCATAACCAAATGGAAATGCGCAACCACAAAATACGAATCATGTAAATTGATATCCAGTGCAGCATTTCCTAACCAGATACCGGTTAATCCACCGGTAATGAAAAAGGAAACCAATCCGATTGCAAACATCATGGCAGGAGTTAGGTGTAAATTACCTTTCCATAAAGTTGCGATATAATTGAATGTCTTAACGGCTGATGGAACTGCAATAATCAAGGTTCCCAACATAAACACCGAACCCAAGAACGGATTCATACCGGTGATGAACATATGATGTCCCCAAACGATAAACGAAAGTACTGCAATTGCCAAAATAGAGCCAATCATGGCACGGTATCCAAAAATAGGTTTGCGCGAATTGGTTGCAATAACTTCGGAAGTTATACCCAATGCAGGCAATAAAATAATGTATACTTCAGGATGACCTAAGAACCAGAATAAATGCTGGAATAAAATTGGAGATCCACCTACACGTTCGATTCCACCTGCTAAATCTGCAGGGATATCCGACAGATAGAAAGAGGTACCAAAGCTACGGTCCATGATTAACAACAATCCTCCCCCCAATAAAACAGGGAAAGAAAGTAAACCCAATACTGCAGTTATTAAAAACGCCCAAATGGTTAAAGGTAAACGGGTCATCTTCATTCCTTTGGTACGCATGTTTAATACGGTAGTGATATAATTGATACCACCCAACAGTGCCGAAGCAATGAAAAGGATGATGGCAACCAACCATAAGGTCATACCGGTACCTGATCCAGGAATTGCTTTAGGTAAGGCCGATAACGGTGGATACACTGTCCATCCTGCTGAAGCCGGTCCTCCATCTACAAACAATGAATAGGTTAATACAACCGACGATAAGAAGAAGAACCAATAGGATAGCATATTCAGAAAAGGAGAAGCCATATCCCTTGCACCAATTTGGTAAGGAATTAAAAGGTTAGAAAAAGTTCCGCTCAATCCTGCTGTTAATACATAAAATACCATAATGGTACCATGGATAGTTATTAAGGCGAGATAGAAATTAGGATCTAGTTTTCCACCTTTACCCCATTGACCAATAATGTTTTCCAGAAATGGGAAAGTCATGTTGGGGTAGGCTAATTGTAAACGGAAAATTAAAGACATTGCCATTCCCAGAGTACCCATAATAATACCGGTAATCAGGAATTGTTTGGCAATCATCTTATGATCCATGCTAAATACATATTTAGAAATGAAGCTTTCCTGATGATGACCATGATGAGCGTCATGGCTGTGGTCATCGTGATGTGCGTTTTCGTGGCTCATGTTATACTTTTATAATTATTAATATTTTTTATGTTACTTATTTACTGGCTAATTTTTTAGCTGCAACCGCATTGGAAGCATGATCTTTTGTCTCCACAGGAGCAGCAACAGGTGCTTCCGGTGCAGGATTGCTGCTATCAACCAGCTTAGGTTGGGTAGCAAGCCATTTGTTGTAATCAGCTTCCGAGTCTACTATTACTTTCATTTTCATGCGGTAATGGGCACTACCACAGATTTTGTTGCACAATAAGATATAATCAAATTTCTGGTTATTCATTTTGTTGCGCATTTCGGCTGTAGTAATCGTTGGCGTAAATTCAAATTGAGTAGGTAATCCCGGAACTACATTCATTTGAACCCTGAAATGCGGCAAATAAGCCGAGTGAATAACATCCTTGGCCCTGAATTTTAAAGCAACCGGTTTGTTAACCGGGAAATGCAATTCGGTTACCACGATATCATCTTTTGATTTTTCATCTTTAATATCAACACCTAAAGCATTTACCACACCAATCTGGCGAAAATCATGTGAACCTAATTTATTGTCGGTACCTGCATAACGAGCTGTCCAGCCGAATTGGTAACCAAATACTTCGATATTTATTGCTTTCTCATCTTTGTGGTTCATGATGGTACTCCAGGTTTGTAAACCACGAATTACCAGTACTGTTAAAACAATGGCAGGAACGATAGTCCAGATAAATTCTAATTTATGGTTATCCGGATAATACAAGGCTTTGCGTTTTCCGTCTTGTTTGTATTTATAAGCATAATAGAACAGTACAATTTGGGTTATTACGAATACAATACCTGTAATAACCAAAGTTATATAGAACATGCTATCGTATGTTTTGCCATGTTCAGATGCTGCATCAACCGAAGTAACGGCATATTTACCATGGGCAAATACTTCCCAGATGGCCAAACTCATACCAACTCCAACAAACAACAGCATGATAATTCCATTGATACTGCTCCAGTTGATAACTGCTTTGCCTCTAATTTCACCAACCATGCCTAGGATATCCATTACCAAAGCAATCACCATAAACAATAAGACTGCAATGATGATAAGCAACCAGTTGATTTTGCCTTTCATTGTAGAACTCACTTCTGCAGGAGCAGCCGCTACATTGGTTTCCGAACCTGCAACACTTGCAGTGGCAGCCGCAGCAGGCTTTTCGCTTTCGCTCTTAATATAGGCAATTAGCGATTTTAACTGGTTGTCGTTAAACTGCTCAAAAGGAGTCATTGGCGATTGGTTGTTGTCGTTAAACAACTTAACTGCCACAGCATCACCTGATTTAATTAGCTTTTGAGAGTTGCGAATCCAGCTCATCATCCATTTTTCGTCGTGCCTTTTGTGGGAGTCCTTTAAAGCCGGACCGACCACTTTTTCGTTCATGGCGTGACAAGCAGTGCAATTTGCTGTAAATAGTGTGGCGCCTTCTTCTGCGGTTTGCGCAAACGCACTTAAACTAAAAAGTGCTGATAATAAAACCAGAGAGCGTAAAACGTTTGTCATTAATTTCATTTTACAATTAAATTTTTGAAAGATTTTATCCATTTTCTTGCCTGCGAATGTATGCGAATAATTTGAGTTATCTAATAGCTGCCTCATTTTTTGGCAACACTTTTTAACATTTTATTCATTTAATCCAACTGGCAGATTATCAAATATTTTGAAAACTATTTAGCGTTAGTTTTGGTGTTTTTGTTTATAATATTCGTCTTCTTTTGGGTTGAATCGACCGCTAATTTCACCTCCGAAGTATCGGCAGGTAATTTCGGAATTGCCTGATATAAGTCAATTTTAGAATCCCAAACCCTCACCCCATAATTGATTCCATTTCGCAACATTGTTGCCGCATATACATATTTTGAATTTGGTGAAAATTCAACCGATCGAATATTTTCTTCTTCTGCGGTTATGGCGGTAACAAGCTTTCCGGTTTCGGTTTCCCATACTTTAATGGTGCCATCGTTGCAACCGGTAACAATAAATTTTCCGTCTTTGTTAAAAGCAACACTTGTTACTTTCCAACAACCCATACCCAATTTGCGCACTTCTTTTCCGGTTTTAATATCCCAAATTCTTGCTGTTTTATCGTTTGAGCCACTCACCATCAGTTGGTTATTAGGACTGATACTAATAGCATTAACAATATCGGTATGTCCATCAAATGTTTTTGAAACCTTTCCATCGGCAATGGTATACATTTTGATTTTTGCATCGTAACCTGCAGCAAATAAATAATATGGACTATTGGATTGGGTTAATGCGGTTACAATTTGACCAAACTCAATGGTTCGGATAATTTTTCCGGTTTGGATTTCCCACATTTGAATTTTGCGGTCGTCGCTTCCTGAAAACAAATATTTGCGCATCAAATCAAAACAAAGGGCATTCACTTTATCTTTATGTCCTTCAAAAGTTCGGAATGGCTTATAAACTGAATCCCAAATTCGTATGCTATTGTCGCTAATACCTGCCGCCAATAATTTTCCGTCTCTGCTGTATCGCAAAGTATTAACCGGAGCAACCATGGTACCTAAGGATTTATAAAATTTAAAGGTACTATCTGCTTTGTAAATCTGTATGGTTTTGTCGGAACCACCGGAAGCTATCATTCCAAAGAAAGGTGCTACAGCAACACAACTCACATCGTTGTTGTGGCCGGGTAAAATTAACAAGGGAGTTTGTTGCTGGGAATTTGAATAAAAAGCGAGAAAAAGGAGTAAACCTGTAAAAGAAATTTTCATGGTTCAAAAGTTTATAAAAAAAGGGACATCGCCAAAGCCAAAATGCGGTTGTGGAAATTATTTTAGGAGTTGGCAATTCACTATGGAAGGTCAATGGTTGGCAGTCGACTGTGGATAGTTGATGATTTAACTATTCATCATGCATACCAATTCACAACAAAATCCCGTTTATTTGCTGTTCTAAAAATTTTCAAACCAATGATCCGTAAAATTCTATTTGTTGTTTTTTTACTTCCTTTAGTAGTAGTTGCACAAAATAAATTGTTGACAGTAGAAGATGCTGTTTCCAAACAACGTACCACATTAGCACCTGATAGGTTGATGCAGTTACAGTTTATTCCCGGTACACATGCGTACAGTTGGGTTACCAAGAAAAATGGGAAAGAAGTGATGGTTAAACAGGATGCCGATAACCTTAAAACGGATACCATTATTGGAATTGCCGAGTTTAAAGATATTTTGAATGCAACCGGACTGGATGTTGTTTTGCCGGAACGTTTTCCTTTTGTTGTTTGGTTAAATGCAAGTGAATTTCGCTTTGTATACAACAATATATATATACGTTACCATATTGCTAAAAAGCAAATGTCGGTTATCAACCGCATTCCCAAGGAAGCAGAAAATGCCGAATTTGATACAGCCTCCAAAGGGGTAGCTTTTACCATGGGCGAAAATGTATGGTCTTTTAAACCTAATTCGTATTCTCAATATATTGGACCAACCAGTGCACCGGATAAACAAGGGGTGGCTGCACCCAAAGATTTTGTGGTAACCATGGATGGTATCTATGGATTACAAAATGGGAAAGCAGTTCATCGCAACGAATTCGGAATTCAGAAAGGATTATTCTTCTCGCCAAAAGGCAACCGTTTGGCATATTATAAATTATATGAAGGCATGGTTACCGATTATCCAATTTTAGATATAAGCCAGAAACCGGCAGTAGGCAACAATATTAAATACCCATTAGCCGGCAATTCAAGCCATATGGCTAAAATTTATATACACGATCAGAACAAGCATATCAGCTATCCCGTTTTAACAGGCGAACCTAATGAACAATATTTAACCAATATTGCCTTTAGTCCGAACGAAGAAGATTTATATGTTGCAGTTGTAAACCGCGATCAAAATGAAATGAAGTTAAATAAGTATGATGCCATAACCGGTGCATTTATTAAAACACTTTTCATTGAAACACATGCAAAATATGTGGAGCCGCAACATCCTGTTACTTTTATTAAAAATTCACCGCGCTTTTTTATTTGGCAAAGTAGTCGTGATGGTCACAACCATTTGTATCTGTATGAACAAAACGGAAGATTTGTTCGACAATTAACCACCGGTGATTTTGAAGTAACTGAATTGTTGGGATTCAATGATAAAGGCACCAAGGCTTATTATATGGCAACTGCCAATTACGGTTTGGAAAGACAATGTTATTCGGTAGAAATTGAAACCGGCAAAATGAATCCGGTTACCCGTAATGCCGGCGTACATCAAGTGGTGTTCAGCGACGATGGAAAATATTTTTTAGATACATACAGCAATACCAATACACCACGTAAAACTATTCTGATGAATGATGAAGGATTGGAAAAATCGGTAATTCTTCATGCCCCAAATCCTTTGATGGATTACAAAGCATGTTCGATACGTTTGTTTCAATTACCGGCAGCCGACAAAAACACCAAGTTAAATTGTAGAATGTTTTATCCGCCAAATTTCGATTCTACCAAAAAGTATCCAACCATAATTTATGTTTATGGAGGTCCCCATTTACAATTGGTTACCAATAGCTGGCTTGGTGGTAGCGATATGTGGTTATACTATATGGCACAACAAGGTTATGTTATTTTTACCATGGATAACAGAGGAAGTGCGAATCGCGGAATGGAATTTGAGCAAGTAACATTTAGAAATTTAGAAAAGGCAGAACGTGAAGACCAAATGGAAGGAGTTTCCTTTTTAAAGAAACAGAAATATATTGATGCCACCCGTTTGGGTGTTTTTGGATGGAGTTTTGGGGGATCGATGGCGATTCAATTAATGACACGAACAGAAGCATTTAAAGTAGGTGTGTCGGGTGGTCCTGTAATCGATTGGCGTTTATACGAAATTATGTATACCGAAAGATATATGGATAAGCCGGATGAAAATCCTGAAGGATATAAGGATGCTGATCTAACAAATTTTGTTAAAGGACTAAAAGGTAAAATGTTGGTAGTTCATGGCACATCCGATGAAACTGTTTTATGGCAACACAGCTTGAATTATATCAAAAAGTGTGTGGATGAAAATGTACAAGTAGATTATTTCGTTTATCCGGATCATAAACACAATGTATCAGGTAAAGACCGGGTGCATTTGATGCAAAAAGTTACGGATTATTTTAAGTTGCATTTGTAGGGGGAAGGGATAAGTGGTTAGGGATAAGTGATTAGGTAATAGTGATAAGGGAATAGGGAATAGGGGATAGGGAATAGGCAAGAGGCAGAAGGCATGAGGCATTAGGCAGGAAGCAAGAGCGGATAACAAAACTAAATGAAACTTAAATCCTCTCTCTCATCCCCGCATGAAAAAACTACGTCGTTCCTCCTTGTTTTTATTCCGCGGGATTTGCAAAATTCAAAATTCATAACTCATCATTCTTAACTATTATTAAAGTCTAAACAACAAAGCCGCAATTATTCTTTTTTCCGATTGAACCAAATCCGGTCGCCAATTTGGGTCTAAGGCAGTGGTAGTATATCCTGTTTGCGATGTTACACCTCCCTTGCCTGCAAAATAAGGAATATTTGCTTGGCGGTAAACAAATTCAATTCTAAAAGTAAGGCTTTGGTTTGGCATCCAATCGATATTACTAGAGCAATCCCAGGCTTTAAATAAATCACCGGGATTTGCACTAAATGGAAATGCTCCTTCTGTTTTTGTCGGGTCATTTGGATCAGGCAATGGACTCTTTTCACCTGTTGGATACAGAACGAGATATCTACCCGGATTAGTCATTACACCTCCACCGATGGTCCAGGCTAGTTTGTTTTTGGCAAACCAAATCCGGTTATAAAACATCATACTTGCAAAGTATTGCGCGGGGCCTTGTGTAGCATTGCCATTTTTAAATCCATTTACTCCTCCGCCTTTTTCAAATCCAATGTCGCCTGTTAACGAAAATGCCATTCTGGATACTCCTGTTTGATAGGGTTGGTTAAAGTATCGAACCAGCAAACTGTTATCAGAATGAAATCTTTTGCGTTCCGGAATTCCGGCAGCATCGGTTCCATAATAATTATTCGTTATTACTTTTAGATTGCTGTTTGGTATCCAGGTAATATTACCACCAATTCCGGGCATGCTATTAAATTTGCCATAACTTTGCCAACCATTAATAATCCAAGGTTCTATTTTGAGGTGCTTATTCGGATAAATCTGAACGCGAATTCCATTAAAAAACCATGGCGTATTGTCGGATGTAAACGAAGCTTGGTATTCCCAGTTCTCGGATTGGTAAAAGGAATTTAATCCAATATAAGACATAAATAAACCGGCATCAACATTAATACCATACCAAGAATTGAAATGATAGCCTGCATAAGCTTCACTTAAGTAACGATACGCATTAGAAAGTTGATATTGGCCTCGGTAGTTACTGTAATCGTTTCTTGGTACTACAATCGATCGGTTTCCAAACTGAGTCATCACCCTGGCACGCGCACCTTCATAATAAAAATCACCACCAAAATGCAAGGCTGAAAGTTGTACTTCATTGTTTCTGGCAAGTGCAGTTGAACCAACAACGGTATTGTCAATCGGATTGTTGAACGAATAGGTATAGTTGATGTCGAGCATTAAAGAAGGAGTGAAGTACGGTAAGTCTTTAAATATATTTTTCTCTCTTCTATCCCCACCATTATGCCACGTTTGATCAAGTCCCGAAAATGGTTCTTTAATCGTGGGTTCCATGTTTTTTGAATGGTTGGTAGGTAAAGTTTCAGAAAGGGTATCCTGAATTTGATTTTGAGCAAAAAGTTGTTGTAAGCAGAAATAAGTTACAACAAAGAGTGTTTTTTTCATGTATTAATCGTCAATTCATGGCAATAATTAAGCTCGCTTTGGATTTGGAATTGACGCAGCAAAGATCTAGTCAGATTTATAAAATGAATATAAATATTAGGGAGAGAGGTATAAAGAATTTATAAAGAAATTATTGGAAGCGATATCCAACGCCGCTTTCGGTAATTATATGGATTGGTTTTGCCGTGTCGTTTTCAATTTTCTTGCGTAATGCGCCAACAAACACACGCAGGTATTGGGTTTGGTTTTTGTAACCGGGACCCCAGATTTCATTTAAAAGATAGTGATGGGTTAAAACTCTGTTTTCGTTAACAACAAATAGGGCCAATAAATTAAATTCAGTTGAAGTAAGTTTTAATGGAATTTTATTTTTAAAAACAGTTCTTGCAGCCAGATCGATTAAAAGATCTCCTATTTCAATTAAAGGATTATTAAGGGTCGTTTGGTTTCTTCGAATGGCAGATCGGATGCGTGCCAACAATTCTGCATTGCGAAAGGGTTTGGTGAGGTAATCATCTGCACCAAAATCCAAAGCCTGAACAATATCTGCTTCACTATTTAAAACAGATAAAATAAGAATAGATTTATGAAACCAGGTACGCAACGTCTGAATAATTTCGTGCCCACTTAGGTCGGGCAATCCAATATCAAGAATGATTAAATCCGGTGGATGATTTGCTGCCATTCGAATGCCATCTTTCCCGTTAGATGCAAAGGATGTTTTATACCCATTACTTTCTAATGTAATTTCAAGCAATTTACGTATTGCAGATTCGTCATCAATTACCAATATTTCCGGCTTATTCATTTTCAAGGTTATTTTGCTCTAAAGTTTCACAAGGTAATTCGATGGTAAAAACGGCGCCTCCATTTTTTTGGTTAGCCAATATTATTTTTCCATGATGTGCTTCAACAAATCCTTTAACTATGGATAATCCTAGTCCGCTTCCTCCTATTTTGGTTTGTGGAATGCGATAAAATTTTTCAAAAACTGCATCCATTTCATGGTTTGGAATCCCTTTGCCTTCGTCGGCTATAACAAATAAACATGCACCGGATTGGATGGAAAAGGTAATGGTAATGTTACTTTTTTCCGGTGTGTAATGGATGGCATTATCAACTAGGTTTTGTATTGCCTGCGAAATCAAACCGCCATCAATTTTTATCAGGGGTAAATTTGGTTGCGACTTATATTGAATTCTTTTTTGGTTTTCTTCGGGTTGTTTTTGAATAAGATGGAAAATCATTTCATTTACATCACACCAATCGATACTGGGTTTTAACATACCACTTTCCAGTCGACTCATTTGCAATAGATTTTCTACTTCACGGTTTAATCTCATTCCTGCATGATAAATTTCATTCAGTAAAGCTTCGTTTTGTATTTCTTGTAATTGATTTTTGTTTTCTCTTAAGGTATCTACCGACCCTATTATCGTAGCAATAGGAGTTCGCAATTCATGAGAGAGCGAGTTTAATAAGGTATTATACAGCTTGATGGTTTTTGCTTTTTCTTCTCTGTCACGGGCTTTTGATTCTGCATCCCTTATTTTTAAAGTTAACACAGCATTGATTAATGCTATGATGAAGTATAATAGGAACATGAGTAAATCTTCTGCCTTGTCGATATGAAAGGTTAATACAGGAGGGATGAAAAAGAAGTTCCAGATTAGGGCACTTAAAACTGCTGCAAATAATACCGGTAAGATGTCAAATAACATGGCAATAACAGAAACGGTAATCAGCAGTAAAAGAGAAACTAACTGATATCCTATCAAAGCTTTTAATAGATAACATATTAGCGACACCCCAATTACCAATAAACTACTTGTAAAGTATTGTCCTTTTCTTTTTCTGAATATATTGGTTAAGTTATTCACCCGGTAATTAATAACTACAAAGTTAAGCCGAAGAATATAAATATTTTATAAGGATTGGCAGGTAATAAAATGGTGGGGAAAAGCCTTGTTGTTTGGGTTATAGAAGGATTAAGTTAACCCCTTGCAGCCGAAATTTTATTTGGTGGGTTGATTCAAGTCTTTCTGGATTCCACAAAGTACATATCAATTTCTCCTTTGTTTTTTGCTTCTATTTTTCCTCGATGAACACATTCGAAAGCATCTTTCACCAAATTATAAGTAATGCTGCTGATATTTATTTTACCAGCTTCACCGGATGATTCCATTCTGGATGCAATATTTACCGTATCACCCCAGATATCGTAAGCAAATTTTCTTACCCCAACAATTCCTGCCACCACCGCTCCCGAATGGATACCAATTCTGATTTCTAAAACCGGTTTTCCAGCTTTTTTTCGTTCATCAATATGATGCTCCATAAATTGTTGAATTTCCAGTGCTGTATTTACCATGGCAATTGCATGGGTAGATGATGGAACCGGTATTCCGGAGGCACACATATACGAATCGCCAATAGTTTTTATTTTTTCTACGCCGTATTTCTCTAAGATATTATCAAATGCTGTATAGCAAGCATGGATTTCGGCAACCAGTTCTGAAGGAGTTAGGTTTTCGGAGATGTTCGTAAACCCTTTGAAGTCGGTAAACATGACTGTTGCATTTTCAAAGGATTTGGCTTCTGCACTACCTTTTAATTTTAATTCGGTTGCTACTTCTTCGGGTAAAATATTATGCAATAAATGATCTGACTTCTCCTTTTCTAATTGCAATTCCATTGTTCGGTGTAGTACTTTTTGCTCAAGATTTGCCGTCGTTAATTCTGCAGTATTAAAAGCTTTGGTAATATTGAACGATAATAAATAGGCTTGAGAAATAATAAAGAACAGGAAACCATAAGCAATTATATATGTACTTTGTATGATAATGTTTGCATATAATATATCATTTATAGAACATAAGATTAGAATAAGTGAACTGATAAAGAATGGTATAGAACCTTGTCTTTTATTCTTTATACTCATTCCATTAATATACATACAATAGGAGCCCTTACTAAGCAACAATATCTGAAAAATATAAGTTATGCTGCTGTAAAAAGAGGTAGGCGCTAAAAAAATGATCAATATTTCAATGCAAGAAATGGCGATAATAAGTCGTAATATCTGTATGGAAAATTCTTTCGGTGTCAGGAAACGATAAAAAGCGGCTCCGGTTGCTGCACAGGCAATGAATGTGAAATATTCAATTCGCAAACCTAAATTCATATTAAAATTAGGAAATAGTACAAACAAAATACGTTCATCTGTTACTATTGTTCGTAACAAGATAAACAAGCAAAACAAACCAAAAGCAAGTGCAGTTAATTCTTTTCTTCGCAACAAATAAATCCACAGATGGTACACAAATAGGATGAAACAGATTCCACATAAAAACAGACTGTACATATAATTGTTGTTGTGGGTTTTCATAATGGCATCAAGTGTACCCATTGTAATCCGCGACCAGATACCACCATTGGCATGAAAATTATTTGACACATGAACCACAATTTCACATTCCTTACTGTTATTTTGAAATACCTTTATTAATGGCAAGTTTTTGGGTTTGGATAATTCAGGATCAGAAGAAACAACCCCGTTTTCTGACAATAAATTACTGTTTACATACATCCGGTATGACGACGACATATCCGGAATTTTTAACCCAATTAATTGATTTTTCCCGTTTGTAATGATTCGAAGGCGGTATGTAGCAAATCCAATACCCGGATAGTTTTTATTTGGGTTTGCTTGTTTGTTCCATGTTCCGGGAACAGCGCAGTATCCATCAGGTACAGGAGGAAATTTAGAAATAAAGGTATCTGGTGCATATAAATTCGACCAGTAAAATTCCCAGTTGCCATCTAAATTTACTGAACCATTTTTTTCTAAATCCCATTGGCTTAAATCCAATACCCCATCCTTTACTACCGGTTTTATATCTTTTAATGATTGCTTACAAGAAATAATCCCAAGCAAGAAACAGATGAGTAAAATTACCCGATGATTTAATTTTGGCATGTTATAATTTTAAAATGATTTTGGGTGAATTTCTCCTTGTGCTGACTTTCGTTTTATGCTAACTTCGATTAACAAAGTACATGTCAATTTCTCCTTTGTTTTTGGCTTTGATCATTCCCCTATAAGTACAATTGAATTCGTTTTTTACCAACGCATAACAACTATCGCTTATGTTTACTTTGCCTGCCTCCCCTGACGATTCCATTCGGGAAGCAATATTTACTGTATCACCCCAAATATCATAGGCAAATTTTTTAATACCAACAATGCCCGCTACAACCGGACCACAATGAATACCAATTCGGATTTCGAACAATTCTTTTCCTTCTTGTTTGCGTTTCTGCAAATGTTCATTCATAAAATCTTGTATTTCTAAAGCGGCATTCACCATATTGGTGGCATGTGATTTCGATGGAACCGGTAAGCCACTCGCACACATATAAGCATCGCCTATGGTTTTTATTTTCTCAATACCATATTTATCTATAATGGTATCAAATGCGGTAAAGCAAGTGTGGATTTCTGCTACTAGTTCGGCCGGAGTGAGTTTTTCAGAAATGCCGGTAAAATTTTTAAAATCTGTAAACATTACAGTAGCCTGTTCAAATAAGCGGGCTTCAGCATTCCCTTTTTTCTTTAACTCTTCTGCAACTTCTGTGGGCAGGATATTTAGCAATAAATCATCGCTTAGTTTTTTGCCTTTTTTTATTTTATTCCGTTGGGATAAAAAAATGCCGGCAAATAACAACACGGTAGTAAATCCAAGCAGAAAGCCATTGCGTAGAATTTTCTGTTTCTTTAATTCCTGTTGCGTAATTATATCCCTTTTCTCTTGTTCAATCTTTTTAAGTTGCAGCTGTTGTTCATATTCAAACTGACTTTTGATTTTGCCGGTTCGTTGCAATATGTTATTGCTGTAAATGGAATCCTTTAGGTTGTTTAAACGCTCTAGGAAATAATATGCTTCTTTGATTTTTCCAATATTTTTATAGGCTGCGTGCAAACTATTCAAGGCTTCTTTCAAATAAAAGTTACCTCCTTCGCTGTTGTTACCAAAATGATAGGCAAGATTTCCAAATAAGATGGCATTCCGATAATCACCAACTTGGAGATAAGCAGTCGACAAAAATGTATATGCAGGCAAAGCGGTCGAACTGTCTTTCAGGATTTCAGGATGGTCGGTTATTTCCCTCAAATGAATAATAGCCTTATCATATTCATGGTTATTAATCATCATTTTACCGATGAATTCGCGGCACCATAATACACCTGATGGTTGGTTTATACTTTTGTAATGAAAGAGTGCTTTGTTAAAATAGGTTAACGCAATCTGGAAACTGTCTAATTCGGAGTAGGAGAGAGCCATTAAGTAATTTGCAGTTGCTATGGTGTTTCCGGATTGTTGTTTCAGTGTAAGGATTTTTTTAAAGTATGGTATTGCATCGGCATAACTTTGTAAATCGTAACTAATTACTCCTAATTGTAGGTTAGCACCGGCAATTCCATGCAAGTCGTTAATCGACTCGTATATTGCTAAGCTTTTTACAAAGAATAGGGTAGCACGATCTAATCGGTTGCGTCTAACCAATTCAAACTTCCCTTTTTGCATCAACACATCTGCTTCCCCTTTTCTATAACCAACACTTACTGATTTTTGATAAGATTGTTCGAGGTGTTTTTCGTAAAGAGTGAGGTTACCGTTCTTTAAATAGAATTTAGCTAACCCTAGCATGGTTTGAACTTTTTGGGTGTCACTTTGCGATGAATGCAATATCAGTTGCATGGAATCTGTTTGGTGATTGCCATAAACTGATTCTGCCAACACCGGCAGCAACAGCAGTATCCATTTTAAATGAATAAGTTTCACTTTGGGGTATCGAATTCGTTTCCTGATAAGAGAAAGTAAGCGATAAATATATAAAGGCCGATGAAAAATAGATATTTCGAATTTTGAGAAACAGGCAGCAGTTAATTGCGGTTGCAATTGGTAGGGCAGAAACTATCTGCACTTCCTCCATTACGAATATAAAGAACACTGCCATTTGCAGTTCCTCCAACAAAAATTATACTCGTTTTATTTACGCTATCATCGGTGCAGAAACGGAAATTTATCTGTCCCACTTCGGCTGGTAAACTGTTGATGATTTCCTGCAATGCTTCTTTATCAATATTCCCACCTTGGGTGCGTTTTGGGAAATTAGATTGATACGTAGCAGCAAGACTTTCATAGTCGGCATATGTTATGGATACTGTTGTATTGTTAGAAGGAGAAGCCATATCGCATGCTGTTGGACAAAAAGCAGTTTCGTTGTTGCCATTGCGCAAACAAACAATTTCGCTTACCGGTTCTTCTGCAGTTTTGGCCCCCATAAATGCCACGCTGGTTTTATTAAAGGTAGGATCTGTGCAGAAATGAAAATTAACAAACTTGCTTCCCGCAGGCATACTTTGAATCAGGTTTTGCAAATCCTGTTTACCTACCGAACCACCAAAAGTTGCCTTGGGATATTTGCTCTGAAAGGCTGCAGTTAAGGCATCAAAATCACTTTGGTTTACATGGATGGATGTCGGATTGTCGGTTGATGTTTTGGTTGAGGAAACAGGTTTAATAGGTTTTATCGCAATGGAGGCGAAAGAAAAAAGCATTGCAAGAAAAAGAGTAGTGTATAGTTTTTTCATATTCAGGGTTAATTTATCAGCAAAATACATCAATTTAGATAAAAACCAACCTCTTCTTGTTTATTGTAAAAGGATTGCGATTAAAGTGTGCCATTAGGATACATGAGGATGTACCCGACAAATCTGACCTCAAGCATGATTTAAACAAATGTGTTTTATTATTGGAATAAGGGTAGTTGAAAATTAATTACTGTTTATATTTCAAGCTTTCGGATAGTTTGTTAAATGAATCTTATCTTGGCAGGGATAATTAGGTTAATATTTACTGGAATAAAGGGGGTGAATATTTGTCATTAGAATGATATATTCGTTTTACAAAAATACACTATTATGTTACATGCATTTCTTTGGGGATTACTTGCCACTTCGTCGTTGGTACTCGGTGGTTTAATTGCTTCCTGGTTTACTATTTCGAAAAAAGTGTTAGGTATAATCATGGGATTTGGTGCCGGTGCACTGATTTCGGCAGTGGCATACGAGCTAACCTTTGAAGCGGTGAAAATTGGCAAAGGGACAGGTTTTCCGGCACTTGGATTTTTTACCGGGGCCTTTGTGTTTTACATGAGCGACCGATTAATTGAAAAAATAGGAGCAAGAGGAAGAAAAGATATGGATGCATCGCATCAATCCAATTTAATGGTGCCAATGGTTTTGGCAATAATTTTGGATGGAATTCCTGAATCCATCGTGATTGGATTAGGTTTATATGAAGGTGGTGCGGTAAGTATTGCGATGTTGGTGGCCGTTTTTATTTCCAATTTACCGGAAGCAATTGCCGGAACCAGTGGAATGAAAGCAGGAGCTTGGGGAACAAGGAAAATTATTTCCTTATGGTTAATTATATCGGTGGTATGTGCCTTTTCTACCATAGCCGGTTATTCTTTATTTGTAGATGTTTCCGTTCGCTGGTTATCCTTTATTAATGCCTTTGCCGGTGGAGCCATATTAATGATGTTGGCCAATACCATGATACCGGAATCGTATGAACATGGCGGCAAATTATCAGGAGTATTTACTGTCTTGGGTTTTGCGATTTCAGTATTAGTTATTGTGCTGGAACATGGGTAGGAGGGAATGGATAGAATAACTTTGCCAGGCTTGCGGCGGGAAGGTTTTTTTTACCTTAATGCCTTTGCGAAATTTGAAATTGTAAATAGTTTACTTATAAATAAATTTACTTTCATCTTTTTAACCGCATTGGTTTTTGTGTGTGATGGCTAAAGTTTCCGCGCTTGGCGCAGTGCCTGTTTAGAATCGTTAAACTAACGAATAGCAGCGAACTTGATAAGAACAAAAATACTAAAATTGAGCACCTTAACCGACATTGAGCCAAATGCGTGTATTAGGCAGTAATACTTGAGATGTTAAATTAATAAGGAGCTGTTTGAAACAACTTGTCTCTTAAGGGTATAAATTCATTCCAACTACATTCATCGTCGTAAATACTAATTTTTCTTGATTTAAACCTTATGCTATGTGTTGATGGAGCATTACACCATGCGTCAGGTATATCTTTATATTTTAAGAAATCAGATATGTAATTAATAACTAAAGCCATCTTTTCTTCCGAAAGTTCAATGGTTTTAGCGAATGGCTTAGTAGTGTCGAGGTATTTCCGTTCAAGAATAAAAATGCTACATGGTAGATCCCTTACAAGATATGCACAAATACCGTTTGAGTAATAAATATCAATATATTCAAAATGACCACCCCATTCGCCACAGTCTCTTAATTCTGATTTTATTTTTAAGGTATCACCAACTTTTAATTGGTCAAATGAAAAATGAAATGAGTCAATGTTTTGTGAAAACACATCACCTATTTTCGAAAAATTTAAAAGTATGAATAATATTAAAATAATTTTCATTCTTATTGCCAATAATCTATTTATCACTGCCATTTCCTTTCTTTTATTCAACCCCACTAAACTTACTTCACGAAAGTACGGTAAACATTCTTATATGTTTTATGCTCCAATATAATGAAAATGAATTCACCTGAATTTAAAATTTCATTGGCTATTTTTCCAATTTATGGCAAGGTATTATTCAAGTAGTTTTTTCTTTTTAATGACTTTTCTCAGCAGAAATTTCTCTATCGATTCATCAATTGGTTTCAAGGAAAAGATGATTACAATTTTTATAAATAAGGTTAGGAAATAATTGTCGTTAGCGAATAGGTGAATGGCACCATGGATGATTTGTTCTTCAAAAATAAATAAGATGATAGCGATACCCAATGTGTATACCTTGGCTTTTTTATTAATTCGGGTTAAGGTTAATTCATCTATCGTTTCTTGAAGTTTGATATTTTTATTTTCAATTTCAATTTTCTGTGCTTTGATAATGGCATTTTCTTTTTGGGTGAGTTGTGCTTCGAAAATCTGCACCTGGTTTTTTACCTTTCGATCCATGTCTTCATGGTTCACAGTTTCTTTGATTTCGTGGTAGGCTTTATGATGAGCTAAACTATCTGTTACATTACCCATACCTAAGTAAATATTTGATAACAAAAGATGGATTTGGTACATCTTTGATTTTACTCCGATTTCTTCCGCGATGAGGAGGGCTTTTTTAAGTACTTCTATAGCCTCTTTTAATTTTCCCTGCATTTGGTAGATACTACCCAGATTCGTCAGATTGGTTATGCAACCGTTTTGTATATGCAGTTGTTGCCTTATGTCGAGTGCCTCCAGATTATATTGAATGGCTTCTTCGTAGTTACCCATCACCAGATGGTAGTCACCCAAATCAGTAAGTCCACGGGCATGAAAGGTATATTCCGAATCCCCATCACTCTGTGCTAATGCCTTTTCATAATTTTCGAGTGCCAGGGTATAATTTTTTTGTTTCATATACACACCTGCAAGACCGTTCACCATACGCGGACCCAAAGCTTTTATGCCTGGTGTAAAATTAATTTGTAATCCTTTTTGAAATAATTGAAGGGCTTCTTTTAAATGTCCGGTTTCGGTATACAATCCACCTAACCAATAGCAACCCATGATTTGAAACATAGGAAAACTATTGGTTCTTTCGAGTTGATCCAAACCCGACAAACCATATTTTAAGGCAAGGTCAATTTCACCGTTTGAACGGTATAAAAAACCCATGCAAATACCACAAGCTGCAATTCCATTTTCATCTTTCTGTTCTTTGAATAAGTCGCATGCCAAATTCATTTTTTTAATGCCTGTTCAAAATGGTCGGCAAGGAAGGCCAACATGCCATCCGATAAATAAGTTAAAGCCAGAAAATCGGGTTGTTCCCTTTGATGTAGCTTTCCCCAGTTTTCCATTTTTTCCAACAACAAGGGCATTCTTTCTTCATGTGCCAGCCGGGTAAAGTAGATGGAAATGGTATCAAAAAGTTGCTTTTCGCCTCCTTATTTCCTTTGCTTACTTCATCAAATAGTCGTTCCGCATGCTCAATTGTTTCCATAGTTAATTTCCAACATGATTCTTTATAAATAAAATATGCTACTAACCCGTTTTACCCTCAACTCATATCTTACAACTCATATCTTATAACTCATATCTCCCTATAAACCCTCTTCCCCAATTCTCCCTTATCTCCCAACGCCCTGCCTTTAATCAGCCAGGATATCCCAAATGCAAATAAACTTAAGGCTTCAAGTACCAAGGTTGCTTTTTGAATATGAAGGGCACCACAAATCGGAACCAACAGAATAAAGAGAAACATCAGATAACCACAAGTTTTGTAAATTTTATTTTCATTAAAAATACTGATTGGAATCTGTGCATTATCACGTTGGCCAATGGTAAATGAATGAATAGACAATATTGCCAACAATACAAAAAATACCCCTGCAAAACCATAATGGATAGTTCCGAGCAAGGATAGGCAAGAAGGTATTAAGGTGTATATTTTTTGTTCGCAATCCATTGCATTGGTCGGGAAAAGCGCTACACCAAAGGCCATCGCACCGGCAATATTGGTTAAGAGATTGTCGTTTTTCCACCACGAAGGATTTTTATATCCTTTATAACGAATTAAAAACAAACCAACAGCACACAATACACCTGTAAACAATTCTCTTAAGTTGGTATAATAATAATGACTGATCGATTCCTGTATATCGGTTTTGAAAAATGGTATACACGACAATACCAATAAAACAATGGGTAGACCAATGCCGAGGTATCCGATTGCCGAACGAATGCGGCGGTAGGTGAGTTTGTTGTTTTCAGCTACATCCATAGGGTCAATAGATTATCGGATATACAATATGCTATCATAGTATACGGTGTTTTCTTTCAACTTTGAAAGTTATTCTAATCTAATTAATCCGTTCTTAGAGATATGTTTCAAATCAATCATCTCAATCCGGATTTGTTACCTAAAAACAATTATTCCTACTAAATGAATACATTTTTATTTATGCAGGAGTCAAATAATTTTTATTCTTTCTCGAATCCGTTTTTCCAAACAAAGGCAGCCAATAATGCACCCAGAATTGGGGCCAGAATAAATAGCCATAAATGTGCGATTGCTTTTCCGCCTGAGAATAGTGCCGGACCAATACTTCTGGCAGGATTTACAGACGTTCCGGTAACGGGTATGGCAACTAAATGGATGAGCATCAAAGTAACTCCAATGGCTAAACCAGCCATCGTGCTGTTACCGTATTTGGAAGTAGTTGCAAGAATGACAAATACAAATAAAAATGTCATCACTGTTTCAACCACAAAGGCACTTTGTGTATTGTATTCACCTAAATAACCTTCACCCCAACCATTGGCACCAAGTCCAAATTCGGGCATCACAAAGTGAGGAGTTCCACTGGCAATTAAATACAACATACCAGCACCGGCAATGGCTCCTAAAATCTGAACCACAATAAACGACAATGCCTCCTTGGTTTCTATTTTTCCAAGACTCCAAAATCCAATGGTTATCGCTGGATTAATATGACAACCGGAAATCCCTCCAATGGTATAAGCCATTGCCATTACGGTAAATCCAAATGCCATAGAAACGCCAAGGAGTCCGATGCCAGCTGCACCGGTTGTGGCAACACTGGATATTACTGCCGACCCGCATCCAATAAGCACCAGACTAAATGTTCCGATAAATTCTGCGATTAATTTTTTCATATTTGTTGGGTTTTAAGGAAAAGTTAAAATTGGATTTATACTTAAGTTTTTGATTTTGTGTCCATCTTAAACTTAATATAAATATAACACGAGTAGCATAAATTGCAAATAGAAAGTATTACACCGTATTCTGATAGATCAAATACCTGATGTGCTTTTTATCATTCAAAAGCTAATTTCTTGTGTGCTCATCAGGATGATTGGGCATATACAAACCTGCGGTACATGTTCATAACTCCTCTTTTATTCGTTATATGCCCTATGTAATTTGCAACCTTTAACAATAAACATGCGAATACATTTTATTTCAATAGGTGGTGCGGTAATGCACAATATGGCAATGGCATTACACCACAAAGGTTTTACAGTTACCGGTTCTGATGATGAAATTTACGAACCTGCCAAATCGCGTTTACAAAAACTTGGTTTATTACCGGCACAATTTGGCTGGTTCCCTGAAAATATTACCAAGGATATTGATGCCATCGTACTTGGTATGCATGCCCGAAAAGATAATCCTGAAATGTTGCGTGCCATCGAACTTGGGTTGAAAATTTATTCGTTTCCGGAATACATGTACGAGCAAACCAAAAACAAAAAACGCATCGTGGTAGGAGGGAGCCATGGAAAAACCAGCACTACTGCCATGATTATGTTTGCACTGCATTACCATAAAATGTCTTTTGATTATTTGGTTGGTTCGATGATCGAAGGGTTTGATACCATGGTTGGATTGACTGAATCATCTGAACTTGCTGTATTCGAAGGCGATGAATATTTAACCTCACCACTTGACCTGCGTCCGAAATTTCATTTATACCATGCTGATATTGCCATCATCACCGGCATTGCTTGGGATCATATCAATGTATTCCCAACCTATGAAAATTATGTGAATCAATTTGAGATTTTTATTAAAGCGTTACCTGCAACAGGTGCTTTGATTTATTGTGCCGATGATCCGGAGGTAAAACGAGTTTGCGAACAAACCCCATGCGCAGCCCGACTTATACCGTATCATACTCCTGATAATTCTGTTGCAAATGGTATAACGACAATTATGAACAATAATGAATCAGTTCCATTAAAGGTTTTTGGAAACCATAACCTGCAAAACATGATGGCGGCAAAATTTGCGTGTCTAGAAGCTGGACTAACCGAGGCTCAATTTTTTATAGCTATGCAACAATTTAAAGGTACCGCAAAACGTCTTGAAACCATTCAGGAATCAGCAGATTCAATTGTTTACCGCGACTTTGCACATGCACCTTCAAAGCTGAAAGCAACCATTAATGCAGTTAAAAATTTGTATCCCGAACGCAAATTAATTGCTGCTTATGAATTGCATACATTCAGTAGTTTAAACAAGGAGTTTCTGCCTCAATACAACAATTCCATGATTGAAGCTGATATACGTGTTGTATTATTTAGTACCCACGCCCTTGAAATGAAAAAAATGCCCATGCTCGAAAAGGATGAAGTGGCTGCCCATTTTGGAGATGGGGTGGTTGTATTTACCAATAAAAACGAACTCAGAAATTTTATCGATTCACACTATACCGGCAAAGAAAACGTATTGTTAATGAGCTCAGGTACGTTTGATGGAATGGATTTGACTTTTGAGATATAAGATATAAGATATAAGTTGTAAGATATAAGTTATAAGATATAAGATATGAGTTGGTGGTTGTAAATTGTTAGAACATCGAGCTGGATATTACACCTATATTGGGTTTGAAATGAAGCAAATTTGCTTAGGATTAGTCAAAGCGCACATTTTTTAAAGAAACTATTGTTTGGCAAAAGCCAATATTCGAACTTGAATTTGATTGACAATGACCAATGACAACTGACCAATGAACAATGACAACTGACCAATGACAACCGACCAATGACAACTGACCAATGACAACTGACCAATGACCAATGACTAATTAAACCTTATTAATACACCCAATCCTTGGCCTTTTCTGCAATCTTCGCCAGATCTTGTTGGTTCATACAATTAAAGTGCTGTTTCGGACAAGAATTAAATCCAATCTTACTGCATGGCCGACAGGATAGATTGGTAACTTCAAATAGGGAATAATTTGATTTGTTGTTTTTGGTATATGGATACATGCCAAATTGCGGAATGGTATTTCCCCAAACCGATAATACATCCTTGCCTAAAGCAGCTGCAATATGCATTAAACCGGTGTCGTGTGCAATTACTTTAAAACTGTGTTTTATAACCAAAGCGGATTGTTGTAAATTTGTTTGTCCGCATAAGTTGATAATTTGGTTAGTCGAACTATTGGCGATTTGATTTCCTGGTTCAATGTCTTCTTTTCCTCCTAATAAAATAACCGGCAAGTGTAATTGGTTGCAAAGATCAATAATTTTATTGGTAGGTAATCGTTTGGTCGCATGTTGTGCGCCAATGGCAAATGCTATATAAGTAGCGGGTAAGTTTTTTGGCAACTCAATTGAATCTGCAATAAAAAAATCCAATCCTTGGTTATCGTTCTTTATGTCTAAATTCTTTGCCGTTTCAAAATACCTATCCACTATATGTACCGAAGGCAATATATCAATTCCGGTATTAACCAAAAGCCATTTTTCGACATTCAATTTGTTAAATGAAAAGGTCGGAATATCCAATAAACTTTTAATCAAAAGTGTTCGGATATTATGGTGTAAATCTAAAATACAATCAAATCCTATTGCCTTTAAATCTTTTATTTTATCGAGCAAGGGTTTATCTAGCACATGTATCTTGTCGATATAAGGATTGTTTTCTAATATGGTTGCAAAGGCAGGTTTGGTGAGATAATGAATTTCTGAAGATGGAAGCTGTTTTTTTAAACAACGTACAACCGGGGTGGTTAATACGATATCGCCTATGGAACTGAAACGCAGGATTAATATTTTTTGCAAGCGTTGGTAAATTTAATGCAAAAGTAAGTTTTTTCAGTTGTAGTTGGCCTTTCTGTTGAAGTTGACCTTCTGCCAACACTACATATTCTTCCCTTAGAACTAATTAGGCCTTACTAAATTTGATAAATTAGATAAGCCTAAAAAATTAATTAGAAATAAATAAAAACAAATTTATATTTGCCTGATTATTTTTTAGGAGACTTTAATTTACAATAGTTATGAATGGAATAAAAGGGGTAAGTTTATTAATTATAACCGGTTTTATTGTTGCTTGCAGCAAGCTGGAGCCGGATTTGCCTGCAGATAATGAATTACTTGACGGACCGATAGCCGGATTAACTTCAGCACAAAATTTACAGTTTTTAGCCGGCGATAGAGCCTTTAACGAAGAAATATTTACACGCGAAACCGGTTTGGGGCCTGTATTTGTGGCTACAAGTTGTGGTAGTTGTCATGCCGGCGACGGTAAAGGACATCCTTTTATTACCTTAACCCGTTTTGGACAAACAGACAGTACCGGAAACCATTATTTGGATAAAGGTGGTCCGCAATTGCAACACCGTGCTTTACCCGGATATGCTCCCGAACAATTGCCATCTGGAGTTCCATACACGCAGTTGTTGGCTCCAATTAATTCAGGTTTGGGATTTATTGCAGGTGTGTCGGATGCCGATATTTTATCCATGGCCGATCCAAATGATATGAATGGCGATGGTATTTCAGGAGTGCCAAATTGGAATAAAATTCCATCCTATGTTTTACCTGTTCCCGGAAGTGCTACCAACAACGGTAAGTATATTGGCAGGTTTGGGAAAAAAGGAGCGGTTCACAGTTTATTACAACAAACTTCCGGAGCGTATAACCAGGATATGGGTATTACTTCCGCTAATGAACCTTTAGATCCTCTCAGTGGAAAAGAGGTAGAACCGGAAGTGTCCTTAAATACCATCAACGATGTTGTTTTTTATCTGTTAACCTTAAAGGCTCCTGTACAACGAAACAGCGAGGATGCAACTGTAAAAGCCGGCAAGCAAATTTTTATACAATCGGGTTGTGAAGGATGCCATAAGCAAACGCTTAAAACAGGATATTCAACCATTCCTCAATTATCCTTTGTCGAATTTCACCCTTATACCGATTTGTTGCTTCACGATATGGGAAGCGGATTAGATGATGGTTACACCGAAGGAAGCGCAGCTACTTCCGAATGGAAAACATCAGCCTTATGGGGACTTGGATTGGCAGACAATTCGCAAGGAGGTAAGTTTTATTTATTGCACGATGGTAGGGCAAAAAGTATTGAAGAAGCTATTGTTTGGCATGGAGGAGAAGCGACCGGAAGTGTAAACAAGTACAACCAGTTAAGTGCTTCAGACCGCGAAGCGTTAATTAAATTTCTAAAATCACTTTAAGATGGATAGAAAAGAATTTATAAAAGCATGCAGTTTAGGTTGTTTAGGAATGGTTGGTTTAAATGCACTTCAGGGATGCAAATCAACCAAGGTTTCTAATGCAGCAATCGAAGGTTCATATTTGGTGGTTCCATTATCCGATTTTGAAGAAATCAGTAACAACCGTGTTACCTATAAGGAAATGGTAATAGTGCAAAATAGTAGTTTGCAATATCCTGTTTTGGTGAATCGTCAATCCGAAAATTACACGGCAGTTTTAATGCGATGTACACACCAGGGTACCGAATTACGCTTGTTTGGTAATATTCTACAATGTTCGGCGCATGGCAGCGAGTTCGACAAAAAAGGTTCGGTGTTGAGTGGTCCGGCCGATAAAGCATTGCGCGTTTTACCTGTTTTGATTAAAGAAAATAATTTATTGATTTCACTAAAATGAAAATAAGAATTACTGTTGGTTTTATACTAAACCTATGTTTGGCGATTCCTGTTTATGCCCAAATTGATAGTACGTTATTAAAGCAGGATTCTAAAATAAAGCAAACACCCAAATTGAATATGGATGCGGTATACAACCGACCGTTTCTCACCATGGATAAATTACCGGTAGCCCTGGGAGGTTATATGGAAGTGAACTGGCAACACATAGGCACGGATGGGGTTTCAGATGGACATCAGTTTCAATTCAGGCGCTTAACTTTATTTGTTTCATCGAGCATCACCAAACAAATAAAATTTCTAACCGAAATCGAATTTGAAGATGGTACCAAGGAGATAGCAATTGAATTTGCAGCCGTTGATTTTGAATTTCATCCCATGTTAAATCTTAGAGGCGGTATTGTGATGAATCCCATTGGAGCGTTTAACCAAAACCACGATGGACCGAAATGGGAGTTTACAGATCGACCGATTTCAGCTACGCAAATGTTGCCGGCTACATGGAGCAATGCAGGTTTTGGGGTTTATGGCAAGTATGGATATAAAAAATGGTTGATGGGATATGAGTTTTATTTAACCAATGGTTTCGACCAGAGCATCATCGAGAATAACCAGAATAAAACGTATTTGCCGGCTTCCAAACAAAACGTTAACCGATTTGAAGAAAGTGCAAATGGTGAAATGATGGTTAGCGGTAAAGTAGCAGTCAAGAATTTTAAAGTAGGCGAAATTGGATTATCATACATGGGCGGGGTTTATAACCAATATCAAATAGATGGAATAGTACTTGATGAAAAAAGAAGATGCGATGTATTTGCCGTAGATTTAAATGCTGTTGTTCCAAAAGTTAATACCAATATCATCGGTGAATTGGCTTGGATTTTTGTTGATATTCCACCCGGTTATACGCAACAATTTGGGAACAAACAATGGGGTGGGTTTTTGGATATCGTTCAACCGGTTTGGAAACATACCATTGGCGCATGGGACAATGCGGTTATTAATCTGGCGTGTCGTTTCGAATATGTGGATTGGAATATTGGAAAGTTTAACGAAACACAAGATAGAATAGGAGATGAGTTATGGTCGGTGATGCCGGCAATAAGCTTTCGTCCAACTTCGCAAACCGTATTACGACTTAATTATCGTTTCATGAAACAACGAGATGTGGTTGGTAATCCTCCTGCAACAACGGCCGGATTTAATTTTGGAGTTTCTACCTATTTTTAATTTACGTAAATGCGTAATTACACAATTACACAATTACGCAATTACACAATTACATTCCTACGTTTATCGAAATAGGTTGATATTTCTTCCATTGTAAATGCATTAAAACACATCTCCTTATTTAATCCCCCTTTTCGGGCAACAGCAACGCCGTATTGCATATCCATAAACCCTTCCTTTTCGTGTGCATCCGGGTTAATGGATATCATCACATTTTTTTGTAGTGCATAATCAATATGTCGCCAATCCAAATCCAACCGATACGGATTGGCATTTAATTCTATTACCACGCCATTTGCAGCACATGCATCAATTACTTTTTTATGATCGATTGGATAACCTTCCCGCATCAACAACAACCTTCCGGTTGGATGTCCGAGTATGGTTGTATATGGATTTTCGATTGCACGTATCAGCCGCGACATGGCTTTTTCTTCGGGCATTTTCAGATTTGAATGGATAGATGCAACAATAAAGTCGAACTGCTTTAAAATTTCATTGGGATAATCCAATTGCCCATCATATAAAATATCGCTTTCAATGCCTTTAAAAATTTTAAATGGAGCAAGTTTTAAATTGAGTTTATTGATCTCGATATGTTGCTGTAAAACTCTTTCTTCTTGCAAGCCATTGGCATAAAAAGCAGATTTAGAATGATCGCAAATGCCAAAGTACTGGTATCCCAAATCTTTGCAATACATAGCCATCTCTTCTAAGGAATTTGCTCCATCACTCCAAGTGCTATGGTTGTGCAAAATGCCTTTTAAATCTTTTAAAGCAATCAGCAATGGCAAGGTATGGTTTGTTGCTTTGTCGATTTCATTTAAACCTTCGCGCATTTCCGGTTCGATAAAGGACATTCCATTGTCGCTGTATATTTGCTCTTCTGATTCGGCTTCCGGATTGATTACTTTAATTTGTGAAACATGGGTTTCGTTTCCTGTTCGAATAAATAATTCTGAAGCAAAATGTCTTTTGTTGGTAACAAAAATTTGCAGTGGTATCATGCCATTAATTTTTGCTCTCAGAAACCTTTCACCAACAATGGCGTCCTGCATAAATGGTATAGATGATAAGGTTTGCAGGGTTTGTGTAATATCTTCTGTTGCAATTACCAATTCCATTTCATCCAGTACCTCCATTTTTCTTCTAAGTGCTCCACATGGTTCAGCTGTTATTATGCCGGGTGTTTTACGCAATACTTCAAGCAATTGATTTGCGGTGCGATCGATATTCGAATAATGAAAACGGTTTGCATTGGCGAAGATAAATTCAATATTTTTCTTGATGCTATCCTGCGTTTTTGCTCCAAATCCTTTCGCTTGTGCCAAACGGTTTTCCTTGCAGGCATAAAGTAATTCACCCACACTTTCAATTCCTAATTCTTGCCAGATATAAGCAATTTTTTTCGGGCCGATTCCCTTTACCTTAAACAACTCCAATACTCCTGGAGGTGTATCGTTAATTAGGTTCTCTAGTTCCTGTATTTTCCCGGTGGTGGTAATTTCAAATACTTTGGAAGCGACACTTTTTCCAATGCCTTCCATTTTTTCGAGCTCCGCAACTGTTTTGCCATCCAAAATTTCCTGCATTTTATCGATGCGGAATGCAGCAATCGCATACGATTTTATTTTAAAAGGATTCCCTCCATGCAGTTCACTTAAATCAGCAAACTGCTTTAAAATATCTGCAATGTCGGCATTGTTCATGTGCGCTATGATAAATTTCTATGGTGTTTGGCAATTGAAGAGTTATTATAATTCAAAACTCATATCTTATAACTCATAACTTATAACTCATAACTTATATCTCAATTCACCGGCTCCCCTTTTCTCCATTTCTCTGTTCTTACAATCGAACCGCGCATGTCGTAATATTTCCAAAGACTATCTTTTTTTTCGTTGAGATAATATCCACTGCATTCCAGAGAGCCGTTTTCATAATACCGGGTATAAGGTCCATTTTTCATGTGCATCATGGTATCGATATATTGTCCATGGTGCGCAGGATCAGGCATAATTTTAATCACCTGTTTGTGGTGAAATATTTCCTTTACTTTTCTTTTGGTAATGGTATCATAATAGAAATAAGTTTTTCCATTGTCGTCGTCAATTACCTGGGCTTTTAATTCCCCCAATAATATCATTGTCAGGAGGAGTAGAAAAATTCTTATCATCGGACCAATATAAAAAATTATTCGAGGTTATACTGTTTAATTTTTCTATACAGGGTGCGTTCTGATATGCCCAGTTCGGTTGCTGCTTTTTTACGTCTGCCTTTATATTTATCCAAAGCTTTCCGTATTAATTCTACCTCTTTCTCTTCAATAGAAAGGGATTCCTGCACTTGTTGGGCTACCGGAATTTCAATTATGGTATTTTGTGGGGCAGGTTGGTTGAAATTATGGTGTGCTGTGCCGGAAGGTCTCTCATGGTGCGTAGGTTCAGGGATATGGCCAAAAGTGTCTAAATTCGTATTCAAATTTAAATCTCTGTTGGTATTTCCATTCTGAAGGATATCATACACAACACCTTTTAGGTCCATTACATCTTTTCTTAAGTCATATAATACCTTATAAAAGATTTCCCTTTCGCTCATTAGTTCGTTGGTAGCGGTACTCATCAACATAGGTAATCCGGAGCGTTCAGGAGGTAATACCCGTTTTAATTCTTCCGCGCTGATGTTTTTATCTTCATCCAACACGGAGAGTTGTTCTGCAATATTTTTTAATTGACGGATATTTCCCGGCCAGCGATAATTAACCAATATCTCCTGAGCTTCGGCATTCAGTTCAATAGGTTTTGCTCTGTATTTTTCAGCAAAATCAGCACTGAATTTTCGGAACAATAAGAAAATGTCTTCCTTTCTGTCTCTGAGTGCCGGTACTTTTATCGGAACCGTACTCAATCGATAATATAAATCTTCCCTGAATTTTCCTTGGTGTGCCAGTTCCAACAAATCTTTATTGGTAGCTGCAACCACACGCACATCTGTTTTTTGCACCTTCGAAGATCCTACTTTTATAAACTCCCCACTTTCGAGCATGCGCAACAAACGGGCTTGGGTTTCGAGGGGTAATTCGCCTACTTCATCTAAAAAAATAGTTCCACCACTTACGGTTTCAAAATACCCTTTGCGCAAATCAGATGCCCCGGTAAAGGAACCTTTTTCGTGACCAAATAATTCGGAATCTATCGTACCTTCGGGAATCGCACCACAGTTAACCGCAATAAAATTGCCATGTTTGCGGTTGCTTAAATGATGGATGATTTTAGAAAAAGCTTCCTTACCAACGCCACTTTCACCATTAATTAAAACGGTAATATCGGTTGCAGCAACTTTTGTTGCAGTATCCAATGCATAATTTAAAAGGGGTGAATTGCCTATTATTTCAAATCGTTGTTTGATACTTTGTAATGTCATTTGATTAAAATTTAACTTCTTCTACAATCCGTCCGATTAAACTGGTAGTGGTCGATTTTTCAATAAGAACCTTAACATATTGTCCTTTTTGAAAGTTTTCTTTTGGAAAAACAACTACCTGGTTTTTATCGTTTCTTCCTTTTAAATCATTTTCTGATTTTTTCGAATAGCCTTCAATGAGCACAGTATATGTTCTTCCGATTTCAGCTTGGTGTTTTTCTGCACTGATTCGGTGTTGTAATGCAATAATTTCAGCCAACCTACGACCTTTTGTTACCGCGTCAATATCGTCTTTGTATTTTTTAGCAGCGAGTGTTCCCGGTCTTTCACTATAAGCATACATATAGGCAAATTCAAATTGAGCAATTTCGAATAACTGCATCGTATCCTTAAATTCTTCTTCTGTTTCACTACAAAATCCAACAATAACATCGGTCGAAATTCCACAATCCGGTATTATCTCTCTGATTCTCTCCAAACGTTTGATAAACCAATCCCTGTCGTATGTCCGGTTCATTAGCCGCAATACCCGAGAGTTTCCGCTCTGTAAAGGATAATGAATATAGTTACAGATATTGTCGTACTTTTTGATGGTATACAAAACTTCGTCGGTTATGTCTTTTGGATGCGATGAAGAGAATCTAACCCTAAGATCCGGAGCTATCAAGGCTACTTTTTCTAGCAATTGGGCAAAATTGCATAATACCTTACCATCCGAATCAATAAACTTATATGAATCAACATTTTGACCAAGAAGGGTAATTTCTTTGTAGCCTTGTTCATACAAAATACGCGACTCATTAACAATACTATCCGGTTCTCTGCTTCTTTCTCTTCCTCGGGTAAATGGAACCACACAAAATGAACACATATTGTCGCAACCGCGCATGATGCTCACAAAGGCGTTTACTCCATTGCTGCTTAATCTAACCGGTGTTATTTCTGCATAAGTTTCTTCACGACTTAACAAAACATTCACAGCTTTCTGGCCTTCTTCCACTTGTTCTATAAGTTTTGGAATATCCCGATAGGCATCCGGACCAACCACAATATCTACCAATTGTTCCTGCTCCAATAGTTTGGATTTCAGCCTTTCTGCCATACATCCCATTACTCCTACAATAAGGCCCGGATTTTTCTTTTTCTGGTACTTTAATTCTTTTAAACGTCCCCAGATGCGCGACTCTGCATTGTCGCGTATAGCACAGGTATTCAGGAAAACCACATCGGCATCCATTGGATCACTAGTGGTTTTAAAGCCATTGGTTCCCATAATAGACGCCATTACCTCACTATCTGCAAGATTCATGGCACATCCATAAGTTTCTATATATAGATTTCTGGTTGCATTTTCTACCGTAATATCGGCAACTATTCCTCTCATTGTTTCGCTCGCATTGAGGGGCAAATATAATATAATTTATGACAGACTGGCAGATAAATACCCGGAATCGGTAAGTGGTATATTCCGGTAGGTAGTTTGGAATCTGTTATCGGTAGTATCCTTAAATTGGTTTACCATATCTGGCTAATCAGGTTACATTTTATATAGGATAATGCAACTAAATCTATATATTGAGATACTATATGAAGGAATATTAAAACTTCAAAAAGATGAAATATAAACTATTAATAGGGTTCTTATTTTCTTTCATCCTTTTACAAAAAACGAATGCCGTTACCCGTGAAGAAGTACAGGTGAGATTTTATTATACCGGAAAGATATGGGGTTACCTCAAGTATTTTCATCCGGGTTTAAGTGAATGTAAGGTCAATTGGGATAGTGTTCTGATTTCAAAAATCGATAGGATTCAGTCGGTTTCAACCAATGATTCGTTTAATCTGATTATGCATGAATTAATTACTGAAGCTGGAAGTGTTCCTTCCCCATTAACCGAGCCGGTTGTTAAAGCAGATAGTCTTACGGTTAATTTAAATACCAACTGGTTTTATAATACAATATTGGATAATTCGGTTTCTGTTTTATTGGATACGATTCGATCCCGTTTCCGGCCTCGAAATAATTGTTATGTGCAACTTAATTCTGGTTCTGATCCGAATAACAAAGGATGGTTAACTTTTAATGGAGAAAGGTTGGATTACATAGCACAGGAATATCCGATACAAGCCGTAAGATTATTGTATTTATTTCGATACTGGAATATTATCGCATATTTTAATCCGAACAATCTAATAATGGATCAATCTTGGGATAGCACATTGCTGCAGTCTGTAATGCCGGTTTCGGATGCATTAAATGCCCTTGGCTATCAGAAGGCAATGGCACATTGTATGTCGAAAATAAATGATTCACATGGATCCATTAATACCTTAACCATTCAAAACTATTATGGGAATTATTATCCGGGTATCGTACTAAGATATATCGAAAATAAGTTTGTTGTTACCAAGGTGTTCAATCATATCACCAAAGTAAAAGTAGGAGATATTGTGTTAAGCATCCAAGGTAAAACTACGGATGAATTACGCGACAGCATGAAACAGTTCCTTGCTTATTCGAACGAAGGTTACTTAAATCGGTTGCTATGTACACAATTAATCCGAAATCAAACAATGGGCAGCATAACAATAGAATTGGAGAGAAATGGAGAGGTTGAAACGGCAACCATATACAGTAATTTATCTGCGTCTGCTTATTATGATTCAACCTCAACCATTTTCGGGAATTCGTATGAATTAATTCCGGCGTGCAATTGTGGTTATGTAAATATGGGTAGGTTAAAACAAGGAGAAATAAATGCCATGTATACCGAATTTAAAAACCTTCCGCTTATCATTTTTGATTTACGCAATTATCCAAATGGAACTGCATGGGGAATAAGTCAGTGGATTATGCCCAATAAAGTTCATTACGCTACCCTTTCGTTACCGGATGTAACGTATCCTGGCACCTTTTTGGAATATACTAAATCCGAAATTGGAGTAGATAATAATTCGGATGCTTACCAGGGTAAAGTAGTTATTTTAGTTGATCAGCAATCTTTAAGTCAATCCGAATATTCTGCAATGATGTTACAGAAATTTCCACTTTCCGAAACCATTGGTTCACAAACAGCAGGAGCAGATGGTAATATAACGGTGTTATCACCGGTTATGCGGCCGTTTTATACCAGTTTTTCAACCCTTAGGGTTTTGTATCCTGATGGGTATGATACCCAACGAAAAGGAGTAAGAATAGATCGAATCGTAAAACCAACTGTAAAAGGAATATTAGAAGGACGGGATGAAGTTTTGGAAGCGGTAGATCCTCGAATAGTTACAGGGTTAAAGAAAACTAATGAGGCAAGCACATTTGTATTGGCGTATCCAAACCCTGCATCCAAACATTGTACCATAGATATTGCTAAAGTTGATCAAGTGGAAGCAACCAATATGATTGGAGAGTCATTTAAATTAGAGTTTTCCCAATTAAATTCAGCTTGTAAAATTAATTTGGATTTACTTCAGTCCGGTTTGTATGTAATGCGCATACATAGCGACAAAGGTTTCCGGTATACCAAATTAGAAGTTCGTTAAATGCGACGGTTAAACTTAGAGAAGATAAATTTTCAGGAATTCAATTGATGGATAAATCCACTGTTTACTCAATCTCTCTTGCCCATGGTTACCAAATATTTCCGAATCGATTCCTGGGTATTTGCATCAATAGTTTCTATTTTTTTATTGGCCTTGGCTGCCATCTTCACAACAATCGAATTCCATTGTTCTTCATTATAAGAGCCCGGATTTTTTAAGCCGTGACATTGCTTACAGTGTTGTTGAAACAAAGATTTTCCTTCATTTAATTGTTCTAAGGTATAGTCCGGAAATTTATTTGAAACCCTATCCACATCGGATTGTGTTGGAGCTACCAACACCCTCGATGAGAAGCAACTTGCAAGAAATAGCAAGCCAATTATCAATAGTGTTTTTTGCATAAAAAATTTGTTGACGACAAGATAGTGGTTTTATTCCTAAACCAAGATATATGCCAGCCATTTATTTACTCATTTATCATTTACTCATTTACTCATTTACTCATTTATTCATTTACTCATTTCCTATATCTTCGCTCCATGAAACTTCTTATCACCGGTAGCAATGGATTACTTGGTCAAAAACTAATTGATTTATGTTGCAATCAAAACGATATCGAATTAATTGTTACCGCTAAAGGTACTAATCGACATAAGCCTGCTACAGGTTATACCTTTCAATCTTTGGATATAACCGATTATAAACAAGTTGAAAAGACAATAGCATTGCATAAACCGGACGTGGTTATCCATACTGCAGCAATGACCAATGTTGATTTGTGTGAATCAGATCACAAAGGATGTGATGCTTTGAATGTGGATGCGGTTAAGTATTTGGTTACAAGTTGTAATAACTATGGAGTGCATTTGGTTCATGTATCTACCGATTTTATATTTAATGGTAAGCATGGTCCTGTGGATGAAAAGGAGAAACCGGATCCAATTAGTTACTATGGCCAATCCAAACTTTTAGGTGAAATGTTGGTAAGAGAAAATGCTGTCAGTTGGACTATAATTAGAGCTATACTTGTTTTTGGCGTGGTACACGATATGAGTCGCAGCAATTTTGTGCTATGGGCAAAGCAAAATTTAGAACAAGGTAAAGAAATAAATGTGGTGGATGATCAATATCGAACTCCAACGTTGGCCGAAGATTTAGCAATAGGTTGCTTACTGGCTGCAAAGAAAAAAGCATCCGGGATATTTCATATTGGAGGGAAAGACTTTTTAAGCATTTATGAGGCAGTATTGCAAATTGCCGACTTCTGGAAACTGAATAAAGATCTTATACATCGGTCAAAATCTTCCTCTATTAACCAACCGGCAAAACGTCCACCCATTACGGGATTTATTATTGACAAAGCACGCAAGGAATTAGGTTATGAACCGAGATCGTTTGTTGAGGGACTAGAAGTAATGAATGGACAGTTGATGGGGAGTTAGTGGTTAGTGGTAAGGGATTTGGTCAATAAGGCTTTTTGATTTTGGTGTCCGAGAGGCAAGAGGCAGTATGAAATAGACATTTGGCCTTGGACTGATTGCTTTGGACTGATTGCCTTGGACTGATAGCTTTGGACAGATTGCTTTGAACTTTGGTTATTAGATAATCCCAAAAGATTAATTCATCACGAGTTATATTCCTAAGTACTTAAACTAAAATTTAGCACTTCTCCAACGCTTGGCTCAAATCCCATATCAAATCATCCGGATGTTCAATACCAATAGAAATTCGAATTAGTTTTTCGGTTATATGCATCACCTTGGCATGCGTAGGATCAATGCCGGTATGCGTCATGGTATAAGGATGCTCAGCCAATGATTCGGTTCCTCCTAAACTAACAGCCAGTTTAATCAGTTTGAGAGAATTGAGAAAACGAAATGCTTCCGCTTCACCTCCAGAAATATCAAAAGATAACATGGCTCCAGGCGAATTGTATTGCCGTTTGTATATTTCGTATTCTTTGTTGTTTTCGCTAATCATGCCAAGGTAATACACCTTTTCTACTTTGGGATGCACATGCAACCAATTGGCAACAATTTGTGCATTGTGAGCCATGGTTTCCATTCGAACTTTAAGGGTTTCGAGCGAACGCATCAGTAACCAACCGGTATGGGGTGCAGCCATATTTCCAAGAAAGGTACGAAGCGCCTTAACCCTTTTTATTACCTGTTTATTTCCACAACATGCACCTGCGATTAAATCGCTGTGACCACCAATATATTTGGTAGCGGAGTATAAGGAAAAATCCGCCCCATGTAATAATGGGTGCTGCCAAAGCGGACCCATATAAGTATTATCAACTGCTAATAATACTTGCTTGGAATCATTTGAAAAATGATCCGCTACCTTTTTACAAGCTGCAATATCAATCAAGGCATTTGTAGGATTTGCCGGAGTTTCGATAAAGATCATGGCAAGATTTTTTTCTTTGCCACTGTCTTTGATTTTTTCAATTAAATCATGTTGTTCTTCACCCGGATGAAAAGCAATAGAATGAACGCCGATTTTGGAAAGAAATTCGTTGATGAAATGATCGGTTCCTCCATATAAAGGGATAGAATAAACCAACAAATCGCCCGGTTTTAGAAACTCCAGTAAAACGGTTGAAATGGCAGCCATTCCACTTTCAAATACTGCACATTCTTCTGCCCGGTCCCATAACGTGAGTCGATTTTCAAGTATTTCAAGATCAGGATTATTTATGCGACTATAGATAAGTCCGGGCTCTTCACCTGGGTTGGGTTTTCTAATTCCATAGGCAAGTTCAAAGAATGCTTTTCCTGCTTCGGCATTTTTAAATACAAATGTTGAGGTTTGAAATATCGGAGATTTTATAGCGCCTTCTGAAAGAGAAGGTTTATATCCGAAACTCATCATCAGACTTTCGGGATGGAAATTATGCGTATCAGACATGGTTTTTTAATTGGGATTGCAAGGTAAACTTCGTGTTTGTGGAAAAGGATGAGCCATGTCAGAATAAAATAGGATTTATAGGGGATTAGTTAATAGTCATCAGTCATTTGTCACTTGCCATTAGTTTGGTGAGACATTGACGTGCCTCCACACTAAAATACCGCAATACTTAATCTTATTATGTTTAGTATGCGTAAAGCTTACCTTCGAAACATGAGGAAGAAATCGGTAGCAATTATAGGTAGCGGTCCGGCAGCTTTAATGCTTGCTGCAACCCTTCAGCAAGATAAATTTGAAATAACTATTTATGAACGAAATGCAGCACCCGGACGAAAGTTTTTAGTCGCCGGTGATGGTGGGTTTAACTTAACACATGCCGAATCGATGGATAAATTTATATCAAGGTATTCACCACCCAATTATCTAGAAGAAGCATTGCGCTCTTTTGATAATGTGCAATTGCAAAAGTGGTTGCACGCTATTGGGATTGAAACTTTTGTTGGGAGCAGTAACAGGGTGTTTCCGGTAAAAGAAATTAAACCGATTCAAGTATTAAATGCGATTGTGGAATATGTTAAAAGTAAACAAGTTCTTTTTAAATATAAATGCGAGTGGAAAGGATGGAATGAAAACAATCAACTTTTGTTTGTACACGACAACCAGATGTTAACTGTATCGGCAGATATAGTTGTTTTTGCATTGGGCGGCGGTAGCTGGAAGATTACCGGAAGCGATGGGTCATGGACGAATTATTTTTTAAGAAAGGAAATTGAAGTTATACCCTTTCAACCGTCCAATTGTGCGTTTCAGGTAAATTGGACTAAAGAATTTATTTCTCAGGCAGAAGGCAAACCACTTAAAAATATTACCGTTCATTGTGGTACTATCGAAAAAGCCGGAGAGATAGTTATTACAAAATTTGGTTTAGAAGGAGGAGCAGCTTATGCCATGAGTACGGCAATTCGAAAACAACTTACTGCAACCGGAATTGCAACTATGTTTATTGACCTTAAACCCACTTTACACGATGATACTATTTTGTTCAAGTTAAAGGAGAGAGGTAAACAATCTATTACCGATGTATTGTTGCAACATTTAAAACTAAACTCCTTACAGATTGCACTGATGAAGTCAGTTATAAACAAGGAAGCATTTTTACAACCGGAGATATTGGCAAAAACCATCAAACAATGTCCGATAGAAATTACCGGAATGGCTCCTATTGATGATGCTATTTCAACTGTCGGAGGCATAGCCTTACACGAAACGGATCCTTCGTTTCAGTTGAATAAGCTTCCTCAACATTATGTGATTGGCGAAATGCTCGATTGGGATGCTCCAACCGGAGGATATCTATTGCAGGGTTGTTTTAGCATGGGACATTTTTGCGCTCAAAATATCAATAAACAGTTATTGAATAATTGATGTGTAATACCAAACCAACGAATGTTTTTCATAAAAAATGAAAAGGTGTATATACGTTAATCCCCATAAAACTTACCGGTTCATTTTTTAGGCAAGAATCTTAACCTGCCTATTTATCGGGATATCAGATTCTCCTGAAAGGCACGTTTAGTATGGCTCTTGTGAATTTTAAGCATCTAATTCTACTAAATGAGAAGAATTGCAATGACATATATCAGCATTAAAATTGACGGGTTCTAACTTTTGTTCTTGACATATTAAAAGCATTTGTTAAACTTAGTATTTTAATTATTCACCCTATAAATATTAAATCCATATGAATACTGCAACACAACACCTGCAATTGATTGAAGAATGCAACCAATGGTATGAAGTACTGGCAAATTACAAGGAGAAGTTGAATAACCTCAAAAATGAATTGTATCGATTTGCACCCGGGAAAGAAGATAAGCAGGACTTAGTTGGTATCGAACATTTCCATAACCAGTTTCATATTCAATTAATCAATGTGCATGACCTCAAACATAGCATAAGAAGGTATGTTAACGAAACCGATCAGCATCCTAATTTTCCGCACCGTATACCACATCATTTCCTGAAAGAAAAAGTCGACTCGTTAATTGCAGATTTGGAAAAACTGGAGGTTGAATTCCATGCATTTATTAACCGGTAAACTTTCTCCCATAATAATTTATTAAGGTATCAATTTCAAAAAATTCAGTTTACTGTTTGGTTATGCGCAATTATCTTCTTCTCAAGAAACAGACTTTTATTAAATCTTTTATAATCTAATATGTATTCCTATGGCAACTTATGATTCAAAACACGTTAAAAATATAGCCTTGCTCGGACATGCAGGATCAGGTAAAACTACCTTATCCGAAAGCATGTTGTTCGAAGCAGGCGTAACCAAAAGAAGGGGAACCATTGCAGCTAAAAATACTGCAAGTGATTACCATGAACTGGAAACGGAACGGCAGAGTTCCGTATTCTCGTCGATACTACACGCACCGTGGAAGGATTTTAAAATAAATATTATTGATACGCCCGGTTACGACGATTTTGCTGGTGAAGTGATAGGTGCACTTCGCGGTGCCGATACCGGTGTAATGGTTCTTAATGCAGTAATGGGTGTGGAAGTAGGTACCGATATTATTTGGGAGTATACCGATACATTTAAAACACCAACCATTTTTGTTGTTAACCAATTAGACAGAGAGGATGCAGATTTTGAAAGAACACTTCGCGATGCTAAATCCCATTTTGGCGGCAATGTTGTAGCCGTTCAATATCCCGTAGAAACCGGAAGTAATTTTAATTGTATTATTGATGTATTGAATATGGTAATGTATAAATATGGTACCAATGGAGGGAAACCCGAAAAATTACCAATTCCTGATTCGGAAAAGGAAAAGGCCGAAAACTTGCATAAAGAGTTGATTGAAGCAATCGCCTCCAACGACGAAGGTTTAATGGAAAAGTATTTCGAACAAGGCGAACTTTCGGAAGAAGATATGAAAGCAGGTTTGCATCATTCGATGATAAAACATGATATATTTCCACTCTTCTGTGTTTCTGCCGAAAAAAATATGGGTGTTGGCCGCATCATGAGTTTTATTGATTATGTATGTCCGGCACCCACCGAAATGTCGCCTCAAATAACCAAAACCGGCAACGCTTTATCTTGTGATGCCAAGGGTCCCGCATGTTTGTTTGTTTTTAAAACCATCATCGAACCACATATTGGTGAGTTAAGCGTTTTTAAAGTGTATAGCGGAACTATTAAAGCAGGAAGTGAATTAATCAATGAAAATACCGGCGTAACGGAAAAGATTAATCAGTTATTTGTACTCGAAGGGCATAACCGTTTGCCGGTCGACGAATTGGTGGCAGGAGATATTGGAGCAACTTTAAAATTGCGTTCAACCCATGTAAACAATACCCTGCACGAAAAAGGCGCTAACCTAAATCTGGAACCTATAAAATTCCCAAAACCAAATTTGAGTGTTGCGATTGTTTCTGTAAACAAAGGAGAAGAAGAGAAATTATCACAGGCTTTGCATACGCTTGCAGAAGAAGATGCCAGTATGCATTTTGAAATGTCACATGAAACCAATCAATTGTTATTGCATTGTCAGGGTGAGTTACATTTAAAAGTTTTGCAATGGAAAATTGAGCATGTACATAAGCTGGATATCAAATTTGAGAAACCAAAAATTTCTTATCGCGAAACAATCAGTAGAAGAGCCGAATCCAGTTATCGCCATAAAAAACAAAGTGGTGGAGCAGGTCAGTTTGGGGAGGTGTACATGCGTATTGAACCTTGGTATGAAGGGATGCCGAATCCGGAAGGATTAAACCTACGCAACAAAGAAGAGATAGAATTGGATTGGGGAGGGAAGTTGGTTTTCTGTAACTGTATAGTTGGTGGAGCAATAGATACCCGATTCCTTCCTTCGATTTTAAAAGGAGTAATGGAGAAAATGCAAAACGGTCCGCTTACAGGTTGTTATGCACGAGATATTCGTGTAAGTATATACGATGGTAAAATGCATGACGTTGACAGCAACGATATTTCATTCAAAATAGCCGGATTGCATGCCTTTAGACAAGCATTTTTAGAAGCAGGTCCACAATTGTTGGAGCCAATTTATACCGTAGAAGTATTTTGTCCGAACGAAATGGTAGGATTGGTAATGGGAGATATACAAACAAGAATGGGAGTAGTTCAAGGAATGGAAGTGGATGGACATTTTGAAAAGATTACAGCTAAAGTTCCGCTCGCTCAAATGCATCAGTTTTCATCCGCATTAAGAAGGCTAACCCAAGGACGTGCCAGATTTGATATGTATTTTGATTCGTATGCACCTGTCGCAGCAGATGTGCAAAGGAAATTAATGGAAGCTTATAGCAAGCATGAGGTCCTGGTTGAATGATAAGGATAGGAGGGTAGTAACAAATTCGTCTAGTTGGGCGTTTTAAAAATGTTCCGGAATGGAGATTGTTAGCAAGTAACCAGGTAAATTATGTTTAAACTTTACCGGAAACCTAACCTGTATGTCTCATTAACATTCAATCATTCAAACATTTACTCATTCAATCATTTACTCATTTACTCATTTCCTCACTTACTCATTTCCCTAATATCCTTCCTCCACAAACGGATTATTATGCTCCGATGCACTGGATTCGGTAGCAGTTTGATTCGTGATTTTACCTTTTGCGAAATCCATGGCAAAGTCAACAAAAACTTTATAAGCCTGGGTGAAAGAGAATTTATTGTCAGAAATTTTATCGATAATATTTCTTCTGTTTAACGTATTGATAAACTGTTTTCTGGATTCACTATCTTTAAGTTGTTTGTTGTTTTGGATTAATTCGGCATAGGCGGAATTGTCAAAATACTCATCAATTTTTTCTAGTTCAAATTCAGCATACTGAATTTCTTCCATGAAATTTTTGCTGTCTTTATCCAATTCGTAGCAAAGAATTCCAAAAAACACGCAAATATCCCTACTCAGTTGTTCGTTGGTTTCGTTGGAAAGGATAAAAGCATAATCGCTGCGTATTTCAAGGTCGAATCCAAAACTTTCCTTGAAGAATTTATCATAAAATTCTGTGTTGTTTTTTAATTCAACGAATTTGGCATCGCTTGCTAAAATAAATTTGCCATCCAGCAAATCGCCTACTATTTCTTTGTGGTATCTAGGAAAGTCCATGTTTTGTGATTTTAATTTTTGGTACGCGTAAATTCATTTGTGATGTTTTAATTACCTGTCGATCTGATTTTGGATCTACTTCCAATTCGATTCCATCTTCAAATAGTAATCCTGTAAGAGAAAAGAATTTATCTGTTTCCAGATTTTTGTATTCTGCCTTCAATCTTTTTCCGGCCCATTCAAAATAATTAGGAATCGGCAATGCCTTAATCATTTCGTCGCGGTATTTTTCTTTGTTAAACACCCACATTTCCTGCCCATTCAACGAATCATCAATAATAATGGATTCATCATGACCAAATTGTTCCACAAATTCTTTGGCATTAAAATACATATCGTTGCTGTATGGCGAATCGCGATACAACTTAAACACCTTCGGAACTTTTGATTTATACGGCGATTTAAGGAATTCAATAAAGCCGGTTAATATCAAAGATTCGGTGCGGATACGATCGATTAAAGGGAGCAGTTCATTGGTTAATACTTTCGATTGTTTTAATAACTCGTCGTTGGTTTGTACGAGAAATACGTAAAGTTTTTCAAATTGTTGACGGGTAGGTTCATCATCAAAATTGAGTCTTCGGATATTTACATAATTCGAGATATCAAATAATTTATTCGTTATCGAATTTTCATAATTGATATCCAAAATGGTATTCAATGGAGTGATATAATAATCAATCCAAAACGAAGCTTTTCTTACTTTTTCTCGGTAGTCAATCTTTTCTACATTCGATTTCAACTCCCTTGTTTCGGCCAATAAACGAATCGTATTTTTCTCAACAGATTCTGCAAATTCTTTTATCTCATTATATAAATCACTAATTCGTTGTCCAAGAATCAATTTGTCCTTTCCAATTCCTTCTCTGATTTTTTTAAACAACGAAGTAATGGAATGCTCAAATTTTTCAATGGTTTCGGGTAATAGCGGCCTAAATTCACTTAATATAAATTCGAGAAAATTGAAATAGACACCGCGAATTTCAAAATCATCGCCAAGTTTTTTTACTATTTTGTACTCAATGAGTTGTTGCATCACATTGGTGTCAAAATCTTTAAAAACAACCTGCATTTTTTCTTTCTTTACAAAACCTTCTTTGGATTGTAAATCGAATAAAGCTTTTACAATATCATAGTAGTTATAAAGAAAAAATAAGATACTTTTTGGTTCTGCTCTCATGGTGGTTTAATTAAACATTAGCAGTTTCATTCTTCTCCCCATAAATTGCATTCAATTTTTCGTTGATATTAATCTTACCCGGATTAGGATAGATGAAATAATATTTTCCAAATCCCGGAACAGCATCCGGTGCCGCAAAAATCGGAATGAAATGATGCTCTCTGCAGAATCTTACCAATTCAGGTCTGTTTTGTTTGTCGATTGTTGCAACCTCATCAATAAACAAGGCAATTCTGTTTTCTTCATCATTGATGGCAAGTCGGTTAATAATGCTCATAATGATTACCAAACGAATCATCTTATCGGTACCATCCGACTCGATTTGTTCGCTTAAATCAACCGGTTTGGTTGTTCCTTTTTTACTTAAATGCAAGGTGATATCAAACAAATCATCAAACTCAATTTTCTTTCCGGAATCCAAATAACTATTCAGAATTTTTAAATTCTCGGAGGTATCAAACTCAAACATCAATTGACCTTTGATGGTTTGAATCTGGCTTATCTTCCGCACCTCTTCAACCAATCTTTTGTTATCAACCAATTCGATGGTTAACGAATCAATATCCGAAATACGGGTTTGAGAAAGCTTCTGGTTAAATTTATTGTAAACAAACTCTTTAAATTCTTCGTACCGTTTTAGTAATGCATAAGCCGGATTTGCAAATTGGGTAGAAATACTTTCCAATAAAGCCATGATGCTTCTTTCTTTTTCTTCTACCAACGCAACTTCTTCTTCTACATATTGAATAAATTCTTGTTCGTCGGCATAAGTACTTTGTAATTTATCACGAAGTTTATCAAACAACTTATCCTTGTTTAATTTCAATAAATCACGGTCGCGTTGGTTAATCATGATTTTGTTGTACAACTGATCCAAACTTTCACTTGTTTCATATTCTTCAGCAACGATGCCGTATTCATCCAATTCCCTGCGGAAATCCATCACCTGTTTGATTCTGTCTTCCCGTTTCTTTTTATCTTCAACTACTTCTTGTAATTCGTTCGAAATTTGTGCTATTTTTTTGCTGATGATACGTTGTTCATGTTCATATTTTTCTTTTTGGGAATTGAGTTCATGAATTTCAGCTTTCGATTTATCAATTGCTTTGGTCATGGCCGGTTTGGCTTTGATTTTGAGCAATTTCATTTTAATCGTTTCGATTTCGACATTAATTGCAGCAAGTTCTGCTTGCGATTTTTCGAAGTCAGTAACTACTTTTAGCAATCCCTCAAGATTGATTTTTTCTTGTTTAACCGACTCTAGTTCCGATTTTATTTCCTCAACCGATTTAAAATCTTTGATTTCGATATTCTTAGAAATATCTATCTCTCCATCAAATAAATTGAGGGTATCAGAAATTTTCTTGATTTTTTTAAGCACCTGACTTCCCGGTAGACTCATTACCTGCTCACTTAAAATGGAGTTTAGTAATTTTCTATTTTCTACCGTGCCCGAAATTTTATTGATCAATAAATCGTTGTAATTCTTTATCTGACCTTGAAAACGAGTTATTTGTTCATTAACATGGTGCAAACGGAAATCAATTTGTTTGCTGTTCAATTTTTGTAATTCAACCATGGTAATGCGTGATTCAATTTCCTTCCGCTTTAAATCATGGTTAGCCAATTGTTCTTTTAAAATGCTTTCCGGCTCAAAAGAAGCAATGGTTTTTAATTCAATTTCCTTTTCATTCAATACATGTGCTTTGGCTTGTACTTCAGCTTCCTTACCACCAATTTTACGATCGAGATCTGCTTTTTGCGGAATTAACTCTTCGTTAATCTCTGTTTTAAGTTTGGCAATATTCTTATCCCTTTCAATTAATTGGGTTTGTAATTGCGGCAAGGTTTCGTTGTATCCTTTGGTAAAACCATCGTACAATTGACTGATAACCCTGGCTTTTGCATTGTATTGGCTTACTGCTTCTCTAAACTCGTCAAACTCATTTTTTACCGAACGGATATTGCGAATTTCACTGTTCACCTTCATCAAATCCTGTATATCTTTCTTGTTTTTTTGCGAAAAATTAAGGACTTCATTTTCCCTGTTATCGGCAACAATTAAAGCTTCTTTCAGGTTTTTGTTGTTAATCAATTTGGTATTGATGAGGTAACGATAAATGCGTGAAAAATTATTGCTCAACCCATCACTTTTTACTGTGTCTTCTAACCAAACTACGCCATTATTGCGTTTACCTCTTTGATAAACAGTATTAAATACTTCGCGTTTGTCTTTAAACTGGTTAAGTTCTAATCCTGAAGCAACAATTCTGGCTTGTACTTCATCAAATTTCAACAGTTTCTTCTGTTCATCGATAAAAAATTCTTCTTTGTATTCGCTGTCAAAACGGTAGTATTCGAGGTTACTATCCGAATCCCTTTTCACAATGATGGAATAATACGTTTTCTTAAAAACTTCGAATACAATATAACTTTGGTTGTGGTTCGGAAAATAATGGTGAATCGTTTCTTTGTCGCCTTTTCTTTGTCCGCTGAAGGTCATTTTATTGCCATCTATGATGAACAAAAAATTCAAAGCATAAATCAAGGTGCTTTTACCGATATTATTCGGTCCGACAAGTTGGAGGGAATCACAGTCGTTTAAACGGATTTCGGCCTTTCCATACACCTTCGAATTCAAAACAATGAGTCGTGTTAACATAATTTTATCGCTTACTTACTCCGGCAATTTAAAATGGAATGACGAGCAGTTATGCTCACTTTTTGCACATATATTTCTACACATTATGAGGCTGTTAGCTTTCAGTTATGGTAATACAACCAAAGAATTAATTTATAGGAATAAAACCAATCAATATTTGCTTAAAGGCTTGATTTTTAACACCGCTATTGTATATACAACACATAAGCTGAGAATATTCAGTTAGCAATTTAAAGCTGCTACACTTACATTTGCACCACCTTAAATTATTAAAACATGGGTAAACACGTTTCTTTCAGTAATACCAGTATTCCATTTACAAAAGAACTAAAGCAAAGAGTAGAGGATTATTTTGCAGGAGAAGGTAAACGACAAACCGGTTCATGGTATTTGTACCATAAAACACTGGTACTTTGTGGTATTGCAGTGTTAATTTACATCTTATTACTATGGAATATTGCTCCAACTTGGGTGAACATTTTATTATGTGTTGTATTGGGATTTAATTTTGCTTCTATCGGATTTAATGTGATGCACGATGGCGCTCATGGCAGCTATTCAAGCAAAAAATGGGTGAATGAAATGATGGGCTATTCACTCAATATTTTAGGAGGAAGCGTGTTTTACTGGAAAGTAAAGCACAATGTGATGCACCACGCTTATACCAATATTGAAGGCCATGACGACGATATAGACATCAAGCCCTTTATTCGTACCAACGAAAACCAAAAAAAGTATTGGTTTCATCGATACCAGCATGTATACGCTTTTGTATTATATCTGGTTACTTACTTGTTATGGATTGCAGTAAACGATTTTCAAAAATATTTTACCGGAAAAGTTGCCAGTAAAAAAATTACAGGAATGAATGCCCGCGAACACATGGTGTTTTGGGTATCTAAAATTTCCTATATTTTCATTATCATTATTATTCCCGGCTTGGTTTTGGGTTGGTTTAATATGCTTATAGGTTTTTTAATCGTTTCTGGTGTTTGTGGGTTAATATTAAGCATCGTTTTTCAATTGGCTCATGTGGTGGAAGATGCAGAATTTCCAATGCCGGATCCGGATTCCAATAAAATTGAAGAGAATTGGTTTGTACATCAATTAGCTACAACGGCAAATTTTTCTACCCAAAGTAAAATAGTTTCTTGGTTTGTTGGAGGATTAAATTTTCAGGTTGAACATCATTTGTTCCCAAAAATTAGTCATATCCATTACCCCGAAATTAATAAATTGGTTAAAGAAGTTTGTGCCAAATACAATATTACTTATATAGAATACCCAAATCTGATTGAGGCAATTAAGGCTCATATCAATCATTTACGAATAGTTGGTTCAAACTAAGCATTGCAGAGTTGTCCTTCAATTTCGCGTTTGATAAGCCCAAGCAGTGCTATTAATTTCATTAAACTTAGGAGGTTGCAACCGGTAATTCTGTAAAAGCGTAAATACGTAAAACTGTAATTATGTAAAATCGTAATTCCGTAATTCGTAATCCATAATCCGTAATCCGTAATCCGCAATCCGCAATCCGTAATCTGTAATCCGTAATCCGCAATCCGTAATCCGCAATCCGCAATCCGTAATCCGCAATCCGTAATCTGTAATCCGTAATCCGTAATCCGTAATCCGCAATCCGTTACACATAACCAGATACCTCCCCATATTTGGTCATTCTCTCCTTATTTCTTATTTTGCAATTTCTAAACCAAAATGACAAGTAATATTATTGAGATTCAGAATGTTTCCAAATCGTATGCAGCCCATCAGGCATTAAAAGATATTTCCATATCCGTCCCGCGGGGTTCAATTTATGGTTTACTGGGTCCGAATGGTGCAGGCAAAACAAGTTTGATACGAATTATAACCCAAATAACCGGAGCCGATTCGGGAACTGTATTATTTAATGGCGAGAAACTACAGCCGGATCATACCGCTCGTATAGGTTATTTGCCTGAAGAACGCGGATTGTATCGCAAAATGGAAGTAGGGGAGCAGTTAATTTATTTTGCACAATTAAAAGGATTAAAGAGGTACGATGCCATTCAAAAGCTTAATTTCTGGATTGAAAGATTTGAAATCAAAAGTTGGTGGAATAAGAAGGTGGAAGAACTCAGCAAGGGGATGCAACAGAAAATACAATTTATTGCTACGGTTTTACACGAACCTGAATTAATTATTTTAGATGAGCCATTCTCTGGCTTCGATCCCATCAATGCAAATATTGTTACCGCTGAAATCCTGCGTCTTAAAGAGAATGGGTGCAGCATTATTTTTTCTACCCACCGCATGGAAAGTGTAGAACAACTTTGTGATTATATCGCTTTAATCCACCAATCTAAAAAGGTAATGGAAGGCAAAGTGAAGGAAATTCGCCATGCCCATAAATCAAATATCTATGAAATAAATTATGCAGGCAACCAGATAGATTTTCATGGTTTTGAAATTATAGCAAGTCGATTCGAATCCGACGAATGGCATACCAGTATACAACTAACGGATAACCAAACAGCCGGAAACTTGCTTCAATATATCGCCGGAAAAGGAGAAATAAGTTCGTTCAAAGAGAAGATTCCCGACATGCAGGAAATATTTATTCAAGCGGTTTCGGGAAATTAGGATGAACCGAATACATTTGCATGCCTTTTGAAGGTTAATAGTCAATAGTCATTAGTTAATAGTCATTAGTCATTAGTCAATTGTCATTAGTCATAAAGTAAAAATAAAATAACAATTAGCAACCAACCATTCATCATTCATAATTCATCATTCATATGTCCGATATCAAACAATACATTGAACAAAATAAACAACGATTTTTAGACGAACTTTTTGAATTGTTACGTATTCCTTCCGTAAGTGCAGATTCGGCTTATACCGGAGACGTTGCAAAGGCAGCGGAGTTTGTGGCACAAAGTATGCGTAATGCCGGAGCAGACAACGTTGAGGTTTGCAAAACACCCGGTCATCCAATCGTATATGGCGAAAAAATTATTGATCCTGCCTTACCTACTGTTTTGGTTTATGGTCATTACGATGTGCAACCTGCGGTTCCTTTGGAATTATGGCATACCCCTCCATTCGAACCTACAGTTAAGAAAACTACATTACATCCCGAAGGAGCTATTTTTGCAAGGGGTTCGGCTGATGACAAAGGACAATTTTACATGCATGTGAAAGCTTTCGAATTTATGATGCAAACAAATGCTTTGCCTTGTAACATAAAAATGATGATTGAAGGCGAAGAAGAAGTTGGTAGTTCTAATTTAGCAGATTTTTGTAGTGCGAATAAAACAAAATTAAAAGCGGATGTCGTATTAATTTCAGATACATCCATGATTGCAAATGATGTGCCTTCTATTGATACAGGATTACGCGGATTGAGTTATGTGGAAGTAGAAGTTACAGGCCCTAACCGCGATTTACATAGTGGTGTTTATGGTGGTGCTGTTGGTAACCCGATAAATATTTTGGCTAAAATGATTGCTTCCATGCACGATGAAAATAACCATATCACCATTCCCGGATTTTATGATGATGTAATGGAATTGTCGGCTGCAGAAAGAGAAGCATTAAATTTAGCACCATTCAATCTCGAAGATTATAAAAAAGATTTAGAAGTAGGAGATATTTGGGGAGAAAAAGGATTCAATGTTCTAGAGAGAACAGGCATCCGTCCTACTTTAGATTGCAATGGTATTTGGGGTGGATATACCGGCGAAGGTTCAAAAACAGTTTTGCCTTCCAAAGCGTATGCGAAAATTTCGATGCGTTTGGTACCCAATCAAAGCAGTGATAAAATTACCGAAATCTTTAAAAAGCATTTCGAAAGTATAGCTCCTAAATCCGTAAAAGTAGAAGTTCGTCCGCACCATGGTGGCGAGCCGGTGGTAACGCCAACCAATTCGGTAGCTTATAAAGCCGCAGCCAAAGCAATCGAAACTTCATTTGGTAAAACGCCAATACCAACACGTGGAGGGGGTAGTATACCGATTGTTGCCATGTTCGAATCTGAATTGGGATTAAAATCGGTTTTGATGGGATTTGGATTAGATAGCGATGGATTGCATTCTCCAAACGAGCATTATGGTATCGTAAATTACTTGAAAGGGATTGAAACGATACCTTATTTCTTTCAGTATTATGCAGAGATGAGCAAGACTGGAACGGGAGCGAAGTAATTGCAGATTTGTGCATTACACCTGAAGGCTGAATTTGACAGGATTACGTTGATTAGATTAATCGAATACCAATGTCTCCATTGGTTCGTTTTGTCATTAATTAATTTTGATCCAATGCACCAATATCAATTATTACAAATAAAAGTTACTCGTTGTATAATCAACAAATATCAAAATAAAAGCCGATTGCAGGAATCCTGCCAATCGGCTTTTAATGGAAATGCTTTGGTGCAATTCTCTGTCGTTATTCTTTAATAAATTTCAATGTTTTGGTTTCATTTCCTGCTACCAATTCTACCAAATAGATACCTGCAGGTAAGGACCCAACAATCATTTCTTGTTTATGGGATGCAGTTAGGTAAATTCTTCCTTGCATATCTGTTACCATTATTTTATCCATTTTTTTATTGATATGAAGGATGTCACTGGTAGGATTTGGATAAATAGAAAATGCAGTTTCCTCGTTAATTGTAATAAAACCGGTAGTGGAATTGGTTTTTTTCATTATTGATCCCGCTGCACCAACCGAATAAGTTGCATTACCAATCACTGTTACCATTTGAGCACCTTTGGTGGATTCTTTTATCCAGGTGGTTCCTCCGTCATTGGTTGCATAAATACCACTTGCTCCAGCTATATATCCTTTGGTGTTGGAGGTAAAAGTAGTACTATTAAAATAATTTGGTGTGGGGAAAAAAATAGTCATATCAATCGTAGTAATATTCGCCATAGCATCCGTAGTTTTGTATGCTTTATCTATTTGATGAATAAAAAATCCGGTGGAGGAGTTTTCGGGAAATTGAATTCCTTTTGCATTTGCAGTTGGATATTCTGTCGCCATTAAGGTGTTTGTGGTCCAATTGGCTCCATTGTCATAGCTATAGGCATACTTAGCTGGTTTTGAACCGGAAAGATAAACCGTATCACCAAACCAATCCATATCATAAATATTATTCCAGCCTGTATTATATGCTGCTACATTAGTCCAAGTAACTCCATTATCGATGCTTTTTTCTACATAACCGCCTGAAGTGGTTATATGGCAAACATGATTTTTACAGCGGATTGAAAGATTAGTTCTGCCGTTAGCAGAAGAAACAACATTCCAAGTATCTCCTGCATCATAAGAAATTACAATAGCACCTCCATTTCCCACAGCGACTACCGTATCTCCTCCCGAAAAAGTAACATCTTGGTACAATCCTGTTGGTGTTTTAACGGTCCAAGTGGTTCCTCCATCGCTTGTTTTAACGATTGCACCATCACCAACAGCTACTCCTACTAGTTCGGTTTTAAAAGCGGCTGCATTTAATTGAACGGTTGTGTTGCTCGTTTGATCTGTCCATTGGGCATTGGATACATGTGAAAATAGCATTCCGGTAAAAGCAAATACGGGAAGTAATAGTGTTTTCATTGTTTTGTTATTTTTGGTTAATCAAAAGTAATTTACATTCTTATTACCTACAATACGTAATTTGGGTGATTTTTATAACCCATAACTCATCATTCATTCCCGCATGTAAAAACTACGTCGTTCCTCCTTGTTTTTATCGCGCGGGATTAAAAAACGCATAACTCATCATTCGTATCTCATAACTCATATCTCATATCTCATAACTCATATCTCATAACTTATATCTTATAACTCATATCTCATAACTCATTTTGTCTTCCCCCAATAATTCGTGATATTTGGCTCCTGAATGAAATTAATAAAAGCACTTGGAGCCAATTTAATTGTGGTTACCTTGGTATTGGTAATCATCATTTCCGGAGTTGCCTTCGTACTAAAAGGAGTAACCCGCCATGGCGAGTCGTTAACCGTGCCCGACATAACTGGAATGTTACTTCCGGAGGCAGAAAAGATACTTGCTGAAAAAAAGCTCAGGTACTTTATTACCGACTCTTTATTTTTTGAAGACAAGCCTGCATCCAGTATTCTTGAGCAAAATCCGGAACCACAGGCAAAGGTTAAGGAAGGTCGAATTATTTATATTACCATTAATAGCAATACAGCACCCTTAATTAACATACCGGATTTAACCGATGTATCGCTGCGTCAAGCCCAGGTTATGTTGCAAAGCGTAGGATTGAAAGTAGGGGAGCTAATTTATAAACCGGATATCGCACAAAATGTGGTTCTTGATCAGTTGTATGGTGGAAAAAGCATTCGTGTATCCGACAGAATTCCTAAAGGTGCTGCAATTGATTTGGTTCTTGGAAATGGACTTGGCGATTCGGCCAGCGTTTTAATACCTAATTTAGTAGGACTTTCTTTACAGGAAGCCTATAATTTATTAACGTCTTCTTCGTTAAACCTTGGAGCTGTAATTTACCAGGGTAATATTTCGGATACTACTTCCGCTAGGGTGTTTCGTCAGAATCCTGCCTTTTCGGAATCAGTATCTTTAAAACCCGGTGAAACCGTAGATATCTATTTAAACCAAGAATGAAGTCCTTTTGTCTTCTAAGTACGTTTATTTTACTTTATTTCTTTGCCTTTCCGCAGGGTAAAGAAGCAAAAGTGCCATTGTTGTCTAATCCGAAACTCCGGGGATTAACTGTGGATACAAAATCGGAAATCAAACCACCTATCTTTTCAAAGGCTTCAACCACCAGTGGAATATATCCATTTATCGATTGGTTTAACCATCCCGGTCAGCAATTATCAGATAGCCTTTGGACCAAAAGTCATGCCCGTATCCAAAATAGCCGTGTTGTGTTTAATGCCCTCGACTCGAATGGCGTTGTGCATGGTGGTGCCGGCAACAACGGCGATATATTGCACTCGCAAACCTTTTCTTATTATCCACAAAACCAGGAAGCATATGTGCTTTTTAATTATAGCACAGGCAGTACTTGGTTACCTACCGATTCGCTGGTCTTAAGATTCAAGACGAGTGGAGGTAATTATGTTTCTATATGGACATCGGATGCCAATCCTGCTGAAGCAATGGATATCCTCATCAATATTGCGGAATTGTATAATTATTCATCCGTAAATTTTGATTTTGAATTTGTTTGTTATACCAATCTTTCAAATACGAATACACAAACATTTTTATTGCATCATTTTACCCTGTCGGATAAATGGAGTTTGCCTGTTTATGAAAACTTTTACCTCTTTGACTCGGTTCGTAAACTGCCTAGTCCGGCCTATTGGATGAAACGCCAGACCAATACAAACACCAACTTAGAAACGGGATTTGGTAACAGCAATACGGTTGTTTTTGATTCGTACGACGAATTTGGAAATGTTTACCATAATGCGAATGGATTAACAGGAAATACAGATACACTCATTTCTCATTTAATTAATCTCAAGAAATTTGATGTAGCGGATTCCGTTTATTTAAGATTTTATGTTAAAGCGCTCGATAACGCAACTTTAAATGATTCTTTATTTCTCGAATTTCGCAACAATGCCGGTGCCGGTTTGTGGACTCGGATATGGAATGTCAATGGATCCGTTAAAAATAAGTTTATTCCGGTGTATCAACTTATCAATTATGGAAAATTTAGGGGTGAAAATTTTCAGTTCAGGCTTATCTCAAAAGGAAAATACAGTGCTTCCGACAGTCTCAAGTTTATGGTTGCCGGGGTTAATGCCGGTAGGCGCCGTGCATTGCCATTCATTGACGATTTTTCCGGATCGGTTCTTTACCCCGATCAGAGAAACTGGTCTACCAAACATACGTATATCAACAACCATTTTCCTGTTCGTCCTCCAAGTGTAAATGTGGCGACTTTCGATGCACTGGATAAAAATGGTAACGCTTACATTACCGGTACTCGTTACAGTGATACCTTGACTTCCGTTTCCATCAATTTGTCTTCCTTAAGTGCATCCGATACCGGAGTTTATTTAAGTTTCTGGGTCGAACCGAAAGGTTTAGGCGATTCACCAAATCAATCCGATTCGTTGATACTCGAATTTCGTAATTCGGCAACAAACAATACTGCTTACCGCAATGTTTGGAAAGGAGCCAGAAGTGCGTATCCAACAGATACTTTTACTTTGGTTACCATTCATTTGGATACCAATTGGTTTCATGATGATTTTCAATTTCGATTTAAGAATGTAAGTACAAAATACGGTAACTTAAACCATTGGCATTTGGATTACGTGCGATTAGATAAATCAGGGCTCGCTGCCATGTCTTATTATAATGATGTGGCATTGAGTGAAACACCCGGAACGATGATTACGCCTTATACTTCGATGCCGTATACGCATTTTGCTGTCAATCCCGCAGGTTTTTTAAAATCATCGCAAACAATTAAAGCCTTTAATAATGCAGCAACTGCAAAACCAATTTCCTGGAGTCGCGAAATCTTTAACCCTTCGGGTGCACGTATCGATACTTTTGGAAGCGGACAAGGAAATGTGATTCGTGAAATAACAGCTATTCTTCCGGGAATAAGTAACCTTAATACTGCACCAAACTCGGATTCTACTGTGTTTTCTGCTCGATATACATCCACTACATTTGGTTCCGGAGATAATAATATTTTATCAAACGATACTGCTTCGGTTGTAACAGTATTCAGTAATTATTATGCTTACGATGATGGATCTGCTGAAAACGGATATGCCATTCAAAATACAACAGGAAAGGTGGCTTTGGAGTACAATTTAACCAAATCTGATACACTTTTTGGAGTTACGATGTTTTTTAACCAATCGGTATCAGATGTTAGTACACGCAATTTTGATTTGTTGGTTTGGCGTAATATCAATACCAATGGTAACGGAACGGGTGAAGATGAATTGGGAAGGTATTCTCTTTTGTCGCCGGTGTATACCAATTCAATAAACGGATTCTATTTTTATAAGTTTGTTAACCCAATTATTTTACCTGCTGGTAAATTCTATATAGGATGGTCGCAATCACAAATATTTAGTTTAAATATTGGGTTGGATGAAAATTATTTCGCAGGAAACAGTGCGGTAAACCCCAATATGTATTACTTTTTGGATGATATTGGAGTGTGGCAACAAACAACACTCACCGGTGCTTTGATGCTACGTCCGGTTATTGGAAAGTGGCTTGATCCTCCTGTTTCTGTCGGAACGGTTTATGCCAAAGAAGAACCTTCCTTATCTGTATATCCAAACCCTGCACAAGACTATATCTATATTAAAGGTTGGTCCGATAAACCTTACACAATTTGCTTATTGGATATTTCCGGACGTACCGTTGTTCAACCGATGCTGGTTAAAGATAAACTTGATTTACCCGAGTTACCTGCCGGGATGTATTTTGTGCATGTTATCGACGACAAAGGAATTAATCGGGTAAAGAAAATTCTTATCCAGCGGTAAACTTCATGTAATTGTTTTATTTTCGTATCAAACAAGGATGATTATGCACGATATAACAATTGAAGAATTGAAAGAAAGAATGGATAAAGGGGAGTCTTTAAACATTATTGATGTGCGGGAAGTGCACGAGTTTGATGAATTCAATATTGGAGCTAAACTCATACCTTTAGGACATTTACCTGAACGCATTCACGAACTGGAAGCTTTTAAGGATAAAGAATTGATTCTCCATTGCCGTTCCGGAAACCGTAGCGGTCAAGCCAAACTTTTTTTGGAAGACCTTGGTTTTACAGGTGTTCGCAATCTGTTAGGAGGTATGCTGGCTTGGCAAGATAAATATGGGTCATAATCTTATTGCCCATGAAAAGGATAATAAGTAAAGTACGAACTTATCCCGTAACTTCATTCCTATTAATAGCAATTTTTATTTCGGTTTTTGTAACCTTACAATGGAGTTGTAATGACAACCAATCAGTTGAAAAATCACTCTATTTAAACCACAACGATTCGGTTAAATATGTTGGTATGCAAACTTGCCAATCCTGTCATGCCGCTATCTATAATTCATTTATACAAACCGGCATGGGTAGTTCGTTTGGGTTGGCCACACGAATAAAAAGTGCAGCTAATTTTGGAACACATCATGTTGTTTTCGATAAGTACAACAACTTTTATTACTATCCGTTTTGGAGAAACGATTCGATGTTTATATCCGAATTCAGATTAAAAGAAAAAGATACTATTTATAAACGAACCGAATATGTAAAGTATATCATTGGATCGGGTCAACATACCAATTCACATCTAATGGAGGTAAATGGTTATATATACCAATTGCCATTAACTTGGTATTCGCAAAGCAAAAAATGGGACTTGCCTCCCGGATTTGAAAAGGGCAGAAACGTAAGGTTTAACAGAGATATTGGTTTTGAATGCATGAGTTGCCATAATGCATTACCCGATTTTGTAGAAAATTCAACCAATAAATTCACCAATATTCCACAAGGTATTGATTGTGAAAGATGCCATGGGCCGGGCGAAATGCACGTAAAAGAAAGACTTACCGGCAGCAAAGTGGATACTTCTCAAATGCCGGATTATACGATTGTAAATCCGAAACGATTAACATGGGAATTACAAACAGATATATGTCAGCGATGCCATTTACAAGGAAATGCCGTTGTTAAGCACGGTAAATCATTTTCCGATTTTAGACCTGGAAAACATTTGTCGGATTACATGGATATTTACATGCCTAAGTACATCGGACATGAAGAAGAATTCATCATGGCAAGTCATGCACAACGTTTACAAATGAGTAAGTGTTTTATCAATGCGGATCAATCCAAAGCATTAACCTGTATCACTTGTCATAATCCACATGTGAGTGTTAAAGTAACAGGTAAACAAATTTTTAACAATGCTTGTATACAATGCCACCAAGACAATAAAACCTGCACCGAAACAACCGCCCTACGAATGGCAAAAGAAGATAATTGCTGGGGTTGTCATATGCCTAAATCAGGTACCATTGATATTCCGCATGTAACGGTTACCGATCACTTTATCCGAAAACCATTAAAGAAAAGAGTAAAGGATGAATTGAAAATATTTGCAGGAATATATTGCATCAATAATAAATCGAGTGACCAGGAAACCAAGGCGAAGGCATACCTAGCTTATCGGGAAAAATTTGAAGGTGAAATGACTGCTTTGGATTCGGCAGAAAAGATCGTACAATCCTTAGGAAATACGGAAAATTCAAACATCGTATTGCGTATTCATTTGTTGTTTTTACGCAATGATTATTTGGGAATTATACGGTTAATAAAAAATATACAAATCCAAAGTTTAAATGATCCGTGGACATGCTATCGTATCGGTCAGTCATACCAAAATGTGCAACAAAATGAAATGGCATATTCATGGTATGCAGAAGCAAATCGATTGGCACCCGAGAATCTTGATTTTGCCAATAAGCAAGGTGCAATATTAATTGCAATGGGAAAGGTGGAAGAAGGAATTCGATTGCTTGAAACATTGATAAAAACGCAGCCCAAACAACCTGAAGTATTGACAAATATTGGTTTTGGTTATGTAGTTCAGAAGCAATACGAATTGGCAATGAGATATTACGACCAGTCGCTTTCACTAAATCCCGATATGCAACAAACCTTGTATAACAAAGCCGCCTTGTGTAATTTGTTAGGCCGAAAAATGGAAGCGAAAGCAATCCTTTTGCAATTATTGAAAAAGGATCCTACCAATAACCAACTTCAACAAATTTTAGAAACCATATAAGGATGGCTAAGAAAAGTACAGGAGAGAAAAAAACGATTTTGCGCATTACATTGGTATTGTTGCTAATTCTATTGTTTTCGGCAGGCTTAAAAATTTACGAAGAAGTTTTTGCCGATAATGTGAAAGAATCAACCGGAACAACCTATCTCTTTTATTATACCAACAAATCAATGGATGAAAATTTTAGGGAAATTGCTACGCAAAAGGTGTTGAAGAAACCGGCCTCCTTGCAACGGATTTTATGGTTAACCGGATATAGCGATATGGTAAAGCCCGGAAGATACAAGCTGAAAAGTGATGATAGTAATTTGGACCTATTACGTATGATGGTAACCGGTAGGCAGGAACCTATGGATATTGTTTTTACACAAGCAAACCGATTAAGTGATATTGCCGGTTTCTGGGGTAACCAACTGGAGGCGGATAGTTCCGAAATTGAATATTTACTTCAAAGTAATCTTTTGCAAGATTCCTTTCAACTGGATATATATAACCGTATTTCATTTTTTATTCCCAATACCTATAATTTTTACTGGAATACGTCAGCCGATAAATTAATCAGTAGAATGATGAAGGAATACCGCAGTTTCTGGGATTCAACAAAAAAAGCCAATGCTGCACAATTGAATTTATCTATTCAGGAAATTGCAGTTTTGGCTTCTATAGTACAAAAAGAAACCAATAAGGTAAATGAAATACCTGTTGTAGCCGGTGTTTATTATAACCGTTTGGCTAAGAAAATGCCACTACAAGCAGATCCTACCATCTTGTTTGTATTAAACGATAATCGGATTAAGAGAGTAGGAGGAGAGATGTTAAAAATTAATTCGCCTTACAATACTTACACCAATGTTGGATTACCACCCGGACCAATATGCATGCCATCTGTGCAGGCAATTAATGCTGTTCTACATTTGAAAAAGCACAAGTACTTGTATTTTTGTGCGAAGGAAGATTTCTCAGGCTACCATAATTTTGCAGTAGATTTTAATGGTCATCAGTTAAATGCAAGAAAATACCAGCGGGCATTAAACAAAAAAGGAATTAAATAGTACTTAATGTTTTAGTTGGTGAGAATGCTGAAAAGGGGACTTCTATTTTTAAGAGGCAAGAGGCAAGAGGCATTAGACAGGAGGCAAGAGTATGTTGCCTTATAAATTTTCATACAAATGGAAATGATTCTCCGTATTGAAGTACTAATTGTTTTAGTTACAGAGCCAATTTATTTTCTGACTTTTCAATAATTGTAGCCCTGAAAGGGCGACATATCCAAGCATCCTGCGAAGCAGGTTGATAACCGATAAAATTATTCATCACAGCCCTGAAAGGGCGACATATCTTTTTCGAAGAGTTAAGTTTTAGTACCAGATGTTTTGTGGTGCATTACATTGTAGGTAAGCTTTTTTGTTAAAAAGATGACTGACAAGGTAGTTTCTATTGTATCCAATCGCACCACTGCACCATTCCCCATTCATAATTCATAATTCATAATTGTATCTCAAACTTCTATTAATCTGTATTATTCTACTTTAATAAACTATCTTTGATTTACAAATAAATACCACTATGAATACCAATTACGAAGAACAAATAAAAAACTGGATGTCCGATTGGCGCAAACGTTTCGAAGAAATGCAAGTACAATTTTCACTTGGTAAAATGGATGCAACCGAAACCTTTGAAAAGCAAAAGGAAATGTTGCGTAATGCAATTGTGGAATGGAAAAGTAACTTGGATAAGGCCGGCGACAAAGGAGAGGAGACGGTGACCGAAATGAAAGCGAAAATGGAATCTTTGATGTTGCAACTTAATTTAGGTAAAGCTGAAGGGAAAGATCTTTTCGAAGAACAACGCAAGAAAATCGAATTGGCTTTGCATGAAATCAAAGTATCAGCCAAAACCAATTACGATGAAAAGTTCAATGAGATGATGACTGTATTTGAAACCAGCAGCCGCGCCTTTAAAACCGGATTGGAAATTTTACAACTGCAATTTGCTTTGGCAAAAATGGATTTGAAAACAGATGCCAAAGAAATGCAAGAACAGGTAAAGGATAAAATCGCTGAGATTACCAACTCCTACAAAGAACTGCAACAAATTGGCATGCAAAACCTCGAAGACTGGGGCAAACAAATGCAAGCCGGTTACGAAAAAATGAAAACGATGTCGGAAGATTGGTTGAAAAAGATGAAGGGATAGCTACACTTATATCTTATAACTTATATCTTATAACTTATATCTTATAACTTATAACTTATATCTTAAACTTATCCTAAGTTAATTTTCAATCGCTGTCCGCTTTTAACCGTCTTACCTTTTAGGTGATTCCACTTACGGATTTCTTTAACGGTAACACCATATTTATCGGCAATTTTTGCAAGGTTATCGCCACGTTTTACTTTGTAAGTTATTTTAGATCCGGATTTGGTTGTTGTAGCGTATTTGCTTCTCGAATTATTTAGTGCGATTAATACTGAATCTTGGTTCGACTTAAAGTCGGGATTGGTTTGTAAAGTGGTAAATAATTGTGCTTTGTGGTAAGGTAAATGGATAGTAACTGCAGTATTCGACATCGGTAACATACCTCTCTTTAAGGCAGGATTATATTGTTTAAGCTCCTCCGGATTCATGGCAAGGGCTTCTGCTAAACTATTTAAGTTATATCGATTATCAACTAAAATGGTATCCATATAATAGTTGATCTGCACATTTTCGTCGGGATAAATATTGTGCTCCGAAGCATAATTCATTAAGTAAGCTGCTGCAACAAACGCAGGAACATAACCACGGGTTTCTCTTGGAAGGTATTTTTGAATTGCCCAGAAATTCTTGATTCCTCCGGCTTTGCGAATTGCTTTATTTACATTTCCCGGTCCACAGTTGTACGAGGCTATTACCAATAACCAGTCGCCATAAATACGATAAGAATTTGCCAGATATTTTATTGCAGCATCAGTCGATTTTTGAACATCCCTTCTTTCATCATAGGAAGCAGTTGTTTTTAATCCGTACATTCTGCCTGTAGGTGCCATAAACTGCCACATGCCGGCTGCGCCAACCGGTGATGTTGCCATTGGATTTAAAGCGGATTCAATAACAGCCAGATATTTTAACTCAATCGGTAAACCACTTCTATCGAGTGCTTGTTCAAATGCTGGAAAATATAATTTAGACCAGGAAAGTACTTTGGCTGATAATTTACGTCTGCGTAAGGTATATAAATCGATATATGGCCTTACAAACTCATTGTACTCTAAGGGAATTCTCGATTCTAAAATCGAAAGCCGATAAGCATAAACCGAATCTGCATAAATTGGAACATCTTGAACATCAAATCCGTATACATTTAAATCGCCTGAGGTTACTTGAGGGTATAAACGGCTGTTTAATTTCAGGGTATTGGTATCAATCAACGACAACATTTCTTCATCCGCTACAAATGTGCCTCTAACTTGGGTAAATCCAAGTTGGGTTAAGGTTAAAAGTATGCTTAAGACGAATGCGTGTTTTCTCATATTTTAAAATAAATGGCTTTTTTACGGGATAACTTGAAAGCCAAGATATACAAAAATAGTAAATTAGAAAAACATTTCCCAATTCCCTGCACAACCAAACGTAATTTATGTAGTATTAATTGTACAATATATCGTACCTAACCGGTTAGAAACCATGGTATGCCTAACCAAAGCCAAACGGATGGCGCTTTTATTCCCAATGATAAGGAAGTGGTTATTTTGGTGCATTTTCAAGAAAAGCGTTTTACCGGAGAAAAGATGCCAACCAATAATTCGTAAGGGTTAGGCATTTATGGGGTGAATTAAATACTTTTGCGTTAAGAGATGAAGATATACCGAAGTTTAAAAGATATTCCCAAAATCAATAATGCTGTAGTTACACAAGGAACTTTTGATGGTGTTCATGCTGCCCATCAAGTGATTATCGATAAATTAAAGTCTGTTGCTGCCAATCATCAAGGCGAAACAGTGGTAGTAACTTTTCATCCGCATCCGCGCATTGTATTGTATCCCGACGACCATGGTTTAAAATTATTACAATCGCTTGAAGAGAAGGTGGAAGTAATGGAGCACCTCGGAATTGATCATCTGATTGTGATTCCATTTACAAGGGAGTTTTCACGATTGAGTTCCATGCAATTTATCCGCGATATTATTGTAAATCGAATTGGTGCCCGTTATTTGGTGGTTGGGTATAACCATCGGTTTGGTAAAAACAGAGAAGGCGACCACGACCAATTAAACGAATATGCTAGGTTATATGATTTTGAAGTGATCGAAATTCCGGAACAAGATATCGATAACATAGCAGTGAGTTCTACCAAAATCAGAAAAGCACTTGAAGCAGGAGATATTATAACCGCGAATAAGTATTTACTCAAACCATTTCTGTTAAAAGGAAAAGTAATCAAAGGCAAACAATTGGGAAGAACCATTGGATTTCCAACTGCAAATATACTGGTAGATGATTTGGATAAATTAATTCCGGCCGATGGCGTTTATGCCGTAAATATTTTTATACACAATAAGAAGTACAAAGCCATGCTTAATTCGGGATATCGCCCAACCGTAAACGGAACCCACCATGCAATTGAGGTTCATGTATTTGACTTCAACCAAGAAATTTATGGGGAAGAAATTACCATTCAGTTTGTTGATAAACTTAGGGAGGAGTTTAAGTTTGATAGCGTGGATGAATTAAGAAATCAGCTCGAAAAAGATAAATTGCATGCCTTATCAAAATTGGTAGCTGCAAATTGAAAAAGTATTTATTACGTATATCTTTTATTCTTATAGTTAGTATCTGTTCCTCTGTTGTTTCCTTGTATGCACAAGTGGAAGAAGAAGATTCAGTAATTACACTGGAGGAAGTGGAGGAAGAAATGGAAGGTGACGATATTGATCCGAATTATACCGGATACTCTGACATTACATATTGGGATGTTTTGCGCGACCCCAATATGAAATTTGATTCCACCTTAATACCGGCAACCGAATTCTATCCTTTTGGATGGGATACTATGACCATCAATCCATATAAAGTGGATTTAAGATCCATGAATGATACGATTTTGCTGGCTCTTCGGGATAGTATGGATTGTTCTTTTCACCCACCGGCAATCGGCGATTTAACTTCAACATTTGGATTTCGAACTTGGGGAAGAAGGGCAAAATTTCACTATGGAGTAGATGTAAGGATGGAAGTTGGCGATCCGGTTTATGCGATTTTTGATGGAGTGGTAAGAATTGCAAAGCGAAGTGCAGACTATGGTTATGTGGTACTTATCCGCCATTATAATGGTATTGAAACCTTATACGCCCATTTTAATCAATTGTTGGTTTATACCGGTAAAACCGTAAGGTCAGGAGATATTATTGGTTTGGCGGGAACCACAGGAAGATCAACCGGACCACATTTACATTTTGAAGTAAGATTTAAAGGTGAAAAAGTCGACCCTAGTAAGATTATCTATTTCCCTAATGGATCATTGATGAGCGATACCTTACAAATTGACAAGAGTTGTTTCAAACATTTGTATGAGGTAAAAGCAAAAAAATTAAAATCTCGATATCATGTGGTAAGACGAGGCGAAACATTGGGTAAAATTGCTTATCGATATGGTACAAGTGTAAAAAATCTTGCCCGACTCAATGGAATCTCAACCAAAACCAAATTAAGAGCTGGCCGGCGTATTCGGATAAGATAAATATGGGTAAAATAGCCTTCCACTGCCTATTACTAAAACACACAGTACAAAAACACTAAGTGCACTCCTCAACAATTCAATATATCAACAGATCTTCTTATGACAAATTGTAATAATTGTTTATTTTCGTCCACTTTTAAAGAATTATAGAAATATGAAAATAGCGGTTGTAGGTACAGGATACGTAGGCTTAGTTACCGGTGCTTGTTTGTCGGATGTTGGTATAGATGTTACCTGTATTGATATAGATAAGAAGAAAATTGAAAATTTAAATAATGGAATTCTCCCGATATACGAACCCGGCTTGGAGGAAATAGTGGAACGCAATGTGAAATCAGGTCGTTTGCAGTTTTCAACCAGTTTGGCCGAAAGTATACATGGTTGTGATGTAGCATTTATTGCGGTAGGAACACCTCCTGGTGAGGATGGAAGTGCAGACCTGAAATATGTGTTGGGTGTGGCAAAGGAAATCGGCGAACATGTTGATGAATATATCGTTGTAGTTACCAAAAGTACGGTTCCTGTAGGAACAGCCATTAAAGTTAAAAAGACATTACAAGATGCATTAGATATACGTAAATCACGAACTACTTTTGATGTGGCTTCAAACCCTGAATTTTTAAAAGAAGGTGCAGCAATTGCCGACTTTCAAAAACCTGACAGAATTGTGATTGGCGTAGAATCACATCAAGCTGAAGATGTAATGCGCAAATTGTACCGTCCGTTTTTAATGAATGGTCATCCCATAATTTTTATGGATATACCATCAGCAGAAATGACTAAGTATGCTGCCAATGCTATGCTTGCTACTAAAATTAGTTTCATGAATGATGTAGCTAACTTATGTGAAATAGTAGGCGCAGATATTAACTTGGTTAGAAAGGGAATTGGATCCGACCCCCGAATCGGTAATAAATTTATTTATCCAGGAATTGGTTATGGAGGTTCTTGCTTTCCTAAAGATGTTAAGGCTTTGGTTAGAACTGCAAAAGAAAACGGACATAACATGCGAATCCTGCAAGCTGTTGAAGACGTGAACGAAGACCAGAAACATGTTTTGTTTAATAAAGTAACCAAGCATTATAATGGAGAGCTAAAAGGAAAAACTTTTGCGATTTGGGGACTATCCTTTAAACCTAAAACGGATGATATGCGTGAAGCACCATCTTTGGTTATTATTGATTCGATCTTAAAAGCAGGAGGGAAGGTTAAAACATTTGATCCTGTTGCCATGCATGAGGCTAAAAAGGATTTAGGTGAACAGGTAGAATATTGCAAAGACCAATACGATACCCTTATTGATGCTGATGCTTTGTTGATTGCTACCGAATGGCCTGAATTTCGCTCACCAAACTTTAATGTGATGGCAAAACTGATGAAAGCAAAAGTGATATTTGATGGTAGAAATATTTTCGAATTGGAAGAAATGAGGGAACTTGGCTTTACTTATTATTGTATCGGAATCAACACTTCAAAAAATACCGCAAATGCCAGCTAAACGTATATTAATTACCGGTGCAGCCGGATTTTTGGGTTCCCATTTATGTGATCGTTTTATTAAAGAAGGTTACGAAGTATTGGGAATGGATAACCTTATAACAGGTGATTTGAATAATATTCAACATTTGTTTAAATTAAAGGAATTTGAATTCTATAACCATGATGTAAGTAAGTTCATACATGTATCAGGAAAAATAGATTATATCCTGCATTTTGCTTCGCCGGCAAGTCCGATTGATTATTTGAAAATTCCAATTCAAACATTAAAAGTGGGTTCGTTGGGTATTCATAATTGTCTTGGTTTGGCTAGGGTAAAGAATGCTCGTGTTTTAATTGCCTCTACAAGCGAAGTGTATGGCGATCCATTGGTTCATCCCCAAAACGAAGAGTATTGGGGAAATGTTAATCCGGTTGGTCCTCGTGGTGTTTACGATGAAGCCAAACGTTTTCAAGAAGCAATGACAATGGCCTACCATACTTACCATGGACTTGAAACACGGATTGTACGTATTTTTAATACCTATGGTCCACGCATGCGATTAAATGATGGAAGGGTATTGCCGGCATTTATTGGTCAAGCATTACGTGGTGAAGATCTTACCGTATTTGGCGACGGTTCACAAACCCGTTCGTTTTGTTATGTTGATGATTTGATCGAAGGTATTTACAGGTTATTGTTAAGCGATTATGCCTATCCGGTTAATATTGGTAATCCCGATGAAATCACCATTAAACAATTTGGTGAAGAAATTATCAAATTAACAGGTACCACCCAACAATTGATTTTGAAACCTTTGCCAAAGGATGACCCTAAACAACGCCAGCCGGATATTACATTGGCTCGTAAAATTTTAGGATGGGAACCAAAGGTGAATCGTGCAGATGGACTAAAAATCACCTACGAGTATTTTAAAAATCTTCCTAAAGAAGAATTATACAAATCAGCGCATCGTTTCGAATAATTTATTCTTCAAGAATTATATACATCGTTATTCTTTGGTAAACCGAATCATTCACCAATGGAATGTTTTTTAGGTCCTGCAATCTTTTATAAAACCCATGTTGTGTGCGGTAGTTTATCAAAGCTTGGGATATTTTGTACTTAAAATATGGATGTGTTTTTAGCTCTTCGATTCTTACTTTATTAAGAGAGTAGCGTCTGGCTTTATCCGGATTGACGATGATCTTTCCTTCCAAATCATACAAAAGATCAATATCAAATCCCCAAACTTCGGTAAGCTGATTTAAATGGATAAATCCACCAAGTTTGTAGCGGTAGTCAAGTATGCGATGCGTTAAAGCCGGACCAATTTTATATAAGGAAACTATTTGCGTAGAATCTGCTCCATTGAGTTCAATTGGATATTGTTGCCTGCATTTCTTAAAGGAAGTATCCAATATCTTATTATCTGTAACATTGCCAATATGTACTTGAGGAATTAATTTCGCTATCAATTCCTTTTCTAGGCCATATATTTTATTCAAATCTTTTGGAAATCGAAATTGCCCCCCTTTTTCTTTGAAATGTTGTATGGTTTGGATGTTTGATTCTGACATTCCTAATTTCCTGAAAGTCTTGTCAGTTGCCGTATTCGGATCGAATTTCAAGTTTTCGATATCCGTTAATACTAACGAATCACTACTTTTCTTAATAGAATCATCGCGCAGGTAAAATATTTTCAAATCCGCAACCGGAGGCGGAAACACCATGCTGTAAAGGTCGGGAAGGAAAATTACAAATGCGATGAGGATGAGTAGAGCAGTAAATCCTTTTCTTTCCTGGTTATTGAAATAGAAAAAGGATTTGAATAAGTTTTCAATCTTTTTTGGTTTCATTAGGCTTCTTCTGTTTGTAAACGAAGAAGTAATATAGTAAAACAGCTACGAAAATCCCAAAAAAAGTTTCAGTTGCCATCCAAACCCAGAAGTTTTCTCCCCAATTCATGTTGTTTTTAATTTATTAAAGTGAGAAATGCACCAATTTTTCATAAAGCAATTCAACACTATACCGCAAATATAATCATGGCTGTTGGTAATCTGATTATCTTTTATTGAAAGTACCCATGAACCCATTCATCCAATCATTCATAATCCATTCCCGCATGTAAAAACTACGTCGTGCCTCCTTGTTTTTATCGCGCGGGATTGATTCGCCTAGCGTCTCATCAACATCCATCCAATCATTCATCATTCATAATTCATCATTCACATCGTTTTCATCTCAATAAGAAAATCCTTACTTTTGTTTATTCCATGGGCAATCGGTTTCTTTTTTTATATATTATATTCACGCCAATCTATCTGGTTGCTCAGGTACCTTCTTCAAAAATGGATTATATGGAAGGAGGAAACCGTATTCTTGATTTTAAAATAACCTACACGTATCAATATGTTGAAGGAGATATGGCTCAACGTTTTGGTAATCTTAACCATGTTGGTGGTGGTATTGTATATAAAACCAAAAAAAACTGGGCAGCTGAGTTAGAGTTGGGATACCAGTTTGGAAATGAAGTAAAAGAACCGGGGTTATTGTATTTTCTCACCAACAGCAGTGGTGTAGTAATGAACAGCGGAGGTTATCCTGCTAATTATACGTTAGGCGAAAGAGGGTTTAATTTCACCGTTAAAATGGGGAAGGTATTTGCACTTTCAGATTATAACCGAAACTCAGGTATAATGGTAATGGTCGGAGCCGGATATTATATGCATAAAATTAATATCCAGAATAAAGCCAACGATATTCCAATGCTAACAGAGGACTTAAAGAAAGGATACGACAGATTAAGTGGCGGTTTTGGTCTAACTGAATTTATAGGTTATATGTTTCATAGCCAGAACCGCTTTATTAATTTTTATATAGGATTTGATTTTGTACAATCGTTTACCAAAAGTATTCGCGGTTATAATTACGATCAAATGCAATTCGATACTAAAAAGCGAATGGATGTTACCAATGGATTGAGGGTTGGTTGGTTAATACCTGTATATTTAAATGCAGCCGACGAAGACGAATTTGATTTTAAATGAGCAAAATTGTTGGTTTAGTAGTATATGTAATCGGCTTGAAGTTGTATCAAACTGCAATAAGAGTGCTGTCGCCTTTTAATACGCGTGCCTCAAAAATGCGCGAGGGAAGAAAGGGTGAATTTGAAAGGATAAAAACTACTTTGCAACCGGAAAATCGCAAAAGAATTTGGTATCATTGCGCATCACTTGGCGAATTCGAACAGATTCGTCCAATATTAGAGAGATTGAGACAAATGAAATCGGATTTTGCAGTTGTTGTAACCTTTTTCTCTCCTTCCGGTTTTGATCAACGTAAAAATTATCCGTTGGCAGATTATGTATTTTATCTGCCATTCGACAGCAAGACGAATGCTAAAAGAATGGTTGATTTGGTAAATCCAACACAGGTGTTTTTTGCCAAATATGATTTATGGTACTTCTATCTCAATGAATTAAAAAATCGGGGGATACCAGTGTATTTGGTGTCGGCAAATTTTCGCCCAACCCAGATCTATTTCAAATGGTATGGTGCTTTTTTTAAAGAAATACTATTTGCATTTACCCATATTTTCTCCCAATTCAAAACCAGCACCGAATTATTACATGCAATTGGGTTAAAGCAAGCATCGACCAGTGGTGATACTAGATTCGACAGGGTATTGGAATTGGCAAAAAATGCAACCGACAACATGATATTGGATGGTTTTACCAAAGATTCATTTGTTTTGGTTTTAGGTAGTTCGTATGATAAAGAAGATTTAATTGCAGCAGGTTTGAAACTTCGGGATTTAAATCTCAAGCTAATTGTTGCGCCTCACCATATTGGAGAAAAGAGAATTGCAGAGTGTGAAAATAATTTCGGGATTACTAATGTTTTACGTTATTCAAAAGCAAATAACAGCAATATACAAGAAGCCCGGATTTTGATACTGGATAATATGGGAATGTTAGGCAATTCATATAGGTATGCCGACGCTGCATTTGTTGGTGGAGGATTTGGCAATAATGGCATTCATAATATCCTTGAACCGCTAGCTCATGGTGTTCCGGTTTTATTTGGGCCGAATAACCATGCTAAATATCCGGAAACAATTTTAGCCATGAATAATAAGGTTGGATTTTGTATTACAGGAACCAACGAATTAGATGAATTTATAAAAAAATCTATTCTACCCAAGAAGGAAAGAGAAAATTTACAGTTGCTTTGTGCCGAGTATGTAAATAGCCAATGTGGTGCCACCGACCGAATAATAAAGGCACTGAATTAAAATAGATTCCGGTTCTTCTTTTGGTATTTGAAAGGAGTGTTATTAGCAATTACATGGCAAAGGTATGGTATAACAAAAAACCGCTATGTAAATGGAATATCAATAAGTATACTTGCAGTTCGTATCGATAAGTAAAAATGGAAGAATTGAATATCAGTTTCAAAGAGACAGAAAACCAGCAGATGGTAAAGCAAATGGCAAAGGATTTTGCAGAAAAATATATCCGACCTTTTGTGATGGAATGGGATGAAGCACAAAAATTCCCTAAAGAAACAATGCAGGAAATGGGAAAACTGGGATTACTAGGGGTTTTGGTTCCTGAAAAATACCAGGGCGCAGGATTGGGTTATTATGAATATGTTGCGGCTATACAAGAAATTACGAAAGTGTGCAGTTCTGTTGGTTTATCCATGGCTGCGCATAACTCTTTGTGTACCGGACATATTTTGCAATTTGGAAATGAAGAACAGAAAGAAAGATGGCTTCCTAAACTTGCAACAGGCGAATGGATTGGAGCCTGGGGTCTAACGGAGGCCAATACCGGTAGCGATGCATTGCGAATGAAATGTGTAGCTAAGCAAGATGGAGATCATTGGATTTTAAACGGCGCTAAAAATTGGATTACACATGGTATTTCGGGAGAAGTTGCCGTGGTGTTAGCGCGTACAGGCGACTTATTGGATTCGAATGGCATCACCGCATTTGTGGTTGAACGTGGAACACCCGGATTCAGGGGTGGAAAAAAGGAAAATAAATTAGGAATGCGTGCTTCAGAAACGGCAGAAATGATTTTTGAAGATTGCCGTATACCCGCTACCCAAATTTTGGGAAAAGTAGGAGAGGGTTTTAAACAAGCAATGAAGGTATTGGATGGAGGACGCATATCGATTGCTGCACTCTCTTTGGGTATTGCAAAGGGAGCATATGAAGCTGCGAAAAAATATGCACAGGAAAGGGAACAATTCGGACAGCCAATTGCTAATTTTCAAGCGATTTCTTTCAAACTTGCCGACATGGCTACACGCATTGAAGCTGCTGAATTATTGACTTATCAAGCTGCTGATCTAAAAATGAAAGGCAAGCCTATGACCAAAGAGTCGGCAATGGCAAAATACTATGCCAGTGAAGTTGCAGTTTTTGCATCCAATGAGGCCGTTCAAATATTTGGAGGATATGGATATACAAAAGATTTTCCGGTAGAGAAATTTTATCGCGATTCAAAACTGTGTACCATCGGTGAAGGAACAAGTGAAATTCAGAAGCTGGTTATAGCCAGAGCGATATTGAAGGACTGAAGGGAGGGGGTGATGGCTAATGGGTAATGGCTGAAGGGTAATGGCGCATGGTCGCATAATAACAATCATCATACGAATTCAATAATTGAAGTTAAAAATGTATTCACCGAAAAAGCTTTGAATTATTTCTGTTTATTGTAAAAATTTCCTAAGCATACCAAAAGAAAGTTTATCAAAGATTTCTAATTGTAGTTTACTCTGCAGATGGATCAAAAGTTGAAAAGTAAATACCTACAATAATTTGGCATTGATAGTATTTACTGCCATTAACAGGCTTAGTCAAGAACAATGCTATTTACAGCCTAAAATTGATTTTGGTATATTTGCAAATAAACATGTTTCGAATAGGCATTGTGCTTCAACTCCCTACTATTGCCAATTCTGATACCGTTAAACACTATTTAATTTCTGCATAAAGAAACAAGAATCACAATAGCTTTCTATTAGTAGTTACTTCATTTTTGGGCTTTATTTGTCTTTCTAACCTATGAAATCATGAGAAATTTCAGAGAACTCAAAATATGGGATAATTCAATGCAGATTATCATTCCTATTTATATAATCACCAGCAAATTTCCATTGGAAGAGCGATTTGGATTGACTTCGCAAATGCGAAGAGCGTCTGTTTCAATTGCCTCTAATATTGCAGAAGGTTGCAGCAGAAACAGCAACAAAGAATTCAGAAGATTTCTTGAAATATCCTTAGGTTCCGCCTACGAACTCGAAACCCAATCCATTATAGCCGGAGAGCTTGGCTATATATCCAAAGAACAATTAGCCGGCTTCCTTCTGAATTTTGTTGCGTTACAAAAACAAATCAACACACTAATTAATAAACTAAAAATCGAATGACCAATTTCTCTTCCAAATTTGGAATCTTCGCAGCCCCATTACCCATTACCCATCTGCCATTACCTATTACCCATAAGCCATTACCCATCAGCTATAAGCTACATTCCTTGCTTAATCCAAATATTTCCCCTAATATTGCATCCCCCTTAAAATAAGAAGGGAGACTTAGGGAAAGGAGGTGTATAAAAATGATATTCGTAAACGTAAAAGAAAATGAATCTTTAGACAGAGCGCTAAAGAAATTTAAAAAGAAGTTTGAGAAGACCGGAGTTGTAAAAGAACTGCGCGAGCGTCAATCATTCACCAAACCTTGTATTAAGAAACGACAAGAGAAAATTCATGCATCCTATAAGTTGTTTTTACAACAACAGGAAAGCAATGCTTAATGCAGTAATTTCTAACTTATAACAAGCAATTATTAAACCCTGTAGCTATTAGTTACAGGGTTTTTTGTTTTACGGAATATTGTGGTAATTTTGAATAGAGATTGTTGGGTATGATAACCGAAAAGACTGAAAAATTTGTTCAATTCCTTACCTACGAAAAGAAATTTTCTCCGCATACCATAAGCAACTATTCTTCAGATATTCTACAATTCACTCAATTTCTGGAATTAACTTATGGAATAAGCCAAGTAACCGCTATTACACATTTACAAATTCGTTCGTGGATTGTATCACTCATGAATGAAAAAATTTCGGCCCGTTCTGTTGCCCGAAAAATTTCGACACTTAGATCCTTTTTCAAATTCCTGAACAGGGAGGGCGATTTAACTTTTAATCCTTTACAAAAAGTGAATTTGCCTAAAACGGTAAAAAGACTTCCGGTTTTTGTTGAAGAAAAACCAATGAATCGCTTGTTTGATCAGGTTTTGTTACAAACTGAAGGAGATACCTTGGAAATGCAACGCAATCGATTAATTCTATTGTTATTCTATTCAACAGGAATACGTTTATCTGAGTTAATTGGGATTAAAAAGCAGGATGTCGACCAGAGTAGGGGGACCTTAAAAGTACTGGGTAAACGTAATAAAGAACGGATTATCCCGTTAACTTTAGAGGTTCTTGTCGAGATTAAGAAATTTCTGGATTTGGAGGAGCAACTAAAATTTAACAGCGAATACTTGTTTTTAACAAATAAAGGAGAGAAATTGTATCCTAAATTGGTATACCGGATAGTAAATAGTAGTTTGGATATGGTGACATCGATCGAAAAAAGAAGTCCGCATGTTTTGCGCCACACATTTGCAACCCATTTATTGAATAAAGGAGCCGATTTAAATGCAATAAAGGAGCTCTTGGGACATGCAAATCTGGCAGCCACGCAAGTTTATACCCACAATAGTATCGAACGATTAAAACAAGTTTACAAGAAAAAGCACCCACGTGCCTGATAAAATTCCTGTCAAAACAAAATAACAGAGGCTAGTGGTTAGGACAGGTAACTGCTACTTCGCAAACGAAACATACCATGAAAATAAACATTCAATCCATCCATTTTGATGCCGACCAAAAGTTACTTGAATTTATCAACCGAAAAATTGAAAAGGTATTGACTTTTTTTGATGATATTAAAAGTGCAGATGTGTACTTGCGGGTTGAAAAGGATAGTGAAAAAGAAAATAAGACCATAGAAGTAAAATTAAATATCAATGGAAATCCGATTTTTGCTACCGAAAAAAGCAGCACATTTGAAACCGCAACAGATATGATTGTAGATAAACTGGTGGCCCAAGTAAAAAAGCACAAAGATAAATTATACGAAAAAGCATCTTCTTAATAATTGATATTCAAATAGAAAGGTCCGGAATAATTAATTCCGGACCTTTTTTTATACTAAATTTGGTAATGTTCAAATAATCCCCCAACTTCGCGCCCCTGTTACGCTTCCAACATCTCTTTAAATAATTTTACAAAAAGTTTGCTTCCTATTTGCATTCATCCTGCAAAACACTACATTTGCAGTCCTTTTTTAAGGATAGTGTGGTGTTGGTAGTTCTTTGCAGTGAAAGCAATATAAAAAAAGCCACTTTAGCTCAGCTGGTAGAGCAACTGATTTGTAATCAGTAGGTCGCTGGTTCGATCCCGGCAAGTGGCTCAGTGGTCTGTTGTGGTTTGGAAGCCAATCAAGATTTTGAATAAGGTAGTTGCCTTATTTTGAACGGGGAGATACCAAAGTGGCCAACTGGGACGGACTGTAAATCCGTTGTCTTACGACTTCAAAGGTTCGAATCCTTTTCTCCCCACATCGTCCACCATAGCTTGGCGAAGGTGGACAACAAAGCAACCCGGGTTGCTGATAATATTGCTTTCAAACGGAATTGGATTTCGGGAAAGTAAAATCATCTTGGTTAAACCCAAGGTAAAAAAATGCGAGAGTAGCTCAGTTGGTAGAGCGACAGCCTTCCAAGCTGTAGGTCGCGGGTTCGAGCCTCGTCTCTCGCTCGAAATGATAGGACATTGGACTTGGTCATTGGTGCATTACCAATGACCAATCGCCATTGACCAATGACTTAAAAAGCCGTTGTAGCTCAGTGGTAGAGCATCCGCCGGTTGGCGGAGAAGAGGTTGAGAAGATAGGAAGTGAAGAAATAAGCCGTTGTAGCTCAGTGGTAGAGCATCCGCCGGTTGGCGGAGAAGAGGTTGAGAAGATAGGAAGTGAAGAAATAAGCCGTTGTAGCTCAGTGGTAGAGCATCCGCCGGTTGGCGGAGAAGAGGTTGAGAAGATAGGAAGTGAAGAAATAAGCCGTTGTAGCTCAGTGGTAGAGCATCCGCCGGTTGGCGGAGAAGAGGTTGAGAAGATAGGAAGTGAAGAAATAAGCCGTTGTAGCTCAGTGGTAGAGCACTTCCTTGGTAAGGAAGAGGTCGCGGGTTCAATTCCCATCAACGGCTCAAGTAGTTGGGGAAGAAGGTCAAGGGTACTTCCGATTAATATCGGAACCGAAAGCTTTCAAGTTCTTTCAACCACAAAGATTTGGAAGGAAAAATAGCAAGTATAGGTGAATAAGGTTGCTATTTCGGTCAAAAAACTATACAAAGGGTGTAGTTAACGTGAGGAGAGAAGGGTTAATAAAGCAGAAACTAAAATGCAATCGATTAACCAATGAAAAAGGAAACTCAATATAAATAAAACATAAAAATTAAATCAGTATGGCAAAAGAAAAATTCGACCGCAGCAAACCGCACGTAAATATCGGTACTATCGGTCACGTTGATCACGGGAAAACTACCTTAACAGCTGCTATTACAAAAGTATTATCAGATGCAGGTCTTTCTGAGGCACGTTCATTTGAATCTATTGACTCTGCGCCGGAAGAAAAAGAGCGTGGTATCACTATTAACACTGCTCACGTAGAGTATTCAACAGCAAGCCGTCACTACGCACACGTAGATTGCCCGGGTCACGCGGATTATGTAAAAAACATGGTAACAGGTGCTGCCCAAATGGATGGCGCTATACTTGTTGTTGCATCAACAGACGGACCTATGCCGCAAACACGTGAGCATATCCTTTTGGCTCGCCAGGTTGGAGTTCCTCGTATCGTTGTATTCATGAATAAAGTGGATATGGTTGACGACGAAGAATTATTAGAAATCGTTGAAATGGAAATCCGTGATTTGTTAAGCAAATACGAATTCCCTGGACAAGAAATTCCTATTATCCGTGGATCTGCCTTAGGTGGATTAAACGGAGAAGCTAAATGGGTTGAGAAAATCATGGAATTGATGAATGCAGTAGATACTTACATTCCGGTTCCTCCTCGTGCAACTGAACTTCCTTTCTTGATGCCGGTAGAAGATGTGTTCTCGATTACAGGTCGTGGAACTGTTGCTACAGGACGTATCGAGCGCGGAATCATCAACTCTAACGAAGGTGTTGAAATCATCGGTCTAGGTGCTGAAAAATTAACATCAACGGTAACAGGTGTTGAAATGTTCCGCAAAATTCTTGACCGTGGTGAAGCTGGAGATAATGTTGGTTTATTGTTACGTGGTATTGAAAAAGAAGCTATCCGTAGAGGGATGGTTATTTGCAAACCGGGTTCAGTAACACCGCATACAAAATTCAAAGCTGAAATTTACGTATTGTCAAAAGACGAAGGTGGACGTCACACTCCGTTCTTTAACAAATACCGTCCACAGTTCTATTTCCGTACTACAGACGTAACTGGCGAAACCCAATTACCTGAAGGAATGGAAATGGTTATGCCTGGTGATAACGTTACGATTACTGTGCAGTTAATCGCACCAATCGCAATGGAGAAAAACTTACGTTTCGCTATCCGTGAAGGTGGTAGAACAGTAGGTGCCGGACAGGTAACTGAAATTTTAGACTAATCATAGTTTAAGTAGATACTGAATGTTGGGTAATTTGATTATCCAACATTTGGTGTCTCATAAACGAGTGTAGTTCAAGGGTAGAATAGTCCCGCACGTGCGGGATTGATGGGAGTTCGGTAGAGGAAAAAATTGATGTTGGTTTTAAAAGTTGAATAATGAAAAAGTTAAAACCAATAAACGAGTGTAGTTCAAGGGTAGAATAGTCCCGCACGTGCGGGATTGATGGGAGTTCGGTAGAGAAAAAAATTGATATTGGTTTTAAAAGTTGAATAATGAAAAAGTTAAAACCAATAAACGAGTGTAGTTCAAGGGTAGAATAGCGGTCTCCAAAACCGTTGATGGGAGTTCGAATCTCTCCACTCGTGCAAAAGTAACTTGGGAGTTCGAATGGCATCAATAGCAAGGAGTTCGCCCATGTAATTGCAAAAGCAATGAATAAAATAAGAGAATATATAAAATTATCTACGGATGAGCTTGTTAATAAAGTAACATGGCCTACCTGGGAAGACCTTCAGGAAAGTACCATCATTGTGATGATTGCTTCCTTGTTAATTGCCCTTGTAATCTATGTAATTGATATAATAAGCAGCGGATCACTGGGTTTTTATTACCAACTGTTCCAAAGCTAAGATTAAGATGGAAACGAATACAACACAGGATCAATTTAAATGGTACGTAGTGCGTGCAATAACCGGACAAGAAAAGAAGGTGAAAGCACAAATCGAATCTGAACTCGAGCGATTGGGTTTATTGAAGCATGTACCACAAATATTGATTCCTACGGAGAAGGTTTACCAGATTAAAAATGGTAAGAAAACTACAAAGGAGAAAAGTTATCTGCCGGGATATATACTAATTCAGGCGGAATTGTCGGGTGAAGTGCCGCATACTATTGCTTCTATTAATGGAGTAGTTGGATTTTTAGGCGGTAAGGATATGCCTACTCCTTTGCGTCAGGCAGAAGTGAGTAGAATTCTTGGTAATGTAGATGATATCTCTACACAAGGAGAAACAATGGTTGAGCCTTTCATCCTGAATGAACCGGTTAAGGTAATCGACGGTCCATTCAGCGGGTTTAGTGGAGTGATAGAAGAAGTGATGGAAGACAAAAAGAAATTAAAGGTAATGGTAAAAATCTTCGGAAGAAGAACCCCGCTTGAATTGAATTTCATGCAGGTTGAAAAAGAAAGTTAAAAGAAAAGACAAATAGTTCGCCTTGGGTGGACATAAAAAACAAGAGTTATGGCTAAAGAATTAACAGGATTTATTAAATTACAGATTAAAGGCGGCGCAGCTAATCCGGCACCTCCAATCGGACCTGCATTGGGTTCAAAAGGGGTTAATATCATGGAATTTTGCAAGCAGTTTAATGCGCGCACCCAAGATAAAGGCGGAAAAGTATTGCCTGTTGTAATCTCCGTATACAGCGATAAATCTTTTGATTTTGTAATCAAAACACCTCCTGTTGCATCCCAATTACTGGAAGCAGCTAAGGTTCAGAAAGGTTCTGCTGAATCGAACCGTAAAAAAGCGGGTTCGGTAACCTGGGAACAGGTGAAGAAAATTGCAGAAGATAAAATGCAAGACATGAATTGCTTTAAGGTAGAATCAGCCATGAAAATGGTAGCAGGTTCTGCTCGTAGCATGGGTATCACAGTTACGGGTGATGCTCCGGTGAATTAATATAATAATAAAGACACAATGACCAGAATAACAAAGAAAAGAAAAGCGGTGATAGGCAAGGTAGATGTTGCAAAGCAATATGCCCTGACCGAAGCTTCTAAACTGGTGAAGGAAATTACCTACACAAAATTTGATTCGTCGGTAGACATCGATATCCGTTTGGGTGTTGATCCTAAGAAGGCAAATCAAATGGTACGTGGCGTGGTATCTCTTCCTCACGGAACAGGTAAAGATGTAAAGGTATTGGCTCTGGTAACTCCGGAGAAAGAAGCCGAAGCAAAAGAAGCAGGAGCTGATTTTGTAGGATTGGATGAATACATCGAAAAAATATCCAAAGGTTGGACCGATATCGACATCATTGTTACCCAGCCTAACGTAATGGCTAAACTGGGTAAATTGGGTAAAATACTCGGACCTCGTAACTTGATGCCAAATCCTAAATCAGGTACCGTTACCCTCGAAATTGGTAAAGTAGTACGTGAAGTAAAGGCCGGGAAAATCGACTTTAAAGTAGATAAAGAAGGCGCTATCCATACTTCTATCGGAAAAGCATCGTTTGCCCCTGAAAAGTTATACGACAATGCGGTTGAGTTAATTCAAACCATTGTTAAACTTAAGCCTTCATCAGCTAAAGGAACTTATCTTAAAGGTGTAAGCATTTCAAGTACCATGAGTCCGGGAATTTCAGTTGACACTAAATCTGTTCCAGGCATTTAAAAAATACCCTTATGAATAAAGTAGAAAAAGGAGCAATTATAGAGCAACTCACTCAGAAGCTGAATGAGTACAAATTCATCTATTTAACGGATGTATCAAGCTTAAATGCAAAGAAAACAAGTGACCTGAGAAGGGCGTTTTTTAAAGATGGTATCAAAATGGAAGTAGCAAAAAATACTTTGATTGAAAAAGCCATACAAAAAACAGATAGAGATTTTGGTGGATTAGTAGATACATTAACCGGAAATACCGCTTTGTTATTTGCTCAAGACAGCAAATCACCTGCAAAAATTATTAAAGCATTCCGTAAAGATAGCAAAGACCCTCAACCTAAACCTCAATTAAAAGGAGCATTAATCGATACCGATATTTTTATTGGCGATAACCAATTGGATGCTCTGATTTCATTGAAATCGAAAAACGAATTAATCGGTGATATCATCGGATTATTACAATCACCAGCTCAAAATGTTATTTCAGCATTACAAAGCAGCGGTGGAAAACTTGCAGGTATCGTTAAAACATTAAGCGAAAAGCCTGAATAAAATTTAACAATTCAATAAAAACAATAACAATTAAAACCCTAAAATTATGTCAGATTTAAAAGCGTTTGCTGAACAACTAGTAAGCTTGTCAGTAAAAGATGTAAATGAGTTAGCTAAAATCCTTAAAGATGAATACGGTATCGAACCCGCAGCAGCAGCAGTAGCAGTAGCAGCAGCACCGGCAGGTGGTGGAGCAGCAGCAGCTGAAGAGAAAACTTCATTTGATGTTATCTTGAAAAGTGCAGGACAACAAAAATTAAACGTGGTAAAAATCGTTAAAGATTTAACCGGTTTAGGATTAAAAGAAGCTAAAGAATTGGTTGATGGAGCTCCAAAACCAATTAAAGAAGGCGTTGATAAAGCAACTGCTGAAGACCTTAAAGCTAAGCTTACTGAAGCAGGAGCAGAGGTTGAAGTTAAGTAATTTGCTTCAATACACATTTAGGAATTTGACCCCGGTTTTACCGAGGGTCAATTTTCTATTTATGTAAACCGAGGTTTTGTCAGCCAGCTGGCTGATGATACCCAACCACCTGTGCGCAGGTGTTTTTGAATTTTTAAAAAGACCGGTCCGATGACCGGTTAGTTCAGGTCAAAATCATTAAAAAACAACATCTTGGCTAAAAAGAACATATTAACAGACGAAAGAATAAACTTTTCCTCTGTAAAGAAAGTGATCGATTATCCGGATTTTCTGGATGTTCAAATCGAATCATTCAAAGAATTTTTTCAATTAGATACCACATCCGAAAGTCGCGAAAATGAAGGCTTGTATAAAGTTTTTCAAGAAAATTTCCCGATCAGCGATACCAGAAACATATTTGTGCTGGAATTCTTGGATTATTTTGTGGATCCGCCACGTTATTCCATCGACGAATGTATCGAACGTGGATTAACTTACAGCGTACCTTTAAAGGCAAAATTAAAACTGTCGTGTAACGATCCGGAACACGAAGATTTTCAAACCATCGTTCAGGATGTATACTTGGGAACTATCCCGTATATGACACCTAGCGGAACTTTTTGTATCAATGGTGCAGAAAGGGTTATCGTTTCCCAATTACACCGTTCACCAGGTGTATTCTTTGGTCAGTCTTACCATACCAACGGAACCAAGTTGTATTCGGCCCGTGTTATCCCTTTTAAAGGATCATGGATTGAATTTGCAACTGACGTTAATAACGTAATGTATGCGTATATTGATCGTAAAAAGAAATTCCCTGTTACAACCCTGCTTCGTGCAATTGGTTACGAAACAGATAAAGAAATTTTGAATCTGTTCGACCTTGCCGAGGAAATTAAAGTAAGTAAATCCGGTTTGAAGAAAGTTGTGGAGCGTAAGCTTGCTGCAAGGGTTCTTAAAACTTGGGTGGAAGACTTTGTGGATGAGGATACAGGTGAAGTGGTTTCCATCGAAAGAAATGAAGTAATCATCGAACGCGATACCGTGTTGGAAGATGAACACATTGACTTGATTCTGGAAGCAGATGTTAAAACAATATTATTACATAAAAATGAAGCAAGTCAAAACGACTTTGCTATCATTTTAAATACCTTACAAAAGGATACAGCAAATACCGGAAAAGAGGCGCATGAACATATTTATCGCCAATTGCGTAATGCAGATCCACCGGATGAAGAAACAGCAAAAGGAGTTATCGATAAATTATTTTTCTCCGATAAACGCTATGATTTAGGTGAAGTAGGAAGATACCGTATCAATCGCAAATTGGAACGAAATGTTTCTAGCGAGGTTCGCGTATTAACCAAAGATGATATCGTTGCTATCATAAAATATCTTATCGAATTATCTAATTCGCGTGCAGATGTGGATGATATTGACCACTTAAGTAACCGTCGTGTACGTACTGTTGGCGAACAATTGTATTCACAGTTTGGTGTAGGACTTGCCCGTATGGCTCGTACCATCCGCGAACGTATGAATATCCGCGACAACGAAGTGTTTACACCGGCAGATTTGATCAATGCCAAAACGTTGTCTTCTGTAATTAACTCTTTCTTTGGAACCAACCAATTATCCCAGTTTATGGATCAAACCAATCCATTGGCTGAGATTACACATAAGCGCCGTATGTCGGCACTTGGTCCCGGTGGTCTTTCCCGCGAGAGAGCAGGATTTGAGGTGCGCGACGTTCATTATACCCATTATGGACGTTTATGTACTATCGAAACTCCGGAAGGTCCGAATATCGGTTTGATTTCTTCTCTGTGCGTTCATGCTAAAATTAATGGCATGGGATTCATTGAAACTCCTTATTTAAAGGTTGACAATGGAAAAGTTCAGGTAAATACTCCTGTTACGTATTTAAGTGCAGAAGATGAAGATGGAAAAACCATCGCACAATCTAATGCCGTTTACGACGAAAAAGGAAACTTTAAAGACGATAAAATTAAGGCACGTTTCGAAGGCGATTTTCCGATGTTAGAACCGGAAAAAATCGACTTTATGGATATTGCTCCTAATCAAATTGTATCGATTGCAGCGTCAATGATTCCATTCTTGGAACATAACGATGCGAATCGTGCTTTGATGGGTTCGAATATGCAACGCCAGGCAGTTCCTTTGTTGCGTCCGCAAGCACCAATTGTTGGTACCGGACTGGAAGGTAAAATTGCACGTGATTCGCGTACCTTAGTTGTTGCAGAAGGAAAAGGTGTGGTAGATTATGTTGATGCAAACCGTATTACCATTCGCTACGAACAATCGGAATCCGATAAACTGGTAAGTTTCGGAAACGATATGAAAACGTATAACCTGATTAAGTTCCGTAGAACCAACCAAAATACCTGTATCAACTTAAAGCCTATTGTTAGCAGAGGCGAATCGGTTGAAAAAGGTCAAGTACTTTGTGAAGGTTATGGAACAGAAGGTGGAGAATTGGCTTTGGGTCGCAATTTAAAAGTAGCATTCATGCCTTGGCAAGGATTTAACTTTGAGGATGCGATTGTAATTTCTGAAAAAGTTGCCAAAGAAGATATTTTTACCTCTATACATGTTACCGAATACGAATTGGAAGTTCGTGATACCAAGCGTGGTGAGGAAGAATTAACCAACGATATTCCTAATGTAAGTGAAGATGCAACTAAAAATCTCGACGAAAACGGATTGATACGCATTGGATGTGAAGTTGGAGAAGGTGATATCTTAATTGGTAAAATTACCCCTAAAGGAGAAACTGAACCATCTCCGGAAGAGAAATTGTTACGTGCCATTTTTGGAGACAAAGCCGGCGATGTGAAAGATGCTTCATTAAAGGCACCTCCATCATCATCCGGTGTAGTAATCGAAAAGAAATTATTTGCACGTACCAAAAAGGAAAAAGCCGCAAAAGCAGAGGACAAAACCAAAATTGCCAAACTTTCTGACGAAAACGAAAAGAATATCAAAGCAATTAAAGGACAATTAGCCGAAAAATTATTTACTGTTTTATCGGGTAAAACATCCCAAGGTGTGTTCAATGTATACAACGAAGAGTTAATTCCAAAGGGAACCAAATTTACTTTGAAGAATTTACTGGAAATGGATTACGACCATATCAATGCGAATAACTGGACTACCGACGCAGAGAAGAACGAAATGGTTAGACAAATTCTTTCTAATTATAAAAACAGATTAAACCAAGAGATTGCTGATTTCCGCCGCAAGGAATATGCTATAACTGTAGGTGATGAATTACCAACCGGTATTCTGAAACTGGCAAAAGTATATATCGCCAACAAGCGTAAGTTGAAAGTGGGTGATAAGATGGCCGGTCGTCACGGAAACAAGGGAATTGTGGCACGTATCGTTCGCGAGGAAGATCTTCCGTTCCAGGAAGATGGTACTCCGGTTGATATCGTGTTAAATCCATTGGGTGTGCCTTCGCGTATGAACTTGGGTCAGATTTATGAAACTGTTTTAGGATGGGCCGGAAAAGAATTAGGGTTGAAATTTGCAACTCCGATTTTTGATGGTGCTTCTGAGGAACAAGTATTAGAATATTGCCGTCAAGCAGGAATTCCTGAATACGGTAAAACCTATTTATACGATGGTTTATCGGGTGAGCGTTTTGACCAACCGGTTACGGTAGGGGTTATTTATATGCTTAAACTAGGACATATGGTGGATGATAAGATGCATGCGCGTTCGATCGGACCTTATTCATTAATTACGCAACAACCATTGGGTGGTAAAGCCCAGTTTGGAGGTCAGCGTTTTGGTGAGATGGAGGTTTGGGCACTCGAAGCGTTTGGTGCAGCTAATATCTTACAGGAAATCCTAACCATTAAGTCGGATGATATTATTGGACGTGCCAAAACGTATGAGGCAATCGTAAAAGGCGATAACCTTCCACAACCTGGTATTCCGGAATCGTTCAATGTATTGGTACATGAATTAAGAGGTTTAGGTTTAGATTTAACATTGGAATAAAAGTTATTGCGTTATCGGAAATCAACTTATTTAAAACAATAATCTGAAACCCTTTAACAGTAACTATTAACCCATAACTAATAACAAAGCAAAATGTCGAAAAAAGATATAAAATTAAAAAGCAATTTCACCCGTATTCGTATTGGATTGGCATCGCCTGAATCCATCTTACAGCGTTCACATGGTGAAGTAACCAAACCGGAAACCATTAATTACCGTTCCTTTAAACCGGAAATGGGTGGATTATTCTGCGAAAGAATTTTTGGACCAATTAAGGATTACGAATGCCATTGCGGAAAATACAAACGTATCCGTTACAAAGGAATCGTTTGCGATCGTTGCGGTGTAGAAGTTACAGAAAAGAAAGTGCGTCGCGAACGCATTGGACATATCAACCTGATTGTGCCCGTTGCACACATCTGGTACTTCCGTTCGTTGCCTAATAAAATTGGTTACTTATTGGGAGTTCCTTCCAAGAAATTGGATATGGTTGTTTATTACGAACGTTATATCGTTTGTCAACCAGGTATCAAAACAGCGGATGGGGTTCAAAACCTGGATTTATTAACTGAAGAAGAATACCTGGATATTCTGGATTCGTTACCAAAGGATAACCAACATTTAGATGATAACGATCCTAACAAATTTATCGCCAAAATGGGTGGTGAAGCATTATGGTTCTTATTGTCGCGTATCGAACTGGATTCTTTGTCATACGACCTGCGTTTAAAAGCATCAACCGAAACTTCCCAACAACGTAAACAAGAAGCGTTAAAGCGTCTTAAAGTTGTTGAAGGTTTCCGTGCTTCACAGGTACATGGTGAAAACCGTCCGGAATGGATGGTAGTGAAAATACTACCGGTTATTCCACCGGAATTACGTCCACTCGTTCCATTGGAAGGTGGTCGCTTTGCAACTTCCGATTTAAATGATTTATACCGTCGTGTTATTATCCGTAATAACCGTTTGAAACGTTTAGTTGAAATCAAAGCACCTGAAGTAATTTTACGTAACGAAAAACGTATGTTACAGGAAGCTGTTGATTCGTTGTTCGATAATACCAGAAGAGTAAGTGCAGTAAAAACAGAAGGTAATCGTCCATTGAAATCTTTAAGCGATATGCTCAAAGGTAAACAGGGTCGTTTCCGTCAGAATTTATTAGGTAAACGTGTCGATTATTCAGGTCGTTCCGTAATTGTGGTTGGACCGAATTTAAAATTACACGAATGCGGTATTCCAAAGAATATGGCTGCCGAATTATTTAAGCCGTTTATCATTCGTAAATTATTAGAGCGCGGAATTGTAAAAACAGTAAAATCAGCGAAAAAACTGGTTGATCGCAAGGAAGCGGTTATCTGGGATATCCTAGAAAATATTTTAAAAGGACATCCCGTTTTATTAAACCGTGCTCCTACACTCCATAGATTAGGTATTCAATCTTTCCAGCCAAAATTGGTAGAAGGAAAAGCAATACAATTACATCCTTTGGTTTGTACCGGCTTTAATGCGGATTTTGACGGGGATCAGATGGCGGTACACGTTCCATTAGGAAATGCTGCAATCTTGGAAGCCCAAATGTTGATGCTTGCATCGCATAATATTTTAAATCCTGCTAATGGTGCTCCAATTGCTGTTCCTTCACAGGATATGGTTTTGGGTCTTTATTACATTACCAAAGCACGTCCTTCAACCAAAGAACATTTTGTAAAAGGGGAAGGGTTAACATTCTATTCTCCGGAAGAAGCAATTATTGCTTACAACGAGAAGATTGTTGATTTGCATGCAGTTGTGAAATGTAAAGTAAGTATCAAAGAAGATGGTCAGTTGGTAAATAAAATTATCGAAACTTCGATGGGTAAAATCCTGTTTAATCAGGTTGTGCCTACTGAATATGGTTTCATCAACGAATTATTAACCAAGAAAAATCTTCGTGATATCATTGGAAGTATCATCAAAGAATGCGGCATGGACAAATGTGCTAAATTCCTGGATGAAATCAAGAGTCTTGGATACCATTACGCATTCAAAGGAGGTTTGTCCTTCAATTTGTCTTATGTAATGATTCCTGCCGAGAAAGAGAAATTTGTGAAGCAGGCAATGGCTGAAGTAGATGATATCTGGAGTAACTATAACAATGGTTTTATTACCAACAATGAGCGTTACAACCAGGTTATTGATATCTGGACCCGTATTAACTCACGTTTGGCAGATACATTATTAAAACAATTAAAGGAAGACCAACAAGGATTCAATCCGATTTATATGATGTTGGATTCGGGTGCACGTGGTTCGAAAGAACAAATTCGTCAGTTAGGCGGTATGCGTGGATTGATGGCAAAACCTCAGAAAAACCTTTCAGGAGGAACTGGGGAAATCATCGAGAATCCAATTCTTTCCAACTTCAAGGAAGGTTTATCCGTTATCGAGTACTTTATTTCTACCCACGGTGCGCGTAAAGGTTTGGCCGATACCGCGTTAAAAACTGCGGATGCAGGTTATTTAACACGTAGGTTACACGACGTTGCGCAAGATGTAGTGGTAAATGAAGAAGATTGCGGAACCTTACGTGGAATTCCAATTTCAGCTCTGAAGGATAATGAAGAAATAGTTGAAACATTATACGAGCGTATTTTAGGTCGTACCAGTGTGCATGATATTTATGATCCATTAACAGCAGAATTATATTGTACTTCAGGCGAAGAAATCACAGAAGATATTGCAACCAAAATTGATTCATCTCCTTTAGAGACAATCGAAATTCGTTCGGTATTAACTTGTGAAACCCGCTTGGGAACTTGTTCTAAATGTTATGGAAGAAATCTTGCAACAGGCAGAAAAGTTCAAAGAGGAGAAGCAGTTGGTGTTATTGCTGCACAATCTATTGGTGAGCCGGGTACACAGTTAACCCTTCGTACTTTCCACGTGGGTGGTACAGCTTCCAATATTGCTGCTGAATCACAAATGAATGCGAAGTTTGCCGGTATTCTTGAGTTCGAAGAAATTCGTACGACAGATATGAGTAACGAAGAAGATGGTAATTTCCAGGTGGTATTAGGTCGTCAAGGCGAAATTCGTATCCTCGATGAAACTACCCGTCAAACAATTGTTACCATGAATATTCCTTATGGAGCGCATTTGATGGTGAAGAACGGTCAAAAGGTTGCTAAAGGAGATAGAATCTGTAAATGGGATCCATACAATGCGGTTATCATTTCGGAACTTGCAGGACAAATTAAGTTCGAAAACATTATTGAGAATGTAACATTCAAAGATGAGTCTGATGAGCAAACCGGTCACAAAGAAAAAGTTATTATCGAATCCAAAGACAAGACGAAGATTCCTTCTATCCTTGTTGTAGATAAAAAAGGTAACCCATTACGCGAATACAATATTCCGGTAGGGTCGCATATTATCGTAGAGAATAAAGATAATATTACTGCCGGACAGATTATGGTGAAACTTCCACGTATCATTGGTAAAACAAGAGATATTACAGGAGGATTACCACGTGTAACGGAATTATTTGAAGCACGTAATCCTTCTAACCCTGCAGTAGTAACCGAAATCGATGGTGTTGTTAGCTTTGGTGGTATCAAACGTGGTAACCGTGAGGTAGCAATTACATCAAGAGACGGTGAAACCAAAAAATACCTGGTATCATTATCGAAACATATCTTGGTACAAGAGAATGATTTTGTGAAAGCAGGATCTTCTTTATCCGATGGTTCTATTTCTCCTCAAGATATCTTGAGAATTGAAGGTCCATTAGCTGTACAACGTTATATTTTGAATGGTATCCAAGAAGTTTATCGCTTACAAGGGGTAAAAATCAACGACAAACATATTGAAACTATCGTGCGTCAGATGATGCAGAAAGTGGAAGTAGAAGATGCCGGTGATACTTTATTCTTAGAAGGCGAAGCGGTTGATAAATGGAACTTTAAATTAACCAACGACTGGATTTACGACAAGAAGGTAGTAATGGATGCGGGCGATTCGACCAACTTAAAAGCAGGTCAGATTGTACACGTTCGTAAATTACGCGACGAGAACTCCATGCTAAAACGCCAAGATAAAAAACTGGTTCAAGTGCGTGATGCAGTTCCGGCAACTTCGAGCCAGGTGATTATGGGTATTACCAAAGCTTCTTTGGGTACACATAGTTTCATGAGTGCTGCATCGTTCCAGGAAACAACCAAAGTATTGAACGAAGCTGCTATCTCAGGTAAAGTAGATAACATGCTTGGATTAAAAGAAAACGTAATTGTTGGACATTTAATTCCTGCCGGTACCGGTATGCGTGATTACGAAAAACTAGTTGTAGGATCAAGAGAAGAATATGAAATGTTGATGGCTTCCAAAGCGGAAAACTTAGCAAATCAGAACTAATCTTATAACCTTATAATATAAAGCCCTTCCTGAGTTTCAGGAGGGGCTTTTTGTTTTTTTAAGGGGATCTAAATTTATTCTTTGAAACTCCGCATTTCCATTAAATGGACTTTTTGAGGAACGACTAATTAATTTCTAAACAGCCTGTATCAACGTAGTTATTGTCGGTTAGAAAGGCTTTTATTATATCCGAATGGGTATGAATGACCTTTATTAAATTGTCTGTTGATGTATTTCCCATCCTCAGCCAAATTACTTTAGGTGGATGTCCATATAGAGTTACAAGGTCATAAAAATCAGCATCAAAGGTCACAATCGAATAATGCTCCCTTTTTGCGAAATCCCATATTTCACGGTCACTCTTATTTTCCAAGCCTAATTCTCTAACTTGGCCGCATTCGGGGAATGTAAGTTTGAGATTTAATGCAACTCGGAATGAAATATTTTGATCGAATAAGAGTTTCACGAAGCAATGAGAATTTTATGCTCCCTGTCAGCTGCATAGGAAAGGGCTGCTTGAATGTCTTCTAATTTCAATTCAGGAAAGTCTTTAAGTATCTCTTGAGTTGTCATTCCTGAAGCAAACCAGCTCAAAATATCATAAACGCTAATTCTCATTCCACGAATGGTTGGACGACCGAATCTGGTCTGCGCATCAATGGTGATTCTTTCTGAATAGTGTTCCATTCCGCTAATTTAATGAAAAAGCATTTAGTTTCATAATTGATGTATATGGCATTACAACGACGTTCTCGCCGACGTCTCGTCCGTGAACCTATCGTTTAATACAATTCCCAAAAATAGCCACCATAATTTCGATTTAGATTGGCTTCACTTTATGGACCAATTAAGGCTTTAGCAATACTATAAACTTATTTAAATAATCACGGACGTGACGTTAGCGAGAACGGTTTTAAAAAGCAAGCCTATCGCGACTGTTCATAAATTTCTACCAAATTGGCTTTTAATTTAGAATGTTGGAAAAACCCGGGTTCGTTTAAGATAGAATTGTAGTAAATTTCTTGTTGAAGTTCCGGTTCTTCTGCTAAACTGTTGTAATGTGCCAATAAAACATCGTATAGTTTATCAATGTGTCGATCATAGTAAAATTCCATTTTTTCATAACCCATTATTTCGAAATCTGCCATATTGAAACTCTTAAAATAATAATAGTAGTTGTTGTTAAAAGTTGGCAAACGATTGCAATAAGAAACAATTCTTTGTGGATTTTTAATTTGAATCAACGTTTGAAAACGGGCTGCAACCAATGCTTCTAATAGGTTTACAAAAAATATGGTACGCTCGGTAGAATCTTTTAATCCATAGGAATCTATGTCGATATTGGTGGCACTTAAATCGGTATTGGTAATTAAGTTGCCTAGTCCACCATTTATCCGATAATAGTAATTGTCGAGCAACCAACGTTCGTCTATTTGTTTGGTTAAAGTTTCTTTCGCCACATCCATATCGGGTCTAGGTTTTTTTGTTTTACTGATGCGGTTATAATGTATTTCTCTTACAACATACCATAGCAACATTTCAAATCGTTCGGGTCTTTGCATAAAAGTGGAAGTAAATAATGCAGGAGTTCCTTTGTTCGAAAGAATCATGGCATCGGCAAGTTTATTGAGTAATGGTGTTCTTAACGAATCTATCGATTTAGCAAAATGGTCGTTTTTTGCAACCATATTGCCCGAATAAAATTGGCTCATGGCAACCAAGTTTTGTATATCTGCATAAGCAAATTTTACTTGGGCATTAATAGTGGTTGCCAATAGAAGGCAAAAAATGGACAGGGATTTTCTAGACATGGATGTATGGTTTGGATGGAACTTTTAATACCTGCACAATTTATCAAAAAAAATGAATTTTGCTAATTCTACAAACATTTGCTTAATCGCAATAACTATTACCACGTATTTGATCCGATTATCTTTATTCCTCTCCCGTTGCAATCCATTGAAAATTCGATTTGAAAAATATACATTTGTTTAAACTTCAATCCCATGAAAAGATTATTCCTCATTGCTTTCGGATTTGTAATTACTTCCAATACATTGATTGCACAGGTTAAAAGTGGCATCACTTCTTTAACTTTTAATGGCTATGCCAGGGCCATGACAGTAGGTGATGACAAAGATGAGATTGACTTGCGTTTTGTTGGTTCTACCTCTACCCGCATAGGGGATAGTTTATTGTCGGATATGATATTAACTTATTCGGAACAGGAAATCGGAAAATTTCTAGGGCATGATTTGTTACCGGTATCCCGTGTTAGAAGTAAAAATACCCCGGATGATTTAAATGGATCCTTGTTTGTGATGGAAACCATCACTGAAAAGAAGGCATTTAAAGAACTTGATTACGACGAAGTAATTACCATACAATGTAGTATTAACCGAAATAGCTCGAAAACGGTGAAAGGCAACAAAATGTATGAACCGATCATTACATTGAATATTCGCATTACAGGAAGAGACGGAGAAAAAATTTATAAGAAAAGTGAGTCGTTAAAATTGAAAGATCAATGGATAGCTGCAGCATTAATTGAAGAAAAACAGGCGGATGGAAAGTTCGACGTGTCGTTAAAAAATCTAAAAACCGTTACCGTGGATACCGGTGGCAGCGATATGGCAAAAGGTGTGAGTGCCGTTGAATTACTTGACTGGTATAAACAAGTTTTAGGGAATGCGCTTATTCGATAGTGTTGAAGTGTTGCCCACCTTCGCTAAAGCTACGGTGGACGAGTGTTGAAGTGTTAAGGTGTTAAGGTGTTGAAGTACGGGTAGTAGAGACCACTCAACAGTTTTCGTGACTAGGCCTAATTACGTATTTACTCAATTACTTAATTACTTCTTTCATGTTTTTTGTCACAAATGACCTAAGTCATCTTTAATAAGCCAGTTATGGGTTAACCTTTGCTGCAAATGAATGAAATAACAACTAAAGGTCATACCTTTCATATACCGGTAATGGGATTGGCATATACCATTGACACTCCTTTAAAAGTAGCGAAATACGGAATATCTTCAGTAATTTCTATTGTGGAAGATGTATTGATAGAACAAATGCGGGAATTCCACGCCAAACAGGCCGGAATAGTATTTAATCCAATACCAATAGATTCAAAAGATTGTCGTGCAAATCGCATTACTGCATACCTAAATTTGGTGCATCAATTGGTGAACGAACAAATCTCTGCCTTAAAAATTTCTGATTTTTCAAAAGGGTCGGAATTACATAAATACTTTGAATTGTTACCTGAAAATGCTGCACTCAAATTAGTTTATAACAATATGTTAGTTATGCAAGAGGGTAAGGATAAAGAAGCTTTGCAAACTTATTTAAAGGATAATATTGTTGCCGGCGATATTGATGTAAACATTATGTCGAAGGCCGATCGGTTTACCTTTACCAAAGCCGGTGATGCAATTATCGACGAAAATTCGATGGCACTTGCTGCCTTACGCGGTTTTGCCAATAGCAATCTTACCTCTTCTGTGGTATTATCAGCAGGATTTAATCCACGGTTGTATGCCTACCTCGAAAATTTCAAAGATTTTTTTCCGGATGCAAAAGGACAAGTAAAAAAGAAGATCATTTTAAAAGTAAGTGATTACCGTTCGGCATTAACACAAGGAAAATTACTGGCAAAGAAAGGGGTATGGATTTCAGAATATAGGATTGAATCCGGTTTGAATTGCGGAGGTCATGCCTTTGCTACAGATGGAATTTTACTTGGGCCGATTTTAGAAGAATTTAAAAGGAACCGCGATTCCTTGCAAAAGGAATTGTATACGATGTGTAATCTTGCGCTTGAAGCAAAAGGAGCAATTCCATTTGCAGGTATTCCTATTATGAAAATATCAGTACAAGGTGGTGTTGGTACTTCTTTGGAAAACGATTTATTACTCGATTATTATAAAGCCGATAGCATTGGATGGGGAAGTCCGTTTTTGCTGGTTCCGGAAGCTACCAATGTAGATGAAGAAACATTGAATCAATTGGCAAATGCACAAAAAGAGGATTATTACTTGAGTCATTCATCACCTTTCGGAATACCATTTAATAATTTTCATCCTTCATCCTCACAGCAACAACGTTTACAAAGAATAGAAAAAGGTGTTCCCGGAAGTCCTTGTTATAAAAAAGGCCTGGCTAGCAATACCGAATTTACAAAGGAACCTATTTGCACTGCTTCAAGGGAATACCAGCATCTAAAGATTAAACAGTTGCAAAGTGCAGGATTGCCTGAAGCTGAATATTTAGATGCTTATAACGCTGTTATCGAAAAGGAATGCCTTTGTGAAGGACTTGCAGCATCTGCTATTATTAAGAATGACATCAAACCATTGCATAAATTAAAAGCAGTTGCTATTTGCCCTGGACCAAACCTTGCCTTTTTCTCCGGTAAATTTACCCTTGCAGAGATGGTAGGACATATTTATGGTCGTTTTAATATTCTAAACCAGGAAAGAAGACCACATATGTTTGTTAACGAACTCAAGTTGTATGTAGATTATTATAAGAATGAATTAAATAAGAATGTGCAGGAATTAACAGCAAATAAAGCACGTCAACTCAAATCATTCCAAACCAACCTGCTCGAAGGAATTGACTACTACAATAAACTAATTGGTGAGTTGAAAATTGATGCGGAAAAATTTGTTGAAGACATGAAACAGGATTTGCTTGAATTAGAAGCGGTTTTGAGGCATCTTACGTACGACAAAGAAATGAGTAGAATTTGAGTAGGAGGCAGGAGGCAGGAGGCAAGAGGCAGGTGTGGGATATTTGAATCTGTTTTGGTATAAAGTACCATGCAAGAATTCAATCGCCGCATGTAAAAAGGTATCGTACCTCCTTGTTTTTATCTTGCGGGATTAAAACATTCATCATTCATCATTCATCCCTCATAAAACTCAATAGGCAAATGATCCGGATCTGCAATAAAGGTAAATCGTTTGCCGGTAGTTTCATCCGTGCGAATTGGTTCAGGTAGGATATTCTTTGCTTTTAAATAGTCAATCCAGTTGTCGAGATTGTCAACTGTAAATGCAATATGTCGTAAGCCCATTGCTTCGGGGTAGGAGGGTCGAGCCGGGGCTGAAGGGAAAGTAAAAAGTTCAAGTCTATAATTTCCATCTAACGAAAGGTCAATTTTATGGCTATTTCGGTCTGCCCGATACGTTTCATTCACCAATTTAAATCCTAGAATTTCGATATAAAATTTACGGGACAACGCAAGATTGGAACAAATAATGGCAACATGATGGATTCCTTTTAGCATATCATTTCAATGGTTAAAACGATAGGAATCGGACTTAAAAGGAGTATCTAAATATCGTTTAACCGTTGTATTAAATAAGTCGGGGTTTTGCCTGCAAATAAAATGGGTTTCGCCGGGAAGTATGCACAAATTGGCTTTGGGGATATTTTTATAAATGTATAAAGAATGTTCTTCCTTTATCAGGTCTCTGTCGCACGACATAACCAATACCGGTATTTTAATTTTTTGTAATTGTTCTTTAGAAATATGGGGTTGGAATTCCATCATACGGTACCGAAGCGCTATGGTTTTCCAATCCGATGAGGTATCCTTTAATCCGATATTAAACTCTGCTTTTTCTCTGATTGATTTCATTTCTTCAACTGTTCTTGGATGCAAGGCAGTTGTGTCGGGAACTATATTGGCACCAAAAGCTACAATTTTTTGTATATGCTCAGGGAAGTAAACGCCAAGCAAAAGGCCGAGAATTCCACCATCACTTTTACCTATTACCAATACGGAATCTAATTGCATCACTTTAATAAATGCAGCAACATCTTCAGCCAATTGAATATAACTGAGCGTATCCTTACCAAGGGATGATTTTCCTCTACCTCTGTTATCCAAGGCAAAAACTTTATAGTATCTTGAGAAGTAAGCTATTTGTGGACCCCATCCACTAATTCCAGTGCCATTACCATGCAATAAAAGTAATGGTTGACCGGCACCATATGTTTCGTAGTAATGATTGACGCCATGAATGGAAATATATTGACCGGCATTTTTATTGTTACCATAAGGCAAAGGATTTTGTGCCAATGCAATGCAATGCACGAATACAAAAGTTAATATGACTAACAGAATTTTGGGTTTCATATTTTACTTTTCAAAAGTGACAATACCTGTTCCCGTATCATAGAATGCAGCAACTATTTTTAGGTCATTATTTTTTATTCTGGTATGCAGGTATTCACTACCGGATAATATATCTTGGATGGAGTTTGTTGCGTTTAACTTGATTACCTTATCAAAAATATGTTTGTCGGAAGTGATTCCTGACCTGTCGGCATTACAAGCAGAAATTGCTCTTTCAATTTTGTCGGCAACCGATGTAATTAATTCGCCGTGATCTTTGTGGTTGATGGTGTAAGCAACCGCCCCACAGTTTGAATGACCCAGAACTACAATTAATTTTGTGCCTAATTCTTTGCAGGATAATTCGATGCTTTCAATAATTTCTTTGTTGATGATATTGCCGGCAATACGAATAGAAACAACATCTCCTAAACCAACATCAAAAATTAATTCAGGACTGGTTCGCGAATCGATACAACTAACCACAGCCGCGATTGGACTTTGGTTATAGGTTGTTTCATGCATTTGTAGTTTGAAGTATTTCTCAGTTGATTTACCATGCACAAATCTATCGTTACCTGCTTGAAGAAATCCGATAATTTCGTTTGGTGTAAGTTTTTGTTGCGTTTCTTTATTTAAGGCATTCGAAAATTGAATTTGATTGTCGAGATCATAATGGTCTTTTACTCCAATAATATTCAATTGGATATTTTTTTCGAAAGCAACTGTATTCTTAAAATCCTTCAAAAGTTCCAGCACATCATCGTCAATAAAGTCGGAATAGGTAGCATCAATAATTACTTTAGAATCTTCGGGTATATTCCATAACGTTTCTTTTATTTTGTCTTTGCTAAAAAAAGAAACCTGGCTTGAAAGCTCAATTCGAATTGTATCTCCAATACTTAGCTTTTCAATATCAACCGTAAATGGATTTTTGAAATTGCTTTTCAAGAGATAGAAGATACTGACTACAGATCCAATTACTATTCCGATAAGCAAATCTGTAAACACAATACCAACAACAGTTGCAATAAACGGTATAAACTGATTTGCTCCTTTTTTGTACATTTCAACAAAAAGTTTCTTTTGCGCAAGTTTGTATCCAGTAAAAATTAAAATAATAGCAAGTGAAGCGAGGGGAATGAAGTTAAGGATCGGACCTAAAAACAATAAACTAACCAATAAAAATATACCATGTAAAATGGTTGATACTTTTGTTTGTCCGCCAGCATTAATATTTACAGAGCTTCTTACGATAACCGAAGTAATCGGAATTCCACCCAAAAACCCGGATGTCATATTTCCGATACCTTGTGCAATTAATTCCTTGTTTGGGGATGCCACCCGTTTATGTGGGTCTATATTTTCTACTGCTTCAAGATTTAATAAGGTTTCGAGTGAAGCAATAATGGCAATCGTAATTGCTGTTAACCAGACATTATAATTGGTTATGCTTGTGAAATCAGGTAAAGTTATTAGTGAACCCACACTTTCAAACTTTGGGATATTAACGGTATGTGAAGCTTCAATGAATAAACCGGGAATAAAATATTCGAAGAATAAATTGAGCAATGCACCGAGTATAACAATAAATAGAGAAGCCGGTAGAAATTTTAATTTGTGAAGAGGTGTTTTTTCCCACGCAACCATAACACCCATTGAAATTAAAGATACAATTAAGGCTCCCCATTGGAAGTAATTAAGCATAAAAAACAGTTCTGAAAAAGTATTGTGTCCATCCTTTTGGATGAAAGTAAAATCTTCTTCAATATCCTGGTCATATCCTACCGCATGTGGAATTTGTTTTAATATTAAAATAATACCAATCGCAGCAAGCAAACCTTTGATAACATTGGAAGGGATATAATTAGCAATAAAACCTGCTTTTAAAATACCACTAACCAATTGAATGGAACCTGCAATAACAACTGCAAGTAAAAATATTTCAAAGCTGCCAAGGTTGGTGATTGCGGATAACACAACTGCTGCTAAACCCGCTGCCGGTCCGCTAACACTGGTATGCGAATCGCTAACGAAACCAACCAATATTCCACCTATAATTCCTGCAATTACGCCTGCTAATAAAGGAGCTCCACTTGCAAGGGCCACACCCAAGCATAAAGGCAGGGCAACTAAGAATACTACTAATCCTGCGGGTAAATCGTGTTTGAGTTTTGAAAACATAGTTGCAATTTATTCAATAAAGATAAAGTTATGAAATGTGGAAGTTGATTTTAGTTTTTTTACCGCTAATGCTGCCGAGAAATAAATTTCCTGGCACCAACTAGTTCATCAAACTTAAATTGTATATTTTTATGGTAGATAAGTATCAAGTATTCATTTTCGGTATTGGCATGACATCCTTCCAGGGTAACTTCATCTGGGGCACCATCTTCGTTTTTAATGGCATAAATATATTCGTATCTGCCTTGTTTCAACAGTACATTACAATCATAGCGACCTCTGTTTTTATTGTAGTACATCTTGAATTCCGGTAATAATTTCCAATCTGTCAATTCACCATAAACATAAACATCTCCGGCTTCAATCGGCATCATACTCATCAGATAAAAATTAACATCTGCATAATCCCCATCGACCACCGGATTTATGCCGTCCTTGTTATCTATTATCCTCCTTCCATTGTTATCAAGATATTGAAAATATTGCTTACTCCCTCTTTCTTCATCGTAGTTTAAGTAAACATGATAGATACTGTCGCGGGTTTTGGTACGAACATTTACACTTAATTGTCGCAAACTACGAAAATCAAAGAACCTGAATTCGTTTCCTCCCGGGTATAATCCATCTTCATAGGAATTATATTCCAGAATATTGTCGTGTATAAATTTGGGTTTAAGTTTGGTAAGTGCATTGTCCCATCTGCTGTTTTGCATTACCACTGCTGTTACAGCTCCAAATGGATCAATAATTTGATATCCTTTATGATCAACCGAAAAGATTACTTCTTGCTTGCTATAGCGGTATTGAGCAAGGGTTGAATTTGTAATTTTTGCATCTATCGTAACTGCAGATTTTAAAACCATAAAACGACGGGTTAATACCAGATCTGTTTCGTCAAAATTGCGGAATACCTTTAACAGATAGTTCCCTGCAATCATTAACTTCATATTGTCGTTTGGTAAAACCAGGTTATAATGAACATATCTCTGATAAGTATTGGTCGAAAATTTCCAATCATTGATATTGTCTAATGTCATTCCCTGAATATATTCGGTTTGTTGCATTGGAGTTGGGTTCCAGTTAGCGTCGCAATGCACAACCGTATATTGAAAATATTCGTTTTTATTTCCAAGCATATCAAATCCAAGTGATAAAAGTTCATCCGATTGTAAATTTATAATAGGATAACGGTCATCAATATTCAATTTAGAAAATACAACAGATTTTATTCTCGGATCATAAATAATATTATCATACACCAAATCTTGTTGAGAATAGACGATTTGACTGAAGAAAGTAAAGACAAGAAAGAGTAAGTATTTATACATGATTTGTAATCGTTAACGCAAAATACGAATTATTATGATAGATGCGAACGACTAACAACAATCAATTGGTGTGTTTATGTTAATCGGGTAAGTTCCTCAAAGATTGTTTCGTATTCTTTTTCTAACTGCGTTAAAGTTAATTTGTTGTGATCATAAATTGATCGCAATGTTTCCAGTTTCTTAGTATCGGCGGTAATATGGGGGTTTCCGAAATCTGATTCATTTGCGCTTATTTGATTTTTTAATGCAGCAATTTCGGCCTCAATGTCTTCGAATTTCTTATTTAAATTAGCGATATAATTATTGGAAACTTTTTTGTCCTTGTTTTCTTGTTTTTTTTCTTCTTGCTTAACTATAGACTTTGGCTTCTCGTTTTTTTTTGAAGGATTATTTTTTGTCTGTTCAGCAAGCAATTGTTGAGAACGCCAATATTCGTATTCGGCATAGGTTCCGGGGTATTCCTTTAGTTCGTGATTCTCAATCCACCATATTTTATTTGCAACACTGCTAACAAAATGGCGATCGTGGCTAACTACTAAAAAGGAACCTTCATATTGTTGCAGGGATTGAATCAGAATATTGATGGAACGCATATCCAAGTGGTTGGTAGGTTCATCCAGAAGCAGAAAATTAGCTTCTTCTAGTAAAGTTTTAGCCAAGGCTACCCTTGCTTTTTCGCCACCTGAAAGTACTTTTATCTTTTTGAATACCTCATCGCCCGCAAACAAAAAACAGCCCAATAAAGTTCTTAATTCATTATCGGTGCGCATTCCGGCATACAAACGTAATTCGTCGAGTATTTCATTTTCGATATTCAACGATTCTAATTGGTGCTGTGCATAAAATGCCTGGTTTACATTATGCCCTTTGATAATTTCACCTTCATAGGGTTCAACGCCTGCTATCATTCTTAACAGGGTAGATTTACCTTTACCATTGGCTCCGATTAATGCAATTTTATCTCCTTTTAATAAATGACGTTCTGCATTTTTAACAATCTCTACATCCGGAAAAGATTTAGAAGTATGTTTTAAATCGGCTATAACCTTACCGGATTGTCTCGCAATTCTGAATTGAATATTTATTTCTCTGTTATCATCTTCGGGAGCTTCAATGCGATCTAATTTATCCAGCATTTTTACCCGACTCTGCGCCGCAGTTGCTTTGGATGCCTTTGCTTTAAATCGGTTAATGAATTGTTCCTGTTGTTTAATAAATTGTTGTTGGTTGTCGAATTGACGTTGGTGCATCTCTGATCGCTCCGCCTTTTGAATCAAATAATTTGAATACGTACCGGGATATTCGGTTAGTTTCGACATGGCAACTTCTACAATTTTAGTTACCATTTTATCCAAAAACTGCCTGTCGTGGGAAACAACAATTACAGTTCCATCATAAGTTCTTAAATAGTCTTCGAGCCACTCTATGGTAGGTAGATCCAAGTGATTTGTTGGCTCATCCAGCATTAATAAATTTGGATTTTGCAATAACATTTTTGCCAACAAAACCCGCATGCGCCATCCGCCGGAGAATTTTTTATATGGCTGTGTTAATTGTTCCGTGGTAAATCCTAATCCCTCTAATACTTTTTCTGTTTTATGGTGCAAATTGTAGCCATCCAATTGCTCAAATTCATGCTGTTTATCGCTAAGAAGATTGATGATAGCATCTGAATGGTCTGTTTCCATCTTGTGCAAAATCACTTCGATTTCTTTTTCTAATTCTAACGCTCTTTCAAATGCACCAAGGGCTACATTGAGAATACTATCTTCAGTTTCAAAGGAAAGTTGATCCTGATTTAAGAATCCAATGGTTAAACCTCTTGGTTTGGAAATACTGCCCGCACTTACTTGGTACTCTCCATTTATAACCCTTAATAGGGTTGATTTTCCGGTACCGTTCATGCCTATTAAACCGATTCGTTCGCCCGGTTTAATATGCCAATTGGCGTTATCATAAAGGTATCTGCCTCCAAATTCAAAAGAAATATTATTTATGGATATCATATTAGGGCCGCAAAGATACAATACCTTTGGGATAGTACAAAGTAACGAGTAACATCCTAATCAAACTTGATTTTAATATATGGAATGGCACCATATATGCAACTTTTTATGGAAAGGGTTATGTTTTTTTTTTATCATTTAATTTATTATATGATTACTGACTGTTTTATCTCAAAAGTCTCTTCCCGACTCGATTTTAGTGGTTCGAAAGCGTATAAATTAATATAAAATTACGTTAATAATATGGAGGTTTTGGAGCTTTTGATTTTGTTTTTTTTCTTCAAATAGTCCATTTTACTGGCATTTGCGGTTTTTTGCAGTTTTTTCACACAATTCTTAAGCAAATTTTAGGTTTACTGTTTTTAAATTAGGTTGTATCTTTCCACTGTAAAAACGAGAAAATCATGACTAAAATGATTACAACAATTGGCAGATTTATAGTGGTGCTCTTAATGTGCCTGTCTTTTCAAAATTTATATGCTACCCATATGGTTGGTAGTGATATCACGTATAAATGTTTGGATGCAAATGGAAACTATAAAGTTACCCTTGTTTATTACCGCGATTGTTCGGGAGTTCCAACCTGCGGAGGAAATTGCAGTGCAATTGCATCTTGTACCAAAAATGTTTCGGTTCGTGGAGCCGACCCATCTTGTAATGGTACGTTGTTTTTGAACTTTACAGTAACAGGTGTAAGTGTTCGTGATGTTAACCCAAATCCACGTTGTGCAAATGCAAAAATGATTTGCGATAATATGGGATGTGTTTCACCGGGAAGTTTAACTCCCGGGATTGAACGATACGAATTTCAAGGTATCGTAAATATTGGTCCTTCATCTGGTATTCCTGCCACATGTTGTAATGTTGTGTTTTCATTTGAGGAATGTTGTCGTAATGGAGCCATTCAAAATATTTCGCCACAAAATTTTTATACCGAAGCAACGGTAAACCGTTGTGCGGCTACTTATCCGGATTGTAACTCTCCGGATTTAACCAACGACCCTTATGCTGTTTTATGTGCAGGTCAAGGATTTATTTTTAACAATGGTGCTTTTGATCCGGATTTGGATTCGTTGGTATATTCATTTACTGCTTCTTTATACGGTTACGGCGTTTCGGCAACTTATATTGCTCCATACTCGTATGATATACCAATGCCATACAAACCACCGTTGAGTGGAAATTATCCATTTGGTATCAAAGTAGACGCATTAACCGGAGATATTATGTTTACCCCAAATGCATTTCCTTTTACCGGATGTTTGGCATTACGCATGGAACAGTGGAGATTAATCAATGGGGTATATGTGGTCGTCGGGGTTACACGAAGGGATTTGCAGATGTATATCAAATACTGCGACCCGAATACGCCACCTACACTTCGAACCGATCCACCCGGGATTCCGCCGCTCAAACCCAAAACAAAATATGAGGTCTGCGCGGGGGATCAGGTATGCTTTGATGTGATTGCAAAAGATACCGATTTTAATCCACCAACCATTTCGGATACTACTTTCCTTTCGTGGAATAAAGTAATGGAAAACTTCGGTGCTACTTTTATTCCAAATTATAATCCTGCTGCCCGTAAGGTATTAGGACCGAGAGAAGATACCTACAAAGTTTGCTGGACACCGCAAGATATCCATTGCAAACGCGGACAACCAACAACCTATCCGTTTACCATTAAGGCAGTGGATAGCCGCTGTCCGTATCCCGGAATTATCACCCAGGCATTTTCGATACGAGTCTTGCCACGGGCAGATGTTTCGGTTGATAAAGTGGATAACCAATGTGGCCGATGGGTGGTCAGGTACTTGAAGAATCCTGCCCTTGTGCCGGCTCAAACTTTCCAGTCTACCACCATTATGATTGCCAAAAATCCGGAGGATTATTCCTTTATGGGTGGCGCGTATACCTACGCCAATGTGCAATCAAGTCCTGTTTTGTATTTCCCTAAAGGAGGAAAATACCTCATTGAGGTAACCATTAATATGCTTGGTCCATCCACCGGAGGATTTTGCTCTCGCACTTACCGCGATACGTTGTATGTAATCACACCGGTTACTTCCATTATACGCGATACGTTTACTTGTAAAAATGTTAGCATGACCATCAGTGCATCGGGCCAATTCGGAAGTGCACCGTATACCTACCGTTGGTACAACAATATAAAAGATACCCTAACCCCATTAAATGGTCCGGTTTATACCAGTGCCAATTACAATGTATCACCAACATCAACCCGCCATTATACTTTGCAGATAAGGGATATCAACGGATGCCGGAGCTGGGATTCGATAGCCGTGCAGGTAAAACAATTGCCGGTAGGATTGCTTGCCGATTCGGCTCGTATCTGTTTTGGCGATACTTTCCTGCTGGATCCCGGAAATAATAACGGCAATATCCGCAGTTATTTATGGAATACAGGAGATACCACAGCCACCATTGCTCGAAAAGATTCCAATACATTTACGGTAATCATGACCGATACATTTGGCTGCGTTAATCCGGATAGTTTAAAATTATTTGTAAATGCAAAAATTAATGCCCGTGCGGGATTGGATACCTTCATTTGTCAGAAAGATACAACCTTGCTGATGGGCGAAGGCGGCAGCCAGTATATGTGGAAGAACCTTGCCAACGGACAAACCATATCGGCAAAAAGTTATATTCCATTTGTAAAGGTAAATCCAACCAATACGGCAGCAGCTACCAAATACCAGGTAACGGTTTACCAGAGTTACCCCGATACCACCAATAAAAATTTGGAATGTAGTGCCGTGGATACGGTAGCCATATCGGTACGTCCATTGCCAACCTTAAGCAAACCATCCACCCCAACCATTGCTTGTTATGGAAGTTTGGTTGCAAACTTATATCCGTTTAATACTCCTGTACCGGGCCAACAAGGTGGAACAGGTGTGTGGAGTTATCCAAAAGCACCGGGTGCAGTAGTGTTCCCAAATACCGGACCAAGCATTACTTCACAACCTGCCGTAAAACTGGATAGCTTAAAAAATAAACCAAGCGGGGATAGTTTTAATACACACGATAACTATGTAAACTTTACCTATACCGAACCGGTTTATGGATGTAAAAATACCGACTCTGCCATTGTACGTATATATGGCCGTCCACCGGTAGATGCAGGAACAAGATTAACCGTATGTGAGAACATCACCGGAACGATAGATTTACAGACAACCGCTTATCAGGGGCTTCCACCAAACGGACATAATGTACAACCAAAGTACAACTCGGGTTTATCGGCACAGTATAACTGGATAGGAAACGGAATTGATTCGGTGATGAGTCCGGTGAAGAAGTTTTACTTTAATCCGAGCAAAGCAGGCGTACTTAAATTACCTGCAGTAAATGTGATTACCTATAAGTATTATCAGAGCTACGGACCATGGACCTATAATTTTGTGCCATATACCACCCAATGTGTAAACAGCGATACTACGATATTTGCCGTAACAGCGATACCACAAATTAATGCAGGCAGCGAGATTAGTGTATGCAAGAATGAACCGGTATTTAATATTGCTACCAAAACAGGCGCAACCATCTCGCCAATTACAGGAGAATCGTATTGGATAGCAAAAAATGCAAACACCACCGGCAAAGGAATAGTAAATGCAGGGGTTGACTTTGATGCATCACAACCGGGTGTACCATACTCGGCAAGCAAGGAGATGATTATTTTCAAAGATTCATCCACCGGATGTTTGGTATCGGATACCACCTATTTAACCATTGTTGGATATCCAAAAGTAGATGTAAGCTTCTCGTTGAATGATAAAAACGATAGTGCACATACGATGTGTTTGTCGACCGGAAATTACGATGTGTATACTTGGATTAACGATACCTTAAAGGCAGGATATACCAATAGTGCAGCACCGGAGTATTCGTATTTGGGAACACCGGCATGGCATCCGAAAAACATAGGAACTATAAATGATGGTTTACCTAAAGCTGAATTTAACAGCAACGAATCAGGACTAACCGCAGGAACGCATGATTTAATATTTAAATACTCGCAATCCAATGGAGTAATCACTTGTTCCAATACCGATGTAGCGAAAATGACCGTAGAACAACCTCCTGTTGTAAACGTAACACCGGGAGGAGCCATTTGTGCTTACGACAATGATATCCCGGTATCGGTGGATGTTCAACCAACTACGTATACCATTAACTGGAGCACCGCACCGGGAGCAGGAACTTTTGGCAACAATGCAGCTACCAACACTACCTTTACCCCATCGCAAGCATCAAAAGATGCAGGCACAGTTTGGGTATATGCCACTACTTTGCAAACAGGAACCTGTGTACCACAAACCGATTCAACCACCGTGCGCATCGACAAAGTTCCGGTGGCAGGATATAACTGTCCGGATTGCGATGGTTGCGAACCATTAACTTCTAACCTGAATGCATTACCAACAGGTGTATCGAATGCTAAATTCAATTGGGTATGGATAGATGGATATGGCAACAACAACAGCGATTCGGCCTTTACCAGAACGATACCATTTTATGGAACCGATGGAGAACATCCATTTAGTTTAATCGTTGAGAGTGGGGAGTCGACTGCTTGTAGAGATACGATAGAAGGTAAGATGGTAGTGAGAGCAAAACCGCAAGCCGGCTTTACGTTTGATCCACCGTACACCACGATTGCAAAACCATTCTTTACTTTTACCAATACATCAACCGTAAAAGACAATACCATATTAAGTTATATCTGGGATATGGGCGATTTACCGGGAGTAGATCCTGCATCGCGCATCATGACCGATCCGAATCCTGCAGGTGTGCCGTTTAAGGAAGACACTACCTTGATTAAACTAAGGGTAACAAGCGAGTACCAATGTTGGGATACCACATCGCATATCATGAAAGTAGAGCCGGACATTACGGTATTTACACCGAATGCATTTTACCCGAACAGCAGTGTTCCTTGTCCGGATGGAAATGAAGATTGTAACCGCAGTTTCCAAATTGCAGCAACCGGTTATGCATCGGTAGAGATATTTGTATTTAACCGTTGGGGACAACAGGTATATTATTCGAATGTAGCGGAAGAGGGATGGAACGGAAGGATTAACAACAAAGGGGATGAGTGTCCGCAGGATGTATATATTTATCAGGTGAATGCAACGAGCTTCAATGGTAAGTTGTATAAATACTCGGGATCGATAACGTTACTACGATAATAGTTATAAGTTATAAGATATAAGAGATAAGAGAGCAAAGTCTATAAAAGTTTAAGGTTAGGAAAATTTTCTCGAAGCAGGATAACGGGCAGGGGGTGAGCGGCATGTTTGAGCTCCTTTTTATTTGACTTGGATGAAGTTTTAAAAATATAGCAGCCTCAGGTGGTTACAAATGACTTGAAGCAAGGTGAAAATAAAAAGAGCGAGTAGCGAACACCCGGCCATGTAGTAATGCGAAGAAAATAATAATTTGAAATACGTGAGCTAGCCGCATTTACTACATGGGGCCCGCATAAAAAAATAAAGAGAAAATTATTGTTTAGTGTTTGTGGTCGTCCCCAAACACATTTAATTTATGTCCTAAGGCATGCGAAAAATCACGAATATCTTCGGCAACTTCTTTGTTATCGGTTGCGCGTTCAAAGGTGTCTGCAAGGGTTGCTATGGTTTGAAATAGGAACAAATTCATTTCTTCCACATTCATGTCTTTTGTCCATAGGTCGATGCGCAATGCATTTTGTTGCAGCCCATCCCATAAAGATAAAATTACTGATTTTGCTTCTTGTTTACCATCCACATCTGCATCATCCGCCTCCCATTGAATGGATAACGGTAGATTGTCTTTGTCTAAATGAATACTGAAATTTATGTGTGATGATTTTACGATTTCCGGAGTTGACATGATGAATTATGAATTATGAATTATGAATTATGAATGATGAATGATGAATGATGAATGATGAGTTATGAGTTATGAGTTATGAGTTATGAGTTATTGGGTATAATTGACTGCAAATATATTATTTAGGAAGGGCATTTTTTAATTCCTTCAGAAAAGCTTTCAGGTTGGTTAATTTTTCCAGTAAAACTGCCTGTGGTTCAATATGGGGTTGGGTTTTTAAGTATGCTTTTGCGCCTTCTAAGGTCATGCCTTTTTCTTTAACCAGGTGATGAATGAGTTTGATTATTTGAATATCTTTTTCGGTATATTTTCGTGTACCTTTTTCTGATTTATAAGGTTTAATCTGTTTAAATTCTTTCTCCCAAAACCGAATCAAAGAAGGAGCTTCGCTTATTAAAGAGGCAACTTCGGAGATGGAGAAGAGGGTTTTGGTTGGTGGATTTTGCATTTAAAGCTACTTTAATTGGTTGAAGGCAATTGGTCAAAAGCGATCGGTCCAAAGCATTCTGTTGAAATTAAATGGTCGAAAGTTATCGATTCAAAGTTATTGGTTAAAACTAAATTAGAAAGCGCAATTTGAATAATTGACATGAAAATTTTATTCATAAACTTTTTCTTAAGGCTTGAATTGAAATAATCAGTCTGGATGTTTTCTCATAATAAATTACAAATTGCTCCTCATTAATTCTATTCCGTCCTTTCGCAAGATACAAACAACTTAATACCTCAATTCCGAATCGCAAGGCATACCCAAGAAATCTTCTAAATTCAGGTGTTGATTGACCTGTTGAACCTTCTGCTATATTCAATGATATGGAATCACTTGCGCGTTGAATTTGAGATGTAAGGATGTAAAGTTCTTCTTTTGGGAAACTTTGCGTTAAAAAATATATATTATTGGAAAGTTCAATTGCTTCTTTCCAAACCCGTAGATTTTCAAATTTGAATTGCATAAAATTAGGCTAGTATTACATACAATAATAATAAACATTACATAAATAAGCTTTATTTCATCAATCATTTGACTGATTGCTTTGGACCGATCGCTTTGGACTGATTGCTACATCTAGTCAAACGACTGCGCCGGTCTTTCCGCCATTTCTCGCATCGAGGCATAATCGGCTTCCGTTAAATCGTTGAAGAAATAATTGATTGGATTGATTTTGTTTTTACCGCGAATAACTTCATAATGTAAATGTGGTGCAGCTGATAATCCCGTATTACCAACAAATCCAAGTAATTGGCCGCGTTTAATGGTTTGTCCCGGTCTTACTTTTACCCGCGACATATGTGCATATAAAGTTTGGTATCCGAAACCATGGTTAACTACCACATGATTTCCATATCCACGATGTCCTAATTCTACCAACGCGATTCGGCCATTGCCGGTGGCATAAATTGGAGTGCCGGTTGGTGCCGTAAAATCAATACCGGTATGCATCTTATATGTTTTGTAAATAGGATGTAAACGATAGCCGAATCCGGATGCCATATGTTTAAGCTGACGGTTGGTGATGGGTTGGATTGCCGGAATTGCAGCAAGGAAATCGCTTTTGCGAGCTGCCAACCTTGCCAATTGATCAAAAGAAACGGATTGTAAATTAAGGTCGGAAGTTAATTTATCCATCTTTTTTGATAAATCAATTACAATGTCTGAATGATCAAATCCTTTTAGCTTTTCATAATTGTCGTTGATATAAGCTGGTTTAGTGCGTTTAATTGGGTCGGTTTCAAAAATTGCACGGTAAATGGAGGCATCTTTATCTTGTAAATCAATTAATTGTCGGTTCATCCGCTCGAGCCGTTGGTTCATTCGTTGGGTTTGCAGTTGATAATCTTCAATTTCCCTTCTTAATATTTTTTCTTTGGGAGAGTCGATATAATTATAAGCCAATAAAAGTATTGCAGAACCCGCTACGATTGAAGCGGACAAAAAACCAAACACCCGCAAAATCACCACCCTAACGCTTGTGGTCACTTTTTCGAAATCAAGACTATGAGGATTATAAAAGTATTTTATTTTTGCCATCCGTTTGATGAAGTATCATATGCAGGAAGTAAGAGAATAGTATCCTACTTTTGCCACTCCATTACCACGAAAATAAGGTTTTATTTGAATAAGAATAATTAAGCACCATGACGGCAGCAGAAGTAAGAGAAACATTTTTAAGATTTTTTGAAAGCAAAGGCCATACCATTGTAGGTTCTGCACCCATTGTTGTGAAAGACGATCCAACACTTATGTTTACCAATGCAGGTATGAACCAGTTTAAAGATTGGTTTTTAGGAAATGAGCCGGCCAAGTATAAAAGGGTTGTAGATACACAGAAATGCTTAAGGGTTAGCGGTAAGCACAATGATTTGGAGGAAGTAGGAGTAGATACATACCACCATACCATGTTTGAAATGTTAGGGAACTGGAGCTTTGGAGATTATTTTAAAAAAGAAGCAATTGAATGGGCATGGGAACTGTTAACCAAAGTATACAAGTTACCAAAAGACCGTTTGTATGTTACGGTTTTTGAAGGTGACAAAAAAGAAGGACTAGCGTTTGATCAGGAAGCTTATGATAACTGGGCTTTGTATATTGCAGTAGACCGGATTTTAAATGGCAACAAGAAAGATAATTTCTGGGAAATGGGTGATACCGGACCATGCGGACCCTGTTCAGAAATTCATATCGATTTGCGTTCTGATGCCGAAAGGGCATTGGTTGATGGAGCTACCTTGGTAAACAACGACCATCCTCAGGTTATCGAAATATGGAACAATGTGTTCATGGAATTTAACCGAAAAGCCGATGGCAGTTTAGAAAAATTGCCTGCACAACATGTGGATACCGGTATGGGTTTTGAGCGTTTGGTAAGAGCCTTGCAATGTGCTAAAGATGGAAAAAGTTCCAATTATGATACCGATGTTTTTGTACCAAGTATTCAGTTTATTGAAAAACATGCAGGGATTAACTATGGTTTCGGTGATTCGAAAACCGATATAGCGATGCGTGTGCTTGCCGATCATATAAGGGCAATTTCTTTTGCTATTGCTGATGGACAATTACCTAGCAACAATGGCGCAGGATATGTAATTCGGAGGATTTTACGCAGGGCAGTAAGATACCAATACCAGTTTTTGAATTTGAAAGAACCGTTTTTGTGTAAACTAGCCGGTTTGATAGCCGAAAGTTTTAAACAGGTTTTTCCGGAATTACATGCGCAAAAGGAATTTGTGGCAAAGGTGATTAAAGAAGAAGAAATTGGCTTTTTAAAAACGTTGGAAAAGGGGATTTCTAAAATAGAAGATCTGGTTAAAATGAATACCGATTCAAAGTTATTAACCGGTATTGTATCTTTTGAACTGTATGATACTTTTGGATTTCCGATTGACCTTACCTGTTTAATTGCAAAAGAAAATGGATGGGAAGTAGATTTGAAAGGATTCGAGGAAGAACTGCAAAAGCAAAAAGCACGTTCCAGAAAAGCTACCGAGTTAACCACCGACGATTGGATGGTGATTGGAGAGGAAAATCCAACAGTGTTTTTAGGATACGAGCAAACGGAAGCTGAAATTAAGGTTATAAAATACCGTAAAGTTAAAGCAAAAGGTAAGGAAAGTTACCAGGTTGTATTTAACCAAACGCCATTTTATCCGGAAGGTGGAGGACAAATTGGAGATAGTGGATATCTGTTACATGCCAATGAAAAAATTGCCATATACGATACAAAGAAGGAAAATAATCTGATTATCCATTTTTTACAGACTCTTCCTGAAAATTTAAATGCAGAATTTACTGCTATTGTTGATAAGGAGAAACGGAGATTAACTGAGAATAACCATTCTGCTACCCATTTATTACATGCGGCATTAAGATTGGTATTAGGAATCCATGTGCAACAAAAAGGAAGTTTGGTTAATGACAAACATTTGCGTTTCGATTTTTCCCATTTTTCTGCCATGACGGATGAGGAAATCGCTTCAGTGGAACATATTGTAAATCGAAAAATCAGAGAAAATATCACTTTAGATGAACGTCGTTCGGTTGCAATAGAAGAAGCCAAAACATTAGGGGCAATGATGTTATTTGGTGAGAAATATGGAGAAACAGTTAGGGTTATAACTTTTGATCCTAAATATTCAAGAGAATTATGCGGAGGTACTCATGTAAAAGCTACCGGAGAAATTGGGTACTTTAAGATTGTTTCGGAAAGTGCTGTAGCTGCCGGTGTGAGAAGGATTGAAGCAATTACGGCGGATGGGGTGGATCAGTTGGTTGCATCAAATTGGTTAGCCGTTCAACAAATAAAAAAATTATTAGGTAGCCAGGATATTATTAAATCAGTTGAACAACTTATTGCAGACAAATTAGAATTAAGTAAAAAACTTGATTTGTTCGAAGGAGAAAAAACCATTGTTATAAAGGAAAATTTAAAATCGAAGGTGTCTACCAACAATGGTATTAATTGTGTTGTGGAAGAAATAGAAATCGCAACTGCCGAGCAATTAAAAAACCTATCTTTTCAGTTAAGGACAGAAATCGAAAATTTATTTTGTGTTCTGGCTTGTGTGATTGATGGTAAACCAATGTTGAGTATCATTATTGCTGATAATCTTGTAAAAGATAGAAAATTACATGCCGGTAATATTATCCGCGATTTAGCAAAGGAAATACAAGGTGGAGGCGGCGGACAACCTTTCTATGCCACAGCAGGAGGAAACAATAAAGCCGGAATAAAAAATGCTTTGGAAAAAGCATATCAATTGGTGCAATAGTTATTGTTGTTATCCAATCATGACGAATGTCGTTTGTTTCCTTAAGGGTATTTCATTATACTTGTATGGGGCCTTTGATATGATTAGACGTTTGTTTGTTTTGATTCTTTTAGTTGTTCTAATAACAACAAATTGTTTGGCCCAAAAGCCAAAGGTCGCATTTGTGTTGAGTGGTGGAGGAGCCAAAGGATTTGCCCACGTTGGTGCATTAAAAGTACTAGAAGAAGCGGGTATCAAGCCTGATATTATTACTGGAACAAGCATGGGAAGCGTTATTGGATCCATGTATGCCGTTGGTTATCGCACCGATTCACTTCAAAAAATTATTAGTCAAACCGATTGGGATGATGTGGTGTATGATGGGGTTTCGCGAACTACCTTAAATGGAATTGAACGCGCACGATACGATATGTATTTTGTAAAGTTGAATTTTGAAAAGACAAAATTTCAATCTATTAGTGGAATGGTTAAAGGAACCAAAGTACACAATCTATTATCATCTCTTTGTTTACCTGTTTCTAACATACGCGATTTTAATAAATTCCCAATTCCGTTTGCCTGCATTGGAACCGATATTCAGACCGGCAATAAAGTAGTACTGGATAGTGGTTATTTACCGGATGCCGTGCGGGCAAGTATGGCAATTCCAACTTTATTTACTTCTATTGAATTAGAGGATAAAATCCTAGTAGATGGTGGATTAACTCAAAATTATCCATTAATAGAAGCTAAAAATATGGGAGCCGATATTATTATCGGAATCGATGTTGCAACAAAATCTAATCGTGCTGAGTTAGGTTCATTTGTAAATATTATGATGGAAGCTATATTTTTACATGGATATCAGTTTTATGAACAGGAAAAACATTTACTCGATTTAAATATTAAGCCCGACCTCACCCATATCAGTCCACTTGATTTTGCTTTAGGTGATAGCATTATGCGCATTGGAGAGTTTGCTGCTCGTAAACAATGGGATGAGATATTGGCACTTAGTCATCGCATTAACGGTAATTCAAAACTAGATACGCCAATCGTTACCAATAAAAAGTGGTTGCATAAAAGCTATAAAGTAAAGAATATAAATATTGTAGGTCTTAAAACTATACCCTTGTTTCAATTGAATCATATTACCGAAGAAGCAAAGGGCAAAACAATGTATGTAGAAGGAATTGAAGCTTTGATTGAAAAATATAGAAGTACCGATTTGTTTAAAGACATTACTTTCAGGTTTGATGATTATAATGATTTAGGATTATTGAATATTTATGTGAATGAGAAACCTCCGGGAGAGTTTGATGTAGGATTAAATTATAATGTTTACCATGAAGCGAGTCTTTTGCTTGGGTTATCTTATCGTAATTTATTGTTTAAAGGTTCTATCTTAGAAACCAATATACGTTTGTCGTCCATGCCTAGATTTGATGTTAGTTATTATTATCAAACATCTTTCAAGCCACTTATAGGTATTGAAGTTTCTTCTTCAAACATTATACAAGGTTTATATTCAAATTCAGTAAAGCAAACGGATGTGAATAGTGTTTTAACTACTTTTTACATTAAGTCGAAATTCCCGCTAACTAAAAACCAATTATTGGGTGTTGGTTTTGGATCAGAGTTTGCAAGTTATGAATCGGATTTGATCTTTAATTTTGATGAGTCATTTAAGTTGTCAAATTCGAAACGTTCAGAGAATTTTGTGTTGTTTTACATGGCAGATAACCGTGATGATGCTTACATTTCAACCAAAGGTAGTATGCTGAAAACAGATTTGTATGTAGCCAGTAATGATTTTGACGTGAGTAAAGTTTGGATAAATTTTACTTTGAAGGCTGAAAATCATTTACCACTTGCAAGATTCATCAGCGTTAGCAATTCGTTTTATTTGGGTTTTAATGCAGCCAACTATCAAAAAGGTAATTATCAGTTTTTGTATTCAATGGGAGGGATGTTAGATATGAAATTCAGGAATTATTTGCCATTTAGCGGAGTTGAGTTTGCGCAGGAATTAAGCAGAAATGTAGCTCAGTACAGGCTTCGAATACCGGTACGGCTGGCTAAGAACAATTATCTTTCACCCAATTTAGATTTAGCGAAAACTGCTGAATACTTTGAGGATATGGTAAATTTAACCGACTTTATGCTTGGATATGGATTATCGTATGAATACAGAAGTCCAATTGGGCCAATTGTATTTAACTACAACCGTTCCAACCGCAATTATCTGAACTATTTCTATCTGAATATCGGTTACTGGTTCTAATATTTATCAGGCCGATTTCTTTAACGCAAGTGACGTTTCACTTTCTTCTCTTCCAAATCGATACATCACTCTGAAATGGGCTCTTAACGCATCGTACAAAGTTTCATTTACCAAATATGGAATATCAAATTCACGTGCTGTTTCTTCTACTATTTTTGATATGGCTGGATAATGCACATGACATACCTGAGGAAATAAATGATGTTCAACTTGATAATTTAAACCTCCTACATACCAGGTTATAATCGGATTTCTTCTCGAAAAATCCATGGTTGTATTCATTTGATGAATGGCCCAATCGTTTTCAATTACTCCTTCGGCATTAGGTAACGGGTGCGTGGTGCCTTCAACCGTATGGGCAAGTTGAAATACCACTGTTAAGATAATACCGGAAACAAAATGCATCAACATAAATCCGGCTAAAATCTGGTAAAAAGGAATTCCTAAAACGGCAACCGGTAAAACAAACATCAGGGTAAAATAAAATAGCTTCACCCCAATAATTTTCAATAAATTTATTCTGTTTTCTTGAGAAGAATATGGATTGACGCCATTTTTGACATGTTTGTTGAATTGAACAAAATCTTTGGCCATTGCCCAATAAAAAGTAAGTAAACCATAGAACAGTATCGCATAAATCCATTGAAATGCATGGAAGAACTTTAGTTTGGTATGTGGTGAAAAGCGCAATACCAAACGGTCTTCAATATCTTCATCTACATTGGCAATATTGGTATAGGTATGATGCAAGATATTGTGTTGCAGTTTCCAATTCATTACTGATCCACCAATTAGATTTAAGGTATGTCCCATTAGAAAGTTAACGGTTCCGTTTGATGAATAAGCTCCATGGTTTGCATCATGCATTACGCTCATACCAATTCCGGCAATTGCAAAACCCATGATTGTCCATAATACTAAACTAATTCCGAAAGAGGGTTGGAGGTTTAAAATAAGTATAAAAGGCAATATGTATCCGATTAACATGGTTATACTTTTAAAAACCATCATACCGTTGGCGTGTGATTCGATGCCATTTTCTTCAAAATACCTGTCAACCCTTTTTTTTACCGTTGGATAGAATTGGCTTTTTATTGGAGCATTAAATTTTACCTTCTGTTTTAATTGCATTTAATCAGTTGATTTAATTGGTAAAACTAAGTAATAGTTGCAAGATTATTCAAATTGATGTGCAATATCATAAAACTTAATATTTTGATAAAATGGAAAATTGCGTAATATTTATATGCCTGCATCGTTAACATTGCCTGAATCCGCATGGTGGTAAAACAATTTACACTTATTTGTCTGTTCATCTTGTTAACCGGCTTCGGGCTTTCTGCTCAAAGTGTAATTAAAGGTAATTTAAAAGATACCGTTAATTACAAACCCATGGCTTATTCAGCTGTTGCCCTTTTGCGGTATCAAGATTCAACCATGGTAAAATTTGTTTGGGTGAACGATAAAGATGCCTTTCGATTCGACAACTTACAGCAGGATACCTATTACCTACAAATTACACGACCGACCTTTGCAGATTATTTCGAAAAGATAGTGTTGGGAATGGAAGTTGAAAAAGACCTGGGCACTATTGTAATGATTTCAAAGTCGAATTTACTGAAAGAAGTACTGATAAAAGAGAAATCAAATGCAATTCGAATTAAAGGTGATACCACCGAGTTTTTGGTAGATAGTTTTTTAACCAACAAAAATGCAAATGTCGAAGATTTACTTAAAAAGCTTCCCGGAATTCAGGTGGATAAGGATGGAAAGATTATGGCACAAGGCCAAGAAGTAAAAAAGGTACTTGTAGATGGAGAAGAATTTTTTGGAGAAGATCCAACAGTAGCAACACGAAACTTAAGAGCCGACAATGTTGAAAAAGTACAGGTATTTGATAAAAAAAGCGAACAAGCTACCTTTAGTGGAATTGATGATGGGGTAAAAGAAAAGACCATTAACCTGCAACTAAAAGAAGATGCTAAGAAAGGATACTTTGGTAAAGTAAGTGTAGGTGCAGGAACAGATCAAAGATACGAGAATGATGCGATGGTAAATATGTTTAAAAACAAACGCAAGTTTTCGGCCTATGGTGCGATGAGTAATACCAATAAAACCCGTTTAAGCTGGGATGATGCCAATAAATTTGGTGGAGGTAATGGGGATAATTATGAAGTGGATGATGCATCCGGCTATATGTACTTTTATAGTACAGGAGATAACATGAATTTCGATGGGGTTGGTATTCCTCAAACTTGGTATACAGGAGTACATTATTCGGATAAGGTGCTTGGTGATCGCCATAATTATGCGCTAAATATTACCAGAAAGGATTTATCGACGGAAGGTTTGGACCGAAACAATACCAAATATATTTTACCCGACACCTTATATTACGTTAACCAATTAAAGAATGTTATTAACCAACGCATGCAAACTGCCATGTCGGGATCGTACGAATGGAAAGTAGATTCTTTCTCCACTTTAAAGTTTAAACTGTCAATTAAGGAAGGACAAAATATTTCAAAGGTATTTACACTTGCTGATAATTTAAACGAAAACAACGAATTGGTAAATAGCAATATTAGAACCAATACCTATGATACAAGAAACCAGAATGAAAATTCCTCTTTAAGCTGGAATCGTAAATTTAGGACAACAGGAAGAAGTTTGACCATGCAGTTTAATCAGACATTTACAAAGAATACAGGAGAAGAATTTGTGCAATCGATAGTAAATTTATACGATACTTCCGGGGCTATTTTTAGCAGCAACGTCATCGACCAAAAGAAAGTTACCAATGCCCTTACCAATACCTATTCGGGCAAAGGAACGTATACCGAACCGCTTTCAAAATATTGGTTTATAAGTGGCGATTACGATGTAACGGCAACTTTAAGTACTTCCGATAGAAATACAAATGCAAAGCAAAATGGGGAATATACACTGCATGTAGATAGCTTAAGCAATAACCTGGATTATGATATTTTGGTAAACAAAGGAGGTCTTGCTATTCGTTACGTAAAGAAAAAATTGAATATTTCGTTCGGTGCTAAAACCTCCTATACCGATATGCGGCAAACCGAAATTTCAACCAACAAAACATTCAACCAATATTTTTTCAATCTTTTTCCATCGGCTTCGTTTAATTATAAACCCAAAACTACAGCCAATTTAAATTTTGGATATAATGGAAGTACAAGGCAGCCAAGTGTGCAGCAAATTCAGCCAATTCAAGATAATTCTAATCCGCTTGATATATACATTGGAAATCCTGATCTGGAACAAAGTTTTCGAAATAGTTTTAATTTTTCATACAATACATATAAACCGATTTCCGGACAAAGTTTTTATACTTCGGCACAATTTTCATTTACCGAAGATGATTTTACCTCCTTCGATCAAGTGGATAATTATGGAAGAAAGACCCATAAAACCGTAAATGTGGATGGAAACAGCAGTTTTTGGGGAGTGGCTTATTATTACTTTTCTATCAAGAAATACCATCTTCGTTTCGGCTCCAATTTAAATCCGTATGTTTCTACCAATGTTAATTATATCAATGGATTAAAGAATACCAACAAATCGCAACGAATTGGTTTCGGACAAAATATGTCGTACGAACTCGAGAAGAAAGCCGAATTTACAGTAGATGCAGATTGGACTTTTAACAACGGAACTTCTTCGTTGCGACCGGATGTAGTTACCCGTTACTGGTTGCAAACCTATACGCTTTATGCCAAACTTTTCTTGCCGTCTAAATTTGAATTAAATGCCGATTGTGCTTTTAATATTCGTCAGAAAACAAGTGATTTTGATAACGATGTAAATGTTATTATGCTAAATGCCGGCGTATCGAAAAAGTTCTTGAAAAGTGAAGCTTTGGTTGCAGGCATTTCGGCATATGATTTGTTAAACCAAAATTTAGGATTCGATAGAAATGTGAGCAGTAATTATATTAATGAACATACGTATACGGTGTTGAAACGATATATACTTTTTACCTTAACATGGAATTTTACCAAAGGAGCAGTTGAACAAGATGAAGATTAAAATATTAACTATTTGGATTGGTATTTTGTTGCAGGTAGTTTCGGTGTCTGCGCAACAACTTTTGTTTCAAGGGAAAATTCTATTTGAAAGAAAGGAGAACATGCATAAACAACTCGATGAAGAAGGAGGGAACTGGGCATTGGAGATGAAAAAAAGATTACCAAAGTATCGCACAGATATTTTTCAATTGGCATTTAATAAAACCAAATCAATTTATACGCTGTATCAAGAAGATGAGAATACCATGGTAGCTAATTCGTTTTGGAGAGTTGCCTGGAATAATACTGTTGTTACGGATATTGCATTAAAGGAACAATCGTCAGAGAAGGCGGTTTACGACAGAAACTACCATGTAAAAGATTCTTTGCCTGTTTATCAATGGAAGTTAACCGGCGAATACCGCGAGATTGCCGGTCATACTTGCCGTAAAGCTACTACTGTTGTCATGGATTCGTTATATGTAATTGCATTTTATACCGATGAAATTCCGGTTAGTGCAGGACCAGAATCATTTCAAGGTCTTCCGGGTATGATACTTGGGTTGGTGGTGCCAAAAATTCATTTTACAATCTTTGCTACCAAAGTGGAATCGGCTGTGATGGATGAAAAGCAGTTTATACCTACGCCTTTTAAGAAACCAAAAAATATTAATCGGCCAGGGTTGTTCAAAGAAATCGAAGAAGCCCTTGAAGACTGGGGTAAATGGGGTAGGAAGATTTACTGGAGGGTAGTTATTTGATGCGATATGTATCCATCATTCAGCCATCGATTGATAACAACCTTTTTCAATCCACAACCAGAAATACTATATTCGTCGGGTGCGAAACCCCAATTTAAATCCCGATGAAGAAAACCTGAATGGTGCTGAAAAAGAATTTGAGCGTGTTTTACGTCCAAAAACATTTGAAGACTTTACCGGACAGGGAAAAATTATTGAAAACCTTCGGGTATTTGTAATGGCTGCCCGCCAAAGGGAAGAGGCGCTTGATCATGTTCTATTACACGGACCTCCGGGATTGGGTAAAACGACCTTGTCCTATATCATTGCAAATGAATTGGGGTCTAAAATTAAAACTACTTCCGGTCCGGTACTCGAAAAACCGGGCGACTTGGCAGGATTGCTAACCAATCTGGAAAAAGGGGATGTATTATTTATTGATGAAATTCATAGGCTCAGTCCGGTAATCGAAGAGTTTCTTTATTCGGCTATGGAAGACTACCGCATTGATATCATGATTGATTCAGGTCCTAATGCACGAAGTATCCAATTGGAAGTAAATCCTTTTACTTTAATTGGTGCAACGACGCGCTCCGGTTTATTAACATCTCCTTTGCGTGCCCGTTTTGGAATCAATGCCCGTTTAGAATATTACGATAGGAAATTGATGGAAAAAATCATCGAACGTTCAGCTGATATTATTCAAACCCGTATCGACCCAAAAGCAACGGCTGAAATCGCCAAAAGAAGCAGGGGTACACCACGAATCGGAAATGCTTTGCTGCGTCGTACAAGGGATTTTGCACAAATAAAAGGCGATGGAACCATCAACCTCGAAATAGCCAAATATGCCCTAACAGCTTTAAATGTCGATTCGGAAGGTTTGGACGAAATGGACAATAAAATAATCCGTGCCATTATCGAGAAATTTAAAGGCGGTCCTGTTGGAATATCAACCATAGCAACTGCAATTGGAGAGGAAAGTGGTACCATCGAAGAAGTGTATGAACCCTATCTTATTCAGGAAGGATTTCTGATGCGCACCCCACGTGGCCGGGAAGCAACCGAAAAAGCATTCAAACATTTTGGAATTTTACCCGGATATAAGAACCAACTTCTTTGAGGGAATAGGGGTTAGGGATAAGGGAATAGGGGTTAGGAATAAGGGATAAGGGAATAGTGGTTAGGGAGAAGGGATAACTCCTCTCAACACAAATCTCATATCTCATAACTCATAACTCATATCTCATATCTCATAACTCATATCTCATAACTCATATCTCATAACTCATATCTCATAACTCATATCTCATAACTCATATCTCATAACTCCTATCTCATAACTAATACCCATACTTCCCCTTCCATCTTTTCTTTAAAAATTCTCTGATATCTTGTTCCCTTGCATTTTGTCCGGGTTCATAAAACTTGGTACCTTTAATTTCTTCAGGTAAAAATTCAAGATCTACAAAATTATTTTCAAACGAATGGGCATAGGCATATTCAGCACCATAATTTAATTGCTTCATCAGTTTGGTAGGAGCATTGCGCAAGTGTAATGGAACCGGTAAATTTCCCGATTTCTTGATTGAGGCATTGGCTTCTTCAATAGCTATATAAGAGGCATTGCTTTTTGAAGAGGTTGCAAGATACACCACGCATTGCGAAAGAATTATTCTTGCTTCCGGCATGCCAATCATTTGTATAGCCTGAAAAGTATTGGTAGCAAGTAATAAAGCATTTGGGTTTGCATTGCCAATATCTTCACTCGACAAAATGATCATTCTTCTTGCTATGAATTCAATGCTTTCTCCCGCTTCTAACATGCGTGCCAACCAATATACAGCAGCATTGGGATCACTACCTCTAATTGATTTGATAAAGGCAGAAATTACATTGTAATGCGATTCGCCATCTTTATCATACACTGCAATTTTTTGTTGCAGTGTATGGGTAATAGTTGCGTTGTTGATGATAACTTCTCCATTTGCACCCGAGGCCATCAACTCAATTATATTGAGCAATTTTCTGGCATCGCCTCCACTGTAAAGAAATAGTGCTTCTGTTTCTTCCAGCTTAAATGTAAACCTTTGCAACTCTTTGTCTCTGGAAATTGCATCCATGGTAATTCTTAACAATGCCTCTTTATCCAATTCTTTTAAAACATACACTTGGCTTCTTGAAAGTAAGGCATTATTCACTTCGAAACTTGGATTTTCGGTAGTAGCACCAATTAATAAAATGCTGCCATTCTCTACTGCGCCTAACAATGCATCCTGCTGACTTTTATTGAATCGATGAATTTCATCCAGAAATAAGATTACTTTTCCAAACTTTTTTGCTTCCTCTATTACTTTTCTTACTTCCGCAACTCCGGCATTAATAGCGCTTAATTGGTAAAATTGCATCGCCATTTCTTGTCCGATAATGCGGGCTAAAGTTGTTTTACCAACTCCCGGTGGTCCCCACAAGATCATGGAAGGGATGTTTTTATTTTTTAATGCTTCATATAATATTGCGCCTTTTCCGGTTAAATGTTCCTGACCGATATAGTGTTCCAAATTATCCGGACGAATCCTGTCGGCCAATGGTTTTATGCTGCTCATGATATTTATGTATATTGCTGTCGATAATAGAAATACAAATTTGTTCAAACGATTGCAAATACCGCAAGCCAATTTGATAAAAACATGCCTTGTTTTATTTTTTCTTTTTGCAAATCAAATTCTTTTTGCCCAATGGCAAGCCGATTCGGTAGTTTCAAAACTATATGTAAAGGAAGGAGTAGCATCCTATTATGCGAATAAATTTCATGGACGAAAAACAACCAGCGGAGAAAAGTACCATAAAAATAAATTTACCGCAGCGCATCGAACACTGCCATTTGGAACAAAAGTAAAGGTAACCAACCTCAAAAATAAAAAGTGGGTAATTGTACGTGTCAACGATAGGGGACCATACAATCGCAAACGGATTATCGACCTTTCGTTTCGTGCGGCAAAGCATTTGGGCATTACCAACGGAAAAGGTATTGCCAAGGTTCGGGTAGAAGAATTACCAAAATCGCCACCAAAGAATAAAAAATGATTACAGATTATTCCGGTCTAAATATTTCTTTTGTAAAGTGCAGTTAACCCCGGAACAACTTATTACCATAAAACAAAAAGCTTTGTTGCTTTCTGAAAGAGAGGAAACATTGCTTATTTTGGATAATAACCGAATGACCAATGCATTTGGTATTTCATCCTTGGAATTTTGTGTGGCTGCAGGAGTTAAAACTGAACTTCATGTTGCATGTGGTGCCGCATTTGAACAGCTGAAATTATTCAGAAAGCAAAACAAAAGAAAATACCTGTTTGGATATTTTACCTATGATTTAAAAAATGAAATCGAACAACTAAGTTCTAAACATCCTGATCATATAGGGTTTCCTTCCTTGTATTTCTTTGTTCCTGAAAAGATATTGGTTGTTGATAAAGACCTTCATGTGTTAGAAGGCAAGGAGTTTGCTTCGTTTTTATTGAACAATAACAGCGGTTTATTGTCTTCAGATTCTCATTTTGACGGGACACTGCAAGCGCGAGTAAGTCGTGATGAATATATCGACACCGTTACACGTATCAAGGAAAATATACTAAACGGAGATTTTTATGAAATGAATTATTGTGTGGAGTTTTATGCGGAGAATAGCAAGTTAAATCCGGAAGCAGTATATGAAAAACTGAAAGAAATCTCGCCCAATCCATTCGGTGCGTATTTGCGATTAAAAGACAAATACCTGGTATGTGCCAGTCCGGAGCGGTTTTTAGCTTTGAAAGAAAAAAAACTTATTTCTCAACCCATCAAGGGAACCATTAAAAGAGGAGCTACACCAACAGCCGACGAAGAATTGAAGCAAGAACTGGTGAATTCAGAAAAAGAGCAAGCCGAAAATCTGATGATTGTTGATTTGGTAAGAAACGACTTAGCAAGATCGTCGGTTACAGGCTCAATAAATGTGGAAGAATTATTTGGAATATATGCATTTAAACAACTCTACCAGATGATATCCACGGTTACATCCACCATTCATCCGGAAATGGATCCGGTGGATGCCATTAAAAATGCCTTTCCAATGGGCAGCATGACCGGTGCTCCAAAGATTGAAACCATGAAATGGATAGAGCAGTATGAAGCAACAAGAAGAGGATTGTATTCGGGTGCATTAGGCTATTTTTCTCCGGAAGGGAATTTTGATTTTAATGTGGTAATCCGCAGTTTACAATACAACCGTGCTACCGGTTATATTTCACTCGAAGTTGGCAGTGCTATCACATTCGATAGCAATCCGGAGAGGGAATATGAAGAATGTTTGTTGAAAGCAAAAGCAATGATGGAAGTATTGCTTGGAAAATAAAAAAATAAATAGGAGATAGATAGTCCATGAAAGTGCATAGAATATTGGCAGAGGCGGTAATAAATACCATAAATGATATCTTTAATGAAGGCCGGTATGCCGATAAGGCAATTGAGAAAACGCTGAAGCAAAACCGAAAATGGGGCTCGCGCGACAGGGGATTCATTGCAGAATACACCTATGAAATGGTTAGGTGGTGGCGATTATTAACATATGCTGTAGGCTGTGAGAATAATACTGACAAGGAAACCATTTGGTTGGTGTTCGCAGCGCTGCATATACAAAAGGGTTTCGATTTGCCGCCTTGGAAAGAATTTGTTCATATCAACAGGAATGAAGTATTGAATCGGCTAAACAATCAAAACCTGGATCGAAAAATAAAGCAGTCGGTTCCGGATTGGCTGGATGACACCTGTGCTAAGGAATTAGGTCCACAATGGGATGTAGAACTGGAATGTCTGAACAAACCGGCACCGTTGGTAATCAGAACCAACACCTTAAAAACCAATCCAGCCCGATTGCAGGCACAATTACAGCAAGTAGGCGTTGATTCAGAGTTTGTACCCGGTATACCGGGCGCCTTGCTCATTCCTAAACGGGTAAACTTATTCTCACTGGAGGCCTTTAAAAACGGATTGTTTGATGTACAGGATGGATCATCGCAGTTAATAGCGCCATTTTTAGAGGTTGAGCCCGGTATGCGGGTAATTGATGCCTGCGCAGGAGCAGGAGGGAAGACCCTACATATTGCTTCTCTCATGCAAAATAAAGGAAGGGTAATTGCCATGGATACATCCGAACGGAAATTGGAGGAATTGATGCGACGGGCAAAACGGGCAGGAATAAATAATGTAGAAACCAAAACCATCGATACAACCAAAGTAATCAAACGACTCGAAAATTCGGCCGACCGCTTATTGTTGGATGTGCCTTGCTCGGGTTTAGGCGTATTGCGCCGTAATCCGGATGCAAAATGGAAGCTAACTCCCGAATTCCTAGATCGAATCAAAGAAACCCAACAACAAATACTATCTCAGTATGCCGGAATGCTAAAACCTGGCGGATTAATGGTGTATGCAACCTGCAGCATTTTACCCTCTGAAAATGAAAATCAGGTTGCCGCATTTCTCCTGAACCATCCCGAATTTATTTGTAAGGCACAGCAAAGAATATCGGTTAGCAATGGTTTCGACGGATTCTTTATGGCGTTATTGGAAAAATCATCGTCTATACAATAAATTAAAAAGTAATTAAACTTGATACCTTCATCAACAAGGAGTATTCCGAAAAACTATATTCGATAAAAATAAGCCTGTTACATGCACAACATGTGAGACCTAGTCTCTTCAACAAACGGCTTAAGTTTGGTTTGGTCGGAAGCTGCATCCTTGGATGCAGTTTTCGTTTACGGAAAGGGGAGTTTAGTACTTAAATGTTGAGTTGGCTTTATGCCAACTTTAAATTTGCAATATATTTTCCTCCTATCGGTGTCTTCGACAAGCTCAGACACCTTCTTCTTTCCAATTAGAAAACTTTATTGCATTGTAAAACTACTTAGTACTCATCCAATCATCAAAACATCCAACCATTCAAAATCCAATCCCCGCATGTAAAAACTCCGTGTCCTTAGCGTATAATCTTGGCGAACTTTGCGGTTAAAAAATTCAAACAATAATGTCACCCTTACAGGGTTCTGGTTGCGGATTAATTAAATTTTCTATAATAATGCCACCCCTCTGGGGTGTAAAAATCTGTGTATTCTGTTTCAAAAAAAACTCTGCGTCCTTAGCGTATAATCTCGGCGAACTTTGCGGTTAAACTTCAATCGATATTTTTAGCGACGTGGCAAACATCCAAACATTCAACATTCACTTCCCGCATGTAAAAACTACGTCGTACCTCCTTGTTTTTATCTTGCGGGATTGATTCGCTTACCGCTCAACAACATCCAATCATCCAAACATTCACTCATTCACTCATTTACTCATTTACTCATTTCTTCATCCTCTCTATCTCCACCCGCATCCCCCGCAACATATCCATAATGCTGTTTAAATTCAAATCGTCTTCTTTGGTATCCGAAAGATTTAATGTGCAAACAAACTGCCATATCTCCAGTATATCTCCAGGTTTAATGCTATATGGCGTATAACTTTTATTGTCCGAAACCAGATCGAAATTTTTACCGTTACGGTATATACGCTTGTATACAATGCCTTCGTCCTTAGTTACCAATACATAAGTATTGCCGTTCTGTATATCCTGCAGCGACTCCACATATTTCCCGATTACATAGCTGCCATTTTTCAATGGGGGCATCGAATCGCCTTTGATCGGAAACGCACGATGCTTGCCAACTACGCGAAACGGCAAGTTCATCAACGGAAGTTTTTCGAAGTATTCGGGATCGCTGTATCCGTTCAGGTATCCGGCAGATGCTTTGGTAGTAATTACTTCTATTAGGTCGTTATTGTTTTTATCGACTACAATCGGAAACAAGATGCGGTTGTTGCCTATCTTCATTAAAGAGGCCGGGTCAACGGTAGTAAGGTCGCATTTTACCAGTGCATCAATTGCCACATGAAAAAGCGACGATAATTTAATCAGAATATCAACCGGCGGATCACATCGCTCTTCCTCATACGAACCAATGCGTGCACGGGTAATTCCCAGTTCGTCGGCCAACTGTTCCTGCGACCATTTTTTCATATGGCGCAGGTGGCGGATGTTTGTTGCAATTTTCTTCATGCTAAAATATTTAGCACAAATATACTAAATTAAATAGTAATTTTTCATCCCGTTTACAATAATTATTTATACCCATGGATCGGCAAATTGTGCATATTGATCTCGACTCTTTTTTTGTTTCGGTAGAACGGCTTATTAATCCCAAACTGATTGGTAAACCGGTATTGGTGGGTGGTACTAGCGACCGCGGTGTGGTGGCATCTTGCAGCTACGAAGCGCGCGAGTTTGGTATCCATTCGGCAATGCCTATGCGCATGGCAAGGCAATTATGTCCGGAAGCCGTTTTGGTACGCGGCGATAGCAGCCAGTACAGCAAATACTCCGATATGATTACCGATATTATTTCGGAAGATGTGCCCCTCTACGAAAAAACTTCTATCGACGAATTTTATATCGACCTTACCGGCATGGACCGTTTTTTCGGGTGTTATAAACTGGCCACCGAACTGCGCCGAAAAATTATCCGCGAAACCAACCTGCCTATTTCTTTTGCCATGTCGGTGAATAAAACGGTATCCAAAGTAGGAACGGGAGAGGCAAAACCCAACGGACAAAAAGAAATTTTACCGGGAAGCGAAAAAAGTTTTTTGGCACCATTATCGGTACGTAAAATTCCCATGGTGGGCGAACAAACTTACCAATTGCTTCGGGGTATGGGCGTAATGTGGATTCGCACCCTGCAGGAAATGCCAATGGAATTGTTGCAACAGGTGCTGGGCGAAAATGGTGGCCTTATCTGGCGAAAGGCAAATGGAATCGATAATTCGCCAGTGATTCCGTATTCGGAACGCAAATCCATTTCTACCGAACGCACCTTCGATAAAGATACCATCGATGTAAAAGCACTCCGAGGAATTCTTACCGGAATGGCCGAAAAGCTAGCATTTCAATTGCGTACCGAACAAAAATTAACCGCCTGCATTACCGTAAAAATCCGATATACCGATTTCAATACCTATACGCAACAAATGCGGATTCCCTATACTTCCCTCGACCATATACTCATCGAAAAAGTGCAGGAACTATTCGATAAACTTTACCAGAAACGCATGCTTATTCGTTTGGTAGGCGTGCGCTTAAGTCACCTGGTGCATGGCGGACACCAATACAGTTTGTTTGAAGAAACGCTCGAACAAATACAATTGTACCAGGCCATGGATAAAATCAGAAAACGCTATGGCAAAGATGCCGTAAACCGTGCCGCAGGGGTAAATTACGTACTGCACAATTTCAATCCCTTTAATGGCAAAACCGGATAACCATGCTGCTTAATTGCCATACCTATTACAGTTTTTGCTACGGCACCATGTCGGTAGAAACCTTGCTGGATGAACTGCAACGCAACGGTTATACCAGTTTTGTATTAACGGATATCAACAATACTTCCGCTTGTTTGGATACCATTCGTCTGGCAAAATCTAAACAGATGAAACCCATAGTGGGTATCGATTTCCGAAACGGAACACATGCAAAATATATTGGTATTGCCCGCAACAATGAAGGGTTTCGCGAACTCAACGAACACCTCTCCACCCACCTGCACCAATCGCTTGCCTTTACCGAACAGGCACCCGATTTTAACCATGCGTATATTGTTTATCCGTTTGCTGCTTACCGCGGACAAACGCTTCGCGATAACGAATTTATCGGTGTAAGCATCCGCGATTTGCAACACCTGATGTTTTCTCCGTATAAAAGCCACACCAACAAAATGGTGGTATTGCATGCCGTTAGTTTTGCAACCCCGCAACAGTTTAATACGCACCGTTTGCTGCGTGCCATCGATACCAATACCTTGCTTAGTAAACTGCCGGTATCCGAACAGGCGTATGGCGATGAAATTATTTTGTCGCGCGAAAAGCTCTATGCTTTGTTTACCCAATATCCGCAAGCGATTGCCAATACCGAACATATCCTGGCCGATTGCGAAATTGATTTTACATATGGTAAACTTAGTAACAAGAACTTGAAATATTATACGTCGGGTTTGCACGAAGATATGGCTCTGCTGCGTTCGCTGTGCTCTGAGGGAATGTTGTACCGCTATCCGAATCCTAAACCGGAGGTATTGATGCGGGTACAAAAAGAATTGGAGGTTATCGAAACACTACAGTTTGCCTCTTACTTTCTGATTAATTTTGATATCATTACTTATGCCCGACACAAAAATTATTATTATGTAGGAAGAGGGAGTGGAGCCAATAGCATTGTGGCGTATCTATTGCGCATTACCGATGTCGACCCCATCGAACTGGATCTTTATTTTGAACGATTTATCAATATTCACCGAAGTAATGCACCTGATTTTGATATGGATTTTTCGTGGACCGACCGCGACGATATTACCCGGTATATTTTTGAGCGGTTTGGTTATCGCCGAACTGCCCTGCTTGGCGCGTACAATACCTTTCAGCACGACGCCGTAATACGCGAATTGGGAAAAGTATTTGGTTTGCCTCCCGGTGAAATTGAGCGGCTGCAGCGTGCCGACCGCTATCCCGATATCGATGCACTTGGAAAACAAATATTGCGTTACAGCCAACGCATCCACGGATTTCCAAGCCACTTAAGTATCCATTCGAGCGGGATTTTGATTTCTGAAGCACCTATCACAACTTATTCGGCAACCTTTATGCCTCCCAAAGGATTTCCTACTGCACAATTTAGCATGCTCGAGGCTGAAGATATCGGTTTGTATAAATTCGATATTTTGAGTCAACGTGGCTTGGGTAAAATTAAAGATACCCTTGATTTGGTAAAAGAAAACCGCAACGTGGATATCGACATCCACGAAATTGCCCGCTTTAAATCGGATGAAAAGGTAAAAGAGTTGTTGCGCAAAGGAAATGCAATCGGTTGTTTTTATGTGGAGTCGCCGGCCATGCGCATGTTGCTTACCAAATTAAAAGCCGACGATTACCTGAGGCTTGTGGCAGCAAGTTCCATTATTCGTCCGGGAGTAGCCAAAAGCGGCATGATGCGAGAGTATATTATTCGGTTTAGAGACGAAAAGCTGCGTACCAAGGCTCGTGAAGTGCTCCCCGAATTGTATGATTTGCTGCAGGAAACTTATGGTGTAATGGTTTACCAGGAAGATGTAATTAAGGTGGCGCATTTGTTTGCCGGTTTAACCCTTGCCGAAGCCGATTACCTGCGGCGTGGCATGTCGTGGAAGTTTAAAAAACGCGATGAGTTTAACCAGGTGAAGGAGAATTTTTTTCGCAATTGTTTGGCAAAAGGATATGCCATTAAAACCGTAACGGATATTTGGAACCAGATTGAAAGTTTTGCCAATTTTGCTTTTTCAAAAGGTCATTCGGCGAGTTATGCGGTAGAGAGTTACCAGGCACTTTACCTAAAAGCTTATTTCCCCATCGAATACATGGTGGCTACCCTCAATAACGGAGGCGGATTTTACCGCAAAGAATTGTATGTGCACGAAGCAAAATTACATGGTGCCGAAATTAAATTGCCCTGTGTAAACCGCAGCGATGCCATTTGCAAGGTATTTGGTAACGAGGTTTACCTTGGCTTGGGAATGATTGCCGAACTCGAACAGGAAACCATAGATCGGTCGATAACAGAACGCAACCGCAATGGTCCATTTGCCGATATGTCTGATTTTATCCAAAGGGTTTATCCTTCGATTGAGCAAATGCGTTTGTTGATTCGGGCCGGGGCATTTCAGTATACGGGGCGCAGCAGAAAGGAGTTGTTGTGGGAAGCCCATACCGTATTGAAACCGATAAAAACCTGGAAAAGGGAAAACGAATTATTTGTACACAAGGGAAAAACATTTCAGTTGCCGGCATTAACCGATACGGTAACCGACGAGGCATTCGACCAGATTGATTTGTTGGGGTTCCCCCTTTGCTCCCCATTTGATTTGCTGCGGCAACCGGTACCCGAAACAATCGATGCTTCCGTTTTAAAAACGATGGTCGGGAAAAAGGCAAGCATTACCGGTTTGTTGGTTACCTATAAACCCTCTATTACTTCCAAGGGCGAAAGGATGTACTTTGGTACCTTTATCGATATAAACGGACAGTGGATCGACACCGTGCATTTCCCGCCAAGTGCCAAAGCATTTCCGTTTATTGGCAACGGTTGTTACCGCATTGCAGGCAAGGTAGTAGAAGAGTATGATTTTATTTGTTTGGAAGTGGATTATATGAAACGGTTGCCAATGATAGATAGGGAGGCGGAGACAATGAGTTAACCAATTAAGGACAAAACTGTCCTTGCAATTTTTGGTGCTGTCTTGAGTTTGCAACTCAAGACTAGATTATGTTAAGATCAAAACTTGCAGACTTGTGTTTACAACTCAAATCAGATTTAAATCTTGTCAATTTCTATAAGACAAGGTCCGAATTTGGAATAATTTCGAGCACTACTATAAATGTAATGGTCTGCATTTTCAACAATACCAGCTTCGACCGGATTATTATGGATATAATCTAATTTCTGAGTGGTGAATTTTGCACTATACAATTCCTTTGGATGATTGTCTTGTCGCCAAAATTGATAATTTGTATTTCTACTGTTTTCTCTTCCTGCTTTTTCGAAAATTTGCAGCATCCATTCTCGACGTGATTCTAATGAATTATTTATTATTGTGTTGATAATTTGTTTACTCGTATATTTTTTAAAATCCCTTAATATTTCACTTAAATTATTCTCTTTTGATGAAATGACAAGATGTATATGATTACTCATTAGACACCAGGCATGTAAAATCAGTCCTTTTTCTTTTATACAATGTTTGAGACTATCAAGAACTATGTCACGATATACTTTTCGGGTAAAAACATCAACCCATTCAACCACAGCAAAAGTTATGAAATGAATTCCAGCTTTATTATGTATTTTATAACCTCCTTCTGACATATTAAAACAAAATTCACTATTCTTAGATTATGCTACAAATGATTACTTATCAATACGGAGAATAAACTATTAGTATAGGTAATAACAGATTAATAAAATGAATAAACAATTCAATTGCATAGGCTTGGCTATCTTGAAAGTATCAAGTTTCAAAGTTAGTTCTGTCTTGAGTTGCAAACTCAAGACGGCCAGGTATTTGTCCAATTTAAACCCGAAGTTTAATTCTTAACTACTCTGCCGCGCAAATCCATTCTCCTCCGTTGCCGCGCGAATCCTTTCGCGTGGCAATAATATTTTAAACACACAGCTATATCCTAATAAACTCGCATGAAATTACCCTTTCCACCCTTTTTTAACATTCTTTTCTAAAAAAGATTGAATATTCAGAAAAAAGCCTCATATTTGCAGTCCTTTTTAAAGAAAAAAGCAATGAGAGTTTGTGATTTAACAGGTAAAAGAGCAATGGTAGGAAACAATGTTTCCCATTCCAATGCCAAAACCAAAAGACGTTTTTACCCTAATTTACAGGATAAAAAGTTCTTCATTCCGGAAGAAAGCCGCTGGATAACGCTTCGCGTGTCTACAAAAGCAATAAAGACCATCAATAAAATGGGTATTAGCGCAGCTCTAAGAGTTTGGGCAAAAACCGGTTCATTATAATTATAGGAGAATACCAAAATGGCAAGAAAAGGCAATAGAATACAGGTGATTTTAGAATGTACCGAACATAAAGATTCTGGTTTACCGGGAACTTCACGCTATATCACCACCAAAAATAAAAAGAATACCACTGAGCGTATTGAATTAAAAAAATTCAATCCAATCATGAAAAAGGTAACCGTTCATAAAGAAATTAAATAATCCACCATGGCTAAGAAGGTTGTTGCAACATTAAAAACAGGTACCGGTAAAGAGTTTGCCAAAGTGTACCGTGCAGTGAAAAATAAAAAGGGAGCATACTCGTTTAAAACGGAGATTATTCCCAATGAGAGCGTTAAAACTTATTTCAAAGGATAATTACCCATTATCTTTTTAATCGAATAAAAAAGCATTCTGGTATCCGGGATGCTTTTTGTGTTTCATACCATCGTTAACAATAGTAAAGTGAGCATATTTAGCATTTTTAGTAAAGATAAAAAGGAAAAACTCGACCAGGGATTGGAAAAAACCAAATCGGGCTTGTTCGAAAAAATCAGCAAAGCGTTGGTTGGTAAAACCAGTGTTGACGATGATTTTCTGGATCAACTCGAAGAAATTTTGGTTACTTCGGATGTGGGAGTGGAAACTACCTTAAAAATTATTGACCGCCTGCAGAAAAGGGTTGCAGTTGATAAATATGTAGGTGAACAAGAATTACGCGGTTTGCTAAAGCAAGAAATGGCCGCCTTATTGGATGAAAACGATAACCAATACCTAGCAACTTTTGAAAATTTGGCAGGCAAAAAACCTTATGTAATGATGGTTGTAGGGGTAAATGGGGTTGGAAAAACCACTACTATTGGTAAATTGGCCAACCAATTTAAACTGGCAGGTAAAAAGGTGGTTTTAGGTGCCGGCGATACTTTTAGGGCTGCTGCAGTAGCCCAATTAAAAATTTGGGGAGAACGCAACGGGGTGCATGTTGTTGAACACGGAATGAATACAGATCCAGCCTCGGTGGCGTTTGATGCCGTTAGATACGCGGTGGATAATGATGCCGATGTGGTGATAATTGATACAGCAGGCCGTTTGCACAACAAAGTTAATTTGATGAACGAATTGGCTAAAATAAAACGGGTAATGGGTAAGGTAATTCCGGATGCCCCGCACGAAGTATTGTTGGTATTGGATGCATCTACCGGACAAAACGCCTTTGAGCAAGCCAAACAATTTACCGCAGTAACAGAAGTAAATGCACTAGCCTTAACTAAATTGGATGGAACAGCTAAAGGAGGAGTAGTTATCGGGATATCGGATCAGCTTAAAGTACCTGTTAAATATATTGGGGTTGGCGAAGGAATAGAAGATTTACAGTTATTTGATAAAAAGGAATTTATCGATTCGTTGTTTAAATAAATCAGGTATGAAAACGAAAAACAAAAAGCAGGATAAGGTAAATATTATTACCCTTGGATGTTCTAAAAATATTGTGGATTCGGAGGTTATTTACAGCCAGTTAAAGGCTAATGAAATGCTGGTGGAGCACGAGTCGGAGAAGGATGATGCCAATATTATTGTAATCAATACCTGCGGTTTTATCGACAATGCGAAACAAGAGAGTATCGATACGATTTTACGGTATGCAGAAGCCAAACAAAATGGCGAAATTGATAAATTATTTGTAACCGGATGTTTGTCGCAACGCTACATGCCCGATTTGCAAAAGGAAATTCCGGATGTAGACCAGTATTTTGGAACCTTGCATTTGCCTCAGTTATTGAAGGCATTGGGGGCAGATTACAAACATGAATTGATAGGAGAGCGTTTAATTACTACGCCATCGCATTATGCCTATTTAAAGATTTCGGAAGGATGCGACCGTCCTTGTTCGTTTTGTGCCATACCGATTATGCGCGGTAAACATGTTTCTAAATCATTTGAACAAATAGAAACGGAAGTAAAAAACTTGGTAAAAAACGGAACAAAAGAATTTTTACTTATAGCGCAAGACAGTACCTATTATGGATTGGATTTATACGGTGAAAGAAAACTAGCCGACCTATTAAAACGTATTTCGGATGTACCCGGTGTAGAATGGGTCCGCTTGCATTATGCCTATCCTTCACAGTTTCCATTGGAAGCTTTGGATGTAATGCGCGAACGTTCCAATATTTGTAATTACCTGGATATTCCTCTGCAACATGCGAGCAACGAAATGCTTAAAATAATGCGTCGTGGAATTACTGCTGAGCGTTCGCAAGAATTGGTGGATATCATTAGGAGCAAAGTACCCGGAATAGCATTGCGAACTACCTTAATTGCCGGTCACCCGGGCGAAACAGAAAAAGACTTTAACGACATGATGCGTTTTGTGGAGCACAATAAGTTTGACCGATTAGGAATATTTACTTATTCGCACGAAGAAGGAACCCATGCCGGTACTTTAGTAGATAGTGTAAGCCAAGACATGAAAGAAGAGAGAGCAGCCTTGGTTATGGATTTGCAACAAGGTATCTCGAATGTTTTAAACCAAGCAAAAGTTGGTAAAACTTTTAAGGTTTTATTCGACCGCAAAGAGAACGGATTATTTGTTGGAAGAACAGAATTTGATTCGCCCGAAGTAGACAATGAAGTATTGGTGGATGCCAAAACCAATTACGCCCGTGTGGGCGATTTTGCCAATGTAATAATAACACAAGCCGAGGACTTCGATTTGTATGGGAATATACTAGTATAAGATGATCTTGTTTTTTTAATCATCATTGTCCGGCGAAATAAAAGAAGTAAGATTAGGGGGTGCCCCTAAAGTATGCGCGGTTGGCTTCTTCTAATTTTGAATATGTTGCACGCTTCACTTTAGGGTCGGGCTCTACGCTGCAATCCCTGTAGTTAAGCGAGTACGCACACTTCAGGGGATTTCCGCTGCGATCCCTCACCCGGCTGCTGTCTAACCGTGAATTTTATCTTAAATAAGAAATTATACCAGAACAGATTGCGTAACTTTTCTCCGGTTTCTAATTTCAATTATGAAGATTATTTACCAGTATGCAACTTATCTAGTAGATCAATTTTAAACTTTTTTGGAAAGAAGATAGTTATGTATCTTACAATTTATTTTAATAGCATAATGTCGGAGGGATTGTAGCGCAAAGCCTAGCCGTGAAGGAATGCTTCGTAATGTTTTAATCACGTAGTATTGATATGCGCATCCTTCACGGGCACGCCAAAATATAAATTAATGTAATAGATTGCATAACAAGTTGCAGTATACTTTACATTTGAAATTAATTAATCAGATTCTATTTTGTTATTAGCAGAAGTAACGCCGGAACAATCCGGTTTTTATTCCAAACTCATTCTGGATTACCTGCATGGTAAGGAGCAACTCATGCCTTTTTACAAATACCCTCATCATGCAGATTCATTCCAAGAAATTATTGCAAACAAAACATTTGATGCTAACAGGCGAAAAGTATTGTCGGACGTGCTTGCCACACAATATGCGCCATTAAATTTAGAAGCAAAATCGGCAGTTCAACAAAATTTAAATTTGCTAAAGCTTCAAAATACGTATACCGTTACAACAGGGCACCAACTTTGTTTGCTTACCGGTCCGGTTTATTTCTTGTTTAAGATTTTGCATACCATTCGGGTTACAGAAGATTTAAAAAAGAATTATCCGGATAAAAATTTTGTGCCAGTTTTTTGGATGGCTTCCGAGGACCATGATTTTGCAGAAGTGAATTCGATTAATGCCAACAACCAAATCTATTCGTGGAATCATCCAAACTCCGGACATCCGGTAGGACATTATGATTTGGAAGGAATCGAAGATTTTTTTACAGAAATTAAATCGGGATACCCTACTAATAAATGGCCATCTTGGTTACAGGAGGTAGAAAAACTTTATAAAGGTTGTAGAAATTTATCAGAAGCTACTTTTAAAATGGTACATGCCTTATTTGGTGAATTGGGTTTGGTGATTCTTGAGCCAAATAATAAAATATTAAAACAGCAATTGGTTGAGGTAATGGAGTCAGATATTATACGGCATCAACCAAGTGAAGTATTGAATAAAACAAACGAACGTTTAAGAAAATTAAATTATAAAGAACAAATTCACGGCAGAGAAATTAACTTCTTTTACTTATCGGAAACGGGAAGGCATTTAATCAAACAGAACAGTAATTTATTTCAAATAGGAGATAAGGTACAGGAATTTACCATGGATGAAATGAAAAAGGAAATTCACGCACATCCCGAACGGTTTAGTCCGAATGTGGTTTTAAGGCCGGTTTACCAGGAATTAATTTTGCCTAATCTGGCTTATGTTGGTGGGCCTGGCGAAATATCTTATTGGTTACAATTAAAGGATGTATTTGGGGTTTTACAAGTAGATTTTCCTGTATTATTATTAAGAAATTCATTTGCAATAATTAACCATTCTTTAAAAAACCATTGGGATAAATTAAACTTACCTGCAACCGTTTATTTTGGGAAATCCGATTCCATTCATGTAACAGCTTTACAATCCTTTTTTCCAACAACAGAAAAAGATAAGGCCATCCAATTGGGGCATATTTTTCAGGAATTGATTGATGAAACAGAAAGACTCGATAATCGGATAAGCGCTGATTTGATTAAGAAGAAAAAGGAAACCATGGTTTATTTGGAGCAGTTAGAAAAGCGAATCCGAGAGGTGAAAGGGGAGAAGGAGAAAATACGTTTACAACAAGTTTACGCCATCCGTGATGCCATTTTTGTGGCAAAAACACCAGCTGAACGAGTTCAAAATTTATTGCAGTTTGTAAAGGGAAACGACCATCCGGCATTTATAAAAATGATTTTGGAAAATACAGATTCCATTACTTCTAAAATGAAGTTATTGGTGTATTAAACCCTTGATTTTTTCATCAATTCCCAAGAAGCAATTCCGGCAGCAACGGCAACGTTTAATGATTTCTTTTTTCCAACCTGGGGGATTTCCAGAATACAATCTACAAGATTTAACACGTCGGTTTGCACTCCTTCTACCTCATTTCCTAAAACAAGTATCATTTCTTTATCTTGCTTTGGTTCATACTTTCCGATAAGTATACTCTTGGTTGATTGTTCGATTGCAATAAGTGTTTTGTTGCCTTCTGTTTTTAGTTGATGGATTAAACTAAGTGTATCTTTTACATATTCCCATGCAATAGTTTCGGTTGCACCCAATGCTGTTTTTAAAATTTCCTTATTTGGCGGGGTTGCCGAAATACCGCATAAATAGATTTTGTTGACGCCGAGGGCATCACAGGTTCTGAATATGGAGCCAATATTGTTGGCACTTCGTATATTGTCTAATATTAACTTCATTTCGGTGTTGCAGTACTACAATTGTTTATACAAATTAAACATAAACTCACATTAAAGTTTCCTCCATTTAACCTTTTAGCAAGGATTGAATGGCAAAGACACCCATTTTTGTGCGCTTTTTTAAGGAGCAAGAAGGTTTATATGTGTACAATCTAGCCTGTACATTTATAGCTTTTTTTACTAAAGTTGTCTATTTCACAATGAGTAAAAGTTACCTGCTACTTCTGTTTTTGTTAACCACGTTTTCTATTATGGCACAAAATGCCAGATGGAGTATCGGTTTACATGGCGGAAGTAACTACAGTGTAATGAGTATTCCCGGAAGTTTTACGTTTTTTGGTGGAGGTGGAATCCGGTATGCGGTGAACAAACACCTTTCACTGGAAGGATTGTATGATATTGGCGAGTTAAAAGGCGAACAAACCGTATCCAATTTTGTTGGACAAGATATACCTTCTGACTTTGCATCTTTTCATACGAAATATGCAATGTATTCGGGTAATTTACTTTTTAATTTATCGCCATTTTTTAAACTTCGATCGAAACTTTATCGATTTAACCCATATTTTATTCTTGGAGGCAGCCAAATGTCAAGCGATGTAGTTGCTGAATTGGCAGATAAACGTACGAGGGTATACAATGAATTATTTTACACCGGATATGCCGGATTGCAATTCAGTTATTTTATAAATGCAAAAATGGATGTGAACATACGTTCGATTTATTGCTATACACAAACACTTTATCTTGATGGAATTTGGAGAGATCAAAATTTTGATGGATTTATTTCAACCTCAATAGGAATAAATTATCATATCGGAGCAAGCAACCAAAAGATGCATATTGATTGGTATGACTTAGTTATTCTAAAGAAGCTACCGGACGGAAAAATAATTCTGCCCAGACGCCCAAGACTTAAGCCAAAACGAACTGTTTTGCTTGCAAATGGTCCGCAAAAGGTATTGGAAATTATTCCTTATCCTGTTAAACTCCTTGATTCCGCTTTGATCCAAAGTATAGCTGCCATTAATTATGATAGTTTAAAAAAGGCCAGTGCATTGGAAGCAGATAGTCAAGTGGTAAAGTCGGCAAGTGTAAAACCGGATGAGAATGCATATAGAAACAATTCAACAACACCGCCAGCCACTCCAATTCCTAGCGGAGCGAGTGTTGCTTCCGCCCCGGTTCAAACCTATCAACCTTCTGGGAATTTGTTGGTTCCGGCAGCGGCGGTAGGCGTTATAGCAGCAGCCAAACCTGGCAAGGAAAGTAAAGGTGAATTACAAACCAAAGAAATAAGTAAACCGAAAAAGCAAGAAAGTCATTTGCCAAAACCCGAAAAAGTGGTTAAACCAAGTACTGCGGCTGCTGTAATGATTATTACAAAACCAGATTTACGAGATAGTACGGATACGGTAAGAAAAGAAGAATTATCTATAAAGGATGTTCAAGTTCCGGTTTCACGATATAATGTTATTGTTGCAAGTTATACCTCTAAAAAATATGCCATGATTTACAGAAATAAATTACGGAAGAGAGGTTTTAATGCACTTATATTTAAAAGTAGTCCGAATTCTAAGCTACTTCGAGTTTCCATTCACTCGGATGAAAACAAACAAAATGCCATTGCAATGCTGAGAAAAACCAGAAGAGAATTGGTGAAAGATGCATGGATTCACGTTTATAATGGAAAATAAGATTTCAATCAGCTAAATGCTTGGGTTTAATCATTTTTATTGATATCCTTTATCTCTAAAATTGTTTTTTACATCGCAATTATCAAATACAATTAAAATTCTATGGAAGATGGAATAGAAGGAAGTGCGCTTAAACGCATCAGAAGTTCTGTTTTTTTTGCATTTCCAAGATGGCTATTTTAAAAAATAATTTTCAAAACCATTGATTTTGCGTGGCAAATAAATGCCAAGTCGTATAAACCCGAAATCTTAGCAGTAAAAAAGTTAATTAACCAAATCAAACAGGAGAATGATTTGAAATTGCGGGATTGCGAGGCTTACCAACTTTATTTGGCAGTTAAAAATTCCAATAAAATACAGGGAGATATTGCTGAGGTTGGCGTTTTTAAAGGCGCTAGTGCAAAAATCATTTGCGAAATCAAAGGGGATAAGAGGCTTCATTTGTTTGATACATTTGAAGGGTTACCAAAACCAAACGCATTTGATGATCCAAACGTTTTTTCAAAAAATCAGTTTGCATCAGAATTAAGTGAAGTAAAAGATTATTTAATCCAATATCCGCATGTTAATTTTTACAAAGGAACATTCCCAACGACTGCACTTCCGGTGTCCGACAAACAATTTTCTTTCGTTCATTTAGATGTTGATTTATATCAATCTACCCATGATAGTCTTACCTTTTTCTATCCTAGAATGGCCAAGGGGGGGATTATAATCTCGCACGACTATTTAAATTCATTGGGAGTAAGAAAAGCGGTTGATGATTTTTTTAAAGATAAACCGGAACCGATTATTGAATTAGAAACACTTGGACTACAATGTTTGATCGTAAAAACGTAATTAATGGAGCACAATTGGTAAACTTTATGGCAAATAGGAAAAGAATTTGGGTGGTGTGTTAAAAAAATGTTTACTGGTAACCGGAGCTAAAATTTAATTTGCCTGAATTCATGGCAAAAAAACAGGATGAGGCGGAAACTCCGCTCATGAAACAATACAACCAAATTAAATCGAAGTACCCTGGTGCCATCTTATTATTTCGTGTCGGCGATTTTTATGAAACCTTTGGTGAAGATGCGGTAAGAACTGCAAAAATATTAGGGATTATTCTAACCAAAAGAGCCAATGGTTCGGCTTCCCATATCGAACTGGCAGGATTTCCTCATCATGCGCTGGATACGTATTTACCTAAGTTAGTTAGAGCCGGTCAGCGTGTCGCGATATGTGATCAGTTAGAAGACCCAAAACTAACCAAGAAAATTGTTAAAAGGGGAGTTACCGAATTGATAACACCCGGTGTATCTTATAACGATAAACTACTCGATCATAAATCAAGTAACTACTTATGTGCGATACATTTTAATGAGGATAAGTGCGGGTGTGCCTTTTTGGATATTTCGACTGGTGAATTCCTCACGGCAGAAGGTTCGGTAGATTATATCGAGAAATTAATTCATGGATTTAGTCCTTCAGAAATAATCGTTTCCCGTTCTTCTTTTAAAAAGTATGCGGAGATATTTCAGACCCGTTATTATGTTTTTCAACTCGATGATTGGGTGTTTCAATACGACTTTACCTATGATAAATTATTGCAGCATTTTCATACCATCAATCTGAAAGGATTTGGTATTCAGGAAATGCTCTTTGGTACCATTGCAGCCGGTGTATGCCTGCATTATCTCGACGAAACACACCACGAAAGAAAACAACATATCCAATCGATTTCGAGGGTAGATGAAGAGAAGTATGTTTGGTTGGATCGGTTTACCATACGCAACCTCGAATTGGTATATCCCTCCAATGAATTTGGCAAATCTCTTTTGCAAGTAATTGATTATACCTTAACACCAATGGGTTCGCGTTTGTTAAAAAAATGGCTGGTACTTCCCATTAAAGACGCGGCATTGATAAACGAAAGGCTATCAGTGGTAGATTATGCCTTGCATCATACAGAAGCTGCTGCTTCCTTGTCTGATAAGTTGAAACAAATTGGCGATCTTGAGCGTATGATATCCAAATTGGCAATGCGACGAATTAACCCGCGCGAATTAATGCAATTAAATCGTTCGGTTAAGTTAATTAAACCAATAAAAGAAATATTGGAAAGCGGTGGTGATTTACAAGTAAAAAAAATAGCAGACCAGTTGCAAAACTGCGATTGGTTAACCGAACAAATCGATAAAATTCTTGCGGATGATCCGCCGGCTCAGACCAATCGAGGCAACTTGATAAAAACCGGTATCCATCCGGAATTGGATGAATTGCGAAAAATTGCGTTCTCAGGAAAAGACTATTTATTGCAGATCCAACAAAACGAACAAATTAAAACTGGAATTAGTTCGCTTAAAATATCCTTCAATAATGTGTTTGGTTATTACCTGGAAGTAACCAATGTGCACAAAGATAAAGTGCCTCCTGAATGGGTTCGGAAGCAAACATTATCGAATGCAGAACGATACATTACGGATGAGTTGAAAAAGTATGAGGAAAGTATACTCGGTGCAGAGGAAAAACTTTCTGCCATTGAAGAAAATTTATACCAGGAATTGGTGATTAGTTTATCCGAATATGTTGGACCTATCCTGCAAAACGCATCTGTAATTGCCCATCTTGATTGTTTACTCGGTTTTGGAAAATTGGCCGAAAAACACCACTATACCAAACCAATACTTAACCATTCTGGTAAGATAACGTTAACCCAGGCAAGGCATCCGGTTATCGAACAGATGTTGCCGGATGGAGAAAGTTATATTCCCAATGATGTTTTTTTAGACAAAGAAACCCAACAAATAATTATTTTAACCGGTCCGAATATGTCGGGTAAATCAGCCATACTCAGGCAAACCGCTTTGGTGGTTATTTTGGCTCAAATAGGAAGTTACGTGCCAGCTTCATTTGCTGAAATTGGTATGGTGGATAAGGTGTTTACCAGGGTTGGTGCATCCGATAATATCTCGGGAGGAGAATCGACTTTTATGGTGGAAATGACCGAAACCGCCAGTATTTTGAATAACCTCTCACCTAATAGTTTGGTTATTTTGGACGAAATTGGAAGGGGAACAAGTACCTACGATGGTGTTTCGATTGCGTGGGCTATTGCGGCTTTTTTAAACCAACATCCACATAAACCAAAAACATTGTTTGCAACCCATTACCACGAATTAAATGAACTCGAAAAGAGTTATTCCGGAATATTAAATTACCATATCGATATCCATGAAACGGAACAGAAAATAATATTTTTACGTAAGTTGGTTAAAGGAGGTAGTGAGCATAGTTTTGGAATTCATGTTGCAAAAATGGCCGGCGTACCGCAATTGGTATTAAATAAAGCTGCTGAAATATTAGAAGAACTCGAAAAACAACGAAAGGGAATTGGAGAACCTGTTTTAGGAAAGGTTTCGAACGCTTCTTCTTCCATTCAGTTGAATATGTTTCAAATGCAAGATCCGGTACTCGATAAAATCAGAAAGGAGTTGACCATGTTGGATATAGATACCCTTACTCCGGTTGAATCTTTAATGAAATTACACGAGCTAAAGAAATTACTTTCGTCTTGAACTGGTTGTAAATGAAGCAGCGGGAATAAAAGCGACATATTTTTATCGCATTTTTTTGTGCATATAGAAATATGCATATATTTGCACTCCCAAAAGCGAAAGTAGCTCAGTTGGTAGAGCATCACCTTGCCAAGGTGAGGGTCGCGGGTTCGAGTCTCGTCTTTCGCTCAAATTTGGTTATTGGTAATTTGTTATTAGTTATTTGAATTCAAAAATTACTAATTACCTAATTACCATTATTGGCCCGGGTGGTGGTCCCGATAATTATCGGGATGGTAGACACACAGGTTGGTTCTTTTTTCATAGTTGCCCGGGTGGTGGAATTGGTAGACACGCAGGACTTAAAATCCTGTATCCTTTAAAGATGTGCGGGTTCAAGTCCCGCCCCGGGTACAATCCCGATAATTATCGGGAGAGTGTGAGATTGAGTAACTAGTGTGGAGAATGCCCATACACTCATTTTCCCTCACACTCGCACTCACCCTCTTTCTCGTTCAGTTTCTCGTTCTGATTCTCTTTCACATGCATCTTCATATTCCAATATACATCAAATGCTCAATTGGTGGCCCCGATAGCTATCGGGGTGGTAGACACGCAGGACTTAAAATCCTGTATCCTTTAAAGATGTGCGGGTTCAAGTCCCGCCCCGGGTACAATCCCGATAATTATCGGGAGAGTGTGAGATTGAGTAACTAGTGTGGAGAATGCCCATACTCTCATTTTCCCTCACACTCGCACTCACCCTCTTTCTCGTTCAGTTTCTCGTTCTGATTCTCTTTCACATGCATCTTCTTTTACCAATATACATCAAATGCTCAATTGGTGGCCCCGATAGCTATCGGGGTGGTAGACACGCAGGACTTAAAATCCTGTATCAAAATGAGAGCGAGTATGGAGAGTGAGTAGCCAGTGTGGAGAATGCCAACGCACTCTTTTTTGAAGACAAACACCCATACATTTCAACCCAATCAAAGTGCGTTTGAAGCATGCTGTTTTTCAATCATTAGAACGAATTAACCATTTTGAAGCTAATGAACCACAAAATTCACAGATATGATAATTTGTTGGCTCTTGAAATCGATAAGTTCACGCTCTTTTAGTTTATTTTTTATCGAATATAAAAAATCACCAAGAACCATTATTATTGCAGCAAATATTTTGGTGGCGTTTTATATCATAGAATCGATCACTTACTAAACAGAAATTATAATTATGAAGAAGTTTACCATTTCCGCTCTTTTCGTTGCTGCTTTATGCATTACTGCTTGTCATTACGGACAAAACGAAGCAAAAGATACCTTGGAAAGAAATGAAAAATACAAAACTGAAAATGCAGATTATTCTGTTAATCGTGCAGGTGATGGTGGTAAAATGAATGAAACGGTTGCAACCGAGTCGACTCCGGTTGATACAACCGTTAAGGCAGCAACTCCTGCTGCAGAAACAACCCACGAATCTAATTAATTTCCAATTTTGGAAACCAATCCTATCGATACCAACCTAGATAAGGAAAGTCGGTATCAATTGGTATTGTCGCAAGCCGAAGCACTTGTGGAAGGTGGATTACCCGCTATTTCAAACTTGTCCAATATCGTTGCATTGTTAAAGCAAACCTTTAATTGGTGGTGGGTTGGATTTTACTTTGTAAGAAATAATGAACTTGTTCTTGGTCCATTTCAAGGTCCTGTAGCCTGTACCCGAATTGCCATAGGCAAAGGAGTTTGTGGTATATCTTGGCAAAATAAACAAACCATCATTGTTCCCGATGTCGACCAATTTCCCGGTCATATCGCATGCAGTGCAGCATCCAAATCAGAAATTGTAATTCCAATCATGTTACATGATTCGGTAATTGGTGTTTTAGATGTGGATAGTGAATACCTTAATCATTTCGATTCCACCGACCAAAAATATCTCGAACAAATGATTCAATTTCTTACCAAATATTTGGATTCTCCTGTATTTGTATAAATACATTTTTGTTTCTCGTAATTTTTACCAATTTCGTTTTTCATGCAATCAAAAAGCAAATCGTATATGCTGGTGGTTATCGCCGCCCTTGGATATTTTGTAGATATCTATGATTTGGTTTTGTTTAATGTGGTTAAAAAAGAGAGTCTCGAATACCTGGGATTAAGCGGCGAAGTATTGCGAAAATATGATATCTCCTTGTTTAATTGGCAAATGACCGGGATGTTAATAGGAGGGTTGTTGTGGGGAATTCTTGGAGATAAGAAAGGTCGGATTCAGGTATTATTTGGTTCCATCATTTTATATTCTTTAGCCAATCTTGCCAATGCTTTTGTAACCGATACAACGTCGTATGCAATTTGCCGAATTCTAGCCGGCATCGGACTTGCAGGTGAACTTGGAGCCGGAATTACCTTGGTTGTAGAAAGCATGGAAGTAGAAAAAAGGGGCTGGGGTACCATGATTATCGTAACGTTTGGTGCGTTAGGCGGTGTTGCTGCCAGGTTGGTTGGCGGTTCCGGAAATGAAATTGCCTCGTTTTTACACTTACCGGTAGCGGCATGGCAAATGGCATATATAGTTGGCGGCGTTTTGGGATTGATGTTGTTGGTTCTTCGTATCGGAGCATTCGAAAGTGGTATGTTTAAACGCATGTCGGAAAGCACGGTGCAAAAGGGAAATTTCTTGCAACTCTTTACCGATAAAAAACGAACCCTTAAGTATATCGCTTCGGTTGCCATTGGTTTACCAATTTGGTTTATTATTGGGGTGTTGATTAACCAAAGCCATACCATTGCCGAGTATATTGGTGTTGCAGGTGTAGTAACCGTTGGCGATAGTGTCATGTGGAGTTACGTTGGACTGTCGGTTGGCGACCTACTCAGTGGCGCTTTAAGTCAGCTACTTAAAAGCCGACGAAAAGTAATATTTATCTACCTGTTCATCTTGTCGGTATCGGTGGTGCTGTATTTATTTAACCACCAAGTAAGTTTAGCTTGGTTCCATTTTATGTGTTTTTTGTTGGGTGCATCAACCGGTTTTTGGGCATTGTTTGTAACGGTTGCTTCTGAGCAATTTGGTACCAACTTACGTTCAACCGTAACCAATACCGCACCTAATTTTGTTAGGGGAGCCACTGTACCAATCACCAATTCATTTAATGGTTTAATTCCGATTATTGGTGTTGGATTTGCAGCATTAACTGTCGGCGGAGTTTGTATATTACTTTCCTTTATGGCAACGCTTTATATCTCAGAAACCTTTACAAAGGATCTCAATTATTTCGAATTAGATTAATCTAATCTCTTACTCTTATCATTTTTTTATTGGGGCTTTCCCCCGCTAACGATAAACTACGGTTCGCGCCTTGCGACTCACCTTGTTTATCTGTTGCGGGGCGCTGTATCTCCTGAAGTAGTGCGAGTACGCACACTTCAGGACACCCGCTAAGCCGTTTGCATTTGCTAGAAAATTACATTTGAGTATTTAATTGAAGTACAATTTTTGGAATATTTAATAGCATTGTCCGGGTTTAATCGCTTATCTGAAAGGTTATCACAAAGGAAACTTTCAATTATGCATTACAAATACTTTAAATCAATTTACCATAGGATAATTTCATTTTCGTCATTGAATTAGATTAATAAATAGTAGCATTACTTCCGTAATTCAACCACATAATAAATTACATTACCCGCCATCGGTATTAAAACATTTAGTCTAAAGCACTCTTTATTTAAACAATGACAAGCCCGACCCTGAAGTTAAGCGTGCAAATAATTCAAAATTAGAAGAAGCCTGCCGCGCATACTTCAGGGGTTCGCCCAAAGGATAGAAAACGAACCAAACGTCTAATCCAATATTTTTATTCTTATTAAAACAATCCCATAAAAATAATACACGAATTGGAAAGGAACACGTAACATTGCACCAACATTTAATTTAACCGATTCTTATCAAAAAGAAACATGACACTTCCTGTTAAAAACAAGTACATCGATTTAATCAACCAGACCTTTTATTTCCCTCGCCACGGATTTGAAGTGAAACAGAATAACCTACATTTTCATGGTGTTGACTTGATGCAATTGATTGAAGAATTCGGTACCCCATTAAAATTTACCTATCTCCCTAAAATAGGTTCGCAAATAAATAAAGCACGTATTTTATTTGATCAGGCAATTGAACGCAATAATTACGCAGGAAAATACACCTATTGCTATTGTACAAAAAGCTCCCATTTTTCATTTGTTCTCGAGGAAGTTTTGAAACATGGTGCCCATATCGAAACTTCGTCGGCTTTTGATCTGGATTTGGTTCGTAACCTGCATAAGAGTGGTAAATTAACCAACGACAAAATGATCGTGTGCAATGGGTATAAAACAGATGCCTATTTTAAGAATATGGTCGAATTGGTAGACGAAGGATTTGATCAAGTAACTTGTGTATTAGATAGTGCAGCCGAATTAGATCAATTGGATAAATTTACCACCAAACCCATGCAATTGGGTATTCGCATTGCAACCGAAGAAGAACCCGGGTTTTTGGTGTATACTTCTCGTTTGGGAGTTAGCTTTAAATTGGTAAACGATTTATACGAACAAAAAATCAAGAATAATCCAAAGTTCAAGCTTAAAATGTTACATTTTTTTGTGAATTCAGGAATCAAAGATACAACCTATTATTGGAGCGAATTAACCCGTTTGGTAAATGTGTATTGCGACTTGAAGGAAATTTGTCCGGAACTAAGTACGCTTGATATTGGAGGAGGTATGCCAATTTATACTTCTCTTGGGGTTGAACATGATTATTCTTATATGATCGATCAGATTGTATATTATATTAAAACCATTTGCGATTCAAGAGAAGTAGACGTGCCGGATATTATTACAGAATTCGGTTCATTTACCGTAGGAGAGAGCGGCGGAAGTTTGTATTCTATCATTGGTCAGAAACAACAAAACGACAAGGAGTTGTGGTATATGATCAATAGCTCCTTTATTACCACTTTGCCGGATACATGGGGAATTGGTCAAAAGTTTATTTTGTTGGCAATAAACAATTGGGATAAAGAGTTTCAACGTATTAATCTAGGAGGATTAACCTGTGATAGCCAAGATTTTTACAATTCTGATACCCATACCAACCAGGTTTTTCTGCCAAAACTCGACGAACAACCTTTGTACATGGGCTTTTTTCATACCGGCGCTTACCAAGAATCCCTGGGTGGATATGGTGGAATTCAACATTGTTTGATTCCGGCTCCTAAACATGTTATTATCGACATGGAAGATTCTGGCGCGAATACGTATAAACTTTTTGCTCCTGAGCAAGATGCGGAAAGCATGATGAAAGTACTCGGATACAAATAAAAATTTGTGAATTGAATTTATATCCCTATTTTCGCGCCCTATAATAGTAAAGCGTATGTTTACCAGATACAAAAGAAAAGACCGTAAAAATAAAACCGTTTCACGTCAACGTAAGCAAGGTATTAAGCTGAATACCAAGTTGGTTAATATCAAATCACCAAACACCGACAGGGTAGTTATCATCGAAGAATAATCCATTTAAAAGCTTTTAATATAAAGAGAATGCCCCACGGTGTTCTCTTTTTTTATGCATAAATTTTCCCAATTCCCCTAAAGGATGATCTCGGGTAATTGGATTTGATATCCTTAACAAGTAAAAATTTCGAATGCTTTGTCGGCTTGTTTGTGCAACATTTCAAGTCCATTTTTAATGCATGCCCCTTGTTCCTCGGCCTTTTGAAGAAAAACTGTCTTTTCTGGGAGATATACCAGGTCAAATGCCAAGTGACTTGAATTTATCCACTCATAAGGAATTACCGGGCAATCCTGGTTGTTGGGAAACATACCAACAGGGGTGCAATTAACCAACAGTTGATGCTGCTCCATCAAACTTCGGTTGAGAGCTGCATAGGGTATAATTTTATCCGATTGTAAATCTTCTTTTCTGCTTACCATTAAGCATTTGATGCCTATTTGTTCCAATACATAACATACTGTAGCAGCCGAACCTCCCGTTCCAAGAACCAAGGCATGGGTATGTGTTTGATTTAGGAGGGGCTTTATGGATGATTTAAATCCGAAAATATCGGTATTGAAACCAATCCACCTGTCGCCAATAATTTTAACGGTATTAACTGATTTTATTTGTTCCGCTTCAGGGGAAAGTTCTGTTAGGTAAGGAATAATTGCCTTTTTAAATGGTATGGTTACATTAAAACCGGAAAGTCGTTCTTTCTGCACCAATTCAATGATGGAATCTATTCGTTCAATCGGGTAATTTCGATACTGATATGCCGAGAAATTAATTTTGAATTTATTGGTGAAATAGTCGACAGAAAATGAGTTATTTAACGGGTTCCCGACCAAACCAAAGCGCGTAGTATATTGCATTAATTGTAACTTTATATTAAGAAAGTTTTAATTTTCTTCTATTTTTGATATATTGCATTTTCAAACCAAAGCAAAAAATTATTAATTCTTATATGAAATCTAATCTGTACAAAAAATTCCGAACAGTTGCATTTACCGCCGGTTTGGTATGTGTATCCATGTATGCAATGACTAATGCGGGTGGACCTCCGGCCGAAAACACAGGGGCTCCTGGAGATAATACTTGCGGACAATCCGGTTGCCATAGCTTTAGTCCGATTACCTCCGGTCCAAATTGGAATAACATAACATTAACATCCAATGTACCTGCAAGTGGGTATGTACCGGGCAACTCGTATTCGTTAACCATAACGCATACCCAGCCTGGACATAGTGTTTTTGGATTTCAAACTACCATCCAAGATGTGAATGGGGTAAATGCAGGTACTTTAACCAATGGAACAGGTTCTTCTGCACAAACTGTTAATGGAAAAATTTATGTAAATCATGCATCCGGTGGAACTTCAGGTTCTGGTACCAGAAGTTGGACATTCGGATGGACAGCACCATCTTCCGGCATGGGTGCATTAACCATGTATGTTGCCGTTAATGCAGCTAATGGCGATGCAACCTCCAGTGGTGATACCATTTTTACAAAAGGTTTTGTATTATACCAAACCGGAACAGCACCTCCAACAGCCATTGCATCTGCTGATAAAAGTACCGTTTGTCAAAACGATACCGTACGTTTCACCGGTGGTGGTTTAAATAACCCAACCGGTTTTATGTGGTCGATACCAAGTGCAACATTTGTTTTAGGAACCAGTCAAACTTCTCAAAATCCGGTTGTGATATTCTCAGGTAGCAGCGGAAATAAAAGTGTGAGTTTGATCACAAGCAATGCGAATGGAAATTCACAATTAGCATCTTTGAGTATACTTGTTAATGCCTTACCGGCCAATACTACAACTCCTTCAGGTAATGTTTCTATATGCGGAAACGATTCCTTAACAATTACCGCTGCTTCAGGAAGTGGATATACCTATTTATGGTCTCCCGGTGCTGCAACCACACAAAGTATTAAGGTTGGTAATTCAGGTTCATATAATGTAAAAGTAACCAATACCAATACCGGATGTGTTAGAACAAGCGGTAATGTTGTAGTTACCAAAAGAACTTTACCTACAGTAACCTTAAGCAGTTCAACCGACTCAATTTGCCTAGGCGATTCGGTTACGTTCACCGCAACTGCAGGAATGAATAATTATGATTTTTACCGCGATACCACCAAGGTACAAAGTGGTGCTTCTGCCAGTTTTAAAGGAGCCCCGGCAAGTGCAGCAATTCAATATACTGTTTACGGTACGGATGGAAATGGATGCAAGAGCCTTGTTAGTAACGCTAAAAGCATAACGGTTCAAACTCCTTTGGCAGCTCCAACAGTTAGCTGTGGAACAACAACCATTACCAGTATCCAATTTAATTGGACAGCAGTTTCCGGAGCTGATGGTTATGAAGCAAGTATCGATACAGGTAAAACCTGGTTTACGCCATCTTCTGGTGCAACCGGTTTAAGCCATGATGTTACCGGACTAACTGGAGGAACAAGAATTAATTTGCGCGTTCGTGCTATCCAAACTTCCGGAAAATGTAGCAAAGGCGATGCAGGTGTTACTACTTGCCAATCAACCGGATGTGCAGCAGTTACCTTTAACTTGGCGTATGATAGTGTTTATTGTAACCCACAATCAACAGATTCTGCTACTATCACAGTGGGTTCTGTAAATACAACCAATTATTCTGTTAAAGTTGATCAGGTAAGTTCTACAGGGGTATTCATCGCCACTATTTATCCATATTCTGCAGGCAATACGTTTAAAGTTAAATTAAGTGGAACCACTTCTTTATATTTTAGATTTAACGTATTGGATTCCAATCAGGTTACATGTCCGGCAGGTACTAAAACAGCCATGGTTAAAGGTGTGTTTTCTCCGGCAACCGATCCAACTATCACATTTGGCAAGACAGGAACCAATGTATTATGCGACAGAGAGTCCGCTACATTTACCTTCAACAAGCCAACCGGTACCGATAAGTATGAGATCATGAACAACACCACCTCTCTTGGATTTACTACTTTACAAACAGCCACTTATCCATCGTCAACTTTTGCCACCAATGATATGGTTACCGTTGTAGCGATTAATAATGCAACCGGTTGTGGTAGAAAATCCTCTCCATTTACCATTGTTCGCAAAGCCGATCCAAAAGCAGGCTTTATTATTACTACAGACTCGAGTCGTGTAGTTCAGTTTAATGATACCACAACAGGAGCAACAGCGTGGGCTTGGAAATTTGGAGACAATGGTACATCAACTGTTCAAAATCCAAACCACACTTATGCCATTAACGGAACTTATAATGTAACTTTAACGGTTACTACAGGCGACCAATGTAAAAGCGATACAGCCGCCAAGCCGGTTAAGTTAAACTCCGGTTTATTTGCTATCGAAGGTGTTGGACAGGTTGAATTTTATCCGAATCCGGTTAAAAATATCCTGAATATTCGCCTTGATGGGGTTAATATGAATGGATCTGATATGGTATTTGAAATAAAGGATTTGCAAGGAAAAGTAGTTAAATCATATAAAGGTAATAACCAAAGCAATTACCAAATCGATATGAATGATTTAAATAGTGCTCCTTATATTTTGATTATCAAAACAGGAAATGAGCAAAAAGCATTTCCTATCATCAAAGAATAACATTACTAATAGTAGATAATCTCTACTCTTCGGTTAAGTGCCCGGCTGGTTTTGTCCTTGTTTTTGGACAAAGGTCGGGCACTTCCTTTTGTGGTTGTTTTGGTTTTTACCGCTTTAACGCCATAGGTGATCAATAAATTATCTATTGTTTTCGCCCTTTCCAGTCCCAAATGCATGTTGTTCTTTTCTAATCCAAATGGTTCTGTATGACCAGTAATTTGTATGCTATCAAATGTTCGGTTGCGCATCAAATCCATATGTTTTATCAGATGCAGCATACTTTCCTCGCTTAATATCGATTCGTTATAAGGGAATTCAACCACATAGGATGCTGATTTTACGGCAGATTTCTTCTTTTTCAATGGTTTAGTAGCCGTTTTAAAGGATACAGCCCGAAGAAATATTCCCGAATCATATTCGCAATCGCCTGCATCAGCAAGAATAATTTTTAACCGATAAGGGATTCCCGGTTTTACTTTACATCCGGCAAATAAAGGTTTGGAGTAACCATCTAACTCGATTTCATGGTAGTTTTCACAGCTATGGTCGTCGTTTCGTACAAACCAGCCGGCATTTTTATTTGCATTTAAGTAGTTGATATGTACGGGAGATTTATCCGGTAAAATTGCCAGATTTTTGAACTTGTTTGTTTTTTGATTTAAAGGATAGATATAAATACCCACCATATCCCCATATTCTTTAGCCACAAATTCAGGATATTCCTCCGACCCAAATACATAATCCAAACAAACCGAGTCGCGGTTTGCAATAAAGTCGATGGTTAAAGAAACGCCATCACATAAACCGGTTGGTAATGGAATATCGCCATCGCTAAAGAAGTGGTTACTGAAATTGGCTCCTGCATTTGCCCGGCTATTTGGACCAACCACTTGTTCGGCCAAACCGGTTGTAAGAACAATACCTGAATCGAATCCGATGGATGTGATGCCGTTTGTGAAAAAGCCGATAGAGGAGGGGTTTCCAACGAATTCGGATGTGATTTGTTTAATACCACTTGATGCAAGGAAGTTGCTAAAATTAGAAGGCGGAATTATCGAATCGTTTTCCACCTTTACCTTTATTTGGGCATTGGAATTAACAGAAAGAGCAAATAGGATAAGTAAGATAACAATCCGCATGGTACGAATATAAACAGTAAAACAAAAAAAAAGCGCGTTGTGCAAGTACAACGCGCGTTAACGAGTAACCAGATTTTCTTATTTATTGATGGTAATCTTGGTGGTAAATGTTTTTGCACTTCCTTCTATTCTCATCAGATACATTCCTTCATTTTCGTTGCTCAGATCGATCTGGAAGGTACCCGAATTGCGCTCATTGCGGATGTCTTTAACAAGCGCTCCTGCAATATTGTATATTTTGATATTGCGAATTTCACCTTGTGCAAGTTCTATATTAAATATGCCTTTGCTTGGGTTAGGATATACGTGTACAGGATTGGTAGCTGCTTGTATTTGTGCAATGCCTGTAGCAGGAAGCAATTGTAGGAATCTTTGTTTTTGTTGTGCTTTATTTCCTGAACCATCCGTAGCATCGTATTTGATTGCATAAGTACCTGCTTGTTCCAACGGTATAGTAGCGGAGTTATCGCTGATAATCGGTTTTGGATCATAGTTATCGGTAACTTTAATCGAACCCGGGTTAGCATCAATTAACTGTAAGATTTGTTCTTTGGTTTTGGTTCCCATTACAACCACAACCGGATTTTCTCCTAACACAGTAATAATTGGGGCATCCAAATCCCTAACTTTTATTAAACGGTTAACTGTTTCCGTGTTGCCAAATTCATCGGTTGCCGAATAGGTTCTGTAATAATTACCAATGGTATTGATATTCAATTCATCTTTACTTACTTCAACCTGCAAGCTGTTGTTAAAGTAATCTTTTGCAACGGCTTTAGGGTCGTTGTAGGATGTAAATACTTTAACAGTAACTTCTGATGCACCTACCAATGAAATGATTGGTTTGAAAGTATTGGTAACTTTAACATAAAGGGTATAGGTAGCCGAAACATTTCCGGAACCATCGGTAGCTACATAGGAGAGAGGGTAAATACCTTGTTTTTCGATATCAATCGGGTTGCTGTTGGCAGTACGAACCGGAACAATATTGGTCCAATAGTTATCATCCACACGGAGGTACACTTGTTCGTCGAAAGGTGTTTTAATCTGATGAACCACTAAATTGGTATCGTTGATGGTACGGGTATGGATACTAGGTTTTTCGGTATCTCTCACGATAATGACACGTTGTTTGGTAGCAATAAAACCAAAAGCATCTGCAACCGTATAGGTATAATTATACACCCCAACATTGGCAGTATCCAAGTTTTTGGTGGTTAACATATTAGAGGTAATATCTGAACCATTATTGTCTTTAGCAGTTGCACCGGCATCGGTATACGAATCTTTTCTTACTTCCAGAATTACGGTATCACTGCCATTTAGGGTGATTTTTGGTCCGGTTTGGTTTAACTCAACTTGAACCGTACGGATAACAGTATCCGAAATATTTCCATAATAATCCGACACCACATATTTTACGGTATAATAACCAACATGGTTAACATCTACATCGCTAATTTGAGTCAATCGACCGGAAATATCTCCTTCGATATTATCCATGGCCGTAGCACCGGAATCAATATAAGTGAGGTTAATTTCTGTTTTGGTAACCGAAGAACCTTTTAGGGTAATTACCGGTTTGGTATTGTCTTTACCGATAGTTACGCCATGTTCTTCGTACACACCAAGAGTAGCCGAATATGGCGTGATAGTGGAGAATGCTGCACTGGCACCTACAAGCATACGGGAAACCCCGATGGAAGCATTAGCAGGAACAGTGAACTCCTTGGAGTACTTAACATTTAATTTGCGGTCTTCGCTTATAATGGTTTCGCCAGCATCCAGGTAATTGGCATTGCGGTTAAAATCTAGCCAAACACGCAGGTTCATCGAATCCTGAGGACTATCACCGCGGTATACATCCACGGTATATTTACCACCTCTGTAAACGGTTGTTTTACTCAAGTTGTACATAGGTTGGTAAGCACTTCCATCTGTAGGTTTTAGAGAAGTAGTGGTGTCAATTCTTCCAATGTTTCCTATCAAAGTAACGCGAACAATACCAAAGTCTTCTACAGAGCTGGTTGGGGTAAACTGGCTACCGGGACTAGGGTAGGAGATAGTAGTGATATAATTGGTTTTCTTTTTGGTACTGTTTCCAAAAGCATTGGTAGCAGTTAAGGTAACGCTGTAGTTGGTATTGGTATGCAAGAACACAATTGGGTTTTGGCTGGTCGAATCCGTTCCGCCTAAATACGACAGATTGTTAGGCTCAAAGCGCCATTTCCATTGGTTTGCACCATTGAAACTCATGTCGTATAATGCAAAAGTATCGGTAGTTAAACCTGTTGTTTTATTAACAGTAAAATCGGCAAAAGGGGCAAGGTTAGTAGGTAATACCAGGAAAGTTTTGCAAACCGTATCGCTGCTTACACAGTTGTATGCTTTTAAACAAACGGTTTTGTTGGTGGCTACCGAAACATTATAAACCATGGATGGATTCACATTGGTTGAATCAATACCTAAACTAGGTTTATCTTTTCCAAATACGCCATCATCGTTGGTATCCCAAGCATAATTTACATATTTACCGGAGCTTTGGTTTTGGAATATCACTTTATAACCTGAATAAATGGTATCAGGAGAGGTAAATGCAGCAACCGGAGGAGCATAAGTTGCAGCTGTTGATGACCAACGAATTAAGAATCCGGAATCTTTTACAATGGTAGTAGGGGTGTTGGGAGCAACCGGCACATAAGTTATATATACATTTTGACCAACAAACTTTAACGTTTTTAAAGAGTCTTTGTAAGCAGTGATATCATTTCCGCCAAAGCGACGAAGTACACCAGCGCCAGGGAGTGTACTCGTTTTGATATACAATGAATCGCCTGGTACATTTAGGTTGCCATTTTTACGCAAACGCAAACGCTCTAAGGTAAGCGTAATGGTATCGGCGCATGGTGCAATACGGAATCCTTGGGCACAACCGCTGGCTATGTATTGCATATCGGCACTGTTAACCAATGTTGGCATCACTGCACCTTCGGATGTAGTAGCGGCCGTATCGCTACCATTACACATTTGGAAACCTGGGATAACTTTGAGATAAGCATCTTGACAGAATGTATCGGCACCCATAGCATTGCTAACGGCTAAACAAACTTTATAAGTTCCTGGGTCGGCAGCTACTAAATAAGGAGTCCCTGCTGAATCATTTTTTACACCATTATAGAAAAATTCATTTTTATACAATCCACAAGTATAACAAGGAGGATCAAGGTACCATTTCCATTTGGTTGGACCATCATAACTCATATCGCTAAATTGAGAACGATCGTAAACCGCTAATTGGCGTTTAGAAGCAAAGAATAGGGACTTTGGTTTGCGAAGCGGATTACTAACAAACACCGATTTTTCTACAAAACTGGTACCGTATTTATTGGCTGTAAATAATTTAACCAAGTAATGGCCAGCAGTAGGGAAGGTATAATAAAAATTGTTGTTATGAACTACTGTATCTAACCATGTTCCACGAGTATTGGTTTGTTGGATATCTCCTGGATTGGAATATGGTGACCAAGGGCCATTTGCACTGACATTACTATAACCGGTTATTTGCCAGTAGTTGGTATCTGAAAAACTGGAGGTATTAACCAATACACTTGGAGAGCCTGACCATAAAGTGTCGGCATTATTCTGGGGAATAAAATTTGCCAGCGGAGCAATTTTGGGATTATTAGAAGGATTTGCCGCCCAAATTTCAATTTCTCTAAAATTCATATTGGACAATTGCGACCCGGAAGCTAAAAAAGAAGTGAGTCGTAAACGTGTTGAGGTATAAATTGCAGGAAGCGTAACTGTATTGCTACAATTGGTATTGGGAAGATTTTGGAAATTAAAAATAGTATACCATGATGACCCATTCCATAATTGAACAGTGGCACCAGCTAAAAATCGCGTTGCCGTTTGTGCATGGTGAATGGTAAAGCTATTGAAAGAAACTTCACCCGGCCATGTAAAATCAAGGTACTCAACACCAGGGGTAGTACTTGGAGGAGTACCGGTAGAAATCCACATTTGTTGGCTGCCGCAAGTTCCAAAATTTAAATCATTAAGGGTGCTACAAGCACCTGTATTACATGTACTTGCTGATGCTATTGCATTTGGTGCAATATTGGTTTGTGCATAACTTTCAATGCTAAAAAGCGTTGTTGTTATAAATAAAAAGATATGGTATATATTTTTCATAAAATGTTAATTGCCTGTTAGTTATAGTTCACTTATCTAATTAAATAAGTACAATTTTGTTGGTATAAAATTGTTTATTTAAACCTGCACAAGTTACGAATTATTTTGAGAAAATAAAAACACTGAAGAATAAGCTTCCTATCTACATCAACCAACAAAAAAAACGCGCGTTGTACTTGTACAACGCGCGTTAATGAGTAACCAGATTCTCTTATTTATTGATGGTAATCTTGGTGGTAAATGTTTTTGCACTTCCTTCTATTCTCATCAGATACATTCCTTCATTTTCGTTGCTCAGATCGATTTGGAAGGTACCCGAATTGCGCTCATTGCGGATGTCTTTAACAAGTGCTCCTGCAATATTGTATATTTTGATATTGCGAATTTCACCTTGTGCAAGTTCTATATTAATTATGCCTTTGCTTGGGTTAGGATATACATGTACAGGATTGGTAGCTGCTTGTATTTGTGCAATGCCTGTAGCAGGAAGCAATTGTAGGAATCTTTGTTTTTGTTGTGCTTTATTTCCGGAACCATCCGTAGCATCGTATTTGATTGCATAAGTACCTGCTTGTTCCAACGGAATTGTTGCAGAATTATCACTGATAATTGGTTTTGGATCAAAGTTATCGGTAACCTTAATCGAGCCCGGATTGGCATCAATTAACTGTAAAATCTGTTCTTTGGTTTTTGTTCCCATTACCACTACAACCGGATTTTCTCCTAATACTGTGATAATTGGGGCATCCAAATCCCTTACTTTAATTAAACGGTTAACTGTTTCTGTGTTGCCAAATTCATCGGTTGCAGCATAAGTTCTGTAATAGTTACCAATTTGATTGACGTTTAACTCGTCCTTGCTGATTTCTACCTGCAAGGAATTGTTAAAGTAATCTTTTGCAACGGCTTTAGGGTCGTTGTAGGATGTAAATACTTTAACAGTAACTTCTGATGCACCTACCAATGAAATGATTGGTTTGAAAGTATTGGTAACTTTAACATAAAGGGTATAGGTAGCCGAAACATTTCCGGAACCATCGGTAGCTACATAGGAGAGAGGGTAAATACCTTGTTTTTCGATATCAATTGGGTTGCTGTTGGCTGTACGAACCGGAACGATATTGGTCCAATAGTTATCATCCACACGGAGGTACACTTGTTCGTCGAAAGGTGTTTTAATCTGATGAACCACTAAATTGGTATCGTTGATGGTACGGGTATGGATACTAGGTTTTTCGGTATCTCTCACGATAATTACACGTTGTTTGGTAGCAATAAAACCAAAAGCATCTGCAACCGTATAGGTATAATTATACACCCCAACATTTGCAGTATCCAGGTTTTTGGTGGTTAACATATTAGAGGTAATATCTGAACCATTATTGTCTTTAGCAGTTGCACCGGCATCGGTATACGAATCTTTTCTTACTTCCAGAATTACGGTATCACTGCCATTTAGGGTGATTTTTGGTCCGGTTTGGTTTAACTCAACTTGAACCGTACGGATAACGGTATCCGAAATATTTCCATAATAATCCGACACCACATATTTTACGGTATAATAACCAACATGGTTAACATCTACATCGCTAATTCGAGTTAATCGACCGGAAATATCTCCTTCGATATTATCCATTGCCGTAGCACCGGAATCAATATAAGTGAGGTTAATTTCTGTTTTGGTAACCGAAGAACCTTTTAGGGTAATTACCGGTTTGGTATTGTCTTTACCGATAGTTACGCCATGTTCTTCGTACACACCAAGAGTAGCCGAATATGGCGTGATAGTGGAGAATGCTGCACTGGCACCTACAAGCATACGGGAAACCCCGATGGAAGCATTAGCAGGAACAGAGAACTCCTTGGAGTACTTAACATTTAATTTGCGGTCTTCGCTTATAATGGTTTCGCCAGCATCCAAGTAATTGGCATTGCGGTTAAAATCTAGCCAAACACGCAAGTTCATCGAATCCTGAGGACTATCACCGCGGTATACATCCACGGTATATTTACCACCTCTGTAAACGGTTGTTTTACTCAAGTTGTACATAGGTTGGTAAGCACTTCCATCTGTAGGTTTTAGAGAAGTAGTGGTGTCAATTCTTCCAATGTTTCCTATCAAAGTAACGCGAACAATACCAAAGTCTTCTACAGAGCTGGTTGGGGTAAACTGGCTACCGGGACTAGGGTAGGAGATAGTAGTGATATAATTGGTTTTCTTTTTGGTACTGTTTCCAAAAGCATTGGTAGCAGTTAAGGTAACGCTGTAGTTGGTATTGGTATGCAAGAACACAATTGGGTTTTGGCTGGTCGAATCCGTTCCGCCTAAATACGACAGATTGTTAGGCTCAAAGCGCCATTTCCATTGGTTTGCACCATTGAAACTCATGTCGTATAACGCAAAAGTATCGGTAGTTAAACCTGTTGTTTTATTAACAGTAAAATCGGCAAAAGGTGCAAGGTTAGTAGGTAATACCAGGAAAGTTTTGCAAACCGTATCGCTGCTTACACAGTTGTATGATTTTAAACAAACGGTTTTGTTGGTGGCTACCGAAACATTATAAACCATGGATGGATTAACACTGGTTGAATCAATACCTAAACTAGGTTTATCTTTTCCAAATACGCCATCATCGTTGGTATCCCAAGCATAATTTACATATTTACCGGAGCTTTGGTTTTGGAATATCACTTTATAACCTGAATAAATGGTATCAGGAGATGTAAAGGCAGCAACAGGAGCAGGGTATGTAGCAGCTGTTGAAGACCAACGGATTAAAAATCCTGAATCTTTAACGATGGTTGTAGGTGTATTTGGTGCTGCCGGAACATAGGTGATATATACGTTTTGTCCTACAAATTTCAATGTTTTTAAAGAGTCTTTGTAAGCAGTAATATCGTTACCACCCCAGCGGCGAAGCACACCGGCACCCGGTAAAGTACTTGTTTTAATATACAACGAATCGCCGGGAGCATTGAATCCGCCATTTTTACGTAAACGCAAACGATCTAAGGTAAGGGTAATGGTATCGGCACATGGAGCAATACGGAATCCTTGGGTACAACCACTGGCAATATATTGCATGTCGGTGCTGTTAACCAAAGTTGGCATCACTGCACCTTCGGAAGTAGTACCGGCGGTATCACTGCCATTGCACATTTGAAAACCGGGGATAACCTTTAAGTAAGCATTTTGACATAAAGTATCAGCACCCATAGCATTGCTAACTGCCAGACATACTTTGTACAAACCTGGATCAGCTGCTACCAAGTAAGGTGTACCTGCAGTATCATTTTTGGAGCCATTATAAAAGAATTCGTTTTTGTATAATCCGCAGGTATAACAAGGCGGGTCAAGGTACCATTTCCATTTGGTTGGACCATCATAGCTAAGATCGCTGAATTGTGAACGATCGTATACAGCTAAATGGCGTTTGGAAGCAAAAAAGATTGCTTTGGGTTTGCGAACAGCATTGCTTACAAAAATTGATTTTTCAACGAAACTGGTACCGTATTTGTTTGTTGTAAATAATTTAATGCGATAGAAACCGGCAGTTGGAAAAGTATAATATAAATTTGTTTTGTTTACTATCGTATCCAACCAAGTTCCTCGATTATTTGACTGTAATACATCGTTCGGGTTATTATATGGCGACCATGGTCCATTGGCACTGGTGGTGTTAAATCCGGTAATTTGCCAATAGTTGGTATCGGAATAGCTGGAAGTATTTACTAAAACTGAAGGAGATCCAATCCATAAGGTATCGGCGTTGTTTTGGGCTATAAAATTTGCCAAAGGTGGAATTTTTGGGGTATTGGTTGGAGCAGGTGCAATATCAAAACCGATATCAGGCCAAGTGCCATCTACTCCTGTAGAACCAGTTGCATTACAACCGCCAGAAGATGCATAGGTACGTCTGTTTGTTCCTCCAGGTGTTAATACAGTAAATCCGGTACCTGAACCTGCATCAATACACGCATCCCAAATCAAACTCATAGATGGATCGAAAGGAAACGGATTATCCAATACAAAAGTTACCCAACCTTGTACCACTGCATTGATGGTTGGAGATTGGTTATACACATTGGTAGTTGGAACCCAAGGTCCTGTTGTTAAACCGGTAATGGTAGCAGATTGCTGGCCCATTCCAATTCTTAAACCGGTATAACTGGTTGAAGAAGTTGTTCCGGATCTTACATAGAATTTTGTAATTACCATTCCACTTGGTGGCACGGCATTAAATTCATTGAAAAAGTTAATGTATTGTGACTTGTATGTGGAATACGATGGGTAAAATGGAATAGCATTTCCTCCCGTACCTGTACTTCGATAGTATTGAGGGATTTGTGCAAAGGCGACGATTCCAATTAGTTGAACCAGAATCAAGAGGGATGTTTTGTATATTTTTTTCATAAAATCATAATTATCAGTTTTTAAAATCCATACATTATCTTTTAATAACTTAAAAAAAGATGTATAAATATGTGTTTTTATTCTTGCACTAGTTACTAAATATTTATAAAAAATCTAACCCCAACTTTTCTGTTTTAAAAAAAACTGCAAAGTCGGAGTTAGGTTTTATGTTGATTTTGTATCTTGTTTTAGTTATTCACGTTTAATTTTCCAGTTAACATACTGCCATCTTTATTGGTTACACGAATCAAATACGTTCCTGTATTTAAGCCGGTAATGTCTAGTTTGTATTGGTTGCCAATTTTTACAAATTCCAAAGCAAATTGTTTTCCTAACATATCAATTGCCATCATAGAACCAGGTTCGGTTCCTGAAATGTTAATGGTACATTCTTTGGTTGCAGGATTAGGGTAAATTCCCAATGCATCGTTTGCAACAACATCATTGATACCTGTAGTTAATACATAAACCACACGTTTCTTCTCTTCTGCTTTATTACCTGCTGCATCTGTTGCATTAATATAAACCGTATAATAATAACCACCACCGCAAATATTTACTTTGGAAGAATCGATGGTTATTTGTATGCCATTGCCATCTTGTTTACTGGTTGTTGTAAAAACGGAAGTGTTAAAGTTATCGGATACTTTGATGCCCGGGTCGTTGTAGGCGTTGCATAGTGGTAAAGAAATAGGATTTCCACCCAACATTTCGATAACAGGGGATTCTAAATCTTTAACCCTAATTACCCTTTGAACAGAATTGGATATACCAAATTCGTCGGTTGCGGTGTAAGTAACTGTTGCGTCTGAAATGGTATCCATCCGTAATACCTCATTGAGATCGCTGGTATATGGTAACAGGTCGCCTTTGTAATCTTTTGCTACCACACCCAAATCATTAAATGAGCCATAAACAGGAACAATCATCACTGCAGAACCCACCAAATTGATAGTAGGTTTAACGGTATTGGTTACGGCAACATAGAAAGTATATTCATTTGCCATATTTCCTGAACCATCGGTAGAAGTATATTTCAACGTATAGATACCAGATTTATTGGTATTCAACTCGCCGTTGCGGTACAACATCAATTCAGCCCAATAATTATCGGTTACCTGGATATATTTGTTATCGTCGAACACGGTTCCAATCTGATGTATAACGGTGTCGTTACCACTATAGGAAGCGATAATTGGTGATTGTGTATCTACCACTTTAACCACTCGTTTTTGGGAAGCATTTAATCCAAAAGCATCGTGAATGGTATAGGTTAAAACATAGGTGCCAAGTAAATCCTCATTAAGCATTCCGGAACGTTGTACCTGAGCGGTTAAAGTATCTCCCAAATGACTCAAAGCCAAATAACCCGGCTCTACAAAATCGTTATGTACTTCTACCTGTACAGTATCATTACCATATAAACTAAGGGATGGACCACGGCTATTGAGAACAACCTGAACACTGCGAACAAGCGTATCCGAAGTATTTCCATACATATCAGTAACATAATACTTTATGGTATAAAAACCTAATTGTAAAGTATTTACACCGTTTATTGTTACAATTTTATTGGTGATATCACCTTGGATATTATCGGTAGCGGTAGCTCCCGAATCAACAAAATTGTGGTTGATTTCTGTCACTGCATTCATGGATCCTTTTAAGGTAATAACCGGTTTTTTGGTATCGTTTCCGATTACCATACCATAATCTTCATATACTCCTATATTAGATGTAGTGGAACTAATGGTTGATATTTCGTTGCATGCACCAATTAAAATCCTGGAAGTCCCAATGGCTGCATTGGCAGGAATGGTAATGGTTGTGCTGCTTTTAACTTTTTTCACTTTGTCTTCAAAAAACACCAATTCGTTTTCATCGGTATAATCGGCATCCCGGTTAAAATCGGCCCAGATTTTTAAAGTCATCGGGTCATTGGCAGTTTGTCTGTAGACATCAATAGAATAAGTACCACCGCGGTATACTGTTGTTTTTAATTCTGAGAATAAACCGGTATAGGTAGGTGATTTTAAATTGGTTATGGTATCCAAAATTTTGTCGGCACCATTGATTACTACTCTGCTGATACCAAAGTCGGTTGCATCTAAAGTTGCCGGGAAGGCACTGTTCGGGCTACCATAATCTATCGCATAAACCAATTGGTTCTTTGTAATCTGGCTGCTTCCTTGTGTATTGCTGGTGATTAAGGTGATGTTATAATATTGTGCCGCATTGAGCGATACTACAGGAAACTGGCTGGTAGAATCGGTACCGGCAAGATACGTTACGTTATTAGGTTCGAAACGCCATTTCCAGGCCAAAGCACCATTTTGCGTTTTATCAATAAACTTGAAAGTATCGCTGATAAATCCGAAAGTACGGTTAACGATGAAATCTGTGATTGGAGGTGCCGTTATTGGGTAAATCGGTAAGGTTTTACAATAAACATCTGAACCTTTACAATTTGCTGTACGCAAACATACCTTACGGGTAGATGGAGTAAGCGTTGTATAGGTTATTGTAGGATTAACTGTAATGGAATCGACAGCCATAGATGGATTATCTACTCCATATATACCATCGTTATTCAAATCCCAAGAATAGAATAAATTGCTACCGGTACTTTCGTTGATAAAACGCACTTTGTATCCGGAATATAGGGTATCCGGACAAGAGAATAATGCCGCAGGAGTAGGATAAGTAGCCGGTGAAGATGTCCATTTAATGGTGAATCCGGAATCGTTAACCATTGGTGGAGGAGTTCCAACTGCAGGCGTATAGGTTATAAAGATTTGTTGACCTATGTGCTTATAAACTTTTGTGGTATCTTTAAGTGAAGCAAAATTTGCTCCTCCGTAACGGCGAACGATGGTTCCGTTGTATCCGTTAAGGCGAACATAAATAGAATCGCCGGCACCGGAGAAAGAACCCGGACGTAAGCGTAATCTTTCTAAGGTCAGGTAAATGGTATCAGCACAAGGAGCAATGCGGAATCCCGAACCAAGTATAGTGGTTGGTTCAAATTGTCCAGATAACGGAATACCTGCCGGACCTCTTAAATCTGAATACAAATAACCCTGATCGTTTTTACCAACTGTATCTACTCTACCGGGTTCGTTGTGCATCATTAAATAACCAGGTAATACCTTCATATAATCATTGTTGCATAAGGTATCGCTTCCCTTTGAGTTGGTTACAGCCAAACATATTTTGTAACTACCCGCTATAAACGGTGCAAATGTTGGATTGAAAGCGGCATCACTTGGGTAAAATTTATTAGAATCGGCAGGGCAAGTTGGACAAGTATTGTTGATAGCCCACCATTTAATTGTGGCGGGAGCATTGGTGCTCATGTTATTAAATTGAATGCGATCATTGATACCAATTTGTCGGCGAGTGGCAAAAAAGAAAGCAGAAGGTTTGGATCTAGGCGTATCTACATAAACCACTTTTTCGATGGATGCATTGCCATTTACATTTACAGTTGTTAAAGCAACTTTGTAGTAACCGCGATTTGGGAAATTATAAGCCAGATTTGGGTTATTGTTCGCTGTGTCGATAAAACAACCAAGGGTATTGCATTGTAGCGTATCTTTAGGAAGCGTGCTGTAATTGGTCCAAGGTCCATTTGGAGAACCGGAGCTGTATTGTGTTATATTCCAATAACTCTTATCTGCAGCAGTACTGGTGTTGATGATGGTTGAAACAGACTTTTCCCACAAGGTATCTTGACCAAGGGTGAATTGAAAATTAGGGGAAGGAGGATCTTTTGGAATATTTGGTGCAGGTGCATCCCAGATCTCGATTTCACGGAAATTAATATTGGAAAGCTGGGAGCCGGACATGGTGAAAGAAGTTAAACGAAATCGGGCAACTGTTAAAGTAGAAGGGAAAGGAACCAAGTTAATGCACTGATCCGGAAGATTTGCAAACGTAAAGAAGGTTACCCATGCAGAAGTAGAAACATCCCAATACTGTACGGTTGCACCTGCCATGAAACGGGTTCCGGTTTGGGCATGGTGAATGGTCATTGCATTGAATGACATCGGTTGTGTCCAATCGAATTGCATCCATTCCACTCCCGGAGTTAAGCTTGGAGGTGTGCCGGTTGAAATCCACATTTGTTGTGAGCCGCAACTGCCATAATTTAAATCATTTAAGGTGCTACATGCGCCGGTATTACAAGTACTTGCAGAGGCTACTGCTTGGGGAGCAATATTGGTTTGTGCTTGTAATTGCATACCAAGAACCCCCAGTATGCAAGTAAAAATGAAGTGGTATATTTTTTTCATATGGTTTAATTAATGACGTTTCAAAAAGGAATTATATCCAATTCGTAAATATCAGGAATTGATTTCTTAAAATCAAGTTAAAATTAACCTAATTTTAATATCCTATTTTGTATGGTAGGGACAATGCAAACAGTTGTTTTTGCAGCAGATTTTACGTTTTAGTAAATAAGTGGAAGTGAATACCAGTCGGCCATCCGGAAGTAGGTAGTAATCCGGGTCGTTTAAGTTGTCCGGAGAATCTTGTAAATTGGTTTTATTCTCAGTCAGAATGGATTCAGACTTCTGTTTATTCATAATAAAAGCAAAAACTGCTGCTATTTATTCCTGCCGAAAATTGTCCGGTTAAATTACCCAAGGTGTTGTAATGGTAAATGATAGATTGTTCCTGGAAATTTTTTGCATCGGAAATATAGATATCTCCCGATTTGGGATCGACTCCTAATCCGTAATAGGTATGGTTAAGCCCCAAACCTGCAACAAATAAGTTTGCGGAAGGTATCGAGTCGGTTGTATTTATCGACAATAAATCATCAGCCAGAACATATATTTTAGTACCCGAATTATCGGATTTGATTTTTCGTAAATTGGTAGAGTTGAGGGATATTGTTTTAATAACCTGAAACGAGGTTCCTGAAATACAATTTAACACTGCTTTATCTGTTCCTTCTCCGGTTGAACCCACCCATATATTTTCTTTTGCATCTCCATCCAATGAAGTGGGATGTTTGCCAACATAAACAGTGTGGGTTATTGAATCGTTTGTGGGGTCAATAATCAACACATTGCCGGTTTTATTGGCGGTAACACACAATTTATTTTGGATAATTTTAATTTCATCCTGCCAACTTCCACAATCAATTTTTTTAATAATTTGACCGGTTGAGGGATTAACAACAACCAGAAAATTACTGAAAAACTCAGAAACATATGCCTTATGATCATTTACAAATGCGATGTATCTTGGCGAAACCAATCCGGTTATGGAATAAAGGGATTGGTAATTGCTTCGGTTTAATACTTCAATTTTTTGTGAATTGTTTACCACCACAAAATACTTGTCGTTGTGTAAGGCAATCGATTGTACAATATCGCCGATTGGTCGGTTGTTGGCGGTCTTAAAAATATCAGAAACTTGTTGGTTGTTGGTGATGTCAATTAAAGTTACGGAAGCATCTCCATGCATAAACTGTCCTTCGTTCCCAATTAAAATGGTAGCACTTGTTTTGGCAGGAATGGTAATATCATCTTTCGGAATCGGGTTTTTATCGCATGCAAAAACTACAATCAGGCATAGGAATAAATAAATTTGATGAATCCGGTTTTTTTTATTTTCTACCATTGCCTTGGTTGTTATTCTATGCATAATTTTACCGTTTCGGTTTTGTTTTCTGAAAAAAGCCTCACGAAATAAATCCCCTTAACAAGTCCGATCAATCCAATACCGGGTTGCATGGGTGATATTTCTTGTTCAAGTTTAATTGCTCCGGTAATATCGGATAAAATCAGTTTTGTAAAATGGATGCCGGTAATAAATATTTCTTGGTTCATTTGTACCGGATTTGGATAAAATCGAGATGTGGATTGGGATTGATAGGGAAGGCCCATGGTTAAATTCATCACCCCAACTGCATCCAAATCAAAACCACTCGAACCAAATGGGGTAGGCCAAGGATCGTTAATTTTGTTTTGCAATATATCTCTATTAGCAAAAGTATCCGACAAGCTGCCCACCACATCAATTAAACGGACATGTGATATGTGGTTGATATCAATTCCTACTGAATCTTTCAAGTCTTCTAAATCGAAAGGTGTTCCATAACCGAAACTATAATTACCCGCCAGATTTTTTGTTTTGCGTGGATTGCTTCCATACGTAAAATCTTTTTGTGTGAGGGTGTCATCATCATAAACTGCTGCAAAACGAACAAAATGATTTCCATCTGAACTCACTTCAACAAAGGCAAGTTCGAGATAGAATGTGGAGTCGTTTCCAAAGTTGAAACCATTTTCAAATACAGCAAAATCGGGACCTGCATTGTTTTTTATAAATCCGGGGAAAGATAAGGTTGCAAACCCACCGTCGCCCAAACTAACGATTCCGTTTTGTTTGGCAGCGCCGATTGCCGCATTGGCATCTCCAATAGTTGCGTTGCCTAATATCGTATCTGCAATATTTTGAAATCCTCTTTTTACTTCACAAGCATTTGCCCAAGATACAAAGATGTTGCTATCTGCGGGTATTGCATTTTCGTGGCCAAACGGACGTTGCGAAAATGAGTTTTCGGATAATAACATCCAACAAAAAATAAGGAAGTATAACTTAGACATGCTTAAATTAATTGGCGGTGTATTTAATAAACTTGGCATATTTAATTCCTTTTTCTGAATCTATAGTTAGGAAATAAATACCGTCTTTTAAGTTATCAATGTGCAAAATATTATTGGTGCTTTTTTGTATTTGTTCGCCTTGAAGATTGGTAATCGTAACCCGTTTGATTTCTGTTTCGGGAATTGAAAGAAATATTTTTTCACTTGCAGGATTTGGATAGATTGCTATTTGTTCCTCTTTGTTATTCTCTAATAATGCATCGGTTCGTGTTACTTCAAAATTATCGATGCAAAAGTATGCCGGAGTATTCATTCCAAATTGACCATTATCGGATGAAACCAACGAAAAAACAATACTGTCGACTGCACCTAATGGTATGAGGTTAACGGTAAACCATGTATCCATTATGTCTTGTCCATTGGCTAATTCAACCTGCAAGGTATCTGTTGGTAATCCATTTAAATATCCAATAAGATGCAGGTGAAAAAAGTCGGAGTCGTTAAATTTCCTTGCAATTTGGTCACCCCATTTCATGCTTAAATAGGCATAATTTGTATTGGTTATACTGATTACATAAGGACGTTTAAATTGAGAATCCGTAAGTTTTAACACTGCATGGTTTTGTCCGATAGCATAATTTGGCGATTGAAAAACACCTTTTCCTGTAATGACCGTATATAGTTTGGTAAAGTTTACTGTAGCGCTATCCAGGCTAATATCGGTTTTGTTGGAAATGGCAAATCCTCCTGCCCAATAACCACCAAATGATGTATCAAACAAATTGTTGTAATGCGCTTTACCGCTTGTAAAACCATTTGCATCCATGCTATCTCTTCCATCGCGATAAGAGTTTGGTGTTAATATTAAGTTTTCGAAATCAGACACCGTTTGGGCTTTTGGAATAAAAGAGATAGAAATTGGAATTAAAAATAGGATTAGTTTTTTCATGTATGTTAAAATTTAAAGGTTAAGCCGGTTAAAAAATTTCGCATAGGCATTGGTCTGTCGGGATAAACTACATAGGAGATATTTCCTATATTGTTTATTTCAGCGAAGCAAGAGATACTCATTTTTGAGAAAGTAAAATGATAACCGGATTTTAGGTTGCCGATACTAAAATCGTCGGTTGCAGCAGTATTGTCGGCATTGGTATAACGCATGCCGGTGTAATATTGAATATAAGATAGATAGAGTTTTTTCCATGTTACACTCCCTTGTATTTGCTGGGTCATACGTGGGATATAAGGCAGTTGGTAATCTAAATGGTTGGTTGCATTGGTTGTGGTGGATTGGATGAAATTGAACATGTATTGCATGTTGAATCGCATGTGGGTTAAAATAGGGAATTGTATTTTAGCCATGCATTCAATTCCCTTGTTGGTAACATGATTCAGATTAACCGGTTTCCAATACGTGCTATCCGGTATCCATTGAATCCAATTGTTGATGTTGCGGTTAAAACCAGTCAACATCATTTCGAAATTTATTTGTTTGATTTGCGTATAATACTTCAAGGATATTTCTTCTCCCCAACCTGATTCAGCAGCTAAATTTGGGTTTCCCCCGGGTGTCCAAAACATTTCATTGAAAGTAGGTACCCGATAGGAACGGTTAATGTTTCCTGCTATCATGATTTGTTTATTCAATTGATAAGAGCACCCCAAGGATGGCATCACCGGAAGAAATTTGGTGTTGATAAATTCGGTACGAAAACTAAAACCAATGCGAAAAACTTCCTTTTCAGAATGCCATTTCATTGCTATGATTTGGGCGAAACGATTTCTTCTTTCGTTTTTATAAACTTCTGTAGAGACTTGGTTATAGGTATTGTTCAGGCCAAATGTTACCAATATATGTTGGGGAAGGATTAGGCTTTTTTCGCATTCTGTATTTTGCGTAAACGTATTGCTTCTGCTGTTTATTGATTTTAACGTATCACTGTAATTAAGTTTGTCGTAAAAAAAGCCGGTACGCAAGAGCCATGATTGTTTATATCCTTGTTGGCTATATTCTGATGTAAATCGGAGCGATTTATCCGTTTGTTCGGCAGTACTTACGGGAATACTGAGTGTTGGTGGTATTTGTCGATGGGTTTGTTGTGCCCATATTCTGAAATTAAATTCCGAATTAGCAGTAATCCGAAAGTGATTTTCGGAAATAATAGCTTGCTGGTTTACCAAAGCATGGGTTTGCTTTTGTTCCGGATTTCCTGAAAGATAAGGGTTATGAAAGGTAAAATTGTTGGTAATATTTTGGTTGGTCAATTTGAGGATATTGTATCTTCTTTTGTTGCCATTGTATACCGATAACATTTGACGTAAATTACCAAAACTGCCTGCTGTAAAATTTATTTCCGCACCTGATTTTAGCATATAAATCGGATGGCTTCGTATATGTATGGCTCCACCGATTGCGCCGCTGCCATACAAAGCACCATTGCCTCCATATTGCACGGATAATTCATCCCCTGAGGCCATGGGTATAATAGAAATATCTACCAATCCAAGCATGGGACTTTGCAAGTTAAAACCATTCCATAAAAGTGCAGTATGTTCAGCACCTGTTCCCCGCAGAGAAGGGGTTGCAATATTGCCGGGTCCGTAGTTTTTAACAAATACTTGTGTTTGTTCCGTAAGTACATCGGAAAGCGTATGAGCACTTGAAATAACCAGTTGTAAGGAATCGAGCGCAAGCGATTTTTCTCCAATCCCGAATTGTTTAAACCTATCGGTATGGATATCAACTTCAGGTAGAAATAAACTATCCTTTCCTTGGGCAGATACTGCCAACAAGTTCAGAAAATACCATACAGAAGCAACCACAATTTTTTTCATGTTCAAATATTGCAGCAAAGGAAATCAGAGGAGAAATAATGGTTTGACCTTACAGGTAATAACTATTATCACTTTGCTTTTTTTCCCGAAAGCTACATGTTTAAAAATGTTGGCGGCAGGTCTTCTGACTTGCTTCATTCCGGATAACCTTCCCATTCGAATTGAACAGTGGTTTGTGTGTTCCGAAACCTATTGAAGCTCACAGCAGCGGGTACTGTTCAGGTTTTTCACCTGATTCCCTATTATTCATTTACCTTGAAATAAATGAACCGATAACGGAGGCAAAGATATACAGGATTTTGAAAGGCGGTTAACATTTATTGCACATTTTTTTTGGATGTGAAACACGAATCCAAGGATCGTTTTAAATTGTTGTGTTTCCGGAATTGCTTTTTTAGTTTAAAATAATGTATGGTATAGTCGCGGAAACGAAGTAGATAAGCATTGTTAACTGTATATTGATACCGGTCCTTTTGAAAAGCGGTTCCCCGCTTATTTGTTATGCGATAAATTTTTGCCTGGCATTGTTCGTTTGTGATTTTTTGCATCAAGCATTTGTTTATTTTTTTGTAAACTTTTTCGTTACATTTTATAAATCGTTTAACTTTTTTATGGGCCTTATCCGGCAATAAAAAATGCAGGTAATCGTTTCCTACTACATCTCCAATCGACTCTTCAAATTCGTAGGCGATTTTGTATCCGGCCTTTACCAAATGAATATGCATGGCTTCGTGGAGCATGATAAAGGAAATGGAAATACTATCGTAGTTTAATAAATGACTTGATAAGTAAGAAGCCGAAGTACCGGCAGTTTTATAAAGCAAAACATCGTAACCAGCGCGAGAGAAACTATCGGCTTTCCATTCTCCTTTTTTTAAGTCATGGTTATAATAAAAGAATTTACCGGGAGATAGGGAATGAATAGAATCTTTGGAAGAAACATATAGATAAATATAGGGATTTTCGGAGTTGCTAAATTCTTCGTAAAAGTTATTTGCAGGTTGTATTTTTAACGAATCCTTAATCAATCTGCTGCAATTGGCAATATGCTGCAACTTTTGTTTGAATTGGGTTGAATCCGTTTGTGCACTTACAAAATGGATGCTGCCTATTAATAATATAAAATATATGATGTGTTTCATATGAGGTTATGGGTGCGGTCGTGGTGTGGTTGTGGTGCGGTTGCTTTATTGATTATTGGTGCGGTCTCTTAATTGATTATTGGTGCGGTCGTTTTATTGTTTATTGGTGCGGTCGCGACCGCACACTACTTCCATGGTAAATCACCAATATGGTGCATAAAACGTTTTATGATTCCGGCTTTGCGGTTGATATAGTTGGTTGGACGGGCAGGATTCCATCTTCTGGGATTGGGGAGGCAAGCGGCAATCAATGCCGATTCGCGGGAGGTTAATTTGGAACAATTTTTATGAAAATATTTTTGTGAAGCTGCTTCTACGCCATATATACCATCGCCCATTTCAATGATATTGATATACACTTCTAGGATTCTTTTTTTCGTCCAGAGTAATTCAAGGCATAAGGTGATACAAACTTCCGGTATCTTTCTAATCCAACTACGTTTTGGTGTGAAGAATAAATTTTTTGCTGTTTGTTGGGATATGGTGCTTGCACCTCTGAGTTTTTTTCCTCTTTTTAATCCTCGTTCAATCGAGTTTTTTATTTGTTCAAAATCAAAACCATAATGTTGGATAAACTTAACATCTTCGGCAGTAATCACTGCGAGACAAAATTTTTCAGGCACATTATCAATGCTTCGCCAACTTTTAGTGAGTTGCAACGATTTTCCTTCTGCTACTTGTTCAAACAGTCGAACAATATGCAAAGGTGTTATGGGCACAGGCATAACCCGATAAAGTATAATTAACAACAATCCCCACTGACAACTGATAACAATGATTTGTCGGAATCGGTTAAGCCACTCTTTGATAAACCTGGTTATTTTATTTCCGGATGATTTTGCCACGGTTGCAATGTTAAAGTTTATTAAGGAATGTGAAGGAGGTTTTTTTAGTTAATTTTCCCGAATGTAGGGTAAACTTTGTGGTTTTGTAGCGTGAATTATACAGGTTGGTAGGATGTTTTAACTTGATCCATAACTCATAACTTATATCTCATAACTCATAACTTATATCTCATAACTCATAACTCATATCTCATAACTTATAACCATTCCTGTTAATCAATCGTTAACTTGCATGATTATGCGAGGGACTGAATTTCAATTTCAGCATTTCACTATTCAGCAAAACAAAGCAGCCATGAAAATTGGAACCGATAGTGTTTTGCTTGGTGCATTTTGTGATTGTAAAATTGCAAAGAACATACTCGATATAGGCACAGGTAACGGATTGCTTGCATTAATGTTGGCTCAGAAATCAACGGCAAAGATTGATGCAGTTGAAATTGAAAAAAATGCAGCCGACGAAGCAAAAGATAATATTTTATATTCTGCATGGAAGGAGAGAATGCATGTTTATCATTCGGATATCAGGGAATTTGTTCCAGTTACACGATACGACCTCATCATTACCAATCCACCTTATTATCCTATTACCGATAATGTTGGTATAGCGAACCGCCAACGCAGCATGGCTCGTCACGACAAAGATTTGCCCTTTTTTGCATTGGTGAACGAAGTTTTATCGAGGCTTACCGAAGAAGGTAAATTCTGGTTAATTTTACCTATTCAAGAAGCAACAACCTTTAAAAAGTTGGCTGCCGAAAAGGGCTTGCATACCATGAAAGAAATTCAGATTTATGCCAAGGCAAGTAAACTAGCAAACCGAGTTGTATTATGTTTGTCGCGTTTTGAAGTCCAATTAACCACAAACAGATTTGTAATTTATGAAGAGGACGGTAGTCCGACGGAGGAATATTACGAATTGACCAAAGATTATTATTTGTGGAAACAGTTATCCGGCAAGTAATTTAGTAATCGGGCGTTTTATTTGACTACCAAACTAACCTGAAATGTAATGAATATGATCCCTAGAATTGAAAACGTAAACAACAAGAAGTTAATAGGAATTCGGTTAACAATGAGTTTAGCCAACAACATGACCGGCGAACTTTGGAGGAGTTTTATGCCAAGACGAAAGGATATATTAAATAAACTTTCAAACGATATGATTTCTATGCAAGTTTATCAACCAAATTATTTTGCAGATTTTAATCCGACAAATGCATTCGAAAAATGGGCAAGTGTTGAAGTAAGCAATTTTGATTCGGTGCCTGTTGATATGGAAACATTTACTTTGAACGGCGGGTTATATGCTGTGTTTGATTATAAAGGTTTAAGTACCGACAACAGCATCTTCCAATACATTTTTGGAACGTGGTTGCCGGGTTCAGGCTATGATTTAGACGAGAGACCACACTTTGAAGTAATTGGAGACAAGTACAAAAATAACGATCCAACTTCTGAGGAGGAAATTTGGATTCCTGTTAAACTTAAAGAAGATTAAGGGTTATGTATATTGGCTGATTTGGAGGTTTGAGCCCCAAGCTTGCATTTACTTACTATAAAATTAATTCGAAAGAGCAGTAATTGTTATTGTTCTAGGCTGGTTCGTTCTTCAAATTCTATCCCATAAAGAGCAAGTTCTTTTAAAATCGGGTTGTAGAATTCGGCTGTGGTTGGTATTTGAACACCCCTGGTTTTTATTTTATCCTGCAACAATAGTTTGGCGGCGATTCCCATTGGTAAACCAACGGTTTTTGCCATGGCAGTTAGGGTATTGTTTTCGCCTTTAACTACCAATGTGCTGGTATTATAACCATCCAGTTTTTGGTTCTTGTAAACAAAAGCATGGTGCATGATGATTCTATCTATATCGCCGGGAAACAACTTCCATTTTTCGAGTAAAAGATTTTGCAAAATCATTGCCGGCGTTGCTCCGGGAATGAGTATGGGTATTGGGTTAAAAATACCCAACCATTTCAATTTTAGAAAAATACTATCATCGGGTTCGATTTTCAGAAAATCCAAAACCCTTTCTTCGAGGTTAATTTGTTTATTGCCCGGAGTAAAAGCACTGGTTAGTTCCCTGAAGGTTATTTTATGGCTTTCGGGTAGTGTTATGGTGTCATCCGTTAATCCGAGTTTTACCAAACAATCCCAAGCTTCGCAAAATCCTTCGCCCCTCATGGTTCCACGCATTACAGTTTTTGCGTTTTCAATGCCATAAGGTTTTAAATAATCCAATGAATCCCGGTTTGCATAACAATCAAAAACTTCGCCATCGGGTATGGTAATTTGTTCTATTTCATTAAAAATACGGGAAGGAGGGATAAATTTTAATTCACCATTTGAAAGGTACCTGGCTGTGTTTTGGCCTGCGAGAACCACATTCCTTGGATTCCAAGTAAATTTATAATGCCATGGGTTGTTATCGGATTCTTTGGCAATCAAACCTCCGCAATAGGATTTAAAGGAAACGATTTCGCCACCATCCGATTGAATTTTATGAATCATTTTCATGGCACTCATATGGTCGATTCCGGGATCAAGTCCGCACTCATTTAATAACAAAATGTTAGATTTTAAAGCTTCTACATGCAGGTTTTTCATTTCTTCGGTTACATAAGAAGCCGATATAAAATGTTTGCTATGCTTTAGGCATAACTTGGCAACATGGATATGCAGGTTCGGCGGAAGAAGTGAAATTACAAGATCTGTTTTTGTTATGGTTGCCTCCAGTAATGCACCATCGTTTATGTTTAGCAGTAAAGAATTTCCTTTTGGATGGTTATTGATTTTACTTTCTGCCAGTTGTTGGTTCACATCTCCTACCTGAATCATCCAGTCCTCTGTATTGGCATGTTCGAGCAAATATTTTATCAGGGAGGAAGATGATAACCCTGCGCCTATGACAAGAATGTTTTTCATAAATAATTATCCAACGAAAACATATGCAAACTACTTTAATTTTCTTAATCTTGAAAAGAATGAAAGAAATTAAGAAAGAATCCAAATTAGTTTGTTACCAAAACATGGATGAGATGGAGGAGGCGGATTGCTTATTACTGCTTCAGGCAAAGAAATCTGTAAATACAGCATATGCGCCATATTCTAAATTCCAAGTAGGCTGTGCTCTTCGCCTCTCTACCGGAGAAATTATAACGGGCAGCAACCAAGAAAATCTTGCTTATCCATCCGGATTATGTGCCGAACGGGTAGCTATATTTGCTGCAGGAGCAAAATTCCCTGATACTCCGGTTGTAGCAATGGCCATTACCGTTAAGGCAATGGATTTTGAAGTAACCACACCAATTATGAGTTGTGGCGCTTGTTTACAAAGTATCAGTGAATATGAAATGCGACACAACCAACCGATACGAATGATTTTGCAAGGTGAATCCGGTGAAATTTATGTTGCGGAGGGAACCACCGTTTTTATGCCATTTCAATTTAGGGTTCCGGAGTGGAAAACCTAAAAAAATCGTTTAATAGCATCTGCTATTATTTGCTTATCAATTTTTTCAAATGGATGGGAGGTGTTTGGTAAAACCCATAATTGAGCATTCGCTAATTTACGGTAAACATGCAGCGTTTCTTCAATGCTCGAAGTATAATCTTTGTCGCCAATTGCCAACAAAACCGGCACTTTTATTTTTTCTAAATCTTCATCCAACAAAATTAACTCTTTACTCAATTGATTCATCATCTGGGAGGTCTGATCAATTACCTGTTTCCATAGATTTAATCCATGTTGCATCATCAGTTGGTTAGCATATCCCGGAACTTTAACCACCATTTTTTCGGCATCCAACATTGAAGTTTCCTTTGCTGTACTTAATGGATCCCAATTAAATTTCACATTCATGGTAAATATTTTCTCGACCCTGTCAGGATGAAGTTTGGCAAAATACAAAGCAGCATATCCACCCATGCTAAATCCAAAAATATTTAATCGGTCAATTTTATGTGCATCGGCATAATGAAGTATATCTATAGCAAATTGGTTGAAATTATATCCGTTTACCGGTATGCTAAATCCTCCATGTCCGGAAAAATTTATTGACTCGGCATTAAAATCATCTTTTAATAAAGGCAAAACAGTATCGAATTGCATTTTGGTGGCAAGAGCGCCATGCAGCAGCAGTAATGGTTTCATTTTTTAAATTTGGATTGGTTAAACGAATCAGATTTTCCTTTGGCGATGGATAAGGTTTGCCATTGATTGGATTGAAATAATTTTGCCAAGAAAACTATCTGACCAACATGGTAACAATAATGTGCGATTTGGCGGTTGATGGCTTCCATTACGGAATGATCTTCGTTTCTGATTTTTATAATTTTTCCCAGATCATTGGGTTGAAGAGGAGTAATTGAGTTGAACAAGCAATTCCATCCAGTTTCCCATTCTTTCATCAGAAATGTTTTGTTGTCGGATGGAAATAAAATAAATTCATTGTCGCGTTGTCGCCATACTTTCTCTCCATCTTCTATTAAGAAATTGGTCCATCGGCTCTTCATATTTCCGCTCATATGTTTTACGATGATTGCTATGCTATTTGATTCGGCATCCGGTGTAAAAAAGAAACCTTTTTCATCCAATTGATCCATGGCTCTTTCTGCCAATAATTTGTATTGATTGAAAATATGAATGCAAGAGGCGATCCAATTGGTTTCTGTTCTCATTTTGTTCATCCTTAACCATTCAAATATACAAAGGTGTTAACTTATTGGTGCAGGAATTCTAGTACGCAAGATGTAAATTCCTTTGGTTGATCGGCATGTACCCAATGACCTGCATTGCTTATGGTAACCAAATCAGATTGCGGAAAAAGTTGTTTTATACCCGGTAAATCTTCTTCTTTCACATAAAGCGATTGCCCGCCACGAACAAACATCGTTGGTATATCAACCGATTGATGGTTGCTAATTGCAGCAATTGCTTGTTCGTATTCCCGATGCAATAAATCAATATTAAATTTCCATTGAAAACCGGATTCGGTGCGATCCAGACTTTTTAAGATAAATTGTCGGGTACCAAAATCACCTAAATAAGGAAGCATAGCGGTTTCGGCTTCTTTTCGAGAAGTTATTTGCCCAAGTTTAACATGGAAGATGGCTTCAAAAACAGCATCGTGTGCCCCATGTTGATATGCTTTTGGAGCAATATCAACTACAATAAGTTTGTTGATTTTATCCGGATACTGTAAGGCAAATTGCATGGCTACTTTACCACCCATGGAATGTCCCAGAAGGTTTATTTTTCGTAAATCATGTTGATCCGTAAAATGCAAAATGTCATCTGCCATTAGCGTAATACTATGCGATTGGGTATGTGGTGATTTTCCATGGTTCCGGAGGTCGATGGCATAAACGGTAAATCCGTTTTTCGACCATTCGGTTGCGAGCGAATGCCAGTTATCCAACGATCCTAAAAATCCATGAAGGATTAAAATGGGTTCACCGGATTCTCCATATTTTTTAAAGTTTAAGGTAAGCATATTTGCTACTTTAATATGATGCGTCGGAAGCTTACGCCATAACCGGTAAAAGATCCGATAGCTCCGCTCACATTTGATTTTACTTGTACAGGGGTTGAAAAAGGTCCTCCATTATTTGCTGCATTTCCAAAGGATTCCCAGAACAAAAATTCTGTTCTTCCAACCGATGTAAAATACAAGTTTAAGGTATCATTGTATTTTAAAGGACTGAAAAAAGAGTATGGTCGTTTCCCGTTATTTAAAACGGCATCATCAAACAAGCGGGAGAAATCAGCGGTACCCCAACCAATTAAAAAAGGGTTGTAGTTTTTATAACGGAATAACCGGTAATTGTTTTGTTCCGGACCATCGGTAAATTCAAATGTTACAAACATATTTGTATCTCCTCGTTCTTGGTCGATTTCCTGTCGGTAGAATACCGTATCTATTTCCACAACTTTTGGAATACTTGTTCTACCGGTAACTCTTTCACCATCCACTTCAATTTCGAGTAAATAGGGAACTCCAACAACCGGTGCAAAAGTTGGATTGAAATAAATTCCGTTGAAACCTCTCAGAAATTCACTTACTCCGGGAATGGTCGAAATATCCGTTAAAAGAATCCGGTCGGCGGTATTAAAAATGGTATCATTTCCTGTGACGGTTCCCGGTGTAATATTTACAACGGCATTTGCAACTCCATATAAGGATAAATCAGGATTGAAATAATCGAGTGTACGTGTGATAAAGACATAGTTCAGGTTAGGGAAAAGTTGGTTAATACTGGCTTCTACTACCAAAGTTTTGTTTCCGGCCGGAAGGTCAACGGTAATTTCTTTTTCACAACCAAGGAACAACATTCCTGTTATTAAAAATATAATATGTGTTTTGATATGCTTCATTAAAATTTAAAATTCCATGCAACGGATGGTAAAATAGGGAATAAATAAACCATATATGCTTTCACGGTAAAGGTAGCATAGTCGGGCAAAAAGTAAATAAAATAAGGATTAGCACGGTTGTATACATTGTAAACAGAAAAATTCCAGGATGACTCGAATCGTTCGGTTTGGAATTGCAGATAAGTAAATGAAAGATCCATTCGGTGGTAATCCGGCAAACGGTAATCGTTTATTTTGTCATAAACATCTATGAAAGTAATTTTAATTTCGTCCTGCAAAAGATCATATCCGGGTTGATAGGAATATCTCGATGTAGGCAGTGTAGCTGCGTTTCCGGTGCCATAAACAAACACAACGGTACCACTCCAGGTTTTGTTAATTTTATAACTTAAAACCAAACTCATGTCATGGGTTCTGTCGTACCGATAAAAGAAAGCATTGCCTTGATTCAAGGCATCAAATTGTCGGGTAGTTTTACTCCAGGTATAACCAAACCATCCATTTAATCTTCCGAATTTTCTTTTTGCAAAAAACTCAACACCATAGGATAGTCCTTCTCCAAAAATCATTTCATTTTCAAGGTTCTGGTTGAAAAACAAATTAGCCCCGGGTTTAAATTCGATCTGGTTAAGCATGGGTTTGTAATATGCTTCCACAGAAGTTTCATACTCGTTGTCTTTAAAATTTTTATAAACGCCTAACACGTACTGATAGGCAACTTGCGGCTTAACTTTAACAGAACTAGGAACCCACAAATCGGCCGGAAACTGGGCTCCACTGGTAGTTGCAAGATGCAGGAATTGATAGGTACGGGTGAAAGAAGCTTTAATAGAAGTACTTGAATTTAGAATAGCCGTAGCAGATAAACGTGGTTCAAGACCGGGATAACTAACAATTATTTCTCCATCCGAATACACTTTTCCGGTTCCAACTTGTATATCCTGATCGTCGAAAATAATTTCGGTATAAGGTCCGGTTTGTTGGAATAAAACCCCTCTTAACCCTGCATTAATGATAAATCGGGAACCAAGTTTAAATTCATCCGAAACATATACAGCCGACTCATGTGCATATTGTTTGTTAATTTCTTCGTTGATTGAAATGGTACCAACTTGTCCGCTGGCAATACCCGGTTTAAAGGTATGGTAGATGTATTGCCAACCAAATTTAATGGTTTGTTTGGAGGCAGGTAATTGTAAGGTTAAGTCTTGTTTGATGGTCCAATCTTGTAATCCCGACGATAACTTGAATCCATTGGTACCAAAACTAAACTCATTATTCAAATCGTATCTGTTGTATATGATGGCAAGATTTGATGTAAAATTTGTATTAAAAGCATGGAACCATCTTCCGGTTAACATGGCATTTCCCCATCCGGTAGAAAAGGTTACATCTTTGTTTCTTGGACTTTTGAAATTAAATATATCCCTTCCAAAATAACCGGAGACAAAAAACTTGTCCTTGGTGCCCAAGTAATAATGAACCTTCATGTTTAAGTCGTAGAAGTAGTAACCGTTTGCTTTTTGTTCTTCTGTTAAAAAAGGCCTTACCAGTTGGTCAATATAAGTTCTGCGACCCGAAATCATGAATCCGCTTTTCTTCTTTTTTATTGGACCTTCCAGTTGCAAACGCGAGGCAATTAATCCGATTCCTCCACTGAATACATATTTTTCATCATTCCCTTCGCGCATGCCAACATTGATAACGGAGGATAATCTTCCTCCATATTGTGCAGGCATTCCACCTTTGATGATATCAACCGTACGGACCGCATCGGTATTGAATACAGAAAGAAATCCCAACAAATGAGAAGGGTTGTAAATCACCGCTTCGTCCATCAAAATGAGGTTTTGGTCAGGTCCACCACCACGCACATAAAAGCCGGTACTTCCTTCGCCACCGCTTTTAATCCCGGGCAATAGCGTGATGGATTTTAAAACATCCGGTTCGCCAAAAATAACCGGCAAACTTTTAATCTTTTCACCACTTAGTTCAATCCGGCTCATTTCCGTACTTACTACATTTTTGTTTGTTTTTTCGCCGGTGATAAGTACTTCTTGTTTTTCGATTCCAATAGGTTTGAGTTTAATATCCAGTTTGGTGTCTTTCTTGATATCTGTTTTTTGCGAAAAAGGTTCAAACCCAAGGTAGGTAATGGTGATGGTGTATTGACCTTCTTTTACTTCCTTTTTAAAATAGCCATTTTCATCAGAAACTACGCCTGTTTTAAGCTCTTTGATATATACGGTAGCGCCTAGCAAAGGTTCTTTGTCGACACTGTTGGTTATGGTTCCGGAAATGGTAAAAGTTGCTTTTTGTGCAATTGCAGATAGCCCAATTAATACCAAATTTATTACCAAGAGAAAACGTAAATGCACCGTTATTTTCATGAACCTTGTTTTACTAAACGCAGAATGTCTGATCGTATTTCATCTTGAAACGATTCAAGTTAAGTTGAAACAAACCAATTCGGGTCACTAGGTATACTTATTTTCTTGGATTCCATGTAATTTCATCTGCTCCGGCATCGAGAATGATTTTTCTAGAAAGGATAAACAAATAATCGCTTAAACGGTTTAAATAAATTAAAACCAACTCAGGGACTTCCGATTCAGATGCCAGATGAACCACCAATCTTTCAGCTCGTCTGCAGATACATCGAGCAATATGGCAATAGGAAGCGGTAACATGTCCGCCGGGAAGAACAAAGTTTTTCAAAGGTGGAAGCAAGGCATCCATTTTGTCAATTTCGTTTTCTAGTACCACAATATCTTTATGATGGAGATCCGGTATTTTCATTTTGTGGCTATTAGGCTCACTCGCAAGTACGGATCCTATGGTAAATAATCGGTCCTGTATTTCGAACAGAATATTGCAGTAATCCGTTTCGGCAGGAGAGGAGTCAATGATTAAACCGATATAAGAATTTAATTCATCTATTGTTCCATAGCTTTCAATGCGCAGGTGAAATTTCGGTACCCGATTTCCTCCTATTAATGAGGTTTCTCCCTTATCTCCTGTTTTGGTATAAATTTTAAATGTCATAGTTTTAATAGAATAATTTGGGAATTCTTTTTTTTACAAATGGTATATTTCCAATACGAATCAGCATGTTGATTAATCTTACCCTGTTACCCAGAATCTGCTGTAACCAATAGTGACTTTTAAATGCACCCCACATTTTTTTATAAACCCTGTTGTCATATTGTAAAAGTTCTTCTGATGTGAAATTGTTTTTTAGAAAACAATTCATGGCGGTTTCAGCAGCAAATTTACCACTTTCCATTGCTGTTTCAATACCCTCGCCACTAAAAGGATCAATAAGGGAGGCTGCATCGCCACAAAGCATAAATCCGGCACCTGAAATCGGATACTTTCGTGATCCAAGAGGTAATCCAAATCCTTTGGTAGTTTCAAGCGCTTCCGCATTTTTAAAACGTGCGCTAACTTCCGGTATTTGATGAACAATGGCATCCATCGAAGCTTTAAGGTCAATTTTTTTGTCGGCTATGGTTTTACTTAACATCCCAAAACCAATATTAGCTTCGTTGTTGGATAACGGAAATATCCAGAAATAACCGGGTAGGTAATCTTTCAGGAAGTAAACCTCCAATGCGTTTGGATCTAATCCGGCAACATTTCGATAATATTGACGCACAGCACCCGAATAGTGGTTACGGTCGACTTTAAAACCTGCTAGTTTTTTTGCAACCATGGATTGGGCGCCATCACAACCAAGTATCAATCGTGCGGTTAATGTTTGGCCACCTTCCAAAATTACAGTAACTAGATCCTTGTCATAAGAAATATCTTTTATGGCATGGCCATGTATAAAAGTTGCGTCGTTATTGGATTTGGCTTTATTGTACAACCAATTGTCAAAATCTAACCGGCGTATGCAATGTCCAACTTTTGCGAAACCAATTTCCAGCGATTTAAATTCCGGACTATACAATTTCGCTTTGGTGATATTGGTTTTGGGTGCAAAATCCAATAAATCAGTTTCGAGAGTAGGGTCAATCTGCCTGAGTATTCTTTTGGCAATGGAACTTACCGCATCACCACAAATTTTATCCCTGGGGAAATTTTCTTTGTCGATTACCGCTATTTTTAGACCGCTTTTCATTAATGCCAACGTTGCCGTTGCGCCGGCAGGACCTGCTCCGGCTATGATGATGTCGAAATTGTTGATTTCCATGTATATTCCTATATAAGGACAAGTCGCGACTTGTCCCTACGATGTGTCCCTACAAAGTAATAATAACAATTGGTATATTTACAATATGATAAAACGCTTTCTGGTATTGTTTTTTTGTTTGTATCATTTGTCTGTTAATGGTCAGTATTATTTTCCGCCATTAACAGGTTCAACATGGGATACCATTGGTCCTGCGCAACTTGGTTGGTGTGAAGATGAAATCGCGCCATTATATCAATTGCTCGAAGACAACCATACAAAAGGCTTTATTATTTTGAAGGATGGGAAAATTGCTCTTGAAAAGTATTTCGGAACGTTTACCAAAGATTCGATTTGGTACTGGGCATCAGCAGGAAAAACAATTACTTCATTTTTAGTGGGAATTGCAAAACAAGATGGATTGCTGCAACTAACAGATTCTTCCTCTAAATTTTTGGGAAAAGGTTGGACGACATGCAGTGCGGAACAAGAAGGGAAAATTACCATTGAACATCAATTATCCATGACTACGGGTTTGAATTACCAGGTGTTTGATATGAATTGTAAAACACCCGGATGTTTAATGTATAAAGCTGATGCAGGTACACAATGGTATTACCATAATGCGCCGTATTTGTTGTTGCAGGATGTGCTGGAAAGTGCAAGTGGGATGACCTATCAACAATATACCAATTCAAAATTATCCGCTACCACCGGAATTTATGGCTTATGGTACGATGGTGTGTTTTATTCCAAACCTAGAAATATGGCAAGATTTGGTTCGCTGATTTTAAATCGTGGGAAATGGGGTAGTACTGCCATCTTACAGGATTCTATGTATTTCAACCAAATGATTAATACTTCGCAAAACCTAAATGAATCATATGGTTATTTGTGGTGGTTAAATGGTAAAAGTAGTTTCCGTTTACCCGGAACAACATTTACTTTTCAAGGAAGCATCATACCACAAGCGCCTGCTGATTTGGTTTGCGGCTTGGGTAAGAACGACCAAAAATTATATGTATGGCCATCGCAAAATATGGTTATTATTAGAATGGGAAATGCCGCTGATTCATCAACGGATGTGCCCATTGTTTTTGATACTTTGTTATGGAATAGTTTGAATAAGCTGTTTTGTAATATTCAAACCGGAAGTGCAGCTTTAGATTTTTCTAATAAAATAGTTGTTTATCCCAATCCTACTTCAAGTTTATTGAAGATTAATTTACCTAGAGGTGAAAAAATGAAAGAAATTCGATTAATTGATGGTCAAGGGAAGCAAATTGAATTAATTAAAGAACAAATTGATATTGAAACCTTACAAATTAGGTTTAAGGGTATTGTTCCAGGGTTGTATTTTTTACATATTCAATTAGAGAACGGGAAGATTATCAATAGAAAAATAGAATGGATTGATTAAGGGTGATTTTTGCCAATAAAATTAAACAAATAATTCATAGGTCAAGAAGTAAAATGAGACAAAATTAATAAGGTTTAATTTTAACTATTTTTTTGTCTTGTAATATCACCAGCTCGCTGTTTTTACTTTTTTTAAATTCGATAAGCTTTTTATAAACCAACTCAAGCCCTAATAAGATTTTATTTCTCTCTTCTATTTGTTTTTCAGCATTTGTCATATTGATTTTTTAATTGGTTAAATTTTTCTTTTTTAATGATGTTTAATATACCATTCAATTGTTTTTCAGCAATCAGATCATGATGACCTTCTGAATTATCAAAGATAAATGCGCCATCAACTATTGGTAAATATATGTCAAAAAGATTTAATACTCCTCTATAATAGCGCCTCTCTATAATTGTATTATCAATATTATGACCACCTTCTGACACCCTTGTTCTTACTCTTTCTTTTGCCAATTCAACCGTTTGAAGCCAAAAGAAGATTAATTTAACTTTATAACCATTTGATTTTGCAGTCAATATTTTATTTCGATAACTTTTGGTAGTTAGTGTTGTTTCAAATGCAAAATTTATCCTTGTTTCAAGCAATTCATTTATTCTGTTTATCATTATTCTACCTGCTTCAAAAGAAACTGTTTCAGGTTGAAATGGGGAAAGTCCTTTCGCAATTTCATCCGCATTTACAAATTCCTTACAATCTAATATTTCAGGTAAAATAGTAAATGAGGCAGTTGTTTTTCCTGCACCATTACAGCCTGCTATGATATAAAGTGTTTGGTTTTTCAAAGTTACAAATTTACATTTTATTTTCAGTCTTAGTAATTCGGTTTATGGTTTGTAATAGTAAAATAAGCCTTGCTTTAAAGAAATATTAATTGATCTTGAAAATTTTACCTGTTACTAATTGAATTATTATATTTGACTGGTGGACTTTAAACTAACTTCAGAATACCAACCAACCGGAGATCAACCTGATGCAATCAAAGCCTTGGTTGAAGGAGTGAACAGAGGAGATCAATCACAGATTTTGTTGGGGGTAACCGGATCCGGCAAAACATTTACCATTGCCAACCTGATACAACAAACGCAACGACCAACTTTAATTATTAGCCACAACAAAACTTTGGTTGCTCAATTATACGGAGAGTTTAAACAGTTTTTTCCCGATAACGCCGTGGAATATTTTGTTTCGTATTACGATTATTACCAACCCGAAGCGTTTATTCCATCTTCCAATACCTATATCGAAAAAGATTTAAATATTAACGAAGAGATAGAAAAGATGCGGTTAAAAACAACTTCTTCTTTGTTGTCAGGCAGAAGGGATGTAATTGTGGTTGCTTCGGTGAGTTGTATTTATGGAGCAGGAAATCCAAGGGATTATGAAAGCAGTATCATTCGGTTGCACCAAGGACAAAAAACGCCTCGAAATACCATCCTTTTCCAATTGGTAGATTCATTGTATAGCAGGACCACAGCGGATTTTAAAAGAGGTAATTTTAGGGTGAAAGGAGATGTGTTGGATGTTTTTCCGGCTTATGCTGATTTCGCATTTCGTATTATATTTTTCGGAAATGAAATAGAGCAAATTGATATCATAGACCCGGTTAGTGGAAGAACACAAGAATCAGTGTCTGATATAGCAATTTTTCCTGCGAATATTTATGTAACACCAAAAGATCAGTTAAATCGCGCTATTCACGAAATACAGGATGATCTGGTAATACAGGTTGAATATTTGCGTTCGATTGGAAAACCATTGGAAGCAAAACGACTCGAGGAACGTACCAATTTTGATTTGGAAATGATGCGGGAATTGGGGTATTGCAGTGGAATTGAAAATTATTCGAGATACCTAGATAAACGGAATGCCGGTGAAAGGCCATTTTGTTTGTTGGATTATTTTCCCAAAGATTTGTTGTTGGTAATTGATGAAAGTCATGTTACCATGCCCCAGGTTCGTGCCATGTATGGCGGCGACAGAAGCAGAAAGGAAAACTTGGTGGAATATGGATTCAGATTGCCATCTGCGTTGGATAACCGACCGTTAAAATTCAATGAGTTTGAAGATATGGTCGGTCAAACGATTTATGTTTCAGCTACTCCTGCTGATTACGAAATAAGAAAATCAGAAGGGGTGATTGTTGAACAGGTTATTCGTCCTACAGGTTTGTTAGACCCACAAATAGAAATCAGACCTTGCATCAACCAGGTGGATGATTTGTTGGATGAAATTGACAAGGTAATTAAGTTAGGAGATAGAATTCTGGTGACCACATTAACCAAAAGAATGGCGGAAGAGTTAACCAAATACCTGGCAAAACTAAATATTAAATCCAGGTATATCCATAGTGAAGTGAAGACCTTGGATAGGGTTGAAATTTTACGGGACTTACGTTTGGGGATTTTTGATGTGTTGGTAGGGGTTAACCTGCTACGTGAAGGTTTGGATTTACCGGAAGTATCATTGGTAGCAATCATGGATGCCGATAAAGAAGGGTTTTTACGTAGCCAGAGTTCATTGACACAAACAATTGGTAGAGCTGCCAGAAACGAAAGAGGAAGGGTTATTATGTATGCAGATAAAATTACCAATAGCATGAAACTTACGATTGATGATAATGTTCATAAAAGGGAAAAACAAATGGCATACAATATTGCCAATGGTATAACGCCAAAAACCATTCTGAAATCCAAGGAAGATATCATGCAACAAACCTCTGTTGCAGACTCAAAGGCAGGTAGTCATATCAAATATTATATTGAACCCGAAGATCCGGAATATGCAGAAGCAGCAGACCCTATTTTGCAACACATGACGAAGGATGATATTGTTAAATTGGCAAAAGAAACAGAAAGAAAAATGCAAAAGGCTGCTAAAGATCTTGATTTTATTGAAGCTGCAAGGTTAAGAGATGAGTTGTTTGGTTTGAAGAAGAAGATTGAATGATGAATTATGAATTATGAATTATGAATGATTGGATGTTGATGAGCGGAAAGCGAATCAATCCCGCGCGATAAAAACAAGGAAGTACGATACAATTTTTACATGCGGGAATGAATGATGACGTCGTGATGAATATCGACTTTTTAGCCACAGATTTCACAGATTACACGGAACAATAAATTTGTTTGACATAAAGTCAAAATATAAACAAACAACAACTGACTATTGCCTACTGACCAATGACTACTAGCTTTTGACTGACTGCAGATCGCTTCTTAAACCACTGATTTAATATCAATTTGTAAACCCCGAAGGAGTGACATTATTGTTTGATTTTTTAACCGCAAAGTTCGCAGATGTTTTACAAGGAGGGCACAAAGAGTTTCACCACAGAGGCACAGATGCACAGAGGTCACAGAGTTTTATAAAATAGGCTTTCGTTTGGCATAAAGCCAAAATATAAACCAACAACAACTGACTATTGCCTTCTGACCAATGACCACCAGCTTTTGACAGATCGCTGATTGCTTCTCAAGCCACTGATTTAATTCCAATTTGTAAACCTCAAAGGGGTGACATTATTATAGAAAATTTCATTTAAGTCGCAACCATAACCCTGAAAGGGTGACATTATTGTTTGATTTTTAACCGCAAAGTTCGTAGAGATTTTACAAGGAGGGCACACAGAGTTTCACCACAGAGGCACAGAGGTCACAGAGTTTTATAAAATAGGCTTTCGTTTGGCATAAAGCCAAAATATAAACAAACAACAACTGACTATTGCCTTCTGACCAATGACCACTAGCTTTTGACCGATCGCTTCTCAAACCACAGATTTAATTCCAATTTTTAAACCCCAAAGGGGTGACATTATTGTTTGATTTTTTAACCGCAAAGTTCGCAGAGATTTTACACGGAGGGCACACAGAGTTTCACCACAGAGGTCACAGAGTTTTATAAAATAGCCTTTCGGTTGGCATAAAGCCAAATTACAAACCAACAACAACTGACTATTGCCTTCTGACCAATGACCACCTGCTTTTGACCGATCGCTGATCATGCTGCCTTTTGCCTATTGCCTACTGCCTTACTGCCTTACTGCCTTACTGCCTCTTGCCTACATAATCAGTTTTTGATTAATTTCCTGGATATCGTGCGGCCATTAAATGTACTTTGAAGTATATACATTCCAACATTTAATTTCGAGGTAGGAATCACAACATGGTTTAAATCAGCTTGTAAATTAGCATTACTCGAATGAATAATTTCACCCAATAAATTGGTAAAGTCAAACTGCATTTCCCCACTTTCTCTGGATTGAATTTGTAGGTTAACTTGGTTTGTAAATGGATTGGGAAATGCTTGCAAAGAAATTATTGGTTGGATATCTGTTCCATCAGAAAGATTATTTGCCGGTTTTAATACAAAAATCCCTTCGCTGATGTCGCTGGCAATGATATTTCCGGATTTTAAAAACGGCCAAACTCCCCAACAGCCATGAAAGCCATTGTACACACCGGCCGCATTTTTGGGATAAGTATCGTAGTAACCTGCAACCGGTGGTATTTGGTTAGGCATAAAAGCACCGATGTCTTTTAAATCAAAAATATAGACGCCATCTTCATATACTGAAATATAAGCAAATCGTCCATTCCAATATGCATTGTGTGGTGTAGCACCAATATGGGTATTAAAAACAGTGATGAAATTTGGGTTTCCTATATCATGGATATCAAAAATTTTGATTCCTAATCCATTGGGTACTTCATCCGTAAACATGAGGTATTTGCCGGTACTATCCAACCAACTGCTATGGTTATAGCCATTTTGCGCATAGGGTGGAGTTATCGAACCAATCAGGAGCTGGTTGTTCATATCCCTTAAATCAAAAATGAACAAACCGGGATAACCACAGGATAAATACACGGTATCATTTTTAGCAAACATTTCGTGGGTGTATCCACAACCCAGACTCTTATCCAGTTCACCTAAATAGGCCGGTAATTCAGGGTTGCTGAGGTTGAAAACTGCTAACGAGCGAATACCACCGGCTTTCATGGAGGAACCACAGAGGTAGAGCCTTTTCGAAGGAGCATCAATAAATAAGGTATGTGTATTTACAGTTAACGAATCGCTGTCGTATACTTTATGGACCGAATCAGGTAGATATTGTAAATCAAAAATCTGTAACCCGCCTAATGGCGAACTCCTGTCGCTTACACAATAAACATAATGGTCGTACACTTCATAATCTCTGTTGATGGCATTGCGGGCATGGCCTTCTTCCACATCACATTTTAATATGATATTGGGATTGGTAATGTCGAAGAAATAAATCGAATCGTTGCTACCGGCGATGATATATTCTTTGTTTTTTATGGTGTCGTTCCAACCCATAATATCATTCCAAACTTGATCGCCATCGATTACAGGCAAGTTAGGATCGTTCCAATGACTAAGTAAAGTTATATTTTCCTGCTGCCCTCTAGAGGTATGACAAAGTATTAATAACACACATATCAATAGGGTTCTCATTACTTGCAAGATAACTTTTATGCGTGGATAGTTGTATCATCAGGTTGAAGTAATGATGCATCAACCAATTTACGAATAACAGATAGGAGCAAATCGGCATCGTTACTGTTCAACTTAATTTCAATAGGTATATAATAAACAGGCAGGTTTTCAAGTCGTTTTTCTGTTCTTAATTTTACAGCATCCTTTTCGGTGCAAACAATACTTTTGTTAGGTAATTCGATGGAATTAAAAAGACTAATAATTTTTTCAATATCCGTTTCGGAGTAGGCATGGTGGTCGCTATAACGAATGGTGTGGTTTACAGAAAACGAATTGCCGAGATAATGGATCAATGGATCCGGATTCGCAATTCCGGTTACCAGCAAAAGATTGGTATGGTTTGATGGCAATGGCAAGTTTTGATTAAACAGAGGAATTAACTTTCCATATTGTATGGAAGAAAATAATACAAACTGATTTTCGGTAGGTTTAATTTTATCGACGATTTCTCTTTTCGTTTTTTCATCTAAGGTATCCGGACATTTGGTAACAATTACCACCTTTGCCCGCTTATAACCTGAGCGAAACTCGCGTAATAACCCGGAAGGTAAGAGCCAATCGTTTGTGAATAAGTTATTGTAATCGGTAAGTAAGACATAAGCTCCTGCCTTTAAGGGAAGGTGTTGAAACCCATCATCCATTAAAATTAATTCGGTTTCCGGCGCATCTGCAAGTAAGTCAGGAATACCAAGTACGCGATTTTCTGACACTCCAACCGGAATGGATGGAAATTTCCTGTAAATCTGAAAAGGCTCATCTCCAATGGTAGCAGGGGTTGCATGGATATCCGCTAAAACATAACCACTTGTTTTTCTTTTGTATCCGCGACTTAATACCGCAATTTTATATTGGTTTTGTAGGTGTTGAATTAACCATTCAATATGTGGTGTTTTGCCTGTTCCACCGGCCGAAAGATTACCAATGCATACAATTGGTAAATCAAATTCGGTACGAGAGAAGATGCCAATCCGATACAATAAATTTCTAAAAAGTATGATGAAACCATACAAAATGGTGAACGGCAGAAGGAGTATACGAATGATGATCACGCTGCAATTTAAGCTTCTTTTGGGGTAAAACGAAAGGGAGAGGAAAGTGATTGAAGCGTTAAGGTGTTGAAGTGTTAAAGTGTTGAAGTGTTAAGGTGTTGAAGTGTTGAAGTTCGGTAATAGACTACCATTTCCAAAAATATTAAATTTAAATTCTTAAATCTTCAATCTCTTCTTCCTTTTAACTGCTTCCGTTTTACTTCACCCTTTCCACATAAGCACCGGTTCTGGTATCAACCTTTACCTTGTCGCCTACATTTACAAACAGAGGAACATTTACTTCAGCACCATTATCTAAGGTAGCAGGTTTAAGTGTATTGGTGGCGGTATCTCCTTTAACGCCCGGTTCTGTATAAGTAATTTCAAGCACCACAAAAGTTGGCATTTCTGCTCCAATTGGATCATCTCCTTCAAAAGAAACATTGATTATCATTTCTTCTTTTAAGAATCGGGCTGAATTACCAAACATGGTTTCTGAAATATAAATTTGGTCGAAGGTTTCCGGATCCATTAATACCAAGTTGGTGCCATCTTTGTATAAAAACTGCAGATCGCGAAAATCAACCCTTACTATTTCCACATCTTCTCCTGCACGGAAACGATGTTCCATTTGTTTACCGGTTTTTACATTGCGTAAAACAACCTGATAAAATGCACGTAAATTTCCGGGTGTACGGTGCTGGTATTCCATCACCTGACATAATTCATTGTTATATTTGATAAAACATCCTTTGAATAAATCTCCAGTATTTGCCATTCGGTTTAATTGATTAAGAGGCGCGAAAATGCAAAAGGTTGGGCACATTACCAAGTTAAGCAGGAAAATGGTCGGGTATTTTTCAATTCGCGTAGGTATTATGTAGATTGCATCAAAATTATTTTATGGCACTTACAAATTACCAATCCAAAGTTGCAGCGCGTTTAATGCGTTATGTTAAAGTCGATACCACGGCTGATCCGGCATCTGATACACAACCCAGCAGTTTAAAACAATTTGATTTGTTAAAAATGTTGGTGATTGAGTTGAAAGAAATTGGGATTAATGAAGTTGAATTGGATGAAAATGGGTATATTTATGCAACCATTCCAGCAACGTCACAAAAAGATATTCCAGTAATTTGTTTCTGTTCGCATGTGGATACAGCACCGGATTGCAGCGGAACAGGTGTCAGACCTATCCTTCATAAAAAATGGGATGGATCGGATATCGTATTACCTGACGATAATTCAATCGTAATTACTACCACCAAACATCCATACTTAAAAGAGAAAATAGGGGATGATATCATTACTGCTTCCGGCACTACTTTGTTGGGAGCAGACGATAAGGCCGGTGTTTCCATCATCATGGATCTTGCCAATTATTTGATGCAACATCCCGAAATAAACCATGGAAAAATTAAAATTTTATTTACTCCGGATGAAGAAATCGGCCGTGGAGTGGATAAAGTGAATATGCAAAAACTTGGGGCCGATTTCGGATATACGATGGATGGGGGCGAATGTGGCATGTTAGAAGGAGAGAATTTTTCAGCCGACGGATGCACCGTTACTTTTCATGGTATTAGTGCCCATCCGGGATATGCAAAAAACAAATTGGTGAATGCACAAAAGGTTGCCGCTCGATTCCTGGATTCTTTTCCTAAAGATCAATGGAGTCCGGAAACAACCGAAAAGTACGAGGGATTTGTGCACCCTGTTGGCATGTCGGGCGAACTCGAAAAAGCGATGGTAAAATTTATTATCCGCGATTTTGAAACCAATCAATTACAAGTACATGAAGCCCGGATTGAAGAATTGGCTAAGCAAGCTGTAGCAGCATTTCCTGGCTCATCTTATACCATGGAAGTAAAGGCCCAATACCGCAACATGAAAGAAATATTGGATAAAGAACCAAGGGTAATGGATTATGCTGAAGAAGCATATAAACGAGCTGGTTTAACTCCTGTCAAAACAAATATTAGAGGTGGAACCGATGGAGCTAGATTATCCTTTATGGGCTTGCCTTGTCCGAATTTATTTACCGGCGAAATGGCGATCCACAGCAAAATGGAATATGTTAGCGTTCAGGATATGGAAAAGGCGGTAGAGGTTTGTGTGGAATTGGTGAAGGTTTGGGAGGATCGCGCGTAGGGACAGGTCGCGCCGTAGGGACAGGTCGCGACCTGTCCCTACGGTGAATGTTTGGGAGGAGAAGGGGTAGGGTCATTGGTCAGAAGTCATTGGTCAATAGTCATTGGTCAGAAGTCATTGGTCATTTTAGTGCGACGCGGCCATATTTACTTCCCGAATGTAAAAACTACGTCGTTCCTCCTTGTTTTTATCGCGCGGGATTGATTCGCCTTAAGGCTCATCAACACTTACTCATTACATACTATCCGGATGTCTTCGACATCATTCGACAAGCTCATGATTTAGCTCAGACACCGGCATTCCGATTAAAATTAAGATTAAATTTCTAACTAGCCTTTATATTAGAGCATTGGTAAAAAACAGTCGACATTTCTTGCGACGCGGCCATATTTACTAATTTACTCACTTACTAATTTACTCATTTCCCTATTCAAATCCTAATTGATGAATTACCTGCTCAATCTGCCAGTCTTCCACCGGATTGTATTCGTTTTTTAGATCTGCCGTAAACATTTTGGCCATGCCTTGCCAATAAATGGCAGTAAAATTTCCACGGTAGGTTTTTAGTAGGGTGTAGGTATCTTTTCCCGTTTCACGATGGATTAGTTTAATCAATAGCTTACCCTGAGAAATGGTGAGATTAACCAGGTCATCCATAAATTGTTCCTTAATACCTTCTTCGGTTCGTTTCAGGTATTCTTTTCGTGCTTTTTCGGTTGGAAGATTTTGAAGATTTTGTTCCAGTAATTGCATCCTGAATCCGGCCATTTTAGCGTAAGGCAAAACCTTTTTTATATCCCTTATTAGCTTTTGGTAACGGGCTTCATAAGTAGGATCCTTTTGTGCTTCCTTAATGAAAGATGGAATATTATAGGTTAAGGTATCCTTTTTCTCTTGTGCCAAGGCGAATTGAACAAGTAGCAAACAGAAACCAATAAGTAAGCAGGAACGTAGCATCAACCGGTAGTTTTATTCTTGTTTTTCATCCATAACCAGGTTATCCAAATGATTCCACCAATAATCAATCCCGAAGAAATGAGTTCGGCCTGGGTGATATGGTTACCAAAAATGGTATAGGTCGTATTCACCCTAATTTTTTCGATGGAGAAACGTTCTAGTCCATTTAATACCAAATACAAGGCAAACAACATTCCGGGAATTTTTATTTTTTGTCGAACCGACCATAGAATAGCAAATAATCCAAACGACATCACCGATTCATAAAAGGGAGTTGGGAAAACCGGTTCAGGCAACATAAAACAATGCTGGCCTTCACAACCCGGAATTGGTATTCCTTCATTTATTACATTGTGAGGAAAGTTAAAAGACCACATCCAATCGGGTAAAAAAGCAATTAATTCAGGTTTAGGTGCAAGATTTACAATTCCCCAGTCGCCATCACCGCTTAACTGACAACCAATTCGTCCAACACCATACGCCAGCATCAAAGCCGGTGCCGTAGCATCTACCATATGTTTGGCAGGAATACCATGTTTGCCGGTATAAATCAGAATGGCTATTGCGGCTACAATTAGTCCGCCGTAAAAAGTTAACCCACTAAAAGATAGCAATGCATCTATCGGATCTCTCATGAAATCATCCAGATTTTCGAGGTTATGAAAAATCTTGGCACCCAGTAAACCGGCAATAGCACCAATAAAAATAACATTCCACATTAACTCGTATGGATGAACCGATATTTCGGTAGTTACCGGTTGGTGTTTTGCTGCTTCCTTGTCCTCTTTCCTCTTCTGCGACCAAGCAATTCCGGCGCCGAGAATCAAACCAAACCAACTTCCATCAGTTGAAAGTATCATGTGTTGCGGCGACAAAACCAATTCGTCGTAATGCATGATCATATGCACCAACTTAAATCCAACCAATCCACCAATGGCAATCTGAATCGCATAATCTGTGGTGGTAACGCGTTGATATTTGGTGATTTTTTGTTTAAACACATGGATTAAACCATCTTTTTCTTTTCTTTTCAGTTCGGAAACAGAGGCATAATAGGCTGCCGCAAAAGCAATTGCCATCATAAATCCAAAGGTTTGTACCGGTAGTGGAATATAATATCCAAATAAGTATTGTAAAAGGTCGGATAGGGTTGGAAACATAAGGTTGATTGATTAACGCGAAGAAAGGGAAAATATTAGGAACATTTGTTTTTTCTATATGATTTGATGAGGTTGAAAAGTTTATATTTTTTCTTAAAAGTATATTTTTCTATGGTTATAAATTAATTTTTCCCTGATGGTAGAACTGATTAATTAGGTAAGCATTAAGAGGATTGTGATTTTAATTACAAATTGGTGGTATTCGCTTTGATTTAGATAAATTTGTTGTGAATCAATGCTTGTATAAAGTAACATGACCAGAAAAATTGGAGTAATCGGAGGAGGAATAGTTGGCTTAGCAACAGCATATAAATTACAGCAAAGGGAACCTAATGCAAAAGTAATCTTGTTCGAAAAAGAAGCTTCTATTGGCAAACATCAGTCGGGTAGAAATAGTGGTGTTTTGCATTGCGGGTTATATTATCAGCCCGGTTCTTTAAAAGCAAAATTAGCTGTTTCGGGAATCCAGCAGATGACTGCTTTTTGCCGGGAAAATGCAATACCACACGATATCTGTGGAAAGGTTGTAGTCGCTTCTAATGAGAGAGAACTGAAGTTTTTGGAGGACCTTGCTGACAGGGGGCAAAAGAACGGATTGGCTGATTTGAAATATTTAAGTGAATCAGAATTAAAGACAAGAGAACCTCATGTTGCAGCAAAAAAGGCATTGTTGGTTCCTGAGGAAGGGATTGTAGATTATAAGGCGGTTATGCAAAAGCTGGCAGACAAAATTCTTGCCAACAATGGAGAAATTATTTTATCATCGAATATCAATTCAACAAAGGATCTTGATAATTCTGTAGTGATTTCTGATGGCAAAACGGAATGGGAATTTGATGTTATTTTTAATTGTGCAGGATTATTTTCGGATCGTAATTATCAAAATTTCACCGGTCATAAAAGACCATTGCGTATTGTGCCATTTAGGGGTGAGTATTTAATGTTAAAACCTGAGTACAATAAAATGGTTAATCATTTGATTTATCCGGTTCCGGATCCGGAATATCCTTTTTTAGGAGTACATTTTACCAGAATGATTAATGGCGCCAGAGAAGTTGGACCGAATGCAGTTTTTGCCTTAAAAAGAGAAGGGTATAAGAATACCGATATATCCATAAAAGATGCATTGGATTCGCTTACATATATTGGTTTTATTAATTTCATAAGAAAGAATTTTATATTCTCTATGAATGAATTCGGAAGTTCCTTGTTTACAGAGTTGTTCCTAAAGAAAGCCAAAAAGTTGATTCCGGATATTAACGCCACTATGTTTGTTAAAGGAACTGCCGGTGTTCGGGCACAAGCAATGGATGCAAGCGGTAAGTTGTTGATGGATTTCAATATCATTCGGGAGAAAAATCAAATACATGTGTTAAATGCCCCATCTCCTGGTGCCACTGCGTCATTGGCAATTGCAGATTATATTTTAAATGAATACCTTTAGTGAAATTAAATAAATTAGTTCTCTAAGAAATGTGTGGAATTGCCGGATTCATTGATTTTACTGGTCAGTCAGATTTGCATATACTGCAAAAAATGACAGATGAACTTGCCTATAGAGGACCGGATGATTTTGGGTATGATGTATATGATTCCGGTGCTTACAAAATTGGCCTTGGACATCGCAGATTATCCATTATTGATTTATCGCACAATGGACACCAACCCATGCACCTCGAGGAGGTATCTATTGTTTTTAATGGGGAGATATACAATTTCGCAGAGATAAAGCGATTGCTTTCTTCAGATCATGGTTGTCAATTTCAAACGGCATCGGATACAGAAGTAATTTTACATGCCTATAAGATATGGGGTATGAAATGCATCGAGCGTTTTATTGGAATGTTTGCTTTTGTAATTTCTGACAAAAAGATTGGAAAGGTATTTCTTGTAAGGGATCGAGTAGGGGAGAAACCACTTTATTATTATCAATCAGATAACCTGATTTTATTTTCTTCTTCTTTAAAATCATTTCACCAACATCCTAATTTTATTAAAAAAATAAATTTTGATACATTGGGTGTTTATTTACAATACGGATTTGTACCTGCTCCGTTTGCGATTTTTGAACATTCTTTTAAAGTTTTGCCTGGTACTTATCTTGAATTCGACTCTAAAACGAAGAAATTTAATGTTTTCAAATATTGGGATGTTTTGGACCATTTCAATAAGCCAGAATTAATCATTTCAGAACAAGATGCTATTCTGGAAACGGAGAAGTTATTGTACCAGTCTTGTCAATATAGAATGGTTTCGGATGCCCCGGTAGGTGTATTTTTAAGTGGTGGCTATGATAGTTCCTGTGTGACTGCTATGTTACAAAAGGACAAATCCGAGCGAATAAATACCTTTACCATAGGATTTGAAAATGCAGTATACAATGAAGCACCACACGCAAAGAGTATTGCGGAGTATTTAGGTACAAATCATACCGAATACTATTGTACCGAAAAGGATGCACAAGAAATTATTCCAAAATTACCGGTTTGTTATGATGAACCATTCGGTGATTCTTCGGCTATACCAACTATGTTATTGAGTAAAGTTGCAGCTAAAAAAATTAAGGTCGCTTTGGCATCAGATGGAGGAGATGAAATATTTGCAGGGTATAATCGGTATCCTAAATTTTTAAATCTTTATAAGAAACTACAAAGTATACCTGAGCCAATTCGCAAGATTTTACCAACTATATTACAAGGAGTATCACCTGATTTTATAAAATTCATTACTGGAAGGCGTCGTTTTGCCACAAAATATGACTTGTTCCGCGAGTTAATGAATGGTGAAAATACTCTATCTAATTCCTACAAATATACGCATCAACGGATATCCCATAGAAGATTGAAGCGATTATTGAAAGTCGAAACGAATCAATTGAATACTTTTTTTGATTTTAGTGCCCAAAGTAACCGTTTGGCTGATAATTTGTCTGGGATAATGACTATTGATTTTAAAACTTATTTACCGGATGATATTCTCGTAAAGGTTGATAGGGCTTCAATGTTTCATTCATTGGAAGGAAGGGAACCTATGCTTGATCATCGTTTAATTGAGTTTGCTGCCCAAATACCGGTAGATTTAAAACTTAATGGGTCAAATAAAAAGTATATTTTAAAAGAAATTACGTACAAATATTTACCCAAGAATCTAATTGAAAAAGAAAAAATGGGATTCGGAATACCCATTCATAATTGGTTCAGAAAAGAGTTGAAGGAATTGTTGACTACATATTTAAATTCAGGTTGTTTAATAAAGCAGGGAATATTTAATGAAATTTGTGTACAGGAAATGCTCGATAATTATTATTCAGGTAATAATGAGGATTTTGAATTAATTTGGTTTATGCTGGTATTTCAACTTTGGTATGAAAAGTGGATGTGAATTGTTAGTAAATTCTAGTTCTGAAATTATAGATTTAATTGTTTTGTAAACGAGCTTTTTCTCTTAAGCTATAAATAGTTACAATTTATTTAACGTGAATACGTTAAAACTGAAATTGAAAAAGAAGATTTGATTCCCAATATGAGAAGAGTGAAATCAATAGCATAATTTGATTATAATATTTAATGATATGAAAATCAAGTATATATGTACAATTCCAACATAAAAGTATTGAACAAAAAATGTACATTATTTAAGGCATTGTAGTCATTAAAGTTCTATTATCGCTCACTTTAGTTAAGATATTTTATATTATAATTGCAACTTAATACTGTTTTAAGCAAATCACTGATGACAAAATCTAGTAAAAGTCTATACTTTTCTTACATATTTAGCCTAATAATTAACATATTTCTTATTAATTCATATTCTGCAAATGCTCAATTACCTGCAGATTTAAAGAATTTCAAAACTGAATCTTTGACAGATGATGAGGTTTTGGGGTATATCGCAGAATCTGAAAAAAGTGGACTTTCAGAGGCAGAATTGGAAAAAATTGCAGCTAAGCGCGGTATGGATCCAATCGAAGCTCAAAAATTAAAGGTAAGGGTAAATCAATTAAAAAATAAACCTTCAACTGCTAAAGTAGTATCTGAAAAGCAAACCGTTGAGGCTGGAAACCTGAATGCTATAAATGAACCAGTAAAATTAGCTACTCCAATTATTGATAATCCTGTTCCAGCTCCATCTGTACAAACAAATGACCCGACAAATCCTCCCGGAAATAATGAGATCTATGGACATCATTTATTTAAAAATAATAATTTATTGTTTTTTGAAAAAGCTGGAGAAATAAAAGCACCTGATGGATATATTATAGGTTCAAATGACGAATTAACCATTTCTGTTTTTGGATATTCCTATTTTAATGAAGTTTTAAAAATTGATGCAAGAGGAGCCATTAATCCGAGTATTGTTGGTCCTATTATGCTAAAAGGTATGGAATTTGGCAATGCCAAAAAACTGATTAGGACAAAATTTGGTCAGTCATTCGATCTTTCCAATAACCAACTCTCGATTACATTGTCTTACTCAAGGGTTATTACCGTAAATTTTGTTGGAGAAGTGAACAAACCTGGTAGCTATAAAATTCCTGCCCTGAATACTGCGTTTAATGCAATGATAGCTGTCGGGGGGCCTAGTAAATTGGGATCTGTAAGAAATATACAAGTCAGACGAAATGGTAAAACTGTTAAAATATTGGATGTATATGAGTACCTAAATAATCCCAACTCGAAAATGGATTATTATTTAGAAGATAACGATTATTTATTTGTGATGTCTTCTGAGAAAATTGTAAAGATTTCAGGTATGGTAAAACGTCCTATGTTTTACGAGTTGAAGGCAAAAGAAAATCTAGATGACTTAATTCGGTTGGCGGGAGGATTAAATTCAACTGCCTATACCAAGTTGATAAGGGTAATTAGAATTGGTGACGACGGTACCCAGCAACAAATATTAGATTTATCTTTAGATAGCTTAAAAACGAACAAAAAAATATTTGCTTTAAAGGATGGTGATCAGATTGAAATTGGAGAAAAATTAAATGAATTGAGGCAATTTCTGGAAATAACCGGACCCGTTTATATGCCCGGCAGATACCAATTTAAACAAGGTGATAAAATAACCGATTTAATCCATCGTGCAAATGGCCTAAAAAAGGAGGCCAAAATGGATATGGCATTTCTTATCCGAACAAATGCAGATAAAACAAGAAGCTATTTATCTGTGAATCTAGAAAAATTATTAGCTGACTCAAATAATCCAAATCTGAATTTACCCCTTAAAGAAGGCGATGTCTTACGAATTTCTTCAACAGCGGCATTTATTGATGCCAAATCTGTTTCGGTTACTGGATTATTTCGAAAGCCTGGTAACTTCGATTATTTTGATGGTATTCGAATCACAGATGTGATTTTTTTAGCGGATGGTGTAAGAGAAGAAGCAAATCTTGAGCGGGCATTCCTGGTTCGTATAAATCCTGATTTTACTAAAGGATTTATTGCATTGAATTTAAAAGAAGCTATGTTAAATCCAGAAGATACGCTTAAGAATTTGTATCTTAAAAGAGGAGATATTATAACCCTTGCCTCCATTCCTGAATTCATCGACAAAATGAATGTAAATGCAGTTGGTTTATTTCGTAAACCAGGCAACTTTGAGTATGCCAATGGAATGACTTTATCCGATTTGATTATACTGGCCGGAGGATTAAAAATAGAGGCAGATTTGTTAAATATTGAAGTCTCGAGAATTAGTTTTTTCGCTTCTGATTTTAAGCCTGGAGAAGCATCTAGAGTTATCATAAAAACCATGCAGGTTGGTAAAGATTTAAAACTTACGCAAGACCAGATGGAATTTAAATTAAATCCATTCGATCAGGTATTTGTAAGAATGGTTCCAGATTTTGAATTACCCAAAAATTTAACCATTACAGGAGAAGTGAAATACCCTGGAGTTTATGCTTTATCAAGTAAAGAAGAGCATATTGATGAATTTATAAAGCGAGCAGGCGGCTTAAATCGTTTTGGATATGCAGAAGGTGCGACACTTTATAGACCAAATTTACCAGGGGGATATGTGGTTATGAATCTTAGAGAAGCTTTAAAGAATCATAAATCTAAGTTTAATTATATACTTAAGGAAGGCGATGTTGTTAATATTCCACTTACCATGGATTTAATTGCCATCAAAGGTGATGTAGAATATTTGAATTTGGTAAATCAAGAACAGGTAAATGCCCCATTTGTTAGCGGTAAGAGAGCAAATTATTATGTAAAAGAATATGCAAATGGTTTTTCTAAAACCAGTTTTAAGCGCAAAACATATGTAGTTGAAAGTAATGCTAAGGTAAATCGAACGAAGAATTTCGTACTTTTTAAAGTTTTCCCTAAGGTAAGAAAGGGAGCCTCAATTTATGTGGTTAGTGAGCCAGAGAAAAAGAAGAAGGAAAAAGCTGAAAGACCACCAACAGACTGGAATAAGGCTATTGAAGGAATAACAATTAAAATCACAGGTTTGCTCACTCTCATGATTTTAATACAAACTTTGGAAAAATAACTAATTTTAGTGAGTGAGGTACAAAAAATTATGACTCAAGAGCGTAATGAAAATGAGGAGATGACTATTAAGGAATTGATACTTAATATTCAAGTTTGGATTCGATATTTTATTTCAAAATGGATAATATTAATGATTTTGATCGTGATTGGAGCAGTTACTGGATATTTCTATGTTTATTTTTCTAAACCTATTTACACTGCTGAATTAACTTTGGCTTTAGATGATAAAAGTAGTGGTGGCGGCTATTCAGGAATTGCTAGTCAATTAGGTTTAGATATAGGTGGATCGTCGGGAGGTGCATTTTCAGGTGACAATAATATTGAATTAATTAGATCAAGGCGATTAATGGAACAAACTTTATTGTCTAAGGTAAAAATTGATGGTAAGGAACAAACTTTAATAAACCGATATATAGCTTTTAACGAATTAGATAAAGGATGGGATGAAAAACCTAATCTTAAGAATATAGTTTATTTACCAGGTGAGTCCAGAGATTCCTTTAGTCTGGAAAAAGATAGTGTTTTATACGGAGTCTATAGAGCCTTAAAGAAGGATGCTGTAGAATTGAATAGAATTGATAAAAAACTTTCCATAATTAGTTTAAAAGTGAAGTCTGAAGACCCTTATTTTGCAAAATTTTTTGCAGAACATTTGATTGAACGCGCTTCAGAATTTTATATTGATACCAAAACAAAGAAGTCAAGGAAAAATGTGGAGTTATTAGAAAAACGACTTGATTCTGTAAAGACAGAACTTAGTAATGAGATTTTAGGTGCTGCAATTACTCGCGATCAGAATGCCAATGTATTAAGAGCTGTTGGAAGTGTTCAATCTAAAAAGAAAGAAATTAATGTACAAGTATTAGGAACAATGTATGGTGAATTAACGAAAAATTTAGAAATGGCTAAATTCATTTTAATGAAAGAAGAACCGATGATTCAAATTATTGATTCACCAAGATTTCCTTTAGATTTTAAAAAGTCAGGTAAATTTAGCTCAATGTTCATAGGTGCATTTATTTCCGGATTTATTGGTGTTTTATACTTTACTATAGTAAAACTCATGCGCCAATTAATGGCTTAGTTCAATAAAAATAGCAATTGTAACCCCCAAAATCGATTAAGTTATTTCTTATAAAATTATTTTAATCAGCAATTTTTTTAATATTTAAAATAATTGTTTCATTATCAGAATTTTGAGAATTTTCATTAAGACCAGAATAGTTTAATTTGTTTTTTACTAAAACGGGTAATATTTTTACCTGATTTATAATAAATGTTCCATTTTATGGGACTGACATGGCGAAGCTATATAATGCTACAAACCCTTATTACATCTAAAACCCGAATAAAACTTTTGCTTAAGTTCTTTTTGAACTCCAATACTACTAGTTATCTTAAGAATTTAGAAGCTGAATTTGAGGATAGTAGCAATGGGATTAGAGTTGAACTAAATAAGTTTGAAGTTGCAGGTTTATTAATTTCTGAGAATGTTGGTAATAAAAAAATCTTTAAAGCCAACACCAAACATCCTATGTTTTCTGACATACATAATATTGTTTTAAAGTATGCTGGTTTAGATCAGGTAATCGATAAGGTAGTTGGAAAGTTAGGGAATGTACAAAGGGTATATTTAGTAGGTTCATTCGCAAATGGCGTGGAATCTAAAATTATTGATATTGTTTTAATGGGTAATATCAATAGAGAATTTTTACTTAATCTGATTGATAAGGCAGAAACCTTAATTGGCCGTAAAATACGGTTTGTTATATATACCCAAGATGAATTTGATAAATTAGGAAAAGAAATATTGGCTGAGAAACATTTATTAATTTGGACATCAGAAATTTAGTATAAGAGTACAGATTTTATTATGATGCATGTTTTAGGCTTTAACTTCACGGATTAATTTGGAATTAACAAGTGATGGGAAGCATTTATAAAAGCATCATTTTGATTTTTGTTTGCTTTGATCTTGTTACAAATCGATTGGAAGAGATTTTTTAGACAAGTCAGGATATATATAAAGATAGATATAATAATTATCTAGGTTATATTTCAAATAATACATCACTTTAATTTTTAAGATTAAAAATTGAAAAAAATAGCAATGGTTGACTTAAAGAGTCAATACCATAAAATTAAAGTAGAAATTGATAAGGCAATAATCGATTGTATTGAGACTTCAGAATTTATTAATGGCAATGAAGTTAAGTCTTTTGTCGAAGAACTTTCTATATATACTGGTGCACCACACATAATTCCATGTGCTAACGGCACGGATGCTTTACAAATTGCATTAATGTCACTTGAATTGCAGCCGGGGGATGAAATTATTGTTCCTGCTTTCTCCTATATATCAGCTGCTGAAGTAATTGCTCTCTTAAAACTAGTGCCGGTAATTGTCGATGTGAACCCGGATGATTTTAGCCTAGATATTAATAAAGTAATTTTAGCAATAAATTCTAAAACCAAAGTTATTATACCAGTGCATTTATTTGGCCAATGTTCTGGTATGGAAGAATTGAAGAAAATAGCCGATAAGTATAATATTTTTATTATCGAAGATGCGGCGCAAGCAATAGGTACAAAATATTGGTTTACTGATGGGGAAATGAAACATGCAGGTACAATTGGTAATATTGGAACGATGTCCTTCTTTCCATCAAAGAATTTAGGTTGTTTTGGCGATGGAGGGGCTGTTTTTACAAATAATGCAGAATTGGCTTTAAGAATCAAAACTATTGCAAATCATGGACAATCTGAAAAGTATTGTCATGATATGATTGGAGTCAATTCTCGACTAGATACTATCCAAGCTTCGGTATTAAAAGTAAAGCTGAAGTATTTAAATAATTATTTGGCTGCAAGAAACGCTGTTGCAGATTTTTACGATAAGAACCTAGGCAATATTTCAAATATTCAAATTCCTAAAAGAGTAACGGATTCTACACATACCTTTCATCAATATACGATAAAAGTAGATGCAAGAAGTAGGGATAATCTAAGGAAATATTTACTTAATAATGGAATTCAGACAATGGTTTATTATCCCATTCCATTACACGAACAAATAGCTTTTAAATCAGATAAATATGTAACAGGCGATTTTCCTGTTTCAGAACATTTATGTAAAGTTGTCTTATCTCTACCTATTCATACAGAAATGGATGAGAAAACTTTGGAATTTATTGTGGGTAAAATAAAATCTTTTTATGAATAAGATAATATAAATGAGTTATTTCAGCCATAAATCAGCGATTATAGACAATGGTTGTAATATTGGTAATGGTACCAAGATATGGCATTTCTCCCATGTTATGGAAAACTGTGTTATTGGTGAAGATTGTAATATAGGGCAAAATGTAGTTATTGCTCCTGATGTAATTCTTGGCAGAAACGTAAAAGTTCAGAACAATGTATCAATTTATACTGGAGTTATATGTCATGATGATGTTTTCTTAGGTCCTTCTTGTGTATTTACAAATATTATTAATCCACGAAGTGCTGTCATAAGAAAGAAAATGTATGTGAAAACAGAAGTTGAGAAAGGGGCAACAATTGGTGCTAATGCAACGATTTTATGTGGTATTAAAATTGGGTCTTATGCCTTGGTTGGTGCAGGTGCTGTTGTAACCAAGTCAGTGAAGCCATATGCACTAGTTGTTGGAAATCCGGGAAAACAAGTTGGTTGGGTGAGTGAATATGGTCATAGACTTAGTTTTGATGAGTTAGGTATAGGTTTATGTCCAGAAACTAACCAAGAATATAAACTTGAACAAAACCACGTTGTAAGAATTTCTTGAAAAATCAGGCTTTAAAATTTGCAGTTATCGGTTATGGCCATATTGGTAAAAGGCATGCTGAAGTAATTTCTATGAATCCAGATGCCACATTAGTAGGTATTGCTGATATTAGACCTAAAGAAATAACTGGAGGTAATAAATATAATGTGCCATATTACCAGTCTCTTGCATCTCTTCTAAAATCTGAACAAGAGATAGATGTAGTAAATATAGCAACTCCTAATGGATTACATGCACAACAAGCAATTGATGTTTTATCATCAAACATTCATGTTGTTATTGAGAAACCGATGGCACTTACCAAACATGATGCTGAGTTAATTATAAATCAATCAAAAAAAGTTAATAAGCACGTTTTCTGTGTTATGCAAAATAGGTATTCACCTCCTTCTGTCTGGATTAAACAACTAATTGAAGATGGTTTATTAGGAAATATCTATAAAGTTAGTTTGAATTGTTTTTGGAATAGAGATGAACGATATTACCAACCGGGAAATTGGCATGGAACAAAGTCGCTAGATGGAGGAACCTTATTCACTCAATTTTCTCATTTTATTGATTTAGTTTATTGGTTATTCGGTGACATAACAAATATTTATGCAAGATTTAATAACTTTAATCATGGCAGCTTAATTGAATTTGAGGATAGCGGTTCTGTATTATTCGATTTTGTAAATGGGGGAGAAGGTAGTATCCAATATTCAACAACAATTTGGGATTCTAATTTGGAAAGTAGTATGACTATAATTGCTGAGAATGGAAGCGTGAAGATTGGGGGACAATATATGGATAAAGTTGAGTATTGTCATGTGAAGAATTATATTATGCCAAAGATTGAAGTTACAAATCCTGGAAATGATTATGGTTATTATAAAGGTTCTGCGCAAAACCACCATTTTGTTATTCAAAATGTAATTAATGTTTTACAAAGAAATGAACGCATTACCACAAATGCCAGTGAAGGATTAAAAGTAGTCGAGATGATAGAAAGGATTTATTCAAATTTACATTTGTAAGTACCTAAACTACATGAAATGTTAAAACACAAATGAATAGATTTACTAAATAATTGTTTAAAAGTATATTACTTTTGCCGGTTTGATAATAACAAACCTTTTAGTATATAGAATCAGTTTTGTAAAAATCAGTAAGACAATAGATTTAAATTATTTTGATTTAATGAATAAAAACAGCCAAAATGCACAGTAAAAAAATTGCTATAATCGGACTTGGATACGTTGGTTTACCACTTGCCGTTGAATTCGGTAAAAAATACCAAGTTGTGGGATTTGATATTAATCAAGACCGAATTAAGGAATTAATTCAAGGGATAGATCATACACTCGAAACCAGTAAAGAAGAAATTCTTGCCGCTACAAAGCTTAAGTTTTCATTTAATAGTGAAGAACTTAAATCTTGTGACTTTTTTATAGTAACAGTTCCAACACCGGTAGATCAGTACAATCGACCTGATTTAACTCCCTTAATTAAAGCAAGTCAAACAATTGGAAAAGTACTAAAGAAAGATGATATCGTAGTATATGAATCTACTGTATATCCAGGGTGTACTGAAGAAGAATGTGTGCCCGTTCTTGAAACAACAAGTGGATTAAAGTACAATGTCGATTTTTATTGTGGTTATTCTCCGGAACGAATAAATCCTGGGGATAAAGAACATTCTGTTTCCAAAATCCTAAAGGTAACTTCTGGTTCTACCGAGGAAGCGGCAAATTTAATAGACTCGGTATATTCGAGTATTATTACTGCCGGAACTTTTAAAGCCACTTCTATTAAGGTTGCTGAAGCAGCAAAAGTAATCGAGAATTCGCAAAGAGATATAAATATTGCCTTTGTTAACGAGTTATCTAAAATATTTCGTTTGCTTGGAATAGAAACTAATGAAGTATTAGAAGCAGCGGGTACAAAATGGAATTTTCTAAAATTCAAACCTGGACTTGTGGGAGGGCATTGTATTGGTGTGGATCCATATTATTTGGCTCAAAAAGCCCAGGAAATGGGTTATCATCCAGAAATTATTCTGGCTGGGAGAAGATTAAATGACGATATGGGAAGGTATGTTGCATCTGAGACTATTAGATTAATGATATCCAAAGATATTGCCATCAAATCGTCTAAAATTTTATTAATGGGATTTACATTTAAAGAAAATTGTCCTGATGTTAGAAATACTAAAGTTATTGATATTTACAATGAACTAAAGCAATATGGTATGAAAATCGATATCGTTGATCCATGGGCAGAGCCAAAGGAAGTATTGCATGAATATGGTATTCAAACTACAAGAGAGGTTTCGTCGCTGAAATACGATGCTGTTATTTTAGCAGTTGGGCACAAGCAATTCGCCGAATTTGATTTTAATAAACTAACCAATGACTCTTCTGTAATTTTTGATGTTAAGGGGTTATTGCCCAAAAGTATATCAGATGCCAGATTATAATCATTCTATAACTTTAAGTCTACTTCTTAGTAACCGCATTGGATTTAATAAAACATGGAATTACATGTACTCTAATAAATATATTGAAAATAAAAATTAATGAAACATTCAACGATACTTGTGACCGGAAATGCTGGATTTATTGGTTCCCATGTAACAAACCGTTTGTTAGATGAAGGTTATTCAGTAGTAGGAATAGATAATGTAAACGATTATTATGATCAAGAGCTTAAAGAGGCGCGATTAGAGATAACTCGTAAGAAAGCCCAAGTGGCTAACGAAAAATTTGGAAGTAATTATACTTTTTACAAAAATAATCTTGCGGATGCTGCATTTGTAAATCAATGCTTTAATAAACATAAATTCAACAAAGTTATTCATCTTGCTGCACAGGCTGGAGTAAGATATAGTTTGGTAAACCCTGCAGCATACGTAGAGAGTAATATAATTACGTTTACTAATATTCTTGAGGCGTGTCGTCATCATCAAATTGAGCATTTGACATATGCAAGTACAAGTAGTGTTTATGGAGCAAACACTAATATGCCATTTAGTGAACATCATGGTGTAGATCATCCACTTCAGTTCTACGCCGCAACAAAACGTGCAAATGAGCTAATGGCACATAGTTACAGCCATCTATTTGGCTTGCCGACTACCGGATTAAGGTTTTTTACTGTATACGGGCCTTGGGGAAGGCCTGATATGGCTTTATTCCTTTTTACAAAGAATATTATAGAAGGTAAACCAATTCAAGTATTCAATCATGGCAATCATACCCGAGATTTTACATATATTGGAGATATTGTTGAAGGTATTGTGAAAGCAAGTGAAAATATAGCTAAACCAAATAAGGATTGGAATAGTGATAACCCTGACCCCTCAAGTAGCAATGCCCCATTTAATATTTATAATATTGGCAATAATAATCCTGTAAAGTTGAATGAATATATTAGTGCCATTGAAGATGCCTTAGACAAAAAAGCGATAAAAGAGTTGTTGCCTCTTCAACCCGGTGATGTTCCTGAAACATATGCTGATATTACTAAATTAGCGAACGCCGTTGGATATATACCACAAACCACAGTGAAAGATGGAGTTGCTAATTTTGTTCGATGGTTCCGAGAATACTACAAAGTATAACTAAGTAGTAAAACTAAAATATTACTTTCATTTCTAATTCTAATACTAATTATGCTATCAAATAAATCAATTTTAATTACTGGAGGAACTGGATCCTTAGGTAAAGCACTTACCCAATACATACTAAATAAATGGCCTGATCTAAAGCGATTGGTTATTTATTCAAGGGATGAACAGAAGCAGTTCCAAATGGAGCAAGAATTCCCAGAATCAAAATATCCTTGTATGCGTTATTTTATTGGAGACGTTAGGGATTTGGAAAGACTTAAAAGAGCTATAACGGGAATTGATTATGTGATTCATGCTGCTGCTATGAAACATGTTCATATTGCAGAATATAATCCGGATGAATGTGTTAAAACAAATGTGGGTGGAGCTGAGAATGTTATTAAGGCTTGTCTAGAATCTCCTTCTGTTACAAAGGTTGTAGCTTTATCTACAGACAAAGCTTGTGCTCCAATAAATCTATATGGAGCAACTAAGCTTACTTCTGATAAATTGTTTGTAGCTGCCAATAATATCAAAGGACACAAGGATATAAGCTTTTCAGTCGTTCGTTATGGTAATGTAATGGGTTCAAATGGGTCAGTAATTCCATTCTTTTTAAAAATGAGGGCTAATGGTAGTCTTCCGATAACTGATCCGAATATGACCCGTTTTAATATTTCATTAAGTGGTGGTGTCGACATGGTTCTGCATGCACTCGAGACAGCTTGGGGTGGTGAATTGTTCGTGCCGAAAATTCCATCTTATAAAATTACAGATGTTGCAAAAGCAATAGCTCCTGATTGTGAACATCGTATTGTAGGTATAAGACCAGGTGAAAAAATTCACGAAGAAATGATTACCAGCTCCGATTCTTTTACTACATATGACCTAGGTAAATATTATGTAATTTTACCACAAACGCCGCAATGGAATTTAGAAGAATATATTAGACATTTTAATGCTAAATTGGTAGAAAAAGGATTTAATTATACTTCCGGTCAAAATACTGAATGGGAAACGGTTGAAAGTATGCGCCAGCTCATTACAAAACATGTAGATTCAAATTTTAAAATCTAACTTTATATCCAATGCAACCAATTCCATATGGAAGACAATTTATCTCAGAAGAAGATATTTTATCCATTACCCAAACTATTCAAGGTGAGTATCTAACACAAGGTCCAAGCATTGCAGCTTTTGAAAAAAGTTTTGCCGAATATATTGGATCCAAGTATGCAGTGGCTGTTGCCAATGGTACTGGGGCACTTCATTTATCGGCATTGGCATTAAATGTACGTCCTGGAGACAAAGTAATCACTACTCCTATTACTTTTGCCGCATCTGCTAATTGTATTCGGTATTGCGGAGGTGAAATAGTATTTTGTGATATTGATCCTGAGACTTTTTTACTTGATATAAAAGAAGTTAGAAAAACACTTGAAAAGGCTCCTAAAGGAACTTATAAAGGGATAATACCTGTTGATTTTGCGGGACGACCAGTTAACTCTGAAGAATTTAGAGAACTTGCAGACGAGTTTGGATTATGGATTATAGAAGATGCATGCCACGCTCCTGGTGCATGGATTAAAGATAGAAAAGGAATTAAACAAATATCAGGTAATGGAACTTATTCCGACTTGGCAATTTTTTCTTTTCATCCGGTAAAACATATTGCAACTGGAGAAGGTGGAATGATCACTACTAACAATATTGAATTATACGAAAGATTACTGTTACTTAGAACTCATGGAATTTCTAGAGATATTTCAAAGTTCTCAAACAGTATTGAGTTTGCTGCAGGAACCACAGAACATGGTGAGCAATATCCTGGATGGTATATGGAAATGAATGAGTTGGGTTATAATTATCGTTTAACAGATTTTCAAGCTGCTTTAGGCATTAGTCAACTGAAAAGAGCTGATAAAGGTTTGGAAAGAAGAAAATGGATTGCATCTACTTATGATGCAGCATTTCAAAATCTTGAAGGTATACAGAGCCCGCAATTAGAAACTAAATTAGACTCTACCTTTTATCATGCGTATCATTTATACATTGTAAAAACAAAAAATAGGTTAAAGTTATATAATTACCTTAGGGAAAAACAAATTTTCGCACAAGTACATTATATACCGGTTCACCTTATGCCTTATTATCGCGAACAAGGTTGGAAGGAAGGTATGCTACCACACGCTGAAAAGTATTATAAAGAATGTCTAAGTCTTCCTATGTATCCTAGTATGACGAATGATGAGCTACAGTATGTTATTGATACAATTAAAGGGTTTCTTTCTGGAGTTTAATTTCTAAGTTGTCAAGATTAATTCATGAAACTTCAACATAAAGTTATACTCGGAACAGTTCAGTTTGGGCTTCCATACGGAATTAATAATCAGTTAGGACAACCTAGTCAGGATACGGTTAATGCAATTCTAAATCTTGCTTATGATAATGGCATAAATTTGCTTGACACAGCGGAGTCATACGGGAATGCACAGAAAGTTATAGGTAACTTTCATAGAAGTTTTCCCGAGAAAGTATTTTCAGTTATAACTAAATTAAATCCCAAAAGCTCTTTCAAGAATATCAAAGAGCAAATATTCAATGATATAATTGAACTTAATGTAAACTCACTTGCAGGTTTAATGTTTCATAGCTTTAATGATTATATTGATCATTTAGAAGGTTTCGACGAAATGAAGGAATTGAAAGCAATTGGTGTTATAGACCGAATAGGGGTTTCAGTTTACAATAATGAAGAATTTAAATTTCTGATAGATGAAGGTATTGTTGATCTTATTCAGTTACCTTTTAATATTTTCGATAATATGAATCATCGCGGTGAACTTATTAAAGCAGCAAAATTGAAGGGAATTGAATTACATGTAAGGTCCGTATTTTTACAAGGACTATTCTTCATGAATCCAGATAATTTGAATTCAAAACTTTTGCCATTGAAGCCGTATCTAAAATATATACATGATTTGGTAAACAACTCGGAAACAACTATTGAGGAGGTATGTTTGGCATATACTATCGGACAGAAGGATATTGACATGGTTTTAATGGGAGTTGAAACAGTTGACCAACTTGAAAGTAACCTAAATGTTATAAGAAAAATAGAAATTTCTGAAGATTTCATGTCTAAAATTAATAGCATTAAAGTTGTGGAAAAGGAATTACTTAGTCCTGTTAATTGGAAATGAAAATAATTGCAATTACACAAGCCAGAGTTGGCTCAAGCCGATTACCGGCCAAAGTACTTAAAACAATTAATGGGGTTAGTATTCTTGAGATGCATATTTTAAGAATTCTTAAATCAAAAGTAATTGATAAGGTTATTGTGGCTACGACAGAAGAACCAAATGTGGATGAGATTTGTAAGATATGTGATAAATTAGGTGTAGCGTATTTCAAAGGTTCAACTAACGATGTGCTTGATCGATATTATCAAACTGCTTTACTTGAAAAGCCTGAATATATTGTTAGGTTGACTTCTGATTGTCCATTGATTGATGCAGAATTAGTGGATGAAGTGATTAAAAAAACAATTTCTGAAAAGGCGGATTATGGAAGTAATGGATTTATTACATTGTTTCCGGATGGCCAAGATACTGAAGTTTTTACCTTTAAAGCATTGGAAAAAGCATGGAAAGAAGCCACTTTGTTATCCGATAGAGAACATGTAACGCCTTATATTTGGAGAAATTCAAGTCTTAAAGGTGGTGAGATGTTTAATTCAGTGAATTATGGTACAAATAAAGACTATAGTGAAGTTCGAATGACGCTCGACGAACAAGTTGACTTGGAAGTGATTACCAAGATGATTGAAACTTTAGGAATGGATGCCAGTTGGATTGAATATGCTGAATTATATTTACAAAGTAACGAAATCAGGAATTTGAATAAAAGTATAACAAGAAATGAAGGGTATAAGAAAAGTTTAGAAAAAGATAAAGAAAAATCATGACCAACATAGTAAAAGAAGTTAATACCAATAGTGAATTTAAAAGCAGAATTCACCAAGTAATTCCAGGGGGAGCACACACCTATTCGAAAGGCGATGACCAATTTCCAGAAAACGCACCAGCAGCAATTGTCAGAGGCAAAGGTGCATGGGTATGGGACATAGAAGATAATCGGTTTCTAGATTGCAGCATGGGCTTAGGATCAGTTAGTCTTGGACACGCCTTTGAACCAATACTAAATAAAGTTAAGGAGCAATTGGATTATGGTGTTAATTTTCAAAGGCCAGCAACAATTGAACTTGAAGCAGCAGAGAAATTTCTTTCATTGGTAAACGTCCACGATATGGTGAAGTTTGCTAAGAATGGTTCAGCAGTAACCACAGCTGCTGTAAAACTTGCAAGAGCATTTACCAATAGAAAACTTGTTGCATTTCCTGGCGATCATCCATTTTACTCGTTTGATGATTGGTTTATTGGTACAACTGCAAGTAATTCGGGTGTTCCTAAAGAATTTTCTGATCTTTCTGTAACTTTTAAAGCAAATGATATTGAATCACTCAAGGCATTATTTAATAAGTATCCTAATCAGATTGCTTGTGTAATAACAGAACCAGAAAAGAATTTTGATCATGATGAAGGTTTTAGTCCCGGAAAACCAGATAAGTTCTTAAAGGAAGCAATAGAATTATGTCATGAAAATGGAGCTTTATTTATCTTAGATGAAATGGTGACTGGATTTAAAACGGGATTCCCGGGATCTATTTCAAAATATGACTTAAATCCAGACATGGCAACTTGGGGTAAAGGAATAGCTAATGGATTTTCATTTTGTGCCTTGACAGGAAAAAAGGAAATTATGGAATTAGGAGGGATTCAAGCAAAAGGAAAAGAAAAAGTGTTTTTAATTTCCACCACACATGGGGCTGAAACTCATGCGCTGGCTGCAAGCATTGCTACTATTGATTTTTTTATTAAGGAGAAAGTCAAGGATTCAAATCATCAAAAAGGCAATATGGTTATCTTAAAAACAAGAGAAATTATTGCAAAACATGAATTAAGCAACTATATTAAAGTTAGCTCCAGTGATTGGGCACCTGCTTATCAATTTCTGAATAGTAATTTGGAAGTCGACAATGGCTTCCGTACACTTTTTATGCAGGAAATGATAGCACGAGGAGTTTTGTTTCAAGGTGTTTTGGTTCCAACATATTCTCATAACGAAATAGAACTTAGCTATTTTATTGAGAAATTTGAAGAGAGTCTTACAATTTATAAACAAGCATTAAAAGACGGATTTCAGTTGTATTTAAAGGGCGAACCAACTAAACCAGTTTTTCGAAAAATAATATGATTTCATTACTTTCAAATAAGAAGCCACTTTTCGTTGCTGAGATTTCTTCTAACCATAATGGTGATATAAATCGTTGCAAAGAAATGATAGATGCTACAGCTGAAGCTGGATGCGATGGAGTAAAATTTCAACTTTTCAAGATTAGAGAACTTTTTTCTCCGGAAGCAATAAAGTACAAGCCAGAGCTCCTAAATCGAATTGACTGGGAATTAAAGGAAGAAATAATTCCTGAATTGTCATTATACGCACGAAAAAAGGGATTGTTATTTTCATTTACCCCTTTCTATCTTAGCGGTGTAAAGGTTTTGGAGCCATATATTGATTTCTTTAAAATAGCATCCTATGAATTGCTTTGGGGTGATCTTTTTAAGGCTTGTGCATCGACAGGCAAACCTTTAGTTTTTTCAATTGGAATGTGCACACCTAATGAAATTTATTTGGCCTTGGATGCTATTGCTGATTCAAACGTTAAGGAAGTTTTGATTTTACATTGTAATAGCGCATATCCAACACCATTGAAAGATGTTAACTTATCTGTAATCGATACTTTACGTGGAAATTTTAAAGGTTATCTTAAAGATAAAGAAATTGAATTTGGTTGGTCAGATCATACTGTTCTAGAATCAGTAATACTTAGTTCAGTTTTGAAATACAATTCTAAAATGGTTGAATTTCATATTGATCTTGATGGTATGGGGCATGAATTTAAGAGTGGACACTGTTGGCTTCCTAAAGATATTGCTAGGGTTATTAATATTTTAAGTGAAGCTGTTGATGCAGAAGGAGATGGGGTGATTACACCTTCAGAGTCTGAATTAATTGAACGTAAATGGCGAGCTGATCCATCAGATGGGTTAAGACCTTTACTAGCAACAAGAAAAGAAATTTTAGACAAAATAATTCATTGAAAATACTTATTCGAACTGATGGCGGGTTGGAGTTGGGCAATGGACATATTGTTAGAATGTTGTCTCTTGCTGAACAATTGGAAGAAAGAAAAATTGATTTTGGGTTCGCAATAAGAGGTGACAATTATTGGTTTAATCAGTTAAAAGGTAAAAAATACAATGTTGTTCGAATTCAGGATAAAATTGAACAAACCCAAGAATTAATTGAAATTGTTAAAAATCAAAGAATTAGTCATTTGGTTTATGATACAAGAAATGAATTGACAAAAGAAGAGCTTAATATTATTAAAAAGAAAACAGGGGTATTTTTATCTGTTATTGATTCACCTGAAGACACTCGTTTAGTAGGAGATGCCGTAATATATCCACCCATTCCACAAATTAAGGAATGGAAATGGGATGGATTTAAAGGAAATATATACTCAGGTTGGGAATATGTATTTATAAGAAAGGAATTCCATCCGTCTAATAATAAGGAAGCGAAAAAAAATAGTAATAATATACTTCTTTCTTTTGGTTCAACTGATCCTTTTTTAATCACGGAAATGATGTTGCGGGTAATTTTTGAAAATTATTCTTTGTTTAGAGATTGTCATTTTATTCTACTTGTAGGTCCTCAGTTTAATCGCATTGATGAAATTAAGCAAATGAAGGAATTCCAGTTCCTAAATATTGAGTTAATACAATCTCCTTCCAAGTTGGCTGATTTGTTTAATCGAATGTATTTGGCATTTATAGCATTTGGAGTAACTGCGTATGAATTGGCCTCTTGTTCAATTCCTTTTCTAGCTGTTTCACCTACAAAAGATCATGAGAAATCAGTTAAGGTATTTGAAGAAGCCGGATTGGGGTTTTCACTTGGTACAATTGATCAATTTGCAAGTCGTTTTGTCAATGCAGTTAAAGAATTTCAAAGTCAGGAGGATGTCCTTTTAAATCATAGGATGCACTTTTTAAATCAAAATAAAATAGGTGATTATTCATTAATAATTAAAGCAATAACAAATTATGCATAAAGGTAAAATAATAGCAAAAGCAGAAGGTAAAGATATAATTGAATGTTCAACTTGTGGATATACACATGTTAACCCATTACCAACTCAAAAAGAACTGAATGAATTCTATGAAAAAACATTCTATCAAGATGTGAAAACATCATATTTTGATGATTACGAACGTGATCATGACTGGTGGGTCTTGAATTACAATTGGTTGCTTGATGACCTCGAATCAGAAGTTAACAATAAGAAAGGCAAGCATATTAGGTTACTTGATGTAGGATCTGGACCAGGATTATTCCTTAAAACTGCCTCCGATAGAGGTATGGATGCTTTAGGAATAGAACCATCATTGGATGCCTATAATTATTCCAAAAAGAAGCACCAATGTAAAGTTATGAATGTAACACTTGAAAATCTGGATCCTTCGCTTGAAAAATTTGATATAGTTCACAGTTCCCTAGTAATGGAGCATATCCTCAACCCAATGCATTTCATTAAAAAATCTAAATCCTTATTGAAAAAGAACGGATTATTATGCATTATAGTTCCAAATGATTTTAATCCTATTCAAGAAATTAATGTGAAGTTAGGATCTAAAAAATGGTGGATAAGCCCATTTGAGCATTTAAATTATTTCAATCCCAAAAGTTTAAAGAAATTGATGGAGAAGGCTGGTCTGGAAATAGTGAATGAGAGTGTTACATTTCCGATTGACCTGTTTCTTTTAATGGATAAAAATTATTTAGATCAACCTGAGTTAGGAAAAGAGTGTCACTATATGAGAAAGGGATTTGAATTTAATTTAGAGAAATCACATTCAGATAAATTCAGGAAGAATTTATATAAAGCCTTTTCAAAACTTGGAATTGGCAGAGAATTGGTTATAATTGGCAGGAAAATTAATTAAGAAAAACGATGGGAAGAGACGCGATTTGGTTGTTTGCAGGAGGTCCGATGCAAGAAGTTGCTGCAAAACAGATAAAAGCACTTGGTTATGAATTGATAATAACTGATATGAATGATAGTTGTGTTTGTGCGAGTTATGCTTCAACTTTATTACCATTAGATACTTTTGATGTAGATGGTAATTTAAATTCAATCCAAGAATTAAAGAAGAGTTATAATATTAAAGCGGTTATGACTACTGCTGCTGATTGTCATTATACAGTTAATGTGGTTGCCAAAGAACTAGGTCTACCCGGAATAGATCCTGAAATTTCAAAGATTTGCAGGAATAAACACACCTTTCGGGAAAAAATGATTGAGAAAGGGGTTTATCAGCCTAAATCGTATTCGTTTTCTGATTATAACGAGTCTTTGAAGTTCATTAATGAAAATAAATTTAAATCTTTTGTTGTCAAAGCCACGGATAATTCTGGAAGCAGAGGATTTACTGCTATACAAGATATTTCTGAATTTACATTTGAAGTATTTGAAGATGCAAAATTAAATGGAACCACTGGATTGGCAATAATCGAGGAAATGTTGATTCCAATAAATTATGCGGTGGCTGAATTAAGTGTCGAAACAATTTGGTTCAATGGAAAGATGTACTTTTTAAATTGGGTTGACAGGTTATTCAGGGATGATTTGAAATTATTCAATATGGATAAACTGACCGATTTTGATTTACCATGGGGAGTAGAATTAGGTCATATTAATCCTTCTCAACATGATTTTAAGGTAAAAGAGCAAATTATTAAAGAAATATATAGTGCAGGTTGTGCACTTGGTTTCGATAAGGTGAATTATGCCTCAATACTAAAAGCAGATATTATGATAACTGATAAAGGCCCAGTAATTATAGAACTTACACCTCGGCTTTCAGGTGGTTGGGATAGCTCATTGAGTTCGCGGTTAAGAGGAAGTGATTTTGTAACAGGATTAATAAAACTTTCTTTAGGCGAAAGCCTCACGCTAGATATGTGGTACAATTATTTTTCATTTTCAGATTACGCACTTAACGTTGTAGTATTATCTGCATTCAATTTTAAACCAAAGGATTGTACTGGTCGATCTTTTACTGTAGGCTGCGATTACAATCTAAGCATGGCTTTTAATAAATCATTAGAAAACTTAAACAAAAATATATATATATGATCTGGAATAACTTTAACAACCTAGAAACTTTGAAAGTTAATTACGATGAAAAGAGTCAAACATTAATTTTCGAATCAAATGATGAAAAAGCAGTAGTGAAAATCGGAGCGGATAATGATATTGATTATGTAGATTATCAATACAATGGGGATAGTCATCATATTGAGAAAAGTGAACGTAAACATTTAACCATAGGACAGGACAATTTTAAACGAGAAGTATATCATTACCTTCTTCCACGGACATTTGCCAAACATATGCGACTTGGTATAACCAAACATGCTGGTGAAGGAACATGGTCAAGTCTTCCACACGACTTCGAACTTAATCTTGAACCTGGTTTCGAAGAAGTTTTTTTCTATCTTATCAAAGGAGGTTCTGGAAGAGCTATTCAAGTAGGTAAAGGCGTTTGGTGTAACAATGAATCAGTTGATGGAGCTTGGATTGTGAAAGATAGGACTTGCTCTGTTGTACCTATGGGTTATCATCCGGTTGGGGCAGAACCACATGTAAGTGTTTCCTATATTTGGATTTATTTATGCAAAAAGCCTGAATGGGAAAAGGTATGATGGTTAAAGGTAAGAAGATAATCATTGCAGGATGTTATGGCGACTTTGCTAAAACAATAGCAGAAGCTCTAAATAAAGAAGGAGCGTCACTAATTCTTATCGGTAGATCAAGAGAAAAGTTTTTAGACAAGTACAAGAACTCCACGATTCCTGGATATGAAGATATTTTTTTCGAATGTGATTTGTCTGATGAAAAATCCGTTATTAAATTAGAGAATAAAATTTCTCATTTAACTCAGGATCTTCATGGCATCATAAATTGTGTTGCATATCCTGCTTATACAAAGTCAATTTTCGAAACTGAAGTAGAGTCATGGGATGAAGCATTTAAAGTAGATGTTAATAGCGTGTTTTTGATGTGTAAAATATTTGGAAAACTACTTGCTAATAATGGATCAGGGAGTATTGTGAATTTTACTAGTTTTCACATTAAAGCAACTTATCCAAATAGGGTATTATACAATGCTTGCAAATCAGCTGTTGAAGGTATAACAAGGTCTTTAGCTGTTGAGTTAGGTACTTATAATATTAGGATTAATTCAATTGCGCCAGGTCCAATTTATTCTACAAGAACTAAGTTTTTTCTTGAGCAGAATCCTACGGTAAAAACTAAAATGCTTGCAAGGACTCCTTTGAACAGGATTGGAGAACTTAGCGACATAGCTGACATGGTATTGTTCTTATCTTCTGATTACTCTAAACATGTTACCGGCCAACAGTTGGTAATCGATGGGGGGTGGTCTGTGAATGCATGGTTCGAATCTTTTAATCAATAGGTGATTTGACAATCCTCAAAGAAAGTGCTATAATTTTTGGAGTGAACGGTTCCATTGGCAGTGCCATAGCTGAACATTTAATAAGCAAAGGAATAAACGTGGTGGGTGTAGGAAGGGCTGCCACAAATGATACATTATCGCATTACTATAGTTGTGATTTAAGGAATGAAGGAGATCTTATTAATCTTTATAATGTGATTATTGAAGATGTTGCAACATATCAATATATAATACTCGCTCATGGTGGACAATTGAGGAAACCTCTCCTAGAGGTGACAAAAGCTGAATGGGAGTTTATTATTGAAACAAACCTTACGTCTAATTTTCTCATTTGTAAGTATTTTTTACCTGAAATGATAAAAAATAATTTTGGGAGAGTAGTAGGTATTACATCATTGACAACTCAAATCGGTATAAGAAACATTGGTCCGTATGCGGCATCAAAAGGCGGTTTAGAACAATTATTAAAGACATTAGCTGTTGAATTAAGTGAATATGATATTACGGTTAATGCTTTAAGTCCGGGGCGTATCGCCACAAAAATGACAAAGGATCTTACAGACAATTCAAATTCCAGTAACTCGATTATTTCAAGAATTCCTAAAAAACGATTTGGATACCCTGCAGAATTGACAAGTGCTATTGACTTTTTGATTTCTCATTCATCTTCTTATATAACCGGTCAAACTATTGTGGTTGATGGTGGTTGGCTGGCAAGTGGCGGCAACCCGATATCTTAAATTAATGAAACTTTATTCTTTTTATCATTGTAATTTGATGTTTTCTTCAATTGAGGAAAATAAAAGGAGCGAGGTAGTTGAAAAATGTTATTGGCCATTGCTGAGACTGGCTGAGAGTGGTGTAAAGCTAAGCATTGAGATGACTGGGCTTACTCTTGAATTGGTTAATGAATTAGATTCAAGTTGGGTTACCACATTTCGATCCTTACTTTCTAAAAATCAAATTGAACTGATTGGGAGTGGTTATTCTCAGATAATTGCTCCACTTGTACCATATGAAGTTAATCGTGCTAATTTAAGAGTTGGAAAAGATGTATATTTTCAGCTGTTGCATTATGAGCCTACGGTTTATTTGGTTAATGAAATGGCATTTTCGAAAGATTTGATTTCGCTATACCAGGAAGAAGGAATAAAGAATATTATCATTGAGTGGAATAACTTTTATAAATATAGTAGAGGGGTAAAAAAGGAACATTCTTTTAAGCCATTGAACATAACAAATGGAGATTCAAGCTCACTAAACTTAATATGGGCAGATTCAGTACTTTTTCAGAAATTTCAGAGACTTGTTCATAAAGAATTAGAGTCAGAAGAATTTCTTTTATACCTTGAGAAAAGAGAACAGGAAAATAGCGAACAATATTTACCACTTTATACGAGCGATGTCGAAATTTTTGACTTTAGACCAGGTCGATACAAAACTGAGAATAATCTCGGGAATGATGAATGGAAAACAATTGAAGAGTTGTATAAGCAAATAGGGTTGAATCACACATTTGTTTTCTTGTCTGAGATTGTAAGTCAATGTGAGGAAAATATACCTACCATGTCTTTTGATCCTGTGTTTCCAATTCAAGTGAAGAAGCAGGAAAAATACAATATATATAGATGGGCAATTGGAGGCAGAAATAATCTAGAGTTAAATGCTGATTGTTACAAAATTTTTAAAAGTAGATTTTACAATCAAAAATGCGACAATCAGGATTGGAAAAATCTTTTATTTTACTGGTCAAGCGACTTTAGGACACATATTACTATACCCCGATTTTTATCATTGAAAGAAAAGATATCAGAGGATTTAAATGAAGTAGTATTAATCGAGGAAGACAATAGCAGGATTGACTCTCAACCAAACGGGATTGAGATTGAAATGAATAAAGGAACAATCCGGATAGAGACAAATGCATATGTCATATTATTTAATAGAAAGAAAGGTCTCGTAATCGAATCGTTTATTCCAAAAGGAAATGGAAGATTACCTGTGATTGGACAGATACAGCATGGAACATATGATGATATTACTTTTAGTAATGATTATCTTTCTGGTTATGCAATTTGTTATGACAATGAACGAAAACAGCATACTCACTTGTTCAACAGAAATGAAACAATCGAGAAATATAATGATCGAATTGTTATAAAGGCAACTAATGATTGTAATGGCAAATTTCGGTTAAAGGATGAATTTTCTGCATACACTGACAGAGTCGAATTGAAGAGAGAAATTACTATCCTTGACGATAATATAGATATAATTCATCCTTTTGTTTTTACATTTTTACCCGAATCCTATCTTAGAACTTTAACCTATAGAGTTAATTGTGGAGGTAATTTTGCTCATAAACACGCTTTGAACAATTGGACGTTTACAAATCAACAATCAAAATATTTGACAATTTCTGCCATAAATGGTATAAGTCCAACAGAAGGAATATTAAGTATTCTTGATAGTAACGATACAGCTCATATCTATTTTAAAATTGATAATACGCTTGCGCCTTTGGTCTTTAATTTCCAATACGAAGATGAAGTTGGAATAGGAGATGAAAAACTGCCTTTTTGTTGGCTGGTTATATCAGCACAAGAAATAAATGACGCCTATAAAGGGAATAGTGAGAGAAGTAAAGTAATTTCAGCAAGTATTAGTATATTCTAATATTTTATAAATAATGATTGACCATCAAAGTCAAAAATATAATCCTTTTTGTTCATTGTTTGGTAATTTTAATGGGGAAGATGTCTTTATATTTTCTTTGCAAAATAAGAATGGTATTGTAGTAAAGGTCATTAATTACGGAGCAGCAATACAAAGTATTTTAGTTCCTGATCGAAATGGTGTTTTTGAAGATATTGTTCTGGGTTTTGAGAATCTTGCAGGATACCTTCAAAAAGGCAACCGTTATTTTGGAGCAGTGGTTGGTCCATATGCCAACAGAATTGCAAATGGTCAATTCTCACTACAAGGGATAACTTATCAACTTACTCAAAACAGAGGTAATCATAGTATACATGGTGGTTATGTTGGCCTAGATAAAGTTATTTGGAAAACTCAATTTTTAACTCAAGTTAATAAACTGATACTTAGTTATGATCATTCCGATGGAATAGAGGGTTACCCAGGTAATCTTTCAATAGAATTAGTTTATACACTTACTGATAATAATGAACTCACAATAGAGTATAAGGCTAAATCAGATAAATCATCTATAATAAATCTAACGAATCATTCTTATTTTAATTTGGCCTTTTCAAAAGAGAAAACCATCTTAAATCATGAACTTTATATTGATGCAAGTGGATATACTGAAGTGGATAAAGAATTTATACCAACCGGAAAGATTATTCCAATTCAAACTACGCCCCTTGATTTTACTATGCCCAAGTTAATTGGTAATTCAAGTATGGAAGCCGTTTTTGATTTTGATCACAACATGGTGCTTAATAAAAAAGATAATGAATCTAAGCATTCCGCTACATTATATTCACCTAGTAGCGGTCGTAAAATGGATATAATAACAAATCAACCCGGTATTCAGTTTTACACAAGTAATTTTTTAGATGGTACCTTAATTGGTAAAGGAGGGGAACCATACCAAAAGTACGCAGGTATTTGCCTAGAAACGCAGCATTTCCCTGATTCTCCCAATCATGATAATTTTCCTTCAACGGAGCTTCATCCTGGAGAGAGTTATGAACAAAAAACAACATATAGGTTTTCCGTAAATTAATAGATATAAATATTTAATGAAGTATAAAGTAATTTTCTTCGACAGTTGGAAAGGTGGTGCACATAATTATTCAAGACATTTAAGTGCTTTTAAGGATGCAGGAATTGAATCAATGCTTTTACATCTTGGTTCATGGGGTAATGAAGATGAATATGAAAAAGAAGAACATCTAAATGGCCTTAAAATGAGAGATATTTCTTATTATAATGGTAAAGGGTTTGAAGAAATAATTATAGAAGAGAAACCAGATCTTGTTTTGTTTCTTTCTATACATACGTTTGCTCACCGTGCATTTAACAGATATTGTCAAAAGCATGGGATACCAACTATTTTACTATATCATGGATTAATTCGGGTTCAAGATGTAGATAATAAAAAGAAAAGTGCTTATAAAACAAACCCATTATCATATGGTTTATTTATATTAAAAAGGGTACCTAAATTATTACAATATACTTTCCCTTGTTATATCCGATCAATTTATGCCACAGGTGGAAAAATAAATGATTATGTAGGTTTTATTAACAATATTATCCAGGTTTTTACTCGTCCAGCGACCTTTCAAGTTTCATCTGACTCTAAAACAACAAGGTGTTTAATTTATGCTAAACCAGACCGACTTCATGCTCACAATATTTATAATTTTCAGGAAGATGAAATTGCTGAGGTTGGAAATCCCGATTTAATGGCTTTTGGATTAAAACAAGAAATGATTGGCGGCCTGTTAAGAAAAGACCAAAATGGATTTACTGACGTAATGTATTTGGATACGGCCTTAACCGCAGCCGGATTAGTATTTCAAAGTCAGTCAGAATATATCAAATTTATTCTTGATACGCATCAAACTTTACAAAAATATGGTAAAAAACTAATTTTAAAACCTCACCCGGATACACGAAAAACGTATAATCTTGATGTGTTTAAAGATGGAGGAGTTGAAGTGATCGACAATTCAAAGATGATTGAACGTTTGGAAACTTGTTGTTGTGCTTTAACAGAACCAAGCACAATTTCATTAGTTCCGGCATTAATGGGTTTACCATTATTGTTGGTAGGTTACGATAAAGCTGAATCTTTAAGTTACGGGGAGGTTCTTAAATCTTATCCTCGCGCAAATTTGATAAATAATCTTACTGGTATTAATGAGATACTTACCCGCACTTCAAGCTTTAATAATATAGAAGATACTTTGAGCTGGATAAATACAAATTCTGGACCATTACCTTCTGAGAAAATGCCTGAAAGGGTAACAGAAAATGTTTTGCAGCTTATAGAATCTTCACCTAAACCATTGTTTAAGTTATAAGAAGATGAATGGACAGAATTATCTGTTAAAAGTTCTAAGTCTAAGTACCGCTCCTAGACTTTTCTCTTCATTATATACTTTGATTAGTTTGCCAATAATGTTTAGGGCGGTAGGGGCAGAGGAGTATGGTAAGGTGTTATATTACGGAGCAGTAATAGCAATTTTGGAGTCTTTTGTTGATTTCGGAGTATCATCTGCAGCAGGAAAAGAACTAAGTGCTGCAAGGGTTTCCCGTAAGGCATCTATAAAATCAGAATTTATTGCTTGGTCAAAGCTACAACTCACCACCGGTTTAATTGGCATTATTCCCTTATTTGTTATTTCCTATATTATAATTAAAAGCACTGGTAAAATTGAATTTAATTTGATACTTTTTACATTGGTAGTTTTGAGCGCATGGATAACAATTTGCTCAAACTTTGTAAGGGCATCTTTAATGGCTTTATTAGGTTTCAAATCTCTAGCATGGATTGATACATATCAATCATTGTTTAGGTCTTCTTCTTTTCTTTTTGTTGCTTTTGTTATGCCTACTGCATTTGGGCTTGTATTGGCGGGTTTTATCACCGCAATAACAACTTCACTTCTTTCTGTATTTATGATTTGGCTACTTTTTAAAAAGGAATACAGCAATTTATCCAAAGAAGAAATTGATCCTAATTCCACATTAACCCAAAAATTTATGTTAAAAGAAAGTATACACTTTCTTTGGTTAAGACTTAATGTTCGTTCTTTTGATTCTATTCCAATATTTTTATTTGGTCGGTTTTTAGGAGCTGAAATTGTGGGTATTTTAGGTGCAGTTGCTAAATTATTAGAGCTGATATCGTTTCCCTTTGCCGTGATTGGAAATGCATTGTCTGTTCAATCTAAAGGCATATTGATACAGGGAATGGAAGCAGTAAAGGCTCTTTGGGATACGATTTTCAGGATTATAGGTCTTTCTATATTTGGTGTTTCATTAATAATACTAGGTAATGAATATTTTGCCTCAATTCTGTTGCCTAAAAGTAATTTGGCACCATTATTAATTGCCATATTATCTTTTCAAGTTTTGTTTAATTCAATTTCAACCATTGTGGGTCCTGTTTCAGATTATATTGGTGCCTTAAGAAATAGGAATATTCTTTTAACCACAATAACACTTATCCAAATTCCGGTATTATGGATTGCATCATTATATGGAGGTAATATTGGAGGTATAGCTGCTTTTATGGGAGTTTTAATGGTGATGAATGCAGGTTATCTTCGAATCGCCATTAATATTTTTTTTAAAGAAGAAAAGTTTTTTATGAGAAGAGAAGTTATCTATTTTGGAATTCTTGTAGTCATTTCATTGTTAATGTCTATCGGATTTCAATCCGGATATATTCATTATGCAGAAATTAACAGTCATTCTTTAATAGCTTACCTTCTGCCTGCAGGGCTTTTTATTTCTATGGTTTTTACTGGAGTATTATTGATTAAGCCGCTTAGACTTTATTATTTCAATAAGCAGTTTTTAGACTTTCAGGCGAATTATTGATTTATATAGAAATTGAAACAAACACAAGAATTAAATACAATATACAAGGTTACGGGGTTTGAGCTAGCTATACATGCTTTGATTTGGGCCATTCCGGTATTATTAATGCTGGCAGGTATTTCAGAAGGTCAAGTAAAGATTGTAATGGCTATTATAGCAGTATTCTCTATTATTCGAATGTTCATTCAACCTGTTACAGTTTTAATTTCTTTACCCTTTTTTGCGTTATTAGCACCTGCTGGTGGTTTTTGGTCGATACCAGGTGGAGAGTTTTTAGTTTCAGACTTTCTATTTATATTCTTATTGATACAAATGATATTGATAAGTTCGATGAATAGAATTAAACTTACATTATCGCAATTAGGAAGAACTTATTTGTTTCTGGTTTTCATGTTAATCTTTAGTATTATTACTGGTTTGATTTTTTACAGTTTAGTAACTTTTAGACCTTTTATGTTGCTTGCTCAGTTATCAGTTCTTTATTTTTATACTGTAAAATATGCTAAACCGGATCAAAATAAGCGAATGGTTCTTTTTTCATGGCTATCCTCAGTTTTCCTAGGTGCATTCATCTTAATTCAAGCTTATTTCAGTGGTAAGAATCTATTAGAGTTTAAGAATGTTGATGCAGAGATTCATGACACAGAAAAAATTCATTACTTGTTTCGAGCGAATTATTATTACGCGGGTTACCATATTTTAACGGGAATTTCTACTGTGATCCTTTTGATAAAATTGTTTTTTGATAAGTCAAATATTCTTCAAAAAATAAGTTACATTATTGTAATAGCTTTCTTCTTAATTGTATTACTGATGATGCTTAACAAAACAGTAATACTGGCAATATTAATTTGTTCATTAATTGTTGTAGCTCAAATGTCAATTAATAAAGTAAGAAACAGCAAGAAAGTGATGCTAGGAATTTTGTTATTTGTTGTGTTTGGATTTTTGGTTGTGCTTCCTCTTTATCTAAGCACTTTAGAGGGGATACAATCGGATGTGTTTTTAGAATCAACCTCAGGTGCTAGCTCTTTTTATGCAAGACTTGAAGTTTTTGAGAACGCTTTTAAAAAGTGGTTAGATTATCCAGTTCAAATTATTTTAGGAATGGGTCCCGACTTTCTTGATGGATCTGGGGAAGCTGTAAAAGCAATTAGTTTTAAGGTTTCGAATGTGACAGGAGTTGTAGAAGGAACCATCGATTCTGGATGGATTTGTTATTTGATTGAAATGGGAATACTGGCTTTTGTTATATTTGCAACAATTTATTTCAAAAGTATGGTTAGTTCTTTTAAATATTTTATACTGAATCAATTTGAAACAGACTCAGAAACAGCATTATATATATATGCTGGCTTGTTATTTTTGAGCATATCTTTAATTACGCAAATGCTTGGTTATACGAAAACAGCATGGTTTCCTTTTCAGCTAATGTTGATGGGAGGGATGTTCCTTAATAAACTAAATCATCAAAAAACAAACAAACAAACAAATAAATAAATAATATGAATATTTCATTAGTAACAGGTTCAAACGGTTTAATAGGAGGAGAATCGGTAGAATTTTTAGCAACTAAATTTGATATGGTAGTTGGAATAGATAACAATCTACGTTCCTATTTTTTCGGCAAAGATGGTTCAACTGATTGGAACAGGGATAGATTAATCGAGAAGCATCAAAATTTTAAGCCATATAATCTTGATATCAGAGATTATAATGCATTGGAGAAAGTGTTTGCTGAATATGGAAAAGATATTAAATTAATTATTCATGCTGCAGCTCAGCCAAGCCATGATTGGGCTGCCAAAGAACCTCTAACTGATTTCGGTGTGAACGCTACTGGAACTTTGCATATGCTTGAACTTGCTCGGATTTATTGTCCTGATGCTGTATTTATTTTCACTTCTACAAATAAAGTTTACGGGGACACACCAAATTATCTTCCTTTAGAAGAACTTGAAACCAGATGGGAAATTAATGCAAATCATACTTATTTTAAAGAGGGAATCGATGAAATGATGAGTATCGATCATACCAAGCATTCTGTTTTTGGGGCTTCAAAGGTAGCAGCTGATGTAATGGTACAAGAGTATGGACGTTATTTTGGCATGAAGACTGGTGTGTTTAGAGGTGGATGTTTGACCGGACCAAATCATTCAGGAGCGCAATTGCATGGGTTTCTGGCTTATCTAATGAAATGTGCAATTACAGGAGGACATTATACCATTTTTGGATACAATGGAAAACAAGTAAGAGATAATATTCACAGCAGTGATTTAGTAAATATGTTCTGGCATTTCTATCAAAATCCACGTGCAGGTGAAGTATATAATGCAGGTGGCGGAAGATTTTCTAACTGTTCTATGTTAGAAGCCATTGCAATATGTGAAAAAATAAGCGGAAATAAAATCAACTATACATACAGTGAAACTAATCGAATTGGAGATCATATTTGGTACATTAGTGATGTATCCAAGTTTATTTCTCATTATCCACAATGGCATTGGAAATGGAATCTAGAGGATACAATGGTAGAAATGCATGATCTTATGAATAAAAGATATCAATCAGAAAAACAAAAATAGTATGAATCAAAATGTAAAAGTCTCAGTAGTAATTGTTTCTTATAATCAGGATACCTTTCTGGAAAGAACAATCCAGTCGGTTGTAAATCAGGGTTATCAGAATAAAGAAATTGTAATTATTGATGATGGTTCCACAGATGGAAGCCTTGATATAATTCGTAAATATGAAAAGCATCTGCATTATTGGACAAGCCAAGTAAATAGTGGACAAACTAAGGCTATTTCAAATGGATTTGCACAATGTACAGGAGAGATTATTGGATGGATCAATTCGGATGATTTATTAGGAGAAGGAACATTGGAAAGGGTTGCTAAAACTGCCATCAAAAAAAATAATGTTGATGCTGTGTTTTTTGGTGGAGCCTTAACTATTGATGCAGATGATCGTCCCCAGGATAGATTTTATTATGGTAACTTTAACTCATTTATTGCAAAGCGGATTGGTCCAACTTTATGTCAGCCAGGTACTTTTTGGGGTAAGAAAGTGTATGATAAAATAGGAGGGTTGAAAACCGAACTCCGATATGGAATGGATTATGATTTGTTTTGTAATTTTTTATTCTCAAATACTCCATTTTATTATACAGGTGGTATTAATGGTGAATTTAGGAAGTACCCTTCACAAAAGGGTCATTCAACTGCTTACTTCGAAATTGTAAGAACAGAAACGGATGCTTCTAATAAGCGTTATGGACTAGATCAATTTCCAAAATATCAGAAAGGAATAGCCTTACTATTACAAACAACTCTTAGAATATTTAATGGATATTATTGGGATAAGTTCTTTTTTAGGTTAAAAGTAAGAGGTTCACTAAAAGAATTTAATACAAGCTATTCTACAACCGCGTATAAAAAGTAGGAATTATTTATTCATAATGAAACAAGGCATCAAACGAAGCCTTTCAAACATCCTTGCGTGGGGCATGCCTCGATTGTTGAATTATAATCATTATCAAAAATATGTGATAATGGATATTGATAATACTCTTGCTGATACATGGCCTGAAATAGGCAAGGGGATAGGTATACAGTATAGTAATCTAAAGCATTTTCCAATTATAAAAGAGATAATACTTGATTATTTTAGAAATCCTGATGTCCTTTTATTATTCTGTACAGTAAGACCTTTTAATAAGTATAATGTTACAGTTTCTTGGTTAAGAAAAATCGGAATACCGGTCAGACGATATCAAGTTGTTATGGCAGGATGTCCTGAAGATAAGTTATTACTACTAAGTCAACTTTCAAAACCGGGCAAAGAAGTTTACATTTATGATGATTTGAGCTATAATCATGAGCATGGTGAAGTACGATTATATTCACATATTATAGATTTGATTAATAAAATGAATATTAAATATATAGGTTATTCTGAGTTAAAACAATTACAACTGAAATCACCAGCAATCTAAATGAGAACATTGTTTAAAACTATATTATTGATTTTATATGTCATTCGTAAAATCAGTTGGTTAGATTTATTAAGATACTATAATCGTAAATCACCGAATATTATTTATTTATCGTTCATAGGTGGAAGGTATGGTAATGAAATTTTGAGTTGGGATTTATCTGCTATTGAGGCATTAATTGAATTGAAAATGCAATTCAGATGTTCAGTTCAATTAAAAGGGCATAAAAACGCCACAATTTTTTGGTCACCTTCTCAGAACCTAATAGATAAAAGAATATCAGATTATGCCAGTGAATTAATTCTTATCTCTAAGTCGTTAGAAGAAAACAACAACAGGATGATTCCTAGTTCGTATGAGATTTCATTCCTTGAAAATAAGGCGTTTATGTATCAATATTTTAAAGAAAATGATATTCGAATGCCAGAAACAATAGTTGTAAACCAAGTTAGTGAGATACCGGAGATACTTAGTTTTCCATTATTAATTAAAGGAGAGCATTCGAGTGGTAGTCATGATATTTATAAGATTAACTCCAAAGAGGAAATGCAGGCTTTTTTAATTGATGGCGACTATACTAAGAAATTCAAGCATATTATTATTCAACAATTGTTGGATATTAGAACTGATTTAAGAGTGACAATTGTAGGTAATGAGGTTGTGTTAAGTTATTGGCGTATCAATCCTACTGACGAATGGAAACCAACAGCAAGTTCATTTGGTGGAACAATAAAGTTCACTGATTACCCAAATCAATGGCATGAGTATATTCTAAATAACTTTAAAAAGTTAAACATTGGGATGGGTGCTTTTGATGTTACATGGGATCACGATGATTTAAATAGTGAACCTTATTTCTTGGAAGTTAGCCCAAGATTTTCTCCAAATCCAGTAACAGTTCTTTCAAATGATACGACTTACAAAAAATGGAAAAAAAAACTTTTCGGAAGGAATCCATATTATAAGGCACAATGTGATTTGATTTTTTCAATTAATAAAAAATACATAAGTAATCAGATTCAAAAATGAATAAAGTCGAAATAAAAAATAAGATACAAGAGTTAAAAGAACATAGTGGTTCTCATTCACCAAGTATCTCAACTATAATTCACGAAATTCCAGAATTGAAAGTAAAGATTGATGCTTGTTTTCTTTCCAATCCTTATGCCACAGATTTATTTATGGAATACCTGTTTAAAATTTCTTCAACATCTAAGTTGAGATATTTACTAGAGTTTTATCCGCCTCAAAATTTTGATGTTAGAAAAAGAATTGGTAAAGTTCTTAAGACGGATCCGGATACAATATTTGTTGGAAATGGTGCAATTGAGGTGATTCAAGCTTGTATGCATCGATTCGCTGGTAAACTTGTAGCCTTACCAATTCCTACGTTTTCATCTTATTACGAATTTGCCTTGAAGGATACAGAAATATTATATTTTCAATTAGAAGAATCAAATGATTATAATCTTAACCTAGATAATTTTTCTGAATACATTAGAAACAAGAAGGCGGACACAGCTATTATCATTAATCCGAATAATCCAGTTGGAAACTATCTTTCTCGTAAAAGCATCATTAATTTCCTGGATAACAACAAACATCTTGAACTTATCATTATAGATGAAAGTTTTTTACATTTCGCGTTTGAAGATGATGATTTAGATTTAATCGATAATTCGAACTTGGTTAGTAAATATCCCAACTTGGTATTGGTTAAAAGTATGTCGAAGGATTTTGGAATTGCCGGAATTAGAGCAGGATATGGTATTATGTCTAAAGACCGGGTAAATGAATTAGTTTCTAATGGATATTTATGGAATATTTCCGGTATAGCTGATTATTTCTATGAATTATATTGTGACCATGAATTTCTAAATAGATATGAAGCAGTTCGAAAGCAGTACATTAATGAAACAAAATTGTTTATTCAGTCATTTTATGAAGTGGACTCTATTAAAGTATTCCCATCAAAAGCAAATTTTGTATTAGTAAAATTACCTGAAGGAGTATCTTCTTTTGATTTCTGTATCGACATGATTATTGATCATGGCATTTATATCAGAGATTGTTCAGATAAAATTGGTCTAAATGGTAATTTTGTTCGCGTTGCTTCTAGATCTTATGATGAAAATGAAAAGATAATACAAGCATTTAAATTGTATTTTGGTGAAGTGAGAAATGCAAACAACGTTGAATCCTGATAATGATTGTAGGAATTGATGCTTCTCGAAATCGTTCAGGTGGCGCCAAAGCTCACCTTATTGGTATCTTAAAGGAAAGTGATCCAATGAAATTTGGAATATCTGAAGTTCATGTATGGACCTATAAATCTCTTGCTAATTTACTTCCGGATTATCCGTGGCTCGTGAAACATTCACCTTCCATTCTGGAACGTTCTATATTTAGCCAGTTATATTGGCAATATTTTATATTGCCAAAAGAAGTTAGGCAGGCTGGTTGTAAGATTCTTCTTTATACTGATGCCGGTGCATTGGTTAATTTTAATCCTTGTCTTGTTATGAGCAGGGATATGCTTTCATACGAACCCGGAGAAATGAAAAGATATGGGTTTTCGAAATCTCGATTACGATTATTATTGTTAAAATATGTTCAGGCTTATTCATTAAGAAAAGCAGAGAGTGCAATTTTTTTGACAAATTATGCTGCCAATATCATCGAACGTTTTACTGGAAAATTAAATAATAAGAAGATTATTCCACATGGTACTGGTGCTGAATTTAGACAAAGCGTAGTACTAAAAAATTGGGAAGAGACTAAAGAAGCACCCATTCGTGCTTTATACATTTCTAATACGGCATTATATAAACATCAATGGAATGTTGTAAAAGCATTGTCTATATTAAGGAAAAAGGGGATTGACATGAGTCTTGATTTGGTGGGAGGTGGTAGTGGTAAAGCTCAAATAATGCTAAATGAAGTACTAAATGAAGTCGATCCGGAAGGTAATTTTATAAAACAATATAAATTTGTTTCTCATAATGAAATACCTGAATTCATTCGTAAAGCAGATTTATTCTTATTTGCATCCAGTTGCGAAAATATGCCGAATACTCTTTTGGAAGGAATGTGTGCAGGATTACCAATTGCTTCTTCAAATCGAGGGCCTATGCCTGAAGTTTTAGAAGATGGAGGAGTGTATTTTGATCCAGAAGATCCTCAGTCTATCGCTGATTCAATAATGATTTATTATGGTAATCATCCTAAAAGGGTTTCTATTGCAAAACGGGCACTTGAACTTTCAACCAAATATTCATGGAACCGCAGTGGTTCTGAAACTTGGGAACAATTAATATTAGTAGCGAATCAATTTAATAATATCAAAAATAAATGACAGAAAGAGTTTATCAAATATGTACAAATTGTGTAATGGACACAACAGACAGTCAAATTCAATTTGACGAAAGAGGTGTATGTGACCATTGCAGAGATTATTATAAAAATATTTTGCCCTCATGGAAAACTGATGAGTCTGGTTTTAATGAAATAATGAAGACCGTCGAAAAAATTAAAAAGCAAGGAGTAGGTAAGGATTTTGATTGCATTATAGGAATGAGCGGAGGTATCGACAGTTCATATTTGGTGTATCTTGCAAAAGTAAAGTTAGGTCTTCGCCCTCTGGTATTTCATGTTGATGCAGGATGGAATTCGCAAATTGCAGTGAATAATATAGAAAGAATTGTAGACAAACTAGGATTGGATTTATATACTCATGTAATAGATTGGGAAGAGATGAAAGATTTGCAATTAGCATATTTTAAGTCAGGTGTTTCCCATATTGATACTCCTCAAGATCATGCTTTTTTTGCAACTATGTATGATTTTGCATCAAAATACAAAGTTAACTATATTCTTACTGGGGGTAACTACTCCACCGAATGTGTTAGAAATCCAATTGAGTGGATGTATTATCAATCAGATGTTATTCAATTAAAGGATATACATAAAAAATTTGGGTCGAAGCCATTAAAACAGTTTCCTTTGACAAGTATACTTTGGCATAAGATTTATCTTCCTTATGTAAAAGGAATTCGAGTTATTAGACCTTTAAATTATATGCCATATATAAAAAGTGAGGCAATGGCATTATTAGAGAGCGAATTCGGTTGGCAGCCTTATCCGCAAAAACATTTTGAGTCAAGGTTTACAAAATTTTATGAAAGTTATTGGTTACCACAGAAATTTGGATTTGATGTTCGTAAGGTGCAATATTCAAGTCTTATCCTGACAGGTCAAATGACTCGTGAAGAAGCATTGATTAAATTACAAGAACCATCTTTTGATAAACAGATTATAGCTCAAGACAAAGAATTTATAGCCAATAAACTTGGAATTACAATAAAGGAACTTGAAGAATATTTTAAGGCACCAAATAAAAGTTACAAAGATTATGCCTCTCAAGACAATATATACAAATTAGGTGCAAGAGTTTTGAAATGGTTAGGTCTTGAAAAAGGTGGAAAAAGATAATATTTAAAAGTGATAGGAATAGTAAATTATGGTTCAGGCAATGTTCATGCCATTGCTAACATTTATAACCAACTTAATATACCTTATGTAATTTCAAGTGAACAATCCGTATTATCAAATGCAACGCATTTGATATTACCAGGAGTTGGTGCTTTTGATGAAACAATGAGTATTTTAAATTCTTCTGGATTAAAATTGTTTCTTGATGAGATGGTGCTTGAAAGGAAGAAACCTATTTTAGGAATTTGTGTCGGGATGCAATTGCTTTCAGAAGGGAGCGAAGAAGGAAATTTGAAAGGTTTCGGTTGGATAAAGGGAAGAGTAAAGCGATTTGATGAAAAGTTGTTGTCTCAAAAACCTTATTTACCACATCTCGGTTGGAATACGGTTGAATTGAAGAAACCACACCAAATATTTGATGGTGTAGATTATGAGATTGGATTTTACTTTCTGCATAGTTATTATTTTGACACCACTAATCAAGATGATATACTTGGAACAACAGAATATGGTCAAAGTTTTACTTCAACAGTAAACAAAGAAAATATCTTTGGAATGCAGTTTCATCCGGAAAAAAGTCATAAAAATGGAATTGTATTGTTTAAAAATTTCTCACTTATATAAAATATGTTAAAGCCGAGAATCATTCCATGTTTACTTGTTCGAAATAAAGGGCTTGTTAAAACAGAAAAGTTTAAAAACGGAAAATATATTGGTGACCCAATTAATGCAGTTAAAATATTTAATGAAAAGGAAGTCGACGAATTGATGTTGTTAGATATTGATGCCAGCAAAGAAAACAGAGAGCCGGATTTTGAGATGATAAGAAATATTAGTATTGAAAGCAGGATGCCATTATGTTACGGCGGAGGGGTTAAAACAATTGAACATGCCAAACGTATCATTTCATTAGGTGCTGAGAAAGTAGCAATAAGTTCAGCAGCTGTTCAAAGACCGGAATTAATTAAAGAGATGGCTATGGCAGTTGGGTCTCAAAGCATTGTTGTAGTAATTGATGTAAAACAAAAAGGATTGCTTGGTAAGAGGGAGGTTGTTACAATAAATGGGACAAACTCAACTGGATTGAATCCAATTGAGTTTGCACGTATTTGCGAACAGAATGGAGTTGGTGAAATTGTGATTAACTCAGTTGATCGTGATGGAATAATGACCGGTTATGATAAAAAGTTAATTCGTGAAATCAGGGATGCAGTTTCTGTACCTATTACGGTACTTGGAGGAGCGGGTAAGCTGACTGATATATCTGATATTATTCATGAATTTGGTGTAATAGGAGTGGCGGCTGGTAGTTTGTTTGTATTTAAAGGGAAATATAAGGCTGTGTTGATTAATTATCCAAACAGGCAAGAAAAGAATTTATTAATGGTATAGTCAATTATTACAAAATTTATTTAATACTTAGCTTTTTATAATGTTACAAATAATTCAGGATTTAAAAAAGGGAAATACAATTCTTGAGGAGATACCTTCACCAATTGTAAGTAAAGGATCTGTACTAATTAAAACCAGATGTTCTCTTGTATCGCTTGGTACAGAGAAGATGCTGGTTGAGTTTGGAAAAGGTAATCTTATCTCAAAAGCCAGGCAACAACCTGAAAAAGTTAAGCAAGTTTTAGATAAGATTAAAACAGAAGGTTTAATTCCAACTCTTGAAGCAGTTTTTAATAAATTGGATGAACCATTACCACTAGGTTATTGTAATTCAGGTGTAGTAATTGGAGTTGGCGAAAATGTGACTGAATTTAAGATAGGTGATAGGGTTGCAAGTAATGGGCATCATGCTGAAATTGTAAATGTTCCTAAACATCTATGTGCCCGTATTCCTGATAATGTAACCGATGAAGAAGCAGCTTTTACGGTTATTGGTTCAATTGGACTTCAAGGTATAAGATTGGTAAATCCTACTATGGGAGAAACGGTTGTTGTAATAGGTTTAGGATTAATTGGATTAATTACTACTCAATTATTACTTTCTAATGGCTGTAATGTTATTGGTTTTGATTATGATGAAGATAAAATTGCTCTGGCACAGAAACTAGGAATACAAGCTTTTAATTCAGGGAAATCGGATGGGGTAAAAATTGTAGAAACTTTAACAGAGGGTATAGGTTGCGATGCAGTAATCATTACTGCTTCAACCAAAAGCAATGATGTTATTAGTCAAGCAGCTCAAATGAGCAGGAAAAAGGGAAGAATAGTTTTAGTTGGAGTAATTGGATTAGATATTCAACGATCCGATTTCTTTAAGAAAGAATTATCATTCCAAGTTTCATGCTCTTATGGCCCAGGTAGATATGATGAAGATTATGAACAAAAGGGAATGGATTATCCAATTGGTTATGTTAGATGGACAGAACAACGTAATTTTAATACGATACTTAATGCCTTATCTAAAAAACAATTGAATGTGAATCCTCTTATTACAGAAAGGGTTCTATTGCAAAATTATCTTTCCATTTATTCTAATATGGGAGGGAAATCGATTGCTTCTATTCTTAAATATTCTTCTGAAGCAGATCCTTCTAAAACATCAATTGAAACTAAAAAAAGTACATATCAAGAAACAAAAGGTACAATAGGCATTATAGGGGCAGGTAATTTTACTAAGATGACTGTAATGCCTGCACTTAAAGGATCCGGAGCACATTATAGATATATTTCAAGTCTTGGAGGTTTAACTGCAAAATCTCTTGCTAATAAGTATGGCTTCGATTTTAGTACAACAGACTATAAGCAAATATTACAAGATAGTACAGTGGATATTGTTATGATTACTACCAGACATAACCTTCATGCTAAGATGACCATTGAAGCATTAAGTAAAGGTAAACATGTATTTGTAGAAAAGCCATTAGCACTTAATCAAGTTGAATTGGACAATATTATTGATGCTTATTCAAGAGTTACAGTTCCTGTTACTTTGTCTGTAGGATTTAATCGTAGATTTTCGCCACATGCAATCAAAGCCAAACAATTACTTGGTGAAAGGAATAATACTCCAATAAGCATAATAGCCACAATGAATGCAGGTTTCATACCTAATGAAGTTTGGGTACAAGATTTGAGTGTGGGAGGAGGGAGAATTATAGGGGAAGCATGCCATTTTATAGATTTAATGAACTATTTAACAAATTCAGAGGTTACTTCAGTGTCAATGTGTGGTTTGGGCGTTAATCCATCTGAAAATACTGATAATGCTATAATAACTTTAAAGTTTAAAAATGGTTCGCAAGGAGTGATAAATTATTTTTCAAATGGAAGTAAGTCTTATCCCAAAGAACGCATAGAAATTTATAGTCAATCAAGAACCCTAGTTATTGATAATTTTAGAAAGTTAGAAGGGTTTGGTTTTAAAAGTTTTAGTAGTTTGAAAACAAGGTTGGACAAAGGTCACAAAGAACAATTTAAACGTCTCATTGAAACGGTAAAAAAGGGAGGTCAACCATTAATTCCTTTCGATAGTATCGTAAATACAACAAAGGCAACTTTTTGCGCCTTACAAAGTTTAAAAGAGAGTAGGTGGATAGATCTTAGTTAAAATTTTACGTCTTTTTCATACCCTTAGACATCTAAAGATAATTCAAATTTTCTATCAGGTATATTATAGGGTAATAGGAAAGCCAAAGTATCATGGTTTTAAAGGTAACGTTGGGGTCCTTGAAAAAGGTATAGGTTCTATACCATTTAGAAATCCTTCTTGTGCTATAACTTTTTCAATTGCTGAAATTCAATTTGAGTTTTTAAGTCAAAGGGTCTCATTTAAAAGGGAGTTTATTGATTGGAATTTCAAAGAGAATGGAAAATTATGGACTTACAACCTTAATTACTTTGATTTTCTTGCTTATTGTAATAAGGAAGAAGGCGTTTTTTTAATAAAAGATTTTATTGATAAGGCACACTCATCCATTGATGGAGTTGAACCTTATCCTACATCATTAAGGCTAGTAAACTGGATTCGATTTTCACTTAAACATAATTATCATTCCATAGAATTCCTGCAATTTCTTCGGTCTGATCTTATTAGGTTAAAATCCAGACTCGAATATCATATACTCGCAAACCATTTGTTGGAGAATATTTGTGCATTATGGATAGGCTCTTGGTATTTTGGAGATTTAAATTTACAACAATTTTCAGGTAAACGCATGTTGAATGAGTTAAAAGAGCAATTTAATAAAGATGGCATGCATTATGAATTGTCACCTATGTATCATATGATATTAATGGAGCGATTGTTAGATTGTTATTTGATTGTTGGCTCAAATTTTTCAAATTCTACATGTTCAACTCAGGTTTATTCTATGTTGCAACAAATAATTGGGGCAGGAGTTGGGAAATTGAAATGGTTTTCGATAGGAAATTCTATGCCTGCCTTCGGTGATTCAGTAAATAAGGAGTATACTGGAATATCTCATTTGTTAAATGAAATTAGTAATACAGGAATTAAAACAATAGAGCCAAATAGTAATGAATCAGGTTACTATAAATTCAAAGCTGACAACATGACTCTTTTTGCAGATTTTGGTAATATTAGTCCTTCATATCAACCTGGACATACACATGCGGATACGTTCAGTTTTGTTCTTTATGACAAGGGTAAGGAAATAATTTCAGATACAGGGATTAGTTCTTATTCTGTTGGATTGGTGAGAACACTTGAACGCTCAACAAAAATGCATAATACTGTTACGATTTTAGACAGTAACTCATCGGATGTTTGGGGAGCATTCAGAGTAGGTCGCAGGGCTAATGTATTTGACTGTAAATATACAGAATTGTCATTGTCAGCTTGGCATGATGGATTTCTTCCCTTAGGAACGAAACATTCTCGGTCTATTAATGTAATTGAAAAAGGCTTTTTTATTGAGGATATAGTAAAATCATCAGCTATTGAAATATTTTCTCATTTGCATTTTAACCCATTTGTAAAATTAGAATTGGGTTCTGATAGTATATTAATAAATGATAATATTTTATTTACGTGGACGGGGATTGAAAATTGGAAGATGGAAACTTATGAATTTGCTATCGATTATAATCGAAAGGTTGAATCGAAAAAATGGAATGCACAAGTTTGTCAAAAAAGTACTCTTTTTTTTAATTATATTAACTAATGAAAATAGATTTAATAGCTGGTGCAAGGCCTAATTTTATGAAAATTGCACCTATTATTGATGCCTTAAAAGAAGCATCAAGGCTCGGTGGTAACCTAAGCTTTCGCTTAATTCATACTGGGCAACATTATGACAAGAATATGTCGGAAAATTTTTTTCATGAACTAGGAATTCCAGAACCGGATTATAATTTAGAAGCTGGAGGAGGAACCCAGGCTGAACAAACTGCCAAAATAATGATGGGATATGAGAGTTTGTTAATGAAAGAGAACTCAAACTTGTGTTTGGTAGTTGGGGATGTTACTTCTACAATGGCTTGTTCCATTGTTGCTAAAAAGATGATGGTAAAAGTGGCCCATGTTGAGGCAGGAATAAGGTCTGGTGATATATCAATGCCTGAAGAAATAAATAGACTAGTTACTGATTCAATTACAGATTATTTCTTTACAACTTCTGAAGTTGCAAATCAAAATTTGCTCAAACAAGGAATAGATTTAACATCTATTTATTTTGTTGGAAATACTATGATTGATACTCTTTTAAAACAACAATCAAAGTTTAGAAAGCCACAGTTTTGGGATGAATTTAGTCTTGAACCACAGAGTTTTATTGTACTAACACTTCATCGGCCATCAAATGTTGATAACGGAAATCAATTTATTAGACTAATTGAAGAAATTATTGCTCACAGTAACGATAAAAAATTGGTATTTCCAGTGCATCCTCGTACCAGGAAAATTATGGAGCAACATAATATAAATTCAGATAGGCTAATAGTTGTAGATCCAATGTCATATCTCGAATTCAATTATTTAGTTAAAAATTCTTTTGCTGTTGTGACGGACTCGGGTGGCATTACTGAAGAAACAACTGTTATGGGAATTCCTTGCATGACATTACGGAATAGTACAGAACGTCCCGAAACGTGTACCATAGGTACAAATGAATTGATAGGTACAGATCCATCAGCTATTAAAGTTAATATGTTAAAACTGTTTGAAGGTAAATGGAAAAAAGGAGGCATCCCTCCCAAATGGGATGGTAATACCGCTAAAAGAATTGTTGAAGTATTACAAAATCTGAATACAAATGAGAATATTGGTTCTTAGTTACTTTTTCGAACCCGACCTTTCTGCTGGTTCTTTTAGGAATTCAGCTTTAATTAAAACTTTAGAAAAAAAACCTGAGATTAGCAGTATTGATGTAATTACAACTTTTCCAAATCGTTATAGTAGTTTCAAAGCTGAGGTTGAAAAGTTAGAAAATCGGGGTAAAACAACAATTTATCGGATAGCAGTTCCAGAACATAAGAATGGACTATTTGATCAAATTCTATCATTTCGTAAATATTTTAATGAAGTTAATCGTTTGGTTTCCAATAAGGAGTATGATATTGTATATGCATCTTCTTCCAAATTGTTTACAGCCTTCTTAGGTCGAATAATTGCTAAAAGAAAAAGGCTTCCTTTATATTTAGATATAAGAGACATTTTTGTTGATTCAATTGGAGATTTACTCAAAGGGAAGCCTTATTTACCGCTATTAAAAATTATTTTAACTCAATTTGAAAAGTTTACTTTTTCAAGAGCGACACATATTAATTTAGTATCAGAAGGATTTAAGACTTATTTCGAAAGATATAAACAACCTAATTACACTTATTACACAAATGGAATTGATAATGAATTTTTAACTAAACCAAAGTTACAAGTCAACAATAATTTAAATAAAGTTAAGGTAATTACTTATGCCGGTAATATTGGTGAAGGTCAAGGTTTACATGCAATTATTCCAGAAGCTGCATCAAGACTTGAAGGTAGATTTACTTTTCAGGTAATTGGTGCAGGTGGAGCAAAGAATAAATTAGTAGAAGAATTAGAGAAGCGAGCGTTAAATAATGTAACTATTCTGGATCCTGTTAAGAGAATAGAACTCATTCAAATTTATGAACAATCTGACTATTTGTTTTTACACTTAAATAATTTCAAAGCATTTGAAAATGTTTTACCTTCCAAGTTATTTGAATATGCAGTATTTGATAAACCTATTATTGCAGGAGTTGGTGGGTATGCAGCTAAATTTATCAGGGATAATATTGAAAACAAGATTTTGTTTAAGCCATGTGATGTTGAATCGTTTATAGAACAAATCAATTTATTTGAATATTCTAATAGCATTAGAGCTAAATTTATTGCTGATTATAACAGAGATATAATTATGAATAACTTGGCTGATACAATTATTACTTATGCAAAGTTACAATAGAACATTTTATTCATAACATGATAGGTTTATTCAATCAAAATGTATTTTTAAAAGAGCTGTTTAAAAGAGAATCATTCTTTCATTCGGATATTATATACAGATCGGATGAATTGAAAGATGCAATTTTCAATAAATCTATTTTAGTTATAGGGGGAGCAGGTTCAATAGGCTCTAGTTATATAAAAGAAATTTTACATTTTCGGCCTGCAAAACTTGTTGTAGTTGATATTCATGAAAATGGATTGACAGAGCTAACTAGAGAATTAAGAAGCAGCAATTTATTAGATCAGGAAATAGATTATAGGACATATCCAATTGATTATCGAGATAGCCTTTTTGATAAACTTTTTATACATGAAAAAGGATTTACAATTGTGGCAAATTTTGCAGCACACAAACATGTGCGTACTGAAAGGGATATTTATTCTATTGAGGCCCTTTTAAGAAATAATGTGTTTGGAGCAATTAAATTAATAGAATTACTCACTACTTATCCTCCTTTATATTTCTTTAGCACTTCTACTGATAAAGCGACTAATCCGATAAATATTATGGGGGCCTCCAAAAAGTTAATGGAGAAAATAATACTCTCATCTAAAGTTAAATTTAGAGTAACAACTGCAAGGTTCGCAAATGTTGCCTTTTCAAATGGCAGCTTATTAGAAGGATTTATTAACAGGATTAATAAGTTACAACCTATAGCTTGTCCGTCTGACATTAAGCGCTATTTCGTTACTCCTGAGGAGTCCGGAATGATTTGTATTTTGGCAACTTTTTTTGGACAATCCGGAGATATATTTTACCCTAAATTAATCCATTCCAAGGATGAATTTTATTTCAAGAACATTGCTTTGTCTTTGTTGAATTATTTAGGTTATAAACCCTTGTTATGTAAAAGTGAAGCAGAAGCTAAGTCAATTGAAATATTAAAAGAAAACGAATTCTATCCTGTTTATTTTTATAATTCAGACACTTCAGGTGAAAAGCTTTATGAAGAGTTTTATGATGAAAATGATAATTGTAATTGGGATTTGTTTGAATCACTTGGAGTTATAAGGAATGGTTTGGATGGAATTAAGACTATTGAAATAGTTTCGAAATTTGAATTACTTTTTTCCAAAAGTAATTTGCAAAAGGAGGAAATTGTAGAACTTATTAAAGAGTTCGTTCCTGAATTTATTTATTTTGAGGCGGGTAAAAATCTTGATCAAAGAATGTAGCTAAAGGCTATCATTTGATAACAGTTAACTTAATATCGAAATGTTGAACTAATTTATGACACAACTCTCAGGACCAAATATCAAAGGTAACGAATGGAAGTATGTAAAGGATTGTCTGGATAGCGGTTGGGTATCTTCTGTGGGATCTTATGTTACCAGATTTGAAGAGTTAATTGCTGAATTCGTTCAGGCAAAATTTGCAGTTGCAACTTCAAACGGAACCAGTGCCATTCATATTTCTTTACTACTGTCTGGTGTTAGGTTTAATGACCTGGTTATTGCACCCAATCTTACTTTTGTTGCTCCAATAAATGCGATAACCTATTTAGGTGCAGAACCAATTTTGATAGATGTATCGGAATCCGACTGGCAAATGGATACTGTTTTGTTAAAAAGATTTTTTGAGGAGCAAACTTTTCAACGTGACAATTCATGTTACCATAAAGCAGATAATCGCCGAATTCAAGCCATTTTACCGATACATATATTAGGTAATATGTGCAATATGGATGAAATCATGCTGCTAGCAGAATTGCATAATGTTATTGTAATTGAGGATTCTACCGAAGCATTGGGATCTCTTTATAACCATAAACACAGTGGAACATTTGGATTATGTGGTACTTTTAGTTTCAATGGAAATAAAATTATCACTACAGGAGGTGGCGGAATGATTGTAACCAATAATGAGCTTATCGCCAAAAGAGCGAAGCATTTAACTACCCAAGCAAAATCAGATTCGTTTGAATACATTCACGATGAAATAGGATACAATTATCGTTTGGTAAATGTGCTTGCAGCCATCGGTGTAGGTCAGATGGAAAATTTACCTGCCTTTATAACCAGAAAGAAGGAAATTGATACTTTTTATAAATCTGAGCTACAAGGAATCGGTGATATTACATTTCAAATGCAGTTGCCTAAGGTTAATTCTAATAATTGGTTATTTACGATCAGAAGTGGTAAACAAAAAGAATTGTTAAATAAATTAAATGAAAGCCACCTTCAATCTAGGCCATTATGGGTTCCGATGAATAGGTTACCAATGTTTAATCGCTTGAAGTATTATACAAAGACTGATGTAACAGATGTTTTATATAAGGAATGCTTAAGTATTCCATGTTCAACTGATATAACCTTACAAGAATTAGAATTAGTAATTAAAACAATAAAAACTTGCTTTAATTAGGATTCCATCTCTCAATTTTTATGGGTTTCTTGATACTGTCATGGTGATTACAGTTTTTAAAACACATTATTTTAGAATGATTAGATATTAAATATTTTATTAATTTCATTTAATAGAATTCATTATCCGTCTTGTTTGAAGCATGAAAATAACTGAATATATAAAAAACGCAAAAGATACCCTTTTCTCAATAGAAATACTTCCTCCATTAAAAGGTAAAGATATTCAAACCTTATTTCATGGGATTGACCCTTTGATGGAGTTTAAGCCTGCTTTTATTGATGTTACCTATCACCGAGAGGAATTTATTTTGAGAAGAAATCTTCAAGGAGGCGAAGATAAAGTACATACCCGAAAAAGACCGGGTACGGTTGCTATTTGTGCTGCTTTGATGAATAAATACGGAGTAGAAGCTGTACCTCATTTAATCTGTGGTGGATTTAGTAAGGAAGAAACAGAAAATGCATTGATAGACCTAAATTTTCTAGGTATAAAAAACGTATTGGTTTTAAGAGGCGATGCCATGAAAAACGAAACCAGTTTTGTACCTGAACCTGATGGAAATAAAGATTCATTGGAATTATTGCATCAAGTAAAAAACATGAATGTAGGAAAATACCTTGATGAAGATTTGGAAAATGCAAGTCCAACAAATTTTTGTGCAGGGGTAGCAGGATACCCGGAAAAACATTTCGAAGCTGTTGATTTAAACAGTGATTTAAATTGGCTCAAAGCAAAGGTGGATGCAGGAGCCGATTATATTGTTACCCAATTGTTTTTTGATAATAATAAGTATTTTCGGTTTGTTGATGCGTGTCGCAAAGGCGGAATAAATATTCCAATCATTCCTGGTTTAAAACCATTGGCAACTCGTAAACAACTTACCGGATTGGCAAATATTTTTCATATAGAAATGCCGGAAGATTTGGTAAAAGCCGTTGATAATTGTGCAGATGACAAAGCCATCAAACAAATTGGAATTGAATGGGCTATTCAACAATCCAAAGAATTAAAGGCTGCGAAGGTTCCAGTTTTGCATTACTATACAATGGGATTAAGCGAAGCAACTAAAGCAATTGCAAGTGAGGTTTTTTAACGATATTAAACTTGACTTTTTTACTTGGTTGAAATCCCTATTTTTGCGCCTCAGTTATTATTTCACTTAATTTAAACATAAACCCAACATATGTCCTATTTATTTACTTCAGAGTCGGTTAGCGAAGGGCATCCCGACAAAGTTGCCGATCAGATTTCTGATGCATTAATTGATAATTTTTTAGCTTTTGATCCCGATTCAAAAGTTGCCTGCGAAACGCTGGTAACTACCGGTCAGGTTATCCTTGCCGGAGAAGTTAAATCACGTGCTTACCTGGATGTTCAAACCATTGCCCGCGATGTGATCAAGAAAATTGGTTATACCAAGTCTGAATATATGTTCGAAGCCAACTCTTGCGGTGTGCTTTCTGCCATTCACGAACAATCTGCAGATATTAACCAAGGTGTGGACCGCAAAAAGAAACAAGACCAAGGTGCCGGCGACCAAGGAATGATGTTTGGTTATGCCACCGCTGAAACGGAAGATTATATGCCACTTGCTCTCGATCTGGCACACAAAATACTGATTGAATTGGCAGCATTACGCCGCGAAAACAAAGCGATTAAATATTTACGTCCGGATGCAAAATCGCAAGTAACCCTCGAATACAACGATAAAAACCAACCGGTTCGCATCGATTCTATTGTGGTTTCAACCCAACACGATGATTTTGATACCGAACCTAAAATGTTGGCCAAAATCAAGGAAGACATTATCAAGATTCTTATCCCACGTGTAAAAACCAAATACAAGAAATTTGCCAAATTGTTTAACAACGATATTTATTACCATATCAACCCAACCGGAAAATTTGTAATCGGCGGACCGCATGGGGATACCGGCTTAACTGGACGTAAAATTATTGTAGATACATACGGTGGTAAAGGTGCTCACGGTGGTGGTGCATTCTCAGGTAAAGATCCAAGTAAAGTAGATAGAAGTGCTGCGTATGCTACGCGTCACATAGCTAAAAACCTGGTTGCAGCAGGATTGTGTACAGAAGTATTGGTACAGGTATCGTATGCCATTGGTGTAAAAGATCCAATGGGTGTATATATCAACACATACGGAACATCCAAAGTTAAAATGAGCGATGGAGACCTGGCTAAAAAGGTAGAAAAGATTTTCGATATGACTCCTTATGGTATCGAAACCCGTTTAAAACTGCGTAATCCTATTTATAGCGAAACTGCTGCATACGGACATATGGGACGTAAAAACGAAATCGTAAGCAAAACATTTACCTCTCCGGATGGTAAAAAAATCACCAAGAAAGTAGAGTTGTTTACTTGGGAAAAACTCGACTTTGTTGACAAGGTAAAAAAGGAATTTAAACTGGCATAATTGACATATACATGCATTAAAACAACCCTGAAATAAATCATTTCGGGGTTGTTTTTTTTATCTCGAATCAGGAAATAATAATAAGTAAATTTAATAACTGAATGAGAACGAAACTAGGAGCCCACCGGCTCCTTTTTTATGTAATAAACTTTTTCTTAGCTTTATGAAATACTTAATTGATGTATTTTTGATGCAATTAACCCATGAACGAACCTGAAGCAAAATCACGTATAGCTGAACTGACAGCTATTATAAACCGGCATAATCAGCTCTATTACACCTTATCTAATCCAGAGATATCTGATTATGAATTTGATCAATTGCTAAAGGAGCTAGAGTCACTCGAACAAAAATACCCGCATTTGACTTTTCCTGACTCTCCAACAAAGAAAGTGGGAGGGGAAATCACAAAATCTTTCAAACAAGTAGTACATCAATATCCTATGTTGAGTTTGGGTAATACCTATAGCGAAGAGGAATTACTTGATTTTGATAACAGAGTCAGAAAGAGTATCGGAGATAATTTTGAGTATGTATGTGAACTTAAATTCGACGGACTGGCTATCAGTATAACTTACAAAAACGGGAAAATGATGCAAGCTGTTACGCGTGGCGATGGCATTCAAGGGGATGATGTAACAACAAATGTCAAAACCATAAAAACTATTCCTATTCAATTAAAAGGTGAAGGATACCCGGATGAATTTGATATTAGAGGAGAGATTTTTATGCATAAAAAGACTTTCCAAAAATTGAACAAGGAATTGCAAAAAGAGCTCGAAGAAAAGGGATACGATGAAGTTGAAATCAAAGAAAGGTTATACAAAAATCCTAGAAATTTCGCATCGGGAACCTTAAAAATGCAGGATTCAGCCGAAGTGGCTAAAAGACCTTTGGATGCGTTTTTGTATTTTCTTTATACGAAAAACCCCGTGGCAGAAAATCATTTTGATAGTTTGAAGATGGCTGCTTCGTGGGGGTTCCAGGTTTCCGATCATTATCAAAAATGCAAATCCATGCAGGAAGTTTTTCAATTTATCAAACGATTTGAAAAAGAAAGGGAAATATTAGGATATGAAATTGATGGCGTTGTTATAAAAGTAAATGATTACCACCAGCAGGAAGAGCTTGGGTTTACAGCTAAAATTCCAAGATGGGCTATTGCTTATAAATACAAAGCTCAAAGTGTTCTTACACGTTTAAAAAAAGTAACCTACCAGGTTGGACGAACAGGAGCTATTACACCGGTTGCAAACCTCGACCCGGTTATACTGGCCGGGACAACCGTGAAACGAGCAAGTTTATACAATGCAGATGAAATTCAACGACTGGATTTATATGAAGGGGATTTGGTATACGTGGAGAAAGGAGGGGAGATCATTCCCAAAATTACAGGCGTAGAACTTTCGAAACGCTTACCGGATGCACAAAAAGTGGATTATATAAAGCATTGTCCGGAATGTAATACGGCACTCATTCGAAAAGAAGGAGAAGCCATACATTATTGCCCGAATGAAAATGGTTGTCCGCCACAGTTGATTGGGCGCATCGAACATTTTATTGGTCGTCGTGCCATGAATATTGATAGCCTAGGAGAAGAAACGGTTAAGGCGTTGTTTATGTTGGGTAAGATTCAAAACTTTTCCGATTTGTATACCTTAACTTTTGAAGATTTAAACGAATTGAAATTTGAATTGGAAGGAGAAGATGGTAATGTTAGGGTAAGAAGTATCAAAGCCAAGTCGGCACAAAATATTATTGATGGAATTCAAGCGTCTAAAAATCAACCATTCGAAAAGGTGCTATTTGGTATGGGTATCCGCATGGTAGGTGAAACGGTAGCGAAAAAACTAGCCAAGCACTTTAAAAGTATCGATAAACTGAAACAAGCATCGATCGAAGAGCTGATTACTGTAGATGAAATAGGAGAGAAGATTGCCGAGCAGGTTATCCGTTATTTTGCGGATACTGAAAATCTGCAACAAGTAGAAAACTTGAAACAGGCAGGATTAAAACTCGAAGTAGCATTTGATGCCAACGATATTACCACGGATAAACTATCAGGGAAAACCTTTTTGGTTTCAGGTGTTTTCAGTATGAGCAGAGATGACCTAAAACAATTGATTGAAAAGAATGGAGGCAAGAATGTATCCTCTGTTTCTAAAAGTTTGAATTACCTGGTTGCAGGCGATAAGATGGGTCCGGAGAAACTAAAGAAGGCCACTGATTTGCAGGTTCAAATTATTTCGGAGACGAAATTTTTGGAGATGATAGAATTATGAATGATGAATTATGAATGATGAATTATAAGTGGTTGACTCATTACAGATTGATTGCAACAATTTTGGCTTTATGCTAAACGAAAGCTTGATTTCAAGTAATCTGAGGCATTAAGAGTGATTAGTGAAAAGGGGTTAGGGGTTAAAGAGTTGCTAACTGTTGACAGTGATCGGTTAACCGTGATCCGGATAATTTTTTGGCTTCATGCCAAACAAGAGCAACTAATTGTGTAATCTGTGAAATCTGTGGCTAAAAAGCGATCAGCAATCAGCAGTCAGTCAAAAGCCGGTGGCCATTAGTCAGTTGTCATTTGTCAGTTGTAATTAGTTGGTTTGTGTATTGGCTTCATGCCAAACGAGAGCTTGATTTCAAGAAATCTGTGTAATCTGTGGCATTAAAAGTGATTAGTGAAAAGGGGTTAGGCGTTAGTGAACTGTGAACTGTTAACCGTTATCAGATAACCGTGATCCGTGAACATATATTGGCTTCATGCCAAACGAAAGCCTATTTTATAAAACTCTGTGACCTCTGTGCCTCTGTGGTGAAATGGATCGCGTCCTTAGTATTTAAATAATTAGTCATTTAGGGAACAAATAATACTGCCACCCTTTCAGGGTTTTGTTTGCTTTTACTTTTGTAGTTATAAAAATGACACCCTTTCAGGGTTACATGCTACGATGACCAATTAAAGCAATTACCAATTATTTAGTAATATTAAGTTAAAGTGCTGAAGTAAGCTGCATCAAAGTTTCGCGACGTCGACAAATTACGCAATTACCAATTGTTTAATTACATTCCATTATTCTACAATCATCTTCGAGATTTGTTTTTCACCCTCGATGCTTATGATTTCTATAAAGTATATGCCGGGTTCCATGTCGTTCACCAAACAATTTCCGGGTAACTGCAAAGTTGGAATAGATTTGACAAGTGAACCCGAATAATTATAGAATTTAACACAGGCTAAAGTTTCTTTCACACCATTTGTGATATATAATTTATCATTGGCCGGATTTGGGTACATACTCCAATCCTTATTTGACATTTCATTTACTCCAGCCAAATTATTGAATTCAATGAGGTAAAATAATTGGTCGGAGAGGTTAAGATCATTCCATTGGCCGGCTATACCAAGTGGCCAATTGGTAAGGGCCAAACCTAATCCATCTTGCACCCCGGCATAATCATCCGGTTCATTTCCCCAGTTGGCATACATGCCATTCACTGTTGAACCTCCCGGAAATTTTCCTTTCCAAAATGGAATAAATGTGGAATCATTATCTCCATTCCAATTCCAAACACCTTCCGAATCTTTATCGTTTCCTCCAATCCATAAATAGGAAGCTCCGCCACCATCGGCTGCGGTAGTTTGAGAAAGTTGAATTCCTGCGTTTCCAACAAAAAGATTGATCGCATTTTGTTCATCTAAAGTGTTTATTTCTGCTAAATATGCATTCTTGCTCTTGGCACAATTTGCTGCCTCATTCCAATCAAGTTTAGATTTTATTATTTGGTAAGCATGGTTGTTATGGATAAATTGAAATACCAGGGAGTCGTTAATTATGCATTGCGCATTACTGATTGAGGAAACCAGAATGACCAAAGCAATCGCATAAATTATCTTTTTCATGGTTCAAAGATTAAAACTTTTCCGGAATGGATGCAATAAAAAATTAGCATATAGTGCAAAATTAAGTCGACATTTGGGTACCAAATTAATAATACCATGAAAAAAATATTTTTTATCGCTTGTATATCCAGCATGATTTTATTGGGTTCGTCATGCGAAAAGGAAAAAACTACTGAAGAAACTATCGATACTCCTACTCCAACGGAAGCGGCAAATAATACCTTTGGCTTTGGAGGCGTTATGCATAAAGCCGATTTTGTTTCTTACCAATTAACGGGAGATAGTGTGGCATATTTGGTTATGGGTGTTCCTAACAATCCAAATGATACAAGTATAGTAATGATGAAAGGATACGGAAGTAACGGTCCCGGTAGTCAATTAACGGAAGGAAATTATACCATTGTACACCAAGGTCCAAGCGGAACAGTAAATCTTAATGCTTTTGAAATGATCGTGTATATGACAACCATGGAAAAAGCAGGCGGGTCTGCTAAATCCGGGACAGTAAAAGTTACCATGAATAATTTTAAACCTACCTTAACTTTTACGAATATTTCTTTTGATAATTCGGATGTGACAGGATCGGCGAAGATAATTGTTCCTTGATAGGGGATAGTGATTAGGGGATAGGGGTCAGGGGTAAGGGGTCAGGGGAAAGTGGCCAGTAATAAGTGATGAGAGAATATGGTTAGGCAAGAGGCAAAAGGCAAGTGGCAGGAGGGGAGTTCTAACGTGATTTTAATTTCAATCGAACATTTTAGTGGTTGGGGAAAAGATCCTAGTGCTTAGTGCTAGGTGCATGGTCGCACAAAACTTATACTTTGTTACTAATTTGGCTTTATGCCAAACGAGTGCATGCATCCAAGAAATCTGTGTAATCTGTGGCTAAAAAGTGGTCAGTGGTCAGCATTCAGTGGTCAAGAGAGGCAAGAGGCAAGAGGCAAAAAGCAAAAGGCAAAAGGCAGGAGGGAAGTTCTAACGTGATTTTAATTTCAATCGAACATTTTAGTGGTTGGGGAAAAGATCCTAGTGCTTAGTGCTAGGTGCATAGTCGCACATAACTTATACTTTGTTACTAATTTGGCTTTATGCCAAACGAGTGCATTCATCCAAGAAATCTGTGTAATCTGTGGCTAAAAAGTGGTCAGTGGTCAGCATTCAGTGGTCAAGAGAGGCAAGAGGCAAAAGGCAAAAGGCAAAAGGCAGGAGGGAAGTTCTAACGTGATTTTAATTTCAATCGAACATTTTAGTGGTTGGGGAAAAGATCCTAGTGCTTAGTGCTAGGTGCATGGTCGCACAAAACTTATACTTTGTTACTAATTTGGCTTTATGCCAAACGAGTGCATGCATCCAAGAAATCTGTGTAATCTGTGGCTAAAAAGTGGTCAGTGGTCAAGAGAGGCAAGAGGCAAAAGGCAAAAGGCAAAAGGCAAAAGGCAGGAGGGGAGTTCTAAGGAGATTTTATTTTCATAGAAATATTTTAGTGGGTGAGAGGTAAATGTCATTGGACATTAGACATTAGTCATTGGTTATGATAATGAGCATACTCACTTAAACTTTAATCTTTTTAGGGCCCATCCAATACCCGAATTTAAAAACTACTTCGTGCCGCCTTGTTTTTATCGCGCGGGATTGATTCGCGTGCCGCTCATCAACATCCACTCATTCAACATTCAATTAATCTCAAAACTTTCTCCCATTGCAGGAATATAAACCTTTTTAAAACCTTTGGTTAGCATTTTTTCTTTAAGAGATTCCTGAACTTTTTCTTCGCCGTGTACCAAAAATACTTTGTTAACTTTAGATGGTTTGATACATTGGAGATACTCGAAAATCTCTTCGTAATCTGCATGAGAGCTGTAGCTTTCAAGGGATTCAACTTTGGCTTTAACGTCAAATTCTTCTCCAAAAATACGAACCGTTTTTTCGCCTGACTTTAACCGGCCACCCAAACTTTCAGGGGTGCAGTAACCTACAATCAATATGGTATTGGTAGGTGAATTGATATTGTTGGCAATATGGTGCTTTACTCTTCCTGCCTCTGCCATACCAGAAGAAGAGATGATGATGCAAGGTTCGTGTAGTTCATTCAAAGCTTTTGATGCTTCAACTTCAGAAATATAGGTAAGATGTTTAAACGAAAATGGTTCAGGATCTTTGTGCATATAGTCTATAAATTCCTCGTTAAAACATTCTTCATGTTCTCTTATAATGCCGGTTGCTTTCACCGATAACGGACTGTCCACAAAGATTTTTATGTCCGGGAGTTTGCCTTCATTCGACATCTTTTCGAGGTTGTAAATTATTTCCTGGGTACGGTCGACACTAAATGCCGGAATGATTAATTTACCTCTGTTTACAACACATGTTTCTTTTACGATTTCGAGCAACCGACTTTCCGAGTCTTCTTGTTTTGGGTGCAGCCTATCGCCATAAGTTGATTCACAAATAAGGATATCACATTGGCGGAAAGGCTGTGGATTACGTAAGATAGGATCCCCATATCTTCCAATATCTCCCGTAAAAGTAATTTTTTTGGTTTTACCACCTGCCTGTTTTATATCTAAATGAACAGCTGCACTACCCATTAAATGTCCTGCATCGGTTAAAATTAAAGTTGTTTCAGTATCTATATGAAGTTCTTCATCGTATTCTACGGGAGTCATTAAATCGAGCACCATTTCCACATCTTCTACATCATATAATGGTTCAAGAGCAGTCATGTCTTTTTTTGCCCTTCTTTTGTTGATATACTTTAAATCGTCGTGTTGGATATGTGCCGAATCGTAAAGCATAATTCCGCATAAATCAATGGAGGCCGGAGTAGCAAAAATAATTCCTCTAAATCCTTGCTTTACCAGTCGAGGCAATAGTCCCGAATGGTCGATATGCGCATGCGAAAGTATCACATAATCGAGGTCGGCCGGAGTAAAACCGAAGTGCCGGTTCATGTCTTCCTTACCCGGTATACGGCCTTGAAACATACCACAGTCTAATAATATTTTTTTGCCTTTTGGAGTTGTAATTAGGTGTTTACTGCCGGTAACAACACGAGCTGCACCATGAAATGAAATTTGAAGCATATCGAATAATTTGCTCTAAGATAAATATAAGTTATGAGATATGAGTTATGAGATATAAGTTATAAGTTATGAGTTATGAATTACGAAATTACGAATTACGAATTAAGGGTTGCGGACGACGAATTACGAATTACAAAATTACGGATTACGGGTAGCGGACGACAAATTACGAAATTACGAATTACAAAATTACGAATTACGAATTACGAATTACGAATTACGAATTACGAATTACGAATTACGGGTAGCGGACGACAAAATTACAAAATTACAAAATTACGGATTTGAAAATAACCAATAACCAATTTCGAAGTAACGTATGCTCAAATAATAACGGACTAAAACACATAGATCTAAAACACAAAGTACTTGTTTCTTCTCACTTTTTTTTGCTAACTACGTCGAGGTTGTTTTGAAATTGCACCTGCAGATAAGCCTTACCTTTATTAGCAATGTCGATTAATTTAGCTGAATCGTTGCCGTGAATTTCGGTTATCATTTGCCTGTTGTGGTCATAAATAACATGACCATCTTTTGTAATCATGCCAAAACCATTGTCGAATGCATAATAGGCAAACCTACTAAAACCCGGATTAAATAAATCTTTGCTAAACGAAAAATCTGAACTTTTTATCTGAAGTTGGGTTAATAAAGTTGCGGCAATATCGGTATGCGAACCAATGGTTTGGTTTCTAGTACCTCTCCATTTCTCGTCTATTGCACCACCAGTAACCAGCATAGGTATATGGTGTCTTTTCGCTTCGTAATTACTTCTTCCTTTTGGGAATTTGCAAGCGTGGTCGGCTACAATAAGGAAGATAGTATTTTTATACCAGGGTTGTTTTTTTGATTCTTGCATATAGGCATACAAACAACTGTCGGCATAATGCATGGTATTGCGATAACCGTCGTTTACTTTATCCGGGTCATTTTTAAATACTTTTGGAACATCGGCATCAAACCATTCGTGGGTTGTCATAGTTGTTAGGGCACTAAAGAAGGGTTCTTTGGTAGCATTCATTTCCCGGATATGCAGGTCGAATATTTCTTCATCATATGCTCCCCAAACGGTTCGTTTTTTTATTTCCCATTCATTTTCTCCTTTCATTACCTGGACTCCTGCTGATCGCAGGTAAGCTTCTATATTATCAAAAAACAAGCGGCCTCCGGAGTAAAATGAAGTTTGGTATCCTAAGCCATTAAAGGTCCGGTAAAGATTTGGAAGCTTTTCAAATTTGCCAAAAGTTTGTATGATCGAACCTACCGGTAGGGCAGGGGTAGCGCTTAAAGTAGCTAGAAAACCTTGTTCGGTGCGATAGCCGGTAGAATAAAAGTTGGTAAACAAAATGCCATCTTCTGCTAGTTTACCAAATAGAGGAGTAACATCGGATTCGCCTCCTAAACATTCCATGACATCAGCAGCCCAACTTTCTAAAAAAATAATAACAATATTAGGACGGTTGGTATTTACAAATAGCACGTTTGAGTCGTTAAGCGGACGGTGCATTTCCTCAGTGAACCGGATGGCCTCTTCCTGTTGGTAAAAGGAATATGGATTTTCTTGTTTTTCGATTGGATGGGTGAGGAGGTTTGCTGTGTTCCAAAAGCTGTTTAATGCACCATAGTTTAGGACCGAAGCATTGCTAAAGAAAACCCAATTGCGATTAATGGGAACTCTTTGTATCCCCCCACGAAATCCAATGATTAGCAGTAAAGGAAGTAAAATTGCAAAAATGATACGCAACCAGATGGGATGGATTTTTTGGGTTTCTATTTTAATAAATTTATGATACAACCAGGATGCAACTACAATCTGAAATAAGATAACCAGAAAAAGATTGGTATTTTGAATGGTAAATACGGTTGGCATAAGTTCTTTTGGATACTTCATATAACCGAGTGCCTTGCTGTTTATTTTGGTACCCCAAACTTCGAATAAACTCATATCGCTGCACAATAAAATGCTACAGATAACGATAGCCATGTAGTTAAAATACGAAATAAATGCGGTGTTGTATTTTGAATACAAACCAAAAGAAGCAGCAGCCATCAAAAGAATGGGTAAGGCAATGAGGTAACATATGGTTGCCAAATCCATTGGTATGGCTATGTAAAAGCTTTGTGCAACAGGCATCCACTCTCCCGGCAGTTCACTGTGATGGTAAATCAAAAAAATTGCCTGTTGAAAAAGAAAAAAAATCAGCCAAAAAAGAAAAAGCCGAATAACCTGCCGAAACATATTCATGGTGCAATAATAGAAATTATTTGGAAAGGGGAAGGGTTGGGTGAGATATTGTTTGTAACAATAATTACACCCCATCGGGGAAGCGGTCAGCGGTCAGTAGTCAGTGGTCATTAGTCAGTGGTCAATAGTCAGTGGTCAATAGTCAGTGGTCAATAGTCAGTGGTCATTAGTCAGTGGAATCGACATTTTTCGCGACGTGACCATATTTACTCACTTACCCATTTACTCATTTCCTCATTTACTTCCCGCATGTAAAAATTGTGTCGTGCCTCCTTGTTTTTATCGTGCGGGATTGATTCGCGTATGGCTCATCAACATCCAATCATTCATAACTCATTCCCGCATGTAAAAACTACGTCGTACCTCCTTGTTTTTATCGCGCGGGATTTGCAACATTCATCATTCAAATTGCTGTTTTATACAACAACGCTTCCAACTCCGGTTGCAGTACAAATGCACCGTCTTCACTTATTGGCAGGTAATTGCTGTTTGGTGCATACGAACCAGATACGATGGTGCCGTTTGCTACTTCAAATGAACCAATTATATCCTGTGGTTTAGGTTTTGGTGTTTCCGGATTTCGGCGGTCGACCACGTAGACAAAACCTTTGTTTTGATTTTCGGAAAGTTGAATTACCTGATCCGAATAACCCGAAAAGAAGAGAATGGTTTTGTGGAAATGATCGATGAAAGCTTTGTTATACGTGATGTTTCCGGGAACCGGTGGTAAATTGTTATCGATTAATTTACCAACGATGCATTTTTGATTGAGAGGAATATTCTTTTCAGTTTCAGGATCGATGAGGGATAAAAGAATTACATCGCTGTTGTTGATGTTTGTTTTTAGACTGTATATTTTCATATCAAAACCACACGGTTATATTGCCAATCAATAAATTATCATTTGTAGCGTTATTTCCATTTCTGTCGAGGTAAACTTCTTTGTTGCTAAAGGCAGTCCGGCCTTCGAGGCGAAAGATTGCATTACTGCCAAATTTTCTGTTTACGCATAAAGAACTACTGTATGAACTAAATCCGAATTGGTTGGTGATACTTGAAACCATTATCTCATTTAGATCTTCCATGTATTCAAATCTTCCTGTAACCGAGTATTCGTCATTTATTTTATAACCTGCACAAATATTTCCAACCCACCAGTTATGGGATTTGGTTGCATTGTTGATGGTGTCGGTGTATTCTTGAATTCCAAAGGAGAAATCTCCGGTGAAAGACAATTTACCTCCGGTATTAAACAATGCATATATATCGGTAAAGTATCGGTTCTTAAAGTGAGGATTGGCAACGGAACTCTCGTTTCCAGCATAATTACTCCAGTTAACCAATAATTTCTTGTTTATATTGTATTCAATTTGGGTAACAACGGAAGCATAGGCGTTATTGTCTTCTATTTTTTGCCAGCCATTAACCAAATAAAGGTAGCCATTCATGTTTGGAAGAATGGGAAACGACAATCTTGCACCTGAAAAATAATACGGAGAATATTCGGGACTGAAAGAACGGGTGTACAGCAAGTGGTCTTTGGAGATGGCGGTTTCGTTAGTAAAGGGAGATCCAAAAATACCGGCATCAAACCAAATGTTTTTTTCGGGACTTAAGTTAATGCCAACGGTTGCCTCTATCAGATTTTTGAATGTGCCTTTTTCAAGTGCATAATTATTGTTCATATAGGAACCGAATCCAGGTGTTAAGCGGGCTCTAACTCTTTTATTGGTATAACTTATATCGATATAAGCAAGGTTAATGGTTGCTTCGCTATGGCGTGACGACGAAATGGCATAAGCTCGTTCGCCGGAATTTGGTCGGTTAAAATCAAAACCATAATAAGCATCTACATATCCTTGTACCTTGATTTTACCTGCATCGGCAGTGTCATTGCGATCGAGCATACCGACATTGATTTGTTGGGAATAAACCAATATTGGGAAACCAAGAATTGCAGTTAAGAGAAATTTATACATTGATTACACAAAGAAAATCTATTTTATATAAGGTACAAATGATAGAAAGAATAGTTGGTATAATCATAGATAGCATATTTTCATTCAAATCATTAAATCAACGTCATGATTACCTTGTATTATTAATCCAATCAGACAAACCATAATGGGATAATTTTATTATTATGTCGTCCCTAAAGGGACTTTTCTGCATGGTGTTTAATTTTTTTCTACCGATATGGCGTCCCTAACGGGACTTTGTGAAGATGGTCTAATTCTTTTTTACCGATATGTCGCCCCTAAAGGGACTGTATTCACCGAATTTAAATATTAGGGTATTGCTGTGTTGTATTTTATGAATCCAGAAGTAGAGCAGTTTTTCGGAAGTAAATAAATACACATTTTATTCTTGTCCCTTTAGGCATATAATTTCGGTGGCCTCGCATAATTCATAGATAAATAAAGTCCCATAGGGATGTAATATCGATAGAATCATACACCCGAACAACAAGCGAAGTCCCATTAGGGACGATATATCGGTAGCAACGAATAATTCATAGATAAATAAAGTCCCATAGGACGAGATATCGGTTGAATCATACACCCGAACGACAAGCGAAGTCCCTTTAGGGACGATATATCGGTAGAATCATACACCCGAACGACAAGCAAAGTCCCTTTAGGGACGATATATCGGTAGAATCATACACCCGAACGACAAGCAAAGTCCCTTTAGGGACGATATATCGGTAGAATCATACAAACGAACGACAAATGAAGTCCCATTAGGGACGATATATCGGTAGAATCATACAAACGAACGACAAATCAAGTCCCATTAGGGACGATATATCGGTAGCAACGAATAATTCAAAGACAAATAAAGTCCCATAGGGACGTAATATCGGTAGAGTCATGTAACCGCATGTCAAGAATTCCCAAAGGGACGTAATATTGATAACATATATTTTTCATTGTATCAAACCATAAAAATCGAATCCTGGATCAGCTAAATTGTATGTATTAATTCAATGATTTCAATGAAGAAAATCGTTTATGTTTCGTGTATTATTTTGTTAATTGCATCATGGAATCAAATCAAATACTCCTTCTATATAACCTGGCTTTAAATTCCTTAAAAAAGGAGATGGATGCTTTTACGAATGATGGTAAAATATGGGAGACTACCACTGGTGTGGGTAATTCGGCAGGCAACCTCTGTTTGCATTTAACCGGAAACGTAAATCATTTTATCGGAGCAACGTTGGGTAATACCGGGTTTGTTCGCAATAGGGAGGCTGAATTTAATACCAAGGGTTTAGAAAAAGCAGCCTTACTAAAGCAGATTGATGAAGCAATGGTAATGCTGGGAAATGTTATTCCGGCAATTTCACAGGAAAAGCTAAAAGAAGAATATCCGTTTGATTTTGCCGGTAAGGAAAATACGGAATATTACCTGTTGTTTTTTATAGCCCATTTTCATTACCATCTCGGACAAATAAATTACCTCAGAAGGATATTGGGTTAATCATACATTCTCCATCTCACTCCCATACGTAGGGAGTTTAATGCGATTGGATAATGGGCGGTGTAATACATTCCTTTTTTAATCCAATCCATATTCATGTGATCGAATACCACAAAAAGGGAAGCTCGTTTGATATCGCCTACAAAAAACGGACTGATAACAGGATAGTTACCAATCACAACGTCATCTTGCAAAAAGAAATTTCGGGTTGCCGGCTGGTAAGCATACCCACGATATGCCGTATTATATAAAGCAGTAAAGCCAACTTGGAAGCGTGCTATACCAAATAGTCGGGATTGAAAATAGTAACGAATCATACCTGAAAATTCGGGAATCCTTATGTTGTTGCTGTTGGATTTTTGGTAATATAATTCGTGGTCGAAATAAAATTTCCAGTATTGAAATGTTTTAGAAAGGGAAAGGGTGTAAATGTTTATGTCGTTTTTGTCTTGCTGTGGCAATGCTTGCGAATTCATAAAAACAAAATTTGATACTTGTTGATCTTTAAATACAAGTTTGAAATTATTGCGGAAACGGTTGGTATGAATCGCAATGGATGATATGAGGGTAGTTGTTTTATCGAATGAGTTGTTCCAGATAAAAGCATTTGATTTGTACAACTGATGAAAATAATCGGGACGGTTTATTTCGTACATCGTATAAATATGTACCGAAACGGGTTTAAAGTCGAATACCAATTTGGTATCTATTTTGAAGTCGTTGGCATTATAACCATCCAACACATAAGAGGCTCCTATATGTAAATTAGTTTTTTGGGTTTTAAAACTGATTAAATCAAAGGAGCCATCGATAATATAATTATGGTATTGTCGAACCAAAGCCGGCTGTGCCACATTTATCAACTCATGTCTGATTCCTATAATTTGGTGTGCTTGTGCTGAATCCCCAAGAGAACCTAAATTATGCTGGCTTTTGCTACCAAAAATTTGAAATTGAAGTTGGTTGGTTAATTTACCATAATACACCGAATCGTATGTTACGGTACCAATATCATAATATTGGTTTGGCAGCAAATAACTATTGGTGTCGCCATTATTTAAAAATGCATAGCTCCATTCGTTTGCATGAATTGTATAGATGAACTGAGAGGAAGGCGTGAAATCATAAGTGGTGTCTTTATCGGTTGTAATAAACCGGGATTCGCCAAATCTTAGAAACTGTTTTACAAAAACACTTCGGTTATGAAATTTGGTGGTGCTGTTTGCAAGGTTTGTATAAACTTGTTTGCGTTTACCGCTAAGTTCTTCAAATGCCGAATCGCTTTGTATTCCGCCACTTTCATCGTTTTGTCCGAAATTGAAGGTTAGATTAGCCAACAAAGCATACCGTTTGCGTTTGTTGTAATAGGAAGTAAAAGCATCGAAACCATACAAACTTGAATTTTGTTCGAGCAGAAAGCCTTCGGAGGTAATGCGATTCATTTCTAATCCGATATTCCACCGGGGGTTGATATTTTGTGCATGTTTTAACTGCAGCAACAATAACTCGGCGCCACCTTGTGCATAGGTAATATCGGTAAATGGCAAGCGGGTGTTGATGTATTTGCAGTTTAAAGGATCTAGAATATAGATACCAAAAGGGTTAAATCCATACTGAAAACCAACAGGCCTTTCCAGGTCAACCAAAAGTGATTGTGCAGGTAAACCAATATTTCCCAAATCGTTGAATACGATTTTTTTATAAGCGGGATTATAAATTTCGAGGCGGTTGGAAGTGGTATCGATATTACGGTTACTTAAACCAAACTGAATATCGTTTGCTGTAAAGTATTTAGTCAAAGGCTTTACAGCAGGTTCCTGGCTATATAGATAGCAAGGTATAATTAGAAGGATGTTAAAGAGTAGTTTGAACCTGTACACGATTTATTATTCTTTCACCAATTTGTGGTGCAATATTCCGTATTTATTTTTTAAGGTTACAAAATAGATACCAGAATTTAATTCCGACAAGGTTGAAATGTTTATTGTGTTTTGTCCTTGTTCAATGGCGATAGGTTGAATATACACTTCCCGTCCATGTATATCGTTCACGGTCAATATAGATTGAAACGAGTTTTGGGATATAAATTGTAAATTAAAGTCGTTCTTGAATGGGGAAGGAGAAATGGTAAACCGGTTTATGAATTCGGAAATATTCTCGGTTCCTACAGTAATATCATATTTTAACATGAACAATCCATTGGTCATATCGCTGGCGGCTATATTGCCTGATGGGAAATAAGGGTAAACCCCCCAACAGCCTTTATAGTTATCATAAACGCCTGATGCATTCTGTGGGTAGGTATCGTAATAAGCATACATACGAGGATTCCGAGGTGTATCAACGGTATAAATGTAAACACCATCCTGGTACCAACTGATGTATAATTTGTTGCTAACCCAAAAGATATTATGCGGTGTTGCGCCGGTATGGGTATTGAAATGGGTGAGGTAAGTCATATCGTTCAATTCCCTGATTTGGTAAATTTTAACCGGCAAACCGTGTGGCGCTTCATCGGTAAAAGCAATATATTCACCGGTACTATCCACCCAACTGGTATGGTTATATCCGCTGTATGGATAAGGTGGTGAAATACTACCTAATGGTTTTTGGTTTGCGAGGTCGGTAAAATCAATTACGTATAGCCCTTTGTATTCACAGGAACAATATCCGGTATCATTCCTTACATAAATTTCGTGTACATGTTGACAGCTTAATGAACCAAACAAGGTTTGATCCATTTTACCGATAAAAGCCGGACTGTCGGGTATTTCAAGAGAAAGGATGTCCAAGCCACTAATGAGTTGGTTGTGTTTTTTGTTGATACACATGTATAGGCGCTTGCTTTCGCTGTTAATAAAAATACTATGGGTATTATGTCCGAGTGTATCGCTTTCATATACGAGATGAACCGAATCGGGGAGAAATTGCAAGTCGTAAATTTGTAATTTGCCGGCAGGAGCATTGTCGCTAACACAATACACATAATGGCTATAGGTTTCAATATCTCTGTTGATTGCGGTATTTAGTCCCCAACGGCGGTCGCACAGTTTTATATGTTCAGGATCAGATACATCAAAGAAATAAACCGAATCGGTAGATCCCATGATTACATATTCCTTTCCGGAAGTCGAATCAACATATCCGGTGAGTTCGTTCCATCGCTGGTCGGGCATGTTTGGGTTTGGAGGTAGATCAGGGTTATTCCAGTTTCCAAGCAATCTTAAATGGTATGCATCCTGGGCATTCGTTGATAATCCTATGAGGATAATCCAAATTAGGATGGACATTTTTTTCATGGCATGAAGGTAAGCAAATAGGATAAATTAATAAAATCGGACCCCAACGCACATTTTTTTATTTGATTTATATAAACCATTCTTTGGATATAAATTTGCAAAACGAAGAATGAAAAATTTGAAATTTTACCTTTCGCGTTCCACCTATTTGGTTTGGGTTGTATCGGTTACAATGGGTATGTCGTGCATTGCACAAAATACGCCCAACAAGGAATTGAAGTTTTTATTAAACGAAGACGGCTCACATTATATTAAATCTGCATTTACCGGCCAGATTTGGTTGCGGTATATGGAAACCAATCCCGGAACCACGGTAAATGGGTTTGAACAAAGTAATATATTCGATATCGGTATTAGGAGGGCAAGGGCACAGTTTTTTGGAAAAATTACGGACAAGGTTTTCTTTTATAGCCAGATTGGAATCAATAATTTCGGTTATAATTCTCAACGAAAGCCGGGTTTGTTTTTCCATGATTTGGCAATGGAATATGCCATTACAAAGCGATCGATTCATTTAGGAGCCGGATTAACCGGATGGACCGGATTTTTAAGGTATTCGTCGCCGGCTGTGGCAAGTATTTTACCTTACGATGCACCTTTATACCAACAAGCAACCAATGACGTTAACGACCAATTTTTACGCAAACTCAGTATTTATGTGAAGGGTAAATTAAATAAGCTGGATTACCGCATAGTACTTTCAAAGCCAATGTTAATAGATTCGACCATTACATCGGTAAAAAAGATAAACACCAATGCCGACTTTTCCTATAAACCACCGGCATTACAAACCAGTGGTTATTTAATGTTTCAATTATTAGAAGAGGAAAGCAATTTGTTGCCGTATACAACCGGATCTTATTTGGGTAAAAAGAATGTTTTAAACATCGGAGCCGGGTTTCAATTTCAGCCGGATGCTGTTTGGTATTATGGTGATATGGTAACCAAAGACACCTTTTATCAGGATATGCTGCATGTTGGGTTAGATTTATTTTATGATACAAAAGTGGGGAGTTCCGATGCAGCATTAACAACCTATTTGGCTGTTTCACATACAGATTATGGGAAGGATTATAGCAGAAATCTTGCACCGATGAATCCCGGTAATGCAAATTCTGGTACCAGTTTTAATGGGGGTGGAAATGCCTATCCAATGGTAGGTACAGGTAAGCAAATTTATGGCCAATTGGGGTATCTTTTACCTTCTGCATTTTTTAAACAAGGTACAAGTCGTTTCCAGCCTTATGCCGATTTCACATTTGCACGATATACCAGGTTGAAATCGGATATGGTTGTTTGGAATATTGGATTGAATTGGTTGCTTGACGGGCATCGATCTAAAATAACACTCAATTATCAGAACCGACCGATTTTTGCCACCACTGATTTAAAAGAATCAGACCGAAAAGGTATGGTTGTTTTACAAATGCAGTTCGCGTTGTAAGGGCAGGTCGCGAACTGCCCCTACAACGCGAATTGTATGGGTCGGTCGCGACCGACCCCAACGGTTAAAATTTATTCTTCCACATCATGCTCTCAACCGGTTTAACGGTGCGCTTGCTGTATTTGGCGTTTTTCTTGGTATTGTACATGGTTTCGATGTCGCCTTCAACAACAAAATAAATGAGTTGTCCGATAGGCATACCCGGATAAATACGAACCGGTTGGGCACAGGATATTTCCAAGGTCCAGGTATTGCAAAAACCAACATCGCCTTTTCCGGCTGTTGCATGGATATCGATACCCAATCGTCCGGTACTGGATTTACCTTCCAAAAAAGGCACGTGGGCATGGGTTTCGGTATATTCGGCGGTAACGCCAAGATACAAGGTGCCGGGTTGCAAAACAAAACCTTCGGAAGGAATTTCGAAAGTTTCTATTTTATTGTGCTCTCGGGCATCTAAAACCCTGTCTTTATAGGTTGCCAGGTATCTACCTAAGTGTACATCATACGAGTTTGTTCCGAGACATTCTTTGCGAAACGGCTCAATCATAATTGTGCCTTTTTCTATTTCCTCCAGGATCCGGTTATCTGATAATATCATGAATTGTTTATGGTATAATTAGCTTGCTAAATTAAATGATGCTATTGGATTGCAATCTACATTTTTTAAACATCGCATAGTGATTTATGCGACAAAGTCGTTTAGATAAGCATACTTATCTGTGAGTTTTCCATTTTTTACGATGGTAGCATTTTTAATAATATCACCTTTGTCTTCATACAATAGATAAGGAAACACATGTCGAATCAGTTGTTCACCAAATTCTCTGGAAGAATCCAAAGGTAATTCACATGGTAAATTTCCTACCGATTGCACGTCGATGGTTTCTTTGCCAAAGGGAGCAACCGCTGTTTCCAGAAAAGGGTGGTAACCATAATATGGGTCAAGAATGGTGGTGCTTTTAATGGTTGAAGGCAATGGGCCCGGAATATCACAAGAAATATCCGATATGATTTGGAGGTTAAAATCCTGTCGTTTCATTTCTTCAATGGTAAAGAAAGGTTCAACACCTTCCTTCCAGAAAACAGCGTTAATAAGAATATCTCCTTTTTTATAATAAGGTTCAAAACAGCTCCGGTAATCTTCAGGATGCTTGTAAAAATCCGATTTATCCCATTCTCTTTTGTCTTTTCGTTCGTAATAATCTTCGCTTCTTAATTGCACAAAAACGGTGTGGTCGTATGTGTTTTCGAGGAATTCCTGAGGTGTTACGTGGTGTATATGCAGTTTTTTAAGAAACTCCAATGAGCCATGGGCAACCCGCCCATCTCCGCATAAAATTATTTTCGTAGGTGGAATTTCAACTTTCCCATATTGGGCATACATGGATTCCATGGTAGCACATTGGTTGGCAGGTAAAATACTATATGCACCGGTTTTTTTACCCCACATAAGCAAGGCATAATGTGTGCCAACAATACCTGCAAACCTTCCAAATCCAATTATTCGGTTCCCTGCATCCCAAACCAGGGTTTCATAGTCGATTAAGGTGATATGCTTGCGTATAATTTCTCGCAGTAATGATCGATTATGCACTTGTTTTTTAATGGTATGAGAAAAGAATAGGTAGGTTTTATGCGCTACTAATTCGGATATAGGAATTTCTTTAACCCCAAGTATGATATCTGCTTTTTCGAGTGAGGTAACAACTTCTATTCCTTCACTTCGGTATTCATCATCAGTAAAGCACCTGTCAGGCGAAGTTTGCACAATCACTTCAATTCCGGGAAAAATATCCATTACTTCTCTGCAATGTTTAGGATTTAATGGCGAACGTTTGTCGGCCGGAAGTTTCCCTTCCCTGATAATGCCAATTACTGTCATAGTAACGAATCTAAGGATTAGGAAACAAAATTAACAAACTATTAAAACATCGGTATGACTTGTATCAACAAATAACTTATTTTCGCGCTACATGAGTACGACAAATTTTGTAGAAGAAATGAGGTGGAGAAATATGCTCCACGATATGATGCCGGGAACGGAAGATATTTTAAATGCCGGTATGGTTTCCGGATATATTGGTTTTGATCCAACAGCCGATTCTTTGCATGTTGGCCATTTGATGCAGGTTATGACGTTGATACATTTTCAACGAGCAGGACATAAGCCTTTTGCTTTGGTAGGAGGAGCAACCGGTATGGTTGGTGATCCTTCAGGAAAAAGTGCAGAGAGAAATTTATTAAGTGAAGATGTTTTGCAAATGAATCAAAAAGGTATTCAAGGGCAGCTTGAACGATTTTTAGATTTCGAAACCGGTGAGAATAGTGCGGTGATGGTAAATAATTACGATTGGTTTAAAGGATTAACTTTTCTTGATTTTATTAGAGATGTTGGCAAGCATATTACTGTTAATTATATGATGGCCAAAGATAGTGTGAAGAAACGTTTGGAAGGGGAAACCGGCATGTCGTTTACCGAATTTACGTATCAACTTGTTCAAGGATTTGATTTCTATTATCTATGGAAAAACCATGGTATCAAAATTCAATTGGGAGGAAGCGACCAATGGGGAAATATCGTAACCGGAACGGAATTAATCAGACGTAAAGCAGGAGGTGAGGCGTTTGCTATTACAACCAATTTGATTAAAAAATCGGATGGCACTAAATTTGGGAAAACAGAAAGTGGAGCAATTTGGTTGGATCCGCTAAAAACTTCTCCTTATAAATTTTATCAATTTTGGCTAAATGCAAGTGATGATGATGCAAAAAGTTGGATTCGTATATTTACTTTATTGAGCAAAGAAGCGATTGAAACCATTGAAGCAGAACATTTAGCAGCTCCACATTTAAGGGCTTTACAAAAAGCATTGGCAAACGAAATTACAACGAGGGTGCATGGTGAACAGGAGCTTAAAAATGCGATTGAGGCATCAACCATTTTGTTTGGCAATGCTACATCTGAGGCATTTGCAAGTTTAAACGAAGGTATATTTTTAGATATTTTTGAAGGTGTTCCACAGTTCACTATTTCTAAAGATGAACTAAGCATTGGCATTCCGATAATTGATTTTTTAGCAGAAAAAACCCAAATCTTACCATCTAAAGGTGAAGCTAAAAAAATGTTGACAGGAGGCGGAATACAAATTAACAAAGTTAAAACTGACGATATTCTGGCGAACATAGGAACTACGCAACTAATCAATAATAAGTATATTATTGTGCAAAAAGGGAAGAAGAATTATTACTTGGTAATCGCCTCTTAAAAATAAAATGGAAATAAAACTAGCAGAACATTTTGATGAAAAAGGACGAAAATGTAGTCCTTTATTACCCGAAAATATAAAGAATTATTTAATCGATATCGATGGTACAATTTGTGAAGATGTACCAAACGAAGAACCGGAAAGGATGTTAACCTGCGAAGAAATTCCGGGTGCAAAAGAACAAGTTAACAAATGGTTTGACGAAGGACATATCATTACTTTTTTTACTTCCCGTCTCGAATCGCATCGTGCAAATACCGAACAATGGTTAAAAGAAAGGGGGTTTAAATGGCATGGCATTATCTTTGGTAAACCACGTGGAGGGAATTACCATTGGATAGACGATAGAACCGTTAAAGCAACTAAGTTTGTTGGACAATTTGGCGAATTTATTAAAGTGATGAAGGAAATTGATGTGTTTCCTAATGGCGATATTGAAATTAAACAATGAAAAACCAACCGGCTTTTAGAACCTATAAATTGGATGACTTAAAACCTGCGGATGTACAAGGGTTATTGCAAGGTGCAATTGCACCCAGGCCAATTTGTTTTGCCAGCACCATCGATGCCAATGGAAAAGTTAACCTGAGTCCATTTAGTTTCTTTAATATTTTTAGCAGCAATCCGCCTATAGTTATTTTTTCACCTGCCAGAAGGGTGCGCGACAATACTATTAAGCACACATTAGAAAATGTAATGACAGTGCCCGAAGTGGTGATTAATGTGGTTAACTTTGATATGGTTCAGCAAACGAGTTTGGCCAGTACCGAATACCCAAAAGATACCAATGAATTTATAAAAGCGGGATTTACCGAAGAACCATCTTTGTTTGTTAAACCACCCAGGGTAAAAGAATCACCGGTTCAAATGGAGTGTATCGTGAATCAGATAATCCCATTAGGTGAAAAAGGAGGGGCAGGTAATCTGGTGATTTGTGAAGTGAAAATGGTACATGTAAATGTGGATGTATTAAATGCCGTTGGTAAAATTGATCAGGAGAAAATTGATTTGGTTGCACGTATGGGTGGAGATTGGTATGCTCGGGCTTTTGGTGATGCCTTGTTTGAAGTTCCTAAGCCATTAACCACGCTCGGTATCGGGGTGGATAGTTTGCCGGAGGAAATTAAGCATAGCAATATTTTAACCGGAAACGATTTAGGCATGCTTGGTAATTCGGAATATTTACCGGATGCCGATAGCATCGAAGTTTATAAACGCATGAATAAAGAATTACAAACCTTACATTTAGAGAATAAAGGAGAGGAGTTGGTTCAAAAATTGCATCAGTATGCACATTTATTATTATTAAAAAAGGAAGTGCAAGATGCATGGAAGGTTTTGTTAAGTATTGGGAATTGATTTTTATACATTTGGTCTTACTAAAATGCGAATAGCTTATATCATATTGGGATTGTGTTTGGGTAATCTGCTTGTGGCTCAAAATCATTTAAAAGTGTCGTTGATTTTGCCGTTTTGCAGCAAACAGATTGCACAGAATCCTAAGCATCCAAATGCTGAGTTGGGAAAAGTGACAAGGGAATATTATCAGGGATTATTGCTTGCACTCGATTCATTGGATAAACTAGATATGAAAGTCAAATTATCGGTGTTCGATACCCAAAACGATAGTTTGGTAACCCTTAAACAAATACAGAAACCGGCTTTCAAAGAATCGGAACTGATTATCGGTCCTGTTTTACAAGGTGGAAATAAATTGTTATCCCCTTTTGCCAAAGAAAATAAGGTGTATCACGTTTCGCCATTAATGACATTTTCTAAAACCAAACTGGTCGATGATTATTGGGTTTCTTCTAACCCGGATTTACCTTCGTTTGCGCCGCTGGTATTTAATTACCTAAAGGATTATGAAGATAGTTTGAATATTGTGGTTATAAGTGATCAATCCACATTCGATAAGAGTTTTACCCCGGCATTCAAAAAGATTATTCCTGATAATAAAAATATCAAAATAAAGGTGGTAGTATATACGCCGACTAACGATATCAATACCTATTTAATACCTAATATAACCAATGTATTGATTATGCCAACTTCGAAAGAACAGTTGGCGAACAGTATCCTTTATTCGGTTAAAGACAGTACGTATTTTCCTCGGTTGATGACTATTGGGTTTCAGCAATGGCTTGAATTTAAAAATGCAGATATTGCTTTATGGCAAACCAAAAATGTTCATTTTGCTACCACCAGTTATATCAATTATTCCGATTCCCTCACCACGCAATTTGTGAAGTTGTACAGAGAGAAGTATTTTACCGAACCTTCAGAAGCCGCAATCAAAGGATATGACCAGGGTTTGTTTTATATAACAAACCGTTATTTGCTAGGCCGCGATTTTATGAAACAGTTGGAAGGCAAACCCACCAAATTAATACATACAACCTTTCAATTTAGAAAGTCGAAAGAGGGTGGTGCCTACCAGAATAATTATTTGAATTTTATTACGTTTGATAACGATGTTTTAAAAGAAACCGCCAAATGAATTACGTAATTTCGTAATTACGTAACCACTGTTGTCCGGTTAATTTTTAATTAGAGATCATATCTGTTGGTAATCTTAGTACTTCAGCGATATAATTGTTTTTTTTAAAATATAGCCCCCTTTGTAAATAGAATTAGCTGTGAATTAGATTGTCTGTTCTCGTATTGAATGCATAGTTGATCAGGGTTGTTCAAGAATCTAAATAGATTTAGGTAGTTCATTAAATGTAGACGAACCATTGCGCTTATATTGGCGAATGACCATTTTTTCTTCAATCTTTTTGAAACTATTTTCAATAGTAAATCAGTTATTAGCGCACACCAAATCTGGATTTTAATTGCATTTTCAGATTCTCCTAAGAAATTATGAAGTTGGTGATTTTGCTTTAAACGCTTAAACAATAACTCTATTTGCCATCTTCTATCGTAAATACCCGCAATGACAGATGGCTTGAATCTGTACCCATTTGTTATAAATATAAATTCTTTCCCTGATTCATGATCATGATAAATTACACGTCTAACTTTAATCCGAATCGTTTTTTTGTTGCTTGGTCTTCCTAAAAACACAATATCATCAGCTATTACGCCTAAGGCGCTTTCCTCTATGCTTACTTCATTCTTCTTTACCAACACTATGTTTGCGCCATCAACCATTCTAGTCACCCAAGTCACATTTGCTTTTCTCCATAACTCAAATTGACCGTAATGATTGTATCCTTTGTCAAAAACCACTATTGCACCTTTTGGTAATTCAATCTTGTTGAATATTGATTTGTCACTTGCGGCAGCAGGAGTAATCAAAACAAAACGGGGAACGTCTTCAGTAGCTTTAACCAACATGTGAGCTTTTGCCCCTCCTTTTCTTCTCCCGTTCACAGCACGTATGCCCATACCCTTCATTACTTCAGAGAACAATGTTATAGTAGTAGAATCTATAAGAAAAAGTCGATTTTCAACTGTCCCTCTTATTCGGCTGTCCGGTAAAAATTTAAAGTAATATCGATATATACGGCTATATACATCACTAAAGAATGCGTCACTTCTGTTTTGATTGGCCTCAGCCAAGGTACTTCTACGAGGTATATATCGTAGCCCAAGGTGGCCAAGCTTCTGATGGCATGCCATTAGTCCAGTAGTAACTTCTCTCAAGGAAGTACATTTTTGAAAAGATGCATAAAGCATAGCAACCAAATGATCATATGATCTGAACTTCTTGTAGTAATGGTCGGACATATGCTTACGAACCGATAATGCAATAACACCTGATGGAATTAAAGAAAGTAGCTGAGAGAATATCGGCTGTCCGGTAAAAAATGTATTTTTGCTCATAAGGTTTTTGTTTTAAGTGTAGTAACTCAAATCTAAACCTTTGGGAGTTCGAAAGGACTCCCTTTTTAACATTATTAATTAATTTCCCCGGACAATAGTGATTGCGTAACTACGTAATTGCGTTAATTAAACATTCCGCTTTCAAATCCGGTATCTACCTGTAATTCCGAACGGTTGTCGGCAGCCTCGGTTGCAAGTACATCGCAACGTTCGTTTTCTTTATGTCCTGCATGTCCTTTAATCCAACGAAAAGAAATATGATTTTTAGGATACAATGTCAGAAATCGTTTCCATAAATCGGCATTCTTTTTTCCTTTAAAATCTTTCTTCTCCCAACCAAATACCCATTTTTTTTCCACTGATTCGCATACATATTTCGAGTCGGTGTAAATATGAATATGGAGACCATTCATTTTTAAGGATTCGAGGGCAACAATTACCGCAAGTAATTCCATTCGGTTGTTTGTGGTGTTTCTGAAACCTGCCGACATTTCTTTTCTATGCTTTGCAGATACCATAACAATGCCATAACCACCGGGACCGGGGTTTCCCCTCGATGAACCATCCGTAAAAATATTAACCTGCATGTTATAAAGTGATTCTAAAAACAGTCCATTCGTCCATCGGTTTGGCTCCCATGGTTTTGTAAAAATCGATGGCAGGCGTATTCCAGTCTAACACACTCCATTCCACTCGGCCACTATTTCTTTCTTTGGCGGTATTGATTACTGCGTTCAAAAGTGCTTTGCCATATCCTTTGCCTCGTTGTTCGGGTAAAACAAATAAATCTTCGAGATAGATTCCTGACTTTGCTCTAAAGGTTGAGTAATTGTGAAAGAACAAAGCAAAACCAACCGGTAATGCATCTTCAAAACAAAGCAATACTTCTGCATAGGCTTTACCACCGAACAAGGTTTCCTCGAGCGCTTCTAATGTTGTTTCCACTTCATGAGAGAGCTTTTCATAAGCAGCTATACCTTTAATAAATTCGAGTATTAAAGGGGTGTCTTTCTTTTCCGCAAATCGAATATGCATCAGTTGCTCTTTAATATAAATCGTCCTTTGTATTTCTTGATTACGATAAAATCTTTTAATTCAGCTTGGATATCAAATGTGATTTGCCATGTATTTGCATTTATTTTTTTTCCGGATATCGTTCCTTTTGTAATGGGTTTAAAGCCTCGATCGGCACAAAAACATCCCAGTAAATAGTAGGCATTGGCATTTACCAATTGTTTATCTTTAAGCATAAACGAAGTTTTAGTTGTTTCAGGAATTTGAAACGCAATTACTTCTACCTTTTCATCGTCTGTCATATCTGCATATTCGGCATGTTGACGGCGGTATTCAAAGTAAATAGCTTTGCCGGGTTTTAATTCCGGGGCAAATCCTGCACTATCGGGCTGCGAATACACCAATTCAATTTTTGTGTTTTTAACCCACTTGGTTGTTGTAGAGGTCGGGTTTAATTTTCCGGTTTGTCCGTTTGCAAGGATAAAACAGAAACAAAAAACCGTTAATAGTAAGTTTCTCATGGTTCAATAATACTAAAATTAAATCGCCTCAGCCACAACAAAAGTGCTGCCTCCGATAAATATTAAATCGTTAACGGATGCAGCTTTCTTTGCAGCTTCTAATGCATGTTGCACCGATGTATAAGCATTTCCATGTAAATCTAATTGGGATGCCTGTTCTCTTAATTCATTTGCCGGTAATGCCCTGGGTAAATCGGCATTGCAAAAATAATAGGTTGCCTTCTTTGGTAATAGCTGTAAAATTTTTGAGATGTCTTTGTCTTTAACCATACCAATAACCATATGCAGAGAGTCGTATGTTTGCATCAACAATTGTTGGATGATATACCGAATGCCATCTGCATTATGTCCGGTATCGCAAATGATGGTGGGGTGTTGTGAAAGGGTTTGCCAACGCCCCATTAAGCCGGTGTTGGACTTTACTTTTGCCAGACCCAGGATGATATGGTTGTCCGAAATATTGAATCCTAATTTTTGCAATTCCAGAACCGATAATAAAACTGTTTTTATGTTTTGTAACTGATACAATCCACCTAAAGAACAATTGGCTTCGATTAGATTATTATCTTGATGCAAACTGTTAAAGTGAATTCCGTCCATAACGAAAACAGGATTTTTCAATTGTATTTCCCGATCGGCAAATTGAATAGGTGCTTGTAACTTTAAGGCAGTTTCGGTAAAAATATCTTTTGTTTCCGCTTGCGTTTCGCCAATTACAACCGGTATTTTTTGTTTGATGATTCCCGCTTTTTCTGAAGCGATTTTACCGAGGGTGTCACCTAATAAATCGGTATGATCCCATCCAATATTGGTTATTACAGATAATACAGGTTTAATTACGTTGGTGCTATCAAGTCGGCCACCAAGGCCTGTTTCGATTACTGCGACATCTACATTTTGGGTACTGAAGTAATGAAAACATAAGGCCACACACCATTCGAAAAAGGAAGGCGAGATGCGATCGAATGCAGCTTGGTGTTTTGTAATGAATCCAACAACAACTTCCTTTGGTATCATCTCGCCATTGATTCGAATACGTTCTCTGAAATCTTTTAAATGCGGCGAAGTATATAGTCCGGTTTTATAGCCTGCTTCCTGTAAAATACTGGCCAACATATGAGAAGTTGAACCTTTGCCGTTGGTACCTGCGATATGGATACTTTTAAATGTTCTTTCAGGATTTCCAAGAATTGCACATAACGCAAGTGTGTTTTTGAGGTCAGGTTTTAATGCAGCAGCGCCAATACGGGTAAACATAGGTAACTGCGTATACAAATAATCTAATGCTTGCTGATAATTCAAATAATTAATGTTAATGCATGCGAAGTAAATGCCACAACCTCAATTAAACAATGCTATTGTTTGAATTTGAAGTTAAAAGTGATCGTACCAAATTGTTCATCCTGTCCATCCTTTTTTGGAGAGAATTTAGCCTGCATGGCACCTTGTCGTGCTTTTTCCAATAATATAGGATTTAGGGTAGTAGAACCTTTATAGCCGGGGGTTGCTTTTATAACTTTGCCATTGCGGTCGACTACAATCTCAACAACTACTTTTCCTGTTTCTTTGGATTTATCTTCAATCGAAGGACGGTGATAAATCAATCTTCCTTTTAAATCGAAAGTACCCATTCCATCGCCATTTCCATCTCCGGTTCCATTTCCTGTGCCATTGCCGCTACCACTACCGGTACCGTCTCCCATGCCGTTTCCATCAGGACTGCCTTTGATATTTCCATCAGCGCTACCTTCATTTCCGGGTGCAGAACCATCCCCAAAACCGCTTGCGGTGGAAGTATTGGTTTTCTTTTTAAACAACGTACGTTCATCCACCTTACGAGGTTTTTCGATTGGTTCGGTAGGTTTTGTTTCAACCGGTTTTACCACGGTTGGTTTCTTGGTTGGCGTTTTCTTTTCAATTACTTCCGGAGCTTCTTCCACATCTTGTGTTGCAACAGGGTCTTCTGTAGTTTCTGTTTCGGTAACTGGAACTACAGCTTGAGGGTCAACTACGGGTTCCTCAGAAGGTCCACCAAGATCAGGCTCTCCTAAACTCATGGTCATCCCTTGTCCGCCTCCAAGCGGAGGATTTGGCGGCATCATAACCAACAACAACATGCACAAAAAGAAAATTACATGCACTACGATGGTAATGATATAACCATAGATTTTACTTTCCTTTTCTCGTTTTGCAACTACTGCGTTCATTACTATATTTTATCGTTTGCAAAATAACGTACCTGTATATTTATGTATTGTGTGTTTGATAACATTTACACAAGGAATCTGATTTTTTGTACACCATTGTACGGACGGGTCGCGACCCGTCCCTACGACGGCGACATTAACCGCAACGCTTCGCGTTTGCTTAAATTATGCAATTTGTTTTGTTCAACAAACGATAGCACCCAATCGGGATTGGTGCGGCTATATTCCCTTAAAACCCAGCCAATTGCTTTGTTAATAAAGAATTCCTTGGTACCATTGAGTTTTAATATAGCATGCGACATCCAATCTGTATCGACATCTTGTTTGTATTTCAACTGATACAATATGCTGGCTCGTTGCAACCAAATATTTCCGGAGTTGAGCCATTTATGTAATATTTCCAAACGATTTTCAGGAAATTTTCTGAAGTAATTTCCAATTAAATGTACCGAAATCGTATCGACCGTATCCCACCATGAATGGTTTACTACCATGTATTCCATTAGTTCTATATCTGATTTGTCGAATTGCTTTTTGTATTTAATAAACCATTCCAAGGCAAAATACAGGTATTCGCGTTCCTTGAAATTCCATAATAGCTTTATATCTTTTAATGCTTCCGTTTTTTGCGGAAGAAAATTTTTTTCGAAGAATGGTTGTTGAAGTGCTCTTCTGATTGGAGTTTTAATGCCTAAAAAGTCGAATTTGTTTTTCATGTATGCCTTTTGTCCCTCTGCTATAGATAGGTTGGCTGCACCTTCGAATGCTTGTTTGAGGGTAAGAATAAATTCACTGTGTTTCATGGTAAATTGCAAATAGTAGATTGGGAATTGGTTCCGCAGCGAATTTTGCTATAAAATCCGTTAATTTGCAACCCATAATAGAATTTCCATGTTTGAGAGTTTAAGTAGCAAATTAGAAAAGGCATTTAAGACCCTGAAAGGGCAAGGTAAGATTTCCGAAATTAACGTTGCCGAAACGGTTAAAGAAATCAGAAAAGCATTGATAGATGCGGATGTTAACTTTAAAATAGCAAAACAATTTACCGATACAGTAAAAGAAAAGGCCTTGGGTCAGAATGTATTGACCAGCATTTCGCCCGGTCAGTTGATGGTTAAAATTGTTAACGATGAATTAACTGCCTTATTTGGCGGACAAACATCGGATATCATTACCAATGGAAATCCTGCCATCATATTAATGGCCGGATTACAAGGTTCGGGTAAAACCACACACTCAGCCAAACTTGCAAATTATTTAAAGAAAAAAGGAAAAAGTGTGATGATGGCTGCTTGCGATGTATATCGTCCTGCTGCTATTCAACAATTAAAAGTTTTAGGCGAACAATTGGAAGTTCCGGTTTATACCGACGAAGGAAGTACCAGTCCGGTTGATATAGCTAAGAATGCCGTAAAGGCTGCAAGAGAAGCAGGTATAAAAGTATTGATTATTGATACCGCCGGTCGTTTGAGTATCGACGAAGAGATGATGGCCGAAATTGGCAACATCAAAAAAGCGGTAAATCCGCAAGAAATTTTATTTGTGGTGGATGCCATGACCGGTCAGGATGCCGTAAACACAGCAAAAGCATTTAATGATGTGTTGGATTTTAGCGGCGTCATCTTAACAAAGCTAGATGGCGATACCAGAGGTGGAGCAGCATTATCTATTAAAACGATTGTAGAAAAACCAATCAAGTTTGTTGGAACCGGTGAAAAGTTAGAGGCATTGGATGTTTTTCATCCCGATAGGATGGCTCAACGGATATTGGGAATGGGAGATATTGTGAGTTTGGTTGAGAAGGCACAAGAAGTTTTTGATGAAGCGGAAGCGGAAAAAATTCAAAAGAAATTACTAAAAGACCAATTTACGTTTGAAGATTTTTATACCCAAATCCAACAAATCAAAAAGATGGGTAACCTCAAAGATTTGATGGGAATGATTCCCGGAGTTGGCAAAGCAGTAAAAGATATTGATATCAGCGATGATTCGTTTAAAGGCATTGAAGCCATTATAAACTCCATGACTCCCGGTGAACGCAAAACCCCGGATATAATTAATGGTCCACGACGCAAACGCATTGCAAATGGAAGTGGTACAGATATCCAACAAGTAAATCAATTGCTGAAACAGTTTGAAGAAATGCGCAAAATGATGAAGAGCATTGGCAAAATGCAGGGAGCTGGACGCAGCATGACCAAATTACCTTTTATGAAATAAGCAATTACACAATTACGTAATTGCGTAATTACGTAATTGTGTAATTGCGGTAAAAACATACCAATCCTTTCTTTGTGGCAATACTAAAATAAGGGACTTTACTTCCGGGATTCATAATGATAAATGGAAATTTGGAAGGACCAATTAACAAGTAACTTTTCCTTTCTTTGGTTACTATTTCAAATGATTCGGCTACTTGTTTCTCCTTTGTATGGATAATTAGATTGCCTGATTTATAAAATCGATATACAATTCCTGTATCTTCTTTTTGCCAACTTCCAATAATGTTCTCTATAAACACTTCCATGCCGCTAAATTATGTGATAGGATAGTTTGATATGGCTAGAAGTTTTAGTAAATTGGAGTAAGGGGTTAGTGATTAGGGGTAAGGGGCATTATAGTTTCAAATTGGAATTGTTCACAAAAAAGGCAGGAGGCAAGAGGCAGGAGGCAGGAGGGAAGTTCTAAGGAGATAATATTTTCAAAAGAACATTATAGTAGGTTAGGGAGAATTGGCATTGGTCATTAGTCAGTTGTAGATAGTTTCAAATTAGAATTGTAGAAGGCAAGAGGCAAAAGGCAAGAGGAAGGAGGGAAGTTCTAAGGAGATAATATTTTCAAAAGAACATTATAGTAGGTTAGGGAGAATTGGCATTGGTCATTAGTTATTGGTCACTGGTCATTGGTCATTGGTCACTGGTTATTGAAAACAACTGTGAACTGTCAACCGTGAATTGTGAGCCGTGAACTAGCATCAGAACAATAATGTCACCCCGCTGGGGTTCTATATAGTGTTTAATTTATGCAGGCTGTGGTTGAATTACCCATCGACATTTCCCGCGACGCGAACATATTTACTCACTTAACCATTTACTCACTTACTCATTTCTTCAATTACTCATTTACTCACCTACTCATTATCCTCCAGCTCCACAATCGCCTGATCAATCATTTTCTCAATAACCTCTTTGTCTTTTTCGCTTAAGCTGGCTTTTAGTTTTACTTGTTCTTTCAACTTTTTATAGATGGTTTTTCGTCGTGCTTCAAGTGCCACCCAAGTGATATAATTTTTCTTGTCGTTTTGATATAGCTTCTCATCTATTGTTTGCACTTCAACCAAAATCTGGTTCATTACTTCGCGGGTAAGTTGTTGGAACCTTTCGTTAAAATCACCAATCGATCCATCGGCATTCCGTTCTCCTTTATAGTTTTCGGTTACATTTTTTAATTGCGATTGCACATCCGATGCCAGGCGTTGTTTGGCGGTAAGTCGGGCTTTGTCTTTGCTGGTTTCTAAACTCATGCTTTCCCCACTACCAATTCCACGTGCCCATTTTTTATTACTTTCATATTTATTGCCGGTAAACGGTGTATTTACCTCAGTTAATCCGGGCATTTTGGTTTTGCAGGCAACAACCATACTTACGGCAATCAATACCACAATGATTTTTTTCATACTCTTCAAATATATAAACAGTATATAATAAAAACTGTGCCACATTTCATCATGTAGCAATATACAAAGATGCAGATGGTATTTTGCAAGAAAAAATCGTCTCGTTTTTATGAAGCCGTTGAAAGAGTGAAACAAGTTTTATCGCTCATTGACAAAATATACAACAAGACTTTTGGATGGGGATTTTTATTTAAGATAAACAAAATAAATATTTTGATATTCCTGTTCGAGATTTTAATCCTAGTGAAATTGATTTGTTATATGTCAAAAATTATAAATTAATTAGACCTAATTTATTCAGGATCAACCTATTTTACCAAAGATTTTAAAACATTTTTTTGATTTACATCCCAGACGAATACTGCCGGCACGCCATCTCTTATTCTATAAAACTGACCTGGTAAAGTAACGAACGCTATTATGGCACACGGATGACGTAGCAATTTTTATTATCATACATAATGTATCATACATTTTGTATCATACAGAATGTTTTATATATTTGATAAATGAACAATGTATTAAATCCGTTTATTTCGGTTGGTTATATGAGTCCTGAATACTTTTGTGATAGGAAACAAGAAACGGCTCAGTTGGTACGTTATATGCGAAGTGGCGTTCATGTAGCGTTGTTTGCCATCAGACGCCTAGGTAAAACGGGCCTTATCCGACACGTGTTTCATCCCTATACCAATAGTAATAAAATAGTGTGTATTTACCTTGATATTTTATCTACGCAAAATTTAACTGATTTCACCAATCAATTGGCAACGGCTGTATATAACAGGTTTCCGGCCAAAAAAAGTTTGGGAAAAAAGGTCATCGAACTTATTCAACGTTTCAGGCCTACTATTACGTTTGATGAGTTTACCGGTTCACCGTCTGTAAGTTTAACATTGGATACCAAGGCGCAAAGGGAAAAAACGCTTGTTCAGATTTTAGATTTTTTAGATGCCCAAAATAGGAAGGTTGTATTTGCAATTGATGAGTTTCAGCAAATACTTGAATACCCGGAAACGAATACAGAAGCGTTATTGCGCACCCAAATGCAACAACTTAAAAACACATCGTTTATTTTTTGTGGAAGCAATCAAAAAATGATGCAGGAAATATTTAACTCAGCTAAACGACCTTTTTTTGCCAGCTGTTCTGGCTTCAATCTGGGATACATTGATCAAAAGGAGTACATAAAATTTATAGCCGACCAGTTTAACAAGAATAAGCGGAAAGTTGATGCAGATTGTTTGGATTTTATCTGTGAGTGGACATGTCTGCATACGTTTTATACACAGTTTTTTTGTTTTAATCTGTTTGCCCGAAATAAAAAACAAACCACGCTGCAAGATGCTTATGATACGGCTGCCGAAATATTGGAGTTGAATGAGAATATTTTTTTTCAATACAAAAACCTGTTAACCAGTGCACAATGGAATTTGCTTCGGGCAATTGCTAAAGAGGAAAGGGTCGTACAAACACAAGCCAAGTCGTTTATTAACAAACATCAATTAGGTACACCAGCTTTGGTTAAGAGAGGAATTGATGCATTGCTCCAAAAGGAGATGATTTATTATAATGCAGGCATTGAAAAGCCATATTACGAAGTATATGATAAATTTTTGATGCGGTGGTTGCAGCGGCAGTAAATTCGACAGTCTTGATTTGCTTTATTGATGAGATGCCCTAACCCCTTTCCACTAATCACTTATCCCTTCCCCCTTCCCCCTCATCCCTATACCTCTTCTGCATCCCCATTAAAAAATTTCGTAAAATCTGGTCGTTACAAATGCGGTATTGTTCTTGGTTTGGATTCCGGAAAAAGGCACTAAGTTCATGTTTGCTTATTTTTCGTCCTGTTAATGCAAGTATTTCAAGTATGCCTTCATCCTTTAAATTCAATGCAATTTTTAGTTTTCTAAAAACCATATTATTGCTTAAGTAGTTTTCGGCAACCGGACGTTCTCCATCTTTGGCTCCTCTTTTTTCGATAATCAATCCATTCAAAAACTGGGCAAGTTCATTATCCGTCATGTCCAGAAATTCGTCGTGGTCTTCTTTTTTTAGCCAATTGCTTATGGTAGCTCTCGAAACCACAAATCCTGAATGCGCAAAAAGTTCTATCATTTTGTTGTCTTCAAAATCGAAAGTATATCGGATGCGACGGAGTATATCGTTATTGGTCATTTTGGGTTAGTGCTTGGTTGTTGGTGCTTGGTGCATGGTGGTCAGTGGTCATTAGTCAGTGGTCATTAGACATTAGTCAGTAGTCAATAGTCAGTAGTCAATAGTCAGTGGTCATTAGTCAGTGGTCATTTGTTGCCTATTAATTAGATAACACATTTTCTTATTATGTTTTGTTTTACGAATATAGGATGAAACAATTTATCTTTTTAGAGCCCACTAGTATAAACTGTAATCGGCAATCAGCTATCAGCTATTTGTAATCCGCAATTTATTTAGCCAACAATTTTTATCCAAACCATCCCGCCACCCTGAACCCATAACTTTTAACTCATCATTCATAAATCATCATTCATAATTTATCATTCATAGCTTCTCCTTCAAGTATTTCGCCGTAAAACTCCTTTTGTTCTTAACCAAATCCTCCGGAGTTCCGGCAAATACAAGTTCGCCACCGTTATTACCGGCTTCAGGACCGAGGTCAAGTACCCAATCAGCACATTTAATAATTTCCATGTTATGTTCAATTACGATGATACTATGTCCTTGGTTAATCAATGCTTGAAACGAATCGAGTAGCTTTTGGATATCGTGAAAATGTAAACCGGTTGTTGGTTCATCAAAAATAAATAATACGTGTTCTTGTGTTTTTCCTTTGCCTAAAAAGGATGCTAATTTAACCCGTTGTGCTTCTCCTCCTGATAAAGTATTAGAAGATTGTCCAAGTTGAACATAGCCTAAACCTACATCCTGTAATGGTTGAAGTCGGGTATGAATTGCCCGTTCTGCTGAAAAGAATTCTAATGCTTCATCTACCGTCATGCGCAATACATCGCTGATACTTTTATGAAGATAGGTGGCATCCAATATTTCCTCCTTAAACCGGGCTCCATTACATTCTTCACAAGTTAAATGAATGTCGGCCATAAATTGCATTTCAATGGTAACTTCTCCTTCTCCTGAGCAGGTTTCGCAACGACCTCCATCTACATTAAAAGAAAAATGTTGTGGCTTATAACCCCTCGATTTGGAAACCGGTAAAGCGGCATACAATTCTCTTATTGCATCGTATGCTTTGATATAAGTTACCGGATTAGAACGGGATGATTTACCAATTGGATTCTGGTCAACCATTTCAATTTGTCTGATGGATTTGATATTACCTTCAAGCTTATCAAACGAGCCTGTTTTTTCTCCCGTGTAGGTTCCAAGGTGTTTTAATATTGCAGGATATAATATCCCTTTGATCAAAGTAGTTTTACCGGAGCCCGAAACACCGGTCACAACGGTTAAGGTGTGCAATGGAATTGCTATATCAAGATTTTTTAAATTGTGGTGTCGTGCGCCTTTAATGGATATTAAATCAGTTGAAGTTCGTCGTTTATTTGGAACCGGAATGGTGATAGCGCCGCTCAAGTATTTTCCGGTTAAACTGTTTTTGTTTTTTAAAATAGCAGGCATTTTACCTTCGGCTATTAATTCTCCTCCATGTATTCCTGCAAGTGGACCGATATCCAGAATATGATCAGCCGTTTTCATTACGTCTTCATCATGTTCAACAACAACAACCGTATTACCTAAATCGCGTAAATTATGCAACACATGAATCAATCGTTCGGTATCCCTTGAATGCAATCCGATACTAGGCTCATCTAAAATATACAGGGAACCAACCAAACTGCTTCCAAGGGAAGTAGCCAGATTTATTCGTTGCGATTCACCTCCTGAAAGGGAATTCGACATGCGGTTCAATCCCAAATATCCCAATCCAACATTTTGTAAAAAATCCAACCTGCTTTTGATTTCAACCAACATGCGGGCAGCAATTTTTTGGTGTTGTTCGCTTAAAGTTAATTGATTAAAGTATGCTGCAGATTCGTCGATACTCATCAGCAATACCTCCGTTAAAAAACGGTATTTAGCAGGGTTTGATTTTGCTAATTTAGTATCCACTAATTTAACATAGTTGGCATCTTTGCGCAATCGTGTGCCTTTACAATCCGGACAAGTAGTTTTACCTCTGTAACGGGCTAACATAACCCGGTATTGGATTTTATAGGTTTGTTTTTCGAGGTCTTTAAAAAAACCATTTATTCCTTCCCAGGTCTTATCTCCCTGCCATAAAAAATCTTTTTGATCCGACGACAGTTCAAAATATGGTTTATGAATAGGGAATTTGTTTTTTACACTTTGTTTAATAAAGTAATTCTTCCATTCCTGCATTTTTTCGCCTTTCCAGGGTACAATGGCATCTTCATAGATGGAAAGTCCTTTGTCAGGCACCACCAAATCTTCATCTATTCCAATTACAGAACCAAATCCTTCACAAGTTTTACATGCACCATAAGGGTTATTAAAACTAAAAAAATTAACGCCGGGTTCTTCGAAAGTAATTCCGTCGGCTTCAAATTTACTATTGAATACAGCTGCCTTAAAAGAGCCATCTTCATTCATAACATGTAATATACATTCTCCATGTCCTTCGTAAAATGCTGTTTGTAACGAATCTGCAATGCGGTTGGTATTGTCCTCATCATCGGGAATTACACTAAACCTATCAATTAACAGAAATATTTTTTTGCTTTTAGGTAGAGTTTTTAATTCCAACAAAGCATCAATTTGAATCGGTTTTTCATCGATGAGCAATCTCGAGAATCCGTTTTGCAAGTATACTTCCAGTGCTTTCTTTAAATCTTTTGCCGGAACAGAAATATTAACCAATAAAGAAATTTTTGTATCCGCTGGTTGGTTTAAGATATAATTCACCACACTTTCTACGGTATCTCTAACCACTTCCTTGCCTGAAACAGGTGAAAAGGTTACTCCGATTCGAGCAAACAACAACTTGAGATAATCATATATTTCGGTAGTGGTGGCAACCGTTGAACGCGGATTGCGGGTATTTACCTTTTGTTCGATGGCAATAGCAGGGGAGATGCCGTGAATAAAATCTACTTCCGGTTTATTCATTTTGCCCAGAAATTGTCGCACATAGGCCGACAAACTTTCAACGTACCTCCTTTGTCCTTCTGCAAAAAGGGTATCGAATACCAAACTTGATTTGCCGGATCCACTAACACCGGTTACAACCGTTAATTGGTTTCGAGGTATGGTAATATCTAGGTTTTTGAGGTTATGTACCCGTGCACCTTTTATAATAATATCTTTGGTTTTGGTTTCGCTCTTAAATTTCATGTAATTAAATACTCCTTCAAGTTTACAATTCAATTGGGGTTTTGTTTGTGTTTTTTATAAAGAATTATTTTTTGTGGAAGAGGGAATACAGTTGACAGTTCACAGTTGACCGTTGACAGTTCACGGTTGACAGATCACTAAGCACTAATCACTTTCCCCTGTCCCCTTCTTTATAAGAAAAAATTAACAATTAAGTATTTGGTTTTACAAATCCCTTGTTTATATTTGAATTACAAATACCAAACAAAGAGGAACAAAACCTATCGACATAACTCTACACTAATTTTTTATCTATCGTTCACCTTTAATCATAATTTATTATGAACGCACAGACAATTAGTGATCAAGAGTTGATCCATTTGTATCTTAACGGAAATGAAGCAAGCTTGGAAACGCTGGTAAAGCGCCACAAGAAGGCAATTTTTACAGTCATTTATATGCTGGTACGCGACCGTGCCTTGGCTGATGACATTTTTCAGGAAACCTTTATTAAAATTATCCAAACAATTAGAAAGGGTAGTTATAATGAAGAAGGTAAATTTTTGCCTTGGGCTGCTCGGGTTGCCCGTAACCTTACCATTGATTATATCCGCAAAATGAAGCGTGATGTAACCATTACCGACAGCCAAGGGAATGATATCTTTAGTTATCTGCGTATTGCAGAAGAATCTAAAGAAGATGTCATTATTCGCGAACAGTCGGAACGCAAGGTAAAGGAGTTGGTTAAACAATTACCGGAAGAGCAACGCGAGGTGCTAATTATGCGCCATTGGGGCAATATGAGCTTTCAACAAATTGCCGATGCAACCGGGGTTAGTATTAATACTGCCTTGGGTCGTATGCGTTATGCCTTGAACAATATTCGCAAGATGATGGAAAAACAAAAAGTGGATTTGTAATTCCTTGTTTTTCAGTATGCGGATATTTTTTCGATTGGACTTACAATAAGTCCGAAAGCATTTGCGTTTATTATGTAAATCAATTAACGCTTATGCTTAAAATCTACAATTCGAACGATTTATTACGTTATTTTTATGGAGAAACCTCATCGGTTGAGAATGCCGATATTGCCGGTTTAATAGCCATGGATGCAACTTTTGCCGAGGAATGGGAACAATTAAAACAGGATATCAAAAGCCTGGATGCTTGTGATTTTGAACCAGATCCAACTTCAGTAAAGATTATTATGGAATATGCACAACAGTTGCATGAACCGGCGCATTAGGAAGAAGACATTGGTCATTAGTCAAAAGTCAATAGGCATTAGGCAGAAGGCATTAGGCAATTGTCATTGGGCAATAGGCAAAAGGCAGGAGGCATTGGGCAGGTGGCTGAACGCTGACTGCTGAACGCAAGAAGCATTTTTTAATCCATTGACATATACGTATTATCTTATCTTTTCTTGCTTATTTTTGAATCCATGAATCTGAAAGAAAAGATTAAGTCGAAGGCAGCACAAGTCCTTCCTGAAATTATTAGGATGCGACGCCATATACACGCAAATCCTGAATTATCCTTTCAGGAATTTAAAACCCACGCATACATACTCGAACAACTAAAAACAATCGGTATTTTGGATGTTGAAACCAAAGCCGAAACCGGTATTGTGGCCTTGATTAAAGGTAAAAACCCGGATAGCAAAGTAATTGCCTTGCGCGCAGATATTGATGCACTTCCAATTTTGGAGCAAAACGATAAAGAGTATAAGTCTACTAATAATGGTGTGATGCATGCTTGCGGACACGATGTGCATACCAGTAGTTTGCTTGGTGCGGCAATGATTTTGCATGCAATAAAAGAGGAGTTTGAAGGTACGATTAAATTGATTTTTCAACCGGGTGAAGAAAAATTGCCCGGTGGCGCAAGTTTAATGATTGCTGCAGGAGCATTGAAAAATCCGGATGCAACTGCAATTTTAGGACAGCATGTTATGCCACTTATGCCTGTAGGTAAGGTAGGATTTAGAAATGGTTTATACATGGCAAGTACCGATGAATTGTACGTGAAGGTGAAAGGAAAGGGCGGACATGGTGCCATGCCTCACTTAAATATTGATCCGGTTTTGATTGCTGCCAATATTCTAACTTCTTTACAACAACTGGTTAGCAGGAATGCAAGTCCGATTATCCCAAGTGTTTTATCGTTTGGAAAAGTAATTGCCAACGGAGCAACCAATGTTATTCCGGATGAAGTATACATGGAAGGAACCTTTCGTACCCTGGATGAAAACTGGCGTTCGGAAGCACATGTAAAAATGGTGCAAATGGCCGAAGGAATTGCCAAAAGCATGGGCGGTACTTGTGAATTTGAAGTAAGAAAAGGGTATCCTTTTTTAAAAAATGATGAGGCACTTACAAGTCGCGCTAGAAATGCAGCAGCTGAATATCTTGGATCAGAAAATATTATTGATTTAGATATCTGGATGGCAGCAGAAGATTTTGCCTATTATTCACAAATTATGCCGGCATGTTTTTATCGTTTAGGTACCCGTAACGAAGCAAAAGGGATTATCTCTTCTGTACATACTCCAACTTTCGACATTGATGAAGATGCGTTGGTTATTGGGGCAGGGTTGATGGCTTGGCTGGCGGTAGAAGAAATGAGTAAGTGAGTAAATGGGTAAGTGAGTAAATATGTTCGCGTCGCGGGAAATGTCGTTAGGGATTTTTACCACAGAGACACAGAGACACAGATTTCGAATTATCAAATGACCACTGACTACTGACCATTCTTTTTAGCCACAAATGACACAGATTTAAAAACCCCAGAGGGGTGACATTATTGTTCTGATGCCAGTTCACAGTTCACGGTTGACAGTTCACTGATCACGGTTGACAGTTCACAGATCACAGTTTGCCAGTTCACAGTTCACGGTTCACAGTTGAATGAACATCCCTGAATAAGGTTGACCGGTTTAAACTAAGACTTCATCATCAAAAATAGTAATATTAGGGATAGAATTGAATTGATTATTTAACCATTTGTTTTCAAAGTCTACTGGACTAAGTTTTCCAAGATTATTATGTGGTCGAATATTGTTGTAATGAGTTACTGCATTCTTTACGCACTTCTTAATCTGACATAGGTTTTTCGGTTTCCAATAATCTAAATATTCTTCTTTGATAGTTCTGTTAATTCGTTCAGCATATGCGTTATCTTGTGCTTTAAGTGCCATACTTAATTGACAATTATTATCCTTCAATACATTCACATAGTCTCCATATTCATATTGACTTCCTCTATCTGAATGATGAATAATCGGAGCTTTATTGTGCACCAATGCTCCCTTTAAAGCCTTCATATTTGCAGTTGCCCGCATATTATCAGAGACTTGATAACCTACGATTTTCTTAGTATAAACATCTATGATGAATACCGCATAGCAGAAGTGATCTCCAGCATCAATGTATGTTATGTCGGATTGCCAAATCATGGAAGGGGCATTAATCCTCATCCCTTTGATTAGGTTTGGATAGTGTTTATTGCCTGAATAAGTTGTCCTTCTAAAATTCCGCTTCTTCTTGATTCTAAAACCTAAATCCATCAGAAGTTCTATAAATCGATCCCTTCCAATAAATTCTGGCTTTAGTGTGTAATACATCTTTTCAACCCCACAACCAGGGTGTTCTTGCCTTAACTCCTCAGCTTCCATTACAAGCGCTTTTGTAGCCTTATTAAAAGCTAATTGTCGCATGGCATATTGATTAACAGCTTGTTTGCTTATTCCAACTTCTTTGTAAAGCTGATTCATCGAATAAGTTACTTTTTCTTGGTTCTGCCGGAACCAGTTGATTGTGGGGTGTTGAAGTTTTTTTTGATATCTATTTTTAGATCATCTTTAGCAATCTCAATCATCTTTTCCAAAAAATCTATCTTGATTTGCTTCTGACCAACCATTTGTTCGAGCTCCTTTATCCTTTGCTCAAGTTGCTTTAGCTTATCCATACTACTTGTTTTAAATTCTATGACTCGATACCCCCTTTCATTAAAAGTAGAGTATTTATAAATCCAATTGTAAATGCTCGCATCTGAGACCCCATAAAGTCGCTCGAGTTGATGAACACTGAATTTGCCTCCTTCAAACAAGGATACTAATTCCTTTTTAAATTCCTCTGAATAATGTCGTTGCTTCTGAATTTGTTTTAAATTTGCTTTCATATAAATTGACTTTTATGGTCAACCTATACCAGGGACATACAGAAAGTTCAATGACCAATGACCAATGTCCAATGACCAATGACTAATAACCAATGTCCAATGACTAATAACCAATGTCCAAAAACCTGATGCTTATCAAAATTAAATTGGCAAATAAAAGTTGACAATTGAAATTTTATATTTACTTTTCAGGTATAAATTTACAAATATGAAAAAAGTAGGACTAATCGGAATGGCTGCATTAATGCTGGGCATTAGCACAATCAACACAAGCTGTATGGGATCTTGGGGTATGACTAAAGTAGTTTACGAATGGAATGAGAAAGCTACCGGTAACCGGTTTATCGATAACCTTATTTTTTGGGTTATAGCAGGTATACAGGTTTATAGCATTACTTTAATGATAGATATGTTCATATTAAATCTAATAGAATTCTGGACCGGATCAAACCCAATTGCCATGAATGAAGGCGACAGAGAACAACAAATTGTTAAAGGTAAAGATGGCAACGAGTATCAAATTACCGCTACAAAAAACCGTTTTGAAATCGTAACCTTAACCGGAGACAAAAAAGGAGAAATGAATGCTTTGGTTTATACCCCGGCAAATAAAACATGGAATAAAGAAGTTAAGAACGAAGAATTAGTTCCTGTATTTGCGATGCATGAAGATTTGAATAAGGTAGAACTATTTGCAACGGATGGTTCCGTAAGAATGGTTGATATGGGTTCTTTGTATGTTAATAGTACCAACTAATCACTTACCACTAATCACTAACCCCTAATCACTATTCCCTTACCCCTATGAAAAGCCGTTGCATTTGCAGCGGCTTTTTTTTAGAATATGATAAAAGTACTATTCGTTTGTTTAGGTAATATATGTCGTTCTCCAATGGCTGAGGCATTATTTAATTATCATGTCTCGGTTCTTGGTTTGATAGATAAGTTATCCGCCGATTCGGCCGGCACAGCTTCTTATCATATCGGTAATAATCCCGATAAACGAACAGTGCTTACTTGTGTCCAACGACATATTCCGATTCAACATAAGGCAAGGGCTATTTGTATGGACGACTTTTATAATTTCGATTATATTGTTTGTATGGACGAACAAAATCTTGAAAATGTAAATAAACTTTGTCCGGCAAACGCAAGCACACAAATCATAAAGTTTGGTATTTTTTCTGAACCTGCCATACCTATAGAAATTCCGGATCCATATTATGGCGGACAAGAAGGATTTGAAGAAGTATTTGAATTATTGTATCCGGAAACGGAAAAGTTAATACAGTATATTATACAAACAGAATTATTCAAAACAAGATGAGGTGTCTTGAAATTGAAATAGAAGGGAGAGTTCAGGGTGTAAATTTCAGAGCCGCTACTTGCCAGAAAGCATTGTCGCTTGGATTGTATGGTGAAGTTTGGAATACATTAATAGGAACTGTAATTGTAAGGGTAGAAGGGAAGGAGCAAGAAGTTGATTTGTTGTTATTTTGGTTGCAAAAAGGTCCCATCATGGCAAAAGTTGAGAAGGTTAAAAGTAAAGCAATCGGGTTTGTAGGGTATAAAAGTTTTGAGATTAGTTATCCAAAAGGCAGGGACTAGTTTGTTGACTCATCAAATGTGTAATTTCAACATGTCGTATTTGAACAAGCATTATCTAAATTTATTTACATTTTGGGGCTGTGCGCCCCAAACCCGCACCTACTTTTTTTCTTAGTCAAAAAAAGTAGGCAAAAAAGACAAGCCAAAACGAAGCTCCCACCGCACTTGTCCACGCTTACCCCCGCCGTTTTGGCGACCCGCCCGCCTTGTAAAATATAGATTTTAGTTTCAAATGAGGATTATTTTCTATCGATATTCAAGTGAAAATTTGTAAATAATTTATTGCAAATTTGTTAATTTACCATTATTAATTCGAACATTTAGCTCTTTTTAGTGTTGATTAATTATCAGTTTTCTTTCGCTAATTTTAGTAACTTCTCTGTTATGGTTTCCCACATAAATGCTTTCTTTTCTTCTCTAATATTAGGGATAAAATCGGCCTCAAGATTTTGGGTATAAAATTTCACAATGGCATCTGCAATGGCTGTTTTATTAACTTCAACCACCAAACCCACTTTGTTATTGGGAATGAGTTCTGCCAGTCCTCCCACATTGGTTACTATCATTGGCTTATCGTAAAAGTAAGCAATTTGTGTTACGCCACTTTGGGTTGCGTTCAAGTAGGTTTGTATTACTGCATCAGCTGCACAGAAATAGGTTGAAACTGCACTATCCGGAATAAAATCATTGCTTAAAATAACTTGGTCGGTTAACCCTAACTCCTTAATTTGTTCGAGATAAGGTTTGCTGTCTTCATAAAATTCGCCGGCAATAAGCAATTTTATCCGAAGTGATTTAACCCTTTCATCAGCCATTGCATCTAATAACAAATGCAGTCCTTTGTAATACCGTATAAATCCAAAAAACAACAATACTTTTTCGTTATCCAGTTGCAGCTTTTTTCTGGCTACATCTTTAGAAATAACCGGACCAAACATATCATACATGGGATGTGGAGAATAAACCACCGGTTTGTTTACGGGCCATTGTTCTAGTTGGGATTTTACCGATTGCGACATGGTTAAAAAACCATCCAATTGTTTGATAAAGTAATTGGTAAAAGCCTTATCGAAAAACCTTTTTTCGTGCGGAACAAGGTTATCGCAAATGGCAAGTAAACGGGTGTTTTTATTTTGCTTCAAAATACGGCTGATGGTGCCAAATGCCGGCGCCATAAAACTCATCCAGTACCTAAAAATTACCAAGTCGTATTTTTCCTTTTTCATCCGATAACCGGATTTAATCCAATTGAGGGGATTAATCGAATTTATTAAAGTATGAATAACCTGACCTTGTGGTGGAGGTTCAGTAGAGAATTGTGTTTTGCCGGGAAACAAGAAATTAGGATACTGTAATGAAAAACTTAATATTTCGCAAGAATGTCCTTGCGCTATAAATGATTTTGCAAGTCGTTCGTTATAAGTGGCCAGACCGCCTCTTAAAGGGTATGCCGGACCAACAATCAAAATTTTCACGCGCTTGTTTTTTGTTTGATGCCGTAAATATTTCTTTCGGATGCATTTCTGGAAATCATTTCACCAACAAATCCTGCAAGAAATAACTGCACTCCGACAATAATAGTTACCAATGCCAAATAGAACAATGGTTGGTCGGTAACATTACGCTGCACCACATCTTGGTATGAATTGTATATTTTTTCTCCGATGAGATAAAGCGTAATAAAAATCCCGGTAAAAAATACAATGGTACCCAATACACCAAAAAAGTGCATGGGTTTTTTACCAAATTTAGAAACAAAGAAAATGGTAAGTAAATCCAAAAAACCATTGACAAAACGTTCGAGTCCAAATTTGGTTGTTCCGTATTTGCGTTCACGATGCTGTACAGGTTTCTCTGCAATCTTACTAAAACCTGCCCATTTGGCAATTACCGGAATATAGCGATGCATTTCGTTGTACACTTCAATATGTTTTACAACATCACTGCGATACGATTTAAGTCCACAGTTAAAATCATGCAATTGCAATCCACTCATTTTTCGGGTTGCCCAATTAAATAATTTGGTAGGTATGGTTTTGGTAATGGGGTCATACCTTTTCTTTTTCCAACCCGAAACAATATCATATCCCTCTTCCTTAATCATGCGATAGAGTTCAGGTATTTCGTCGGGGCTGTCCTGCAAATCGGCATCCATAGTAATCACAACATTGCCTTTCGATTCCTGAAAACCGACATTTAAAGCTGCAGATTTACCATAGTTGCGACGAAATCGGATACCATGAATATTGGAATTGTTTTGATGTAATTGTTCTATTACTTGCCACGATTTGTCGGTACTTCCATCATCCATCATCAGAATTTCATAAGTAAACCGGTTTTCGGTCATTACTCTTACAATCCAATCTGCAAGTTCGGGTAACGATTCTTCTTCGTTAATTAATGGAACAATAACAGTTATATCTAGTTGGTTTTGCATTTGTTTATTCGGCATTGATTACCGGTTCTTTTCGCGTAAAGATGGAAGTAATAAGGGCAATGATAAAAATCTGTAATCCCGATCCAAAAACCCCAAAAATGGTGTAAACAATTGGAGAATTAAAACTGCCCATCATTCCCATACTTTGTTCAATTTGTTCATCCGACATTCCTTTTTCAGCCATTGCATTTGCTTGTTGTTCTGCAATTTTTCTCATCAAATCCGGTTCGATAAACGAGAAAAAAACGAAAATATATATGGCTGTTAAAATTGCAAAGGGAATTGCCATAGCCATTGCAAGCTTTAATGAACCACCGTAACTAATAAAGCCTTCATTTTCTTCTTGGCGGTATTTTACTGTGGCCCAATAAATAAATACACCAAGAATTAGCATCGTTACCAAGGTTTGTATCCAGTTTCCGCCTGAATCCAACTTTTCTGGATCCATTGGTGTTACCAAATAAAAGATTATCGATATAATTACAGAAAGTAGACCCATGGCACTGCCATAAGTAAATACAAATGGCCAGATAGATTTTTTGTTTTCCATTGTTTTTGGTTGTAAACAACAAATTAAACAAAAATTTAGTTAATGAACTACTTTTGATAGGATGCAAAAATATTTTACGGACCAGATGCACAATAGGATAGCGATTAGCTTTCCTCCTAAGCGGATTATTTCCCTTGTTCCTTCGCAAACAGAGCTCTTGTACCACTTGGGTTTAAGCGATCAAGTGATAGCCCAAACCTTGTTTTGTATTCACCCGGATTGGGCTCACCAAATCAAAACCCGTATTGGTGGAACAAAAAAACTTAATATAGAGAAAATTCGAGAGCTTAAGCCGGATTTAATCATCGGAAACAAAGAAGAAAACGAACAATCGCAAATTGAAGAACTGGCAAAAGAGTTTCCGGTTTGGATGAGCGATATAAAGAATTTGGAAGAAGCCATGGATATGATTGGTAAAATAGGGGAGTTGGTAGATAGAAAATCAGAGTCCGAAGTATTACAATCAAATATCAAAACCCAATTCAATTTGCTGATAAACAAAGAGGATTCTCCTAAACGAGCGGCTTATTTTATATGGCGCGAACCATGGATGGCGGCCGGAAAAGATACTTTTATTACCGATATGATGAAAAGGTGTGGCTTAATAAATGTTTTTGAAGTGGAAGACTCGCGTTATCCTGAAATTACCCATTTGCAACTGCAGGCATCCCATGTCGAATTAATATTACTTTCTTCTGAACCTTATCCGTTCAAGGAAAAGCATATAGAGGAAATACAACATTATTGTCCTCATGCTAAAATTTTATTGGTAGATGGGGAGATGTTTAGCTGGTATGGAAGCCGGTTGTTGTTGGCGCCTAGCTATTTTAATAAGCTATTGAATGGGAACTAAAAGATAGTTTTTTGTCTAAAAGTTATACTATCTGATTTATTCTAACCGGTTTTTAGTCCCTAACTTGGGACCATGCCTTCGGAAAAGCAAGAAATGTTATATTCGAGGGGTTTTAAAGATTTTATATGGGAATATTTATTTTTGGGATCGAGGGTTCGAATCCCTCACTCTCCGTGGCACACGAAAAAAACTGCCAGGCTGGCTACTAAAGTTGGATTGTCTTATGCGCAGATAGGACGTTATGAGTTCAAAGGCGTAAAGCACAAGGTAGATATCCTTAAAGAAATTGCCAATGCTTTAGATACAAGCGTAAGTTCAAAGTTGGTTTGATTAATTAATATTATTGATATTTGAATATTTCCTTATGAAATTCTTCAACCAAACTTTGTCCTGTTCATTGTGAATGTTATAGTTTAAAGAATTAGATAAATCAATAATTAGGGAAGGACATATAAGTATGTCATAATCTAATCTGCTATTCCTATTATTTATTTTTGCAAATAAAACACCTGCTCCTATTTTAGTTTGAAAGTGCCTTTTCTTTTTAGCATTATTTAAGATATTGTTAAAATGCTGCTTTTCTTCAATCGTAACTTTTAGCAATGGGGTATCTTTTTGTTTTATTTTAACAAACGTATTTCGAATGGCTGATGTTGTGTATCCACGTGATTCTTGAAAATTATATATTGACAATGAATCTATATTCTCTTGTGCATTAACATTACCAATAAAGAGAATGACAAAATAAATCGAAATAAATCTTATTAACATTTTTTTAAATATTTAAGTAATATGAGTACAACATTGGCCTAACGCCTATTGACCTTAAATACATTTGAGCGTGCAAGAAATACGGGTGAATCCCAATATTAAAAGCTCCTGACATATTTAATGCTCTAGAGGTCTGTGAAACACAACTGTTTATTGCAAAATTGAATCTACCTGGCATCTCAAAAGAAGAATTTAACGTATTTACATACTGTATATCCTTTAAAAACCCTGTAACATTTATATTTCCTGTAATTTGAGGCTCAAATTTGATTTGCAAATGTTCATCAATATGTTGAAAGAAAAACGTTTGTTTCAATGTTTCATCAAGTCGTTTTAAGTTTTTTACAAACTCATCAAAATCAGTAAGCTCGATAGTTAAAAGGAACAAAATTTCTATGAAAAATTACATTAGAATTATTTATTCCTATTTGATACATTCCATTAGTTCCATTAATCGTTCCGGGTAATTCAAATCAGTTTGCCCTGTCTTTAATCCTTTGAGACCATGCCCCGTTTTGCATTATATGACTATCAAAAGACCTTGTTTATTTAACAAATCAATTGCATCATCATCAAGCTGAAAATAAGCATCATTCTCGTGTGTTATTGAAACAAAAACAGGTTGGTTATCCTTATAAAAAACTAAATCTTCAGGCAAATTGGGTTGCACCCATTCATATAAATTGTCATTAGACCTACATAAGATAAAAGCACTTTCAGGGTTTAAATAAAAAGTAAATAGTCTGGCTTGACCAAGTAATAATCTTGTACCTTGCCATTCCTGAACTTCCTTTTCATCTATTAAAAAAATAGACAGGTCAGAAATAAGAGTTTTCGCTTGTTCGCTAATTTCATTTTCTTCTCTTAAAACAAAAGAAAAGGTATCAGCGTACTTTAATAAACCATTCGCTAATTTTTTAATGGAATTTATCTTAGTATCAATCATTTTCTTCATGGTAGAGTTTAATTGCAATTTCATCAAAATGCTTCATTTTATAGGTTTTACCATGGCTATTAATTTTCTGTATGTCTTGAAACTACACATTTCTTGCTTTTCCGAAGGCAAGGTCCCAAAATTGGGACCATATTGCCTATCGCTAAATTAACGGAATTGAATTAAAAAGCAAATTATTCACAATCGCAAACTGTGCAAGGGCAGTTCCTATTTTTCTTTAATCTTTTTAATTGAGCAAACTTAATACGTTGGTTAAGATTCGGTAGTATCAAGCCTTTATATGCCTCAACAAAAACTAAGATCACGGATGAAACGTCCATGAGGACGGGGGAGTCACGGTTATAAATCACGGACGACACGTTTGCGAGAACAGAAGTATTAAATTCTATTTTGATATACTGTTTATCAAATCTTTTCGTTTTAACATAATTAATAACGAAGAATAATGCCATGGAGAAATAATATTGGTTTGGTATTACTGCTTTTCTTAGGTCTTGCGGCATGTAGAAAAGAGGCTCCGTTCGAACCTGCGACAATACCGAAAACAACATTTGTGCAAGTCGATCCAATTCCGGCTAATCTTATACTTATTGGTACTCAAAAAATATGGAGTTCCAGTTTGAATTTAGCTTTATATATGGAGAAGCAACCGATATGGGGTAATAATAAGTTATTTATTGCGGTTTATGATTCGGCTACATTACAACGAATTACAACCGGAATTATAACTATTTCGGCGTTAGTACAAAGGAAAAATGAAGATAACATTTATATGCCGGTTATGAATGCAATGACGTGTAATATTTCTGATAAATTATGGAAACCGGAAGTCATATTGTTAAGTGGATTGTACCAATATGTTAGACTTATCATAAAGTATAAAGATGATACCAATAAATTGGATTGTACTATTAATATGTACTTGAGACCAAATGGCAATCCTACGCTCAAAGGGTTTTCAACAAATGGGATGTATTATATCCAAAGTGATTCTGTTACCGATTTTAAATTGGGAATGAACAAAGTTGATTTTGCTGTTTTTTTATTATATGGTAAAAACAGTTTTATTAGAACTACGGATTATAATCTAAGTATTCGAACAGATAAAATAAATCATAGCATTACTCCCGACGAAATAAAATATAATGAAGTATCGTTGCAACCATCCATTTCACAACATTATTCTGGTAAGATAAATATACCATTAACCGGAGATTGGAGGGTTCAACTTAAATTGAATAGTGTTCCAATTGTAAATTACTATTGTAGTTTTACATTGGAGAATAAGTAGTCGACCAACAAAAAGTCAAATTTGTTTCAATAAATATTTTATATAACAAATTCAATGAAAAAGGCATTTACATGATTGCCTCGAGTCAAATCACTTAAGGTTGTCAATATGTCGATTTATTTCCATTTCTAAATTTGGTATTTCTCTGTGCACAATTGACCAAATGATTTCTTCTGAAACGTTGTCATAATTTTCACGTTCGCGCTAGCATCATGCTCGTGCAGCAATAATCCTTCATACATCTACCATCCTGCAATTGTTACGCTTTTAAAAATACTATCTTAAAGAGATGAAAATAACTATCACGAGCATGATGCTCGCGAGAACGTGGGGAGATTTATGGTTGTAAATCACGGACGAAACGTCCGCTAGGACGGATAAAATTCGCATCCACTACATTAAATCTTCGAGAACTTTGCAATTAATAAATCAAAAAATAATGTCACCCTTACAGGGTTCTGGTTGCGGCATATAATTTCTTCTATTATAATGTCACCCCTCCGGGGTTTTTAAATCTGTGGCTAAATAGCGATCAGCGGTCAGCAGTCGGTCAATAGTCATTGGTCAGTTTTCATTAGGTTGTATTTTGGCTTTATGCCAAACGAGAGCATCCATCCGTGAAATCTGTGTAATCTGTGGCAAAAAAGTGGTCAGGGCTTAGTGATTAGTGATAAGTGGATATTGTAATCATTTGTCATTCTAAGCTAACACCTCTTTCGAAATATGGCACATCATCATTGCTAATCGCTTCTTTTTCCAACCAATATGCCATGGTAACTACATTACCTTCTTTAGATTTTAGTAAGCGCCCATATACGGCATTGATAGAATTAAAATTTACATCCGTTACCCCAACAGTATAGCTTTCAATTTCTTTTGGTTCTTCAACCACTGCAACAATTGCAGGTTCTTCTCCTTCTTTTGGGGCGGCAACTTTTGCTTTTGGAGCAACAAAGGGTACACAAATAACCGTATACCCATTTCCACTTAATAAGGCAGCAAGGAAATTAGCCCGTTGCGGTGCAACATTTTTTTCAACAATGGCACATCGTATATTGTCTAATTCTTCAACCGTATGATTTTGATTTAATCCCATAATTTGGTTTAATAAATTGGACTAAGTAAGGTAATATACTCATAAAAGTATCCGATGATTCCTGTAACTATTATTCCTGCTACACAAATCCATAATGCCATACTTGCATAATATCCGGGTTTGGTTAACGGAATTTGTGAAGTACCGGAGTCCATAAACATTACCCGTACAATTTGTAAATAATAATAAAACGATACCACCATATTTAAAGCTGCAATAACAATCAACAAATAATTTCCGGCACCGGCTCCCGATAATATCAAAAAGAATTTCCCAAAGAATCCTGCAGTGGGAGGAACACCGGCAAGCGAAAATAAAGCAATGGCAAGTATCCAGGCTAATAAGGGATTGGTCTTGTATAGTCCTTTATAATCCTTTATTTCTTCCTTTCCATGGATGTTACTAATAACGGATATTACACCGAATGCTGCTAGATTAGAAAACAGATACACCAATAAAAAATAAAATACGGAAGCAGAACCGATAGAGGAACTTCCTGAAACCCCGATTAAAACATAACCGATTTGGGCAATAGAGGAAAACGCAAGAAACCTTTTCATATTCACTTGGCGCAACGCAAACAGATTTCCAACCACAATACTCAAAACAGCAAGCAGTACAACCATGGCATACCAAATATCGGCCAATGGTTTAAAAACTTGGTATAACACGGTAACAAAAACAAATACCACTGCACCTTTTGAGATTACAGAAAGGAATGCTGTAACAGCAATAGGCGAACCTTCATACACATCGGCTGTCCATAAGTGAAAAGGGACTGCGCTAATTTTAAAGGCAAACCCGGTGAACAACAATACAAATCCAAAAATTGTCAATGGATTATGTTGCAACAGCAAAGTCATTTCATTGAATTGAATGGTGCCGGTTGCCCCATAAACAAAAGATATACCCAGTAATAACAGAGCACTGCTGAATGCCGACGAAAAGATCAACTTCATAGCCGCTTCAGAAGATTTTCTCTTTTCAAGATCGAAATTTGCTGCTGCAGCCAATGGAATCGTTGATAATTCCAATCCGAGGTAAAACATCAATAGGTTTCCTGCGGATATCATAAAATACATGCCTAATAACGACGAAATCAATAAGAGATAAAATTCCATTGCATTTTTATGGGTATGAAGCCATGTATAAGAAAAGGCCGAAATAATTAACAAGCCAAAGGCAAGAAATGATTTTTGGTAGTTGGTTGATGTATTAACATGAAACATTTGTCCGAACAAGGAAACTTCAACTGTAGGTAGAAATATAAACAGTACCGGTATCCATAATAAAATATTTGCCAGTCGCAGCATGAAAGTATTGTTATCACTATCTGATTGTAGTTTTATAAACAACAATAAAAACAGGATGGCTGCTAATGTCAGCTCATGTTTCATTGCTAATAATATTTCGATCACAGACATTATTGGGTTATATTTATGAGTTGTTGCATAATGGAATGCGTTCCACCTGCAATTAAATCGGTTAGTAAAAAGGGAGCTAATCCTATGATCACAATGCCTGCAAGTAGTATAATGGCTGCGAATTTTTCATGCCAGGCTGCATCTGTAATAGTAAGGAATTCTGTATTTTCAATTTTCCCCATGATGGATTTTCCTGTGGCCCTTAATATATAAACAGCAGTAACCACAATGGATGCGCATGATAAGATAGTGGCGAACCGATACCAGAAATTTGGATTCTGCCAAGCGCCAACAAATACAGTCATTTCAGAAACAAATCCGCTGAAACCGGGTAAACCAAGAGAACATAAACCGGCAATTACAAAAATGGATGAAATGAATGGTGTTACTTTTAACAATCCGCCGAGTTGCGAAACCATACGGGTATGGGTTCTCTCATATAGCATGCCAATTGCAGCAAAGAATAGGGCTGTCATTAAACCATGTGAAACCATTTGCATCACCGCTCCATTAATCGAAACTTCTGTTAACATCCCAATTCCCAATAAAACAAAACCGCAATGACTGATAGAAGAATATGCATTGATATATTTTAAATCGGTTTGCATCATGGTTGCAAAGGCACCATAAATAATGGCAATGGTTGCAAGCAGAATGATGGCACTTTGGTAAAATTCGGCTGCTGCAGGCATAAGAAAAGTTGCAACCCTTAAACAACCGTAACCTCCAAGTTTCATGGATATACCTGCCAAGAACATAGATGCAGCAGTAGGAGCAGAGGAGTGTCCGTCGGGTACCCATGTATGAAACGGAAATAATGCGGTAAATATTCCAAATCCAATAAATGCAAAAGGAAAAAATAATAATTGTGCTTCATATGGAATTCCTCCATTTGCTGCAATTGCAAGTAAATCAAAGGAGTGTCGTCCATCGATGGAAGAAAAGAAATATATTCCACTCAGGCCCACAAAAATTAAAGCGGAACCACCCATCAACATCAAGGCTAATTTCATGGCACTGTTTTCTTTGTTGCCACTACCCCAAATTCCAATTAAAAGAAATTTAGGTATTACAGCAACTTCAAGGAAAAAGAACATGGTGAAAATATCCAATGAAATAAAGAAACCATAGGCACCAAGACTTAACAGTACCAATAAAAAGAAAAACTCCTTGTGCATGCTTTCCATTTTAAAAGATACCAGTATGCCCGCTAATACAACAATCGCTGTGAGCATAATCATGGCAATGGATATACCATCTACGCCAATATGAAATTGAATATTTAAAGAAGGAAACCAGGCAAAGTTTTGTTCAAAAAATATGGAGCTTGCTTGTAGGTCGACCACGGTATAGCGGTATTGTAAAAAGAGGTAGAAGGCTAACAAGAGTTGTGTACAAGCACCTATAGTTGCGACCATTCTAACCTGCTTTAATCCCTTAACCATTGCAATTCCAATGGCGGTTAACAAGGGTATTAATAGTAGCAATAAAAGATTCATTTCTTATTTAATTAAATAGATTACAACGATTGTTAACCAAACAATTCCACCGAAAAAGTATAGCGCGTACGATTGAATTTTACCCGATTGCATACCCTTTATACTTTCCGATACTTCGGCAGTAACCAGTGCTCCCAAATAGTAAAAGCCATCTACAATGGTTTTATCAAACCATGCTGCCGGTTTTCCAAATAAATTGAAAATAACTTTTTTGGTTATAAACAGATAAACTTCATCGATATAAAATTTATGTTTTGCAAATCTGTAAATGCTTCCCATTTGGTTGGCGATGTTTGCGGCCTTATCACTTTTTTGTTTGTACAAGAAGCCTGCTAATACAATTCCTGTAAATGCCAGTAAAACCGGTACAACCGAGAATCCTAAATCGAGATGCATGGCAGTAGGTATTCCATCGGAGCTAACATAATGCGAGAAAGGAATAAATCCGGCAACAACCGAACACAATGTTAAAATAACCAATGGTATTTTCATGTTCCAGGTTCCTTCACCATGGTTGTTGTTATGTTGTGATTCCTTAGTTTCTCCATTCCAAAAGATTGAAAAATATAAGCGGAACATATAAAACGCGGTGAGTAAAGAAGTAAGCATACCAAGGTAAAATATGCCGGTATTACTTTCATAAGCAGCATGAAGAATAGCTTCTTTACTAAAGAATCCGGCAAAAGGAGGGATGCCTGCAATCGCCAAACAACCTATTAAAAAGCTAATATGCGTAATGGGCATTTGTTTGCGTAATCCTCCCATATCCAACATATCGTTGCTGTGCACCATATGAATAATTGCACCGGCACCAAGGAATAATAACGACTTAAAGAATGCATGGGTGAACAAATGAAATAATGAAGCTGTAAATCCGGCTCCGTTATCTGCACCATAACCCGAAACGCCCAAGGCAAACATCATAAAACCTATTTGCGACATGGTTGAGTAAGCAAGTACTCGCTTGATATCGGTTTGGGTGCATGCTATAATTGCCGCCATCAATGCAGATATAATTCCAATGTATGCGATTCCTTCCAATACCATTTGTCCGGATAAGGCATAAACCGGAAACAAACGTGCAACTAAAAATACACCTGCTACAACCATCGTAGCAGCATGAATCAATGAAGAAACCGGCGTAGGACCTTCCATTGCATCAGGTAACCAAATGTGTAACGGAAACATGGCTGATTTTCCGGCACCTCCAACAAATATCAAAGCAAGTCCCCAAGTTATCGCCGAAATGCCAACAAAGGATGCCGAACTAATTGCTAAGAAATAAGGTGATTGGTGATCGGTTAACCGTTGTATAATTTCCTGAAAGTCGAACGACTCACTATAATATCCTAAAGTTAAAATGCCAATTAAAAAACCAAGATCGGCAAATCGCGTAACGATAAATGCTTTTTTAGCTGCTGCAACTGCAGATGGTTTCTGGAAATAATATCCAATTAAAAGGAAGGATGAAACACCTACCAATTCCCAAAAAATATAAATCTGAAAAATATTGGAACTTAATACCAAACCAAGCATCGAAAAAGTAAACAAACCTAGAAATGCGAAATAGGTACCATAACGTTCTTCGCCTTTCATATAACCCATACTAAATAAATGAACCATAAATGAAATCACGGTAACCACCACCAACATCATGGCAGATAAAGGATCAATTAAAACTCCCATATCAATAGAAATACCCGGTCCGAAGGATAGCCAAGTGTATTTTAACAAGGTGAGCGGAACAAATTGGGTAGTTTCGGATAAGAAATAAGCACTTGCAGTGAGGAGCGAACATATGGCCGAAACGCCAAGAGCTATAGTAGCTATCCAACCTGCAAATCGTTTTAAGAAAGGTATCGAATTTCCAAAAATTCCCAATACCAGAAATACCAATAATGGTAGACCGGGAATCAGTAAAACTAAATTTAATGTTGGCATATTTAATATTTCATTTCGTCGGCATCTTCTACATCAATAGAATTATGACTACGGTAAAGGTTAATAATAATGGCTATGGCAACTGCGGCTTCTGCAGCAGCAATGGTGATGATAAAAATGGTAAAGAAAATGCCATCCATTTTATCCGGATACAAATACTTGTTAAATGCTACAAAATTAATGTTAACGCTGTTGAGCATTAATTCAATCGACATTAATATAGTGATTAAATTTCGGCGTGTTAAAAAGCCGTACATCCCTATAAAAAATAAGGCTGTACTTAAAACCAGAATATGAAATATACCTATGTTGTTCATGATACAGGTTCTTTTTTAATTTTCATTGCTATTACAATACAACCTACCATAGCAGCCAATAGCAGGATACTTATCACTTCAAACGGAAGGATAAATCCATCCTCGCCGGTTCCCAGTAATTGTGTTCCTATCCGTTCAATACTTGCATCAAAAACCAGGGAAGAAACAGGAGCAAAAACATGGTTGTATATCAAATGAGTTACGAAAGCAATTCCGAAAAGGCAGGCAAGAGCAGCAGGAATTGTTCTTCGTTTCAAAATTTCGGGCATTTGTTCGCCGGATTGTTGGGTAAGGAATATGGAGAATATGATGAGAACTACTATTCCACCAACATATACTACAATTTGAACGGCAGCTATAAATTCTACTTCCATCCAAAAATAGAGTGATGCAATTCCGATTAAAGTAAAGAGCAACCAGATAGCAGCTCGAAATATCATACGGGTTGTTACAGCCAAAACTCCGGTTGTTAAAATAAATACCGAAAGGATATAAAATATAATTTCTTTCATGCCCATTATTCTACCCCCTCCCTAATTTTAGAACCCGGAAAATTGAGTTGTTTGGTAAGTAATTTTCTGTCGTAAACACTATGCTCAAAATTTGGTGACATTTTTATGGCATCGGTAGGACAGGCTACAATACATAAGTTGCACATGGTACATAATTCAAGGTGATAGACAAATGAATCAATCATCTTTTTCTTTTTACCTTCCGCATTCACCTCAAATTTATTGATGATTTTGATGGTACCATTCGGGCAAGCTAGTTCGCAGGCAGAGCATCCGGTGCAAGCGTGCTCATTTTTGTCGTCATGAATCAAAACTACTTCACCCCTAAAACGATCGGCCATTTTTAAGGTTGCCTTATTATCCGGGTATTGTTCTGTGATCACTTCTTTTGGATGAGAGAAATAATACCCGGTTATTTTCATCCCTGTTAATAAGGATTTAATAGCCTTGTAAATATCCGTAAAATATGTGCTTAAAAATCGAATCATCGGTTTAAAAATGCCATCCTTTAATAGCTATTATGGTAATTAATAAAAGATTAAACATGCTAATTGGCAGTAAATATTTCCATTCTAAATTGAGCAATTGGTCGATGCGCAAACGGGGGAAGGTCCAGCGAAACCACATGATGAGAATAATAAGAAAGAATGTTTTACCAAAGAACCAGATGGAAGATGGGATAAAATCCATCACATGGTTGAATGCAGCCCAATTACCAATATGAAGAGGCATCCAGCCACCAAAGAATAAAGTTGCACCAATTGCACAAACGATAAAAATATTGATATACTCTGCCAAGAAAAACAAGGCAAAACGCATACCGGCATATTCGGTATGAAAGCCACCGGTAAGTTCTTGCTCCGCCTCAGCCAAATCAAAAGGTGCCCTATTTGTTTCTGCAGTTACCGCAATAATATAAATTACAAATGCAATCAATACGGGTATATGACCTTTAAAAATCCACCAGCCATTTTCTTGTGAAGCTACAATCTCTTGTAGGTTCAAACTACCGGTTAACACAACAATGGTAAGAATTGCCATGCCTGCCGATAACTCATAACTTACAATTTGAGCGCCACTTCTCATGGCACCAAGTAAGGAGTATTTATTGTTGCTGGCCCAGCCTGCCATTAAAATACCGATAACCGATAAAGATGAAATAGCAGTAATATAAAAAACGCCAATATTAATATTCCAAATTTGAACCCCTTTGGCAAAAGGGAGAGGGGCCAATAATAACATGGCAGTAATCATCACAACAAAAGGTGCCATTTGATACAGGAATTTATCCACCTTATCCGGCATAAAACTTTCTTTGACAATTAACTTCAGCGTGTCGGCGGTAGTTTGAAAAATGCCAAAAGGGCCAACCCTGTTCGGGCCTTTACGAATTTGGATAAAGGCCGAAACTTTGCGTTCTAAATAAACCAGAATTAAGCCAAGAGCGGCAAATAATGCAATAGCAAAAACGGCTACAAGTGTCATTTCTATTAACATCACCAAGGTTTGGTTTAGCAAGGTGCCAAGCCATTCGTGAAAACTATTGAGGATATTTTCTATACTTAACATGTTGCTTGCATTAACGATCAATATCCGGAATAACCAAATCGAGTGTACCCATTACCGCAACCAAATCACCAATTTTATGTCCTTTGATCATATGGTTGAGCGCACTTAAATTAGAAAAACCGGGTGAACGAAATTTAATTCTATAAGGTGTCGTTCCACCTTCACTCACAATATATACGCCTAACTCGCCTCTGGCAGTTTCTACCCTCGAATAAAATTCGCCTTTAGGTAATTTCAATACCGCCTTCGTTTTTGCTTGAAATTCACCTTCCGGAATATTGTCAATCAATTGCTCTATAATGGAAACTGATTCTTCCATTTCTCTCATTCGCACCATGTAGCGAGCAAATGAATCTCCATCGGTTTCTATCCTTTCGTTAAACGATACATTTTTGTAGGCACTATAAGGATATAATTTTCTGATATCACAACTCAATCCGCTAGCACGTGCTGTTGGACCGGTGCATCCATAGCTAATGGCATCTTCTTTACTTAGTATACCAATTCCTTTGGTTCTGTTTTGGAAGATGATATTGCCAGTAACCAGTTCATGGTATTCACTAAGTTTGCTTTTAAACTGAACGATAAAAGCTTTTATTTTTCGCTGAAAATCCGGATGAATATCTGCCATTACGCCACCTGGGACAAAATAGTTCATGGTTAATCGCGCTCCACAGGTTTCTTCCATGATATCGGTAATCAATTCTCTTTCGCGAAAAGCGTAAAAGAACGGACTCAAAGCGCCAAGGTCCATGGCTATCGAACCCCACCACAACTGATGAGAGGCCAATCTCGACAGTTCGCAAATTATTACCCGAATTACTTCTGCTCGTTCAGGGATTTCAAGCTGCAAACCTTTTTCAACGGTTAAAGCACAGGCGTGGTTATTCATGTGTGCCGAAAGGTAATCCATGCGAGAAGTGGAATAAATAAACTGCCTGTAGCTTAAGCTTTCGCACATTTTTTCGATGGAGCGATGTATATACCCAATATTTGGGTCGAGGTTTAAAATGGTTTCGCCATTAACCGTAATAAAGAGGTGCAAAACCCCGTGGGTAGATGGGTGCTGTGGACCAACATTAATAACCATATTACCCTCAGGGGTTGTCGAAACCAAGTTGTGCATAGCTATAATTTGATCATATTAATTGGGTCCTCGTAATCCTTTCGAAGTGGGTATCCGATCCAATCTTCGGTGAGTAATAACCTGCGTAAATCCGGGTGGTTTAAGAAATGAATGCCAAATAAATCAAATACTTCGCGCTCATGCAACTCAGCTGTTTTATAGGTATTCACCAAACTTTCGATTTGGGGATTTTCTCTGTTCACAATTGCTTTAAGTACCATGCTGTGTCGGTGAGTAGTGGAATTTAAATGATAGACCATGGTAAAATGGGTTTTCCAATCCACACAAGTTTCACAAAACAAAAAATCAAAATGGTAAAGCGGGTTGTTTTTTAGCTCCTTGATAACTGCTAATAATTGATTGGGTTCAATATTCATTTCCGGCCAATCTGAACCAAGTGCTGTTGTAGCATCGGGAAAGCTGGTTTGTAAAGAATTTAATAGGATTTCATTTTCCATTTTCTTCTGCCATGTTATTGCGGATTTGATCGCGGGTTAATCCGCTCTTAATTTTTTCTTGCAACGTAATTAATGCATGTAACAATGCTTCTGGTCTTGGCGGGCAACCGGCTAAATACACATCAACCGGAATTACATGGTCGGCACCTTTTACTACAGAATAAGTATTGTAAAAAAATGGTCCACCACTTGTGGCACAAGCACCCATCGCAATTACATATTTTGGTTCCGGTATTTGGTCATATAAGCGTTTTAAAACCGGTGCCATTTTATTGACAATGGTGCCCGAAATAATAATTACATCAGCTTGTCTGGGAGATGCCCTGAACACTTCAAATCCAAACCGCGAAAAATCATATTTGGCAGAGGCCACACTCATCATTTCTATGGCACAACAACTGGTACCGAAAACCAATGGCCAAAGCGAATTCGATCTGGCCCAGTTAATCACATCATCCAACGAGCTTACCAAAATGCCCCCGTTTGGCGTTTCGTGAACTACCCCTGGAAATGGTTCAGGTAACGTGGTTTCTTTTACATCCATTTTAAAGCTCCTTTTTTATGTGCATATAAAAATCCCATAAATAAGATAAATATAAAAATGATAATTTCAACCAATGCAAGCATTCCTACCTTTTTAGCAACTACTGCCCACGGATACATAAAGATTAGTTCTACATCAAATATTAAAAAGATGAGAGCAAATAAGTAATAACCAACATTAAATTGATTCCAAGGTGTTCCTTCTGTCGGAATTCCACATTCGTACGTTTGACCTTTCTGTGCATTATGAACCTTTTTTGTGAGGATTTTACCTACCATGATGCCACCTGCAGAAAAGGCAACCGCTGCAAGCATAAGTACTATTAACGAACTTGACCCCATATTTTTAATTAACGTGGTTAATGGAAAAAATTCTTATGTATAAGTGAAAACCATGTATGGTTAAAGTACTTTTAATAAGAATTATAAAATCGAAGTTATAAATTTTAACAAAAGCATCAAGTGATAGATACTAACCTTTTATACACGTATTGAATTGCAAGGGGATATAATTGTAGGTCTGAAATAAATCATACGCTCACTTGACCGAAATCATGCGCAAATAGCCTTGTTAAAGCCGCTTTGGTAAACAACAACCACGAATTAATCCAAATGAATTATTCGCTTTCCGTCCGGTGTTATTGTTACCCTTATGGCAAAACAATCTTCTTCTTCCAAAAGAGGTTCTATTTTTTCCGGCCATTCCAGTAAACAGATATTTCCCGAATCAAAATATTCTTCATAGCCAATATCCATTACCTCTTCCATATTTTTAATTCGGTAGAAGTCGAAATGATACACCATTTTTCCTGTTTTGGTAGGATACTCATTTACCAGCGAAAAGGTTGGACTAGTAACTTCATTAGTTACTCCAAGATGTTGACAAATAACTTTAATTAGTGTGGTTTTGCCAACTCCCATTGCACCATAAAACGCCCATATTTTTTTTCCTTTCGAAAGTTTAAAAAGTTGGTCTGCCACCAATGGCAAATCTTCTAAAGCATAGGGATTAATGGTTTCCAATTCTAAAATTTACAATTATAAGTATAATGTATCTTGGTTGTTTTGGCTCCTAATGCCTCAAATAAGGAATGCATTTTTGGATTAAAATCGCCTATCCAAGCCAATTCAGATGAGGCCAATTTATGGTGGTGTTTAACCGATTCATATAATTTCATAATCATACCGGTTTCCAAACCAAGGTTCTGGTATTTGGGAACAATACCAAAAACAATTCCCCTTACCCGGTCAATATTTCCAAACTTTTTAAACCATAGAAATTTAAGTTTTGAAATCAAATTAAACTTTCCTTTCAGGTGCTTGAAAATTAAATTTACATCGATGGTATTGATATAAAATCCTGCCGGTTCGTTGTTGGCATAAGCAAACCAAATAATATCTTCCATTAAAATCGGACGTAGCGCTTTTAAGGTGGTCATTACTCTTTCCATGGTCATTGGGGTAAAGTCGGGACGATTGGCCCAGGCCTGGTTGTATATGGTAACAAAATCGGAAGCAAACTTATCGATATCATTATCCCGGTAATGCTCAAATCGATACGACGTGTTGTTTAAAACACGGGATGCAATACGGTTAAATCGCTCATAATTGAAGTCGCCAAGTGTGATTTCAGAGGTAGATTGTTCTATGATCTTTTTAAAACCATACTCCTCAAAAAACGCTTGATAATAGGGCGGGTTATAATTCTCCAAATACGAAGGATTTTTAAACCCACTTACCATCAAACCCCAAAAGCGGTCTTTTTCACCAAAATTTATTGGGCCATCCATGCTTTTTAATCCTTTTTCCTGTAACCATGATTTACAGGTATCGAACAATAAAAAGGCGGCCGATTTATTTTCTATACATTCAAAAAAGCCTATTCCTCCGGTATATTCCCCATTTTGATTTTTTAATTTTTGGTGGTGAAAGGCAGCAATTCGACCTATTGGGTTGTTTTTATGGTCGAATAAAATCCATCGAATGGCATCGCCCGATTTGAAATAGGGATTATCGTCACGACTGAATACTTCTCGTATATCTTTCTCCAATGGATAGATATAATTCTTGTCATTTTTGTATATCAGATGTGGAATCCGAATAAATGCCTTTTCTTCTTTTTGGTTCGTAACCGCTAAAATCTTCATTAAAATATTTTACCCGTACTGCAAAAATATATTACTTTGCAGGCATCAAATTAAAATAGAATTCTGTTATGCTGCAAATTGGAGATAAACTTCCCGGATTTAATTTAATGGGTTACGACGATAAATTGCATTCTCATTTCGAGTTTGCAGATAAGTACGCACTCGCTGTAGTGTTTACCAGCAACACGTCTCCGGTGTCCCAGGCATATAGCCAGCGCCTGATAGATTTGTTCGAAAAATACGAAGAAGATAATTTGGGAATCATAGGCATAAACTCAAACGATTCGACCCAATCCGAGGAAGATTCGCTGGAAGGGGTAAAAAGAGCCACCTATCATTTTAAGTTGCATGAATTGCATTTTCAGTATTTAAAAGATGAAGACCAGAAGGTTGCCAAACAATTTGGTGCCAACCTTAATCCGGAGGTGTTTTTATTTAATTCGAAACGCGAACTGGTATACAAAGGAGCCATTGATGATAACTGGGAAACTGCAGCCGGTGTAACCCAAGCCTACCTCGAAGATGCAATCGAAGAAGCTCTCGATGGTATGGAAATTGATTTTCCGGAAATACCTTCAAACGGAACGCCAATCATTTGGAAGAAATAATTACACAATTACGTAACTACGCAATTACGTAATTACGTAACTACGTAAGGCAATGGAGTTAAAGGATAAAGTAGTTGTAATAACCGGAGCTTCATCAGGCATTGGCGAAGAAACCGCATATGCATTTGCTCAAAGTGGATGTAAAATTGTTCTTGCAGCCCGAAATGAAATAGAACTGAAACGGGTACAATCAAATTGCTTTAAATGGCATCACAATATTGTGGCTGTTACCTGCGATGTAAGTCGTGAACAGGATTGCAAACACCTGATTGATGTTGCAGTGGCTCAATTCGGAACCATCCATGTCTTAATCAATAATGCCGGAATAAGCATGCGGGCAGTATTTGTCGATGCAAATTTGGAAGTTATTAAAAAACTGATGGACACCAATTTCTGGGGTGCAGTTTATTGCACCAAATTCGCACTTCCGGAATTGTTAAAAAATAGAGGTTCCGTTTTAGGAGTAAATTCGATTGCCGGATTAAAAGGTTTGCCTGCCCGAACCGGATATAGTGCCAGTAAATTTGCCTTACAAGGATTTTTTGAATCGCTAAGAATCGAAAACCGTAAAAAGGATCTCCATGTTGGTATGATATTTCCGGGTTACACAGCCTCCAATATTAGGAAGGCTGCTTTGGATAAGCATGCAATGGCACAGTCGGAAACACCTTTAAAGGAGGATAAACTAATGCCTGCATCAACCGTTGCGGCACATATTGTTCAAATGGTAATCCATCGAAAACCTGAGCTGGTACTTACTTTGCAAGGAAAATTAACCCGGTTATTAAATAAGTTTTTCCCCCGTTGGGTCGATAAAATGGTTTTTAACGTGGTGAGTAAAGAACCTGATTCCCCATTTTCCTAATAACCTCAACACTCGTCCACCATAGCTTTAGCGAAGGTGGGCAACACCTCAACACCTTAACACTTCAACACCTCACTAAAATATGCAATTCGGCTTTGAAACTTGTCCTTATTGTGGTAGCATAGTTGGATTTGTATATGTTCATGGACATTATCAATGCAAACAATGCAATCAGAATGTTTTGCCATGTTGCGGAGGCGAACAATCAGAAAACATTGATTCAACAACCGAAACGGATCAGACTGGCGAAAAGGATTGAAAAATAGACTTTTCTAAAACATTTTTACACAAAGTTTGTCTTCTATTTAGACTAAATACAAATAATTAGGTACATTTGTAGTTCTAAATAAAACATGAGCGCAGAAGAGAATTTGGGTATAATTGATCAGGTTGTAAGTCAGGACTATAAGTATGGATTTACGACCGATATAGAAATGGAAACAGCCCCAAAAGGGTTGACGGAAGACACTATTCGATTTATTTCGGCCAAGAAAAAGGAACCGGAATGGATGTTGGAGTGGAGATTAAAAGCTTACAAGCACTGGTTGAAATTAGACCAACCGAATTGGCAAAATTTTAATTACCCGCCCATTTCTTACCAAGACATTATTTTTTATGCTGCTCCAAAGGAGAAAATTAAACTGGATAGTTTGGATCAGGTAGATCCGGAATTGCTGAAGACCTTTGAAAAGCTTGGTATCTCCTTAACAGAACAAAAACGATTAACCGGTGTTGCCGTGGATGCTGTATTTGATTCGGTTTCAATCGCCACTACATTTAAAGAGCAACTCAAAGAAAAGGGAGTCATTTTTTGTGCCATTAGTGAAGCGGTTCACGAACATCCAGAACTGATTAAAAAATACCTTGGTTCGGTGGTGCCTTATACCGATAATTATTTTGCTGCTTTAAATGCGGCTGTATTCAGTGATGGATCCTTTGTATATATACCCAAAGGTGTTCGTTGCCCGATGGAACTTTCTACGTATTTCCGTATCAATGCCGAAAATACAGGTCAGTTTGAACGTACATTAATTATTGCCGACGACGAATCTTATGTTTCTTATTTAGAAGGATGTACCGCCCCAATGCGGGATGAGAACCAATTGCATGCAGCAGTTGTTGAATTGATAGCCCACGATCATGCAGAGATTAAGTATTCGACAGTACAAAACTGGTATCCTGGTGATAAGGAAGGCAAAGGAGGGATTTTTAATTTTGTTACCAAACGTGGCAATTGCGAAGGGGTTCATTCGAAGATTAGCTGGACACAAGTTGAAACAGGATCGGCTATCACCTGGAAATATCCGAGTTGTATTTTAAAAGGAGATTATTCGGTGGGTGAATTCTTTTCGGTTGCAGTAACCAACAACCACCAAAAAGCCGATACCGGTACCAAGATGATTCATATTGGCAAGCATTCAAAAAGCCGAATTGTGTCGAAGGGAATTTCTGCGGGTAAATCTCATAATACATACCGTGGTTTGGTTAAGGTGAATAAGAAGGCGGAGAAAGTTAGGAATTATACCCAATGCGATAGCATGTTGATTGGCGACCGTTGTGGTGCACATACTTTTCCATATATCGAAATAAACAATAAAACAGCGGTTGTAGAACATGAGGCTAGTACCAGTAAAATTGGTGAAGACCAGATATTTTATTGCAACCAACGAGGCATCGGAACAGAAGAGGCAATCGGACTAATTGTTAATGGATTTTGTAAAGAAGTATTGAACCAATTGCCAATGGAATTTGCTGTTGAAGCACAAAAATTATTGGCCGTTTCGCTCGAAGGAAGTGTTGGATAATAAATTGATCGTAAAAAAGACTTAAGAATAACCGGGATAGATTCTCGGTAATTAGAATAATGATGATGTTAGAAATAAAGAATTTAAAAGCAGCAATAGAAGGTAAGCAAATCCTAAATGGTATTAATCTGGTAGTAAATCCCGGAGAAGTGCATGCCATTATGGGACCAAATGGAGCAGGCAAAAGTACACTTTCGGCAGTATTAGCAGGACGGTCTACTTATGAAGTTACAGAAGGTACAGTAAGTTTAAATGATAAAAATTTATTGGAGATGTCTCCCGAAGACAGGGCCAGAGAAGGCGTTTTTCTTGCTTTTCAATATCCGGTTGAAATACCCGGTGTGAGTACCACCAATTTTTTAAAGACTGCCATCAACGAGAAAAGAAAGTACAAAGGATTGGAGCCGATGGAGGCAACCGATTTCTTAAAATTTATGCGAAGTAAAATGGAATTGATGGAGATGGATAAATCACTTACATCAAGAAGTTTGAATGAAGGATTTAGCGGAGGAGAAAAGAAAAGAAATGAAGTGTTTCAGATGGCTATGTTGGAACCTACTTTAGCCATATTGGATGAAACCGATTCTGGTTTGGATATCGACGCCTTGCGATTGGTAAGTAATGGTGTAAACAAGCTCAGAAATGCAGAGCGTTCGTTTGTGGTAATTACCCATTACCAACGTTTGTTGGATTATATTGTTCCGGATTTTGTGCATGTATTGTACAAAGGAAGGATTGTGAAAAGTGGGGATGCTTCACTAGCGAAAGAATTGGAAGAAAAGGGTTACGACTGGATTAAAAATGAAGTAGAAGCAAATACGATAGCATAACCCATGAAATTAGCGGAAAACATAAGGGGAGAATTTACAGAATATCGCAACCAGGCTACTGAAGAAGATATTTATAAGGAGTTTCATGAAGATGCCTATGCCGAATTTGAACGTTTGGGTTTTCCATCCGTAAAACAAGAAGAATGGAAATACACCAATCTTCGTCCTTTGGCCGAAAAAGACTTTGGTTTGGTTGCCCATGCAGGTAATGCATCAGCTGAATTGTTAAAGAACTCTATTTCGGCATCCGTTAAAGCAAACCGGATTGTATTTGTAAATGGCTATTTTAACGAGTCACTTTCTACTTTTTTAGAAACGGATAAATCAATATTACTTTTAAGTATCCACGAGGCAATTCGCAGTAAAAATGCTATGTTTGCGGCTCATTTTGGTAACTACGTTACCTTTAAGGATTCTTCACTGAATGCTTTAAATACAGCCATGCCAACCGGTGGTTTGTTTTTATATGTTCCGGATAATACACAGGTTAAATATCCTGTTAGCATCATAAATCTTACGGAAGCAACCGAAAAATCAGTATTTGCCCAACCTCGCAACCTTATTGTTATTGGTAAGAATTCCTCCTTGGTTTTAATTGAATCATATTATGCAACCGGAGTAAAAAGTGCATTTACCAATGCTGTTAATGAAGTGGTAGTTGGGGAAGGGGCCAATCTCGAATATTATAAAATTCAACGCCAAACAGGAGAGTCATACCAAAATAATTACACCCAGATTTACCAGAAAGCAAACTCGAAAATCAACCATGTAACCCTTACATTGGATGGTTCAATCGTTCGAAATAACCTACATTTTTATATGGACGGCGAAAACTGTAATAGTTTGTTGTATGGCTTGTATTTAACGGATGGAGCACAACATATCGACAACCACACAAGAGTAGATCATGCAAAGCCAAATAGTTTTAGCGACGAAAAGTATAAAGGTATATTAAAGGATAAATCTACTGCTGTTTTTAATGGCAAGATTGTGGTTCATTTGGATGCCCAAAAAACAAATGCTTACCAAAGAAACCAGAATATTTTGTTGAGCGATGATGCTACAGTAAACACAAAACCGCAACTCGAAATATTTGCGGATGATGTAAAGTGTACGCATGGTGCTACCATTGGACAATTGGATGAAGAACCAATGTTTTATTTAAGAAGCCGTGGGATTTCGGAAGACATGGCCCGAAAAATGTTGTTAACAGCCTTTGCTGAAGACATTGCTGAGAAAATAAAAATTCCTGAAATGGTGGCGTTGATGGAAGAGCAGATTACACAGAAGTTATAGAATAATAGAGCCACAGATTACACAGATTACGCAGAAGATATAATAAATTAGTGCCACAGATTACACAGATTACGCAGAAGTTATAATATAGTTGAGCAATAGATTACACAGATGGAAGACAGTGTAGAAATTTTAAATGATTCGAGTGAGGTAAATGATAATGCATCTCAATATATTTTAAAAGATGAAACATTTGAAATTATAGGAGCTTGTATGGAAGTTCATAAGGAATTAGGAAATGGATTTCTAGAAGCGGTTTATAAGGATGCATTAGAGATAGAATTTAAGTTGAAGGATATACCTTATCAAAGAGAAAAAGCATATGAGATCGAATATAAGGGGCAAAAATTAAACCGAAAGTATATTGCAGATTTTATTGTTTTTGATCAAATAGTTTTGGAAGTAAAAGCACAGGAGATTATTGCTCCTGTTAACTATGCACAAACAATCAATTATTTAACAACTTCAAAAAATAAAATAGGACTGTTGGTAAATTTTGGTTCTAGTTCTCTTCAATATAAAAGACTAATTAAATAATAATCTGTGTGATCTGTGGCTAATAAAAACAATCTGCGAAATCTGTGTAATCTGTGGCTAAAAACAATCAGTGAAATCTGTGGCTAAAACAATCAATCTGTGTAATCTGTGAAATCTGTGGCTAATAAAAACAATCTGCGAAATCTGTGTAATCTGTGGCAAAAACAATCAGTGAAATCTATGGCTAATAAAAACAATCAGTGAAATCTGTGGCTAAAACAATCAATCTGAGTAATCTGTGAAATCTGTGGCTAATAAAAACAATCTGCGAAATCTGTGTAATCTGTGGCTAAAAACAATCCGTGAAATCTGTGGTTAAAATATCATCTATTAGAGAGTCGTTCCCAATCTTAAACCAAAAGGTAAATGGATTTCCTTTGGTGTACTTTGATAACGCCGCAACAACCCAAAAACCACGTTCAGTTATTGAGGCACTTCAGACGTATTACACCACAGATAATGCCAATATTCATCGTGCTGCCCATACAATCGCTGCACGGGCAACGGAGCAGTTTGAAGAAACACGCCGAATTGCGGCGAGTTTTATTGGTGCGCGCGAAGCAGAAGAATGCATTTTTACCAAAGGAGTTACCGAAAGCATTAACCTGGTTGCCCAAAGTTGGGGACGAGCAAACCTAGAAATAGGAGATGAGGTTATTATATCGACCATGGAACACCATAGCAATATTGTTCCTTGGCAATTGATTTGTGAAGAACGTGGAGCGATATTAAAAGTACTCCCGATTACGGACGCAGGGGAATTGGAGATGGACACCTATGCAAACTTACTAACTGCTAAAACCAAAATGGTTTCCTGTGTTTGGGTAAGTAATGCACTTGGAACCATTAACCCAATCAAGGAAATGGTAGCTATGGCACACCAATTTGGTGCATTGTTTATGGTAGATGCGGCACAGGCAGGATCTCATTTACCGATAGATGTACAAGATATGGATTGTGATTTTATGGCACTTTCATCGCATAAGTTATATGGGCCAACCGGTGTTGGAGTTTTGTATGGCAAACGACATTTGCTCGAAGCCATGCCACCTTACCAGGGAGGAGGAGAAATGATCCGTGAAGTTAGTTTTACCAAAACAACCTATAATGATATTCCATACAAATTTGAAGCCGGCACTCCGAATATTGCGGATGTGATTGCATTTAAATACGCTTTGCGGTTTGTAGAAGAAATAGGTAAAGACTGGATTGCCTCACATGAAAATGACTTGTTAAATCATTTTATAAGTGGCATTAATGAACTTAATCGGATTAGTGATAATTCAATTCAGCTAATAGGCACCTCAGAAAACAAAATTTCGGTTCAATCTTTTAACCTTAAAAATATGCATGCCTTTGATGCAGGTATGATGCTCGATGCAAAAGGGATTGCTGTTCGTACTGGACATCATTGCACGCAACCACTTATGCATAGGTTAGGGGTTGAAGGTACCATACGGGTTTCTTTTGCCATGTATAATACCAAAGAGGAAGTAGATTTTTTATTGCAATCGCTGCGTAAACTTTGTCGCTTACCATCATGAGAACTACTTCTGAAATACAAGCGGAGATTACAGATAATTTTAGATTGTTTGAAGACGATATGGAAAGTCGTTTGTTCTATCTGATGGACCTTGGTAAAAAATTACCAACCATGCCAGTCGAACATAAAACCGACGAATTTTTGGTGAAAGGTTGCCAGAGCAAAGTTTGGTTATACCCAATTATAACGGATGGTAAAATCTCTTTTGAGGCTGATAGCAATACCGAAATTACCAAAGGATTAGTTTATTTACTGGTGAGCATTTGGAACAATAGAGAGCCGGTAGAAATCCTTAACGACAAGTTAACTTTTATAGAAGATATTGGAATGAGTAGAATGATTGGTTCCCAAAGAAGCAATGGTTTTGCCAACATGATCAAACAAATGAAATTATATGCATCCGGTGCATCCAAATAGTAAGTGAATTAAAATTATGGAAGAAAACGCTACACCAACCAAACCTTTGCGAACCTTTGTTGACGTTCAAAATGAAGCGATACAGGTTATTCAAACCGTTTTTGATCCGGAGATTCCGGTTAATATTTATGAACTTGGTTTGATCTATGAAGTAAATGTTTCCGTTGATTTAAATATAGAAATTGTAATGTCGTTGACTTCTCCTTTTTGTCCGGCTGCGCAAAGTATGCCCGAAGAAATAAAACAAAAACTATCCAATATCGAAGGCGTTAAAGAGGTGGAAGTACGTATTACCTTTGATCCGCCATGGACGCAAGATTTGATGAGTGAAGCCGCCAAACTTCAACTTGGTTTCATGTAAATACGTAATTACAAAATTACGCAATTACGTAATTACATTAACCTAATTCTTCCAGAGAAAAGGAAACAACAAATATGCCATCGCAACAATCAGCATATTCAAACAAAATAAAACGAACAAATCTCCCCAAAGTAAGCTTACATCGATTCCATCCATTGCTTTTTTTGACGCCTTGATAAGCACAAGAAACAAAGGAACAATAACCGGAATGCTTAACACAGGCATCAATAAATTGCTATTACCTGCCTTAGAGGCAATCGATGATAACAAGGTGAAAGTGCTTGCAAATCCGATACAACCAAGTAAAGTAGTTACCAGATACATGGGCATATTTTGAACAATATTGCCCATCATTACACTATAAACCACCAAGCTTATGGTGGAGATAAGTATCATTAACAAAGCATTGTAAATTATTCGGGAAAGGATAATTACTTGAGGAGATGCAATGCCATAATAATACAAACTTCTTCCTTGCGATTCGGCGATAAAGCTTTTTGCAACTGCACTAATTGAAGTAAACAATAGTATTACCCAAAATAAGGCATTCCATGTTGGTGGGTTTAAAATTCGTACCGAAAGAAAGATGATAAATACGGAAGCAATTACATGAAGCAAAATCCCACTGATAGCATAACGTTGACGCCATTCAATCAACAAATCCTTTTGAATTAAAACACGAATCTGTCGGATCATTCTTCGTTTATGTTTAATGGCGTGAAGTCTTGATAAAGCAGGTAATTCAAGCGCTTGTTGCGAAATAATTTCAAGTCCTTTTTCCAGGATTGCCTGATTTCCAATTCTGTCATCCCTGACATGATTTGTTTACGAAGCAAATCGGTGCCGGCAAGTTTATCAAAGAAATCAGAAAAGAAAACTGCTTTACCGGTATCTTGGGCATACAATTCAACCAGCCAACTCAGGTAAATTCTGGGGTTCGAATGGAATACATTGGTTGCAAAATTACTTAACAGATGTCCTTTGCACAATTGATTGGCATAAGGTGGATTATCGGCAACCCCTTTAATTTTTTTAGGAGTAAATTTATAAGGACCTGAAAGATAAGAAGGCTTACCAATACATTCAAATGGGGTAGAAGTACCTCTTCCAACACTCACATTGGTGCCTTCAAACAAACATACACTTGGGTATAAATAGATGGCATTCATAGTGGGAAGATTTGGAGAAGGTTTAACCGGAAGTTGATATTTTAAATTATGGTTATAGCCAATCATTTTAATAACTTGTAGGTTACAACGCAACGAGTCTTTTAACCAATATTCTCCGTTTATCATTCCGGCATATTCTCCAATAGTTAATCCATGTACAATAGGTACAGGATGCATGCCAACAAACGATTTGAATTTAGTATCCAGAATCGGACCATCCACATAAAAACCATTTGGATTAGGTCGGTCGAGTACAATCAGCAGTTTGTTATTTTCTGCACAAGCCTCCATTACATAATGCAATGTGGATATATACGTATAAAACCGAACACCAACATCCTGGATATCGAATAAAACTATATCTACATTTTGTAAGTCGGCAACAGTTGGTTTTTTGTGGTTACCATACAAGGAAATTACAGGCAACCCGGTTTTCTTATCTTTAGAATTGGAAATTAACGCTCCGGCCTCATAATCTCCTCTGAATCCATGTTCAGGTGCAAAAATGCACGAAATTTGAACTTTTAGTTTTTTCAAGGAATCAACCAAATGGCTTTTTCGAAGGGTAGAGGTTTGGTTTACCACCAGGGCAACTCTTTTGTTTTTGATTAACGGAAGGTACTTATCGGTTTGTTCGGCACCGTTAATAATCTGAGCTTGCAATAAATTAGTTGCAAACAAAAAAGTGAAAAACAGGAAAGGCTTTATATATTCGAAAGGTTTACTAAACATCAGTTTTGAATTTATCTTATCATATTGCCAAACGACTTTCAACGGGTAAAAACTCCGGTACTGCTTTGCTGGTAGTTCGCATTGCTGTAATTGGTGTTGCCTGTAGTGTAGCTATTATGATAATTTCAATGGCTATAATTAAAGGTTACCAACTTGAAATCCGTAACAAAATAACCGGTTTCAGTACGCATATACAAATTTCGAGGCTCGATTTAAATAATTCCTTCGAAACCAATCCAATTCCTTCGGATTCATTGATGGAAAAACAGATTGCCAACCAACCCGGTATTACCCATTTACAGCGATTTGCCATTAAACCGGGTATCATTAAAACCACAGATGAATTTGAAGGTGTCGTATTAAAAGGTGTGGACAATGGATATAATTGGAGTTTTTTAAATCAGTATATGAAGGAAGGAACAACCCTTCAATTTGATGGTTTGGTATCTGATGAAATCGTTGTTTCTGAAAGTTTGGCCAAACGATTGCATTTAAAATTGCACGATAAAATTACCATGTATTTTGTGCAGGATCCACCAAGAGCCAGGCGATTTAAAATTAAAGGAATTTATAATACCGGTTTTGAAGATCTGGATAAATTATATGTGTTTGCCGATATCCGGCAGGTTCAAAAGTTGAACAACTGGTTTAACGGAGCCATAAGCGGGTATGAAATTACGGTAGAAGATGATAAGAAAACGGATGAATATAGTGCGGCATTATTGCCACTCATTCCTTACAATTTAGAAATACGTACATCGTCACAGATGCATCCCGAATTATTTGATTGGCTAAACCTTTTGGATTTGAATGTTTGGGTAATTATTTTGTTGATGGTGGTTGTAGCTTGCATTAACATGATAACGGCTTTGTTGATTCTGATAGTAGAAAGAACCAATATGATTGGAATCTTAAAAGCATTGGGATTAAAAAACAGGAATATCCGTTCGCTTTTCCTGTATATGGCTTCCTACCTAATAGTGCTTGGACTAATTTTCGGAAACCTAATCGGATTGGGCTTATGTTATTCGCAAAAATTATTCGGTTGGTTAAGCCTATCACCGGAGGCATATTTTATTGATAAAGTGCCTATTCAATTAATTGGTTCCGATATTTTGATGATTAACGCAGGAAGCTTTTTGGTTTGTTACTTGATTTTATTGATTCCGGCACGTTATGTGAGCCGGATATCACCGTCCAAAGCAATTCGATTCGAGTAAATTATTGGCTTTTAAAGAGGGTATGTAATTTTAACACCTGTGGTATTAACATTTCGGATTCGTCGTTTTTGATTTCAAAATCTGATCTTGCTAATTTCTCAGTTTGCGACAATTGATTTTGCATTCTTGATATCACAGCCTCTTTTGTTATTCCATCACGCAGCATGGTTCTTTCAATGCGCATCGGATCAGGTGCAGTTACTACTATTACTTTATCCAATGTTTTGAAACTATCGCTTTCAAACATTAGTGCTGCTTCTTTCAGTATATAAGTACTTTTTTGTTCTAAGCACCAGTGATCGAAATCTTTGAAAACAGCAGGGTGGACCAAAGCATTGAGTTTAGCAAGTAAATCCTTTTGGTTAAAAACTTGTGATGCGATAAAAGCACGGTTCAATTCACCATTATTATCGTATGCTTCCTTTCCAAAAAGCAAAACAATTTCATGCACCAAACTTTTGTCCGATTGCATTAATTCCTTTGCCCTTTGGTCGGCATTGTAAACAGGCACACCCAAGGCTGCAAATATTGCCGCCACGGTACTTTTACCGCTTCCAATACTACCGGTGATGCCTATTTTTAACAAGGTGTCTTTGGTGTTGAAGTGTTGAGGTGTTAAAGTGTTGAGGTGTTGAAGTGTTGAGGTGTTGAAAAACGACTTATTTTGAATCTTCCGGTCTACAAAATCACCTCAATTCATCCCCGCATGTAAAAACTACGTCGTGCCTCCTTGTTTTTATCGCGAGGTATTTACAACATTCATAACTCATAACTCATAACTCATAACTCATAACTTATATCTTATAACTCATAACTCATAACTACTTCTTGCTTTCCTCTTTCTTCGGCGCATTTATCGCCTTCGTTGCTTCCATCGAAATCGATGAGCGGTCGATTTTCAACTTCGTTCCTTCGCTTTCCATGATTAAAGTAAAATCGCCTAATTCAACAATCCGTCCGTGGATACCACCAATGGTTACAATCTTATCTCCTTTTGCTATTGCTTCTCTGAATTTTTTCTGGTCCTTGCTTTTTTTCATTTGCGGATAGATCATGAAAAAATAAAATACCACCATAATTAGTATTAGTGGAAGAAAAGACATTGCTCCACCGCTTCCTGCGCCGGATCCCATCATAAGAAAAATGTTTAGTTGTGTCATGTTATTGTTTGTTGTTAGTGATTAGTCATTGGTCATTAGTCATTGGTCAATTGTCATTGGTCAATAGTTATTAGTCATTGGTTATTAAACATTGGTCAATTGTCATTGGTTAATTATTATTCATTTAGCATTTTGAGCTGGTCTTCCGGTTTTGGGATAACCATACCGGTAATGTATAAAACGGTTTCTGACGGGTTGGTATTGGAACTTACCGTTAAGGATTTCTCAAATTTATCGAGTCGTTTATCGCTATCAAAAATAACTTTAATAAATCCGGATTCGCCCGGATTAATTGGCTCTTTGGAATATTGTGGCACGGTACAACCGCATGATGCTGCTACATTGGATAATAACAATTGTTGGGTACCGGTATTGGTAAATTTGAATGAATACTCAGCCTTTTCACCCTGGGTAATTTTACCAAAATCGTGTACCGTTTTTGTAAAACTAATCATGGCCATTCCTTCCTTCTCTAAATTACTGCTATCGGCCGTTTGACTCATATGAATCGCGTCGGTAGAAGCTTTGCCGGTTTTGTTCTCGTTGCAGGATACCATTGCAACAAACAGAATTGTGGTGGTTATTAGGTATATCTTTTGCATCATATTATTATTCAACCAATCCTCTTCCCAATTTATTTATTTTCTTTTGATTTCGTAAATCAATTTGAATCTTATCCAGAATACCATTGATAAAACTATGGCTGTTTGGTGTACTGTAAAGTTTGGCAAGTTCGAGGTATTCGTTGATGCTTACTTTAACCGGAATATAGGGGAAATATAAAATTTCACATAAAGCAAGCTTCATCATGAGCATATCGGCAACAGCAATTCTTTCGGGTTCCCAGTTTTGGGTTTTGTTTCCAATTAATTCGGTGAGTTCCTCATCCTTATCAATACTCAAACGAAACAAATTATTCATGAATTCAATGTCTTCCCCATCTTTTTCCAGTTTAAATACAAATTCATCTTTCGAAACAGGTTTAAGTTGGTCGATTGATTTTAATACCAAACCCGAAACTACAGCCTGGTCGTCTTCCCAATTGATAAAAATTTCTTCCAAATACGAATTAAGCATATCGGATTCGCCGATTAATATCTGCATCAGTTCATTTAAAACCTTGCGGTTGTCTACAAAACTCGCTTGCTCATTGTGTACATAAGAATCAAAAAACGAATTGGTGCTTATTTCCTGCCAAACCGACTTTAAAAATTCATCCTTATTGCCCCAATCCAATTTATATTCTTTGGTTTCATCGGTTAGGAATTCACAATGTACAAGTTTAGCTATGGCTGTGTTTTCCGATAATAAACGCAATGTGTTGGTAGCACTGTCTTTCGGGAAAAACTTGGTTTGCTCCAATTCAAGTTGTCTGCAGGCAAATTCATGTAACGATACCGGTAACGATAACAGATAAATATACAGCTCGTAAGCCTTCTCGATACTTTTCACAAGATTTCTTTCGTGTGCTTTATATATGGCACTTTTGTCTTTGCTAAAAGCATAAAGTTGTTGGAAAACTTTTATTCTCAGAAATCTCCTGTTAAACATGTATCAGAACGGTTAAATAAAAGCGGAAGATAAATAGGATTTCCGCTGTGCAATAATTTTAATAAGTAGAATTAACTTTTAGTATGTCGTTGATACGTTTTTGAGCCATATTCATAGCCGCTTGCTGGGTATGTGTTTTGGTTGCTGCTGCGTTTTTGTATATTTCCAGTGTAACATCATAGATATGCTGGGTCTTTAAAAAAGCAGTTTCGCGGTTATACCCGATATGTTCCTGGTAAACGTTGATTAAACCACCCGCATTAATTAAAAAATCTGGTGCATACGCAATTCCTTTTTCAACCAACATCGGACCATGGATATTTTCATCCGCCAATTGGTTGTTAGCTGCACCGGCAATAACTTTACATTTTAATTTATTGATGTTTTCGGTGTTAAGAATCGCACCTAATGCACAAGGAGCGAAAATATCTACATCCTGTCCGTATATTTCATCTCCAACAACAACGGTTGCGCCTAATTCTTTGGCATAATGGGTTAGAACCGATTCGTTGATATCGCTAATAAATAATTTAGCACCTTCTTTATGCAGGTGTTCTAATAAATGACCTCCAACTTTACCAATACCTTGAATGGCAATTTTTTTACCGGAGAGGCTATCGTTACCCCAAACATGTTTTGCAGAGGCTTTCATACCCATATAGGTTCCGTATGCAGTAACCGGACTAGGATCGCCACCTCCGCCCATGCTTTCCGGTAAACCAACCACATGATCGGTTTCCATGTGTACGTATTCCATGTCTTTGGTGGTGGTATTTACATCTTCCGCAGTAATATATTTTCCATTCAGGTTCTCTACAAATCGACCGAATTTACGCATAAGCGCTTCTGTCTTAATAACAGAAGCATCTCCGATAATTACGGCTTTAGCGCCTCCCAGATTTAATCCGGAAATAGCAGCTTTATAAGTCATTCCTCTCGAAAGGCGAAGCACGTCATTCAATGCATCAGCATCGGAAGCATAGTTCCATACACGGGTTCCTCCGAGTCCTGGACCCAAAACTGTATTATGAATAGCGATAATGGCTTTTAATCCGGTGTGGTTGTCTTGGCAGAACACAACTTGTTCGTGATCGTACGTTGTAATTTGAGCAAAAAGACCATCTGGTTGATTTTGAGAAGTTCCCTGTGATGTTGACATAGTAATTTCGTTAAATTCAGGTTAATAATTTAGTTTGCAAAAGTATGTCAATTTTCCTGATTTCATAATTAAAGCATAAGTTGAAAGAACTAAGGCATTTAAATAAGTATTTTATCAAATATAAATACCGTTTTCTTCTTGGGGTGATTTTTGTCATTGCGTCAAATTTGTTTTCGGTATTTCCTGCCAAGTCGGTTCAACGTGCAATCGATGAACTTTATACCGCGCTAGAACAAAACGGCAACATGCTTGATAATCCTGATTTAGCAGCCACAATCAGCAAAATAGTACTTTACTGCACCTTTCTGGTATTGTTATTTGCTGCCATTAGAGGCATCTTCATGTTTTTTATGCGCCAAAGTTTAATCGTGATGTCACGAAAGATTGAATACGACTTAAAAAACGAAATTTTTAACCATTACCAGCAATTAGATCAGGCTTTTTACCGTAAAAACAATACAGGCGATTTAATGGCACGAATCACCGAAGATGTAAGCAGGGTAAGGATGTATATTGGTCCTGCCATCATGTATTTTACCAACCTATCGGCAACATTTTTAGTTGTTCTTCCTGCTATGTTTGCCGTACATCCGCGATTGGCCATATATGTATTATTGCCTTTGCCGGTACTTTCATTTTGTGTTTTTTATGTAAATAATATTATCAACCGACGAAGTGATTTAATTCAACAACAATTATCGGTTTTAACATCGTTTACCCAGGAAGCATATAATGGAATTAGGGTAATAAAAGCTTTTGGAGTGGAAACGTATTCACAAAGTGCATTAACAAACCATGTAAACCAATTTAGAAAATATTCGATGTCGCTGGCCAAAGTAGACGCCACTTTCTTTCCGTTGATGATTTTTTTAACCGGTTTAAGCACCGTTATTACCATTTTTGCAGGCGGAATGATGGTGATAAACCACGAAATTACCATTGGAAATATTGCGGAATATATATTCTATGTAAATTTATTGGTATGGCCGGTTGCCTCTTTGGGCTACACCAGTTCGTTGATTCAACGTGCAGCTGCTTCGCAAAAACGTATCAATGAATTTTTACAAACCAAGCCCGAAATTACTTCTGATAACAAGGATTTGGTATTATTTGACCGGGAATTGGCTTTTAAGGATGTAACTTTTACTTATCCGGGTAAAACCATTCCGGCCTTAGCCGACATTACTTTTACCCTTAAAAAGGGCAAAACAATTGGTATTCTTGGAACTACCGGTTCAGGGAAGAGCACCATTGCGCAAATGTTGCTTCGGATGATGGATACCCAACTTGGACAAATAAGTTTAGATGATACACCAATCAAAGATTTGGATATTACAGCCTATCGCGATAAGATCGGATATGTTCCACAGGATTTATTTCTTTTTTCGGATACCATTTATAACAATATTACGTTTGGGCTTAAGGAAGTGAATAGTAAAACACCTGAATTGGTAAGAGAGGTATTGGAAGAGGCAGCTTTGGGTTCCACCATTCGTGATTTTCCAAATGGATTACAAACCTTAATTGGTGAAAGGGGCATTATGTTGTCGGGTGGACAAAAACAAAGGGTTTCGATTGCCAGGGCATTAATCAAAAAACCCGAAATACTCATATTGGATGATTGTTTATCGGCGGTAGATACCAATACAGAAGCGCAAATATTGCAAAGTCTCGAAAAATACAAGGGTAAAACCACCCTATTGATAATTAGCCACAGGGTATCGGCCGTGAAAGATGCGGATTTGATTTTGATATTGGATAATGGTAAATTAGTGGAGCAAGGAACCCACCAAACACTAATGAATCTTAAATCGAGATACCATACGATGTATGAAAAGCAAAGGGCAGAAGAAAAATTAACAATTTGATGATGCCGCTGGTAAAATAATTTGAAATATAATGCCCAAAATATTTATTTTGCCACGCTTTAAAAACCAAGCAAGAAATTAAACAAACAATGGAGGATTACAACAAAGGCGAAAGGCAGGAAATCTTTTCTAAAAAGATTAGAGCCGGGAAGAGAACGTATTTTTTTGATGTGAAGACAACGAAAGGCAATGATTATTTTATTACCATTACTGAAAGCAAGAAAAAATTTGAAGACGGTAGTTTTGTAAAACATAAGATATTCCTTTACAAAGAAGATTTTAACAAGTTTATGGAAGCCCTAAACGAAACCATTAACCATGTGAAAATTGAGTTGATGCCGGAATATAATTTTGATGAGTTTACACGCTCCGAAGAGGATTATCAAAACAGTTCAGCCGATTCAGAAAACAATTAAAACTATTAACAACCAATAACAACCAATAACAAATGAAAAAGACACAAAAATTATTTCTTTACATGGGACTAGCTTCCATGATGGCTTTTGCTTCGTGTGCAAAAGAAGAAGACGACAAAACAGATGATCCTACTGCAACAGTAGAAAACGTAAAATTAACAGTTACTACCAATCCGGAAGGAATCGTTTCTTATCCAACAGGCGATGCGGTAATATTTAATTATGTTGCTACAGGAAATGCAGATAACAACCTTACCGCTTTTGCAGGTGTTATGAAAATGACTGTAAATGGGGTAACCACAACAGAAAACATGAGTGTTGCATTAACAGGTACTTCATATACTTCAGCTGATACCTTAGAGTTTGACACGTACGATGCTACTTATGAGATTACTTTTACCCTAACAGGCGCAAAAGGAACTCCGGCAACTGCTGGTCCTTTTACTTATAAAACAAATGGTATCAAAAAATCAACTCCTCAATTAGGTAACCAGGCACATGCCTTGGCTAAATTCTGGTCAGGTAAATTGGATAATACCTTTTTCCTAGCTGATGTTAAAGGTGATGCTGCCAAACAAGCAGACATGGATTTTGCATATTGCACCAGAACAAGTGGTAACAAGTTAATTTCTCCATCTTCAGATGACGCTACAGCTATTTATGCAGACCAATGGGCGGCAGCTGACGAGAAAATTACCACATGGACAGTACGTAACACCACAGGTTTTATTAAGGTAAATAGCAAAATCAACTCATCCACTTTCTTAAATGATGCATTGGATACGGATTCTTTGATTGATATTGCTAAAACTGTTGGAGAACCTAGTAATCCTACGGTTGATGTAATGGATGGAGATATTTATTTATACAGAACTGTTCGCGGAACTGCAGCCCATAATGTGTATTTCCATGGTTTGGTTTATGTTAGTACACCAACAGGAAGCGTTGTTGGTGGCGTTGCTCAAGCAGGAAACGTTCAGTTAATTGTTCGTTACCAAAAAGAAAACTAATTTTAAATAAGTTTTAAAGAAAGCCCCGGTTATCATTAATCGGGGCTTTTTATTTTTATATTTACAAGGTAATTATTGATTATGAAAAAAATTGCTGTGTTTACTTCAGGAGGAGATTCGCCGGGAATGAATGCTTGTATACGTGCGGTAGTTCGTACTGCCACCTACAATAAAGTTGAAGTGGTTGGAATTATGCGTGGGTATCAAGGAATGATTGACAAGGAAATGATAGCATTGAATTCCCGTTCTGTTTCCAATATCATTCAAAGAGGTGGGACTATTTTGCGCACAGCCAGAAGCAAAGAATTTATGACTCCGAAAGGTCGTGAAAAAGCATTCAACAATTTGAAGTCGGCAGGTGTTGAAGGAATAGTTTGTATTGGTGGAAACGGTACTTTTACCGGTGCCGAAATATTTCATCAGGAATTTGGAATGCCCAGCATTGGCGCTCCCGGCACCATCGACAACGATTTGTATGGTACCGATTTTTCGATTGGTTTTGATACCGCAGTGAATACTGCTTTGGAAGCAATCGATAAGATTCGTGATACTGCCGAGTCGCATGGAAGGGTATTTTTTGTAGAAGTAATGGGAAGGCATTCAGGATATATTGCTTTGGCAGTTGGTATGGCCGGAGGAGCCGAGGAAGTATTGATACCGGAGACGAAATACAATTGGCCTGCAATCATTGATATGTTTAAGAAAAGTAAAAAAGCCTTCTCCATTATTGTTGTTGCCGAAGGTGAAGAGGATGGAGGTGCTTATAAAACCGTTGAAAGGATTAAATTAGAGATACCTGATTTTGATCCTAGGGTAACTATTCTTGGGCATATTCAACGAGGTGGCTCACCAACAGCCTACGATAGGGTTTTGGGTTCGCGATTGGGGAATGCAGCCGTTGAAGCATTGTTGAATGGAGAAACCAATAAAATGGCCGGTATGATAAACAATAAAACGGTTTTAACCAGTTACCATGATGCCATTCACAAAACCAAGGTATTAAATCCCGAACTCATTCGTTTAATTGAAGTGTTTAATACCTAATTTTCCTTGTAATCGCTTGTATTTAATACCTACTTCAGGTTAATATCTTAAACCCAGATAATGCAGTAGAAATTCTATTACGACACAAAATACCTTCAAAACCTGAGACTTTGTAACTTTTGCTCCCCGCATGTAAAAACTACGTCGTGCCTCCTTGTTTTTATCGGACGGGATTTAAAACATTCACCATAATGGTTACTATGTCTCAATCGCAAAAGTTCAGGTTTTATTGGCCTTTTGCGTCTCATAACGAATCCTTCTGCATTATCTAGGTTAAAATTTTATTCTTTAACGCTCCAATATTTTATCTTCGCGAACCCATTATGGAAGAAAAAGTTATCATAATCGATTTTGGATCCCAGTATACCCAATTGATTGCACGCCGTTTACGCGAATTGAATGTTTATTCCGAAATCCATCCCTGCACCCATTTACCTGAATTTAATGAGGAAGTAAAAGCCGTAATTTTATCCGGAAGTCCGTATTCGGTTAATGATGGTTTGTTGCCTGCTATTGATTTAAGCGGTATACGTGGAAAATATCCCTTATTGGGTGTTTGTTACGGAGCACAATACTTGGCTCAAAGTAACGGTGGGAGTGTAACTCCATCTAAAATCAGAGAGTACGGAAGAGCAAATCTAACTTCGGTTTCAGACAATAAATTATTTGATGGCATCGCAATCGGTTCCCAAGTATGGATGAGCCATGGCGATACCATTACGAGTATTCCGGATACATTTAAAGTGATTGCCAGCACAAGCGATGTGAAGGTAGCTGCATTTAAAATTGAAGGAGAACCAACTTATGCCATCCAATTTCACCCGGAAGTAACTCATAGTACCGATGGCAAAACCTTGCTGCATAATTTTATTGTTCATGTTGCCGGGTTAAACCAAAGTTGGACACCCACGCATTTTATCGAGCAAACTACCCAGGAATTAAAAACCAAATTGAAGAATGATAAAGTAATCATCGGCTTGTCGGGTGGAGTGGATTCTTCTGTTGCAGCGGTTTTATTAAAACATGCCATTGGCGAAAACCTGTTTGGGATTTTTATCGACAATGGATTGTTGCGAAAAAATGAATACGAGCAAGTGCTTTACGCGTACAAAAACATGGGTTTAAATGTGGTAGGAGTGGATGCAAAGGATCGGTTTATCAGCGAATTGAATGGAATTAGTGACCCGGAGCAAAAACGAAAAACCATTGGAAGGGTTTTTATAGAGGTTTTTGAGGATGAAGCAAAAAAACTTACCGGAATAGATTGGCTTGCACAAGGAACTATATATCCGGATGTTATCGAAAGTGTAAGTGTAAAAGGTCCTTCTGCCACCATCAAATCACACCATAATGTGGGTGGACTGCCCGAGAAAATGCACCTTAAAATTGTAGAACCATTGCGTATGTTGTTTAAAGATGAAGTAAGAGCAGTTGGTACCGCACTTGGAATAGATCCTTTAATCCTCAAACGTCATCCTTTTCCCGGTCCGGGATTGTCTATCCGAATTTTAGGAGATATAACCCAAGAAAAAATTGATATTCTTCAGGAAGCAGATAGTATATTTATTGAATCGCTTCGCGAAAAAGGATTATACGACAGCGTTTGGCAAGCAGGTGCAATTTTTCTGCCGGTTCAATCCGTTGGTGTAATGGGCGACGAACGAACTTACCAGCATGTAATATGTTTAAGAGCGGTTACCTCTGTAGATGGAATGACGGCAGATTGGAGCCATCTTCCCCATGATTTCTTAGCTGAAGTTTCCAACAAAATAATAAATCGGGTTAAAGGAATAAATAGAGTGGTGTATGATATATCCTCTAAACCTCCTGCAACAATAGAGTGGGAGTAGTTTTGGTCATTGGTCCATTGGACAGTTGTCATTAGTCATTAGTCAGTAGTCCCTGATCCCTAACTCCTATCTAACAAACACCATACTCAATATGCCACTAAGCATGATGAATTTGCAGAGCAAACTCAATTGTTTGTAATGGATGATGCGATCGGCTTTGTAAATTAATATTCCTAAAACAAATACCGGAACCAGTAACAGTATTGTCATATACAAATAGAACAAGATGGATAGAAATCCTGTATCATTTAATTTTGCCATGTGAATCACCTCCATAAATCCAATCATTTCGAATAAGATAATTCCGGTTAGGATGTATAAGATACGTTTGGTTTTATTGGTACCCAATACAATCGGTAAAGTTTTGCAACCCAGTTCTAAATCCCCTTTTTCATCTTCCATATCTTTGATAATTTCACGAATTAAATGGATGGTAAATGCAAAAATGGCATATACCCAGAGATACAAGCTAACCTCCATGTTCTTACCCAATCCAACAATAATCATTACCATAGCTGCCAATGCAGCTACCAATAAATTACCCGTAAGAAATTTTCGTTTTAAAGAAGTTGAGTAAAGCCAAAGTGCCGCAATACAAAGTAAAACTACTAATGCGACAAGTTGATTAACCTGTAAACTGCACCAAATTGCTACAAGGTTAAAGGCAAAATAATAAACCATTGCCTGCCGTCTAGAGATAGAATAGCCAATAATTACTTTGCCCGGTTTGTTTAAAACATCTGCCTTTACGTCATGGTAATCATTGATGATATAACCTGCTGCGGTAACCAATAGGGTAGAAAGAAACAGGAATAAACTTTTTGATTGTAGAAGTAATGTGGCTTGAAACGCATCGGAAAGAAAATAAAAAGTAAACAGTTGCGTTAACAAAACCATCCCAAGGTTTCCTACACGTACCAACTGCAAAAAGGACTTCACGTATGCAAGCATCAGTCGATTTTAGTTACACCACCGGAAACAATAAATTTCATTAATTCGGAAGGGTCACCTTCGTATTTTTTGATTTTGTCGGGAGAAACAATAAACAAATTTCCGGAGAAGGCATATGAGTGCGGGAAGTATACTGCCACATAATTTTCGAGGTGTAACTTACTCAAATCATTTTGTGTGATAAATCCCGGTTTATAAACGCCGGGAGCAAGTTCTACTATTACCGGTTGGTTAAACTTTCTTTTATCTCCTACAAAAGCCTCCATAAATTCCCTTACCGAAGTGTAAATAATTTTCACAAAAGGTATTCTGGATAAGAAATCATCCAACAACGAGAAAAGCGGTTTGGTTAATATACTTGAGCCAATAATTCCTAAAAGGGTTATCGAAGCAATAACGATTAGAAAACCAACTGCAGGTATACCAACATCAACATAGGTATCAAGGGTAAATACGATGGATTTAATTACACTAAAGGTGATGGCAAAGGGAAGCACAATGAGTAAACCACGTAAAAAGTAATTAACAAATCTGGCCAGGTTATGGCGAAGTCCGGCTTTGATATTTTCTTTTTTCATGGTATTAATATTCTAATTCTAATCCAAGAGCATTACGCAAATCGGTAAGTACCGGATTTTGTTCCGCCATTGCTTTAAATTTATCTTCGGCGGTAAAGGCTTGCTTAGAGGCGGGTTGTGCCACCACCTTAATTACAAATTCGAATTCCGGAATTTTTAATAGCCCTCGCAAAAAAGGCATAGAAAAGATACGGTCTTCTTCAAATACTTCTTTTTCATGTGTGCTGGTGAGTATCAGCTCAACCGTGTTTTCAGCGGTTATCTTCCAAGGTGCCGATTTTAATATGGTACTTAAACTCATCTTTCCTTGTGATTGCAATTCTGCCTGGTATTTTTTCCAAACTTCTTCAAACCCTGTATCTACCAATACCTTCTTTTCATTCGAATCAGGTAAACTATCCTTGTTTTCCTGTACGATAATGGTTGGGGTAACTTCGTTGTTTACCTGACGAAGCTTCTCTAATTTAGAGGCCATACTGCCATTTCCGGCAGGTTTAAAAACCGGTGTCGGTATTGGTTGAGCAGGCTTATTTATTATTGGTTCCGAAATTGGATTGTTTGATTTTTCGGGTACCTGCGTAATTAATTTCGCAACCGGTTCAGCAACGACACTTAACTCAGGTGTTTTTTTTTTATCGGCAGATGATTCTGCCCTCAAATCGATTACCGATTGGATATGACAAAGTTTTAATAAGGTAAGCTCAACATGCAAACGCTGGTTTTTACTGCTTTTGTATTCGAGCTCACATTTATTTATCAGATTCATGGCATTCATCAGCATGCTATTGCCGGTTGTGGCGGATTGTTCCATAAAACGACTTGCAATGCTGGGTGCTACTTCGAGTAACTTAACGGTATTGGGAAATTTACAAACGAGTAAATTACGCATATGGTCATTTAATCCGGTTAAGAAATGAAGGGCATCAAATCCATTCCGTAATACCTCATCAAACAATAAAAAGAATCCGGGAATGTTTTTGGTATTCATATGCTCAACGGCTCTGAAATAATATTCATAATCCAATATATTCAGGTTGAGAATTACTTCCTTGTAGGTGATGTTTTTGCCGGAAAAACTAACCATTCTATCAAAGATGGAAAGGGCATCGCGCATGGCACCATCTGCCTTCTGAGCAATGATATGCAATGCTTCTTCTTCAGCCGAAATACCTTCGCTTTCTGTAATTTTCTTTAATTGAGAAACTGCATGTTCAATGGTTATCCGGTGAAAATCGAATACCTGGCAACGGGATAAAATGGTAGGTAATATTTTGTGTTTTTCAGTGGTAGCAAGGATAAACTTGGCATAAGGTGGTGGTTCTTCCAGGGTTTTTAAAAAAGCATTAAACGCCTGTGAACTTAACATATGCACCTCATCAATAATATAGATTTTATACTTTGCACCTTGAGGCGGATAGCGAACCTGATCCACTAATCCTCGTATATCTTCAACTGAGTTGTTGGAGGCTGCATCCAATTCATAAATATTGAATGAGGCATTTGCATTGAATGCTTTACACGAATCACATTCGTTGCATGCTTCGGTGTCAGCTCCAATATGTTCGCAATTGATGGTTTTTGCAAGGATACGGGCACAGGTAGTTTTTCCAACGCCACGTGGACCGCAGAACAAAAAGGCATGTGCTATTTGTTGGTTTTTAATTGCATTTTTTAGCGTTTTGGTAATATGCTCTTGTCCAATAACACTATCAAATGTTGCCGGTCTGTATTTTCTCGCCGATACCACAAAATTTTCCATGCAGCTAATGTATTAAAAAGGGGATAACCATTCGTGCTAATTTTGGATATTTTTTGCACGCATGTGTTTGAAAATGGTGCATAAATTAAAGTATGATTTCTACCTCGTTGCGGATTAAATCATCAAAGCTCTCGGCCTGGCGGATAAGATGTGTTTTTTCTTTATAGATCATCACTTCGGCCGGACGAAAACGTGCGTTGTAATTGCTGCTCATGGTAAATCCATATGCACCTGCATTTTTAAAACACAATACATCTCCTTCGTGTACTTCGGTTAATTTTCGGTCCCATCCAAAGGTGTCGGTTTCACAAATATACCCAACAATGGTATAAATGCGTTGCTTGCCATCCGGGTTTGAAAGGTTAATGATTTCGTGGTAAGAATCGTATAACATCGGTCGGATAAGATGGTTTAATCCTGAATTTACCCCAACAAATACAGTGGCGGTTGTTTGTTTGATAATATTCGCTTGAACCAAAAAATAACCGGATTCGCTTACAATAAATTTACCCGGTTCAAACCATAGTTCCAGTTTTCGGCCATATTCCGAACAAAAACGTTCGAACCTTTCGCGAATTGCTTTACCTAACTCTTCAATATCGGTAGTGATATCTCCTTCTTTGTAGGATACTTTAAATCCACTTCCAAAATCAATAAAGGCAAGGTCTTTGAAATCTACTGCCGCATCAAATAATATTTCGGCACCTTGCAAAAACACCCCTGCATCTAAAATATCAGAACCGGTATGCATATGCAAGCCATTCACTTTTATATTGAAAGTTTTAATTACCCGCAGTACATGACGCAATTGATAAATACTGATTCCAAATTTTGAATCGATATGACCTGTCGATATCTTAGAATTTCCTCCGGCGAGAATGTGTGGATTCAATCGAATGCAGCAAGGTACCTTGTTGCCATATTCGGCTCCAAAATGCTCGAGAACAGCAATATTGTCGATATTGATATGTACACCGGCTTCTACCGCTTCCTTAATCTCGTTAAAACTAACACAATTGGGTGTGAAAATAATTTCTTCCGGTAAGAAACCTGCCCGTAACCCCAATCTTAATTCGTTGATGGAAACGGTATCTAATCCGGAGCCTTCTTTTTTTAAAAGCTTCAATACCGCCGAATTGTTTAATGCCTTGCAAGCATACTTAACTTTTATATCCAATGGTTTAAAGGCATCCAATAGCCGTTTATACTGAGCTATAATTTTATCTGCATCATACACATAAACCGGAGTGCCAAATTGATTGGCAATATCCAGTAATTTCACCCCACCGGCGACATAATCATTGTTTATCAGTTCCATTGTTATTTTTAAAGGTCACGAAAATAGAGAGAAAGCCTTAAAGATAAAAGGGGTTTGAATTACCCTTACTTCTTTTTGTAATCTCCACGCTTCCACGAATTGTAAAATTCATTCCAGGCAAACGGATCAAATAACCTTTGTGGAGGTAATTGGCCATTGTAATAGTAGTATTGGGATTGCAGTTTATAATAATTTTTATTGCTTTCAGTAGCATCCATGCTCATAGGATTTGCTAATACATCCATGGTACTCCGTTTTACATTATACCTCGCATTGGCCGTGGCCTGATCAGGGATATTGGCTTTTACAAAATAGTAATTAAACTCTTCGAGTGTAGGCCAGCCGCGAATTACTGTTTCGGGTAAGTAGAAGGTATCTTCCGACATGGGTTGGATAATAGAGTAGCGATACGAATTTAATGCAGAAGGAATCACATGTTCAGTTGTTTTCGCTCCGATAAAACTAAATACAATTGTATCTCCTTTTTTGGCTACAAACGAAAAAAATCCGGCTTGGTCGGTATAGGTTCCTTTGTTGGTACTTTTAATGCGAATCGAAACAAGGGGTAAAGCCCGTAAACTATCAGCAGTAATTACGATGCCCGAAAACTGAACCAGATCGTTGTCTTGCTGGGCGAAACTTCGATTGGCTAATCCAAGAATGGTTATAACTAATACAATTAATCTCATGCGTATATCAAACCCAACGTCATGCATATCAAAACTATTATCGGGTTCGGAATTTTTGTGGTCAAAAGTACAAATAATGTACCCAATAATACAGTCATATTCATTTCATTTACTTCTACAGGCTTAAAAAGTAACCATGCCGATGCAACAACTAGTCCGGCTGATGTGGCATTGATACCTTCAATTGCATTTTTTACCGGTGAAAATATTTTTACTTGGTTCCAAATCGGATAAACAAAAAAGATAAGCAAAACACCAGGTAAAAAAATCCCAATGGTTCCAATTGCTGCACCAAGTATTTGTCCGGCAACATCCCAATCTTTTAAAATCATGGCTCCGGTAAAAGTCGAAATACTGAATACCGGACCCGGAATTGCTTGCAATACCCCAACCCCCGACAAAAATTCGTTGGGAGAGAGGTATTCTTTAAATTCTACAAATTGGTTATACATCATTGGAATCAAAACATGGCCACCACCAAACACAATGCCACCATAACGATAGGTGTTTTCGAACAACAAAACAGGTTTGCTTTTGGTTAAAGCACCAGCAATGGCCGCCAGCAAAAAGATCCCAATAAATAAAAGAAAATTACTCCAGGGAATATTGGTAATTCGTTTGATATCGGTAATATCAGATTTGTTGAGTAAATTAGAAACCACGCCACCTGTAATTAACAACAAGGGAAATATAAAAGGATTGGTAATCCAGATTCCGGCAACTGTAGCAAGAATCATTAGCATCCAATGATGGGTGCGGGAAATAAACATACTTTTAAATTGATATGCTGCATATATAATAAAACCAACAGCCATCGGTTGGATATAAGTTAGAAAATTAAGTTTGGGATTGTATAAATCGAACTTATAAATCAATATAGCCAGCAAAGTCATAATAATGGTTGCGGGTAATATCCAAACAAACAAGGCAAGAAAGGCCAACAAAGGACCACCTATTTTATACCCAATGGCAGTAATGGTTTGGGTAGATGTTGGTCCGGGAAGCATGCTGCATAAAGAGGTTAGCTCTTTTAGTTCGGGATCGGTTATGTACTTTTTTTTAGCTACAAATTTTTTGTAAAACAAAGCAATATGTACCTGTGGTCCGCCAAATGCAGTAACAGCAATTACAAGCACATCAAGCAGGAATACCCCGTATCGAAATTGCCGCATTTTACTTTTTGTAATCGCCATTCATGTTTGAATCGATATCAAACATAAGAGCAAAGCACTTAATTGTCAACCTGAACCATACAGAAAAAGGTAGCTTCCGGTTAAATACTTGGTTATACAGGATTTATATCCATTAATTGGGTAGCCATTTTACATACCTGTTCTTCTCTAACGGTAGCACAAGAAGCAGAAATGACTCCTTGATCAAAGGTTGCAAAATAAGGAAGGGCATTTACCTGTGCCATTTTACGGAGCTTGGGAGATTCCTCCGCGTTTAAAAGTACAAAGACAATATCATGGTAACAATCCTTATTCGAAATTTTTTCGAATTTGGCTTTAAATAACCGACAACTACCACACCAGTTGGCATGAAACATAATCATTACTTTGGAGTTAGCGTGTAATAATTCAAGTGTTGTATCATCGGTTAACGATTGCAGCATAACAATAAAGCAATTTTACAACAATAAGGTTTTTATATAGTAAACTATTGTGGTGATAAGTGATGAGGGGGTAGGTGATTAGGGATGAGTGGGCCTACCGGCAATCCGGGGAATTAAAATCCGTTTTTCTATACGGGAATGCCCTAACCCCTAACCCCTAATCCCTAACCTCTAACCCCTTATCCCTGTCCCCTAATAATGAATATGAATAACAACCCTTCTGTTTCTTGCTTGGTTAAATGGTATTGGATTTCCCTTGTCATCTCTGTTGGGGAGAAGTGGTTTGGTTTCCGCATACCCGGTGGCTTTGAGTCGTGCCGGAGATATTTTCTTTTCAATAAAATACCTTACCACATTGGTTGCTCGCAAAACCGATAAATCCCAGTTGGATTCGAAACGTTCGGTTGAAATAGGATTGTCGTCGGTATGGCCTTCTACATCTATAATGAAAGTGGAGTTGCCAAAAGAATTAATTACGTTGGCAATGCGATCGATTTTTTTTCTCCCATCTTCATTTAAGTCCGATTCGCCACTGTTGTATAAGCTTGAGTTTACAAATCCGATGGTTATACCATTGTCGTCTAAATCAATAAAAACATTTTTTGCATTCACTTCTTTGTACAAAATCGAATCCATTTGCGATTTAATCTGATCAACTGTAGTGGTATAATCTTTACTGGTTACGGCAGCTTTATAGGCAGCACGTATTTTTTCCCATTGGCCTTTGTTCATGGAAGCAGAAGCATACAGGATAATGAAAAAGCAAAGCAACAAGGTAATCAGATCGGCATAAGTAATTAACCAAATTTCTTCATTCTGATCGCCCTCCGCATGTCGTTTCATTGCCATATTACTAACGTTTTTCTTCTATTTGTGTCGAACGTCCAATCAAAGAAAATAATTTGTCGCGTATTGCCATACTGGATTTGTTTTCTTTTATCAGAATCACCGCTTCCAGTATGAGAGATTCGCGCATATGGGTGTGAACAGCATTGTATTTAATTTTTTTGGAAAGTGGATTAAACAACAAATTTGCCGACATCACTCCATATAAAGTACCAATCAATCCGGTAGAAATACCGGGACCAATATTAGCCGGATCGTTCATGTTCGATAACATCACAACCATTCCAAGTACGGTACCAACCATCCCTAATGCCGGTGCTGAAACAGCAGCCGAGTGAATAACATCGGCCATGGCATTTGATTTATTGAACTCTTTTTCCATGTTGGCTTCTCCCATTTGGCGTATTTCTTCGGTGGTATAATTGGTGTTGTACAACTCAAATACCAAGGAGGTAAACGGATCAAATTTTCGTTGTTTGATATCCGAGAAAAACTCATTCTTATTTTTTTTGATGGATTCGGCCCAACCAACAATTTTCTCTGCGTATTCGTATAAAGAAACCGATTTAGATTCGGTATGGCTGAATAAATACCGAAACGACAAAGCCGCTTCTAAAACCGTGTTGGTTGGATACATGATGAACATAGCAGTTGAGACTCCGCCAAAAACGATAAATATCCCCGCCATATGAAAAAATGGGCTGTGCAGAAAATCAGGAACATAATTGCCAAGTTTAATTTTTCCGGATGTATCCAGAATTCCCAAAAGAACGATTGCAAGACTGATACTTACCCCAAACAAGGTACTGATTCTAAATTTCATTACTTAATCTTTATTTTCTGTATTCAATTGCGGAATTACGAGTGTAGAGTCGATTAAAAGTGCCCTTTTCCAATACGACCTGGCATCGATGGTTAACCCTTTTATGTATAAGATACTGCCTTTAAGTGCAAGTGCTTCCGATGATTCAACCATTTCAATGGAAGAGTTAATCCAGTACATTGCCGAATCGTAATCTTTTTTGTACAGGTGATATTGTGAACGAGAGTAAAATTTAATCGCATTGTTATTGCGGTTAAACATAGCCTTTCTTTCTTCTGATTCTATTGAAAAATCGATTGGATGTACCCCGGATATTTCAATGATGTATTCATCTTCGTCGTCATCCGGTGCCCAGAAAAATTTAGTTCCGCCTTGTTGGTTGCTCATCGAAACCGAACTGCGTTTTACTGCTTGTTTGGATTTCTCGGTAGGAGGTGGTCCAAAATACGCCGAATCGGATGTTTCATACAGATTAGACGAACATCCCGAAGCCAGGATAAGCAACGTAATATATAATCCCTTGCATTTCATATTAGAATCGGAATGCGGTATTTAATCCAAAATAAATATTGCCAAGATCAAAAGTGGCATTATTTTTTGCGAACTCTACCTGGTCGAACAGGTATTTAAAGTTAAATTTCAGTCCGAGGTTTTTGGATATATTAAAGTTTATTCCTTGCTCAATATATAAAGTAAAAGTTTGGCTGTTAAATAAACCTAAGCCCTGATAAAATTCGAGATAGTAATCTGCTGCATCTTTATAACGGGGTATGAAAGAAAGATAATAACGCATCCCGGCATGGGGTAAAAAATCATTGCTTTTGAAAGAAAAACTATCATTTGTAAAATTTGATTGAAGGATGTCGAATCCGATGTTCAAACCATAATAACCTTTGTTTCGCGAATTAAATGCCTGACGCCAGGTGAAATTAAACGAGAAGGCACTGCAATCCGGAGCAAACGATTTTTTTTGAGCTGGATACAAGTTCAGCATTAGAGAAAGCTCCTAACCCGGCATCAATAAAAAAGGTATTGTTTGCCTGTTGCGATTTTTCGTGGTTTGAGAGCAAGAGTTTATTGGCAACGATCTCACGGGTACTTGCTTGTGTGATTTGAATATTTAATAAATAGCCATACACATCATCATAAGCCAGATTACAATCTACAAATCCTTGTACGCCATATTTTTTCATTAACGACAATAAACTATCACCATCGGTTCGGTATTTGTTTAATGGTTTTTGGTGAATGATGCGAAGGGTAGAATCTTTACTTTGAACATAAGTCATCGGATTGGATCTGAATTCCGGAATTTTAACAACCTGAAATCCATTTAAAGTTAAAGATTGCTCTAATTGCGCGCGAAAGATTTCTAAAACTGTTTCCGGCATGTCTTTCTTGGCATAATCAAAACCAACAATTGCAACCCGATGTATTTCAGGAATAACAGAAAACCGCAATTCCTGCACCTTTGTAAGTATCCTATCGAAATTTGATTTTTGTTGCTTGTTTAACTTAGCAAGAGAGGCATCGGTTACAATTTGGCAATTGCCGGAAAAAATAATACCCGATAAAAGTATTAAGGTGAAAAGAATATGCTTAGTAAAGTTGTTTGTCATTGTTTTTTAACTGATGGCGTATGGATAATACTATTTTTTTACGCGTTGCAATGCCATTGGCAATAGGCTCGTTGTTTTCTTCCAGTTGCGAACGCAAAATTATTTGCTCTCTGCTTGGTCTTAATTTAATTACTTTATCCTGTATTTGTTTGCTGTATCCGGATAATGCTTCAATTATATGGTTGGTTTCGATGTTTTGAATGGCTTTATCCAATACAGCATCTTCCACATGAATAATATTTTCAAAACCAATAAAAAGTTTTTTAATATCCTTAGCAACCAAAGGCGATTTTTCCTCCATTTTAGCAATAAGAGCAGCCTGTTCTCTGTCTGATAAGTTATCCAGAATATTCATGATACCGCTTATTCCGTCAATTGAAAGGTCTTTCATGCCTTCAAATTCAGGAAGTTTATCTGTTAATTTTGTAGCGGCCTCTTTAAAAAAACGGGTAGGTTGCAATTCTATTAATCCCATCTGGGTTAAAATTTCCGATTTTTTATTTTCATCAAAATACTGCAAAATATTTTGGGCACGGTCGCTTTTTAATTGAGCAAGTGTTACTGCAATGATATCACTGCTTTCATCGCGCAATAAAAACAACAATTGTTTGTCGTTTATGCGACTAAGAAACGAGAATAATCCTTGTCCATCGCTTACGTGCAACAAGCGCAATTTCTCGAGTATCTGATGGATTTCCTGTATGGCCTGTTCGTTTGAATTTTGGAACTCGGTGATTTTATTTCCAAGCGACAAGTATGTTGTAAGGTTCATATAAGGCTCAAGCAACAAAGATAATTCGTGGTTTACTGATGATATGGCCTTCGCATATTTTATCAACGTAACATTGCCTTTCGAAACGAGTTCGTTTTCTATAATTTCGGATATAGCCTTAGGACTCTTAATAAAATAAGAGGTAAACAATTTCTTTTCTTCTTCCGTATTGATTTGCTCGGCTGGTGGATTAGGCAATACAATAGCACCTTTTTCCTGCTTTTCTTTCAAAGGATTTTCATCGAAATGTTTTTTCTTTTTCTTGCTCTTTTGTCGGGTTAAAATTAAATATAAAATAAGTCCAACTACCAGTACCAACAAAATGCCCAATAACAGGATGGGTAAATTGGAAGGTGCAAAAACCGAGGTTGCTACCGGTGCTGCCGCATAAGAAACGCTATCTGTCGTTGCCTTCGATTCGTTGTTATTGATGCTGTTATTGTAAACCGGTCCGCCGGATACCGGATTTGAAGCTGCTAGATCTTCCGGAGTTTGTAACAAGGGGTCCAATTCAGGGTTGGCTTCCATGTCCGTTTCCGGTTTCCATTTTGGAAATTTGCGGCTCTTGATAACTATTCGGTCTCCTTTTGATTCGTTGTATGGAATAACCATTTTTACGAGGTCTTTAATAAAAGCCATATCTATCGAATCGTATCGGTTAGAAACTATAATTTCCGTTTTAAGGTATTTTCGAACCCTATATACTTTTTTAAAGCTTGCTTCTTGGGTTAATGTATCTAAAGTTTGTGCAGGAGTGTAAAACCCTGTTGCATCCGGAATTCCGGGTAATGTTCCGAATTGCTGGTTAAATCCTGAAGCTGCTGTTGGAGCAAATTCAACAATGGTATCTTGTTGAATGCCCACTTTAACCATAAAGTCACGTTCGTGGATATAAGCCGAAAGTTTAGATTCTATAAGTACTTCATAGTTATTGATTATATCCGCATCGGGTCGGTTTATTTGGGCATTTACTTGCCTTAAACCACCAAAAAGGGTTATAAATAGCATAAAGGGGTATACGAACAGCGGTAAACGAATTTTCATAACTTATCGGTGTATTTATAGATAGGCTTACTTAACCAAAGTTAGAAAATATTTATTAAGTATTATATCCACATTTCAGATTTCTTAAAAATAAAGACGTTAAAAGCATGGACAAATGCTGGCGTATCGGATTGATACGTGACTTAAATACTTGATATTAAGAAATATAACAAAAATGCCCCTTCATTGCTGAAGAGGCATTGAAAAGAAATAAATTAATAATATTATAATTTGAAAGGTACGATTGACTGAATATTTAATCCAATACCAACCGAAGCTACATTGTATTCTGCAAAAGTATAATCCCCATGAATGGTTAAAATTGCCAATTTTAAACGTAAACCCATGGTAGCACGCATACCACTTAAATCTCCGGTAATATTAATAGGATCTTTAACGGTACTTACCGTTGCCACTTTTCCAAAAGATGGGTCAGTTGGATCGGTAGCTTTTGCTGGATCATTTGGTACAGTAATAGGATAATCACCAACTAATTTGAAAGATACGCTTGAATTCTGGTATCCAAGTCCCAGGTAACCGGTTAAAGGACCTAGTTTTTTAGAAACGAGCACATTTGCTGTCCAAGCTCCTCCGGAAAACTCTAATTTTTGATTTCTGATTTTTTCCAAATTATTGGGTACATACACATTGGTATCATTGGTAGATGCCTGTAAATCTATTTTCATATCCGCATTAATTCGAGTATATCCAAACATTACGGAAAGATCGAAAGGCATTTCTTTAATTCCGGGTATCCATTGTTTTACATCGTGCTTAATTCCAAATCCGAATAATCCTATTCCAAAATCCCCAACAGAAGTAGTAGGTACAAAACGAAGTGCAACTTCAGTACCAAAACCAACACCAACGGCAATTTGCACAGTTGGAACTGCAAACATATTAAAGCCCGTTCCCGGAGGCATATTAAAAGATGTCATAACGGTATCGTTACCTGTCAATGGACTTTTATCATGTAAATCCATTAGCGGACCACTTTTATCTTCTCCAAAAACTGTAGGTGCAATGGGGTTTTGACCGGGAGCTAATTGCATCTTGTTTAATTTCATTTTCGAAATGTCGTAGGTTTGGTCTTCAGTTGGTGCAAAAGTTCCATTTGCACTTATAGTAATATCAAAACCGCCGATTCCATGTGGTTTGGCTGTTTGAAACCAACCTGAATTTAATCCGGCGCCAAACGATTTCATAATCGGACTCATGTATCCGTTCATTAAAGTATTGGCATCAGCAACACCGCCGCGTATAATTCCTGCTACGTCACCTTGTGCATATACTTGTCCGATGGAAGTACACATTACGCCAAGTAAACTGAGTTTGAGTAATTGTTTTTTCATGGTTTATAGGGTTTATTTTTGATGGTAAATTTATCAATACATATGAATTATACAATATCAATTTTAAAAAATACGTATAATTACGTACGTTGAGGAAAATGATTAATGAATGGACTTTTTAATACTTTGTAATTTACACTTAGTATTTAATAGGGCAAAAGGCAGGAGGCAGGAGGCAGGAGGCAGGAGGCAGGAGGCAGGAGTGAATTGTCCCAAGGAGAGATTTTTATTAAATAGGAAGATATGTTTCGGTACCGAACTTCAACACTTCAACACCTTAACACTTCAACACCTCAACACCTCACCACCTCAACACTTCATATTAAATTCATACAAGAACTTTTTTTCATCGAATTACTTTATGTATGGATGGTATCAAATTTCGAATTTGCTATTCGGATTACTTGTTTCTCGTATTTTTCATATATTAATATGTATCCCCAAATAGGGGGATATGCTTAGATTACATAACGTACACAAATTCTATAAGTGTATGCTAAATTTATTTAAATAGATTGTGTAGCGTATAAATATTATTGTTGGTACAATCAAAAACAGGAGCATAAAATCAAAACTCATTTATAGTGTTTCTAAGTAAATTAAAACCTTATATTTACTCTATAAATACAAAATGTCTATGGAAGATATGGTGAAACCGAAGATTCTTTATGTGGACGACGAAATTGATAACCTCGTTGTCTTCAAGTCTGCTTTCAGAAGATACTATGATGTACTTACTGCTACTTCGGGTGGAGAAGCGTTAGAGGTGTTCAGACACGAACCAATTGCATTGATAATAACCGATCAGCGAATGCCACAAATGACCGGTATCGAATTGTTAAAAAGTTTACCCGAAAGTCCTGAATCGATTCGAATGGTTTTAACCGGATTTAGTGATGTTGAAGCCATAATTGAAGCTATTAATTCAGGTAAAGTATATAAATATATTACCAAACCTTGGGACAAAAATGATTTAAAAGTAACTATCGACAATGCGATTGAAGCATTGGAATTGCGACTAAATAACAAACATTTAATAAATGAATTAAAAGAGGCAAACGAATCGTTGGAGAAAAAGGTGGAAGAAAGAACCCATAAAATACAACTGCAGAAAGAAGAAATAGAAATTCAGAAAACATTATTGGAGCAAGAAAAAGACAATGCGAATAACCTGTTGTTAAATATTCTACCGTACGAAATTGCCGAAGAATTGAAGTTGAAAGGAAAAGCTTTAGCGAGAAAACACCATGATGTTGGTGTATTGTTTTCCGACTTTAAGGATTTTACCTTGGTTTCGGATAAGTTGGATCCTCAGATTATTGTGAGTGAATTGGATTTGTGTTTTAAGGCATTTGATGACATCATTGAAAAATACGGATTAGAAAAAATTAAAACCATAGGAGATTCTTATATGTGTGCCGGTGGACTTCCGGCGCCGGATAAATTCTGTGCCCATAAATTAACCATGGCAGCTTTGGATATGCAGAATTTTCTATTGATGCACAAAGAGAAAAATCCGGATTATCATCTCAGTAAATTACGTATAGGAATTCATATTGGTCCGGTTATAGCCGGAGTGGTTGGTAAATTAAAGTTTGCATACGACATATGGGGCGATACTGTAAACACTGCTTCCCGACTTGAAAGTAACAGTGAACCGGGAAAAATCAATGTTTCCAGAGAAATATACCAATTGGTCAATGATGATTTTAACTGTACATACCGTGGTAAATTACCGGTAAAAGGTAAAGGTGAGATGGGTATGTATTTTATCGAAGGTCCAAAATAACAAAAGTAGCTTTCCAGGATTTAAACAGGAATCGGTATACATAAAGTATTGTACACCGCTGATTAAACCTGATATTTTCGTCAATTGTTAACTTTAAACCCATTTGTAAATGGAAGAAAATGTTATTGCATTGCCTAAAATCCTATTCGTCGATGATGAAGAAGATAACTTGTTGGTATTTCGTTCTTCATTCAGAAGAAACTTTGAAATTATGACAGCCAACTCGGCGGCTGCTGGATTAAAAGTACTCGAAACATTTACCCCTGATATCATTATTTCGGATCAACGTATGCCCCAATTAAACGGGGTTGAATTTTTAAGCAATCTTCCGGATGAACCAATCAATATGCGCATGATATTATCAGGTTTCAGTGATAGTGAAACCTTGATTCAAGCAATCAACATGGGCAAAATATACCAGTATATCAGAAAGCCATGGGAGAAAAACGAACTACTAAAAATTTTAACAGATGCCTTACAGGTTTTAAAAGTTAGACGCGAGAAAGTTTCTGTTAAACCTTCCGTTATTAAAGTTGAAATTCCGGATGACCAACTGGATAAAACAAATGATCCGGAAGCATTGAGAAAACAAGTAAATGATGCGTATCGAAATGTACAATTGCTTAGCGAGATTGGTAGAGATATTATATCGAATCTGGATATTGATTCGATTGTTGAAAGTACCTATGCCAATGTAAATGCATTGATGGATGCCAATGTATTTGCTATTGGTGTTTACGACGAACTCAAAGAAAAAATTTACATGACCTTTATGGAAAGGGGTGTGAAATTACCGATTGGTGAAGTGTTTTTGAACGAAGAGAAACCGGCTGCCTGGACCATAAAAAGCAGAAAGGAATATTTTTCGAACGACTGGATAAACGATTTTAGCAAAATTACGCAATCAAAACCAAGTGCTGTAGTCGGTGAAATCCCAGAATCTATGATTTACCTGCCGCTTGAAACCAAAGAAAAGGCTATTGGAGTAATTACGGTACAAAGTTTTAATAGAAATGTATATACAGCGTATCACCTTAATATATTACGCAACATAGCAATTTTTGTTGCTACAGCGCTCGAAAATGCCAAAGCTTATCATTTGATAGAGATTCATAGGAAAGAAATAGAAGAAAAGAATTTTGATTTAGAAACCAAAGTTCAAATCAGAACGGATGAGTTGCGACAGATGAATGATGAAGTTTTAAAACAAAAAGATGAACTTGAAGTAACTTACAGGAATGTAAAACTGCTGAGTGAAATCGGTCAACAAATCACTTCAACGCTTTCATTGGATAAAATCATTGAAACAGTTTATGAGAATGTGAATGCGTTGATGGATGCAACAATTTTTGTCATTGGAGTATATAATCCAAATAAGAATGCAATTGAAATAAATGGAGCAATTGAAAAAGGCGAGAAATTACCTTATTTTACTTGGAGCCTTGAAGATGATAGTCGTCCAGCCGTTTGGTGTTTTAAGAATAAGAAGGAAGTAATCATAAACGATTTTCAACAGGAATACAATAAATATATAAAAAGTGTTGCTAAACCGGTTGCCGGTAAAGATGCCGAATCCATTATTTATCTTCCATTGATATCGAACGATATTGCAATAGGTACTATAGGGGTTCAAAGTTTCAAGAAGCATAGTTATAACAATTATCATATTGATATTTTACGTTCATTGGCAACCTATGCAACAATTGCGATTCAGAATTCCAATTCTTATCGCTTGATGACCAAAGCATTTGATGATTTAAAATCTGCCCAAACAAAACTTGTAGAATCCGAAAAAATGGCATCTCTTGGTGTGTTAACTGCAGGAGTTGCTCATGAAATCAATAATCCGGTAAATTTTATTTCAGGGGGAATCGAATCGATAAACGAAAATTTTGGTGAGTTAAAAAATCTCTTGCAATTAATTACAAGTCCTGATGAACATAAAAGCCCCCAGGATTTATGGGAATTTTTACAAAAAAACCAACATAAAATTGGTCTCAAAGATTTGTTGGTTGAAATGGAAATGCTCATTAATACCATTCGCAACGGAGCAAACCGGACTTCAGAGATTGTAAAAGGGTTAAGGAATTTTACCCGACTAGACGAAGTTGATATGAAAAAAGCAAGCATCACAGAAGGTTTAAATAATACTTTGGCTATTTTAAATAATAAATTAAAAGACCGCATCGAAGTAGTCAAGAAATACCAGGATATACCTGAAATTATGTGTTATCCCGGACAATTAAACCAGGTGTTTATGAACATACTTGGAAATGCGGCAGACGCCATTGAAGGTCCGGGCAGTATAGAGATCGAAGTGAATCAAAAAGGGGAAACAATAACAGTAAAAATTAAAGACAGCGGAAGTGGAATGCAACCAGAAGTAATGGCCCACATTTTCGAACCCTTCTATACCACCAAAGAAGTGGGGGATGGTACAGGTCTGGGACTTTCTATTTCCTATGGAATTATCGAAAAACACAAAGGCACAATCGAAGTAACAAGTGAAGTTGGAATAGGAACCGAATTCACCATTAGATTACCACAAAATAACTCATAATTCATCATTCATAACTCATCATTCATAATTCATGCCAACAAACGATTCAAAACCCAAAATACTTTATGTAGATGATGAAGAAGAAAATCTACTCGTGTTTAAAGCAACTTTTCGTAAAAACTATCAGATTATAACCGCAAGTTCGGCTGCAGAAGGTTTACAACTGTTGGTTGATAATCCGGTAGAGCTGGTTATTTCCGACCAACGCATGCCTGAAATGAGTGGGGTGGATTTTTTGAACAGCTTACCCGATAAACCGGAAAACGTTCGTATGATTCTTACCGGATACAGCGATATGGAAGCCATAATTGAAGCGCTTAATTCGGGAAAAATTTATAAGTATATTGGAAAACCTTGGGAGAAGGCTGAATTACAAAAGGTAATCGACCAAGCCTTACAATTTCAATTGGAAAGAGGTAAAAAGGAGAAACAGATTGAAAAAGTAATTCACGAAAAGGAAGTTATCGACCAAATAATCGAATCAAAATCAGGCTTAAATGAGGATGCAGCCTTGTCGCTACAATTATTGGCTGCCAAGGAAGAAATCAACGAATTAAAATCGCAGGTTTCCGAATCCAATAAAAACGTTCAGTTATTAAGTGAAATCGGACAGGAAATTATTTCGAATCTAACCATCGAATCGATTGTGGAGAGTACGTATGAAAATGTAAATGCTTTGATGGATGCCAATAGTTTTGGTATTGGAATTTATAATGATGAGGAAAAGCGTCTAGATTTTAATGGTTGGATTGAAAAAGGAGCTCGGTTACCATTTCATTATGTAAATATCTCGGATGAAAAACGTCCTGCTATTCGGTGCTTTAAGAATAAAGAAGAAGTGGTGATTAATGATTTCAAAATGGCTGCAATGGCAGGAGATGCACCCGAGTCTATCTTATATTTGCCCCTGGTTATCAATGAAATTCCAATCGGAGTTATCAGCACACAAAGTTTTACAAAAAATGCTTACACAGCCTACCATGTTAATATTTTGAGAAATATTTCCATTTATGTGGCAACTGCGCTGGAAAATGCCAAATCCTACCATTTAATCGAGGAACAAAAAACAGAAATTGAACAAAAAAATGTGGAGTTGGAACACAAAGTGCAGCAACGAACCGAACAATTGCAAATAAAAAATGAAGAGGTGCAAAAACAACGCGATGAACTTGAAAGCACATACAATAATATTAAGTTATTAAGTGAAATCGGTCAGAAAATTACGTCAACCCTTTCATTGGAAAAGATCATTGAAACGGTTTATACCAATGTAAATGAGTTAATGGATGCCTCTGTTTTTGGAATTGGCGTTTATAATCAGGCAGAAAACAGAATAGAATTTCCGGGTTTAATTGAGAATGGAGAAAAGTTACCATTAACATTTCAATCCATGGATGATGATTATCGTTTGGCTGTTTGGTGTCTTAAAAATCAAAAGGAGATTGTAATCAATGACCACCAAACAGAATACAATAAATATGTAAAGGGGGTTCCTAAACCGTCGGCTGGACAACATTCCGAATCTATTTTGTATTTGCCCCTTACCACAAACGAAGGCGTTGTTGGCGTAATTACCGTACAAAGTTTTAAAAAGCATATTTATAGCCTATACCATATCGATATTTTGCGTTCGCTTGCCTCCTATATCACGATAGCAATACAAAACTCGAATTCGTACCGCATGATGACCAAAGCATTTGATGAATTGAAATCGGCACAAATGAAATTGGTAGAATCGGAGAAAATGGCCTCCCTTGGTGTTCTGACCGCAGGAGTTGCTCATGAAATCAACAATCCTGTAAACTTTATTTCGGCAGGAATTGAAACCCTTGCTTCCAGTTATGCGGATATCAAAGCCCTGCTCGAACAATACATGAAATTAACCCCGGAATCCGCCAACAAAGAACATTGGCCTGAAATACTGCGCCTCAAGAACGAATTGGAACCCGAAGAAGCCTTACCTGAAATTGAACATCTGTTAAACAGCGTAAAAACCGGAGCCAAGCGCACCGCCGAAATTGTAAAAGGATTGAAAAACTTTACCAGGCTGGATGAAAACGACATGAAAAAAGCCAGCTTGGAAGAAGGAATCAACAATACCCTGGTTATTTTAAACAACCAACTAAAAAATAGGATAGAGGTGATAAAGGAATTTGGTGGTATGCCCGAAATCATGTGTTTCCCCGGACAGTTAAACCAGGTATTTATGAATATTCTGCACAATGCAGCACAGGCAATTGATAAAAAGGGAACCATTACCATTAAAACGTCCTCTGATTCAAAGAAATTAAAAATCAGTATTAAAGACGATGGTGCCGGTATGCCCGAAAATGTAAGGGCACATATTTTCGAACCCTTTTATACCACCAAAGAAGTTGGCAAAGGTACCGGACTGGGTTTATCTATTGCATACGGAATTATCGAAAAACATAAAGGAAACATTGAAGTAATCAGTGAAGTTGGTAAAGGCACCGAATTTATTATCACCTTACCTATCCAATAAAAATAAAATTAAGTATGGAAATAATTGAACTGAAACCAAAGATACTTTATGTAGATGATGAAGAAGAAAACCTGATGGTGTTTAAATCATCGTTTCGCCGGAATTACCAGGTTTCTATTGCACATTCGGTTACAGAAGCAAATGCATTATTAACCGATCAATCTTTTGATATTATTATTTCTGACCAGCGCATGCCGGATACTACCGGTGTCGAATTTTTGAAAAGTTTACCGGATGAACCTGAAAATATTCGCATGATACTTACCGGCTACAGCGATATGGAAGCCATTATTGATGCCATGAATTCCGGTAAGATTTATAAGTATATCACCAAACCCTGGGATCAGAGTGAATTGCAAGGGATTCTTGACATAGCACTGAAAACCAAAATTAAAAAACTGGATGATCAGCAGAAAATTAGTCAGGTAATGAATGAGATGGCCTTATTGGAAGAGGTTATGCAGAATCCTGCCAATAAAGATAATGGACATATTCTTAGCCATGCGAAACTTGAAACTGAAATTAAAGAGTTAACCAAAAGGGTAAAAGAGTCAGATAGTCATGTGCAACTATTAAGTGAAATAGGACAGGAAATTATTTCAAATATTACGGTGGTTTCCATTATAGAGAGTGCATATTCCAATGTGAATGCATTGATGGATGCCTCCGTTTTTGGAATTGGGATTTATAATGAAGAAACCGGTAAAATTGAATTCCCGGGTTCAATTGAAAAAGGGAAACAAAATCCACCCTGGTCTTTATCTCTTGAAGCAGATAGACCGGCTACAAGGGCATTTAATAATAAAACAGAGTATATTTCTAATAATTACAGTGAAGATTCGATGAAACATTTTAATCTCGGCATCAATAATGCAGTTGTTGGCGAGCCTACAAATTCACTGATGTATCTTCCTCTTTTTTCGAACAACAAGGCAATTGGTGTTGTGAGTGTACAAAGTTTTAAAATGAATGCATACTCAAATTATCATTTGAATATATTGAGAAATATTGCCATTTACATTGCTACAGCGATTGAAAATGCAAATATTTATAAAGTGATTGAAGAACAAAAGCAAGAAATTGAACAAAAAAATATCGAATTAGAGAATAAAGTAAAACAAAGAACGGAACAACTTCAGTCTAAGAATGATGAAGTTTTAAAACAAAAGGATGAAATAGAAGCCACCTACAGCAAAATAAAATTATTAAGTGAAATAGGTCAGCAAATTACATCGACCCTTGCACTCGAAAAAATAATAGAAACAGTTTATCAAAATGTAAATAGCCTGATGGATGCAGCCGGTTTCGGAATTGGTGTTTTTAATCCGGTTGAAAACCGAATCGAGTTTTTTGGCTTCATGGAAAAGGGAGAAAAATTACCTTTTTGGTTTGCCAGTATGGAAGAAGACAACCGACTGGCGGTTTGGAGTTTTAAAAATGTAAAAGAAGCCATCATCAATGATTTTCAAACCGAATACAATAAATATATCAAAAGTATTCCCAGACCAAAAGCCGGTGAAGAACCGGATAGCATTCTTTACCTTCCTTTGGTAGCAAACGATGGTCCGATTGGGGTAATTACTGTACAAAGTTTTAAAAAACATATTTACAACCAGTACCATATCGATATCCTGCGATCCCTTGCATCGTACATTACCATTGCGATTCAAAATTCTACATCATACCGCAAAATGACCCAGGCATTTGAAGACCTCAAAGCAGCACAAATGAAACTGGTAGAAGCCGAGAAAATGGCATCCTTAGGTGTATTAACAGCAGGAGTAGCCCATGAAATTAATAATCCCGTTAATTTTATTACCGCAGGAATCAATTCCCTCAAGAATAATTACCGAGACGTAGAAGAACTCTTGAAATTATACCTTGATTTCGATCCTGAAAAATCACCAAAAGAACACTGGCAAGCCATTCTTAATTTGAAAAGAAAAATCGATCCGGATGAATTACTTCCCGAGATGGAAATTCTGTTTAATAGCATTACCAGCGGCGCCAACCGTACCTCCGAAATCGTTAAGGGATTGCGCAACTTTACCCGACTGGATGAGAACGATATGAAAAAGGCAAAGATTGAGGAAGGAATTGATAGTACCCTGGTTATATTAAATAATAAACTCAAAAACAGGATTCAAATAGTGAAGGAATATGAAAATATTCCTCCTATACTCTGTTATCCGGGTCAGTTAAACCAAGTATTTATGAATTTATTACACAATGCGAGCGATGCCATTGAAAGCGAAGGAACCATTCATATACAGACAAAACAGGCAGACAATAAAGTAATAATTACAATTAAAGACAATGGAAAAGGTATTCCGCCAAATGTGTTGAGCCATATTTTCGAGCCCTTTTATACCACCAAAGAAGTTGGAAAAGGCACCGGATTAGGATTGTCCATAGCATATGGAATCATCGAGAAACACAAAGGAAAAATAGAAGTGAACAGTGAGTCAGGTAAAGGAACCGAATTTATAATCACCTTGCCCATTCAATAAAACCAAAGATTTAACATGGAAATAAACGACCTGAAACCAAAGTTACTTTACCTGGATGATGAAGAAGAAAATCTGATGGTGTTTAAATCGGCTTTCCGCCGAAACTATCATGTATCGATTGCACGATCAGTTGCAGAAGCCAATGCATTGCTGGTTGATAATTCATTTGATATTATTATTTCGGATCAAAGAATGCCGGATACAACCGGAGTAGAATTTCTAAAAAACCTACCGGATGATTTGGATAATATCCGTATGATTCTTACAGGATTCAGTGATATGGAGGCGATTGTGGATGCCATGAATTCAGGTAAAATTTACAAGTACATAACCAAACCTTGGCAACGTTTGGATTTGCAAAAAGTAATCGACGATGCATTGGTACATAGTCATTCAAAGAAAATTACAAAGGAAAAAATTGCATTGGTTGAACAGGAAAAAGAATATAATGATGGAATAATTGCGGCCAGAGGTGAGACTTCAACTGAAGTTAACCAACAACTTTTATTGTTAAAGTACAAAGAGGAAAATGATGAATTGCGCAAGCAAGCCGAAGACTCAAATAAAAATGTACAATTGTTAAGTGAAATAGGACAGGAGATTATTTCCAATTTAACTGTTGATTCCATCATAGACCGTACGTACGAGTATATCAATGATTTGATGGATGCAAACGTGCTTGGTATAGGAATTTATAATAGCGAAACCAAAACCATTGATTTTCCCGGATACCTTGAGAATGGACAGAAATTACCTTTCTCATTCTCTATTGACGACGAAAACAGATATGCGGTTTGGTGTTATAAAAATGGGAAGGAAATTTTTATCAACGACAACGAATTGGAACATACACGGTATATCGCAAAACGGCTCTCCCCTAAAAGCGGAAATAAAGTGGAATCTATTATTTATATCCCATTGGTTATCAAAGAAAATATCATTGGTGTGATTACTGCCCAAAGTTACAGGAAGAATGCGTATAGTACCTATCATTTGAATATACTCCGCAATATTTCGGTATATGTAGCAACCGCATTGGAAAATGCAAAATCATACCAAATGATCGAGATGCACAAATCCGAAATTGAACAGAAAAATGTGGATTTGGAACAGAAAGTACAACAACGAACACTTCAGATTCAACAAAAAAACGATGAGTTATTGAGTACCTACAATAATGTTAAACTGTTAAGTGAAATAGGACAGCAGATTACAGCAACACTTGCATTGGAACAGATAATAGAAACCGTATACAAGAATGTAAATAACCTAATGGATGCAACAGTATTTAGTATTGGGGTTTTCAATAAAGAAGAAAATCGCCTCGAATTTAGGGGTGCAATCGAGAACGATGAAAAGTTACCTGATTTTTCTTATTCGATGGACGATGAAAACCGTACATCGATTTGGTGTTTTAAGAACCAATCTGAAATTATCATCAATGATTATCAAACAGAATACAACAAGTATATTAAAAATATTGCCAAACCAATTGCCGGTAAAACACCTGAATCGTTGGTTTATCTGCCTCTTATAACCAACGAAGGAGTAATCGGTACCATCAGTGTGCAGAGTTTCAAGAAGCATATTTACAACCAATACCATATTGATATTCTTAGATCCCTTGCTTCTTATGTAACCATCGCCATTCAAAATTCGACCTCATACCGCAAAATGACCAAGGCTTTCGAAGATCTCAAAGCAGCGCAAATGAAGCTGGTGGAAGCGGAGAAGATGGCATCTTTAGGTGTTTTAACGGCAGGTGTAGCGCATGAGATTAACAATCCTGTAAACTTTGTTTCAGCCGGGATTGAATCGTTGGAATTAAATTATGCGGATGTAGAGAAATTACTCGGCATGTATTTAAAATATAACCCCAGTTCGTCTACCGATAAAGATTGGGAAGCTATTGAGTCTTTTAAGAAAGAAGTAGCACCCGAGGAATTGTTGCCCGAAATGGATATCCTGTTTAAAAGTATTAAGAGTGGTGCAACACGAACTTCGGAGATTGTAAAAGGGCTAAAGAATTTTACCCGCCTCGACGAAAACGATATGAAGAAAACCAAGGTGGAAGAGGGGATTGACAATACCATAGTTATTTTAAACAATAAGTTAAAGAACAGGGTAGAGGTGGTAAAAAATTATGAAGATACACTGGCAATTCTTTGCTATCCCGGACAATTGAACCAGGTTTTTATGAATTTATTGCATAATGCCAGCGATGCTATCGATGAAAAAGGAGAAATTCATATCCATACTTGGATGGAAAATAATAACCTTAAAGTAAGTTTTAGGGATACTGGTAAAGGCATGGATGCCGAAACCAAATCACATATTTTCGAGCCATTTTATACCACCAAAGAAGTTGGCAAAGGTACCGGACTTGGATTGTCCATAGCATACGGCATCATCGAAAAACACAAAGGCACCATCGAAGTAAAAAGTGAAGTTGGCAAGGGCACCGAATTTATGATCACACTCCCATTAAATAATTAATCTTAATATATATGAAAGATTATAACCCAAAAGTATTGTATGTTGATGATGAAAAAGAAAACCTATTGGTATTCAAATCTACCTTTCGCAGGTATTTTGATATACTTACGGCAAGTTCGGCATCTGAAGCAGGCAAATTATTGGCCGATCATGAAGTGGATGTGATCATTTCGGATCAAAGAATGCCGGATATGTCAGGGGTAGATTTTTTGAAAAGCCTGCCGGATACACAGAAAAACATACGCATCATCATGACCGGATACAGTGATATCGGAGCTGTTGTGGATGCATTGAATTCAGGTAAGATTTATAAATACATTCCTAAACCTTGGGAAAAAGATTCATTGCTCGATATGATTACCGATGCTGTTGGTTTATTGCAAGAGAAGAATAAAGAGATGACGGATTCGGGTAATAACCAAAATAGTACTCCCATCTTACAGCAGGGAACCGACGATATTGCACAATTGAAATTACAAGTAAATGAGTCGTATAAAAATATTCGTTTGCTGAGTGAAATAGGACAGGAAATTACTTCCACCTTGAACCTGGATAATATCTTAAATGCAGTTTATGAGAATGTAAATCAGTTAATGGATGCCAGTGTATTCGGTATTGGCATTTACGATGCCGAAAATCAAATTATAGATTATCAGCTGGCCATAGAAAAGGGGAAACGTTATCAACCATACAAACGTACTATGGAAGATAAGAATCAGTTTCCTGTTTGGTGTATTGAAAAGAAAAAGGAAATCTTTATCAACGATGTACATAAAGAATATACAAGATATATTAGTCAATATAAAGACAAAGAAATTCTACCTTATTTAGAAGCAGATGAACCATTGTCGTTGATCTACTTACCGATGCTGATTAAGGACAAAATAATCGGAATTATCACAGTGCAATCTTTTTCAAAAAACACCTATACCGAATACCATTTAAACACTTTGCAAAACATCGCAATTTATGTTGCGACTGCCCTCGAGAATGCAAAATCGTACAAGGAAATTGAAGAAAAGAAGGAAGAAATAGAAAAGAAGAAAACTGAATTGGAAATCAGGGTAAAGGAAAGAACTGAACAATTGCGCTTACAAAAAGATGAGTTGGAAGAAACATTTAGTAAGCTAAAATTACTCACCGAAATAGGGAAGGAGATATCCTCAACTTTAAACCTCGACACCATCCTGAATACTATTTATGAGAATATTAACGACTTAATGGATGCCACTGTATTTGGAATTGGTATTTACCATCCCGAAGATGAAATAATTGAATATAGATTGGCTATTGAAAATGGTGTTCGGTATCAACCATATAAACGAACCATGGAAGATAAAAATCAATTTCCGGTTTGGTGTATCGAAAACAAAAGCGAAGTTTTTATCAATGATATTGCCAAAGATTCGGTTAAATATTTGGCAGAAGAGCTGAATGGCACTGTTGAAGCACCCTTACTTGAAGATGGTACCAGGGCAAAAGTAGCCACCTCTCTGATCTATATTCCGTTGTTATTTGATACCAATCCAATTGGGGTTTTAACTGTGCAGAGCTATCGAAAATATGCTTATAACCAATATCATTTAGATATTCTTCGCTCACTTGCTTCATATATTACTACCGCAATTCAAAATGCCAATTCATACCAGAAAATGACGGCAGCTTTCGAACAATTAAAGGCGGCTCAATCCAAACTGGTGGAGTCAGAAAAAATGGCTTCCTTAGGTGTGCTCACTGCAGGCGTTGCGCATGAAATAAACAATCCGGTTAATTTTATTTCGGGTGGGATACAATCACTCGACGACAATTTTAGGGATATGAAGGAGTTTGTTCAAATGGTTATGGATTATGTTAAAAAGCCAAACAATGATGTACTTAACAAAATTCTTCAGAGAGAAAAGGAATTGCAATTAGACCAGCTAATGCCCGAAATGGAAGAACTTATAGAAAGTGTAAAACATGGAGCCATTAGGGCTTCCGATATTGTGAAAGGCCTACGCAATTTCTCTCGTTTGGATGAAGAAGATAAAAAGAGGGCCAATCTGGAAGAAGGAATTGAAAGTACCCTTGTTTTGTTGAACAGCCATTTAAAAGAAAGAATTGAAATCAAGAAAGAATTTGGACAAATTCCATTATTGATGTGCTATCCCGGACAACTCAACCAGGTGTTTATGAATATTATTTACAATGCTTCCGATGCCATCAAAGAAAAAGGAGAAATAGCCATTTCAACCAAAGAAGAAAATGGAAGTATTTATATTGCTATTCGCGACAATGGAGTAGGAATGACCGAAGAAGTCAAATCGCATATTTTTGAACCATTTTATACCACCAAACCGGTTGGCAAAGGAACAGGACTCGGCTTATCCATTTCCTATGGCATCATCGAAAAACACAAAGGTACCATCGAAGTAAAAAGCGAAGTGGGCAAAGGCACCGAATTTATGATCACACTCCCCATACAATAACCAAACAAATGCACCCTATCATTCATCATTCAAAATTCATCATTCATCATTAATGTGTTTCCTATGCAAAAAGACAGCCACAAACCCAATGTACTTTATGTCGACGATGAAATAGACAATCTATTGGTCTTCAAATCTTCTTTCCGAAGAAATTATAATGTACAAACAGCTAGTTCGGCGAAGGAAGGACTTGAATTGTTGAAGGACAACAGTTATGAAATAGTGATTTCCGACCAAAATATGCCAGGTATGACCGGGGTTGAATTCCTCAAGAATTTACCTGATGACAAGGAATGTGTTCGCATGATTCTTACCGGATTTAGTGATATCGGAGCTGTTATTGATGCGTTGAATACCGGTAAAATAAATAAGTATGTTACCAAGCCTTGGGAAAAAGAAGATCTCCTTCCTGTGATAGATGATTCCTTGCAATTGTTATTTTCAAAAAGAATAGAAAAGGAACAAATCGAAAACGAAAGAAAGGTGAGGAAAGCATTGGAGGAAGTTGTAAAAGGTACCACATCAGAAAATAAGAAAGAAGTTGATTCCTTAAAGGTATTAAGTCTTGAAGAAGAGAATAACCGACTAAAGAAACAAGTAGATGATGCAAATAAAAATGTGCAGTTATTAAGTGAAATAGGTCAGGAGATACTGGCTAATTTAACCATCGAATCTATCATCGATAGTACTTACGAAACCTTAAACACACTTATGGATGCCTCTGTTTTTGGTATAGGAATATATAGTAATGATACCCGTACAATTGAATTTCCGGGATTCATTGAGAATGGGCAAAAATTACCAATATCTTTTTCTATAGACGATGATAATCGTTATGCTGTATGGTGTTACAAAAATAAACATGAGGTATTTATAAATGACCATAGCATTGAATACAGGAGTATATTATTAAATTCGGCTCCTCCAATCTCCGGGGACGATACCCAGTCAATTATTTATCTTCCTCTGATAATAAAAGAGACAATTATTGGTGTTATTACTGTACAAACGCTCGACAAAAATGCTTATTCCCTTTATCATCTCAATATATTTAAAAATATCAGTTTGTTTGTTGCTACAGCATTAGAAAATGCCAAAACCTACCATACCATCGAAGAACAGAACAAAGAAATTGAACATAAAAATGTTGAATTGGAATTAAAAGTGCAAAAACGTACTGAACAATTACAGCTTAAGAATGAGGAAGTTCAAAAACAAAGAGATGCATTGGAAAGCACGTATAACAATATAAAATTGTTAAGTGAAGTTGGACAAAAAATAACTTCTACACTTTCTCTTGAGAAAATTATAGAAACGGTTTACACCAATGTGAATGAATTAATGGATGCATCTGTATTTGGTATTGGGGTATTAAATAAAGAAGAAAACAGACTTGAATTTCCTGGTTTGATGGAGAAAGGTGAAAAACTTCCTTTAACCTTTCAATCGCTTGAAGATGATAATCGTTTAGCAGTTTGGTGTTTTAAACATCAAAAGGAAATTATCATTAACGACCAGCAAACGGAATACAATAAATATATAAAAAGTATACCTAAGCCAAAAGCAGGGCAGCATTCTGAATCTATTTTATACCTTCCATTAAAAGCAAATGAGGATATTATTGGAGTTATTACCGTACAGAGTCTAAAAAAACATATATACAGCCAATACCATATTGATATACTTAGATCGCTCGGATCATATATTACAATCGCCATTCAGAATGCAAATTCTTATCGCAAAATGACGGAAGCATTTGAACAATTAAAATCAACCCAAAGCAAATTAGTTGAATCCGAAAAAATGGCATCCCTGGGTGTGCTAACTGCCGGAGTAGCCCATGAAATCAATAATCCTGTCAATTTTATATCCGCCGGTATTAAATCATTAAAGGAAAATTATACCGATTTAAAAGACCTGCTGATGTTGTATTTGAAAATCGATCGTAAAAACCAAAGCGAACAACTTTGGGATGAAATTGATGAGCGCAAAGAAGAACTGGAAGTAGATAGCCTTGTACCTGAAATTGAAGAACTCTTTGGAAGTATCAGAAATGGAGCAAGCAGAACAGCAGAAATTGTAAAAGGACTACGTAATTTCTCCAGATTAGATGAAGGCGAAATGAAGAAAGCCAATCTCGAAGAAGGGATCGACAATACACTGGTTATTCTAAACAATAAATTAAAAAATCGCATTAAGATAACCAAAAATTATGCGAAACTCCCTGAAATAGATTGTTACCCGGGACAACTCAACCAGATTTTTATGAATATTTTATACAATGCAACGGATGCAATTATCGGTGAAGGTGAAATCAATATTACAACCGGTTTGGCAAAGCGAAATTTGTTTATTTCAATCAAAGATTCCGGTACCGGAATGTCTGATGAGGTTAAATCCAAAATATTTGAACCGTTTTTTACCACCAAAGATGTTGGCAAAGGTACAGGTCTCGGCTTATCTATTTCTTATGGCATCATCGAAAAACACAAAGGTACCATTGAAGTAAAGAGCGAAGTGGGCAAAGGCACCGAATTTATAATCACACTCCCAATACAATAACCATACCGATGAATACTTCTAATACAAAACCAAGATTACTTTATGTCGACGACGAAGAGGATAATTTACTTGTGTTTCAATCCTCTATGCGCCGTTTTTATGACGTGGCAACTGCAAGTTCGGCAATGGAAGCCATGGAGTTGCTTAAGGATAATACCTATGATGTAATTGTATCGGATCAACGAATGCCCAAAATTAACGGTGTCGAATTTTTGAACAACTTACCCAGTGAAATGCATAATGTGCGCATCATTTTAACCGGTTATAGTGATATCGATATTGTAATTCAGGCACTCAATAAAGGTAAAATTGACCGTTATATTGCTAAGCCATGGAAAAAGGATGAGCTTCAAAAAATTATTGATGAAGCATTGGAAATTTTCTATCAGAAATACCATGTTATGGCTGCATCCGATACCAATTATGAAGCTAAGGCGGTGAAAGAAGTTCTCATACCGGTTAGCGATTCAGAGTTATCTTTAAAACTGCATCAGATAGAATCAGAAAACCGAGCCTTGCAAAAACAAGTCGACGATGCATATAAAAATGTGCAGTTGTTAAGTGAAATTGGCCAGGAGATTACTTCTACTTTAGACCTGGATACCATCTTGAATACGGTATACGAAAATGTGAACCAATTAATGGATGCCAGTGTTTTTGGGATTGGAATTTACAATGCCGAAAACCTGACCATTGACTACAAACTTGCTATCGAAAAAGGCAAACGTTACCAGCCTTATAGCCGCACCATGGAGGATAAGAACCAGTTTCCGGTTTGGTGCATCGAGAATAAAAAGGAGATTTTTATAAATGATGTTTTCACTGAAGTAGGGAAGTATATTACTGATACCAATAAAATAAATGCAGGTGCAACTTTAGAGGATGGAACAAAAGCGGATATCCCGGTTTCTTTGATATATATGCCACTAATGATCAAGGAGAAAGTTATCGGATTAATCACTGTTCAATCTTTTAACAAGAATGTCTATACCCAGTATCATCTTAATACGTTAATGAATATCGGTATTTATGTTGCCACTGCCTTAGAAAATGCGAAGGCCTATAATTTGATTGAAGAACATAAAACGGAAATCGAACATAAAAATATTGAGCTCGAGCAAAAAGTGCAACACAGAACAGAAGAATTGCGCCAACAGAAAGATGAACTGGAAGATACGTTTAGTAAGTTGAAATTGTTGACAGAAATAGGAAAGGAAATTACTTCTACCTTGCATCTTGATACCATCATGAATACCATTTACGAAAATGTAAATAACCTCATGGATGCAGCGGTATTTGGAGTAGGAATTTATTCTAAAGAACAAAACCATATCGAAATCCGACTTGCCATCGAAAATGGCAAACGTTACCAACCTTATAACCGTTCGATGCAGGATAAAAACCAGTTCCCCGTTTGGTGTGTGGAGAATAAGAAAGAGATTTTTATCAACGATGTAGATAAAGAATATTCTCGTTACCTGGTGAATTACGAACGAAAAATTGTGGATTTGGAGGATGGAACCAAATCTGCCGATCCATTGTCGTTAATTTATATGCCTTTGTTGTTTAACAACAATCCTATCGGAATTTTAACGGTACAAAGTTTTCGGAAACATGCATACAACCAATACCATTTGGATATTCTTCGTTCGCTTGCATCTTATATTACAACAGCCATTCAAAATGCCAGTTCTTATAGCAAGATGACCGAGGCGTTCGAACAATTAAAATCAGCCCAAAGCAAATTGGTGGAGGCTGAAAAAATGGCTTCACTAGGGGTGTTAACAGCAGGTGTTGCCCACGAAATAAACAATCCTGTAACTTTTATCTCGGGTGGAATCGAATCACTTGAGGATAATTTTGCAGACCTCGAAAGTTTACTTTCTGAATTAAAAGGTTTAAATACCACAAAGGATGCCAAAGAGCAACTGGCAAAAATTGAAGCCATTAAAACCGAAATTGATTTGCCACGCATCCTTACAGAAATGAAAGGTTTGTTTAATAGTGTGAAAAACGGAGCCAACCGAACATCTGAAATTGTTAAAGGGTTAAGAAATTTTAGTCGATTGGATGAAAACGATATGAAGCGTGCCAACCTCGAAGAAGGCTTAAACAATACCTTGGTTATCTTGAACAATAAACTCAAGAACCGAATAACCCTAACCAAATCCTATGGCAATATTCCGGAAGTGGATTGTTATCCTGGACAGTTAAACCAGGTTTTTATGAATATTTTGAACAATGCCTGCGATGCAATTGAGGAAGAAGGAGAAATTGAAGTGAGTACGAAACAAGTTTCCGGAAAAATTATCATCTCCATTAAAGACAGCGGAACAGGTATGCCTGACGAGGTAAAAGAGCATATTTTCGAACCCTTTTATACCACCAAAGGTGTAGGAAAAGGTACCGGTCTCGGACTATCCATATCATACGGTATCATCGAGAAACATAAAGGTTCCATAGAAGTGAAAACCGAACAAGGCAAAGGAACGGAATTTATTATCACCTTACCTAATAACTAAATAGTATGTACGACGAAAAAGCCAAACCCAAAATTTTATTTGTGGATGATGAGGAATATAACCTGCTGGTATTTCGTACCTCCTTCCGTAAGTTATATGATGTGATAACGGCACCATCTGCATCAGATGCAATCGAATTGTTAAAAACAACCAACGCTGATATTATTATTTCGGATCAGCGTATGCCCGATATGACAGGGGTTGAATTCCTGAATAGTTTACCAGATGATGCGGATTCTATCCGAATGATTTTAACCGGTTACAGTGATATGGAAGCGGTTATTGAAGCGCTTAATAAAGGGAAAATTTCGAAATTCATTGCTAAACCTTGGCAAAAAGGAGAGTTGCAGAAAATAATTGATGAAGCCATTGCATTGCGACAAAAAAATAAACAGGATACCAATAAACAAACGCTTAACCAGACGGGCAATATTGCTGTAGGGGGCTCAACCAATGAAGTGGAGTTATTGGAAGAGTTGATGAAATATAAACAACTCAATGAAGAACTGAAAAATCAGGTAGATGACTCGTTTAAAAATGTTCAGTTATTAAGTGAAATCGGACAGGATATCACCTCCACATTAGATTTAGAAACTATTCTGAATACGGTGTATGAAAATGTGAACCAGTTGATGGATGCCAGTGTGTTTGGAATTGGAATTTATAATACGGATAATTCAACTATTGATTATCAATTAGCAATTGAAAAGGGTAAAAGATTTAAGCCATACAGCAGAAGTATGGATGATAAAAACCAGTTTCCGGTTTGGTGTATCGAAAATAAAAAGGAAATATTTATCAATGATGTTGAGAATGAGTCAGCGAAGTATATCAAGGATGAGGTAATTGTTAATGCAGACAATGCCACGATGGAAGATGGCTCAAAATCCGATGTACCTCATTCAATAATCTATATACCTTTATTGATAAAGGACAATGTCGTAGGTTTAATCACTGTTCAATCTTTTAGCCAAAATGCATACAACCAATTCCATTTGAATACCTTGTTAAATATTGGAATCTATGTAGCTACTGCACTCGAAAATTCGAAGGCATATAAACTGATAGAAAAGCAAAAGTATGAGATTGAACAAAAGAATACTGAACTCGAACAAAAGGTGAATCTGCGTACAGAAGAACTGCGACAACAAAAAGACGAACTGGAAGATACCTTCTCAAAACTGAAATTACTCACCGAAATAGGGCAGGAGATAACCTCTACCCTTAACCTCGATACGATTTTAAATACCATATACGAAAACGTAAATCAATTGATGGATGCCAGTGTATTTGGAATAGGAATTTATAGTGCCGAAACCGAGCTGATAGATTACCGTCTTGCCATCGAAAACGGGAAAAGATACGAACCTTATACGCGATCCATGGAAGATAAAAACCAGTTTCCGGTTTGGTGTATTGAAAATAAAAAGGAAGTATTTATCAATGACATAAAAAAGGATGCCCAGAATTATATCATAGAAACGGTTAAGGTGAATTTAGGTTCTGAAACATTGGAAGACGGCTCTAAATCTGAAGCTCCGGTTTCATTAATTTATATCCCTTTACTCTTTAACAACAACCCAATTGGTGTTTTAACCGTGCAAAGCTTCCGCAAATTTGCATATAACCAATACCATTTGGATATCCTTCGTTCGCTGGCATCTTATATTACAACTGCGATTCAAAATGCAAGTTCATATAGTAAAATGACACAGGCATTTGAACAACTGAAATCGGCCCAAAGTAAATTGGTTGAATCCGAAAAGATGGCTTCGCTGGGTGTACTAACAGCCGGCGTTGCGCACGAAATCAATAACCCTGTTAATTTCATAACAGGAGGAATTGAATCGCTTCAAGAGAATTATGCCGATGTGCAGGATTTGCAACAAAAACTAATTGCGTATCATGTAAACAAAGGAGATGATACTTTATGGAAGGAAATTGAAGACCAAAAGAAATTATTGAACCTGGAAAGTTTATTGCCCGAAATTGATGAACTGATGAACAGTATTCGCTCCGGTGCCGAACGAACTGCCGAAATTGTTAGAGGCCTGCGTAATTTTTCTCGTTTGGATGAGAATGATATGAAGAAGGCCAATATTGAAGAAGGCTTGGATAATACGCTTGTTATACTCAATAACCGTTTAAAGAACAAAATCAATATTGTTAAGGAATATGGTTCAGTTAAACCAATCATGTGTTACCCGGGACAATTGAACCAGGTATTCATGAATATTATTTACAATGCTGCAGATGCCATTAAAGAAAAAGGCGTTATTACGATTACAACCTTGGAAGAAAATGGAAATCTAATGATTAAAATCCGCGACAATGGAATGGGAATGCCGGAAGAAGTTAGATCGCATATCTTTGAACCTTTTTTTACAACCAAACCCGTTGGTAAAGGTACAGGATTGGGGTTGTCAATTGCGTATGGCATCATCGAAAAACACAAAGGTCGGATAGAAGTAGAGAGCGAACCCGGCCAAGGAACCGAATTTATTATAACTTTACCAATTAACTAATTACCTCAAAACTTCAACACCTCAACACCTCAACACTTCAACACCTCCTCCATGCAAACCGATTATAAACCAAAAGTACTTTACATCGACGACGAAGAAGAAAACCTGTTGGTATTTCGTTCTTCCTTTCGCAGGAATTATGAAGTTTTCACTTCGAGTTCAGCGTCCGAAGCCACTGCTTTATTAAAAGATAATCAGGTCGACGTGATTATTTCAGATCAGCGTATGCCCGATATAACCGGAGTAGAGTTCCTAAGCGCATTACCTGATAATGGAAATGATGTGCGCATGATACTTACGGGTTTCAGCGATATTGAAGCAGTAGTAGATGCTTTAAATTCAGGTAAAGTTTATAAATATATCAGCAAGCCATGGGAAAAAGAAGAGTTGTTGCTGATTATCGAAGAAGCTATCGAAAACTTATACAAACGCAAACTTGCAAACGAAAATCCTGTAATAGCAAACTTGCAAGAGAGTAATGTTGTATCAAGAACTTCTCCGGTAACCGAATCAGAAGAAATAAAAAATCTCAAAAAAAATCTGGATGAAGCATATGGAACCTTGCAATTGTTAAACGAAATTGGCCAAGAAATTACTTCAACCTTTAACCTAGATGATATCCTGAACACCGTTTATATTCATGTAAACCAATTGATGGAAGCCAATAGCTTCGGAATTGGTATTTACAACCCGGAACAACAAACCATTGATTACCGTCTTGCTATTGAGTTTGGTAAAAGGTTTAAACCATATAGCCGTTCGATGAACGATAAAAATCAATTTCCGGTTTGGTGTATCGAAAACAAAAAAGAGGTTTTTATCAATGATGTATTCGAGGATTACAAAAATTATATTTCAGATACCAATAAAATCAATGCCGGTGCCACCTTGGAAGACGGTACCAAAGCCGATATACCAATCTCGATAATTTATATGCCGCTATTAATTAAAGAGAAAGTGATTGGATTAATAACGGTTCAATCCTATCGCAAAGGGGCTTATACCGATTACCACCTCAATAATTTACGCAATATTGGCATATACGTAGCCACTGCTCTCGAGAATGCAAAAGCATATCAATTGATAGAAGAGCAAAAAACGGAAATTGAACACAAAAACACCGAACTTGAACAAAAGGTAGAACAACGTACAGAAGAGCTAAGACTTCAAAAAGACGAGCTGGAAGATACCTTTATTAAACTGAAAGTACTGACCGAAATTGGAAAAGAGATTACTTCTACCTTGCATTTTGATACTACGCTAAATACAATATATGAAAATGTAAACCGGTTGATGGATGCCAGTGTATTTGGAATTGGTATTTATTTGCCTGATGAACATGCCATTGATTACCGTCTGGCCATCGAAAAAGGGAAAAGGTATCAGCCGTATAAACGCACCATGGAAGATAAGAATCAGTTTCCTGTTTGGTGTATTGAAAAAAAGAAGGAAGTGTTTATCAACGATGTATATAAGGAATACGGACGGTATATTTCTCAATATAAAGACAAGGAGATATTGTCGCATTTAGAAGCAGATGAGCCTTTATCATTGATTTATATTCCTTTGTTGTTTAACAACCAACCCATTGGAGTATTATCCGTTCAGAGCTTCCGCAAATATGCATATAACCAATACCACCTGGATATATTACGTTCACTGGCATCGTATATAACTACAGCCATTCAAAATGCAAATTCATTCAGCAAAATGACAGAGGCTTTTGAGCAATTGAAAATGGCCCAAAGTAAACTGGTCGAATCCGAAAAGATGGCATCGTTGGGTGTTTTAACAGCTGGAGTGGCACACGAAATTAACAATCCGGTAAATTTCATATCCGGAGGAATCCAGTCGCTCAAAGAAAATTATGATGAAATTGAAATGCTCTTAAAGGATATGTTGCAATACCATAAACAACAATCTGCTGAGTTATGGGAACAAATTGAACAAAAGAGAAAACAATTGGATATTGAAAAGTTATTGCCCGAAGTAGAAGAATTATTTCTCAGTATCCGAAATGGAGCCAAACGTACCACAGAAATTGTAAAAGGTTTACGCAATTTCTCCCGCTTGGATGAAACCGATAAAAAGAGGGCAAAAATGGAAGAAGGACTAGATAATACCATTATCATCCTGAATAATCGATTAAAGAACCGTGTAACTGTTGTAAAGGAATACGGAGAAACGCCTGAACTGATGTGTTTTCCGGGTCAGTTAAATCAAGTATTTCTCAATGTATTGTACAATGCCGCCGATGCAATTGAAGGTAAAGGGGAAATAAAAGTTAAAACTTATGCAGATGAAAAATTTATCCATATCAGCATCAAGGACAATGGCAGTGGAATTCCCGAAGAAATAAAAAGCCGAATTTTCGAACCATTTTTTACCACCAAAGATGTTGGTAAAGGCACCGGACTCGGATTATCCATAGCTTATGGCATCATCGAAAAACACAATGGAAGTATGGAGGTTATTAGCGAAATAGGGAAAGGAACTGAATTTGTGATTTCAATTCCAATAGGAAAATGAAATTTATTGCATCTCAATAAATAAAGAGATAAACTGTACAAGACCATTTCTAACATTCTTTTTTGAAACTTATTTTCATTGCCAAGTGTTGTGGACTTTAATAATCGACAACACTTATAAAACTGCAATTCCGGATTTAACTGCTATTTATTCATTTGAATAAACGCATTAAATAATTTATCCATCTCTACCGGTTTGGGTAAGATGCCACTAAAATATTCGTTATTGTCTATTTCTTTATCAAAAGTAATATCAGCAGTTAGTGCAAAGATGGAAGTGTATTTATTCAGGTTATCGGATTCTCTTATAATTTTTGCTGCCTCAAATCCATTCATCCCCGGCATATGAATATCCATTAAAATAAAATCATATTTCTTCTGATTGGCCATATGAACCGCTTCAAAACCATTGGTGGCATGATCACTGCTAATACCCCAATTGCCAAGCATTTTCTTGCTCACCATAGCATTTACCATGTTGTCTTCAACAATCAAGGTAGTTTTATTGTTAAGTTCTGAAGATGTATTACCCGAGATTTGCTTTATTTCAAAGGATGGTTCTAAGTCCAGTTCGAAGTAAAACGAAGAACCTTCGCCGGGGGAGCTGGTGATATGTATTTGGCTGTTATGCAAATTAACCAAATTTTTAACAATCGCTAATCCAAGTCCGGAACCACCTTGCTTGCGCGTAGATACTGTTGTCGGTTGATAAAAACTTTCAAAAACTAACTCTTGATTTTCAATAGGAATTCCCATTCCTGAATCTGTTACCCGAAATTCTATCAAATCTTTATTTTCCGAATGTCCCAATAGATCCACACTTACTTTTACGAAACCTATTTCCGTATATTTAATGGCATTGGTAATCAAATTTCCTAGTATTTGTCCTAATTTGGTTGTATCTAATTTATAAAATGGAGCAATTGCAGGATTTATCATCAGTTCTAAACTCAATCCTTTCTCGTGAGCCATGCTTTGGTAAGTGTTGCATAGTTCGTGTATAAACTTCTTTAAAGAGGAATGTTGTAAATCTAAAATTATTTTTCCACTATCTAGTTTGGTGAAATCTAAAATGTCATTGATAAGCATCAATAAATTACTAGAAGCAAATTTCATGGATTGAAACAGTTTTAAATCCTCTTTATCGAATCGTTTTTCATCCAATAGCGAAGCAATTGAAATGATTGCATTCAAAGGAGTCCGAATTTCATGACTCATCGTAGAAAGAAAGTCCTGTTTGAGTTTGGCTTTATGTTCAGCGATGGAATGTTTTTCCTCTAACAATGCCTTTTCCCGTTCCATTTCCGCTTCCTTCTCTATTTTTTGAATTCGGGTAATCATTTCATAGTTCCTAATTACCATCATCGTTTGGGTATTTATAACGGACTCTTTAACTTGAAGGTATTTCTCTAATATTTCTAATGCTTTAATAAATTCATTTTCCTTTTTGTAAATTTCGTATAAACTATAATTGGCTTTTATTTTAATATACACGATATTATAGTTTTCACAATATTCCAGTGTTTTGTATAGCAATTCTTTTGCGTCTTCCGTTTTACCTTTCGCAAACCGTAAAATTGCTAGTTTATAAAAAGCCATTCCTACCCCAAGTCTTTCTCCCATCTTCTCATGAATTTCAATAGCTTCCCGATAATCATTTTCAGCCTGTTCATAGTCCTTAAGAAATGCTTTAATTTTACCTCTACCATAAATCGAAAAAGCTAATCCACGAATGTCCCCTGTTTGGTTCTTCATCTCAATTGCTCTGTTGATTAAATCTTGGGCTTTTTCGATGTTACCTTGTTTTAGATACAATCCCGATAATGGATTAAAAACATTCGACTCCAGATTTAAATCCTTCGCTTTTTGTGCAGCTTCAATGGCACTTTCATAAGTTGAAATGGAATTATTGGTGTCACCAAAAAAGTCATAAATAGTACCCATGGATTTTAAGGTACGTGCAAGATTATGTTGGTCATCAAATTTTTTAAAGATTTGAAGGCAATCTAAAAGATATACCAGTCCAAGATGAAAATTGTCTGTCTTGTAATAAACCCCGGCTATATTGTATTTGGCATTTGCAATACCTAATTCGTCACCCAGTTCTTCAAAATAGGTTATCGCATTATTCGCTTGTAACAAGGTTTTATCATATTCGCCTTTTATCATATGGAACAAGGATAAACTGCTTAAGCTTTTTGCAATAAGACCCTTGTTATTTGAATCTTTGCTAAGATTTAGCGCCTTTTCTGCCAATTCTAAGCTTTCAGCTAGATTACTTACCCTTAATGAATAAGCATGTTCCAATAAATATTCTATTTCTTTTGTATGGATTTCTATCTCCATTATCTAAAGTTTACCGAGGTTTTAATTATTCAATCGAATATAGATATAAATGAATGAAAAGGTATTTTAAAGTGAATTCTACATCTTAGTGAAGCCAATATTGGCAATAGAAATCCACCTCTTTTCTTAACAGCGAATGCTGATGCGACAAGAAAAAATACAATTGATTGGAAATAATTGGAGCATGTATTAGGCAAAAGACCTAACACCGAAATGATTCATCCGCAACCTACTAAATCACTAAACACTAAACACTAAACACTAAGCACTAATTACTAATCCCTAACCCCTTATTTCTTCCCCTTCGACCTTAACCCAATACAATGGCTGCCGTATAAATGTCCGGTAATAACAAGATTCATCGCTTCATAAACATTTCCTGCCGTTCCATTCAATGGTTCGGCAACATTCTCTTCCACTTTTCTGATGCAAGTAATTTTGTTATTTTCCCATGAATAAGTATTTCCGGCAACCTTAATCCATTTTGCATTACCAACATTCGAAAATTCAAAATCAAGTTCTACAGCAGCAAAATCATCGCCGTTTGGTACCAGTAATTTTGTTTTAAATGCATTGTCGCCTTCACCGATTCGGATATGTTCGCACGGACACATTCCCATGCTTTGGTCTTTGATTACATCGGTGATGTTGACTTCCCATAATTTCCAACCATCGCTGCGTTTGCGTAATATAATATTTACAAAACCACGTGTTTTAACCATGGCTTCTTCGTTTAACGAATAAGTGGATGTGATGGAGATATTCGCAGTTGCAATATGTTCGTAGGTACGAACAAAATTAACCGATGCAAGGGTAAAGGATATTTTAAACCCTGGAATATTGATTAAACGCATCAAGTTGGCATTATACTCCGAAGTATTTTTGTGGAATCTTCTGGGATTTCCGCCCACATCAACCTGAAAACTGGTACTTTCAAAATCAGGCTCCAGCATTCGGGTAACAGGAGTAATGCTGTGCTCGGGATTGTTTACATACAATCCATTAATGGCATTGATAAATTGTTTGATAGTAGCAGTAATTTCCTGGTTTGCATCCGGCTTAACCTGATTGGCTTGCGATTGCTTAGGTTGTTGTGCATATAAGTTAACGAAAGTTGCAATTGTTACCAAGGTTGCAATTAATATTCTTTTGCGCATAAGATTAATTTTTATGCAAGTAAAGTTAAACATTTGAATAATTCAATGTGTAAAAGCAGGTAAAATGAAGAATAAGTAAGTGGAAATTGCTTGTTTTACCGAAATTGGAATGAAAAGGCAGAATAAATTGGTTACATGTAATATGTGAATTATGTAACTATTTTATAGAGTTAAGTAACCAATTGCTATCAAAGTAGTGTATTTTTGTTTTCGCCTTGCTATTCAAGGTCTTTCTTTGAAGTTATTTATTAAATATATGGTTAGTAACCGCTGCAAGATGGCGGTGAAAGAGGAGTTAAGGAAACTTGGATTACACTTTATTGTGGTTGATTTAGGAGAGGTAGAGGTGATGGAAAATTTGTCTCCGGAAAAACTAGAACAATTAAAATCAGCTTTACTACTTACCGGGCTCGAATTAATGGACGATAAAAGGGCCGTTTTAATCGAAAAAGTCAAAAATGTAATTATCGACATGGTGCATCATTCTAAGGAGGAAATCCATGTAAACTTCTCCCAATACCTCAGCGAAAAACTCGACCACGATTATACCTATCTTTCCAATTTGTTTTCCGAAGTGCAAGGTACAACCATTGAGCAATTTATCATTTCTCACAAAATTGAACGCATCAAAGAATTGATTATTTATGGAGAACTAAACATTACAGAAATAGCCTGGAGTTTAAATTATAGTAGTGTTGCTCACTTATCCAATCAATTTAAAAAAGTAACCGGACTTTCACCTTCTCATTTTAAATTGTTAAAAAACAAGAGAAGAAATCCGATAGAAGAAATTGGCAACATCGACCAACGAATTGTTTCGAATTTGGATATTCCCAAACCAACCACATCATGACTACCATAAATTCAAAAGAAGATCAGTATGCCAGGAGCTTAATTGAAGCCAGTCTTGATCCGCTTGTTACCATTAGTATACAGGGCAAAATTACCGATATGAATCAAGCTTCTGCTAATATAACCGGCCTAACCCGAGAGGAACTAACCGGCACTGATTTCTTTGATTATTTCACTGAACCGCAAAAGGCAAGAGAAGTGTATCAGAAAGTGTTTGCAAAAGGTTCGGTGGCCGATTCGCCTCTAACCCTTCGTCACCGCGAAGGAAAACTAACCGATGTGTTGTTTAACGGTTCGGTTTACAAAGACAATAAAGGGAAAGTATTGGGAGTTGTTATTGTTGCAAGGGATGTAACAGAACAAAAAAGAATTGCAACTGAGCTTTTAGAAGCCAAGGTGTTTGCTGAATTGGCAACTGCTTTTGCTGAAGATGCAAAAAGTAAAGCCGAAAGTGCAACCAGGATCGCGGAAGATGCCGTTAAAGCAAAACAACAATTTTTGTCCAATATGAGTCATGAGATTCGTACCCCAATGAATGCGATAATTGGATTTACCAAAGTGCTTCTTAAAACTGACCTAACCATTAAGCAAAAAGAATATTTAACAGCGATAAAACTTAGTGGCGATTCTTTGATTGTGCTAATCAACGATATTCTTGATCTGGCCAAAGTGGATGCCGGTAAAATGACATTTGTTCAAACACCCTTCAAACTTGCGTTATCAATTTCGGCAATGCTTCATCTTTTTGAAACAAAAATCCATGAAAAGAACCTGAAATTGGTAAAGATATATGATAACAATATTCCGGAAGTGTTGGTTGGTGATCCATTACGGCTGCATCAAATAATACTTAATCTGGTAAGTAATGCAGTGAAGTTTACAACTTTTGGCGAAATAACCGTAAGTGTGAAAATGTTAAGTGAGGATGAGGATAAAGTAACACTCGAATTTGCAATATCCGATACCGGTATTGGAATAGAAGAAGATAAAATTGAGAAAATTTTCGAGAATTTCCAACAAGCATCCAGCGGAACTTCGAGGTTATATGGTGGAACCGGATTGGGTTTGGCCATCGTAAAGCAGCTGGTTGAACCACAAGGAGGACAAATTAAGGTAAAGAGCAAAATTGGAAGTGGCTCCACCTTTAGTTTTATTTTAAGCTTTCTTAAAACCAATGATGAAGCCTTTGTTGATACAGAATTGCTAGAGTTGGAGGGAGAAAGCAAAAACCTGAAAGTGCTTGTTGTCGAAGATATTGCCCTGAACCAATTATTGATGAAAACGCTACTCGATGATTTTGGATTTGAAAGCGATATTGCGTCGAATGGAAAATTAGCAATCGAAAAACTTGCACATAATACGTATGATGTGATATTAATGGATTTGCAAATGCCGGTTATGAACGGATTTGAGGCAACTCAATATATCAGAGATATTATGAAATCTACCATTCCTATCATTGCGTTAACCGCTGATGTTACCACAGTTGATTTGGCAAAATGTAAATCGGTTGGTATGAACGATTATATAGCTAAACCGGTAGATGAACGGTTATTGTATGCAAAAATCGTTGGTATGGTGAAAAGTCCTTCAACGGTAAAGAACATAACCGATAACAAAAGTATGGATGTTCAGGAACGAAAAGCAAGATGCATTGATCTGGATTACCTTAATCTTCGAACAAAATCAAATCCTGCTTTAATGATGGAAATGATATCGGCATATCTTGAACAAACTCCTCCATTGATTAAATTGATGGAAAAAAGCTTGATAGAAAACGATTGGGACACCCTGCAGTCTGCGGTACATAAAATCATACCTTCGTTTTCGATTATGGGAATAAATTCTGATTTCGAAGCATTGGCAAAAAAAGTTCATGAGTATGCGATTACACAAAAACAGTCGGAAGGAATAGTCGATATGGTTCGACAATTGACGGAAGTTTGTTCACAAGCATGTTTGGAATTACAGGAAGAGTTACACTTGATAAAAACAACCAAATCATGACAAACAAATTAACCACTATATTCCTCGTTGATGATGATATTGTATTTTTAAAATCGCTGAGAATAGAATTTGCGGCTGAACCGGGTTACCATATTGAAACCTTTACCACCGGGGAACTTTGCCTTGAAAAAATTGCTCAGTTACCGGATGTTGTTATTTTGGACTACTTATTGGATGGAACAGATAAAACAGCCATGAATGGGATAGAAACACTCGATAAAATAAAGGCTTTCAATCCGGAAATTCCTGTTGTGATGCTTTCTGCGCAAGATAAAATTGAAGTAGCCGTAAATTGTATGCACCATAAAGCATATGATTATGTAGTGAAAAGTGAAACAGCTTTTGTTCGTTTGCAGAAAATTATCCTCGCAATTTTCATGCGTAAAAAAATGGAAAGCGAATTGCGCTGGTATATCGACAGAATGTGAATCCTAGCTGGATAATTTTCATAACGATTTGGTGAAGTGTCAATCCGGCATCACCAACTTTATATTGATTTAATATTATTAAACGTTTAATTCGTTTTCTATCCTTTGGGCGTTCCTCCGCAAGCCAAAAACTACGTCGCCTTTATCGGGCTTATTCTTTTAAAGGTTATTTTCCATAGGCAACTTGTTTTTGTGTAGCGGAGGTCGGTCCTCGCGGCTCGCTTTCCCAGGAGTACCTGGGAAGAGCTCAAACAAACCGCTCTGGAACTAACGCAGGGCTTTCCTTCAAAAGAATTGATGAAACTATAATTCGAATTTGTTAAACTAATAGACTCGTTCTTATAATTAAACCAAAATTGAAAACTTTTATTCGGGTTCCATCCATTTCATGTAATACCAACATATATAAGTTAAGAAGAGTTAAACGCCTAATCCAATGATTTAATTAAGCCCGAATTATGTAATCCATTTTAGGTATTATGTAAATGTCATGGCATCAATAAAAGGATCTTTGTAATTGAAATAATTACAATAAACAAAATAAATCCATGAACAAATTACCCTTGTTTTTTGTCGTTGCATCACTCGTTATTTTTGGTGGATGCAACAAGAAAAGTGATGAAACACCCGTAGGATCTACAACTCAAATTACCATTCCACTTCAAACTACCTTGCATGCCAAAGTAAATTTAGTCGGAGCTTCCGGCTTAGCAGTTTTCGCAGGTTCAGCTATCAGCAGCACAGGTGCTACGGTTATCACCGGAGATATTGGATTAAGTCCGGGATCATCGGTTGGGGGCTTTCCTCCCGGAATACTCAATGGCAGTTTACATATCAACGACTCGATTAGTAATCAGGCAAAGCTTGATATATCCGAAGCTTATTTAGACGCAGCAGGCCGAACAGCAACCGATATGGTTACTATTTCCGGAAATATTGGCGGTTTAACTTTAACACCTGGTTTGTATAAATCAACTTCTTCATTAGCTATTTCATCCGGTGATTTAACGTTTGATGCAAAAGGAAACGCAGAAGCAGTATTTATTATTCAAGTTAAGTCGGCTTTAACTACAACATCCGGACGACAGATTTTTCTTAAAGGAGGAGCACAGGCATCCCATATATTCTGGCAAGTTGGTAGTTCGGTAACACTCGGAACCACATCGGTGTTCATAGGAACGCTATTGGCAATGCAATCGATAACCATTAATACAGGGGCAACGATAACCGGAAGAGCTTTGGCAATAACCGGAGAAGTAACCATGGCAGGAAATACCATCGTTAAGCAATAATGGAGGGTTAATTAACGGTGAATGAATATGTAATTTGTTCTTTAAAGTTGTGGATGACTCCTTTTTGAATCCTTTTTCCTTTTTGTATCTCTATTTTTTTTCTTCAACATAGTCTATAATTGTTAACTCTTCTGATGAACCGATAATTTCCTTAAATTATAACAAGTAAGTTAGGAGTTGCCTTTGATTCGTTTTATTTCGGTATTAATTTCGCCGACCATCAAAGCGACTTGTTGATTAACAGTTATATCGGATCCATACTGAATATGGTATGTGGAACTAAAAAATCGCTGCAATGAATCATTCTTATTGCATGCAAATAACTTAGTTTTCACGCGTCCTTTCTCATCAATATTTGCAATAGTGGTTTCTTGTCCAATTTCCCAATCATTGCCAAGTTGAGATTTCATTTGGTCTTTAATGATTTCTACTATATCAGGATTTAGTTCCATAATAATTTTGTTACTCAAATATAATTACACTTAATAAATTAATTTGCTATTCCTTATAAATCAAAAAAATATGATTCCAACCTGTTTCTGTTTAACTTAAATTTCTTTCATTTTCAATTAAAGTAATAGTTTTGTATTAATGGCAGAATTTTTAATTACCACGGGAATAAACCATAAACTTGAACAAATCATCATTAATTCTAATAAGTCACTCCTTTTTATATCCCCGTATATTAAAATTTCGGAGATGCTACTTCAAAGATTGAAAGAAAAGGCTGAGGATGGAGTAGAAATTAATTTCGTTTATGGTAAAAAAAGATACCAAGAAGATGTAAATAAACTAAAACAACTTCCGAATATTAATATTTACTATTTAGAAAATTTACACGCTAAGCTCTATAGTAATGAATATGATATGATATTGACTTCATTGAATCTATATGAATTCTCTCAAGTACAAAATCGTGAAATGGGGATCTATTTTAATAGTGATAATGATCCAAGACTTTTCGAGGATGCACTTTCTGAGGCTAAATCAATTTTAAAGATTAGTGAATTAACCTTCAAAAGTACTAGGGAGCATAATATGCAAGAATCGAAAACTAGTATAACTGAATCAATAAATAACATCAAGACTTATAGTAATATAAAGATTGTTAATCTATTGAAAAAATTATTAAGCGATAAGTATAAGCGAAATGATATTGAAATTTACACAACTAAGGCAAAAAAGCATTTGTTTTTACATTACTTTAAAGGTGATTATTTTTCATTAGAAGTACACCCTTACGAGAATTCATTTCGTATTATCTTTCAAACAGAATCGAAAATTGAATCTAAAGAAAGTATATATAATTTGATAAACGCTACTCAACGCACATTAATTGAAAACTATTTTCCTAAAGGTTTTGTCAATTGGGGAAATCAAATGTATAGAATCAAAATAGATGGGCATATTTGTGATTATAATATCAATAATGAAGACTCAGTTTTTTCAACAGATGAAACCTACGCTAACTATTTAATGAAATTAATAGCAATAGGTGAAGAGGTTATTGTAGATCAATTTATGAGTTACCATGCTTTACCTATAAAGAATCAAACCGATAGCGATAAATAGACTAGTGTATATATCATCATAAGTTTTGATTCCAACAATTGGAATAAAATGGAAGCTTATGGTAAAAAAATATAACCACAAAAAAGCCCCATTCTTTTCACAGAACAGGGCTTTTTGAAATTAAAAAAACTATTTATTAATTACCGAATCGGTAATTTAAACCAATGTTGAAGTTAATTGTGGAATATCCATTGTCAAATTGTGTAAGAGAATTCGAATAAAATCCATTTATATAACTAGTGGTTTTAACATCGTGTTTTACAGAAGTTGATACAAAATCGATATTTGCACTTAATGCAAGTTTTTTACCTAGTGGTATAGAATACCCGATACCAATACTATAAGCAAATCCTGCTGAGCTTCCAGCTTCAATGTTAACTACATTCGGACCACTTGACATAGCAATTGCAGGTGAATTAGAAGTTGCAAATCCAATCATTATTCTTCCATAAAAAGGCTTATCAGTTGGCCTAGCAAAAGCACCAACAAGTAATCTTCCAGTACTCCAAGGATCAGCAGTTACAGATATTCCTCCGCCTGCACTTGTAGCAAATTTTGCTGCATTAAATTCATGTGCACTACTACCCCAAACTGCGGTAATTCCTATGTTATCATTAAGAGCCCATCCAAAATCCAGTAGGTTCATAGAAATTCCAGTTTCAGCAAATCCATCTGAAGTGTTTCCATCACTTCCTGCTATATCACCTACCGGAACGCTTGCTCCAAAATTGATACCAAGCCAGCCTTTATCTTGAGCTGAAACATTTTTTGACACTCCAGTTAATACCATTAATAGGAGTAGGTAAATTGTAGTTGTTTTTTTCATATGTTTTAAAGTTTTTAAGGTTAGTTGTGGTTTATACAATTACAATACCACATTTGTGTGAAGTTGTAATGGTAAATTCAGTATTGAAAAATATATATAATTTTAATCTCAATTCCTCTCAATTGTCTATTCAGATGATTTTAAATGATACGGTACAAAGCAGATAATAAATAAATATTATATCTCGATTGTAATATTATAAGCACTTTTTTTGTCTTCATAAAAAATGTTAAATGTACTCTTTGTAAAGGAAACAACTCTAAATCGAGAATACTTTGACTCACCTATAAGTTGACCTTCTATTATTATTAAGCCATTTTCATTTATTATTTTATGAATTTTAAATTTTTTATTAATTTCATTTACACTTATATCACTAGCGCTGCTCCATAATTCAATCATTTGTATTGCATTAAATTCAATCTTCCCAGAAACTAGAGCCTCAAATTCCCTGAAGGAAGGTAACAAGGTAGTGTATGCAACTCCGGATAAACTTGCTTCCGCACTTGACCCTGACTGATAATATCCACCAATTTTATTTCCTTCTGTCCTTTGATGAGTTATAAAAATAACATTCGCACCTTGCATTGCGGCTTGTATTTTTAACTTCCGGTATGCTCTTTCCTTTATTCTTTCTTGATTTGAGAGAGTTGTTGCTCCCTTAGCTTTTGAACTAACTTCACCAAGCTTAAATAAACCTTTTATTTCATTTTCAACTTGAGTAATTGTTACATTATCAAAGTCTGACACCTTTTCAACTTTTTTAAATGAAGTGGATTCTGTAAATGTTTGTACTCTTCCACTTTTAAATACAATCTTTTGAATTGAATTCTTATAAATTGTTGTAGTTAAATCTTCCCCTGGAAAAGTGTATTTTACAGCATCAGGAGTGACTTCTTTGACATTGCAAATAATTTGTTCATTATTTGAAAAAATAGTGTCCGTTTGACCAAAACATAATGTTGCAAAGCAAATAGCAATTGTTAATAGGGTTTGTTTTTTCATATAGTTTATCTTTAAACGTTAAATTTCTAATGGATTATTATTTCATTTTGCATATAATTTATAAATATAAATAGCTTTTCGATAAACATGTGTAATAATTATTCTTTTTACAACAAGAACAAATCTATGTAGCTATTTTTATATTTACACCATATTTGATAAAGGTTTAAGGTGAATTATGTTGTGTTACACCATAATTAAAGTGTAGAATATTCTGGTAGTCATTTTGGTGACGGATTTTGTCAATAAATAGTGCTTTTAGGAATCAAGTGTAAGGTAGATAATATTTTGAGTTATCTGGGGGGAGAAGCGATAAATCTCAGGTTCTGTAAAGGTCTAAATGCAAAAACAGCACTCTAGTATTTCGCTAAAGTGCTGCTTATCTGTGATCCAACTGGGACTTCCCGTTTGTGTTGCTGTAGCTCGTATTACAACATCCAATGTCCCAAAAATCGCTTTATAATAAGTTTACTGTAGAAAGTTGAATATAAGTGTGAGTGCGAGTGTGGAGGAACAAAATGAGTATTGAGCCTTACGCACTCAATACTCCCCCGATTACTATCGGGGCTCGAACTCATTTTGTGATCCCGCTGGGACTTCCCGTTTGTGTTGCTGTAGCTCGTACCTCGCACATCAACATCAACGCGATCTTACTTCTCGTCCCAATAATACTTAACGCAAAAAGAACGCATAAGCGTTCTTTTTATTTGTGATCCCGCTGGGACTCGAACCCAGGACCCCTACATTAAAAGTGTAATGCTCTACCAGCTGAGCTACGGAATCATTCCTTTTCTAATTCTTTTTTCTAAAGTTCCTACCAAATAGTTCTGGTAACTGATCTTGTCGAAGTAAGGAATCAGGTTACAGTATTTCTGTAACGGGCTGCAAAAATAGAAACATATTTTAATTAGACAAACCCAAAATGGATGTTTTTTTAAAAAAGAATCCACCTACTTTAACATCAATGGGTTAGAGATGTAGATGTTTCACCACCGAAGAATTATCCTTCACCGTTCTCGCGCATTTGTAAAGCGCGATTATACATTGTTTGCAAGGCACAAGGAAACCAACCTACTTCGTCTCCATCGTAATAAACGGCACCACCATTTCTTCCAAACTTATGCCACCATGCTGAAAAGAATTGTTATACATGTTTACATGGTAATTATAATTGTTCGGATACACCATAAAGTCGTCGTTCATCGCAAATACAAAACGTGAACTTACATTTTGTTTGGGTAGGAAAGCTTCGCCCGGATCTTTCACCGTAAACAATTCGCCTTCATTGTAGTTCAAATTTTTGCCTTGCTTATAACGTAAATTGGTACTGGTTGCTCGGTCGCCAATAATTTTTACGGGATGTTGCACCCGTATCGATCCATGGTCAGTTGTGATAATCAATCTGGCTTTCTTATGGGTGATACGCTTAATGGCATCCAGCAACGGACTGTGTTCAAACCACGATTGGGTGATACTCCGGTATGCTGCCTCATCTTCTGCCAGTTCCTTCATCACATTCATCTCCGTTCGAACATGACTTAGCATATCCACAAAATTGTATACGATTACATTTAAATTATTGTTAAACATATTCGGTACCTGATCTACTAAATTTTTTCCCGCATCAAGATTGGTAATTTTGGTGTACGAGAATTTGTCTTTGAATCCCAGTCTCTGCAACTGATGTCCCAAAAACTCTTCTTCGTATTTATTCTTTCCTTCATCTTCCTCCTCATCCACCCATAGTTCCGGATGAATTTTATTGATTTCCGACGGCATCATCCCTGCGAAAAAAGCATTACGTGCATAATGTGTTGTAGTTGGTAAAATTGTTAAATAAGTATCTTCTTCAACAACTTTTACATATTCCGAAATAATCGGTTGTATAACCTTCCACTGATCCAATCTAAAATTATCCAACAAAATTAAAAAGGTTGGCATCTCGGCAGAAAGCTTTGGATACAATAATTTTTTGATTGCTGTATGGCTCATCACCGGTGTTTCACCATCCGGTTTACGTAAGTAATTCACATAATGCTTTTTAATAAACTTAGCCCATGTGCGGTTCGCTTCGTTCTTTTGCATGGCAAGAATTTCATCCATACCCGTATCCGGACTCGAGGCCAGTTCTAATTCCCAATACACCAGTTTTTTATATAAAGTACACCAGGTTTCAAAATTCAAATCTTCATCCATATCCATGCTGATTTGTCGAAACTCTTGTTGGTAATTTTGGGCCGTTTTTTCGGAAACCAATCGTTTGTTGTCTAATAATTTTTTTATGGAAAGTAGGATTTGATTCGAATTAACCGGCTTTATCAAGTAATCGTCAATCTTGCTCCCTATGGCATCTTCCATGATATGCTCTTCTTCACTTTTGGTTATCATTACTATCGGAATATCCGGTTGAATGGCTTTAATCCTCGCAAGTGTTTCAATACCTGAAAGTCCCGGCATGTTTTCATCCAAAAATATCACATCAAAATGACTGTTTTTTACTGCTTCTATCGCATCCAATCCATTATTGGCTTTTTCTACATCGTACCCTTTGTTATTTAAAAAAATAATATGTGGTTTTAAGAGGTCTATCTCATCATCTGCCCAAAGTATGCGGGGATTTTTCATAAATCGTTATGTTTGTATGTTACGAAAGTAAACGTATAATTTAGTTTTTAAGTGCAGATACCCATTTATAAAAAGAAAATAATCAACGATCCGGTATATGGTTTTGTTACCATTCCTTCCGGATTGATTTTCGACCTAATTGAACATCCCTATTTTCAACGACTTCGAAGAATCCGTCAATTGGGTTTAACTAACTTGGTTTATCCCGGTGCTTTGCATACCCGATTCCAACATGTTATTGGTGCCATGAGTCTTACGGTTCAGGCAGTTGAAACTTTGCGTTCGAAAGGTGTTGGAATAACAGAAGAAGAAAATGAAGCGGTATGCGCTGCAGTTTTACTCCATGATATTGGGCATGGACCATTTTCTCATACCCTCGAAAATATCCTTATTAAAGGAGTTAACCACGAAGCTATTTCTCTTGCATTAATGCAATTACTAAATGCCGAATGGAATGGAAAACTTTCGCTGGCAATCGAGATTTTTACCGATTCTTATCCTAAAAAGTTTTTACACCAATTGGTTTCCGGACAGTTAGACATGGATCGACTGGATTATTTAAGGCGAGATAGTTTTTATACCGGCGTTCAAGAAGGGGTTATTGGGCACGACCGCATCATTAATATGTTGCATGTGAAGGATGGCGAATTGGTGCTGGAGGAGAAAGGTATTTACTCCATCGAAAAATTTTTAATTGCCCGACGATTAATGTATTGGCAAGTGTATCTGCATAAAACAGTAATTGCTGCCGAATCGTTGTTGGTGCGAATAATGGAAAGAGCGGTGTTCTTATCAAAAAACAAAGAGGATTTATTTGCTACTAAAGCCTTGGCATATTTTCTGCATGCCGAATTAAATAAAGATACTTTTTTTAATGAGCCAAAGAATTTGTTGCTTTATAGCGTACTCGATGATGATGATATAATGGCTTCCATTAAAGAATGGTGTAACCATTCAGATAAGGTATTGTCTTTATTATGTAGGCAGTTACGCGACCGAACCTTACCAAAAGTAGAAATTGAAAATGTTCCCTTTGATTCCGGTAAAGTGCAACAATTGGTGCAAAAAACGGCTTCCGATTTTGGATTAAACGAAACGGATGCCCGGTACTTTGTTTACACGGATAGTGTGATGAATAAGGCATATAGTCCTGAGGGTTTTACCATAAAAGTGTTATACCGCGATGGACGAACATTGGATATTGCGGATGCTTCCGACCAACTTAATATTACGGCCCTAACCAAGCCTGTTACTAAATACTTTTTATGTTATCCCAAAAAGTGATATCTTGCTCGGCTCTAATTTAAAGGGAAAACTGGATGCAAGTAACTGTTGCTGAATTAGCTAAAATATTAAACGGAGAGATTATTGGCGACCCAAAAGCGGTTGTTTCAAAGGTTGCTAAAATTGAAGAAGGCGAACCTGGTGCATTGTCTTTTCTTTCCAATGCCAAATACGAATCGTTTTTATACGAAACGTTATCAAGCGCAGTTATTGTTAACCGAACGTTTATTCCTACTAAAACCATCCAAACAACTTTAATAAAGGTAGATGATGCCTATGCAAGCTTTACCATGCTGTTAGAGAAGTTTGCCAATGGCATGTCGGGTAAAAAAGGAATAGAAACCTCAGCAGTAGTCGAAACAACTGCCACGCTTGGAAAAGATGTGTTTGTAGCAGCCCAAGCATATGTTGGAGCCAATGCCATAATCGGGGATGGTACCAAAATTTACCCGCAGGTATTTATTGGCGAAAATGTTCAATTAGGCAAAAATTGTATTGTATATCCCGGAGTAAAAGTATACCACGGTTGTATCATCGGCGATAACTGTATTTTACATGCAGGTGTTGTAATTGGTAGCGATGGTTTTGGATTTGCTCCATTGCCTGATCGTTCATACAAAAAAATTCCCCAAATAGGAATTGTTCAAATTGAGTCGGATGTTGAAATAGGTTCTAATACGACTATTGATAGAGCAACCATGGGTACCACCATTATTCGCAAAGGGGTAAAATTGGATAACTTGGTGCAGGTTGCTCACAATTGCGAAATAGGGGAGCATACCGTAATAGCAGCCCAAACAGGCATTGCCGGCAGTACCAAAATTGGAAAGTATTGTATTATTGGCGGTCAGGTTGGGATTGGTGGACACTTGACCATAGCAGATGGTTCAATAATTGCCGCACAAAGCGGAGTTACCGGCAACATAAAATCACCTAATGGCAAATGGTTGGGTTTCCCTGCTCACGAATACAGTAAAATGATTCGCATGTATGCCATATTAAAGAATTTACCAGAGTTTGAAAAACGACTCAGTGGATTAGAGAAATCCAAACTAAACGAAGTAAAATAAGGACGAATGAAACAAAATACAATAAAGAAGGCGGTAAGTTTAAGTGGCGTAGGATTACATACCGGAGTGGAAGTAACGATAACGTTTAATCCGGCACCTGAAAACTATGGCATAAAATTTCAACGTATCGATATGCCCGGTCAGCCGATGATTGATGCCGACGTGGATAATGTTACCGACCTTTCTCGTGGTACTACATTGGAACAGAATGGAGGGAAAGTAGCAACGGTTGAACATGTAATGGCTTCTCTTGCCGGACTCGAAATTGATAATTGTGTTGTACAAATAAATGCGGAGGAAACTCCGATTTTAGATGGTAGTTCAAGGTATTTTATCAAAGCATTGAAAGATGCAGGTATACAACCTTTGGATGCCGATCGCGAATACTTTTCTATTCCACAAAATATTTATTACAACGAGCAAGACCGTTCTGTTGAAATGATAGCCATGCCTTTGGATGATTATCGGTTAACGGTAATGGTAGATTATAATTCACCCGTGTTGGGCAGTCAACATGCTTCGATCACAAGCTTAAAAGAGTTTGAATCGGATATCGCATCCTGCCGTACATTTTGCTTTCTGCACGAGTTAGAAATGCTTTACAACAATAACCTTATTCGTGGTGGCGACTTAAATAATGCGATTGTGATCGTGGATCGGGTAATCGAAGATTCGGAATTGGAGCATCTGGCAAAAATGTTTAACAAGCCAAAAGTTGAAGTTCGCAAAGAAGGTATTTTAAATAATGTAGAATTGCGTTTTCACAACGAACCTGCACGCCATAAATTACTCGATTTAATAGGAGATTTGGCCTTAATTGGCACACCGATAAAAGCCCAGATAATGGCTGCCCGCCCCGGACATGCAGCGAATGTAGCTTTTGGTAAGAAAATAAAAGCGCTCATAAAGAAAACACGGAGCAATGTAAATGTACCTAAATACGATCCAAATAAAGAGCCGGTTTTTAATTCCATAGAAATTTCGAGATTTTTACCCCATAAATATCCATTTTTACTGGTTGACAAAATTATCGATATGGGCAAAACCCATATTACAGCAGTTAAAAATGTTACCGTTAACGAACCGTTTTTTCAAGGTCATTTCCCCGGAAATCCGGTAATGCCCGGTGTTTTAATCATAGAGGCAATGGCCCAGGCAGGAGGAGTAATGGTACTTTCACAAGTGGAAGATCCGGATAACTACACCACACTCTTTATGAAAATTGATAATGCCAAATTCAAAGAAATGGTTCGTCCGGGCGATACGCTTATTTTGAAACTCGAAATGATTACCCCAATTCGTAGAGGAGTATGTGTAATGAAAGGTTCTGCTTTTGTTGGCGAAAAATTGGTTTGTGAAGCTGAACTGATGGCACAAGTGGCAAAAAAACAATAATTAATAATCAAATTAAACGAATTCATGATTCAAACCCTTGCTTATATCGACCCGCAAGCGAATATCGCACCCAATGTAGTTGTTGAACCTTTTTCTGTAATCCATAAAAATGTAGTAATTGGTGAAGGTACCTGGATTGGTTCCAATGTTACCATTTTCCCCGGTGCCCGAATTGGTAAAAATTGCAGGATTTTTCCCGGTGCGGTAATTTCTGCCATACCACAAGATCTTAAATTTCATGGCGAAGAAACAACGGTCGAAATCGGCGACAATACCACCATTCGCGAATGTGTTACCATCAACCGGGGTACAGTAGATAAACATATTACTGCAGTTGGTTCAAATTGTTTGTTGATGGCTTATGTTCATTTGGCACACGATGTAATCATTGGAAATAATGTAATTATTGCAAATGGGGTGCAGGTGGCCGGACACGTGGTTATTGAAAATAATGCACGCATCGGAGGACTCTCAGCTGTTCATCAGTTTGTGAAAATCGGACACCATGTTATGATAGAAGGAGGCTCGATGGTAAGCAAAGACGTGCCACCCTATATCAAAGCAGGCAGATACCCACTTTCATACGAAGGTGTTAACTCTATCGGTTTAAGGCGAACAGGATTTACCTCTGAAAAAATCAATGAAATCCAAGATATATACCGGGTGTTGTTTGTGCATAATACCAATATCAGCAAAGGACTAAAAATAGTAGAGGCAAGTATGCCCGCATCCGCTGAACGAGATGAAATAATGGATTTTCTCCGCAAATCAGAACGCGGCGTGATGAAAGGATTTCAAATGCGTAAAGGGTGATGGAATTAACACTGCAGGGCATCGGTAAAAAGTTCCATGCACAATGGTTGTTTCGGGATGTTTCTATGGTAATTCCTTCCTTGTCTTCTTTGGCCATAACAGGTAAAAACGGTAGTGGTAAATCTACTTTACTGCAAATTATTTATCGGTATGTAATGCCTTCTAAAGGAATTACGATTGCAAAAATAAGCGGTGAAATCACAAGCGACGAATCCTTTATTTCGCAAACCGCTTTTGTATCACCTTATACCGAGTTACCCGAAGAACTTACCCTGATTGAAGCAATTACCTTTCACTTTAAAATGTGTACTCCGGTAGAGATGGATTTTGATCGTTTGATTGAAGCATGCGGATTAACCGGACATAAAAATAAACAAATAAAATATTTTTCTTCCGGCATGAAACAAAGGCTAAAACTTGCACTTGCCTTTAATACCGAATGCAATTTGTTACTACTCGACGAACCTTGTTCAAACCTCGATCAGCAAGGGGTAAAATGGTATTGCGACACAGTGCAAAAATTGCTTAAAAAACGTACCATTATAATTGCCAGCAACCAGGAAGTGGAATATAGTTTCTGCGATAAAATCTATGAAGTGCAGGGTGTTTAGGTTCTAAGAATTTTAGTTCGGAGCCCAAAAAATAATAGGTATAAAATACTCGAATGTTAATTTAGTTGGCTTCTTTCTTCTATTTTTGCAACTTCTTATAATAATCAAAATTACAACCGAGATATGAATGGATTTTTTAAAGTTCCCGTTCCCGTTAACGAACCAATCTTAAATTATGCACCCGGAAGCAAAGAGCGCGCTGAATTAAAAGCAGCTTTGGCTGAAGGCAGAAGCAAAACAATCGAAGTGCCGATGTATATTGGCGGAGAAGAAGTAAAATCTGGAAAGACTGCAGAAATGCGTCCACCTCACGATCACAAACATCTATTAGGAACCTTTCATATTAGCGATGCATCGCATGTAACCCAGGCAATTAATGCTGCGCTAGCGGCAAAACCACAATGGGAAAATTTACCTTGGGAACAACGTGCCGCCATATTTTTAAAAGCAGCCGATTTAATTGCAGGTCCGTACCGGGCAAAATTAAATGCAGCTACCATGTTGGCGCAAAGCAAAAACGCATTTCAGGCTGAGATTGATTCGGCTTGTGAAATAATTGACTTCCTGCGTTTCAATGTGCATTATATGAGCCAGATTTATAACGACCAACCACAGTCTGCAAAAGGAATCTGGAACCGTTTAGAATACAGGCCACTCGAAGGTTTTATTTATGCTTTAACGCCGTTTAATTTTACTGCAATTGCAGGAAACCTTCCTTCTTCAGCTGCCATGATGGGAAATGTTGTTGTTTGGAAACCATCCAATACACAAGTGTATTCAGCTAATGTATTGATGGAGATATTCAAGGTAGCAGGAGTTCCGGATGGTGTGATAAATTTAATTTATCCTTCAGGTCCGGTAGCTGCTGAGGTAATTTTCAGTCACCCTGATTTTGCAGGTATACATTTTACCGGATCTACCGGTGTATTCCAAAGTATTTGGAAAACGATAGGAAATAATATCCATCAATATAAAACATATCCGCGCATAGTAGGCGAAACCGGAGGCAAAGACTTTATTATGATTCATCCTTCATCCGATGTGGATGTATGCAATACCGCTATTGTTAGAGGTTCGTTCGAATACCAGGGACAAAAATGTTCGGCCGCATCTCGCGTTTATATCCCCGATAATTTATATCCCGCTTTGAAGGAGAAAATGGCTGCAACCGTAAAAACCTTTAAAATGGGACCTACCGAAGATTTTTCTAATTTTATCAATGCAGTAATCGACGAAAAATCATTTGATAAATTAGCCACTTATATCGATCAAGCCAAAAAGGATAAATCGTGCGAGATAATTGTTGGTGGCGGATATGATAAATCGAAAGGTTGGTTTATCGAACCTACCATTATCGTTACTACTGATCCAAAATACACAACGATGTGCGAAGAATTATTTGGTCCGGTTGTTACTGTATATGTTTATCCCTCAAATCAATTTGAAGAAACCTTGGATTTAGTGGATTCAACCTCTGTATATGCCTTAACCGGTGCCATCATTTCCAACGACAGATATGCTATCGAATTGGCTACCAAAAAACTGCGAAACGCTGCAGGTAATTTCTATATCAACGACAAACCTACCGGTGCTGTAGTTGGTCAGCAGCCATTTGGTGGAGCCCGTGCAAGTGGTACAAACGATAAAGCAGGAGCAATGCAAAACCTGATGCGCTGGGTAAGTACACGCACCATCAAGGAAACCTTTACTCCTCCAACCGACTACCGTTACCCGTTTTTGGAAGCAGAATAAATCGTAAATGATGAATTTTGAATGATGAATGATGAATTTTGGATGATTGGATATTGATGAGCGGTTCACGAATCAATCCCGCAAGATAAAAACAAGAAGGAACGACGTAGTTTTTACCTGCGGGGATTGGATGTTGGAAAGTATCAGCACACCTTTGTAGCGACGTGGCATACTCCTCAGTTGTAGCGACGTGGCATCCCTCATCCCTTATCCCTCATTACTCATAACTTATAACTCATAATTCATAATTCATCCCCTATCTTCGCGCCGTGAATTACCTACGTGCCGAAAATATCTCTAAACATTACGGAGACCGAACCTTATTTGAAAACCTGACCATAAGCATTGAACAAGGCCAAAAAATTGCCATGTTAGCCAAAAATGGTACAGGCAAAACCAATTTACTCAATATACTTACCGGAAAGGATACACCTGATTCAGGTAAACTAATCGTTAGCAAGGATATTACACTCGCCTACTTGGAACAAGAACCACTGATGGTTCCCGGATTTACCGTTTGGGAAACCTTATTTAACAGCAACAACGAATTATTAAATGCGGTTGCCGAATACGAAAGATTACTCGAATCAACAGAGCACGACCATTCGCCAGTTGCCATGTCGAAGTTGCAGGAGGCAATGGAAAATATGGAAAGGTTAAATGCCTGGGACTATGAACTTAGAATCCATCAAATACTAAGTAAACTCAATATTCACCATTACGAGCAAGATGTTGCTTCTTTAAGTGGAGGACAGAAAAAAAGACTTGCACTGGCAAAAATATTAATACAACAACCCGATTTGGTTATCATGGATGAGCCTACCAACCATCTCGATTTGGAAATGATTGAATGGTTAGAAGGTTTTCTGAAAAGTAGCGAAATGACGTTGATGTTGGTAACCCACGACCGTTATTTTTTGGATAATGTATGCAACGAAATAATTGAATTGGAAGGTGGAAAGCTATATTACCACAAAGGTAATTACGCATATTTTGTAGAAAAGAAAGCCGATCGTGAATTCAGGGAAGGCAGAGAAATTGATAAGGCCAAGAATTTGATGCGCAAAGAATTGGAATGGATGCGCCGTCAGCCAAAGGCAAGGGGAACCAAATCCAAATCGCGAATAGATGCCTTCTATGATTTAAAAGAAAAAGCCTCCCAAAAAATCGACGATAAAAAAGTAGAATTGAATGTGAAAATGCAACGACTTGGAGGAAAGATTCTGGAATTGCATAATGTGAATAAATCCTTTACCAATGGAACCATTACCCAACCTATCGTTACAAATTTTTCTTATCTGTTAAAGCCCGGCGAACGTATCGGTATTATTGGACGAAATGGAGCCGGTAAAACTACCTTGCTCAATATGTTGATGGGGTTAGAACAACCCGATAGCGGACGAATTAGTACCGGAGACACCATTCGATACGGCTATTACTCTCAGAAGGGGTTGGAGTTAAAAGAAGATAAAAGGGTTTTGGATGTTGTAAAAGATATTGCCGAATACATAGAACTGGAAAGAGGGGAGAAGCTAACCGCAACGCAACTTTGTAAACGATTTTTATTCGACGATAAAATGCAGTTTACCTTCGTTTCTAAATTAAGTGGTGGAGAAAAACGCAGGTTATACCTACTTACAATTTTGATGAACAATCCTAATTTCCTTATTCTGGATGAACCCACAAACGACTTAGATATTGATACGTTAAATGTACTGGAAGATTTTCTGGAATCCTTTAAAGGTTGTTTGATTATTGTAACCCACGATCGGTATTTCATGGATAAATTGGTTGACCATTTATTGGTTTTTGAAGGAAATGGCGTGCTACGCGACTTTAATGGCAATTACCAAGATTATTTAATTGAATTGGAAGAAGCAAAATCGGAATCCAAGGAACCTGAAAAAACAGTAACGCAAGAAAAAAAGGTTGCCAACATTACCACCGAAAAAGCAGAAAAAAGGAAGCTTTCTTTTAACGAACAAAGGGAACATGCAAACCTAATAACAGAATTAGAGAAGTTGAATTTGGAAAAAGATGAGTTGGAACAGGCCTTATCTGCTCCTGAATTGCATTATGAATTAATTTCGGAAAAGGCTGTCAAACTTGAAAAAGTTAAAGAAATCATTCAAGCCAAAGAACTACGATGGCTTGAACTGGATGAGAGTATGTAGTCGACCCTCAAAATGTGATGAAATTTAGATTTAGCAATACTTTCGTTACAAATTTGCATCAAATTATTTGCAAGGTTTCAGTTCAAAAAATTAATAAGCTTGCAAGTTTAGTTGATCAATTTATGCTATCCATTATCAGCGACAAAGGTTGAATCTTCATTTTATCTAAAAAGTTTTTCGGAGCTGGTGGCCTTCTATTTTTATGCGTAGCATTTGAGAATTGCAAATTTGGGCTGGGACTTGCAAGTAACCCACGAGCTTGCGATGGCCAGGTGCCAAGGGCGGCTTGGGTTGCGTGGAATGAGCGATTCGTAAAATGCAGCATAAAAATAGGAAGCCTTGATTTTTTTGTTTACTTTTTTTATCAAGAAAAAAAGTAAATGCTGGCTTGGAGCGCAAAGCTCCAAAATCTCAATAAAACAGTTAATCTGATATTGAAATTACACATTTCTTTTAAAAGGACTTTTTGAGGGTCGACTATGTAATTAAAGGTATTTTGCTTATGTGCTTTTAATTTTTCTCAAAACCCGCATCACTCTTCATTAACCTGGTAGAAACAACCGTACCATCTTTCAACATTACCATGACATAATAAACGCCCTCCGGAAGTTTCGAAATGTCAATCGGCACATTGCTGATACCTTGTTCAATACTGATAAAAGTACGCATCATTTCTTTTCCGTTAGCATCAACTATGGTTATGGTTGATTGGTCGCTATTCACCGAATGAATATTCAAATTCACCGAATTTGATGCAGGATTTGGGTTTAACGAAATGGTCGACTTTATTTCCGGAATGGTAACCAGGTTACCCGAATTTCGTGAAGAAGAAGGTCCGCTGCCACCAATGGCTACTGTTCCACTGATAACACCGGTTTTAGGGTCCATTACTTTATAATTGCCGGATATGGGTGTGCCATTGTATTTGATTTTGCCATTTGCATCCATCTTTGCATACCCGATGATGCGATTCTCCTGATCAAATAATATGACTTCGTGTTCAATCAACTCTTGTGGTGGGATAGTGGATGTGGAAGGCGTATTATCACTTGCTATAAACAACAAATCAATCGCCAAACCCGATAAAATATCATTATAATCATTGGTAATTACAATTTCGGGTGCGTTTTCAATTTCTGTTTCGTTACCCCAAAGTGTTTTTGCATATCCGGGTGTTTCGTGATTTGGATAAGCTTGTAGAAAATAAATACCTGCTTTAATCGAAGGAATTTCAAATTCGCCTTGTGAATTGGTTTTAATCCAATATTGTTCTTTGCTTTCGCCTTGGTTGTTTTGGCTAAACAACTCCACTGTGGTATTAGATACCGGTGTATTTCCTGCCCTAACTATTCCACGAATGCTACTTGGAATTTCTAGTTTACCGGTTTCTGTTTGATAAACAACTTCTTTTCTTTCTACATGAGAACATCCCTGTTGGTCGCTTACGGTTAATGCCACCATATATTTACCATCTTTTTTATAAGTATGTACCGGAGATTCGGTTTGAGAATGGCTACCATCACCAAATTCCCAATGGAATGCAAGGGAATTAGATCCGGTTGAGTAGTTGTTGAAATTAATCTCACCATTAAAGGAGGCATAATATTGAAAAGCAGCAGCACAGGAAGATGTTTTCTTTTCTTTTCCTGTTTCTGGAATTCTTTCGTCCTTTTTTGGTTCAACAGGCACCTTCACTTCCTGCTTTGGTTCCATCAGGAGCTTTTCTGGATTTGTGTTTGGTTTGTTCGATGTCTTGGCAGGAGAAGAAAATTCATTCCCATCCTGTTGGTTCGTGCGAATTGTACTTACCGGTGCCTTGCCTTGGTTGTTTGATTCGTTGTGGATTGCATTGGTTGGGTCGGAAGCTATATGGTTTGGTGTTAATACATGCTTTAAAGGGGTAACCGGTTTATTGCTTTGCGTGTTATATTCCTTATTCGAAGGGTTTACAGAGGTAGCATTGGAGGCCATATCCGATTTAAATAATTTTCCTGCGTAGAAACTACCGAGCAATCCAAGCCCGATAGCAGTAATAATGAATAAGGTACGATACATGCCATAAATTCGGAGCAAACGTCCTTTTTTGGCATGAATCGGCTGAAGCAACTGCATATCCGGAACTTCCGAATAACTCTCCAGCTTTCTCTTTACCTGTTCATCAAAAATATTGTTATTCATATGATTCATATTGAAGATACATTGTTAGACTTTAATAGTTGCATGAGATAATTCCTTGCGCGAGATAATTGCGATTTGCTGGTTCCTTCGGTAATGCCAAGCAATTCTCCAATTTCGTTGTGCTGGTAACCTTCCACCACATAAAGATTGAAAATTGTACGGTAGCCATCAGGCATGATTTGCACTTTTTGCATGAGCTCTGTGGCCGACATATTTTCTATAATTTGGTTGTCGAAAGAAACTTCATGGGCGTTTTCAATATCCGTTTCGTTTCTAAATCGCAGGTTTTTTTGGTAATGTTTTAGGGAAGTATTGATAACAATGCGCTTAATCCAACCTTCAAACGAGCCGTTGCCTTTAAAAGACTTCAGGTTGACAAAGATTTTAATAAAAGCGTCTTGTAAAATATCCTGGGCATCGGTTCGGTTTCTCGAATAACGCATACAAACCCCTGTCATTTTTCCTGCAAATCTCCTGTATAGCTCGTTTTGAGCCATGGTATCGTTGCCAATACACAGGCGGATTAACTCCGGTTCAGGTATTTCTTTCGCGGGTTTCAATAGGACAATTTAGTTAATAGATAGAGAATACAATACGAAGGTTGCGTCATTAATTCGTACTTTTTTTGCACATCCCTGCAACCAAACCCGTTGAAAGGTATCTATTAGTAAAACTTGCTTAAATTTGACTACCAATTAAACAATATGAAAAAACAATTTTACTTATTATGCGGCTTGTTGCTTTCCTCCATCGCAACTTTTGCCCAGATTACCATTACCCAATCGGATTTTGGCAAACCTGGAGATTCGGTGTATTATGGAATTGACACAACCTTTTTTAATACCGTTTCGATTGGACCGGCAGGAACCAATCAAAACTGGGATTTTTCGACCGGAATCAGTACCGACGACCATGATTTATTAACCATTCACGACAGTAGTTTTGATTCAAATGCTCCTGTAGGAACGAATATCATTACCAATAGTAAGTATGAAGGCATTCAATATTTTCATATTGATAGCCTAGTGGCTAAAATTATTGTAGAAGATCCGATTTCAGGCTCCGGCACTTTGGGTTTCCGTATTGCTGATTTTCCTATGGCTTATGGCAAACAATTTACAGATTCGGCTAAAATTGATTTCAAAACAACCGGCGCTATTTTGGGGTTCCCCCAAATCGATTCGGTTTGGATTAAAGTAAATGTGACCAACAAAGTGAAATGTGATGGTTGGGGAAGTTTAACCATTAAATCAGGTGTATACGATGTATTAAGGGTGAAAAACACCAATACACAAGATATATTGGTATTGGGTAAAGGATTAATCACCTTAAACCAATGGATACAATTGGAACAACAAACCGAAAACCTTAATTATTTTAGTTTCCTAGGCAAAAATTCTAAGTACTTTATTGCACAGGCAACCACCGATTCTTTGGATAATTTAACCCTGTTTACATGGCAAGAGTCCAAAGGTTCTAGTACCGGATTATACAGTCAGGAAGCTGATTTGATGGATATACAAATCTATCCTAATCCTGCAACCAACGAACTAAAAGTTCAGGTAAATAGTAAAGTGGAAGGGGATATAAAAGCCGAATTAATGGATATTACCGGTAAGGTAGTGCTTGCATCAGAAAAGTCATTAAACAACGAAGTGTATTTCAATACATCGTCACTTGAAAATGGCATATATTTTTGCAGAATAAACAATAACCACATTTCTGTAACACAAAAAGTGTTCATCAGTAAATAACCCCCTCAAATTGATTTCTGAGGTTAAAGCACAGGTATTAAGTTATCTGTGCTTTTTTTTAAACGTCAAAATCAGCGATTTTATAGGGGTAAGGGAATAGTGAATAGAGGATAGGGTTCTCCTGAAAAGATAATTATTCTAAGAAAGGTTTACAAGGTTATAAACAACTAATCAAATGACAAATGACAAATTACCAATGACTAATCACTTCCCCTCCAGCATTTCCCGGTTCGAATGAACAACAATACCTACTTTATTATCCAATGATGCATGCACCATGGCTTTGGCAACAGTTGCTGCAGGTATTGCCTTATATTCTTTAAGCGGTCCAATAAATAATATGCCAAGTATCCGCATGATTCCTTTGCCTACCAATTCGGCCGGTCTGAACTCTTTGCGGCTACCCAACAACATCGAAGGCCTGAAAAAATGGGTGGCCGTATAACCCATTCCGGCAATCGCATCTTCCGTTTCGCCTTTTATACGGTTATAAAAGATACCCGAATTTTTATCGGCACCTAATGCACTCACTAGAAACACACGGCTTGCACCAATTGATTTGCAAATTTTAGCCACTCCAACATTATAACCAAAATCCACTTGCTTAAATTTATCCTGTGTTCCTGCAGTTTTAATAGTGGTTCCTATACATAAATAAACATCATCCACTTTGTGATCCAAACCATTTATTGGTAAAGAGTCGAAATCAATAATGATTTCCTGCAGTTTGGGATTTTTTATAGGCAAAGGTCTTCTGACCAAAGCAATTACTTTATTATAATTGTCCGATTCAAGTAGTTGATACAAACTTTCTTTTCCTACCAATCCTGTTGCTCCTGCTATTAAGGCTGTTTTCATTTAATTTTCTTATTGTTTTGCAGCTATCGATAAATCAGATAATTTTGCACCTCAAATTTAAGGATATATGCGCAACAACCATGAATTAGATTACCGGATATTAGGAAATGAAATGCAATGTGTAGAGATTGAACTCGATCCAAACGAAACCGTTATGGCTGAACCGGGTAGCTTTATGATGATGGATAATAATGTGGATATGCAAACCGTTTTTGGGGATGGTTCGCAACAACAAGGTGGATTATTAGGTAAATTATTCAATGCCGGAAAACGGTTACTGGTTGGCGAAAACCTTTTTATGACTGCATTTACCAATATAGGTCAAGGAAAAAAAACGGCAACTTTCGCATCTCCTTATCCCGGAAAAATAATTCCAATGGATTTATACCATCTGGGTGGTAAAATTATCTGCCAAAAGGATGCTTTTCTATGTGCGGCAAAAGGAGTGAGTGTTGGCATCGAATTTCAAAAAAAGCTTGGCGTAGGACTTTTTGGCGGAGAAGGCTTTATCATGGAGAAGTTAGAAGGGGATGGCATGGCATTTGTTCATGCAGGTGGACATATCATTGAAAGAACCTTACAACCGGGCGAGTTACTGAAGATTGATACCGGCTGTTTGGTGGCTTTTTCACAAGAAGTAAATTACGATATTCAGTTTGTAGGTGGAATAAAAAATACCTTATTTGGTGGCGAAGGGGTTTTCTTTGCAACCTTATCCGGTCCTGGAAAAGTTTGGATACAATCTTTACCTATTAGCAGATTGGCAAGCCGTATTATTTCTTATGGTTCCTTTCGCAGAAAAGAAGAAGGTGGTATATTGGGCGGATTAGGCAATGTATTTGATG